>CAWAYB010000001.1:0-1214591 GCA_963786145.1 uncultured Chloroflexia bacterium
GGGAGAAGAAAGAATGGACAAGGAAAACAGATGGTGGCTGTGGCCGCTGGTCATTATCGTCCTGGTGCTGCTGGTTTACGGTGCCGGAAGCTGGTATTTCGCCAACCTGGTGCTCAGCAGCCCCACCAGCACGCTGGCCGAGGGTATCGACGATGTGGGCACGCCGCAGGAGCTGGGCCTGCCCTTGCCGGAGAACGTGCAGATTGATGCCGGAGCGGTCACATTGGCCGGCTGGTACTTTGAGAACGAAGCCGATGCGCAGTGCGCGGTGATGTTCTTGCATGGCTATACGGGCACGCGGGCGCAGGCGCTCTACTGGGCGCCGCTGTTCTGGGAGCGCGGCTGTGATCTGCTGGCCTACGACCATCGCGGCCATGGCGAAAGCACGGCCGCGCAGCATACCTACGGCTATTTCGAAAAGGCGGACGGGGAGGCGGCCCTGGATTGGTTGGGCCGGCGCACGGGCCTGGCCCGGGAAGATATCGGCCTGGTCGGCGTCTCCTACGGGGCGGCTACGGCGCTGCAAATGGCCCCCCTGGCCCCGGATGTGGCCTTCATCCTGGCTGATTCTCCCTACAGCAGCCTCGAAGATATTCTCAGCTTCCAGGCGGGCGAACAGTACGGCACCGTGGGCCGGGCCTTCTTGCAGGGGGCGCTGCTCAACGCGCAGCTGCTGGCGGGCTTTGACGTAGACGCGGTGTCACCGGAAACGGCCGTGATCGACGCCGAAATGCCCATCCTGCTGATCCATTCCGCCACGGATGAGTTCACTCCTGCCGGGCACTCCTCGGCCATCTACGCCAACAGCGACCCCGCGCGAACCATCCTGCTCATCAATGAATGGGGATCGGAACATGCCGCGGACATCGTCACCGATTTTGAGGCCTACGCGGCGGAGGTGGATGAGTTCCTGGATCAGCTTGTACCCGGGTTTGGGGACGGCCCTGCCTAGCGCCAGGAAGGAAAGCGCCGGCACCGGGATGTTCACGCCCGGTGCCGGCAGATGATTGAGAGAGAGAACGGCCGTTTGGCGCCGTTCTCACCCCCGTCCTTATTCCAGACTACCGAAGATCGCGTTGCCCAACAGGCGGAACGTGTTCTCCGGGTGCCCGCGGAAGGTAGCGTCCAGGCCGATCAGCGTTACGTCACTGTCGCCATTGGCGGTGTGCACGATCACCGGCTGGCTCGCCGCGCCGCTGACCGGCCAGCCGGGCCAGTAACCGGAGAGGAAGAAATCGGCGCTGCCCATCGTGGCCGCAGTGGACACGCCCGCGCCCAGGGTGGGGAACCAGGTTGGCCCTTCCACATAAGCATAGTCAGCGTCACGGAAACCACCGGCCACGCTGTCATCGGCGGCGTAAGTAACATTGACAATGCCATTATTTGAGGTGCTGGCCGCTGCGCTGGTGGCGTTGATGATCCCGGCATCGATGGCCAGGCGAGCGCCCGTGGTGCGCAGGCCGACATAGTCACCGCCCGCCGCGAAGAAACTGAGCAGCGAGCTGCGCCCGCTGTTAGCCAGGCCGCTCCACGTGCGGTTGCGATTGACAAAGACGTCGTAGTTTTCGACTACGCCGGCATTGACGTCGGCCGTGCCCACGATGTCATAGTCAAAGCCCAGCGTTTCCAGGGCGTGGCGCACGCCCTCATCGCCGAACAGGGCGATCGTTTGCTCGGACAGCAGGACTGCTCCCGCAGGCGTGGCGCTGATCCCCTGCAGATCGAGAGCGTAATCACGCGCCAGTTCGTTCGCCAGGGTCTTGTTTGCGGCAATGACGAAGGTGCCAGGTTCATAGGTATAGCCGCCGTCCGTGAAGGAGGCCGGTACCCGCTGCACAGCGATGCCGCGATCGAGCAGCGCGTTGGCCGCCTGGAAAGCGGCCAGGCTGAGCGGTTCAAAGGCGTAAGCGGCGGGCGAGCGGCCGGATACCGATCCCGCTGGTGGCGTAGGATTGTTGACCGGCGAAGTTTTTACGTCCAGCTCATCGGCTGCCACCGCACGGAACGCGCCCCACAGCAGCGGATGGCTCCACGAGGCCGGGGCGGAATAGAACTGCAGGCCGGGTACGTCAGATAGGTCGACGCCGGTGTCCAGGATGGTGTTGGCCAGGCCCCGCTTTGGCTGGTTCATCCAGACCACGTAAGTACCCCCGGGGTAGCGCACGCCGTCAAGCACAAAAGGCTGGCTGGCCTTCTCCACCTGCACGTCGTTGAACAGCAGGAATTCAACCAGGCGCGCCGCCTGATGCGTGCTCTGCTGGAACGGCTTGCCCACCGGGATCACGTAGGCTGCGGGGAACTCCTGAATGGTCAGCGCGTTGTATTGGTCGTACTGCGTCTCGTCCAGCAGCCACTGCGGGATCAGCATTTGCGGCAGGTCAAGGATTCCGCGGCGGAAGATCTCGATCTGGTCGTGCAGCATTGCCTCGCGGTTGTCGGCGATGAAGTTGAGCGCGCCCCACACGGCCGCGTAGTGCGCGTCCACGCCCAGGTCGGTCCGGGAGGGGGTTTCCAGGGTGTGGCCATAGGAACCGTGATACATCGAGTACATGGGCACATATTGCGCACCCCAGTCGTCCCAGCCACTGGGATCATCACGGTATGGAATCTGCGCTGCAAGGCCGGTCTGCGCCAGCAGTTCCGCTTCCATGGCCTCGGCCTGTTGGAAGGCCCAGGTGAGGTACAGATCATACTCGTAGTTGGGATTATGCGGCGGCGTCGTCGGCTCGATCAGCATCGGGTTCACAAAGCCGTGCAGGTCAAGGGTCACCATCGGGTTCCATTCCGTCAGGATCTTCACTGTGGCCCGCGTTTCCGACTGGGTTTGGGCGATGAAATCGCGGTTCAGATCAAAGCTGTTGGCGTTGGCCCGCGTGCCCAGAACACGGCCGTCGGGATTCTGGACGACATTGACCAGCAGGATCACATTTTCCAGGATGTGCTGTACTTCGGGGCTGTCGTCATAGGCCAGCGTTTCGATCAGCTCGATGGCGGCATCCACACCGGGGTATTCATTCCCGTGGATGCTGCCGTTGATGAAGACAGGTACCTTAAAGTCGCCAAACTTGTCGATCATCTCCTGGGCCTTGGCCGGGTCCTTCAGCATCTGGCTGCGAATCGCCTGGTACTGGCCCAGGCGGCCCATGGCCTGAGGATCGGAAAGGGTGACCAGGAAGAGGTTGCGCCCGCCCGCGGACTGGCCAATCACTTCCACTTTCACGCGGTTGCTGTTCTGTTCAATTTCGCGTAGTTTCGGCGCGATCTCGGAATAGAGAATGGAGTCGTAGAAAGGGGATGGAACTTCCGTTTCGGGTTCCACATCCCACCAATTGCCGGGGCCGGCCGCCACCGTAGAGGCGGCCAGCAGCAGAAGAACGATCACGAGAGCGAAGAGCGCGGTGCGCGCTCTGGGGCGACCTGAGTGGTTCATTTCCGTCTCCTTGTTCGGGTTCCTGTTGCGATGCAAACGTCGTGTCCACTTGCTATCAAGCCATAGAACCTCCGCGCGACCAGGTTTCCGGGCTAAGCACGCGCAGCGCGGAGCACGGCGTGTTGAAACACGGCCGTGCACCCCTCGCTCTGCGAACCGTGCGTCTGTTCGATTTCCGGGTATGCTGTACGCTCTCAGCAAGGTGTCTGATCTGCCGAGGAAACATCCAGAAAACCGTTCACGGCCCGGAAACGACAGCGCAGCGCTGCTGCCAGTCAAAGGTGCGATCTGGAAATGAATTGAACCCCATTCCTTACCCCACGTCATTGTAACATAACAACAGGGTTTCCCGCTGCGTTTTCGACAGAACTGCCAAACGGCAGGGCGAACGGCCGGCTCCCCTCAACACTCGGCCACATTGACCGGAATCAGCGTCGCCAGCCCTCCCTCGGACGTTTCCTTGTACTTGGCGTTCATGTCCAGCGCCGTCTGCCACATAGTCTGGATCACGCCGTCGAGGCTGATCTTGGCCTGCTCCGGGTCGCTTTCCACGGCCAGGTTGGCCGCGGTGATCGCCTTCATCGCGCCCATGGCGTTGCGCTCGATGCAGGGGATCTGCACCAGCCCGCCCACCGGGTCGCAGGTGAGGCCCAGATGGTGCTCCATGGCGATTTCGGCGGCCATCAGCGCCTGCCGCGGGCTGCCGCCCAGCCGTTCGCACAGTGCCGCGGCGGCCATCGCCGCCGAGACGCCGATTTCCGCCTGGCAGCCGCCCATCGCCGCCGAGATGGTCGCCCCTTTCTTGAACAGCGTGCCTACTTCCCCGGCCACGAGCAGAAAGCGTTCGATCTCTTCCTCCGTGGCCTCGAAGTAGATGGCATAGTAGAGCAGCACGGCGGGGATGACGCCCGCCGCGCCGTTGGTAGGCGCGGTGACCACACGGCCGTAGGCCGCGTTCTCCTCATTGACCGCCAGGGCGAAGCAGCTGACCCATTTGATCATCCGCGGAAAGTCGTAGCTGCGCGCCCGCACCTGCCGCAGCCATTCGTCCCGGCCCGCCGCCGTCCACGGGCCCAACGGCCGTACCGTCACCCCGTCGCCCATCAACTGGCGGTGGATGCGCGCCGCGCGGCGGGTCACATTCAGCCCGCCGGGCAAACGGCCGTCCGTGTGGCAGCCGCGATATACCGCGTCCAGCATCGTCTCCCACAGCGCCCGCAGCCGGGCGCGCACTTCCTCCGCCGGCCGCCACGCCAGTTCGTTGGCCCACACCATCTCCCACAGCGCCAGGTCGTTCTCCTGGCAGTGGGCCAGCACCTGCGCGGCGTTGTCGGCCGGGTAGGGCAGGGACACGGCCTGTTCCGCGCCCTCCACTTCTCCTTCCTGGATCACAAAGCCGCCGCCGATGGAGTAGTAAGTTTCGTGTAGCACTACATCGTTGTCCAGAACGGCCGTAAACGTCAGCCCGTTGGGGTGGAAATCAAGCGCCTGGTCGAAGTGAAAGTGGATATCCGCGTCCAGGTTAAAAGGGATGGCCTGTTCGCCCAGCAGGGCGACCCGGTGCGTGGCGCGGTTGGCCGCCACGTGGTCGTCCAGCAGCGCCGGTTCGCAGCGCTCCGGGTCCTCCCCGCGCAGGCCCATCAGCAGGGCGAAATCAGTGCCGTGCCCCTTGCCCGTCTTGGCCAGCGAGCCGTACAGGTCAATGGAAACGGCCGTGATCTGCGCCAGCGTGCCCTGCGCCCGCCGCTCCTCCAGGAAGCGCAGCGCCGCCCGCCACGGCCCCAGGGTGTGCGAACTGGACGGCCCCACGCCGATTTTCATCATGTCGAATACGGATAGTCGCTGCATAGGAGTAGAGTATGGTCAGCCGGCGAATGTTGTCAAGCAAGAGCTCCCTCCCCCCGAAACCGCGCCACCCCCGTAGCACATCACGCCAGCGTTGTGCCCTCCTCCCATAAACCGCGCCACCCTCGTAACACATCGCGCCGGCGTTGTGCCCCGCGCACCCTATCGCCACAGCGCCCCGCCCCCGCAGCAGCGTAAAAACAATGGCGTAGCACCATGATCAGAATCGACTATAATGGCCTCACCTATCGGGTTGGTCCACATGCATCAACCATCGCTTGCACCTCCATAGCACATAGGAGACTCTCTTCACCTAAACATTGCCATGCTCATGCACCCTACCGGCACGGTTACCTTTCTCTTCACCGATATCGAAGGCAGCACCACCCTTTGGGAATCCTATCCGCAGGCCATGCGCTCCGCACTGGCGCGCCACGACACCCTGCTTAGAGAAGCCATCGAGCGATGCCAGGGCTTTGTCATCAAGTCCACCGGCGATGGCATGCTGGCCGCCTTCCAGTTTGCGCCCGGGGCGGTGGATGCGGCCATAGCCGCCCAACTTGCTTTGCTCGCCGAACCCTGGTCCGCTACCGGCCCCTTACTCGTCAGGATGGGCATCCACACCGGTGAGGCCCACGAACGGGACGGCGACTACTATGGCCCCACCGTGAACCGCGCCGCGCGCATCATGTCCCTTGCTGCCGGCAGCCAGGTGCTGCTCTCCACCGCTGCGGCCGACCTGGTCCGGTCCTGGCTCCCTCGTGATGCGGAGCTGGCGGATCTCGGCCTCCATCGCCTGCGCAATATCGAACAGCCGGAGCAGCTCTTTCAGCTTTCTGCGCCCGGTCTGCCCGCGCAGTTCCCTCCCCTCACTTCGCTGGCCACGGCCAACAACCTGCCCCTCCAGACCACCAGCTTCCTTGGCCGGCAGCGGGAATCGACCGAACTACGACGGCTGTTAGAGGCCGGGGCCGGCCGGCGCCTGGTGACCATCGTCGGCCCGGGCGGCATCGGCAAGAGCCGCCTATCCATTGAAGTGTCGTCCGACCTTGCCGACCAGTTCACCCATGGCGCCTACTTCGTACCCCTGGCGCCCTTGGGCGACGACCGGCAAATCGTCGTCGCCCTCGGCGACAGCCTCGGCCTGCGCAATCCGACCGGCAGCGACTTGCGCCAGGGCCTGTTGGATTATCTGCGCGCCAAATCGCTCCTCCTGGTTCTGGACAATTTTGAACACGTGCTGGCCGGTGCGGACATCGTCACCGACATCCTCAAGGCAGCCCCGGGGGTCAAAATCCTGATCACCTCGCGCGAACAGCTCAATCTAACTGGCGAAACGGTCTTTCTGCTGTCCGGACTGGACTATCCGCATGATGCGCGGCGCCCTGCCGAAGAACTGCGCCAATATGACGCCGTTCAGCTCCTATTGGACAGGGCCCGGCTGGTGCGCCCCGATTGGGAAGTTTCCGGGTCGGAGTTGGCCGAAGTCGTCCGTATCTGTCGTCTTGTTCAAGGAATGCCCCTGGCCCTTGTTCTGGCCGCAGGCTGGTTGGAGCTGCTCTCGTTTGCAGAAGTGGCCGTCGAAATTGCCGCCAGCCTGGATATCCTCGAAGGCCAGGCCCGCGATATGCCCGAACGCCAGCGCAGCGTTCGCGCCGCCTTTGACTATTCCTGGCGGCGCCTGGAGGCCGAAGACCAGGAGACGTTCAGCCGCCTGTCTGTATTCCGTGGCGGCTTCAGCCGCCGGGCCGCCCAGCAGGTCGCCGGCGCCGGACTGCGTACCCTGCGTACCCTGGTCCAGAAATCGCTGATCACGGCCGAAGGCGTCGATCGCTTTGCCGTGCACGAACTTCTACGCCAGTTCGCGGAGGAGAAGCTGGAAGCCGCCGGCCAGGCCACACCCGTCCGCGATGCCCACAGCACTTACTATCTGCAGGCCGTCGCTCAGCGCGAAGAGGACCTCAAGGGCCGCCGCCAGTTGGAGGCCATGGAAGAAATCGACGTGGACCTGGACAACCTGCGCACCGCCTGGAGCTGGGCCACGCAGCGACGGAATACACCGGCCGTCAATCAGGCCCTGGAAAGCGTCTCCCTGTTCATGTACATGCGTGCCCTCTACCAGGAAGGCTGGGCTTTGTTTCGCCAGGCCCTGCGCGCTCTGCCGGGCGATCCGCCGATGGATAGCGATGAAGCAAGGCGTATTTGGGGTCGCCTCACCTCGCGGGCAGAGCTGCTGCACGTGCAGTTCGCCCGGATCGAGCCGCAAATCGAGGAAGCGCTCCAGCAAAGCCTGGCTATTGCCGCCGCCAACGGCGATGAGGTGGAAATCGGCCATACCTATTTGGCCCTCGGCCACTATCATTCCCGCGTGACGCGCGACTACGACCAGGCCCTGCGCTACTTCCAGCTGGGCCTGGCCGCTTTCCAGGCCCAGCAGGATCTCTATTATGTAGCCCATTCGCTCCACCGCGTCGGCTACAGCTATGGTTTTGGCAACGACATCACGGAATATATGGATTACACGCGCGAGTCTAGGGAACTGGCCCACCGGATTGGGGACCTGTCGGATGAGGCCAATGCCCTGGGAAATCTGGGCTGGGGCAGTTTCGGCATCGGCGAATACGCCGCGGCCGAGCAGTATGCCCGCGAGGCGATCGCCGTCAGCCGCAAGAGCGGGGAGCAGACGCAGGCTGCCCATTCGCTGGTCCTGCTGGGCCTGTGCCACGTCCTTAACGGCCGTTTGCCCGCCGCCCAGGAACCGCTGCAAGAGGGCGTGAGGATCGCCGAGGACATCGTCTTTCCTCTTACCCAGGCCTTCGGCTTCGCCATCCTGAGCCTGAGCGCCAGCCTGGGCGGCGATTATGCGCTTGGGCAGCGGCTGGCCGGCGCCGCCCAGCAGCGCCTGTCCAACCCTTTTGGCGAATATCTGGGCCATTGGGCCCAGGCGATGGCCCTCGCGGGCCTGGACCAGCCCGAACAGGCCTGGCACCACGCCCAAAACGCCTTGGGAAAATCGACCCGCCTCGGTTGGGACTCCCGATCGACCTGGACGCTGCCCGTGGCCGGGATCATCCTGGCCCGCCAGGGGCACTCTGAACGTGCGGTCGAGATCCTCAGCCTCTACTTCAACCATCCCCACCGGCCCGCCGGCATGGTTGAATCCTGGCCCTTGCTGCGCGAGTGGCAGTCCGCCCTGCGCGAAACCCTGGGGACGGATGCCTACCAGTCTGCCTGGGAGCGCGGCCGGACCCTGGACCTGCAAACGGCCGTTATCGCCCTCCTCCCCGAGGACCCCCAGCCCCCCTGAGCGCCGCCCTCCAGCCCGCCCGACCCTTTGTACATTATGTCAACGTGAAATGATTGTTTCTCCAAAAACGAAACAATTACTTCACGTCTGCATCCGCTGTCGGCGTTGTCGGCTGGGCCGGCAACGGCGCCCCGTTGCGCCACAGGATGTAGCACAACGCGCCGGCGTTGTTAGCTCGGCCGGCAACGGCGCCCCGGTGCGCCACAAGGCGTAGCACAACGCGCCGGCGTTGTTCCCCCCCCACGCCCGTTCAGCGGACCGCCCGCCGCGGGCTGTGCGCCAGCGCGCGGTAATAGACCAGAAACAGCGACACCCCACCCGTGACCAGGTACATGCCGCGCAGCGCCGGACTGCCGCTGTCGCTGCCCGCCATCAAGCCGTGCACCAAGGCCAGCAGAAAGGCCACGTAGGCCAGATAGTGAAAGGCGCGCCACGTCTTCTGGCCGATCCGTTTGCGTACATAGAAGCTGCCGATCAGCGCCAGGGAGAGGTAGAAAGCCAGCGAACCCAGTCCGGTCCACAGCGGTTCGTAGGGACTGCTGAACGGCACCACGACCTGCCACAGGGTGAAGCCGATGTAGCTGTCGCCCAGCAGGACCAGCGCGTGCAGCGCGGCGAAGACCACGGCCAGCAGCGGCAGGTACTCGTGCAGGGCGTAGGCCAGCGGCGTGCTGACCACCCCCTTGATTACCTTGCTGCTCATCATCACCCCCCAGCAGGTTGCCAGCCACAGCAGCAGGTAGGCCATGATCCCCCCCGCCCGCGCCAGATACCAGTAGGCCTGACTGCCCTCGGCCAGGGGCAGGCCCATCAGCCGCGCCTGTTCTTGCAGCGCCTGGCGCACGGCCGTTGGCGCCATCCCGCCGATTGTTTGCGCCGCCGCCTGCGGACCCACGGCCTGCATCCAGCCTGCCGCCAGCGCCGCCAGCAGCGCCGCCACGACCAGCATCCCGCCCAGCGCCGCTGCCCCGATTGCATTTCTTTGTTCCGTTCCCTGTTCCGTTGTCCTGCTGACCATTCGCTTTTCTCCTTTGGATTCCTGTCTCTGCTCGTTCCCGGTCCCGGCGGTCTAGCTGCCCCGGCTCACGTTGCCTCCACCGCCGCCCCCCCCGCCGCCGCCATTGGAGGCCACGGACACGGGCGGCGGCGGCGGCGGCACGTACTCCGGCAGGGTGGGCAGCGGCGCCAGCGCAGGCAGCGGCGCAATGCTCGGCAGCTCCGGCAGCAGGACCTGCGCTGCGCCCGCGACGGCCGTTTGCGCCCCCTCGCCCCCGGCCGCCAGCCCGGTGCCCGCCGGCGTGGGCAGCGGCGCCAGCTCCAGGCGCGGCAGGGGCGGCAGCGGCGCGATGGTTGGCCAGGGCGTGGCTGGCGGCACCGGGCGGCCGTCGCGACAACCACTTCCGGCACGGCCGTGCTCGCTTCCTGGGCCGCCGCTGCGGCTTCCTGCCGCCCGATGGCGTTCCAGGCTCCGACCACGCCCAGCACGCTCAACGCGCCGATGGTGGCCTTGCTGGCCGGGGTTACTCTCTTGCCTCTGCCGTTCCTCTTCATCGCAAACTCTCCACTTTTTGCATGGTACGCCTTTCTGTATTTGCCCCTCCGGCGGGATGCGCTTGGTCCAGCAAGGCCCCCATGCCGGACGTAAGCAGCAGTTCGCCCGCGCCGCAGAAGAGCAGACCTTCCATTTCCGGTTGTTCTTCCAGGTAAGCCAGCCCGCGTTCCCGGCCCAGGATCAACGCGGTCTTGGCTGCCACCTCGGCGGTGAAGACGCGCCCGCCGACGACGGAGACGGAGATCACGTTCGTCTGCGCCGGGAGCCCGCTGCGCGGGTCGATCAGGTGGTGCTGCACAACGGCCGTTCTGCAGCCAGCGGCGGCGGGCGACCGTCGAAGTGGCTACCGCGTGGTGGTCCAGGGTAAGCGTGGCCAGTGGACCGGGCCGCGTGGGGTGTGCCAGTTCGATCGCCCAGCCGCGCCCGCCGTCCGGGCTGCCGTAGGCATAGAGATCACCCCCGGCGTTGAGCAGGAAGTGCCCCCGCGTCACCAGGTGATCGGCCGCCCGGTCCACAGTCCAGCCCTTGCCCATGCCGCCCAGGTCCAGGCGCACGCCGGTCGGCCGGCCGACCATCTGCGTGAAGGGGTCCAGCCGCAGCAGGCCATAATTCGGGCCGGGGCCAGCGGGCGGCAGGCCCTGGCGGCTGTCCGGCCGCCGCTGCGCCAGCGCCTCAAAGGTGCAGTCATAGCCCGCCTGCTCCAGCCGGTCGAGGATCGTGGGGTCAAAGATGCCGCCCGTCTGCTGCGCGGCCCACAGCGCGGCTTCCACCGCCGCGTAGAAGTCCGGGCTGGCCGCGAACCACGGCGCCACACTACCGTTTAGGCGGCTCAGCTCGCTGTCCGGCCGGAAGCGCGACAACAGCTGCTCAAAGTAGCGGAAGGTGTCCTCCACGAGGCGCCCCGCCGCCCGCGGCCGCGGGCCGACCAGCGCCAGATGCACATCCGTGTTCATGGCCCGGAACTGATGGCGGTCCGCGCTCCAGGTCGCTGTCGCCGCTGCCGCGGCCTCAATCATCATGCTCGCCGCCCCCGTCGTCATCGTGATCATCGTCGTCGTCCTCATGGTCGCCGTCTTCGTGATCATCGTCGTCCTCGTCGTGGTCGCCGTCCTGCTGGCCGCTGTGCGAACCGCCGTCGCCGCCTGATGCGCTCTGCGCCTCGCGGGCCGCGATTTCGGCATAGGCCTGCTGTAATTGGGCGGAGACCAGTTCGATCTGCTGCCGGATCTGGCTGTCCTCGTACAGCAGGTTGTTTTGCAGCCCGGCCATTTCCTCCTGGAAGGCGAGGTCGGAGGCGCCGATCTGGGCGCTCACCCCTTCAATTTCAGCCTGCAGCCCGGCGGCGCGCTCCACGGCAGCCTCCTGCTGCGCCTGCACCTGGGCCAGCTGGGTCTCCAGCTCAGCGAACTGCGCGCCGTAGGCCTCGTCCAGGGCCGCGATCGCCTCCTGGCGGCCGGCAAGCTGCGCCTGCAGGGTTGTTTCACGGGCCGCCAGGGCGGCTTCAAAGCTGTCTGTCACGGGCACGGGCGTTTCCGGCACGGCCACAACGACCGGCAGCGGGTGCGATTCCTGAGCCACGGCCCGGGCCGCGCCGCCCGGCAGCAGCTTGAGGAACAGCGCGGCCAGGAATAGGGTCAGAATTCCTGCGCTGAGTAAAGCATTTCTACGGGACATCTATTCACCTTCCTTATTGGCCCAGACGGGCCTGGGCTTCGCCCAGCAGGGCATTCGCTTCATCCAACTGGCCCCGGAGCTGCTGCAAGGTGATCTGCACCTGATAGGCAGCCTCCTGGCGCTGGCTTTCATAAAGTGCCGCGCGCTCGAACTGCGCCCCTTCCACCTGGGCCAGCTGCCCTTGCAGCGCCCGTTCCTGGCTCTGCAACTGCGCCAGCTGGTCCTGCGTGCCGCTGATCAGCGTTGCCAGATCGGCAGCGCGCTCTTCGTATTCGGTCTGGCGCGCCGCGTACTCGCGGTCGAGTTCGGCGATCTGGGCCTGCAAGAGGGCTTCGCGCGCGGCGAAAGCGGCCTGCACGGCCCCGGGGTCAGCCGCGGCGGCCGCTTCGGCCACGGCCGGGAGCGCTTCGACCGGCTGCGGGGCGCTGTCCGCGCCTTGAACCGGCAGAAAGTTGAGCAGGCCGATGACCAAAAGAAGGACGGCCGTGATGCCCACGGTAACTGCTGCGCCGATATGTTTCATTGGGTTGTCTCCTTTCATCCTGTTGCTTGCCTCGCGAGGGCGTCACCTTGTAAGTGGCGAAATGGCCGGTAAAGTAACGCGCGGCGCGTCAAATCGGCCAAACCTGCCCGATTTCGCCGCGTCGCGTTACCTTTTCCCCCATTTGGACACTTACCGGGTAGAGCAACCAGAAAAGTGCGGCCGCTGCCTCGCCTGTGCCCGGAACAGCGTTGGACGAAGCCGCGGAAGGTGGCATATCATTCCCTTGTGATTGACGAGATAGCCCTGCTGCGGCGCGCGCGAAGCAATGACCTGGAGGCGCTAGCGGAGATTCATGACCTGTATTACCAGGGCATTTACCGCTACTTCTCGTTCCGCATGCCTGATCCGCAGACGGCGGAAGATCTGACCAGTGAGGTGTTCTTGCGCTTCCTCAAAGCCATTCACGAAAAGAATGCCCCTTCCAATACGGTGGCGGGCTGGCTGTTCGGCGCGGCGCGCAACGTCGCCCGCGAGTATTACCGCCAAAGCAAGAAGACGGAGATGGTCTACCTCTCCGAATCGCTGGCCGCAGGCGGCCCGGCGCTGGATGATGGGCTGGCACGGCGCATGGAGGTCCAGGCGCTGGACGACGCGCTGGAGCAGTTGACCGAGGAACAGCGCCACGTGCTGGCCCTGCGCTTTGGCTATGGCCTGCCCATCCGCGAGGTGGCCGCGGCGATCAACAAGAGCGAAGCGGCGGTGAAGATGCTGCAGGCGCGGGCGATTTTGGCCCTGGGGAAAGTGATGGATCCACTGAGGATAGAACCATGAGCCGCCATTTGGAAGAAGCGCTGATCGAAGCGCTGGACCTGCTGGAGCAGGGAATGCCGCTGGAGACGATCCTGGCCCGCGATCCGCAAACGGCTGTTGAACTGCGCCCCTACCTGCAGGCGGCGGCGGTTCTGGAGGGGCTGGCAACCTCGCCTTCCCTTGCCGCGCAGCAGGATTCGCGCGCCCTGTTCCTGAGCCAATCGGCGGCGCTGGCCGAATCGCCCCGTCCGGCTGCCCGCCCCTGGCTGCGCCGCATCCTGGCCGGCGGGCTGGCGCTGCTGCTGCTCTTCTTCGCCGGCGGATCCTGGCTGGCTCTTTCGGCCGGCGCGGCGCTGCCCGGCGAGAATCTCTATGGCGCCAAGCTGTATATAGAAGAAGCGCGCCTGGACCTGGCGCGCAATCCAGAGGCGGCGGCAGCGCTGAACCGGCGCTTCCGCGCCGAACGCGCGGCCGAAGTCGCGGCCCTGATCGCCCAGGGCCGGCGCGAGAACGTGGTCCTCGGCGGGTTCGTGCAGCAGATGGACGGGCCGCGCTGGCTGGTGGAAGGCGTCCCCGTGGCCATTGGCCTGCAAACAACCGTGCATGGCGCGGTTGAACCTGGCTTTGAAGTGCAGGTGCGCGGCATCACCGGCGATGGTGCGCTGCAAGCAATGCTCGTGGAAGTGGTCAGCGGTCGCCTGCCTGACGCGGGCCCCGACGAGCCGCTGCCGCAGCCGGGACCGGGACCAACGGCCGTGCCGGTTGATACAGCCGTGCCCGGCCCCACTCCCGCGCCCACCCTGCCGCCCCCCAGCCCCACCCCGTCTGAGCCGACCCCACCACCGACCCTGCCGCCGGCGACCCCGCCGGTCCAACCAACCGTGGAAGACCAGGGCGGCGCGGCCCCGCCCGCCGCGGCCACGGAGCAGAACGGCGAGGAGGGCGGCGAGCAAAGCACGCCGGAGTCCGGTGACGACGAGACGCCGGAACCGGAGCGCGACGACACGCCGGAACCGGACCACGACGAGACGCCGGAGCCGGACCACGACGACACGCCGGAACCGGAGCACGACGAGACACCGGAACCGGAGCACGACGAGACGCCGGAACCGGACCACGACGAAACGCCCCAAGCGGGACATGAATAGGAAGCGCCGGGGGCGGGCCACATAAATCGCGCCCTACGGCCGTGCCAACGGCCGCAGGGCGCACAGAGATGATTGGGGGATTACGGTTGTCTTTGCAGCGGCCCGGAGGCCACAAAGTCGCCCGTATCATGTTCGCGGAACAGCGTGCCGTCCGGTTTCAACGTCAGCGTCCCCACGCCGGGCGCCGGACATTCCCCGCTGAGGGTGTCCGAGAACACGTAGGTGAATACATCTGCACTCCGCTCCGTCAGGGTCAGTTCCCACGTGCAGGACACGCTCAAGTTCTCGATGCTTCCGCATACGCGGCCTTTCTGGCAGCCCGCCGGGATGACCACGACGATCTCTTCGGCGTCTGCCTCATCATCGAAACTCATTGCGCCCGCCCAGGTGCCCGCGAACGGGTCTTGACCGGTGGCGGGCCCTGCCTGTGCCTGCGCGCTGGCCACGGCCGCGTCCACCGCCGCCTTCTGTTTGGGGGACAGGGTCACCCGGGGGCGAAAGAGGACGATCTTGCCGTCCTGCACCAGGAATTCCACCGCAGCGGCCACGTCGCCGATGCCCATAGCCTCAAAGCGGGCCAGGCTCACCGGCCCCTCGGCCACCACAAAGGGCGGCCGCAAAGCCCAGTTTGACAGCTGCGAGCGGGTCGTCTGCACATCCTCGACCAGCCAGGCGGCGATCGCTTCCCGGCCCACAAACTGCCCCAGCGGGTTGCTGACCACGGCATTGTCGGCAAAGTAGCTCAGCGCGGCATCGTAATCGCCGGCGTTGACTGCTTCGGTATAGGAGCGCGCCGTGGCAATCAGTTCGTCGGCCGGCAGAGGGGGCGCTATCTGGGCGGCACGCATCGTTTCTTGCTGCTCCGGGGTCAGCAGGACGCGGGGGGCAAACCAGACGATCTGCCCGCTTTCATTCAGGCGATATTCGCTGCGGTACTGCACCGGCCCAATGCCCGCCTGTTCCAGGCGCGCCAGGGTAACCATTCCCGTGTTGACCACGAACGGGCCATCCTGCAGCCACGCTTCCGGCTGCGCCCTTGTGCCTTTGACGTCTCCGGCGAGCCAGGCGCTGATCTGCTTTTTGCCGCTGAACAGGCCCAACGGGTTGCTGACCACGGCATCGTCGGCAAAGAACGCCAGCGCGTCCTCAACCTTACCGCTGTTGGCTGCTTCCACGTAGGCCGCGACAACAGCGAAGGGATCAGCGCTTTCTTCTTTTGCCGGTGCTGCTGCGGGGGCCGGGCCCGCAGTGGGCGGCGGCGCTTCTGTGGCCGGAACGGCCGTCGGCGGCGCTTCTGTAGCTGGAACGGCCGTCTTCGCCTCCATTTCCACCTCTGCCGCCGCTGCCTGGGCCTGGTCCCCTTGCGCTGCGCCGCATGCCGCCAGCGCCAACGCCAAAAAAATCAACAGTACAAACCAGATAGATTGCTTCATTTTGCTGTACCTCCAGGGTTAGTGAAATTCAATCTACCTGCCAGAGTACACCCTTTTTCCCGGTCGCTGGTCACGCCAAGCGCTGCAAAAAACGTTACAAAAACGGTTACAATATGCGTGCAGTATTGGTGTGAGCTGGGAAACGAGCGTGATGCAAGAGAACCTGTCGTTCGGATACTGGGTGCGACGTCGCCGTAGGGCGCTGGATTTGACCCAGGCCGAGCTGGGCCGCCGCGCCGGGGCCAGCGCGGCCATGATTCGCAAGATCGAAACGGACGAGCGCCGCCCTTCGCGGGAGCTGGCAGCTTCGCTGGCCGAACAGCTCGCCGTGCCCCCGACCGAACGCGAACAATTCATCCGTGCCGCTCGCCATCCCTTGTCTGTGGCGGCCCTGGCCCCGGCCGTGGCGGACAGGGCGAACCCGGCCGCGCCTTTCCCAGCGCTCTCCGCCCTGCCCGCCCCGCTGACCTCGCTGATCAACCGCACCCGCGATCTGGCCGCCGTTGCCGAACTGCTGCGCGGTGACGCGGTGCGGCTGCTGACGATCCTCGGCCCGCCGGGCATCGGCAAGACGCGCCTGAGTATCCAGTCCGCGAAGGAGTTGTGGCCCCATTTTGGCGATGGCGTCTATTTTGTCGATCTTTCGCAGACCTTGGATGGCGAGCTTTTCTTGCCGGCCATTGCCCAAACCTTGGAGCTGGCCCCACAACCGGCCGTGCCCCCCCTGCAGCGGCTGGTCGCGGCCCTGCGCGACAAACAGGCCCTGCTCGTCCTGGACAACGTCGAGCAGATTGTGGCCCAGGCGGGTCCGGAAACGGCCGTTTTGCTGCGCGCCTGCCCCGGCCTGAAAGTGCTGGCCACCAGCCGCGTGCGCCTGGATGTGTATGGCGAGCACGAATATGCCCTGCCGCCGCTGACCCTGCCGCCGCGCGAGGGGGCTGACACTCCGGGGGAGTTGGAAGCGTATGAGGCCGTGCAGTTGTTCCTGGCCCGCGTTAGGCAGGTGCGCCCCGGCTTCTTGCTGACCACAGAGAACGCCGCCCCCGTGGCCGAGATCTGCCGGCGCATGGACGGCCTGCCCCTGGCCCTGGAGCTGGCCGCTGCCGGGCTGCGCCGCTTCACGCTCCCGCAGCTGGCGGCGGCGCTCGACGAGGCCTCCGGGCGCGAGTGGGATGCCCTGCTCCATACCACGGCGCGCGATTTGCCCGCGCGCCAGCAAACCATGTTCCGTTCCATCGCCTGGAGTTATTCCCTGCTGGAAGCCGGCCCACGCTCCCTGCTGGCCGCCCTGGGCGTCTTTCCCGGAGCTTTCGACTGGCCCGCCGTCGCCGCCCTTGAACCCGCCAATACCTCCCTGCGCCAGGAGTTCGACCTGCTGGTGGACTACAATCTTGTGTCCCGCGAGTCCCGTCTTCCGGAGCGCTGGCGCCTGCTGGAGGCCGTGCGCGAGTTCGCGCTTGACCGCCAGGAGCCGGAGCGTGCGGCGGCCGTCCGGCAGCGCTTTATGCGCTATACCGCGGCGCTGCTGCTGCGGCTGTATGAGGACAGCTCGGACCGGACCTTTGTGGACGCGCTGGCGGCGGAAATGCCCAACGGCCGTGCCGCCCTGGCCGTCGCGCTGGACCTGGGCGATACCCTGGTGGCGCACCAGCTGGTCAGTACCTTGCAGCCCTATTGGGAGCGCCGTGGGCTGCTGGCGGAAGGCCGCCGCGCTCTGGCCGCTGTTCTGGCTCTGCCGGGCGAGGTACACCCGGCGCTGCTGCTGGGTAACCTGCATGACGCGGCCACCATGGCCTTTATGCAGTACGATCTTCCTGCGGCCCAGGAATATGCGGCGGCCGCCCTGGCCGTCGCGCTGCGCGAACAGCGGGCCGACTTTGTCGCGACCCTGGCCAATCTGCGCGGCCGGATCCTGATCGTGCAGGGGCATTATCGCCAGGCCGACGCTGTTCTCCAGGGGGCCGTGGTGGCAGGGCAGCCCTTGACGCCGCAGCTGGAGCAGGCGGCAGGTTTCGCCCTGGTGCAGCGCGGCGAAGCGGCGCTCGCCCTGGGCGAGCTGGACCGGGCGCAAGAGCTGACCCGTCAGGGCCTGCGCCTGCTGCCACCGGATAACGTCATTGCTTTTGCCATGGGCTGGACCAATCTGGCCGAACTGTCTCTGACTCGCGGAGCGGTGCCGGACGCGCTCGCGGCGCTGCGCCAGGCGCTGCCCGTCGCGTCTCTCCATCTGCGCAGGCTGCGCCTATTTCTGGTCGCCGCCGCCGGCTACCTGCTGGCGGCCGGTCCCGCGCAGCCCGCGAACGCGGCCGCCGCCGTCCAACTCCTAGGCTTTGTGACCGAATCCAGCCGGACGGCCGGCGATCCTTTGCCGCCCGCAGTGCAGGATGCCCTGGCCGAAAGGCTTTCCGCCGCGCGCGCCTTGCTGTCTGAGGAGGGGTATGCGGCTGCCTGGAAGCAGGGGAGCCGTCTGTCCGCGGAAGAGGCCGCGCAGGTGGCGGCCCGGTCTTTGCCCGCGTAGGGGGCGGGGGCGGATGACGGCCTAGGATGTGAAGCGGACGGGGGGACGAGGGGTGGTGTCTATGGTCAGCTCGAAGATGTCGGGACGGCCGTAATGCCCCACGACGTCAAAGTCCAGCCGGGCGCGGGCGATGTCGTCGAGCTCCAGCGCGGCATAGAGGATCCCTTCTTCGTCCCACAGCGGCCCGGCCAGCACCTGGCCCAGCGGCGAGATGATCACGCTGCCGCCGCGGCACAAGAGCTCCGGCAGCGCCTCCAATTCGTGCAGCAGGGGCAAATCCGGCGGGACCATCGCTTTCGTCACAAACTGGTTGCAGCCCAGCACGAAGCAGCGACCTTCGAGGGCGATGTGGCGCATCGTGGCCTGCCACTCCTCGCGGCTGTCGGCCGTGGGTGCGAGGTAGATCTGCACGCCCTGGGCGTACATCGCCATGCGCGCCAGGGGCATGTAGTTCTCCCAGCAGATGAGCCCGCCCATGACGCCGTGGCCGGTGTCGAAAACGGGCAGCGTGCTGCCGTCCCCTTCCCCCCAGATCAGGCGCTCGGCCGCGGTGGGCTTCAGCTTGCGGTGCTTGCCCAACAGGGCGCCGTCCGGGCCAAAGGTGAGCTGCGTGCAGTAGAGCGTGCCGCCGCCGAAGTCGCCGTCTCGTTCGGTGACGCCGATGGAGAGGAACACCCCGGCTTCACGGGCGATCTCGCCCAGCACGGCCGTGTCTGCCGAGGGCACGACGACGCTGTTCTGCCAGTAGCGCCGCCACAGTTCGCGTCCTGCGGCGCTGCGGCTGCCCACGACCATGCCAAAAGAGAAGCCGCGCGGGTAGGCGGGCACGAACGATTCGGGCAGCAGCACGATCTGCGCTCCTGCCGCGCCCGCTTCGCGGACAAGCCGCCGCGCTTTGGCCAGGGTGGCCTCTTTGTCAAACAGCACAGAGGCGGCCTGGATCACGGCCGTTTGGACAACGCTCATGGGCTTGCCGGGGACAACGGCCGGGGCCTGTTATTTGCTGGGGTTCATGTTGGCCGCGATATCGCTGCGGTCGGCAATGACGCCCCGGCCGCTGCGGTACCAGCCGACGAAGATCAGCAGGGCGGCGTTGAACAGGGTCAGGCCGACGTTCATCCATTCGCCGCGCAGAACATGGTAGCCTGCGGCCAGGACCATCACCAGGGCCAGGGCGTAGGCAGCATAGACCGTGAGTCTGGGCTGGATGCGCGTCACGCTGGGCAGGATCAGGCCGATGCCGCCCAGGATTTCGGCCACGCCGGTGATCCAGTGCAGGATGGGCGAAAGGTCGTACATCCAGGCCATCGGGGCGGGCAGCCCTGGCGGCAGGGTGAAGTGCAGGACGCCGACCATGAGGAAATACAGGCCGAGGAAGATTTGCAGGATCCAGACGATGATATTCACGGGGTACCTCCTCACTAGAGTGCTTGGCTGATAAGACGGGGCGATCATAGCACAAAACGGAGCAAATGCAGACGGCGAAATCGGGCCTCGCCCGGAGAGGCATCGGGGGCGAGGCGCTAACATAAACAGAACTTATACAAATACTTGACAAAACAAATACAACAAGGTACACTTGCCTCTATAGCTTGAAAAACCAGGGCTAAGGACGAGAAAATATGTTTTCATTCAGCAGAAGCAAGAACGGAGAAGCGGCACAGGAACTAAACGGCCGTTATAAAACCATCCAGCCCAGCGGGGCGCAGGCCTTGCTGCCGCAGCCCATTGTCCGGGTGCGCGACGTGGTCAAGAGTTTCCCCGTGGGCGACGAAGAGATCACCGTGCTGCACGGCATCGACCTCGACGTGCAGCCGGGGGAGTTTGTCTCCATTGTAGGCCCTTCCGGAAACGGCAAGTCGACGCTCCTGAACATGATCACCGGCATCGACCGGCCCTCGAATGGGCAGGTGCTTGTGGCCGGGGAGCCGGTGCACGAGCTGAGCGAAAACGCCCTGGCCCGCTGGCGCGGCGAGCACGTGGGCATCATCTTCCAGTTTTTCCAGATGCTGCCCTCGCTCAGCCTGCTGCAAAATGTGGTCCTGCCGATGGAGCTGGCGGGCAAATACGGCCGTGCAGAACGGCAGGAGAGAGCAATGGCCCTGTTAGAACAAGTCGATTTGGCCGACCAGGCCATGAAACTGCCCAGCATGGTATCGGGCGGGCAGCAGCAGCGTGCGGCCATCGCCCGCTCCCTGGCTAATGACCCGCAGCTGCTCGTGGCCGATGAGCCGACCGGCAACCTGGACGCGAAGACGGCCAACCAGGTGTTTGACCTCTTCCTGCATTTGGTGGAGGAGCAGGGCAAGACGATGATCATGGTCACCCATGACCAGGAGCTGGCCCACCGCATCCCGCGCGAAGTGCAGATCGTGAACGGCCGTATCGCCGCCGACGTCAGCAACCGCCTGCCGCTGGAAGCGATCCGTTCCGCACCGCTGGCTGTGCCCGCCTGACGCAAATTTTCAAAGCCGCCAGCTTTCCATAAGCTGGCGGCTTTTCCCTTTCTATTCTAGTGAATCAGGAATCCCGCTCATGACTCTCCTCTCCAAAGTCTGGTATGACCTCTGGCAAGACAAATCGCGCACCCTGCAGGTGGTTCTGGTCATCGCCCTCGGCGCGATTGGCATCGGCCTTGTCGTGGGCGGGCGCAATGTGATCGCCAATACCGTCCTCACCGGCTGGCAGGCCGCTGAACCGCCCAACATCAAGGTCAGCGTCACCCCGCCGATGGACGATGAACAGCTGCAAGGGCTGCTGCGCCTGGAAGGCGTGTCCGAAGCGGAGGGCCTGCTCAGCTCCGGCATTGAGTGGCGCGTCAAGGGGCAGGAAGAGTGGACCACCGGCCTGCTGGAAGGCCGTGACGACTATTATGACCAGCAGATGGGCCTGGATATGCTCTTGGGCGGCGTGTTCCCGACGCGTAACACCGTGGCCATCGGCAAGAATTCCATCGGCCCGGACCCCGGAGTAGCCATTGGCGACACGCTGGAGATCCGTTTCAACGACGTGGTGCGCGACTTCCCCGTCGTCGGCCTGATGGACCCCGTGGGACCGTCGCCGACCTTTGGCATCAACCTGCGCGTTCTGGCCGAGCGGGACACCTTCGCCCGCATCACCGGGCGGGACACCTATAACCTGATCCAGACCCGCGACGCGGTGTGGGACCCCGCCGCCGCCGAGCGCACGGACCTGTTGATGCAGGAATACCTGGAAGACAACAACATCGACTCCGTGGGTGTGCTTTTCCCCTTCCAGGATCGCATCTCCCCGCCGGATGTACCACCGGCCTCGACCGTGCTCAACGGCATCTTCCTGCTGCTGGGTATCATCGGCGTAATCGTGGTCATCCTGGGCATTTTCCTGGTCTATAACAGCATCAGCGCCATCGTCATGCAGCAGATCAGCCAGATCGGCGTGCTCAAGGCGGTCGGCGCGGATTCGCGGCAGGTGCTGCGCACCTATCTCATTCTCGTGCTCAGCTACGGCCTGCTGGCGGCGGCGATTTCCATCCCCGTCGGCGCGGCGGCGGCGCGCGGCCTGCAAGTCTTCTTCGCCACCTTCCTGAACATGGAAAACGCGACGCCGCAGATTGATTCCACGGCCGTTTTCATCCAGGTGCTGATCTGCCTTATCGCCCCCCTGCTGGCCGCGCTCATTCCCCTGCGTGCCGGGGCCCATATCACCGTGCGCGAGGCCATCTCCACCTATGGCCTGACCGGCGCGGTGAGCTTTGTCGATCGCACCCTCTCCACGGTGAAAGCGGTGCCCTACAGTGTGCTGCTGGTCATCGGCAACACCTTCCGCAACCGCCGTCGCGCCGTGGTAATCGAAATTTCGCTCATCGCGGCGGGGACGATCTTTATGGCTGTGCTGGGGCTGAACGACGCCACGGACTATACCTACGGGGACAAACTGCGCGGCATCCACAGCTTCGACGTTACCGTCAGCCTGGACGAGGAAGTGCGCTCCGGTCTGGCCCTGGACACGGCGCTGGCCCAGCCGGGCGTTGCCGCCGCTGAAGGGTGGCTGCTGTCACCGGCCAAGGCCCGCTCCGCGGCGCAGACGCAGGCCACGGTGGAAGACCCCCGCCTGACGGTCTTCGGTCTGCCGCCTGCCACGGCCATGTATGCTCCCGAACTGATCAGCGGTCGCTGGCTGGAAGAGACCGACGGAAATGCTGCCGTGGTCCACCAGCGCCTGGCACGCGAGGCAGGTTGGGTCGTGGGGGACGAGGTCACGGTCAGCGCGGAAGACGGCCGTGAATCCAACTTTACGATTGTCGGAACCCTGGAAGACCCGGCCACCAACAGCGCCATGTACGTACCCCTGGGCGTCTGGCAGGCGGAGAGCGGCATCTATGACCGCGTCAACACCGTTTGGGCGCAGGTGGACGAGGGCAGCGGGCAAAGCGCCACGGCCGTTTCCGAGCTGTTGATCGCCGGACTCGAAGGGCGCGGCCTGGGCGTGCGCGCCACCAGCACCTACGGCGCGCTGACCCTGGAAGAGATTGTCAGCGACCTCAGCGGCGGCTTTGACATTATCCTGCGCCTGCTGGCGATCATGGCCGTGGTCATCGCCCTGGTCGGCGGCGTCGGCCTCAGCGGCGTGCTGTCGCTCAGCGTGCTCGAACGGCGGCGAGAAATCGGCGTCTTGCGCTCCATCGGCGCGTCATCGTGGCAGGTCATTCGCCTTTTTGTGGGCGAGGCGCTGCTGCTGGCAATTATTGGCTGGCTGGTGGCCATTCCGCTGAGCATTCCCGTAGCTTACCTGCTAGCGACGCGTGGTCTGAGCCTGGCCCTGGACACCCAGCTTTCCTACCGCTTCACCCCGGACGGGCTGATCCTCTGGTTCCTGGTCATCACCGTGCTGGCCTTCGTCGCCGCTGCCCTGCCTGCGCGCGGCGCCGCGCGCATCAGCGTGCGCGAGAGCCTGAGCTACCAGTAGGCCTACTCCGCCGCAGGCAACGCGCAAGGCCGCAGTGACCGTTATTGCAATCCAATTTCATCTGCTGCGGCCAATCCCGCCCCAACTGCTTGTCGCCCAACCGCGCCGCGCTATAATTCGCCAATCACGGCCGTGCGCTGTAATTCCCGCGTCCGTGCGGGCAGCCTGACTCACGAATCTGAGCCAAGACAACAATAGGATTATGAAGCAATCAAAAGAGCCTGGCCCTAGGTACATGCCAGACCAGCCAATCGTATAATGCTCCCCTGAACGGCTGATTCTTTTCCGCCTCCGGGGGAATAACCCTGGAGGTGTCTCATGTTGCAGACAACCTTAGACGATGTGCTTGTGAGCGTGCGCGCGCGCCTGGAGCAGAACGACCTGGGCGGCGCCGTGGCGCTGATCGAATCGCTGCGCACGCCGGACCAGGCGGACCTGTTCGCCGAACTGGACGAGAACGATCAGGCGGCGCTCCTGCCGCAGTTGGATCCCGGCGATTCGGCCGATCTGCTGGCCGAGTTGGAAGACGATGACGCGGCGCGCCTGGTCGACAGCCTAGGCTATGCTGACCTGGTGCGCATTGTGGAGGAGATGGAGCCGGACGAGGCCGCCGACCTGCTGGCAGAGATGGACGCAAGCCATTCCCTGGCCATTCTCTCCCGGCTGGAGGACCCACAGGAAATACGGCCGTTGCTGCTGCACCCCGAAGACAGCGCCGGCGGCCTGATGACTGCGCCGCACATCGCCCTGCGCCGGCGCATGACCGTCGCCGAAGCTCTGGCCGCCATCCGCAGGCTGGAGCCTGACTCGGAAGAGATTAACACCTTCTTCGTGGTCGACCAGCATGGCCGTTTGTGTGGCGAGGTGAGCCTGCGCCGCCTGGTCATGGCCGATCCGCGCGCCCTGCTGGCGGACGTGCTGCTGCCTGATGTCATCTCCGTGCCCGCCGGGGCGGACCAGGAGGAGGTGGCACGCCTGGTTTCGCGTTACGATCTGCCCGTCGTGCCCGTGGTAGATGAAAACGGCCGTTTGATCGGCGTGATTACCGTGGACGACGTCATCGAAGTGATCGAAGACGAGGCCACCGAAGATATCCAGCGCTTCGGCGGCACCGAACCGCTGGACAGGCCCTACCTGGAGACCACGCCGTTCGACGTGTTTCGCAAGCGCATCGGCTGGCTGCTGCTGCTCTTCGTCACCGAGACCCTCACCGGCACCGTGCTGCGGCATTTTGAAGGACGGCTGGCCGCGGTCGTTTCCCTGGCCTTCTTCATTCCCCTGCTGATTGGCACCGGCGGCAACGCCGGCTCGCAGACGACAAGCACGATCATCCGCTCCCTGGCTCTGGGCGAGATGGACAAGACCAAACTCTACAAGCCGCTGTGGCACGAACTGCGCGTGGGGCTGCTGTTGGGGCTGGCGATGGGCGTGGTGGCCTACGGCCGTTCGCTCCTGTGGCAGACCGGTCCCGGCGTTGCCCTCACCGTGGCCCTGACCATCTTTGTGATCGTCCTGTGGGCCAATATGCTCGGCTCCGTGCTGCCGCTCCTGGCCTACAAGCTCAAGATCGACCCCACCGTCGTCTCCGGCCCGGCCATGACCACCCTGGTCGACGCCACCGGCCTCTTTATCTACTTCGCCATCGCGGGGCTCATACTTGGGATCTGAATGCGAAAACCGGAATGCGGAATGCGCAGCAGTCCCGAAATCCGCATTCCGGTTTCGGCCTTTGGGCCCTATTCCTCGCCGGCACTGAGCGAATGAATCAAGACCGTCTGCGTGGGGAAGGGCGACACAATCTGGGCCTCCTCCAGGGCTAGGTGAATCGCCGTGTGTATCTTGTCCGTCACCTTCCGCGTGTCGGCATAGCTGCCAATCCACCAGCGAACGCGGAAGATCATCGCCGATTCGCCCATCTCAGCATAGAGGATATCCACGGGACGGCCGTCCAGCACATCGGGCACGCCGCGCACGGCCGTTTCCAGCACCTGCTTCACTTGCTCAATGTCCGTGGCATAGTCAATCGCCACCTGCGTCTCGATGCGATAGGTCGGGTCGGGATAGGTGTAGTTGATGATCTCGTTGTTGACAATGACGCTGTTGGGGATGATTACCAGGCGATTGTCGCGCGTGCGCACGCGCGTCGTGCGCAGGCCGATCTCCATCACGTCGCCCCACGTATTCGCCGCCGAGATCTCAATACGGTCGCCCATGCGAAACGGCCGGTCCAAGAGAATAATCGCCCCGGAGATACCGTCTTCAATCGTACTGCGCGCGGCCAGGGAAAACGCCAGGCCGCCGATGCCCAGCAGGGCGGCAAAGGCGGTCAGGTTCACGCCGAACACGGAGAGGATGGCCGCCGAGGCCAGCCCGATCAGGACGATACGCGCGATCCGCTTCAGCAGTACCAGCGCCGGGTCCATCTCTTGTTCGCGCTGTTCGTCTTCGAGCCGGTAGCGGAACTCGGCGTCGGCGATGTCCACCAGCAGCCAGAGGATGCGCGTAACCAGCAGGATGATGAGGATCAGCGTCAGCGCGCGTCCAGTCTGCTTGATTTCCACGCCGATGAAGCCCAGCCGCTGTACGGCGAGCCCAGCCGCCAGCAGGGTGATCAGCCAGCGCAGGGCATTGCCGGCCAGGACGAGGTTGTGCTTCGCGCTGGGCGTGGTCAGCAGCGGCGCAATGCGGTTGCGGATGAGGCGGGAGACCAAGGTGCCGAGCAGGTAGCCCGCCAGGATGATCAGCAGGGAGATGAAGAGATTCACCCAGTCGCTGGTCCGCAGCCCGAGAAAGGTCACGTCGGCCAGGCCGATGCTGCTGACCGTGTTTTCGACCGCCTGGCTCACGGCCCCCGGCGTGGCCGTGGGCACCGGCGCGCGGGTCTCGATCACCCCGGCGGCGCTAAGCGTTCCCTCAACGGGCGGAGCGGTTGGCGGTACGGCCGTGGCGCTGCCGGCCGGGGCGGTCCCGGGCGGCCCGGCGCAGGCCACCAGCCAGCCAAGACTCACGGCCGCGAGGAGGAAAAGGAAACGGAGCCTCGGAGGGAACATGGCGCTGCCTCAACGCTGATAAGGGACGAAAACTGATTATAGCATGAGAAAGAAGTGTGAAATGGAGTACAAACGGAGTAAGGGCTTGGAATTCTCCGCTCCCTACTCTATCCTATTATTGTACTTGATTCGCGAGGCCGCGCAGAGCCGCACGGCCCTTCACCAACATTCGGATTACCAATTTGTTTTAATAGTGGCCGGTCCTTTGGGAACGGTCGCGTAAAATGCTGCCCGTCGGGCAGCACATTTTCGGCGCATGCATTTCTGGCGCGCCACGAGCAGCCTTCGGGCACAAGGAGATTTCACAAAGATGGCAAACAAAAATGATCGCTTGGTCGTCGCCTACTACGTCAACGAAGAAGCCGCGCGCGCGGCCGCGGAAGACCTCAAGAATTGGGACGACAAAAACAAAGAAGTCAAACTGGGCGCGATGGCCGTTATGACCATTAACGACCGCGGCGAACTGCATGCCGACGAAATCGGCCAGCGCAACACCAAATCCGGCGCCCTGTGGGGCACGGCTATCGGCGTCGGCATCGGTCTGCTGACCGCCGGCATCGGCCTCATTCCCGGCCTTCTGTTGGGTGCGGGCGGTGGCGCGGCGATTGGCGCGCTGTCGCACAAAGATGTCGGCATGTCCGACGACCAGCACGCGGCGATGGTTGCCCACCTCAAGAACGGCGGAGCCGCCCTGGCGGTGATGGCCGACGATTTCGAGGTCGAGACGACCCTGGCCAAGATGGTGGAAGAGGGCGGGCGCACCGAGACCTATGAAGTTCCGCAGACGACGCAGGATATCATGGCCGCCACGATTGCCGCGCAGACCAGCGCCAGCGAAGCCATCGACGACGCCGTTGATGCCGCCGCTGAAGAGGTTGCCGAAGTGACTCGCTCCGTCTCTGTGGACCTGCCCGACCTGGATGCCACGAAGGCCGCTGCTGTCGGTTCGCTTTCCGCCGCGGCCGGCTTGACCGCCGCCGAAGCGGTCCAGCTGCACGATGCCGGCTATGCCAAGCCCTCCGAACTGCTGGCCACGGCCGCGACCCCGGACGGCCGGGCCAAGATCGCTGCCTCGACGGGCATGAGCGAAGAGTCTGTGCTGGTCGCCGTGAAGAAAGTGGACCTGATGCGCGTCAAGGGTGTAGGTGTCAAGTACGCGACCCTGCTGCTGGCCACCGGTGTGGACACCGTGCCGGAACTGGCCCGCCGCAACGCCGCCAATCTGACCAAGGCGATGGAAGAGACCAATGCCACGGCCATGATCGTCGAGCTGGTGCCCGCGGTGTCGGAAGTGGAAGGCTGGATTTCCCAGGCCGGAACGCTGCCCCGCGTCGTTATGTACTAAAGCGCAGTTTGTTCGTTTGCTGCGTGCAGAGCCAGATCGTACGGTCTGGCTCTTTTTTTGTTCTTGCAGGCCGCCGCTTGCGGGATCGGCGATCAAAATGCGCTACAATCTACCCATGGACAAGTACTTCGCGGCCGGGCGCACCATCCTGGACTTTGCCACCAAGGGTGGTTTGCTGGCCGCGGGTGGCGCGCTGGCGGTCTTCACCGTCGCGACCCTGCTTGATTGGATGCGCCAGCCCCCGGCTGACCGGTTGTGGGTGGTGCTGGGCAACTACTTCGTGACTGGCGCGCTGGTAGGCGGGCTGGTGGGGCTCGCCGTGGTGCTGTGGGGCTGGTGGCAGCAGCGCCGCCAGGAGAGCTAAAGCCCAAATATTCACGCTTTGGACACGCCCGCCCACGGCCGTGCGTCTTTCAGTTTGGCTTGCCCTGCGCTACAATCCTGGCAGTGAAAAACGATCACGAACTGCGCGATTTCGTGCTATTGTTCTTGTGGAGCACGCTGCGCACGGCCGTTTTGGGTGCGCTGATCGCCGGTGCGCTGGGCGTGGGCATGGCCGCGCTGGCCGCGGTCAGCGGTGCGGGACAGGAAATGACCCCCGCCTATTTCCGCGCCATCGTCGGTAATTACGCGTTGTTTGGGGCGTTGTGCGGCGGCATCATCGGCATGGTGTCCGGGCTGCTGACCCAGCGCCGCTGAAGCGGAACGGCCGTGTCCGTCCTGTCTTCCGTGCCAGCTATCTGCGTCGCACCAGGCGGCGCGTAGAAGGGAAATGAAACGAGCGGTTCTGTTCCTCGCTATCGGTGCGCTGCTGCTGTTGGCCATGTGGCCGGATTCGGCGCGCCGGGCCGCCGCCCAGGTGCGCGTCACACCGCCGCCGTTTGTGGACACGGCCACGCCGACCAGCACACCCGACCCGAACGCCTCGCCGACGCCAACGGCAACAAGCACGATGACGCCCACCGGTACGATCACGCCCACGATGACCGTGACGGAAACAGCGACACCGGCCGTTACGCCAACGCCCACCGCCTCCCCCAGCCCCGTGGCCACGGCCACGGGCACGCCGCACGGGGCCAGGTTCTACCTGCCGGTCACTTACTTCCAGCGGCCGCCTTCGCCGCCGGGCTGTATGCCGCTGCCCCATATCCCGCCCACTTCGCTGAGCAAAGAGGCTGACCTGGTGCGCTACCTGAATGGGGATCGGGTGGCCAATGGCGTAGCCACACTGATCTGGGCCAACGGCCCGACGCAGGCTTCGCGCCGCCACGCGGACGACATGGCCCTCAACGGCGTGGAAGGCTTCGTGGGCAGCGACGGCAGCAATCCCGGGGAGCGGCTGCGCGAGGCGTGCTATGAATGGGTGGCCATCGGCCAGATCATCGGTTGGGGCTATCCCACGGCAGAGGAAATGGCGGCTTTCTGGATCAACAGCCCGGCGCACAGCGCCTTGATCCTGGACCCGAGTTACGACGATATCGGACCGGGCTATGCCTTCAATCCCGACAGCACCTGGCGGCATTACTGGTCGGTGGTGTTTGCCCGCCGGGCCGGGCCGCGCGAAGAGCTTGAAGCGGCCACGGCCGTGTTTACCTGCACCTGGGAAACTGGCAGCGCCCGTTCCGGGGCGCGCCTGACCTGGGCCCAGGCGGAACCTTGCCCGCGATAGAAGCCCTGTCGCCGGCCGGTTCCCCCACAAGGAGAAGCTTGCTATGACCCCTGAGGAACGACTGCGCACCGAACTGCGCGCTCTGCTGGCCGGCCGCAACGCGCATATGACCCTGGAAGAAGCGGTGGCCGATTTCCCGGCGGAGGCGATCAACCGGCGCCCGCCGAACACGCCATATACCTACTGGCACCTGCTGGAACATTTGCGCATTGCCCAGGAGGACATCCTGGACTTTATCGTCAATCCGCAGTATGAAGAACGGCCGTGGCCCGCTGGCTATTGGCCCGATCCCGCCGCCGAGGCCACCGTCGTGCAGTGGCAGGAGAGTATCACCGCGTTCCAGCTTGACCGCGCCGCCCTGCTGGCCCTCGTGGACGATCCGGCCGTGGACCTTTTTGCGGAACTGCCTCATGCCCCCGGCTACACCATCCTGCGCGAAATCCTGCTCGCTGGCGATCACAACGCCTACCATATCGGCGAGATGGGCATTCTGCGCGGTGTGGAAGGGCTTTGGTAAGAAGGAGGTTGCCAGGTGTACGAGGTCAGAGCCACCAAACCTGACACCTGGCGCCTGCAACAAGGAGACAACCCATGAGCACCATCGAATCTTCTGATTTCGCCGGCGCGATGCGCCTGCTGCTGACCGAGATATTCAGCGAAGTGCAGGGCATTGTGCTGGACAAGGGCACGACGCTGTTCGAGACCCTGGACGGGATCACGGCCGCAGAGGCTTCCATCCCCGTGGGCGGCAAGTGCGCCACTCTCGCCGCCCAGGTCAAGCACACCGCATTCTACCTGGACGTTTTTGCCCAGAGCCTCTCCGACCCGGAGTTGGGTCCGGTGGATTGGGGCGAAATCTGGCGCACGACGGAGGCGGTTGACGCGCAAGAGTGGGATGCGCTGCGCCTGGAACTGCGGCAGAGTTACGGCCGTACCGTGACCCTGATCGAAGAGACCGAAAGCTGGGACGGCGAGCGCCACCTGGCCACGGTAATGGCCATGGTCGTCCATTCGGCGTATCATTTGGGGGAGATTAGGCAGGCGTTGTGTACGCTGCGCTAGCTGCCCGCTGATTGCTGAAACCGCGCAAGGAGACGCCCATGACCTCATTCAACGGCCGTACCACCCTCATCACCGGCGCCGCGGGCGGCCTGGGGCGCTTGCTGGCTCTGGACGCCGCCGCCAAAGGCGCCTACATCATCGCCTGGGACATCAACCGGGCCGGCCTCGACGCGCTGGCGGCGGAACTGCCGGGGCAGGTCGCTACCTATGTCGTGGACATGAGCCGCAAAACGGCCGTGCAGGAAACCGCCGCGCGCGTCCTGGCCGAGCAGGGCCACGTGGAAATCCTGATCAACAACGCGGGGGTCGTGCAGGGGCGCTCCATCCTCGACTGCGACGACGACGCCATCGAGCGCACCTTCGCCATCAACATCCTGGCCCATTTCTGGACCGTGCGCGCCTTTCTGCCGGGCATGCTGGAGCACGCCCTGGGCCACATTGTCACCATCGCCTCCGCCGGCGGGCTGGCGCCCGCGCCTAACATGGCCGATTACGCCTCCAGCAAGTTCGCCGCTGTGGGCTTCGATGAGGCGCTGCGGGTTGAGTTCAAGAAGCAAGGGCTGCCGATCCAGACGACAGCCGTGTTACCTTACTACATCAATACCGGCATGTTTAACGGGGTGAAGACGCGCTTCCCCTTGCTGCTGCCCATCCTGGACCCGGAAGATGTGGCCCGCAAAACGATCCGCGCCATCGAAAAAGACCGCGCCCGCCTCATCCTGCCGCCCTTCGTCTACGGAATCTTCCCCCTGCGCCTGCTGCCCCCGGTCATTTACGACGAACTCACGCGCTTCTTCGGCATAAGCAGCAGCATGGATGAGTTTGTGGGGCGGACCTAAATACCAAAGGCCACGTCCTGGCCATCGTCACTGCCGATCACATCCTCAAAAAGCACGCTCGCCAGGTGGGCGATCTCAATCGCATCCCCGTACGGGTCATAGCCGTCCGCCAGGGCGGCGGCCCTGTCCACCTTGGCCACGTCCCTGAACTCGCAGTCGCCAAACGTCAGCGTAATCTGCCCACCGGACGGTAAATCCGTCTTGGGGCTGTTGTGCGGCACGTCGTCCATGAAGATGATGCCGGCGTCATAGACCCAGATCACCAGGTCCTTGTTGCTGTTGTTGATCAGGGTCATGCGGTGAATGCCCGCTTCGCCCACCGTCACCTCGCGGATCACCGGATTGCCGCCGTCTACGGGGAAGGCCTCCAGGCGGAAAGTAGCGGATTGGTCAAGCAGCGAGGTGAAGCCGCCGCTGAACGGGCCGCCGCAGCCGGGCTGGGGGCCGCAGCCGGAATCGGCGTCGTCCTCTGCGCAGATCACGTCGCCGTCCAGGCGCACCACGACGCGGCTGGTATCGCGCACGGACCAGCTCACGGCGATCCAGTTGGGCACGCAGGGCACCAGGGAAGGGCTCAGATTGACTGTTTCCCCGCCGACAATCTGCCCGGCGACCAGGGCCACGAAGCTGTCCACCGCCGGCAGCGTCTGGTTGACCTGCAGCAGGGCCGGCGTGCTGAACAGGCCGTGGCTGCGCACTTCGATGCGCCACTCACCGGGCGGAATGCTGTCCGCGGTGACCCGGATCGTGCTGCTGTCGAGCAGCTCGAAGGCCAGGTCGGGATTCGCTGCGCCGGTCTGGCGCGCGCGCACTAATAGATCATCGCCGTTGAAGCAGCTCCCGCTGAGGGTCAGGGTCACCGGGCGGCAGGAGTTCACCGTCGTGGGCGACATGGAGGTGATCTGCGGCGTGTCAAACAGCTCGATCGCCCGTGTGGCGCCCAGGTGATCCACGGCCGTTGCGCTGAGTACTACCTGCGCGCAGCCTGCGCCGGGAGCGGCGGCCGCAAACACGGCCGTGTTTTGCCCGGCGGCAATGGTTACCGTCGCCGGCACAGACAGCCGCGCCGTATCGCTGCTGCTCAGCTTCACGGCCAGCCCGCCGCTGGGCGCGGCGCAGGAACTACGCACCGTGTAGCTGCCCGCGGTTCCGCTGCGCAGCGCGTCCGCGCCCTCCAGGTGCAGCGCCTCAAAGCGCTCGATGGTGGCCACGGCCGTGCGTTCGCTGCAAGCCGCGCCGTCCACCATCGCTCTGGCGGTGATCGTATACTCCGCGTCCAGGCGTTCCTGCACCACCAGTGAGTCGGTGGCCGCCAGGCCCGCGGCCACCTCGGTCCCGCCGCCATCCTGCACGCTCACGGCAATGAAATCGGCCGGGTCCACCAGGGGATCATCAAAACCAAACTGCCACGACAGGGTCACGCTGCGGCATGATTCAGCCACCAGATACACCGCGCTGCCCGTCGTCTCCGTGCTGCTGCCCTCTGGGCCGGCGGCGCTCAAGGAGCGCAGCTGCGGCGGCGGCACAACCGCCAGCAGGTTGGCCCCCGTGCAGGCAATCTGGCGCAGCGTGCCCCCGCCCGGCGCGTGCAGGCGTTCCAGCATCGGGCTGTGAATGCGCCCCATCTTGAGACAACTGCGGATGAAACCGGGATTTCCGGCCATGCCCCCGCCTGTGCCACGCAGCCCGATGCAGCCGCTCCAGTCCGCTGCGGCCAGCTTGACCTTCACCAGGGTCGCGCTGTAGCTGATGATTTGCAGCTCCTTGCGCCGGTTCAGCAGGGGCACGCCGCCTTCGCTGCGCTGCAAAAAGGCCCGGCAGGAGGCGCCGTCGCCGCTGAACTGCCGCCCCGCTTTGGGCCGGATCTCGATTTCCACGTCGGTCGCGCCCTGGCAGATGGCGGCCGGGCTGATGCTGCCGATATCGTCTTCGTCGGCGCAGCGCGCGGGCAGCGTATAGCCGCGCGCCGCCGCCCCAATCTCGTCGACGCAGTCCACCCACATCAAATCGTCGCAGGGCAGCGCCCCGCTGCCGGGCGTGCGCGGAGGTTCTCCGGGCAGCGCGGGTGGATCGCCCAGCGGATCTGGGGTCAGGAAGGGTTCGCCCAGAGGACCACCGCCGGAGCCGCCAGGGCCGCCGGGCGCGACCCACCCGGCCCGAAGGGGTCGCCGGGTCCGCCATAAACGCGGCGGTGGAAGTTTTCGGCGGTCATGCCGCCGCGCGCGAACTCACCGGCGGCATCGCCGAAGCCGCGCAGCGTGCCATACTGCTGGTGCAGGAAGCTCGTGGCCGCCTCGGTGTAGGCGCCGGGCTGGGTCAGGTCGCCCAGTACTTCGGCGCGGTATACATCCAGGATCAGCCCCGCCAGGGCCACGTCCAGCGCGCCGCCGCCCTGGAACACGCAGGGAAGCTGGTCGCTGCGGCCGAAGCGGCGGGCGCTCATTGCGCTGCCGCCAGGGCGCCCGCCGCTGCTCGGGGCCGGGCCACCCGCGCCCATGCCCGCCCCGCCACGGCCGTACCCGATTTCAGCCAGAAAGTTGTCCGCGCTGCCCAGGTCCCCGCTGAGAATGCGCCGGCTCAAATAGGCCGCGTCGTTCAAATCCACGATCGCCGCGTTGACCGCCCGCGGCACCAGCGGCCGGCCGTCTTTGTCGGGCACCCGTCCTTGCAGCAGCTTCGCCACCTCCGTGCGCCAGGCGCGGGCGACCACGTCCCTGGACACGGCCGCCGCCGCAGGCACTTCCGCGCCGGCAATGCGGCCCTGGGGCGCGCCGCGCCGCCGCGGCAGCACAAACGTCTCCTGCCCCACCTGGCCCTTGGGCGGGTAGACGATCATGAACTTGCCCACCGTCTCGCCCGTGGGCTGGTGCAAGACATAGAGACCCAGGGCTTTGCCCTCCAGGCGACCATCCAGGACCGGCAGCAGAAAACGGCCGTTGCCGTCCACCGGGCGGCGCGCCAGCTCCTTGTCGCCGTGGACCACGCGCACCACCAGCGCGCCCGACGGAGGGCCGCCGCCCTCTTTGAGCAGCACGCCGCGAAAACTTACCTGGGCATGGGGAACGGACTGGGATCGTCTGCGCATGGCAATCGCCTCCTTGCGGCCAGCACTCTGCCGCGGATCAAATCGGTGACCTGGACCAGGTCAGGGGCCAAACGAGGGCGTCTCGACGCGGGCGCACTGACTGGTGCAGTGGCGGCGCGACAGAGCCGATTATGATAATATCAGATGGATTTGGGTGAAGTCAAGCCGGGGCAGCTGGATTGCCCGCTAGCGATCCAGCTCGGCAACGGCGGTTTGAAAGATTACGTCCTGGTACATCACCGGGAAGTAATGGCCCTGGTCTTCCAGGGGGTGCAGCTCCGCGTCGGGCAGCGCCGCGGCCAGGTGTTCGGCAAACCTGTAGGAGATCGCCATATCGGCCGTGCCGTGGAAGACATGTACCTTGCCCGGCACTTCGGCGAGAGGGAAACCCCAGTCGACATACTGCAGCGCCGCGTCCTGCGCCGCGCCGCGCCCGCCGTAGGCCATGCCTTCGCGCTGCTGGGCCGTGAACTGTTCCTTGAACAGCGGATCGGTGAGGATCAGCTTATCCATTTGCGAGAGGCCGTCGATCACTTTTTCGAAATACATTTCGGGCATGTACTTCAGGCTGAAGCCCATCAGGTCATAGAACATGGCGAACTGCTTGGCGAATTTTTGCGAAAAGGGTACGGACATGCGGTTGGCCAGGGTGGTCACCAGCTCTTCCGCGCCGGGCATTTCGGCGAAGTTGCTGTAGGCGGCCATAGTGATCGTGAAGGCGACCTGTTCGGGCATGGCCCGCGCCGTGGCCAGGGCATAGGCCCCGCCGCCGGACCAGCTCAGCAGGCCGAAGCGGTCGACGCCCAGTTCTCCCAGGAGCTGCTTCATCTCGCCGGGCCAGTCCAGCAGGTCACGCTCCAGGCGATAGGAGGAACGACCCATGCCGGGGCGGTCCGCAGCGATCAGCCGCAGCCCGTATTCGGCCGCTCTGTCCCCAAAAATGGCGGCCTCGACGCGCGCGCCGGGGCTGTTGTGCATGTAGAGGACGGGGAAGCCGGCGGGGTCGCCATAGAAGCTGAAGGCAAGGTAACGGCCGTCCTTCAGTTGCATGCGCTGCATATCGTTGGTCATCGATTGTCTCCGGTTCACGGCCGCCGGATCAAGCGCAAAGAGGGGCGCCAAAGCAGGTTCACGACCGTGTTCAAATCAGGCTTTGATACGACCATTTATTATACCTTAACCGGCCGGTTCGCGCCCCTTTCTGCCGCCGCAGCTCACAAAGGCCCGGCCGTTTCCGGATAAACGGTTGTGTCGTGTTATAATCAACTCAGAACCATTTCTTTTCAGCAAGCAAGGAGTGTTATATGGGTAGAAGACGTGGCATAGGAAGGCCCCCGGCGCGGCGAGCCGTGGCGCGCAACCAGCGCGTGCGCCGCCGCCGCCGGCGCAGAAGAGTCATGGTCGGCGGCGCGGTGCTGCTGGGCGGCGGCGCCATGGTGTACAAGCTCACCCAAAAAGACGTTGATCAGATCGAAGCCGCCACCGGCCAATCGGTCGAAGAACTGACCGATGAACAGTTGCAGCAGGCGATGAAGCAGTTGGGCATCGAGAACCAGCCGCTGACCGCCGAAGACCAGGCCGCCCTGGCCCAGGTGCCGCCGGTGGGCGAAGACGAAGAGATGGATGACGCCGCCCCGGCCGCCACAGCCGCCCCGGCTGCCCCGGCCGCTGCCGCGCCCGGCGATGACACCATCGCCATGCTGGAGCAGCTTGGCGCTCTTCACCAGCAGGGCATCCTCACGGACGAGGAGTTCGCCGCCAAGAAGAAACAGATTCTCGGCCTATAGCCCCCGCGCAAAAAAAGAGAGGCCCGCTTTTTCACGAGCGGGCCTCTTGTCCTTTCACAGTCTGAATTCGGCAGCATTCACTCCGAAATCCGATTTCAGTCTACCTCGACCTTTTCCAGCGTCTCCAGCACTTCCTCGGGCACCACGTAACTGGTGGAGGTGCCGCCGAAGCCATCAATGATGCTCATCGTCGGCTTGACCTCGAAATCATCGGCCATCACGGCCAGCGCCACGCCCCCGTTTTGCAGGTGCTTTTCCAACTGGTCCCGTTCTTCGTCGCTCATGCCGATATCGGAGTGGATGAATGCGCCGGCCACCGCGCCCGCGGCGACGCCGATCAGCGCCCCGGCGACCAGGGTCAGCCCGCCACTGAGGATGCCGGCCACGGCGCCCAGGGCAATACCCCATTTTGCGCCCTTCCCGATCGCCCGCGTGCCCACTTTTTCTGTCTGCAGCTCGCCCTTTTCGTCCACGCTGAGGATAGCGATGCTGCCCAGTTTGATTTCAATCGTGTTCTTATCCCACTCCTTCAACTCTTCGGCCGCTCGCGTTGCTGCCGGTTTGTCCGCGAAGTAGGAGAGGATTAGGTATTCGTCTGCCATCGGGGTAACTCCTTGTTGGTTCGGTTGCTGAGACACAGACTATAGCAGCATTTGGCCCGGCAAGCAGCACGCAGCACGCACGGCACGCGCCGCAAGGTGCCAGGTCGCCGGACTACGCCAGCGAGTCGCCCGGCCCTCGGGCGGGCTCACCATCCCAGGTGTTGGCGGCGGTGTGTGCGGCGGTCGTGACGAGCGTTCCGCTTTGCAAATGGCGGTCCAGAGCCGCCAGGTCTGCGTTGCTGAGCCTGTACTGGTGCTGCCGCACTGCTTCGCGCGCGAGAGGGGTGCCCGCCTGCGAGTCCCTGGTCAGGGTCTCGAAAACGGCCGTGAGGTCGTCCGGGCGGCAATTGCAGTAGTCCAGCATGGCCACGGCCGTTTCCCGCGGCATCGTCTGCCAGTTGGCAAAGGGAATGGCCATCATCCTGACGCCCTGCCGGTGCAGCTCTTCGTAGCGTTCCATTGCCGAGAGCCAGCCCAGGATGATCAGTTCAGCGCCGCTGAGGTGTTGGCTGGGTTCCACCCGGGCCACCAGCGGCGCGAGCGGGGCAAAGGCGGTGCGAAAGAAATCCTCCACCGCGCGATCCTCCTCCTCCGGGCGCTCCACGCCATCGGTGTAGGCCGACATGGCGCTGTGCAGATAGGTCTCGGCGTCGCGGTACAGGAAAAGATGGTTGGCCCGCGGCAGCAGCGCGTGCAGCCAATCTGCCAGCTCCAGTGCGAAGCTGCGCCCCTTGATCACCCAGGCCCGTTCCGCCGCCGTCCGGCAGTGCAGGCGCAGGGTGGCCAGCAGGATGTTTTGCAGCTGCTGCTCGCTGCCCCAGCCCAGGGCCCGGGCCTGGACCAGCATGGTCAGGGTGTCCGGCTCGGAAAGGCTGCTCACGCCGTCCACGTGGGCGAAGATTTGGCTGGCCAGGGTCGATCCGGCCCGGCCGACCGAATGGATGAAGACCATCCTGTCGTCCGGCAGATCGATTTCCGCGGCCAGGGCGATCATTTCCGCAAAGGGCAGGGTCAGCACGCGCCGCGCGTGCTCGAACTGCGCGAGGTAGAGAAAGGGGGCCTGGCGCAAATCGACGTCCGGCGCGGTTTCCACAAAAACCGCCTGCCCGCCTGCAAAGTCCAGGCTGTAAAGGGTGATCGCGGGATTTTCCAGGATCACGCTGGCCGCGGCCTGCCCGCCGGCTTCCAGCCGGAAATCGTCGATCCGGGCCAGGTTGATCGGGGATTTGTGTTCTCTGCCGGTGATAGTGTAGAGGTTCGCGAGCATCGCACCCTGAATAATCGGGCGGCACGGCCGTTGCGCCACATTCAGCGCGGCCGTGCCAACCCTCTCGCCCCAACGGCCGTTCGGTATACGCGCCTCAGCGCGTCACCTATTCTTCCTAACTGCCCGTCGGCGCCGCTGTCAGGCTGCTGAAATGCAGCCACAGTGCCGCCAGCTCGTCATCCGTCATCACCTGGGCCATCGGCCAGGGCATCTGGTCCGGGTCCAGGGCCTTGCCTTCCGGCGTCGTGCCCGTGCGCAGCGTGTTGATAAACTGCTCCTGGCTCCAGCTGCCCAGGTGGCCCGCCGGGGTCAGGTCGGCCGCGGGCGGGTCATCCGGTCCGGCGCCGGGGACGGTGCCGCCCGCCCAATCACGGCCGTGGCAGCCGCTGCAGGTCTGGGCCAGATAACGGCCGTAGGCCGCGCTTACCTCCGGCCGCACACTGACCGGTGCCCGCACAGAATGGTCAATCACGGCCGCTTCGTAGGGGATCTGCCCGCTGGCCAGCAACACATAAGCCAAGGGACCAGGCTGCGGGCCGGGGTGCACCACATCCGCGGCCGGCAGCGAATTCACATAGGCCACAATCCGGCCCAGGTCTTCGTCGCTCATCCCGGCATAATCACTGCTGGGCATGAAGACCAGCGGCTTGCCCTGGACATCGAGGCCGTGGCGCACGGCCAGGTCCCAATCCGCGGCGCTGAAGCCGGCAGTCACGCCGCCCGGGGTGATATTCGGCGCGTAGAACGTGCCAAACATGCTGTCGTCCAACATGAGCGTGCCGGCCAGATCCGCGCCGTGACAGGCGGTGCAGCCGCGGAACATCGCCTGCCGCTGGCCCTCGGCAATACTGGCCGCATCCGTGGGAATCGCCACGGCGACCGGCTCGACCTCAAACTGCTCATTGCTCTTCTGGTTGGCAACCAGCACGATGCCGATTGCCGCAATTGCCGCCAGGGCCAACAGGCCAAGGATAATGCCCCCTGCCCACTTCACTGCTGAATTCATCTTCACCTCTCCTTGAGAAACATAGATGATACAATAATTCAAGGGGAAGTCTAGCAGGAGCGCGTGACAGAAGCGTGACTGTGGGTACAGGCGGGGTGTGAAGTGGGTGACAGCAGCCGGCTTTCCAGCAGCCGGCCGCTGTCGTTGTGGCGAAAACTAATGGCCGGGCGGCGGCGGCGGCGGCGAATCGTACTCGATGGCGCTGAAGATGGCTCCCTGCGGGTCGCGAATGATCGCGAAACGGCCGACTCCGTCCGCCTCGGTGATCGGCATCAGGATCGTTCCGCCCAGTTCTTCGGCGCGCGCCACGGTGGCTGGCGGCGTTTTCCACCAGGAAGTAGAGGCCCCAGTTGGGCGGCACATCGCCCCACGACTCCTCGATGGCCATCATGCCGGCCTGCGCACGGCCGTCTACCTTGCACGACACGTAACCGGACGCGTTGACATCATACTCCCACCCGAGCACCTCGGCATAGAAATCGCGCGACGCGCCGATGGCATTGGTCTGCAGCTCATTCCACACCAGCGTGTTGGGGATGTTGACCAGCTGCGCGCCGATGTGCCCCAGGGGCTGCCACACGCCAAACACCGCCCCGGTCGGGTCCATGATCATCGTCATGTGCCCTTCTTCCATCACTTGCATCGGCGGGAACATCACCTGGCCCCCGGCCCGCGTGGCTTTGTCGGCAATGCCCGCCACGTCGTCATGGTTGAAGTAGGTCGTCCACATCGGCGGCATACCTGCGGTAACCATGCCTTCATCCTGCTGGCCCATGCCGGCCACGCGGTAGCCGTTAAGCAGCGCATTGTGATAGATCAACGTGCCCTCGTGATACTCATCGGTAAACTCCCAGCCAAACAGCCCGCTGTAGAACTCCTTCGCCGCTGCGGGGTCGGGCGTGCTCAGGTCCACCCAGGACGCCATGCCATTGGGATACTTCTTCACTACTTGCATTGAGATTCTCCTTGTGCTTGATTGTTCCGCCGGAGGGTGGGCGGACGGGTACACAACATGCGTATTATAGCAGAAATAGAACAAATATTCTAGTAGGAGTAGCTTAAAATTTTGGGTTGGTCCGGGGCCGGTTGTCACCGGCCCCGGACCGGAGGGTTTAATGGACAGCGACCACGGTCAGGCCGCCGATGATGGTGCGCCGGCCGTCCGTCTGCACAATGTCGACGGCGTGCAGGTCTCCGGGGCGCGTCTCGGGATTCCGTTCCAGATAGAGCATGGCTTCGTGCACTTCGCCTGCCTCCATGTTCATGGTCAGGCTGTTGCGCGGCCGTTCCAGCGGCCGCGGCTCCACCGGCCCCAGCCGCGCCAGGCGAAACGTCTCGTCCAGCAGCGCCAGCGGATGTTCCGCCGCGGGCACGACGATCCGTTCGCGTCCGACATCCACTTTGACCGCCGGCAGCGGCGTCGCGCCGAACTGCGCGAATTGGCAGCCCAGCCCGGCGCGCAGCTCTTGCAGCCGCGCCGCATCGCGCACTTCGCGCGCCACCAGGCGCGTTTGCAGCGGTTCAAGCAGCGGATTCACCACGGCGAAGGCGAAGGTGAGGCTTTTGGCCCCGGCCAGGGCCACCACGTGAATGTTGCGCTGGGCCACGTGCCGGTCGCCGCGCACGTCGAAGATGGTGCCGTCGGCATAGGTGTCGGGCGGCACAAAGAGCGCCACGCGCGCCACCAGGCAGCGATGGCCCGCGTCGGCCGCGCCCGGCGTCCAGGGCACGGCGATGGGGGTCATGCTGTAGCCGCCCAGTGTTACGTAGCCGCTGCCAATCAAGTTGGCCGTGGCCGGCGTAAACGCCGTGGACGGGTCGGCAAAGAATACATCTACAAAGGCGTTGTTTGCCACCAGCCCGCCGCCGTTGGTCACCAGGACCTCGACGTGATTGAGCTGGCCGGCCACCGCCTCGCTGCCGCGCGAATTGTCCGGTTTGATTACCGTGATGTCCGGGCTTTGCCAGCCCGGCAGGGCAGCGGGCAGCGGCTCACTACCATTGTCGGCGGGATGGGTACGGATGTACAGGTAGGTACGGCCGTCGAATTCCCCTTCGCGCCCCTTATCGTCATGTTCTCCGTTGGGCATGGCTTTCTCCTAACTGTCGATGTACTCGACCTCAACCGGGTTGTTTTTCTCGATATTCTTCGGGTCGCGCGCCCGCCACGTCTTCCAGGCATAGCCGCGGTCCGCGTCGAGATTGAAGTTGGGCAGGTCGCGCAGGCGATCGGAGATCAGCCGCGCTGAGAAGGGCAGCGCGCTGCCGAACTGCGCCGTGTTCCAGGTGTTGCTGTCGATGAAATGGGTGAAGCGATCATCACCGCCGTAGGGCCCGAGACAGGCGTAGAGCTTCTCAATCGCCGGGTCATAGGCGAAGCCGCCGCTGATGAACGCCTCCGGGTTGGCCGAGGCGAACGGCAGGGGCGACGGCTCGGCGTGCGCCATTTCTTGCAGCACTCCCGGATAGAGCAGGTGGTGTTCCATCGGCCCGCCCAGGCCGTGGTTCTCCTGCTTGCGCGGGTAGATGAAGAAGTTCGGGGACGGCCCGCCCGTCAGCCCGGCCATCGCCGGGTTGATGAACGCCTGGCCCCACGGGTTCTTGTTCAGGTCGCGTGGCTCGGGGAAGAAGTAGCCGCCCAGCACCAGCGCAAAACGGAGGTTGTCGTAGATCTCCCAGACGCCTTTCTGAATCTGGTAGAGCAGCCATTTGACCAGCGCCAGAGCCTCGGTAAGGGGCAGCAAAAAGATGTCGGTCACGTGGGTGATGATCCATTCCACGGTGTGGGCGATGACATCAATCACCCATTTGACAAAGGCGGCGATAGCGGCGAACAGGTCAAAGACGCTAAAACCACCGCCTCCGCCGCCGCCCCCGCCGCCGGGGAAGGACGGGAAGCCGCTGACATAGTCATTGACCAGGGCAACTGTGGCCGAACCGGGCGGCGGCACAGGCGTGGGCGCCTGGGCATCGCCGATGGTCGTGCTGCGCGTGAACCACATCAGGAACAGGCGATAGGTCGTGTCGATGTCGGCGGGGCTGAGAAAGCCAGGATGGGCGATGTCGCTGTAAGTCTTGTTCATGGCCTCGAAGATCATCTTGGCCAAAGGATCAGGCATACGGCCGTTGGGGAACTCAAGCAGCCGGTGATAGTAGCTGCCGGAAATCGCGTTGGCGCGATACATGTCCTTGCCGCCGATGTCGAGGCATTTGAACGTCTTCGTGCTGTCCTGGTACAGGTTGCGCGCATAGGCGTCAATCCAGTTCTCCACCAGCTTGTGCCGGTGCCAGTGGGTGCGGTATGGCCCGCCCACGATCGTGTTGACGAACGAATGGCCGATCACGTCCGTGCCGATGTGGCTGGCATAGCCCAGCACATAGCGACGCAGGTCATCATCGTTGCCGGCCAGGTCCCACATCGTGGAGGCGAAGCGGCCCGTGCGCCGGTAATGCAGGAAGTCGATCCAGTACCATTCGTCTTCGGGCGCGCCCTGCTGGATCTTGGGATAGAACGGGTAAAACAAATCGACATTGTCGGTCAGGGCCACCGCCGCGGCCGTAAGCGCCGTCGTCGCCAGCAGATCGGCCGTGTCGCCAATCTGGCCGATGAGGCCGTTGAACAGCGCCTCATCCAGGGCGGCGACGGCGTCTTCAATCGTGGTGATGACCGGCTCAATATTCTCTTCGTAGAACGTGATCAACGGTTCGAGCGCGTCGTACACTTCGAAGATGAAGTTGACCAGCTCGTCCAGCGGCGTGCCATATTCCTTCAGCGAAAAGAAGAAGTAATCGGGGCCCATGGCTCCGAATCCGGCATAGGGGCTGCAGGGATCGTCGTCGAGAAGGTTGGCCAGCTCGGTGCCGCGCTCCTTGCCAAATTCGCGCAGGTATTCCGGCAGGCGTTGTTGAACAATCAGGTGCACAATTGGACCAGGCATACTATCTCCTTGGGTGGCATAACAGGTAACGGCAGCGATGTGGGGTTGGATGGCGGACGGAGCGATGAAACGGTACGGCCGTTTGCGCGACCGCGGCGAACAGCGGCATCACCTCCTCGGCCCGGGCGGCCACGGTGTCCTTAACTCTGCTGGGCGGCGCTGGGTCCACGGCTGCCGGGCGGGATCTGGATCTGGCGGCAGGGGACGGTGTGACGTCCGTCAGGACGGGCGGCAGCGGTGCGCTACCGGGCAGAACACGGCGGGTGAAGGGCCGTGACACAAAGCATATTATCACATGACACAGACGGCCGTCTGTTAACTTGTTTATAGCTGAGTCGCCGGCCAGGGTAAGTTGTTGATCGGGTTTCCAGTGTGGGGTTGTTGTAAGGCTCTCGTAACGTTTCCGTAATTGGCGAGTAACCCTGGGGCGGCATGCTTATGGCCAGCCCATATAGGCCGAACCAATGGGTGAACACTGCTGCAGCAGCTGACCGGGTGACCAAGTGAAGAACGATTGGTGACAAATGCACGCGACGTGCAAGGAGATAACGAATGCCTGTTAAGACAAGTTTTGCCCGAAGGAGCAGATTGGTGTTCTGGGGGCCAACCCTGCTGGTTATGGTAATGGCCCTGGCGCTGGGCTATCAACGATCGGCCGCCGCGCCGGTGCCAATTTCTGTAACAATAGACCTGGACGGTCTCGAAGATCTTGGGCCGGGATGGGTCTATGAAGGGTGGCTGATTGAAAACGGCTCAGCCATAGGCGCCGGCCGCTTCACGGTGGATGGCGCCGGTGATCCCAGCGAAACCTCGTTCACAGCCATGGTCCAGAATTCGGCCGCTGTCAGCGCCTATGTGCTGACCATTGAGCCGGAGCCGGACGCCGATCCTGGGCCAAGCATGACCCATCTCCTGGGTGGTGATTTCAGCAACGCGCAGGCGAATCTGACCGTGGGTCATGGGGCGGCGCTGGGCGACGACTTCAGCAGCGCGGCCGGCAGCTATATCCTGGCGGCGCCCAGCTCGAGCGGCAGCGACGGCGCCACCTACAAGAACGGCATCTGGTGGCTGGACCCTTCCGGCCCAACAGCCGCGTTGGACCTGCCCACGCTGCCGGCCGGCTGGGCCTATGAAGGATGGGTAGCGGGCAACAGCGGCCCGGTTTCCACCGGTGTGTTCACGGATCCGGCGGCGGCCGACAGCGACGGCGGCGGCCCGGCCGCAGGCCCCAACCCGACGCCGCCGTTTCCCGGCCAGGACTTCATCAACCCCGCGAAAGACCTGACCGCCGGCTACGCCGCCGTCATCTCGGTTGAGCCCAGCCCCGACAACAGTCCTGATCCCTTCACGCTGAAGCCGCTGCTGGATGGGATGATTGACGACGCCGGCGAAGGCGTGCTGCAGTCGATGATGAATAACGCCGCCGCTTCCTCTCCCAGCGGTCTGATCAGGCTGTCCGAAGGCTATGCGGTGTACCTGCCGGTCATCCGATGGTCAGGATGAGAGCGAGGCTGCTGCCAGAACCGCATGCGCTGCTGATCGCTGCCGCGCATGACGGTGACGGCGCGAACCAGCGGTGACAGAAAACGGCCGTCAAGCTGGTGGCAAGCCAGCCTGACGGCCGTCTGTTGCCTGTGTACAGCTGGCCGGCTGCCTGGCCTGAGTTGCCAATCGGGTTTCCAGTCCAGCGGTCAACACATTGCTCTACGGACAATCCGGACCCTGGTGATCCGGCTGTTTTGAAAAAGCAGCTAGATGCTGGACCTTCGAAATTGACGCGCGACATGAAAGGTTTCTTGACCCAAACCGCAGCTACGCCATAATCCTTGCCAGGCAAGCCGTTGGGCCGCGCCACAGTTGGAGTCTGGGACACCTCTCGGCAGCCCAAACGACATTCTGTTGGTTTCTTCTGGGTTCTCGGCTTCATCCTGGCCATGGCCATCCGCATCTTCTGGGGGCTCGCATATGGCCCCCTGGTCACCCGGCTGCTCGCTTTGCCCCCGGCCCCCTGAGACGGCCGTCTGTCAGCTTGTTTATCGCGGGCAAACCGACTAGCTGCCCAGCTTCTCCACCACCTGTTCGATGCTGCGCAAATTGTGCAGCGGCAGGAACTCATCACAGAAGGGCAGCACCGTCTGGATGCCCTGCACCAGCGGCCGGTAACCCTCGGCCCCCGCCAGCGGGTTCAGCCACAATACCCGCCGCGCGCTGCCGCGCAGCCGCGCCATCTCCGCCCCCAGCAGGGCCATGTCGCCCCGCTCCCAGCCGTCGCTGATGATCAGCACCGTGGCCCCCTGGCCCAGCACCCGCCGCGACCACTCAAAGTTGAAGGCGCGCAGCGAAGCTCCGATGCGCGTGCCCCCCGACCAATCCACGACCAGCTCGGAAACTGCGGACACGGCCGTGTCTACATCCCCGTGCCGCAGCGCCGGCGTCAGCCGCGTCAGCCGCGTGCCGAAGGCGAACGCCTCCAACGCCCGGCCGTTGCTGCCCAGCGCGTGGATGAAATGCAGGAACAGCCGCGAATACGCTTCCATCGAGCCGCTGATGTCGCAGATCACCACCAACGGCCGTTGCTTTGTTTTGCGCCGCCGCCAGCGCAGCTCCACGATTTCCCCGCGCCCGGCGTTGGCCCGGATCGAACCGCGCAGGTCCAGGAAGCGCGCCCGCTGCGCCGCCCGCCGCTTGCGCCGCGTCAGGCGCAGGTCCAGATCCCACACCAGCCGCGCCATCGCTCGCTGCACAAGCTCCTTTTCCTCATCCGTATAGGCCGCGAAGTTCTTGTGCCGCAGCAGTTCCAGCGGGCTGTACAGCGGCTGCACGCGCGGCTCCTCGTGGGGGTCCGGCTCCTGCGGCTCCTCGTCCTCTCCCGGTGGTTCCTCATCCACCTGCTGCCTGATTTCCCCTTCCGGCATTCCCGGCAGCTCTTCCCGCTGTTCCGGCGGCCGCAGCTGCCGCGTCTGCCCGAACTCCACCAGCCACGCCTCCATGCCCCGCCAGAACAAGTCGAAGGCCTGGTCAAAGCGCTCAAAGTCGGCCGGGTCGCTCACCAGCAGCGCGCGCGCCGTGGCCCGGAAGTCGCGGCGGCTGGCGATGTCAATCAGCGGCAGCGCCGCCAGCAGGTCGGCGATCTCGCTGCTGCTGACCTTCAGCCCCAGGCCGCGCAGCAGGCGGCCGAAATGCAGCAAATTCGCGCTGAACTGGCTCGTGGAAAGGGGGGCAGGTTCAGGCATCGCCGGAGAGGCGGCGCAGCAGATCCCCGCGCACCATCTCGATGTCGTCCTGGTACTTCAGCAGCACGCCCAGACTGTCGCGGATCACATCTTCATCCAGGCGGCGCGTGTCCATCAGGCTCAGCGCCTGCGCCCAGTCCAGCGTCTCGGCGATGCCCGGCGGCTTGAACAGCTCCTGCGCGCGCAGGGCCTGCACGGCCGTGACAATCTGCCGCCGCAGCTCCGCCTCCAGCCTCGGCTGCTTCAGGGTCAGGATGCGCAGCTCCGTGGCGTAGTCGGGATAATCGATCCAGTGGTAGATGCAGCGCCGTTTCAGCGCGTCATGCACCTGCCGCGTGCGGTTGGAAGTTACCACCACCACCGGCGGCCGTGGGGCGACAAAGGTCCCGATCTCCGGCACCGTAATCTGGAAGTCGGACAGCACCTCCAGCAGAAAGCTCTCAAACTCTTCGTCGGCGCGGTCGATCTCATCGATCAGCAGCACGGGCACACGGCCGTTTTGCTGGCGGATGGCCTGCAGCAGCGGCCGTTCCAGCAGGAAATCCTCGCCATACAGATCGCGCTCCATCTCTGCCCGCGCCGCGCCCGCCGCCTCCAGCAGCCGCAGGTGCAGCAGCTGCCGCGAATACGCCCATTCATAGACGGCATTGTGCACGTCCAGCCCTTCGTAGCACTGCAAACGGATCAGCTCCGCGCCGCGCAGCCGCGCCAGCACCTTCGCCACCTCCGTCTTGCCCACCCCCGCCTCGCCCTCCAGGAACAGCGGCTTGCCCAGCCCCAGCGCCAGGTGAATCACCGTCGCCAGCGCCCGCCCGGCCACATACTCCTGTGCCAGCAGTTCCTCCTGCAGTGCCCCAATCGCGTCCGTCACAAATCACCCTCTATCCTGTATCGCATCGCGCCTCCTGTAACCCATCGCGCCAGCGCTGTGCGCTGCACCACTCCTTTCCACCAGCTCCCCGGAACCTTATCCGACCTCTCGGCCAGCCCATAACGCCCAATATTCTGCCACTCGCGCTCATCCCTGACAATGTGATCATAACTCTCATGCGGCCAGAATACGCCCTTGCGGCCCAAAATAGAATTCGCCTGCCCGGCCGTCCACGCCTTCAACGACATCATGATCTCTGAAAGGGAGTGAAACTCACCACCATCGCTCCTGAGCGGCGCAAACAGCAGATGAAGATGATTGGGCATCATCGTAAACGTATCCAGATCGTAGACACGGCCGTTACGGTACAAGAGACTCTCAAATACCATCTGTGCAACGGCCGTGTTCGCCGGCCAAGCCAGCCCAACGCGCGCTGCCGGCGCGCTGCCCGGCGAATAAATAGAGCGCCCCGGGGCGCAATTCCCCGTCCTGCGCACGGGATTGCGCGCCAGCCCGGGGCGCTCTGTTAACGGTTTGCAGGGCGCGCTTCAACGCGCCGGAAGACTACAAACCTATTCCACGATCACTTTCTCATCCGTCACCATCCGGAAACGCTGCTCCGCGCAGTGGGCCTTGATATCCGCCCCCGCCTGCGCCCCGATTGGCGACTGCAAGGCCGCCAGGAAATCCTCATAGGTGTCGAAATACAACTCATTGGCCGTGTCATACGGCCCATCCGCGTACTCCGGCAGCACCGCGCTCACCGTATAGTGGCGGATGCCGGGGAACTGCGCCCCCAACTGCGAATGTTCCTCGAACACCCACTGCCGGAACTCCTCAATGCTCATGCCTTCCTTGCGCTTCATCAACGAAATTACTTTTACCACAAGATTCTCCCTGCTTATGAATAAAGGCCGGGGCACGGCCGTTCCGCACCCCGGCGCGATATACCAGACTCAGCTTTCCTTGCTCTCCAGCGCCCGCAGCACCACCTCCGGCGTGATCGGCAGCTCATAGATGCGCACCCCGATCGCGTTGGCCACGGCATTGGCAATGGCCGGGATCGGCGCGTTCGCCGTCATCTCGCCCACGCCCTTCACGCCATAAGGCCCCGTCGCCGACGGGTACTCCAGGATGCGCGCCTCGATCACCGGCACCTCATGCGGCCCCGGCAGCGAATACTCCGTCCAGCTCGCCGGCTTATACTCCACGCTGGGATAGTAAGGGTCGGTCGTCTCGTAGAGCGCGTGGGACATGCCCATAAACGCCCCACCCACCACCTGGCTCTCCACCAGCTTGGGATTCACCGCCCGGCCGACCTCATAGGCGCACTTCAGGCTCAACACCGCCACTTCACCCGTCTCCGTGTCCACCTCCACCTCGGCGATCACGCAGGCGTGCGCCTCCGCCGAGTCGGGGTCCATTGCCCCCGTGATCGGGTCCACATCGCTCTTGGGCTTCATGAACATGCCCCGCCCGGAGATAGTGCGCGCGTACTTAAAATGCGCCGCCAGCCCCAGGTCGATGATATGGATCTTGCGGTCCGGCTGTCCCTTAACCACCACGAACCCCTGGCCGTCCGTTTCCAGGTCGGCGGGGTTGGCCTCCAGTTCGTCCGCGGCCACCTCCAGCATCACCTGCCGCGCCTCTGTCGCCGCCTCGATCACCGCGTTGCCCACGCGGTGCGTGGCCCGGCTGGCGAAGGTGCCCATGCAGTGCGGGCCGGTGTCCGTATCGGCCGTGTTAACCATCACGTTCGCAAAGGGCACGCCCAACGTCTCCGCCGCGATCTGGGCGATGACTGTCTTCAGCCCCTGGCCCAGATCGGCGCTGGCCAGCGAGATGATGAAGTTGCCCGTCGTCGTGGCGTGAATCAGCGCCTGCGAGGGATCGCCGCCCAGGTTCATGCCCGTGGGATAGTTGACCGCGGCCATGCCTGTGCCTTTCAATTTAGCCATGATGCGCCTCCTTGGAACTCATTTCCCGGTACTCCGCGGGCAGGTCCACCCCACCCATCTCCGCCGCCGCTTGCAGCACCTCGATCAGCGTGGCGTCGTCCACCACCTTGTGATGCGGCTTCATGTCGCCGTCATGGTAGGCGTTGATGAAACGGATCGCCCAGGGGTCCAGCCCCACGACCCCGGCGATTTTGTCCATCTGCTGTTCGATGGCCCACGAGGCCATCGTCACGGCGAAGCCGCGCATGGCGCTGGAAGGGGCCTTGTTGGTGTAGACGCAGGCCGCGTCAATGGCCACGTTGGGAATGTTGTAGGGTCCGGCAGCGTTGGCCGCGTGTTTGGTCACTGCGTAGGGTGTATGCCGGTTGTAGGCCCCGGAATCGGCGTAGGTGGTGACCTGGCGGGCGACAATACGGCCGTCTTTCATCACCCCGTCTTTGTAATACATCCGCCATGCTCCGCGCGGCGAGGAAACCTGCATCTCCTCCTGGCGCGAATACTTGTACTTCACCGGCCGCCCGGTCTTGATTGCCGCAAGGGTGGCGACCTGCTCCACGATCACATCCACCTTGCCGCCGAAGCCGCCGCCCACCGTGCCGCCGACGAAGTGCAGCTTTTCGAAAGGCATGCCCAGGGTGATACCCGTGTTATCCAGCGAGAAGAACAGCGCCTGCGTATTCGTATAGACCGTGTAACGGCCGTCTGACTCCGGCACGGCGATACAGCCCGTCGTCTCCGTCGGCGCGTGCTCAATCGGCTTGCTCTGGAACATCGACTCTACAATAAAGTCCGCCTCGGCGAACCCTTTCTCCACGTCGCCCAACCGCACCTGGCGGTGGTCCATGCCGTTCTCATAGATGAAGTAGTTCACGCCCGTGTCGGCGATAATCGGCGCGCCGGGTTTCAGCGCTTCTTCCACGTCCAACACGGCCGGCATCTCTTCGATCTCCAGCCGCACCTTGGACGCCGCCCGCTGCGCCGCTTCCTCGCTCTCAGCGATGATCGCCACGATCGGCTCGCCCTTGTAGCGCAGGCGGTCCACGGCCAGCACCGGCTCGTCGTCCGGCCCCACGCCGATCAGGCGCAGGATGGTATAGATATTGTTGGGCACGTCCTCATGCGTCAGGCGGGCCACGTAGCCGCGCACCTTCTCCGCTTCGGAAAAGTCGATGCCCTTCAGCTTGCCGTGCGCCACAGGGCTGCGCACCATTTTCAGAAACAGCATGCCCGGAAACTTGCGGTCTTCATAATAGACGGTAGTGCCCTTCACATGGCCCAGCCCGTCGCGGCGCGGCACTGATTGGCCGACCACATGCAGTTCGCCTGATCCATTGTGTTCGCTCATGCCGGCACCTCCTCGGCCCGTTCCGCGGCCTGGGCAATCGCCTCGATGATTGACTGGTAGCCCGTGCAGCGGCAGACGTTGCCGGAGATCGCCTCGGCGATTTCCGCGCGGCTGGGGTGCGGCACGTGGTCCAGCAGGGCCTTGCTGACCAGGATCATGCCCGGCGTGCAAAAGCCGCACTGTGTGGCGAAGTTTTCAAAGAACGATTCTTGCAGCGGGTGCAGCTCGGTCGCCGCCGTAGTCAGCCCTTCCAGGGTGGTCACGGCACGGCCGTCGATATCCTGCACCGGCAGCAGGCAGGAGACCATCGGCTCGCCGTCCACCAGCACGGTGCAGCTGCCGCAGCCTCCCTGCAAACAGCCCGCCTTCGTCGCGGTCAGATCGAACTGCTCGCGCAGCACGGTTTGCAGCGTCACCAGCGGCGGGGCGATGATCACCACTTCACGGTTATTGAGCAAAAAGCTCACCACTTCAGGTTTCATAACTCATTCTCCTTCGGCGTCCAGAAGTTCACTCAGGGCGCGGCCCAGCTGCACTTCCACCATGCGCCGGCGATACCAGGCCGAGGCCACGGGGTCGGTGATGGGCGTGCACGCCTGCGCGGCGTTTTCGGCCGCGGCAGCGATAGTCACGGCCGTAAACGGCAGCCCCACCAGCGTCTCCTCGGCTGCCGCGGAGCGCACCGTCGTGCCTTCCACGCCGCCCAGGGCCACCCGCGCTTGGCGCACACGGCCGTCTTCCAGCTCGATCTGCGCCGCCACGGTGACGATCGTCGCCGCGTTGCTCTGCCGCCGCCCGAACTTGCGATAGACCGTCTGGCCCGACGGCCATTCCACCTGCAGCTCGCTGATCAACTCGTCCCCTTCCAGCACGCGCCCGCCGGCCAGGAACTGGTCCAGCGTCAGCGCCCGATCGTGCGTCTTGCTCTGGATCTTGACCGTCGTCTCCAGGGCCAGCAGCGCCGTGCAAAAGTCGCCGTACGGCGGCTGGTTGAACAGGTTGCCGCCCACGGTGGCCATGTTGCGCACCGCCCAGCCGCCGACAGAGCGCGCCGCCTGCTGCAAGATGGGCAGTTCCTCCAGCGCGGCCATTTGCGTCATCGTCGCCGTCGCGCCGATCACGGCCGTGCCGTTCAAGCTGACTTTGTCCATGCCCGCCCGCCGCAGGCCCAGGGCCATTTCCGGGAAGAAACGGCCGTCATTAATCTGCTGCATCAAAATCGTGCCCCCGGCGATCACCGGCAGCGCGTGCCCGTGCGCCGCCTTCAGCGCCAGGGCTTCTTCCAAAGAGTCGGGAGTGTAATAGGCTTGCAGGGTCACATTCGTTTCTCCTTAATAACCAATGGTGCCAGTCTTGCCAACACAGTAAGCAAATAGCGGACCGCACTCCTAAACAGAGCCAACGCGCTCGAAGCGCAGATACATCGCTCCGCTGGAAAAGTGACGAGTTTCCAACAGCATCAGGTTGGTCGGAGCCTTGAGGTCCGGGAAGTAGGACTTGCCGCCGCCAAGGATGACCGGATGGATCACGAGGCGGAACTCATCGACCATGCCCGCCTCGATCAGGCTGGCGGCGAGGGTCGGGCCGCCCACGTTCATCCACCTGCCCGGCAGTGTTTTCAATTTCGCGGTCTGTTCAATCAGACCATCTCGCATCAGGGTAGCGTTCCCTTCGACATGATCGAGGGTGCGGGAGAAGACGATCCTCGGGATCGCGTTCCAGATGCGCGCGTATTCCTTCACTACTGCCGGCAGGTCGGAATTCTGATCGGCGGTGGACCAAAAGGGCTGCATGGTCTCGTACAAGCGCCGCCCGTACAAGCTAACCTCTAGCTCCCGTTCCTGATCGTTGAAGAACTGGTGGATCTCCTCGTCGACGTTCGACCAGTCAAGGCTGCCGTTGGCGTCTTCCACATAGCCATCCAGCGACGTGTTCATTAAGTAGATCAGCTTGCGCAAAGTTATCTCCTGCGGCGGGTCTCGGAAAGACGGTCCTCTAAGGAACCAATGGTGCTGTCTGGTTTATAAACGGTCACGAGGATTCCTGTTGCGTCTCTTTGATCAAGTCCATCCTGAAGCCCCTGCTCAGCAGATGAGTATGGCTGAGTTTTCGCTCAGTCAACCAGCAGAATTGGTTATTGGAGGTACCAGACACCTGGCGCCATTACTCCATAATCGCAAAAAACCGCGCCGGCGACCCTTCCGCGCCGTCGAGCTTGACGAACGGGGCGAAGAACTGCACCCGTTCGCCCGCCGGCAGGGCCGAGAGGTTGGTCATCTGCTGCATCAAAATACGGCCGTTTTCCAGGATCACCTTATGGATAATGAAATCCTCCGAGGTGAAATCCGGCAGGCGCGCGCAGTACTCGCTAAAACAGTCAAAGCCAATCGCCCGTGCGCCGCGATCCACCAGCCACTGCGCCGCCGCCGCGCTGCAGTAAGGCGATTCCATATAATACGTAGGGAAATTGCCCCAATGCTTTTCCGTCCAGTCTGTGCGCACCAGCACGATATCCCCCTCGCGTACCTCCTGCGCGTGCTGCTCCATGTCCGCCACGCTGATCTCATGGTTCGCCCCCACGTGGCTCAGGTCTACCACCAGCGCCGGGCCGCAGACGCGGTCGAGGGTCACGTCCACGGCCGTTTCCCCGTCCTCCACCGTATGCTTGCTGAAATCCACGTGCGAACCGGTGTGCAGCAGCATCTCCACCTTGCTCGCCTGCCAGAAGCCCGGCCCGCGGTGGTAACTGGTCAGCTGCAGCTGCAAATTCACGGAAGGCGGGCTGAGTGTCGCCTCGCCGATGGGCACTGTCAGGTCGATAATCTGCATGAAACCTCCTCCGCTTCTAAGCTGCCGGCTTTCCAAGAGCCGGCAGCTTGGGGCTTACCAACTACCGACCTCGTTCCGCAGCAGCCCGACATCCTCAATCTCCACCTCCACCACATCTCCCGGCCGCAGAAAGACCTGCGGCTCGCGGAAAACGCCCACGCCGTGCGGCGTGCCCGTGCTGATGATGTCCCCCGCCTCCAGCGTGAAACTGCGCGAGATAAAGGCAATCAGATAGGGCACCTGGAAAATCATCTCTGCCGTGGTCGAATCTTGCAGAGCCACGCCGTTCACCCGCGTCTGGATGCGCAGCGCGTTGGGCCGGGGGATGCTGTCCGCCGTGGCCACCAGCGGGCCGCAGGGGCAAAACGTGTCCAGCGATTTGCCGCGCACCCACTGCCCGTCTGCGAACTGCACATCGCGTGCGCTGACGTCGTTGAGCACCGTGTAACCGCTGACGTACGCCAGCGCCTCCTCCTGACTCACGTTCTGCGCCTTCCGGCCGATGATCAGCGCCAGCTCGCCCTCAAAATCCACCTGGCTGCTCAGCGCCGGATCCCAGCGAATCGTCCCTTCGTGGGGCAGCAGGGCAGTGTTGAACTTGGTGAACAGAACCGGCCGTTCCGGCACGGCCACGTTCTGCTCGCGGCAGTGGTCGGCGTAATTCAGGCCCACACAGACGATCTTGCCCGGCCGGGCGATGGGTACGTCGAACTGCACCGTGGCCAAGGGCGTGCTGTAGAGGTCGATCGGCCCGCCTTCTACCCAGTCCAGCACGGCCGTGGCCGCCGCCACCCCCTCCGCCCCCGCGCTCAGAAAGGCGGCCATCTCGGCGAACCATTCCGCGGGCAGCGCCGCGCCTGTCGCCGCCGCATAGCCCTCCGCCGCCGCGGCCGCGTCAATCACCTTCTCCGCCGCCACGATGCCCAGCCGCTTCGTCCCGTTTTCCAGTGTACTCACCAGTTTCATGCTTGTTGCCCCTCGTCCGACGCGCCCAGCACACCCTGGCGGTACGCTTCCTCGATATGCTCTAGATGCTCCAGCATCGCCGCCGCCGCCGCCTGCGGGTCGTGCGCCTCCAGCGCGGCCACGATCCGGCGGTGGTGGGCAATCGTATCGGCCGTGACCCCCGGCAGCTGCGCTGTCTTGCCCCGGCTGGCCCGGCTGAGCATGCCGATGCTGGTCATGAAGCGCTCCAGCAGCGGGTTGCGCGCCGCGCGGGTGATCAGTTCGTGTAGTTCTATGTCAGCCAGCATGAACGCCTGCGGATCGTCCACCACCGCTTCCGCCGCCAGCAGGCTTGCTCGCAGCTCGGCCAGTTCCCCGGCTGTGATCCGCGCCGCCGCCAGGGCCACGTTGCCCGTCTCCACGATCTTGCGCGCCTCAAACAGCTGCAAAAGCGTCGAGTCGTCCAGCATAAAGACGAACTCCAGGTGCTCCACCAGCTCCTCCGGCCGCAGTGCGCTGACATACGTTCCGTCCCCCTGGCGCACCTCGATCACTTTCATGATCGACAGCGCACGCAGCGCCTCGCGCAGCGAAGGGCGGCTGACCTGCAGCATCTCCGCCAGCTCGCGTTCCGGCGGCAGGCGGTCGCCCGCTTTCAGCTCTTTCTGGCGCAGCAGTTCCAGGATTTCGGCCGAGATCTGTTCGGCCACGGTTTGGCTCTTGGGCAGGGGGGCAAAGGTAGTGGCTTCCGTTTCGTTCATTGGTCAGACCAATTTACCATTGAACCACAGGATAGCACTGTTGGTCATGCGCTGTCAAGGCATTAGGGATCGTGGCAACGGCCGTTCGTGACCGGGATCGCTTTCGCAAAGACGATCGAACCCCGCCGCTTGCCACCCGGTGCGGAGTTACATTGCGCCTTCCCTCAAAACGAATAACTGTAAACCGCGGGTAATCGCCAATATGCCCTTGCCAATGCGCCTCTTTTGGCCCAAAATACCAGTACTGGAAATAAAGGGAACGCATCTTGACCTGAGCGCCCTGATCAGTTCCACTTCCCGGACCACTGCCCCCAAGGCACAGGCCGGGACGACCGCGAGACACCGGCGGTGCCTCGCCAAAGGAGAAATGGTATACGGCCCCCACCCACTCCGCCTGTTGCCCAATGCTGGCTGTTGCGCCCTCCCCGTTGCCCACCTGCTCTCCGGCGCCCGGCCACCCATCTACTCGCCTTGACTTTGCCTTGACCCTGTAAGTTCTCTGGAGGAACAATGGCACCCAAAAGCAAAACTCTTCTGATTCTCAGCCTCTTGCTCGCCCTGGCCTTTCTGGTTCCGGCGGCGGCGCGCACCGCGAAGCCGCTGACCGAGCGTCTTTAACAATGCCATCCAGTTACGACCAGCACCGGCTACGCGACGGCGGTCGACTACTTTGACCTGACCGGCGGCGATTTCGGCACCGGCTGACCGCGCCTTCGGCCTCAAACCCTACACCGGCTTCAGCGGCAGCTTCTGACCGGCATGGCACCATCGACGCCGAAGCGAGCAGCGATGCCCATCGTCGTCACCGGAACGGGATCGACGCTCAGCGGCCTGGGCCCGCTTAGCTTCAGGACGACTTCGCCGAATTTTTCGGACACGCCCGGCTGACAATGATCAGGCCACTGACGTCAGTCCTCGTGAATGCAATCGACGGCGCGGGCTACCTGAAACTAGGCCGTTCGTGGGCGCGGATTCAGCAGCGGCCAGCTTTAACGGCAACTTCCGCGAACATCGGCGATTTTGACGGACCGGCAAGCGGCGCCGTTCTGGGAGACTCCCGCGCTCAACGTTCACCAAGCACCATCGCCGGAAGCGGTCGCGCTGGTCTGCGGATCAGCGCCTGACCCTCTTTGTCGATTCCGGCGACGAAGACTTCGCCGTGGACAACTTCACCGTTGGCGACGGCTCCGTCACCCCCACTGTCGCCGATCTTGTGATCAACGAAATCGACTATGACCAGCCCGGCACGGATACGGCCGAATTCTTCGAAATTTACAACAAGGCAGCCGCCGCGGCTAATCTGACGGCTGGACAGTGGAGCTGGTCAACGGCAATGGCGGGGCCGTCTATGACACCATCACCCTGCCCGCCGTCTCTGTTGCCGCCGGCGACTACTATGTCATTTGCGCCAACGCCGCCACCGTTGCCAACTGCGATCTGGACAGACGAGCCCGGACACGGACTTCATCCAGAACGGCGCCCCTGACGCGGTAGCGCTGCTCTATGACGGCGCCATCATCGACACCGTCAGCTATGAAGGCGACACGGTCGCGCCCTACACCGAAGGCTCTGGCTCCGGCCTGGAAGACGCCGCCGTCGGCAGCATCGGCCGCTGCCCCGACGGCGCGGACACCAACCAGAACAATGTCGACCTGGTCTTTGCCGCGGCTATCACCCCCGGCGCGGCCAATTCCTGCGGCGGCGGTGGCGGTGAGCCAATCGCGGCCTTTGTCCATGACGTGCAGGGCAGCGGGCCGTCCGTGGCCATCACCGTCCCCGTGATCGTCGAAGCGATTGTCGTCGCCGATTACCAGAACAGCGACCAGCTGCGCGGCTTCTTCATCCAGGAAGAGGACGCTCGACGCCGACGCCGACCCGGCCACTTCGGAAGGTATCTTCGTCTACTGCAACGCCTGTACAACGGCCGTGGCCGTCGGCGACAAGGTGCAGGTCACCGGCCTGCCCGTCGACTTCTTCGACATGAGCCAGATCGACGTCACCGGCACCGGCGGTCTCGTCACCGTGGTCAGCAGCGGCAATGCCCTGCCCACCCCGGCCCCCGTGGATCTGCCTGCCGCCGGACCAACCAACACCGCCGCGACGTTTGAGAACATCGAGGGTATGCTCGTCACGTTCAGCGACACGCTGTACGTCAGCGAATACTTCGAACTCGCCCGCTACGGCCAGCTCGTGCTCACCGCCGACGCCCGTCCGCCGCAGTTCACCGACGCTTTCGAACCCGGCGTGCCCGAGTACGCCGCCTTCCTGGCCGACCTGCGCAGCAGGCGCATCATCCTGGATGACGACAACAACATCCAGAATGACGCCCTGGGTGCCACGCCCGCCGAGGACGAACCGTACTTCTGGCCGCGACCCGGCTTGAGCATCAGCAACTACGTGCGCGGCGGCGACAGCATCAGCGGCCTGACCGGCGTGCTGCACTGGTCCTTTGCCGGCCAGTCCGGCACCGATGCCTGGCGCGTGCGCCCCGTGGAACAGGCTTTCAGCTACCCCTTCACGGCCAACAACACGCGCACAGCCGTGCCCGACTCTGTCGGCGGCTCCTTCACGATCGCCAGCTTCAACGTCCTGAACTACTTCACCACGATCAATTCGCGCGGCGCGGACTCGCTCGCCGAGCTGGATCGCCAGCGGTTCAAGACCGCCGCGGCGATCTGCGCGCTCGACGCCGATGTCGTCGGCCTGCTGGAGATCGAGAACAACGGCAGCGTGGCGATTACGGACCTGCTGAACGGCGCGGGCGGCATCAACGCCGGCTGCGGTCCCTATGGCTTCATCGATGCCGGCGTCATCGGCACCGATCAAATCGCCGTGGCCTTCATCTATCGCACCGCCACGGCCGTGCCCGTCGGCAGCTTTGCCATCCTCGACAGCAGCGTGGACCCGCGCTTCATCGACACCAGCAACCGGCCCGCCCTGGCCCAGACCTTTGCCGATGCCGACGGAGGCATGGTGACGGTTGCCGTCAACCATCTCAAGTCCAAAGGCTCGTCTTGCAGCGATCTGGGCGACTCCTGACCTGAACGACGGCCAGGCCAACTGCAACCTCACCCGCACCAGCGCCGCCCAGGCCCTGGTTGACTGGCTGGCTGCGGACCCGACCGCCAGCGGTGACCCGGACACGCTGATCATCGGTGACCTGAACGCCTACCGCAACGAGGACCCCATCGACGCCATCGAGTACGGCGCGGACGATCTCAGCGGGACGGCCGATGATTACACCGACCTGCTCGATTTCTATCTGGGCGCGTCCGCCTACTCCTACGTCTTCGACGGCCAGCTGGGCTATCTCGATCACGCCCTGGCCGGCTCTTCGCTGGCTTCCCAGGTCAGCGGGGTCACGGTCTGGCACATCAACGCCGATGAAGTTCCGGTCTTCGACTACAACGACGAGATCCTGGACGTCGGCAACGAGTCGTCCTTCGAGCGTGAATCGTCCTCCCTGCCGATCTTCGAGCCGAACGCCTACCGCGCCTCGGATCATGATCCGGTCATCGTCGGCCTGGACCTCAACGGTCCGCCCGTTTGCTCCGCCGCCGTGCCCAGCCAGGAAGAGCTGTGGCCCGTGAACCATCGGTTCCTGCCCGTTTCCATCTGGAACGTGATCGACCCCGACGGCGATCCCGTCACGATCACCGTCAGCGGCATCCGGCAGGATGAACTGGTCAGCGGCAGCGGCAGCGGCAGCACCGCCCCCGACGGCATGGGCGTGGGTACCGCGACAGCCGAGCTGCGCGCCGAACGGGATGGCGGCGGCAACGGCCGTGCCTACCATGTCTACTTCGACGCCGCCGACGGCCAGGGGAACAGCTGCTCCGGCGAAGTTATCGTCTATGTGCCGAAGAGCCAGGGTAAATTCAGCCCGCGCATTGACGATGGCCCGCTCTATGACTCGACACTGCCCTAACCCGCAGTGCTGACCTGACTTCCAGGAGGCGCGCCGGCCCCCCGCCGGCGCGCCTCCCCACCCGCACAACGCCGCCAGCGACATGCTGCGCCCCCTCGCACAACGCCGCCGCGACGGGCTATACCCCTGTAGCGCATCGGGCCACCGCTGCGCCCCCTCCGCAGCAAGGTTATTGTTTCGTACAATAAGACGATTACAGAACAAGAATTCAGGTATACTCTGAATCGCTTCGCCCGTTTCAAAATAGCCCATGGACAAGGGGCTTTTTCCCGCTGCCCGCGACTTATCAAAAGGTACGATGGAATCCGATCCCGCCCAGCAGACCTTTGCAACATTGATTCTACTTTTTACGGATCTGGAATCCAACCGCCACCTGACCGGCAGTAGCTGACTGCGGGTAGTTATATGCGTTATGTCAAATGATTATGGTAAGGTGATCGAATTGTTTCTCCAAAAACGAATCAATTCGATCACACCTCTTCTTCCTTTCCCCATCCCGAAATCCGAAATCGACAATCCCCACAAGCTGTGCTATTATTATGTCTAGCAAGTCAGCAGCGGCCGTGTTCGCGCCGTTGTCCCTGACCAACACCGTATCTGTAGTGCCGACAAGTTGAGAGGTTAACCAGGGCCCGCCCCGCGTGCGGTTCCTGTTTTTGGCATAGGAGGCGGAACCATGACCGTCTGGATCTGGCTGGGCGTTGGCCTGGCAATGGGCCTGCTGGCCCTCGCCGCAATCTATGGGCTGATCTGGAAGCGGGCGGCGCAGGACGCGGCCGCCGACGGCGCTCCCTCGGCCGCAGAGCTGCTGCGGGCGCAGATGAAGCTGGCCATCCTGCAGGACCGCTTGGAGCAAAGCACCTCGGCCTTTGAGCGCGAGCGCGCCGATCGCGACCGGGCGGCGCAGCTGCGCCTGCTGGCCACCGAAGCCGCCTACCAGCGCCAGATGCTGGCCATGCAGCCCCGTCTGCACAGCGCCCCCGCCGCCGAAACCCCCGTCCAGGTCACTATCCGCGTCGAGTCGGCCGCGGCCATGACGGAGCCGCCGCCACTTCCCTCCGCGCCTGTCGCCGCAGTGAGCGCGCCGCCGCCCCGGCTTGCTGCGCCGCCGCTCGACCAACCGGAGCCTGCCACCCAGGAGCCGCCCGTCGCCGCCCCCGCAGCGCCTTCGCCTGCCGCTGAAACCGATCCGCCCGTACCTGAACCAGTTGGCGAGGCTGTCGCCCCCGGCGAGCCGCCGGCTGGGCCGGACGAAACGGCCGTGCCGCAGCCGCTCTTCCTCTGCTCCCCTGGCGCAGCCGCAAGCGGAGCCGGAACTGCCACCTACCATCGAACTCTTCGAGCCGCCGCAGGGCATCAGCCCCGCGCCCGAACTGGCCGTGGAAGAGCTGCTCGCCCAAAGCGCCGTAGAAGGCGCGTTTCCCGTGCCGCCCGGCATTGAGGCTCGCGAGACCGAGGACGTCGTCCTCGACGCCGCCGAAGTGGCCCGCTTTCTGGCCGTGGCCAATGGCGAGCTTGAAGACCCCTATGACGGCCTGGAGCCGGTACCAGCACCGCAGGAACCGTCGCCAAAACAGCAGGCCGTGGAGCCGGCCATAGCGGTGCCTGAAACGCTCGACGCAGTGCCGCCGGTGGAACCGGTAGAGCCGCTGGACGAGGAGCCTGTCCACGAACCGGACGACTGGCCGCGCCCGGTGGCCGTCGCCGTCGATGAGCCTCCCTCCGTGCCCGATGCCCCGCTGGAAGACCTGGATGAGATTGCCCCCGTTCGTAGTGCGCGATTCAGCGCGCCCGCGCCGCCCAGCATCGTCCCGCCCTGGCAAGATGAACTGGACGCCGATTTTGTAGACGAAGACGACGCCTGGCCGGAGACGGCCGCGCGCGCAGAGCAGAGTGACGCGCCGCCGCAGGACGGCCCGTCAAAGCAAGCGGCCCCTTCCCGCTGGGAAGTGCTGCCGCGGGAGGAAAGTCAAATGGCAAACTTGGACTATCTCGATTCCGGCGTTTTTGCTGTGCCCGCGCTTCCCGGGTGGGGGCAGGGCACGGCCGTGGCCCAGCCGCCCGTGCCTCTGGAGGAGGCCCCCCCGGGCGCCGTGCCCGCCTTCGCCGCCACCAGCGCGCCCGTGACCGTCGAGCCGCTCTCCGAAAGCGAACTGATTGCGCCGGAGAAGCCGCCCGAACCGCTGCCGCAGCCGGAAGACGCGCTTTCCTGGCTTGACGAGGTGCAGGACGAACCGCGGCCCGCCGCCCCGGCCGCCGCGCTGTTCGCGGATGAAGACAGCGCTGACATCGACGCGACCGTGGCCCGCATCCTGGCCCTGGCTCCCTCCACCATCCTGGAGCGCACCGAGCCGCGCACCGAGGAGGAAGAGGAACGCGCCATGGTCAAGGCGATCCTCGACCGCGGCGCCGCCGCGGAGCTGGATGACGGCGTGGTTGACATGGCCGTCAAAAACCAGATAATGGGGGCCGCTGCGCGGGGAACAGCCGTGCAAGAGCCGCCCTACATCTGGGAGCGCCGCCCCATTGCCTGGGAAGCGGCGTATTTTGACAACATCAAGCTCAGCGGCGATCCCGTCCTGGTGCGCAAGGATCGTGAAATCGATTTCGACTGGGGCCCACAGGCGCCGGCCACCGGGGTGCCCGCAGGGCAGTTCGCTGTGCGTTGGAACGGTGTCCTGGTACTGGACCCCGGCCTCTATCGCTTTGTGCTGCGCGCCCCGGACGGCATCCGCCTGTGGCTTAATGAACGCCTGGTGCTCAGCGCCTGGTATGACCAGAGCCCGCAGCAGTACGCGCGCGAGTTCGACTGGCAGGGCGGTTCGCTCTACGTGCGCTGTGAGCACTATGAGCACGGGCCGGAGGCACACATCCACTTCGACTGGGAGCGCATCGCCTGAGTTTGCTTCTCCAAGCAGCGGTTTTGTCAAGTAGCTTGCTTAGGAGGTAGAAGAATGCTTTCAGATTTCCGCAAATTCATTATGCGCGGCAACATCATCGACCTGGCCGTCGGCGTGGCCATCGGTACCGCGTTCACGGCGATTGTCGCCTCGCTGGTGGATGATATCATCATGCCCCTGGTGGGCGTGCTGCTCGGCGGCATCGATTTCACCAGCCTGACCCTCCAGGTGGGAGATGCGACCATTGCTTATGGCAACTTCATCCAGTCGCTGATCTCCTTCCTGATCATTGCCCTGGTGATCTTTCTGATCATTCGCGCCATGGTCTCTGCCAGCGAGGCGATGGGCGCGGATGCCAGCGAGTTGGCGGGTATCGTCGGCGATAAGAAAGACGCGCCGGCCGAGCCGCCTCCCCCTTCCGATGAGGTGGTCTTGCTGACCGAGATCCGCGACCTGCTCCTGGCCCAGAGTACCACGTAGAGGGACGGTTCCGCAGCACAGCGTGCCGGTATTGTGCCATGGGCTGCAGCGCCTTGCGCCGGCGTTGTGGGCCAAGAAAGCAAAAAGCCGCCTGGATTTTCCGGGCGGCTTTTTGCTGCGGGACGCAACGGCCGTCTACCGCTGCACACTCACCAAATGGACCACAACACTGCTGGTCGGGCTGTCGCGCGTGATCACCGGGGTCACGGTATCGCTTATGTACTGCAGCGCTCCCTCCGGGTCCATGATCCGCGCGGAAACGGAGTAGGTGAAACGCGGGTCGATCTCCGCTTGGTCATAGGCGATCTCAAACGGCAGCGGCACCTGCTTGCCCATTGTGCGGTAGGCCTGTTCGCCAAGCACCGCGGCCGGCGCGCCGGCGCGGGAGACGTCGAGCAGCTGCACGCGCAGCTCCGACAGAGGGTGCAGCGCTTTGCGTTCGCGATAGGTTACGCTGCCGCTGACAACGGCCGTTTCTTCAATTTCCATTTTCTTCGCTTCTCACCAGCATGACCTGCACGCCGCTGCTGGGGTAATTGCCGGTGATCACGGGCACTGGAGCGCGATTGACAAAGATGGTTCTGCCCTGGCCGTCCTCGATGCGCGCATTGATCACAATACGCTGGTCCGGTGTGATATGTGCCGGGTCATAAGCGATGTTGAACGAGATGGGCACTTGCTGCCCGCGGGCGCGAATGATCTGGTCGCCGATCAGCCGCGGCGTTCCACGGGTGATGTCTTCCAGCCGTACCGTGATCAGCGCATCGGGGCGCAGGGCCATGCGCTCGCGGTAGAAGACATCCCCGGTCAAGATACCGTCGTGGTCCTCGAAGTCTTCATCGTAGTCCATTGTTCGCCATTCCTTTGCCTATGCTGCAACAGCAATCGATTCAGCCGTGCCTTCTAGCCGTAGCGCGGCCTCCTCATTATAAACGAAAAACGAGCCGCAGGCTTAGCCCACGGCTCGCTATTTGCGTATTGTTAGCGCGGATGGGTCACGGCCACGGCCGTTCGCCTCGCGCGCTTGCGGTTTGCCTACGGCACGGGCAGCGTCACCAACTGCGAGATCGCCATCAACGTGTCATCGCTCTCCAGCATATAGGCCAGGATCGTATGCACGCCGCTGTCAATGTCCTGCTTCACCAGCCAGAACTGCTCGGCGTCCACCGTGGCGATTTCGCCAAAGTTTTCCCCGTCCACTTGCAGCAGGATGCGCTTGCCCGGCTCGGCCAGGCCGACCACGGTCAGCAGCGGCCCCTTGAACACGGGCACGCCCTTCTCGTCGATCAGCGGCGGGGTGATTCCGGGACGCAGCGGAGCCAGAATAACCTGGTTCAGGGCATAGACCACGCTGTTCCCGGCCACGAGGCTGCCTGCCGTGGGCACGCCGTTGACCGAGATCACATCGTCCTCAATCGTGATGCCGATGTTGGTCCCGGCGATGGATTGCAGCACCTGGCCGTCACTGAGATCCTCCGGCGCATACGCTTCCTGGACCACCAGATAACTCATCATCTCCGCGTAGCGCGCCGGATTGGCGTCCCATGCGGCTAGCACCTCGGGCGGCAGCGCGTCAAAGGCGGCATCCGTCGGCGCGAAGAGCGTGTAGCTGGCATCAGGATCGGCCAGAAGGTCGGTCAGCCCGGCGGCGTCCAGCCCGCCAATCAGGCGGTTGAACGTGCCGGCGCCATCGGTCGCGTCCACGGCCGTTTCTGCGCTCGGATCAAACTCCACGTCCGGCAGCTCGGCCGCCGGCACCTGTACCACGACGATCTCCACATCTTCCGTGGGATTGCCGCTGGTAATGACCGGGGTGACTGTGTCGCTGGTCCAGATCAGATCGCCATTGGCGTCCGTAATGCGCGCGCGCACGGCGTAGGTGTGGTTGTCCACGATCTCCGCCGGATCGTAGGTGATTTCGAACGGGATCGGCACCTGCGCGCCTGCGGTCGGAATCGTCTGCTTGCCCAGCTCGGTGGCCACCGCGCCGGGAGTAGAGATATCCTGCAGGGAAACCTCTACCACTGCGTCTGGCGGCAGGGCGATGCGCAGCGGGTAGGTCACGGTTCCGGACACGGTTGCGGTATCACCTACTGTCCCGGTGGCGCCTGCCACTGGCACAGTCATGATCTCCACGCCGCTGGTCGGGTTGCCGTTGGTGATGACGGGGATGGAGGTGTCATTGATGAACAACAGGGTACCGTCCTCGTCTTCAATGCGGGCGCTCATCGTGTAGGTGTGATTCTCGACGATGTCGGCGATGTCGTAGTAGACATTGTAGTCGATCGGGACCTGCTGTGCGCCGACAGTGATTATCTCTTCACCGATGATGATCGCCGGCGCGTCGGCCAGGGAGGTGTCCTGCAGCTGCACGGTGATCACATCCGTCGGAGCCAGGGCGCTGCGCTGCAAGTAGGTAACAGTGCCGGTGACGACATTGTCGCGGGACCCGCCCGCCTTCACGGTCGCGACTTCGACCCCCTCGGTCGGGTTACCGCCGGTGATCACCGGGATGACCGTGTCGCTGGTGAAGATCAAGTTACCGTCCGCGTCAGTAATCGTGCCCCGCACGGCGTAGGTATTGCCTTCCACGATGCTGGCCGGGTCATAGGGCACGGCGTAATCGAAGGGCAGTTCCGCCTCGTCTGCGGGGACGACCTGCTCGCCAATGACTGTCGCGGCGGCCCCCGCCCGCGATACGTCTTGCAGCTGGATGGTGATGACTGCGCCGGGGGGCAATTCGCTGTCCGCCGGGAGGGTCATGGTGCCGGTGACGACATTCTCAGCCGATTCTCCTTCCCCGTCAGCAGCTTCAGCCACGTCCTCGGCGGGCAAGATGGGCAGCGAGATCGCAGGCAGGCGTTCGCCCTGGGTTCCATCGGGGCCGATGGCGGCGATGTCGATTTCAAAGTCTCCTTCAGGCAGGTCCACGGGCAGTTCCCAGGTCCCGTCGTCGGCCACGGTGGCCTCACCGAGCACGTCGCTGCCCGCAAAGAGCAGGATGCGCGACAGGGGCTGGCCCGTGCCACTCAGCACCACTGCGCCACTGCGCAGGTCGCCGGCCGGCAGGTCTACCGTGGGCAGAACCATCTCGCCCACATTCAGCTCCAGCTCCTGGGCCGGGCCGGTTTCGGCGCCGTCGGGGGTCAGCTGGCGCACAGTGATGGCGTAGGCGCCGACGGCGAGGGGCAGCTCAATGCTCCAGGTGCCGTCATCGCCAACGGTCGTCTGGCCCGCTTCCAAGCCGTCGATGGTGATCGCCACCTCGTTGCCGGGCTGGCCGATGCCGTTGAGGGGCACCATGCCCGCCAGGAGCCCGGCTTCAGGCAGCTGGAGTTCCAGAGGCAGGGCCGGAGGAGCGAGTTCGCCCCGGTCGGGGGCCGATTCCGTTGGCACTGCTGCGTCCAATTCAACTACGTTCAGCAAGAAGGCGGGCGCGGCTGCGGCCACGTTTCCGCCTGCGTCCAGGGCTTGCAGGGCGATGCTGCGCTGGCCTGGGGCCAGGTCGGCGGCCATTTGCCAGCTGCCGTCGGCCTGCACGGCCGTTTGCGCCGCCGGCAGACCATCGACCACCAGCGCGGCCGTGCTCAGCGGCACTCCCATACCGGAAAAGGTCACCATGCCCGGGTTGACATCCGAGCCCGGAGCCGGCGAAAGAAGCTGCGGCGCGCTCAGAGCCGCGCCTGCGACCTCCGTATCCGGCACCGGCATGGCCACGTCACCCGTCGGTGGCTGGCTGCCTGCCAGGAGGAATAGTAAGAGCAGGAGAAGAGCAGTTACGCTACCTTTGAAGATATCGTAATTGCGGATCTCCTTCTGGGTATGGTGATGGATCATTCGTCCCTAGCTCCTTTGGCTGCGGCCAGTATCTGCGCTGTGGCAATCCAGCCCGCGAAGTCGGGGTTCTGGCCCTTGGGCGGGGTGCAGGCGGCCAGCAGCGCCTCAATCGTGGCCTGCGCCAGGGCTTCGTAAGTGCAGTACCCGGCGTTGTACAAGCGGCGTTCGTAGACGGTGCCGATTCCTTCAAAGACCTCAAAATCATCCGGCTCGCTGCCATCCCAGACCCGGTTGACCGTATTGGTCTCCACGGCCAGGCGCATTGCCGAAGCGCGAATCTCGGCAAAGTCCACATCCTGGAACGGTTCGGCCTCCAGGATTTCGGTCAGCTGCTCGTCCGAGAGCTGCGCTACTTCCCAGTAGGACCCGATGCCGGCGGCGTAGAGGCGTTGTTCGTAGACCGTGCCGATGCCATCGATGGGTTCCAGGTCTTGTGGGCAAGCGACGACCATGGCGTCGGCGTAGCTGCGGGTGCGGCTGGGCACGCGCTTGCCAGCGGCGCGCAGCGCGGCTTCTTCAATCCAGGCGTCGTAATTTCCGGCGCGCAGCCCGGCGTCGCTCATGATCACCGCCAGCGTTTCCGGCGAGCGCGTGGAAAGATCGGCGAAGCTGCTGATGCCGGCGGCCAACAGGGCGCGCTGGTATTGCTCGCCGATACCGTTAATGAGGAGCAGGTTGTCGCCGCCACGGCTGAACAACTGGTCTTGCAGTTCCTGCAGGCCTTCTTCGTCGCCACCCGCGGCAAGTCTTGCCTGGGCGATCCAGGAGGCATAATCGGTGTTGCGCCAGGCCGGAGCCTTGATGATTTCGGCCAACTCTTCCGGTGTAGCCGCGGCCAACTGGCCGAAGGTGGTGATGCCTGCCTCGTTGAGCAGGCGGCTGTACTCGGGTCCAATCCCTTCCAGACGCTGCAAGTTGTCGCCGGAACGCGTCTCGACGGGCATTGCGGCCAGGGTGGCGGCCATGAGCCGCCAGGTGTTGTAATCCAGCTTCTGGAATGATTTCGGTTGCAGGATGGCGTCGAGTTCTTCATTGCTGAGCGCGGCCAGGGCGGCAAAGCTGAAGATGCCGGCCTCGTTGAGGCGCCGCGCGTAGGCGGGGCCGATGCCCTGGATGCGGGTAAGGTCGTCGGGCACGGCCGTTTCCAGCAGCACCGCGTCGATCTCCTCGTCCAGGACTACGTCCATCACGCCGTCATGGTCTACGTCCAGGCCGTCGACGACCGCATCCACGATCAGCACGTCGCCGTCCACATCGACAATGTCCAGCTCTTCCTCGCGAACGTAATCGGCGGCCAGCAGAACCGCGGCTGCCTCCAGCAGCAGGTCTTCTTCCTCTTCCTCGCCGGTGTCCAGGTCCGCGCCGTAGGCCATGCCCACGCGCGAATCGCCGGCCTCAAGGTCAAAGTCAGCGTCTTCGTCGTCGTCCCGCATTACCGCGGCGCCGAGACCGGCCAGGGCCAGCCCGCCCCACCAGGCGTTGAAGGAGTGTTCGTCCTGGCCCAGGGCCAGGCGCAGGCTTTCAGGGTCCGCATATTCAAGATCGCGCGGGCTGCGATAGCCGGCGTCGATCAGCAGCAGGGCCGTAGCTTCGTCGATTCCGTCGATCGTGGTCAGGTCTTCGATGGAGCGCAGGCGGTCCGCGTTGATGCGGGCGTTCAGCGCGTCAATCTCCGCGCGCAACTCCCCCTCGCCGGCACAGTCTGCTTCCAGCTCAATATACTTGTTCTCCCAATGGGTTGCTTCTCCGCGGGCCACGGACAGCGCGGTTTCCAGATCCGTTACGTTGCTTTGCGCCATTTCCAATTGACCCTGCAGCTCGCTCTGATCGACCGTTGAACCACCTCTGCGCCAGAACCACCAGTCGATCACCCATTCGAGGAGCCAGCCAATAATGAGGCCGATCACCAAGCTAGTCCAATCAAGATTCATAACAACTACCTCCTTGTGCGGTCACCCGACAGCTAGGATGCGACAGCGCAAGAGGCGACACCTCCGCGCTGCACGCAAACAAAATTCTACACTCCTGAACAATACATAATGATTATAAACTATTGCCTACCCTTGCGGTAACCGTTTGGGAACGAATTCCGGCCGGAACTGACCAAAAAAGGGCCCTTTTTCCCGTGGAGCACTCAGGGTGCGTTCCCTGCGGCTACTTCTCGCGCCACAGCGGGCGCGGCGTTGCCGGCCATATCCTGGGCGATGATGCACACGGTCCAGGGCAGATCGTCGACCGGAGCAGCCAGCGGCACGCGGCGATACGGGAAATATCCTTCCTCCACAGCGCAATCGGTGCCGTCCACGGGACCCGCTTTCAGGTAGAAATCGGCCAGTTCGGGCGGGTCGTATACCGGCTGGATCAGGGCCAGGCCGTCGCGGCGCGAGATGTCCAAAACAGCCGTACCGCGCGGCGGTGTGCTGTCCACTTCCACCTGGGCCACGGTGGCCACGGCCGTTTGCTGCCAGCCTTCGTCCACTACGGCGCTGTTCCCGGCTACGAGACACAGCAGGCTACGGCCGCCGGTGGCCGGCAGCGGGTCATCGAATCGCGGCTGCTCGGCGACGGCGATCACCGCGCCGTACCCCTCTTCGTCGCGGCAATCCACTGTGCCCACTGCGCCGGTCTTGACCCGATAATAGGGCAGGTCACCGTCCAGGGCGGCGTTCCAGGTGGCGGGGATGTCTGTTCCGTCTTCCCGGGTGGTTTGCGGCTGGACGGGGCGCGTGGGTGCCCCGCTGAGCGCCAACTGGCGCCCGTCGTCCAGCGGGCAGCCCTCCTGGGCCAGGTCAAAACGGCCGTCCGCGCCAAAACAGGCTCCCAGACCATCCACCGGCGTGGCGTAGCTGGCATCGCGGCGCATTTCCACGCCGCCGGGCGTGATCTCGCATGGCGCGCCCAGATAGCAGGGGTGGCGCGCGCCCACGGTGCTGCTCTGGATCAGGGCGAACAGTTCTTCTCCCGCGGCGGCAAAGACGGGTGAACCGGCGCTGCCCCCGCTGATGTCCCGACAGGTGGTGCGGTAGCTGTCGTAGAAGTGCCAATTGTACTCAAGCAGGTCGGCACGGCCGTCCATTTCACAGCGCTCGTGGCGCAGGTAAGCGCCGTCCAGGTCGATGCCCGTTTGCGGTGCGCCCACCACTTGCAGCGGCAACGGTCCCTCGGCGGGGGCGGAGGCGACGGCCAGGGGCTGCACGCCCAACTGCGCCAAGGCGCCCAGCGTGGCCGCCAGCTCAATCACTGCCAGGTCGCGCCCTTTCATAGTGCTGTAGGCCACGCGGGCCGCGGGTACGCCGATGTGCCGCTGCTGCGTATCCACGAAGTAGTTGAAAATGACCTGCATATTCTGCGCGGGCTGGTCCAACAGCACGGCGTTGGGGTCCCATTCCTGGACGCAGTGGCCGCTGCTGAGGAGATAGGCGGGGGAGGCAGGTCCGCCGCCGCTGTCGACCAACACGGCTGTGCAGTCAACGGTTCCTTGCAGCCTGCCCACGCCGGCCAGCGGGTCGAGGAAGCCGTCGGAGTTGGTCAGCAGCGTGGAACTGCTGCCCGGGTAGCGCGCGGCCCGCCGGAAGCCGGCATCGGCCAGGAAGATGGCGCCGCGCTCCTGCTGATCAAAGAGCAGAGTGACGGCCGTGATCCGGCTCAGATCCAGGCCTTCAAAGGCGACCAGGGGCAGGCGCACGTCGCTCATATGCACATGACCGGTGAAGATTTCGCCCCCAAAGAACTCATTTGGGCCGCTTTCGCCGATCGGGAAGGGTAGTTGCACTTCGACCATGTCCTGCGCGCCGGTGGCGTCGGTGAGGGCCACGCGGAAGGACAGGGGCGCGCCGAATTCGTTGCCTTCTGTCAGAGGGTCCAGCGCGGCGCGTAGGTGCAGGGCGTCCAAGGCGCGCAGGTCCTGCTGCCCGCCGGGCAGCTCGAGGACCAGTTCGGCTGTGGGTTCGGTCCAGGCTAGAGCAAGCTGTCGCGGATAGGCGGGCTGGTTGAAGTCCACGCGGCGGCAGGCGCGGCGTTCCGGTTCCATCTCCGGGGTGAAATAGCCGAGCGGGCAGAAAGTCACGTCCAGGTTGCGGCTGGTGATTGCGCCGCCAGCCAGATTCTGCGCAGCTTCTTCTTCCGCGAACGGCCGCAGCAGCAGAAGTTCATCGCGCGCAGCGCCGCTGGCCAGGGGCACCGCGGCCAAGCCGTACAGCTCGCTGGGCGCCACCTCGTTCTGCGTCAGCCCCAGCCGTGCCGCGGCATCCGCGGCCATCGCGGCGGGGCCCAGGGTCAGGTTCAGGAAGTCCACGGTATAGGCGGAAAGGAAGTTGCGCTGCTCTTCCGGCGACAGTAGAAACTCGGCCGCGCATTCCGGGTTGCGCCAGGCGGGCATCCTGTCCGGGGGCAGGATGGTGTTAAAGCTGTTGTGGTTGGCCCCGAACAACAGCGCCGACGTGGCAATGTTGGCGCGGGCACGGTCATCGCGGGCGGCCTCAAAGTAGCGCTGGCCTTCCAGGCCCATCACGTCAGCATCACAGGAAGGCAATATGGTGGCCAACGGCAGGTCGGGCACCGGCTCCGGGGCAACGAGGGACACGGAGGGCGCGACCTGCAGCAGGCCGCGCACCGGGCCGTAACCGGCGTAGCCCGCGCCCAGGGCTTCGTCCAGGCTGTCCTCGCGAATGATCAGGGAACCCAGTTCGCCGCCTTGCGAGTGTCCGATCCAGTCCATTTGGCTCAGGTCCACACGGCCGTCCAGGGGCAGGGGGAAGGCGCTCGCTTCGGCCGCGCCCGCGCGCCCCAACGCGCCGAGGTGCAGGCTGATCAACTGGCGCAGGCGCACGCCGGGCAACGGTTCCCCGTAGCCGAGCGTATATTCAGCATTGATATTGGGCGCCAGAACCAGATAACCACGCGCCGCCAGTTCCGTGACCAGGTATTCCCAGCCGCGATAGTTGGCCTGTTCGGACTCGATCGCGCACGGCCAGCGGTCCACGCCGGTTTCGTCGACAGGGCAACCAGGGTGATTGCCGTGCAGGATTAGCACGACGGGGTGGTTTTCGCCGGCCGCGGGCACGCCAATGAGCCCTTCCAGGCGCACGGGCATCTCGCGGAAACGGCTCTCTTCGGGGAACCAGTCCTGGGTCAGGCCGGCGTCGCCCAGCGAATAGGCCATGACCTGGGGCCCGGCAGGAGGAACGGCCGTGGGTGCAGGCGCGCTCGCCGTGGCCGGCGCCTGCCCTTGCGGGCCGGGGTAAGCCGGGGCGGGAACGGCCGTGGGCGCGGGATCGACCGGGTAGGGCGGCGGCGGATCGCCCGGCCGAAGGTCCGGCAAATCGGCACAGGCGACCGACATGAGCAGCAGCACCATGGCCCAGAGAGCAAGGAGGGATGGCTTCAAGCGAAAAATGATCATCGGGCCTCCGGAGAACAGGCCGGGCTGCAGAAGGGGGACGGGCTCATGAACGGCCGTGCTCGCCAGGCTCGAACTGTATCCTAGCCGCGGGGCACGGGCAAGATCGCGCCGCGTTCAGCTATTACGGGAGCGGCCGGGGCATTTGCGGTTCTGGTTGGCGATATGACGCCAATAGAAGACGTAGCCCCCGTCATTCATCAGCTTGCGCCGGCGTAGAGTAACAACGCCGCCGCAGAAGGGGCATACAGCTTGGGCGGGAGCCTTTTCGTCGGCGACGACGGGCTTGCCTTGGGGGGTGTGCGCGGTTTTCATACCGGGTCTTGCTCCAGCTTTTGGTCAGATGTGAGCCACGCACATGTGCATCCTCGCGACGTCCGGACTGGTGGACGGGCGTCGCCGCTGATGGGCGTTCACAAACGCGCGTTGTCTTCTCTCACCCTTCATTATAAACAGCGGGCCGGAGATTTCAAGCAGCAATGCGCGCAGGTCGCGAGAACTGGTCCATTTCTAATCCTACAAGGCCGGCCAAGCCGACGATCCGGGTCCTGTTTTGAGTTCCCATGGCCTGGGGATAAAATCGCCTGCTTCATGGGCAGCAACGAGGCGCGTACAGGCGAAGATTCCGGGAGTGCCCGGCCTGGGCACACCACGCGAGAAGTGGTGGCGGCGGTCACGGTCGTTTTGGCCCTGCTGACGCTGCTGTTCCTGGCCCGAGCGCTGCCGCCGGGGAAGGTCTTGCTGCCGCTGGACATTGTCACCCAGCAGTGGCCGCCCTGGCAGGCCCTCGGCCAGGTAGACGCCGCGCACAACCCGCTGCTCAGCGACGTCGTCAGCTACATCTACCCGGTCAAGGAGTTTGCGGCGGCGGCGCTGCGCCGCGGCGAGTACCCGTTGTGGAACCCGTTTGTCCTCACAGGTTACCCCTTCACCTACAACACCCAGGCTGGTATCTTCTACCCGCTCAGCCCCCTGTACCTTCTGTTTGCGCCCACAACGGCCGTTGACCTGACGATTATCGCCCAGATGTTCCTGGGCGGGCTGTTCATGGCCCTGTACCTGCGCCAGATCGGGCTGCGACGTCTGGCTGTGCTTGGTGGTGGGGTGCTCTTCCTGTTCAATGGCCTGATGGTCGTCTGGCTGGAGTGGCAGGTGGTGCATGCGGCGATCATCTGGCTGCCGCTGGCGCTGTTTTTCTGCGAACGGCTGGCCGCCGCGCTGCAGAAGGGTGACAGGCGGCAGGCATCCGCATGGGGGCTGGCGGCGGCAATGACTCTGGCCGTACCCTGGCTGGGCGGTCACTGGAACTGGACCCTATATATGACCATGACCGGAGCTGTCTACCTGGGCGCGCGATTGGGGGCGCTGTGGTGGGAGGGGCGGGGGAAACGGCCCCCGGCTGTTCCCTTGTGGCCGGTGCTTGCCGTGCCCGCGCTGGCCCTGGCCTTCAGCCTCGTGCAGGTCCTGCCCGCCGTGAACTACCTGGCTCGCAGCCACCGTACAGACCTGCCTTTCGACCAGATGCTGCGCCTGGGTCTGCTCAACCGTGGCGTGGCCCTGCTCGTGCCGCGCTTCTTTGGTGACCCGATCACGCGCACCTGGTGGGGCGCCGACAACTTCAATGAGACGACCCTGTACGCGGGTATCCTGCCCCTGATGCTGGCCTTCCTGGCCGTGCTGCTGCGGCGGGATTGGTACACAAAGTTCTTCGCCGCCTGGGGGCTGCTGGGCCTGCTGTGGGCGCTGGGACCGCTCTATGGTCTGCTGTATGTGCTGCCCGTTTTTGGCGGTCTGCAGCCCAGTCGTGCGGCGATACTGGTCGTGTTTTGCCTCACGGTGTTGGCGGCGTTGGGGCTGGACCGGATGCTGGAACCCGCCGCCGCCGGGGAGCGCCGCTGGGGACGGCAAACGGCCGTTTTCGCCGCCTTGCTGATCGGCGTCGTAGTCCTCTACGTTTTGTACTACGCGCCCAAAGTGCAAGAAACATGGCCCTATCTCGGCCCGCAAATTGGCTGGTTCCTGTTCTGGCTGGCAGGAAGCGCGCTGCTGCTCTGGGCCTGGCAGGGAGAGCGGCTGCCCCGGCCCTGGCTCGGAATCCTGGCCATCTTCTGGCTCACGGCCGATCTTTTCGTCTTCGGTTATACTTACAACCCGGTGCGCCCAGTTAGCGAACTGTACCCACCCACGGCTACAACAGGATTTCTACAGGCCCACATGCCCCCGTCACGGATGGTTACCCCGCCGCAAGGGCTGGCCTACCCGCCGAATTCCAGCCTGGTGCCGCGGCTGAGCAACCTCAGCGGCTATGAGCCGGGCATTCCGGCAACGCTGGCCGCCTATGTGAACGCGGCTGAAGGGGGCGACGCGATCCGCTTCGAGCGCAAGCTGCAGCCTCTGGCCGGGCTGCCGTCGCCCCTGCTGGACGCGCTTAGCGTGCGCTACGTCGTCACCAGCGCGGATGTTTGGGGCGAGGCAGTGGCAGCAGGACCGCGCGCGAACGTCGCCGCCTGGGCGGCGCTGCCGCAGCAGACGCGCCTGGGAGGGATTGCCGCCGGATTACAGCGCATTGACGTGCCGCTGCGGGGGACCGGGGAGGCGACCCTGCGCGTGCTGTCCGCGGATGGGGGTTACGAGTTCGCCCATGCCACGGCCGTTCCCGACCCCGCTGTCGCGGACGGCTGGACCAGTTTCTTTGTGGATCCCTTTCCTGCGGAGTGGGGGGGCGAGTTTATTTTTCGTGTAGAGGGAACTGGCGAGGCCGGCCTGACGCCGCAGGGGGCGCTCGCTGCGGCTCCCACCAGCCTGGAACGGCCCGGCCTTGTTTTTGAAGATGGCAAGACGCGGGTCTATAGCCGCGAAGGTGCTTTCGCCCGCGCCTATATCGTGCCGCAGGCGCAGCTTGCCGCCAATGTTGATGAGGCTCTGGAGGCTGTGCTGGCCCAGCAGGAGCGGCTGGCGAGCCTTGTCGTGCTGGAGACGCAGGGACAGGAACCTCCTCCGGGCCTGGCGTTCGCGCCGGGTGCAGCGGCCGTGAACGTGGACGGGAGCGCGCTCAACCGCCTTCAGGTGAGCGTTGAGCTGGCCGAGCCGGGCTTCCTCGTGCTCAGCGATGCCTGGTATCCGGGCTGGCGGGCGACGGTGGACGGGGAGGAAACGGCCGTTTACCGCGCCAACAGCGTTGCCCGCGCGGTCTTCGTGCCCGCGGGGAACCACGAACTCGTGTTTACCTTCCAGCCCCTGGATTTCGCCGTGGGCGCGGCCGTCAGCACCGCCGCCTGGACCGCCGCGCTGGGTTTCCTGTTCTGGTATTGGCTGCGGCGGCGGCGCGAGGCAGTGGATGTCTAGCCCGCGTGGCGCGCGCCCCTGGCTGGCGCTGATCCTGCTCCTCTACCTGATTTTGGGCGCGGGCATGAGCCTGGTCGTGCCCCTGGCGGAGGCGCCGGACGAGCTGGACCACTATCTGTATGGCCGTTACCTGGCTCGCGAACGGGCCTTCCCGCCGCTATCCCCGGTTGCGGCTGAGAACCCCACCATGGAAGCTAACCAGCCGCCGCTCTTCTATGCCGTGCAGGCCGCGGCCACCGGCTGGATTGGGCACGGCGAAGCCCTGGAGCTGGCGCAGAACAACTGCTTCAGCTTCGATCCGGACGATGCCGGCCGCCAGACTTTCTATGTGCACACGTTCGCCGAGGCCGCGCCCTTTGCGGGCCCGGCGCTGGCATTCCGGGCCGGGCGGCTGCTTTCCGTGCTGCTGGGCGCGCTGGCCGTGGTCCTGGCCAATGCCCTTGGGCGGCTGGCCGCGCCGGGAGATGCTCGCGTGGGGCTGCTGGCGGCGGCGCTGTTGGCCTTCAACCCGCAGTTCCTGTTCATCAGCGCCAGTGTCAACAATGACGTGCTCACGGCCGTGCTGGGGGCGGCCATCGTGACCCTGTCCGCGCTGGCGTGGGAACGGCCGCGCCCGGCCACCTTTGCCCTGTTGGGCACCGTGGTGGGCCTGGGCTTGCTGACCAAGGCAGGGCTGTTCGCCGTCTGGCCGGTGGCCCTGCTGGCCGCGACTGCGCCGCTGGCCCGGCTGCCCTTTGCGCCGCGAGGGACGGAACGGCCGTGGCGTGCCGCGCTGCGGTCAAGCCTCCTGCCCCTGGCGCTGGTCGGCGGCATCCCTCTTTTATTGGCCGGATGGTGGTATGTTCGCGCGACGCGCCTTTACGGCGATCCGCTGGCCTGGCGCGTGCACCTGGCCGCCAAAGGTCCATTTGTGCTGCGCGAGGGGCGCTTCGGCCTGCAAGACCTGGGCGAGTTTGTCGACCTGCATTTCAGGTCCGCCTGGGCGCTGTTTGGCTGGCTGAACGTGGCCGTGCCCGGCTGGGTCTACGCCGTCCTGGCCCTGCTGGTGATCGCTGCCGCGGCGGGACTGCTGTGGGCCGTGGCGGTCTGCCTGCGCCGGGGGGAACCCTGCACGCTGAGCCTGCCTACCCTCGGGCTGAGCGCCCTGGCTGTGCTGGCGACCTACGTCTCGCTGCTGCGCTATGTACAGACCATTAACTGGTCGGGGTACCAGGGGCGGCTGGCCTTCGCCGCCGCCGCGCCGGTCGCCGTGCTGCTCGCCGCCGGTCTGAGCTTTCTGGCCGGCCGCGCCGAGACGACGCACCCGCCGCGCTCCTGGCTCGCCCGCCTGCTGCGCTGGCTGCCGCCTGGATTTCTCCTGGTCCTATCGGCGGCGGCGCTGCTGCTGGTGCTGCCTGCGGCCTACCCACGCCAAGGCATCTTCCAGATCGCCGGGTTGTCGCCTGCCTGCGCCCGCTTTGCGCCAGGGCTGCTGCTGGACGGCTTCCAGGCGCCGCTGCGCGCCGCGCCAGGAGAGAGGGTCGCGGTGACGCTGGCGACATACGGCATGGCCGGGCAGTCAGGGGAAGGCGTCCTGACTGTGGAACTGCGGGGCGACGGCGGCGAGTTGTGGGGGACGGGGGAAACGGTCGTTTCCTGGCAGCCCGGCCAGACCGTTACTACGTCTGTTCCGCTGGCCGTGGACGGTGAGGCAGCTCCGGGGCGGGCCACGCTCTTCGCCGGGCTGCGCGGGGCGGGCGCCACCTGGGCGGCAGGCAGGAGCGCCAACGGTCGTGACCTGCCACAGCCTCTGGCCCTGGCCACGCTCAAGATCCCCGCACCTGCTGTGACCGCAACGCCGCAGACCGCCGTGGGCGCTGACCTGGAAGGAACGCTGCGCCTGGAGGGCTACGACCTGGCCCGGGAGGACGGCGACCTGGCCGTGACGCTGTACTGGAGCGCGCTGGGGGCGCCAGCTGCGGAGCACACCACTTATGTGCACCTGCTGGATGCCGACGGCCGTTTGCTGGCCCAGGACGACGGCCAGCCCGGCAGCGGCATGTATCCCACCTCTATCTGGGACACGGGAGAAGTGGTGCTGGACCGTAAGCTGCTAGCCCTGCCCGCGCCGCTGCCGCCTGGACCGCTGCGCCTCGTGGCGGGAGCCTATTTGCTGCCGGAAGGTGCGTCGCTGGGTGAAGAGGTGCCCCTGCAAACGGTGACGTTCTCCGCGGAAGGAGAACTGCGGCCGTGAGCGCAAGGCTTTGGCGGCAACGGAACGGCCGTTGGGCGGCCACAGCGCTGCTGCTGCTCTTCTTTGGCCGCCTGCTCGACGCAGCTGCCCGCCAGTCGGTCACCTTTGACGAAGTACTGCATGTGCTGCAAGGGGTGCTGTACTGGCGCGAAGCGGCGCTGTATGCCGTGGTGCGCAACCCACCGTTGGTCAACGCCGTGCTCGGCCTGCCGGTGGCCTTCCTGGGGCGGCCCGAACTTCCGCCGGAGCTGGCCCGTTTCGCTACTCAGGACTGGTTGGAGATCAGCAAGACCTTTATGTGGCAGACAAATGCCGACGGGCTGCTGCTGGCCTGGCTGGGCCGGCTGGGGATCATTACCCTGGCCCTTTTCCTGGCCGCCCTGTGCTATCGCTGGGCGGGGCAGCTCTTTGGCACGCGCCGCGCGGGGCTGCTGGTCCTTTTCCTGGTCACTTTTGATCCGAATATCCTGGCCCACGGCGCCCTGGCGACAACGGACCTGGGCACAAGTTTCTTCTTACTGCTGGCGGGGTATATGTTATGGCGCTACTGGACGGCCGTGGATGCGGGACGGCCGTGGCTTGTGCCGCTGCTGCTGGCCGGGACGGCTGTGGGGCTGGCCCTGGCGGCGAAGTTCAGCGGCGCAGTCGTGGTCTTTGCCCTACTGCTGATGGCGCTCTACCGCCTGCTGCAGCAGCGGCCGGGGCGGGAAACGGCCGTGCGCGGCCTGCTGCGCCTGGGGCTGCTGCTGGGAACGGCCGTGTTTGTTTTTCTGCTCGTTTACCGCTTTCAGGCCGGCACCCTGCGCCTGGACTTTGCCTTGCAGCAGGCGCACCAGCTGGGCGGACACAGCGCCTACCTGTTCGGCCAGTTGAGCCGCCAGGGCTGGTGGTATTATTTGCCTGTTCTTTTCCTGGTCAAGACTCCGCTGCCGGTGCTGTTCCTGTTGGTCCTTACGTTCTGGAGAATCTGGCGAGACCGTGATTTCCGCTGGGCGACGTTGTGGCCGCTGCTGCTGGCGGCGGGTGTGCTGGGCGCGGGCCTGGTGAGCAGGGCCAGCATTGGCTACCGTTATCTGCTGCCCGCACTGCCGCTGCTGTATGTGAGCGTGGGGCGCCTGGGGGGATTTCGGCTTACGACGCAGGCGCGTTGGGGGGCGGCTACGGGTCCGGCGCGGTGGATGCATTGGGCGGCGTCGGCGGCGTTGGCGGCGCTGGGCCTGATCAGCCTGGCGATGCACCCGCAGTACCTGGCCTATTTCAATCTACTGGCCGGAGGGCCGCGGAACGGCTGGCGCGTAGCCGTTGATTCCAACGTCGATTGGGGACAGGACCTGGAACGGCTGGGGCAGGTGATGGCGGAGCGGGGGGCAACGGCCGTGAGCGCCAACTGGCTGGGCACAGCTCCTCTGGAAGTCTATGACATTCCGGGCGAGATCCTGGATGGCTGGCCCTGGCCGGGCGACGACGCGCTGCTGGACCCGTTCTACCCGCCGGACCCGGCACCGGGGCTGTATGCCTTGAGCGTGACCCAACTGCTGGGCGTGTATCTGGAAGATCCGGCGCGTTTCGCGTTCTTTCAGGAGCGCGAGCCGGATGCCCGGGCAGGATATTCCATCTTTCTCTACGAGGTGCCCGCAGAGGGGGCGGCGGTAGGGTTGGCGTTGTCGGGGATCGGCATGGGCGACGTTGCAGCGAAAGATTTCGCGACCCTGGCGAGCAACGATGTTCGCCCAAGGTGGTTCGACGCGCGGCGCAGTCTGCTGTGGCCGGGGGGCGGGGGCGCGGCGGCGTGGACGGCCGTGGGCGACGGGCACCTGCCCCAGGATGAGCTGCTGCACGCCCTGTACCCCCCGGAGCAAGCGGTCGTGCGTGGGAGCAGCGCGGACGGCCTGGCCTATGGCCTGCGGCGCTGGGCGGAGCCACCGCGGCCGGAAAGGCTGGTGATGCAGGAGACCGTATTTGGCGAACTGCTGCGCCTGACCGGCAGTGTGACCCCGCCAACGGCTGTGCGCCCCGGTCAGGACCTATCCCTGCTGAGCACCTGGGTCGCCGAGCGAGACCTGCCGCCAGAGACACCGCAGTTGGCCCTGTTTGTACATCTGCTGGATGATCAGGGGCAGGTCGTGGCTCAGCACGACGGGCTGGATGTGCGCCTTGGCGGCCTGGGTCAAGGGGACTGGTTCGCACAGCTGCACACCCTGGCGCTGCCCGTGGAACTGGCACCGGGGCACTATACCTTACAGGTCGGTTTGTATGATCCGGCGACCGGAGTGCGGCTGCAAACCGGGGAAGGGCAGGACAGAGCCCTGCTGCCGGGCATAGAACTGCTGCCCTAGCAGCCTTCAGAGAAAACGGGCGGCGGCGGCCCCTTTCTTGGGGAGGCAATCGTCGCCCGTGATCCGCTGAAATCTCGCGCCAGGCGCCGGCTGCAGGTCAGGCTCTCAATGCAGAATCGAGACCGATCCTTCCTTGCACTGGAAGAGGCCATATTCGCGGCCGCGGTTGACCACGTAAATGTCATCCCGGTTGGTGTCTACACCGATGGCGAACGGCTCGCGGCCCTGGACGTCCACCGTGGACTGCAGTTCGCCGTGGCGCAGGATGCTTACGCTGCCGCTGTCGCGATTGGCGACGAAGGCGTAGCCATTTTTGGGATTGACGCCGATGCCCCACGGCCGTTTGCCGACCACGACATGATTCAATACGCTCGTGCCCCGCAGAACGGAGACGCTGTCCAGGTCGGGGTTGGTGACGTAGGCGTAACCGCCGGCGGCGTCGACAGCGACATCGCGGGCTTTCAGGTTGGGCACGCCGGGGTTGGAATTGACAAAGGTCACATTCAGGGTAGCCACGTCCACGACGGAAATGTCATGTGGGAAGGCGGCATTCGGTTCGGAGTGGGCGATATAGAGCAGGCCGCGCACTTCATCCAGGGCCATGTTCAGCGGCCCCCAACCTACCTGCACGCTGTTAATCACTTCCGTGCCTTTGATCACATACAGACGGCCGTAGTCCCAGCTGGCGGCGTAGACCAAGCCGGTGCGCGAATCGACGACCACGGGGCGCATCCAGCCCGCGCCCTTGCCCGTGACCGGATCGATCAGCTTGAGCGTGGTGACGAGGTTTGCGCCATCGATGATCTGCACCTTGCTGTCCAGGTCGGTGACGTAGACATAGCCGTTGGTGGGGTTGAAGGCCACCCCATATGGTTCATAATCGCGGGGCACAAAACCGACCTGCGCTCCGCCTTCGAGCAGCGAGACGCCGCTGTGCAGATTCGTGACCCAGGCGCGGCTGGAGCGCGGGTCGTTGGCAATGCTTGTGGGCCATTCGCCGGTGAGGATATCGCTCAGGAAGTTACCTTCCTGAAAGACGGCGACGTTGTTGCTGTAGTTATTGACGATGTACATCAGGCCGGAGACTTGGTTAAAGCCGGCGGCGTTGGGGCACTGTGCGCTGGGCAGGGCGACATTCTTGACGAACTGCGGCGGCGGGCCGGGCGTGGGCGTGGGCTGCGGCGCGAACTGCGCCGGCAGGTAGGCCGGGCCGGTTCCGGCCTGCACTGCGCCGCCCGGCCACAGCGACAGGGCGACGAGGCCCACGAAAAGGACGCTCAGCAAGGTGCCAAGCGCCATCACAAATCGGGCCGATGGCCCGCGTCCAACGAAATTTCTATTCATTCCGTCAGGGTCTCCTATCTTGATTTGGGGTTGAGGCTCTCGCTCCGCGGGCGCCAAACATGGGAGTCTAGCAACGGCCGGGGCGGCTGTCAATGGGCGAACTGCGGAAGATGGGAATCGGCGGGCGACGGCGCGTTACCGGCCGTCCGCTTCTGTCAGGCCGAGGCGCCCGGCGGTGATGCGATAAAGCCAATAGTCTGCCGTGTTGCCCGCCAGGTTACCCAGGCGGATCATCGCAAGGACGGTCTCGATATCGGCGGCGGTCTGCGGGCCGTAGATGGCGTAGAGCTGCTGCCGGGCGGCGGGATCAGGACGGCCGTCGCTGTCCGCCCAATGCCGGGCATAGAGTAGGGCGGGCAGTTCTTCTGCGGGGGCGTTGCCCAGGTCACCCTCCAGGATGGCGCGCGTCTCCTCCGCGCTGATGCCCGCCTTGAGCGCCTCCTGGGCATGAAATTGGGAGCAGTAGCGGCAGGCATTGACCTGGGTCACGGACATCATCAGCCGTTCGCGGAAGGCGAAGGAAACACGGCCGTCGCGCAGCGCCCGGCGCAAGGCGGCGCGGTTGGCAAACGGCCAAGACAGATCTGTCAGGAGGCGGCGCGGGCTGCTCCAATAGCGGCGTCTGAATGGCATCGTGGTCATGATTCGTACTCCCCGGAGGCGCGGCGTCGGACCAGTTTTCTGAGCCAGTTGGCGCGCTGCCAACCCCTGTGTATCATCAAGGCATTCTGTTACGCCAAGTATACGACATCTTGTCGCAGCGTAATCAACTTCTTAAGCAGCGAGACGTACTGTATCTGCTATTTCCCTTAGGAGAAAGCAGTTGGGGCGCCGCCTGGGCGCAGACCTGAACGATTGTGGAGATGCATCATCATGAGTACGAATGGTCAACTTCGCCCGATTCTGATTTTATTCGCGTTGCTGCTCGGCGCGTTGGCGCTGCGCGGTGTTGGCTTGGCCGGCGCGCAACAGCCCGCGCCGGACGCCCTGGAGGCGGGCTGGTGGGACGCCGACTTTGAGTACCGCGTGCTGGTCACCGCCGGCGCCGCCGGTTATGCTCGGCAGTTTGACAAACCGGCCGAAGCTGCCCTGAATTTCACCCAGCTCCTGGCCTCGCTGGGCAAAAACGGCACGTTTGACCCCAACTCGATCCGCGTGATCGAGGTGAACGGGGCGGGCAATGTATTGGACGCTAACGTGCCTTTCCAGTTTGATAAGGCCACAGACTACAACGCGGCCACCAAGGCCGCGGGCACCCTGACCTGGCTTCTGACAAACAGCACCGCGCTGAACGCCACGCGCCGTTATCACGTCTATTTCGATCTGGTGGGCGAAGGCTTTGTGCTGCCCACGTTTACCACCCTGGTCAACACCACGGATGGGGTCAACCACAAAGGATACGCAAGCATCCGCCTGCAAACGGACAACGGCGACTACTATTTTCACAAGCCGGGCGGCGGCTTCGCCACGCTGACCGATAGCGATGCCAATGACTGGATCGACTGGAACACCAGCGAGGATCCCAGTGGCGCGGCGGGCAATTTCCGCGGCATCCCCAATATGGTCCCACCCAGCGGCGGCGGCTTCTTCCACCCCGGTCGCACTACCGCGGCGACGACGCTGCTCTCAAAGGGACCGCTGAAGGCGACTTTCCAGTCGACGAATTTGGTTGACCCCAACAACGGCCTCTGGCAAACGGTCTGGGAAGTGTTTCCGACCTATGCGCGGATGACCGTGACGAAGGCCCCCCCGGCAGGGACCTACTGGTTCCTGTACGAGGGCGTGCCCGGCGGCACGCTGGAAGTGGGGATAGATACGGTGACGATCTCGGACGGCACGACTACCCTGGCCTCGGCCACGCGCACGACGGATATCCTCACAGACGAGTGGACCTACTTCACCGATCCCAATGTGGCGCGGTCTCTCTTTATGGCCCACAGCGTCGATGACAGCAATGTCGACAGGTACTATCCGATGGACGACCTGATGACGGTCTTTGGGTTCGGCCGCAACGGCTTGAACAGTTATCTGAGCGGCGCGGGGCGGCAGCTGACTTTTGGCCTGGTGGATAAGACATCGTTTGCCGACGTAGGGCCGTTTGTAACCAGCGCCTACAAACCGCTGACCATCACCGTGGGCCAAGCGGAATCTCTCAGCGGCGGCGGCACTCCGGTAGCCACAGGCTCACCCACGCCGACGGCGACGGCTACCAAGACGGCTACCCCCACATCGACTGCGACGGTGACCAAAACGCCAACGCCAACTTCGACAGCCTCGCCAACCAAGACGCCCACGCCAACCAAGACGGCCACGCCGACCAAGACGCTGACCGCGACGGCTACGGCTACGGGGACGATCCCGGCGACGGCCACACCTACCCGGACTCCGGGTCCCAAGCGGAACGGGGTTTTGCTACCGGTGATAATTCACTGATTGGGCGCACCGTGGCCCGGTGCACTGCAGGTGCCTGTACCTCGCGGATCGAAAGGTCATTCCCTGAAGTAGTCCGCCATGGCCTGGACAATTCCTGCGAGCTGTCATAGGCATGGGGTGGTTGCAAGCCCAACCTTCGGGGAGCTGGAAAGAATAAGCGGCAAAGAGGCCAACCGGAAGTGTGCTCTGGTTGGCCTCTTCTGGGCTTGCGGGTGTCTTACTGCGTGGCAGGCGCCGCGAACGGCGTGGCCACAAGCGCACTGTAGACCAGAGGACCGCCGGCCGTCGTCAGGGTGAGGGTTGAACCGCTGATCGTGTAGGCGCTGGCGGACTGCAGGTTGGCCAGGTAGGCCTGTTCCTGGGCCATGATTTCTTCCGGGCAGGCAGCGCTGCTGCTGATGATTGGCCCAACAGAGATACTGTTGCTGCCACCGGCAGCGCGCGTGCTGCTGTAGCTCGCGTTGTAGGTGTTGCAGCCGGCAAAGCCCGACAGGGTTCCGTTGCCCACTTCCAAAGTGATCGAGGTGCCAGGCAGGGTGCCGTTTAAGGCCCAGTCGCTGCCGCTGAAGGCGGCGCTGACCGTGACGGCCATGCTGGCGCTGTCGCTCAACCCGTCCACATCGGCCACTGTCACTGTGACATGGTAGGTGCCCGGTTGCGAGTAGATAGTGTTGAAGCTGCTGTCGGTGACCAGACCGGTGTCATTGCCGTCGCCGGACTGCCACTGGTAGCCGGCGATGGCTGATGTGCCCTGCTGCGAATCGGCGGCGCTGAAGGCCACCTGTTCGCCCACGGCCGCCGCGGAAGGACCGCTGATCGCCGCTTTCGGCGGCAGAGGCTGCACGGCGGCGCTGATCTGGATGTTCTGCGTGGTCGAGTTGGACAGGCCGTTGCTGTCCACCACGGTCAGGCGCACGGTGTAGGTACCGGGCTGTGCAAATGTCGTATTGAAGCTGCTGTCGCTGCCGGGTCCGCTGTTGTTGCCATCCCCAGATTCCCAGGCGTAAGTGCTGATAGTGCCCGTGCCGGGGCGCGAGTTCGCGCCGCTGAAAGTGACCAAATCACCGCTGTTGGCCAGGTTGGGGCCGGAGATCACGGCCGTGGGGCCAATCACTTCTACCACCGGATTGATTTGCACTGAATGGGTTGCCGAGCTGGCCTGCCCACCCTGGTCGGTAACCGTTAGGGTGACCGTATAGGGTCCGGCGGCGCCGTAGGAGTATTTCACGGCGCGGCCGCTCAACGTCGTGCCGTCGCCCATGTCCCAGGTATAGCGGGCGATGGGCAGGGAACCGGCGCTGGAACGGGAGCCGTCAAAGCTGATTTGCTGCCCGAGTTCGGCTACGGCCGGGGCGACGATCACGGCTGTGGGCGGCACTGGATTTTGTGGTGGAACGGCCGTGAGGTTCATCGTGCCCCCGTCGACAGTGACGATCTGCAGCTGCTGGCCGCTGATGCGGTAACTGACCGCAGCGGGCAGCAGGCGCAGGAAGGTGTCTTGCTGCCGGCTCAGTTCATCCGTAGCACAGGCGGCGAAGGTGCTGCTCATGCCACTGATGGTCAGAGTGTTGCCCTGCCCAGCACCATAGGCGCCGCTGTATTCGTTGCAGCCGGTATTGCCGCTGATTGTACGGCCGTCCCCGCTGAAGATCACCGTCGGGTTACTGCCCTGAATCGCGTTCAGGGTCTCATAGGAGATGGCAAACCAGGTCCTGTTCTGCAGTTCCGACCGCTGGTCCAGCACGGGGCTGCTGTGGAAGGTCAGCACACCCTGGCCGGTAGAGATCAGCAGCTGGTCGCCGGCCCGATCGTAATCATAGGCGCCTTGCAGCCAGTTCAAGTAGGCGTTTTCCTGGTCCATGAGCGGCTGGGCGCACATCTTCTTTGTTGTCACCAACGGGCCGATGACGAAGTTGGCGGCGATCGGGCCATTATAGGCGTTGCAGCCACCGCTGCCGCTGATCGTGCCCGTGGCTCCGTCCTCAACGATCTCGAACCCGGCGGTGACTTCGCTGCCCGGCAGGACATCATCCTGGCCCAGGGCCGCGAGGAACCAGAAAGTACCTTGCAGCGGGGTGAGGTCCAGCACCGGCGCTTCCACCGGCGGCTGGCCCGCTTCAAAAGTGAGCATCAGTTCATTGTTTTCGCCGTAGGGCATCTGCAGCGTGCTGCCCAGGACGCGGTAGGTGGTGGCCGCGTTCAGACCGAGGAAGAAAGCCTGTTCCTCTTCGAGAATGCCGGCGCCGGCGGCGCATTCCAGGCTGCGGCTTGTGCTGGGCAGGTTGACCTTGATCTCGCTCAGATTGGCGGCGTAGGTGGCGTTCCAGGTGTTACAACCCGTTTCGCCGCTGACCGTACCGGTAGGCAGGCCGGGCAGGCGGCTGAACTGCGCCGTAAAGCTGCTGCCTTCGGCGGGTGGGCGCTGGTTGTCGCTGTCGCCCAGTGAGACAAGCTCCCAGTAGGTGCCTTCCAGGGGCTGGCGGTTGGCGGCGAACTGCACATCGCCCGCGGCCCCACTGATGGTAAGCACGTCGCCCTCAACGGCATAGCTTGCGGCCGCTTCCAAAACGGCCGTGTAGCTTGCCTCCAGGGCGGCTACTCCCTCATCGGGACAGAGCATCATGGTCATGGCCGGCGGCCCGCTGATCGTCAGGCCGTCGCCTTCGACCACGTACTCTGCGTGGTAGTTGTTGCAGCCGGCGTTGCCACCCAGGCTGCCCGCGCCTGCCGTCTCGCCTGGCTGGAACAGCGCCGTGATCGCTACCTCTTCAGGGACGGGCTGCCCGGCAACGGCTGTGGCCTGCCAAAGTACGTTCTCCAGGGGCAGGTCAAGCGCGCTGAAGTTCAACACGCCCTGATCGGTGACGATCTGCAGGTTCTCGCCGCTGATGGCAAACGTCTGCGCGCCGCTCAGCGCGGCAAGGAAAGCGGTCTCCTGGTCCATCCCTTCCGGGCACATCATCATCGTGCCCGCCAGTGGGCCGATGGTGATGCTATCGCCATCGATGGAGTAGCTGCCATTGTAATTGTTGCAGGTGGCGGAGCCGCTGATGGTGCCGCTCGTTTCGGTTTCGGGCGTAAAAACGGCCGTGGCTTCGGTGCCTTCCTGCACCGGAGTCGGATCGCCGGGGTCGCCGAAACTGACCAGGCGCCAGGTGTTGCCCGCCAGCGAGGTCTGTCCAGGCGCAAAGACCAACATTTCGGCGAACGGCTGGCCGGTGCTGTAGGTAAGCTGAAGGCGTCCTTCGTCGTTTACGGACCAGGCGCTGACCGTTTCCAGGGCGGCCAGGTACGCCGCTTCCGTTTCCATGCCTGCTTCGCAGGCCATCATCGTGGAGCCAATCGGCCCTTCGATGGTCATCGCGCCGTCATCGGTTGAGGTATAGCCGGTGAAGTAGCGGTTGCATCCGCCGCTGCCGGTAAGCATATTGTCTGCGCTGCCGAAGGTGGCGGTGATCAGCGCGCCTTCTTCGACCACGATAGAGTTCAGGGCGTCGCCATAGCCAACAAGCACCCAGAGCTGGTCGGCTACCGCACTAAAACGATCAATGGGCTGGCTGATGGCCGGACTTTCGGCCTGCCCCGCGCCAGTTTCCCCTACCGGGTAGCCCGGGTCGGCTTCTACGCCTGCCTGCGGTGTGGACTGGTCCCCGACGTCGCCGCTGGGGGTCGCGGGGCCCTGGTCGCTGCACGCGGCCAAAACGAGTAGGATGGCCAGCAGGCTGGTTAGCCAGCGAAGGCGGTGTTTGTTCATGATTCTTCTCCTTGTCCTTTTCATCAATCAAGCGAAGCGCGCCGCGCATCTTCCGCGCACAGCGCATATTGCGAAGACGTCGCGGGGACACAGAAGGTTCCCGCACAATAATTATGTCGCCTTGAAACGGGCACTTCAACCGTGTTTTCACGCCGAACTCATGACGAAGTGACTACGTGAGGAGAAGAAAAAAGGGCAGTGGCGCGTTTGCCGCGCTGCTGCCCCGGAGATTGAGAACCTGGGAGGGTCAGCCACCGGGTACGAAGAAGATGTCCTCTTCCGGCAGGCCGAGGTTCTCTTCGCGGCGAAACTGGCTCATGTAAAGGTCATAGTATGCGCCCTGCGCTTCCAGCAGTTGGGCGTGGGTGCCGCGCTCCACGATCTGCCCGTCTTCGAGGACGAGCACTTCGTCCGCGTTGCGGATTGTGCTCAGGCGGTGGGCGATGACGAAGCTGGTACGGCCGTTTAACAGCATGTCCAGCGCTTCCTGAATCTGGCGCTCGGTGCGCGTATCGACGCTGCTGGTGGCCTCGTCGAGAATCAGGATGCGCGGGTCCGTAAGAGCGACGCGGGCGATGGCCAGGAGCTGGCGCTGGCCCTGGCTGAGACCTCCGCCGCGCTCGCCGAGCGTGGTATTGTAGCCGTCTTCCAGGCGGTTGATGAATTCATCGGCGCGGGCCAGTTTGGCGGCGGCGATGACTTCTTCGTCCGTGGCGCCGGGGCGGCCGTAGCGGATGTTGTTGGCCACGGTGTCGCTGAAGAGGAAGGTGTCTTGCAGGACGAGGCCGATCTGCTCGCGCAGGCTGTGCAGAGTTACGTCGCGCACGTCGTAGCCGTCGATTGTCAAACGGCCGTCGCTGACATCCCAGAAGCGCGGCAGCAGGTTGATGATCGTTGTCTTGCCTGCGCCTGTGGGGCCGACAATGGCGATCGTCTTGCCCGGCGTGGCTTCGATGTCTACCCCGCGCAGCACCGGTTCGCCCTCCTTGTACTCCGCCCATACCTGTTCGTAGCGCACATGGCCCACCACGGGCGGCAGCACGACGGCATCGGGCTTGTCGTGAATATCCACCTCGGCGTCAAGCAGTTCAAAGATGCGTTCCGACCCGGCGATGGCGCTCTGAATATTGGTCCACAGGACCGCGATTTGCTGCACCGGATTGTTGAACTGCTGGGTATAGCCGATGAAAGCGATGATCAGGCCCAGGGACATCGTCGTGCCCAGCAGCGAGCCTCCGCTGAGGAGCATCAGGCCGCCAACGGTAGCTGTAATGGCCAGGCTGACGTAGCCCAGCGCTTCCAGGGTGGGGGCCAGGGCGCTGGTGTAGGCCTGGGCCTTGATGTTGGCGTCGCGATTGGCGGCGTTGCTGACGCGGAAGTTCTCGATATTCTCGTCTTCGCGGCTGAAGGCCTGCACCTCACGCACGGAGGAGATACCTTCTTGCAGGTCGGCATTGACCGAGCCGATTTCCTGCAGCGCCTCGCGGAAGGCCTTGCGCGCCTGGCCGCTGAACCAGCGCGTGGTCACAAACATCAGCGGCAGGGTGATCAGGCTGATCAGGGCGTACGGCACGCTCATGCTCATCATCTGCACGATGACAAAGGTGATGAGCAAGATACCGCCGACGACGTTCAGCACGGCGAAACTGATCGCCTGCTGCAAGGTTTCCATGTCGTTGGTGAAGCGGCTCATGATCTGGCCCGCCTCATGGGTCGTGAAGTAGCCCAGTGAAAGTTGATGTACATGGGCGAATACGTCTTCACGCATGTCGCGCAGCACCTGGAAACCGGCCCAGCGCATGCCATAGAAGGAAAGGCCGGTGAAGATGGCGTTGCCGACGAAAAAGGCCAGGATGATCAACACCAACCGGCCGATGCCGGCCATCGCCTGATCGGCGGTCATACCCGGATCGACAGTCGTGTACCAGCAGTTTTCGGCCGAGCCAGTTTCCTGGCCCAGGCCCAGATCAATGGGCAGGTCCAGCGGCTGGGAAATGCCCGCCGCCTCTCGCGCTTCCGAAGCAGTGGTGTACGGGACCAGATAACAGTCTACGACCTGCCCGGTCAACGCCGGCACGCGCACCTGCATATAGGTCCCGGCCAGGGTCAGCCCCAGAACCAGCAGCAGCACCAGCCAGTAAGGCCGGAACCAACCCGCCAGCCGCCTAAGGGTGGCCCCGGTGGAATCGGCCTTTTCTTCTTCTACGAGTAATGCTCTATCGTGAAACATAGTCAAACTCCGAAATCAGGCGACCTGCACATCTTCTGCGAGCTGCGAGTGATAGATATCCGCGTAAATCGCACTGGTTTCCATCAGTTCTTCGTGGGTGCCGCTGTCGACGATGCGACCCTTGTCCAGCACCAGGATCTGGTCAGCGTTGAGCACAGTGCTGATGCGTTGGGCGATGACGATACTCGTGCGTCCTTCCATCAGCTTGTCCAGCGCCTGCTGGATCTCGTATTCGGTGTTCAGATCCACGCTGCTGGTGGAGTCGTCGAGGATCAGGATATGCGGGTCCATGAGCAGGGCGCGGGCAATGGCGATGCGCTGCTTCTGACCGCCGCTGAGTGTCGAACCGCGCTCGCCCACGGCCGTTTCATACCCCTCCGGAAAGTCCATGATGAAATCGTGCGCCGCCGCCGCTCTGGCCGCGGCTAGGATTTCTTCGTCGGTAGCGTCCGGCCGGCCGAAGGCGATGTTGTCGCGAATCGTGCCCCCAAACAGCGTCGTCTCTTGCAGCACAATGCCGATCTGCTGGCGCAGGCTGTTAATTGTCACGTCACGCACATCGTACTCGTCTACCCTGACCGCACCGTCGGACACATCATAAAAGCGCGGGATGAGGTTGATGATTGTCGATTTACCGCTACCGGTGGAGCCGAGCAAGGCCACTGTCTGGCCCGGTTCAGCGACGAAGCTGATGTTTTGGAGGACAGGCTCGCCATGTTCGAAATAGCGGAATGCCACATTTTCAAAGGCCACACGGCCGTTGATCTCCGGCATTACCACCGCGTCCGGCTTGTCCTCGACATCATTCTTCGTGTCCAGAATCTCAAAAATACGGTCGGCGCTCGCCTGTGCCTGGGCCATGAGCGAGATAATCATGCCCAACTGGCCCATGGGAATGAATACAAACGTCAGGTAGAGGCTGAACTTCTGCCACTCGCCGATCGTCATGGTGCCGTTGATGATTTGTGCGCTGCCGAAATAGAGAATGGCGGCCTGGCCCAAGTTGGCGACCAGGAATATCACCGGAAACAGGAAGGCGAAGAATTTGCTGATCTTCAACCCCTGTTCCAACAGCGAATCGACACTCTCGCCAAAACGCTGCTGCTCCCGGTCTTCGCTGGTGAACGCCTTGACGACCTTCAGCCCAGCCAGGTTTTCCTGCAGGATGTTGTTTACCTTGGACAATCGTCGCTGGTTCTCGCCAAAAAGCGGGAAGGCGAAACGGCCGAAAGCCATAAACAGCAGGAAAGCGATGGGCAGCACGGGCAGGATCACCAGCGTGAGTCGCCAGTTGCTGAGGAACAGGATGATCAGCGTGCCGGTGAGCAGAATGAAGGCCTGCAGGGCCATCAGCATACCCTGGCCCAGGAACATGCGTAGCTTTTCCACGTCATCAGTGGCGCGAATCATCAGCTGTCCGGTGCGATTCTTGTCATGATAGCTGAAACTAAGGCGCTGGATCTTGCCGTACAGGTCGTTGCGCAGGTCAAAGGCGATGTTCTGCGAGAGCGCCTGGGAGCTGTAGGCCTGCACAAAGGCGAAGATCCCGCGCGTCAGGGCAAAGATGACCACGATCAGCCCGGCCATCACCAGCGCTCGCGGCGCCCCGTCCAGGGTAAGCTGAAGGGAGCCCAGGTCCACGCCCATGCGCTGCGAAGCCAGCAGCTGCACCTCGGGCGACAGGTCCAGCACAGCCTTGGCGGTGCCGCTGGTGACGATTTCATCGATGATGTTCTGTACCAGCTGCGGCACCGCCAGCTGCGCCGCGGTGGCTACCAGCAGCGAAACCAGGGCTACTGTTGCGACTTTGGGATAATAGCCAATGTATTTGAATGACCGTCCCAGGGCCCCGCGGCCGCTGGACGGTCTGCTTGCGGACATTTGCATAGCTGCTCCTTGGGCAGACATCAGGATTCAGGGGCCAGGGCATTCCTGCCACTTGCCCTTGAGGCCAGAAATCTACTTGCTTTCAATTCTTTCTCGTGTCGATTCGATACTCGCGCCAAGGGCGCCGAGAAGGCGGTTTAGCTCGGCCTGTTCGTCGTGATTCAGCACCTCAAAGGTCGCGGCCAGGGTGTGAAAATGGGCGGCGGCATGGGCGCGCACGCGCGCTCGGCCGTCTTCTGTCAGCCGGATATTGAAGCGCCGCCGGTCCTCTTGATCCAGCCGCCGTTCGATCAACCCTTCTTCTTCCAGGTCGCGGATCAGTGAGCTGACCGTATTGCGGCTAATGCCCTGCTTGTCGCTGATCTCGGATGGGTTCAGCTCGCAACGGCCGTCCATTTCCTCGCTCATGAACAGGTTCATCAGCAGGCGGAAACGGGCGTAGGACAGGCCGGCGACTTCGAGGCTTTGCTCGCCCAGCTGGTACATGGCGTGCGACACCATGCGCAAGCGTTCGAGCAAGCGCACTGTTTGCGGGTCGATATTGGCGTCGAGTTCTTCGAGCACGGCGAGCCACTGTTCGCGGCGTTCGGCCGTGCGGGCGGGTGTCGGTGCGGTCATAAGGAGTTCCCTGGCCTGATTCTTGCGGCCAGAGAATATTGTACGGGGTCGAACTATTCTGTCAAGAAGCACTCATCTGTGGGCGCAAACAAGGTGCCGCACAGGGGAGTGACCAGGGCATCGGGCACGGTGCCCTGCAGCCCTATTGTTGTGGCTATGGTTGGCTAACGCTCTCGATGAGTTTCTGGAACGAGGCCCGCGGCGACGAGAAAGGCTCGATGGTGCCGGCGACGCATGGCGCTCAAGGAACGGCCGTGTTGTTCCGTTGCCATCTATTTGCCGGCCAGGATAGCGGGCAAGTGGACAAAGGTCTTGGAAGGTTCCAGCGTCGCCGCCAACGTCGGTGTGGCGACGGGCAGCGGTGAAGGGTTCGGCGTTGGGGAAAGGGTCGGGGTTGGTGACGCGGTGGAGGTGGAGCTGGAGGTCGATTCCGGTGTGGCCGTCGTTGTCCCGGTTGGCACAGGTAATTCTTCGGCCGTCAGCAACAGGTTGTCGATGAGTTCTTGCCTGCGGTTGATGAAACCGAAATTGAGGCAGGTTTCTCCGGCGGTGAGCAGCATGGCACCGTAGTCCTGGTTGTAACGTGCGACGCTGCCAGGGCGCGGGGTGGTGAAGGGGTAGATACTCTGCCCGCCGAGCCCGTTGACGAAGTAGGGGATGCCATCTACAGCGAGGCGCTCATAGAGGTGTTCGTGTCCGGCAAGGACGGCTGTCGCGCCCCAGCCGGCGTAGTCCCACTGCAGTTCGATGTTGTCGCCGTGCTTGTCGCCGGAGGAGTAGGGCGGGTGGTGCATGATAACAAGCTTCCAGACCGCATCAGAGGCGGCGAGACTGTCGCGCAGCCAGGCGGCCTGGGGAGAAGTGGGAATACGGCCGTTGGGATTGCCCGAGTTGCTGTCCAGGATGAACAAATGCACTGGACCCCGGCGTACTTCATAGGTCCGTTCGTCGCCGGGCAAGGTGAAGTAGTCGAGATAGGGCTGCCCGCCGTCAGTGCGGTAGTCGTGGTTGCCGAGTGCCGGGAAGAAAGCGTTTTGGGCGGCGCCAGGGCCAAAGTTTCCCTTGTAGTCGCCAATGTAGGCGCTGAAATACCGGCCAATGTTGGCATCAATAGTATTCGCGGCGCCGTCGGGGTAGTTGTTGTCGCCCACGGTGACCACCGTTTGGGGCCGCCACTGGGCGACGAGGGCGGCAACGTCCGCCTCCGGCTGTCGGGAGACGCCGTAGTCGCCGATCACAGCGATGCGTGTGTCGCCGGAGCAAGTATTCTGATCAACGGGCGGGTCGGTGGCGTAGATATTTCGGCCGCGGCCATAGTGCTCGTGAAGTATAGGCAGCAGGGCGACGCCCAGGGCCACCAGCGCAAATAATACCAGTTGGCGCATCCTATCGTTATGCCGGTATTTCTGGGCACAGGCGATGAAAACAACGGCCGGAAAGGTTCAACTCACAGCGGCCTTCCATCTTCTCGCACTTAGGCGGGATCATCAGCTAGGGCCGCGCTTCAGACTTTCAACATGCCGCGAAAACCCCTTGAGCTGTAGAACGATGGCGCGCTGTTGTGATAGACGAACACTTTGCCGTAGCGGTAATCGGCAAAGATGGCGCCGCCCAGCTTGCGGATGTCTGCCGGCGTTTCTACCCAACTCGACGTTTTCGCATCGAAGTGCCCAAGCTCTTGCAGCTCCTGATACTGTTCCAGGGTCAGCAGTTCAATGCCCATGGCGGCGGCCATCTCAACCGCGTTGCCCCTGGGGTGCACGCCCTTCTTTTCCCGCTCATCCTGGCCTTTGCGATCGTAGCAGGTTGTTCTACGGCCGTGCGGGCTTTCCGCGGCACAGTCCACAAAAATGAATTCACCCGTCACCTGATCATGTCCAACCACATCGGGTTCGCCGCCGGTCCGCTCCATCTCAAAGAGGGACCACAGCTTTTGAGGATTGGCGTCCAATCTGGCTTGCACAACGCTCCAGGCGAACCCTGTATGGCGATTCGTGAACTCCCCAAAACGCGTTTCCAACGTTCGGAGTAGTTCTTCCCGTTGTTCTGCTGACAGCTCTTTGTTTGGGTTGGGGACGAATGGTTCGATCCTTGTTGACGATGCCTTTTTCATGAGCTGGATTCTCCAGTCTTCTGGTACTTCTGCAAGAAGCGCACCTTTTCGGATAGATGTAGGCTGCCGCCGCCTTCGTGGCCGTTGTAGGGATACACGCGCATCTGCTTGGGTTCCGGGGCGTGGTTGAAGGCGGCAAAGACGGTGGAAGGCGGGCAGATTTCGTCCATCAGGGCCGTGGAAAAAAGGGCGGGCGCGCTGAGCCGCGGCGCAAAATTGACCCCGTCAAAATAGGACAGTGTCCGGAATACGGTCTCGATCTTGTCGCGGTGGACGGCGCAGAAGCGGGTGATCTCGTGGTAGGGCATCTCGTCAGTGATCTCCGTGGCGCGGCGGTAATGGCAGAGGAAGGGCACGTCGGGCAGCACGGCCGTTAAACCCTGCACCAGCCCGCCCACGGCCAGGGTGATGCCACCTCCCTGGCTGCCGCCGGTGATGCTGATCCGCGCTTCATCTACCGCCTCGTGGGCGCGCGCGGCCTCCACGGCGCGCACACCGTCGGTGAACAGGCGCCGGTAATAGTACGTGGTCGGGTCGAGAATGCCCCGGGTCATGAAGCCGGGAAACTGCCCGTTGCCACCTTCCGGTTCGCTGTCGGGCGTGTCCCCGCCGCCCCAGGCGCCGCCCTGGCCGCGCGTGTCCATTACCAGGTGCGCATAGCCCAGACTGGACCAGGACAGCCACTCATAGGGCGTGGCCCGTCCGCCGCCGTAACCGATGAACTCGACGACGCAGGGCAGCGGCCGGTTCACTCCGCGCGGCAGGAGCAGCCATCCTTTGACCGGCTGCCCCGCATAGCCGCGATAAGTTACATCGAGCGCTTCAACTGTCTGCAGCCCGTAGTCGGCAGGCTGGAAGCGCGCGTCGAGCGGATAGGCTCGCGCCTGGGCCAGCGTGGCGGCCCAGAACGCGTCAAAATCCGGCGGCTCGACGCGCGCCGGGCGGTACTTTTCCAGCTCGGAAAGAGGCATATCTACAAACATCGGTCACTCCAGCCCGTGGGTCTGACAAACCGCATTATTGTAGCACGCCCACTTCCGAAGAAGGAATGTGGAAACGTCCGTTCTATCTCGCAGCGCCTTTCTTTTGGCCGCTCTGAATTCCGAACGTCGAAATAGGGCACGGCCGTCCCATTTTCCGTATCTAGACCGCTTCTGCCTCCGGGATCTGGCCCATCTGCCGCAGCAGATCCAGCGTATCAAAGTACAGCCACTCGTCGATCATCTTGTCGTCTTTGATATGGGCCAGCTTCATGCCTGTGAACTCAATCCGGCGGCCAGGCACCGGCATTCCTGCTTCATCTGTGCTGTCCTCGCCCGTGCCGGCCAGCGTCCAGCGCGTGAACAGCTGGCCGTTCTGCGGGTCCAGCGTCATTTCGTTGGTCACTTTGTGCAGGTCGGGATAGGCAAAGCGCAGGCCGAGGATGCTTTCCTTGTATGCCGCCAGGCCGCTCGTTGCGCCCGTGAGCGGTGAATAGGAAACAAAGTCGGGCGCCAGGATTTCGTCCAGCGCATCAACGCGGCCCTCGTTATAGGCCTCTTGCACATAGAGTCGCTCGATTAACGCCAGGACTTTCTCTGCATCGTGAATCATGCGAAGCTCTCCTTTGGCTGCTGCCAGCCGGTGGTACGGCCGTTCACCGCGGCGAGGATGGAGGCAGGATGAGGCGGCTTCTGGCCGCGGACGCTGCCCAGGTGGGCAGCAATCCAGATGTTGTAAATCGGGGCAACAGGCTCCCAGCCCCGCCGCACCGAGCACGCCGTGCCAAAGCGACCGCGCACGTTTTCATGATAGCATAAACGCGTTCCCGACTCAATACAGTTCGGGGGAGTGTGATGCGCGCGCCGCACTCGCCGCGGCCATCAGCGGCGGTGCAGCAGAGCTCCCGCAACCAGGGAGACAAGCGCGATCAGCCCCAGCGCAGGCAGCGCCGTGATCAGGTGAAAGGCATAGTCGTCATACCCGGCCATCCCGTCCGTGCCTGGCAGAACGATGAAATCAGGCGTGATTGTGGTGAAGACCAACCAGTCGATCACCAGCAGGTCAAATAGCCAAAAGACCGCCAGCAGGCCGAACGTGTTTAGAAAGGCGTGGCTGAACGAAAGCTGCCCCCGTTCTCCTGCCGCAGAGCGCGGTTGGACAGCCGCACCGCCGCGATTAGCGCCCCCAGGAAAGGGATGCCCAACAGCGCCGCCGCCCGCTGCGACGCCGCGCTTGTCTGCCCGTATGCCGACTGAATATCAGGCGGGTAGTCATTGGCCCAGATCTCGGGATTAATCGCCTGCGAAATGAGGATCAGCAAGGCCAGCGTGACGCTGAGCAAGAGGCCGTCGCGCAAAACGCGCCGCCACGCGGTAGTTGGGAGGGACAAAATCGTGTTGTTCATGGCGCTGCCTGTGCCAGTTCTGCATCCGGTCAATCCTTTCCGCCCTGATGGCCAGATCAGGCTACCCGTTGTCCATTCACCAGTACCGGTTGCGTGTGCGCAGCGCGCTCAGTCGATAGCGGCGAAGGGCATCGCGCTGCCCAGGAAGCCGATCAACAGGGTGATCAGCAAGAAGAGCGCGAAAAGCAGCAGCAGCACCCGCCCGATTCCCAGCGGCGCACGCGGCCGTACTGGTTCCCCGTTGATGATTTGCTGCACCGCCTGCACCGTCTGAGCCACGGCCGTTTCCATCCCCACGGGAGCCACGCCGGACCAGTTCCAGCCGGGCAGGGCGAAAGGCACGATCAGGCGCTGCGCGGGCCCCGCGGCGAAGGCCACGCCTAGTTCCGCTTCACGCAGCGGCGGACCGGCATAAGGCGTGGTGGCAGTCCAAGGGGCAACGATGACGTGCGCTTGCTGCAGCAGAACGGCCGTTGGCGGCTGGCCCTCAGGTGCGGGGCCCAGCGCGGCCAACGCCTGATTGCCCAGGGGTACGGTCGCAATCGTCGCCGCCGGCAACGCCTCGACTAGGGAGGTTTGCAGCAGCCGCGCGAAACGGCCATCGCCGTCATCCAGCACGACGATGCGCGGCTGTGTGGCGCTCTCCGGCCGGGCGGCGGCGATGGCTTCGTTGTCCTGACGCAGCAAGCGGCTGTGATAGAGCCAGACCAGCACGGCCAGCAGGGCGTAGGCGGCGGCGGTGAACAGTTGGCCCACGTCGCGCTCATCCAGTGCTTCGCCCAACAGAGCGTTGAGCAGCAGGAAGACGATAAAGACGGCCGTGCCCAGGAAGGTCAGCGTCGCCAGCAGGATGAAGCCATAGAGATAGAAGCGCCGCGCCGGGTCGCGCCGCGCCGCCAACCCGGCCGCCCCTTCCGCGGCGACCCCGGCCTGAATTTGCCGCCAGGCGACGAGCCACAGCGGCAATCCGGCGATCAACACGGCCAGGAACCACGCAAGCCGTTCGCGCAGCACGTCCCCGGCCAGGGTCTGGCCGGGCAGCGTGGCTGCGTTCGCCCCCACGCTGATCACTCCACCCAGCCCGATCAGCGTCGCCAGCAGGCCCACGGCAGCCACGAGATACCAGAACAGGCGGCGAATGGCGGCCTGCTCCTTTGCCTCCGGGGCGGCAGCGGCATCTTCACGCAGCACCAGGGCGTGGTATATGCCGAGCGGCGCGGCGACGAGCAGAGAGGCCAGCACCGTTCCTGCTCCCGCGCGATTTGGCAGGCCGAACCAGCCGCGCAGCAGCCCCGCAAGCAGCAGGGCGGCATCGCTGACCGTGACGATCAGGGTCAGGAAGATGACTACATACAGATAGCCCTTGCGCAGCAGCGAATCCTGCTCGGCGCGGGCGCCGCCCCGGAAGAGCCGCTGCGCCGCGCGCCAGGAAAGCAGCCAGACGACAAGGCCGGTTAGCAGTTGGGCGACAGCCGCAATCTGCGTTCCGGACGGGCTGCCGATGCCGGAGTCTGGCGGCCGCAGCAGCAGGGCCAGCAGGTTGGTGGCGCCGAGGGCGACGAATGCCAGACCGAGGGCGCTAAACAGGTAGAGGAACAGGCGGTGGTAGGTGTCGGGCAGGGCCGCGGGCGGGGCAAACGGCCGTTGTTCTTGCAGCAGGCGCGCGTGGACGGCGGCGAAAAGGGCCAGCACGAGCATCGCTGCCGCCGCGCTGACCAGGGCCGCGTCGTTGCTCTGCCAGGAGATTCCAAAAGGCGCGGGCACGCCGAAGAGCTGCCGCAGCGCGGCGGCAACGAGACCGGCAGTGTTAAAGACCAGCGGCAGCAAGAAGGCTGTGAGCATGACGTAGAGATAAAGGGCACGCAGATGATCCGGTTCGTCCAACTCCGTTTCGGAGCGCGTGGCCCAGCGCCAGTGGACGAAGAAGAGGGGCAGGCCGACGATGATGACGGCGATTTGCAGGGCGACGAGATCAGAGGGCACGGAACGGCCGCCAATCGTAAGGCCGAAGGCGGGAATGAGCAGGTTACGCAGCAGGGCGATGACCGCCCAGGTCACAGCCTGCAGGCTGATCGCGCAAACGAGGTAGAAGTACCAGCGGCGGATTGTGGGCATGGCAACGGGCCTCTGGATTCCGTGGTCAGTCGAAACGTAACGCTGGGTCGCAATCCTCGTTGCTCCAGCAGTAATCCCAGTAGTCGTCTCCATGGATCAGGCGCCAGGAGTCGCCCTGCGGTTCCAGGATCAGGCCGAACGTGCGCGAATAGGCCGCGCTGTTGAAGAGGTTGTTGTTGAGCGTGGTGACGGAGACGTTGACGTGCGCGGTGCCGTCACTGAAGGTCTGGGAATCGGCGATGGAAACGGCCGTGTTTTCCCCGCCGCCGAACTGCCAGGGATTGCGCTGTACGTCGCTAGCCAACCCGGCTACCGTGGGCGCGCCGGGCAAGTCGGGCGAGATATAGCCGTGAGCGCGTTCAAAATCGCCCTGGCGCAGCGCGAGAATGTAGTTGTGGGCTATCCCGGCCGGTGTGTCTTCGGGAAGGTAGCTTGGCGCGGGCGCGCGCAGAACAAGGACCAGGGCGGCGATGACGAGGACGGCGATTCCGGCGACGATCGCGAGTAGAAATTTGTCAGAGCTCTTCATCCTGTAAGACCTCCAAAGTCCGATCGTATCGTTATTATACCATGACTTTACAGGACATTTTGCCGAAATTGCCCCGCTCAGTGGGTTCAGCGAGGAAAGTCACTGCCGGCAGTTCGTCTGCCAGGGCGGCTCGCCGGGGCCGCCCAATATGGTTTAGCGGCGCATTTTGGAGAGCGCCTGCACCTGCTTGTCGGCGTGGTAGCTGCTGCGCACGAACGGCCCACTCTCCACCCACTGGAAGCCAAGATCGAGGCCGATACGCTTCAACTCGACGAATTCCTCCGGCCGGTAATAGCGCTCGATGGGCAGGTGCTGCTTGCTGGGCTGCAGGTACTGGCCGATGGTCAGGATATCCACCCCCAGGCCGGCCAGATCGCGCATCACTTGCACCACTTCGTCGAATTCTTCACCCAGGCCGACCATGATGCCGCTCTTGGTCAGCACTTCGCCGTCCATTTTCTTGGCGTTGCCCAGCGTGGCCATGGCCCATTCGTAATGGTCTTGTGGCTGGACCTTGCGGAACAGGCGCGGCACGGTCTCCACGTTGTGGTTGAGGATTTCTGGGCGGGCGTTCATGACCGTACGCAGATTGTCCTCGCTGCCCTTGAAATCGGGAATCAGCACTTCGATGGAGCAGCCGGGCTGCACCTCGTGGATGCGCTCGATACACATGGCGAAGATCGGCGCACCGCCGTCCTGGCGCTCGTCGCGATTGACCGAGGTGATGACCACATGCTTCAGGTCCATGGCCAGCACAGCCTGAGCCACGCGCTCCGGCTCCAGCCAGTCGATGGGATTCGGCCGTCCGGTCTTGATGTCGCAGAAGCCGCAGCTGCGGGTACACACGTCGCCCAGGATCAGGAACGTGGCCGTGCGCGCGCCCCAGCACTCGCCAATGTTGGGGCAGTGGGCCTCTTCACAGACGGTGTGCAGCTGTTTGCTGCGCATCACCCCGCGCACCCATTTGTAATCTTCGCCCTTGGCGGGTGTTACCCGCATCCATTCGGGGCGGCGCTCCGGGCGGGGGGCTCCGGTGCTGATTTCATCCAGTTTGATGGTGCTCATAGGGGATTCCTTGCGCGGATAGCTGCAGGCCGAAAACACGGCCGAATTGCTCAATCAGGTTCGGCATGACTTCGTCAAAGGTGACGGCACGGCCCAGTTCGGCGCTCATGCTGGTTACGCCGTGGTCGTCGATGCCGCAGGGTACGATGCCCTGGAAATAGCTCAGGTCGGTGTGCACGTTCAGGGCGAAACCGTGGCTGCTGATGCCGCTGTTGTTGACGTAGACGCCAATGGCGGCGATCTTGTTCAGGCCGGCCGGGCCATCGACCCAGACACCGCGAAAGCCCGCGAAGCGCCCTGCGCTGATGCCAAATGCGGCCAGGGTGTTGATCAGGATCTCTTCCAGATCGGAAACATAGGCGCGAATGCGGCCGATGCCGCGGCCGTAGAGAGGTTCCAAGTAGAGGATCGGGTAGCCGACGAGCTGGCCCGGGCCATGGTAGGTAATGTCCCCGCCGCGATCGACGTGATAGACCGTAATGCCGCGCGCGGCGAGGCCGGCTTCGTCGAGCAGTAGGTTGCTCTCGTTCGCGCTGCGGCCGAGGGTATAGGTGTGCGGGTGTTCCAGGAGCAGGAGGCGGTGCGGCAGGGCGGGGTCGCTCATCCTTTCGGCGACGAGCGTTTTTTGCAGCTCCCAGGCCGCCCCATAGTCGACGCGGCCGAGGAATTCGGGCCAATACACGGTTTCGTTGGTCATTCTGTACGGGATTATAAGGCAAGAACGGCCGTCTTTCCAACGACGCTAAACTCTTCGCTTGCCAGTCCTGCAGCCGGGAGTGTCTGGTGATCGATGTGAGGCATGCGCCAGGCGGCCGTCGCCCCACAAGACAGCCGCTTACCGCTGATGCCGCCGCAGGTACGGCCGCGAAGCTGCCCGGAAAAAACGGGCGGCGCCGGCCGTCCCTTCGTCTAGCCGCTGATAACTACCGGCAGCTTTAGCTCCCAGCCGGGCGTGGGGGTGACCTCCGGGGTGGTGGTAGGGGTGACCTCCGGGGTGGCGTTGGGGGTGACCTCCGGGGTGGCGGTAGGGGTGACCTCTGAGGTGGCGTTGGGGGTGACCTCCGGTGTGGCGGTAGGGGTGGGACTTGCCGTAGGTGTGGCCGCCGCGGGGCATTGAAATGAGGTTGTCTGGCCGACTTCCTCAAAAGCGGGATCGCCCGAGTCTTTGGCCTGAAGCGCCAGGTGATACGTGACACCACATTGCGCGGCAAAGTCCTTCTTCACCAGCGATGGAACGTAACTACCTAAGGGAGGATTCGACACATCGGTACGGAAATCGTAGATCGGCTGGCCGCTGAGCGCGCCTTCCTGGAACGCCAGCAGCTGGAAGCCTATCAGCTTGGTTCCGGTGTCGGTCACGATAGGTTGCCACGCGTCTATGTGGATGCGGCAGCTGGTGATCGACTCCAGATAGCAGCCACCATTCACCGGTCCAGAAAAGACGTTCGGCGCAGCCATGGCGCTAGGCACACCTGCCCCGCCGTTTGCGCAGGCCGGGAGCAGCAGCAACATCAGCCCAAGCAGGCCCAGGGCTGAGCGCAGGTCACGCGCCATGGACAGGTTCAAGGAACATCAGTCGGGCAGGTGAACTCGGTCGTCTGGCCGTAGTTCAGCGGATTGGCGTCGGACGAGTCTTTGGCCACCATGTTCACCACGTACGACCTGCCACATACAGCGGCGAAATCCTGCATGACCAGCGAAGGAGCATAGTCCACCCCGGGCGGATTGGAGACATCGGTCCGGAAATCGTAAATGAGCTTCCCGTTGGCGTAGAACTGGAACAGCTCCAGCTTCGCCCCCGCGCCGTCATTGATGTTGATTACGTAGGGGTCAATGTGGATTTTGCAGGTGTCGGGCGCAGCGATGTAGCAGCCGCCGTTGATCGGGCTGGCGAAGCCGGCCGGCGCTTCCGGCGCGGCTGTGACCCGCGGCATCACGGCCGTGCGCGACCAGCCAAGCCCAGCCGCAAGCAGCAAGGCGCAGAAAACGGAGATGGCAACCAAAAGTCGTCTGTTCATGCACTCCTCTCTTGGGGCGCCCCTAGCAGGACCCACCTTCGCAACCGGTCCCCGCGCCGCGACGATGTAACCCATACTATAACATCAATCAGGCCTCCAACACAACCTACGATTGGATGATGAAAAGTTCTCGCCCGCGCTGTTTTATCCTCAAAAAGGGCCTGCTCGTTTCGCCAAGAAGCGGCGCTGGCGGGTTCAGCGGTACCGCAGCGCCATGGCCTCTATGATCTCCTGGTACGTGGCAAGGAATCGCGCTGCTTCCACGCCGTCAATGGCGCGGTGGTCAACCGCGAGCGTGAGGCGCAGGATCGGCCGCACGACGACACGGCCGTCGAAGTCCGGCAATCCCTCCGGCCGGGTCGCGCCCACGGCCAGGATCGCGGTCTGGGGCGGGTTGATGATCGCCGTGAACCGCTCGATGCCGAACGGTCCCAGATTGGAGATGGTGAAGGTGGCGCGGTGGCCGCGGTGGTGGCCGAGAATGTAATCGCCGGCCTGGATGGCGCTCATCGAGCCCACGGCCGAGGCCTCCTGGCCGATCGATCGGGGCATCGTGCCGTGGATCTTGGCAGGTATGCAGCTCTTTCCGGCCTATTCTTCAAAGGCGCGTGTTTCCCGCACCAGCCGTAGGATCTGCCGCGCTTCTTCTTTCGTCAGGTTGAAAGGTCTAGCGGCGGTTCCTCCCACTGGTCTTCCTCGTCATACAGCAGCACCGCCAGGTTGTCCATGGACGTGCGCGAGGTAAGATCGATGGAAAGGGGCGTGACAGCCACCAGGCCATAGGCTAGAGCGTAAGCGTCCGTGTCGTTGTCAGTGTAGCGTCCCTTGGCCACGTTGGGTAAGAAGATGCCGTCCTCGGTCGCCAGATCGCTGCGCACGGCCGGGCGGGGGTAGTAGTAGTTGAGGCGGTCTTGCCGCGTGACGACCCAGGCCGTGTCCGGCGTGGCTGTGACGGGCACTTCCACCTTGAGCAGGTCCACATCGGCCGGCAGCGGTTCGGCGAGCAGCCTGCGGGCAAAAAAGTGGGTGAAATGCGCGGCCGTTTGGAAGTCGATGCCCTCTAAATGGGTGTAGTAATCGTCTGTCGAGGCCAGCTCCAGCGAGACGGCCAATGAAGGCACACCCATGTGCCCACCCTCCAATGCGGCGCCGATTGTGCCTGACATCGTGACGCTGCTGCCGATGTTTTCGCCGTAATTGATGCCTGAAACGACGAGGTTAACGGGGCGCGCGGCGAGTTCCAGCAGCCCGTGCAAGACGCAGTTGGCCGGGGTGGCGTTGGCGGCGTAGGCGGGCCAGACCCGGCCGTTCAGGCCGATCTGTCCGGCGGTGATACGGCCGTCGAGCCCATGCCCCTGTGAACGACTGCGGCCCATGCCTGTCTGCTGCGTGCGTGGGGCGACGATTAGCAGCTCCCCGAGCGGGTCCAGGGCGGCGGCGGCGGCGGCGAGGCCCGGCGAGTCGAGGCCGTCGTCGTTGGTAATGAGGATAAGAGGTTGGATCATGAAGTCTCCTGCATAACGTGCCTTGTACCTGTTCCTTGTGGCGCAGCGGCCCTGTGTTACTGGCCTGGAACGGCGGTTCCGAAATCCGAAATCACCCATTCCGCATTTAAGGCATATCCAGCTCCAGGACGCGCCGGGCGGTGGCGCTGTCGGTGACAAGATAGTTGGCAAAGCCGCCGCGCAGCGCGCCGCGCACGGCCGTGGCCTTGGGGGCGCCGCCGGCCACGGCCAGGCGAAAGGGAATGGCGCGCAGATCCGCGCCGGAAATGCCCACAAGCCGGTCGTGGAAGCCGGTATCGACCAGACGGCCGTCGCCGTCAAAATGGCGCGCACAGACATCGCCGACCGCGCCCACTGCCAGTAGTTCCTGGCGCGTGGTCTCGTTCATGTACCCGCCTTGAAAGAGGGTCGAGTAGTCTGTGTCCAGGATGGTGCCGATGCCCAGAAGGGCCATGTCGCAGCGCCTGCCCAGGTCGATGGCCGCAGCGACATCTTGGGTCGAACGGACCGAGTGCGCCGTGACTGCGTTCTCGAGAATGAAGGGACTGTAGAGATAGACGCCGCGCCCGCCAATCTTGCGCGCCAGGCGGTCCACCAGCGCCTGGGCGTTTGAGGCTTCATCCCCGGAACCCAACACGCCGACGAGCTGGACGACGGTGACGGGGGTCGGGTCGGGCACGGCCAGGGCGTCGATGGTGCTGCTGACGCCGGTGCCCCAGGCGATGCCCAGGGTGGAATCGGGGCTGAGCCGTGCGCGCAGTTGGGCGGCGGCGACCTGGCCAAGGCGCGGCAGAAGCTGGGCATAGGAACGGCCGTCGGGCCAGTCGAGGACCTGTGCCCCCAGCAAACCGAAGTGCCGCTGCAGCCGCCGTGCCAGCTGCTCATCAAAGCGCAGCGGATGGTGCACCCGGATCTCGACGATGCCCTTTTCGCGCGCTTCAGTCAGCAGGCGCGAGACGGCCGACCGGGTCATCCCGATCTCCTCGGCCACCTGGCCCTGGGTCAGGCCCTGTTCGTAATACAGTTCGGCCGTGATCGCCAGCAGTTCGTCGCGCTCTTCCCCGCGCCGGTATTTTTCCATCGGTAATAATTCACATAGGTGATAATTAAATTCACATATGCCAGTTTAGTGTAGATAGCAGAGGAGGTCAAGAAGAAGAGGCCCGGGGATCAGGCGTCAGGTGCCTGACCCTGCTTTTCCTTCCTTTTCGCCGCCGGCCCGACGAGGCGTTCTTCCCCAGCGATGATGCGTTTGATGTTGGGCAGCAGGGCATAGGTGACGATCAGCGCGGTGAGCACGCCGGAGACGAAATAGGCGGCCGTGGGGTCATAGCCACCGAAATAGCGAACGGCGAAGGCCACGGGGATGATGAAGGCCACGGCCAGGGAAGCGGCAGAGGCCATGCCGGTGAAGTAGAAGGTTGGGGCGCCAAACAGGAAGGTGATCAGGATCATCGGCGCCCAGATGGCCGTGACCCAGCCAACGTTGGGCCCTGTGCCCGCGCCGCCCTTGAACTTGAGGAAGATTGACCAGTTGTGGCCGAAGACGGAGGCGGCCCCGGCGAGGCCTTCGGCCCAGGGCATCATCTCCGGTGTCACACTGCCGCCGAACAGCAGGCGCGCCAGCCACACCGCGGCCGCGCCCTTGACCACATCCATCAGGAAGGTTAGCAGGCCGACGGCCACGCCCGCGGCGCGGAAGGAGTTGGTGCCTCCCGTGCGGCCGCTGCCCACGCTGCGCAGGTCTACGCCTTTGACGGCGCGGACAAAGAGGAAGCCGAAAGGGATGGAGCCGAGCAGGTAGCCCATGAGGATGGCCAGAAAAATGGGTAGGTTGTCCATGGTCTTGCACTCCAGATTGCCAGATGCCCGTTCAGTGGGATGGAACGGCCGTTGCGCCCGAATTGTCCTTCGGATAGCGTTCGCGGTCAAACCGGCGCGGGATTCTAGGGCGCCGAAGCATTCACGCATTATTCACGCCGCCCCGAGGCGAGGAAGTCTTGCCCATGGTATACTGAATTACAGTAGCCGGTTCCGGTACTTTGTTCTTTCTTCTACGGGGAGGTAGCCAAGATGAACAGACGAATTGGATCGATAGTTTTTTTTGCCGGCGTGCTGCTGCTGGCCCTGCTGGCTTTGCCGGTGGGCGCGAGCAGCGACCAGCCGCTGGTGTTGAATTTTGATATCCGGGCGGTTGAACCGGGTGGGTCGGACTATGCAGGGACGGTAACCGGCGTAGTTAACGGCACAGTCGAAGTGCGCCACATGTGCAGCATACGATCAAATAATAAGACCTGCCAGACCGTGATCTATGAATGGATAGTTACCGGCGTCGACGGGAAGAGCTTCACGGCCGTAACCCGCGGCCAGTGCAACCACAAAATCGGAGTGATGCGTCTCTGGGGGGATATTGCCAACGGCTTTCGGGCCGGGGAGCAGATCGCGGCGCGCGCTCGCCTCTACGATGCCGGGGCAGGCCACTATCAGGGACGGCTGATTATTTTCGGGCAACTGGAAAGCAAGGAGGGACTGGTTCCCCTCCGCCCGTCCCTGGAGTAAACCAGGGAGTAGAGGTAGCGATTCTGGATACTCGGCCGGGCTGCAGCGTGCGGCCCGGCCGTTTTGATTGCCGCGGTTCAGGCGCGCAGCCAGCGCGGCACCCCCGTGTCCAGACCCAGCTGCTCCACAATGTCGTAGGCAGCCCAGCTGACGATGGCCACATAGGTGGGAAAAGAGAGCGGCAGGTCAGCCAGCTGGGCCACGGTTAGCCCCGCCTTCATGCCCGCCGCCACCAGCTGTACGGTTTCCACGGCGCGTTCGCCGACGACGTGACAACCGAGGATGCGCAGCGTCTGGCGGTCCGCAATCATTTTGCAGAATCCGTCGGTACGGCCGTCGATGATGCTGCGCGGATAGTCGCCGAACTGCACTGTCGAGACCACAACCTCCGCGAACTTCTCCCGCGCCTGGGCCTCGTTAAGGCCGATCTGCGCGTATTCGGGGTCCGTGAAACTGCCCATGGGGATCAGGTCGTGATGCACAGGGTACTTCAACCCTTGCACGGCGTTAGAGGCGGCATGATAGCCTTCGTTGCTGCTCGTGGAGACCAGCATGAGCAGGCCGTTGATGTCTCCCGCGGCGAAGATATGGGGCGCGCTGGTTTGCATATACTCATTAACAGCAATGAAACCGCGTGCGTTCAGCTCTACCCCGGCCGCGTGCAGGTTCAGTTCGGGCGCATTGGCTTGCCAGCCCACGGCCATGACGGCGAAGCTCGCTTCCCTGCTGCACTCCTGGCCCCGGTCGCGGTAACGCATACGCACGCCTCCGGGGACCGGCTCGAAGGCGTCGATCCCGTCGAAACCCTCGGTAATTTCCATGCCCCGGGCGATAAACGCGCCGCGCACGGCCGTGCTCACGTCCACGTCCTCCGTCATCAGGATGCGGGGAGCGATCTCAAAAAGGCTGACCCGCGTGCCAAAGGCGTTAAAGATCGACGCCACCTGCGCTCCGGTTGCCCCCGACCCGATGATGATCATCGACTCCGGGATCTCCTTCAGGCTCCAGGCATCACTGTGCGTCACCGTATGTTCGATTCCGGGGATTGGCAACGAGCGGTTGTGCCCACCGCTGCAAATGATGAACTTCTGCCCTTCCAGGCGCACACCGGTGCTGGTGCGAATCGTATGGGGGTCCAGGAAACCGGCCGCCCCGGCGTTTTCATAGACGACCACGCCAAGACTCTCCAACTCGGCCAGGAAGCCCACTTCATAGTAGACTTCGACCACGACCTCGCGCACGCGCTCGAGCAGGCGCGGATAATCAACCAGGGGGTCGGTGGCGGCAATGCCGTAGCGCGACAGCTGTTGCGCCTCGCGTACGAGGCGAGCGGCGTGAGCCAGGGCGCGCACCGGCACCGGTCCGTCTGTGGCGGCCATGCCGCCGACGTACCCTTTGGTGACAAGAGCGGTTCGGGCGCCCAGGCGGGCGGCCTGTTGGGCAGCAACAAGGCCCGCAGGACCCGCGCCGATGACGACGACATCAAACATGGGTCATTCCTGTTCCGGCTAGGTGTAGATTATCGCGGCCAGCAAATGCCGGCAGCGGGGATGTTATACAGTTCTTGCGCTGCCATGGCAACACGTACCCGGACCCAACAAAAAAGACCCGGCGCGTTGGGCGACGGGTCTTTCGGATATAGGCAGAAAGTATCGTTCTAGATGCGATTGCCGAAAGCCGCTTTCGTGCCCGGCAACAGAGCCAGGATCAAGGCGACGGCGTTGACTAAGACGGCGGGCCAGATGGCTGCGAAGCTCGTTGCGCCAAGGAGCGACAGAAAGAGGAAGATCAGGTTAACCACGGAAATGACCATCACGAACAGCAAACCGGACGGATTGAGGTCCCAGATCCACTTGGCGACTACGAACCAGATGACGCCCACGATCGCGGACATGATGGCGGCGAACCAGGCCGCATTTGGTAGGGCGAAGTTCAGATCGCCTAGCTGCGCGATTGGCAGCCAGCCCATGTAGCGCGCCGCGTCCACGAAAGCCAGTATACCGGCGATGACGGCAAAGATAAACAGGAGATACACCGCCCAATTGCGGTGCGGGGTGACGGGTTGTACATTCTTTTGACTCATAAGTTCCTCCTTGCTGAGTCTAGTTTACAAAGAAAACCCCGTAAGCGAATTTCGGTTACGGGTGAAGTCGTACAGACTGTATAATAGCAACAAATCTGAACAGATGTCAACCGTTTTCGGATGTGTCCTTTTTTGGTGTGTAGCGAGACTGAGATCCTGAGAGCGGCATATCCGTGTGGTCTGTCTAACCACCAGTTCTGGACGCGCCCACCGTTTTCGCGGGCGAGCGAGCCAAATGGCATGGTCAGTATGAAGCAGAACAGGATTCGTCTGCCGGAACGCAAGGCGCTGCGGCAGTTGTTTGTCGAGGGGAACGGCCGTCTGATCGGCCGCCCGCTGTACCACGTTTCTACCGCCGCCGAACTCTTCCTGGAACGCGCCCTGGATCGTTTGCACGCGCCCGCACCCGTAGACCTCTCGTGCCTGAACGAGCAGCTGACGGCGGTGATCAAGACGTTCGAACGGCCGCATGACCTGCAGCGTCTCCTGGCCAGCGTGCGCCGTTTTTACCCCAAGCTGCCAATCATAGTCGTGGACGACAGCCGCGCGCCGGCGCAGCTGCCCGGCGTGCACACGATCCACATGCCTTATGACAGCGGGATTTCTGCCGGCCGTAATGAAGGGCTGCGCCAGGTCAGCACGCCCTATGTGTTGATCATGGATGACGATTTTATGTTCACGCGCCGGACGCGCCTGCCTCAGGCGCTGGCGCTGCTGGCCGCCGAACCGCGGATCGACATCATGGGCGGCGCGGTAGTTGATCTACCCCTGTACCATGTTGGTGACTACAGCCGCGCTGAGATTTTCCCCACAGCTGCGGCTCCCCTGTTTGCCGCCGGAAGCAGCCTGGCCGGGCTGCCGGTTTATGACAAGGTCCCCAACTTCTTCCTGGCCCGCACGGAGCGGCTGCGTCTGGTGCCCTGGGACGAAAACCTGAAGCGTATGGAACACGCCGATTTCTTCACCCGCGCCAAGGGCCGGCTCTGCACGGTTTACAACGAAGAGATGCGCTGCCTGCACATCAAGACCTATTTTGACCCGGCATATCTGGAGCGGCGGAACGATGTGACCTTTGAAACAGCCTATCTGTTGGCTCGCTACTATGGCCATGACGCGCCGCCGGGGCGCACTCCGGACGCGACCGCAGGTTCCTGATCAGGCGATTGCGCCACCGCCGCGGACCAGGTCGGTAGTCAGCTCGCGCGCGGTTTCCGCATTAGCGACGAGGAGCACGGCCGTTTTGCCTTCCGGCAGCATTTCGGTGCTCTGCTGAACCTGTTCATCCTGTTCGAACGGCCGCAGGCGCCTGCGGTCGGGGATGCTGAAGAAGGTGCCCAGCAGCCCCATGGCGCGGTCGAAGGTACTTTTGGCCAGGCGGCCAACGCCCACGACGACGCCAACGCCGGTGGAGACGACGGCCCAGGTCAGCTTCAGCCCGGTGCGTCCGAAGTCCAGGCCTAAATCAGCCGTGCCGGTGATCAGGTCACCGAGGCCCATATCACGCAGGTCGCGGATGCGCAGTTCGTTGTCTTTCATCCGGCTGATCATCGCGCCCTGGTAAATGGTGCGGTCGCTGTCGCGCAACGCTTTGTTGAGAATTCGTACAGCGTTCTGGGCCGCCTCTTCGGAATCAAATGTCACCAGCACCACTTCCGCTTCTTCTTCATCTTCGACCGGGATATCGGTCGTTGTCACATCTTTGTCTGCCATCTTGCCATTCTCCTTGAGACTGTTTGCCAGTTCGCACCGCGGGGAATCTACCCATGCTCACTATAGCATACTGCTTCCGCCCGGTCATGAGCAAACGCATCATTTTCGCGTTATTTTTGTGCACATCGCTGCCCGGTTCAGCCGGGCTTCATCCGGGGCCCTCAGCCCAACAGGGCCGTCAACCGGGTCAGGATGTTACCGTAGGCGTTACGCAGCGGCGCGGGCCAGTTATCGCCAGGCAGCAGGGGCGGAAAGCTCGTGGCGCCGGCCTCGTCGAAGCGATTGTTTGTGCCCGTGGCATCCCAAAGGACGTCGCCGCTCGGCACGCCAAGGTCCTTCACCACATCATCGGGATCAGTTCCATTGTTCTCATACGTATTGCCGAAGATATGATTGCCCTCGGCCAGCGGCCCAACGTCCAGCTCATCTTCATTAAAGGCTCCGCTACCGGTCAGGCTGAACACGGCCACGCCGGCCGTTTTGTTGTTGGTGATTGTGTTGCCGTGTACCGTATTGTTGTCTGAGCCGATCAGCAGGATGCCCGTGCCCGGCGGTACGATGCGCGCAATGGCTCCTTCCGGGGCAAAGTTGGGCAGGTTATTGGCGTCCACCAGGTTGTTGTATATCTGGGTGTTGGACGAGATCTTGGAGGTCAACTGCGGCAGGACGACGAAGAGCATCCCGTTGCTGTTGTTGTAAACGTGGTTGTTGTAGACTTCGCCGCCCAGCGTGTTCTCCAGTTCGATGCCGATCACATTTCCGTAGGCGACGCTGTCGCGCACGGTCACGTTTTCGCTCTGGCCGGCATAGATGCCGGCGTCGTCGACGCCGGTCACTTCCACGCGCTCGATTAGCACGTTGCTGCTGCGCACGGGGTAGACCCCGTAGGTGCCCACGTTTTCGGCGTAGATATCGTGCATATGCAGGCCGTTCGCGCCCTCCACCAGGATACCGTTGTCCGTGAAGTTAATGGTCGCTAGCCGGCCGACGGTGAAGTTGTTGCCGGAGGCGATCACGCCTTCGGGCAGCACGCCCTGGCCGTCCAGCACCGGGAACTTACCCGCCTCGTTGGGCACGCCCAGCAGCGTGATGTCGCTGACGTCCACGGCCACACGCTCATGATAGACGCCATAGGGAATCTCCACCGTGTCTCCCGGCTGGGCGCTGTCCACCGCTTCCTGGATTGTCTGCCCCGGCTGGACACTGATGGTCATGCGATCGCGCGCGGCCACGGCTGTTGCGCTTCCGTCGCCGCCAACATTGTGCGCTGCCGCCGCCGCACGTCCCGCATTGTCCAGCGCCTGCAACACCGGCAGGCCGGACGGTACGCTCGCCGGGATCGCGGGCATTCCGCTTTCGTCCGTCAGCGCATAGAGGAACGAGAGCAGGTCCGCCCGTTCCTGGTCTGTGAGGGTGAAGGGATTGACAAACACGTCTACCTTCTCGAAACCGTGCGCCCGTCCGCCGCCCTGCTCATAAAATTCAACCACTTCTTCGAGCGTGGCCATGGAGCCGTCGTGCATATAGGGCGCGGTGAGCGCCGCGTTGCGCAGCGTGGGCACCTTGAACGCGCCAAAGACGCCATCCTCCGCCACGGCCGCGCGGCCGGGATCGTCGCTGTCCACGCCGACGACGCGGAAGGTGTCGCTGGCAAAAGTGGGCGCGCCGTGGCATTCAAAGCAGCGCGTGGCCCCGGAGCGGAAGATCGCCAGACCGCGCCGCTGCTGCGGCGTGAGCGCGTCGAACTGCCCTGAGGCATACCGGTCAAAGGGCGCGTCGTCGCTGATCAGCGTGCGCTGGAACGCGGCCAGGGCGCGGGCGGTGTTCTCGGCGGTGACGGCCGTCGCGCCGCCGCCAAAAGCGGCGTTAAACAGATCGACATAGGCCGGAATGGCCGCCAGCTCGGCCGCCATGGCGTTCAGGTCGCCCACGGCCATTTCGCCCGGATGGGTCAGCGGCACCTGAACCTGGTCTTCCAGGGCGGTGACACGGCCGTCGCGGAACAAATGCTGCTCATAGGCCACGTTCCACAGGCCGGGCGTGTTGCGCTCCAGAGCCGATCCGTCCGGGCTCGCGGCCGTACGCAGGCCGTCGCTGAAGCCCAGATCGGGATGGTGGCAGGTGGCGCAGGCCATCTCGTTGTTTTCCGAAAGCAGCGGATCAAAGAAAAGCGCCTGGCCCAGGGCCACCTTTTCAGCAGTCTGCGGGTTACCGGCCGTTTCGTTCATGGCCGGGAAAGCGCGCTGCAAGCCGGAATAAGCAGGTTCTACACTGGTGGACCCCGCGCCATGATTGTTCATATCCACGGGCGGGTCGGTCTTGGCTGGGGTCAGGGCAGCCACAACGAAGCCACCCAGCAGGAGCAGCACCAGCACCCCCAGGAACGCGCCGGCCCATTTGACAATCTTGTTCATCTTCTCTTCCTCGACCTCTTTCTCTCCGGGCCTAAGGCTGCGCCAGCAGATAGGCGACGACCGCGTCCAGTTCTTCTCCGGTCAACTTCTTGGCCAGGTCTTTGGGCATCAGATTGTCGAAGCCCTCCACCACATAGTCACCGGGCTGCATGACCGAACTGTAGACATAGGTGCGGGCGTCGAAGCCGTCGACGCGCTCGCTGCCGCGCGTGGCAATGCCGGCCAGCGAGGGGCCGACGATGACTGTATCGGCGGCCGTGCTGTGGCAGGCGCCGCAGTGGGCCACGAAGACCTTCTGCCCCTGCGCCAACTGGGGGCTGAGGGTGGGGGTGGGCGGCACGGCCGTTTCCGCTGCCGCCCCGCCGCCACAGGCCACAAGCAGCAGGAGCAGCATCAGGGTGGCACTGTACCGCGCGAGGCGAGTTCCTGAATGCATACGTTCACATTGATCCCAGTTCAGATTGGCAAGGCGCGTATTATAGCAGGATTTATAGGGGATGCAAGGTTCGCCAAAGTGCCGGGAAAAGCCAAAACAGCCGGCCCAGAAACTGGGCCGGCTGTTGTTGGTGAGGGTGTGGGAGGAGGCCGAAGGCTAGGCGGAGACCGTGACCGGTGCGGGCAGTCGTTTGAACCTGTTCGGCCCAGGCTTCTTCGTTTACCCCTTTGATCAGCAGCCACAGCATGAGCAGCAGTTCGCCGAGGAAGGTGAACTCGCTGATGTTCCCATATATGTCCGGCAGCATGATGAAAGACCACCGTGTCATATACATAGCCGATGCCCGCGACGATTAGCAGGATGCCGATGATGCGAGGCATGTAGCCCGGACTTGAAGACGAGATAGCCGAGAGGAAGGAGCCATAGACCCCAGAAGACCTGGGCAAGGATTATGCCGAAACTGTGCAGGTTCATAAAGAACAATGCGGCCGCCTGCAGTTGCTCCACCGGGAAGGCGTTCAGGTAGCCAGGTCCGCTGGCGAGCAGCAGCGCCGCGGCCTGATTGACCAGGTTAAGCAGGGCGATCGGCACGGCCAGCAGGACAAAGATGACCATGAGCACGGCCTGGTTGCGATTGACCGGCTTCAGGAGCTGGTAGAGGGCCAGGACGAGAAAGATGTAGAGCAACTGGTAAATAATCCCGGTGAGGATGCCCGCCCTGAGCAGCCCTTCAGAAGCGACGATGTTGGCGGCCGTGGCGGCGGCGTTCCCTTCGACAAGGATATTCGAGGAAACGAATAGAATGCTGAAGGCGCCAAAGATGGCCAGTAGTAGATACAGGACTCCGGCGATTCGGGCGGTCCGCTTGGGATTTGTCAGTGTAGATGTGCTCATGATTTGATCTCCTTGGGTTGAACTGGGACGGACAAGTCGGATGGAGCGGAAGCGGGCTGTCACTGGTCAGGGTCGAGCGACTGAACAGAGAGCAAGGCCAGCCCGAGGTCTCGCACCTTTTTGAGCACCCCGTGTAGGGCTGCCTGGTCTTGCAGCGGCCCACTGAGCAGCGTGTCGCCATTTTCCTGCAGTGAAATGGTGAGTCCCGCAAACCAATCGGACCATTCGGGGCCAAGCTGGCCTTTGATCCTGATCTGGTAGAACGCCGGCGGTTCTGGGGAGGTGCTGCGGGGGTGCTGTTCGGGCATTGTGCTGTTCCGGGAACGGCCGTCTGGTTGTTTTGAGCCGTTCGCTCCATCTGCCCCTAGTATGCCCGCTGCCTAGGCCGGCCGTACAGGCACGAAAGTACGGTTGATAGTACTGTTCAGGAGTACTGTTCAGGAGTACTGGCCGGTTTCTGGATGGGGAGACTGCGAAAGGCGGCCGGCTGCTTACAGCAGGCCAAGTTCCCGGGCACGGGCCACGGCTTCCGTGCGGCGCTGCACTTGCAGCTTGGCGAACAAGTTACGGTTGTGTCCCTTGATCGTGCTCTCGGTCACATAGAGGCGTTCGCCAATTTCACGGTTGGTCAGCCCGGCGGCAATCAGCGCGAGCACTTCCAGCTCGCGCTCGCTGAGCGCTTCGACCAACGGCTGCCCGGAGGTCAGCAGGCGCGGCTCGCTACCTTCTTCTGGCGGCGGGTTAAAGGCGGCGCGCAGGCGCGCGCTATAGGGAGTTTGCCGGCCCAATGCCTCGGCTGCCGCCAGGAGTTCTTCCGCGGGCGCTCCCTCGTCGACGAAGAGGCGCACTAAGCCGCCTTGCTCGGCCGCGGCCAGGGCTTGCCCCAGCGCCTTCAGCGCCTGCTCCATCTCGCCCAGCTCCTGGTAGGCCAGGGCCTGCAGCAGCAGCGCTTGCAGATGTTCATCCCGCCATTCGCGATCCTGGGCCTCGGCGAGGACAGGCTCCAGCAGGGCCAGGGCGGCGCCGGGGTTGCCCTGCTGCAGGTAGACGCGGGCCTGGCTGCGCGGCAGGTCATGTTCCGCGGCGCGCGCGGCGGCGGCGTCCAGATGCCCCTGCCTCAGCAGCACGCGCACCTGGGCGGCGGCAATCTTCGGCAGGATGTGGGCGAAGCCGCGCTGCTCCGCGAACTGCACGGCCGTTTGCAGCAGTTTTGCCGCGCCTGAGGCATCGCCCTCGGCAAGATGCACCTGGGCCAGCAGCACCCCGGCCGTGGCGGGCGTATCCACGTTCCCCAGCCGCGGCGCCAGTTCGGCACTTTGCTGCCCATAGGTACGCGCGGCAGCCAGATCATTTCGTTCATAGGCGATGCGCCCCAGCCCCAGGTACGCCTCGCAGAGGTAGGGCGATCGCGGATCGTCCAGCAGGCCGATGACCTGTCGGAAAGTCGCCGCAGCGGCGGCAAGATCGTTCTGGGACCACTGTACCTGGCCCAGAGAGATGGTTGCGGCCAGGGTGATCATCCTGTTGCCGGAGGTCGCGCTTAAAGGGATTGTCTCGTGATAGGCAGCGGCAGCGCTGGCGCGATTGCCTAACAACTGGTTGGCATAGCCCAGCGTCCAGGTTGCGGTTGTGCGCAAGGGCAGGTTGTTTGGGTGCAGATCGGCCAACGCCTGCCGCGACTGCTCGATCATGGTCGAGGCGTCATTATAGGAAACGGCCAGCATGGCCCGTATGGCGGCGATTGTGCCGGAAAGGTCTCTGGTTCTGTCATTCGGATCGCCGCCGTGGAGAGCGTTCTCGGCGGCCGTGATCGCCTGCTGGGCCGCCGTTCCGTCCCCTTCCAGGGTGAGCGCCAGGGCAAACATGACCCAGAGAGATGGACGGCTGTCCATAGTGCTTTCCGGCAGCGAGGCAAGCCACTTACGCACCGGCCGTATGGCCCCGCGAAAGTGGAGCGGCATACCCTCCCCTTGCACGAGACGCTCGGCGCGGTCCAACTCACCGGCAGCAGCGGCGTGCTGAAACGCTTCCACTGCCTGGCCCTCGGCCTCATACCAGATACTGGCCCGGAGATGGTAAGCAGATACCGGCGTTGCACCGGTCCCAGCGCTTCTCGATTCCAGGCGCTTGCGCAGCAGATCGGCAAACAGGTGGTGATAGCGATACCAGGCGCGCCGGCTGTCCAGGGGCACGGTGAAGAGATTGGCGCGGTCCAGGTATTCAAGTGTGCGCTGGCCGCGCCCGCGCTCGGCGGCCAGCACAGCATCGCAGAGCGGACCACAGAGGTTATCGAGAATCGATGTGGCCAGCAGGAATTCCTGCACGGCCGTGGGCTGGCGCTCCAGCACCTCTTGCAGCAGGTAATCAAGGACAAATTGATTGCTGCCGCCGAAAGTCTGGATGAAGAGCGCGTTGTCGGCCTCGGTCTGCAGGGAAATGCCGGCCAACTGCAGTCCGGCAATCCAGCCCTCGGTGCGTTTTTCCAGGGCGGCGACCTCTTCCGGCCCGAGGTTGAGGCCCATGACGTCATGCAGGAACTGTGCTGCTTCGGCCGGGGTGAAGCGCAGGTCGGCGGCGCGCAGTTCGGCCAGTTGGGCGCGGGCGCGCAGGCGCGGTAGGGGCAGGGCCGGGTCTTCGCGGCTGATGAGGACCAGATGCATGTGCGGCGGTTGGTGCTCGAGTATGAAGTCGAGGATGCGGTCCACGGCCGTTTCTTCCACCTCGTGGTAATCATCCAGAACCAGAACAAATTCCAGGGCACAGCCATGGATCTCGTTGAGCAGCGCCGTCAATTCAGCTTCACCGGGCGCCGGCGGCGACGAACCTTGCCCGGCCAGCACGGCTTCGCCAAGGCCTGGGCTGACGGTTTGCAGCGCGGCCACCACGTAGGCCAGGAAACGGGCGGGATCGCCGTCTCGCCCGTCTAGGGACAGCCAGGCCACCGGTCGCCCAGAAGCGGAGAGCCATTGGCTGACCAGCGAGGTTTTGCCAAAACCGGCCGGCGCAGAAACCATTGTCAGCTTACGGTGCAGGCCCTGTTCCAGGCGCTCCAGAAGGTGCGGTCGAGGAACAGCGAGCGGTCGGGGGCGAGGCATGTAGAGCTTGGTGGCCAGGATGGGCATGGTCATGGGCCATTCATTATAGAAAGGCAACGCCACGGCCGTCAATTAAACGGGGGGCCGGGAACGCGGGATGCTGCGCCGGTGAGGAGTGGATCAGGCAACGTAAGCACCTTAGGTTCTAGTGCTGCCCATCCTGCCAGGGCGGCGAGCTGCCGCAATGCGGACCCGCGGCCAAGGATGCGGGCATGACGGTTGTAACCTGGGACTCGCCGATACCCACGGCCGAAGGCGAAGATGTCTTCATTGCCCAGGTGGACTTTGATGAGACCGGCAAGGTGATGGCGGACATGGCCCGCTCGATTCTTGGGGACGACGGCGGCCAGTTCGCGATTCTGTCTGCGTCTCCGGACGCCTCGAACCAGAATGCGTGGATCGCCTCCATGGAAGAGGTTCTGGCCACGGACGACTACAGCAACCTGGAGCTGCTGGAGATTGTCTACGGCAATGACCAGTCTGAAGACAGCTACAACCAGGCCCTGGCGCTCGTAGACAAGTATCCGGACATGGAGCTGATCATGGCCCCCACCACCGTCGGCATCGCTGCTGCGGCCAAGGCCATGCAGGACGAGGGTCTCTGCGACACGGTTAAGGTCTCCGGCCTTGGGCTGCCCGCCGAGATGGTCTCCTACACGCTCAATGGCTGCGCTCCCGAATTCGCCCTCTGGAGTTTCGTCGACCTCGGCTATCTCTCCTACTATGCCAGCTATCTGCTGGCAACGGGACAGCTGGAAGCCGTGGACGGCGCATCCTTCGAAGCAGGCCGGATGGGCACCTGCACGATCGAGAAAGACCCGACCCGCGACGCAGGCCTGCGCGTGTTGATGGGACCGTTTACCGTCTACACGGCCGATAATGTTGAGGCCGCCTCCCAGTAACACCGGCTGAGGGCGCTTAGTGCAGTAGTTCAGAAGACCTGGCCCGACTATGCCAGGTCTTCTTTGTATTTGCGGCTCCATGCCAATCCAAGCGCCATGAGCCCAATGGATCACCCGCAAGGCCAAACCAGCAAGTCCAAGTACGGCTGTTCTGGGCGGCTAGGCCACCATCAGCACCACATTCCCCGCCTTGCGTCCGGTCTCGACATAGCGGTGTGCTTCCGCAACCTGGGCTAGCGGGTAGGTACGGTCGATCACCGGCCGCAGCGTTCCCGCTTCAATCAGCTGTTTGAGGTAGAGCAGGTCGGCGGTAGTCTGGCTGCCGGTGGCTGTGTGTACGCTCTTGCTGCTGCCGCGCGTGGTTAGAAGGCCGCGCAGCATGCCGGAATAGGAAGGATTGGCGACGAGATACCGGCCGTTTTCCCGCAGCGCGGTCACGCTGCGTCCGTAGTCGCTCTTGCCGACCACGTCAAAGATTACATCGTAGCGGCGGCCGCTGCGCGTGAAGTCTTCCTGCGTGTAGTCAATGACATGTTTGGCACCGAGGGCGCGCAGCATGTCCAGCTTGGCGGGATGATCCACGGCCGTAACTTCCGCTTCGTAAGCGCGGGCCAGCTGCACGCCCATGGTGCCGATGCTGCCGCCTGCGCCGTTGATCAGCACTTCTTCCCCCGGCTGGATATTCGCCCCGCGCAGGAAGTGCAGCGCTTCCAGCCCGCCGACGGGCACTGCCGCGGCTTCAGCGAAGCTCAGGTTGGCGGGCATGGTAGCCACCGGCACTTCTTTGTCGTCCGCGGGGAGGCAGATGTACTCCGCGTAGGCGCCGAGGCCAAAACCCGTGGCCGCGAAGACCCGATCGCCCACGTCGAACTGGAGCACTCCCTGTCCCACGGCGGCCACCACTCCCGCCAGCTCCTGGCCCAGAATGCGGATGCGTTGGGGCCTGCGCAGGCCGGTATAGAAGCGCATGGGCAGACCCAGGGAAAGGGGGAGCTGTAGGGTGCGCATCTCGCAGTCACCGGCCGTGACCGTCGTCGCCTGGATACGGATCAGGATTTCGCCCGCCCTGGGTACGGGCGTGGGTACCTCTTGCAGTTGTAGGACTTCGGGTGGGCCATATGCGGTCCAGACGGCGGCTTTCATGCCACCCAGCTCCAGGCTACCCAGATGGTGATCAGGTTAAAGACCAGTCCCACGATGATCAGGAACTTGTCGTAGGCGGAGGGGTACGTGGGCAGGCCGACGGCGTTAAAGAGGAAGAAGAAGGCCGCAGCGACGATGCAGACCCAGCGCACGACCGGATAGGGCAGGGCCAGCGACAGCACCACCATGAGAATGGGAATGAGCATCAGCGCGGAGATGCCCAGCCAGGCTGCCTGGCCGCCGGGCATCATGCTCTTATCCGCGTCCGCGAAGTCGCCGCTGAAAATGCGCAGGACGTCGCCGAGCAGGTAAGTCAGCATCAAACTGACCCACAGGGCGGATAGCAGAATCCGGGGGTGAATTACCATGTCATCGACCATGAGTCTTTCTCCTTTGATACGCTCTAAACGAGGTGGTCGGTGCAGGTAGGGGTGGTTCGCAAACCACCCCTACGGTGCTGCGTGTGGCGGCGGAAAGGCGCTAACGACCGTTAGCGGCGACGTTGATGATGACCTTGCCGCGCGCGTGCCCGTCTTCTACATAGCGAATGGCGTCCGCGGTCTGGCTCAGCGGGTACTCGCGGTCCAGTAAGGGGGTGATATTTCCAGCGAGGATCGCATCGCAAATGAATGCCAGATCGGTCTGGTTCGGCTTGGCGCTGACATTGGTCATGGTCCGCCCGCCGTCCTTGGATTTGAAGGAGCCGAAAAGCACCGCGGAGAAGATTTGCGAGTTGCTGCCTCCGGCCATGACGTAGATGCCGGTAGGGGTCAGCGCGCGTTCATAGTCGCCCAGCGAACGCCCGCCGTTGACGCCGAGAATCAGGTCATATTGCTTGCCGCTCTGCGTGAAGTCCTCTTGCGTGTAATCAATAACGTGATCCGCGCCCAGGGCGCGGGCCTGTTCCATCTTGGACGTGCTGCAGACGGCCGTGACTTCCGCCCCCAGCAGCTTGGCGATCTGCACCGCGAAGCTGCCCACGCCGCCCGACGCGCCGTTGATCAACACCTTCTGTCCCGGCTGCAGCTTGCCGGCGTCACGCAGACCCTGCAGGGCGGTGACTGCGGCCATGGGTACCGCGGCGGCTTGGGCAAAAGTCATCTCAGCGGGCTTGAGGATCATGGCTTCTTCCGGCGCAGTCACATACTCGGCGAAGCCGCCGTCTCCGCTGGCGGACAGATCGCCAAAGACTTCGTCGCCGGGTTGGAACTGGGTGACTTTCGAGCCGACCGCCTCAACGACACCGGCGATGTCCGCGCCAAGGGTGGGGTTCTTTGGCTTCGTGAAGCCGCGGGCAAAACGAACCACGAATGGTTTGGCGTGCATGATGTGCCAGTCGTAGGCGTTCACCGAGGCGGCGTGGATTCTGATTAGAAGTTCATTCTCTTTGGGAACTGGCCTGGCTACTTCACGCAGTTCGAGCACATCGGCTGAACCATATTTTTCCTGGATGACTGCTTTCATGACGAATACTCCTCATAGGTTTGATTGGTCTAAATGGGATAACCCCTGGTTACCGCGACGGATCGATGGAGATGAACGGCCGTTTGTCACTAGCGCCAAAGACCAGCTTGACGATCTTGCTTACTGATTCAACCAAGATGACAAAGGCTGCAAAGACGGCGAAAATCTGCGGCGCTCTCTCGGCAAAGGGTATATTGGCCAGCCCTGGCACAGTCGCGAAAAGCAAACCGAACAGCGGCACCATCAACACTTGATACGTGCCCAGCACGCCGAGCAGCTTCATCACCATCTCCGCCAGCAGCAGCCCCACGCTCCAACGCCCGCGCCGCAGCGCCAGCACGTCCACTAAGGTCTCGCCGGCCAGCGCGATGATGAAAACGATGAGCCAAGACTGCGGCACCGGAAGTACTTCTACCGCCTCAGTCGGGTTAAAACGCATGGTCAAGCCGCCAACGCGCAGGAAGTAGCTCAGGATGAAGATGCCGAAGATGTTGAAGGCAATGCCGAAGGCCACCTCGCCGCGGTCAATCGCCGCGCGATCATCGACTTGGGGCAGGTTCCGGGGGTCGAACTCCTGCTTTGTCTCGTCGAGTTCCACCCCGGAGTGCTGCATGATGGCGAAGATCAGCACCACAATCGCGCTAAACACAAACAACGCCTGAACTACGGCGAGGGCGGTGTCCAGAAACAGGCCGAAGAGCGTCGTCGGCTCAGCAGTCAGGAAGGCCACCAACACGCGGATCAAGACGACGAGAATCGGGATCCAGATCCAGCCGCGCTGTAGAACCATCATCATCGTCGGGTAGAGGTCAGGGCCGACCAGGTATTGTTCGCTGCTGTAGGACGCCGCCATCTCCCGCGGGTCGCCAAATTCGCTCAAGAGCTCGACCACATCGTCGTCGCCAGGGGCACCTTTGTAGCGGTCGTCCAGCTGGTCTTGAAGCAAGGAGCGCAGTTCGTTTTGAATCTCTTCGCGCTCGTTCTTGGGCAGGTAGCGCCCTACCTGGGCTACATATCGTTCCACCAAATCACTCATGACGTTTCTCCATTCCTGAGCAGACTTTGCATGACGTCCACGGTCTCAAACCAATCGCCGGTCAGCGTGTCGAGCACTTTGCGGCCCTGTTTGCTGATCTGGTAATACTTGCGCGGCCGGGCTTCGCCAACTTCCCATTCGCTTTCCAACAGGCCCTGCTTTTCCAGCCGCCGCAGCAGGGGGTACAGCGTGCCTTCTTCCACGTCCAGCCCTTGCTCGGCCAGTTCCTGGATCAAGCTGTAGCCGTACTGCGGCCGGCCCAACTTGCTGAGCACGGCCAGCACGACAACCCCGCGGCGGAGCTCCAGTCGAAGTTTGGTGACGTTATCGTCGATCTCGCTCATATACTGTGGGTCCTTTGTTACTGTACGTTACACAGTAATAGTATACTGTATAACGCACAGTGTTGTCAAGATCACAGTATTAAGGATTTTCTGGCTTGTCGATATGAGGGATTGTTGAGCGACTCGCCCAGGCTGCCGGACGCGGGTGGACTGCTTCTGTGAGTTGTCCACCCGCGTCCGGGGTGTGCTATGTAGTGGCGCGACGCGCCGGCCGGCGGCCTAGGCCGGCCAGATCTTGCGCCCACCGCCGCGGGGCACGACCTTGTCGATCAGGCGCATCTCGGAGGCGCTCAGGCGCGGCAGCAGGGCCGCAGCCACATTGACGTCCAGCTGCCGCTGGTCCTTGATGCCGGGGATCACCGTGCTGACCGCCGGGTGGGCGAGGGTAAACTGCAGCGCGGCCTGGGCCAAGGTACGGCCGTCTTCCAGTGGTCGCAGCTGCTCGACCTTGCGCAGATCATCCTTGAAGACGCGGTTCTCTTCCGCATTCTCAGTCCAGTTGCGGCGGAAATCCCCGTCCGGGAAGGTGCTGTTGGCCGTGAACTTGCCGGCCAGGATGCCCATTGCCAGCGCGCCGCGAATGATCACTCCGATATCCTCAGACTGGCAGTAGGGCAGGATGTCCGTTTCAGGCATGCGGTGCAGGATGCTGTAGTCGATTTGCAGGGTGGAACAACGGCCGTCTTGATTGAAGGCCTGCAAGTATTCGAAATCGCTGGTGCTCACGCCGTAGAAGCGCACTTTGCCCTGCTCTACGAGGCGCTGGAACCCTTCCAGAAAAATCTCCATTGTCGCTTCGCGGTGGTCGATATGGCTTTGCAGGACATCGATATAGTCGGTATCCAGGCGGCGCAAATTGCTCTCGACCCCAGCGATCAGCTTGTCCACGGTGTCATAGCCTGTGCGGTCGCGCATTTCATCATAGCCGATCCAGCCGATCTTGGTGGCGACAATGAACTGGTCGCGACGGCCGTCCATCGCCTGGGCGAGCAGCTCTTCACTGTGGCCCATGCCGTAGACATCGGCCGTATCGTAGAAGTTGACTCCCGCTTCGAGGGCGCGGTCAATTGTGTCCAGGATTGTCTGGTCATCGGTGGGTCCCCACTCGTTGCCCCCAGCGGCCCAGAGGCCAAAGCCGATTTCGCTGACCATCAACCCGGTTTTGCCCAAACGTCGCCGTTGTAATTCGCTCATGGCTCTCTCCTTCTTGATCGCAAAGCGGCCGGCCCGCGGGAAGCCGGCCGCCAGTTCGCGTTGTGCAGGCTACCCGCCGCGCGCGGCGCGCGCTTCCTGCAGCCAGTTGTCTTCCTGCGCCGGGATGGCCAGATTCCACCAGTACTCATACTCGTCCAGGAAATCGGTTACCGCGCGCAGATCATCCGTGGCCATATTATACTCGGTCAGGCTGGGATCGCCCCAGGCACTCCAGTGGAAGTTCTGGCTGCCCACAGAAAGCAGTTCGCGGTCGATCAGCATGCCCTTGTTGTGCATCTTGTTGCTGTTGAAGCGCAGGTCCACGTTATCGAGCTTGCCGGCGGCATCGGCTTCACTCAGCAGCCAGCGTGCGGCCATGCGGTTCTCGAAACCATTCATGGCCGTGGCTTCCATCATCACGCGCAGCTGTACGTCGTGATCGATCACGGCCGTGCGCAGCGCCTCCATATAGGGTGGGATGGCCGCTTCCTCTGTACAAAACCTATCCAGGACGATGCCCACAACGCACGCCGTCTCTAGGGAGAAGTTGACCTCGAACAGGTCAATGGTGTCTTCAGCGGCCAGGATGACGGCGAGCAGGGCTTCATCCGATTCCAGGTGCTTTGGCGTGTGGTGCAGGGCGAAGCTGCTGTAGGGCGAAGGCTCCTGCGGGTGGAAGCGCAGCGTCTCCGGAGTATGCGTGGCCTGCGCCTCGAAGCTGGTGCAAAAGAAGAAGAACAACACGGGCAGCCTGTAATTGATCCGCCCGCAGGCGACCTGCTCGGAACCGGACCACAGGTCGTCGTAGGCGGCTAACACCGATTGAGCGATTGGCCCGGTGATCTGGATGCCCATGTCGGTCATGTCCAGGCCCAGGCCGCTGGGGTCCTCTTTGGGCAGGTGCAGGTAACTGTAATTGAAGCCCGCGGCCACGGCTGTTTTGCCGTCCACGACGACAAACTTGCTGTGGGCGTGCGGCCATGACCCGTCAAAGTTCGCCAGCTGTAGTTCCCAACCGATTTCGGGCTTGCGGAACGTGTCCACGCCGGCCGCAGTCAGGTCCGTAATCACGTAGTCGACCTGATTCGCCAGTTGGAACAATGTCGTTTCGGGATAGTGGCCCAGCAGGATGCGCACGGTCAGGCCGCGTGGATACTGTTCGGGATGAGCCTGCAGGTTGGCGTAGAGGTCGCCGATGGCCTGGGCGAGCGTGTCGCCGGGGCTGATCTCGCCGCTGGGCGGATCCCACTGCATGGTGACAAACATGACCTCATACTCGGCCGTGCGCACCAGATCGGCCACGGAACTGAAAGCCCCTTTGGGATAGCTTTCATAGGTTGTATCGGGCGCCTTGGGGTTGGGCGTAAAGTGCAGGCGGTCGAAATGGTTCTGGCACCAGGTCACCGGGTCCGATGCGGGGCGCCACTGCGGGTCGCGCACCACGTTGTAGAGTACCTGCGCTAGCCGCCCTTCGGGCACGCCGTCACACTCGTAAGGGGTCATGGTGGCGTAGCGCGGGCCGGACTGGTCATTCCAGGCCATGAGCAGCTCTCCATTCGCGCCACTGCTGAGCTCGGGCTGCACCGGGCCGCCGGTCTGCGTGATGATTGCCGGGTAGGTCCAGGCGCCGTCGAGAAGGATGCTCTCCAGCAGGAAGTTGCCCGTGCTGGTTGCGCCGGAGTTGCGTTCGACGGTGGTGCTGTACCAGACCATGTGCACGGCGTCGCCAGCGCGCGCGGCCAGGGGGTCGGAAACGCAGCCGGGCCAGTCGCGAGGGCTGATCTCGTCCCCACCCTGGGTGACGACAACACGGTTGTCTTCGCAGCGGGCCTGTTCCACGGGTTCGGCAACGAGGCCTATTCCGGAGGGCGTTCCCTCGGAGACAGTCCAGGCCGTACCCTGCGTGGGCAGCACGAGGATCGGTTCCAGGGAACCGGGAACGCGAGTCAGCAGCACGATTGCATTCCTGAGGAAGACCAGGCCGGTGAAGAGGATGGCGGCGATGGCGAGGTTGACCGCCCAGCGCCAGATCCTGGAGTCGGGGAACAGCGGCTTGGAATCGTGCAGGCGGCTGAAGGCAAAGCCCAACGCCCCGCCGCCCAGCGCGCCGAAGAAGAACATGCCCAGCATGGCCCACAGCAGGCGGGTGAAGGCGGCGTCGCTGTCCGCCGCGAGGCGGATGAACAGACCCAGCAGCAGCCCCCCCAAGCCGAAGCCAGTGGCTGCGGCCAGGACGATCCAGAGGAAGCGGCGCAGGCCCACGGTCAGCAGGCCGAAGAGGGCGCCGCCGATCAGGCCATAGAGGACGCCCAGGGCGCCGAACATCTGCGGCAGCCGCGTCCAGCTGACATCTACATCGGGGTGAAAGAAGGAGGTGAGCAGGGCATACGCCAGCGCAGGCAGCACAATCACGAAGTGGGCGATGAAGAAGCTCAGCGCCCCGCGCCATATGTAGCTCGTACCTTGCGCGGAAACGGTGCTGTACTTTTCGATGGCCCAGCCGGCCAGCGCTCCGGCCAGCGCCCCGCCCAGTCCGCTGATGCCCAGCAGGAAGAAGAGGGCGAACAGCATTTTGAGAAAGTACTGCTGCTGGTCAAGGACGCTGACGAGGCTGCGGGCAACCTGGTTGCTCAGCAGGAAGTAGCTCAGGAGGAGGCCGGCGGCCATGCCGGCGCCCATGGCCAGGGCTGTGAACAAAATGGGCCGTGTGGGCCAGCGGCTGGTAGTTTGACTGGAATTCATACTACTCCGAGTGGTTTCAACACGTGCAAATCAGGATCAGGTGGGACGCACATATCACGGGACGATCATGCCACGAAAACCGCGAATCTGCACGCCGGAAGCGTATTATCTATGAAGTAGAGGAGGTCAGGCCGCGCATTTCAGCCAGCAGCTCCTGCGTGGCGACCAGGCGTTCCTGCCACGGCCGTAGGAAAGGACCCAGCGCGGGCAGGCTGCCCAACTGGCGCTCGTAGGTCCGGGCAAAGCTGACGGCGACGGCGGACAGATCGTCCAGCACCAGCGCGGCGCTGTCATACTGGCCCGCCGTTTCTAGCAGGTTGCGCAGGATCTGGCGGCGCTTGCCGAAGCCGCGCGGCAGCTTGCGCCGCCGGGCGAGCTCGCCGATGGTGTCGCGGCTGAGATAGAAGCCGCTGTAGGGCGGGGTGAGCAGGGTGCCGCTGATCTGGCGCAGGCTGGTTGACGCTTCATGCAGCAGGTCCGGGACGGGGGGAAGATCGGGTACGGCGGGCCGGGCGGCGAGTTCGGCCCAATGTTCGGCGGCCAGGGCCAGTGTGAGCTCGGCCAGGGCAGCGTAGAAGGGGGCACGGCCGTGTTCCAGCGCCGCGGCGAAGGGGGCCAGCCAGACCAGCAAATGGTCGTTGAGGAAGCGGGCCTGTTGCTGCTGCAAGAGCGCCACCTGCGGTTCGTGACCTCGGGCCAAGGCGTGACCCTCTTCGGAACCGAGAAAAGCGAGGAACGCCAGCTCGCTGCTGAGCGCGTCCGGCTCGGCGGCGGGCTCAAAGCGCAGCTCGCGATAGAACGCGTCTACCACGGCCGTGAGATCGCCAAAGAGCAGCCCGCTGGGATCACGGAAGATGCTCTCGAAAGGCAGGGCGGTGTCGCTGAAGGTCTGGTAGTGGGCCGCCGCGGCCTGGTCGGCGTCCAGCCGGGCAGGCAGGTGCGCGGCCAGCTGGGGAATCTCGGCCAGCAGCGGCAGCAGATCCGCGCTGGGGCCATGCGCATACAGGCGGCTGAAGAGCTGGTACGTGCGCTGCCGGGCGAGCAGCAGTTCGGCGCGGGTCATCATGGACGTTCATTATACCGCATGCGGGCCACTGCGGAACGCGGAATGTGAAACCCGGATGACGGCCGATGGTTGTTATGTTAAGGTGATCGAATTGAATCGTTTTGGAGAAACAATTCGATCACGTTGACATAAGAAGTTGACATAACTTTCCGCATCTCTAGAGGCGTGATCGGAAGGGGGCGTGGGCGGAGACGACGGGACAAGGCAGCGAGGTGTCCGGCGCGGGTTGGGCGGGGGCACCTCGTCACGATGTCCTACTTGGAGAAGCGGGCGGATTGCAGGCGGTAGGCGTCGAAGCGGGAGATGGTGAGGGGGGTGTCGCCAGCAAACAGTTCGACCTGCATCTCTTCACCTGTGGGGAAAATCTGGTCGGTTAGGACCAAGGTACCATCGTTGGCGAACAGCTCGACTGAGGATCGGTCGACGAAAAGGCGCAGGCGAATACGGCCGTCTTGCGCTGCCAGCGGCGCGCTGTGCAGTGCAGGGAAATCGTCGTGGAAAGCGGACAGGCCGGAGCGGCGGCGATCGATGAAGAGGGTCCTGGCGCCGGGGGTGCAGCCGATCGCGGTATGCTGGTCCGCGCCGGTGCGCAGGCGCAGGCCAAAGGTGCCGGCAGCGGCCTCGGGCAGGTCTACGGCCAGCTCCAGCTCGAACACCAGCCCGAGCGGGGGCAGGAGGAGGGTCTCGCCGGCGGGGACGGTGAAATCGGAACGGCTGTAGGGCTGGCCGCGCTGCGCCTGGAATTCAGGAGCGGGTGCCTGGGACAGCCGCACACCGGACGGCGTGCGGACGAGGCGGAGCTCGCGCGGCATCGTCATGGCGCCGCGCCAGGCTGTGGTGGGAATGGCGCGGCCATACTGCCAGTTGTTCATCCAGGAGAGGACCAGGCGACGGCCGTGCGGCACATCGCTCCAGGACTGGGTGGCATAGTTGTCGGCCCCGTAATCAAACCAGAGGACGGTGTCTTTTTCGTTCTCGCTGGTGAAGGTCTGCCCGTCGAAGCTGCCAATAAAGTATTGCTCGCCTGAGCCGCCGGCCGGCGCGCCGTCGCCCACGCCGGCGAGCAGCACCCAGCGGGTATCCGGACCATCATCGACGGGTAGCTGGAAGAGGTCCGGTGTTTCCCAGACCCCGCTGCGGGCGCCGTAGCCGGAGCCGAAGCTGCCGCCGGGCTGCCAGGTAATCAGGTCCGGCGAAGTGTAGAACAGGATGGCGCTGGTAGTGGCGAGGGCCATGACCCAGCGGCCGCCTGCGGATTGATCCCCGTACCAGAAGATCTTCGGATCGCGGAAGTCGCGCAGATTGGAGGGCGTGTCGATCACTGGATTGCCTGCATACTTGGTCCAGGTGCGCCCGCGATCTATGCTGTAGGCCAGACTTTGGCTCTGTTTGGAATCGTGCGGGTCATGATGGGTGAAGAGTACGACCATCGCTTGCGGGCCGAACCCGGCGGTGTTGTGCCAGTCGATGACGGCGCTGCCGGAAAAGATATAGCCCAGGTCGTCGGGTTGGAGGGCGACGGGCAGGTGAGTCCAGTTGATCAGATCCGTGCTGACGGCATGGCCCCAATGCATCGGTCCCCACACGGTGTCGCGAGGGAAGTGCTGGTAAAAGAGATGGTATTCACCAGCATAGTACACCAAGCCGTTGGGGTCATTGAGCCAACCACTGGGCGGGGTGAAATGCAGCTGCGGACGGAATCGCTCGTCGTAGGCCAAGGGTGTTGCGGTGGTTTTTGAATCGTGCACCCGGCAGGCCTCCAGTCCCAGGGTAGCGTACAGCAGAGCGGTACTAGTTACGCGCCCGAGCCGACCTTACGCGCGTAGGCGAGCGGGACGGCGCAATCAGATCGGGGGAGAATAACACGGCTGTTTCGAACGTCCAAGCCCTGTGAGGGATGGCAGGCAGCGAAACGGCCGTGCCGGTCTCCTCCTAGCCTTTGATACCGCTGGCAGCGATGCTCTCGATGAAAGAGCGCTGCAGCGAGAGAAACAAGATCAGTACCGGGATGGTGATCAGGGACAGAAAGGCCATGATTTCACCCCACTCCACGTTTAGCTGGAAGAAGTACTGCAAACCCACCATCACCGGTCGATACTCTTCGGATTGGACCACCATCAGCGGCCAAAGATACTGGTTCCACATCGGCAGGAAGGTGAGGATGGCCGCCGTGGCGTAGACCGGTCCCGAGATAGGCGCGATGACCTTGGTGAATATCTGCCACCAGCTCGCGCCGTCGATCTTGGCCGCTTCCACCAGGGCATAGGGCAGCGCCCCAAAGAACTGGGCGAACAAGAAAATCGTAAACGCATTGGCGATGAAGGGGAAGATCTGCACCTGGTAGGTGTTGATCCAGCCCAGCTTGAAGCCCTCGGCGGTAATATTCGGCAGGCGGCTGACGATCAGCAGCAGGGGCACGGCGATGGTTTCAAAGGGCACGATGAGCGTGGCGATAATCACACCCAGCACGATTGATTTGCCTCGCCAGCGCGGGATGGCGATGGCGAAACCAGCCAGGGAATTGACCAGCAAGCCGACCACGACCGTGACCGAGGTGACGAATACGGAATTGAGGATGAAACGGCCGACCGGCGCGCGGTCGAAGGCTTCACGATAGTTATTCAGGGAGATGTCGCCTACGGGCAGGAAGGCGCGGATTGAGGCCGAGTCTTGCAGCAGCTGCAGGTTCGGCTTCAGCGACGACATGAACATAAACACGATGGGGAAGATGAAGATGACTGCCAACACTCCCATCAACAAATAGGTAGCGCCCAGGGTCAACTTGTAGCTGCGGCTCTTTACGCCAGTATTCGTGGTCATGGCTATTTCTCCCTTGTGATGTAGCGCTGGATCATGGCTACGATCAGCACCAGGATGAAGAATACGACGGAGATGGCGGAGCCCATGGCGATGTCCTGTTTTTCATAGCCGCGCTGCACCATCTGGAAGATGACCGAGGTGGTGGAATCGAGTGGTCCGCCCCGGGTCATGACGTCGACCTGGGTGAACAGGCCGAAGGCGGCGATGGTGATGGTCACCAGGATGAAGATCGCCGTGTTGCGCAGGCCCGGCCAGGTGACATAGCGGAACTTCTGCCACGTTCCGGCGCCCTCCACGGAGGCGGCTTCATAGAGGCTGCCGGGGATTGTTTGCAGCCCGGCCAGCCAGATCACCATATGAAAGCCGACGCCCTGCCACATGGACATGGCCATGATGGCCGGCAGAGCGGTGGCGGGATTGCCCAGCCAGTCTACCGGCTCAAAGTTGCCGAAGGTGATTATCTCCAGCATATTGTTGAGCAGGCCGTTCTGCCCGTCATAGATGAATCTCCACAACAGCGAGACCACCACCAGGGACATGACCACGGGAACAAAATAGATGGTGCGGAAGATGTTCACGCCGTGGATAGCCTGGTTCACCAGCAGGGCCAGGCCCAGGGCGATTCCGGCCTGAAGGGGCACAACAACGAGCGCGAAGTAGAAGGTATTGACGATGGAGCGCATGAACACTTCGTCGCCAGCCAGGACCGTGTACTGCGTCTGGCCGATGGTGATGCTGAACCACTCCTGCAACCCGGCGTACTGCGGATAGTCAGGGTTGTCGCGCGTGTAGGTGCGCACACGGGGGTAGACCAGGTTGCCATCGTCATCCACGGCCGGTTGACCGGTTGCAGGGTCCATCTCGGGCTGGAGAGGCAGCAAACGCACCGTGAGCAGGCGCTCGAAGTTCGCTGTGCCGACCCACTCCGTGGGGTTGGGCGATATCAGCCTCTGGTTGGTGAAGGCCAATCCAAAGGCCATCAAGAACGGGATGATAAGAAAGGTCAGGAGCAGCAGGATCGCCGGGCTGGCCATCAGCCACCCTGTTAACCCCTCGCGGTTGCGGCCGTATGAGCCGCCTGCTGTTGGATGCTCGATAGCCGCGTGGGCCAGGCCATCGACCTGTGTTGGATCAGATGTGGTCACGGTTGACCTCCACGGTGTGGGAGAGTGGCAGTGGGTCTGTCGTGGGACAGGCCCACTGCCATAGGTGCTTGCTACAAGATTTTCGAGAACGCTACCCTATCGATTCCGGCTGCGCCTAGCCGCCGAAACCGTAGCCGCCGTTGGCTTCTATGTCGGCATTGATTTCATCCACGGCCGCATCAAGCGCGTCGGTCACGTCGGCGCCATTGGTGATGTCGGCGATGGCTTTTTCGAAGGTTAAGGCTGCGGACAGGTAGGCCGGGGTGGGCGGGCGCAGCACTGCCTGCGCTTCACTGAGGCCGAAGAAGACTTCCAGCGGCCCGCCGGGGGCGTAGTTCTCGGTGAGGGCTGCGGCGCTAAGGGTGGAGGGGACGAGGCCGATGCCGTCCGAGAAGGCGGCCAGGTACTCATCTTGCAGGGCGAACTCGATGAAGTCATTCGCGCCTTCCTGATGGTCGCTGGCGGAGGAGACGCCGAACTGCCAGGAGGCGGCGCCGATCTTGGGGCCGGTGCCGAAGTCAGGGGCGGGCAGGAAGAGCATGTCGTCGCCGTAGGCATCGAGGGCGGCGACGGCGGCCCAGTTGCCGTTCCACTGCAGGGCATAGCGGCCGTCGATGAAGCCTGTCTCGCGGTCCGCGCCGTCCTGCGAGGTGCCGGGGGCCAGCTCGCGATCGTACAGGCTCTGCCACCATTCGCCAAAGGCGATGGCTTCATCGCCATTTAGCGCGCCCTCCGCGGTCAACATTGTCGAGCGGTCGATGATGTCACCGCCGAAACTTTGCAGCAGGGGCGAGAAGGCGTAGGGATACCATTCACCGGTCCAGGCCAGGCCGGGGTCGAAGGCGTATTCGAACTCACCGGTCGCATCCAGGGTTTCCAGGGCGGCGTCGAACTCTTCCAGGGTCCACGGCTCGTCGAGCGTGGGGATGCGGATATCGTTGGCTTCGAGGACGGAGCGCCGCGCGTACATGGCGATGGCCGCGTCCCACAGGCCGACCGAGTAGACTTCGCCGTCCCACATGCCGATCGCGCCGGGGAGGAAGCCGTCCAGCGTACCTTCCGACAGCTGCAAGGGAGCCATGTAACCAGACCAGGCCCAGTTGGGCATGACCGGGCCGTCAACGTCGATGATGTCGGGCAGGTTGCCGGACAGGGCGGCGGCGACGATGGATTCATTGTACGTCGCCTGGGGGAAGTCCTCCAGTTCGATCACGTACTCGCTCTGGGAGGCGTTGAAATCGTCGATGATCTGGTTGATCAGCGCGCTTTCCACCTCGTTGCCCGCGCCGTGGTACCACATGCTCAGGGGACGGCGTCGCCGGCCGGTTCGGCGACTTCTGCAACCGCGGCGGCGGCGGCGGCGGGGGCGATTACTTCGCCGGTGAAACCATAGCCGCCGTTGGCTTCGATGTCGGCGTTGATTTCATCGGCGGCGGCATCGAGCGCGTCGGTTACGTCGGCGCCATTGGTGATGTCGGCGATGGCTTTTTCGAAGGTCAAAGCCGCGGACAGATAAGCGGGGGTCGGCGGGCGCAGCACTGCTTGCGCTTCACTGAGGCCGAAGAAGACTTCCAGCGGCCCGCCGGGGGCGTAGTTCTCGGTGAGGGCTGCGGCGCTAAGGGTCGAGGGGACGAGGCCGATGCCGTCGGAGAAGGCGGCCAGGTACTCATCTTGCAGGGCGAACTCGATGAAGTCATTCGCGCCTTCCTGATGGTCGCTGGCGGAGGAGACGCCGAACTGCCAGGAGGCGGCGCCGATCTTGGGGCCGGTGCCGAAGTCAGGGGCGGGCAGGAAGAGCATGTCGTCGCCGTAGGCATCGAGGGCGGCGACGGCGGCCCAGTTGCCGTTCCACTGCAGGGCATAACGGCCGTCGATGAAGCCTGTCTCGCGGTCCGCGCCGTCCTGCGAGGTGCCGGGGGCCAACTCGCGATCGTACAGGCTCTGCCACCATTCGCCAAAGGCGATGGCTTCGGGTCCGTTGAGGGCTCCTTCGGCCGTGGTCATGGTGCTGCGATCAATGATGTCACCGCCGAAACTTTGCAGCAGGGGCGAGAAGGCGTAGGGATACCATTCACCGGTCCAGGCCAGGCCGGGGTCGAAGGCGTATTCGAACTCACCGGTCGCATCCAGGGTTTCCAGGGCGGCGTCGAACTCTTCCAGGGTCCACGGCTCGTCGAGCGTGGGGATGCGGATATCGTTGGCTTCGAGGACGGAGCGCCGCGCGTACATGGCGATGGCCGCGTCCCACAGGCCGACCGAGTAGACTTCGCCGTCCCACATGCCGATCGCGCCGGGGAGGAAGCCGTCCAGCGTACCTTCCGACAGCTGCAAGGGGGCCATGTAGCCGGACCAGGCCCAGTTGGGCATGACCGGGCCGTCAACGTCGATGATGTCGGGCAGGTTGCCGGACAGGGCGGCGGCGACGATGGATTCATTGTATGTCGCCTGGGGGAAGTCCTCGAGGACGACCGTATAGGCGCTCTGGGAGGCGTTGTAGTCATCGATGATCTGGTTGATCAGCGCGCTTTCGACCTCGTTGCCCGCGCCGTGGTACCACATGCTCAGTTCCACGGCACCGGTGGGATCGGCGGGCGCGGCTTCTTCCACGGGTGCGGCTTCTTCCACGGGTGCGGCTTCTTCCGCGGGCGCGGCTTCTTCTACGGGAGCAGCAGCCTCGCCGGCGGCCGGGGCATCGGTGGCCGGGGCGGCACCGCCGCAGGCGACCAACAGCAGGGCCAGAATCAGGAGCGCGAGTGCGCCAATCCTCCAGGCAGTTTGTTTCTTCATCGGATATCTCTCCTTCGTGAGTTGGACAACAATCGTAGGTTACCTTAGTGGTTGAGCTGCCAAGTGGTGGGTGGGTCCAGATCGATAAGCGCCTCCTCGTGTGCCCGGGGAATCTGCGGTCAGGCGGAAGCCCGTTCAATCAGCGGGCAGATTACTTTATGCTGCACGGCCGTTTCGCCGCGCAGCTCGGGTTGGTCAATCAGCTGCAGCAAATGCTCCACCGCCCACTGCCCCATAGCGTAGTGCGGCAGTTCCATCGTGGTCAGTGGGGGGTACAGATTGGGGGCGATCAGCTCCTGGTTGTCGAAGCCGATCACGGCGATGTCGGTGGGGATGTGCAGGCCGAGGTTGCGTAGGGCATCGTAGGCGCCCATAGCCATGCGGTCGTTGAAACAAAACATGGCCGAAGGCGGGTTGGCGATGGCCATCAGCCTGCGCGTGGCGTTGTAGCCACCATTTTGTTCGTGGTCCACCACGACCAGCTCTTGCTCAAAGGGGATGGCGGCTTCGAGCAGGGCCTGGCGGTAGCCCGCCAAACGGCCGTGGGTGGCGGGAATGTCGTCATCGTTGTTAATGAAGCCGATGCGCCGGTGGCCCCTGTCGATGAGGGTCTTGATTGCGGTATACCCGGCCTCCACCTCGTCCGGCACGACGGAGGGCAGGGAACGATCCTCGTTGAAGCAGTCGAGCAGCACGGTGGGCAGGGCCCGGACGCTTGCCGGGGGGTGGGCGAGGCGGTGGTACATCGTGGCATAGACAATGCCGTCCACCTGCCGGTCGAGGAGCATGTCGACGGCGGCGAGTTTCATGCGCTCGCTATTACCCGTATTGATCAACAGCAGCAGCATGTCGTTGGCCCAGGCGAAATCCTGGGCGCCCTGGATCATGTGCCCGGCATGGGGCGTGGTGGCGATGACATCAGAGATGAAGCCGATGGTGTGGGTGCGCTGGGAGCGCAGGCCGCGGGCGATGGCGTTGGGGCGGTAGCCGAGTTCCTCAATGGCCGCCCAGACGCGATCCTTGGTCTTCTGGGGGATGTTACTGTCGGGGACATCGTTGAGGACGAAGGAAACCGTGGTGCGCGAGACGCCGGCCAGGGTGGCGACATCTTGCATGGACGGCCGTTTGGTAGGTTCGGGCACAGGTCGACACTCCTCCACTTAACCGATTTAGTAAATCGTGTTAGTAGATTAGCATGAGATGAATGGCCTGTCAAGAGGGAGAATAAGGGGGGACGCAGAATGCGGAGGTTTGTACCCTGGCCAGGGGCGCGCTGCAGGGACCGGCAGGGCGGGTTATTACCAGCCGAGGAGGCGGCGCAGAGGGAACTGGAGGAAGGCGAGGACGGCCGTTGCTGCCAGCAGGAGCGCGGGCACGACCGGCCAGAGCAGGCGGCGATCGGTGAAGGTGGCGGTGAGGTAGGGGATGGCCAGGAAGCTGGCCGCCATCATTGCGAGCGCCGCTGCCGCCAGCTGATGGCGCGGAAGGGCGGGGGCTTTGGGCTCAGCGTAGAGGAGAATGACCACGCCCAGGCCCAGCAGCAGGCAGCCGGGCACGATGTGCGGCGCGTGGCCGCCGTAGATCCCCCAGGCCAAGAGCAACGCGCCGGTCAGGCCGAATAACAGGCCGAGGTCCCGATTGGAGCCGGCGATGAGGGTGTGGTCCTGCAGATAGCCGTAGACGACGTAGACGAGCAGGATGAGGGCCGGAAACGCGAGGGCATATTTCGGATTCATGGCCGATCCTTGTGGGCTCGCGCTGGGTTTGATTGAACCGCGACACGGTGCGTCATGCACTGCCTTATGATTTTGACCCGCCACAGGCTGCCCCGGGCAGGGGGAAGGCACAGCGCCGGCGCGATGTGCTACAGGCAGGCTATGACGCGCCGGGCCAGGCCACAACGCCGGCGCGATGAGGACGATTGGAGCGCGCCGGCGTGCTGGGGTATGGGGAAACGGCCGTGGGGCATGCCGCGTTCCTCATTTTTCGTTTCTCAGTTGGGCAGGCGCGGCTGGGCCAGGGCATAGAGATAGGAGCCGACCAATGCCGCGCCCAGGGTCACAAAGGCCAGCCAGGTACCGCTGCCGATCTGGGCGTAGATCGGGCCAGGGCAGGCGCCGGTCACGGCCCAGCCGAGGCCAAACATGATCCCACCGATGACCGTACCCTTGTTCAGTTTCTTGCTCTTGATTTCAATTTCCTGGCGGTCAATCGTGCGCGCGTGCGTGCGCTTGATCAGGAACACGGAGATGGCGCCCACGACCACGGCCGATCCAATCACCAGGTACATGTAGGCGCTCTGGAAGCGAAACATTTCCTGGATATTGAACCAGGAGATGACCTGGCCCTTGACCAGCACAATGCCGAACATGGTGCCGATGACCAGCACGCGCAGGTTAAGTGCCACCTGCGAGGTTTCCCGGGGAGTATCCTGTACAGTGTCCATCGTTCTTCTCCTCCGACTCTAGACCAGCAGCGGCATGATCAGCCAGGTCATGATCAGCCCACCGATGAAGAAGCAGATGGTGGCGATCAGGCTGGTCATCTGCAGGTTGGACAGGCCCATTAAGGTGTGGCCGGAGGTGCAGCCGTCGGCGTAGCGCGTGCCGAAGCCAATCAAGAGCCCGCCGGCGGAGAGCAGCAGCACCCCTTTGACCGAGAAATAGATGTCGGGAAGGAATGGCACCGGCTCGGGCGAGAGCAGGTAGTTGGCGATGAAGCCGCCGATCACGACGCCCACGGCGAGGATGACTTTCCAGGCGCTGCTGCGCCAGTCAAACTGCAGGTAGGGCAGCTTGGTGCGCGGGGCGCACATGGCGTTGATATTGCGGAAACTGCCCGAAATGCCCCAGGACTTGCCCGTACTGAGAAGCAGCAGGGGTATCATCAAACCGAGAGCCGGGCCGGTGACATACCAGGGCCACGGCTGCATGATCCATTCTAACATAGCGCCTCCAATTCCAATCACACTAAAATTTGATATGACGAATCCACCAGAGTAATGTAGCCAAGGATGGCTGCAAAATCAAGAGGAAGAATGACCAAGGACGGCGGGCCGCCCTCTGCTATTTCGAACAAAGTGGAAAACCGGTCCAGGAGGGCTGGTTTTCACACTTTGTTCGAATTTCGAGGTTGCAGGCGAAGGCTAGAGGCGTACGGCCGTGCCCAGACCCTCTACCATCTTCATCTCCGCGCTCTCCCAGGCCGTCATGCCGCCGATGATATTGTACAGGTCGGTGTAGCCCTCGCGCAGGAGCATGCTGGCGGCCGTACTGGAGCGCTTGCCCGTCTGGCAGGTGATCGCCAGTGGTTTGCCCGGGTCCAGGCCCAGGGCGTCCAGCCTGGTGGGAATAAGCTTAAAGCTGAGGGAAATGGAATCCTGGATATGCCCTTCAATCCATTCATCCGTCTCGCGCACGTCGAGCACCTTCAGGCCGTTGCTGGTCAGCCGTTGTTCCAGTTCAAAGACATCGAGCTGCGGCAGATGGACGATATGCTGCCCTGCGGCCAACCAGGCGTCCAGCCCACCGTCCAGGAAGCCCACGACGCGGGAGTCGAGAGCGATGAAGGCCATATTGTAAATCGCCTGCTGGGCCTCTTCGGCCGTGTTGGTGCAGAGGATCAGCGGCGCGTCCAGCTCAGTGACCCAGCCGACGCGCTGCTCAAACTCGCCGCTGGAGAGATGCACATTGTAGGCGCCGGGGATATGCCCTGCGCCGAATTCGGAGGAGGAGCGGGTGTCGATGACCACGGCGCCTCCGGCCATCAGCGCCTGCACTTCGGCTGTGTGGAGCGGTTTGGCGTGCGGCATCTCCATGGTCAGGGGCAGGTGCCCTTGATTGGTAGCCACAATGTTGGCGATATTGGCCGGTTTGACCGGCTGCTCGTCCTGCATATGGGCCGTAAAAGCGTCTTTATCGTTAAAGTTCAACGCCGGGTTATAGCGCCGTTCGTATCCCACGGTAGTGACAACCTTGCCACTTGTGACGCGTCCTCAGGTAGACCCGGCCAGATGGCCGGGATAGACCTCCACGTGATCGGGCAGGTTGAGGAAACGGGGGATGGAGACATCGAAAAGCACGGGCGCGCCTTCGTCGCCCGCCTGGGCGAGATCGGGCCGGGCGACGTCGCCGACGAGGACGAAGTCGGCGGTGAGGATGAACCACGGCTCCGGGCCGCGCGGGTGATCGTAGACCAGCAGGTTCATCTGCTCCGGGCGGTGGCCGGGCACGTGGACAAACTCCAGGCCTACGCCGCCCATACGGATGGTGTCGCCGTGGCTGACGCGCGTGGCTTCATAGGTGATCTCGGCCAGTTCGGGCAGGATCAACTCTGCGCCGGTGGCTTCGGCCAGGCGGCGCGCGCCGGACACGTGGTCGGCGTGGCTGTGCGAATCAATCACATAGCGGATGTTGGAGAGCTTGTGCTCGGCCATGTCCAGGTAGGGCTGGATGTCCCACACCGGGTCAAAGACGGCGCACTGCCCTGTGTTCTGACAGCCGACCATGTAGGCCGCGCAGCCGGTTTCTTCGCGTATCAAGGTTTCAAACCACATGAGTTCCTCCAGGTGGAACCGCGACTGTTCCCCAACACAACTTCTTCCATTTCCAATTCTGTGGGCGACTTCGGGGAGCCGCCCTATCGTCAGTCAGCGGCGGCGCGATCCGCTGCGGGTTCGCGGCCAAACGGCTGTTCGGGCAGCTTGTATGCCTCGAGGACGGGTTTCAACGGCCGTTTTAGCCACAAGGGCCGGCGGTTGCCGTCCGGGCTGTGGTCCACGGCGCTGCGTGTCATGGCCAGCCACTCGCGATACACTTCCATTGAACGGTTCGTATCCACCCATACATCGCCAAATTTCTCCCCCGGCGCGGCCTTGCGCACGTTGACTGCTTTTTGCAGCCAGCAGTGCGCGCCGCTGATGGGGTCGGGGTGCACGGCATGGGTCAGGTTCTGGTGCACGCCGACCTCTTCCCACCAGATGCGGCTGGTGTCCGGGTCGAAGGTCTCCCACTTTTTGGCCCCGCTGAGGATGTTCAGCTTGTGGCCGCCACGGCCGTCGTCTTCCAGCGTGGCCACGTTGGACATGCCAGGGTTGCCGCCCAGATCGTCTTGCAGGCGCCAGCGGCCCAGATGGTGGCTCATGGCGATCACCCCCGGCTTGATGCCCTCCGTGACCCAGACCTTGTCGATGAAGTAGCCGATCTCCGTCTCCACGCGGATCAGGTCGCCGGTCACTACGCCGAGGCGGGCGGCGTCGCCGGGGTGCATCCAGACCGGGTTCTTGTGCGAGATTTCATAGAGCCACTTGGCGTTGGCGCTGCGAGTATGGATCAACGTGGGCAGGCGGAAGTTGGGCAGCAGCAGCATTTCCCCTTTGGCCCGGTCGATGTTGTCGGGGTGCACGTGGCTTTTGAGCGGCCAGGGGATGGTGTATTCGCGTTCGGGCCAGCCCCAGTCGTGGATGGTGGGGCTGAAGAACTCGAACTTGCGGCTGGGCGTGCCCACGCCGACTTTGGCCTCGCCGTCGATCAACACGCCGGCGACCTTGCCGTCTTTGAGCACGCGTTCCTGGCGGTCGAGCGACAGGGCGCTGCCGTTGGCTTTGGTGCTGAGAACGGCCGTGTCCGCCCCTTCCAGGCCAGGCACGGGCCTGGCGTAAGGCTGGTAGTTGTCGCGCGTGACTTCAAAAGCCCCGTATTTGCGCATGTAGGCCAGCGGGCTAAGGTTCTCTTTGGCTGCCGCTTCCGGCAGGCCAGGAACGCTGTTTTCAAAGATCCATTGCCAGTATTCGTCCTGGGTGATGATTTCGCCGGGGCGATAGGGGCTTTCGAAATGCTTGCGGATGCCCAGCGTACCGTCGGGGTCCATACGCGCGGAGAGTTCGACCCAGAACTCGTTTTCCTCCCAGACTTCGCCGGGGTTGGCCTGGTAGGTGAATTCGACTTTATGGCCGAGCTTCTCCATGGCGACGCGGCGCACCGGCTGGCGGAAGGCGATCCATTGCCCGGCGTGCGTTTCCTGGCTCATCAGATCGTGCCGTTCGCCGGCGTGGCCCATGGGCAGGACGTAATCGGCGAACCAGGCGGACTCGTTCCAGGTGGGAGTGAGGGCGACGTGGCATTTCATCTTTTCTTCGTCTTGCAGCGCTTTGAGCCACATGAAGCCGTCGGGATTGATCCACATCGGGTTGTAGACGCGGGTGAAGTAGACGTCGATCTCGCCACGCCCTTCTTCGAGGAAGTGGGGCAGTAGGAAGCTCATCTCGTAATGGGCGAAGGGCCACTCGTGCGGGAGCTGCAGCTCGTTCCAGGCGGTACCGGGCGGGGGCACGTCGTGCGGTTTGGGCACGAATTTGTTCCAGCTGTTGGCGGAAGTGCCGCCGGGGGTGCCAACGCTGCCGGTGAGCACGTTGAGGAAGAAGAGGGCGCGCGCAACCTGCCAGCCGCCGAGGTTGCCGATGCTGGCGCTGCGCCAGGTGTGGGTGGCCAGCTTACCGTCGCAGTTGGCCACGGCTTCGGCGGCTTCGATGATGCGTTCGATGGGCACCTGCGATTCTTCAGCGGCGCGTTCGAAGGTGAACCCGCCGTAGAGGTCTAGCAGCAGGCGCTCAAAGAGTGAATAACTGGCAGGAGAATTGACGATCTCCTGGTGCAAAGCCTTGTCGAAGGGGGCAAGACGGCCGTCTTGCACCGCCTCCAGGGTCTCCTGCCAGTTCACCCAGCGGCGTACGAACTCACGATCGTAACGGCCGTTCTGGATCAAATAATTGGCCATGGCCAGCAGCACCGTGGTTTCGCTGCCGGGCCAGGTGGGCAGCCAGGTGTCGCTCATGCTGGCGGTGTTGCTCAGGCGGGGGTCAAAGGTGATCAGCTTGGCGCCCTTCATCTTGCCCTCAATGATCCGCTGGGCGTGAGGGTTAAAGTAGTGGCCTGTCTCCAGGTGGCTGGAGATGAGCAGGATGACGCGGGCGTTGGTGTGGTCGGGGCTGGGGCGGTCGAAGGCGCCCCACATGTAGAGGCCCAAACGGGCGCCGCTGGAACAGATGTTGGTATGGCTGTTGTGGCCGTCGACACCCCAGGCCTGGATGGCGCGGTTGGTGTAATGATCTTCGCCGGGCCGGCCGACATGGTACATGATGCCGTCCTTGCGCTTGAGGCGGCTCTCACGCATTTTGGCGGCGATTTCAGACAGCGCCTCTTCCCAGGTGATGCGCTTCCACTGCCCCGCGCCGCGCTCGCCGACGCGCTTCAGCGGGTAGAGGATACGTTCGGGGTCGTAGATCTGGTTGTGCGTGGCGGGGCCCTTGGCGCAGTTGCGGCCGCGGCTGCCGGGATGGGCGGGGTTGCCCTCGAACTTCTTGATCTCCAGGGTGGTCTTGTCCACGTAGGCCAGCAGGCCGCAGGCGCTTTCGCAGTTGAAGCAGACGGTGGGCACGAGCATGTAGCGGCGGGCGACCTTCTTGGGCCACTGCTTGCCGTCCCATTCCACCCAGTCGTCCCACAGTTCGGGGGGCGGGTATTTGGACAAACGGCCGTCTTCCTGGCGCACGGAAAGCATTTCCACCTTGCTCAGGTCGATCTCGCCATAGGACGGTAGGGCGGTGCCGGCGGCATTGGTGACCTCGCTGCCCGGCGGGGGAAAGGCGTCCACCGGCGCGCCGAGGTGAAGCATGGTTTTGAAGATGCTGCTGAGGCTGCGCGGGTTGTTGTCGTTGCTCATAGAGTTGATCTCTCTGCGAACCAGGCCGCCGGCGTGAAAGACCGCCGCCTGATCGCTTTAGCTGTTGGGAATCTCCTGCGGGGCCATAACGAAGGCGTACTCGTACAAATACAGTCCGGCCAGGGCGGCGAGGGCGGCGGCGGCCAGCAGGACAGGCGACAGGCCCGCGCTCACGGCGGCGACGAGGGCCAGGCCGAGGGGCAGGGCGTGACCGAGGCCGATGCTGCCCCACCAGAAGTGGCGGCTGTAACGGCCGTCGCTGATTTCGTGCGCCGCTTTGGCGGCAACTTCGCTGGCGTGCGGCACGCTGAATTCGCCCACCAGGGTGACGAATAAATCGACCAGCAGCGCGGCGACAAAGACGATGGCCACGCCCCGGCTCATGTCGAAGGGCATCGGAGCGACGAGATCGACCAGCAGCAGGACGGCGCTGCCGCCCACGAGCGCCTGCACCACGAGGTGGAAGGGCAGCAGCGAACTTTGCCACAGGTCGCGCCCTTCGGCCTGGGCGAAGAGGTAGGCGGTGTAGACCGCGCTGCCGATGGCCAGCGGCAGGCCGAGCCAAAGCAGGATATAGCGGGCGATGCTGTCATAGTCGAAGAGCGCCGCGCCGACTTCAAAGAGCCAGTACATGCCGGCGACGATGCTGAAACCAATCAGGATGAACGCGCCGCGGGCCAGCCAGCTTTTCCACTGCGGGCGGGCGAGAATATAGAGGAAGCGGCCCGGCTGTTCCAGGTCGTAGACCAGCAGCAGGGTGGTGAGGCCGACAAAGAGCAGAGAGAGGAAGCCGCCGATCAGCGCCGTCTGGCTGTCAAAGGAGAAGAGATCCAGCCCCCAGCCGAGGGCGAAGATGGTGAAGATGCCCGCGGCGATGCCCTTGGTGACCAGATAGGCGGGCACGGGCCAGTGCCAGGGGATGAGGTGCTGGGCGTTGTAGCCGACCTGGACCATGTGTTCGGCGACGCGGGAACCGAACTGGATTGGCCCGGCGCTGGGCTGGCCCTGGGCCTGGGGCACGCGCACCTGCATGGGCTGGCTGGACCAGCGGGCGCTGCCGGCCCTGACTGCGGGCGCGGCGGCGCCGTTGCTATGGCCGTTGGCCCCATGCCCATTTTCGTGTAGCGGGATAACATCGGCCCACATGAAGGTTTCGGGGGTCCGTTCCACGGCCGTGGGGTGCAGCACCACGTCGTTGCCGTCGATATAGAACAACTTCGGCGCGGTGCCCTGTTCCGGCTTGCGCACGGTGACGTCCTGGGTGGAGAGCAGCATGCTGATCTCGGTGGTGGGGTCGTTGATGTCGCCGGCGATGATTGCCTGTTCGGGGCAGACGACGACGCAGGCGGGTTCGAGGCCGACGTCGAGGCGGTGGGCGCAGTAGTTGCACTTGGCCGCGGTGTGCGTGCTGGGGTCGATGTGGATGGCGTCGTAGGGGCAGGCCTGCATGCAGGCCTTGCAGCCGATGCAGACGTTGCTGTCGAACTCGACGATGCCGTCGGTCCGCTGGAACATCGCTTCGGTGGGGCAGATGCGCACGCAGGGCGGGTTGGCGCAGTGGTTGCAGCGCGTGACCTGGAAGTGGCGGCGGGCATCGGGGTAGGTGCCGGTTTCCACGTATTTGACCCAGGTGCGATAGACGCCGAGCGGCACCTCGTTTTCGCTCTTGCAGGCGGTGGAGCAGGCGTGGCAGCCGATGCACTTGCGGTTGTCGATTACAAAGCCGTAGTTTTCGGTTTTGCCCAGAACTTCAAGCATAGCGGGTCCTTTGCTGGGTAGGTGGGTAGAACGCAAAACGGCCGTTTGGAGGAACGGCCGTGGAAGTCACAAGATCAATCCGGCAGCAGGCGAACGGACAGGGTATACGGCCGTGGCCAAAGCGGTATCCGGTTGAAAATGCCGAGAGCGACCTCAAAGTCAACGTACTTGTCCCCGGGGTGGCGTGCTGCCGCGCGCAGCGCCTATTCCCGCCACCTTTGAGGAAATTATAGGAGCAGTGCGGGCTGCGGGCTAGGTCTTTACACAATCCTTACAATCGGTCCGTAATACGACCTTTGCTCGCAAGACGATAGGAATCCAGCCGCCGGACGGCGGCTCTTGCGGCGACAAATGGGGCCATTGAACCCGGTCCTTGAAGGATTGTGGCGGTGGGCGAACCTGTTAAAGAGCATTTTCGAGCCACGTGACCTGCGCATCCGGCCGCATGGTTTTCCTCCATGCAACACAGCGCTCTCCCAGCAAACGGACGTTTTCGTAATAATCAGGCTCGTGTCTGCGTTTGCTTTCGTATTGCACATAGGGTTCCAGCTTGGCCCAGGATTTGACCACCATTGAATTCATCCAGGGCATTACCATCTCCTCTGGTATCCATCCCGATTGCGTCAGAAAAGCGATGCGGTCCAGCGAATTCAGGACCCGCTTGATTGTATCCTTTTCCTCCTGCGTCAGTGCTTCCATCGCTTGCTTGGGATCGGCCGGCAGCTCCTGGAACACCCATCTGCGGGCGGCAATATTTTCTGCGGAGTTCATCTCTTCAAACAGCTTGTCCGCGATCTCCATGTGCCGCGTGCTGGCAAGTTCCGCGAATTCGCGATTGGCGACGTATCCGGCGACGACCACGGCGGTGACGACCGCAGCGGTGGACAGGGCGCCGGTCATCTCCCAGAAATTGGCGGTACTACCGGCGGCCTTTAGAACTCCCCAGACAGCGGCCAGGAAAGCCATCCAGATGGCGAATCCGCCTACTGTGATGGCAGCGATGATCGCCGGAGTAGAATACGCGCCCTTCCTCTCTGTCACCGGGCCCTCCGTTCCAAAACCACGTGATAGCGTTCGCGCGATCCTGCCTGGTCACCGGCGCAGGAGAAGTAACGAGGTGAACCGGACCAGACGGTGCGCAATACAGTATGGCATAGAAACATCGGAAAAGGTAGGCCTGGTTCTTTTGCCCCGCCAGCTCCGGCTGCGGCAAGGCCGCCGGCCGGACAACGTTTGTCACGCGACCGCGGCATTTCGGTTACAATTTCGCTGATACTGTACAACGCAATTCCGGAGGAATCCCCATGAGCCCCAGTGATTTTGACGTCATCGGCCAGGTGTTGGGCGGCGCGGGGTTGCTGCTGACTTGCCTCGCCGTGCTGATTCCCATCGCCGTGTTGATCGCCTTTTTTGGCATGTACAGCCGCCTGGGGCGGATCAACAATACGCTGGTGCGCATCGAGGGGCAGTTGATCCAGCAAAACGCGGCGCTGGCCGGGAAGGACACGGCCGTTCTGCCCGCCGCCGATCCCGCGCTGGCGCAGCTGCTGAGCACGCTCAGCAGCAGCGAGCAGCACCTGGAAACGATTGAATACCTGCTGCGCGCGCAGGGCAGGCCGGACCAGTAGCCTAGCAGCCGGCCAGGAAGTTGCGCAGCAGCGCCGTCACCCGCTGCGGCTGTTCCAGACTGGGCAGGTGGGCCGTGCCGGGTATGAGCACGCCGCGCGCGTTGGGGATTTCTTCCACCAGCAGGCGCGACTGCATCTCCACGCCGCTATAATCCAGATCGCCCCACAGGACGAGGGTCGGGGCGGAAATGTCACCAAGGCGCTCAAAAATGGCCGCCTCCTGGGCCTGCCCGGGCAGCGGCGGGTGGGCAAGGGAGATCCCGTTCATATCCAGGAACAGCTCTCGCAGCGGACCGCTAACCCGACCCGCCGCGCTCTCCGGGCCGTCCAGCCAGAGCACCGCTTCCAGCTCATTGACGGTCTTCAGGTCGCCCGCGGCGTCGGCGACTTCCAGCGCCGCTTCGCGCCGGGCGGTCAGCGGCGGCTCCTGTTCCGGCCAAGGCGCGCCGGTTACGGCGGCGGCGATCAGCACCAGGCCATCCACGCGCTCGGGGTGGGCCAGGGCGAACTCCAGGGCCAGCAGGCCGCCCATGGAGCAGCCGGCGAGCACGGCCGTTTCTAGCCCCAGCGCGTCGAGCACGGCCGCCAGGTCTTCGCCGCGGTGAAAGGGTACGTCCTCGGCTACCGTCTCGCCGAAGCCCCGCCGGTCATAGGCGGCGACGAGGTAGCCGTCGCGCAGGGCGTCCATTTGGGCGCGCCACATGCGCCGGTCGGCTACCCCGGCGTGCAGGAAGAGGATCGCCTGCCCGGCGCCCGCGCTTTCACCGGCCAGCGCCGCGCCGTTCGTTTCCACTGTCCATCGTTCCATCACCCACCATCCTTTGCCGCTGAGGTTGAAGCGGGATCGTAGCAGACGGTCGTGCCCAGGTCCAACCACCTGCGCCGCGTGCCAGGGTTATTGAGCAGGGATTCGCTGGTGGTACGGCAGCCAGGCGAAGCGGCTCACCTGTAGGGCCGTGGGAGCGCCGTGATATTCCGTGGTTATCTTGCACAATTCTGTGGCAAAAGATGACATTTCTCACTATCGCTCCCGGGCAGGTCGATCTATAATCCCCAAAACGGAGGTGGAAGCCGATGAAAAGTCGAATCGCCCAAACGCTGGCCCTGGCATTTGTGGCCCTGCTCTTGCTCGCGGCAGTACCGCTGCTGGAGTGGTTTCAGCCGGTCGCCGGTGCCCAGGAGACAGCTGCTGTCTCCGCCGCCGTCTCACCCCTGCTCCAGTATCAGGGCCGCCTCAGCGACCCGGAAAGCAGTGACCCGGTGCCCGATGGCTCCTACACCATGTCCTTGCGCCTTTATAGCGCACCGTCCGGAGGCACGCCCCTTTGGACCGAGACCAAGGATGTGCCTGTGAGCGGCGGCCTGTTCAGCACTCTATTGGGCGACACTACGCCCCTGGCCCAGAGCCTCTTTGACGGCCGTGAGCTGTGGCTGGGTGTCAAGGTGGGTGCCGACGAAGAAGCCACACCACGCCAGCAGCTGGTGCCGGTCGCCTACGCGCTGGGCCTCGTGCCCGGCGCCGCGATTAATACCCAGGGCGCTGCCGCCGCGCTTACCGTGGCCAACACGGGCACCGGACCGGCGCTGAGGAGCAACGGCGTGGTGGATGTTCAGGGCGATCTGAACGTGACGGGCAGCTTGAGCGGCGGAGACCACGCTCACGCCGATTACGTGACGCAGTATGAGTTTGCAGATCATATCTACGGGGGGATGCACAACGGGCGTTATATCGCTGCCGGCATTATTCATGAAGACGGCACCGTCGCCAGCGCTACGGCCAATGTCTCCAGCAAGTGGAACGCGCTGCACAAGGCCTACGAGATTACCATTGATGGCGTCTCCTATGATCACTGGTCCTATATAACGAACGTCACGCCCATTGTCGGCGGGTTTACCAGCGCCTGGGGAAGCACGGGCAAGTTGTTCATAGGCATCTATGACCTGGACACCAAGCCGGTCAAGGGGCCGTTCCAGTTTGTGGTTTTCCAACCGTGAGCGGCGAGCAAGGAGCAAAGTCATGAAGCATGTTGTTGTGGCTTCGCTGCTGCTGCTTCTGCTGACCCTTACGGTCGTCGCGGCCCTGGCCCAGGTTTCGCCGCACTTTGACCTGAGCTGGAACCTGTTTTCCGGCGGCGGTGGGTCGCGCCAATCGGAAAACGTTCAAATCGATGACGTGTTGGGGCAATGGGCGGACGGCCGTTCCCGCAGTGACAGGTACCGGCTCGATCCCGGTTTCTGGTACTCCGGGAGCCCGAGTCCAGCACAGAATCAGTTTGTGCCCGTGGTCTTCAACCCCGGGACCTGAACTGCACCGCGCGCCAAGGAGCGGGCAGAGACCTATCCCCAGATAGGGGACGCGTCGGGCCGATTTGGCGCTATGATAGGGGCGTCTGGAATGGAAAGCTGCGCGACGCCGGGACGACCAGTCGGGCAGATTGACCAGGGAATGATTGATAAGTGTGCCCGCAAAGGCCTGAATCAGGAGTGGTATCCATGAGTTCGAATTTCAACCCATCTGCTATGGAAGAAATCTTTGGCGCGGCGGCGGTGGCCGGGAGTATCGTCAGCAGTCCTGTTTCGCGCCGCTGGTACGGCCGTTGGGGGGCGACGGCGGCGGAAACGGCCGTGGCCCTGCCCGGCGATGAACTGGCCCCGGAGGCGACCCTGGTCTCCACGAGGGCGATCACGATTGAGGCTGCGGTGACGGCCGTGTGGCCGTGGCTGGTCCAGCTCGGCCAGGGGCGAGGCGGGCTCTACAGTTACCAGCGGCTGGAGAATCTGGTTGGCTGTGACATTCACAACGCCGCGCAAATCCTGCCGGAGTACCAGGTGTTGGTCCCCGGTGACCAGGTGCGCCTTGGCCCGCCGGGCGCGAACTTTCCGAGCTTCACCGCGGCCATCGTGGAGCCGCCTACGGTGCTTGTCCTGCGCGGCGCGGAGGACCCGGACGGCCGCCAATGTTAAGCCGTTTCAGTTCATCTGGGCGTTTGTGCTCAAGCCCGTCACGGCCGGCAAAACGCGAATGCTGCTGCGCTCGCGCCTGCAGCACACGCCCGACCTGGGCAGTAAGGTGATGTGGCGCGGCTTCGTGGACCCGGTAGGTTTTGTGATGGAGCGCAGGATGCTTCTGGGGATCAAGCGCCGGGCTGAAGCGATGGAACCGGCTGCACTGATCCGCTAGGGGAATTGCGGAAGCCGGCGGGTGCAACGCCAGCGCGATGTGCAGGGGCGCACAACGCCGGCGCGATGGGCTACTCAGGGTCACTCGTTTTCCTGGGCTTCGTTCTCGGCTTTTTTGGCCGCTTTTTCGGCTTCCTTGGCGGCCTTTTCGGCTTCTTTGGCGGCTTTCTCCGCGTCTTTGGCCGCCTGTTTTTCTGCTTCGGCTTGCGCGGCGGCCTCTTCCAGGGCGGCGTTTGCCTGGTCAATCACGGTCATGGGAATGGCGATGATCTGCTGGCGCCCGCCCATGGCGGCCAGCTGGCGGCTGGTCGGTTCGCCTTGGCCCTGCCGACAGACGACGAGCATGGCCACGCTCTCGCCCTGCAGCTCCTGACCCAATTGTTCGAGCTCTGCGGCGGTCATTTCCTCGGAGTCCCGGAAGAAGCTGCTGGCCACGCCGCCGACGATGTTGCCGACAAGCAGATACGGTCCCAGGACCCCTTTGACAAGGCCGGTGACGCCGCTGATCACGGGACTCTTGCCCTTTTTGCGTTCTATGTCGGCTTCCAGTTTGCCATTCACCATTTTGAGCGTGGCAATGGAACCAAGTTCGATGTCTTTTCTTTTTTCGGCCCAATCTTTGAGGCCCGCCAGGGCTCCCACGGCCGCGCTGTCATTGGCCAGAACAGCGACCACTACCTCTACGAATTCATCTTCTGCCATCTGGTTTTCCTTTCTCTGGTTCTTGCTGCTAGTTTACGTCTCAAAGGTACTCCCCGAGCGAACGGCCGTCAACCGTAATCCTGATCCGATCCTGATATTGGGGAATGGTTGTTTCCGCAGAAAGGAAACAACTGCCCCCTGGGGTTGTTAGCTAACCCGCATTTCGCCGCCCTCCACCCACCACAGGTTTTCCGCGAAGCGCTGGATAAAGGCCCGGTCATGCACCACAGCCAGGATTGCGCCGTCAAAGCTGTCCAGGGCCTCCTCAAACTGCTCGCGCGCGCGGATGTCGAGGTGGTTGATCGGCTCATCCAGCAGGAGCAGGTTGCAGCCCTCGGCGACGAGCTGCGCCAGGGCCAGCCGCGCGCGCTGCCCGTAGCTGAGCCGCGCGTTGGGCAGCAGGGCCTCGTCGCCGGTGATCAGGAAGTAGGCCAGGAAGGTGCGCGCGGCGGTCTCGCCGCCAAAGGCGGGGCGGATCGTGGCCAGGGGCGTGCTGCGCGGGTCGAGGTTGTCCTGCTCCTGGGTCATGTAGCCCAGCTTTACGCTTGGCCCCAGCTCGACCACGCCGCCCAGGGCGGGCAGCTGCCCGGCGATGGTCCGCAAAAGGGTCGTTTTGCCGCAGCCGTTGGGTCCGGTAAGCACGATGCGCGCCCCGGCGGCCAGGGAGAGGTTCAGGTCGCGCAGTAACGGCCGCTGCGCGGCATAGCCGACCGCGAGATCGCGTGTCTCGAGCACGAAGCGCCCCAGGTGGGCCGTGCCACCGAAGTCGAGGCGCATGTCGCGCCGCCGGGCGGGTTTTTCCACCCGTTCTTCACTGGCCAGGTAGCGTTCCAGCTTGCCCTCGCGGGCCTTGGCCTTGGCGGCCACTTTCTTGGCGATGCCTTGCTGGTAATCCTTGTAGCCCTTCATTTTCATCTTTGCGCCGCCGCGGCGGACGGAGGTGGCTTCGCGTTCCATGCCCTCGGCCTGGTGACGCGTGCGCTGGATGTCGGCCTGCACGCGCCTGATTTCCGCCTGCTGGTCGTGATAGCTGGCCCACTGGCGCTCGCGTTCGTGCGCAACTTGCGCCGCATAGTCGCTGTAGTTCCCGGCGTAGCACCGTACCAGCGGCTCGGTCAGGTCAAAGGCCAGGATACCGGACACCGTGCGGTCCAGAAAGGTGCGGTCGTGGGAGACGATCAGTGCCGCGCCCTCGAACCCGGCCAGCCACTCTTCCAGCCATTCCAGCATCTCCACGTCCAGGTGATTGGTGGGCTCGTCCAGCAGGAGCAGCGTCGGGTCGTCGAGCAGGGTGAGCGCCAGGGCCAGGCGCGTCTTCTGGCCGCCGCTGAGCCTTCCCACGCGCAGCTCGGGCGGCACATCGTCCAGGCCGAGCCCGGCCAGGATCGCCGCAGCGCGGCCGGGAACGGCCGTGGTGATGCGGCGCAGGAGATCGTCATAGCGCTCTTGCAGGTCGGGGTCAAACGGCCGTTCGGCCAGAGCTACGGCAGCGGAGGCTATCTCCGCTTCCAGGGCCTGCGGATGGCCCGCGGCTGTGCCCACGACAGCACCTACGGCGAGCGCCGGGTCCAGTTCAAAGCCCTGCGGCAGGTAGCCAATGCGTTGGCCCGGAGGGCGCTGCACCTGCCCGGAATCGGCCGTTTCCGCGCCGGCAAGGATGCGCAGAAGCGTGGTTTTGCCGCAGCCATTCGCGCCAACCAGGCCGACGCGTTCGCCGTGGTTGAGGGAAAAAGTTACGTTGTGAAAAAGGGTGTGCAGGTCAAATGACTTAGACAGTTGGTGTACGGTAAGCATGGTTCACCTTCTGCTCGCGGCGCACAGCGCCCAACGAGCATTGCCGCCATGGGGCGGGCAAGATGGTCAAAACAGGGACCAGGAGGGTGAACTTACCGTAACATTTCTGTCTGAGACCTCGCTTGGTGAGGGCAATAAACCGAGCTAAGCATAGCGCAGGAAAAAGCGGCCGTCAACATAGCCGCAGAACAAGCAGGACACGTTTTCGCCTGAAAACAGACCGGGCGCAGGAAAGACGCTATGGTTGTGATCCCGGCAGGTGGCGGAGGCTACTAGGGAACACGCGAGCGGTAGACCTGGCTGACAAAAGCCAGGGGATCCGCCGGGGAGACGACAAGGGTATCATTCAGGAAGCGCAGCACTACAGCGCGGGAGCTGTCGGTGAGGTAGGCGTGGTAGTTGCCGAGCAAGCCATTGCGGAAACGGCCGATATAGCCAAAAAAGCCGCCAATGCCAAAGGTGCGCATGGAGCCAGCTACGATGCCGGGGCGCATGGTCGCGTCCACCATGTCTCGCAAGGCCCAGCGCTGCGACCAGCCGTAATGGCGCACTTCAATCGCTTCTGCGGTGACTCGATAGCCGCGAATGCCGAAAACGGCCGTGGCCAGGACGATCAGCCCCATCAGGACCAGCAGCGCCGGCATGTTGGACCGGCCGACAGAAGCCAGCAGCGCGACTACGAAAAGAGTCAAGAGCTTGGCTCGCGCGTCTAGGGGGGCAACCTGGAAATCGTTATGCATATCGCTTCCCATGCGTTAAGGAGCAGCAACCAACCACATACTGAGAGTAGAGTAGCACATCGCAGCCCGATTTTCTAGGGGTCCCTGGCAAAGTCACCATGCATTAAGCTAAAGCGGGTCCAGACGGCCGTTGCGGCGCTGTTTTCAGGTTCGCGCCCGCGCTGCCGCAATCCACTCCTCGGCCACCTTCTCTGAACGCACCTTGCTGATCGCCACCACCTGCGCCGGGTCCAGCGCGGCCAGATCAGCGAAGGTCAGCACGCCCGCCGCAGACAACCGCCGCGCATAGGTGGGGCCTATTCCATCAATCGCCTGCAAGTCATCGGGTGCGGGCGGCGCCTTGGGGGCTGGAACGGCCGTGATTTCTCGCCCTGCGGGGGTGCTCTCAGCAGCGGCGACGTTCGCCATCGCCTCTTCGGAAAACACGTCCGAGCTCATGTCTGCGGCGATGGAGGCGTTGGTCACGCGAATCGCCGCTTCGTCCAGCAGCTCCGCTACTTGCGGTGCCTGCTCAGGCGGCACCACGGCCACTACGGCCGAGTTTCCGCGATCCAGCGACTGGCCCAGCGTCTTCAGGCGCGCGTCCGGAATGCCGTGGTCGCGGTGTTTGGCGACTGTGCCGACCACCACCGCGCCGACGCCCGCGCCGACCAGGACGCCGATCGGGCCTCCCAGCAGCCCCAGCGCGCCGCCGACCAGGGCGCCGAGGCCGGCCCCTTTGCCTCCATACATGTCATCCACTTCTTCGATGGTCAGGCGGCCGCCACTGTCACGGCGCAGCACGGCCGCGCCGGCCAGCTCGATTTCGCCATGCTTGCGCGCGCGCAGCAGATCCTCATATACTTCGCGGGCCGCGTCCTCGTCCGCGTAAGCTGCCACCAGCGTTTGCCATTCTGCCGTTGTCATTGGCCTGTTCTCCCTGGCCCCGCGCGCCGCGCGGGGCCAATTACTGCTGCCGCCGTTCTTCGTTCTAGGCCAGGCCCAGGTCGGAGCGCAGGGCGGCCAGTGCCGCCTCTTCTTCCGGGCTCACGCGCACGGCGCCAATGCCCAGGAAGCCGCCTTCTTTGCCTGCTTCCGCCACAGTCTGGGCGACGCTCATCACCCATTCCTTGTAGGCGGTCGCTTCCGCGGCGGACAATTTGCCGTCCACCATCGCGGCGAGGTCAGTCATTTTCTGGTTGATTTCGGCCGTGATGCCCGTCGCGTCCTTGGCCGCAAACTCGGGCGCAGTCATCTTCTCTTTGTTATCAGACATGGACTGGATGTCTGCGACCATGCTGGCGATGAGCTCCTCGCCACCGGCGGGGACCGGGTTAACTAACATGGCCTTGGCCATGGCCGCCGTTTCTTTCGGCACGCTGGTGATCGCTGGATCGGCGCTGATTACCGACATCCCGGCGATCATCGGACCCTGCAGCAGGGCGGTCCATTCTTCCAGGCTAAAATCGTCTTTGGTACTCATGTGGTTGGTTTCTCCTTGTTCCTGCCCATCCGGGCACTATGAATCAACCCGGGCCAAGCGGCGCCGGAACTGAGATTCATTATAGGGGGTAGGAATATTGGGCGGCAAGGGAATTAAGCAAACTTACCCGGGTTGATGCTCAAGCGCAGCAACGGCCGTTGCCCCTCCCATTACCCGCCGTCCGAAATCTGACGCCGCGCCGCTTTGCGCATATAATCAGGGGTCAAGCTGGAGGATACCATGAGCGAACAAATTGTAGTCATCGGCGCTGGGCCGGGCGGCGTGGAGGCCGCAGCCACGGCGGCGCGCGCGGGGCGCCCCGTTACCCTGATCAGCGACGGGCCGGTCGGCGGCCGTGCCGGCTGGCACAGCCTGCTGCCCAGCAAAGCGTGGCTGGCCGCCGCCGAGGAAGCCCAGGTGACTGGCCGCGCGCCCAACTTCGCTGCCCTGCTGGAGCGGCTGGAGCAGATCAAGCGCGACTGGAATGGCGGCCTGCAATCGCGGCTGGCATCGCTGGGCGTGACCATCCTCAGCGGCCAGGCGGCCTTCAGCGCGCCCGACCAGCTCAAGGTCGCCCCCGCTGATGGCTCAGACTCCGGCACCATCCGCGGCGCCACGGTGATCGCCGCGCCCGGTTCGGTGCCCTTTTTCCCGCCACCACTGAAGCCCGACGGCCGTCTGGTGCTAGCGCCGCGCTTCCTTAGCCGCCTGTCCGCGCTGCCGCCCACCATGCTTGTTATCGGCGCGGGCGCCACGGGCTGTGAGTCTGCTTTCCTGTTTAATGCGCTCGGGGTGCAGGTCACCTGGATTGTCGACCAGTTCGGCGTGCTGCCCAATTTTCATCCGGATGCCGGCACCTTCCTTGCCCAGGCTCTTGTGCGCCAGGGCGTGCATGCAGTCGTTGGGCAGCAGGTGGTTGATTTGGAGCGACGCGAGGGGCAGGTCACGGCCGTTCTGGCTGACAACGCTCGCTATTCCGCCGCGCAGGCGTTCGTGGCTATTGGGCGCAAGCCGGACTGGTCGATGCTGAACCTGGAGGCTGCGGGAGTGGGGGCGGATGCGAACGGCCGTTACGCGGTGGATGGCTTCGGCCGCACTGCCAACCCCGCCGTCTACCTGGCTGGGGATGCCGACGGCGGCTGGATGATCGCCAACAAGGCGATGAGCCAAGGCCGTATCGCCGCGATGCACGCTGCCGGGCTACTGACTAAGCCCTATGATCCCGACGTGATCATCCAGCCCGTCTACAGCGAACCGCAGGTCGCGCAGGTGGGCCGGGTTTTTCCGGCACCAGGACTCACGGCCGTACATTTGCCCTACAGCGCCGCCCTGAAGCCCCACCTGCTGGCGCAGGGCGCCGGTTTTCTGCTGCTGACTTATGACGAGCAGAGCGGGCTGCTGCGAGGCGGTGTAGCCGGGGGCCCGGAGGCAGCCGGCATCCTCGCTCCAATCGCCCTGGCCCTCAAGCTGGGCGCGCACCTTTCTGATCTGGCCGATCTGTATGCCGCGCACCCCACACTTTCCGAACTGCCGTTCCTGGCGGCGCGCGAGGCTGGTTAATCCCCATGACCGGCAAGATTCTGATCGTGGAAGACGAACCGAGCATCCAGAACATTGTGCGCACTTACCTGGAGAATGCCGGGTTTGAAGTGCGCGCCGTTGCTGACGGCCCGTCGGCCCTGCAAGTGACGCGGGAATGGAGCCCCGACCTGCTGGTGCTGGACCTCAACCTGCCGGGCATGGACGGTATTGAAGTCGCCGCTCGCCTGCGCGAGAGCTCTGAGGTCTTCATCCTGATGCTCACCGCGCGCAGCGAAGAGAGCGACCGCGTCGCCGGCCTGCGCATTGGCGCGGACGATTACCTGACCAAGCCTTTCAGCCCGCGCGAACTGGTGGCGCGCGTCGAGGCCATTCTGCGCCGCCGCCGCGACCGCGGGCCTGCTCCGCGCCAGATCGCTTTCAGCGGCCTGACGATTGACCCGGACCGCTACGAAGTGATGGCCGGAGAGCAGGCGTTGGAACTGACCCAGACGGAGTTCCAGGTGCTGCTGGAACTGGCCCGCCACGCCGGGCGCGTGCTGACGCGCGAACAGCTGATCGACCGCGTGTGGGGCATCGATTTCTATGGCAACGAGCGCGTCGTGGATGTCTATGTCGGCCAGGTACGGCGCAAGCTGGAAGAAGCAACCGGCCAGGGTTACATCCAGACCGTGCGCGGTGTCGGCTATAAGCTGGTAGACGAAGCGGCATGAACTTTTGGCGGCAGCTGCGCTGGCGCATCGCCGGCGCCCAGATGCTGGTCGTGCTGGTCGGCGTTGTCGTCGTGCTGGTGGTGGCCCTGTTGTTCACGCAGGGGATTCGCGGCGCAAACGTGGCGGCCCAGGCCGGGGCACTGCTGGCAGCAGGGGATCTCAGCGCCACCCAGCAGGAAGCGCTGCTGGCGGCGGCCAATGAGTTGGCGGCCGGATTCCGCGAGTCCGTCCTGCTAGCGGTCGGCCTCGCCGCGCTGAGCGCCATCGCCGCCGGGCTGGTGACGAGCCTGCTGCTTTCGCGCGAAATCGTACGGCCGCTGCAGCAACTTGCTCAGGCCAGCGAACGAATCGCCGGCGGCCATTACGGTGAGCGGATGGCCGTGCCGCGCAGCGACGAGCTGGCCCAGGTGGCGAACTCTTTCAACCAGATGGCCCAGGCCCTGGCCGAAGTGGAGCAAACCCGGGTCTCGCTGCTTGGCGATGTCTCCCACGAGCTGCGCACGCCGCTCACCAGCCTCTCCGGCTATCTGGAGGGAATGCTCGACGGGGTTTTCCCCTGTGACGAAGAAACGCTGGCTCTGATGTACCAGGAGGTGCGGCGGATGCGCCGCCTCGTGGGCGACCTGCAGATGCTCTCGCGCGTGGAGGCGGGGCAGATCTCCCTGAACATGGGCACGTTTGATGTCACCGCCCTGGTGCAGCGCGCCGTGGCCAAGCTGCAGCCGCAATGGCAGGCCGCGCGCCTGGCCGTGGAGGTGCAGGGACCATCACGGCCGCTGCTTGTGTATGCCGATCCGGACCGCGTGGACCAGATCCTGATCAACCTGCTCGGCAACGCTCTGGCTTATTCGGCCGCGGACAGCCAGATCCGCGTGACCATCGCCCCTTACGGCCGTTTTGCTCGCGTTTCCGTGATCGACCAGGGTATCGGCATCGACCCGGCCCAGATTCCCTATCTTTTCGAGCGTTTTTTTCGCGCCGACCGATCGCGCGCCCGGGGCAGCGGCGGCAGCGGCATCGGTCTCACTATTTCGCGCCACCTCTCCTGGGCACTGGGCGGCGAATTGAGCGCCGAGAGTGCCGGCCCGGGCCAGGGCAGCACCTTTTCGTTCACCCTGCCCCTGGCGCAGGGTCCAACCGGCGAGAAGAGCGCGTAAAAAGCCGTGTTCTTCCCTTGACGACATGCCTTATAATGGGAGAGTACACGGTGGCTTGCCGCCGTAGAGTGAGGTCTGGTTGATGACGAAAGGGTGGTCTTCAGCGATTGCGATTGTGGCTACGATTACGGCCGTGCTGGCCGTCAGCGCGCTGGGCGCGTTCTATTTTCGCGAGCAGGGCACCCTTGACGACCCCGCGCCGCTGGTTGCCCCGCTGCCGCTGGATGTTCAGCTGCGAGAGGTCCTGCGCACCGCCGGCGTGACGCCGCTGGACCTGGGGCCGGCCCCGCCGCCAGCCAAGGTTGCCCTGGGCGAAGCGCTGTTTTTCGACAAGGAGATCAGCGGCAACCGCGACATTTCCTGCGCCACCTGCCACCACCCGCTGCTGCACGGCGGGGACGGCCTGCCCGTTTCTTTCGGCACCGGCGGCGTGGGTCTGGGCACGGCGCGGGCGATGGGTGTGGACCGCCAGCTCGTGCCGCGCAACGCCCCGGAACTGTTTAACCGCGGAGCGCCGCAGTGGACGACCATGTTTTGGGACGGCCGTGTGGTTGACGAAGAAGACTACTTCGGTTCACCGGCCAAGGAACTGCTGCCCGCCGGTCTGGACAGCCCGCTGGCGGTGCAGGCCATGTTCCCGCCCACCTCGCGCGACGAGATGCGCGGCAAGGAAGGGGACCTGTGCCGCCCCGATGACGGCGGTGGGGTGACCCTCAGCACGGAGAGCGATCTGGCCACGATCTGGGCTGCGCTGAATCGCCGCACGGACGATATCAACGAGATCGCCCTGGTCGAAGACGCGAACATGCCCGCGATCTGGGCCGCGCTGACTGAACGCCTGCTGGCTTATCCCGCCTATCAGGAGCTGTTTGCGGCCGCCTATCCCGGCACGCCCCTGGAAAAGATCGGCTTTGAGCACGCGGCCAACGCCATTGCCGCCTACGAAATCGCCGCATTCTCGTTTGACGACAGCCCCTGGGACCAGTACCTGGCGGGTGATGACGAGGCGCTGCCTGACAAGGCCAAGCGCGGCGCGCTGCTCTTCTATGGCGCGGCGGGCTGCGCCAACTGCCACAGCGGGCCGCTGCTGACCGACCAGCTTTTCCATAATCTGGGCGTGCCCCAGCTGGGTCCGGGTAAGGATGATTCGGGCCTGGACTACGGCCGTTTCTTGCAGACCGGCGAGGAAAAGGACCGGTTCGCCTTTCGCACGCCGCCCCTGCGCAATGTGGCCCTTACCGGCCCGTGGATGCACAATGGCGCGTTTGTGGAGCTGGAGGCGGCGGTCGGTCACGTACTTGGGGCGCAGGAAAGCCTGGCCGCCTATGACGGCCGTGATCTGCCCGAGCCGGTGCGCGCCAGCCTGCGCAACGAGCCGCAGGTGCAGCGGGCCGTCCTGTCCACGCTCGACCCGCGCATGGCCGAACCGCCCGACGTGAGCGACGAGCAGGTTGACCAGCTGATGGCCTTTTTGCACGCGCTCACCTCCCCTTCCGCGGTCGATCTCAGCGATCTCGTGCCGGAAGCGGTGCCCAGCGGCCTGCCAGTCTGGGATTAACGTCGCGAGAGTGCGCGGTTCATTGCCGCGCGGCGAGAAAGCTGCTTTGCCATCCCACCTTTGCCAACAAAAACGGCCCCCCGGAACATTTCCGGAGGGCCGTTTTTGCTTGAGGAGGGTGTAGCTACCCCCTGGCAGGGGGGCAATACCAGATTTATCTTATGACCGGAAAGCCCGCGGCTTCCCAATCATTAATGCCGCCAGTCATGTTGTGCACGTTGTCAAAGCCGTTTGCGCGCAGCCACTGTGTCACCTGGTCGCTGCGGTTGCCGCTGCGACAGGTCACCACCACGGTCTTGTCCGTGGGGATTTCGTCCACGCGGCTCTGCAGGGTGCTCATCGGCAGCAAGTTGATGTCCGGGATATGTTTTTCGTCGAATTCCTCCTGTTCGCGTACATCCAGCATGTACACGTCGGGGTTGCTGCTTAAGGCGTAGGCTTCGTCCACGCTGATGTTCACCGGCAGGGCAGAGAGATCCACTTCGGCGACCGGGGCGGCTGGGGCTTCGGCAACCGGAGCCGCCGCGCCGCCACAGGCGGCCAAGAACAGCAGAACCAGGGCCAGGAGGGGCAAAAGACGCAATTGTTGTTTCATCAGGTAAGACCTCACAATGTTCAGATAGTCTAAAGCGAGTTCGCTTTCACCGCAGCGAGCGTTCTCGCACGCGGCAAGAATAGTGTAGGAGGAGAATCTGGTCAGGGGGTGTTTTCCTTACCAAACCTTTACCGGCCCTTTAAATGGACCTTACGGGTACGGCCTATACTAGGAGCAAAGAATAAAGATTCAGGAGCACGACGACCGGGAAATACGGCCGTCGCCCTGTGTATAGGAGAAACCACATGGCTTTATTACGTGAAGAAGATGCCCAGGCGCTGGCCGAAGAGTTCGCGAAATTACAGGACCCGGTCACCCTGGTTGTGTTCACCCAGGAAATGGAATGCCAGTACTGCGCCGAGACCCGCGCGCTGGCCGACGAGGTGGCCGCCACCTCCGATCTGATCGATGTGCAGGTTTATGATCTGGTGAAGGACGCGGAGGTTGCCGCCCAGTACGGCGTCGACAAGATTCCGGCCACGGTCGTCACCCGCGGGGGCGACGAGCCCAAGGACTTCGGCATCCGCTATTTCGGCATCCCCTCCGGCTACGAATTCAGCTCGTTGATAACCGACATCCTGGTCGTCAGTTCCGGCGATTCCGGCCTGGCCCGGGAAACCAAGGAGTGGGTCGCCAAACTGGAGACGCCGCTCCATTTGCAGGTTTTTGTGACCCCGACCTGCCCGTACTGCCCGCAGGCGGTGCTGCTGGCCCATCGCCTGGCCATGCAGAGCGATTTGATCACGGCCGACATGGTGGAAGCGATCGAGTTCCCCCACCTGGCCAACAAGTACCAGGTGCAGGGCGTGCCGCGCACGGTGATCAACGAAACCGTGCACATGGAAGGTGCCGCTCCTGAGCCGATGCTGCTCAGCCGCATGCAGGAAGCAGTTGCGGGCTAGGGGAGGAGATTCATGGGACTATCTTTGAACCTGAACCTGGGCGGCCTGGGCGCGGGGGCGCAGGATACAGAATATGACGTGGTGATCATTGGCGGCGGTCCGGCCGGCTCGTCCGCGGCGATCTACACGGCCCGCGCCGACCTGCGCACCCTGGTGATCGACAAGGGCCTCACGGCCGGCGCGCTGGGCATCACGAGCAAGATCAGCAACTACCCCGGCGTGCCCGGCACGGTCACTGGTGCGGAGCTCGTGGAAACCATGCGCGCCCAGGCCGAGTCGTTCGGCGCCGAATACATCACCGACAAGGTGGTTGGGTTGGACCTGACGGCGGATCCCAAGCTGGTTTTTGCGGGGACCAACACGTATTCCGCCCGCGTGGTCATCCTGGCCACCGGTTCGATGGGCCGCACGGCCGTGGTAAAGGGCGAAACGGAACTGCTCGGGCGCGGCGTCAGCTACTGCGCCACCTGTGACGGCGCTTTCTTCCGCGGCCAGGATGTGGTCGTGGTAGGCAACAACGACGAAGCGCTGGAAGAAGCGTTCTTCCTCACCAAGTTCGTCAACAAGATTTACCTGGTAGTGCCCACGCCGGAGCTGAAGGCGCGCCAGGAATTCGTGGACCATCTGGCCACAGAAGAGAAGATCGAGGTGCTGCCCGCCACGCGGCTCAAAGAGGTGCTGGGCAACGGCAGCGTCGAAGGCGTGGTGGTGCACCCGCGCGGCGGTGAACTGCTGGAGCTGCCTGTCAGCGGCGCGTTTATCTATCTCCAAGGCGGGAAGCCGATCACCGACTATGTTATGGAGCAGCTGCCGGCCAGCGCGGACGGCTGCCTGCTGGTGGACGACAATTTGATGACGGCCGTTCCCGGCGTCTTCGCCATCGGCGACCTGATTTGCACGCATATCAAGCAGGCTGTCGTTGCCGCCTCCGACGGGGTGATCGCCGCCGTGGCCGCGGATAAATACGTGCACGGCCGTGACAAGATTCAGGTTGACTGGAACTAACTTCGCCCCTACTTCTACAGGAAAGGAATCTCTTTATGCCCACGATTAAGCCCAAGAAGAAGCAGCCGCGCGTGATCGTCTTCAGCACGCCCACCTGCGGCTACTGCAACATGGCCAAGCAGTATTTTCGCAAGAACAAGGTCAAATTCCGCGATGTCGACGTCAGCCAGGACCCGGTCGCCGCGCGCGATATGCAGCGCCGCAGCGGCCAGATGGGTGTGCCCGTAATCGACATCGGGGGTAAAATTATCGTTGGCTTTGACAAGCCCAAGATCAATGATTTGCTGGACTTGAAGGAAACAGCGTAAGTGAGGGTATGACCATGACAATTGAACCTTTGGGAACCCGCGTTTTGATTCGTCCCATCGAAAAGGAATCTATGACTGCCAGCGGCCTGGTGCTGCCGGAAACCTCCAAAGAGAAGCCACAGCAGGGCATTATCGAAGCAGTCGGCAACGAAGAGGAGATGCTCTCCGGCCTGGCCGTGGGCGATCGCGTGCTCTTCCCCAAATACACGGGCACGGAAATCCAGTTGGAAGGTGTTGACTACCTGATCATGGAAGAAGCGGACGTTCTGGCGCGGCTGACCTGATTCTCCTGGCCGTTTGATCAAATGTGATTGGCCCGACCGGCAAAGCCGCCGGTCGGGCTGTTTTTTTACACAATCCTTACACGCCCCTTACGGCGGCTTCGCACAGGCAGGATAGACTGTTTTTAACCAACCATTGGTGATTTGGCCAGTGACTATTGCGCCGGCACACTTGTTTGCGGTTTCGTTCACCTTCTGGGGGAAGGAACGGCGCAGCTGGCACGCCAGGGCGCCGGGCTTCCCTGCGGAGTCCGGCACCGGCTCTGGCCCGGATCGGGAAGCGAGGAAAACTATGTTTCAATCACTCTTTGGCTCGCGCGGCCGTTCCGCCGTGGAGGGCCTGAATGCCCAGGAACTGGCGGAACTGCTAAAAAGCGAAGATGAGCTGCTGCTGGTCGACGTTCGTTCGCCTTATGAATATGAACATGATGGGCACATCCCTGGTTCGCGCCTGCTGCCGCTGCCCGCGCTGCTGCAGCGCGTGGAAGAACTGCCCAGGAACCAGCAAATCGTATTCGTCTGCCGTTCCGGCAACCGCAGCATGGTGGCCTGCGAGCAGTTAGCGCGGCTGGGCTACGGCAATGTGAAAAACTTCAACGGCGGGATGATCGCCTGGCAGATGGCCGGCCTGCCGGTAGCCTAGGAAACGGCCGTGCAGGCCTCACCACCCGCCGGGGCCGCCCGGCGCGCTGTTCCCGCCCTCGACTGGCTGGCCCATTACAACCGCCTCGATCTGCCCGACGACCTGCTGGCCGGATTGATCGTGGCGATCATGCTTGTGCCGCAGGGCATGGCCTATGCCCTGCTGGCCGGACTGCCTCCGCAAGTGGGCCTCTACGCGAGCATCCTGCCCCTGGTCGTGTATGGCCTGCTGGGCACCAGCCGCGTGCTGGCGGTCGGTCCGGTGGCGATCGTCTCCCTGCTCGTAGCCACGACCCTGATCCCCCTCGCCGAAACGGGCAGCGCCGCCTATTTGCAGCTGGCCTTGACTCTGGCGCTGCTGTCCGGCCTGATCCAGATCGCCCTGGGTCTTTTGCGCGCCGGCTTCCTGGTGAACTTTCTGAGCCACCCGGTTCTGGCGGGCTTCACCAGCGCCGCGGCGATCGTGATCGGCTTCAGCCAGATCGGCAACCTGCTGGGCTTCGCCGTACCGCGGATGGAGTATTTTTACCAGGAAGTGCTCTATACCGTGAGCCACCTCTCCGAAACCAACTTCGCCACCCTGGTCATCGGCCTGTCCGCGCTGGCGTATATCCTATTTTGCAGCCGCAAGCTGGGCCCGCTGCTGCGCCGGCGAGGCGTTGATGAACGCTGGATTACACCTCTGACCCGAAGCGCGCCGCTGCAGGCGGTGCTGGTGTCCACGGCCGTCGTCTACGCCCTAGGACTGAACAGCAGCGCGAGTGTGGCCATTGTTGGCCAGGTCCCCGCCGGGCTGCCGCCGCTGACGGTGCCTATCTTTGATCTCCGTACCTGGACGGCGCTGCTGCCCGCGGCGTTTATCATCGCCCTCGTAGGCTATGTGGAAAGTATCTCCGTGGCTAAATCGCTGGCCGGCAAGCGCCGCCAGAAGGTGGATTCCAACCAGGAACTGATCGCTCTCGGCGCGGCCTCGCTCAGCGCCGCCTTCAGCGCCGGGTACCCGGTGACCGGCGGGCTCAGCCGTTCCGTGGTCAATTTCAGCGCCGGGGCGCGCACCGGGTTGGCTTCGATGATCACTGCCGTGCTGGTTGCCATCACGGTCCTGTTTTTCACGCCCTTGTTCACTTACCTGCCCAAGACGGTGCTGGCAGCGATCATTATGGTCGCCGTCCTGGGCCTGATTGACCTCGGCAGCCTGGGCTATCTGTGGCGCTACAGCAAGGCCGACGCTGTTTCCTTTCTTGTAACCTTCGTTTCCGTGTTGGCCGTGGGTATTGAGCAGGGCATCCTCATCGGGGTGTTGGCCGCCCTGGCGCTTTACCTGTGGCGCACGAGCCACCCGCATATCGCCGTCGTGGGCCGCCTGGGAGATTCGGAGATCTATCGCAACGTGCTGCGGTTTCCGGTCAAGACCTGCGCGACGGCCGTGGGCCTGCGCGTGGATGAAAGCCTCTATTTTGCCAACACCAAGGTCCTGGAGGATACGGTGCAGGGCCTGGCGGCCGACCAGCCGCAGCTGACCCATTTTGTGCTGCTGTGTACGGCCGTGAACGCCGTCGACTCCAGCGCCCTGGAGACGCTGCAAGAGCTGCACGACGAGCTGGCTGAGGCGGGCATCGCCCTGCACTTCGCCGCCGTCAAAGGACCTGTGCTTGACCGCCTGACGCGCATCGGCTTCGTCGAGCGCATCGGCGCTGGTCACTTCCACACCACTATGTACGAGGCCATGCAGGCCGTGGGCTGCGAACCGTAAACTGAGTTTGGATTTTGGATTGTGGCTTCCCCGCAGGAGCCGGCCGGATCGAAACCTGCCGGCTCCTGCCTTTGTGCCAGTTTTCAGCAGGGCGTATGGTGCACAGTGCCGTTGCTGTAAATCTGCATTTCCACCAATACGCCCTGGTCGCCCTGGAGACGGTACCCCCAGCGCACCAGGACCGCTCCCAGGGCTACCGCCGCGCGTCGCGCTCTGGTTCTGCGCGCGGTGGAGAGATGATCGCCTATCCAGGGTACCTCGGCAGCCATTCTTTCTGTTTCACTGCGCCGCCGGGCCACGTGATTCTCAATATCAAACCAGTTCATGTTCTTAACTCCCTGCTTCGGCGGCCGGTTCCGGCGCCGCTGCCTCCAGCAGCGCCACCAACCGCGCCAGATACGTATCTAGTTCGGCCAATTCACCAGCACTGAGAACGGGCCACGCGCCATAAAAGAGACGGTCCGTTGTTGTTTCGGCCTGCTCGCGCAGGTCGCGGGCGCTTTCCGTGAGCACAGCACGGCCGTCTTCTTCGACGATCCAGCCGCGATCGGCCAGTCCGGCCAGGGCCGCGGCATAGTCCGCGGGCTGGTAGCCGCGATTGGGCAGCTTCTCGGCCAGTTCCTCCGCTGTCCCCGCGTCACCGCGCCAGACGAAGGTCAGGGCCTCCCAGGAACCACCGTCTATGCCCAGGCCCATCCAGGCGGCATTGTGCGCGTCGTCGCGGAACAGCTGCAGGTCGGTTATGTACTGGTCGACCAGCGTGGCCCCTGCTGCATCCGGTCCGGGGTCGGTCCAGCGGCTCGAGTGCAGCCCCAGCTTCTCCCGGGGCTCGTCGAGGGCCAGGGTTGCTTCCACCAACCGCCGCAACAGCGCGGTCAGGCGCGCCATCTCATGCTCTTCCAGGCCCGGCGCGCCGGCAATCAGACCCTGGGCGCTGCCAAAGAAAGCGGCAAGCGCGGCGTAGCCCGCCTCCGTGATGCGGTAGCCGTCCGCGCCGGCGGCCAGGAATCCCCCTTCCAACGCTTCGTTTAGCCGTTCCTGCCGCTGCGCGGGCGCGGCGTAGGGAGAGCGCAGGAGATAGTCATCCATGGTGAAGGGCTGCGGATCTACGGCCGTGGCGTTGAGCAGCACGTTCCACACCGGGAAGGTGACATGGTCGCGCAGGCGGGCCACGGCTTCAGTCTGATAGAAGGGCCCATAAGCGCCGGACAGTTGCAGGGCCTTGTTCCAGGTGTCTTCATACGTCGTCATGCTGATTTCTCCTTGCTAAGTCGGCCCTCTTCCTGTTTTCCAGCAGGGTGCAGGCGCGTCTAAGAGAGGGCAGGCGCTGCCGCTTTGCCCGCACACTATGGCCAGAGTTGGCCTGGCGTCCGGCGGCGTAGGGGGCCTGCCGGACGGCCGGCCTGAACGGAGGAGGCGGTTAGGGTTGAACCGCCAGGAAAGTGAGCAGAGCGACGGCCGTGTTACGCAGCCGATCCTCGCTCAGCGAATAGCATTTTGCGCCTTCGCAGCGGCGTTCTGACAAGAAGCCTGTGGCGCTGAGCTGCTTCAAATGCCGCGAAGCCGCGGACTGGCTCACATCGAGTGCGTCGATAATGTCCTGCGAGCGCTGTTCGCCGTGCTCGGCCACATAGCGCAGGATGCGCAAGCGCGTGTCGTCCGCCAGGGCATTGAGGCGCACGACGATCTCGTTGCGGCTGAGGTCGGGCGCGTTGACCGCGGTCCCTTCGGGCAGGCGCGCACCGAAGATCACGCCCAGGGCGTCGCCCTGGTGGAAGAAGCCGAGATAGGGGCCGACATGGGCCGAGGGTACGTAGAGGATGCGCTCAAACGCATCCAGATCTGGTTCCCAGGCCACCGAGCTGAGCGGCTGCCCGGTGACGAATTCAAAGGCCTGATCGCGCTCCATGTGCTGGAGGCCCACCGCGCTAAAGGCCGCTGCCGCATCTTGCAGCATGGGTTCCACGCGCGCCCACTCTGCGCGGAGATACCGGTCCCACATGCTGCGCAGGTGTGTCGTGATCAGCTGCTGCATCGCCGTGGGGTTCATGGCGTAGGCATAGGCCTGCCGTTCCATCTCTTCATCCACCAGTTCCGCACCGAACCGCCGCGTCAGAAAGTCAATATAAGCATCGGCGCTGCTCAGAATCTGCTCGCGCGTCACATACTCCGTGGGGTCCCCCGTCTTGCAGGGCATTTCCAGGTAGGTGTCAAGCATGCGGTCGCGCAGCAGCAAGGGATCCATTCTTTCCAGGCGTGAGAGGTAGGCAGGGAAGGTGGGCCAGCTGCGCTCGGGGAACAGGGCATAGTGAAAGCCGATCATCACCAGGGTATTGGTCTGCAATTCGGCCGCGGAAAGCGCGGCTCGGGTCTCAACGACCCAATCGGCCAGCCCGGAGAGAAACTCCGCTTTGGCGATCAGGGTAAGGCTGTGCAGCGCATTGTTGGCCGGTTCGGTTGCGGCCGTTACGCTTGCCGTTGCGGGTATCATCAAAGCCTCTCTCGGTGCCGGCATAGGTTCAATCCCTCTTACTACCCGTTAAACTCATTTATCCAACTTACCCGTTTAAGCGGGTAATAAACATAGTATAGCCAGTTCGCAGCCGCCTGTCAAGGGCCAATCTTGCCCAAAGGCGCGGGAAGGCACGGCTTGCGCAGCACCGCTTCCGGCGTTGGTTGCTCAGCCTCTATGCCACAGAAGCGGCTTGTTATTATGTCAACGTGAATGAATTGTTTCGTTGTTGGAGAAACAATTCATTCACATCTTTTGTTGCAGGCGAGTTGGTGGGAGGAGGGTCAGCGGCGCACGGCCGTGGGCGGCACCGGCCGCAGCGCATCGGTATCAATGGGCCGACTGCCGGGCTGGTAAAGGTAATAGGTGCTCAGGCTGAACTCTTTTACCGGCTCGATCAGCTTCTGGGCCTTGTCGGCGATGCTGCCGAACTCACCGCCGCCCGCACCCAGATACCAGATTGCCGCACCTTTTACTTCAGGGTAGGCGGCATACAGCCAGGATGCCCATTTGATGTCTTCCATCGCCGCATCTGGCTTGGGCACATTGTTGTACTCCCAGCCCCACTCGGTGATCAACACCGTGGGCCGGGCAATGCCGTGTTCATCGCACACCTCAAACAGGGCCTGGAAGCGGCCGAGGTAGTAAGGGTAGAGGAAGCCGATCTCTTCGGTGCGGAAGCTGTATTCGTGCAGCGCGACGGCGATCTGGTCCGGGTGGTCGGCGGCGAAGGCCAGGAAGGCCAGCATTTCCGGGGTTTCCCAATCGAATGGTTCCGGCTGCCCGTTGGCCCAGCCAAACGCGGCATAGCGCACCCCTTCGTCCACGGCCAGCTGCGCCTGAGCCAGAGCGAACTCGCCCAGCCAGGCCGCCTTGCTGCCGTCCGGCTCGTTGATCGTCTCCATCCACACGAACTCGGGATCCAGTTCGGGTGGGAAGACGCCGCGATTGAGATTCCAGCTGAGCAGCGCCGCCTGGGCGGCGGGCAGGTCATAGCGGGGGATGTCATACTGCGACCGCGCGTCGCGGTAGACCAGGGTATGGTCCACGCCGCTGGCCTGGGCCAGGAGCTGCGCCTTGTAGACCGGCTCGGCGTCGTTGGCCGTCTTCAGGAAGAACTCCACCCCGGCCGCGTCGAGTTCGGCCAGGGCTTCATCGAGACCCTGACGGTTGCCGCCGATGCCTACGTGAAAGCCGATCTTGTTAAAAGCGATATCCAGGCCCTGTGCCTGCGCCGCGGCGCGGGCGGCGGCGAAGTCTACGGGCGGCTGACCCACGACGCGTTCCGGCACGGCCAGATCGCGCCCCGGCGGGCCTATCACCACGGGCAGGTAGAGCAGCTCCCCGGGCGCCACGGCCGTGGCAGTAATCGTGGCGGTCAGCGTTGGAGTGGGGGTGACCGCCGGTGTTTCCGTTACGGTGGGCGTCAGGGTTGTCGTGGGCGTAGTTGTTAGGGTGGCGGTGATTGTTTCCGCCGGCGTGGGGCTGGCCGTAGGTGTTTCCTCGGCGGCCGAGGGCACCTGGGCGCGGGCGGCGGGCCCGCTCGCGGCGAACAGGGCAGCCAGAGCGCCCAGCAGGAGCAAGGCAGGTAAGAGCAGGAGCAAACGAGGGCGCCGGGAGTCAGGCCTTATCATTGGTTCACCTCAGTGGCCGTGGCAGGGAGGTACGGCCGTTCAAACGGGGCCGCAGTCGACCCGTGGGCGTGAATGTAGCGTAAGCGCCGCCGCCGCGGTGTGAGACTTGCGTGAATAAATCAGACCTGCTTTGCTGCCGTTCCCTGCAATTCGGCGGCCAGCGAGGCGATTACGGAGCGAGCATCCCTGCCCAGGAGTAGATCCGCAAACTGCGCTTGCTCCGCCAGGGCAGAAAGCAGCTCCAGGTGGCCGTCCCATGTCGGGCTGTCCCAACGGTCCATACTTGCGCTGAGCAGGCGCGCCAACCCAACGGCACGCGGTACGGGCGCGATGGTGGTGTGCGCCCGGTTGATGACGCGCGGAAAGCAGACGGCCGTGACGGGTGCCTCGCCCTGCCTGACCTCTGAGGAGAGAAAGGCGCGGCGCGGAATCGGGATCTTGTGCGTTCCGTACTCTATGGCCGGGCGTACCAGAAACGAATCCAGCTCGGGGAACTGTTCCAGCGTGGGGCCGGTCACATGAACCGATCCGGGGGCGAGCACGGCTTGCACGATTCCATCGCGGGCGCAAAGGCCGGCGACGTCATTGGCCAGGAACCGCCAACCGGCGGAAAGGAGGGCCAGGCCTGTGGTGGTTTTGCCGCTGCCTGACTCGCCGGCAAGCAGAAGGGCCTGGCCGGTGCGCGGATCGGACGCGGCAAAGGCATGCACGAGGTAGATGCCGCGGCGACGTAAGAAGGGGGCCAGTGCCAGCGTGGTCAGGTCTTCGAAACGGCCGTGGGACACCGCACCGGCCAGGGAGACGGACTCGATCGCACCGCCCAACCCGTGGTGATTGAACTGGAGCGCGGCGAAGTGCTGGTCGCTCAGGAAGATCTGGTAGTCGTGTTCGCCGCTGCGGTAGACCCGTACAGCCAGCTTCGGGTCATCGAGAAGCGGCGGCCGCGCCGGTTCGCTGGGCAACTGGTTGGCGAGCGCGGCCTGGAAACGGACGTCCGCGGCAGCGCCGCCGCCGGCAGGCGAAACGGCCCATTCGGGGTCGAACAGCCAGGTCCATTCCTCACGAATGGCGGGGTCTGCGCTGAGCAGATCGACCGTCAACCCCTGAAAGGAGACGCGCATCAGGCGGCTTTAGCCGGATTCTTCGGCCAACAGCTGCTGGATTGCCTGTTCAAAGGTCGCGTATGGCTGGGCGCCGGACAAGAGACGGCCGTTCATCAAGAAGCCCGGCGTGCCGGTGATGCCCTGGCCGGCACCTTCCTCGAAGTCAGCAAGGACTGCCGCCGCCTGCCGCCCACTATCCAGGCACTCGTTGAATTCGGCTGTGTCCAGGCCCAGCCCTTCGGCATAGCCCTTGAACAGGTCAGGGGCATCTTCACGGCCGTTCCATTCGGACTGGGCGGTGAACAACTGCGTGTACATCTCGAAACGCGCATCTTGTTCGCCGGCGCAGCGCGCCGCTTCGGCCGCTTTTTGCGCCTGGGGGTGGATTTCGCTCAAGGGGAAGTCTTTGAACACATAGCGTACCTGGCCCGTTTCGACGTAGTTCTGCAGGATCTGCCCGAGGGTCTGGTCGTGATAGCGACTGCAGAAGGGGCACTGGAAGTCGGTATATTCAACGATGGTGATGGGAGCGTCCTCGTCGCCAAGGGCAAATGCACCTTCGAGGTTGGGTTCGGGCGGCGCGTAGGCTTCGGCCAATCTGCCTGCCGCGGCCAGTTCGACAGCGTATTCAAACAGGCCGTAGGGCTGGGCGCCGGATACGGGGTAGCCATTGATGAAGAAGGAGGGCGTGGAATTCGCGCCGAGGTTGAGGGCCTGGTCGATATTGCTCTGGATGGAGGTCGTGTAACGGCCGTCTTCCAGGCAGGTGTCAAACGCTGCGCGATCGAGCCCGAGGCTGGATGCCAGGTCGCCAAACACAGTGGTTGTGGGCAAGTTGCCGCTGCTCCAATCGGCCTGAGCGGCAAACAGCGCGTCGTGCATGGCCCAATACTGCTCCTGCTCACCCGCACAGCGCGCCGCTGCGGCCGCGCTGCGAGCGTTGGGGTGGATGCTTTCCAGGGGCAGGTCCTTGAGTATGTAGTACACCTCGCCGCTGTTGATCTGATTTTCAATCAGGGTAGGCAGCGTTTCCTGGGCATAGCGCTGGCAGAACGGGCACTGGTAATCGGTGAACTCGACGATGGTTACCGGCGCGTTGGGGTCGCCGAGGGCTGCGGCAAAGTCAGCGGCGGGGATAGAGACCGGATCGGGCGCCACGCGCCGCGGCGGCAGTACGTCTTCTTGTGTTTCCGCAGCCTGAGCCAACTGTTCGCCGCCAAGCACCTGGGCGATGGCCTGGTTGAAGGCCTCGATGGGCTGCGCGCCAACGAGTGGCTGGCCGTTGAGCAGGAAGCTCGGGGTGCTGCGGACGCCCTGGGCGATCGCGTAATCTATATCGGCGCGGATCTTGTCCTCATGACCCAGGCCTGCCTGGCAGGCATCGAAGGCGGCGGTGTCCAGGCCGAGTTCAGCCGCCAGGGCGGAGAACACGCTGTCGGGCTGGCTCACGCCCCAGGAAGACACGCGTTCGTACAGCAGGTCATGCATCTGCCAGTACGCACCTGCGCCCTGCTCGCCAGCGCAACGGGCAGCATGGGAGGCGCCGAAGGCCTGCGCGTGAATGGTCTCGAGCGGGAAGTCATGGTAGACCAGGAGCACTTCCCCGGCGGCGATCTGGTTTTCAACCAGACCGGGCATGGTCTGGGCGGTGAAGCGCGCGCAGAAAGGGCACTGGTAGTCGGAGAACTCTTCCAGGACGACCGGCGCGTCGAGGCTGCCGCGATAGGGGCGGCCCTCCGTGGTGAAGCCCACCGGGACACCCGATCCGTCTGTCTCAGAGGAAGGCTGCGCCGCGACAACTGCCACGGGACGAGGGATGACATCTTCCTGGGCAATGTCTTCGGTAAGTAATTTACCTTCCCTGATTTCGTCGGGGGAGGCGGGCGCGGCTGAGGGACCACAAGCGGCGAGAGCCAATATTAGTCCGACAGCGGAGACGAGGAAAAAGGGAATACGTTTGGCCATGATGAAAACTTCCTCAACGAACCGGCGGATGGCCCGCCAGTTGCCATGATCTTTAATTAACTGCGGTGCCCAGAGGCACGCTGCAGATTATGGCACAGCGCGGCAATGGGCGCACAGATTACCGAATTCGACTCATCTTGGCGCGATCCGGCCACGAAGTTTAGGGTTTTCGCCCGGCCAAGAGCACTGTGCTAGACTAGCGGTTTGCTTCACCCTGCCGGGTCGCGGTGGTTTCGCCGGACCCAGGTGGAAGTGGTCTGAAAGAATGAGAGAAACCAAGCAACGATGACAACAAAGTATTCCTGGTTGATTGCCCTAGTCACCCTGCTGCTGATTCTGGGCGCCTGTACGGACCGGACAGTCCAGCAGCGGAGCCAGCAGGACGAAAGCGGCGGCACAGGCGAGGAGGCGGAAGAGGCCGTTGCTGCTGCCGCGACTGCCCCGGCAGCAGCGGAAGGTCCGACCGGCGTGCCCGCACCCAGTGTGCCAGCGCCATCCCCGACCCCAGCGCCAGGCAAGGAGATGGTACTGTGCATGAGCGGCCCGCCGGCCAATCTGTATCTTTATGGAGATGACTCGCCTGCGGCGCTTGGGCTGCGCCACGCCATCTACGAAACTTTGTACAACACTGTGGGCCATGCTTATGCGGCGCAGGGGCTGGAAACTGTGCCCAGCCTGGCCAATGGAGATGCACGCCTGGAGCCGGTGCTGGTGGGTGAAGGCGAGCAGGTGGTGGATGTGAACGGCCGAGTCCTGGCTTTGCGCGAAGGGGTGCGCGTGCTGAACGAGGCGGGTGAAGAGGTTGTTTTCCGCGAGGAGCCGATCACGATGCAGCAGCTGGTGGTCGACTTCACATTCCGGCCGCTGGTATGGTCGGACGGTACGGAGGTGACGGCGGAGGATTCGCTGTTCAGCTTCAACGTGGCAGCGGACCCCAGCACGGCCGTTGGCAAGGCTAAGGTCGCCACGACGCACTCCTACGAAGTGACGGGTTCGCGCAGCGTGCGCTGGAGAGGATTACCGGGTTATCGGGACCAGACGTATTTCACCAATGTCTGGAGCCCGTTGCCAGCGCACCAGCTGGACGAGTTTACGGCCGTTGATCTGGCGGGGCGCGAGGAAGCGGCGCGTTTTCCTTTGAGTAGTGGCCCATTTGTGGTCGCCGCCTGGGACCAACGGGACGAGCTGCGCCTGGAGCGCAACCCGTTTTATTACCAGGATGGGCTGCCGCGGCTGGATGCAATCACGGTTCGTTTTGGCGAGGGGGACGCATTCCTGACGGACGGGCAGGACAACGACTGTGATATTGTGACAGGCGAGTCGCTGAGCGCGGCCAATTTGTCTCTCCTGGAAGAGTCAGCGGCGGCACGCTGGGAGATCTTGACCTCGCCGGGCGACGTTTTTGAGCAGATTGTCTATGGCATTGCTCCTGCGGAGATCTATGGTGCGGACCGGCCCGACTGGTTTGGCGACACGCGCGTGCGGCAGGCCATCGCCCAGTGCGTGGACCGCAGGCGGATGGTCGATGACCTGACTGCGGGGCGGGCGGAGATTCTGAACAGCTATGTATCGGGAGCCAGCCCGCTGACGCCCGCGGATCTGAATGAGTGGGCATATGACCCGGCGGCAGCCAACCGCCTGCTTGACGACGCCGGCTTTTTGGACTACGACGGCGATGGCCGGCGCCAGGACGTGACCACCGGCCGGCCGATGACGATTACCCTGGGTACGAACAGCGAAAGCACGCTGCGCCTGCAAATCACAGAGAGGTTCCAGGAGGATTTGCAGGACTGCGGCATCCCGGTGACGCTACTGGAACGGCCGGCGGGGACATGGTATGGGGCGGGGCCGGAAGGTCCAGTGTTTGGACGGCAGTTTGATCTGGCGGAGATGGCCTGGGTCGGCCGTGTGCTGCCGGACTGCGGGCTGTATGTGAGCAGCGCGATACCGGGGCCGGAGAAGGACGGGTATGCCGGCTGGCGCGGTTCTAACGTCGGCGGCTGGGTGAACGAAGCGTTTGACGCGGCGTGCAGTGCGGCGCTGGCAGCCATGCCTGGCGGCACGGGGTATGAAGAAGGGCAGCAGGAGGCGCTGCGCATCTTCAACCAGGAGCTACCCGTGATCCCGTTGTTTACCAATGTAAAGGTGGCTGCCGTACGGCCGTCGGTGCGGAATGTACGCCTGGAGGGAACGCAGCCTTCGCTGTTGTGGAATATCCAGGAATGGGATGTGGAGGAGTAGCGCTGCAGCCTGCCCGCCGGTCAGCTACTTGGCTGCACAGCGGAATGAGTGACGCACTGGCAGTCTTATGATGATGGAAGGAGAAACGGTGCCCGCCTCCCAAGATCGTTTTCTAATCGCCGGTCTGGGCAACCCGGGGCGCGAGTACCAGAATAACCGCCATAACATCGGCTTCATGGCCGTGGATCGCCTGGCGGTTGCATACGGCATCTCGCTGGGCAAGGTACAGAACCGGGCGCTGGTGGGGAACGGCCGGATTGGCGCGGCCTCCGTAATCCTGGCCAAGCCGCAGACTTATATGAACGGCAGCGGCGACGCCATCGGCCCCCTGGCCACTTATTACAGGATTCCAAGCGAGCGTGTGCTGGTGGTCTATGACGAAATTGACCTGCCTCCGGGTACGCTGCGCCTGCGCGAACAAGGTGGTTCCGGCGGCCACAACGGGATGAAGTCGATCATCCAGCAGTTGGGCAACGGGTTTCCACGGCTGCGCCTGGGCGTTGGACGCCCGCCGGGTCGAATGGAACCGGCCGCCTATGTACTGCAGGATTTTCGCGGCGCGGAGTTAGAAGTGGTGGATGAATTGTTAAATGAGGCCGTGGCGGCGATCGAGACTTTTTTGCGCGAGGGCGTGGACCTGGCTATGACGCGGCACAACCGCAACGGGTCAGGCACGGAAGAACGTCCGTGATGATAGGTATGATTCTCCAATGAGCGTTCCCGGTTTGCTCACACTGTTCGACGAGATTCCGTCTTACCAGCGGCTGGCCGAGGCCGTGGCGCGCAAGGATGCGCAGCAGCCGCAGTTTCTGCCCAGCAGCGCGAGAGCGGCCGTAGCGGCGCGGCTGGCCGTCGACCAGCATGCTCCCGTGCTGCTGATTACGGGACGCGTCGACAAGGCTGTTGCCTGGCAGCAGGCATTGGAAACATGGCTTGGAGACCAGGGCGTGGTACAGCGCTTTCCGGAGCCAACGCCGCTGCCGTACGATCGTGGCCCGTGGAGCGAGCAAACGCGGCAGGCACGCCTGGCGATTCTTACCGGGCTGGTGGCGCGCCAGCACCCGCTGATTGAGGCTCCCCAGACTTCGCCGATCATTGTTGCCTCGGCGCGGGCCTTCCTGCAAAAGACGCTGCCGATGCGGCGCTTCATGACAGCCACGCGGGTATTGCGGCCGGGGCAGGAGCTGGACCTGGAAAAGAACCTGGCCACATGGCAGCAGATCGGGTATGTACCGGTCACGGTGGTTGAGAGCGCGGGGCAATTCAGCCGCCGCGGGGGCATTCTTGATATCTTTCCGCTTTCGTCGCCCTACCCGGTGCGGCTGGAGCTGTTTGGCGACGAGATTGATACGGTGCGGTATTTTGACCCGGGTACGCAGCGCACCGTGGAGAGCGGGACGATTGAGCGCGTGGTTGTGCCCCCGGCGCGCGAGGCACTGCCGGGCGTGGCCCAGGAGTATGCGGCTGTCTGGAGCGAGGCGGAGCAGCCGGAGCGGGATGATTTGCCGTCGTGGCAGGATGACGTGGCCGGTCTGCGGGCGGGGCAGGCGTTTCCCAACCTGGAGTTCTACCTGCCCTTGATCTACCCTCGCCCGGCCAGCCTGCTCGACTACCTGCCACAGGAGGCGCTGCTGTTGGTGGATGATTGGCCGGAGTTGGAAACGGCTGTGGCGGAGCTGCTGGAGCATGCCGACCAGATCGCGAACGAGCAGACAGACCTGCCGCCCGATTTTCCTAGCCCGCTGCATGATTGGAGCCAGATGCGGGATGAGCTGGCGTGGTGGGGGCCGCTGGTGCTGGGCGAGGGCGCGGCGGAACTGGAACCGGCGGCAGAGGCGCCGGAGCTGGCCGATGCGTTCGAGCCCGGGCCGCGGTATGGGGGGCAGGTACGGCCGTTGATGACCCAGCTGCGGCAAGCGCAGCAGGATAACGAACGGGTGGTGGTGCTCAGCCGGCAGGCGGCGCGCCTTGCGGAGCTTTGGCGGGAGGCGCAGCGGGAGAGGGAGAATGGCGCCACGCTCCTGGGTCCGCAGAACCGCCTGCATTTCCCGGAGGAGGCGCTGCCGGTCGCCCCGCCGCCAGGTTCGCTGACCTTTGTACAGGACAGCCTGGCTGAGGGCTTTGTACTGGTGCGGCGCGAGGACAACCAGATCCTGCTTGACTTGCTGACCGACGCCGAGGTGTTCGGCTGGAATCGCCCCGCGCCGCGCCGCGAGCGACAGTTCCGGCCGTCCGCCCCGGAAGCCACATTTGCGGATATCGAGGCGGGCGACTTTGTCGTGCATCTGGAGTATGGGATTGGCCGATTCGCTGGCCTGGTGTCGCGGCAAATCGGGGGCATGGACCGCGAGTACCTGCTGGTTGAGTATGGCAACAGTGACACCCTTTATGTGCCCGTGCACCATGCGGACCGCCTGGGGAAGTGGGTGGGCCCGGACGACCGGCCGCCCAAGACGCACCGCCTGGGTGAGAAGACCTGGAACAAGGCCAAGACCAAAGCTGTGGCCGCGGCCAATGAGCTGGCCGATGAGCTGCTAGACCTTTACGCGGCGCGCGAACTGGTGGACGGGCATGCGTTCGCGGCGGACGGGCCGTGGCAGGCGGAGCTGGAGGCCAGTTTCGGCTATCCGGAGACGCCTGACCAACTGCGGGTGATTGCCCAGGTTAAAGAAGACATGCAGCGACCGCAACCGATGGACCGCCTGATTTGCGGCGATGTCGGCTACGGCAAGACCGAGGTGGCCCTGCGGGCGGCTTTCAAGGCCGTACTGGACAGCAAACAAGTGGCCATCCTGGTGCCAACGACGATCCTGGCGCAACAGCATTTTCAAACCTTCAGCGAACGGCTGGCTCCGTTTCCAGTGCAGGTGGAGATGTTGAGCCGATTCCGCACGGCCGGGCAGCAGCAGCAGATCGTGCACGATCTGCGCGACGGCAAGATCGATATCATTATCGGCACGCATCGCCTGCTGTCCGATGATGTCTCGTTTAAGGACCTGGGCCTGGTTATCATCGATGAAGAGCAGCGGTTCGGCGTGGCGCACAAGGAACGGCTCAAGCAGTGGCGTACGGAAGTGGATGTGCTCACGCTGACAGCAACTCCCATCCCGCGCACGCTGCACCTGAGCCTGGCAGGGGTGCGCGACATCAGCATTATCGATACGGCCCCGGCGGAACGCCTGCCGGTGCAGACGTATGTGGGCGAGATGGACGATGCGCGGCTGCACCGGGCCATCCTACGCGAGCTGGACCGTGGCGGGCAGGTGTTTGTGGTGCACAATCGGGTGCAGACAATCGAGCTGGTCAAGAAAAGAATTGAGCGCCTGGTACCGGAGGCGAGGGTCGAGGTCGGGCACGGGCAGATGGGCGAGCGACAGCTGGAACACTTGATGGAAGGTTTCGCTGAGGGCGAAATCGATATCTTGATCAGTACGACAATCATTGAAAGTGGTCTGGACTTCCCGAATGCGAACACGTTGATTGTGGATCGCGCCGAACAGTTCGGACTCTCGCAGTTGTACCAGCTGCGCGGTCGTGTCGGCCGGGGCACGCGGCGTGCGTATGCCTATTTCTTCCACAAGCCATGGCACTCGTTGAACGCGGATGCCCAGGCACGGTTGGAAACGATTGCCGAGGAAACTCAACTTGGGGCGGGATATACGATCGCCATGCGCGACATGGAACTGCGCGGCGCGGGGGACATCCTGGGCGGACAGCAGAGCGGGCATATCGCGGACGTGGGTTTTGACCTGTACACGAAGCTGCTGAGCACGGCCGTGCGCAGGCGCAAGGCGGAGCGGCGCGGCGAAGTTCTGCCACTGGAGCCGCTCGAAGACACCCTGATCGATTTACCGCTGGCGGCGTATGTGCCCACGGATTATGTGCCGGATGGCGGTTTGCGCCTGCGGCTGTACCGGCGCATGGCGGCGCTGGAGTCACTAGAGGAGATTGACGAGATGGCGGCCGAACTGGCCGATCGCTTCGGCCCGATTCCCGACCCGGTGAACAACCTGCTTTACCAGCTGCGGGTCAAGTCGCTGGCGCTGAAAGCGGGTATCCCGGCCGTGGTGACCGAGGCCGGGCAAATCAAGATCCGTTTGGCCGACGACAGTGCGCTGGATCGCTACCATCTGCAGCGCCATCTGGGCGGCGGTGTGCGCGTCAGCCGCACGGCGATCTGGATGTCGCGGGAGATGAGTACGCACGAGTGGCAGGTGATCCTGGTGCAGGTGATGGAGAAGTTGGAAGCACAGCGGCGGGCAGGGACAGCGCAGGCCGAAAGCGCGCTTGAGGAGGCAGCAGGCGATGGAGATTGAGTTTTTTCACGACCCCAAGAGCCAGCCGCGCTCACGCGAGGAGGTGCGCATCAAGCAGTTGGGACTGTTTGTGCATGAAGGCGGGCAGCGGGTGACGTTTGGTGTGGAGCTGACGCCGTTTCTGGAACGGCCGTGTATCGATGTGCTGATCCTCAATGGCGAGGGCCAGCCGGCGGGATCGTTAAGCGTGATTGAAACGCTTACGCCGAATTTCAGCCTGGTGATGCATTTGCGAGACGGCGGCGGGAATGATCCGTATGTACTAACGGCCGTGATCTATTACATGACCCCGGAAACGGACCGCGTGGACGTGGACGGGCAGATCGTGTCGTTTGTGACTGATACGCCGGGTGAACTACTGTTCCCGTTTGACGAGTAGCGGGAGGCAGTGGGGAGCTGCATTTTACCATGCGGTTGATGCCATTCGTGGGCTATACTAGTAGCCCACCGGCGATGAATTAGACCCCTGGAGGAGATATGAGATTCAACTTACCGCCAGCCTTGCTGCGCTTACTTTTTCCGAGCGAAGCCGACGGGCCTTTTCCGGCGTTCGAAAGCGGCCGTGGCCAGGTTTGGGGTGTCCAGCCCTTGTTTGCCCAAGGCACAAACGATGACGAAGAGCCGCGGACTGTGAAAGGGTCGCGGCGACGCAAGACCGGTTCCTCCAGCGAGCCGCGCCAGCAGGCTCAGGCGCCCCAACGGGGTGATGACCCTTCCGCGTCGAAACCCCAGACTCAGCCGCCCGCTAGTACGGGCCAGCCGCGGCCGCCGGCCTCGAAACCACCTATGCCCGCGAGCAGCGGGATCCCGCCCGCGGCCATTGGCGGGCTACTGGGCGGGTTGGCCGGCGCTAGCGGCGGCAAGCCGGGTGGCGGCGGATCAAGGTCGATCATGCTGATTGGAATTGTGGTGATCGGGCTATTGTGCCTGGGGGCGTTCTTCCTCTTTGGAAATAGCCCCGGGGGAGGCGCTGACCCAGCGCCCAGTGGCCTGGCGCAAAACGATGGGCAGCGGCCGCAGGGCGGGGCACTGGGAGGCGCCACCGGATCTAACGGACAGACGGACAGCAGCGGTAATATTGTGCAGCTGGAGCAGCCCGCGGTACAGCCGCCGGTGGCGGGAGCGGGAGATGACACCTGGTTGATCATGCTGTACCAGGATGCCGACGACAAGATCCTGGAGCAGGATATCCTCGTGGATCTCAATGAGGCGGAGCGGGTCGGCTCGACGGACAACGTCACTATTGTGGCCCAGGTGGATCGTTATGCCGGAGGGTACTCCGGCGACGGCAATTGGACGGACACGCGACGCTTCCACCTGGAATATGATCCGAACTTGGGAGGCATTCGCTCACGCGAGGTGATGAATCTGGGCGAGGTGAATATGGCCAGCGGGGATTCGCTGGTGGACTTTGTCACCTGGGCGATGGCGGAGTACCCGGCGGACAAGCACGTGCTGATCATGTCGGATCATGGCATGGGCTGGCCGGGCGGCTGGTCGGACGCGGCAACGCGCGGGCGCGGCGATGATAATGTGGCCCTGGCAGCGGCGACGGGCGACCAAATCTTTCTGATGGAGCTGGACCGGTCGCTGGAACAGATTCGCCAGCAGACAGGGCTGGACAAGTTTGAGTTAATCGGCATGGACGCCTGCCTGATGGGTCATGTCGAGGTATTTGAGGCGCTGGCGCCGCACGCGCATTATGCCGTGGCGTCGCAGGAGGTGGAGCCGGCGCTGGGCTGGGCATATACGGGTTTCCTGACGGAACTGGCCGGTAACCCGGACGTGACGGGGGCAGAGCTGGGCCAGTATATCGTGCGAACCTATATTGATGAAGACCAGCGCATTACGGACAGCCAGGCGCGGGCGGAGTGGACGGGACGAGGTCTGTTTGGCGCACCGTCGCCGGCGCAGTTGTCGCAGCAGCTGGGGGACGATATCACGCTAACGGCCGTGGACCTGAACCAGATGCCGCGGGTGATGAACGCGTTGAATGATCTGGCCTATGTCTTGCAAGGCGAGGACCAGCGCCTGGTGGCCGAGGCGCGGCAGTATGCGCAGGGCTTCACCTCCATTTGGGGCAACAAAGTACCCGCTTCCTATCTCGATCTGAAGAACATGACCGCGATCATTGACCAGAAGAGCCGTAACCCGCAGGTGAAACAAGCGATCGCGAGTCTGAACGGGGCGATTGATGCCGCGGTGGTCGCGGAACGTTCTGGGCCGAAGAAGCCCGGTGCGAACGGGCTGTCGATCTACTTCCCAAACTCTGATCTGTACCGCAGCGCGGCTGCCGGCGGGAGTTCCTATGCCCAGGTCGCGGAACGGTTTGCCCGAAATTCGGCATGGGATGACTTCCTGGCGTTCCATTACACGGGCCGTCAATTTAACCCGGCGGAGAATGTCGCCGCCGTGCCGGATGCGGCGCAGGTGGAAGCTCCCGGCACAGGCCAGATTACAATATCGCCGCTGGAACTCTCCAGCGATGTGGTGGAACGCGGCGAGACGATCACGCTCAGCGCTGAAATCGAGGGCGACAACATCGGTTATATCAAGTTCTTTGCCGGGTTCCTGGACGAGGAGTCGGGTTCGATCTATGTTGCGGACACGGATTATATTGACAGCGGGAACACAGTAGAGGTAGGCGGGGTGTATTATCCGGATTGGGGCGAAGGCCCGTTCCGGCTGGAGTTTGAGTGGGAACCAATTGTGTTCGGCGTCAATGACGGGATCAACGTGGCGGCGGCATTGTTCGAGCCGGAGACGTACGGGGCATCGCAGGACGACGCGGTATACAGTGTCAAGGGTACTTACACCTATGTGGACGGCAGTTCCTATCCGGCGATCATGTATTTCAACAACAGCGACGAACTGATGCGCGAGGTGTTTGGCTTCAGCGGGGGCCCGACTACGGGCGCGCCACGCGAGATTCTTCCAACACCAGGTGATAGCTTTACCGTGGATGAGCAGTGGTTGGACCTGGGGGAAGACGGCCGTGTGGTCCAAACCGTCAGCGAACAGGGGCAGACGGCCACTTTTGGAAACCAACAGCTGGCCTGGGAGGTCCTCGATGCCGCCCCGGGTGAGTATGTAGTCGGGTTCCTGGTCGAGGACCTGGACGGCAAAACGACGCCTGTGTTTGCGAACGTAACGGTGAGGTAGCCATCCTTGTCTCTGAAACATGGTGCGGACGAGCGCCAGGCGGTCAAAGCGGATCCGCGGGCAGGCAACGGCTGTGTCTGACTCTCTGACGCGATTCGCGTGGCTGTCGATTGCGGCCGCCGTGGTGACTATAGGGCTCAAGTTCGGGGCGTACGCGGTCACGGGGTCAGTCGGCCTGCTTTCGGATGCACTGGAAGGGTTCGTGAACCTGGCGGCGGCGACGGTGGCGCTGATTACCCTGCGTATCGTGGAGCAGCCACCTGACGAAACGCACGAATACGGGCACGATAAGGCAGGCTACTTTTCGAGCGGCGTGGAAGGGACGTTGATCCTGGTGGCCGCAGCGAGCATCCTGTATACGAGCACGGTGCGCCTCCTGAATCCGGAACCAATTGAACAGGCGTGGCTGGGTCTGGCGATCGCCTCCGTAGCGGCGCTCATCAATCTCGTGGTGGGCAGAATCCTGCTGCGCGAAGGCAAGCACTATGATTCGATCACGCTGGAGGCGGATGGACAGCACCTGATGTCGGACGTATGGACTTCGGTGGGAGTGGTGGTGGGCGTCAGCGCGGCCGTGCTTACCGGACTGACCTGGCTGGACCCGGTGGTGGCGATCCTTGTCGGCTTGAAGATTGGCTATGAGGGGGTAAAGATCTTCCGGCGGTCGGTGCAGGGGCTAATGGATTCACCTATTGCGACGGAGGAGCGCGAGCGGGTGGAGGCGATTCTGGCGGCGCACGGCCGTGATGGGGTGCATTACCACGCGCTGCGAACGAGGCAGGCAGGCGGGCGGCGCTTTGTCAGCGTGCATTTGCTGGTGCCGGGGACATGGTCGGTGCAGCGGGCGCATGACCTTTCGGAGGAGCTGGAGGAGCAGGTGGCGGCGGCAATTCCTCGCTGCACGCTGTTCACTCACGTGGAGCCGGAGGAAGATCCACGCGCGATGAGGGACATGGCGCTGGATCGGGCGGTGCTGGAGCGGGAAGCCGGGACGACCGACGGATCGACCCCGGTTAAACGGCCGTGAAATGCTCTACAGTAGGAAAGGGGGCGTAGAAGTGGTGCAGCAGGGCTTTCCACTCCTGATAGGCGGGGGAGCGGCGGAAGCCAATTTCGTGGTCGGCAACCGTGCGCCAGCGGACCAGCAGCAGGTAGGTATCGGGGCTTTCCAGGCCGCGAAGCAGATCGAGCGATAGGAAGCCAGGTGAGGCCGAGACGAGGGGACGCGCCTGGGAGAAGGCTGCTTCAAAGTCTGCGTTTTGCCCCGGTCGAATATGTAGCAGGGCGTGTTCCAGGACTGGCTCAGTCACCGTCCGTCCGGTCGTGATCCGTTTTGTGCTTGCCTTCCACATAGAGGAAAACGCTGATAGCGGAGATGACAGCAGCAATGCCGAGGCCGGCGACGAGCAGGACCTGAGAGTCATTGGATTGCAGGGCCAAGGTGAGGAAGATCACGCTGATCACGGTGACGACCATGCCCGCCAGCCGGCCTTCAAGGTCGCCAACGTCGTCGGTTTGCAGCCAGGCTGGAAGAACCAGGTTCGTGCCGACGAAAAGCTGGTAAAGGCCGATGGCGATGACGTAGAGAACGGTCGATACCAGAATGGTGTCAACGGCCTCGATCATGGCCAGACGCAAATAGCCGGGCTCATGGGCATTGTCACCCATGAATGTGCTCGCGATGGCGGCGACGATGTCGATTGTTGCTGAAACGAGCAGGATCGTGGTCCCGATGAAGATGCCGGCTACGGCCAAGCCCATGACGACTCGAATTACGCCGAAGGCGATTTCAGAGGAGCGAGAGGAATTGGAATTGCCCTCAGTCATGATGAACTGTCCTGGCTGCCCGTGGTCAATTTAGACAACGGCCGTGGTACCTGCTGCTCGCGCTGCTGGGCGAGCTTGCCCAACTTGGACTTGGTCTCGCGCCAGGTGACCTTCGAGAGGCCGAGCTTCTGGCGCACATCGTCTTTTTCGTCGTCCCCTTCCCAATCGCGCAGAGCGGAAATCCAGCGCAGGTTTTCAAAGGAGAGCAGCCCTTGCTTGAGCCCCACAGCTTCCCCGAGGTCGGTGAGGATGTATTCGAGGTTGCGGGCGGTGCAGGTGAACAGGGTGTCGGTGGGCTGGTACTGGCTCATGTATTCGTCCATGGGTATAAGCCAAGCAGGGTCGAGTTCAATTTTGCGCTCTTTGTAGCGCAGACGGGGGTTGGCATAGCGGATGAAAAGGATCGGCCGTTCGGGATCGCTGCGATCAACGTGATTGGGCACGATGTTCATGGCCTCACTTTTCTTGATGCCGGTCTGCAGCAGCAGGGTCAGGAGCAGGTAGGGACGGGCATCAGGCTTTTTGACGCCTTCCCCGTCGCGGATCTTCTGGGCCTGATGCAGAGCGGCGCTGATCTGCGCCTCTTTGGGCAGCGTAGGCAGAGGGCTGGTGACCGTGCGCTGGATGATGGCCGCGGACGGGTCGGTGGCGATAACGCCCTTTTCAAACAGCCAGCCGAAGAATACTTTGAGGGTGGTGACACGGCGAGCGTAGGATTTGGGGCTGCAAGGGATGCCACGGCCGTCGAGCAGCCAGCCCAGGAAATCGTTGAGGTTCTTGGTGCCGATCTCGCCGACAGGCTGGCCGACGCCGAGGTATTTGCCGAGCAAGCGAATGTCGCTGGAGAAGGCTTTCATGGTGTTGATCGAGAAGCCTTCGTCGCGCATGTGATTTTCAAAGACGCCGAGGGCAGCCTGGAGCGAGGCTTCGGGCGGCAAAGGCGGACGAGGGGTGTCATCAGCGGGGGCCAGGGAATCCGGCGGGAACAAATCGCGTTGGGTATTGTCACTCATGAAGTTATACCTCGCTACTCTCTTTTCGTATAGCTAGTAAGATGGTAGTGCAGACGGGCGTGTCTGTCAAGGGGTAAAATCTGGCGGCTGACAGCCTTTTGCTTTCCGCTACCAGCCGCCCGGCCGGTGACGGATGCCCAACCTGCTTCCAGGGGCATGGGAGAAAAATTTCGCGTAGTAAGTATATCAGACAGTGTGGCCAAACAGCGGACTGGTTTGCAAGGAAACCGGAGTTCAACGTCGAGTCAAGGGGCGGGCTGGGCGCGGTCGGGAGTTAAGGGGGGCGGGGGCCAGGCAGAGCTGATTTGCGCGGGGAGGCCACCGGCCTGCCAGGCCTGGGGATCAACCCAGGTACGGCCCACCAGCAGGTCCCAGTGCAGATGATTGCCGGTGGAGCGGCCGGTGGTTCCCACTTTGCCTAATAGGTCCCCTGGTTGGACGCGCTGACCGGCTTCGACGAGGATGGCGGAGAGGTGGTAGTAACCGCTATGCAGGCCAAGGCCATGATCCAGGATGACGGCGCCGCCGCGTACATTGAGGGTTTCGGCCAGGACGACGCGGCCGCCAGCGGGGGCGTAGACCGGGGTGCCGCCGTAGGCACTGAAGTCTGTGCCTTCATGGTAGGTGTTATAGGGGCCGCCATTGACGGAACGGCGCGCGCCGTAAAGGGAGGTGACTTCGACATAGTCAGTGAGGGGCAGGCCAAAGTCGCCATGCCAGAGAGGGCGCGGCGTGACTTCATCCCAGATGGCTTGCAGGCGCTCGCGTTCGAGGCGCAGCTCGTCGGGGTCGTAAACGGCCGTGCCATTGAAGTTGACCTGCTCAAAGGTCCATTCTCCGGGAAGGAAGAGCAGTGGCTGCTCCCAGAGAGGTTGACCGGGGGAGTGGATGCGCAAGGCCGGCTGGCCTGGCGGGTAGAAGGCGCCGGTACCTCCGAGCGCGATCAGGGTTTCGCTGCGTCGAGCGGCGGCCCAGGGCAAACCTTCCAGTTCGATGGTGGGAAGGTCAGAGGCGGAAAAATGGCCGTCAAGGGTCAACGCCCGACCGGGCTGGGCAGGGACCTGACCGAGGTCCAGACTGCTGAAGCCCGGCGGTAGTTCGCGCGGGGGTTCGCTGCCGCCATGGAGCACAAGAGGAGCGTAGAATGACGGCCGATACGGATGCGGCAGGGAATTGCCGAGGGCGACGGACCAGGGAGAACGGCCGTTCTCGACGGCGATCTGCAGCAGACCGGGGGCGAGAGGGCGCAGGAGTTGGCCGTTGATGGCGGGCGCTGTGGGCAGAGAAACAACGGTGGCGATGGCGGGCTGGCGCTGCGGGTTGATCGCATTGTGCGCCTGCAAGAGCTGAGCGGGGGTGGTCCCGCTACGCAAGGCGAGGGCGGTCCAGGTGTCGCCGGGTTGGACGAGGTGCTGCGGGTTGTCCTGGGCACGCGAGAGCCGGGGACGAACGGCCGTGAGCAGGAGCAGTAGCAGCAGAAGCAGTGCTGCACGGCGTGTCATCAGGAACCTTGCCTAAACGGTCCCACCATAGAGGTCATTGAGCAGAGGGATCACGTTGATCACTGGTTCCTCATAGGGATGCGCTGCGCGGATGGCGCGGACGGCGGCGGCGGCGGTGGCGGCGGGACAGTTAAATTCCAGTTTGGCTTCGGTGCTGTAGTAGATCTGGCCAACTTCCCCGTTGCGAGGTCGCGCACCGGGAAGGGGACGGAAGGAGCCGGAGACAGTGGTAATGGAGTAGCAGTGGTCGTAGAGGCCGACGACGCCGAAGCCGGCGGCGTCGAGCGCGGCGGTGATGGGCGGCATGGCGGCGTGGGGACCGTAGCATTCGATTTTAACCAGGGTGATGTTTTCCATAGGGGGGAATGATAGAGAAACGGCCGTGATGTGCAAGCGAAAAGGTGGCAGGGCTCCGGTAGTCTGGGGGCAAAACCGAAACCCTGCCCTTGGACCTGACTGAGGGGAGCATCACTGAGGGTTCTGGGTTGCCCTGGATGGCAGGTCAGGAGTAGCGAATCTTTGGTTGACACCGGAGGGCCGGAACGATACAAATGCGACTATGGAATCGGTCAGATGGACGAAGATAACGGGGGGCACTGCTGGCCACCGTGATTGCAGCGACCCTGCTCTACCCGCTGATTCCCTACTCACCGCTCATCGAAGTGACCTACTATTTCGTCTATGCGCTTGTTCTGGGGAGCAGGGTAGGGTTCCTTCCGATGCGGGGATGGCAGAAGTGGGCGGGAGTGATACTGGCGGTGCTCGCGTTCCTGGCCGGGGTTGCGGACGTGGTATGGCTTCCGGGACAGTCCGCGTTTAGCGGCGCGCTGGTTTTGCTGCAGGGTCTGCTGATCGTGGTGCTTTTTGGCTGGATTTTTGAGGCAGAGTCGGTGACCAGAGAGGTGCTGCTGGCCGGCATTCTTATCTATCTGCTGCTGGGCGCATTTTTCGTGCCGTTGTACACGCAATTGGAGGTGCGGTGGCCGGGGTCGTTCAATTTCAACAATGTGCTGCTGCGGGAAGTGCCGGAATGGCCGGATTTTTCTATTTCAGTTACGCCACATTGACGACCTTGGGGTATGCTGGTATCACCCCGCGCACGGATGGGGCGAAGGCGCTGGCAGCGAGCGAAGCGGTTGCCGGCTTGCTCTTTATTGCCGTGTTCATGTCAAGGCTGGTGGGACGGTACGCGGGAGACCAGTTGGCGAAAGCGGATACGAATGAGGATCCGTAGGGCAGGCAGCAAGGAGAGGTTTGATGGCGCAGGTATTTTTTGGGCTCGGCAGCAACCTGGGGGACAGGGAGGCGAACCTGGAGGCGGCGATCACGGGGCTGCGAAACGGGTTGGAAATCACGGCGGTTTCGCCCATCTATGAGACGGAAGCGTGGGGCGTGGTGGACCAGCCCGACTTTCTCAATATGTGCGTTGCCGGGGAGACGGAAATGGCGCCACTGGAGCTGCTCCATTTTGTAAAGCAGCTGGAAATTGACCTAGGGCGCGAGGCTGGGGATCGCTGGGGTCCGCGAGAGATTGATATTGATATTCTCTTCTTTGACGATCTGGTTTTGAGCCTGCCGCGGCTGAATTTGCCGCACGAGGGGGCGGGAGAACGGGCCACGGTGTTGATCCCGCTGGCGGATATCGCGCCAGGGTATGTGCACCCGCAGATCGGGGAGTCTATTGCCTGGCTGGCGGCGCGGGCGGATACAGCGGGAATACGGCTGTATGGGTGAAGCGGAGTGCGGAATGCGGAGTGCGTGACCCTTCCTGAAGCTGGCTGACGCCGCGAAGGCACTACCGGGGAGAGGTGGTACGGGGGAGAACTTGTGGATCCTTGTGACAGGAAAACGGCCGTTTTGTTGGTCAAAGTACTTGACACAGTGCGTCATATGCCGTACAGTTGAGTCATTACTCAGTTTTTGAGGGGCGACTCAGTTGGAACCTTTGCACGACGAACCGAGCCGGGCACCAGAACGAAGCCGCCGCCAGCGCCGCGCCGCCACACGACGCGCGGAGATCCTGGAAGCCGCGGCGGAACTGTTCAGTAGAAAAGGGTACGAGCGAGCCACTACGCGCGAGATTGCCGATGCAGCGGATGTGTCGGAGGGCACACTGTACAACTATTACGGCAGCAAAGGGGAGCTCCTGAACGCTGTCGCCAAGTCTTTCGCTGATGATATCACGGCTGAAATAGCCGCCCTGGAAGCGCACAATTTACGCGACATGATGGCGCAACTGCTCAGTGATCGCTTTCGCAGCGGGCGCGAGCGCCGCCTGTACATGCTCTTTCTGTATGAGTCCCGGCTGAACCCGGACGTGCACCGCGAGGTGCAGGGGGCGCTGCAGCGAATTATCGGGGAGACGGAGCAGCGTTTTCGCGATCTCGTGGCGAGTGGCGTGATGCGGCCGGTGGACCCGGCGCTGGCGGCACGGGCGATTAGCGCGACGATTATGGGGTTCGCGGCAATGTATGAGATGGGGCAGACGGGGCGGAGCAAGAATGGCGTTTCGGCCGAGCAGTGGGGGCTGGCACTGACGGACCTGTTTCTCAACGGCCTGCAAAAAACGGACTGTGAAGCCGAAGGGGAGACGGTGGAATGATCCTGGCGTGGGGCGAACGCACGTATGTGATGGGCATTTTGAACGCCACGCCGGACAGTTTTTCGGGCGACGGGCTGTGGGCGAGTGCAGATGGGCTGGCGCTGGCCGTGGCCCAGGCGCAGCAGATGGTGGCCGACGGCGCGGATATCCTGGATATCGGCGGGGAGAGCACACGACCGGGCAGCCAGCCGGTGAGCGCGGTAGAGGAGCTGGCGCGGGTCATACCAATGGTCGAGGCAGTGCGAACGGCCGTGGCGGTGCCTATCTCGGTGGATACGTATCGTGCCGCAGTGGCGGAGGCGGCTCTCGAGGTTGGTGCGGATTGGGTGAATGATGTGTGGGGGCTACGGATGGACCCGCTGATGGCAGGGTTGGTGGCCCGACGCGGGTGCCCGGTGGTGATCATGCACAATCGCAGCAAACCCAAGGATGTGGTGCAGGAGCAACGGCTGGGTGGGCGCTTTGTGGGCGTTGCGTATGACGACTTGATCGCCGATGTCAGCCGCGAGCTGCTGGAGAGCGTGGAGCTGGCGCTGGCGGCGGGCGTGCGGACGGAGCAGATCATCCTGGACCCCGGCGTGGGCTTTGGTAAGACGGTGGCGCAGAACTTGCAGTTGATTGATGAGTTTGAACGGTTCAGGGAATTGGGTTACCCGCTTTTGCTGGGTCCCTCGCGCAAGTCGTTTATCGGCTATACGCTGGATTTGCCGCCGGAGGAGCGCGTCGAAGGAACCGCGGCGACCGTGGCGATTGGGATCGATCGCGGGGCGGATATTGTGCGCGTGCATGACGTGCGGGCGATGGCTCGCGCGGCACGGATGACGGATGCAATTGTGCGGCGGGAGCCGCCGGAGAACCCTTAGGAAGAGGTGCAGATATGTTGGATTTTCGTTTGGATGAAGAGCAACAGATGTTGAGCGAAGCAATTTCGCGCTTTGCCCAGGAGCGGGTGCGCAAGGTGTTTCGCGACGCGGAGGAAGACGGCCGTATTCCGCCAGAGGTTGTACAGGCCGGCTGGGAAATTGGGGTGCTGCCGACAGGGCTGCCAGAGGAGTTTGGCGGTTTTGGAGAGTATTCGGCCGTGACCGGCGCTGTGGCCACGGAAGAGTTTGCCTGGGGTGACCTGGCGATCACGCTGGCGGTGATGGCGCCGAATTCAGTGGCTGTGCCGATTATGCTGGGCGGGACGGCGGCGCAGAAGGAGGAGCTCCTGCCGCAGTTCGCTGACGCGGTCGCGCCGCCTTTCGCGGCTGCATTGACGGAGCCAAGGGTGCAGTTCAATCCATACAAGCTGAGCACAACGGCCGTGGTGGAGGGCGACGCGTACGTACTAAATGGCACCAAGACCATGGTGCCATTCGCCGAGAGCGCGGAGATGTTCCTGGTCTATGCGGCGGAAGAGGGAGAGACGCAGGCGTTCCTGGTTCCAGCGGATGCGGAAGGGCTGACCGTGGGCGCTCGGAACAAGCTCATGGGTATTAAGGCGCTGCCGACCTATAGTTTGGAACTGAGTGGTGTGCGCGTGCCGGCGGCGAACAAGCTGGGTGGCGCGGAAGGGATAGATTTCGCGACGATCCTGGCGCACAGCCGCGTGGCGCTTGGCGCGGCGGCGGTGGGCGTGGCCCGGGCTGCCTATGAATACGCGCTGGAGTACGCGAAGCAGAGGGTACAGTTCGGGGAGCCGATTGCACACCGGCAGAGCATTGCGTTCATGCTGGCGGATATGGCCACGGATGTGGATGAGGCGCGTTTGATGGTGTGGGAAACAGCCTGGAAGCTGGATCAGGGACAGGATGCGACGCACGAGGCAACGGTGATGAAGCAGCATGTTGATCAACTGGTGCTGAACGTGGCCGACCGGGCGGTGCAGATCCTGGGCGGCTATGGTTACATTCGCGAGTATCCGGTGGAGCTGTGGCTGCGCAACGCGCGCGGCTTCGCGGCGCTGGATGGGCTGGCGATTCTATAGAGATTGGGAGCGAACAAGATGATCAGTTTCGAGATTCCACCTTTTATTCATAACCAGCAGCAGCTGATTGAGATGGTGGCGCGACAGGCGATGCGGCCGTATTCGCGTGACCTGGATGAGCACGAGCATGAACGGCCGGAGGCGTTTGTCAATATGACCTGGCCGTTCACGCAGCAGATGGTGAAGCGCACGCTGAAAAGTCTGGAGCCGAGCACGGGGACGAATGGCAGCAATGGGACGAACGGCCATAAGTCCAAGCGTGAAGGTCCGGACTATTCGATCCTGGCGCTGATTATGATGATTGAACAGCTTAGCTGGGGGGACGCGGGGCAGTATTTGTGCCTGCCGCACCCGATGCTGGGCGGCGCGGCGGTGGACTCGGCAGGTACGCCGGAGCAGCGGCTGCGGTTTTTGCAGAAGTTTACGGAGGGTGATCCAAAGTGGGGCGCGATGGCGATCACGGAGCCAGACGCGGGCTCGGATAACAGTTCGATGCGCACAACGGCGGTGCTGGACGAGGAGCACAACGAGTGGGTCCTGAACGGTGAGAAGATCTTTATCACGAATGGCAAGCTGGCCCTGCAAGAATCGGACGGCCTGTGCGTGGTGTGGGCGACGGTGGATCCGGGCGCGGGGCGCGCGGGGATTAAGTCGTTCGTGGTGGAGGGCAACACACCGGGAGTGAGCATCGCCAAGCAGGAGCATAAGCTGGGCATCCGCGCCAGCGACACGGTGTCGCTGCATTTTCACAATGTGCGCGTGCCGTTTGATAATCTGCTGGGCTCGGCGGAGGTGCAGCGACAGGTATCGGCCAAGGGCTTCAAGGGCGCGATGAAGACGTTTGATGCGTCGCGGCCGGCGGTGGCGGCGAGCGCAGTGGGAATTGCGCGGGCGGCACTGGAGTTCACGCGCGAACGGCTGGCCGAGGAAGGGATTGTGCTGGATGATCGCAAGGGGCGGCATGAGTTAACGGCCGTGGAGCGCGATCTGCTGGAAATGGAGGCGCGCTATAAGGGCTCGTGGCTGCTGACGCTGCGGGCCGTGGCTTTGATGTCGCACGGCGAGAGCAACCGCCTGGCGGCGAGTATGTGCAAGTTCCGGGCGGGGGAAGCGGTGACGTGGATCACGCAAACGGCCGTGGAGCTGCTGGGCCCGCTGGGCTATTCGCGTGAACTGCTGGTGGAGAAGTGGATGCGGGACGCCAAGATCAATGACATTTACGAGGGCACGAAGCAGATTAACCAGCTCATCGTCGCCCGCAGTATCCTGGGCTACAGCAGGCGGGAGCTGAAATGAAGCTATCAGCGGTCATCGATCAGCTTACCGTTCGGTCTTGACAGGTTCCGGATGCTTACTTGTCATCCAATGGTAGGACGATAGGGAAGTGCAGGACTTTCGGCAGCTCAAGGTATGGGCCAAGGCGCATCGGCTGGTTCTGAGCGAGTATGAGGTGAGCGGAACGTTTCCTGCTGATGAGCGATGTGGCTTGACAAGCCAATTGAGACGTGCGGCGGTTTCGGTCCCAAATTATAGCGCGGGAGGTAGCGGGCGGTCGACCGACGACGAGTTTGCAGGTTCATGCAGAGCAGCCTTGGGTCTTCCAGAGAAGTTAAGTATCTCTTGCTCCTTGCACGAGATCTCGACCTGCCGGCCGATGCTGATTACCAACGCATTAACACGCAAGTGATTGAAGTGAAGCGCATGTTGTCTGCCCTGGTGGGAACTGTGCGCATAGAAGGGCTGACGGCGGATGGCTGACAGCTTGAGGAGGAATGGATGACGTACCAGATCAACAAAGTAGGCGTTATTGGGGCGGGGACGATGGGGGGCGGGATTGCCGCGCATTTGGCGAACGCGGGTATTCCGGTGGTGCTGCTGGATATCCCGACGCCGGGGTTGAGCGCGGAGGAGGCGCGGGAGCGCGCGGCGCGGGATCGGATGGTGAAGGAACTTTTCGTGCGGATGGTGAAGGCCCGGCCGGCGAATCTGGCGCGGGAGGACCGGGCGGATCTGATTACCGTGGGGAACACGGAGGATGATTTTGAGCTGCTGGCGGACGTGGATTGGGTGGTGGAGGTGATTATCGAACGTCTGGACTTGAAGCAGGCGCTGATGAAACGGCTGGAAGAGACGTGCCGGGCAGATACGATTGTTTCCACGAATACGTCGGGGATTCCTATTCATCTGATCGCGGACGGCCGTTCTGAGGTGTTTAAGCAGCACTTTCTCGGCACCCATTTTTTCAACCCGCCACGCTATTTGAATTTGCTGGAGATCATTCCGACCGAGGACACGGACCCGGCGGTGACGGAGTATATGGTCGGATTCGGCCGTGATGTGCTGGGCAAGGGCGTTGTGGTGTGCAAAGACACGCCGAATTTCATCGGCAACCGCTTCTTCTCCGTGGCTGCGTCATATGGCATCGAACGGGCGCTGGAATTGGGGTACACAATTCCGGAAGTGGACGCGATTACGGGGCCGACCATTGGACGGCCGAAGACGGCGACGTTCCGATTGATGGACCTGGTGGGGCTGGATGTGATGGCCCACGTTAACGGCAATCTGTATGACGCGGTGCCCGACGACGCCTATCGGGAGACACTGCGCCCGGAGAAGACGGGCGCAGTGATGGCGCAGATGCTTGAGAACAAGTGGCTGGGCAACAAGAGCGGGCAGGGATTCTATAAGAAAGTGATGGTGAGCGGCGAGCGCGAGTTCTGGACGCTGAACCCGGAGACGATGGAGTATGAGGCCGCGCCGAAGGTACGCTTTGATTCCGTGGGCGCGGTACGCAAGGTGGAGGGTCTTGGCGAACGGGTCAGAATGCTCCTTGAGCATGATGATCGGGCGGCAAATTACATCCGCGATATCCTGTACTATGGCTTCGCCTACGCGGCATATGTGGCACCGCAGATCGCCTACAAGCTGAGCGACGTGGATGACGCCATGCGCTGGGGATTCAGCCATGAGGCGGGTCCGTTTGAGATGTGGGATATGCTGGGCGTGGCAGAGACGGCCGAGAAGATGGAGGAAGCAGGGCTGGAGGTCGCGCCCTGGGTGAAGGAGATGCTGGCTTCCGGGCAACAGAGTTTCTATGAGAACGGCCGTGTCTATGATTTCCACAGCAAGCGGCTGGAACCGCGCGCTGTGGATAAGAAGGTCGTGGTGGTGGAAGGGCTGGAGGAAGTGGAGCGCAACCTGAGCGCCAGCCTGCGCGATATGGGGGACGGCGTGGCGCTGCTGGAGTTCCACGCCAAGATGAACGCCATTGACCAGGACGTGATCGATATGTCGCACAGGGCGCTGGCCCGCCTGGCGAGCGACTTTGACGCGCTGGTGATTGGCAATGACGGTGAGAATTTCTGTGTAGGCGCGAATTTGTTCGCGGTGGCGATGGCGGCGCAGCAGGGTCAGTGGGAGCAACTGGAGAGGATGCTCCAGGCGCTGCAGGCGGCGACGTTTGAGCTGCGGCATGCACCGAAACCGGTGATAACGGCCGTGCACCAGATGGCCCTGGGGGGAGGCGCTGAGTATGTAATGACCGGCTGGGAGACGGTGGCCGCGCACGAGAGTTATATTGGCCTGGTGGAATTTGGAGTCGGGGTGGTGCCTGCCGGCGGCGGGTGCAAGGAATTGCTGCGCCGCATGGTGAACCCGGCAATGCAAACGGTGAACGCGGATGTGCTGCCGGTGATGCAGAAGGCCTTTGAGCAGATTGCGCTGGCCAAGGTGGCAACGAGCGCCTGGGAGGCGCGGAGTATGGGTTACCTGGCCGAAACGGACTTGATCGCGATGAACAGCGACCACCTGCTGTCGATCGCCAAGCAGCGGGCGCTGCAGTTGACGGATATCGGGGCGCGACCGCCGGAAGTCGAGAAGATCTACGCCGCTGGGCGGGATACCTATAACGCGCTGCGCATGGGGATCAAGAGCCTGCAGTGGGGCGGCTACGCATCGGAGTATGATGCTTTTGTCGCTGAGAAGCTGGCCTTTGTCTTGTGCGGCGGGGATGGCAGCGAGCCGGCCTGGGTGGATCCGTGGGTAATCCTGGACCTGGAGCGGGCGGCGTTCCTGGAGCTGCTGCACGAGCAGAAAACGATTGAGCGGATGATGGCGATGCTCCAGACGGGGAAGCCGCTGCGGAATTAGCCAGGCAGATTGTCAGATGGTCTGACAGTCAGCAAGTCAGCTGACTTGCCGACTGTCTTAGAAGGAGAACGAGGATGACACGAGAAGCGGTGATTGTGGCGGGGGTGCGGACGGCCGTGGGTAAGTCCAAGCGGGGGACGACTCGCAACTGGCGTTCCGATGATATGGCGGCGGCAGTGATCGTGGAGCTGCTGCGGCGGGTGGAGGGGTTGGACCCGGCGCTGATTGATGATGTGGTGATTGGCTGCGCGATGCCGGAAGGATCGCAGGGGTTGAATTTCGCGCGCAGCGTGGCGATCCGGGCGGGGCTGCCGCTGGAAATCCCGGCGATGACGGTGAACCGTTTCTGCTCCAGCGGGCTGCAGACGATTGCCATGGCGGCGGAAAGGATTATCGCTAACGGCGCGGATGTGATCGTGGCGGGTGGCGCGGAGACGATGAGCCTGGTACCCATGACGGGGTTCCGTTTCAGTCCCAACCCGACGCTGGTGGATGAGGCGCCGGAAGTGTATATGGGCATGGGGCTGACGGCCGAAAATGTGGCCGACGAGTATGAGGTGAGCCGGCAGGCGCAGGATGAATTCGCTCTGCGCAGCCACCAACGGGCGATGATGGCGCAGGCGGACGGCCGTTTTGTGGATGAAATTGTGCCGATTGAAGTGGAAGAGGTTACGGTGGGGCTGAACGGCCGTGAGAGCCGTACGGTCCTCTTCGACCAGGATGAGCATATCCGTCCGGAAACAACCGTGGAGGCGCTGGCGCGGCTGCGCCCGGTGTTCAAGGATGGCGGCACGGTAACGGCGGGCAATTCTTCGCCGCTGAGCGATGGTGCGGCGGCGGTGTTAGTGATGGAGCGCTCCAAGGCGGAGGCGCTGGGACTGACGCCGATCCTGCGGTTTGTAGGCTTTAACGTGGCTGGCGTGCGACCGGAGGTGATGGGTATCGGTCCAATTGCGGCCGTGCCGCGCGTGCTGGCACGGGCGGGGATGGCGCTGGACGACATCGACCTGATCGAGTTGAACGAGGCCTTTGCCGCGCAGTCGATCGCTGTGATTCGCGAGCTGGGGCTGGACGAGGAAATTACCAATGTGAACGGCGGGGCGATTGCCCTGGGGCATCCGCTGGGCTGCACAGGGGCGAAGCTGACCGTGCAGCTGATGAACGAGATGCAGCGGCGTGACGTGCAGACGGGGATGGTGACGATGTGTATCGGCGGCGGCATGGGCGCGGCCGGAATCTTTGAGCGCTTGAATTGAGGCAAGTCCGGGCCAGGTTGTCTCCGCCCGTGCTGTCTACTACAAAACGCTGGTCGACCACTCCCACCACGGTGCCGGCATGTTTGGCCGTGGCTTTGATGACGCGCATGACCGGAATCTCACCGACGATGGGCTTGCTGACGCGTGTGACCGCCACAACGTCTCGATCTCCAGCGGTTCTGATCCGGCAGTGAAGGAGATATCGACCACATGGCCGGCCTTGGAGCCGGTGGTGGCAATGGTGCCGTCGACGTAGGTGCCTGGCTCGGCGCAAACTGTTCCACGGTTCAGGAAGTAGGCCGCGTATTGGCCGGAAGGACTGCCGGCAGGAAGGGTCCTGTATCGCTACCGAGTTGAAAGCGGCCGTGTTGCCCACTGGCGGGCGAAGAAGTAGAGCAGCAGACCAAAGGGACCGAGCATGAAGATGAAGAAGATGACGGGGCCGGCCAGCCAAGGTGACATATCTTGCTCGCGGCTGTCGAGGTAGGCCCAGCGGCCGGCAAAGAGGTCAAAGGCCAGGAGGTGAGCCCAGGCAGCGGTGGCGCCCTGCGGGGTACCAAAGCCTTCGGCGATGGCGGACAGACCGGGATTGGCGAGAGTGGGAAGCAGGGCAGGCAGACTGGGAAGGACGAGGGCGCTGTAGAGCAAGGCAATAGGCACGACGATGTAAGGCGAGCCGATGACACGACGGGTGACGTGCCAACGCGGGGCAAAGAGAAGGAGCAGCCAGAAGGGCAGCACAAGGATGTTGCTGAGGGCGAAGAGGATTTCGATATTCATGGGAACATTCTAGCGCAAAGACGAGCAAAAAGGAGGGAGAGTGGGCGGTCGCGGGCGTCTCGCAGGAAAAACCAGTTCGCAAAAGTACTGGTTCCGGGATGGTCCAGGTCTGTGGTATTCTAGGCACAGGAGAGAATGAACCTATGATCCATGGACAAGGAATCGATTTGCGATTGGTGTGCGAAAGCGATCTTGAGTCGTTGAGTGACCTGTGGGCGGAGGTAGACGCACGGGGGGATTACTATCCACGGAATCTGACCTCGAAACCGGTGTATAAGCGCCGGTACGAGGATACAGGCTTCTGGAGTGACGAGTATGGGGCGATGGTTATCGTCACGCATGAGGATGAGATCCTGGGGCAAATCGCCTATTATCAGGCGGCTCGTTACCTGGACGCCCTGGAGATCGCCTATATCGTGCTGCGACCCGGGCAGCGCGGAAAAGGGGTGATGAGCGAGGCGCTGCGGCTGTTTTCAGCTTATCTATTTGAAACGAAAAAGATCAACCGCTTGCAGCTGACCGTGGTACCGGGCAATGTGGCGTCCAAGCGAGTGGCAGAGAAGGCCGGCTTCCAGAGTGAAGGGATCATGCGCGGGGCGATCTTTCAACGAGGGCGGAACCAGGATCTTGAGTTGTTTTCGCTGCTGCGGTCAGAGTGGCTGGAGCGCAGCCAGGCAGGCTAGTAGCCACGCAGGGGGTCGGCGTCGAGATCGTCGAGGCGGGTGAGGCGGCGCGTGACGAAGAGGGAAAGGGCGGCAAGGGCGAGCAAGATGACGGCCGTCACGTAAGCTGCATTCAAATCTCTTTCCAGGGCACCATACACTAGCAGGGGCATGGTTTGCGTGCGGCCGAGAAGGTTGCCGGCAAAGAGCATGGTGGCGCCGAATTCTCCTAGAGCCCGCGCCCAACTTAGCACCAATCCGGCCAACAAGGCACGTGAACTGAGCGGCAAGTAGATCAGGTGCAGAACCTGCCAGGGTCCTGCACCGTCGATATTGGCGGCCGCCTCCAGGTCCAGCGGCAAGGCGACGAAGCGGGCCTGCGCGGCGCGAATGTAGAACGGGGAGGCGACGAAGACCTGGGCGAGGACGACGGCCAACCAAGTGAAGGGGATGCTGAGGCCAAGGTATTCCAGCGGGCCGCCGAGCAGGCCGCGGCGACCAAAGGCGGCGAGCAAGGCGAGGCCGGCGACGACGGGAGGCATGACAATTGGAATCTCCACAAAAACGCTGAGGATGCTTTTGCCCCGGAAGTCATAGCGAGCCAGGACAAGGGCCAGGGCCGTGCCGAAAACGAAGATAATCAACGTGGAAACGGCCGTGGTGCCCAGACTGAGGAACAGACCGATCAGCACCGGGCGGAGGTCGATTTCTGCGAAGTGCCCGGCAACCGTTACGGCGCGCCAGAGTAGGGCCAGGACGGGTAGGACGAGCAGCAGCGCGAGCGTCCCGGCAAGCAAGCCAATGACAATCCGCAGCCAATCAGGGGCGGGTAGAGGGTTCTTCGCGGTTTCTGACAGCTGTTTTTGACCGGCAACGCGTGGGATCATGAGGCGGGTCCAAAGCCCCAGCGAACGAGGATGGCCTGGCCTTCTGGACCACGTACGAAGTCGAGAAAGGCCTGGGCCAGGGCGGGGTCCGGGGCGTCGCGTAAGGGGGCAATGGGATAGGAGGCGGTCTCATTCAGCGGCGCGGGGATGTCGATGCGCCGCACCTGGGCGGCGAGATCGGGAGTAATGTCCGAGGTGTACACGATTCCGGCGTCAGCTTCGTCGAGGGCTACTTTGGCCAAGACCTGGCGCACGTTGTCTTCTTCGGAGGTTACATTGGCATAGAAATCAGCGCTGAATTCAGGGCCAAGTTTGGCAACGAGAGCATCGGTGTACTGGCGCACGGGCACGCCGGGAACGGCGAGAATGAGGAGGATGCCGGGGCGGGCGAGGTCTTCCAGGCGGCTTATGGCGGCCGGGTTCGCAGAAGGCACGGCAACGACCAGGCTGTTGGTGGTGAAGGGCACGGCCGTTTGGGCGTCAATGCGGCCGTTGTCGATTACGGCCTGCATCTGTGCCGGGTTCGCAGAGGCGTAGACTGCCGCGGGAGCGCCTTCGCGCAACTGGGTGGCAAGTTGTGATGAACCACCGAAATTGAAGACAACCCTGGTGCCAGGATGCACTGCCTCGAAGGCGGCGCCAATCTCCGTGAAGGCGTCGGTTAGCGAGGCTGCGGCGAAGACCAGCAGCTGCTCGTCCTGGCGCTGCGCGCAGCCGGAGAGCAGCAGAAGGGTAAGCAAGAGCGCTGCCGGAAGCGTAAACGCACGAGTCACGTTTCTTCCTTGAGCAGGGTCTGTTCGCACGCGTTAAGCCAGGTGATCATGGCTTCCATCTGGCCCAGGCGAAAGGTTTCGACCAGATGGGCAAACGGCCGGTCCTCCGCCGCACGATCGGCCGTTGCCGCCGCAGCCAGCCACGAGCGGCATTCGACGCGCTGCTGGGCCAGAAGCCGGCGCGCGTCCGTAGGGGTCCATTGGGCGAAGTAGAGCTTGGCCAGAAATTCCAGGCGCAGATCCCGGCCGCGCGTCACCGGGGTGGTGAGCCAGGTTGTGAAGCGTTCTCTGCCGAGGGATGTCAGGTGGAATACTTTGCGTGGTGGACGGGGCGGCTGTGACTCCAGTTCAAAACGAACATAGCCCTCCTCGGCCAGGCGGTTAAGCAAGGCATAGAGCTGACTCTGCTTGATGCGCCAGACGTCGCCGAGGCCGCCAGGAGCCGTAATTTCCTGGAAGAGGGCGTAACCGTGCGACGGCCGTTTGAGGAGGAGGCCGAGCAGGGCTGTTTCAAGGGCGGCATCAACGGCCGGTTTGTTGTTCATCAGGCGATTACTCAAACTCTGAGTATATCCTGTTGACGATCCGATTGGCAAGGAAACACGGCCGCGCCAGGATCCGCTAAAGCGCCACGGGACCATCTTCATGGCAATGCCACATCTTCTTCACATTTCCTGAACATACGCAGCCTATACTGGCATTTGAAAGCAATTGCGGAGGGAAAAATGAACGCAATGAGGCAAACGATCGCGCTACTTACGCTGTTAGGGTTGGTGGTACTGTTAGGCGCATGCGCTGGGCTGCCGGATGCCGCGGGGACCGCCGCGGCGGAGGAAGAGACGGTGCAGACTGCGCCAGTGCGGCAGGGCGAACTCACCATTTCTGCCACAGGTGCAGGTACCATTATCCCGGCCAGTGAAATTACGATTGGCTTTGAAGGCGCCGGCGTTTTGACTGCGCTGATGACGGGCGTGGGCGATGGGGTGGACCAAGGGGAAGTGCTGGCGCAGATCGACAGCAGCAGCGCACAGCAGCAGCTGGCAGCCGCCGAGCTGGCATTGGCTTCGGCGGTGATGCAGACGGACGGCTCAGCCACGGAAGCGGGCAGCAGCTACAGCGACCTGGCGGTGGAACAGGCGCTGTTGACGCTGGAAACCCAGCAGAGAGCGCTGGGTGAGCTGTTAACCTGGGAGCCTGACGAGGACGAGATCGCCAAGGCAGGGGCAGTATTGGATGCAGCGAAGGCGGGGTATAACGCCGCGTTGGGCCAGGAGGCGGCAGCGGGCAGCAGCATCACAATCCAGAATATCAGCCTGGAGCAGGCGCAGCGCGCCGTGGCAGAATCGCAGGCGGCGTATGACACCGCCTTTGATCCCGGGCGGGAGTGGGAATTGTTCATCGACGATCCGTCCTGCAAGACCGGGGAACAGTTCCCCAACTGCACGGGAACGCCGATCAGCGACAATATCGAGCGGGAACGGGAGAGCGCCGAAGATGCGGTGCAGCGGGCGCAAGATAACCTGGCAATTGCCGAGGCGAACTACCGTTCAACTGTTTCCAGCACGAGTTACAGCGGTTCCGCGAGCGCACAGAGCAACGTGCTGGCCGCGGAGCTGGCGCTCCAGGCGGCGAAGGAAGGACCGACAGCGGAGGAAATTGATGCGGCGCAAACGGCCGTGCGCCAAGCAGAAATCGGTTACCAGACGGCGCTGCTGAACCGTGAGAAGGATCAGAAGATTGGCCTTGCGGAGGCGCAGCTGGCATTGGAGGCGGCACAGAAGGCGGTGGATGAGACCGAACTGGTGGCACCAATTGACGGCACGATCATGGCTATCGCGGCTGACGTGGGAGAGATGGCACCAAGCGGAAGCCTGATCACCATCGCGGATCTGGAGCGACCGCTCCTCGAAGTCTATCTGGATGAAACGGACCAGGACAAGGTGCAGGTGGGCTATGAAGTGGATATCGTGTTTGACGCTCTGCCGGATGAGACCTTCACGGGTACAGTCACGCAGGTAGATCCACAGCTTAGCACAGTGAACAACGTAACCACGGTGCGAGCCCTGGTGACACTGGCTGAAAGCTCGTTTGCCAAGCCACAGAGTCTGCCCGTGGGCATGAATGCTGCGGTGGAAATCATAGGCGGCCGGGCGCAAAACGCACTGCTGGTGCCCGTGGAGGCGCTACGTGAGGTATCAGCAGGGCAATACGCAGTGTTCGTGGTGAATGCGGCGGGTGAGCCCGAACTGCGCTTTGTCGAAGTGGGGCTGATGGATTATTCCTTTGCCGAAATCCTGTCTGGGCTGGAAATGGGCGAGACGGTTACAACCGGGCTGGTTGAGACGCAATAGGCCCACGACGGAGCAGTTGAGATGACAACAACTTCGATCATTGAAACGAACGGCCTCACGAAGGTATACGGGATGGGGGATATCCAGGTGCGGGCGCTGGCGGGCGTAGATGTGCGCATCGAGAGCGGTGAATTTGTGGCGATTATGGGCCCGTCCGGATCTGGCAAGAGCACGCTGATGAATATCCTGGGCTGCCTGGACCGGCCTAGCGACGGCCGTTATACCCTGGCGGGCGAGGACGTGAGCAATTTGAGCAAGGTGCAGCTGGCAGCGATTCGCAACCGGCGTATCGGCTTTGTATTCCAATCTTTCAACCTGCTGCCGCGGACGAGCGCGCTGCGTAATGTGCTGCTGCCTCTGGTATACAAGCGGCAGGACAAGCTCACGCCTGCGCAGCGCGAAGAGGCGGCGATGGCTGCGCTGGAGGCGGTGGGCCTGGCCGACCGGGCGCAGCACGAGCCCAACGAACTTTCCGGCGGGCAGAAGCAGCGTGTGGCGATTGCGCGGGCACTGGTGAATGATCCGGCGCTGATCCTGGCCGATGAGCCAACAGGCAACCTGGATACTCGTACAGGCGAAGAAATCATGGCAGTGCTGCATGAGCTGCACAGCCGGGGCCGCACGATCGTGGTTGTGACACATGAGGATGAAATCGCGGCGTCGACGGAGCGTACGATTGTGCTGCGTGACGGGATCGTTGAATCAGATGGGAGGTCCGGCAATGGAAACCATGCTTGAGCGTCCGGCCGTGCCTGACGGCGAAGCGATTGGCGCTGCCTCGGTCACAGACAGCATCATCAGCCCAGGAGAAATCCTGCGGATTGCCTGGGAGGGAGTGACGCGCAACAAGATACGCTCTTTGTTGACCATGTTGGGCATTATCATCGGCGTGGCGGCGGTGATCATCATGATTGCCATCAGCGCCGGCACGGAGGCGCAGATTGCGGCGCAGATTGAAGGGTTGGGTGCGAACCTGATCTTTATCCAATCCGGGCCAGGGATGGGGCGCGGCGGGCCGGGCAGCGAAAGCAGCGGCCCGCAGCTGGTATTCGACGACACGGCCGTGGTGGAGAGTGTGGCCGGGGTGCTGGGCACCGTGGTAGAGATGCCCTCCTCGCAGTCTGTGAAAGTGGGTGGGACGACGCTGACGGATGTGTCCATTGTGGGCACGACACCGGACTTTCCCAGCGTGCGCGCGGTACCGCTGGGGGACGGCCGTTTCTTCAACCAAGATGAGGTGGATCGCAGTTCAAAAGTGGCAGTCCTTGGCTCGGAACTGGCAGAGAGCCTGTTTGGAGACGGGGACCCGATAGGCAAGAGCATCACTGCAGGCAATACCAAGCTCTCCGTGATCGGGGTGGCGAAGCCGAAAGGCACGGTAGGCAACACGGATTTTGACAACCAGCTCTACGTTCCGATTCAGCTGGTGTTTGACAAGTTCGTGCCATCACAGTTCGCGCGCTTTCTGGGTGACAATGTGCGCCTGATCTATGCGCAGGTCGACGAAGGCGCAGATATGGCACAGGTGATGGATCAGATTGAGCGCAAGCTGGCCGTCAGTAAGGACGTTGCGGTGGATGAGCTGCCCTTTACGATCCAAACGCAGCAGAGCATCGTGGATGCGCGCGGAGCGACCACGGAAGCGTTTCGCAACCTGTTGGCCTGGGTGGCGGGCGTTTCTTTGATCGTGGGCGGCATCGGGATCATGAATATCATGCTGGTGAGCGTGACCGAACGAACGCGCGAAATCGGCATCCGCCAGTCGGTGGGCGCAACGCCGAATGACATTCGGCTGCAGTTCCTGACGGAATCGATTATGTTGAGCCTGGTTGGCGGGCTGATCGGAGTGTTGGTCGGGGTCGGCGGGGCAGTGCTGTTCGGGCGTTCGGGTGGGATGCCCACGGTGGTTGTACCCAGTTCGATCCTGCTGGCCTTCGGCTCGGCGGCGATGGTCGGCGTCTTCTTCGGGTATTTCCCGGCCAACAAAGCGGCGCAGCTCGATCCGATCGAGGCGCTTAGATATGAATAACGATAGCGAGGTGAAGAAAATCATGAAGAAATTGGGGACCTTAATCGGAGTAATTCTGGTGCTGGGCCTGACGGCGTGCGGTGGGGCAACTGGTGCGAGCGGCACGACAAGCGGAGCCGCCGGTGCGGTGACGCGGGCGGTGAGCGCCGTGACGCAGACAGGGCCACTAGACCAAGAGTATCGGGACGCGCTGCCCGTGGCCCAGCAGCTGGCGCTGGGCACGCTCAGCCTGGAGAACACGAATCTGTCAGTTTCCACGGAGCAGGCAGCGGAACTATTGCCGCTATGGCAGGTGGTGCAGAGTCTGGACACGGATGGCAATGTTGCCGAAGTGGAGATGTCCGCGGTGGTTAAGCAGCTGGAGGGCGTCATGAGCGGCGAGCAGATCGCGGCGATAGCGGCGATGCAGCTGACAGCGGAAAAGGTCCAGGAAATGGTGGACAACGGGACGCTGCAGCTGGGTCGCGGGGGTGCAGGTGGTGCGGGCGCGGCCGGCGGTCAAGGCCCGGGGGCCGGGCGTGGTATTGGCGGCGGCTTCCTCGGAGGTGGTCCAGGCGGCGGCCCGGGCGGCGATCTGGGTGGCTTCGATTCCAGCGTTATGGAGACGCGCCAGGCCGAACTGGAAGCAAGCGGTGAGAGCCCGCTAACCGCTATATTGTCCCGGGGATCGGCAGGGATGGTGGTTCGCCTGCTACAGACGAAACTGGGGCAGGCTCCGGCCTTTGAGGATGGCCCTTATGGGGCGGTAGTTGCGGCCATTGGGGAAGCTACGGGGCTAAGCCTGGAAGAGATTCAGGGGCAAGCGGCGGAGGGTAAGACACTGGCGGAGATCGTCACGGAGAATGGTGGGGATGAGGAGGCGGTGCGCGCAGCGGCAGCGGCGACGCTGGAAAAAGGAGCCCTGCCGGATGGTCAGGATGTGAACACCATCGTTGAGCAGATGTTGAACGGGACGTTTGGCGGCGGGAGGCTGCCCGAGGCGAGCGAGTGAGCGTTTCGGCAGACCGCAGGGAGCAACCTGCGAGTATAAGAACCAACAAAGCGGGCTGCCTGCCCGCTTTGTGCTGCCCAAGGTACGGGCGCTGGGCCTCTAGGCGGGCGACGGCTTTCCTGCCATGCCGGCGGGTCGGGGCAAGACGGCGTGCATGACAGCAAGCATCAGAGCCGTCGTGATGACCGCGGAACTGAGGCACCAGGCGCAGACGGCATTTATGACAAGGAGTTCCAGGGCGGTAAGGTAGATGGAAAAGATGGTGCCAGCGACCGTGAGAATGGCCAGTCCAGCGGCGGCCCAGGGTACTGGGCGCGGGGCGGAATATCGCAGTACGGCCCAGAGAGCGAGGATGGCCAGATAGTTGAGTACGCCAAAGACAGCGATGGGCACGCCGAAGAGTGCCGCGTAAGGGCTGGCCTGTACGGTGTTGCAGTCGCCCACAGGTCCACAAACGGCACGTGGAGTGGGTGATTTCTATGTAGGCAAGATAGAGGGCGACGCCCAGGCCGGCAAGGGCTAACAGTGGGATGAGCCAGCCGGTCAGGCGCGACTGCTGGGCCTGAGTTTCGCTTTGCGTGTCACGGGAGGCAAGGAGGCGCCAGCCCACGTAGGCGAGGGCCAGGAGCATGCCGCCCAGGACGATCCAGGCCAGAGCGAACCCGGAGGCGGGTTCGGCCGTCACTGATGCTTCGGCGGGGAGGGAATCAGCCAGAATGGTGCTGCTATCCAGGGCCGCGGAGGGGGAAACTGCCGCCGTTTCCGTTCCCGCGTCAGGGGGCAGGTTGGGGATGGCTTCGCGCAGGCCGGGCACAGCGGGCCAGGGAATGCCGCCATTGCGCAGGCCGACTTCAATGATAGCGGGAAATTGCGCCGGAATGTCTACGGCGCCGACGAGGTAGGTGTCGCCAACAAGCAAAACGGGCACGCCCTGACTGGTCTCGGGCGCGGCGAAATTCTCGTAGGCGGCGAGATACAGCTGCTGGCCGCTGGCCTTGGTCGTGTCGATGCCCACCAACTGCAGCTGGTCACCGTACTGGGCCTTGAGCGGCGGCAGGACATTATCGATAACGTCATGACAATGCGGGCAAGTGGGCGAATAGAAAAGCAGGGCCTGGACGACAGGTTCTTGCGCCAGGAGACGCACCGGCATCATCGTAAGAAGCAAAAGCAGCGGAATAAGGGGCAGAAAGCGTTTTGGGGCCATAATGTACCTCGGAATTGATCAGTCCTGGTTTTCGTCCTGGGCGCGAACGATAAGCAGCGGGCGATCGACACGCTGGAGCACACCAGCGGCAACGCTGCCGTAGTAGACGCCCCGAAGACCGCCGGTGCCGTGGCTGGCCATGGCGATCAGGCCAACATCCTCGCTAACGGCGGTGTTCATAATCGTTGCTGCCACCGGACCAAAGGCCACGCGCGTTTCGCACTGGACACCCGCGTCGCGCAGTGCCATGGCCACTTGTTCGAGATAGTCACCCGCCTGCTGCCAAAGTGATTCATAGCGATCGCGGCTAACATGGGGCAGTGCTTCCAGCTCGGTACGGTCATCATCGGGGACGCTGCCCAGGATGGGCACTTCAAAGACGCTGAGCAGGATTACGGACGAGTCGAACGGCCCGGCAAGCGCGCGCACATATGGCAGGACTGCTTCAGCCAGCTTCGATCCGTCCAAGGGAACCAAAATTCTTTTGTACAGTGTCATAGAGACTCCTCCAGCCCGCCTGACATAGCGCAATGGGCTCGCTACCGGGTCACGTATACTGTACGCAAGGTAAGGCAGCGGGTGAAGTGATGAACGACACAAGGACAGGTGACAAACGTCACAACCTAGACACGCGCGCTATTCTTGATTCTGGGCGATGCGCAGATACCCACGACGGACGCTACGCGCGTCCTCGACCGTGATGAAAACATCAGGGTCAATCTCTTCGGCGATGGCGACAACGGCCGGGACTTCTTTGCGGCGCACGATGGCGAGGATCATGCCTACGGTACCGCCACGGCCGTGGCCCCAGCCTACGGTGGCCCCATAGCCTTCCTCATGGATGCGCTCGACGATTAGTGGGGCGTTGTAGCGAGAGATGATGCGTACGTTGACATAGCCGGTGGCTGTTTTGTCATCGATCCACATGCCCACGAGCGTACCGGCGACGAAGCCGAAGCAGTAGGCCAGCACGTTCCAGATGTTGGAAAGGTTATTGACGACGCTGCCGATGGCGATGACGTAGAGCAGGACTTCGACGAAGCCAATCACGGCCGTGAGTACTTTTTTGCCACGCATCATGAACAGGACGCGGACCGTACTTGCGCCGACGCCAATGACGCGGAGGACGAATATGATCAGCGCGCCGGTGAGGGCGTCCAAGGTTAGCGGGGGGACTTCAAATCCAGTCATAGGAAAGAAAAACGCCCCAGAGGTGGCGTGACACCTCTGGGGACGAACTGCAAGCGTATGGAGGGCAGGGCCTGGTGTCTACTTCGGTGTTATATATGCGCCGTTTACCCAGCCCTGACCGGCGCCTGGAATGCCGACCTTGATCCAGCTGCTGGCGTAGTCATGCTGAATGATGGCTACTTCGGTGCCACGCGTAATTACGGCTACGACAGGGAAGGATACTCCGGGGCCGGAACGAACATTAAGCATGGAGGCGTTGACCACTCCCGTGTTGCCCTGAGCCGGGGGCACCGGCTGAGCGGGCGGCACGGGGTTGGCGCCTGCAAACGGCAAACTGGTGAAGGGAAACTCGGTATAGAGGTAATTCTTGTTGACCCAGCCCTGGACGCCATCGGTTGAAATCAGGATCCAGCCGCCGCCGGAGCTGCGCGCATGCATACGCACGATGGTGTTCTGGGACAGGACTGCAACGACGGGCTGTGAGGCGCCGGGGGCCGAACGCACGTTCAGAAAGGGAGCCTTTACTTCAGCCACCGGGGCGATTACCCCAGGCGGCAGCACGCTGGGCGGCATCGGCTTTCCAGGCGGCATGGGTGGCACCGGCTTGGGAGGATAAATTGGGTGCACGGGCTGGGCGTCTTCGGAAACCCAGGTGAATCCGGCGACTGCATTTCCACCGGCCTCAAAATACTCCACGACGATCTTATGTGCCCCGGAATTTAGATAGAGTGAGCTCTCCAGGGTGCGCACGTTGCCTTCTACCCAACTGTTGATGATGAGTTGCCCGTCGACCCAAACTCGCATCCCATCGTCCATGGTGGCGCTAAACTTGTAGTTGCCGGCGTTGAAATAGGGCGCGCGAACCCAGCGGGCGGAAAAATTGTCGACGTTGACTGAGGGCGCGGGCGAGAGGCCGTGCCAATCAAAGTCAATGGCGGCTACTTCCGTCACGTAGACTGGTTGGCCCTGGAGGTCGCGATTATTCCAGTAGGAGGCCGCCCAATTGTCGCCGCCGGAGGCAGAGGCGCTGCCGGGGGCAAAGATGAATAGCGCCAGCAAGACAGCGAAAATTGCTCCTGCCAAAGCACCAGAATATCTTGAAGTCACTTGCTCACGGAACCGCATCACGAAAACCTCCTTGATGTCTCATGCCATGTTTATCCGACATGCCAGCCACGTTAATACGTTATGTCGAGATGACTAACTAGCATAATATACTCTATTTCTAGGGCAAGTGTAAAGAGCAAGAGCGAAACTCGCGGGGCAATTTATCAGGTTGTTCACGAATTAAGTACGAAAAGAGGCTCTGAGCGCGAGGCCAGCGCATGGAGCGGCTACGGCTGAGGTCTAGGCAAGTTCGCGATAATCATCCACGCGACGGGTGATTTTGATGTCGTCGAGATGCTCGAGCAGAGCGATGGCGTATTTGCGGCTGGTTTGGAGAAGGTCGCGGGCGGCGGCGGCATCAATACGGCCGTTGACCTGCAAATAGGAGGTGAGCCGTTGGAGGAGTTGATCGTAGGTGGCACGGTCGTATAGTACATCGGCATTCAGCGGACGAAGCTGCTTGAGGTCTAGTAGGGAGAGATAGAGTTCATCGCCCAATTCATGGCGCGTTTCCTTGACGGAAGGGCTGTTCACGCCTGCGCGCCGGAATCTAGCCAGGCAGGCTTCGACGGCCGTCTGCTGGGCGGGTGTGAAGGTGATGGCGTGTCCGGGGCGCGCGAGGAAGCCATCGGTCTCGACGAGCCGCCCCGCAGCTACGCTTGCGGCCAGGAGCGCGTTGAACAAGGCGGGAGACAGGCGCAGGCGGCTGCGAAGTTCTTCGCGGGGCACGCCAAGGCGCAGGGGATGCTGGAGGTGATAGCCTTGCGCTACCTCAGCAGCCTGGTCGGCGAGAGCCTGCCAAAAGGCACCGGTGAGTAATTGCCCGCTGATGGAGAGGATCTCACCGCGATCGAGCAGGAGGGTAACGGCCGATTGGGCTTCGGTATGGTCGATGCCGATCCCGGCTACTAGCGAAGCCTCACTGACAGGCTGCATCCGCCCTAAAGCCTGGAGCACAACTTCTTCCGGGCTGCCGTGGGTCAGAGTCTGCAGGTGGACAAGCACTTCAGGGCGAAAGCGACGGTGCCGCCGGCCGGGGTGCGGATCAAGGACCAGACCACCGCCGATGGTTTCCGCCGGGGAAGGGCGGCGCAAGATGAAACGATCGCCGCGCGCGACGGCAACCGGTTCCTCCAGGGCCAACTGCAGCCAGCCTTCTTCACCCGGGCTAATCTCTTTCGCTCCAAGTAGGCGGGTGCGGGCGACAACTTCGGCGGCGCCGATGAAGAGTTTGACGCGGACATTATGGCGCAGCGGAGCGGCACTACCGGGCAAATGTCGATAGCGAACATCTAGCAGAATGGTGCCGGTGAGCGTGCCGGGTGCGGCGAGTACCTGGCCGCGCTGCACCTCATCGCGGTTGATGCCGGTGAGGTTGACGGCTACGCGGCTGCCTGGCTGGGCCACTTCCAGTTTGCGCTTGTGCGTCTGCAGACCACGGACGCGGGCTTTCAGCGGGCCGGGTAGGATTTCGACCGTGTCGCCGAGACGCAAACGTCCGCCGCTGAGGGTGCCGGTGACGACGGTGCCAAAGCCGGCCAAGGTGAAGACACGATCGATGGGCAGGCGCGCACGGCCGTTGTCGGGGCGCGTTTCAGCCTGATCGAGCTTGCGGGCCAATTCATTCTGCAGTTCTGCAAGGCCCGCACCGGAATGCGCAGAAATGGGTATGATCGGAGCATCGGCCAATGCCGTTCCTGCAAGCACTTCGCCGATATCCAGCATCACCAGCTCCAACCAGTCCTGGTCATCGATCAAATCAGTCTTGGTCAGGGCAATGATGCCGTCCTGGATCTGCAGCAGATCCAGTATGGCGAGGTGTTCCCGCGTCTGGGGCATGACACCTTCATCGGCGGCGATGACGAAAAGGGCCAGATCGATGCCGCCCACACCGGCCAGCATGTTTTCGATGAAATCACGATGGCCGGGCACATCGACGATGCCGATCTCACGGTTGTCCAGCGTCAGCCAGGCAAAGCCAAGATCGATCGTCATTTCGCGCGCCTTTTCTTCAGCGAGGCGATCGGGATCGATTCCGGTCAAGGCACGCACAAGGGTAGACTTGCCGTGATCGACATGGCCGGCGGTGCCGATGACGTAGACAGCCTGGTCCATCAAGAAGTGAAGGCTTATTCTTCGCGCACCGGCATTACAGTCGGCTGGCGGCGGCGGTTGGGGTCCATGGCCTTGGCCTTATCGATTTCTTCCAGCCAGATTCGAGGCAGTTGGCGCACGGCATCAGCCTGGGCCGTATGCATGCGCCACAAGGTGTCTTTATCTTCTTCAAATTCTAGAAGACGTTCGGCCAATTCCTGGATCAACTCGCGCACCTGCTTATTGCTGCGGTCGGCCGCCTGCTGGCGCTGCTCGAGTTCGACTTCGGCCGTTTTCCACTTCTGGGTATCCTGCAGCACGAAGCCGTCCCAGCGCGACTGGGCACGGTTTAGTTCGATGCGCAGCATCTCGGAAAGCTCACGCTGCTGCTGCTCTGTCTGCTTCTGCCATTCGGCGAAAGTTTGCAGAGCCATGCCCGCTTCCTTGAACCGGTCGGAGAAAACGATCCACTCCCGGGCGTAACGTTCCATAGCATCCTTGTGCTCTTCCAGTGTGAAACGCCATTTCTCAAGCTGTTTATTGCGGTCGTGCTCGCCAATCTGGATCTGCTCGGACCATTTTTTGATAATCTCGCGCTGGCCGATCTGTGACTCAATCAGGTCCTGGCGGCTGGACTCCAGCTTAGCCAGCGAGTTGGCAAGGACATCGATGCGGCTGTTGATCGGGTCCCAACGTTTGCTTATCTCGAGCAGCTGCGTCTGGATTTCGCCGATGTTGCGGCTGTTCTGCTTTTCCTTTTCGCCCAGGAAGGCAACGGAACGCTCGGATTCAGCGATCTGATTGCGGAGTGGATCAATGCCGGTCTGCAGATTGGCGATTAATTTTGCCAGGCGCGACTCCTCGGCCAAGCGAAGCTCCATATCCTGGCGAAGGCGACCGATAGCGGGAAGCTCCTTGCGAATTTCGGCAATCTCACGGGTCAGGCTCTCGGTTTCGATGCGCCGGAGCCGGTCAAGTTCTTTCTCGGCCTGAAGCCGGCGTTTGTCGTACCCTTCGATCTGTTCCATCATGTCGTCGCGGAACTTTGTCAGGTGAACGTCCACCTCCGGAATGCGGTTCAGGGCTGCATTCACGATAGCCAGTTCACGTTCCAGGGCCTGGATGCGCTCATCGCGCCGCACAATTTCGCGCTCCTGGAGCTCAAATTTCTGCTCCAATTCCGCCATACGACGCGCGGCGGCCCGGCGCTGTTCGTCGATCCATTGCAGGCGGTTGCTGAGTTCGGCGATATCCGGCGCCTGGGCAAGCTCTTGTTTGTCGGCCATGATCGTTCTCCTTGGCGAGGCGTGCCAACGGCGCTGCGCGCGGCAGACTGCTTATGGCGCGCCTATGCCGCATAGTCGAAAAGATTATAGCGGCAAGCAAGGCACGATGCGAAAAGGCACAGTTGAAGTTCAGGAGTGTACAACGGCCGTGGGCATCCCGGTACGCGCACGTAGCTGACAAATTGGACCGCGCGCTCTACAATCGCGGCGATGCGTATCGGGATTGACTGTCGCTTGCCGACTTACCGCATGGGCGGAATCAGCCAGTATGTGCTGCATCTGCTGCCTGCCCTGGCGCAGTTGGATAGCAAGAACGAGTACATCGTCCTGCACAGTCGCAAGGAGGTAGGCGATTTTGTGCCGCGCCACGCAGCCAATTTCCGGCGGCACAATTTGTGGACACCCTGCCACCACCGCCAGGAAAGGTGGGCGCTGGCGGCGGAACTGCTGCCGCTGGGTCTGGACGTGCTGCACAGCCCGGACTTCATACCGCCGGCCTACGGGGCCAAGCGGCGGGTGATCACGATTCACGATCTCAACTTTGTCTATTATCCGGCACTGCTGACGGGGGAAAGCCGCCGCTATTATGCGGAGCAGATACACTGGGCGGCAACAAGCGCTGCTGCGATTGCCGCCGATAGTGAGTCCACGCGCGTGGATATCATCCAGCGTCTGGATGTGACAGCGGACAAAGTGGAGGCTATCCATCTGGCGGCCAACCCTTTGTACAGGCAAGAGGTGACGGACACGGCCGTAGACCTGACCCTCCGGAAGTACGATCTCAACCCAGATTTTCTTCTGGCTGTGGGCACACTTGAACCACGCAAGAACCTCCCATTCTTGCTGCGGGTCTACGCGAGACTGCGTGCCGAGGCAGGCCTGGAGGAGCCTCTAGTATTGGTGGGGGCAAAGGGATGGCTTTATGAGGAGGTGTTCGCGGCGATCGAGACGCTGCAGTTAGGGCCGTTTGTGCGGCACCTCAGCGGCGTCAGCGACCAGGAACTGGCCCATCTGTATCATGGGGCGGGCGTTCTCGCGACTCCATCGCTGTATGAAGGATTCGGCCTGCCGGCGTTGGAGGCACAGCATTGCGGCTGCCCGGTGGTGGTCAGCGAGCGAGGCTCTCTGCCGGAGATTGTGGGGCCGGATGGGGTGAAGCTGGACCCGGAAGATGAAGAGAGCTGGATCCGTACTATCGCGGCCGTGCTCAGTGATCCGGCGCGGCGCAACGAGATGATCCGTTCCGGCAGGAAGCAGGCGGCAAAGTTCAGCTGGGACGAGACGGCGCGCCGGACGCAGGCGTTGTACCTGGGACAATCTCCCCCGCGGACAAGGGTTGAGACATGAAAATCCTGCTGATCACACCGCAGCTACCCTACCCGCCGGAGCAAGGGACGAGCTTGCGGAATTTTCACATCCTGCGCGGCCTTGCCGAGCGGCACGATCTGACGCTCCTAAGCGTGGTGGAGGATGACCAACGGGATGGGGAAGTGCCCGTGCAATTGCGCGCGCTGTGTGAATCAGTCGAGCGAGTTGCCGTCCCGGTTCGCAGCAGCCGAACACGCTTATGGCAGATGGTAAGCAGTGGAGAAGCAGATATGGCGCTACGATTGCGGAGTGAACCTTTGGCGGCGGCGCTGCGCAAGCTGCTGGGCGAGCAAGCCTTCGATGTGGTGCAGGTTGAGGGATTGGAGCTGGCGTGGTTGATGCCTATTGTACGCGCGCACGCACCGGGCAGTACCCTGGTTTTCGACGCGCACAATGCGGAAACGGTGCTGCAAGAAAGGGCGGGAAGCGCGGACCGCAGCAATCCACGGCGCTGGCCAGCAGCGGCCTATTCGCAGGTGCAAAGCAGCCGGCTGTGCGGGTATGAAACCTGGGCGGTGTCAGAGGCGGACTGGGTAACGGCCGTAAGTGAAAGCGATGCAGCGGCCCTGCGCAGCCTATATGAAGGCGCAGGGACGGCCGTTACAGTGATTCCCAACAGTATTGACGTGGCCGCCTATGTCGCAGCAAATGACGAACCGAGTGACGAGAAGTTCAAGTATGACGTAGTTTTCAGCGGCAAAATGGACTACCGGCCCAATGTTGATGCAGTGCTTTGGTTTGCGGATGAGGTATGGCCATTGATTCGGAGGCAACTACCGCTGGCCAGTTGGGCGATTGTGGGCCAGAAGCCTCATGCGCGGCTGGCACGGCTGGCGGTTTTGCCGGGCGTGACGGTAACCGGCCGGGTGGAGGATGTGAAACCATACTTACGACAGGCAGGTGTTTTCGTGATGCCATTTCGTGTAGGCAGTGGCACACGGCTCAAGCTGATCGAGGCTCTGGCAGCGGGGTTGCCCGTTGTGAGCACCCCGCTGGGAGCGGAGGGCTTTCCGGTTAAGGATGGCGGAGAGATGCTGCTGGCGGAGGATGCGGAGGGGTTTGCGGCGGCTGTGCTGCGCATTCTGAATGACAAGGGGCTGCGCCGCAGCCTTGGTACGGCAGGGCAGGAATTTGCCAGGGCCTATGACTGGCGGGTCGTTGTGCCGCGGTTTGACGAGGTGTATGCCAAGCTGCGCGACGGGAAAACGGCCGTGCTTTCGGGGGGTAGGTCGGACGCTTGATTTTTCACAACACTTCGCCGTATGACAGCGAGCGCATTGCTGTGCTACTTCCGTTCGCGTTTGACCAGATCAATGCGCAGGGCGTTGAAGTGCATATCAAAGGTACGAGCGCACCTTACCGGGGCCGCGCTTATGACGGGATTCCAGGCCTGGCCCGGACGCAGCCGGAGAGCCGTTTCCTGGTCATTGTGGCTTTGTCGCGGGTGAAGAAGCGGCTGCCGGGCAGGATCTATTTGGGCAGCAAGCGGCTGGCGAAGCAATTTGGACCGGAGGGAGTTCCCGTGGCTGGCTGGGAAGAGATTTTTGTTTACATTTCCGCCCATGAGGCGCGCCACATCTGGCAGTTCCGCCGACGGCGGGATACAGGACAACGCGGGCTGCGCGAAGTGGACGCAGAGCAGTATGCGCTGGCACGACTGGCTGCCTGGAGAATGCAAAATGGGGATGGCGACCAGTAATTTGGGGGTGGGGCGGAACGGCCGTTTACAAAAAAGACCGGGTCACACACCCGGTCTCTTCGATCGAACTGAACTTATCGCCCTGTAATTGCCTAGCCGTTCAGCGAACTGGCGGGGGTCTCCGTTGGCTCCGGCCGGATGTCGGGCCAGATGTAGGTGCCCCATTCCAACTCTTCCAGATCCCAGGCGTCGTTGTAGCCGTCATAGGCGTCGGGCGTTGGGGTGGGGGTGTAGCCGGGTCCCCAGCCTACTTCCAGGGCGTGGCATATACCACGGGAGAGCCAACCGTACTGCGTACCCGGAGATGGATTGACGATCTCCATGGTGATGCGGGGGCCGCCGTCGGCGGGTAGGAAGAAGACTTCGATGTATACGTCCTCAAACGAGATGTCAATGCCATAGACCCAGCCGCTGTCGAACCAGCCCTCCTGAGCGGGCCAAGTATAGAGCAAACGCCCGCCAACTTCGCGCACCTCGTAGGTGCCTTCGCGGGCTACGTCACCGCTCTGTTCGAAGTTAATGCGCAGGCAGGCGGGGAGACGTGGCTTCTTGGTCGGGGTAGCGGTTATGACCTGCGTGGCGGTGGCCGTAGGCGTGATCGTGAGGACGGCCGTGGGTGGCAGACTGGTTGAGGTTGGACTGGGCATCTCCGGCGTAATAGTAATCGTCGGTGTGATGTCCGCCAGGGGTGTTGCTGTGATCGTGGGCGGGATTGTTGGGCTGACTGTTGCGGTCGCCGTGACAGTTGGAGGCGTAGTACCCGTAGGCGTTGGCGTTTCCTCCACGCTGCACTTATTCAGCCAGACGCCGATGCTATCTACTGCTTGCAGGCGCAGATTGCCGGCTTTTGGTGTGCGGAATTCCCCGCCAGTGACCATGCCCTGAGGCATGTCGTGGACCAGCTCGTCGCCAACATAAAAGGAGTTGATGCGGTCATCTACATCGTCATCAATCGCGGTATAGCTTATCCTGCAGTCTTCGGGCACGTAGCCATAGTCTATCGTCTGCTCAACGTAAGCGCGTGGCGAACTCATGGTGGATGCCCAAACGCGTTCATTAGCGGACGCCGTGAAGGTAGGGCCAGGCACGTTCTCAAAACGGAAAGGCGACCTTCGCTTAACGATAAAATTGCGTCCCGGCTCTATGGTGTAGCTACCACCTTCACCCAGGAATTCCAGCGAGGACTCAGCTGCAACGGCAGAAACAGAAGTCTGCTGCTGAAGCGACTGAGTCCACAGCACGATCAGGAGAAGTAAAGCCCCGAGAGAGAGAAACCTTTTCATAGTTTTGCTACTACCTTTCTTGCTCGAAATCGCTAGTGCGCTTCCGGCTGAGACAGCACCAAATGGGCATAAGCCAAACCGGTGCCAGTTCGTTATGGCAACAGTTTAGCATGGGTGGCACGCTTTATGTAAGTGAAAACCGGGCCATTCGTCCAATTTTATGTAGTCTTCACAAACCCTCTACGGTTAGTTTACGTGATCGTGCTTACGCAGAAACTTACAGAAGAGGAGAGTGCTGCTACGGGGAGCGCCAAGTTTTAGGAAAGGGGAATCACGGGGATCTTGGGAGAGGTACTGATGCAGCGTAGGCCATCGTGCTCGAGGACACCCAGGTCCTCGATACGCACGCCGCCCCAGCCGGGGAGGTAAATGCCGGGCTCAATCGTGATGGTCATGCCACGCTCCAGGGTTACGGCCGTGCGCGTGGGCGACAGAAAGGGCGCTTCGTGGATGTCGAGGCCGACGCCGTGGCCAAGGCCATGCCCGAAGTATTCCCCATAGCCGGTGGCAGCAATGACGTCGGCCGCCAGAGCATGCCCTGCCTGTGAGTCATAGCCGGGGCGCAGCTGCTCTATTGCGGCCTGCTCGGCGGCCAGCACAGCTCCAAAGATGGTTTGGAAGCGATCATCAGGGGTGCCAAAAAAGAACGTGCGGGTCATGTCACTGCAGTAGCCGTATCGTGCTGCACCCATGTCAACGAGGACGATTTCATTTGGCGAGAGGCGCCGGTCGCCAGGCCGGTGGTGAGGGCGAGCACTGTGTGGGCCAAAGGCGACAATCGTTTCGAAGGCTAATTTTTCGGCGCCGGCCTCGCGCATATGCTTTTCCAGGGCCCAGGCCAGCTCGCTCTCGCTGATGCCGGTCTGGACCAGAGCCGGGACCTGAGCCATGGCGCTGTCGGTGATTGATGCCGCCGCCTGCATCTTTTCCAGCTCGCCAGGGTCCTTGATGGCCCGCAGAGGATCAACGGCGTCAGCCAGGAGTTTCCAGGAGGGTCCCTTGAGGGCGAACAGTGTTTCGCCGTCGGCAAGGGTCATATGATTAGCTTCAACGCCGATCCTGGCGCTGCCTGCGCGCCGGATGAAGGATTCGAGGTCTGCGGGGCGACGGCCGTCCTGGAAGAGTTCAAAGTCCGGCGCTTGCAGCGCGGCCTGCTCCCAGTAGCGCGAGTCGGTGCTAAGAATCGCGTGTGAGCCGGTGATCAGCAGGCTGCCTGCGGACCCGGCAAAGCCGCTTAACCAGAGGCGGTTGGTAGGTGAAGTAACCAGGAGGGCGTCAATCTCCCAAGCAGAAAAACGGGAGCGCAAGGCATCGATGCGGGCGGGGAAGTCAGACATTGGAATCTCCAAAGAATTCGTGTAGCAATCTATTCAGCAGGCACTCAGGTTTCCTGCCCCAGCTCGTGACCCAAGATAGTACGCAGGGTGGCGATCATTGTAGCATAAGTGGGATCCATGCCGTGATAGGACAGGTTGCTGGCACCGAGGTTGATACCTTTGCTGAACGGCGTATCGGAAGCATAGTGGGCAATGCCGATGGGAAAGGGGGCGTTATGCAGGTCTACAATTTCGTCGTAAGGGTGACGGATGGGCCGGACCATTTCGTAAACGCCGCTCAGATATGGGCCGGCCTCCATTTCCATATCGGTGTAGCCTTCCTGGTAGAACACGGACATATAGCCCTCGTTTTGCAGGAAAGTGCCGGGGACCGTGATCCCCTTCTGATTATCCATCACCGTGCCGTAGACGAGATAGGGAGCGACGGCATCTGCGGTGATGTCATTGTCGAAGAGATACGTGTTGAGCGAATGCTCGTCGTGGACGACGCTGGGGATCATGACGTCGCCAACACGGCCGTTCAGGGTGGCCGCCTTGCCCATCACATATACCCCGCGTACATCCGCCACGTTACGGGCTATTTCTGCGAGCACCTGATAGGCCGAAAGTCCGAGGGGGTAATCGATGTTGACAATGAGCGCCTGGCTTGCGGCCAATTTGTTCAGGCCAGGGAAGCTGATGCGGGGATCAAATAGTTCAGGATTCAACTGGTTCAGCTGGAAGATCTGCACCTCGATATCAAAGGCATGGGTGCTGGGAATGCGTACGATACCTACGGATTGTTCGTGTTCGATCTGGCGGTGGCGGTCTTCGGGATGCTCGGCCTGATACTTCTTCAGCGTGTAATACAAGAAGTTTTCGAGGCTACTGGGTACGCTACTGTCCAGGATGTCCTGGTATTCGCGATAGAGTTCCTTATTGCCGCTCGCCGAGACGTAGTTATGAAGGACGTCTTCCTGACGAAGGGCGTAACCACCCAAGAGATTAGCCATGCTGTGGGTATTGCTGGAGACGAAGTATATCGGCCGTTCTGTGAAGTCGATTTGCGGAAGCGCGCGCTCCACGTTCTGCCACCAGCGGCGCGTGGCCCTTTTGTAGTCTGCCAGGGAACCAGCGAGGGAGCGGATCGCGATCTCCTGCCTGTTCTCGGCGATGGTCAGCAGGCGATCGGCCGTTTCTGCGCCCCAGATTTCGCTGAGCCGACCGAGATCTTCTACGCTGATCTCGGTCAGATGGGAGAGTGCCTGCAGTTCGGCATAGGACGGGTCACCGTCGCCGCGGCTTATGACGTGCAGCATCTGGATCGCGGCGGGCGACTTGAGGCGCTCGTGCAGTTTTCCGCGTTCAATCTGGTAGGCGGCGAGGATAGGGACGATGTCGTCGATGTCTGAACGGCTGGCGATGTAGAAAGCCAAGGTCTTGTCGCCATCGTAGAAGCTGCGGCGGCGCCGGCCTGGAGCAGATACCGGCTGCCACTGTTCGACCTGGCAGTAGCCATGTTCGCAAAAAACACGTTCCGACTGGCCCATGAGGACAAGGTCGATCTGATCCAGGCAGGCCGGCATCCGCAAGGTGGCGTAGATGAAAGCGGCCATGTCGGGTTCCGGTTCATTGGCCTTAATGTGCAGGGCGGAGCGGATCGCCTTGTGCGCTTCGAGCAATGTCCTGATTTGCACCGCGCGCGTGCTGCGCAGCAGCGAGTAGTAGGTGCGCAAGTACAGATTGATTTCAGCGTTACCGGAAGTGGGAACGGTCCGGATCATGGAGTTAGCCTATTTCCTCGTGGCAGTGGATTCATGAAGCTCATGGCCTGTAACGGCGATAGAATTCGTGTAGCGAATATTTCAAGCATATACCACTTCAGGAAACAGCAATCCCTGCGCCTGATTCGACAACCCCAATGACCTGGGCATCATTCAGCACCTCAAGAAATTGGGGCAGGTGGGCGGGATTAACAGCAACCAGCAAGCCGCCGGAGGTTTCCGGGGTGAACAAGAGGCTCTGCATGAGCTGGTTAACGCCAGGATCGAATTGAACGTGCGGGCCAAAGAAGCGCATGTTATTGCCCATGCCGCCCGGGAAAGCCCCTTGCTCGCCGTAGGCTACAGCGCCGGGCAGCCACGTGAGCTGGTCAAGATAGATGCGGAAGCGGGTGCCGGACTGCGAGGCCATTTCATGGGCATGGCCGAGCAAACCAAAGCCGGTGATGTCGGTTACGGCCGTAGCCCGGGCCACCTGAGCCGCCTGGGCCGCCAGGCGGTTGAGCAACTTCATGCTGGCAACGGCGGATGCTACATGCCCGGCTGCGGCCCGTTCCTGCTTCAGGGCTGTGGTAATGACGCCCACGCCAAGAGGTTTGGTCAGCAGGAGCAGATCGCCGGGCTGGGCGCTGCCCTTGGTCTTGACCTTGTCAGGGTGGATGATGCCGGTGACCGCCAGCCCGTATTTCGGCTCCCTGTCATTGACGCTGTGGCCACCAACCACTACCGCGCCCGCCTCCGCGACCTTCTCTGCGCCGCCGCGCAGGATCTCGCGTAGAATTTCCGCGCCCAGGTTGTCCGGGAAGGCGACCAGATTGATGGCAAACAGTACTTCTCCGCCCATGGCATAGATGTCTGACAGAGCGTTGGCGGCCGCAATGGCCCCGAAGTCATAGGGATCGTCTACCACCGGCGGGAAAAAGTCGGTTGTAGTGATGATCGCTTGCTGGGGATTCAAACGGTACACGGCCGCGTCATCGGCTCGCTCCAGGCCGACAAGAAGATCGGGGAAATCAGCGCCTCGAAAGGTGGCGCGTATTGGTTCCAGTGCTTTTTCCAGCTCCGCCGGAGCCAGTTTGGACGCTCAACCGGCGCAAGAAGCGTACGCGGTGAGCCTGACATCTTTGCCGCTCATGTGCTCTCCAACTGCGAACCGCCGATCCTCGTATACTGTGCAGCAGGAGGACGGCCGTAGCGTGGTGGTTTGGACTCAACGGAGTATACCGTATGGGAATCGTGAAGCAATTGTGATTGACGCGTCCTAATGCCAAACCTATAATGACCCGGTGATGAAGAAGAAGGGACTAAGCCGATTGGAAAGCAAGATGCAGGAGCTGGTCGAGGGTTCGTTCGGCCGTCTGTTTGGAGGGCAGCTGGAGCCGCTGGATGTCGCTTCGCGCCTGGCCTGGGCGATGGAAGATAGTTCGCGACAGGGGCAGGCCACACCGGCATTTGACGTGGCCATGAACCCGCAGGACCTGGCGCTTTTCCCGGAAAGTGAAGAGGATCTGGCAGCGGCGCTGGCTGACGCCGCGTGGCAGCTGGCGCGGCAGTCGGGCTCGCCGCTGGCGACGAAGCCGGTCATACGGGTTGTGCCTGATCTGACCGTGCGCCGTCACATGGTGGAGATCGCTTCCCGGAGCGCTGGTGAAGTGTTGCCAGAGCCGTTGCAGGCCACGCAGGTAGTTGGGCAGCAGGATGCCGGCGCTTTCGCGCTGGCGGAACTGCAGGCGCTTGAGGCCTTCTTAATCGTGCAGGGGCGGCGCCATTTTCCGCTGGACAAACCATTGATCACGATTGGACGGCGTACGGACAACGATGTTGTGCTTGATGTTTCCACGGTCAGCCGGCAGCATGCGCAGATTCGCTGGCGTTCGGGCAAATTCCTGCTGTATGACGTGAGCAACCGCGGCCGTACGTCGGTCAACGGTGTGCCGGTTACTGAGCATGTGCTGCGACCAGGGGATGTGGTCGCCTTGAGCGACGCGACGCTCATTTACGGGGAAGGCCCTGCAGCTTCCGCGGTTACTGACGACGGCACGAAGACGCGCTTGCGGCGGCAAGATTTCTATGACTGAGGCTACGCTGCTCCTAGCGCTGCGCCTGATCGGTGGCGCAGTCCTGCTCAGTTTCCTCTTCGGTCTGGCCTGGCTCGTCTATCGAGACCTGCAAGTCACTTCTCGGGTCCTGCTAAGCGAACAGGGAGCGCAGGGGCATCTGCGGGTCGTGCACACGGCCGAGGCCGGCCCTCCGCTGGATGCACTCTATCCTATGCTGACGGTGACGCGCATTGGTCGATCGCCGGTAAATACGATTGTCCTCGATGATGCGTTTGTGTCGGCTGAACACGCGGTGTTGGAGCGGCGTGAGAAGCGATGGTGGCTGGAAGACCTGCACAGCCGAAATGGTACGTTGCTTAATGACTTGCCGCTTTCGGAGACGGCCGTGGTAGGGACGGGCGACGTGATCACGATCGGTGAGGTACAATTGCGCATTGAAGCGGCGGGCGAGTCGTAGCCAGGCGAGCAAGATGGACCAGAAGATGAAAGGTGCAACAACGGCCGTGGCCGAGCACGGGAGGCTCCTCGGTACATGATGGGGCTGCACGTGCTTGCCTTTGCGTTTGGTGTCGTCCTGGTTGGAGTCACTGGTATTTCGGCCATGCGAACCCTGCTGCTTCCGCGGGGAACTCGCGACCTAGTGTCGGGTACTGCGTTCCAGGCGACGTGGCTGGTTTTCGGGCCGCTTACCCGGCTGGCGCGGAGTTACGAGAGGCGCGATCGCATCATGGCGCTCTACGCACCGGTCACGCTTATTTTGCTGATTTTTACCTGGCTAGCGATGGTCCTGACCGGCTTCATGCTGATGTTTTGGGGCGCCGGCGTACAGCCAATGGGCGAGGCATTCGTCCTTAGCGGCTCTTCGCTGCTGACTCTGGGCTTTGCCACGCAGGATGGGTTCTGGCTGCGGTTGCTGATCTTTCTCGAGGCGGCGATTGGCCTGGGGCTGGTGGCGCTGCTGATTGCGTACCTACCGACGATGTACACGGAGTTTTCGCGGCGGGAAGAGTCTGTGAACTTGCTGGAAGTTCGCGCCGGATCGCCGCCATCGGCCGTGGAATGGCTGGTGAGGGTGCAAGAGAATGACACGATTGCCGGCATGGCCAAGACATTTGAGCCATGGGAGCACTGGTTTGCGGAGCTGGAAGAGTCGCATACTTCGCTCCTGCCGCTAGTATTCTTCCGCTCCCCGCAGCCGGACCGTTCGTGGATCACCGCCGCAGGGGCGGTGCTGGATACGGCGGCGTTATTTTTGAGCGCAGTTGATATCCCGGTCAACGACATGCCAGCGCGTTTGTGCCTGCGCGCCGGGTATCTTGCTCTGGGAAGAATCGCAGATTTGTTCGACATCCCCTATCATCCCAACCCGTCGTTTCCAGACGTGCCAATCAGTATTTCGCGCGAGGAGTTCGACGAGGCCTGCGCTGCCCTGGAGGATGCCGGCGTACCGCTGCGCGAGGACCTAAACCGCGCGTGGCTGGATTTCGCCGGCTGGCGGGTGAATTACGATCGGCCGCTGCTGGCCCTGGCAGCACTGGTACAGGCGCCTTATGCGCCGTGGTCGTCAGATCGCAGTGTGACGGGTATCAAGGTCACTGAAGAGACAGGCGAGGCGACGGCCGTGGTAGCCGACGAGAGTGAAAAGTAGCCCCTGCCCAGCTATGCTATAATCCCCTGAACCGCCTCCGGGACAGTGCTTCCGGTGCGGCCGTAGTCCACTTTCAACCGATCGATTCCATTTGATTCTACTTGCCCCAGCGGAGGTATCTATGCGAGGCTTTGGCGCTTTTATGAACCAGGACGAAGGGCAGAAGCCGCCGCCTCTGACCAAGGATCTGCTCCTCCGCATTTGGGGTTTCGCCAAGCCATACAGCGCGCGGGTGCTGGCGCTGCTGGTGACGATCCTGGCTATTACCGGAATCTCGCTCATTTCGCCACAATTGTTCCGCCTGATGATCGATGACGCGATTCCCAACGGTAATACCCAGCAGATCAACTTACTGGCGTTGGGCATGATGGCGGTGCCCCTGGTGACGGGATTGATCGGCGTCTTGCAGCGGCGGCTGAACTCTGAAATCGGCGAAGGCGTGATCTATGATTTGCGTCGTACGCTATACGGGCACATGCAGCTGATGAGTTTGCGTTTCTTCACGCAGACTCGTACGGGGGAGCTGATGTCGCGGCTCAATAATGATGTCCTGGGGGCGCAGAGTGCGATCAGCGATACGACAGTTAATATCCTCTCTAACATCGTGAAAGTCGTAGCCACACTGGCGATCATGCTGGCGATGGACTGGCGCCTGACCTTGTTGGGTGTTGCCGTACTACCGTTGTTCATGCTACCAGCGCGCAAGTTCGCGACACGGCTGCGCGATTTGCGCCGCGTGGCAATGGTGGAGAATGCCGAAATGAATGCCACCATGAGCGAGACGTTGAATGTCAGCGGCGCGCTGCTGGTGAAACTATTCGGCCGAGAGGAGCTGGAATACGATCGCTTCAGTAACCAGGCTCACAATGTGCATGATATCGGCATCCAAACGGCCGTTGTGGGGCGCTGGTTCTTCGTCATGCTTAGCGTAGTCTCAGCGGTGGGGACGGCCGTGGTCTACCTTGTGGGCGGCCATCTCGTGCTGCAAGGAGCGTTCACCATAGGCACCATCGTGGCTTTTGGCGCTTACCTGACGCAACTTTATGGCCCGATGCGTGAACTGACCAGCGCACCGGTGGAGTTTTCCCAGAGCATGGTCAGTTTTGAGAGGGTATTCGAGGTGCTGGACCTGCCGATTGAGATCGCGGAGCAGCCGGGGGCTATAGACCTGGGAAAGGTGGACGGCCTGCTGCAATTTGAAAACGTGAGCTTTGACTATGAGGCACTATTGGGCGACGAAGCAGCGAGCCTGGAGGAAGTCGAGCGATATGGCTGGCGTGCGGATGGATCGGCCCTGCTGAAGCGAGGCAAAGAGCGAGACGGCTCGGCGGTGGAAGAGGATGACGATCTTACAATTCACGAACTGCGTCCGGACCTGCCTGAACGGCGCTGGGCAGTGCGTGATGTCAGCTTTACCATTGAGCCAGGCCAGCTCGCAGCTCTGGTCGGGCCGAGCGGAGCGGGGAAGTCAACCATCACTTACTTGATACCGCGTTTGTATGACCCGACCAACGGCGCCGTCTTCCTGGATGGCCACGATATCAAGGGTGTCACCCTGGATTCACTGGCGGACAATATCGGCATGGTAACACAGGAGACGTACCTATTTTTCGACACTATTCGCGCAAACTTGCAGTACGCTAATCCAAAGGCAACAGAAGCACAATTGATTGCCGCCACCAAAGCGGCCAATATTTATGACTTTATTGCCGCGTTACCTGATGGTTTTGACACGGTGGTGGGGGAGCGTGGCTACCGCCTCAGCGGGGGCGAGCGCCAGCGCATGGCCATTGCCCGCGTTATCCTGATGGACCCACGGGTGCTGGTGCTGGATGAAGCCACGTCGGCCCTTGATTCGCTCAACGAGGCCCTGATTCAGGAAGCGCTGCTGCGAGTTATGGAAGGGCGGACGAGCCTGGTAATTGCGCACCGGCTGTCCACGATTCTGGCAGCGGATGTGATCCTGGTAATGGAGAACGGCCGTCTGGTGGAAAAGGGCACTCATGACGAGCTGCTGGCACGCGGCGGGTTATATGCGGAGCTATACGAGACGCAGTTTCAACCTGCCCTGACCTGATGGTCAGGGCGCGACCGCCAGAGGAATGTAGTGCCAGGAAACGGCCGTGCCCTGCACGAAGGCTGCTCTAGCCGCGCCCCAGTTTCCATCACTGTCGCGCCCCTGCACATAGACCAACTGACGCGCCGACGGAAGAGCTAGGCTGCTTATGGTCGCCGTAACCTGTTCCTGCACACTGTCAAAGCGTGCATCGATGGCCTGCATGGGCTGCAGCGCAGCGGGGCTCAGCCACGGCGGGCTGCCGATCGTGTAGCCCGCGGCGGCAATCGGCTGCCGGCCGTGGTCACTGTCATCCAGGACGGCTGTGAGCGTCAGGGTGTCGCCAGGAGAATCGGGCTGCACAGTGACGGCCGTTGCCTCCGGTCCCTGAACCAGCGCGTAGGGCTCGCCGGCAATCTGAGCGGCGAATAGAAACGCAGGGAGATTACGCGGGAACTGGTCGTTGGCTATGGCCTCGTAGGGCGGCGTGAACGTGTTACCAATCTCAAATGTAAAGGCCGGGATGCCCAGCTCGCCATAGGCCCAATTGTCGCTCGTTGCGGCCGCGTTATACAGACACAACCCAGGTTGGCAGGATTCATACCCGTTAAAGCGGGCAAACTTATCACCGATCGCTTTTAAGCCCACTTCATTTGGCGCAGGGGTGTTGACGTGGGACCAGGGGCGCAGCACCAAGTTGCTGTAGCTGTGCAAGGAGATCAACAGCCCTCTGGTATCCAGCGGCGCCTCGTCAGTATCTAGCGGCCCGCGCTGGTCGGCAATGAGGGCGCGGATCAAACCTTCCAGCTGCGCCACTTCTGGTTCAGAGGCGGCACCAGGGCCAGGGTAGAGCAGACCGCACTGATCGGTGACCAAATTGGAGGGCAACCAGGAGAAGCTATGGTTGCGATTTAGGTCTACTCCGAACTGGCTCCAGCTTGAAGAGGGCCAATCGCCGCAATCAGGCAACCCATCGCCGTCAGTATCCTGGTTGGCATTCTTGCGGTGCAGCCAAAGGCCGGAGTCAAAGTCGTCCATGGTCCCCATTTCCACGATCCAGTGACCGTCAGGGTTGACGATGGGCACCACCCATAGTTCGTGGTGATCCAGGAGCCAGGTTATATCGGGATCCACGCCGTGGTTGTCCAGCAGGTGCTCGATCCAGCGCAGGGCCAATTCTGGCGTGGATATCTCGCGCGCGTGAATGTTGGCCATAAGAAAGAAAACCGGCTTCGTCCCGCGCTGGACTTGCCCATCCAGTTGGGAGGTGCCGGGCACGGCTTCGTTGGTGAGGCGCACGGCCGTCAGTTCGAATCCGGCCAGCGTTTCGCCGCCGGGAAATGAGCAGCCTCCCGCAGCCTTGCAGTAGCTTTGCCCGTATATCACCTTCGCAGCTAGCGCCGGGTGAGCCGCCGCCAGTTGGTCAATGCGGGTGTAGAGTTCCTGCACGGTGTGGTAGCCTTCCGCAAACAGGTCGGCTCGTCCCAATCGCAGCCGGGCGTTTGCGGCATAATCAGGTTCCACGCGCCAGCCAGCGCGCCGCAGATGCTGTACATCAGCAGCTCTGGCGAGGGCGATCACATAACCCTCGGCGAGGTTGTTCACTTCGAGCAAGTCGTAGGCGGATAACTGTGCCAGGTCGGATATGGCGTCGTAGTAAATGCGTACAAGCTGCGGCGCTTCAGGCGCGTCGGCTTGGACTTGTGATCGCTGAGTCGCAAAGAGGACCAGAAGCAGAACGGCCGTGGCTGTGACGGCAGACAGAGTATGGCGGCGCAAGGCCATGGAGTTGATCTTAGCGGGGAAGATGTTTCTGAATCTGGGGTACGAAGACAGCGGTCAGAAAGAGAAGCAGCCAGATACCAAAGATGAAATAGGCGGCGAGGTCCATAGATTCCTCCTGTTGGGGTGTGATTGTCCTGCGTTGCTCAATGTGCCGGGATTCTAGCCTGTTTCGGTCTGTTTTGCAGCATCCTGCGGCGTGATGTCTACGTTATCGAGCCACTCCCCCACAATATGTACGCCGAGGACCGGCGCATAGACGTTACGCGTGGTGGACACATCCGCATGGCCGAGGAATTCCTGCACCACCTCGAGCGGCATGCCCTCGCGCAGCAGCTGCGTGGCGCGGTAGTGGCGGAAATCATGCGCGGAAAGGCTTTCGTGCAGTTTGAGAGCCGTGACCGCCTTCTTGACGACGTTGTGGGTGGAAGTCACAGATAGTCGCGCGTTCTGGGAGTTGCGGCTGTGGGAGACAAATAGAGCAGGGTTGGCGTCCGTGCGTTCGGCGAGATAGGCCTGAATGGCACGGCGCGCATAGTCGCGCACATGAATGGTACGCGGCTTGCTACCTTTGCCGGTGATCGAAGCGTACTGCGCACGGCCGTGATCCACGCTGTGACGGTTGAGGGCCACGACTTCGGAAATGCGCGCCGCAGTAGAATAGAGGACCTTGACTATGGCACGGTTGCGCAGGAGCGAAAGGCGCCGGTTGAAAGCGTCGTTCTCCGGCGGCAGGGGCAGGTTGTCGTAGTAGGTGATGATCCGGGGGATGCTCTGGCGCGCATGGTCCAGGTCAATCACCGTCTCGGCCTGGTTGCGTTCGATCTGCCGGCGGGCCATCTGGCGCTGTAGTTTGCCCAACTGCACTTTGGGTGGCAGTGCGTCCATGCCGTCAAGAAAGTTGAGATAGCCTACCACGGCGGCGGTGTATGTGGTGGCTGTAGACCGCGAGCGGTTGGCAAGCAGCCAGGAGCGGAAATCGAGGATCACGGCCGTGTCCAGTGCCTGCGGTTGCAGCGGCCACGCATCAGACTTCGTGTAACCATTCTTATTATAATATTGCAACCAATCAGAAAAGAGGCGCAAACCGCTGCGATAGGTGGTTTCCGTCTTCAGGCTGCGGTAACCGGCTTCCATGAGAAACTGATTCTCATGCAGCCAGGAGGGGCGATCGGGCAGAGGGCGTTGGGTGAGGGGAAGGAGCTGTTCGCGCTGGCGTGACATGGCTCGATAGTAGCACAACGGCCGTGGGTATTGCCAGCGTCTGCCCACGGCCGTTGGGAGGAAAGCTACGGCTTATTGAGCCGGGTCTTCTACCGGTACATCCGCGACGCCGTTGGCGCGCAGCTCCTGGGCGGTGGGGATATGAAAAGGCACGTCGATCACAATCACGTCCTGGCTGGAGCGCAAGCGGCTGCGTAGAATACGCGCCGTCTGATTGTGCAGCACGTTGGCCATCATTTCACTGGGAATAAATTCCGGGATTACGATTGTAACCAGCTGCCCCGGATAATCCACCTGGTCAACCTGTTCAATGTATTCAACCAGCGGCGTGAGGATATCACGGTAATCGTAGTCGAGAATTACCAGCTCAATTCCTTCCGTCAACTTGGGGAAGCGCGCCCAGCGCCGTTCGATCCTTTCATGCACTTCCGGGGAGGTGGCCACGCACACTGCGCGTACGTCGGTGGCAATACGCTTCGCATATTGCAGCGCGCGCACCGTGCCCTTGTGCACATCGGCAATCGGCACAATGGCTACATTGGCAACATCGAGCAGGTCGGCTTCTTCCATACCGCGGGTACTTAGGGTGACTGCGATGGCTTCATAATGGCGGTTGATGCGATCGAACATGAAAACGATCGCCGGTATGGCCAGCACCACCACCCAGGCACCCTCGGTAAATTTGGTCGCCATAAGGACAACAAAGACGATGCCAGTGGTAATGCCGCCGACGGTATTGAGTGCTTTCTTCCAACGCCAATTTGGCTCATAGTGAATGGTGGTAATGCCGGTGAAGGCGCTTTCCCCCGGCTGCAGTTTGCCAACTTTGCTCATGAGGATGGACATGCCTGCCTGCGACAGCGTGAAGCTGAGCATAACCCCCAGAGCATAAAGGGGCAGCATGGCGATTTCGTTGGCCTGAAAAGCGATGATGATCAGGGAAGAAATAACAGCAAGTACCACGATACCGGAGCTATAGACAAGGCGGTCGCCACGATTTTGCATCCAGCGGGGGAGGTAACCGTCTTTGGCCAGGAAAGAGGACAGGCGGGGGAAGTCCTGGTAACCGGTATTGGCGGCCAGGAAGAGGATCAGCGCCGTAAATAACTGTACCCAGTAGTAGATGATTCCAGTTCCCGTAATTTCGCGTGTCATCTGCGAAAGAATTGTCTCACCTTCCTCAGTAGGAACCAGATGCATATGCGTGGATAGGTAGGCAATGCCAAGGAACAGGGACATGGCGATCACACCCATGGCCACCATCGTTATGGCGGCATTTTTGGCCTCCGGGGCCTTAAACGCTTTCACCCCGTTACTGATCGCTTCGATCCCGGTGAGAGCGGTACAGCCGCCGGAGAAGGCACGAAGCAAGAGCCAGATGTAGGCGAAGCCCACAAAGGTGCCCGTAGCGGGGACAATTTCCGTGTGCGTGGGCAAGGGCGCGGCGCCAAACAGGCCAAAGCTGCGGGAAAGGCCGATGAAGATCACCAATATAACTCCGCCGACGAAGGCATAGGTCGGTACGGCAAAGATGGTGCCACTTTCGCGCACACCGCGCAGGTTGATCCAGGTAATCAAGGCCACGGCCGTGAGGGCAATTAGCACGCTATAGGGAGTCGCCGCTGGAAAGGCCGAGGTCACAGCCCGGACACCCGCGGAAGCGGACACGGACACGGTCAGGATATAGTCAACCAACAGCGCTGCGCCGGCAAACAGCGAAGGATATTTACCAAGGTTATCCTTCGCCACGGTATAGGCTCCGCCACCGTCCGGGTAGTGCAGGATTGTCTGAATGTAGCTAAAAACAACCATTAGCACGAGAGCGGCAACTGCCAGGGCGATCGGCATGGTCATCGAAAGTGCGCCACTGCCCAGCACAATCAAGACGGTCATGATCGCTTCGGTTGCATACGCATTGCTGCTGATCGGATCGGAGGCAAAGACCGCCAGCGCCCGGACCTTATCCAGTCGTTCGTGCGCTTCGCGGCTGGTCGGAAAAGGAGTGCCCAGCAGCGTGCGCTTCAGTTTCATATCAGGAATAGCCATCGGGCAAATCTCCTCCAGGTGACAATCAGAAAGACAGTGCCCGCAGTCCGAGCACTGTCCACAACGTAAACATAGCAAATTCCTCGTCAAGAAATAGACAAGACTGGTAAACGGCGTGTCAAGGAAATATCAAGAACGTTACTCAGGGCGAGCCCGCGAGGCAGTCGCAACCGCGCTTTGTACCTCGCGAGTCATGAATTACAATCGTAGCAGCCATGTCGGACGAAAGAGGGGACCTTGTTGGGGAAAAACGCGCGGTCTCACAGCCACTGCGCAGTGAGCCACCCGAAGTGCTGGACTGGAGTGATTATGTCCTGAGTGCGGCGCTGGTGGGTCTGGCCACGATTCTAGCGCTGCTGCTGCGCCCTTTGACCGTGTCCACAAGCCTAATTGTGCTCTATGTAGTTGCCGCGCTGCTTTCCGCCGTCCGATTCGGGGTCTTTCCGGCGATTTTCACGGCCGTGTTGGGGATTATCTCCTTCGAACTGCTCGTAGCGCCGTTCTCGCCGTCTGTGCGCATCGCCGACCAGGAGTACCTGCTCCCCCTGGCGAGTTTAATTGCTGGAGGCGTCCTGGTGGCAGTTCTGGCTCTTGGCGCGCACCAGCGCGAACTCGCGGCGCGCAAACGCGAAAGCGAGGCACTGGCTCTCTTCGAGCTCAGCCAGCAGTTAATGGCCGTCACTGAGGTTTCTGAGGTCGCCGATACGGCGGTGCAATTGGCCGGAATGAGCGTAGGGAAGGGCGCGGCGCTATATCTTCCCCTGAGAGATAGAATGGAACTGCTGCTCTTTGCCCATACAACAGGGTTTGAGCCCGGAACAGCCGTGCAGCAGCAGGCTGTGGAGGTAAGCCAACATAATGGCGATCCGCAGTCGACGGAGCAGGGGGAGTTCTACCCTGTGCCTGCCTCCGGGGGCGCCGCCGGCGTCCTGGTTATCGACACCGCCGGGTCAGGAAGCCTGTCGCGCGATCAGCACCGCCTGCTGGTCTCGTTCACAAGTCTGCTGGGGTTGGCGCTGGCGCGGGCGAACCTGGCCGAAACTGCACGGCAAACGCGCCTTTTGGCGGAAGCAGACAAGCTACAAACGGCGCTGCTCAATTCCATTTCCCATGATTTGCGCACCCCGCTGGCCTCCGTCACGGGCGCGCTGAGCAGCCTGCTGGAAGATGAGGAGCTCCTGTCACCGGCGGCGCGCAAAGATCTGACGATGACGGCCTGGGAAGAGGCCAATCGCTTAAATCGTCTGTTGCGCAATCTCCTAAATATGACGCGACTGGAGGCGGGCGCATTAAAGGTGGTTTTGGTGCCGACCGACGTTGAGGAGCTGGTGGGAACGGCGCTGGCGCAGATGCCGCTGCGGCTGCACGGCCGGACAGTCCGGCGTCACATCCCCCTCGACCTGCCTCCAATATCAATTGACCTTGTCTTCCTGGTGCAGGCCCTGGTGAATCTGATAGATAACGCCCTTAAATACTCACCACCAGAACAGGCGATTGAGATCGCTGCTTTTCGTGAAGGGGATGAGGTAGTGGTGCAGGTGCTAGACCGCGGACCAGGTCTGCCCCAGGGAGACCCCGAGGTGCTGTTTAACAAATTTGTGCGCGGCAATAACGTAAGGGGATCAGGCACGGGGCTGGGCCTCGCAATCAGCAAGGGGATCGTTGACGCGCATAACGGCCGTTTATGGACCGAGAACCGCCCAGGTGGCGGGGCAGTCTTCTCTATGGCCCTGAAAGTATCTGCAGAATCTTAGGCGACTAAACCGGGGTGGGACTGTATCTTAGATGTCAACAGCAAGGCGGTAACCCACACCTGGCTCAGTCAAAATGTACTGGGGATGGGAAGGGTCTTCCTCAATTTTGCGCCGCAAATTGCTCATATGTACGCGCAGCAAGTGGCTTTCGGATTGGTAGCCCACGCCGCGCACTTCGCGCAGCAGCTGCTGGTGAGTGAGCACGCGCCCAGCGTACTTGACCAGCACTTTCAGCAAATCATACTCCGTAGGCGTCAGCTGTACTTCTAGAGCGTCTCGCGTGACGACCCGCGAAGTCAGGTCAACTCGCAAATCACCAGTATTAAAAACGAGTTCCGGCTCCGCCTTGTGGGCATGGCGCATGGCGACCCGCAGTCGCGCCGTTAGTTCGCCTACACTAAAAGGCTTGGTGAGGAAATCGTCGGCCCCAGCATCCAGCGCTTCGATTTTGTCCGTGTCCTGGTCCATTACAGAGAGGATAACGATGGGCGTGTCGGTCCAATCGCGCAGGCGCCTGGTGACTTCTATGCCATCGATGCCAGGGAGGCTAAGATCCAGGATGATCAAATCCGGCTGAACGTTGACCACACGCAGGATAGCATCCTCGCCCGTAGCCGCCTCGTGTACCTCGTAGCCGTGAGCGTCGAGGGAGGTGCGCAGGAAGCGGCGAATGGCGTGCTCGTCGTCCACAATTAGGACCTTGGTTCGTTGTGGTTGTGGCATTTCTACGGCAATCTCAGGTTCTGCTTGCCGTTCATTATAACTCAGTTGCTCCATAACTCTCCATTGGCTGGGTCTGAAGGATCAGTCACGGCCATGCGCAGGGGCTAAGCCTTCAGTATAGCCGCGAGAGCATTAAGGCCATGCTAAGAAGTGCGGCGCCCACGTCAAGAACTTGTCAAATTCGCCTGCGGGACAGCGGGGTAGAGGCGGGTTACAGGATGCACGTTTATACTTAATTTAATCTACATTAGTATTAGTATTATTGTGACGGGCCAGGTAGGGGGGAAACCGGGCAAAACGGCCGGCCGGGGATCTTTGCTGCCACTCCACACGGCCGCCGATCGGGACTCGGACCTTGTCCGCATGAATGTACCTGCTCGCCGACCACCGCAACGCGTTACAGCCGCGACAGTACTGTAGCGCATCGCAACCGCGAACAGTGTCAGCGACAATGCTGAGCCTTGCTGCTGTATCTGAGCCAGGGACAAAGGTGCTGACACTGTGCTACACGCAAATGGCCACTGGCAGCTTCAGGGCAGAATTTCCTGTATTTCGACCGATATTATAGTGCTACACGAATTTCATGATAGACTAAGCGCGCCCTGACTCCGTGCCGCTATTGAGAGGCAGAGTGAGAGTGAAGGTGCTGCCGCCGCCAGCGCCAGGGCTCGATGCCGCTACGGAACCGCCATGAAGTTCCACAATTGCCTTGGTGATCGCCAGTCCAAGACCGGCGCTTTCCGCGTCGCCACGGCGGCGGGCGCGATCGCCGCGATACAGGCGATCAAATACCAGAGGCAACAGTTCGGGCGAAATACCTTCGCCGTCGTCGGCCACAGTGAGAGACACAGAACGCCCATGCTGGGCCACCTGGACCTGGATATGCCCCCCCTGCTCCGTGTGCCGCAAGGCGTTATCAAGGAGGTTTTGCAGCGCCTGGCGAATACGGGCCAGGTCCAGAACGGCCGTGGGCATGGTGCCCAGCAGTTCCACGCGCAGCGCTTTGCCCTGTGCCAAGGCCAGCGGCTGATAGGAGGCAGCCACGCCTTTGACCAGATCGGCAACGTCGACTTGCCTCTTGTGAAGCGGCAGCTGCTGTGCCTCTGCCTGGGCGAGCAGGTGCAGGTCGTTGACCAAAACGGCGAGGTGGCCCGTCTGGTCGATCAATCGCTGGAGTTCGGCATCATCACGCGGGTACACACCGTCCAGCATGGCCTGCAAATTGCCTTGGAGGACGTGGATGGGGTGACGCAGTTCATGAGCCACATCAGCGAGGAGTGCCTGGCGTTGCGTTTCAGCCTGCTCCAACCGCGCGGCCATATCGTTGAAGGCGGCCGCAACAGCGACCATCTCCCTGCTGCCATGCTCGGTTACACGTTCGCTCAGCTCTCGCCGGCCTATGGCCTGCGCCCCTTGCTCCAATTCTGCCAGCGGTGCGGTGAGGCTGCGGCTCATAAGAACTCCAGCCACGATGGCCACCAGGCCCACACCCAGCAGGACCAGAGTCTGATCCGGCCAGGCGGCCTTTGTCTGGTCGCGTACCTGCTCGAAATAGGCAGCCACTTCCGGCGGCGGCTCGAGCGCACCTTGCGTACGCTGCGCGGTAAGGCGCACTGTGATCACCGTAAGCAGCGTGGCCGCAAGAAATACGCCGGTGAAGGCAAGGCTGAGGCGCACCCATAGTCGGTTCACGTTGGCTCCTCATCTACCAGACGATACCCAATGCCATAGACCGTCTGAATATAGCGGGGCCGGCGCGGGTCTGGTTCAATCTTCTGGCGCAAGTTGCGGATATGGCTGTCCAGGGTGCGGTCAATGCCCTCATAATCCGCCCCAAGGCCGCGCTGGATCAGATCCTGGCGGCTGAATACAATACCTGGATACTGCAGAAGCACAGCCAGCAGGCTGTATTCGCTGGGGGTAAGGTCGACGCTGCGGCCATCGGCGTGGACTTCGTGACGTGCCCTGTCCATGGTAAGGCCCCCCACCCTCATCACCTGTGCCTGCGGGGCCGATTGATCACGAAGACGCGCGCGCACACGGGCCAGGAGTTCTCGCGGGTTGTAGGGTTTGGTTACATAATCATCCGCGCCGAGTTCCAGGCCGATTATCTTGTCCACATCCTCTACGCGCGCCGTTAACATAATAATGGGCGTCTGTGCCAGCTGAGGGTCCGCGCGCACAAGGCGGGTTATGTCGAAACCATCGCGATCCGGCAGCATGAGATCGAGCAGGAGCAGGTCCGGGCGTTCGCGGCGCAGCATGTGTACGGCCGTTTCACCGTCGTAGGCAGAAAGAACGCTGTAGCCTGCTTTCTCCAGGTAGGCGCGCATGAGGCGCACGACTTCTTTATCGTCATCTACGACAAGCACGGTCTGGCTAGTCATCGCCATTCTCCAGCGACGCGGATTGATCGAGCACGGCACGATCGGCGCGTTCCGCACTGTCTCGCCAGCGTGAAACGGCCGTGAGTATCAACCAGGGGACCAGGATCAGGCCCGCAGCCAGTAGCAAGATTGGCAGCGCGGTGAGCAAAGACGCGGGGCCGTAGACCAGAGCGATCACGGCGCTGCCACCTATGACCAGCGTGGCGATTACCAGGCGTAAAGAGCTTCTGTCCTCAGTTTCTGACGTGTTCCTTGGTTTGTTCATTCCCATTTGCCATCCTATTCTATCAATCCTATGCCAAAGTTGGGTCAACTCAAGGTGTCTGTTAGAATCCGCTCCACCAAAGTAGCGCATGGAGAGCTGATGTCTACTACGCCCCTACCCGCCCCGGCGGGGACAACCACACCAGCGGCCGTGGCCGCAACATTCCAGACTGATCAGGTCGCGACGATTTCCGCCGGGCATCTGGTTCACGATACCTACAGCGCCTTCCTGGCCCCGATGCTCATCCCCATCCAGGAGATGCTCGGCCTGGGCTATGCCGCCGCCGGCACCCTGGTGATCATTACCCAAATTCCCAGTCTGCTCAACCCATTCATCGGTTATCTGGCCGATCGGGTTAGCGTGCGCTATTTCGTCGTCCTAGCTCCGGCCGTAACCGCCACAATCTACAGCTGTCTGGGCCTGGCAAGTACGTACATGGGTCTGGCGATCCTGCTCTTCGCGGCCGGGATCAGCATCGCCGCCTTCCACGCGCCCGCCCCGGCAATGATCGCCAAGATTTCGGGGAATCGCGTGGGCAAAGGTATGAGTATGTTTATGGGCGCAGGAGAGCTGGCGCGCGCCGTGGGACCACTGGTAGTCGCTGGCGGTCTGGCATGGCTCGGCCTGGATGAACTGTGGCGCCTTGCCGGCTTTGGCTGGATGGTTTCCATATTCATGTACTTCCGCTTGCGCCATGTTGCGGCCACGCCGCGGGTGCCGGGTGACAATGGACTTGATTCGTTCTGGCCACAGGCGCGCCGTTTCTTTCCCCTCTTGACGTGGCTGCTCTTTGGCCGCGTTTTTATGTTGGCGGCATTGACCACGTACCTGCCCATCTATATGCGCGACGAGCGCCAGGCGGGACTGTGGCTGGCCGCCAGTGCTCTGACAGCGCTGGAAGCGGCGGGCTTCGTAGGCGCCATTACCAGCGGGACAGTCAGCGATCGCCTGGGGCGCAAACGTATACTGCTTCTGCTGCTCGGCGCAGCGCCGCTGCTGTTCTTAGCCTTCCTCTTTGCGCCAGAATGGCTGGCACTGCCGCTGATCCTGCTGCTGGGCTTCGCAGCTATTTCGCCACAGCCGGTGATCATGGCGCTGGTTCAGGACAATTTCTCCTCGAATCGCGCCCTGGCTAACGGTTCGTATCTCGCCCTCAGTTTCTTGCTGCGCAGCCTCAGCATTTGGGTGGTCGGATTGGCCGCAGACGCCTACGGTATGGAATGGGCTTTTGCTCTGGCAGCCATCGTTGGCTTAATGAGCATTCCCGCGATCCGTTACCTGCCTGGCAGCGAACCCGAAGCTGAACTGCAATCCCGCTCCTCTGTTTAATGGCAGGTTATTCATAGCGCAGCGCTTCAATCGGGGCCAGATTGGACGCCCGCCACGCGGGATAGATGCCAAATACCAGCCCTACCACGCCCGCGAAGGTCGCGGAAAGGAGCACGGTCTGCACATCCACCAGCAGATTGATGTCAAATGCCTGGCTCGCACCAAACGAAATCAGCAGGCCCAGGGCGATGCCCAGCGCGCCGCCGAGCAGGCTCAGCGTGAGCGACTCTAACAGGAACTGGGTGAGGATATCGCGCCGCTGCGCACCAATGGCCTTGCGGATGCCAATCTCGCGCGTGCGTTCGGTGACGCTGACCAACATGATATTCATGATGCCGATGCCTCCGACGAGAAGTGAGATCGCCGCGATGGCACCGAGAAAGGTGGTCAGAGCGGCAGTTACAGTGCCGATCGTGTCGAGAAGACTCGACTGGTCAAAGATCTGGAAGTCATCTTCGTCACCGTAGATCGTGCCATGTTGGTTGCGCAGCGTCTCCGTGATCTGGTCGATTGCGTCCTGGACCGATTCCGGACCCGCGGCCTGCACCGTGATATCGCTCACGGCCTTCTGGCCTGTTCGCGTACGGGAACTGGCCAACCGGCTTAGCGCCGTGGAAAGGGGCACATAGACGTTACTATCCGTGTTGCCACCGATACCGCCGCCGCCCTCTTCCAGCACGCCAACCACTTCGTAGCTGACGCTGTTTATTTTCACAGATTGTCCTATTGGAAAGTCGGTACCAAAAAGATCGGACGCGGCCGTTGCTCCAAGCACCGCTACTCGAGCCTGCGTATCTTCATCGCTCTGAGTGAACCCGTCGCCCAGCTGGTACTCGTCGCTGTTGGAGATGGCCAGGTAGTTTGGGGTGATGCCCTGCACCGTGGCGTTCAGCGTTTCGCCGCCATAGGAGACGCTCTGGCTACTTTGGACGCTGGCGCCAACGGCCGTCACTGCTGGCACGTTAACGGGATCCGAAAGCGCACGCACGTCCTCTACGCTGAGCGCCTGATAGCCGCCGCTGTTTTCGCTATCGGTGAAAACAGAGATCAGATTGCTGCCGATGGCATTGATTTCATTCGTGATGTTGTCGCTGAAACCATTCCCAATTGCCAATAGGGCAATAACAGAGGCCACACCAATGATCACGCCCAGCATCGTCAGAATGGAGCGCATTTTGTTGGCCAGAATGCTGTCCAACGCGGTCAGAAAACTTTCAGTCAGGTTCATAAGTCAATTCTCGCAAATTAGCCAGGAGAGAAGCTGCGTATGCGCTCAATACGCCTCATCCGCAATCAGTCCATCGCGCAGCCAGATAGTGCGCTCGGCGCGGTCGGCCACATGGGGTTCATGAGTAACCATGATGATCGTCATACCCCTGTTGTGCAGGTCGTCAAATAGATTCATGATTTCTTCGCCTGTATGCGTGTCCAGTGCACCCGTGGGCTCGTCGGCCAGGATGATAGCCGGCTCCGTAACGAGAGCGCGAGCGATAGCCACGCGCTGCTGCTGACCTCCGGATAACTCATCGGGCCTGTGATCAATGCGATCGCCCAGTCCCACGCTGACAAGCGCCTTGTGAGCCATGGCCAGCCGCTCGCTGCGGTGAAAACCGGAGTACATGAGCGGCAAACTCACCTGTTTGAGCGCCGTCGTACGGGGCAGCAAGTTAAACTGCTGGAACACAAAACCAATGCGCTTATTGCGGATACGCGCGCGCTGATCACTGGTAAGCCGGCTGACATCGTCGCCGTCCAGCAGGTAGAGTCCGCTGTTCGGCGAATCCAGCACCCCAATCATATTCATCAGCGTGCTTTTTCCTGAACCAGAAGGACCCATAATGGCGACATATTCTCCCTCTCGCACCTGCAGATCAACTCCGCGTAGAGCATGTACTACCTGGGTACCCATCTCGTAGGATTTGGTAATGTTATGCATTTCGATGACATTCTTGGGCGGGACCGAATCGGCCGCCGCACTCTCGGCCACGTTCGTACTCGCAGCGGCATCTGCTGCCATTTCTTCGTTCATCATCTTGCAGGTCCTTTACCGCGGTCCGCCCGAGCTGAAGGGATCAAAGACGGGCGCGCTGAGCCTGCCCAGCAGGACAACATCGCCCTCGGCCAAGCCGTCGATAATCTGGGTGTTGCGGGCGTCTTTCAGCCCAATCTTGACTTCAACCGGCGTGCTCATCTCTGTACCACCGGCGGCAGACGTGATGACATTCACTGTATAGATATTGTTAGCGCGATCGGCAGTGACCGCAGCATTTGGCACCAGGAGGACATTCTCGCGATTGGCTGTGATCAGGTTGGCATTTGCGGTCATGCCAATGAGCACAGGCAGATCCGTCTCGCCAAGGTTTAGATGCACATCATAATTTACGGCGCCGTTGGCTGTAGAAGCGCTGGGTGCGATGGCAGTGACCTCGGTGCTGATCTGCACGTTGGGCCAAGATTCCAAGGTGATAGTCGCCTGTTGCCCAACCTGTAGACGGCCAACATCAATCTCGTCCACCTTGAGGATTACTTCAAGGCTGTTCGTATCCAGCAGATCTACGACGGGGCCTGCGGCCTGCTCGCCGGGGGCGACATGCACGGCCGTTACCACACCGTCAAACGGAGCCGTGATTGTCGCATCGTCCAGCGAGTTCCGCGCTTCCTGTAAAGCCGTCTCAGCCTGGGCCAGGCGGGTCTTGTAGATCGTCAGGTCAGTCTCTCTGGGTCCGGAAACAAGTGCATCCAAAGAGGCCAGGGCGCTGGCTACATCCGCCTCGGCCGCGGCGATTTCCGCGTTTGAGGCCCCGGCCAGGAGCGCCTCGTGGCGGGCCAGGGCAGCATCATACTGGGCCGCCGCAGAGCCAACGCCGGCTTGCGAGGAGGCAACGCTGTTGGCGTTTGGATTCAGCAGCTCATCGTATTGGGCCTGCTTGATGGCCACGTCCGCATCAGCGCGCTGCACTTCCTCGGTCGCTGCGTCCATCTTAGGATAGTCCTTCCTGGGCACGCATTCCCACTCCCCAGCCGCATTCCTATCGCAAATTGCCAGGTCGACCCAGCGGTCATGTGCGGCCTTTTGCACATCCAGCGCATCGTCCAGAGCCTTGCGCGCACTTGCAATATCGGCTTCGCTCACATCATTGGTCGCGCTGAGCGTGCCGGAAGCGCTCCAGACATTGGCCTGGGCGGCTTTCACGGTCGCTTCGGAAGCAGCGATTTCGGCTGCAGAGGGGCCATCGCGCAGGTCATCCAGCGCGGTCTGAGCGCTTTGCAGTGCCGCTTCAGCAGCGGCGATATCCGCAGCGGGCGACCCGTCGAGCAGATCATCGAGATTAGCCTGGGCAATTGTTACATCCTGCTCCGCGGAAGCGAAGTCTCGCTCCAGGGCCGACCGGCTCAACTGGACCAGCGCGTCACCTGTCTGCACCGTGTCGCCCACGGATACGTTCACGACCTCGACAATGCCTGGAGACGCGGCGGACAGCACAGCTTCGCGCTGGGCGTAGACCTGTCCGCTGGCCGTGGCGCTCTCGGCAAGGTTGCCGATAAAGGCCACGGCCGTTTCGCCATCCACAGCAGCCTGCGCTGCGGTCGCGTTACGCCCTCGCGACAGAACTAGTGCAATCAACCCTATCGCCAGAACAGCTCCGGCAGCCAATAACAACCATCTGTACTTTTTCATTACCGTACTCATTGAATCATCACACCCCGTTACTCACTCACCGCCGCCGCCGAAGCCAGGAGGCCCACCGAAGTTGATCGTTGGCGCTGCCAGTTCCCCAATCAACACGCGATCGCCAGGCACAAGCCCCTCGATCACCTGGGTATAGGTTTCATCGCGCAGGCCAATGGTCACCGCGACGAGTTCCGTCTGCGGTGCGCTGTCCGCCTCACCTGTCACCTTATTGACCGTATAGGTGCCCTCGGCACGGTTGGCACGGATAGCACCATTCGGGACCAACAGGACGTCGCCCTTCTGGGTCGTAATCAGCCGGGCGTCGGCGGTCATACCCACCAGAACTGGCAGGTCCTGCGGGTCAAAACGAATCGTCACGTCATAGGAGACGATGCCGTCAGGGCTTTCGGCCGCGCTGGGTGCAATGGAGGCAACTTCTCCCGCCAGACCGCGGTCGGGCCATGTTTCCAGGGTGATAGTTGCCGCCTGACCGGCCTGCAAAGCGCCGATATCAACTTCGTCAACATGCAGCACAACTTTCAAGTCGTCGCTAACCAGTTCAATTGCTTCACCAGTGGCGCGTTCGCCGACGGACACCAGGACATTTGTGACGATGCCGTTAAACGGGGCTTTCAGCTGTGCATCGGCCAGTGCCTCTTCGGCAGCGGCAAGGTTCAGGCGCGCCTGTTCCAGTTCGGCGTTGGCCCTGATTAAGTCAGTGTCCGCAGCGCCGGACTGAACTTCTGCTAATTTGGCTTCGGCTTGAGCCAGGGCGGATTCAGCAGCCCTGATCTGCACGGCCGTTGCCCCAGAGAGCAAGTTCTCCAGATCCAAGCGCGCCTTCTCCAGGTTGGCAGAAGCACTGCTGATTCCCGCCGACGCGCTGTTCAGATTCCCTGCCTTTGGCCCGGCGCGCAGTTCATTCACTTTGGCCTGGGCAATGTTCAGGTTCGTCTGCGCTTCGATCAGAGCTTCATGGGTGAAGCTGAAGGCAAAGTCCTCATTGGCCTCTTTGGCGTTGGTAAATGCGATCTGCGCAGCCACCAACTCCGCTTCAGCGGCGGCAATGCTGGACGCGCTCACGGAGTCGCGCGTACTGTTGTAGGATGCCGCTGCCGAATTGAGGGCCGCCTGCTGCTGGCGAACATTAGCTTCGGCCTCAGCGATTTCTGCGGTTGTTGGACCTGCTCGCAGGGTATCAAGCTTGGTCTGCGCGCTGAGCACGGCCGCCTTAGCCGCAGCGATGTCTTCGGCACGTGAACCCTCCTCCAGTGCCTGCAGATTCGCTTCGCTCAGTGTCAGGTTTTGACGCGCTCGTTCCACTTGCAGTTGAAGATCACGATCGACCAACTGCACGAGGATGTCACCAGCGTTGACTCGATCCCCAACACGGACGAGCACGTCCTGCACAACGCCCTGGGAGATGACCGGCAAACGGGCGGTTTGGCCCGCCTCAACTTGTCCACCGGCCGTCGCGCTGGCGGCGAGATCGCCAATAAATGCTTCCACAATTTCGCCCGTCTGCGCCTGTGCAGACACGGCGGACTGTGCTTGGGAACGCAGCAGCAGGAAAGCACCAACAGCCACCGCGCCAACAACCAACAAGGGTATCAGCCAACGCCACGGCCGCTTCCCTTTCTCTTGTTTGGTAAACGTCGTCTCCATTTACAGCATCTCCTAAGGCATCAGCACTACGGGGACCTACAGCTTAGCGGCGGCATAGTGCGGATCGGTTGATCCTTACTCAGTATAGAAATCAAATCTGCAGACTGTATGCAGAGCCAACTTAGTTCTTGTACAGTCCGATTCGCCTGCTTGCTCCACTTATCCTATACGCGGATCCGGGGTTGTGGTTCCAACTCGACGCGGCCGCGTATAGGCTTTTCGTCGCCTGCCGGTTGCCTATTATGGTTGATTCTGCTACCTTATCATCATCCATGGAGGCGCTTTCGCCGTCGGGATTCCGCAGAACGTAGAAACAAGGAAAAGACTCATGAGCCTCGATTTGCCAAGCCTTCCCGCCAGCGAAATTGATGCCGTCGTGGGCGCCTATCATGGTGACCCATTTGCCGTGTTAGGTCCGCACGCAATTCAAGGTGGGTTCGTGGTGAGAGCTTTCTTACCACTCGCCCAGACGGCCCTTGTAATCCCCGCATCCGGCAAGCCTGTGCCCATGGTCAGAGTCAGGGAAGACGGCTTTTTTGAGGCATTCCTGCCGCGCCTTGCAATGCCCTTCGCCTACCAGCTCCAAATTGAAACCTATGGTGGGGAAAAGCGCACCTTTACTGACCCATATGCTATCCCCTCCACGCTTTCCGCGTTCGATGCGCATCTCCTGGGTGAGGGCACCCACATGCACATCTATGAACGTCTCGGCGCACATCCGCTGGAATTGGACGGCGTGGATGGCGTGCTGTTTGCTGTTTGGGCACCCAACGCTCTGCGCGTCAGCGTGGTAGGCGACTTCAACCAATGGGACGGTCGTCGCCACCAGATGCGCTTCCACCCTGGCAATGGGATTTGGGAAATCTTCATCCCTCACGCCGCCGAAGGTATGCTCTACAAGTACGAAATCAAGGCCCGATACCAGAATTACATGGTAAATAAAGCGGACCCGGTGGGCTTTTTCCACGAAATGCGCCCCAAGAATGCCTCCATCGTTTGGGATCTGGAGAAATACACTTGGCAGGATACCGCCTGGATGGAGTCCCGGGCTGCCCGGCAGGCTTACGACGCGCCCATCAGCATCTACGAAGTGCATCTCGGCTCCTGGCGCCGCAAAAATGGCTGGGAGTGGCTGACTTACCGGGACCTGGCGGACGAGTTGGTACCTTATATCAAGGATCTCGGGTATACGCACATTGAGCTGCTGCCCATAGCCGAACACCCGTTTGACGGCTCCTGGGGCTATCAGGTTACAGGTTTCTTTGCGCCCACAAGCCGCTTTGGTACGCCGGACGATTTCATGTACCTGGTTGATGCCTGCCACCAGGCCGGTATTGGGGTGATCCTGGATTGGGTTCCCGCCCATTTCCCAACAGATGAGATCGGGTTGGGCTTTTTTGACGGCACGCACCTGTACGAACATGAAGATCCTCGCCAGGGTTTCCACCCCGACTGGGGGACGTTTATTTTCAATTACGGCCGTAATGAGGTGAGCCAGTTCCTGATCAGTAATGCCCTGTTCTGGTTGGATAAATACCACATTGACGGATTGCGTGTGGACGCAGTCGCCAGCATGTTGTACCTGGACTTCTCACGCGAATCCGGACAATGGGTGCCGAACCGTTACGGCGGCCGGGAAAACATTGAGGCGATCGAGTTTCTGAAACGGTTTAATACGGCTGTGAACGACCAGTACCCGGGCGCTATTACCATTGCCGAGGAGTCTACGGCCTGGCCTGGCGTAAGCCACCCTGTATCCGAAGGCGGTCTGGGCTTTGACTATAAATGGAACATGGGTTGGATGCACGATACGCTGCAGTACATCAGTAACGAACCTATCCACCGTTCTTACCACCATGGCACGCTGACCTTCTCCCTGCTGTATGCCTTCACTGAGAAGTTCATTTTGCCCTTCTCGCACGATGAAGTGGTGCACCTCAAACGCAACATGCTCGATAAGATGCCCGGAGATGTCTGGCAGCGTTTCGCCAACCTGCGCCTGCTCTATGGCTACCAGTGGAGCCACCCGGGCAAGAAGCTGCAATTCATGGGGAGCGAATTCGGCCAATGGCGCGAATGGAGTGAAGCCCGCTCCCTGGACTGGGAGCTCTTAGCCCAGGACCCGCGCCACGGCGGCCTCCAGAAACTCGTGCGAGATCTGAATGCACTATACCAGGACGAATCTGCTCTGCATGATACCGAATACTCGTGGGAGGGTTTCCAATGGATCGACTTACATGAAAGCCAGAGCAGTATTCTGGCATACGAACGGCGCAGTGCTGCCAGCGGTGAAAGGCTGCAGATTATCTGCAATTTCACGCCCGTGGTCCGTACCGGCTATCGCCTTGGAGTACCGGAACCCGGAACCTATGTGGAGGTCCTTAACAGTGACACGGCCGTGTATGGCGGCAGCAATGTTGTGAATGTTCCGCGTTCTAGCGAAGCCATCCCCTGGCAGGGTCGCCCCCACTCCATTGTGTTTACCCTGCCTCCTCTGGCCTCCGTGTACTGGAAACTCAGCGCCGCATGAGACGCTTTCCGCAGGGGTTTGACAAGTGTACCAACTGTGTTAATATCGTCTGGCTCTCACGCCTCCATGGTCGATAGACTGATGGAATATTGGAGGTAACCACTTTGGCTAATATAGAATCTGCCAAGAAACGAATTCGGCAAACAGCGAAGCGGACACAGCACAATCGTGTGTTCAAATCTTCTGCCCGCACCTATGTCAAGAAAACTCGTCAGCTGATCGCTGCCGGAGATCTTGAGGCTGCGGAACAGTCGGCTCAGATGGCGTATAAGACGCTGGACAAAGCCGCACGGAAGAATGTGATTCACCCGCGGAATGCTGCCCGGCGCAAGGGTCGTCTGATGGCGGCGCTGGCAAAGGCGCGCGCTGAAGCTGCAGAGTAGTTGGCAACCAGCACACGCAGAATGAGAAACACCTCCCTCGCGGGCGGTGTTTTTTCATTTAGCGGCATGGCTATAAACAAACGAATGGTTTACAAAACACAGTAAGGAATAGCATGGATACACGCCTGCAGTTCACTGAACTACCCAATGCCCCAAAGTTGAGCATGATCGCCGGGTGGCGGCAATGGGCGGATGCGGGGTCTGTCTCCTCCGCATTGCCAGAATTTATTATCGAACAGTTGGGGGCGCGCAAGATAGGTGAGTTTGGCCCGGATGGGTTCTACCTCTTTCAGATTCCCGGCGCGCATCATCTGATGCGGCCGATGATCGAGCTGGAAGATGGCCTGCCGCTTTCCTTGAAAGAGCAGCGCAACGAATTCTATTATGCAGGCGACGAGGAGCAAGGAGTGGTTATTTTTCTTGGCGATGAACCGCACCTCAACATCTCGACGTATGCCGACATTTTTCTCACGGCCGTTGAGCAGCTGGGCATCGCACTGGTCGCTGGGGTAGCCGGTGTCTTCGGGCCCGTGCCTTATCAGAAGGAACGCCAGGTTTCTTGCATCTACAGCCTGCCGTCTATGAAAGAGCGGCTCCAAGAGTACGCGCTCGACTTCTCCAACTATGCCGGTGGATCCAGCATAGATTCTTACCTGGTAACCAAAGCGGGCGACCGCGGTATCCCCTATCTGACTTTTTATGCGTTTGCCCCGGCCTATGATTTTCCATCCGATGATGACCTAACGCAGGGCATTCGCCTCGAGAATGACTATCGCTCCTGGTATGATATCATGCGCCGGCTGAACCACCTCCTGGGCCTGCGGGTGAACCTGCAGAGCCTGCAGCAGCGCAGCAATGAACAGGCAGCGTCGGTTGATAAGCGCCTTGCCGAGCTGGAAGCGGAAATGCCGGAGTTGGGCATCCGCGAATTCATGGACACGATCGCCGCCGACTTCACAGAGGCGCCGTTCGTGCTGCTGGATGATTTTTGGGAAGATGAGCTACGAGGTCTTTTCGATGACGAGGCAGGAGTGGATTAGCTCACGGTCGTTGGAGGCATGCGCAGCATAAACCCTTTGCCGCGCACCGTCACCAATATCTGCGGATTAGAAGGGTCTTCTTCGATGTACTCGCGTACCCAGCGAATATGCACATCCAGCGTGCGCGTGTCGCCCACATAGTCGGTATGCCATACATCGCGCATCAGCTGTCGCCGGCTCACCAGCTCACCTGCGTGCCGCAAGAACTCTTCCAGAAGGGACGCCAGCTTCGGGGTCAGGCGCTGTTCCCCTTTATTCCCCACGTCCACAGCCCGCTTGTCACGATAGAATACAAGATGACCAAAGCGCACCACTTCTTCTGTCGCCGGATCCGCCGGCAGCAGGTCGCGCACCCGGTTGAGCAGTTTCCTGCCCGTGAAAGGCTGCTCCAGGTAGATATCGGCCAAGGCATGAGGTTCGATGGGGTCCCCGGACAGGCGGCAGTGAATCATAGGCGTGTCTTCCAGAATTCCCCGCAAACGCCTGCAGATACGCGCGCCACTGGAGCGCATGGAGGAGGCGTCGAATACCACCAGATCCGGTTCCTGCTCCTGGGACCAGGCAACCGCTTCACGGCCGGTGTGAAATGAGACGACTTCAAACCCGGACTTTGTGAGCGGTACCGCTAGCGAGCCTTTGTCTTCGCGCTGGCCTTCTATGAGAAGGATGATCCGGTTTCCTCTATTCATGCGTCGGGGCGAACCTTAAATATTGAACGAGAGCACTGCCCATTATAGGGCCATCCTGCATGGGTGCAATAGCAATTCGACACGATCCTCGGCTCAATTTCGCGGTGGCTGCTGCTTGCTATGGCTGTGGTAGAGCGTTATCATCGCCGGATTGTGTTGAGGATCTACTTTGCAACGGGCCCTTAAGCCGCTCATTCGCTGGGAATGGGTGATTCTGATTGCCTTCGTACCGCTCCTGCTGCTGGCCGCCGAAGCGCAAATCTTCCTGCTCGTCATCCTGCTAATTTTTTGGTTGCTGCGCCTCGCCGCGACGGGCCGGCTCGCTCCACGCACGCCTTTCGACCTGGATCTGCTGGCGCTAGTCCTGGCACTGCTGATCAGCCTGACGGCCGTTTTTGACTGGTCCCTCAGCCTGCCCAAGATTGCCGGGCTGGCCCTGGGCATTTCGCTTTTCTACGCCGCTGTCTATTACATGCGGCGCACACCGCGCGGAGTCTGGCACGTCCTGGCCGCACTGATTTTGGCGGGCAGCGCGCTGGGCGCAATCGGAGCCGCGATGCTGCTGGTCTCGCCCGACTTTCTGGGCCATATCATTAATCCCAACGAAATAGGCGGCGTTCTGGCCTGGATTGTGCCGCTGCTAACAGCCGTTACCATAGGCTACTCCTCCCGGCTGTGGAACGCCGAGACGTGGCAGCTTCGCATTCTGCCGCTGCTGCTGCAGGGATTGCTGCTGCTGACGATCGTCACGCTGCTGGTCACCCGATCGCGCGGGGCGATTGCCAGTGTCGTCCTTGCCTCGCTGATCATGCTGCTGATTCACTTCCGGTGGGCGCGCTGGCTCATCCCCTTGCTGCTGATCGTGGGCACTGTGGCCTTCTATTTACTTGGCCAAGAGGCACTTGCCAATATACTCGTCGGTGACAATACGGCCGTCGAATCGCTTGGCCTGGATTCCAGGCTAGAGATTTGGTCCAGGGGCCTGTATGCCTTGTCCGACTTTCCCTATACCGGCGTCAGCATGAACGGCTTTCGCGAGGTTATGCATATCCTATATCCTCTGTTTGGAATCTCTAGCAGCGTGGACCTGGGACACGCGCACAACCATCTGCTCCAGGCCGGGCTTGATCTGGGTATTCTGGGTCTTATCGCCTATCTTGCCCTTTGGCTGGGCAGCGCTGGACTTCTGTGGCGGGCCCTGCGCATATCGGCGGTTGAGAAGTATCGAGCTTTGTTAATCGGCCTTGCCGGGGCCCTTAGCGCGGGCTGGTTCTTCGGTATCCTGGATGCAATCGCCCTGGGAGCCCGACCGGGCTTCCTATGGTGGCTCATTCTTGCGCTGCTGGTCTATTCTTGCGCCCCGGGGCGCCGTATTTTTCACGCTGCAGAAATACCTGAACCACCTGCAGGGTCTGCTATTCAATCTCGTACAGGTTACCCTAGATGAACGGCCTGTTTCCCAGCGCTCGCAGCGCGGGCCAGTTGACGCTCCCAACAGCCCCGACTATAATTCGCACATATGCGGCCATAGTTCAGTGGTAGAACGCTAGCTTCCCAAGCTGGATGTCGGGGGTTCGAATCCCCCTGGCCGCTCTCTCCAAGGATTTGCCCGGCCTGCGGCAGGTCCTTTTCGCTCCCCCTACTCCTTGACATAGAACGATCGTTCGCGCTATGTTGCCTTTATGCTTTCATCGCTCGCAAAAATGCATTCGCTGCCCTATCGACTGCTCCCAACCTCCAAACCAGGTGCCGTACTTCATACTGTGAGGCAGGAGGACCAGGCCCTGCCATTGAACCAGCTGGTGGAGGGTATTAGAAGCTTATTTTGGGGAAAGGATGTTAATGACTATACGAATTTTTCTGGCGAGGTTCTGTAGGCTGGTGGTAAGTCTGTGGTGAGTCCTTGTCCCCTTTGCCCCAACCACTGGTATAATCCTTCGCCGTAACGTCTATTCCGCGCCCGTCCGGTTGGCGCGTCGGTGCGTTGCTTATGGAAGAGGAAACAACCCCTGCTCGATCGGCCACTCATAGGCCGTCTCTGCCTGCTCTGCTGGCTCTCTCGCTGTTCCTGGTGTGGCTTTCCGCCTGCCGAGCAGAGCCACAGAACGTTGTAGAAGACCCTACTAGGCTTGTCGTCCCCGCCTCGGCCGTGAGTACGGCCGTTCTACCAGAGCAGGACGCGAACCTGCCTGCCACGTCTACCCCACTTCCAGTCATCAGCTTCATGGGCGTCGAATTCGGCTATGACGAGCCTACCTTCGGTCCCCTGCTGACCCGTGCTCTACACCCGCCGACAGCCGGCACCAGTGGTCCGCTGCAGCCCAAACACCTCCAGTTCAGCATGGCCAACTCGGATGGCTTTGACGTTCCGCAGCTGTATATCTACGCGGTGGATCAGTATCGCGCGCTCTCGCCGGAAGCAGGCCGTCAGATTGACTACCTGACCACGCTATTGCGTGATCAGCCTCTCCAACCGGAAGGTGCCCTGCCCATGCTGCCTATGCTGGATGCCATGGCCACGTTTCATACCAATCCAACCTATTTTGATTTCCGCAATGGGCGCGGTCTGAGCTACGTCGTGAGAGCCGATCATGATCACAGCCTGCAGACAGCAGAGACTCTCTACTATACATTCCAGGGGCTGACAGATAATGGCCGTTTCCTCGTAACTGCCTATTTCCCTCTTGCCGAGGCAAACTTGGAGAATGGTGCGCTCCAGCAACTGCCTGTCCATACCCCGGACGCGGAGGATGCAAAGCCCGTGTCCGATGCCAAATGGGCAGGGCTGCCCGCAGGGGCGGGCGTACCCGCGGTTGAGGAAATGCTCGCTACCCTGTTCATCGCCCCGGACGACGCTCTTCCCGAAGCGGAATTACCCGCGTTCGCCCATACGCCCGGGGTGCTGCTTGCCTATGATCCTGCCATCAACAGCGAAGTGTCCGTGGCCAAAGTCCCCGCGGTTGTCTCAGACGCGATGGGAAGCGTAGAGTTTTTGCCTGGCGTGGCAGATATTGTTCGCTATACGTTTGCCGTAGCCCCGGACCAAGACGGGACGTTGACTATCCAACCAGTGCGTGATTCTGCGGGGCAGTTGTTCAGCAGCATCCCGGCCTGGCAGCAGAATAGCCTGCTGGACCTGGAGCAGCAGCTCGCAGCAGATGGCGGCCCGGACAGAGCCCTGGTACCTTTCCATACGGGACAAGCGCTGCGCTGGCTAGATGAAGCAGCAAATGAGATTCGTGTTCAAGGCTTGACCCACGACGGCCGTTATTTGATAGACCTTACCTATCCCGTAACCGCAGCAGGCGAAACGATCGCCTACGTGGATCGCGTGATCGGATCGCTTGTTGTCGAACCAGAAGCCAGCACGGAATCCTCCGTGCCGCCTGATCAAGACGAATGCGTGCACGATGCCGAATTCATAGAAGACGTCACTATGCCGGACTATACGGCCGTGGAGCGTGGGGATACTTTTGTCAAATTGTGGCGCGTGCGCAACAGTGGCAGCTGCACCTGGACGCCCGCCTATGAGATCGTCTACGCCCAGGGAAACCCGGTAGAATGGACCGCCCTGCCCGTCACGAGCATCGTGAGGCCCGGCGAGGTTTCGGAAGTAGGCATTACCGCAGTTTCCCCCGAAACCCCGGGCACTTACCAGTCCTGGTTCCAGCTCGCCAGTGAAGAAAACGCTGCTTTTGGCGCTCAGCTGCTGCTCCTGTTTGAGGCGCCTAAACCCGCCACAGACATACCAGGGTACGGCGTAATTGAAGGCTCAATAAGTTACCCTGCGGGAAATAATCCTCCACTTGACATTTACTTCCAGCGCGTTGACGGCAGCGAGCGCTACGCCATGCGCACCGAAAAGGGCTGGACCCAATTCGCAAATGCCATTCCCGTGGGCTCCTACCATGTTTTTGCACGTGTCGCTGGAGACGAGAGTGGTTCGGGTGGCGGCTATACGCAAGCAGTGATCTGTGGCTTGCACGCTAGCTGCGCCGACCATACGCTTGTCACTGTTGTCGTTGAAGAAAGCAAGGCTACGAGTAATGCCGATATTTTCGATTGGTACGCGCCTTCGGGATCCTTTCCTTTGCCCTGATCAGCCCAGGCGAATGCGCGGGTCAAGATAGGCATATAACACATCCGCGGCCAGATTAGCCAGGGCAAAAGCCAGCACTGTCACCATGGTCAGGGCCTGCAGCAACGGCAGGTCCTGCCTGTCAATGGCAAACACCAACAACCGACCAACCCCCGGATAATTGAACACATTCTCCACCACGATCAGGCCGCTGATCAGCCAGCCAAAACTGATCGCAATCACCGTAATTGTCGGCAGGAGCGCATTGCGCAATACATGTTTGAACACGACGGCCGGGTGTGATATTCCCTTCAGGGTTGCCGTGCGCACGTACGGCTTCCTCAGTTCCTCAACCACACCAGCCCGCGTCAATCGCGCGACATAGGCGACGAGCACCAACGTCGCCGTCATAGCGGGCAATACCAGGCTAGGCAGCGCTTCCACAAAGCTCGTTCCTGGCCTTATTGATGAATTAGCAGGGAACCATCCCAGGCGCCGCGAAAACAGATCGATGAGCACAATACCGGTCACAAATTCAGGTAAGCCCACCACCGCCAGCGAAGCGACGCTTATCAACGCATCTGCCGGCTCATCTTCTCGCAGCCCTGCGACAACGCCCAAAAGTACAGAAATAGGCATGCCGACCAACATCGTCAGCGAAGCAAGCATCAAGGAATTTCGCAGCCGGGACATCACCAGAGGATAAATCTCTGAGCGGGTGCTGAGCGATCGTCCCCAGTCGCCGCGCAAGAAGTCTGTCAACCAGTGGATATATTGCACCGGCAGCGGATCATTCAAGCCAAATTCTTGCCTGAATGCTTCCAACTGCTCCGTTCCGGCCTCGCGGCCAAGCACAATACGTGCCACATCGCCCGGCAACCACTGCGTGATTAAAAAGACGAACACCGAGGTCAGCAGAACGGTAACCAACAAGAAACCTATGCGCCTGAGCACATACTTTGCCATTGTTACGACCCTCGTCCTTGCGGCAGAGGAATCCTGCCGCTGAGCTGCATCTCTTCCAGCTCAGCGAGGGGGATATGGCAGAAAATGCGATCGCCGTCCGCCGTTTCGCGCCACAAAGGCCGTTCGTCACGGCAAATTTCGCCCAGATAGCGGGGGCAGCGCGGGTGAAACGGGCACCCACCGGGCAGATTGATCTGACTGGGCACGTCTCCATCCAGCCGAATCAGCTGCTGGTCCTTCCCAGGATCGAGTAGGGGAATGGCCGAAAGCAACGCCTCGGTGTACGGATGGTAAGGCGGCTCGAAAAGGCGTTCCGCGTCTGCCAGCTCCATTATCTGGCCCAAGTACATGACCGCGATAACATCAGCCAGATACCCAACTACCGCCAGATCATGTGAAATAAACACCAACGAATTTCCGAATTCTCCTTGCAATTCGCGCAGGAGGTTAAGGATAGAAGCCTGTACCGAGACATCAAGTGCGGACACCGCTTCATCGGCCAGCAGAAGCGGCGGGTTAGTGGCAGAGGCACGGGCAATCGCCACCCGCTGTTTCTCGCCGCCACTGAGCTGGCTGGGCAGCCGGTCCACATATTCGGCCGGAAGGCGTACCGCTTCCAACAGTCGTTGCACTTCGCGCTTCGCCTGCTCACGGCCGTGTCCCAACAGGGTCATGAACGGCCGCTCCAGCGTCTGGCCGACCGTCATGTAAGGATTCAGCGCCTCCTGCGGATTCTGAAACACAAACTGCAAGCGGCGCAGCGTTTCCAGATCGCGCCCCGCAAGGGTAGCCGGCAAAGCAATATCGAGGAGCGTAACTTCGCCGCCTGCCCGCTCCTCCAGGCCAACCACTGCGCGCGCCAGCGTCGTCTTGCCACTGCCGCTCTCGCCCACAATGCCCACCGTTTGCCCGCTTGCTACTGTCAGCGAAACACCATCCACGGCTCTCACCAGAGGTGCCGGGCGGCGATGTAGAAGATCATCCAGGGACCGGCCGACTTCGAAATAGACGCGCAAGTCCTTAACGTCCAGAACATCTGAGGCACCATTTCGGCTCCCAGACGTTTGAGGTACGGCCGTCTTCTGCCACGCCGAGATATCACCTGCAGCGATTTCAGGCCAGCGCCAACAACGGACAGAACGGCCCGCCACGGGAACTTCCAGCGCTGGCCGCTCTGTGAAACAACGCTCTAACGCCAACGAACAGCGTGGCGCGAAAACGCATCCCGTGTGTCGCTCTTCGAGCGGCGGAATCTGCCCTGGAATCGCCTGTAATACCACGTGCGACTTGTTCTGACCCAGCTGGGGTACGCTCTGCAGCAGTCCCTCGGTATAGGGGTGCAGAGGCCTGTGAAAGAGATCCATGACCGGTGCGTCTTCCACCAGCTCGCCTGCATAGAGGACTGCCACGCGGTCGCAAATGGAAGCCACTACGCCGAGATTGTGGGTCACGTAGAGGGCCGCCGCCTTCCTCTCCTGAATTAGCTCGCGGAATAGGTCTAGTATTGCTGCCTGGGTGGTCACATCCAGGCCAGTCGTAGGCTCGTCCAGGATAAGCAGTTCCGGCTCCGTACTCAACGCCATAGCGATCAGTACCCGCTGCTGCATGCCGCCACTAATCTGGTGGGGGTAGCTCTTGGCCACGCGCGGTGGATCAGACACACGCACCATCTCCAGCAGCTCGATCGTCCTGATCTGCGCCTGAGCGCGGTTCATATCCAGGTGCCGGCGTAGGATTTCGCTGATTTGCGCTCCGATCCGCATAGAGGGGTTTAAAGCCGACTGGGGGTCTTGTGGCACTAGGCTCAGGTGCCGCCCCCAAATAGCGCGCATTTGATTGTCGCTTTGGGCCAGGAGGTCAATTTCGTTGAAAGCTATGGCACCTCGATCCACACGGCCATCTTCATTCAGATAGCGCATTATTGCCAGCGCGATGGTCGTCTTACCCGATCCGCTCTCGCCCACCAGACCGACCGTCTGGCCGGGCTCAATGCGCAGCACAAAGTCACGCACCGCTTCCAACCAGCCGCTCGCCTGGCGATAGGAAATCGTGAGGTTGTCCACCTCCAGCGTCGCGCGCCGCTCAGACATTGATCCTCCCGCCGGATTGCAGCACGCGCCTGATCCCATCAGCCATCAGGTTCACGCCAATCACCAACATGGCGATAGCCGCCGCGGGGAAAAAAAGTGCCCACGGCAGCTGGCTGGCATGTGGCCGTGCCTCGGCCACCATAAGGCCCCAATTTGGACTGGGAGGCTGAACGCCCACACCCAGGAAACCAAGTGACGCCACCAGGAAAATGGCGTACGAAAAGCGCAGGGCCCCCTCCACCGTCAGCGCCGGCAGCACTGAGGGCAGAATCTCGCGCAACAATACTCGCGCCGTAGATTCGCCCTGCAGCTGCGCGGCCTCCACAAACGCCTTTTCGCGCACCGACAGCACGACGCTGCGCGCCACGCGCGCCACAATCGGTGTGTAAACCACTACGATGACGATCAGCACACTGGAGCGCGAGCGGCCGATTGTGCCTAACAGCAGCATTGCCAGCAGCAGCGCCGGCAGGGCCAGCAAGCTATCAAAGAAACGCATCAGCGCCTCATCCAGCCATCCTCCACGATAGCCGGCAATGAGGCCAAAGACAGTTCCGCTGAGAATCGCCAGGATGGTGCCCAACCCCGCCTCAAACAAGACCTCTCGCGCTCCGTAAAGGACGCGACTGTACACGTCCCGGCCCAGCTGATCAGTGCCGAACCAGTGCCCCGGCGAAGGAGGCTGTCGTGCGTCAGCATATAGCTGCTCATTAAATCCATAGGGAGCGATCGCCGGCCCGAGGAACGCCAGGACCAGAAAAACCAGGAAAATGCTCGTTCCCAGGGCACTGACCGGCCGGTCATAAAGTCGTCGGCATCCGGCGACAAGGCGCTGCCACAGCGAAGGGGCAGCGCCATAAGATGCGGATTGCGTTTCCGAGGCAGCCATCTACGGCAGCTAGTTGGTAAGGGAAACGTTGCGGAAGTCAGTTCTGCCCGCGAAAGCTTTCAACTCAAAGTTACTAAACTGGTCGCTAATCGCTCCGAATTGGGCGAAGAAGTATGGCACCAGGATGGGCCCGCGCTCACTCAGCAAACGCTGTATTTCGCGATAGGCATCAACGCGCACCGCGTCATCTACCGTTGTCCCGGCCGTGCGCGCCAGTTCGTCAAACGCGGGGTCGGAGAAGTGCGATTCATTCCACTTCGCGTCGGTAACCAGCATGGTATCAAGATAGAACTGTGGATACGGCCGTGATCCCCAGCCAGTGATCCCCAAGTCTACTTCCAGCCAGCCGTCGTCGCCATAGTAGACGCTTTCCGGCTCCACACTGATCTCGATCTCCACCCCTGCCTCGGCCCACTGCTCCTTGAGCACAGCCGCCAGGTCAGGACGACCGCCCGTGTCTGGTGTGTGCAAAGTCATTACGAGGGGGTTGCTTTGGTCATAACCAGCCTCAGCGAGCAAGGCGCGTGCCGCTTCCACGTCGCGGATAGGGGGAGTAATGGCCGGATCATAATAGGAGGCATACAGGGGACCAATTGGCGTGTCATTGCCCAATGCTCCAAACCCCACCTGCACCACATTCAAGATCGCTTCCCTGTCCGTGGCCAGTTTCAGGGCCTGCATCACCCGTGGATCATTCCCAGGCGCCCGGTCGGAGCGCAGGCGCACCAGGTCAAACCCGTTGGTCGGTATGCTGCTCGTGACAATGCCGGGCGTACTCTGCAGTGTCTGGAATAGCGAGGTGGGCATGCGCATCACCAGGTCAATCTGTCCGCCAATCAGGGCGTCCACCGCGGCCGGGTCGTCATTAAAGAAGACAATCTCCAAGCGCTCCAGCCTTGGCTGCCCGTCGACGAAATACGACTCGTTAGCCACCATCTCGATCCTATCTTCCGGGCTATACGACTCTACCTTAAACGGTCCCGTGCCGTTGAAGTTCGTATCCGCGTCTTGGGTGCCTTCTTTAAGGATAAGGGCGTGGTTGTCGCTGAGGTCGTAAAGGAAAAAGGAATTGGGCTGCGCCAGGGTGAAGGTCACCTCGAGGTCGCCCGTGACCTCGATGTTTTCAATGTTGGCATAGAGATCGGCCGTTGGCGTACCTTCGGTAGTACGCAGGCGGTCAAAAGACCAGACCACATCTGCCGCCGAAAAAGGGCTGCCATCGTGCCAAGTTACGCCTTCAGCCAGTTGGAAGGTATACGTCAGGCCGTCACCAGACGCCGTCCAGCTTGTCGCCAATCGGGGCACGACATTTGACAGCGCGTCAATGTCCACGAGGTAGTCGTAGACGTGGTTGGCCACCAGGACCTCGCTGTCTGAAGATATCGCGATGGGATCCGTGTTGACAATAGGCTGCATTGCTGCGCGGAGGGTGCCGCCCATCACGGCCGTTCCCACCTCCGTCGGCTCGCCAAGGGAATCCGGTTCTTCTTGGTTTTCTGGTGGGTTGGCTGTTTCAACTTGAGCTGGGGTTTCAGGGGTAGCTCCTCCCCCACAAGCGGCCAGGGTCAACAACAGTACCAAAAGTACCGGCAAGAGTCTTTTATTGTGTAAACGGAAATTTGTACCTAGCATAATTGTGTTTTCTCCTCTGGAAAGCAGGGTAAGGGCAAGTCAACGCAATAATATAGGTATGCGCTTGTAGGGTCGTTACCACGCGACAAACGCCATCCTAACAGTACCATTATAGAAAGATTCTTCTCAGAAATCACGGAGCCCTTCGCGATGTGGCACAACTATGATTGACTGTAAGGTTCCCTTAAGAAACCGGGGAGGAATTCTGGCCTGCTTCAGGCTCGCTGGCAGCACCTCTTGCCACGTGCGGCAGAACGCGGTCCTTTGCGATATAATTGACCGCATGTATTGGACACCGGCAGCAGGAACGCGGCCAATGCATCGGTTTTTACCCACCTTAGGAGCATGGCACCTGACGAAGGTCCAAATTTGGGCCTAGGCTAGGTCAAGAAGCCAGGCTCTCCATCAGACGGAGCTGAACCATGGACAAGCAAACCCTAATTGATCACCTCAATCATGACCTGGCCAATGAGCTAAGCGCGATCGCACAATATATTACCTACGCGGCAAAAGCTACCGGCCCCTACCGGCCACAGCTGGCCCAGTTCTTCCTGACCGAAGTGGCCGACGAGCAGCTGCACGCTCAATTCCTGGCCAACAAGATCGTCGCCCTTGGCGGCGAACCCACCACGGTCGCGGCGCCTGTGGCCAGAGCGGCCACCAATCGCGAAATGTTGCAGGCCGTCCTGGCCGCGGAGCTTCAGGCGGGCAAGGACTATACTGAACGCGCTCAGGAAGCCGAAGCATACGGCGACAAGGGACTGGTAGTACAGCTGGAAGACATGGTACGCGACGAGAGCGGCCACTCTGAAGAAACGGAGCGTATGCTCCGCGACTGGCCCCTCTAGCTCGCCAAATCGTTCATTCTGGGCCTGGCTGCATCCGTTTGCCAGGCCCTTCTGCTGCATGTATATGCTATTGCCGCACGATTTCAACCCAGTGACAACACGAAATGGTCAAACGAATTGGAATTCTGAACGCTATTGACCCTGCGCGCAGCCAAGTGAACTGGGGCGACTCATCCATTGCCGTCTACACGCGTTTTTTGCGGCGTGGCGGCATGCAGGCCGAAATCATACCTTATGACGCCGCTCTGGGACAGCTCCCGCAGGATTCATCAGAATGTGAAGCCTACCTGATCACGGGCAGTCCCAGCGGCGTCTATGACCCCGATCCATGGATCAGCAATCTGTCTGCCTTCGTGCTCGCCGCGCGCGCTTCTGAGAAGAAGCTTGTGGGTATTTGCTTTGGCCATCAGCTGCTAGCCCACACCCTGGGCGGTCGGGCCGAGAAAGCCGCGCAGGGATGGGGCCTGGGCCAGAAGTCACTCGCGCTGCTAGACCATGCTCCATGGATGGGCGCGCGCCCGCCATCTATTAATCTGTATTTCGCCCACCAGGATCAGGTCGTTGCGCTGCCGCCTGGCGCTCAAAACTTGGCCAACAACGATTTCGTAGCCGTCGGCATGTTCCAGATGGACGGGCAGGTGCTCGGAATTCAGGGGCACCCCGAATTCGACCGGTCCATCATTTCCCAGATCATCGCGAACAAAGAGAGTTCCGTGCCGGATGAAGTTCGAACAACAGCCGAACGGTCGCTCACCAATGGTGTTCCCGACAACGATCTTGTTGGTCGCTGGATCGTAGATTTTCTGGGCACCTGATTGCCCTGGGCCGTGCGAATTTGGTCAGAATCCCAACAGAGCGGGCAAATAGTTGTGCCAGTCAAACGGGCGGGGAGCATCCATCCCATGTGGACCATCTCCCTGCGGCACATTCAAATGGCACACGGTGCACGTTTCCAGGGGACCGGCCCGACCTTGAAGGGCATAGAACTTGATGGAGTCATTGGGCTGCACACTAGGAGCGATGGCGTGCGGGCTGTCATGGCACGCGGCGCAGTAAACACCTCCGTGTGCGCTGGAATTGCGGTACAGGGCTTGATCCTGGGCATATTCCGGTCCAGGATGGCAGTTCTCATTGTCACAGCGCGGTTCTTGCAACCATGGCTGCGGATTTCCCGCAACCTCCTCCATTCCGCCGTGGCAGTCAAGGCAGTCCATGGCGTGTTTACTTGACATCACATCCCGCAGGCACTGCGTTTGCGGCCCAGGGTGGCATTGATAGCAGCCTTGCATGCCCGGCTTGGTCTCTCCCTCATGTTGGTCATGAATGGCGCGCGAAAGGTTCGGCACCCCAGCCGCACCGCCGGCCCCCAACGCATTCGAGGCGTGGCATTCAGCGCACAGGACAGGCCGGCGATCCATAAGTGCGCCTTCGTGCCCAGGAGGATACTCATCCTCGTTCTCTTCATCGTGCAGAGTGAGTATATTGGTCTCGACGCGTCCCGTGGCAATGTCTTCAACGCCACCATCAAAGTGGCAGTCGTCACAGTGCATCTCCGTTGATACGGGGGCCACGGCCGTGACACGCGCCAGTTCGTGGCCGCTGCCCTCTTCCAACACTCTGACCTCGGCGAGCTGGTAAGGATAGGCCTGGGCGAGATCGCTGTCGCGAAACTCGGTCAACGGGATCCCTTCGGCCACAAAATGGTCCCCCTTAACATCCATCAATCCAGACATTCCTTTCCCTGCCAGTCCAACGTTAAGAGGGAGGTCAATGCCAAACAGAGGGAGATCATATTCCCAGAAGTTAGATTTGCCGGCCGAATAGGTGTTATCGGGAAACCGATATTGTACAACCACGCCCGAAGTGACCAGCTGAGGGGGGTCGCCCACCTTGATTACCTGCGCCCACAGCGTGTTGTAGGGCGGCAGTACAGCGAGGTCCTGAAAGTCCCGGTTGTAGCAGTGCATGCCCAAGTCATTCCAGGCCAAAACCGCATATTCCCCCTGTGCGGCTTCGGAATGCTGCGCCTCGGCGCCTGGTGCCCGGCCCAAGGCCAGGCCCGTGAATCGAATGGAGGAATTCAGCCCCACGGTGATCAAGATCACCACTAAGGCTCCCACAACAAACCCGAACTTGCGCATGGTCGCACCCCCTTTGCTTCTCACGCACCTGAAAAGAAAGCCACGCAAGGGCCGTAGCCGAACCACGGTCAGCCTTCTTTTGACACAGCTGCAGTATACCCGATCAGGACGGCGAAATAAACCGGTTGGTCCGGGTGTGGGGAGGCCCTACTCGCTTACGGTACGCTGCGTATTAGGCGGCGGTTGATTTCATTTCGGCGCCGGCCAGGTTGCTGCTGGGCACAACAGGCGTAAACGTCATCACCCCGGTATTGGCCGCAGAGGGTTCCATACTCACTGCCGGCAGTGTCTCTGCAGACCACTTCGCCAGTTGCGGCGGCGCCGGAATCAGGCAAATCAGAGTTTGCCCCGCACGCGGCAGGGGCTGGGAATCGGCAGTATAGACCAACACCTGTCCCCGCGCTGTCACAAGGAACAGGGGAACGGCCGTGTTCTCAAAGTGCTGCTGCAGTGCGGGATATCCAAACGACTCGGTCAATAGTACGGCCGCGACCAGTGCACCCTGATCAAGCTGCTCTTCGAACCAGCAATAGCTGTTTTCAATCCCGAACAACCGCCGACCGCGCAGGTGCTGGGGGTGATCTTCATGTACTTCGGCACCAGCCTCTGGAGAAAGCTGATACACCTCAGCCCGACTGAATACCTCGCCATAATGCAACGCCGCCAGCGAATTTACCTCATGGTTGGAAGTCAGGGCCAACAGACGTCCGATACCCTGAAGATCAAGTTCGTCCATCGTGCTTTCGGCCAGCACGTCGCCCAACCTGATTTCTAACCCGTCCCGCGACCCAGTTACAACGTTGCTCTCGTTACTGTCCAGGAGGAGCGCGCGGACCCCCTGCGCCTGAAGTGTAGCGGCCAGGGCACGGCCGAATTCGTGCGCCCCCACGATCAGAACCCCCTGTGGGTCCGCCTCGGAGAGGCCCAAATAGCGCGCCAACGGACCCGCTGTCAGACCATAGAGCGTCACCGTGCCCACGATCACCAGGAAAGTGACCGAAACCAGCTGGTCTGCCGCGGGATAGCCAGCCTCAACCAGCTCAAACGCGAACAGCGATGCAACAGAAGCAGCCACAATACCACGCGGGGCCATCCAGGAAATGAACGTCTTCTCCTGCGGAGTCAAATCAGAACGCCAGGACGAGATCCAAACGCTTAGAGGCCGGGCCACAAAAACGAGGATCGCCAGGAACAGAAGCCCTTGCCAGCCTAACGCTAGTACGTCACCTACCTGAAGGCGTGCGGCAAGCAGGATAAACAGACTACCGATCAGAAGCACACGCAAATTTTCCTTGAATTCGACGATGTGCCGGATCGAAACCCAGCGCTGGTTTGCGAGTGCCAGCCCCATCACCGTCACTGTCAGCAGCCCTGACTCTGGCTGCAGCAGGTTTGACAGAACGAATGCTCCCATTGCCAGCAGCAGGGCCACCGCGTTGTGCAGGAAGTCGGGCACCCAATAGCGGCGCATGATCAACACCATGAAACCAGCTGCGGCCAAACCTACAGCCAGCCCGATAAGCAGGGTCTGGATCACCCCCGCGGCAATCGCGCTCGGAGCCTGCGAAAATTCGCCCGCCAGGATCACTTCAAAGACTAGCACAGCCAACACGGCACCCACTGGATCAATCAGGATACCTTCCCATTTGAGAATCACGCCGCTGCTGCCGCGTGGGCGAATTTGTCGCAGCAGGGGGCCGATCACCGTTGGTCCGGTAACAATGAGGATCGCTCCCAACAGGATAGCCAGCTGCCAGCCAAGTCCGAGAACAAAATGCGCGCCGAGCGTGGCAATCAGCCAGGTGACCGCGGCCCCAATACTAATCAGCTTCAGAATCACCCCTCCGATGCGCGGCAGTTCCGAGAAGCGCAACGACAGTCCACCCTCAAACAAGATGATGGCAACGGAAAGGGAAACCACAGGGAACAGAAGATCGCCCAACAGTTCATCTGGATTGAGTAGGCCAAGCACCGGGCCCACAAGGAAGCCCATGAGAAGCAAGAGCAAGATAGAAGGCAGGCGCAGGCGCCACGCCAGCCATTGCGCGCCGACGCCGAGGATGATAACGGCCGCTACGCCGGTTAGGGCATGTTCACTCAAAAAAAACTCCTTCTTTGCGGGGGTTTGTTGGTGTGTTGGCCCGTGCTGCCGGGCACAAGGCTCCAGGCATGCGGACAGGCAGTATCCTCAGATAGTAGCACATTGAGGCCCGGTTGGGCATGATTCGAGAGTGTACGGCCGTGTAAATGAGGGAATTTTCAGGCGGCAACTGCGAGATTGCGGAGGGCGTTCACAATCTCGCCCACGGCATCCTGCACCGGCGGCGACATTTGCTCACTCAAGTCCAGGTCGCGCGGGCGAATGCCCAACAGCATTACGTCGCAATCCAGCTCACGATTCAGGTAGCTAGCCAGCAGGTGCAGCGGGAACGTATGCGTGGAGGCACTCATGCCAGTAGTGTCTTGCCAGGGAATGAGTTGAATCTCTCCCGGGGGAATGTCCAGCCAGGCCACATCGACAAATAGTACCAAGTCCGGCCCAAAACGGCGCATCGGACCAGTGTGGCTTTCCGGGGCGTTCTGCGCTTCCACGAGCAGCCAGGTCTCCGGCAGCCCCGCGCCAAGTTCGCGGCGCAGATCGCGCACCACGGCCAGACCCGCGCGATCATCACCGCGCAGGTCGTTCCCCACCCCGGCAATGACTACTCGCGCCGGACGGTCGTTACTGCCCGCCTGCAGTCTACTCTGCAGAGCTTGTGGCCAATTCATTGCGCACATCCACATCAAGGCCGTACGTGATGGTGAAATCGCGCCGGTTGCCAGAAGCCAGCTCCCACTCTTCATTGTTCAGGGCGATGCAGTTGAAGCGGCAGCTCTCGACACATTGGGCGCAGAAAGTACAACGATCCACGTGGTAGCGCATCACAAAGCGCTTATTCTTCTTGTCAAGGGTGATCAGCTCAATAGCCTGCGCGGGGCAATCCTTGACGCAGAGCTGGCAGCCGGTGCAGTCATCGGGGTGGTAGACTAGCTTACCGCGCAGCAGCGGCGGTGCCGGTCGTTTTACAAAGGGATATCTCTGCGTGACGGGAGCCTTCCAAAGCGACTTCCAGGTATCTCCCAGCAAAGTGATTATTTTCATACCTATCCTTCCCCGACCAAGTGATCGCTAAGCCAATTTCACCGCGTAGAGGATTAGCCACTGCAGCAAGACCAACAGCGCACCGTAGCGCCACCAGAGGCCTACAGTCTGATCAATCCGCAACCGCGCCAACACGGATTGGAGGCCGGCCAATAAAGCCAGCAAGCCGCCGGTTTTGAGCAAGAAATGGAGAAGGTTATCCACGCCGCCCAGATAGAATGATGCGATGAGCGTAAGTCCAATCACCAGCTCCACGCTACGGCCGATATGGAATATTGCCAGGCCACGGCCACTGTATTCGGTCAGCGCCCCGGCAACGATCTCCGTTTCCGCTTCGGGTGAGTCGAACGGAGGCATTTCCAGCTTACCCATCAGGCCGATCATGGCCACGAGAAAGCCGATTGGCTGCAACAGCAGGAGCCAGTGATGATCGGCCGTATAGGCCACAATTTCGCTGATCTGCCAGCTGCCCGCTACCAGCGCAGGACCCAAAAGGGCAAGCATAAACGGCGCCTCATAGGCAAAAAGTTGGGTCAACGTGCGCGTGGCTCCCACCAGGCCAAAGCGGTTCCCGCTGGTGGCGCCCGCCAAACCCGTGCACAACGTTAGCAGGCTGAGCATATAGACCGTCACGATCAGGTCACCCCTGAAGCTGAAAGCCGGCTCGATGCCGGCCATCGGCACGTAGAGAGCTGAAGTCAAGGCCCCGGCGAGAGCCACAACTGGCAGGCCCACGAACGCCCAGCGGCTAATCCCGGCGGGCACTACCTCTTCTTTGGCCAACAGCTTGAGCGCGTCGGCAAAAGACTGGAACCAGCGCGGACCAAGTCGATTTTGCAGCCGCGCGATCAATTTATGGTCAAACCATTCGTACAGCAGCCCGGCGACAATTACAAACAACCCGCCCGGAAAGAACAGCAATGACCCGATATTGGTGATAGCTTCCATCGTTACCTCAATCCTGCGTAGTAGGCAATGCCATGTTCGCGGAGGCGCTCCCAGGTCCACGCGTCATGTTCACCCTGTGACGAGCAAATGCTCACACTGCGATCATTACAGGAAAAACAGGGGTCGATGCCCACCAGCAGCATCGGCACATCGGCAAGCTGGTGCCCAACCGCCAGCGATAAAACCGAGGCCATGTTACACAGCGTAGGGGTGCGCACGCGCACGCGCGCCGGGTTTTCCCCGCCGTCGCTGCGAATGTAATACATTACTTCGCCGCGCGGCGCCTCTACACGACTGATCACTTCCCCTTCCTTGATTTTGCGGGGAAAGCGTTTGGCCACCAGGTCCCCGGCAGGCATATCGTCGAGCAGCAAGCGAATCAGGCGATAGCTTTCCAGAAGCTCGCGTAGGCGCACCACGAAGCGCGCCTCCAGATCACCCGCGTTATCCAGCACGATCTGCACAGGGAAGTCCGGATAGGCGCAGTAGGGTGCGTCTACGCGCACGTCGCGCGCCACTCCGGAGGCCCGGCCGGTCGGTCCGACAATGCCCAGCCGAGCCGCATCCGCCTTGCTCGTTACGCCAATGCCGCGCGTACGCTGGAGGAACATCGTGTCGTTAGTCACAACGTGCAGGTAATGAAGCGTGCGCTCCTCCAGAAAATCAATGCCTTCGAGGATCACGCGCCGCTGATCGGCATTTACGTCGAATTTAACCCCGCCCAATAGATTGGCCGAATAGTTTACACGGTTGCCGGTCAACGCCTCCAGAATATCCATGATTGTTTCACGATCGCGCCACGAGAACATAAACAGCGTGTCGAATCCGGCTTCATGGGCGGCTACGCCGAACCAGAGTAGGTGGCTGTGAATGCGCTCCAATTCGGCCACGAGCACACGAATTGCCTGGGCGCGGGGGGGCGCCTCTACCTGGGCCAGCTTTTCGACACCCAGGGCATACGTCAGGGCGTGAATATGGGAACAGATACCGCAAATTCGCTCAACCAGATAGAGGTTTTGTGTCCAGTTGCGGGCCTCGGTGGCTTTCTCGATGCCCCGATGCACGTAGCCGAGCCGCACTGTAGCGCCGGTAACCAACTCACCGTCTACGTCAAATTCGAAGTGACCCGGCTCCTTAAGCGCCGGATGCTGCGGACCGATTGGCACAACAAAACGCTCCGGTGCCGTCACAGCCTTTTCTGTCGCCACACTGCTCATGTTTCCTCACCTCCCTGCCCTGGCACGAGATAGTCTTTGCGTAAGGGGTGAACGCCTTGCGGCCATTCCTCCGGCAAGAAGAGGCGATCCGGGTTTGGTGTGCCCGTCACCGTTATGCCGAACATTTCGCTCAACTCCCGTTCAAAAAAGCTGGCTGAGGGGATGATCGGGCACACTGACGATATTTCAGCCGCTTCCCGCGGTATCCGTACGGCCAGTGTAAGCACCGCCGCACCCGCACAGAAGATATACAGGATTTCGAGCTCACCTGCCTCCACGCCCAAATCAATGCCCACGATCGAAGCAAGATAGCCCCAACCGGCTTCCATTATTACCGACACGGCTTCCAGTAGTTGGTCGGGTCGCAGCGGCACATCCAGCGCATCGGGACGGCCGTCGCCAACCACTTTTATCCGCCGTTCTGCGTATGGAAACACCAGGTGTGTGAAGGACAACGAGTCAAAACTCCACGACGGGACCTTCTCGTCGGACGGGTGGGGATGTTCCAGGGCACCTACAATCGGTGTCAGGAGTTCTTCGGCCTGCAAATAGGCCAGCGCGGTCTGCTGTTTTTCCGGCCTCTTCTCATAATAGCTCGAAAGCATTTGGCACCTCCGCCTGCAATTCGGTATTAGCCTCGCCGGGCTCCGCGTTGGCGCCCTGCAGACTTTGCAGCAGTTTCACCACGCCGTCCACGATCGCTTCCGGCCGTGGTGGGCAACCCGGGACATATACATTCACCGGAATTACCTCGTCAATCTGTCCTACGACGTTATAACAGCCTCGAAACGCCCCGCCGGACAAGGCACAGGAACCCACGGCAATCACAAACCGGGGCTCTGGCATCTGGTTGTAAATCTGGAGCAGCCGTTCCCTAGACTGCAATGTGACCGGTCCGGTACAGATCAAGACGTCCGCGTGGCGCGGGCTCCCCTGGAGCTTGATTCCCAGCCGTTCCACATCATAGCGCGGCGTCAGCGTGGCCAAAATCTCAATATCGCAACCGTTGCAGGATCCGCTGTTGTAGTGGATAGCCCAAGGCGAATTGATCCGTGCCCACTTCTTGACCCTATTCAGGGCACTCATCCAATCGGCAGATAAATCCATTCTCATCGTTTTCACAACCTTTCACTCAGCCCAGGATCAAAGCGATCAAAGCCAGCATTAGCCCCACGATATAGAGCAGTGCGATCGGCGAAATGATGCTGCTGCCAATCATCAGCGCACCCAGGTGCAGTACGGCGAAGAACAGAGCGACGACAAAGAATGGTTTGTAACCCGGGATACCGATCTGGCGCGATAGTCGCTCACCACCCGTATAGGCTGCGGTCTTATCGGCATCCGCCTCGCCCGGTCCGGCCAGATAGCGCCCGATCAGGGACAGCAACCCCACCAGACCGATGTAGAACAAGAACGCTATTGGCGGCACTAAAAGATAGCTCATCCGTTATACTCCAAAGGCGGTCAACAGAGCTGCCGCTGCGGGCTCCACGAGCCATGTGACCACTGCCGGCCACAAACCGATTACCAAGACCGCCATCGCGAGCAGGACAACCGGCACTTGCATCAGCGCCGGTACAGGCTGCCCGCTCAAAACGGCCGTGGACGGCTCGCGCCGGTACATCCGGTTTACCATGGGCGCATAGTAGGCCAGGGAAAGAACGCTATTCAGAGCCACTAGCCCTACGACGGCGAGTATGAAAAGGTTATACGTTTCCGCCCCGGCCACCATGATCGTCCACTTGGACATGAAGCCCGCCAGCGGCGGCAGCCCTGCCAGGCTAAGCAGCGCCAGACTGAATGCCAATGCCAGCAACGGATAGCGCTGGGCGGTGCCCGCCAGGTTGGCCACGGTCAGCGGACTGTGGCTGCCGTTGGCGCTGTGCATCCCGTAGAGAAGTGCACCCGCCGCGAGAAACGCCAGGCCCTTCATAACGGTATGCGCTACCAGATGGAAGAAACCACCATACGCCGCCGCATACTGGCTGAAGGTGAGCGCCATACCCAGGCCAATTATCATGTAGCCAATGTGAGCGATGCTGGAGAAAGCCAACAGCCGCTTGACTTGTTCCTGGCGCAGGGCCAACAGATTGCCCAGGAACATATTGAAGATGCCAAAGAGAATCAGCAGCACGCCCCACGTTGCGGCCGTGCCGCTCAGGGGTGACAGCGAGCGAAGTAATGCGATCAGTCCCGCCTCAATCACTACGCCTGACAGCATGGCGCTGACACTGCTGGGCGCCTGCGAATGTGCGTCTGGAAGCCATGTGTGCAATGGCACAAGCGCGACTTTGACGCCATAGCCAATGAGGAAGAACGCCCCGGCGGCGATCAGCCCCCAGGAAAGCGGCGTCGCCTGTGCGACCTGCCCGACTTCTGCGATGTCCAGGGTGCCGGTCTGGGCGAGGACAAGGGCCACGCCTAACAAGATAAATACACTTCCTGTCGCGCCTTGTACCAGGTATTTCAGGCCCGCCTCCAGCGATGCCGGTTCGTCACGGTAGAAGGCGACAAGCAGATACGAAGAGACTGCCATAGCTTCAAACCACAGCCAAAGGTTGAACAAATCAGCCGCGCAACCCAGCCCGATCATTGCCCCGGTCATGGCGACCAACATGGCGTAAAACTTACTTTCTCCCAGTTGGGCGTGCATGTCTGGGTTGGCAAATAGGACGGACAGCGTGGCCAGGGTCAGCACGGCCGTCGCAAGCAGCAAGCTCAAGCCGTCGGCCCGCAACGTAATCATGCCGTAGGTGAATGCCGGGGTAATACCACCCCGGCTCTGCTGCCAAACCTGCACCAGGGGAATCCAGGTGCTCAACAGCGCCAGCAGGGCCACCCATCGCGCTGTCGACAAATCCGGACTGATATAGCGGTAGGTTATCCGACCGGCGAGGTAGATTACCGGCGACCACAGCAGGGGCAGCCAGATCAGCCAGAGGATTGGTTGCCCATATGATTGATTCAATCCATCCATTGCAGGAGTTCCTTGGCCGCTATGGCCCGCCCAGCGCCAGCATCAGCCACAACGCAACCACGGCCAGAGCGAAAACAATGCCAGCCACGTTGCGGCCCAACTGTCCGCTTTGGGTGCGCTGCAGGAGGCTGGCGCTTTGCTCAGTGATCGTAACTGCGCCATTGTTCAGACGCTCAAATCCAAAACCCATCTGGGCTGCATGTCTTAAACCGTCCAGCACGGGAGGCATCTCGCGACGGCCGTAGCGCCAGTACAGACCCAAACCAAGTGCCATTACGACAAGGGCCACGTAGGTCGCTGGTGCGGTCAGCACCTCATGCACCATTTCCGAGGTGGTAAATACCTCCAGATGCGCGTAGGGCAGTGTGTCTGCCAGAAGCCGCGAGAAGGGTCCCGCCAGCAGCCACGTCGTCAGGGTCAAAAAAGCCAGCGGCAGCAGTGCTGTCTTCATGGCCGCTCCTGCCTCATGGCCGTGCGGATTGGTGGCTGCACCAAAGAAAACAAGAAAGGCCATCCGCAAGGTGTAGTAAGCCGTGATACCGGCTCCCAGCAACATTACCAGATAGGCCCCAAAAGGTCCTTCAGCCAGCCCGCTGTCCAGCAGCAGTTCCTTGCTCCAGAAACCGTTCAGAATGGGGAGCCCAGCCAGCGCCCCGGCGCCAATCAGGAAGGTCACGGCCGTACCGGGCATGCGCCGGTATAGGCCTCCCATGGCCGTCATATCGCGCGTGCCCACGGAATGAATTACGGCGCCCGCGGCCAGGAATAGCAGGGCCTTAAACACTGCATGGCTCAACAAATGGAACTGGCTGGCAAAAATGGCTCCCACGCCGACGGCGTAGACCATGTAACCCAGCTGGCTGACCGTCGAATAGGCCAGCACCCGCTTGAGATCATCAGCAAACACGGCCATTACGGCCGCCAGCAGCGCTGTGACCGCGCCAACCACCACAACGGTCATACTCCAGCCGCGCACAGGCGCAAAAGCGGGGTAAAAACGTGCCAGCAAATAGACGCCCGCGTTGACCATCGTTGCCGCATGAATCAGAGCGCTCACGGGCGAGGGAGCTTCCATCGCGTCCGGCAGCCAGGTATGGAAAGGCACCTGTGCTGATTTCGCCATTGCGGCCACGAGGAAGGTGAACGCGATGACCGCCAGCAATTGCGGCGGCAGGCTGCTCGCTTGGGCCAACAAAGTGTTGATCTGGTAGTCACCCAGGTAGACGAACGACAGCAGCGCGCCCACCAGCAGCCCAATGCCACCGATCTGAGTGATCAGCAGCGCTTTCATACCCCCGCGCACCGCCTTGGGGTCGTCGTTGTAGAAGGAAATCAGGGCGTAGGAGCAGAAGGCGGTTACTTCCCAGAACAGGAAAAGGACAAACAGGCTGCCGGTCAGCACCAGCCCAGCCATTGCGCCGATGAAGAGAAGAACCAAGAAGTAGTAACGACCCAGCTGCGCCGCACCGCGCATATATTCGACGGAGAAGATGACCGCCAGGCAGCCAATCACTGTCGCCACGACGGCCAGGAACACGCCCAGGCCATCGGGCACAAAGGTAATCTGCCCGTAGGCGGGACCCGCACTGAAGCTAATCACAACGTCGGACGTAGCGCGCGGGAGCAACAGCAGAGCGGCGATGGCGGCCGCCACGGCCGTGACCACGGCGATCGCATGCTGGGCCAACGGCCGTTCATCGCGCACGAGCCACACTAGAACCGCGCCCACCATCGGCAGAAAGATGGTCAAGAATACCAGCCAGGCTGTCATCTCACCCCCTCAAACTGGAAAGCGCCTGCACGTCCAGCGTACCCATGCGCTGTTTGATCTGCACGGCCAGGGCCAGCCCTATTACGGCCACGATCGTGTCGGCGACAATCACTGTGACCGCCAGACTCTGCCCCAGATTGATCTGTCCGCTCATCTTCCCAGCCACAACCAGTGCCAGGACCGCCGCTTTTACCAGCAATTGAAGTGCCACGACGATCTGCAGCAGATTGCGTAGAGTGAGCAGGCCATACAGGGCTATGCCCAACAAACACAATACTCCTGCAGCCAAGATTGTCATACTTGAACTCATGCTACGACTCCTTCGCCCACCCCACGGCTCCATCGACAACGACCGGCCGTTCTGCTTCCAGCTCCAGCGGCTCCGGCAGCGATCGAGGTACCCTGGAAACCTCCACCTCCGCCAGAATGCCCAGCACCCCCAGGACTCCCGCAAAGATTAGGCCGATCTGAACCATCACGTCCAGACCCCGTTCCTGCCACAGCATCACTGAAAAACTGGGTTCGGCGGCGGCCATAACAGGATCGTTCGTGGGTAATGCCATCCAGCCCATGAGACCCAGGGCGATGATTACCAGCGCACCCGCCAACACCCAGTGCACGAGCGGCCCGGTATCCACAGCATCTTCGCCAGCAATACTGATCCCGAACACAAACAGGATCGTAACCAGGCCGGCACCCACGCTTAATTCGATAACCGCAACTTCGTGCGCGCCCAAGGTAAAGAGCAGGACCGCAAGGAAGGCGCTCGTGCAGGCCAACCACAACGCGGAGAGCAGAAGTCGCCGGGTGCGGACGGCTAGAAACGCGCAAACACAAGTACCGAGAACTGTGACAAGACTCACCCACATAGCTTCCACCTCTGATTCTACGTTATAGGAATGCGCGCCAAGTGGATAGTGACACTTGTCATGCCAAAGAGGTGACAAATGTACCTTTTGTGAAATATTGCACAAGAAATATGGCTTCTGGCAATACCAGCCCGGAGGGGAACGGGCTTTGGGCTTCTCTTATGGTCGCCTAGCAGAAAGGAAGCCACGGCCGTTGGGAGGAAACGGCCGTGGCCCAGAAGGTCTCAACGGTTGTTTAGAGGGGTTCGAAGCGCGCCTGGAAGAAGCGGAGATAGGCCGGCTCATAGACCATTTTTAGCCCCTTGCTCTGCTCCCTGTTTGCAAAAACACTTTGCACGGACTCGGCGACGACATCCATATGCGCCTGGGTATACACGCGCCGCGGGATCGCAAGCCGCGTCAGCTCCAACGCCGGATAACGGTGCGTGCCAGTATCGGGATCTCGCCCTGCGCTGACTACGCCGCGTTCCATGCTGCGCACGCCTGCATCTAAATACAACTCCGCCGCCAGCGTTTGGGCGGGGAAATGATCCTGCGGGATATGAGGGTAAAACTCCCGCGCGTCCAGGAAGATCGCATGGCCGCCCACCGGCTGCACCAGGGGGATGCCCCACGCCCGCAGCAAATCACCCAGGTAGCGCACTTGTTCCACGCGGCTGCGGATATGATCGTCTTGCACCGATTCGCCGATCCCGATGGCCAAAGCCTCCATATCGCGCCCCGACATCCCCCCATAAGTATGCAGGCCCTCGTAAACCACGACGAGGTTTCGCGCGCGGTCAAATATTTCCTCATCGTTCAGCGCCAGCCACCCGCCGATGTTGACCAGGTTATCCTTCTTGGCGCTCATCCAGGCGCCGTCCGTATAGCTGCAGAACTCCACCATGATTTCGGCGATGGGTTTGTCACGGTAGCCCTGTTCGCGTTCCTGAATGAAGAAGCAGTTCTCGGCCATGCGTGTGGCATCCAGGTAGATCGCGATGCCATGCTTACGGCACAGTTTGTGGAGGGCGCGCACGTTGGCCATGCTTACCGGCTGGCCGCCCGCCATATTGACCGTTCCCGCCAGGCTTATATAGGCAATGCCCTCTGGCCCGACCCTATCGATTAGTTTCTGCACTTTGGCCAGATCGACATTGCCCTTAAACGGGTGAAGGTTCTGCGAGTCATGGGCCTCATCAATGATCACATCGACAAAGGTGCCTCCAGCCAGTTCCTGGTGCAACCGTGTGGTGGTGAAGTACATATTGCCCGGTACCAACTGCCCGGGTTTGATCGCTGATTGGCTCAGCAGGTGCTCAGCACCACGCCCCTGATGCGTGGGCACAATATGCCGGTAGCCATAGGTGGAACGAATCGCCTCTTCCAGGTGGTAGAAGTTACGACTTCCCGCATACGCTTCGTCGCCCATCATCAGCCCGGCCCACTGCCGGTCGCTCATCGCGCTCGTGCCGCTATCGGTGAGCAGATCGATATAGACTGCGTCGGAAGGAAGCAGGAACGTGTTGTAACCAGCCTCCCGCAGAGCCGAGCGCCGTTCAGTGGCGCTGATCATATGGATGGGTTCTACCATCTTAATTTTCCAGGGCTCAGCCCAGGAGCGACGGCCGTATTGCTGGCCCATAGTCTGTGGCGTTGCTGAACTCATCAGAATCTCCTCACTATCCAAATGTTGCCCCATTTCCTACTCAGCCTCCAACGGCAATGCCGTGGAAAACTTGATCTCGTCTAGTACCAGACTAGTGTGAATGCGAGATACTCCCGGAATGGGTGTCAATTCCTGCTCTACAAACCGCTGCAAATCCCGCCGGTTTCGCACGACTACTTTGAGCATATAGTCGAATTCGCCCGTCACGTGATAGCACTCCAAAACATTGGGCATTTCCACCACCCGTGCACGAAACTGGCTCAGCTCACGTACCCCATGCTGGCGCAGACTGATGCTTACAAAGCAGGTCATGTCAAACCCGACCTTCTCCTGGTCCAACAAAGCAGTAAAGCGCTGTATATACCCCTGCGCCTGCAAGCGTTTGAGGCGCGCGTGGGTCGCCGGAGGCGACAATTCGACCTGAGTCGCCAGATCCACATTGCTAATCCGCCCGTCCTTCTGCAATAGTGACAAAATCGCGATATCGATTGCGTCCAGATCGCTACTTGTCGAATAATCCATGAACATATCCTCGCATCAGCGACATAAATTCACCGCTAGTTCAATAGTTCGAAATATTATAAAGTCAAGCGCGGATTTGGGCAAGTCTTCGACTGCCGGCCGCTCAAGGTAGAGTTAGACCGCCGAACTATTGACGCTGATTGCGCTTTCGCTTATAAATCAGCCCAATGTCTTGGGCGGTGCACGATGGACCATCAGCATGCCCTTGCTCCAATTTTTCTCGCGAGGCAAGCGCACACCATGGCTTGCGCCAAGAGCACATTCGAGGAGGGTCTTATGAGTGAGTTAGAACCCCTGAAAGAGGTCACGGATCTGGATCTCGCCTACCCGGAAAAGGTGATGAATGCCGGTGCGCCAAACCTCGCCTTTCGGGCCACTCTTCTTGACCAGCGTGCCTTCCAGGTTGTCAATCTCGACAGCGACTCATTTCGCCGCGGATCTGCAGCCCTATTGTTTGCCGTGGGAATGGCCGCGCTGGCGCGTCTACTCGGCATCGCCCTCGGTGTTCTGACGCTGCCGCGCATCGACATCGTCCAGGAACAGATTTTGCGCGGCATTACTGGAACGGCATACTATGCTGAACTGGTGCAACAATCGCCGGAATTCGCCGCACAGTTCGCGGCTGGATATGCCTCGGTCTGGGAAGTTATCAGCCTGGTAGGTGGGTACCCTTCCTACTCAGGCCTTATCAGCGCACTGATCAGTCTGTTGTTTCTGCTAGGCACCTGGCTCGCCTATGGCACGGCCGTGCACCTGGTAGCCCGTTGGTTTGGCACGCAAGTGGAATACAAGCGCACCCTGGGTGTTATGGCTCTCGCCTATACCCCCATCTTACTTACTGTCGTCGAGGCCATACCAGGCGCATCCGTACCTCTAGCGCTTGTCTTCACCCTGATGCTTATCGGCAAGTTTCTGGCAATCAAGACGCTGTACCAGATGGGCCCCGGCCAGAACCTGGCAATTCTCGCCCTGCCCTACGTCATTGGGCTTGTTTTGTTGATCGGCCTTTTGCTGTTCGCCGCCGCCCTTGGGCTGAGCCAATTCCCCATTATTGATGACTTCTTGCGCACGCTTCGCTTTGCCCGCGGTGTGCGCTAGGCCAGGTCTGCCCCAGGAGGATGAAACTATGTTCCGCGAGTATACAAATATCCTTCAGCTCCACACGCCAACGTATTTGGAGTTCAAATACGCACCCAACGGTCTTGCCCGCGCGCTGCAAATGTTTTTCATCGTAACGCTAGTCGCCGGCATAGGCGTTTTGTTCGGAATACCCGTCGCCGCCAACAAGGTAGTCCTTGCAGATGCGCTGTCCGAGACGCAAACGATCGTTGATAACCTCACTAGTTCCATCACCCCGTTCCTGGAGACCTCAGTCCCTGGCATTTCATCCTCCCCCGAAATTGCTGAAGCCGTGGGCGACGCGTCCATCGCCGCGGGCGAGACGCTCAACAACACACTCGCTATTTTCGAGGCCGAGGCGGAGCTCCTGGAGCCACCGATCGGGGTACGCGCCAGCCGGGTATTCCGCCAGTTTGGCCGCTGGATCTCGACACCGTTCGCAATCATGGCGGATTACATCGGAATTGCCCTGGCGTCCATCCTTGTCGCCAAGCTACTGGGTGGCAGGGCAACCCTCAGCCAGCATCTCACGGCCGTTTTACTTGCCTCTGCGCCTCTGGTCCTGCTCCTGCCCGCACTCATTCCGAACCTGAGCGCGGTTACGACCATTGCCACCTCGGCGGCCATTACCGTGTTTGGCCGTCTAATCGCCCTTTTTGCGCTGGCCTGGGCCGCTATCATCCTAATCAAAGGGCTGTCGCTCTACCACGAGTTTTCCTGGGAACGGGCCACGCTGTCGCTCATCCTGACCTGGCTGGTCATCACCATCGTAGTACCACTAGCTTCATTCCTGCTGCTCGGCTACCTGTTTCGCCCTTAAGGTGAAGCAGAGGAGCTACTAAGAAATAAAAACAGGGGCTCGGATTTCGAGCCCCTGTTTCTATTTCTGCTGAATGTACGGCCTATTTGGGCGTCAGCCAACCCACTTATTACGTACTACCCAGGTATCGAATATTTTGTCGTGCCACGTCTCGCCATCCTTGTCGAACAGAGCCCAAAGGTAGCCGAGCCAAAACACCAGCGAACTGATATAGTAGCCTACGGTCCCGCGCAGCCCACCACGCACGAATGACAGCCCCTCCTGGTTCTGCCGGATCACACGCGCATTCATCATCTTCATACCCAGTGACTGCCCGCTGCGGCTCCAGAAGAACCCGAAGTAGAGGAACTGCAGAAGGAAGTTAACCGCAACCAGAAGGAGGGCAAAGGCTGAGGTCATGAAATTGACCAGGCCACTGGACGTCGCATCCATGATGGCGGTTGTCCCGGCAAAGATGAACAGCAGGGCTGCCGATGCCGCCCATAGCAAGGCCATGTCGATCAGCCAGGCCAACCACCTGATCCCAAATCCGACTTTCTCCAGTTCACCAGCATTCATATACACAATCCTCCTCAAATTGATATCTGGCTCACAAAGCCAGCAAGAGTGTGATTGTAGTTCAACCTGCTATGCATTCAAAAGAAACCCTGGCAAATCATGGGGAAAAAGGAAAACCGGGTGCGGACAGGTCTACCGGCGGCCAAAAACAAGGTTCAACACAGCAAGGAACAGCACCGCGCCGCCTACAGCCACGGCAAAGTTGACCAGGCTGAATTCGTTAATTTGATATCCCGGCACGAAGAAGCTCATGAGCCAGCCACCCAAGGATGCTCCGACCACGCCAGCAACTATGTTCATCAGGCAACCCTGACGCTCGTTGCGCCCGGTAATCATGCTGGCGATCCAACCCGCCAGCGCGCCAAAAATGATCCATACGATAAAATTCATTCTCAAATACCTCCAATCGTAATCGTGGTGCTTACCAGCGGACCATAGCTGTGACGACCCCTTCAGGCAAACACGGATGTGCGGCTCGGCTGTTTCTGCGCCGGGGAACTACGGGGCGTACCCCCGTCTCTCCTACTGCCCAGTACGGACAACGGCCGTGAGAGTTGCAGGAGACAAATACGAAAAACAAAAAAGACCCGGTAAGCAACAACGCTCACCGGGTCAAACTTGCTTGGTCAGCCAGAAGGCAACCAGCCTGGGCCTTATTCAGCCGGCTTCCGTGTGCGGCGAATGGCCTTCTTTTTCTCGATTCGCTTCAGCTCACTCTTGGAAATGAACCAGCGTTTGCGGCGTACGTCAGACAAAACTTTGCTCTTCATCACTTCTTTCTTGAAACGGCGAAGAAGCTGCTCCGGTGATTCACCAGGTCTGGACTCAACTTTGGGCAATCTAACTCACCTCCTTTGCGGTGAAGGATATCGTTGGAATTCTCAACCAGCGTGCTCCTAGAGGCGGCAAAGGTAGAAGGAGAGTCTGTCTCCTGCCCTACACAACCACATCAATTGTGGGAACTGGAATACTGGCAAAGGTCAACGGGGAAATGCGGGCAAAGCCCACACGACCACGATGGGTAAGTATATCCTCTTCCGTTCCGGGTTGCCAAACAACTCAGGAATTCTGCACCAATTCCTGCACATACCTGGGCACGTCGATGCCGCGAGCGAGCCGTTCATCCGGTACAGGCACGCCAAAGCTGTTCACCAGAGGCAGCACGCCCGCCCAATGGGGAAGCGCATAGTCCTCTTCGTCGTCACCGGGCGGTCCTACGCGCACCTTCGCTGAGGCAGATGAAATCGTCACAGCGACAACAGCCGTGGCCTTCAACTCCGCTTCGTTGGGCGAACGGGCATCGTCCCAGCGTCCTGGGATCAGCTTGTCAGTGAAGCGGCGCAGCGCAGTCATCTTCTCTTCGCGGTCCGTTACCGGCCTTCCCTGACCGAACACGACTACCGACCGGTAGTTGACCGAATGATGGAAGACGGAGCGAGCCAGGACCAACCCATCCACGTGCGTCACGGCGACTGCCAGTGGGGCACCATCCGCTGCGTGGCGCATCAACCTGCTGCTGCTGGCGCCATGCAGTAAGAGTTCGTCCCGGTCGCGGGCGATCAGGGTCGGGATCACAAATGGCTGACCATCCACCACAAAACTTACATGCCCAATCAGCGCATCATCCAGGATGCCATAGACGCTCTGCTCGTCATAGAGTCCCCGTTTCGGTACTCGCTTCACCCGATTCAGGTCCGTCACTTCGAATTCAGCCACATGTCCTTCCTTTGCCGGTCACTAGAGATGCCCGTTCAACGATTGAACGGCCGCGTCACGCAAGATGGTCCACGTCGCCGTGGCCCGCGCCCCGGCCAGGTAAGGATCATCCTGCAACTGCTCGAAATCTACAAACCCGGTGCGCGTCGCCCGCTCCAGCAGCTGTAGGGCAACGGCCGTCCTCCCGCGCGCACCCTCGGCCCGGGCCTGCTGCACCAACGCCCAGGAAGGCAGATCGCCGAGTTGCTCCGCCCTGGAAAACCACTCCAGAGAGAGAGCGATATGGCCCTCCTGCATGGCCATCATGCCATGGACAGCCAGACTGTGCAGCTCATTCACAAATGCAAACGAGACAGGATACGGAGTGCGCAGGGTGAATCCCAGCGCGCGCGCCGTCGCGATGGAGGGGGCATTGTCAGCCCAACAATGCCATCCTGCCTTGCGCACGCCTTCGTGCACAGCCCTGCGCAAGGTGGCTACGGCCGTGGCCAGGGCCACACCCTGGCGTCGAAAAGGCGCAGCCGTGGCGATTCCCAGTTCGCAACGATCGCCCACGTTGTACTCTGTAAGGCACCAGCCGATGATCTCCTGGTCACGCACCGCCATTGTACCGAGGCTTTTCATCAGAAAATCAGCCACGGACGGCCGTTCTGACTGCATCTCCGCGATCAACAGTTCCTGCCCTTGCAAATCCGGTCGGGTCAGCAATGAGCCATCCACCGGGCGCAGTAGAAAATCTCCGCTCGTCCCTTCTGGCAATCTGGCCAGGTCGCGCTCATAGTAGTGCCGTGTTCCACTCATCGGGAGATACGAGGCCAGGAGTTCATCTATATAGGGCGACCATTCGCTGGTGTAAGCTACCGTAAACGCGTCCAGGCTCCTTTTCTCTGCGTCAAGCCGGAGTTCGGTCGCCATGCAGTCGCGTACGGCCGTGCGCAGATCTCCGTCCGCAGGGTCGCCGGCAAGGTATACTCGTCCCTGAGTCCATACCAAAGCAAGGCGCGGCGCCTCGTGATCGTCCGTGAAGATCATTCCCGGACTGCTCCCGGAAAGAATCGATTCAATCGCCAGGTGGTAGGAAATCGGGGCAAACAGCGGGCGCAGGGCCGCGCTTCCCGACGGCAGTAATGGATACAGTGCAGGTGGTCGCATGTGCTTATTCCAACGCTCCGGGCAAATGCCCTGTATCCAGGTCCTCCGCAAAACGAGCGAAATCAAGGTCGATGAACGGTTCGTTCGCCTCAAGCAGTTCTTTACGGCCGTTCATAAAGCCACGAATCCAGGGATCCTGCAAATTGTCCACATCGAGACTGCGGTGAATTACGCCATAGAGTTCGATCTCGCGCAGTTTGAGGAACCAGGGGATTTCCAGCAGCCACGCCGGGTCCAACGTGTTCTCCTCCCGATAGCCGGGCCAGAAAGCCCGCCAAAAATCGCGCCCGAACGAAACCGGATCCTGACGGTTGGCCGCAGCATAGAAGAGGACCATGGCAATATCATACACAAACCAGCCGTAAACGCAGTCGTCAAAATCAAACATCGTCAGGCGCAGGTTGTTGTCGACGTAGAAGTTGCCCATGTGGGCATCTTGATGGATGAGCCCGTAGGAATCGGGCGTGCGCGGCAGGGTTCTTAGGTGATCCAACACCGCCTGATAGCGCTGGCGAATGAGTGAATCTTTCTGTGGCACCCAATCCGCAACCTCAAGGTTGAGCGGATCATCCCACTCTGGCCGCTTCCAAGAAGGGTCGCCTGGCACATATGACTTTGTCAAAGCATGCATGCGGCCTATTTGACGGCCGTACGCCGCGAACAGGTCATCTCCCCAGAATGAACTTACCCACGATGGCTCGCCCGCTGCCTGTGTAAAAGCCACTACCAGGAAATGTCCATCCTGACCGTCTGGTATAAATTCGATCAGATTTCCCTGCGGTGAAGCGAGCGCACGGGCTACGCCCACACCTCGATCAGCCAGATAGTTAATCCAGTCGATTTCACCATACAACAGGGTTTCCGAGCGGCGGAGGGAATGGCTCATGCGTAGGATATATGGTCGTTCGTTCCCCTGAACCTCGAATATGAAACTCTCGAATCCGTCCAGGGCCTTAATTTGGTCCTCTGCAAGCCGATAGCGCAGGCGCAGCTCGTCTAGTATCCCCAAGTGATATCGTTGGCGTATTCGTTCTTCCATGCAACCGATCGTAACACGCCATTCCTCGTGCGCAAAACCTCGCGCCGGGGCTAGCCGGTGGGTTCAGGGTTGACGACGCGCTGTACGTGCAGGTATAAATCAGGTATGAGTCGCCGCCGCACACGAACTGGTGCAGCTCAGCACTTGCCAACCTGTCAAAAAGAGGAATTATCTGCAATGAGTGACGAACGGAGTACATTTGCCCAGATCCTGGCCGGAAAAGAGGAAGGAACAATCATCGCCCGCGACGACAAGAAAGGCCTGGCGCTGATCGAGTGCCTCGAACCAGAAGCGGCCGTGCACTGGCTGGCTGTTCCCTTCGAATATGGCTTCAATACCGAGGAAATGCTCTATGAGCACGCTGACCGTTTCTATGCGCTGATGGAGTACGCCGTAAGCCAGACGAAGGCGCTCATCACGGAATACCCGATTCTGGGCAATGGCTTCACGGTCAAGTGGCACGTTGGCGCCTTCGAGACGATCCCGCACGCCAAGCTGCACGTCCTGTCTGCCGAGTAATCACGCGACGCCGCGGCCAGTTGACGACAGACCAGGCTCAGCTATGACCGCTGGTTCGTGCAATGACTGGCGGCAAGTCCGGGCTTGCACCTAAAGATTCTTATTGCCTGCATACCGCTGCCGGCTCAGGGGCTCGCGCTGTTGCTGCCCGGGGCTCCGAGGTCACTCCACGAAAATCTCGACGTGCTCCCCATCTTCCTCATCGTAGACATCCAGGACTTTGCCCTGCTGCCCGCTGCGAATGGCATCCATAATCGATTCGTACTGCTCCCCTTCGATTTCTGGGGCAAACTTGGCGCCCATTTTGATGCCCACGTTGACCAGACCCATCGGAATGTTGACGTTGACTTTGTTCCGACCGGTCTTGGTGTCCGTTACCCGCACCCTAAACCAACGCGGGCTGCTGCTGCCTTTTAGCGGCTCCACGGTTGCCCCACGGTCACCCTTATCTAGGGCCCGAAGTAGGTCTACGCCTTCCGCGGCCGTGATCTTCCCTTCCTCAATCATGCGTAAGATTTGCATGCGCTCAGGACCTTCCATTCAGCAAGCCTCCCTTGCTTTCACCAAACATTACCCGTTCCACGATACGATGTCCCAGTTCTTGGTCGTCAACCATTTGCCAGTACCAGGCGCATGTGCGTCAATGTGCGCTGGCGAACGAACTGGGCCTCGCGGGCCAGTTGATTCATTACCTCGTCAGCGGCGTTGTGCACCAAGATTACGCGCCTGCGCGGCAGCGTCTCGGTGCGGCGCAGCACTTTTTGCAGCAACGGCCGTTCCAGCGTTCCCTGCCAGTCAGGGTGCACCCGGACGCTCAACTGATGGGCGCGCCCCCATTCACTGTGAATACTTGCCAGCCCGCACAGGCGATCCCGGTCGTCCATGGTCGCCCAGCTCTCAACCTTGCGCCCGCCGGCGAAGTTCAATAAGCGCTGCGTCAGGCTGCGCTTATAGGCATCACGTTCGAGCTGCTCCGGCCAGTTCAGATCCGCGCGCAAAGCCAATGCATCCAGGGCATAGGCTTCTTCCCAGCGGCGGCCGGGCAGCTCGCGGACAGGAGGTAGCTCTGGCAAGTCAGCTAAAGCTTCATGCCGGGCAAAGTCCTTGATCCTGGAATCAGAAAGCTTCCAGGTAGTCATGATGCCCAGTGTCCCATACCCCATGGTCTCATAGAGAACCCGCGCGGGATCATTGTCATACTCAACCTGCAGCAATATTTCTTGCCCGCCCCTGCGCCGCACATCTTCACCAACTGCTTCCATCAACATGCGTGCGATTCCACGCCGACGAAAATCGGGATGCACCGCTACATTAGCTACCAGGAATCGCCGCGGCGATCTGGTGGTGAGCAAGGTGACGTTGCCCACAATTCGGCCGTCTTCTACCCAGACAAAGCCCGGAGTAAGGCGTGCCAGCACCGGGTCCAAGCGCCACATGAGCGCTGGTTGAGCCGTCGCGGCTGCCTGATCAAACATGCGGCGGCTTTCGTTCTCCATCTCGCCCGCAAAGACCAACTTCAACAGCTTCACTAGCTGCGGAAAGTCGCTGTTGGGATTGATAGGGCGCGGCCCATTGCCAGTTCGCGCTGCTGAAAATGTGATGACCATGATCACCCTGGAGGACGAGCTTGACTATGGCCCCCTCATGGGCCATGCTGCCTCCCTTTAGTTTCCTTCAAGCGCCTCCAAAAGCAAATTTGCTTCTTCAGGCGTGATCACTCCCTTCTCAACCATCTTGAGGATGCGCAGTTGTTCGTCAACGTTGGTCGCGCTTTCCTTATCAGGTTTCGTCTTCGTGGCGCCTGGGCTGGATTGTGCAGTGGCCGTACGTGCACGTTCTTTCTCCGCCAGGTCCTCTGCCATTACACGGGCCGCGCCTGCGGCGTAGGTCATTTTCTCAGCGAACTGCTCGCCCCATTTTTCCATCTTGGGAGCGAAGTTCGTCTCCATCTCGGAGGCCATCTTGCTGACCTTGTCCGTGACTTCGCTGGAAATCCGTTCGCCTAGATTGCTCAGCTCAGCCATGAAGTCCATATCAAACATGGGCCCCTGATCCACGCCCCATTTCTCTTTGATGAGCTGCGCTTCCTTAAGGACCACTTTGCCAGCGGCCATTAATGAAAGATGCGCTCCTCCCAGGCCAAGATGTCCGTGGAACCCGGCTTCGTCTTCTACCACGTCTTCCAGAGGCAGGTTGTTGCGGATTTCGCTGGCCTGCACGTCTACTGCCAGCGGCAAGTTGGCCGGCCAACGCAAGATGATATCGCCCTGGGCGCTCAACTGATGATCGCCTTTCCGCAAACCACCCCTCAGGCGAATATCACCGGTGATGTCCGTCGCCTGGCAAAGGCCGCCGGCGTCGCGAATGTTGAGATCCCGACGGCCGTGTGCAATGCTGATATCACCGTTGACGGCGGCCAGATTGACATCACCCATCGCGTCAGCCACCGTGCACGCGCCATTTACGAAATGGGTCACCAGATCGCCGTGGATGGTACCCAAGGTTACGTCGCCATCCACATTGCGAATGACTACGTCCCCTTGCGCTGCTTCAACCAGCAGCGCACCCGACACGTTTCGGGCCACAAGATCGCCTTGCACAAGTGCGATCGATGATAGCCCGGTATTCGACAATACGGCATCGCCAAAAACCTCGCCGAGCTGGATCTGTCCGCCAACGCTTTTGATTACGACATCGCCCTGCACGGAGCCCACGCTTAGCACGGACTTCTCGGGAACTTTCAGCATCAGGTCGCCAACGGCCGTGAAGAGAACCACGTCCCCTTTGTTCTCCGCCGTGAAATCGCCGCTGGCTTCGATGTCCAGATTCATCCACGGCCGTACTACCAGGTCCCCGCCCACCTCGGCGATTTCTACGACAGGCTCCCGCCCCGTTTCAATTCGTTCCTTAGCCATGATTCACCTCGCTACTCAACATAGATGCGCACATGTTCGCGGTCTTCTTCGTCTTCGACATCGACCAACACACCCTGGCCCAGCTCGTTCATCACGGCGCTGATCTGCTCCAGGTCGTACCTCTCTGCTTCCGGACTGAACATGCGAGCAATGTTGAAGCCGAACTTCACCATGCCAAACGGAATGTTGACCGTAACTTTGTTTTTGCCGGTATCAAGATCGCCAACGCGTATCCGCAACCAGCGCGGCTCTTTGCCTTCCACCTTGGGCGGCGCCGGGGGTAAGTCTTCAATGGCAACCTGGATCACGCTTTCTTCGGCCGGGCGTTCCGCCGCTTTCTTGACCGCCTCGGTGCCCGAACCACCCGATGACTCATCCAGGAGTCGCGCGGCATCGTCAATCGTGATCTTGCCTCGCGCCAATAAATCCAGCACTTCCAATCGCAATTCTGCTTGTGACATCTTAATCACTTTCCTTTTCCTTGCTGAATTCTATTCTCCCCGCAGGAGTTCCATCGCCTCTTCTGCAGACAGGCCACCTTCATCCAGTTCCACCAGGATCTGACGGCGCCTCTCCGCAGAAACGCTCTTTAGTTCTTCGGAGCCGACTTCATAACCCATTGCCTCAATTACATCAGTCAGGCGTGCGCGGACTGCGGGATAAGACAGGCCGATCTCTTTCTCTACCCACTTGATCTTGCCCTCACAGCGAATAAATACCTCGATAAACTCCAGTTGCTCGGGGGTCAAACTGTACAGGCGCCCTAAGGCAAAGTGGCCCTCCAGGCTCGTATCACAGCTGCGGCAATTCAGCCGAGTGACATGAAGGGTGTCATGGCAAATAGGACATTGGCCGATTACAGAATTCATAGGCATCGATTCCCAAGATATTGAACAATACGGGCTGAAGCTTCCACAACATAATACCGCCCAGCCGCTGTATTGTCAATATAGATATTAATATTATTGCTATTTTCGTGAATTTATCAATAGTTGGCCAGATATTATCAACCGGAGTCATTGGAGGTGTCAAACAGATTTCAGGAACGCCCAGCCAGCTCCCTTAGCTCCAGCCAGGCCACATAGCTGAGTCCCAGGAAACAGCTGAGCAGCAACACCACGGGGCCTGCGGTACCACGCTCATAGGCGAGGTACAATCCCACGGCCGCATAGAGGGCCAGCAGAATTTCGAGCAAAAGCATGCGATCAAACGCCATGCGGTAATGACTGCCTATTCCAGCACCGCGAAGACCTTTCGGCGTGCGCACAAAAGGATGGTCGCCGCCAAAAAGGGCCTGCAGCACGGCGCGGCTGCCATTGGGGGCCGTACCAATAGCCACCAGGAGCAGCGTAGGAAAATGTCGCAGGCGTCTTATCCAATCTGAATACGTGGCTTGCTGCGCCAGAATGAAGAGAAGCGGCTGGCCGAGACCTAGAATTGTGAAGGCTACCAAGAAAGCCGAGAGCTGCACATTAAACAGGATCATAGGCACCTGCAATAACAGCAGAAGGAGCAGCAGCCACTGTGTAGCGTAGGCCGACATCGTAAGCAGCGCATATGCGCGGCCAATCCGGGACTGCTTTCTGTCTGTGGCTATGGCCGCGCTGTATTTGACCAGACATTGTGTCGATCCCTTGGCCCAGCGGGCCTGCTGGTTCTTATAGGCCCCAATGCTGGTCGGCAGCTCCGCCGGAGCCACTACATCAGCCAGAAAACGGAACTGCCAGCCCTTTAGGATCGCTCGTGTGCTCAGGCAGAGGTCCTCGCACACAGTATCGAACTGCCAGCCGCCTGCATCCGCCACGCAAGATGTGCGCCAGATGCCTCCGGCGCCGTTAAACTTGGGGAACAGCCCCGCACGATGGCGCACGGTTTGCTCCATCACAAAATGTTTGTCCAGTGCGATTGACTGCGCCGCGGTAAGGGCTGATTCCTCGGCGTTCAGATGCCCCCAGCGGGCTTGAATCATACCCAACCCCGGTTCAGACACAAGGTGGGGGATGGTACGCAGCAAGAAGTCGCTGGCAGGTTGGAAATCGGCGTCAAAAATGGCAAGGTACTCGCCGCGGGCGTGCACCAGTGCCGCGGCCAAGGCGCCAGCCTTGTAGCCCAACCGATTGTCCCGCCGCAGGTGTTTGATGTCGAAGCCCTGCGCTTGATAGGTAGCGATGCAAGAGGCGGCGATCACGGCCGTGTCATCGTCCGAATCGTCGATTACCTGGATTTCCAGGCGTTCGCGCGGGTACTCCAGTCCTACAGCCGCATCGATCAGCCGCTGCACAACATAACGCTCATTATAGATGGGCAGTTGTACGGTTACGATCGGGAGATCTCCATTGGCGACATGCGGGGCGGGATAACTATCCCCTTTATGCCGCCAATATAGAGCAAGAGTCACAAGGCCCAATATGCCATAGATGGACAGTACGGCCAGAGCCAGCGTATAGGCGGCAGCAAGTACTTCAGCCATCAATCTCCAGCGTCAGCACGCCGCACAATTTCCTTCAGACGCTTGTTGAATACGCCGCGCTCAAGCAGTACTCTGCGGCCGCACTTCTGGCACACAATACCGACATCGGTGCCCAGGCGCACCACTTCCCACTCATAACTTCCGCAGGGGTGCGGTTTGCGCATACGCACGATATCGCCCAGATGAATCTCGATGAACATAACCCGCGGATTATAGCAAAACGAGCGGCCCTACCCAGAACGACCGCTGGTTTCTCAGGGAGCGGAAACCAAGACAACCAGGTTTCCACTAAAAGGTGATTGTCGCAGAGGGCGACGCCTGTGGTATGATTTGCGCAGTCAGTATCTTGTCGGGATATGCAGGAGCAATCAGTGGCAAACTCCACAAGGCAGGACGAAACCCAGACGCGAGGCACCTTTGATTTGACGTCGGAACAGAAGGCTAATCTTCTTGATTGCGCACGAACCGCCCTCGCGCAGGCAGCAAGGAAAGAGAAGGTAGATCTTGTCGCCCCTCGCGATCCTGAGTTGCAGCGGCCCGTGGCCGTGTTTGTGACGCTTTGGCAGGACAGCCCCAACGCCTCGGAGCCGCCCTTGTTACGCGGCTGCATCGGTCGTATCGAGGCCGATCTACCGCTCTACCAGGCGGTGCTCAAGGCAGCGAATGGCGCCGCCACCCGAGATCCGCGCTTTGCGCCTGTTTCCGGCGTGGAGCTGCCGACGCTGGAAATCGAAATCACTCTCCTGTCTCCGTTATCCGAAGTCCACTCCCTGGATGAAATCGTCCTGGGCCGCGACGGCCTGGTGATTGAAGCATACGGTCGTCGCGCGCTCTTGCTTCCGAAAGTCGCTTTGCGCCAAGGCTGGACCAAAACAGAGCTGCTGCAGAGTCTGTGCGCCAAGGCCGGGCTGTCTCGCGACACGTGGCCGGGCGCCGGAAGCCTGTATTGTTTCACGACGACAGAGTTTTGCGGGCGATTCTCAAAAATCCAGTCTTCGACAGGCGGCGCAGAACTGCCTACCGAAGCTAATGAGGAGCTTGTATGATTACGGACCGGAAAGGAATTAGTGCCAGCGGGGCCATTCGCCTGGTGACCGCTCTGCTTGTTGCCAGCGGCTTGATGCTGTTTCTTGCTCAGGGAATGATGGCCACGGAAAGCCAACAGAGCAGAGTGCGTGGCACGGCCACACTCCCGACCGTCACACCGGTAGCCACAACGGCAGCAAGCTACGATTTTCTGGAATCACTTATGCCGCCGGATTCCGGTCTGGCTGGCGGTACTTCCGCACCTATTTTGCACCAGGTAGAGGAAGGTAGCTACCGCACCGCCCCTGCCGATCTGCCTCGCGTAACGGCGACCGCCGGCCAGGGTGCTCCGGCACCTGGATACATTTTCGTGAGCGTTTTTGACACAATCAACTTCGCTAGCCGCAACGGCTATATGATGATCCTCGACAACTCCGGGGAGCCGGTTTTTTACCGCAACATCCCGCCGTACCCAGTAACCATGGATTTTAAGCAGCAGCCGGACGGCCGTTTGACCTATTTCTTGCCGGGTCCTGGGATCAACGCCCACTTCGCCCTCGACAATCATTATGAGATTGTTGCCACCTACAAAGCGGGCAATGGCTACTCGACAGACCTCCATGACTTGCAGATCCTGCCGAACGGCCATGCCCTGCTGATGATCCACGATGCCCGCAAAGTAGACCTCGGCGAGCTTGTGCCCGGTGGCCGTCCCGATGCCACGGTGATCGGCTGCATCCTTCAGGAGATAGACACTGGCGGAAACGTTCTTTTTGAGTGGAGTAGTTGGGACCATATCAGCATCCTGGACACAGTAATGCCGCTAGATACGGAGCCTTTGCGCTACATCCACTGCAATTCAGTCGAGAGGGACACGGACGGTCACTGGCTCGTTTCCAATCGCAACCTGAATAACGTAATCAAGATCTCCCGTACCAATGGAGAAGTCATCTGGCAGCTTGGGGGCAAGAACAACCAGTTCACAATCAACGACGACACTCCGTTTCTTTTCCAACATGATGCACGTCGACTGGCAAACGGGCATCTGACAATCTACGATAACGGGTTTGGTCGCACGAGGACTTACTCGCGCGGCGTGGAATACGCACTTGATGAAGTGGCGATGACAGCCACCAAAGTTGCAGAGTTTGCGCGCACGCCTTTCGCGTTCGGCGGAACTATGGGCAATATGCAACGTCTTGCCAACGGCCACACGGTAATCGGCTGGGGTCGCTCCAGCGCGCCCATGGTCACCGAGTTTGACGCTGCCGGCGATATCGTGCTGGAAATGTCGGTGGCTGCACCGCTGGGAAGTTACCGGGCTTTTCGTTTTCCGTGGCAGGGGTTTCCCACTGCCGATCCCGCGCTCGTCGTTGAAGAGCGACTTGGCGCAGTTCGACTGTATTTCAGCTGGAACGGTTCCACAGAAACGGTACGCTACGTTGTTTTTGGCGGCAAGGATAAAGACAGGCTGGCGGTATTGGGTACGGCCGTGCGCCATGGTTTTGAGACCACATACGACTTCGATCTACCCGACAAAGATCCCTGGTATTTTCGCGTTGTTCCAATCGACAAAGATGGCCTCTCGGGCCCACCTTCTCCCCTTGTCTCCGGCCGCTACAGTACAGCACAGGCATTCCTGCCTTTGGTTCGCTAAGGAACTGGGGCCGCTCTTGCATCCTGCTCCTAATCCATATGTGACATTTGTCACATATGGATTAGGGCAAAAGACACTATCCATCTGACAGTCTCCCCTATATAGTGTCTGCTATAGGGCAATCTGCCACATTTTGATACCGGTGGGCGCTACCACCAAGCATATGTGCAGGTCGGGGGTACAAAGGTCATCACAGCGTCCTCGGAGCCAACCCCTTCTACCCAAGTATCCTCGCTGCAATTGCGCCATCTTCGAGGCGCCTGCCGGTGCCAGCAATCTGCCCCGCAACGCGGCGGCAAAAGGGGGATATGTAATGGAGTGGAAGCCGATCACCAAAGAAGCCGAAGACCGGCCCGTGGAACCGAATCTACAGGATTACGACCAGGCGAAGGCGGCCTTTACTTGGGAAGATGTTGAGAAGGCGCTCGATTTCCTACCGGACGGGCGAGGCCTCAACCTCGCCCATGAGGCAGTGGACAGACACGCCAATGGTCCACGGCGCTATCACACAGCAATCCGCTGGCTAGCTAAGGACGGCGATGTCAAGGACTATTCGTTCCTGGAATTGAAGGAGCAAAGCAATCGTTTTGCCAATCTGTTACGCAGCTTCGGCGTGGGTAAAGGGGACCGCGTTTTTGTGCTGTGCGGCCGCATTCCCGAGCTATATATCGCTGCCCTGGGAACTTGGAAAAACGGCAGCGTCTTCTGCCCGCTATTCTCTGCCTTCGGCCCGGAGCCGATTTTCCAGCGCATGAGCCGCGGTGACGCGGCCCTTCTGGTCACCACAGAGAAGCAGTACGAGAAGAAGGTCGCCGAACAGCGCGAGCAGCTGCCCAAGTTGAAGGTAGTGCTTCTGGCCGATGTGGATGAAGACGGTGAGAATGGGGTGCTATCCTTTCACAAGCATATGCAGGCGGCAGATCCGGAGTTCGAGATTCCGCCCACAGATCCGGAGGATATGGCCACGCTGCATTTCACCAGCGGCACAACAGGCATGCCCAAAGGGGCTATCCATGTCCACAATGCCGTTTATGTCCACTACTTAACCGCCAAATATGCGCTCGATTTGCATCCAGAAGACATCTTCTGGTGCACGGCCGATCCCGGTTGGGTAACAGGCACCTCTTATGGCATCATCGCGCCCCTAGTAATGGGCGTCACCAACATTATTGATGAAGCCGAGTTTGATGGCCCGCGCTGGTACCAGACGCTGCAAGATCAGCAGGTCAATGTCTGGTACACCGCCCCTACGGCTATCCGCCGGCTGATGCGCCTCGATCTCGATCCGCTCGCGGAGTACGACCTCAGCAACCTACGTTTCGTGGCCAGCGTCGGCGAACCTTTGAATCCTGAAGCAGTCGTTTGGGGCCGCGAAACGCTGAACCTCACGATTCACGATAACTGGTGGCAAACCGAAACCGGCGGGATCATGATTTCCAACTATGCCTCCGCCGAGGTTAAGCCGGGCTCGATGGGACGACCGTTACCAGGCATTGAAGCCGCCATCGTCCGCCGCGCAGCTGATAACCAAGTCGAAATCATCGACAAGCCGGAAGTGGACGGAGAATTGGCGCTCAAACCGGTCTGGCCCTCCATGTTCCGCGGTTACCTGCACGAACCGGAACGGTATGCAAAGTGCTTCGTCGGCGGCTGGTATATCAGCGGCGACCTGGCCATGCGCGACAAGGATGGATACTTTTGGTTCGTTGGTCGTGCTGACGACATCATCAAAACCGCCGGGCACATGGTCGGGCCTTTTGAAGTGGAAAGCGCCCTGATGGAGCACCCGGCCGTGGCGGAAGCGGGCGTCATTGGCGTGCCTAACGAAGTCATTGGCCAGCTGGTCAAGGCCTTCGTTTCGCTCAAGCCAGGCTATGAAGCCGGCCCCAAGCTGGAGCGCGAGTTACTCGGATTTGGGCGGCTCAAGCTCGGTTCAGCCGTGGCCCCCAAGGAGATCGAATTCCAGCAAGACCTGCCCAAGACCCGAAGTGGCAAGATTATGCGCCGCCTCCTAAAAGCCCGTGAACTGGGACTGCCGGAGGGCGACGTATCAACCCTGGAGACCGACGAATGACCAAACTATCAGTCAATAAAGGAACGGTGAACCTCGACCGCGAGCATGGACTCTACCTGCTGCACCAGATGCTTAGGATTCGTCGCTTTGAGGAAAAATGCGCCGAACTATACAGCGCGATGAAGATTCGCGGCTTTCTACACCTGTACATCGGGGAGGAAGCGGTCGCGGTTGGGATCATGGACGCCCTGCGCCCGGATGACAATATCCTGGCCACCTACAGGGAACATGGTCAGGCGTTGGCGCGTGGCGTGCCCGCGACCACGATCATGGCCGAGATGTATGGCAAGCAAGAGGGCTGCGCGCGCGGCCGTGGCGGCTCCATGCATCTCTTCGACAAAGATACCCGCTTCTATGGCGGTAACGCCATTGTCGGCAGCCACTTGCCCATGGCCGTTGGCATGGCGCTGGCGGACAAGATGCGTGGGGACGACCGGATCACCGTAGTTTTCTTCGGTGACGGTGCCGTTGCCGAGGGCGAGTTTCATGAATCGCTCAATCTAGCCAAATTGTGGGAACTGCCAGTCCTGTTTGTGTGCGAGAACAACCGCTATGGCATGGGCACGGCCATTGAGTACGCGCACGCCGTAACCGACCTGGCCAGCCGCGCCGCCGCCTACAATGTGCCTGCCAGGGCAATAGACGGGATGGACGTGCTGGCCGTTGAGCAAGCCGCGCAAGAGATCGTCACGGCCGTGCGCGAGACCAGCGAACCCTGGTTCCTTGAATGCCGCACCTATCGCTTCCGCGCCCACTCCATGTTTGACGCCGAGCTATACCGGGACAAGAGCGAGGTGTCGGAATGGAAGGTTCGCGATCCCATTGAACATCTGAAGGGCCAAATGATCCAGGCCGGGCTGCTTGGCGAAGAAGACCTTGCCGCCATCGAGCAGCAAGTCCTGTTGGAAATTAACGAATCGGTCGAATTTGCCGAAGCCGGATCGTGGGAACCGGTCGAAGACCTTGCGCGCTTTGTCTATTCGGAGGAGGTATTCGCATGAACCTAAATGGCGGTGCCACTGTATTAGAACCCGTTGTCGAAGAGGTCCGCACCATCACCTACCGTGAAGCTGTGCGCGAGGCCCTGCGCGAGGCGTTGCAGCGCGACGAGCGGGTCTTTCTGATGGGCGAGGATGTCGGCCGTTATGGCGGCTGCTTCGCTGTCAGCATGGGCCTTTTGGAGGAATTCGGCCCACAGCGAATTAGGGATACGCCTCTATCGGAGTCTGTTTTTACTGGGGCGGGTGTGGGCGCGGCGCTCAACGGAATGCGCCCAATCGTCGAAATCATGACCTGCAACTTCAGCCTGCTGGCGGCCGACCAGCTGATCAACAACGCGGCGACACTGCTTCATATGTCCGGCGGGTTGTTTAACGTACCCTTGGTCGTGCGCATGTCCACCGGTTCAGGCAAGCAACTGGCCGCTCAGCATTCACACAGTTGGGAAGGTTGGTATGCGCACATCCCGGGCCTTAAGGTCCTGGTGCCGGCGACCATCGCTGACGCGCGTGGAATGCTGTGGCCTGCCCTGCAAGATCCTGATCCAGTCCTGATCTTCGAAAACGCTACTTTGCTTACACGCAAGGGCGATCTTCCTGTTCATCCAGAGCCGGTAGATATCAACAAGGCAAAGGTGATGCGTCAGGGTGGGGACCTTTCCATTTTCACCGACGGCGCTAGCCTGCACAAGACCCTGGCGGCGGCTGATACTCTCGCCGCCCAAGGCGTTGAAGCCGAAGTGATTGACTTGCGCGTCCTGCGCCCGCTGGATGACGAAACGATTATGCGTTCCGTGGCCAAAACCCATCGCGCCCTGGTCGTAGACGAGGGCTGGCTGAGCGTAGGAATCACGGCCGAAATCAGCGCCCGTATTATGGAACAGGCCTTCTACGATCTGGATGCACCTGTGGCGCGCCTGGCGGGGGCTGAAGTGCCGATGCCCTACGCCAAACATCTGGAAGAAGCCGCAGTGCCCCAGACCGAAACGATCGTAGCCGCCGCGAAACGGCTGGTTGACTTCTGAGCGCAGCAAAGGATGGCTGAGATACGGACCCAAGAGAGGGGGAATTAAACAATGGCTGATTTTGTAATGCCAAGCCTGGGCGCGGATATGGCCGCGGGCACTCTTTACGAATGGCGAGTCGCGCCAGGAATGGCCGTTGCCCGTGGCGACATCATTGCCGAAGTCGAAACGGACAAGGGCGTCATAGAAATTGAAGTGTGGGAGGAAGGGATTGTTGATCGTTTGCTGATTGAACCCGGCACTGAAGTTCCCGTCGGCGCCGTGATTGCCGTCATCCGCAACGGGGGAGCCGAGGTCGCCCCTCCGCCTGAAGCAGTTGCGGCGCAGGCCGCCGCTAAGGCTGCTGACCCGCATCCGATGGATCATCATGCGCTGGACGCCACACGCAAACTATCCACCAATGGCGGTCGCGTCAGGGTTTCGCCCGCGGCGCGCCGACTGGCAGCAGAACGGAACATTGACCTGCACTCCCTGGAGGGCAGTGGACCGGACGGCGCCATCACGCTGCGTGACATTGAAGAGTCGGCTCCCAAAACGGCGGTTCCTGAACGCCTCAAGATCTCGCCCGTGGCCCAACGCATGGCCGAAGATCTGGGCCTCGACATATCTTCCATTCAGGGCACGGGGCCCGGAGGTGCGATCAGCAAGAAAGACGTGCAGTGTGCGGCCGGCCAGTTGCGCGCGCAGGTGCCGCGCGAGCAGCCTGTGCAGCCACCCCCTGCAACCGACCAGGTCGCAGAGCCGGCCGTAGAAAAGGCTGATCCGCAAGCGGCGATGCGTCGCGCTATCGCGGCGGCCATGGCCAAATCGAATCGCGATATTCCGCACTACTACCTGGAGACGCGGATCGACATGCAGAAATCGTTGGTCTGGTTGGAGGCCCAAAACGCCAAGCGCTCGATCAAGGAACGTATACTGCCCGTTGTCCTGTTGATCAAAGCCGCAGCCCTGGCTCTTGTCGACGTTCCGACGCTCAATGGATACTGGATTGATGATCAGTTGCAGCCGCAAGAAGGAATCCACATCGGATTTGCGATCGCGCTGCGCCAGGGAGGCCTCGTCACGCCTGCAATCCACCATACCGATCTGAAGTCGCTAGATGAGTTAATGGAGGCAATGCGAGACTTGATTATGCGCACTCGCGCGGGCCGCCTGCGCGGGTCCGAACTGACCGATGCCACCATCACCCTTACCAGTCTCGGCGACATGGGGGTAGAAAAGGTGTACGGCGTCATCTATCCTCCCCAGGTCGCCTTGCTGGGCTTCGGCAAGACTATGGAGCAGCCCTGGGCGGAGAACGGCATGCTGGGCATCCGGCCCGTGATTACAGCTACGGTCGCCGGCGATCATCGCGCCTCTGACGGCCGTACCGGTGCGCAGTTGCTGGAGGCTCTCAATACTCATCTTCAGGCTCCGGAACTGTTATGACGCAAATAGCTACTTGAGTTTTCAATAGGAGATCAATCATATGACAACCGCCACCACACCTTCAAGGACTGAGCTAACAGCTGCGATCTTCGACATACTCGCCAGCATCGCACCCGAGGCCGACCTTGATGGACTCGATCCTCAAGCAGATATGCGCGAGGCGCTCGATATCGATTCATTTGACTTTCTGAATTTTCTCATCGCCCTGGATGAAGAGCTGGGCGTGGAGATTCCGGAAGCGGACTATGGTCAACTCGTGTCCTTGAATGACCTCTTGGCTTACCTGGATGCACGCCTATAGCAAAAAGTTGACTGGCGCGCGCCGCTGCCACAAAACGACCGTTTAACAGCAACGGTTAATCTTAACCTGGTGCGACGAGTGCGTCGCACCAGAAAGGGGGAAGTCAATGTTCAAGAAGATCTTGGTACCATTGGATGGATCGCCCATGGCAGAGCACGCAGTTCCGCCAGCCCTTGCCGTGGCCCAGGCCGCGCAGAGCGAGCTAATCTTGTTGCGCAGTACGAAGCCAGTCTTCACGACCATGCCCGAATATGCTGGGGAATATGAGTGGGTCTGGCCAGCAGAATCCATTGACGAAGCTCATGACGCCGCGGAAACCTATCTACAAACGCTGGCCGCAGGCAAAACAAAACCAGGGGTTAAGATCCGCAGGCAGGTAGTTGATGGAGATGAAGCGGGGGCAATTATCAGCATTGCCGAAGCTGAAGACGTAGACCTGATCGTCATGACGAGTCACGGCCGCTCAGGTGCCCGACGCAAACTTCTTGGAAGCGTCACGGAGCGGGTGCTGCATCATGCATCCTGCCCGGTCATGGTAGTTCGCTCCGCTATGCCGATCCAGAACGTTCTGATAACCCTTGACGGCTCAAAGCTGGCCGAGAAGGCTCTAGGACCAGGGCTATTCCTCAGCCAGACCTTCGGCGCTGACACCACCCTATTGCGCGTCAACCCTGCTGTGCCGCCCGATGAAAGCAATTATGGCGAGCAGGTAAGTGGGCAGGCGGAGGAATATGTGCGGCGCAGTTTGCACGAACAGGCCGAGAGCTATTTGACCTATGCTGCCCGTCGTATGATCCATGCGGGTGCCGACGTCGAAACGGCTGTGCTGGAGGGCCCCGTTGTAGACAGCGTCCTGGACTTCATTGAACAAGCTGACGTCGATCTCCTTGTAATGACCACGCATGGCCGCAGTGGGCTGAAGCGCTGGGTCTACGGCAGCGTCACCTCCAAGGTCATGAGTGGCTCACGCTGCTCCATGCTTATCATTCGTCCTCAACAGGGGGAACTACAGTAAAGCGACCGCATACAATTCGCGTCCACCTGGCCTGAATTCTTGGTGACTGTCCTCGAATTTGAGACAGTCACCAAGAGCAGACCGTGTTAGAATCTAGACGTACCGGCCGGGAAACCTTGTGTTCTGCCCGCCGAAAGGTCACGGACTCAAAGTGCACGATCGAATCTCTCGCGCGCTGCGCATTTTTGCGCCTTTCCTGCTGCTTCTGCTCGGAATGGTAATTTACTACGCATACCAGGCAAGTAGACTGCCGGCTGCCGTTGCCGAAGTCAGGCCGGAGGCTTCCGTCGAAGAAGGGGTGCCTGCGCCCGCCGCCGCGCAGTCTGTCGCGTTGCCCACGGCCGTGGCGGTTACACCTACGGTCACGACGCCCCCAACTGTGATTCCACCCGGGACGCTGGCCACCATTGTTGGCCCTCCTCAAGCCAGTACATTGCCCCTGAACTCAAACATCTCATTCTATTGGACTTCAGACCTTCTGCCAGCCGGCAATCATACCTTTGCCGTAGTTCTTTCGGACGGCAGCAGTGAACAGACGATTGGTACTATTGCCGAAATGAATGTAGGAACCAGCTTCCAGATACAATGGAATCCGGGCGCAGCGGGGCTAACCGCTGGTGATTATTTGTGGGAAGTTCGCTTAATAGACCAGTCTACGGGCGCAATCCTATGGCGTGGCCAGTCACGAGCTATCACCTTTGGAGACGCTTAGGTGGGTTTCGCTGCGAGACTAGGTAAAAGAGGTGAACGAAGCTGAATGGCGGCCTACCCAAATTGCATTTTGGCTCACAAAGTAGTAATCTTTAGAATGCGGGCTATACTTGCCGAAGCGACCAGTTTGTATTGACCGCCTTTGTTACCGAACAAAGCGTTCCGGCCTTGTGGCCCGCTAAGGAAAGCAACCAGTAATGGTAATGTTGGGGTTGTGCCTCACCTAGTTTGAGATTGTGCTCTTAGTCCATAGTTTGCGTCATTAGGGCAGCGAGCAGTTACAGACATATCTCCTGGCATAGACCCAACCAATAGTAGAATGCAGACTCAGAAATCGTCAGACCTATCGGGCCGCCAGATTGGCAACTACGAGCTTGAAGCACTTCTGAAGAGGCGCGCCACCAGCGATCTCTATGAGGCGCGTGACATCAAGCTTGATCAGCCAGCCTTGATAGAGATTCTGCGCACCACGGTTGAAGAAGATCCGGACCTTGCTGGTCGTTTTCAGCGCCGGATGGAGACCGTCGCCCAGATCAAACACCGCTATATTGGCTCTATCATCGAATTCAGCGTGACGGAAGATGGCTATCCATATGCAGTGCTGGAGTATGTAAGCGGCATCTGGATGGATCAGGCCCTCGCTGCGCGCAACGCTGATGGCGCAGGCCTGCCCCCGGTTCGCGATGCGTTGGCTTTTGGCCGCAGTATCGCCGAAGCGTTAAGCGTTGGTCATTCAGCCGGACTAATTCACCATGATTTACGGCCGTCCAACATACTCATTCGCGATTCCGATGGGCTTCCCGTCTTGCTCGACCTTGGTGTACCCGTGTCGGCGCCATCACGAAACGGCAAGTTGGTTGACCCTCGCTCCAACCAGCTGGATTATGCTTCGCCGGAGGAACTGGAGGGTAAGAGCATCAGCAGGCGCAGCAACATCTATTCGCTGGGCATCATCCTCTATGAGCTATTAACCAGTCATCGGCCAGAATTGCCAACCTCTTCCTGGGATATCTTTGAACATTCGACCATGCCCAAGGAAGTTCCTCTTGAGGAAGCCCGCGAAGGCCTTGCCGGTGAAACGTATCGCCTGGTTCGCAATTGTCTGTGGCGTCAGGAATGGTCGCGTTTTGAGACCGCTGACGAAGTAATTTCCGCCACGGATACGGCAATATTGGCCGAAGAGACCGTACCGAAAACTGCAATGTGGTCCGACCAGCGGAGGCGGTGGCTTTACGTAGCCGTCCCACTCGTCGCAATACTTGGCCTGATTGCTGGGCTGGCCCTCGTATGGAATCAGTTTGCCAGTGCCGGCAGCGAGCCGCCCACCGCCGTGCCTGTCGCTGTCGTTCCAACTGCGCCACCAACCCAGGAGGTGGCCGAAGGGCAGCCGACCAGGGCCGTCGAGCCCACAGCTACCACTGAGCCAACGCCTACGCTGACCCGCGAAGCCCCGCCAACGTCAGCCCTGGATACGACCGTGCCCGTCTATGGCCCCTCAGCGGATCAAACCTTCGAGATGGACGAGCCAATCGATTTTGCCTGGATCTGGCTGAGCCAGCTGAAGCCGACAGAGTCGTTCAACGTGTACGTCGTAGCCGAAGACGTTTCTGGAGAACCGATTGCAGTGGGATCTGTGGCTGTCCCCGACAACGCGACCCTGTATCGTCTCAATGCAACCGCTTCCGAACTTGGCATCGGTAGTGGTGCCTTTTTGTGGCAGGTCAGACTTGAAGATCAGGGTTCCGGCGAAGTTCTCGTGGAGAGTGATTCCCGGCGATTCTTGATCGCTGAACCACCTACACCTACACCATCGTCGACCGCCACGCCGGTTCCCCCAACTGCGACTTCCACGCCAGCGGCTACAGATACCTTAGCGCCGCCTACGGCTACTTTGGTTCAGGCCACAGCCGTGGTCTGCGTACCCAGGCGTCCTGCTGGCTGGGTTATCTACAACATTCAGGCCGGTGATGCCATTTCCCTTTTTGCCGAACGATCCAATGTCCCTGTAGAAACAATTCTAGAGGCCAATTGCCTGAACCGTTTTTCAGTGCTCAGTTTGAACCAGCAGATCTTCGTCCCTGCCCCGCCTGCTACTGCCACATTCACACCTGCACCGACGTTTACGCCCGCGCCACTTCCCCCGAGCCCACCTGGCGGTGGTGGCTCCATTGGCGGTGGTGGCGGCGATGATGGCGGAAGCGGTGGCGGTGGCTCCGGATCAACGCCGGCGCCGCGCCCATCCAGCACTCCTCTCCCACCTCCCGAGGGATAAGGTTACTCTTGCGGTCGCTTCACCCGGTATGCCTGGGTGCAAGTTTGTCCTGGCTACATGCCTGTCAACTTGAGCCAGATGTGAAAGTCTCGCGAATCCTTCCTTTGTTCCTCTGCTTGCCGTGGACTTAAGCGGCAGATGCAGTATCATAGGATTTGGGGTGTTGAACCCGCTGGATTGTTACGGTGCGACTTCTGCTCTATCCTGACGCACCGTCGGACTATTCGGAGGCCAGCTGAGCCAACGAATCAAGAGGAGAATGGGTGAGCTCAGTACGCAGGTTTCTCGTCGTTGTTTTGCTGCTACTTCTGGGCTTCTGGCTTGCGTTCCCGCGACAGACAGTGAAGAGTGAACCTGCATTTCTTCAGCAGTCCCGCGGAGCATTTGACCAAAATCTCCCTTTTCTGGCGGAAGATACGGGAGTTTCCTCCGATAAGAGCGTTCTTGACCCTACTGATACGCTCACGCCTTGGCCAACAGATACCAATACGCCACAGCCAACAGAAATACGCCACAGCCAACAGATACCAATACGCCACAGCCAACAGATACCAATACGCCACAGCCAACAGATACCAATACGCCACAGCCAACGGCTACGTATACGGCCACGTCAACTCCAACAAAGACCCCACCACCTTCGCCTACGAATACAACTGTAGCGCCGGCAACGAGCACGCCTGTTCCGCCGCCAAGCACGGCGACAGCATCGCCAACCAGCACAGCAACTGAATTGCCTACAAGAACTCCAACCCGTCCCCCGACAAGCACTCCGACAAGGTTACCACCCACGGCAACCCCCGTAGCTCCAACCATCGATTTGAACGGGCAATCGAGCGGGACTAGCTTTGACGCCTCATACGTGGCAGGCAGCCCTGCTGTTTCCATTGTCAGTTCAGCACTCACTGCAACCTCTGCGAGGGGCACCCTTTCGTCAGCCGTCATCCGCATAAATAATTCGCAGAATGGTGGACAAGAATCGCTCAACGTCAGCACGGCTGGCACCGGCATTCAGAAATCTTACAGTGCTGGAGTCCTGCGTTTGCAGGGTATCGCGCCCCGGACGGACTACGAGAAGGTATTGCGGTCAGTGACATACGTGAATACGTCCGCTTCGCCCGGTCTGGTGGCGCGGCAGGTCAGCTTCGTCGTCAATGACGGCGCGGCCGACAGCAACACGGCCGTCTCTACAGTGCGGATTATCCTCCCACGCCTCACCCTGAGTGTAACTCCGCGCGAGCAGACGGTAGCAAGCGGAGGCACGGCCGTATTTACTATGACCGTGCGCAATACAGGCAATATTACCCTGGAGTCCGTCCAATTGCGGGACTCATTGGCCCCCGCCTGTAACCGCAATTGGTCGTCCCTTGCTCCTGATACTGGTCGCACCATCTCGTGCAGCCTGACCAATGTCACTGCCGATTTCAACAATGTGGCGACTGTCAGCGGAGCCGACGCATCTGGAAACCGTGCCTCCGCACAAGACACAGTTCGCGTCGAGGTTGAGAATCCCAATATCCGCATCGTAAAAGGGCCATCCACGCAAACGGTTCTGTCTGGAGAATCCGCTGCTTTTAGCATTTTCGTCATCAATACCAGCGCTCGTGTCAACCTGGGCAACGTAGAAGTGTCAGATACGCTCGCTCCCGACTGCAGTCGGGAAGGGAACAACAGCCTGGGCAATCTGGCCGCAGGAGCACAAACTTCGTACAGCTGCCGCGTTGCAGAGGTTACGGCCGCGTTTACCAACGAAATAACCGTCACCGGACGTAATCTTTTCACCGGCGAGCTGGTCAGCGACAGCGCTGTTGCTGACGTCGAGCTACTAGATATGCGCGCCAGATTACAAGCAGATCCCTCCGTTCTGCTCGGAACGGGTGGGATGGTGGATTTCAGCCTTACTCTCCTGAACAGCGGCAGTGTGCCGTGGGAAATAGCGGCCCTGGAAAGTGACTCGTTTGGCGATCTGTTGGATGGGGAAAACGACCTGCTGCAAGATAACTCCTGCATTGCCGCGCCGGATGCGCCGATAGGTCCTGACGAGGAAATCTCGTGCGACTTTAGGGCCCTGGTAGAAGGCCCACCTGGCCCGTTTTCCAGCTCCGTTGCGGCGACTGCATTGGACATCGGGAACAGAGGCGTACAAGCGCAGAGCTCGACAGTTATCACTATTGCTGACGGCAGTAGCCTTGAACTTGCATTTCGGGCGAGCACCGACAGCGTGGCCCCACCAGGAAGATACGTCACAGAACAGGTAGAACTAGTGAATGCAGAGGGTGAAGCAGGTTTGACTGTTTCTGTCCTGGAGCATTCACAGCTGGGCAACTTGAGCGGAGTTGGATCGTGCCTGATGCCCCAGGTGCTCGCCGCCGGGGAATCCTATACCTGCTCCTATCAAGCCTTCGTAGGTGGAACCATTGGCGGCGAGGTCCGGCATTCTATCGTGGCTCGCGGAACGAGTACTGCAGGCGGGCCTGTCGGCGCGCAGGCTGAGCTTACTTTCGTGGTCTATGATCCCCTCCTTAGGCGTGACCTGTTGCCCGTCGTATTGTCTCAGTATCAGCAGCCGATCATGAACAACAACGGTCCATGCACAGCCCACTCCATCGTCCCCGGCACTCCTTATCGCTCCATGATCGAAGATCGTGAGGACTGGTTTGTTGTGATGGTTACGAAGGCGGGTAGCATGGAGGTCACCGTGGTCAATTATGTATCAGATGATCCCCAGCTGATTGTCTACCGCGCTGCGAACTGCAGAGCACTTGAGTTGCCTCCAGTCGCTTTTGACGGCAGCCAACAAGCGGAGAAGCAGTTGCGTTTCAGCACCGAGCCTGGAGTCCACTTTATTCGACTGGTGAACGCGACCGGCAGAGTGTATGACTCGGCATACGAATTACTCGTACTTACGCCGTGACCGAGGAGGAGAGCCCACCGTGATTTACCGCCGAGTTGCCTTACTGCTGCTGTACCTGTTCATGCTCACGGGCGTATTCGTGCTATCCATGAACTCTGCGGGCGCAGAGACTGATTCGCCGGGCCAGTGGCTTCATATCATCAAATCACCCGACACCATTTTCGTACAGCGCGGTGGTCGTGCCCAATTTACCATCGTCGTTCTGAACACCAGCAACAGCTTTGCTATGCGCGATATTGTGGTATCAGACCTTCAAGTGCCCGATTGTTCACTTCCTGTCGGAGCCCTGGCCCCTGCAGGGGAATTCAGTTACAACTGCGTGCTGAACAATGTCCAGAATTCGTTTACCAATATTGCCGTTGTGACAGGGACAAACGCCGTCAACGGCAAAACAGACACTGCCTCCGACACGGCCAGTGTCGAGCTTGTCGAACTCACCTTGGATGTCACCGGCGATCCCGCCAGCTTGCCAGAACCTGGCGGTCCGGTAACTTTCACGCTGGGCATTCGCAACAGCGGCTCTATTGCAGCCCAATTGACCGGTCTGACCAGCCCAAGATATGGTGACCTCACCTCCCCCACGAACCCTTTGCTTGAAGCTAACAGTTGTGCCGGGCTGCAGCCGCTGCCTGCACTCGCGCCGGGTGACGCCCCAATTACCTGTTCCTACACCGCACGGGCCGCCGGAGCACCTGGACCTTTCACGGAGACAGTCGTAGTGTCGGCCGTTGCGGGAGAGACTTTTGCGTTTCAGGATTCCGGCAGCGGAACCGTGTTAATCACCGACAGTCCTAGTGAGCTTCAGGCATCACTTAGCGCGGCGGCAGACCGCGCCGCCCTGGGCAGCACTCTCACCCTTAATGTCAATCTCTTGAATGCCAGTGCAGTGGACTCCGTCACCATTGTGAACATGAGCGACAGCGAAATCGGAGATGTTACCCCCTATGGAAGTTGCGCTGTGCCTCTTGAATTGGGCCCAGGCGAAAGCTATGACTGCGCATATAGCCAGATTGTAGCAGGAGAACCTGATCGCGCGGTGACCTACGAATTCAGCGCTTCAGGGATCAATGACGACGATCCCCCCCAAACCGCTACTGCTCAGGCGACCAAGATGATCTTTGTTTTTGAGCCAATTGTCTTCATACCAGTTGTCGCCAACCCTTTGAACAAAAGCTGTTCCACAGCGCAATTGCTGGAGACGGGCGTAGAGTACTCATTTCTACCCGCGATGCGCGATGCCTGGTATTACTTCAATACCGCGCTAACCGCCGATCTTCTGATCACCATGAATGACTTTGTACCCGTGGAAGGGCAAATGGTCCTTTACGCAAACGGCAATAAAGGCTGCGGATCGCTTCGCTTTGTCGCCAATAACGGTGAGTTCAGCGAAACGAAACTCATTAATGTCCCTCAGGCACCTCCGGACCGCTACTATTTGCGCATTTATACAGATGGCCCGCTAAATAACGAGATTCCCTATTCCTTGATGATCGAGTTACGCTAGCGAACCGTGGCCCTATAGGCCCGTGAGCAGGAAAATAGTTCCCGGCTAATGGCTACCGTCCGCCCCTTAAGCCTATTTGTCAACTTTGGTTCCTATAGTTACCGTAGAGTCAACGCCCTGCCTCTGTCATAAGGCTGCGGTATGCTGATCAGGGACGCTTTTGCCAACTAATGGTGATAGAAAACACAGTAGAACCATTCATCGATCAGTTCAAGATCAGTCAACAGACTGGCCAGGACCGGTATAAGACCTATTACAGCGCTCAGGATGTTGAGCTAAGCCGCCGCGTCGTGATAGGTGTCTTGCGCGATTCCTTTGCTTCTGATCCCGCCTTCTCCCAGCGCTACGCTAGAAGAGCCAATACACTGGCCCAGGTTCGCCATGCCAACCTATTACGCATTCTGCACACCGGAAGAACGGCCGTCGCCGCGCCCTACATCGCCACCGAACCCGTTGAAGGTTATCCTCTTACCGAACGGCTGGCGCGGCTCAAGCAGCAACAGGCCACCGCTCACGTCACCTATGCCCTGACGCTGGTACGGCAGGTTGCTGATGGCCTGGCCCTTGCCGAAAAGCTTGGCCTGTTTCACTATGCGCTTACGCCCGACCACATTATTCTGAAAAACATCACGCTCAAATCGGACGATTCTGTCCTGGTAACGGATCTAGACATTCCTGATGACGAAAATGCACTCCAACTCGCTGAGGAAGCGGAATTTGCCGCCCTATACCTTGCCCCGGAACAGAGCGACGGCAGGCCGCCGGACGGAGCCAGCCATGTCTACTCGATGGGCGTTGTTCTATACGAATTACTAAGCGGCCAACCTCACGTACCACTCAGGGGGCTTGGCCGCAGACTGACAGGTTGGTTCAGGGGGGTCTCAAGTCTGGAGCAGAGGCGCCCTGATCTCACGGTTGAAACCTATTCCCTTGTCCAACGCGCCTTACAGAAGAGTCCGCGCCGCCGTTTTGGGACGATCGCGGAGTTCCTGGAAGCACTCGATGCAGCGCTCGAAGCAGAAGAACTTCGCATTCATACCGGCCAATATGTAGCACCCCGCCAGGCACGGCCCCTCTTCTTGATTCCAGTGTTTCTGCTCCTTCTCTGCATATCCCTTGCCGTTGCCGCTCAGCAAGTGATTCCACTGGTCCCCACGCCAACATCGATTGCCATCGCTGATGACCTGGTCGTGGGGGCTATGGCTGGGCTGGAAGCCAAAACTCCCACTGTTCAATCCAGCCCGGCGCCTGAAGTCACGCTTCCGCCACGGTCAGCCGTTTCAGAAGCTGCCACTGTTGTGCCGGCGGCGGTCGCCACTTCTACTTCCACCCCCTCGGCAACCTCGTCGCCGACCTCCCTGCCAACCAGCACCCCGATTCCACCTACCGAAGTTGCCGTGAGTGCCGAAACCGTACCCGCTCCCTTGAGTACGTTTCGCGTGGACGTAAGTTCGGCCAACTTACGCCTTGGCCCCGGCACAAATTATGAAGTAGATGGCTATGTCTTACAGGGTGAGACCGTTCTCGTGCTGGCGCGCAATGTCGGCACATTCTTGTGGTATAACGTTGAAACTGCCGACGGCCGTCGCGGATGGGTTGCCGCCGATGTAGGTTCTCCCACCGGGCCCGATGGGCTAGCGGGCGTTGAGATAGCCGCTACGATCCCTGTGCCGCCCACGCCAACCCCCACACCGACTCCCACCAATACCCCTACACCAACGGCAACTGTGCTGCCCTTGGCCCCAGGGCAAGCCGGCGGAGGGAACAGCGGCGGAAACGGTCCAGGCACCGGAGGCGGTGACAATCCGACGCCGCGCCCCACCCTTACACCGCCCATATAGTACCCGCCTCCCAGCCAGGTCTTCACTGCAAGTTCCTGAGCACTTCAAAATCAACGGGCTCAGGAGTTCGCCCGCGCGTTCAAGCTGCCGTGCTGGCTGCAGTTTGACCTGTATTGCGCCGTATGTACCGCCGCTCGAAAGGCCTAGGCGGTCAGTCCCTTCACAAAAGACGTCCCGCTCCTAGTGGACCAGCAGGTACCGGGCAATGACCAGTCTTTGGATCTCGCTGGTACCCTCGCCAATGGTCATCAGTCGTGTGTCACGGTATATTCTTTCCACATCAAATTCACTGCTGTAGCCATACCCACCATGAACCTGGATCGCATTCCGGCACACGCGTTCGCTCATTTCGGTGGCAAACAGCTTGGCCATGGCCGCCTCCTGGCTGAAATCACGGCCGTTTTCTTTCAACCATGCCGCATGGTAGACCATCCAACGCGCCGCTGCGATTTCGGTCGCCGCATCGGCCAGCATCCACTGAATCGCCTGAAAATTGCCGATCGGCTGTCCAAACGCCTCGCGCTCCTGGGCATACCTTACGGCCGCTTCCATAGCCGCCTGTGCCAAGCCAATCGCCAGTGCGCCAATGCTGATTCGGCCGCCGTCCAGAACCGCGAGAGTCTGCTGCAAGCCTTGACCTTCCACACCAAGAAGATTGGCCGCCGGTACGCGCACCTCGTCGAAGTTGACCGCATGAGTTGGCGAACCGTGTAGTCCCATCTTCTTTTCCGGCGGGCCAATCGTAATCCCTTTACTGTGGCTGGGCACCAGCAGGTGACTGAACCCCCTGCTTCCGCCGGTCGGAGTCGTACGGCACAAGACCACCATCAGGTCCGAGATGGAAGCATTGGTCATCCACATCTTGTTGCCGTCAATCACCCAGGAATCGCCCTCACGCACGGCCGTTGTCCGCACGCCACCTTTCAGGTCTGATCCCGCGCCAGGCTCCGTCAGGGACAGGCAAGCCAGCGTGCCCTGGCCTGTAGCCAGGCGTGGCAGCCATTCTTCCTTTTGGGCCTCGTTACCAAAGCGCACTACCGGTCCCAGCCCCAGGCCGTTGTGCGCTGAAATCGCGAGGGCGGTGGATCCACACCCCCAGGCCAACTCTTCGATCGCTATTGCAGCGCTGACAGCATCCAGGGCCGCGCCGCCATAGCGCTCTGGAACCTCCAAACCCAGCAGCCCCAAGGGTCCCATCTTACGTACGGCCGTCCAGTTAAACTCGCTGCTCTCGTCCGTATGACGCGCCAGGGGCCGCACCTCTCTCACTGCAAACTCATGCACCATACGGCGCACTTCCACCTGCTCCGGGGTTGGGTCAAATTGCATGGGCACTCTCCTCTAACTTGCTGGCTGCAGCCCCCTCAATGTGCAGAGCTATTCCCGGCGCTGGCCAGCGTCAGCAACAGTAACTGGCCCAGGCCTTGCGGCAGAAAGGAAGGATCAATTCGTTCGTCCAACCGGTGCGGGTTCGTGGCATGCGTCAGCCCGACGCAAACCGAAGGAATTCCAAGGCTCAGCGGGATATTGGCGTCAGTGCTGCCGCTCACATAACTGACAGTCGGGCTGCCGACCGTTTGCAGCGCACGCGCCGCCGTGCGCACGAGCGTGCTCTGTCGCGAGATCCAACCCGCCGGCCTGCTGCCGACCTGTTCTACACGAAATTCAGTGGGGCGCCCGCAGTGCCTTGCCCTGCGCTGCCCTTCGCGCACCAGGTGCATGATCCGGCCAACCAGTTTGTCCAGTTCTCCCGGATCCTCGGAGCGTAGATCCAGCAGCATGCTCGCCGACGAGGCGATTGAATTTACCGTGGTTCCACCAGAAATTACTCCTACGTTGTAGGTTGTCTTTGGCACGCTCGGGACAGCAATCTGATCGATCGCGCCAATCAAATGCGCCAGTTCATGTATTGCGCTGGCCTGGCCAAAGCTGCCCCACGAATGGCCACCATCCGTAGTAACCTCTATGCGGAAGCGCTGTACGCCGATGGCAGCATGAGAAATCTGCCCAAACAAGCCACCTTCCACCACAAGGTAGGTCGCGTTGCGTCCAAAGCGCTCGACCACAGCGCGCATCCCGCGTAGATCTCCCAGTCCTTCTTCGCCGACATTGCTAACCAACCAGACATCCGACACCGGCTGCAGGCCCCCACGCCGAAATACGTTGGCCAGGGCAAACAGCCCGGCCACTCCGGCCGAATTGTCGCCGATGCCGGGGCCACAGAGGTACGGACCGTCCCAGGATACGCTGAGATCAGTTTGCGCGGCGAAAACAGTATCGCTGTGAGCAGAGACAATTACCGGAGCAACCAGGCCAGGCACGGTACCAGGCACACGGCCGTAGACGTTATGCAGCTCATCTTGATAGACATCGCTCAAGCCAAGGGACAGGAACTGCTGCTCGATGTAGGCCGCACGACGTGCTTCCTCAAACGTGGGTGCTGGAATCTGCTGTACGGCGACGATCGCTTCCAGGATATTATCGAGATCGTCGCGGAAGCCAGCCAACGCCTGGCGCACGGCTGCGTCTTCGGCCAGCTGATCGATCTGCCTCATCAGGCCATCTCATATTGCGCAAAATAAGGGGCTAACCGGGGCGGGATACGGCCGTAGACCTCCACGCCCTCGCCGCCGTGAATCTCGTCATCAACCTGTCCCCGCTCATGCAGCAGAGATAGTAGGTCGCCACGGCCGTATGGCAAAAAGATGTGCAGGGGCTGCAATGTATGCATCATCGCCGCTTCAATCGCCGCCAGCAGCTGGTCCATTCCCGCACCTGTCCGGGCGGAAACCAGCACCGCAGGATGTTCCAAGGGCAGGCCTTCGATTTCAGTCGCTGAATCCAGCTGATCCGCCTTGTTTAGGGCGATTACTACCGGCAAATGATCTACTTCCAGCTCAGCCAGAGTGTCCTCTACCGCTTCTATCTGCGAAGCTGCGTTCGGATGAGTCACGTCCACCACGTGGAGCAGGATATCCGCTTCGCTGATCTCTTCTAACGTCGCCCTGAACGCCGCTACGATTTCCGTGGGCAGCTTCTGAATAAAGCCCACTGTATCCGTGAACAACACTTCCCGCCCGCCCGGCATGTCCACCTTGCGTGTGGTAGGGTCAAGCGTCGCAAATAACATATCCGCTGAAAGAACGTCCGCGTCGCTGATCTGGTTCAACAGCGTTGACTTTCCGGCGTTGGTATAACCAACGATGGCGACCACTTGCAGTTCCGTCTGCTGGCGCTTGGCGCGGTGCCGCTCGCGGTGCGCTCTGACTGAATCCAGTTGCTCCTTGATCTGGCTGATACGGCGGCCGATCTCGCGCCGGTCCGTTTCCAACTGCGTCTCGCCGGGTCCGCGCAAGCCCACGCCACCCGAGGCGCCGCCGGCCCGCCCGCCAGCCTGTCGAACGAGGTGGGTCCACATGCGCGTCAGGCGCGGTAAGCGATACTCCAGCTGCGCCAGCTGGACCTGCAACTTTCCATCGCTGGTCTGCGCGTGCTGCGCGAAGATATCCAGGATCAGCGCTGTGCGATCAATCACCTTGATATCTTCACCAAAAAACTTCTCTAGTTCTCGCTGCTGGCGCGGCAGAAGTTCGTCATCAAAAACCACTACCCCTGCGTTGAGATCGGAGACCAGCGCTTTGATCTCCTCCAGCTTGCCTGGGCCAATAAATGTGCTTGGATACGGACGTTCCAGCCGCTGGATCGCCTGCCCCGCTACTTCCAGCCCGGCCGTCTCCGCCAGGCGAGCCAGTTCCGCTACGCTGTCCTCAGCGCTCAACAGCGGCCGTTCGCCTTTTATATCCACTGCCGCCAGGAAGGCGCGTTCTGTCGGTGTTTCGGTGCTATAGGTTTGCTCGTTAATGCGTTCTCTCCACGCGGCGGGCGCCGAGCCTATTCCAGCAAGCCCGCTACTTCCATCGCCCGCGGATGTTCAATGGTGAACTCAACCTGGATGGTATGTTCCGCGCCCGGCTCCAGATCGAGCTGCCAGGTCAAGATCTGCATTTCCGTCTGCGTCTCCGGTCTGGGCGCAACGTGATCCAGCTTGATTTTGATGCTCTCATGCCGCGACACCGGAATCTGGTCCTGAACTTCAACCTTCGCCCGCTCAGTCAGCAGGTTGTGAAGCTTAATGCCATAAGCATAATGGAGAACCCGATTCTCACGCAAGAGCCGCTTGTCCACCTGCCGGCGCATCAGCTCCTGCTCAACGGTGATCCGTTCCTCCACTCCGAGCAGAAGTTCCAGTTCATCCCCCGTCGGGGTATAGTCGAGATTCGTGCTACCCACGTACTCGTCATCGACGAACAGATTTGCCTGTCCCGGCAACAAAGGCGCGGCGGCTTCGTGCACAAAGGTCGCGCGACGATATACTGCCGTCGTGTGTCGCGGGATGGCCAGGTAGCTCATTTCCGGTCGCGCATCGAAGCGCGTCAGCAAATTCTTGTGCGGTGCGCCGTCGCTTTCCACGGTGCTCTGGCGCGGCACCCGGTAGGTCACTATTGGCCCGGCCTGCCGCGTTTCCGCGGTTACAAAGTCAGCCCGTTTGGCCCGTGGCGCGCCGGCAACACTCGGCGCTGGCAGTGCCTCAGCCATGAGCAGGGTAGCATCGAAGGCGGCGTTTGTCGCCTTCATGTACAGTTCTCTCGGCGGTTCAACCTCATCCACAAACCATGGCTCTAGTTCAGGCAACCGCTGGTTCAGTGCCGGGCGCGCGGTCGAAAGCGTCAACTCCACGTCGTTCCAATCCTGCCCGGTCTGCTGCCGAACTTCCCCGAAGACAGAGACCTCCAGCAGACGGCCGTTTCCCTTGCTCTCCACCAGTCTCAAATCGTACAGTGGTTGCCAGGAAGCGTTTCTCGCCACGTAACTCAGCTGCGCCGCAAAATCACCTACAGCAAGCACCTCAACTTCGATACGCGCCTGAAAACGCTGGCGCGATCGCTGCGAACGCAGGTCGGCCAACTCCCGCTCGATTCTCTCCAGCCTACGCTGCAGGGTCCGTACCTGTGGCTCCAGGCCCCTCTGCGCATCGCGTACCTCGCGATCGCGCTCCTGCAAAAACGCGAGTAATCTTGCCTGATCCTCCACCGCGGTTTTCCCCCGCGCAAGCCCCTTGGCGAACGCATCTGTCTGCTGTCGCACTCCTTCCACGTAGGCCGCCTCAGCCTGCCAGATGGCTCGTTCGTCGCCCAGCGCCCACAGCTCGGCCTCCACTTCCTCCTTCTGCGCTTCCAGTTCACCTACGGTTTCGGATGGGGTTTCCTCATAATGCCTGCGGACCACGTCAATACCCTGGATCTGCACGCGTGCAGTGCCCGTCCCCCCGAAACGCACCGACTCAGTTTCCAGGCTCAAGGGCAAGTCGTCAAACAACAGAACCGTCATCCCCGTGTTGAGGTCGAGGGTCCCCACACTCGTCACACGCGCGCGATCAGGATAAACGGTTACTGCGTCTACCTGGTGGTGAACTACCGTTTCGGACATCAAAACGTCTCTCCATATGATGGCTCGCCAGGTCTATCGCGGTCAGCATCCGGCGGGACCACCTCCGCTGCATTCCTGTCGAATGGAATATCATACGCGCGCGCAAAACGGCGCAGGCTGGTCAGCGCCCGCTCACAGTACCAGGTTGCGCGGTCCCCCTTGCTCATCTTCCCTTGGGGCGGCGAGAAAAGGCCGAAATTGGCTTTCATCGGTTGGAAATCCCTGGGGTCAGCATGTGTGACATAATGCGCCAGTGCACCAAGCATTGTGTTCGTGGGCAGGATCACCGGGGTGCGCCCTAGCATAAAACGAGCCGCGTTTAGACCCGCCAGAAGTCCGGTGCCTGCGTTTCCTATGTACCCTTCCACCCCAGTGATCTGTCCGGCGAAAAACAGATCCGCGCGATTCCGGTATTGCATTGTTGGCTGCAGCAGGCGCGGAGCGTTTACATACGTATTACGGTGCAGCATTCCGTAGCGTAAAAACTCAGCCTGCTCCAAACCCGGAATGAGTCGCAAAACTCGGCGCTGGGCTCCCCATTTCAGGTTCGTCTGGAACCCTACTATGTTGTACAGCGAGCCAGCCAGGTTATCCTGGCGCAGCTGCACCACCGCATAGGGCCGTTTGTTTGTGCGCGGATCGATCAGTCCAACCGGACGCATCGGCCCAAACGCCAGCGCCTTCATTCCCCTTCGGGCCAGCGTTTCCACTGGCATGCACCCCTCAAAGAAATGGGGATCTTCACGTTCGAACTGTTTCAGCGAAATCGTCTCTGCGTCCAACAGCGCTTGCACGAAGCGTTCGTACTCCTCACGGGTCATCGGGCAGTTGATATAGTCCCCCTCCTCTTGCTCGCCGCGATCATAGCGCGATTGGCGGAAAGCGGTCGAAAGGTCAATGGACTGCGCATCGACAATTGGTGAAACTGCATCATAGAAATAGAGATAATCCTCGCCCGAAAGAGCTTGCAGCTCTGTAGTCAAAGCGAGCGAGGTCAGCGGACCAGTCGCTACGATTGTTGGTGACACCGGCAGGGTGGTAACCTCCTCACGGATGATCTCGATCCGCGGATGAGAGGCGATGCGTGCCGTGACCAGTTCCGCGAACATGTCGCGGTCCACTGCCAGGGAAGATCCTGCCGGCACGGCCGTAGCCTGGGCACATGCCAGGATCAGCGATCCCAACCCGCGCAGCTCTGCCTTCAATAGCCCCGGCGCCTTATTCGCCAAATAGGAACCCAGCGAGTTACTGCACACCAGTTCCGCCAGCCGATCGGTCACATGCGCGGGCGTCTCCTGTACCGGCCGCATCTCGTAAAGACGCACCTGCACGCCCGCTTCTGCAGCCTGCCATGCTGCCTCGCTGCCGGCCAGCCCTCCGCCAATGACTATCAATTCGCCGCTTCCGTTCCTCATCCTAGCGCGTTCTGTCCTTCCAAAATCGTTCCACCAGGGATTATCTGCGCCTCTGCAGCTTCGTTCGCCAACGATACTGATCCCTTGCATATGATATCATGCCCGAACCGAAAATCGCCGCGTACATCAAAATTGTCACAGTGGAGCAGCGAAGGCGCCGGATCGGCGAACCGCAAGTCGAGGTCCGTAACAAAACGATAGAATCTGGGGTCCAGGGCTACTTGTGGCGCGTTGCCCCCGCGTGCCGGGTTCATCACCAGACGATAGTCTGATGTCAACTCATACACATCCGATCGCACAACCAATAAATCGTTTGTTTGTTTCACCGGGGCAAATCTTGAACGCGGGACACAGACCGCTCCCGCACCATCAAACACCTCGATTGCCGAACCCATGGCCGTTTCTAACTGATAGACCGGTGTGGACTCAGGATCGCGCGGATCTACGGTTTTGGAATTGCGGATCATAGGAAGTCCAAGCTGATAATTACGCTCTCGAAGGGTCTTCTCCAGGGAAAGGAGGTCAATCCATAGATTGTTCGTATTGAAATAGCGGTACCGTTCGATATCCTGGAATTCGTGCAGGTCTTCTTCCGGGCACTGGGCGATCTCGCGCAACACCAAACGGCCGTCCACTTTGCGCCTCGCCAGGTGTCCGCCTTTGCGGTCCGCCGCCGTCCTTTCCGCCACCTCCATCATAAATGGCAGCCGGTTCACCACCACATGGCCCAACAGCAAGGGGTCTAGAATTGCGCCCAGGTTATCTGCGTTGGCCACGAAGGCGTAGCGGTAACCGCGGGCGATCATCGCTTCAAGCATCCCCCGTGTAACCAGCGCCGTATAGATATCGCCATGTCCTGGCGGGCACCACGCCAGTTCCGGGTCTTCCGGACACTCCGCAGGTGCATAGTCCTGGCGCCGGACTTTTGGTTCGGCGTGCTGGACAAAACCAAACGGCAAATCCTGAGCCAATTCAGCGTGCTTCTGCAACGCCGCCAGCGAATCTTCGTTCGTGACGAAACTGTTCATCAGCACAAGAGGCACGCCGGCCGCCTTGGCCTGTCCGGCCAGGATATCGAGGAATGTCAATCCGTCCTTCACCGGGAGTAGTGACTTGGCTTGCTCCAAACCCATGCTCGTGCCCAGGCCGCCGTTCAGCTTGATCATCACTGCCTGCGGTAAGGCCGCATTGCCAACCAGACGCAGCCTCTCAGCCATGTCATCCATGTGTACCACCTGGTCGACCGGTTCAATTTCCTCCCCGGGCATCAGACCCGTGCGGCCGTCCAGTAACTGCCTGTAATATCCCGCGAAAGTGCCAATAAACAGTTCGGGCAGCCCAACCGCGCGCATTTTCTCCGCGAACGGCGCAAACTGTCTCTCAAAATCCGTCATTCATCTCTCCCTGCTCGCCGCTATCAACCCTCTCTATTCTTCCTCTTCTTGCTGGGCGAGCATTCTTTCCAGCAGGCGGCGCGCATCTTTATCTTGTGGATTCGTCTGCACGGCTCTTCGAAACCAGTGCGCCGCCTTCTCAGGTTCGTGCCGGTCCCGATAAATCAATCCGATATTGTAGGCTACGCTCGGCGCAGCCGGGTTGAGTTCTAGGGCCTGTTCGAATGCCCCAATTGCGCTGCGCTGGTTTTCGTCCAGCGCGATCACGGGGTTGCCCAGGTACGCCGCGCCAAGGTTGGTCCACACCATTGGATTCAGCGGATCCAGCTCGCGGAGCGGCTCCAAGACCTGAACCGCAGCGCGGAACTTGTTCGAAAGGATCAGCGCACCACTCAGGTTCAGAGCCGCATCAAGATTCTCGGGCCGCAATGTGTGGGCACGTTCCAGCAGGTCCAGTGCTTCGCTTACCTTTCCCTGGCGCAGCAGCCCGGTTCCCTCGCCGAATAACGCGTCAAAATCCGTCACTTTGTTGGTTTCAGGGTCCTCTACCCTCCGCGGCGGTTGCCCGTCACCTGGCGACAAACTCCCGTTCTTGGCGCGGTCTTCTTGCTCTTCATTTGTCATCTCATGTCTCCAGGTGGCGAGTGACCCGGTACACCAGGCCACCCAATACGGCACCGCCAAGCAGCAACACAATCCACAAACCACTCCCCATCCAGAGCTGAGCGGCCATCGACCGGGGTTGGCGCTCCACAAGCCAGGCGCGGTTCAGTTCCTCCAGTGAGTATCCCAAAACCTTCTGGACAGCCGCCTCGCAGCTGCCTCCGGCCAGAAAAGCCGCCGCCAGCTGCCGCACGGCCGCTTCGCCCCGGGTTCGCAGCAAATAGTCCACCACAGCCGTACTTTGTGTCATCGCCAACGTCAAGTAGTCTCCCGTCTCCAGCGGAGTTTGGCAGAGCCGCCACAACGAAATCGTCCGGCCCTGCTGCTCCGCCCTCCGTAACAGTTCATCCCCATGCGGATTCTCCGTAGGCTGGATATTTCCCATCACACCTTCGCGGAACCACCACGGAAAGAGATTGGTTTGGCCGCCGGCTGCCTGATACAATAGAATTTCAGTTACTGTGCGAGGTACGGCCTGTTGCAGCTCACTCTCAGCAGTTTGCGGATTTACTACCGTGATTAGTGCCGTCCCGGAGTCCAATAACGCTTGCTGATCTGCCACACCGGCTTGCTCAAGACCCGTTCGCAACTCCGCCGCGGACGGATACACGTAGATTTCAAAGGGCACAAGGCCCTCCAGGGGCAGCAGAGCGCTGGTCTTTTTTACGGCTTCGCCGGCAATATCCAGCGCCAGCTCGCCAAAGAATGGCCCTTCGCCCGTCCAGTGTGCCGTAATGCCGTTCTCAGTCAGCTGCTGCCAGACAAGGCGATTATCTGCATAATCCAATCGCTGCGGAGGCACCCGCCGGATGCCGTTGCTTGTCTCCAGTTCCCAACCGTAGTTCAACGACTGATACGGCCGCAGTCCGATCTTTTGCACCGGCACCGTAACCATCACCTCAATGGTCTCTCCCGCTTCGAACGGCACATCCACTTCAAACACGTTCGTAGTGCGTTCTGGCTGAACGAACAACTTCACTGATGAGACGTCGGCAGCATTAGCAGCTCGCAAACCAAAGCGAACCTCTTGTCCAAACGTAAAACCAGCACTAGGTTCCAGAAAGAGCACATCCTCCTGTGCCTTTGCACTTCCGCTGACATAGAACAGTAGCAGAGGGAAAAACAGTGCAGCAAACTTCAACCTGCTCACGATATGCATCTCACAATCCCAGGAAGCTAATTGTTGCGGCGATAGTCAGCGGGCTAATCAGCGTACCTAGGACAACGATACTGGTAACCGCGGGCGCAGGCAAGCTGAACTCCGTGGCAAGGATGATCGTGAACACCGCCGCCGGCATACTCGCTTCGATGATCGCCGCTCCACGGCTCAGGCCCTGCAGGCCTAGAAACCCGGCGATCAACACCCCAACAAGCGGACCGACCAGCAGGCGCAAACTGATTGCCGGTGCCGCAAGCTTCCAGTTTAGGCCACCCCTCAAATCTGCTAACTGCATGCCCAACAGAACGAGCATCAGTGGGATCGCACCTTCCGCTGCAATATCGATTGCGCTCATCAGCGGACCGGGTACCGGAATGTGTAGCCCGTATACCAGCAGTGCGAGCACAGTCGCATAAACTGCCGGTAGCCGTACCATTCGCGAAAGGGCATCGCGCCCCGATACCTCGCCCATAGAGGCGATGAAAACTCCCAGCGTATAAACAAGGGGCGTGCTGGTGACGTAATATACAACCGCCCGCGCGACACCCTCGTCCCCGTACCGCAGTTGTACCAGCGTAAGGCCAAAATTGCCGCTGTTCACAAACATAACGAGGATCAGCAGCGCGGCCGTGTCAAGCCGCGACAACCCTACTACTCTGGCCGTGACCATCCCCAACAGACCCATAGCCAAAATCACCATAACCGTGAAAAGGCTCAGTTCCAGCAATTCCCCTGCCGGAATACGCGAATTGACCAGAGAGGAAAAGACCAGGGCCGGACTAAAAACGTTCAGTACTACGCTGGACAGTGCACGCGGATCAGGACTGCGCCAGCGGCGTAAGAAGTAACCGAATGACGCCACCAACAGAATCGGCAAAATATTCTGTGTAATGACGGTGGCAATCTCGCTCAAGATTATTCGTCCAAATCGTCAAATTCGATCAGGTCGTCATCACCTTCGTCTTCCTCCCGCCACGACAACATTGTCAGCTCGTTTTCGAGCCAGTCCATATCCTCGAGGGCCAAGGTGACGATATCCTGCAGGTGCTCAAACCGCGGGTCATCAACCATCGCCTCCAGCGCCCGGTGCGCGTCGTTCCCACCGATGAGTCCCAATGCCTCGATCGCCGTCGCCGCGACCTCCTCGTCATCGTCCAGGGCCAGTTCGGCCAGTCCAGGCACAGCTTCGGAGTGCCCGATACTGCCGCAAGCTCGCGCTGCCTCTACCCTCATCTCACTATAGGGACTCTCCAATTCATCAATCAGGATTGGAAGCCAACGCGGATCGGCGCTGTTGCCCATGGCAAATAGTGACCCCAATTGAAGTTCGGAATTCGAGCTCTCGTATGCATTCTTAACTAGTTGTTCCACTTCGTCCGAAGGGACTGATCCCAACGATTCCAACGCCGCCCGGCGCACGGGGGTTTCAGCGGATTGGTCATGGTATGCTGCCAGCAGCGCTTCAATAATGAGTTCTGTAGGCACATGACGCAGCTCCCCCCACGCCGACAGCAATAGGTAGTGCGACAGTGCGGCAGCGGCAGCAGCCCGAACGCGCTGATTATCATCGCTCTCTAACATGGCCACAATGGGCCCGACCAGTTTCAGCTCAGTGGCGTCCCACAAGCCTTCGAGTGCGGCGACCCGCACAGAAGGATCAGGATCTGCCAATAGGTAAGCGAAAAAAGGCTTAAAGTCCACGGTGAAATTGTCTTCACTGATGTCGGCCAGGTGCCGCGCGATCTCCTCACGACGGCCGTCCTGCGTCACCACCCACCGTTCATACAGCTCGACCTTCTCGCCCTCGCTCAGGTCCGAAATCCGGTAGAGCAGATGGACTGGCAAGTCCTCGTCCGCCAGCAGGCGCTGCAAAGCCTCAGAGAATGACAATTCTTCTTTTTCGGGTAGTTCATCTGGTTCGGTATTCATGCATTAAAGCTCCGCCCGGAGGTTCGCCGGCGGCGCGAACTAGTACGGCCATGCAATCATAGACCGTCTGACAATTCTAATTCATTATTGTGGGGGAACAATCGGATTGACAATGTCCTGGAAGATCAGCAGAGCCATCAAGCCTAGTAACAGCAGCATACCAATCACATGAACCATGCTCTCGCGTTCTGGCTCGATCCGACGGCCGCGCACAGCCTCGATCAGTATAAACAGAATTCGTCCGCCATCCAGGGCAGGAATAGGTAGCAAATTTGTGATTCCGAGCGCCAGGCTGATGAATGCGGCCATAGTCAGAATGGGATACAGCGTGCGATTGCTGGCCGATGACTCAGCCGCCTGGCCGGCAATCTGGCTGATTCCCACCACGCTGACCGGGCGCGCTTCCGCGGGAGTAATCTCACCACTCATGAGCATGCCAGGCAAACGGCCGTATATCGCTACATTGTCCCACATGAATGCAAGCGAGTTTGCCGCCGCCTCCACGGGTCCCCGCGAAATCGTCTGTCCACCCGTCGCCGCACGAAGGCTCACCCCAATCGGGCCATCCGTTGCCGGGTCAAACTCTCCCGGCCTACGCGGCACCAGACTGACCGTTATCTCCTCGCCGTCCCGTTCTATCAATAACGGAATTGCTCGGCCCGCATTGGCATCTACCACTTGACGCAGGCTCATCGTACTGTCCGCCAAAACGCCTGCCGCGGCGAGAATAATGTCACCTTCCCGTAATCCCGCGGCCGAAGCCGGCGAATTCGGGTCCACACCTGCGATTTCCACCGCCGGTGGCCCAATCATCAGTGCCATCCAGAAGATCAGGAGCGCGAAAAGAAAGTTTGCACCCGCCCCCGAGAACAGCACGAATAGGCGCGCCCGCTTCGACGCCCCTGCAAAGCCACCCGGCACGGTAGGATCATCTTCCCCGGCCGGGCGCACAAAGCCGCCAAGCGGAATCCAGTTTAGCGAGTAGATCGTACCGGCCTTTTCCGCAAGCTTCAGGGCCCGCGGCGGCAGGCCGAATCCAAACTCCTCCACCCGAATCTTGGATAGCTTAGCAGCGGAGAAGTGACCCAACTCGTGGATCAGGACTACAGGTGTCAGGATCAGGATAAAGCCGCCTAGAGCCCAAAGAATTGACATAAACTTGCTACTCCGCAGTCGAGTGCTTCCGGCAGAACTGCCCCTGCACCCAGGTTACCTAACATTATACGACCGGTTTGGCGGGCAAGGTAGCGGTCTGCTTGCTATCTAACAGATCTATTATGGAGCAGATATTGCTAGCGTCACATTGGCCAGAATGTTGGCAAAAAGATGATGAGCAAGACCCAAATAAGCAGCGTCAAAGGTAGCCCAACCTTGGTGTAGTCAAAAAATCGGTAATTGCCAGGGCCATAAACCAACACAGAAGCCTGGTGGCCAATGGGGAACAAGAATGAGTTTGATGCCGCGATGGCGACTCCCATAACGAAGGCTTGCGGCGCCACTCCCAGCTGCACCGCCGTAGTGATGGCAATGGGTGCTACCAGCACCGCTGCCGCGGCGTTAGACATGAACTCCGTGATTAAAGTCGTCAGCACAAACAGCCCTATCATGACCGCTTGAGGCCCGTATCCGCCCGCGAAATTCACGATCCGGTCCGAAAGATAAGCGGCCGTTCCCGTATTGGCCATTGCGATTCCCAACGGCAGCATACCCGCGATCAAGAAGACGGACTGCCATTCCACCGACTTGTACGCTTCATCCATCTTTAAGCAGCCCGTCAACACCAGCAAGATGGAGGCCAGCACGGCCGCGGCCGCAATCGGCACCGTACCTGTGACCACGAGGCCTATCATCAACGCAAAGATCGCCAGAGCAAACGGCGCCTTCTCCGTGCGCCGCGTTTCCATGGGCACATCACCCAGTACCAGAAACTCCGGATGACGGTAAAGCGCCTCCACCTGCTCACGCCGTCCCTGCACCAGCAACGTATCGCCCAGCTGCAGTCGCACATTGCCGATGCGGTCCACAATTGGCTTCTCCTGGTGCCAGATCGCCAGGACCGTAAGGTTGTATCTTGTTCGAAACTCCATCTGCTCCAGGGTAAGTCCCTGGAAGTCGGCCTTCTGGCTCACCACAACTTCAGAAATTGTCGCTTCCGCAGACTGCAGGTCCGTGTCGCTGAGCCGGAAATGCGGATCAATGGCCAGCCCCAACGCCGGTCCCACAGCCAGTATATTGTCCAGTGGCCCGCGCACCATCAGCAGGTCACCCTCGCGTATATGGGCGTTCGGCATGTAGCCCAATCTGGTCTTACCTTCGCGTACGATCCCGACAACCGTAAGGCCATGCTCCTCACCGAGTTTGCTCTCAATGAGGGTGAAGCCGATCAGCGTCGAGTTCTCCAGGACCTGCAGCTCAGTCAGATAATCGCGCAGGTGATATTCACTGACCAGGTCTTCTCCGTCGTCCGGATGTCGTTCGGGAAGCAAGTGCCGGCCGATCAGCACCATGTAAGCGATGCTGCTCAGCATGACGACTAGGCCCATGGGTAAGTAGTCAAACAAAGCAAACGGCTCGTACCCCGCTGCGGCTAGTGCGTTGCTTGCCAGCAGATTGGGCGGCGTGCCAATCAGAGTAGTCACTCCGCCTAGAAGCGACCCGAACGCCAGGGGAATGAGAAGCTTCGAGGCAGGAATATGCGCCTTACGGCCGATCGCCACCACCGCTGGCAGCAGCACGGCCGTTGCCCCGATATTGTTCATAAACGCCGACATCGTACCTACTGCCAGCATGATCACCAGGATCAACCGCCACTCTTCCGTTCCAGATACCCGCATGATCCGCCGGCCCAGGAAGTCAGCCACGCCCGTATACATTAGCCCCGCGCTCACAATATAGATTGCCCACACGGTAACTACTGCCGGGCTGGAAAAGCCCGAAAATGCCTCGTCCGTGGTGACCAGCCCGGTGAAGAGCAAAGTGAGCAAGACCATCATCGACACCACATCTACGCGAATGCGTTCAGAGGCAAACAGCACGATGGCCATCCCCAGGATGAACAATACCAGCGCGATTTCCGAAGTCATAGAAGATCCAACTGCTTGCTCGGCCTGCTCCATCAGCGACAAACAAGGGTCACTTGACCCTACCCGCGGGCAGGTCGACAGGCTCGTTTTGCCCGTGAAAGAACTACAGCAAGAACCTTTACTATACCCTCGCTGGCTGAAGGAACAAACACAGCAGCGTTCTTGCCTGCCATTCCGCCTCAGCCTGCCGGGCCAGCTTACTGTCGCCGCAGACAAGTAGGCAGGCTTGCTCCCAGAAATTACACGTCCGGAAATCCTTAGAACTCACGGCGTTGTCAGCTGACCTCGTTTGACAGAAATAGCGGGAAGGGCTAGCATTTCGTCCAAGCTCAGGCGTTTCACTTCTGCCGGAGCCCGGGGCGTTTACAGCGCATGGACCTCATCGCTTGTGCGGAGAGGTTGACGAGGTGGAGGTTCCCCACTGCGAGGTGGGGCTAACCGGTTTTCCGGGAAAATCGAAAGATCAGCGGAAGCCTCCCAGGGTGCCACACTCTGATTCTTGCCCCTTCAATTGAAGCTGGACTGCAATCCTTCCGGGTAACCGGGAGTCAAATTGTCCAGCGGGTGGCGTTGCACAATTGCGTACCTGTTTATTGCTCAACAGCAGCAGGTAGGCAATGAACCCAACTGAAGGGGCGTCCCTGCCGCAGCGACAAACTGAAGATGCGGACGCGCCAACCAATGTGGTTCTGCATGTCCCACGGCCGTCTCATGCGCCGTGACCTTGCGCATGCCGAACCGCACAAAGGAGTGCTTAGCATGTGTGGTATTGTCGGTTACATTGGTGATCAGCAGGCTCCTCTCGTCGTCATGAACGGCCTCAAACAGCTGGAATACCGGGGGTATGACTCGGCGGGTATCGCCGTCATCCAGGAAAACGGCTCCATTTCCCTTCGTCGCGACGTGGGCAAACTGGGAAATCTTGCCCAGAGCCTCGCCGGCATGCCCCTGCAAGGGCAAATCGGCATCGGCCACACCCGCTGGGCCACGCACGGCGAACCCAACGAGCGCAATGCGCATCCCCATATGAGCATGGACGGCCGTGTGGTCGTCGTCCACAATGGAATCGTTGAGAACTTTCTTGAATTGCGCGAGGAATTGGAGGCCGAAGGTGTCATTTTCTCCTCCGACACCGACACGGAAGTAATCGTCCATCTGGTGGAACGCCATCTCGGTGCCGGTGTCTCGCTCGAAGCGGCCGTGCGCCAGGCCCTGCAGCTGCTGAAGGGCGCCAGCGCCGTTGTCGTCATGAGCATAGTCCAGCCAGACGAGCTCATTTGCGCACGTCTGGGTAACGCCGGTGGGATCACGCTCGGAATCGGCGAGGGCGAAATGTTCATCGCCTCCGATATTCCTGCCATCTTGTCCCATACGCGCCAGATGGCCTTCCTGGAGAACCGCCAGATGGCCCGTGTGCGGCGCGACAGCTTTGCGATAACCGATCTCGACGGCCGTCCGGTGCAGCCCGAAATCCACGCCATCGCCTGGGATCCCGTTAGCGCCGCCAAGGGCGAGTACAAGCATTTCATGCAGAAAGAAATCTTCGAACAACCGCGGGCGCTCATCGACACCCTGGGTGGCCGCGCTGATTTTGAAACGGGGCAAGTCCTGCTCCCTGACATGAACCTCGACTCTGAACTCGCCAACCGCCTGCAGAAGCTGTTTATTGTTGCCTGCGGCACCAGCTATTACTCCGGGCTGGTAGGCAAGTTCATGATTGAATCGCTTGCGCGCCTGCCCGTGGAAGTGGAGTATGCTTCCGAGTTCCGTTACTACAATCCTATCGTCGATCAGAACACGGCTGTTCTCGCAATTACCCAATCCGGGGAAACCGCCGATACCCTGGCGGCGATGGAGCTGGCCCGTGAACGGGGAGCTGTCCTCTGGTCCATCGTGAATACCTTTGGCAGCCAGTCGATGCGCATGTCTGACGGTTATATTGCCATGCAGGCCGGGCCCGAAATCGGTGTGGCCAGCACCAAAGCGTTCACGAACTCCATCATGGACCTTTACTTGCTTGCCTGCCAGCTTGGCTACCTGCGCGGCCATCTTTCCCAAGCCCGGATGCAGGAGTTGACGAACGATGCCGCGCACATCCCTGATCTCGCCGGGCGCGTACTGGACCGTGACCTGGAATACGAGGAGTTGGCAAACCAGTTTTTCAAGGCCACCGATTTCCTTTACCTTGGCCGCGGGATCAACTATCCTGTTGCCCTGGAAGGGGCGCTCAAGCTGAAAGAAATCAGCTACATCCATGCCGAAGGGTACCCCGCCGGGGAAATGAAGCACGGTCCAATCGCTCTCATAGACGAAGTGATGCCCGTCGTCGCCCTCGTCACCAAGGACGATCTCTACGACAAGATGGTCAGCCAGGTGCAGCAGGCCAAGGCGCGCGGCGGTGTTGTCATCGCCCTGGCCACGGAAGGGGATGAGTCAATCCGGCGCGAGGCGGATTACGTAATATACGTACCTGAAACGCCCCCCCTCCTGGCCCCGATTATCAACGTCATTCCGCTGCAACTACTGAGTTACCACATCGCCGTACGCCGCGGTGCCGATGTCGATCAGCCGCGCAACCTGGCCAAAAGCGTTACTGTGGAATAGGGAAGCCTACAAAGAGAAGCCGGCCCATCCTTGCCGGCTTCCATCCACCAGATCGCCTGCCTTTCCATGCCGACCCATGCTATAATTCGCGGCGCGGGAAGATGGTCAGCGCAGGCCCTCTCCGGAACGAAGCCCGCGCATGAGGTGGAGAATGGAGAATGCAGCAGATGTCATCATCGTTGGTGCAGGGGTGCATGGTGCAAGCCTTGCGTTCCACCTAGCTAGACGTGGCGTCCGGTCGATTGTCCTCGAAAAATCCTTCATGGGTTCCGGCGCTACCGGGCGGTCCAGCGGTCTGGTACGTATGCACTATGACCTGGAACCTGAATCGCGGCTGGCCTGGGCTTCTTTCGCATACTTCCGCAATTGGGCCGAGATGGTCGGAGGTGAGTGTGGCTTTACCCGCACCGGCTTTCTGCAGTTCGTCGCCCCTGCCTACACGGATCAATTGCGTGCCAACGTCAAAATGCACCAGGACATTGGTATCCCCTCGCTATTGATTTCAGCCGGCGATGTAGGCCGTCTTGCGCCCTCCTTTTATACTGGAGACATTGAAGTTGCGGCCTACGAACCTGAATCCGGCTACGCAGATCCCTGGGCCACGGTGCACAGTATGCTCACTGCTGCCAGGCAAATGGGTGCGCAGCTGCGGCAAGAGGTCACGGTCACCGGTATCACTGTGAAGGACGGCCGTGTCACCGGCGTCGAAACCAGCCACGGACCGTTCTATGCTCCAGTCGTTGTCAACGCCGCCGGACCCTGGGCCAGACAAATCGGCGCCATGGTCGGCCTCGACTTGCCGATCACCACGTGGCGTCACGACACGATGTTCATCCGTCGGCCTGAATCCATGGAGCCGGGCCACCCCACCGTCATCGACATGGCCAACTCCATGTATTTCCGTCCCGAGACCGGTGGTCTGACCCTCGTTGGCTTGGAAGATCACAACCCTTTGGGTTTATCACCCGACGGGGATGCGGACAATGCCTCGCCCGACTTTGTCGAGCGCGCCGTGGAACGCATCTGTTTGCGAGTCCCCGCAATGGAAAAAGGTTCGTTGCACAGCGCTCATAGTGGCTTCGACGGTCTCACCAGTGATCAGCGCGCCGTAATGGGCGCTGCTGGCCCGGAAGGCTTCTACCTTGCCTGCGGTTTCAGCGGCACCGGCTTCAAGATTGCGCCGGCGGTTGGCGCCTGCATGTCCGAGCTAATCATCGACGGCGTCGCCACCACCGTAGACATTACCCCCTTCTCACCCCAGCGCTTCGCCGACGGCCGTGTGCTCAAGGGGGAGCACTCGTACGAAAGCATCTGGCACTGACGTTCGTCAAAATACAGATTTCCGCCGTATAAGTTGGGCGCGGTCGAGCACCGAGCGGGTGTCCAACCAACGTACCAGCCGTGTTACAATAAGGCAAAGAGCCTGAATTGTCGCGTTCGGGCTATCGTCTTGGTGGGCCACGTCGCTCTGTTCCACCACAGTAGCGCCACTGGCATCATAAGTCGCCTGATGCAGGTGCCGATAGTATTGGAAGCCAATATCATGCCTGAATCCACTCGTTCCCAAGAACCCCTGATTGTCATCGTTTCCAACCGTGGTCCCTACTCCTTCACCGCAAACGAGGATGGTACCTTTGATACACAACGCGGCTCGGGGGGCCTAGTCACTGCCCTCGGGGCTCTGGCCGAAAAGCACGAAGTTCTCTGGGTTGCCTCAGCGATGAGCAAAGATGACCGGGCCTGGGCAGAACAGCACCAGGGCACGGCCGTGGACGTGGATGACATTTTCCTCCGTTTGATCACACCGCGAGCGCGCCAGTACGAGCTATATTACAACGTCATCGCCAATCCGCTGCTCTGGTTCATCCAGCACGAATTATGGAACATACCGCGCACCCCCAGCATAACCGCCGACACCTGGCGGGCCTGGAAACGCGGGTATACGGCCGTAAATCGCCAATTCGCCGAAGCTATCGCGGAAAGCATTGGTGATGTGCAGCGCCCGGTCATTGTTCTGCCCCAGGACTATCATCTCTACCTGCTGCCCGCCTTCTTGCGCGACCTTGTCGGCGATCGGGTGCAGATCCAGCCCTTCGTTCACATCCCGTGGCCGGGCATCGATGCCTGGCGTATTCTCCCCGGCCAGATGCGCGATGAGATTCTGACCAGCATGCTCAAGTCCGACAGAGTTGGGTTCCAGACCACCAAGGATGCCTTTAACTTCGTCCAGAACTGTCGCTTCTATTTGCCCGACGTTCACTCGCGCGGCACCCGCGACACCCTCTTCCATAGTGGCAAGGAAACACGCGCCCTGGCTTATCCCATCTCTGTCGACGTGGAACGCACGCAGCGGCTCGTTGAGGAGCCACAGACCAAGCTCCTCAAGTCGCAGCTCATCAGCGTCATTGGCGATCAGCGTCTCATTTTACGTGTGGATCGTATCGAACCAAGCAAGAACATCCTGCGGGGCCTCGAAGCCTTTGCCACCCTTCTTGACTCATACCCTGCATACAGAGGCAAAGTCAAAATGCTTGCTTTGCTGGTGCCCTCGCGGCTTGAAGTAGACGAGTACCAGGATTATCTCCGCGACATCATGGCTCAGGCTGGTCTGTTCAACGCGCAGTACAGTGACCCCTTTTGGGAACCCATCCGCGTCATCGTGGGCGATCACTACCATCGTGCCATCGCCGCCATGCAGCTGTATGATGTCTTGCTCGTTAATCCCATCGCCGACGGTATGAACCTGGTTGCCAAGGAAGGGGTGCTGGTGAACGAGAAAGATGGCAGCCTCATTCTCTCGGAACATGCAGGGGCGTTTTATGAGCTCCACGAAGATGCCCTGGTGGTTTCACCCTTCGACGTGCATGGCACGGCCGAAGCGATACACCAGGCCCTCACCATGCCCCCTGAGGAACGAAGGCTGCGCGCGGAAAATTTGCGCAGCGTGGTCCAGAACGCCGGAGTCCAGCACTGGTTTGATGATCAGGTCCGCGATGCCCTTGCAGCCTTCGCCAGCCACGTCAGCAGCTCCTCCACATCATCCACGCCCTCTGCCAACAAATCCGCCGCTTCGCCCACAGACGCGGGAGCGCCCTCGCCCACCACAGCTACACCGAAAGAGTGACAGCGGCCTTCTTCACGCAGTTGCCGCGCCGCCAGGAGCGCATCCACATCCGTAGTGTCGTCGCCTAGATAGAGCGCTGCCCCTAGCTCAAACTCCTTCACGAGGTCCAAGAACGCCGTGCCCTTGTTCGTGGTCAGGGGCGGCCGGAACTCAAATACCATACGGCCGTGATACAACAGCAGTCCCTGCTCCCTGGCAATTAACTCCATGACCGGCCTCATTCGCTCAGCCGTCCGTTCCGGCTCTCGTGCCTGCCGATAATGAACCGTCAGCGTTGGTCCCTTATCCTCCAGCGTCATTCCTGGCTCCAGTGCCACTTCAATCGCTGCTATCGCCCGCTCGAGCGCAGGACGATAACGCGCCACCGCAGCATCCTCTACTACGCCTGCAGCGCTCCACCGCTCCAGCCCGTGATTTCCCACCGCCACTACGCCCGGCACGCCCACGCGCTGATAGACATCGGCAGCAGCGCGCCCGGAAACAACCGCCACCAGGGGCAGTTCTTGCTGCAGGGCCAAGAGCGCGGAGCGGCTCTTTTGCGTGACCTGCGCCGAGTCCGGCACATCGACCAGCGGGCTAATCGTACCATCCACATCAGTGATCAAACCGAACCGCACGTTTGCGGCTAGTTCCGTGAGAATGGTTGGCTTCGCCTGTCTCCAGGGTATCATAGGGTTCATCCAATATCAGTTGGGGGCTCGCTGAGGAAAACGCCTGCGCGCCGTATGGTATGCTTATCCCGATCAAGGAGGTGCTGTTTTGGACAATTCTCGAATCATTACGGTCACGCTGAGCCCGTCTCTGGACCGGACGATTGGCACTCGCTACCTTGCTTTAGGGTATCATAACCTCGTAGACGGTTCAACGCGGCTCGATCCCGCGGGAGCGGGAGTTGGCGTCAGCCGTGCGCTGCATCGCTTGCGCCGCTCCACCCACGCTCTGATCCTGCTTGGCGACGACGCCACCGCTCGCGCCTATGAAGCACTAATGCAGTTGGAATCATTCCCCGTCACTTTCATTCGTTCCGAAGGGCCGACACGGAGCGTCACAATTATCGTGGATACGGGCAATGAGACGGAAACCCATCTGGTGGAAGAAAGTGCGCCACTAAACGAAGAAGGCGTCGACCGGATTGTGACCGAGCTGGAAACAATTGTGGGTCACAACGATACTCTTGTCTTTGCCGGTCCGTTGCCACCCGTACGGCCGTCTGGCTCTTTCCGTCGCCTCGTTGAGGTCGGTAACCGTCTCGGCGCCCGCACCGTCGCAGCCCTGGGTATCGAGCAGCTGGATGACGTGCTGGCTTCGGAACTGACTATGATCACTCTCACCCAATTACAGGCCGAAGCCCTCTTTAACTTCCCCGTGCGAGGCCCGGAGGAGGTAGCCTACTGTGCTCGAGTTCTGCGCGAGAAAGGCATACCCACGGTCTTGATCGAGATGCCAGATACTGCCTCTGCATTCCTGGCCACGGCCGACGAGGAATGGCTCATTACTCTGCCGGAAGGTGAACCGGGGACCAGCAGCGGCGTTTGGGAGGCACTGCTTGCCGGGTTCCTGGCCGGAGTTGATCGTCGCCAACCGCTGGATGTCGCCCTCGAATTTGGAGCCGCCGCTGCCAGCTACACCGCCTCGCAGCTTGGTAGTGAGTTCGGTACAGCCGCTGAAATCCAACAGCACCTGGATGAAATTACAGTCCAACGTCTGCGGCAGGATGAAGCGGCAGATGACGACGAGTAGTTGTCGGTTGCGCTTACCCACGGCCGTCTAGAGCTATTCGCCCTCCTGCTGCGCCTCCTCCACCACCGCGAGAACTTTGTCGCCAATCAGACTCATCTCCAGCGCGGCCTGTGCCAGCCCCAGGGTATTCCTGCTGGCTGCAAACCTGCTCCCCGCCTTCTTGATCTCTAGACCAATGTGCTCCACCTCGGCGATTCGTTCGCTATCTTCGTCGACCATCCGGATCAGCACTGCCCTGATCCGGTCGGGATATTGCGCCACAAGTTCGTAGTAGATTTCAGGGTCTTGCTGGCCATTGTCGCCGATCAACACGAACTCGAGTTCACCGTAAAAATCGAGGAGCTCCCGCAGCCGCTCCAGCTTGTGCCCCCGGTGGTCCGTCGGCAAAAACTCGTCAGCCGTCACACCCCAATCCCGCAAGAACAACGGTCCTTCCGGCAGCCCTTGCACCGCCAGGAAATCGACCAGCAAATCATACATATTCCAGGGACTGCTCGACACGTAGAAAAGTGGATTACCTTCTTCCGTCAGCGCATTGTAGAACGCTGCTACGCCTGCAAACGGCCGTCTTGTCCGCGCGTTCTTCGTCAGCATCTCGCTCAGCATTCGCAGCGGTTCATTGGCGAAACTCTGCAGTACGGTGTCGTCAAGATCACTGATCACCCCAAACTGGGCCCCGGTACCGGGCAGCAGGACATCTTCGAATGTTTCGATCTGCTCCTCCCCAAGCCGCACGATATAGCGCGCCGGGCGGAACACTCCCTCATCCCCGGGCTCCTCATCAGGTAACAGAAGCTCACCACCAAAAAATCCTTCCTCATTCCCAATAAGGTGCACACTGACTCCACTCATCTGCACCTCAACCTCTGGGTACGGAATTTCGTCACTCTCCGCGCGCTGATACATAGCCCACAGATTCTCCCACAGCGAGTCCTCGACTGCGCCGCTCAGGTCGCCGGCGTTGGCCAACACACGGCCGTACACCCTCACCTTCGTCGCGCTGCCATAGCCCAGATACGGCGCAATCACCAGTTTGTGGTCACGCCCGAGCCGCTGCCCCAGGGCATTCTTGAGCCGGTCAAATCCCTCCTCACTGCTGTTTAGAATACCTGCAACGCGATCCTGCCAGGTCATATCTTCTTCCTTCTGGACCCTCTCATGGCCCATAATTTCGCTCCAGGTACACGGGCCCGCCAAGGGGAATCTGTCTTTTTACGACTGAGAACTCTCTTAGAGCATGCTCCTTCACACGATGCAGGAGCCTTATGTAAGTTACAATCCAGTTCGCTGAATGGCCGTATAGTAACATGCATAACGCTTGCTGGAAAAACGGCTGACATAGCACCAAGAGATGCGCAAGAACGGATTGAGAATTGCCTTTGCTTTAGGTTTGGCTGCGATTTCCCTCGTGGTTCTCGTTCCCGCCGCCATCCGCGCACTGCCGGATCGCTACGTGGTGCGCCTTCCCGAACCGCTGCAGCGCTACGGGCTTCCGGACGATAGCGTCGCCCTCTTGCCCACTGTCAGCGCTCCGGCAGCCGCGGTCGCCCTGCTGGCCACAGCCACACCTGCTTCTTTTCCTGTGACGGCTAACGCAACCTCATTGCCGGTTACTCGGATCGTGGAGGCATCATCAACGGCGGGGACTATGGTTCACGCACCAACGGATGTACCGGTAACTCCGACCGCCGCGCCCACCTTTACGCCGAGGCCGACAGACACCCCGGAACCAACCCCGCGACCCCGGCCGTCTGCCGCCCGCCTCGAAGGCATTGAACACAAGTTCCAGACCTGGAACAATTGTGGGCCGGCCACACTGGCCATGGCCCTCACCTATTTTGGGGAGCGCCTCAGTCAGGAGGACACAGCCCTCGTGCTCAAACCGGACCCCGAGGATCGCAATGTGTCACCGTGGGAAATGGCTGCCTACGTAAGCAACGAAACCTCCCATCAGGCCCTGTTTCGCGCGAACGGCTCAACTGAAACGTTGCGCCAGCTGCTGGCCAGCGGCATTCCCGTGATCATAGAGCTGGGCATCGACCCGCCTGGGGAGTTCGGTTGGCTGGGCTGGTACGGGCATTACTTGCTACTTGTTGCCTATGACGATGACCTGGAGCAGTTCTGGGTCTATGACTCCTGGTTCGGCACCAGCGAGGAACCGCTTAAGAATGCCGATCCGAACGGACGTGTCCTACCCTACGCCGACCTGCAGACCTACTGGCCGCAGTTCAACCGCAATTACATAGCGCTCTACGAGCCAGGCCAGGCCGAGCTGGTGGCCGAAATCATCGGTCCGGATATGGACGAACAACTCATGTGGCAAAGAGCCCTGGCCCGCGTGCGCGATGAGGCTGCGGCAAACTCCGCGGATGCATTCTCCTGGTTCAATCTGGGCACCGCATACAATGCCCTTGGGTCCTATCAAAACGCGGCAACTGCCTTTGATCAGGCCCGTGCCATCGGATTGCCATGGCGAATGCTGTGGTATCAATTCGGTCCTTACGAAGCCTATTACCAGACTGGACGCTACGACGATGTCCTCCTGCTGGCCGATGTAACACTGAAGGATCGGCCGTATTTTGAGGAATCTTACTATTATAGAGGCCTTGCTCTGGCCGCTCAGGGAAAACTACCCGAGGCTCGCGCCAGTCTATCTGACGCAGTTTCTTTCAACCCCAATTACGCCGCCGCCGCCGAGGCGCTGGCGACACTGGGTGGCTGAGACCGCGCTAAATACCTAGGTGTTTATGAACAACCGTACCAAAACCATCATCCTGACGATTGTCGGACTTCAGATCCTGCTAATTGCTGGACTGCTGGCTCTGCCCAGCGCCGTGCAGGCCATCCCTGGACGCTATCGCGTCGCTCTGTCGGAACGCAGCCCGTTTCTCGGCGGCATCTCTGAAGGGGTCATTGCCGCCGTTGCGCCCGTTGCCACCGCGCTGCCCGCACCTTCCCAGATCGATCGCGGCGCAGAAATCGACATCGCCTCTCTACTGGTCGGCGAGGCGCAGATCGCGCCCACGGCAGCCTTTGAGCCCACCCTGGCACCCGCTACGCCGGTGCCTACTAGCGTAACGAAGGCGGAGGACAGTGCGGTAACACCGGAGCCAACGGCCGTACCCACCACTCCGCCGCCCACGCCTACCCCCGCTCCGTTGCCCGCCAGCCACCAGCTTGAAGGTATGGGCGTTGTCAAACAGAGTTTCAACAACTGCGGCCCCGCAAATCTCACCCAGGTACTCAACTTCCTCGGAGATGACATCACTCAGGCCCAGGTCGCTGAATATCTCAAGCCTAACCCCGAAGATCGCAACGTGAGCGCCTGGCAGATCGCCGACTACGTCAACGAGCAGACTCCAGGCTTCAGCGCAATTGCCCGCAGCGGTGGCACCCTGGAGATGATCAAACGTTTCGTCGCCGCAGGTCACCCGGTCGTCGTCGAAAAAGGCTACGAACTACCTGAAACTGGTTGGTGGGGCCATTACCTCACCGTCTATGGCTACGACGACGCCAGGGAGGTATTTCTCACCCAGGACAGCTACCTTGGCCCCTTTGATGGCAGCGGACGGCCAATCTCCTACTCCGAGATGGACGACTATTGGCAGCAATTCAACTATACCTTCTACGTCGTATACCCCGATGCCCAGGCCGAAGAGATCGCCGCAATCCTTGGGCCCGACATGTTTGACGATCTCGCCATGTGGCGTAATGTCGCCACGCGCGCCGAAGCCGAAACTCGTGCAAACCCCGAGGACGCTGTCGCCTGGTTTAACCTGGGAACGGCCCTGACACGGACCGGCGGTCTGACTGGTGAAGCCGAATATTACCAGGGTGGTGCCCAGGCATTTGATCGCGCCCGCGAAATCGGGCTTCCGCCGCGAATGTTATGGTACCAGTTCCAGCCCTATCTGGCCTACCTGAAGCTGCAGCGCTACCAGGACATAGTCGATCTCGCGGATGCCACGTTAGAAACACAAGGTGGCCGTAACGTCGAAGAAACCTTCTGGTACAAGGGCCACGCGCTCGCGTTCCTTGGCAACATCAACGGCGCTCGCGAAGCCTATCAAGAAGCCCTCCGCGTTAACCAGAATTTCTATCCCGCCCAGTGGTCGTTGGATGCGCTGAACTAGGACCGGCGGGCCAGCCAAGTCCGTGCAGGGCTGCGCCGCAGGCCTGGTTGGCCGGCGCCATCCTGACCTTACGGGCGCCAGCATTACCCTTCGAGAGCACTGTTCGGTATACTCCTGCAGGGTATTGGCCCACGCTACAATGGAGCGGCATACACGAAAAGGCAGCAACAAGTAATGACCCTATCCGATCAATCCGTCGCCCCACCGGAAAGCGCCGAAGTCACCAACGAAAAGCGCAAAGCAGACCATATCCGTATCAACCTCGAAGAGGATGTCAGCTTCAAACGCCTGTCCTCCGGTTTCGACGACTACTTTTTTATGCACCATGCCCTGCCGGAACTGGATCTCGCGCAGATTAACACGGCCGTTTCCCTCTTCGGCAAACCCCTGCGCACGCCACTGCTCATCTCTTCCATGACTGGCGGCACAGCGGAAGCGCGGCGCATTAACCGCACCCTGGCCGAAGCAGCCCAGAATGCCGGCCTGGCGATGGGTTTGGGTTCCATGCGCGCCGCAATTGAGGACTCTTCCCTCATCTCTACTTATGAAGTTCGCGATGTCGCCCCCGACATTCCCCTCTTTGCGAACCTCGGCGCGGTCCAGCTCAATTATGGCTATGGCATTGACCATTGCCTCCGGGCCGTGGAAATGGTTGAGGCCGACGCTCTCATCCTTCACTTCAACGCCCTGCAGGAAGCGGTTCAGCCGGAGGGCGACGGCAATTTCAGCGATCTGCTGGACAAGATCGACAGAATATGCCGCGCCATGCCCGTCCCTGTAGTCGCCAAAGAGGTCGGGTGGGGCTTCTCCGAAGAGACTGCCAGACAACTCGCTGCAGCCGGCATCTCCGCCATTGATGTAGCAGGCGCCGGGGGAACCTCGTGGAGCCAGGTTGAGATGCACCGTGCGCCCACCGCGCGCCTTGCCCGCGTGGCTGGCGCCTTCATAGACTGGGGAATTCCAACGGCTACCTCCATTCGCTATTGTCGCCAGGGGGCACCGGACTTGCCCATCTTTTCGAGTGGCGGTATAAGAAATGGCATTGATGTCGCCAAGTCGGTTGCCCTCGGCGCATCCCTGGTAGGCCTTGCAGGCGAATTCCTGCGCGCCGCCGACAAGGGCGGGGTCCCCGGTGTTATCGAGCTTGCCGAAACCATCACAGATGAGTTGCGCGTGGCCATGTTTGTTAGCGGCGCAGCCGATATCGCAGCCTTGTCACACACCCAACTGTACACCAACTTCTGAGTGGCCGTTTCGTCATGTCCGCTTTCCCGTCCAGATCCATTAGAGAAACCATATGAATGAACAGCTGAACTTCCTGGCCGCGCAGATGCTGCCGGAACTTGACGCCGAGATGCGCCGTGCCTTTGGCGAACCCAGCCGCATGCCTGCCCCATACTTCGGCATGATGCACTATCACATGGGTTGGGTCGATGAGACCTTCCAACCGCTCAACTTGAACACCGGTAAGCGCATCCGTCCCCTGGCTTGCATGTTGACCTGCGCTGCTGCGGGTGGGGATTGGCGCCAGGCTCTACCTGCCGGTTCTGCTATTGAAATCCTGCACAACTTCTCCCTTGTTCATGACGACATCGAAGACGCCAGCCCTACCCGTCGAGGTCGGCCGACTGTTTGGGCGCTCTGGGGCGAGCCGCAGGCTATCAATTGCGGCGATGGTATGTTCACCATCGCGCACCTGGCCATGAGCCGCCTCCTTGAGTATGGGGTCGAGCCGCCTGTTGTCGTGCGCGCCCTGCGCCGTTTCGATGAAACGTCGCTACGTCTTACGGAAGGGCAGTTTATGGACATGGATTTTGAAAAGCGAGAAAGCGTCGAGGTCGATGAATACCTGCAGATGATTACCGGTAAAACGGCCGTACTTCTATCCCTCAGCACAGAACTTGGCGCCCTCATCGCCGGCGCCTCCCCAGCCGCCGTCAGACAGTACGCCACCCTGGGTCGTAACCTCGGTCTCGCTTTCCAAGTCATCGATGACATCCTCGGTATCTGGGGCGATGAATCCAAAACCGGCAAATCTGTTGCCACCGATATTGTTACCAAGAAGAAGACACTTCCGGTCCTCTATGGCCTGCAGCAAGATGAAGAACTCCGCCGGCTGTATGAGATCGCCCCGGCCGATGAACAGTTCGTCGCTTCAGTCGTCACTGCCCTGGACAACGTCGGCGCGCGCTCTTTCGCTGAGGATCGCGCCGCCGCCTATTCCCGCGAAGCGCTGACCCTTCTCGACGCCGTTCAGCCGCAGGGCGAAGCTGCCGGTGCCCTGCGCCAGCTGGCCGCCATGCTCCTACGGCGTGATTTCTAGAAAACAAAGCTGCCCATCGCGATATCGCGATGGGCAGCTGCTTTAGCTCTATGCGCCCCGATCAACGGGGCGTTTCACATTCAGGAAATCTAGTCCGCGTCTGCTTCGGCTTCCAGTTCGTCCGCCTCATCATCCTCGAGGTCCAAATCATCCAGGTCTTCGTCGACATCCATACCGGAAATCATACCGCCTGCGGCCATTTGCAGCAGTTCGTCTTCCAGGTCTTCAATCATTAGTCGTGCCCCTTCGGACAAAACAGCATCTTCGTCTTCATCCGGCTGCTGGCGCACACGAGACGATTCAGCCGCCGCAGCAATCATCGCTTCCAGGACACTGTCATCCGTGTTATCGTCAATCAGCAAACTTGCGGTCACGGTCGCCAGGTCAATCTCTGGCTTCTCAGCTTCCAGGCGCAGCTTCTCCGCGCGCTCAATGCGCGCATCATAGCCCGTGCCCGCAGGGATCAACTTACCGATAATCACATTTTCCTTCAGCCCAACCAGATTGTCTTCCTTCCCGGCAATGGCCGCACCAGCCAGCACCTTGATCGTATGCTGGAACGAACTGGCCGAAAGGAAGCTATCTGTATTGAGGGAAGCCTTGGTGATACCCAGTAGGACAGGCTCAGCCTCGGCAGGTTGGCCACCTTCGGCCATGATCTGCTCGTTGGCCTCCTGGAATGCCGCCAACTCTACCAGGTCATCGGGAAGGAATTCCGTATCGCCGGAAGTCTTCACAATCACCTTACTGAGCATCTTGCGGATGATAACCTCAAAATGCTTATCGTGAATGTTCTGCCCCTGCGGACGGTACACCTGCTGAACCTCTTGCAGCAAATATTGCGTTACCGCGTCACGGCCCATGATCTCCAGGATACGATGCGGGTTGCGCGAGCCTTCGGTCAGCTGCTGCCCGGCGCTGACGCTTTGTCCGTCATTCACCAACAGGCGCATACCCGCGGGAATGGCGTAATCGCCTTCCTGCATGCTTTCCCATACCACGCGCAAGCCCTTTTCATCGCGCTGCACATGGCCCGCATGGCGGGCCACCATCTCCTGGTCTTCGTGCTGCGCAACTACATCGCCTATCTCGACCTGGTCTCCATTCTCAACTCGAACGGTCCAGCCGTCAGGAATTTCATAAACGTCATCGATCATCTGGCGGTCAGTCACATAAACATGACGCACGCCATCCACGACGCTGGTATCGACCAGTCCGCCGATTTCGGTAATGACTGCTTCACCCTTCGGGCGCATCCGCGCCTCAAAAAGCTCCTCAACACGAGGCAAACCCTGCGTAATATCGCCGCCGGCCGAAGCCGTACCACCTGTATGGAACGTCCGCAGCGTCAGCTGAGTGCCCGGCTCGCCAATGGACTGCGCCGCTACAATACCCACGGCCGTTCCCAGCTTCACCGGCTTGCCCCGCGCCAGATCGATCCCATAGCATTTCTGACAGATTCCCAGGCGTAATTCGCAGGTCATCGGCGAGAACACATAGACCTCGTCCACGCCAAGCGCATCCACCGCATCTGCCAATTCATCCGTATAGATGTCGTCTTTGGCGATGACAATCTCCCCGGTCTCCGGATCGACAACCGTCTCCGCGGCCACACGTCCCGCAATTCGTTCCGACAACGTCTGCTTGCCGAAGTTATCTTCACGGCGCACCCAAATCCCCTTTTCCGTGCCACAGTCTTCGGCCATGACAATGAGATCTTGAGCCACGTCCACCAGGCGGCGCGTCAGGTAACCCGCATCGGCCGTTCGCAGCGCTGTATCCGCCAGGCCTTTACGCGCACCGTGGGTCGAAATGAAGTATTCCAGCGCCTCCAGCCCTTGGCGGAAGTTCGACTGAATAGGCACCGGAATGATCCGCCCCTGCGGGTCAGCCATCAAACCGCGCATACCAGCCAGCTGTGTAATCGGGCCAAAACCGCCTTTGCCTGCGCCCGACAGCGCCATAACCGCCATCGGTCCGTTCGGGTCCAGCGAGTTACGCACCGCGTCTGCGACATCGTCCTTCGCTTCGTTCCATGTCTCCACTGTACGCTGATACTGCTCTTCAGGCGTCAAAAGCCCGCGCCGGTATTGGCGATCGATCTCGTCAACACGCGAACGTGCCTGTTCCAGGATGCCCGTACGTTCCTCCGGCACAGTCAGGTCGGCTACAGCAACTGTCGTACCCGATACCGTCGCGTATTTGAAGCCGATATCTTTGATCGCATCGACCATCTCGATCGTCTTATCATCGCCGACCAGGCGATAGATCGTGTTGATTAGTCGATTGATGCCGCCTTTGTCGAGGAGCTTGTTCACAAACCGTGCCTCTTCGGGCAAAGCCAGGTTAAACAACACCCTTCCCGGCGAGGTCTCAATCAAGCGGCGGCGCGGTTTGCCGTCTGCGTACCGTGTGCCGTCTTCCTTCAGATAGGTATCCGTATACACCTGAATCTTGGCATGGATATCCGCGTAACCAAGCTCATAGGCCATTTCGACTTCTTCCAGGCTGCTGAAAATGCGACCCTCGCCCGGCATACCATCCCTGATCAGGGTAATGTAATACACACCCAGGACCATATCCTTGGAAGGACCTACAATCGGTTGGCCATCCGCAGGCTTGAGCAGATTGCGTGTCGCCAGCATCAGCTCTTTCGCTTCACGCACTGCCTCTTGAGACAGGGGCACGTGCACAGCCATCTGGTCGCCGTCAAAGTCCGCGTTGAAAGCCGCACATACCAGCGGGTGCAGCTGGATCGCCTTGCCTTCTACAAGGCGTGGCATAAAGGCCTGAATACCCAGGCGATGCAAGGTCGGGGCGCGGTTCAACAAAATCGGCCGTCCTTGAATCACCTCTTCCAGCACCTCCCATACTTCTGGGGGCTGGCGCTCAATGAAACGCTTCGCGCCCTTCACATTGCTGACATACCCATATTGGATCAACTTGCTGATCACAAACGGCCGGAACAGTTCCAGGGCCATAATCTTGGGCAGACCGCATTCACCCATCTTCAGCTTTGGTCCGACCACGATGACAGAACGGCCGGAATAATCCACGCGCTTGCCCAGCAGGTTGCGGCGGAAACGGCCCTTCTTGCCCTTCAACATGTCCGACAATGACTTCAATTCACGCCGCCCGCGCCGACTCAGCGCTTTGCCGCGCTGGCTGTTGTCGATCAGGCTGTCCACAGCCTCTTGCAGCATACGCTTCTCGTTGCGCACGATAACGTCCGGGGCGCCAAGATCCAGCAACCGCTTGAGGCGGTTGTTGCGATTGATTACACGCCGATACAGGTCATTCAGGTCCGATGTCGCGAAACGGCCACCGTCTAGCTGCACCATCGGGCGCAAATCAGGGGGGATCACCGGCAACACTGTCAGAATCATCCATTCCGGCCTGTTGCCACTCTCGCGCAACGCCTCAACCACCTGCAAACGTTTCGTAGCCCGCTTGGCCGCCTGCTTCGAACGGGTCGTGCGCACCTCGCGCCACAAATCCCGCGACATCTGATCCAGATCCATGCCCTTCAGGATTTCCAGCAGCGCCTCCGCACCCATACCGGCGCGGAATACGTTACCGAACTTGCTCTTAAGTTCGCGGTACTCATTCTCGTTCAGAAAATGCATTTGCTCGATTGCCTCGAGCTGTTCGCGATTCGTCTGTGCCTGCTGGCGCAGACGCACCAACCGCTGTTCATACTCTTCGGCAATCTCTTCCGCCGCGGCGTCAATCTCGCTACGCAGTTCCCCGATTTCGCGCTGCAGTTCGGCCACCTGGCTCTGGTGCCGTTCCTCAAAGGCTTTTTGCACTTCCGTCAGGCGCTCACTGGCCTGATCCTGGATCAGTACAATATGCTCACGGCCGATCGACTCTCCCGCACTGGCGATAACCTCATCGCCAATCTTGATATCTTCCGGCGTTATCGAACCTTGTAGGTTCTCGATACGCGTTTGTACCGACTGCGCCTGCTTCATGAAGGCATCCGTTGCTGCGCCCAGGCGATCATCAAAAGTGCTGTTTAGCTCTTCGAGTTCCGCCTCCAGCTCAGCCAGGCGTGCGCCTACCTCAGCAGTCGTCTCTGCAACCTGCTCCTGCAGCTTCAGATCAAGCTGTTGTTCCGCCTCGAGCAGCTCGTCATCGAGTCGCTTCAGGGCCCGCTGGCGGGCATCTTCATCGACCTCGGTCACTACGTATTGCGCAAAATACAGCACGCGATCCAGATTACGACGCGATACGTTCAGCAGTAGGCCCATGTAGCTGGGCACACGACGGGTATACCATACATGCGCCACGGGTGCAGCCAACTCGATGTGCCCCAAACGCTCCCGGCGCACTGAAGAACGCGTAATCTCTACGCCACATTTGTCACAGACAATACCCTTATAACGAACGTTCTTGTATTTGCCGCAGTAACACTGCCAGTCACGCGTCGGGCCAAAAATCGCTTCGCAGAACAACCCGTCTTTTTCCGGGCGCAGACGCCGGTAGTTAATCGTTTCGGGCTTGGTAACTTCGCCATACGACCAGGAGCGAATTGTGTCAGGAGATGCCAGGCTAATACGCAATGAACGGAAATCTGTCGTGTCCACTAAAAAACGACCTCCAATAGATTAAACACTGTCGGCACACCACACCCAATTGCGGGCACGCGCGCGGGAATCCTCAACAATGCACTTCTGCTACCCCATTTCAGCAGAGTGCCAAGATCACAGTACCAGCTCCACCCCGGACGGACGGTTGAGCTGGCGCACCCCCAAACTTGCCAGCGGAAAAGGCACAGCATATACGCAGAAAAGAGCGTTCGGTGATGCACCGACGCTCTCGTAGCCATCTAATTCATCTAGCATTGCAGCTAGTATAGAGGTTTAGAGCCACTATGTCAACTTTTCAGCGTTAGAAACAGGTAAGAACCCGCAAACGATCTATTATAGCAGAGAAATCCACTCCCGCAAATAATGTCTTCGTGCGGTGACTGTTTCACAGATGGGGAAGAAAGTCATAGAGACGCAGAGCGCCTAAGAGGTTGTTCGCTATCAGGCATTCAACAGTGTTGTTAGGGAGACATCGCCGCTGTTGGAACCGAGGTAGCAGATTAGGTTGCAGACATTGAGCACCGACTCCAGCCGCTTGTAGGTGCGCATTGTCCGATAACGCTCCTTGACCCACCAGCCGATAGCTCGCTCTGTTGCGTTATTGGTACCATCCAGGGTCGCGCCGCCAGGACCACGCCAACGCTGGTCAAGGGTCAAGCTAGACCAGTGACTCCACCAACGTTGAAGGGCCAGACGAAAGCGGTACCACATCGTGGCTCGCTCGCCGGGCGCGGGTGGCGGTGCGTAACGGTAACGCTCAAACATCTGCCAGAGTTGGCCCTGACCGCTGGCAGGACGCAAGGCGACAATGAGTTGGAATAGGTGCAAGTCGTCAAGAAAGTCGTCCACCGTCACCCGCAGAAGCTCAGGCGGCGGGTCGGGACGGCGCAGGGCTTGTAGTCCCACCTCACCCACCAGCTTAGCCACATTGCGATTGACGTGCGCGCGACAGATACCATGGATTAGTCCCAGCTCTGCGGCGGCGTTTTTGTAGCTGTCCTGGTCGTCACTGACCAGCACTTCCACCTCGAAAAGCTCCTGCAATTCCTCGAGAAACGGCAGCAGGGTCTCAGTTGATTCGCTGTCCACTATTTCGATGTCCAGCACCTGACCGGTCAAGGCGTCCACGCCCATGGCAATGGTCACCTGTTGGCGGTTGCACGTGACAAACGTCGTGTCGGCGCCCATCACCGTCACCTTGCGCTCGCCCTGTGCCTGGCGCACGCGTTGCACAGCCTCGCCCGCTGCCTGCACGTCACGGTAGACGCTGGCCTTGCTGCCTGCCAGGCCCAGCGCCTGTAGCGCATCCTCCACAGCGCCGTAGCTCAGTCCCAGTACGTACAACATGATGCCCATTGCCTTGAGCCGGTCTGAGCGCTGCGCGCCACTTACGCCACGCGGATAGACCCGGAATGTCTGCTTGCAACTCAGACAGCGATAGCGCCGCACGTTCACTGCGTCATGATCTGTGTCGTCGATGGAACGCCGACAATGCCGTTGGTGAAGCTTGAAGTGCTCCCCAGCACAGTCCTCATACGGACAGATGGAGGGCATCTCATATTTCTCCGGTTGAACGCGGGGCAGTTGCATTCGGATGCGCATGATATCCTCCTTCTCTATCGCTAAAGGATATCACAGCTTCTCCCCATTTTTGGAACGGTCACTTCGTGCGCCCTGGGCTATCGCCTATAGGTACTTGGGCGCCAACTAACGTTCAGCGAACCAAAAATCGGTTTTCAAACGCAAAGTGCTATAGGCAACTCCCCTCGCGTTTCGGCCGCCGAGGGGAATCAGATCCCTGGGTTATTCCGCCGTTTCGCCCACCATGAGCCGCATATACGCCTCCATAAACGGGTCTAAACGGCCGTCCAGCACAGCTTGCGTATTGCCCGTCTCATAATTCGTTCGCAAGTCCTTCACCATCTTGTACGGATGCAGAACATAAGAACGAATCTGGCTCCCCCATCCCGCGTCAACCACTTCTCCCTTCAACGCCGCGATCTCCTCATCCTGTTTTTGCTGCTCCAGATCATACAACTGCGACTTAAGCACGTTCATCGCCACCTGCATGTTCTGGGTCAGCGACCGCTGGTTCTGGCAGGAAACCACGATCCCAGTGGGCAAGTGCGTGATACGCACGGCCGTCTCGTTCTTCTGAACGTGCTGCCCACCCGCGCCACTCGCCCGGAAACGATCTATCCGCAGGTCCTTTTCGTCAACCTCTATCTCAATTTCGTCCGCGATGTCCGGCCACAACTCCACCTTAGCGAACGAAGTATGCCGCCGGCTGGACGAATCAAATGGCGAAATACGCACCAGTCGGTGCACTCCACGCTCCGAACGAAGGTGGCCAAAAACATAGTCTCCGCGGATCGACAGCATTACACTCTTGATCCCGGCCTCTTCTCCGGCACTCTCGTCCAGAATATCTACCGTATACCCGCGCCCTTCTGCCCAACGGATATACATCCGCAGCAGCATCGCCGCCCAGTCTTGTGCTTCCGTCCCTCCAGCCCCTGCGTGAATCGCCAGGATCGCATCCTCGTCGTCGTACCGTCCGCTGAAAAGCGTCTGGAACTCCAGCGCCGCGACCTCTTGCTCCAGCACAGCCACCTCCTGCGCCAGCTCTACCGCGAGATCCTCGTCACCCAGCTCCGCAAGTTCCAACGCATCGCCCAGGCGCTTGTAAAGCCGCTCCCAAACGCCCACCTGGTTGCGCAGCTTGGTGATATCCCGCATCACTGCCTGTGCCTTGTCCGGATCATCCCAGAAGTCGGCCGTTCCTGCAGCGGCCTCTAGGCTGGCTAACTTTTCACTCTTGACATCTAAGTCAAAGACGCCTCCGCAGCTGTCCCACGGATTGTTCCAATTCCCGCAATTTGTCGATTAACTCTTCCATTTCTATTCCTGATGCAACGCGAACTACCCGGTCCGGCCGCTGTCCCTATCCTTCGAATAATGCCTCAATAAATGCGTCGGGGTCAAAAGGAGCCAGCGCGTCAATCTTCTCGCCGGTCCCCACAAAGCGCACCGGCAGACCCAACTCACGATAAATCGCGAAGATCATGCCTCCCTTCGCCGTACTGTCAAGTTTGGTCAGCACAACACCCGTAGCTTGAACTGACTCCTGAAATTTCTGCGCCTGTACCAGCGCGTTTTGACCCGTTGGCGCATCAAGCACCAACAGCACCTCGTGCGGCGCCAGGTGTACGCTTTTCTTGCACACACCGTACACCTTCTCCAATTCACGCATAAGGTTATATTTCGTGTGCAGGCGTCCGGCCGTATCCACAAACAGCAGATCATACCCTCTCGCGCGCGCTGCCCGAATGCCGTCATACGCGGTCGCGCCCGGATCCCCACCCGGCTGCCCTGCGATAACCGGAACGTTTGCGCGCTCGCCCCAGATCTCCAGTTGATCGATAGCCGCCGCCCGGAAAGTATCCGCCGCCGCCAAAATGACTTTGCGGCCATTACTCTGGTAGTAGTGCGCTAGTTTCCCGATGCTCGTCGTTTTACCCGATCCGTTCACGCCCACAACCATCACGACAGTCAGTAGGCGGGGTTCCTCCAGCTTGAACTGTTCCGGCTCCACCAGAATCGCGCGCAGTTCTTCTTTTAGAGCCGCAAATAGCTGCTCTGTCCGGTATAGCCCTTCAGAAGTAGTGCGCTCGCGCAGCCGCTCCACCAGGTACAACGTCGTCGGTACGCCTACGTCCGCCTGCAGCAGCAGCGCCTCCAGGTCTTCCCAGGTCTCATCCGTGATATCGCCTGCACCAAGCACACCGGCGATCTGCCCGAATACTGACTGGCGCGTGCGGCTCAATGATTCTCGTAAATTCTTAAACACGTCAGTTCCTCAAACCTTTTCCGTACAGTAGCCAGGAGCCTGGCGCTATTGGCTGTCGTCGCGTCGCGGCGTTATGTCAGCAATTTCGCCGTCGGCCGTAAGGATCTCCACGCGCAGATCCGCCTGTTCAAGCAGTCTATTGCAGTGTGTCGAGAGACGTTGGCCCCGTTCAAACAGAGCCAGGGATTCTTCCAGCGTCATATCCCCCGCCTCCAAAAGGGCCACTGTTTCTTCAAGTGCGCCCAGCGCTTCTTCAAAACTAAGAGTGTCGATCTCGTCATTCATAGCACTGCACCCAACGGCCGTCCACGACAGGCCAAGCTATTCTACACGACCCCTTTCCCCTCAGCGCAAAGACTATAAGGCATCTCAGAACATGCCATTAGCTTCTTGGTCAGCTGCGGTCGCCTGTCTTTGTTTCCAGTACCAAACGCACCACACCCCCAGCAGCGCGGCCAGCCCAGTCAATAGTGGGAAGGCCAGGCGAATCATCGGGGAAGTCGAACTGCCCGCGGCATTTGATGGATGGAGCACAAGCGGCGTGCGCGGGATCACCCACGCAACATAGAGTGCCAGCGCGGTAGCCAGCAGCCCCCGCAGCCGCACCCACGGCACCCAGCCGGACACGATCAACACAATGATCCCCACCGCCAGCACCTGCAAGGTCGTTCGGTTGCGCGGTTCCGCCAGCAGCATGCCACCCCAGCTCCTTTGCTGGGCAAACAAACTTGCTACCCCGCCGGCCAGAAACAGTCCATACGCCACCCACAGAAGCGGCTGTAGCCATCCCTGCGGCCGCACATTCCCCGTTAGCGCCACCACTATGCCCAGCGCACCGGCCACATAGAAGCCGACCATGCCCGCTCTGGTAAAGGCTACGTGCACATATACAAAGCGAATCGTTTCACCCAAAGTTCTCTCCGCCGGGGCAAGCATCACAATGGCAGCCATGGTTGCCAGGATTCCAATTGGAATCAGCCAACTCCATCGCGCCGTCGCGGACCTGTTCATTGCGGGCGAAACCATCCGGCAATACTACCTTTCGACCTCTTTCGTGGCAAGCGCTCGCTTTCACCCACCTGCTTGCAGGTTGTGCCGTGCGGCCTGTCGTTCATATAGCAAAACAGCCTTCCTGGCAATCCCTTGGTCCAGCCCCAGGCCCTTACTATTCGATCCACCGCATCCGGCCGGCGAATGAGCGAATACAACTCGGGACGCGGCAGTTACTGATCTGTTACGCTATAATAAACGGGCTGGCGAAGACGTATCTAGCAGCGCCTCCAGTTTCGCCCGCCAAGGAAAGCCGTTCAGATGTTGATACAGCACATAGTTGGGGAATACGCATTTACCGAACTTAGGCCGGAATGGAATACCCTTGCAGGACAGGGCATGACCAATAGCCCGTTTCAGAGCCTGGAATATCAGTCTTCCTGGTGGAGGAACCTGCAGCCTGCGCACAGCACGCTTCACACTCTCGCGGCCCGCCACGGTGACGGCCGTCTTGCGGCCATTGCCTGCTTCTACTTGAACCCGGAAGGTGTGATTCACTTCAACGGCTGTGTTGAAGAGACCGACTACCTTGACCTCATCGCCACAGCCGCCGATGCAGAGGAAAGCTGGGCAGCAATCATGGCCACCCTTTGCTCGCCGGAGTTTCCTATCTGGCAGCTGCTCGAACTCTGCAACATACCTGAGGACTCGCCCACGCGCACTTTCTTGCCGCGGGCCGCTGCTCAACAGAAACTCGCGCTGGTTGAAGCGATCGACGAAGTATGCCCCGTCGTTACCCTCCCTGCCACATTTGACGACTACCTCGACAGCCTGGATAGTAAGCAGCGCCGCGAGATAAGTCGCAAACTGCGTCGTGCTGAGGGTGCGGAAGCTGTGTGCCACATTGTCGGCCAAGATGAAGATTTGCCCCGGGCCGTCGACGACTTCCTCGATCTCCTGCAGAAAAGCACATTCGATAAACGAGACTGGTTGAACGAAGGTCGGCGGGCCCTGTTCCAGGAAACCGCAGCCGCCGCGCAGATCGCCGGGATCCTGCAGTTGATGTTTCTGGAAGTTGACGGCCAGAAAGCTGCCGCGCTTTTCAATTTCGATTATAACGGCCGCATTTGGGTCTACAACTCGGGGCTTGACCCGCAAGCCTTTGCCGCACTCAGCCCAGGCGTCGTGATCACTGCCTGGGCCATCGAAGAAGCCATCAACAACGGCCTTAACGCGTTCGACTTCCTGCGCGGCGACGAAGCCTACAAATACCGCTTTGGGGCGGCAGATACCAATGTCTACCGCCTGCAGGTTTATCGCCAGGCATAGGGTCTTGATCGTGGCAATGCTCTAGCACAGGTGAAACTATGATTACCCACCCACTCATCTTGCCTAATCGCGTCGCCATCTTAAGTGTCCATACCTGCCCGCTGGCCATGCTGGGCGGCAAGAAAACAGGAGGGATGAATGTCTATGTGCGCGATTTCAGTCGCGAACTGGCCGGCCGCGGCATCCAGGTTGACGTTTACACGCGATCCCAGGACGCGCTCGTGCCTACCATCAGCCACAGCCTCGGCCCCAACGCCCGCGTCATTCACATCAAAGCCGGACCAGAAGAGCCTATCCCTCTCCTGGAAGTAACGCCCTTCATGGACGAATTTGCCAGCGAGGTAATTCGCTTTGCCGAAGTCGAAGGTCTTTCTTACGACCTCATTCATAGCCACTACTGGTTGTCTGGCATCGTCGCCGGTAAGCTGCGTGCCGCCTGGCCAGGCGTACCCGTCGTGCACATGTTCCACACGCTTGGCCATATGAAGAACCGCGTTGCCACCACCACCGCGGACATGGCTCCACCCGAAAGGATCGCAGGGGAACTGGAAGTCATTCGACTTGTGGACCGCATTATCGTAGCTACGCCCGCCGAGCAGGCGCAGCTGCACTGGCTCTACGGTGATCGGAGCGGCAAAGAGGTGGTGATTCCTCCGGGGGTTGACCTTGAGCGCTTCGCGCCTATCCCCAAGCGGCAAGCCAAGGCTCACCTGGGCATCGCGCTCGGCAACCGCAGCATCATGTTTGTCGGCCGCATCGAGCCTTTGAAAGGTGTCGATACCCTACTGCAGGCAGTCGCTTTGATCCAGGACCGTTATCCCGAAGCGGTCGAAAATGTCTGCGTGGCGATCATCGGCGGTGATCCATGGTCCGACGATCCCGATCTGGAGATGGCACGCCTGCAGGACCTGCGCCAACAGTTGGGAATTCACGATTTCGTCACCTTCCTGGGTGCCAAGGACCAGAACGAATTGCCGTACTATTACTCTGCCGCCGAAATGGTGATCATGCCTTCTCACTATGAAAGCTTCGGAATGGTGGCCCTGGAAGCCATGGCCACCGGTACCCCCGTCATAGCCTCTGAGGTGGGTGGCCTAGCCTTCCTCGTGCGTGACGGCGAAAACGGCTTCCATGTCCCATCGCGTGACCCGGAGGCCCTGGCCGCTCGTATTTACGAGCTGCTTACGAACCAGGAATGCACGCGGGCTTTTGGCGCTCAGGCCAAGATTCACGCCCAGGACTTTGGCTGGCCGTTAATCGTCGATCGCATGTTGGTTGTCTACGATGACCTGCTGAGCGAGCGTGCCGTCCAGAGCGCTACCGAAATCGGTCACCGCGAGAGTCCGTTCTAATCCGGCTGCTGCTTACTCCGTTTCTGATCGTCCAATCACTTCCATTCCACCCATATACGGCCGCAGTGCTTCTGGCACCGCCACACTGCCGTCTTCTTGCTGGTTGTTCTCCAGGATGCCAATCATCACCCGTGGCAGCGCCAAGCCGCTCGCGTTCAATGTATGCACAAACCGTGGCTTGCCGCCGTCTGCCGGGCGGTATTTCACGTTTGCCCGCCGCGCCTGGAACGCTTCCGTATTGCTTGCCGAGCTGACTTCCAGCCACTCCTGGCAGCCCGCCGCCCAGATCTCCACATCATACTTTTTCGCTGCCGCAAAGCCCAGATCGCCGGTCACGATTTCAATGATGCGGTATGGCAGGCCCAGCGCCGCCGCGATATCCGTGGCCTGGCTGACCAGCTCCTCCAACGCGGCATAGCTCGTCTCCGGCGTTGTGAACTTATACATCTCAACCTTGTCAAACTGGTGCCCGCGCTTGATTCCGCGCACATCGCGCCCGGCGCTCATCTTCTCGCGGCGGAAGCACGGTGTATAGGCCACGTAATTGCGCGGCAGGTCCACCTCCTCCAGGACCTCATCGCGATGGACATTGGTCAGCGCGATTTCGGCCGTACCCAGCCACATGAAATCCTCCTCAGCATCACGGTAGATATTGTCCGCGAACTTGGGCAGCTGCGCCGCGCCCACAAACATTTCCGAGCGCACCATAAATGGCGGATAGATTTCTGTGTACCCGTGCTTGTCTACATGATAGTCGAGCATGAACTGGATCAACGCCCGCTGCAAGCGAGCGCCCTCCGACTTAAGCAGATAGAAGCGGCTGCCGCTCAGCTTTGTGCCCCGTTCAAAGTCAATAATATCCAGCGCCGGGCCAAGTTCCCAATGCGGCCGTGGTTCAAAATCAAAGACCGGCAGCGGCGCACCTTGCGGCTCGTGAGCTACATTGAAACTGTCGTTCGCTGCCACCGGCACGCTCTCATGCGGCAGGTTCGGAACCCAGAGCATGAGCCGGCCAAACTCTTCATCCACCTCTCGCAGCTCTTCGTCCAGCGCTGCGATGCGTTCGCCAATCAGCCGCGTTTGCTCCATAGTCTCGTCCGCGTTGAGCTGTATACTTGCCACTTGCGTGCGTAGCAACTCCACGGGCTGACCGACGTTTACGCCCGTCTCGGCCCTGCGCAAATCCGCTTCCATTTTCTTAAGCGATCCCATCCAACGGCCAATTTGCTTCGAGCTTTCGTTGCGCTGCCGCCGTAGTTCTTCTACTTCCTGCAAAATCTCACGGCGGCGGCCATCGGCCACCAGAATCTCATCAATCGGCGCGCTGTCATTGAGCTTGGCGATCTGTTCTTTGACCCATTCCGGATTCTGCCGGATCACATTAATATCGAGCATTTCACTTCGTCCTTTCTATCTCCAGATTACACCGTGAAAATACAAAAACCCCCTCATCCAATCCAGGACGAGGGGGCCCGTGGTGCCACCTGGCTTCGCCAGACCCACGATCTGGCCCGGCCTCAAATCCGCGATAACGGGCGAACCCGGCCTACCTTCTGCCGCAGCGCTGCGATAGGCAACTCGGGAGGGGATTTCAGGTCCGCAGGTCTTTGGCTCGCAGCAACCGCCAACTCTCTGAACACCGCACGGCCGTACTCGTCTCCGTCTTCGTTGTTTGCTAGATTTCTATCCAGTATAGCGAGCAGAGATTGCTCCGTCAAACTTAGCTGCAGCGACCAATGCCTGCCCCAGAGCCAACCCACCATCGTTAGGCGGCACCAGTCGGTGTGCCAACACCTCAAACCCTTGTTGCTCCAACAGCGCAGTCATCTTTTCCAGAAGCAGGATATTCTGGAACACCCCACCGCTCAGGGCCACACGGTTCAGCCCCTTCTCCAGTCGGACCCACTCGCACAGTTCCAACGCCACCTTTGCCACCCCATTATGAAACCGCGCCGCAATCACGGAAAGCGGTACTTCAGAAAGTACGTCTCGCAGCGCTTCCTCCAGCAGCGGTCGAGGATCCATTTCGCCTCCTGCAAACTCAATCCGGTAGCTTCCCGCCTCCGCCGGATCAGCCAGGGCTTCAAATTCAATGGCCGCCTGCGCTTCATAACTTACCACTTGCCGGACGCCGGCCAACGCGGCTACGGCATCAAAGAGGCGGCCCATGCTGCTGGTAGGTACGACATTAAGGCCGGTCTCCAATTGGCGGCGCAGTACTTCTCGTTCAACATCGGAACAGGCCCGTACACATTCAAGTCGTTCATCCCAATCCAGGCCAGCGGCCCACAGGTAGGAGAGGGCCAGGCGATACGGCCGTTTCACCGCCACATCTCCACCCGCCAATGGCATATAGCGCAAGTGCGCCAGCCGCTCAAATCCAGCGTAATCGGCCAGCAGCACTTCCCCTCCCCAGATCGCCCCATCGGTTCCGTACCCAGTGCCGTCAAAACTCAACCCGATTACCTGCTCGCTGCTGTGCAGCTGGTGCTCGCCCATCACCGCCGCGATATGCGCGTGATGGTGCTGCACGTGGACCAGTGGCAGATGTGCCGTTCGTTCCAGCGCCCAGCGAGTGCTCAGGTAGTCGGGATGCATGTCACAAGCAAGGAGCTGCGGCTCTACACGAAAAAGGTGTTCAAAATGTGCCACAGTTTGGGCGAATGCTCCCAGCGTCTCCAGGTTTTCCATATCGCCAACATGCTGGCTCATGTACCCATAGGGTCCCTTCGTCATACAGAACGTAGCTTTCAACTCTCCGCCCACGGCAAGAATAGGTGGCGCTTCAAATGGTAGCCGTACTGGAAATGGCGCGTAACCACGCGAGCGCCGGATCGGCAGTTCCACATCGCGCCACACACGGATGACCGAATCGTCGCAGCGCGCGGCAATGTCGCGATCGTGCAGCAGAAATGCGTCCGCCAGCGAACTCAGCCTTTTCAGCGCTTCCGCGTTGTCACTGACTATCGGTTCATCTGCAAAATTGCCGGAAGTCATCACCAATACCGGCGCCACCCCCTCTACCTCCTCCAGCAGCAGAAAGTGCAAAGGAGTATACGGAAGCATCACGCCCACGAAATCATTGCCCGGAGCCACTAGCGGGGATAGTGCTGCCGACGGCCGTTTCCGCAGCAGCACAATCGGCCGTTCCTTGCTCTTCAACAGTGCCTCTTCCGTGGGCGAGACTTCAGCGAAGCGGCGCACGGAATGCAGGTCCGCCGCCATGAGCGCAAATGGCTTGTCGACCCGTCCCTTGCGCTCGCGCAAAGTCGCCACGGCCCGGTCACTGCTTGCGTCACAGGCCAGGTGAAAGCCGCCCAGACCTTTCACCGCTACAACTTCTCCGCTGGCGAGCAGCGCCCTCGCCGCCTGTAGCGCAGCGTCACCAGAAGTAGCGGTGCCAGGCTCCACCCCACTCCGGGCCAACCACACGTGCGGTCCGCAAACCGGGCAGGCATTGGGCTGAGCATGAAAGCGCCTGTCCAGCGGATTGTGGTACTCAGCGCTGCACGCGGCGCACATGGGAAACGCGGCCATCGTCGTTAACGGCCGGTCATAAGGGATATCCTCAATGATCGTGAAGCGTGGGCCACAATTCGTACAGTTGGTAAACGGGTAGCCATAGCGACGGTTCGCCGGGTCTTTGAAGTCACCAATGCAGGCTTCGCAAACGCTCATATCGGGCGAGACTAGGGTGTTCGCCGCCACCTTGCGCTCACTTTCGACGATCGTGAAACCCCTCGTGCCGATCACTGCGATTTCTTCCGTTTCAATGCTCTCGATCACGGCGAGGGGCGGCGGTGACGCGGCAAGGCGCTCCAGAAATCCGGAAATCTGTTTCTGCGTCCCCTCCAACTCAATAAATACACCCGCGCTGTCGTTTCCAACCAACCCGCTCAGGCCCATTTCCAGCGCCAGACCATAGACAAAGGGGCGGAACCCCACCCCCTGCACGACACCAGTCACGCGAATCTTCTGACGCTGCCTGCCTGCCGCGTCACGCTTATTCTGCCACGTTGCCATCCACAAATCCTTCTGCCAATAGCTCCTGACCGATCTCCAGCATTCGCATCACAAACAGGTCAAAATCAGCCAGTTCGGTGCGGTAGTTGGAAATCGCCACACGCAGGCAGGTACGGCCGTTCAACGTCGTCGAAGACGGCGCCGCCACCCCATCTTCATGGATGCGCGTCAATAGTTCTTCATTCAAGCGGTTCAACTGGGCCTCGTTCAACCCGCCCGGATCAAAACGAAAGCAGACAATGTCCAGGCCCACCGGGGCGACCAGCGACAGGAGTGGTTCGGACTCAATAAGGCCTTCCAGATAATGCGCCTGCGCCATATTGCGGTCGATCAAACGGCCGTACCTGCGCAGCCCATGCTCCTTAAAGCCCATCCACACCTTTAACGCGCGGAAAGTGCGCGACAACTGCAGGCCGTAGTCACTGAACCACACATCCCCGGCGTTCAACCCGCGCTGCCCATGGACCAGATATTCCGGCGTCAGCGAAAACGTGCGCAGCTGCTCCTGCTTGTCCCGCACCAGGACGCAGCCCGCCTCAAAAGGCATGTGTAGCCACTTGTGCAAATCCAGGGCCACCGAATCCGCCCGTTCCAGTCCGCGGACCAGCTTCTTGTTCTGCGGGGCCAACGCTACCACCGCACCAATCGCGCCATCCACGTGAAACCACAGATCTTCACGCTCGCAGATATCGGCCAGCGCCATCAAGTCATCCACGCTGCCCGTATTGATGGTGCCGGCGCTGCCGATGACACAGACTGGCTGTAATCCCGCGGCGCGGTCCGCTGCGATCTGCTCTTCAAGGGCTTGCAGATCGATCTCGTAGCGCTCATTAACCGGTAGCTTGCGCAGCGCTTGGCTGCCCAAACCCAGCAGTTCAACGGCTTTCTGATTGCTGCTGTGCACTTCTACCGAACTGTAATAAACCATCTGGCGCTCCGCCCCGACCAGGCCCTCCGTGCGAATGTCGTACCCGGCCTTCTGGTTACGGGCAACGGTTAACCCTACGAGGTTGGCCATTGATGCACCGCTGACCAGCAGCCCACCCGCATTCTCTGGAAAACCAATCGCTTCTTTCAGCCAGTCAATAACTTGTTGCTCCACCAGTGGCGCCACATGGTGTCCCCCACCCAGGTTGGAGTTCATTGTCGCCGCCAGAAACTCCGCCAGCGCGCCGGTAACTGTGCCGTTGCCCATATACCAGGCCCAAAAACGGGGATGAATATTGCCCATTGGGTACGGCAGTACCTGCTCCAGAAACTCCTCGTAGACAGAATCGATGCCTTCAGGTTCTAGAGGCAACGGTTGCTTAAAATTGTCTTCAACTTCCTGCGGAATTGGTTGCCAGACCGGCCGTTCGCGCACCGTCTCCAGATAGGTGAAGGCGTCGTCAATCATCTTATGCGCCAGGTCGCGCAGTTCATTCCAGTCGGCCGGATCCAGAGTCTCCTGGGGGCTCTGCTCAAACGCGTTGCTCATTGTACTCATGCTTCCTTTGGTCCCCGTTGGTGGCTCAATCGTCCAGAGCCTCGTATTGTTCAAAAATGCGGCGGTACGCTTCTGATTCAACCATCAGTGTGTCATGGTCGCCTACCGCCTCCAAACGGCCGTTGCGCATGACCAGTACCAGATCAGCCCACCGGATCTGTGAAAGCCGGTGTGTGATCAGGATCGTCGTTCGGTTGATAGTTGCTTTCTGGATGGCACGCTGAATCATATCTTCCGTGGCGCTATCTACCGCGCTGGTGGAATCATCGAGCACCAGGATGCGCGGGTTAGTGAGAAAAGCGCGTGCCAGGGCAATTCGCTGCTTCTGACCACCTGATAATGTAGTTCCACGTTCGCCAATAATCGTCTCATAGCCATCCTGGAAGCTCATGATGAACTCGTGGGCTTGCGCCGCCCGGGCGGCTTCTACCACCGCCTTACGCGAAACCCCTGGAGATCCAAAAGCAATATTGTCGGCAATCGACCGCGAGAACAGGAAAATATCTTGTTCAATGAACGAAATCTGCCGTCGCAGTGCGGCCAACTGCCAATTACGTACATCGACCCCGTCCACCTGAATCGTACCCTCTCGCGCATCATAGGTACGGTTAATCAGTTTGGCGAGCGTGCTCTTCCCTGCCCCGGTCTGCCCGACGAGAGCAACAGTCTGCCCCGGTCTCACCTCAAAGCAGGTATCCTTCAGCACGTCGACTCCGGAGACGTAGCCGAAAGAGACATCCTGAAAACGGATCGCACCCTGCATCTGTTCGCTATAGCCTTCCATATTCTCATTGAGGTCGGTCTTTGTCTCAATCGTGCCCAGAATGCGCCGTGCACCGGCCATACCTAGAGAAATGCGGGAATAGGCGTTCAGGGAAACAAAAGTAGGAAAGCCAAACAGGGCAAGCAGCCCCATATAGGCGACCACGGCGCCAACGTCGATGCGGCCCACCTGGTATAACCAGAGAGCCAGGCCGAAGCCAATCGCCTGCGTGATGCCCAAGAACAGCAGCGGCAAAAAACGGGCTTCGACCTTCCCCTGCTCAATCGCCGCGTCCCGATATCGCCCCGCGTTCTGCTCAAAAAGTTCCGTTTCCTGTTGTTCCTGAGAGGAGCCTTTCACCATCTCCACGCCGTCGATCGATTCCGCCAGGCGGCTGTTCAGTAGGCCAAACGATTCCCTTACGGAATCCGATATGCCCGCCAAAACTGCCAGGTAACGCCGCAGGGCCCACGCGTAGCCAACAATGAAGAAAAGCGGCGGCAAGATCAGCAGCCGATCATAGCGTGGGGCAAAAAGCAAGGGCATGACCATGAACCACGCTGATCCGATGACCAAGTTGATGCCCGGGTACACTAGCAGGTTGACCTCATGGACATCATTGGTCGCCCTGGCCATAGTGTCGCCCACTGGTTGAAGATCATGAAAGGTCATGCTCTTGCCCAACAGGCTTACGTACAGTTCTTCACGCATGTCCCGTTCTGAGCGTTCACCAATAACCGCGCTGGCGAAGTTACGGCCAAACTGCAGTACAGAGCGCACCATCTGGCTGACGATGATTCCCAGCGCGGCCACGCCAAGAGTCTGCGTGTGCGGAGGGGTCATGACAATCGCATTGAATGCCTGGCCCACATAAACTGGAATTGCCGCGGCCAGCGCGGCGTTACCAAACGCCCCGACAATCAGGACCAGGAAAAGCAGCTTGTGCTGGGAAAAGTGCGAAAGCAGCCAACGGGTTGGTGAGCTCCGGTCGTGGTCCGGCAGGCTCTGCACAGCATATTCACTCAAGGAATTATCTCGCTCCTTAGCAGGCAGGATTGTAGCACATGAGGCTAACGGGAACCGTTACGCACCAATAGCAAACGGCCGTCTCACTTCAGACGGCCGTTTGCGAACCGGAGGAGGCAATGCGCAATGCTAAGGAAGTGTTGGACGTGACCCGGCAAGCTCCTTGTAGGAAGCTTGCGCCAGAACCCAACGCCGGAACAGGTCGAAACTGAAGAGAAACCTGGTGCTCTCTTGCTCAACCAGTGTGCCGGGTGTAGCAGCCGCAGAATCGGCAATGTCTGACACAGGAATGCGCAGCACGAGTGAGCGGCGACAGAGAGATTGCAAGGTCTTCACAAGCTCCGGACCATCCAGGCGAGGGTCGGCGTCCGTGCTCCTATGCAATCGGCCGTATGTCAGTCCCATGTCACTCTGCTCCCCTCCGGCCAGGGCAGCCAAAACTTGGCGCTCGGCGAAGGTGCTGTTTTCCCACAATGCCCGAAGATAAGCGTCGTCGTCTCTGAGGACGGTATCCAGAACCTGACTCAGCATAGTCATATCAACGCGTTCGTGCCGCCGCCCGTTGCTAGTGGCGCCCTGCAGGAGTCGCTGGCAAATGAGCTGGATGAGAAACGGGTGGCCTCCACTGACGCGCCAGATGTGTTCTACAACGTCGTCATCATAGCCCACTAGCGGTTGTACCGGCTCGCGCACAAGCCGTTCTGTTTCACGCCGGCTGAGAGGCTCTAATCGCCATACCTCGGCAGCCTGGAAGATAATATGCCAGAAATCATCCTGCAAGCGCTCCGATCCGGCCAGTATGAAGCCTACCCTGGTGCGGTGCCGCATCAAAGAATGCAGATAGTGTAAGATGTCATATTGCAGCACGCCTTCTTCAATCAATGTCCGAATCTGATCCAGTTCGTCGAGAACCAACAGGAGCAGCCCGTTCTCCGGCAAGGCCAGTTCCACCTCATCCAGGTACTGGTCAAACAACCGATACCCTTGGCCATTGGCCGGCCACGTGTCAGGTGCTGGCACGCTGCAGCCGCGATTGCGCAGATTGCGCGTGATAATGTGGCTGAGTCGCCCAAACAGGTCGCCGCTGGTTCGGACCTCCAGGTCGCGCACGTCCAGGTAAACAGGATAGAGCGGCCGCTTTGTCATGTCCCGCAAGGTCCGCCCCAACGCGCCGTTCACCAGTTGTAGCAGTACCGAGCTCTTGCCCAGCTTGCGCTGGCCCATGACCATCAGCGATTGTGGCTTTTCACTGCTCGCCAGCGCTCCACCAATCCACGCAAATAGGTCGCGGCGACCAACGAAGAGGGACTCGCTGCCCCCGGAAACCGGCCGGCCGACTACATAAGGATTATCCACTTCGAACAGGGAAAATACTGGCGTGCGGAACTGGATTTGCTGCTCCAACAACTGCTGATACTCATTGCCGCGCAAATCGAAATAGGTGATGCGCAGGCATAGTTTCGCCTGACCTTCCCGGGGCTGCAGCGCAATCTGCAGTGGATAGTCATACCCCGGACCCAACTCGCGGATGTGAACCAGCGCTGACCCAGGTTCAACCGCGTAGCCAGGGCGTTCCAGGACCTCCACCTGCAAGTTTTCTACCAGATTGCCGAAGCGAGCGTTCACCAGGCTGCCGCTGATTAGGGCGCGACCACGCGTTACCAACGGCCGTAACTCATCCAGATGAAATTCCAGATGTGTGGAAAGTGCCGTGCCGCGTCGCGCATCAATCTCGCCTATTTCTTGTAAGATGATCCGCGCCGTCTCCGAAATCGGCCGTCCTGTTAGCGTTCGGAGGTGCTCTATCTCGGCGCGCGATAGCAGCACGCTCTCATGCTGGGTAACCATACGTGCCGCAAACTGGGCCAGCTCTTCTTGATTCCGTGGGTGTCGCGGCAGCAACTCGATTTCAAACACCCGAAACTCGTAATCCTTGAAAATATGCTCGCGGCGCGAAAACTGGTGCTGAACCACCGGGGTTCGTTCCCGCAGGATGCGGTAGTCCTTCGGGCTGCGCAGACCCAGTTCCTCGTGCAATTTGCGCTGTATAGCGCGGGCGAAGGAATCGCGGTCACCCTTGCGATTGTTGAGTCGCCCGCCCACAAGATTAAAGCGCTCCCAGTTGGGGTTCCACTGCAACAAGTAGCGGCAGTTCTCCCCTTCGCCAACCGTAACCAGCGCGAGCGCGCTGCGCTGCCGCAGCCGTCCCAGTAGGTCCGTGACATCCTTCGGCCGTTTGGCCTGCATCACCGCTTCTTTCCCATGCACAAGTGCACAGGCCAACGCCAAACGCTTGGCCCACGGCTGCCACGGCGCAGAAGTCAGACTGCTGTGTTTCAACACGGCAATGCTGTGGAAAAAAATCGCCACCGGGTAATGCTGCTGGAAGCGCTCAGGGCTGATCTGCCGGGCCACTTGGCGCAGCGAAAACAGGAAGTACAAAAGGTTCTCGAAATAGAGCGGAAACTGTGTATACAAATCATCGTACCAATCAGTTTGGTGGTCGCGCAGCGCTGCCGTGAACTCCTCAAAACCAGTTTCACCGTATTGCAGCAGCAGGTTCTCGACCATCAGCAGGAACTTCGTGGCCGTGCTATTATCCCACAGGTGTTCGGTTACCATCTCTCCAAACAGGCGGTAGAGGACGTGAGCGCGAAACTCCACTTCCAGCTTGGCAATGTCAAAATACACATGCCCGGCACGTGCGTCGGAAAAGTCAATGAGCCACAGGCCGAGGTCCGAATTGGCTTCTACCAGGATATTGCTGGCATTTAGATCACCGTGGATCACCGGGGCCACATATGGCATAGGCAGAATCATGTCCTCGCGCCCCACTTCCCACAATAGGTAGCGAATGTTTGCCAGCGGGGAAAGGAATGGAGCCGAGGCCAATTCAAACGCCTCCGCTTCAAAATCGAACGGCTCGCCTGAGGCCTCGTCAATTCCCCGCGCCAAGATGGACTCCTGAGTGTCCGCAACCACGCCGCGCACTGCGACTTTCTTTCCCCGGCGAAATACGGGGTGCGTCAGCAGATCGCGTTGGGAAGGCTGCAGCTGCACTTTGAAACGCAAGATCGGATGATCCTTGCCCTGCAGCGAAGGATCGGCCGGATAGCGTTCAATCAGGTTGTCATGCAAATAGACCACACCTTCTTTGGTGTCCAATTCGGCGACTTCGAAGCCACGAAGAAGCACCTCCGGCCTGGCGCCAGAACGCACGGCCGTGTCAATCTCGCGCAGGGTCCTATTGCCGGGTACTGCGGAAAGGGTACCAAGGTCTCCTGCGTCTAGGACGAAACCGAGATCAGTCGCATCTTCTTCGACCCACACGGCGCTCTCCAGCGTCAGTGCCGGCGGCAGGATGCGCGCATAGAGCGGAGCCCAGTAGCGCAGCTCGGTCTCGCTGCCACCGCTGTACAGTTCGCTCAGACTGTCACGTAGCTGGGTGATAATCTTGTCCAGCAACTCTTTACGCACCCGGTTCGGATCCTGCAGGAACTGCGTTAACGTCATCGCATCCTGATTTGATCCGGCCAGGCTGTAGCACGCGCCTCCCAAGTGCTTCGCGCTCACTACTTTGCCGCGAATCTGCCCCACTTGCCGGAACAGTCGAGGCTGAATCAGCTTTTCCTGTTTCTCCTGCACCATCTCCAGGTCGTCAGCGGCGTCGATCTTCAGAATGCGTTTTAGTTGGTGCCGCGGTTTCACGGTGTAAATCCTGGAACCACTGAAGCCTTCATCCATGCGGAAAATCTGAACAACCTCGCTGTTGGCGAACAGGCGCTTGATGATATATTGTTCTTCCGGGTTGCGGTGCAGCGCCTCCAGGTCCGTCTGGCTGAGACCCGGCTCGATGCGGGGCCTCACATCATCTCGAGCATAGTAAGCAAAGATTTCGTCCCAGGACACAGGGGAGAATACATGCGTGTTGATATCGGCGGCCAGGTCCTCCAGCTCGCCCACATCCTTCGTAAAGTGCCAGGTCGCGCCGGATCGCATGAGGTAACGCATCCGGTCGCCCGTTTCCTGGCTGAAGAGCACAACCGGCAATCGCGGCCGCAGTTCCCGCAATTGAGTTAGAAACATCGTCAGGCCTGACAGCGGATCGGAATCGGCCTCCAAGAATACAATATCAATGTCCATGTCGCTCGCGGCGCGGGCCAGGGCAGGCTCCAGTTCTGGAAGCACAGTAAACAGGAAGTCTTCAGTGAGTGTCAGCAGAAAGGGAACAAAAGGGTCGCTCTCCGCGCTGCGCTGAAATGCTCCTCCCACGCACAGCGTGTTGAGTTTCATGATCCTCTGAAATGTAAAGCGCCTCTCAGTCATCTTGTCGCCCCATATTATGCTGCAACTGCCCGCGTTCAAATACCCAGGGGTCGCCAGCGATCACCCTGACCGTCCCCTTCAGCGTCTGCTTCCACAATCGGCCACGCCTCTTTGGTCCAAATCTCGAAATGATCGTACATGCCCGCCATCACAACCGTTCTCCCCAGCTGGGCGAACTCGCGCAATTCCCTTGGCAGAACAAAACGACCGTCGTCATCAACCTCCATTCTGCTAGCCGCCGCAAACATCCTGCGGCGCAGCGCGCGCACGTCGGGATCGGTTAGCGCCTGAGCGGCCAACTTCTTGGCCAGCACTTCCCAGGCATCAGGTGCAAACACCAGCAGGGCACGATCCAGCCCGCGCGTCACAACAAGCCCACCCTGCAGCGGGTTACCGAAAGCACGCGGCAGAAGGACACGGCCGTTTTGATCTATGTCTGCTGTGTACTGGCCAACGAACATGCTGCGTTCTCGCGCTTTGTGATGACCTGTTCATCAATCTCCCGTTGGTAGACGGCACGGCGGTCACCGTGCGCGTACAGAAAGCGTCAGGCAAGGTCACCTTCACAAACCGCGGGAGAGCTATGCGTTTTCAGATACTACAGATAAGTATTCTACGAAGTGTGGGTGTGAGAAATCGGGTGCCGAAACGCCAACATCCCCAGTGCTACACGAATTATTCTCACGTTATGTCTTGTAGTTCGCTAATTATGTCCACTTGTAATTGGTTTGTCAAGCAGAGTCGCGTAGGTTTCAAGGAGTTGCCCGGCGGACCTCCGCCAGCTGAAGCGCCGCGCCTGGGCAAGGCCGCCCGCCGACATCTCTGCCCGCCGCGGGTAATCTTGGAGCAGGGTCACTATTGCCGCCGCCCACGCTTCCACGTCGGTGGGCGGCAGAAGCAGTGCCGCCTCCCCACCTACCTCCGGCAAGCTGGAAACATCAGATAGAATCACCGGCGCCCCGCACGCCATCGCCTCCAATGCAGGCAAACCGAAACCTTCGTAAACACTCGGCATCAGTACCAGGTCGGCGCTACTGTAAAGCGCCGGCAGGTCCTCATCCTCTACAAACCCCAAGAAAAAGACGCGCCCTTCCAGTCCTTGTCGCCTGACCTCTGCCCGCATCTCTTCCTCCATCCAGCCGCTCCCCCCCGCAATAGCCAGCGTGTGCGGAATCTGCTCTGCGATCCGGCCCAAGGCACGGATCAGTAACTGGTAGTTTTTGCGCGGCTGCACCGTACCGACACTGAACAAATAAGGGTTGTCTCCCAGGCCGTAGCGCCGGCGTGCGGCCATTTGCTTATCCTTGTCAGGCACTTGCTGGAACGCGTCGCTAACGCCGCTGTATAGAACCGTAACTTTGCCCGCTGGGACATTCCAGACCTGCAGCAGATCATCTCTAGTGGCCACTGAATCAGCCAAGACGTGCGTCGCTCGCGCCACAGACCAGGGCACAACGCGGTTCAAATAGGCGACGAGCGGCTCCGGAAACGTTTGCGGGAAGTGTACAAAAGAGAGATCGTGTACCGTCAACAGCGTCGGAATGCCACCGCTAACTGGAGGCAGCACGAAATCAGGAGAATGAAACAGGTCAAGTTTACCCGTCACCCACTGCACAGGGACAGGCAAATGTGCCCGATACCACATGCGGTACAACCACTTTTCGCTTAGCGGCGCAGGGTGATAGGCTATGTTTTCTCCGATGGGCAGCGGGTCAGAAACGACGAGCGTAGCAGGAGGGCGGGCAGAGAATAGATGGTACGAACCGTCAGTGTCGATGTCGGCAACCGCGCGCACCAACTCGCGCGTATAACGGCCGATTCCCCCGCCCTGCGTGAGCGCCGACGTAACATCAATGCCAATGCGCTGGCCCGGCCTCATTCCACGTCGTTGTAGGTCCAGTAGCGGTTGGCGAAAAAGTTCCAGAACATGACCACAACCACGGCAATAGCCAGGGCCGCATTATCACCCAGGAGCACAGCGTAAGGGTCTAGCACAGGAACCAAGCCGAATACCCTGCTAAGCGGCCCGTGAAGAAACGTAATGATAGGCACACGGATCAGAATGCCCACAACGCTGACCAGAAAGAACATGGCAAACTGCCGGCGAGGAGATTTGTCGCGCGAGTCTGGATAGGTCCAATAGCGATTCCACGTAAAATTGGACATGATCGCTGCCAGAAAAGATATGGTGCTGGCAAAGGTGGGGGCAAGTGCCAGCGCCTGCTCGGCGCTCAATCCCAGACTGACGAAGAAGTCGTTGAGTGGCTGGCCCATGGCCAGTAAATCGCGGAAGGGACCAACCAATAAGTTGAAGATGCCGAAGTCGACGACAAACCCGATAACCCCTACAACTGCAAACTTGAAGAAGCGTTCGGCTTCTTTCGGTTCCACGCCAAGACGACCAGAAACCCGTGAAAACGTCGCAATCATGCACTACCCTCTACCGCAACCGCATCAGATGCCGTCGGTTGCCCTACCTGCAAACTTACCAATTCTAATAGACCAAGCAGCACACCCAAGTGAATGTAGATGTTATTAACGTAGAGCTTATCCACAAGATGGTGCACCGCCACGGCCGTCCAGACCGCCAGAAGACCCAGCACAACTCCACGCAGCGGCCACTCAGCGCGGCGCAGTAAGCGCACAGTCTGCCAGATGATGGCGCCCCACAAAGATAGATAGGCAGCCAAACCCACTATCCCTGTTTCCGCCACCATGTTCAGATAGTAGTTGTGTGCGTGACCCAGAGCGTCCGGCCAATTGATCAGATCGTAGTCGGAGTATGCTGCACCGTAATTCCCAAAGCCCACGCCAAACCACAGCTGATCTCGCGCCATGTCCAGAGCTGCCTGCCAATGAGCAACCCGCTCCAGTACCGAGTAATTGGCGTCGTTGATATCTACGCCGCGCACGTCGCCCAGGCGGAAATCGGCAGCAAATCCACCGATGCGGTCCACCACGGCTGCTGGCAACAACCCGGCGTCCCAGAAAAGCAGCATGACACCCATGATCACGACCAGCGCCAACGGAGCCAGCGCCAGCCTGCGCGGCCAGAACGCGATTAGAACCACCATACCTGCCGCAAAGCCCATCCATGCCCCCCGACTCCACGAGAAAGCCAGGCCCAGGGTAGACAGCACGAAAGCGAATCCCACCAAGGCAAACAGCAGGAGGCCGCGCAGTGAGGTCATTTCGTTTCCCGGCTTTGACCTTCTCCTGCGTTGCCACCACACGGTCAGCATACCGATCAGGATTCCGCCCGCAAGAAGGGCACTCATGTTCATATAACCGCCGAACGGGTTGGGTTGCTCAAAAGTACCGGCAGCGCGATAGAAGCGTTCCAGGACCAGAAAATGATCGGGGCCTTCGCCACGCAGCGCGAATTGCCAGATTCCAATCATTGCCTGGCTCACCCCGGCCAGCAAAAGCATCGCTACAATCCAGCTTATGTGTGTCCTGCTTTTGCCCATCCGCGCCGGTTCGCCTCCCAGGTCGACCACCAGAAGAAGCACGGCCGTTATCTCCACCCACTTGAGTACCTCTTTTAGCCCCAGAACCACATCCTTCGCCCCCGGCAAGGTCAACAGCATCGCCCCGAGAAAGAGCAGCAGTGGGCCAAGAAGAAATACTCGCGGCCAGTCAAAGCGTTGCCGGACTAGTCCCCGGCTAAGCCACGCCGCCAGCGTCAGCACCAGTAAAGCCTGCCCGCTGTCAAAAGAACCTGCCCCCAGGAGCACATTCTCGAGCGCGCCAAACGGTGCGGCAATTAGTGTCAGCGCCAGCCCAAACAAGGGTTGGATAAATGTCAGCACTACAACCGCGAAAGCAGCGATAAGCAGAAGCAGTCCCTGCAGCGGGAGCCAGACCAGGCCAAGGCCAAGAAGCACAGCCGTACCTACGGCGACAAATGCTCCGGGCCAGGCAGCTGGGAGTCTCCCCCGGAAACTTCGCCTCAGAACCAGGCTGCTCAATCGTTACCCTCTGCTCTGCGCACCACCTTGCAGTCTTGCGTTAAACGCGATCCTTGAAGTAATCAATGGTCAAAGAGAGGCCCTCATCCAGACCAACCTTGGGTACCCACCCCAGGACCCGCTGCGCCTTGCTAATGTCTGGACGCCGCTGTTTGGGATCATCCTTGATGCGCGCGTCCTCTGGCTGCACAAAACGAATTTCCGAATCACTGCCCGCCACTCTAACCACTGCCTCGGCAAACTCCAGGATAGTCATTTCCGTGGGATTGCCGATATTGACCGGATATGATTCGTCAGAGAGCAGAAGACGATAAATACCTTCGACCAGGTCACTGTAATACTGGAACGCTCGGGTCTGGGTGCCGTCGCCATAGACCGTCAGAGGTTGACCCAGCAGTGCTTGGTGGATGAAGTTGGGCACGACACGGCCGTCGTTCAGGCGCATCCGCGGTCCATAGGTATTGAAAATACGTACAATGCGCGTTTCCAGACCATGATAGCGGTGATACGCCATGGTCATGGCCTCGGCAAAACGCTTGGCCTCGTCATAGACACCGCGAACTCCGATCGGGTTTACGTGCCCCCAATAGCTTTCCGGCTGCGGGTTCACTTGCGGGTCTCCGTAGATTTCTGATGTAGACGCCAACAGGTAGCGCGCACCTTTCGCCTTGGCCAGACCAAGTGTATTGTGTGTGCCCAACGAGCCCACCTTCAAAGTCGGAATTGGGTACTCTAGGTAGTCATTGGGGCTGGCAGGTGAAGCGAAATGCAGCACCGCATCTACCGGACCGGCAACGTAGATGTAATTGCTTACATCGTGTTTTACAAACTCGAACCGTTCGTGACCAAACAAGTGCGCGATATTGTCCAGGTTGCCCGTGATCAGGTTATCCATCCCCACAACACGGTGCCCCTCGGCAATAAAACGATCGCTCAGGTGTGAACCAAGAAAACCCGCCGCTCCAGTGATTAGTACACGCATTGCTACCTCATAGCTCAAATTACCAATGCCGGCATGAGCGCCTTCAACGGCTACCAGAAACAGCATATTGTAGCTCAGCTGGCCGGCCCTTACGAAGAATGCAGGCCTGCCGGAGGGCAGCGGTGGCTTCGCGTTGCATTATCGTGGCATCACAAAAATGGGTATAATCATAGGGAGTCAGCGTATAACCAACGGGACCATTGCCGGAAGATTCCCACAATCCCGCTAGCCGTAGGAGGTAACTATGTCTGAAGTGAAACGTAAACACATCAAAGTAACCTATTCCACCCTTGCCAGCCCCGATCCACTACTGCACGAGTATTTTGAGGAAGCGGTGGCGGAAGCGAAAGAGAAATTTGGCGCGGTATACCCGCTGCTAATCAATGGCGAAGAACGTTTCGGCCCGGACACCTTCGCCAAAACCAGCCCCATCGACACCGACATGGTCATGGCCTATTTCCAGAAAGGCACGGAACAGGACGCACGAGACGCGGTTGTGGCAGCCAAAGCAGCGTTTCCGGCCTGGAGTGCACGGCCGTGGCAGGATCGCGTCGCCTTGCTTCGGAAAGCCGCCGACCTGATGAGTGAGCGCCTCTTCTACATGGGTGCCGTCATGAGCATGGAAGTAGGCAAAAACCGCCTGGAAGCGCTCGGTGATGTTGAAGAGACAGCCGACCTCATTCGCTATAACTGCGACGCCATTGAGCAGAATAACGGCTTCAGCCGCCAGCTCCTCTCGGAGAGCGACCGCCATCACAACCGCAGTGTCCTTAAACCATATGGTGTCTGGGTCGTCATTGCGCCATTCAACTTCCCTGGCGCTCTTGCTGGTGGACCGAGCGGCGCGGCACTGGTCGCCGGTAATACCGTCGTCCTCAAACCGGCCACAGACACCCCGTTCACCGGCTGGCTGCTGGCTGAATGCTTCCGCGATGCCGGCATCCCCGACGGTGTCTTCAATTTCGTCACCGGCGGCGGCCGCACGGTTGGCCAGACCCTGGTCGATCACCCCGATGTCGCCGGCATCACTTTTACCGGCAGCTACGATGTAGGTATGAACATTCTGCGCACTTTTGCCTACGACCATTACCCGCGCCCGGTCATCGCCGAGATGGGCGGTAAGAACCCGGCCATCATCTCCAAAACCGCGGATCTGGACAAAGCCGCAATGGGTGTCATGCGCTCAGCTTTCGGGCTGCAAGGCCAGAAATGTTCTGCCTGTTCGCGAGTCTATGTCCACGAGGATATTAAGGACGACTTTGTCAAAAAGCTCGTCGACCTCACCAGTCAAATCAACGTGGGAGATCCAACCGATAAAGAAAACTGGATGGGTCCGGTAATGAATCATTCCTCCTACGAAGATTACCAGAAGTTCGTCAGTGACCTCCGCGAAGCGGGCAGAATCCTCTATGGTGGGGCGACCCTCGGCCAGGAGGGTTATTTCGTCGCCCCAACCATAGTCGACCAACTCCCGGAAGATCATTACCTTTGGAAACAGGAAATGTTCCTGCCCATCGTGACGATTGCCCCCTTCTCGGACCTCGACGAGGCCATGGTCAGGGCCAACGATGTGGAATACGGGCTGACGGCTGGATTCTTTGGCGAGGATAGCGATGAGATCCAGTGGTTCTTGGACAATATCGAAGCGGGTGTGGTCTACGTCAATCGGGCCAGCGGCGCCACAACAGGTGCTTGGCCAGGTTACCAGTCCTTTGGTGGCTGGAAAGGTAGTGGTTCCACCGGAAAAGCCGCAGGTAGCTTCTACTATGTGCAGCAATATATGCACGAGCAGAGCCAGACCGTAGTATCCTAAACGGTTATCCGGGCGTGAACGTCCGCGGACGGCGCCGCGAAATGGAAACGCGCAGAAGAACCTCCCCACGGCCGTACCATGGGGAGGTTCGCAGCTTCCATTGGTAGTTGCCACTGCACTGCCTTAGCCCAAAGGGAACGAGCAAAATGACTGTAGACAAGCGCTATTCAATGGCCGCAGCGGTAGAGCATTTCGTGCCCGATGGCAGCACCGTCGCCATCGAAGGTTTCACTGCGTTCATCTCCTTTGCTGCTTCGCATGAAATCATCCGCCAGCGCAAGCAAGACCTCACTCTCGTTCGAATGACGCCAGATCTGGTCTACGACCAGATGATCGCCGCAGGTGTGGCCAGCAAACTGGTATTCAGCTACCTTGGTAATCCTGGAGTCGGCAGCCTCAACTGCATTCGCCGCGCCGTAGAAAAGAGCATCCCCCGGCCCCTAGAAATTGAGGAGTACAGCCACTTCGGCATGGTAGGCCGGTATATCGCTGGAGCCAGCAAGCTTCCCTTCTTCCCCTTGCGCAGTTTCATCCACAGCGACCTGCCTGGCGCCAACCCGGAGATCAAGTTCATCACCAGCCCCTATGATGGCTCCGAGATCGGCGTGGTGCCGCCCATCAACCCCGACGTCGCCTTCTTGCACGCCCAGCGCGCAGACAAAGAAGGAAATGCCCAATTGTGGGGTTTGCTGGGTATGCAGAAGGAAGTCGCTTTTGCTTCTAAACATGTGGTGGTGGTGGTGGAGGAAGTAGTCGATGAAGATGTGATTCGTCATGATCCCAATCGCACCCTGATTCCGGGCTTGGTCGTGGATGCCGTGGTAGAAGAACCCTATGGTGCCCATCCCAGCTACGTGCAGGGCTACTATGACCGCGACAACTCCTTTTATCTCGCCTGGGAACAGATCTCCCACGACCCTCAGGCAACATCAGACTGGCTCGACGAATGGGTCTACGGCGTGCCCGACCGGGCGGCCTATCTCAAGAAACTGGGGCCGGAACGCATCGCCGAGCTGGACCCGGGCGAAATGTGGGCTGGTGCGGTCAATTACGGCCGTTACGACTGATCCTCCTGCCCCAAGGAACCTCTGCCCTTGACCAACCGGGAACATACTCATCCGTCCACCACCTCCAGCGGCTGGATGGTCCTGGCAGCGGCGATCTTGTGGGGAACCACCGGCACGGCGGCTGCCCTTGCCCCGCCTGGCGCCCAGCCCATTTCTATTGGCGCCGTGCGGCTCGTGGGCGGCACGCTGGCCCTGGGTCTGATCGCCTGGCGGCAAGGGCACCTGCGGGCTCTGCGTGACTGGCGCGCTTGGCCCGCCGCAGTCACTCTCCTCGCGTCCGTCGCCATCGCTGCCTATCAGCTACTGTTCTTCGCCGGCGTGGCCCGCACTGGTGTGGCCGTGGGCACCATCGTCGGAATCGGCAGCACGCCTATCGCTGCAGGATTGTTGACCCTGCTTGCCTATCGGCATATGCCCGGGCGCCGCTGGCTGGTGGCAACCATCCTGGCGATCCTTGGCTGTGCCATGTTGATCCTCCCTGGGGAGGACGTCCAGATTGACCCGGGCGGCATTTTGCTGGCCATGGGCGCCGGCACCGCATACGCCCTCTACACCTTGCTGAGCAAATCACTGCTGAACCAGCAACCGCGTGGGGCGGTCCTTTTTGGTACGTTTGGCCTAGGTTCTTTCTTGCTGCTGCCCGTTCTTGCCGCCTCGGATCTGGCCTGGCTGCGTGAACCGCTCGGCCTGATAGTGGCGTTGCATCTGGGCATCGTCACGGTAGGCATCGCCTACCAGCTTTTCGCCATGGGCCTGACAACCGTTTCCGTCGCCATCGCCGCGACACTTACCCTCGCCGAGCCCCTTACCGCCAGCCTGCTGGGCGTGTTTGTCCTGGGCGAAACCCTTACGCCCCGCGCACTCGTCGGAATCGGGCTAATCTTGGCAGGGCTTCTGATCCTCGTCTACCGTCCGCGCCGCAACGAGGTCACCTTGCCCCACCCAAACGCACTGCGCCCGGTGGATCTGGCGAATCTGGAGACAATGGACCATGACTGAACTGCCACCGTTTGACGAACAGCTCCTGCGCCTAACCTGGGAGATCGAAAAGCAGTTTCCTGGCTTCATCGATGCCTATTTGGGGCCAGAGGGACTCAAGCAGGAAACGCTTGCCGCACCGCGGCGTGCACCAGCCGCGCTGCATGATGACCTTCTCGCCCTGCAAGCTGAAATACCCGCTTTGCCGGTTCAGCGTCAGGTTCATCTCACGGCCGTTCTGCGCGCCATCGAAACCACCATACGCTTACTCGCCGGGGAAGAGATTCCTTACCTGGACGAAGTGGCTCGCATCTACGACATTCAGCCGATTCCTATTGCCGAGTCCGGGTTCGAGCAGGCTCTGGAGACTGTGTACAACCTGCTGCCGGGACCGGGGACGGTCGCCGAACGCCTGGAAGCCCGCAACGAGCGCTACTACGTGCGCGAGGAGAAGCTTTTGCCCCTGCTTGACCTGGCCCGTCAGGAAACCCGGCGCCGCACTCTGGAACTATTTGCGCTGCCCACTGACGAAGCCGTCACCATAGAGCTGACCAAAGATCGGCCTTGGGGAGCGTATAACTGGTACCTGGGTCACAGCCGTTCCTTGATTGAACTTAACACAGATTTGCCGACCTCTGCCTTGACTTTGATCCACACGGTCGCTCACGAAGGCTATCCGGGGCACCATACGGAAGCAGCCCTGAAAGAGAAGTCGTTTTGGCTTGAGCATGCTTACGGCGAAAGCGCCGTGGCCTTGCTTCACTCTCCTGCCGCAGTGATCGCGGAAGGAATCGCAACAACGGCCGCAGAGATCATTTTCCCCAACCAGAGCTACATTGACTGGACGCTTGAAGTCCTGCTTCCCGCCGCCGGTATCGAACCGTTCGAAGACGCGGCTGAGATTCGCGCCCTGGAGCAGGCCCAGCGTGTTCGCCGCTACGTCAGCGGCAACGCTGCCATTGCCTACCATACCGGTCATTTGAATCAGGAGCAGACAATTGACTACTTGCAGACCTATGGCGCGGTGTCGCCGCGGCGTGCCGGCAAAGCGTTCGAGTTCATTACGGCCCCCTTATCTCGCTCTTACATCTTCACCTACACCAGCGGCTACGACCTCATCGCCGCCGCTTCCCAGGGTGGGCCCAAACATGCCGTATTTTCTCGCTGCCTGACGGAGTTGATTCTTCCCTCGCAGGTTGCGAACCTGGCCTAAACAGCCATGCCTGGAGCATCCTATGGAATATTCCGCCAATGAACTCATGATCGTCAACGCCTCGCGCGCCTTGCAGGGCACCCACGTCGTTTTTGTCGGCGTGGGCCTGCCCAACATCGCCTGTAACCTTGCCCGCCGCAGCCACTCGCCGGACATGGAATTGGTCTACGAAAGTGGTGTCTTCGGTGCTCAACCCGCTCGTCTGCCGCTCTCCATCGGCGATCCAACCCTCGTCAGCGGCGCAACCTCAGTGATGGGCATGGGCGATCTCTTCATGTATTACCTGCAGGGTGGCCTTGTGGATGCAGCCCTCTTGGGCGGCGCACAGATAGACCGCTACGGCAATCTGAATACAACCGTGATCGGCGATTATAATCATCCCAAGGTACGTCTGCCCGGTTCCGGCGGAGCCTGTGAAATCGCCATCAATGCCCGCGAAATCCTTATGATCATGCGCCTTTCCCGCCGCGCGTTCGTGGAACAGCTGGACTTCCGGACCAGCCCCGGCCATATTCCCGGCCCGCGCGGGCGCGCAGAGCTTGGCATTCCCGGTGGCGGACCAACGGTGGTCATCACGGATCGAGCCCTATTTCGCTTCTCCGGACCTGACCGCGAAATGACCCTGGTCGAACTGGCTTTCGGTGAGACCGTTGAGGCTGTTGCTGCCGAAATCGCCTGGCCACTTCGCGTGGCCGAAGACCTGAATGAAATGACGCCGCCAACGGCCGTGGAACTGGCCATTGTGCGCGAACAATTGGATCCACAAGGACTTTATCGGTAGCGAAGGAGGGATGAGGCCAGTGCGCCCATCGTGCAAACAATATGCGTTACGGACACCCAGACGGACATGTTTTCTATCGCAAAATGTCGCGCCGGCGGCCGATGATCGATCGCGGGGAAGGTATTTATTTGTTTGATCGCGAAGGCAACCAGTATATCGATGGGTCGGGAGGCCCGCTGGTGGTCAATGTTGGCCACGGCCGTGTTGAAATCGTTGAAGCGATGGCCAGGCAAGCCCGCGCCGCGGCGTATGTTCACGCCATCAATTTCACCAGCGAAGTCCTGGAACAATACTGTCAAGAGTTGGCTGCCGTGGTACCTTTGCCCGGAGCACGCTTCTACTTCCTAAACAGTGGATCGGAAGTAGTGGAAGGCGCAATCAAACTGGCGCGGCAAATACAGATGGCGCGTGGCCAGCACGGCCGCTCCATCATTATCTGCCGATCCCTAAGCTACCACGGCATGACCCTGGGCGCATTGAGCGTGAGCGGGCGTCCGGGCCTGCGCACCCCCTACCTGGACATGATCCAGAACATGCCCCACATCCGCCACCCCTACCCCTATCGCTTCGAAGCCAGCGGCGAAGAACTGGCCAGCCGCCTCGAAGAATCCATCCTCGCCTACGGCCCTGAAAACGTCGCTGCCTTCATCGCCGAGCCAATTAGCGGGGCCAGTCTTGGCGCGGCCGAACCACCCGATGACTACTGGTGGCGCATCCGGCACATCTGCGACAAGTACGGTGTTTTGCTCATCGCCGACGAAGTACTGACTGGCATGGGACGCACCGGCAAGTGGTGGGCCATGCAGCATTGGGATGTGCTTCCGGACATAATGGTAACCTCCAAAGGTCTAGCCGGGGGCTACTTCCCCCTCGGCCTGATCGCAGCGAAAGGGGCGGACGTGCAGCAGCTATATGAGACGCTTGGCGACTTTAATCACGGCGGCACATTCAGCCATCATGCTGTCGGTGCTGCGGCAGGTCTGGAGACTCTGCAGATCATTCAGCGCGAGTCGTTAATCGAAAACGCAGCCATTACAGGCCACTATCTGGGCGATCGCCTTAACCAGACCTTTGCCAATCACCCTTTCGTTGGCGACATCCGCGGGCGCGGCCTGTTTTGGGGCATTGAACTGGTAGCCGATCGGTTCACGGCCGAGCCATTCCCGGCCAAGAACAAGGTAGCCTGGCATATCTTCGAGCAAGCCTTTGAGCGCGGGCTAGTCGTCTACTATTCTCAGGGCTGTGCCGACGGAGTCAACGGCGACATCATCATGCTTGGCCCGCCTCTGACCATTAACAGGCAGCAGGTGGACCAGATGGTGACTATTCTGGCTGAAGCGTTTGAAGCAGAGTTCGCCAGAGCCCAGACCTAGATGAGCTCCTCACATGGCACGCTGCTTGATCCCCAGCTTGTCCGCCAGCCTGAACTAGGCATAGGAGTGTGGCTGAACACGAACCGGCCCTTGACCAACGCAGATCTGGCCGGCCGTGTAACACTGGTAGACTTCTGGGACTACTCCTGCGTCAATTGTCTACGCACACTGCCTTATCTACGCCTGTGGCATGAACGGTACGCGGCGTCCGGCCTTACGATCATTGGCGTCCACGCCCCGGAATTCAGCTTCTCTCGCCGGCCCGAGTTCATTGCCGCGGCCATTCGTGACCTGGGCATTCCCTACCCTGTACTCCTCGACAACGACTTCAACACCTGGACCCGCTTCGCCAACCGCGCCTGGCCGGCCAAACACATCGCCGACCACCAGGGCTACATTCGCTTCCGCCGCCAGGGCGAGGGTTATTACCGCGAAACAGAACTGGCACTGCGAGAAATGCTTCTCCTTCGCGACCCGGCACTAACTTTCCCCGAGCCGATCGGCGCGCTATACCCCGACGAAGTGACCGGCGCGGTTTGCTACAGGGGCACGCCGGAACTTTTCGCCGGCTATGAGAGCGGCGGTCTATTTGGCTCCTCCCTCGGCAATCCACAGGGCTTCCTGGCGGACGGCGAGATGCGCTATGTTCTCCCGGAGTCAGGCGAACGTGAGGAGGGGCATATCTATGTTCAGGGAAACTGGCGGGCCAGTTCTGAGAACATTGAACTTGCGGAAGAAAATGGTCGTGTCCTTGTACCTTACCGCGCCGCTGGAGCCAACGCCGTAATCGGCGCCGATCCGATGGCGCCCGGGATCGTTGAGGTCCGGCAGGACGGCCGTGCGCTAGGCCAGGATATTGCCGGTGCCGACGTGTTCTTGGACGATGATTTGCGCGCGCTGCTGCCGGTAGAACGGCCGCGCCTGTATGCCCTGGTCCGCAACCCCGAATTCGGGTATCACGAACTGGAATTGATCTTTCATACGCCGGGCCTCGCCCTGTATACTCTAACTTTTGAAACATGTATCGCCTCCGCTGACGCAGCCATGGACGAAGTTTTCCGGCGACGCTAGGCTGGCGAAGCAGGTTCGCTCCGGACCTTCACGACCGGGCAAGGTGAAAAACACGCCATGAAAGAAACCAAGGTAAACATTTTGCAGCTCCAACGACAAAAAGAGGCTGGCAAGCCCATCACCATGCTCACCGCCTACGACTTTCCCAGCGCGCAATTGGTCGACGCGTCCGGCATCGACATGATTCTCGTCGGTGACAGCCTGGGCATGGTAGTGCTGGGGTACGATAGCACGACCCCAGTAACGATGGAAGAAATGCTGCACCACTGCCGCGCCGCGGCACGCGGTACGAAGCGGGCCTTCCTTGTTGGTGATATGCCGTTCATGTCCTACCAGGCTGGCACAGCCGAGGCGGTTCGCAACGCTGGGCGCTTTCTCAAAGAAGGTGGCATGGACTGCATCAAACTCGAAGGCGGGCGAGACATGGCAGATACGGTGCGTGCCATCACCCGCGCCGGTATCCCGGTGCTTGGCCATATCGGCCTAACCCCGCAGACCCTTTCCAAACTCGGGGGCTACCGCGTGCAGGGCAAAACAGCCGCTGCTGCGCGGGCTCTTTTGTCAGATGCGCTTGCCCTGCAGGAAGCGGGCTGCTTCGGCATTGTTCTGGAGGCGGTCCCTGCCCTGGTTGCCGAAGTCATCAGCAAGACGCTGCACATACCTACGATTGGCATCGGTGCCGGAGCGGGCTGCGACGGGCAGGTACTGGTATTTCACGACATCCTGGGGCTTTACGATCTTCTGCAGCCGCGCTTCGTGAAGGAGTACCTTTCGCTGCGCCAGCCCATCCTCGCCGCGCTCCAATCCTATGCGCAAGATGTGCAGGCCCGGCGTTTTCCAGCTCCAGAACACACCTACCCCATGCCCGAGGCAGAAGCCGAGGCGTTCCTTGCTGCGCCCGGCGAACCCTAGAATGAAGATAGGCATTGTCGGCAGTGGCGCGCTCGGTTCGCTCTTTGCCGCCCATCTGGCGGGCACGGCCGATCTCGTTATGCTGGGCCATTGGCCCGCCCAGGAGGCGGTTCTTCGTGACAAGGGCCTGACGCTGATCGGGCTGGATGGAACCCGCACTCAGCATGCGCTGCCCTTCGCCTCGCATCCCGCCAATCTGCCAGCGCTCGACATCGCCATCCTCCTCGTAAAAGCATACCAGACCCTGGCCAGCGCCCAGGAAGTTGCGCACGCTCTGAAACCCGGTGGCCTGGCTCTTACCCTGCAGAACGGCCTGGGCAACGACGCTGCCCTGGTTCAGGTCCTGGGTGCCGCGCGCGTCGCCCGGGGTGTCACCGCCCAGGCGGCCACTATGGTAGCTCCCGGCGTGGTGCGGCACGCTGGCCAAGGTCCAACCGTGCTCCAAGATAAGTTGGACTCCCAGGCCACGCTGGCGCAGCTCGCAATGCTGCTGAGCTCCGTGTCCCTGGAGACCACTCTGGTCCCTGACATCGAGCCTTCCGTATGGGGCAAACTAGCTGTAAACGCCGGGATCAACCCCCTGACCGCTATCCTGCGCGTGCCCAACGGTTTCCTGGCCACGGAACCGCTGGCCCGTGACCTAATGGGCAGCGCAGCCACCGAGGTAGCTTCCGTAGCCGCTGCTCTTGGCATTAAACTACCCTTTCCCAGTGCCGCGGAAAGGGCCACCGCCGTCGCTGCAGCGACATCCGAAAACCTCTCTTCCATGCTGCAAGACGTCTTGCGTGGCGCACCAACGGAAATAGAAGCGATCAGCGGCGCGGTCGGAGAATACGGCCGTTCAGCCGGGATACCGACGCCCATCAACGATGAACTGCGCCGCCTTGTGCTCGCGCAGTCAGCAACCGGACAGCGGCCCCGGTCTACGTGGCTGCCCAGTCTACAAGCCTTGCTAAATCAGTTGCAGGAGTAGAGAGATGATTGTTACCGCTTCCATTGCCGAGGTGCGTCGCGCTCGCTGGCGCGATCACCAGGAAAGCTGGGGCTTTGTGCCCACCATGGGCTACCTTCATGAAGGACATATCTCCCTCGTGCGCCGCGCCGCTGGTGAAAACACCCGCGTTGCCGCAAGCATCTATGTCAACCCGACCCAGTTCGCCCCAACCGAAGATCTTGCCAGCTACCCGCGCGACCTTGACCGAGATCTGGCCCTGCTGGAGGCGGAAGGTGTCGACCTGGTATTCACACCAGACGACGAAATCATGTATCCGACGGGCTTTCAAACTGCCGTGATCCTCAGGGAACTGCCACGCTATCTGGAAGGGGCTGCGCGTCCAAATCACTTTGAAGGTGTGGCCACGGTCGTGACCAAGCTCTTCCATATCGTGCAGCCGGATCGCGCGTATTTCGGTCAGAAAGATGCCCAGCAGGCGGCCGTTTTGCTGCAGATGGTTCGGGACCTGAACTTTGATCTCCAGATGGTAATCTGCCCAATCGTTCGCGAACCCGACGGCCTGGCGCTCAGTTCGCGCAACAAGTATTTGGACCCCGCTGACCGCGAGGCTGCCGTGATTCTAAGCAGGGCACTTGCAGATGCGCGCGTGGCGTACGAGGATGGTCAAAGAGACGGGGAAATCCTACGGACAATTATGCGGGCGCGAATCGCCACCGAACCACGGGCCAGACTGGACTACGTCAGCGCGGCCGACCCGCAAACACTGGTCGAACTGCATGAGATTGAGACCGGTGTTCTACTCTCCATGGCGGTATTCTTCGGCCGCACCCGCCTCATCGACAACGTCCTCCTTCCCGCCTGAGCCGGGTGCTAGGACCAGAACCCATCGTGCACGGCCAGTGCCTCTTCGCGCAGCAACGGCCCAATGACAGCGATGGCCCGGTCGCCGCGGCCCAGTATCTCGCGGCAAGGGAAAACGTGTGATTCTTGCGCCAACCGCGCCAGATCCTCCGCCGGGCATCCATAAACAACGCTTCCGATGCCCGACCAATAGATCGCGCTGGCGCACATCGCGCACGGCTCTGTACTCGCGTAAAGAGTGGCCCACTCCAGTTCCGCCCGGCTCAGCTCGCGGCCTGCCTGGCTGACCAGGGCCAGTTCTGCATGCCGTGTGGGATCGCTTTCGCTGACAACTTGGTTCTCGGCCCGCAGTACAATTGCGCCATCCAGGACCAGCAGGGCCCCAAACGGATGATTCCCGTTTTTCCGCGCGTCCCGAGCCAAGGCAAAGGTGATGCGCAGCAGCCGTTCCTGTTCGCTCATCGCTGCCCTCCGCCGCCGGATGTGGCCGTGGCCCCAAAGGAGCCATCCGTGACTTGAATCCGTAGCACGTCTGCAGGGGTCACCTGCGTCTTGCTGCGGATCAAATGCCCGGCCTCGTTGCGCACAATAGCGTACCCCCGCGCCAAGGTAGCCAGCGGACTGACCGTGTTCAACTCAACCTCCTGCACCGCAACGCGCGTGCGGCGGCGTTCCATTTGCCGTAGCATTGCCTGATCCAGGCGCATTTCATACCCGTCAACACGCTGGTGTGCGTTATCCAGCCGCCCGCGCGGGCTTAGCAGTTGCAGCGCTTGTCCCTCAGAGCGAACGTGTCCATTAGCCTGCTCCAAGAGGTTCAGCATCGAACTCTGCAGGCGCTCCCTAATCCCCTTCAGGGCGTAAGGCAGGTCTGCCAAATCCGGGGCCACCAGTTCCGCCGCAGCAGAGGGCGTTGGTGCGCGGACATCCGCCACGAAGTCGGCAATCGTGAAGTCGGTCTCGTGGCCTACACCACAAATAATTGGGTGCCTCGCCTGGAAGATTGCTCGCGCTACACGCTCATCATTGAACGCCCACAGATCCTCCATGGATCCACCACCGCGTGCCAGAATGATCACGTCTACGTCATCACGGCCGTTAATCCACTCCAGGGCGCGCACTATTTGGCCGGGTGCTTGCTCTCCTTGCACCAGTGTCGGTGCAATTAATACGGAACCCAAAGGAAAGCGGCGCCCCAACACATTCAAAATATCGCGCAGCGCGGCGGCATCCGCCGACGTGACAATGCCAATCTTTCGGGGAAAGCCGGGCAGCGGCCGCTTGTTTTCAGCATCGAACAACCCTTCCGCCGCTAACTTCTCTTTCAGGCGCTCAAATGCCAGGGCCAGATCGCCGCGGCCGGTCGGGTCGATGCGGTCGGCATACAGCTGATAAGCGCCTGAGGCCTCGTACACGGAAACACGGCCGTGCACCACGATCGCGTCACCGTCCTGCAGTGGGAACCGCACGCGTTCCGCCGCCGTGCGCCACATCACGCACTTCAACTGTGCCGCATCATCCTTCAACGTAAAGTAGAGATGTCCGGATCGTGCGCGGGTGTAGTTGGAGACTTCACCGCTCACCTCAACATCCTGCAAACGAAAGTCAATATCAAAAAGTTCTTTAATATAGGCCGTTAGCTCTTTCACTGACCAGGTCGGGCTGAAAAGGCTGTTTTCACTTAGGAATCCCATAAAGTCCTCTATCGTCCCCGGCCAGGAGTGTTTGCGGCGCGCCACTCTTCCCAGGGCGGAACCTCCTCCCCCACCGAATAGAAAAAGAAGTATGCGCCCATTGGACCCATGAACTTGAACTTTTTGCATAGGGCCCGCGACCGGGCTTCGTACTCCAACCCATCCAGGGAGCGCAGATAAGCCTGAATCGAGCCGTACTCCTCGATCAGGTCCCGGCATATACGAGCGTTGCCGATCGTCGCTTCAATTTTACGGCCGTTGCGCACGATATCGCGGTCTTCCAGCAGCCGCTCCACGTCGTCTTCCGTGAACGTTGCCACTCGTTCGATGTCGAACCCGGAAAACGCCCTGGCAAAACCGGGCCATTTCGCCCGGATCACCTCCCAACTGAAACCGGCCTGGAACACGGCCTGTGTGATCTTTTCAAAATAGCCCTTGTCGTCCTTGGGTACCGCTCTGGGTGGAATAATGTAGTCAGCCATTGTTGCTCTCGTTCATCAGATCAGATTGTAGGGAAGGCAGAACACCGGTGCAAACGGCCAGTTTGTAACGCCTTTCGGCCCATGCTAGAATCGGTCCATTCCATAACTCTGGAGGTGGTTTCTGGAAAGTCTTGAACTGGCGAATATGTTAGTCGACGCGATCGTCGACAAGAAGGGTAGCGATATCCTCTTGCTCGATATTCGCGAGCACGTTGTTTTCGCAGACTATTTTCTGATCTGCAATGGTGACAATGAGCGACAAATGAAAGCCCTGGCGGACGCCCTGCTCGTCGCTGCAAAACAGAGCGGGGAAATCGACGTACCAGGCATGGAAGGCGACGCATCCACCGGCTGGGTCTTGATCGACTTCGGTGATCTGGTAGTCCATCTTTTTTCGCCTGCCAAGCGTGACTACTATCGCCTTGAAGACATCTGGAACCAGGCTCGCGTGGTGATTAACATCCAGTAAACCCGCCGCGGGAGCCAGATCCTATCTTTGTTTCCAGTTGAAGCCCGGCTGTGTCGGCGCGCCTGGGCCAGAACCTACCTACTCACGTATCCAGGCGTCGGTCACGCGATCCCACGTCACAAGCTCGGCCGGTCCAAAAAACAGGCTGACCTCCTTTTCCCCGTTTTCAACCGAGTCCGAACCATGTACAAGATTTCGGCCGATTTCCATACCCAGGTCACCGCGGATCGTACCTGCCGCCGACTTGGCCGGATTCGTGGCCCCAATAGTGCCACGCGCAGCTTCAATAGCGTCCTTTCCTTCCCAGGCCATCGCCACCACCGGACCGGAAGTAATGTACTGCACCAGATCTTTGTAAAATGGGCGCTCCGCATGCACCGCATAGTGCTGCTGTGCAAGTTCGGTCGACATCTGGATTAACTTCAAGCCGACCAGCTTCAAACCGCGCTTTTCAAAACGGCCGATAATTTCGCCAATCAGACCACGTTGGACGCCGTCCGGCTTCACCAAAATTAGTGTGCGTTCCATCTCAATCTCCATCTGGGCGCCATCCCCCAGGAAGTTGGCACAACACCAATTTCAGTCGGGAAAGGCACAAAAAAAAGAGACAGCATCTCATGAATCCTGTCTCCATCAGTTCTTAAATCGTACCCCATGATAGACGAAAACTACATTTGGTCAAACCCGCGCCGGTATGTCTCAACTGCCTTTTCGAGCTGTCCGGTCTGGGCGTATGTATCGCCCAACATTTTTACCAGCCGCGGGTCAGATCCCACTTTCTCCAGGGCCTGCTCCAGGTCCTCGATCAGGTAGGTAGGGTCCTCGCTTTGGAACATGAGCGCCCTGTACAGGACAACGATAGTTTCCAGGTCGCCCTTTCGCAGCGCTTTGCGCGCGCTGAGGAGCGGATGGATCAACGGCGCAGGAACGACCGGTGATTCTGGCTCTTCCAGCTCTTCTTTCTCAGCCGCTTCCACCTCGGGTTTTACAGTTTTCGCCCGCGGCGCGGCTTGCTGAGGCTGCCTGGCAGCCAGGTGTCGCATCCACACCATTGCTTCGTCAGGATCATCGGGCATCTCGTCCAGCACAAAATCTACGCCAGTCGCTTCACTGCGGGCGCCTTTCTCCTGTGGCGGCTCTGGCTTCTCCTCTTCTTGAATACTCGCAGGCGGCAGGGTGTCATCCTCCAGAATGATTCCAGAAGCAAGTTCTTCTTCCGTAAAGGTTGTCAGCCACTTCAGGGCCTCCTGCGGATCATCAGGCATACGCGCCGAGAGGTCGTCCCAGGCCTGTTCCACTTCATCCAGGGCCACGGCCGTTGACCCCTGCCCACCATCGCGCGAAAGCTCTATGGCGGCAACCGCCTCCAACACATCCGACTCCGGGCCGCGCGTTACTTCCCTCTCCTCGCTTACCTGTGTCGGCTGCTCTGCGTTCACCGTAATTACCTCCGGGCGTGCTGGAACATCGACCCTCGTTGATGCCGCAGCCAGCAAAGCAATTTGATCAATCACCTCCAGCGCCTCTTCTAGCGACCCTACGGGCGCCGTGAGGTCCAACGGCACATCGTCCCATCGCACACCCTGCGCTGCGGCCAACTGCTCCAAATAGCTTAACGCCTCTTCGACCTGGTCCGGACCGTGCATGGCGCTGTAGATCACTGCTGCCTTCTTGCCGGGTGCATCATCCAATTGCGAAACGATTTCAGAGGCAAGTAGACGATCGGCAACGCTGGGAAGTTCCTCTAACGGCGAAACCTGGCCCACGGCCAGCTGTTCCAACCAGGCCATTGGATCTGAATCAGTTTCCGCGGGATCGACATTGATGTCCGCCGTGTTGGGCACTGCGTCGGCAGATACCAGAGCTTCTTCCGCTTCCTGGGCACTGACCAGCGTAGGCATCTCGTCAACCGGCTCGCTCTGACCAGCCGCCATCTGTTCCAACCAGGCCATCGCGTCGGCTACGCCCCGCGGTGACCGCACTGGAGCAGCCTTGATCTTTTGCCCGGCGCCTGCCTGACCTACAGGCGTCTTGTGATCTTGCGCGGCGTTTTCATCACCGCCTGCCGGCCAATGCAGAGTGGGCAGTTCTTCCACAGGGGTTGGTGGTCTCGCGCCGCCTATCCAGTCAAGATGATCGTCTGCCGCTGGGGATCCATCCGCCGCCCCTGCAGGCCCTGCAGAATCAGGTCGTGTTTCCTCCGGCAGGTCAATTTCATGGTCTTCCATGAGAATAGGTCTCCATTGGGCAGCTCATCTTCAGCCACCCACCAATGGGCTTCAGCTCACCCGGCTGTTGGTAATCCCCTGTACGCTAACAATATTATGTGAACTTTCGCCTAAAATGGCAAGTCGCGTCCCTGGAGCTGGGCAAGCAAGCCATGAACGCCGGTTTCCGCACGAGGCATTGCGCCAAACGGATCGTAAATGTGATCGTGACCCAGCAGCGCGGAAATGGTGTTGACAATGCCGTAGTTGAGCACGTCTTGCTGGTAGCCACCCTCCAGGACGAACAGGATACGGCCGTCGCAAACCGAGTTGGCCAGATGCAGCAGGGCCTGTGTCAGGAGCGCATACCCGGTCAGACTCAGTCCTGCCATGGCCAATGGGTCCTGCCAGTGGGCATCAAACCCAATCGACACAAGGATCAGATCCGGACCAAAGCGAATCACCGCCGGATTGAGGTACTGCCGCAGGACGTGCATATAGCCGACGTCACCGACTGCAGGTGGGAAGGGGACATTGATCGTGTAGCCTCGACCATTCCGCGTTCCGACTTCATGCAGGCTGCCAATGCCTGGGTAGAAAAACGGGGCGTAAAGATGCATGGAAGCAAACAGAACGGTGTCGTCTTCGTAGAAGATACCCTGAGTTCCGTTGCCGTGATGAACATCGATGTCGAGGATGAACACCCGCTCAGCACCATGCTCCAGCTGCGCCTGTCGTGCAGCCGCCGCCACGTTGTTGAAGAGGCAGAAGCCACTGATGCGATCCGAGTCTGCGTGATGGCCCGGGGGACGCACCAGGGCGAATCCGTTCTGCGCACGGCCGTTCATGATATGGTCAACCGCTGCGCAGCATCCCCCTACCGCGAGGCGCGCCAGCTCAAAACTCTCGGCCGTGGCATAAGTGTCCCCACTGTCCAGCAGCCCTCCCCCATGAGCGCAAACCATGTCCACGTAGTCGACCAATCCCTGCGTATGTACCCTCCGCAGTTGATCTCGCGATGCCGGTTCCACATCAAGGATCGCCACCTCGTCCAGCAGCCCAAACCGATCAAGTTCGAACAGCGTCTGCGCGATGCGCGAACTATTCTCTGGGTGGTGCAGCTTGGTATGGGCCAGCGCTGGTGCGTGAACCAGAATCGTCGACATCTGCTTGCATTTACCTAGCCAAGCAACATGCTTAATAGTCCCTGCCCTGAATTGAAAAAGACTATCAGTCCGGCAAACACAACAGAAACCATAGTCATCAGCTTGATCAAGATGTTCAGCGAAGGTCCGGAGGTGTCCTTGAAAGGATCGCCAACAGTATCCCCGACGATTGCTGCTTTGTGCGCCTCGGAGCCTTTACCGCCGTAATGACCTTCTTCAATATACTTCTTGGCATTGTCCCACGCCCCGCCTGCATTAGACATCATCAGGGCCAACAAGAATCCCGTCGCCAGGCCGCCGCTCAGCAGTCCCAACACGCCGGCGACGCCAAAGAGGACGCCTACGACCACGGGCACTGCAATAGCCACCGCTGCTGGAGCTACCATCTCCTTCTGCGCCGACAGGGTGCTGATTTCCACACATCGCGCGTAGTCGGGCCGCGATGTGCCGGCCAGAATGCCGGGATCCTCGCGGAACTGCCGGCGCACTTCTTCGACCATATCACCCGCCGCATGACCCACAGCGCGCATGGTCATGGCCGAGAAAAAGAAAGCCGTGGCCGCGCCCGCAAAAAGGCCGATTAAAACCGCCGGGTTCAAAAGCGTCAGGTTGTAAAAGGACACGAAATCCGGGATGGTCATTTCCGCCACGGGCACAAGCTGGCCACCGATTTCCAGCACTTCCACGCCTTGCAGCTCAGACAGCACAAGGCGAATCTCTTCCAGGTATGCCGCCAATAGCGCCAATGAAGTCAGTGCTGCCGAACCAATAGCAAACCCTTTCCCAATGGCGGCGGTAGTGTTCCCCACTGAATCGAGCTGATCGGTTCGGTTGCGAACTTCGGAACCCAGTTCTGCCATTTCGGCATTGCCGCCCGCATTATCAGCGATTGGCCCATAGGCGTCCGTGGCCAGCGTAAAACCTAACGTCGAGAGCATGCCCACGGCCGCAATACCCACCCCGTACAGCCCCATCAGCATGTTATTTTGACCGCCAAGCCCGAAGAAACTGATCACAATTCCTGCGGCAACCGCCAACACTGGAATTGCGCCGGATTCCATGCCCACGGCCATGCCTTCGATGATTGCCGTTGCCGAGCTTACGTCCGCCTGAGCCGCGATCTCGCGGGTCGGACCATAGGCGTGGGACGTGTAGTATTCGGTCGACTTGCCGATTACAATGCCCACTACCAGACCCACAACGATGGCTCCCCACACCGCGAGCCAGTTGGGTAGCTGCAAGAAATAGAGCAGCGGCACAGCGAGCACAGCGATAGCAATCGAACTGCCGTACAGGCCACGTCCCAGCGCGCCAATCAGCTGGCTTTGCGTTGCTTGCTCATCAGCGCGAACCATATAAACGGCCGCTATTGAAAGCACAGCGCCGAGAGCCGCCAGTACCATGGGTGCTGTGATGAAGCGCAGCTGCATCTCCAACTGCGTATACCCTCCCAAGAAAGCGGCATTCGCCGTGGCCACGGCCGCCACTCCCAGGGCCGAGGTCGCCAGAATCGACCCGGCATAAGACTCATAAAGGTCAGCGCCCATACCTGCAACGTCGCCCACATTGTCACCAACGTTGTCGGCAATCGTCGCCGGGTTGCGCGGGTCATCTTCCGGGATACCGGCTTCCACCTTGCCCACCAGATCCGCGCCTACATCGGCCGCTTTGGTATAAATACCGCCGCCAACGCGGGCAAACAGCGCCTGGGTCGAAGCGCCCATGCCGAAGCTCAACATGGTCGCCGTGATGAGCGGCAGTGGGTTCACTGACCCACCTATCGAGCTGCTGGGAAATACTGCCGGAAAACCGTAATATAAAATTAGGAACCAGACCGAAATATCCAGCAGCGCAAAGCCAACAACTACCAGACCCATCACGGCCCCGGCCCGCAGAGCAACTTGCAACCCACCATTGAGGCTGGAGCTGGCCGCAAATGCGGCTCGCGCCGAGGCATTCGTAGCCGCCTTCATGCCTATAAAACCGCACAGCGCTGAAAAAATGCCGCCGGTCAGAAATGCGAACGGGACGACCGGGTTCTGCAGATTCAGGAAGGACATGATCAGGAAGAGAACAAAAAGGATCGCAAAGACAATACCCACCACGCGATACTGGCGCGAGAGGTAGGCCATAGCACCATCGCGCACCGCCTGCGCAATCTCAACCATTTTTTCGGTGCCTTCACTGTGGCTCATTACCTGCCGGTAGAAGTAATAGGCAAACCCGAGCGCAAGCACGGCCGCCAGAGGGCCGAACCACCATAGCAGCGGCACGGTTGGCCGTGGTGCGGCCGTACTTTGGGCGAAAAAGGTTGTTATCTCCATGAAAGCAACCTGACCTCCTTCAAGGACTGTTGGGAAGTACCAAGAGGGTAACCAACGAAGACTGTCTACATCTCCCGTCACCGTCCTCAGTAATTTCAAATCTGGGGGAATTCCAGAGGCGATTGTAGCGAACGTCACAATCACTGTCAAAAACAACGACCGTTCCACTCGGCAGCCCAACCCATCTGCCTGGAAGTTATGTCGAAACGAAGGCCCATTTCTCCATGGCGCAACCTCGGTATCCTGCGCTTGCTGGTCGGACCTTCAGGCACTGTGGCCATCGCCCAACCCCTGCTATCCTGGTGTCGGAGAACAAGCAATCCGTGCCTGATCGCGCGCAATATGCTATCCTCGAAGAAAGGAGACGCGATTGAAATGACTGTACACCTCTATCTGTCACTGATTCCTGAAGCCCTCATTGCCTCAATGCTGCCGCCGCTGGAATTCGGCACCTACTACTCTGTGGGCTACAGCAAGAAGACGCGTGGCCAGGCCATGTTCCTCGAGCTGGACCCCAACTTCAGGCATGATTTCTTCCCCATTGAGAAGGGTATCGCCCGCTGCGTACCCCACGAAGATGGTTCACCGAAGAAATCGGTGTACATTTCAACCTATCGTGTCCTGGAACATGTCCCCCTGACCGGGCTGGACACGCTCTATCTGGTGACCAGGTTTGGAGAAACACTGCCCCTGGCGCGCAGCGACAATTTCCCCACCAAAGAAGCTGGACTCTACATGTATCAGGAAATTGCCCCCAAAAACCCGCTCGTTGTCAGCACTCTGCCGCCACTTGAGATGTATCGCTTCCTCACCCAGGATCCCGAGAGCCTGATTCACATGCCTGCTACCTGCTTCGTGGAACTTCGTCTGGGCGAACTGGCTGCCGATCCTGAGTTCGGCGAGGTGAAGGACCTGCCTTACGAGAACATCTACCAGCTGCGGGAATCTCTCGTGGCTGTAAAGACCAAGAACGTACATACCAAAATGGTCGATCGCGTGCATACTGTCGAGTACCCTTATCGCATGATCGACAGCGGCATCTACATTGGCAACACGGACGAATTGGCTTTCTTCCCGCTTCCTCCGCGGGATGAGCTGCGCAACAAGTACTATCGCTGGTGGCGGACGGCTAACAGTTAATCGCCGCACAGCCAGATTTTATGAGACGCCGCCTTTAGCAACTAGCACTGGTGGCGTTTTCGCTTTCTGCAAATTCGCGTCCCAAGGCTGCTCTATTCCGCCAGGGTCGAGAGATCGCCTTCATCCTGGCCAAGGACGCGCGCCTTCAAAATGCGGCGCATGATCTTTCCGGAACGAGTCTTGGGTAGACTCTCCACAAAATCTACGTTCGATGGCTTCGCAATTGGACCCATTTCGTGGCCCACATGTTCGCGCAAGGCCATAGCGAGCTGTTCGCTTGGTTCAAAGCCCTGGCGCAATATGCAAAAGGCCCGAATGACATTACCGCGCAGCTCATCGGGCACGCCAATCACGGCCGATTCTGCAACTGCCGGATGGCTGACCAAAGCGCTTTCAATTTCTGCCGTACCCAGGCGATAGCCAGACACTTTGATCACATCGTCAATCCGGCCAATGATCCAGATGTATCCGTCCTCATCCCTACGCGCACTATCCCCGGGCAGATACCAACCCTGCTCCTCAAACCGCTCCCAATACTGCTTCACATACCGGTCGGGATCGCCGAAAATGGTCCGCAGCATGCCCGGCCACGGCCGTTTGATGACCAGGTACCCCTCTTCATTATCGGCCACGCTCACCCCGTCCTCATCCACTACATCTACCTCAACGCCGGGGAACCCGCGCGTGCCGGAGCCAGGTTTGAGCGGTACACAGGGCAGCGGCGTGATCATAAAATGACCCGTCTCGGTCTGCCACCAAGTGTCCATAACCGGGCACCGTTCTTTACCAATAACACGGTAGTACCACTTCCAGGCTTCCGGATTGATGGGTTCACCAACGCTTCCCAGCAGGCGCAGGCTGGACAGGTCATGCCGGTTTGGCCAGCTTTCACCAAAGCGCATCAGGCCTCGAATTGCCGTTGGCGCCGTATACAGTACGGTCACACCATATTTGGCTACCATCGACCACCAGCGATCCGGATAGGGATGTGTCGGTGCACCCTCATACATAAAACTCGTCGCACCCAAGATCAGGGGCGCATACACGATATAACTATGACCGGTAATCCAGCCGGGGTCTGCCGCGCACCACCAGACATCTTCCGGCTTCAGATCGAACACCCACTTGAGCGTTGTCGACGTGCCCACCATGTAGCCACCGTGAGTATGCAAAATAGCCTTGGGTTTTCCCGTTGTGCCGGACGTGTAGAGAATGAAAAGTGGATCCTCGGCATCCATCACCTGCGTGCTTGCCTTGGGATCCGCGATTGGTAGAGCCATCAAATCGTGGTACCAATGATCACGATCAGGGATCATCTCCACTTCTTGCCCAGTACGCCGGACGCAAACGACGCTCTGAATCGTGCCCGCTCGCGCCACCGCGTCATTGGCGATCTGTTTGAGCGGCACAATGTCACCCCGCAACCAGGCTCCATCGGCCGTTACCAGAACTTTGGATTCGCTATCGTTAATGCGGTCCAGCAGAGCCTCTGTAGAGAACCCACCGTAAACGACCGAATGGATCGCTCCGATCTTTGCACAGGCCAGCATGGCGATCATCAGTTCAGGGGTGCGGCCCATGTAAATGGTGACCCGGTCGCCCTTGGTAACGCCCAGCGCGCGCAAGACGCTCGCAAACTTGCTGACCTCGAAATTCAGCTGTTGGTAAGTATAGACGCGCGAGTCTCCGGGCTCCCCCTCGAAAATCAGCGCAGCCTTGTTGCGCACGGCCGTGCGCATGTGACGATCCAGGGCATTGTGCACGATATTGACCTTGGCACCGGTGAACCACTTGTAAAACGGCGCGTTGTGCTCGTCCAGAACAGTTTCCCAGGGCGTGTACCATTCATAGTTCTCCGCGGCAATTTTGCCCCAGAAACCCGGCAAGTCATCGAGCGCAGCCTGGTGCATATGCTCGTAATCCTTGATGTAGGCTTGTTCGATGACTTCTGGCGCGGGGTAATAAACGTCACCGACCATCTTCTTGTCACTGGTCATGTCGATCCTCCCTGGGTAGTGTAAAAAGTTCAACTGTGAGTCGCACGGCATGGGGCAAAACCAGATATCCGGACTCTTTAGCCAAAGTAGTATACTGCAAAGCAGGCGGCAGAAAAACCCTCTTTTGCCGCTTCCGCAGCCATGCAGTAACATCTATTTCTGTAGAAACTCGGCACCTTCCGGACGCGGAATCCAGGTCCCAGGAGCAGGTCTCATGCCAGCACAGAAGATAGTCATCATTGGAGCGGGAAGCGTTGAATTTGGCTTGACCACTATTGCCACCCTTGCCCGGGAGGAATCGCTGCGGGGCAGTGAGCTGGCTTTAGTTGACCTCGACCGCGAGTCCGTGGAACGAATGGCCAAGGTTGCGCGCCGCATGAGCACAGCCTGGGATGCCGATTTGCTGGTCACTGCCGACACCGATCGCACGGCCGTGCTACACGCTGCCGATTTCGTCATCGTCGCTACCGAAGTTGCCCCCCGGGAGGTGCTTTGGCGCCTCGATTGGGAAATTCCCCTCCGACATGGCTTGCGCCAACCATACGCCGAGAACGGCGGTCCAGGCGGGCTTATGCATGCTTGCCGCCAGATCCCGCCCATTATGGCCATCGTGCGCGACATGGAGCAAAGTTGTCCGGACGCCTGGCTGATCAACTTTAGCAACCCATTACCGCGCATAAACCGCGCCATTAGCCGCTACAGTTCCGTAAAAGTGGTTGGCAAGTGTCATCAGATTGAAGCGGGCTACGCCCTGGTCGCCACCCTGCTCCGCGACCGCTTCGGCATTACGGTGCCAGATGGCGTCAATATGTACTCTGATCCGATCAACGCCCCTGTGCTGCACAGCCTGGCTGCCGCTGGCCGCAAGAACGTTCAGATTCGCTCTGCTGGCCTGAACCACTTCATTTGGCTCCTCGATGTACGCGACCGTGAGACCGGCGAAGACCTCTATCCGCAACTGCGTGCTGCGCTTGAGGTTGCGCCAGCCTCTCTGGATCCCCTGTCCCAGGACCTATTCCGTGCCTTCGATCTCTTGCCTCTGGCTGGGGACACCCACCTGGCTGAATACCTACCCTGGCTACACGATCCGTTGGCACGGCCGTGGGAAACCTACCAGATCCCGCTCTACAACTGGGGTGAAAATGAAGAAGTGCGCAAATACTTGCATAGCATGCTTGCCGAAATTGCGGCCGGCCGGCAACCGGTCGCGGGTCTGCGTGAGGCCAGAAGCGAAGGCGCCGTGGAGATCATTCGGGCCATTGCCACGGCCGAACCGTATCTGGATGAAACCGTCAACATTCCTAACCAGGGTGCCATCAGTGGCCTGCCGGATGAAACCATCGTGGAAGTACCGGCCCTTGTTGATGGCGGAGGCATTCACGGCGTGCATGTAGACGACCTACCGGCTGCAGTAACCGAGTTACTGCGGCGTGAGGCGGCGCTCGTAGAGATGGTCGTAGAGACAGCCATGACTGGGAACCGACACCTTGCCCTGCAGACGCTGCTCTTGGACCCCATGATCAACGATATTGGCCGAGCGCGCGCCATTCTTGACGACTACTTGCGCGCCTTTGAACAGTATCTGCCCCAGTTCCAATAGGAGAAAACTGAACATGACTGAACCAAGCGAACTTCACCGTGTGCAGCCTGGATCATCCGTCAACCTGTCCGAAGTTTCAGCTAACGGCAAGGAATACCATGACGACCGTGACAAGGCAGAAAAGGAGTTCAAGACGCTGCGCGATGAGTTCCGAGCTCGCCAGGCCGCCTTGTACGCCGAAGATAAACATAAACTGCTCTTTGTCTTCCAGGCTATGGATGCGGGCGGCAAAGATGGCACAATTCGTGTCACGACACAAGGCGTGAACCCGCAAGGCGTGCGTGTCTATTCGTTCAAGGCGCCTTCCACTCTGGAGCGGGCCCATGATTACTTGTGGCGAGTACATTTCGTTGTTCCCAAGCGTGGCATGATTGGCATCTTCAATCGTTCCCACTATGAAGACGTCCTCATCGTGCGCGTGGAAAACCTCGTTCCGGAGCCCGTCTGGCGGAAGCGTTACAATCACATCAATGACTTTGAGCGTATGATGGTGGATGAAGGAATGACCATTCGCAAGTTCTATTTACACATCGATAAACACGAACAACGCGAGCGCTTCCAGGAAAGGGTGGATGAACCGGAGAAGAACTGGAAGTTTTCTTTTGCAGACCTCGAAAAACGCAAGCAGTGGGACAGCTACATGGATGCCTACCAGGAAATGCTGGAGCGAACCAGTACAGAATATGCACCCTGGTATGTAATTCCTTCCAATCAGAACTGGTATCGCAATCTGGCCGTTGAGCGCGTTATTGTCGACACCCTCCGCGAACTGAACCCGCAGTATCCTCTGCCTCAGGAAGACGTGACCGGCGTCGTAGTTGAATAGACCATTCACGATCCTGTTCGCCCCAGACCGGCCATTCGGAGTGCAGCACGAATTCTAAAGAATCCTTGCCGCACTCTTTTACCACTCCTTCATAGCCGCCCGTTTGGCTTTATGTTATGCTAAGTAGAGCGGTCAGCCGGCAGCTCTACTTTGCCTCGGCAGGTACTCCCAAATGGATTTTACGACGCAACTGATCCTACTCCTGAGCGAACCACCCGGCAGTTTTCTGTATCACCTTCTGACCCTGTTCGCGCTGCAGATTGTTTTCGCAATCAGCTTCGCTCGCTATCGACGCGACCCGCAGGATGGCCTCGCCCGGCACATGTCGGTCGCATCCGGCGCGATCTTTGTGGGCCAGCTTCTGCTTCTCCTTTCAGGCTTTATACTTCGTGATCGTCTCGCAACTGCAGCGGTTGTGCTGCCGCCATTGGAACGTGCCCTGGGTACTGCCAGTCTGGCTTTGCTGGTTTGGTCCTTCCTTGCCCGGCCCGCGCGCTCACAGCGGGCTGCGGACATCGCCCTGATCGTTACCTTGATCTTATGTGGCGTTTTCTTCTTGTTTTCGGCGCAGACTTGGCAGACAACAGTGGCTGACGGCGCCACCGGATACAATGGATCTACGCAGGCGACCATCTGGTCAATGCTCCAGATTGCTATCCTGACTGCCGGCCTCGTGTTTGTCCTTCTCCGCGAGCGCCAGTTGGGACCCTACCCACCGGCGATTCTGGCAATCCTTCTGGCTGCCCATATCGTCACGCTTTGGAACTATCCCGGATTGGTCGCAACCGGCTCTAACGTGGCATATTGGACCAGGCTCGGCAATCTTATCGCCCTTCCGCTGTGGGCAGTCTTTGCCTATCAGCATGCTACAGCGCCAGCCTTTGGAGCAAAACCTGCGCTGGTGTCAGGATCTACTTCCGCTGGAAAAAGATACCAGGAAGCAGCACAGCTTATTGCCACCAAACAGACGTCCCGCCGCTTGGCCCTGGGTCTCGCCCTGGCGCAAGAAGCTCTGGACAGCCAGTTCACGGCCGTTGCGCTCTCCGATCCCGGCAATCCGGACAATCTCCTCTTTCGAAGCAGCATTCCCGCCCCGGAAGACGGCCGTTTTCTACAGTGGCAAATGAACTTGGATAGCAACCAAACCCTGCGTACAGCCATCGGACAGGATCGGCCCGTTGAGCTGCAGGAACAGGGTATCGGAGCGCGCCAGCTCCACGCCATTTATCAGGCAGCCGGCCTCAGCCCGCAAGGACCCATCCTGATCCAACCGCTTGTTGCCCCTGGCCAACGCCTGGGCCTACTTCTTGCCGCCGGGCAGCCGGACCGCGTGGGTTGGACCGGGGAGGAACTACAGGCGTTTACGGGCCTCGCGGCTTTCCTCGCCCAGGCCGTTCTGAACAGCCAGACCGCGGCGGTGCTCCCGCCCAGCGAACCTTCACCAGAATCCCCTTCCCCTACCACAGCCGTTCCCGCGGCGATCATCATGGATCGCCAGCGCCTCCAGGACCTGCAGCGGGAGCTTGTCGACGTGCGGGCCCAGCTGGCCCAGGCCATCGAAGCCCGAAAAGTCGCTGAGACCAGCGCTCTGGCCGCCCAAAAACAGGCGCGCTATCTGGCGGCCGCCCTGCGCGTGGCCCAGACGTCGCGTGCGAATCCAGATCCCGACGTGTTCCCGCCGTTCAACCCTGTGATTGAGGAGCAGGCCGATGAATGATGGATCCTCCCGCACCACTTCCTGGAGGTCTTTACTCCTGGTCCTGTGCGGCATCATATTGGCACTCGCTCTAGCCCTGCTCCTTACACAGTTGGATGGGATGCAGAAAAAGAGCCTTCTGCCCACGCAGCGGCTGCAGGTAATCGATCTGGAAGGTACTATTTCAGCATCCGACGTTACCATAGTGAACATCTCAAATGATGTGGGCCTTGAACTGGACACACCCTCAGGGCCAAATAGTGCCGGTATACCGGACAACCCTGGCGCCGCTACGGCACTGCCTGTTTTTCTCCCAACCTGTGCTGCGGCGCCCTCCGGTTGGTCCCTTTATACCGTGGCAGCAGAAGATACGCTCGCGATCCTGGCCCTTCGCTACAAAAGCACAATCGCGGAACTGCGCCAGGCAAACTGCCTTAGTGAGGCGGAGGATCTGCAGAGTGGGCAGCGCATCTTTGTCGATATGGGCCCGCTGGCACCCACGGCCACGCTCGCTGGCACTTGCACACCACCCGCCGGTTGGCTTGAGCATACAGTCGCCCCAGGAGAGAGCCTGGCAAGTATGGCCCTGGATCGGAACACAACTGTCTCCCTCATTCTGCGCCTGAATTGCCTGGAAGAGCAATTCCTGCTTCCCGGAACCGTCCTGTACCTGCCTTCAGCCATCCCGGTCCAGCCTACGTCCACAGCTTCGCGCGCCGTCGCCAACCCGACAAGCACAGCACCCCCGCCACCCGGGCCGAATCCTCCCGCCCCTACGGTCCTAATCGCTTCGCCTACAACCGCAGGTCAGCTGGCCACCGCTACGAGGCTGGCTACTGCGCTGCCTGGCCCCAATTCGCAGGCAACTCGCTTGCCATCCGCTACACCAACCCTGCGGGCAATCCCTTCGGCCACGCCAACAACAGGAGTTGTAAGACCTCCTGCAGCCGCCACCGCCACGTCAGCAGTCGGCCAGCTGGTGACGCCCACAGCTACTTTCACCGCCACAGCTATCAGCACGCTCACGGCCACCAGCACGCTCACCCCTTCACCCCAGCCCTCGCCAACGAGCGTGCCAACCGAGACTCCGACACTACCCTCCAGCACGGCCGTGTCCCCCAGCACGGCAACCCCTGTTGCGGGCTACCCTGGAAAGCAGGAAACCCCAACCGCGACTTCTACCCCCACACCGACTGCTACAACCACGCCGACACCAACCTCTACCTCCACACCCACGTTGGCGCCTTATCCGGCATAAGCGAGAACGCATATGAACGTCGCCTAAGCGTATGCCGGGCCCGCTTCCTGCGCTTGGAGTTCAATTTGGCTGTGTTATAATCGTGAGTCGGTTTTCAGCCTCCGCGACGGAGGTTCCTGGAATCTCTGCGGACATACTGCATCATGGATGACCTTGAAGACCTGCGCCAGAGTATCCTGGCGCAGGTTGCTCACTACTACGAAAAAGCGCACGCGGCACGGCCGTTTGAACCTGGCAAGAGCACGGTCCATTACGCCGGACGTGTGTTCGACGAGCACGAGATGCAGAACATGGTCAGCGCGGTGCTCGACTTCTGGCTGACCGCCGGACCGTATGCCGAAGATTTTGAGCGCGAACTAGGCCGTTATCTTGGTGTACGTGAAGTAGTGCCGGTTAACTCCGGTTCCTCTGCCAATCTGGTGGCCATGACCACCCTCTGCTCCCGCAAGCTGGATCACGGGTTGCGACCGGGTGACGAGGTGATCGTCCCTGCGGCGAGTTTTCCTACTACGGTCAATCCCATATTGCAGAACAACCTCGTGCCCGTCTTTGTTGACAGCTGTCTCGGCGATTTCAACCTGGACGTTTCCCAACTGGAAGCGGCCGTTTCGCCCCGTACGCGTGCGCTCACGTTCGCCCATACGCTAGGTAATCCGGCTGACATGGATACGATCATGGCCTTCGTGCGTAAGCATAACCTGTTCTTAATTGAGGACACCTGCGATGCCTTGGGTTCGACGTGGGATGGCAAGAAGGTCGGCACCTTTGGTGAGATGGCTACGCTCAGTTTCTATCCCGCACACCATATCACCATGGGCGAAGGGGGTGCCGTGTATACGGACCGGCCGGCGCTGGCCAAAATTGCGCGGGCGGTTCGTGATTGGGGTCGTGACTGCTGGTGCGGCTATGACAACCCTGTGAACGGCAAGTGCGGCATTCGTTTTGAACGCGAAGTTCCGGGCATCAAGGGCTGTTACGATCATCGCTATTACTACTCCGAAATCGGCTACAATCTCAAGCTCACTGACCCGCAGGCCGCAATGGGCCTGGCGCAGCTCCGCAAACTGCCCGATTTTGTTGCCCGCCGCAAAGAGAACTTCGCCTATCTGTACGAGCAGCTACAACCGTTTGCAGAATACCTGATGTTACCAACCTGGCATCCGAAGGCCAATCCATCTTGGTTTGCGATGCCGCTCTACGTGCGCGAGGATGCGCCTTTCCTCCGCCATGAGTTGACCCGCTTTCTGGAGGAGCACAAAGTCCAGACCAGGCTGATATTTGCCGGAAATATACTCCGCCAGCCGGCCTATCAAGATATTCCCTGCCGCGTGGCTGGCGACCTCACTGGTTCGGACCTGATCATGCAGGGCGGCTTCTTCGTCGGTGTTTACCCTGGAATGGACCGCGCCCGTCTGGATTATATGGTCGAGCAGTTTGCGGCATTTTTCCGGCAGCTCTAGCGGTTCTATTCCTGCCATGCCTAAACTTTCTGTCATCATCTGCTGCTACAACGAAAGGGCGACGATTGCCAATGTGATCGCCCAGACCAAAGCTGTCGATCTGGGTCCGCATTGGGAACGTGAGATCCTGGTAGTGGACAACTGCTCCACCGACGGCACTCGTGAGATTCTGTGCGACCTCAATGATCCGGAAATCACCACGATCTTTCATGAGGTGAACATGGGCAAAGGAATGTCGATTCGCACCGGGATCGCCAACATGTCTGGCGACTATATGATCATCCAGGATGCCGATGCCGAATACGATCCGGCAGAGCATGCCCGGTTTTGTGCGCGTGCCGACGAAACCAATGCGGCCGCCATTTTCGGCTCTCGTGTACTGGGAGGTGACGTGAAGTATGAATACGCACATGCCTATCTTGGCGTGCGCTTTCTAACCGCCGTGACCAACCTCTTCTTTGGCGGCCACCTCACTGACGTAGCCACCGCCACCAAGATGGTGCGGGCCGATGTGGCCAAGGCCCTTAACCTTACCACAACCGATTTTAATCTCGATTTTGAAATGCCGGACAAAATCCTGTTGTCAGGACACCAGATTATCGAAATCCCAATTAGCTACGACCCGCGGACCTATGCGGAGGGGAAAAAGATCACGAGCAAAGACGGATTGCGGGCGCTGATGACCATGATTCGAGATCGTTTGGGCACCACGGCCGTGCTTAAGCCCTCCACCGCACCGGCAGGACAAAGCGAGGAACTCGCCAAGCTCTGATCCGGCTCGTAAGGCAAAGTGTAACTCACAGGGACTATGATCTGGTGGTTTGCCAGAAATTCAGCGTACGAGAATCTTATGAAGACTGTTGTTACCGGTTCTATTGCATTTGACTATCTCATGTCGTTTCCGGGCCATTTCAAGGAAACGATCATGGCCGATCAGCTTGAGAATATCAGTCTCAGTTTCCTGGTGGACTCTATGAAACGCCAGCCTGGGGGCACAGCTCCGAATATCGCCTATACCCTGGCCCTACTCGGCGGGCACCCACGAGTAATGGCCAGCGCCGGACAAGATTTTGGCGAGTACCGGGCCTGGCTGGAAGAAGTTGGTGTGGATACCTCAGCAATTGTGACGATTCCCGACGAGTTCACGGCCTCCTTCTTCGTAAATACCGATCTGGATCAGAACCAGATTGCCAGTTTCTATACTGGAGCTATGGCTCACGCTGGCAAACTAAAATTTGCCGAATGGGCACCGGACGCAGAACTGGTTATCGTTTCCCCAAACGACCCAGGCGCAATGAAAGCCTACGTTCGCGAGTGCAAGGAACTGGAGATCCCCTATATCTATGATCCCAGCCAACAAACAATTCGTCTGACAGGGGAAGAGTTATACGCAGGTCTGGACGGCGCATTCTTCCTGACCGTAAACGCCTATGAATATCGCTTGATTCAAGAGCGCACCGGCCTGGGCGAGAATGATATTTTGGCGCGGGTGCATGGGCTGCTTGTTACTTCCGGCGCAGAAGGCTCAGCACTTATCGTGGATGGGGAGCGTTGGAGCATTCCGGCGATTGCCCCCAACAAGACCGTAGATCCTACCGGGGCAGGTGATGCGTTTCGTGCTGGGTTGATGCGCGCCATTCAACTGGGTTTGCCCTGGCCAGTTGCCGGTCGCATGGGGGCATTGGCGGCGACGTATGTATTAGAGAACATGGGCACGCAGAATCATAGCTATTCACGCGAGGAGTTTGTGATTCGCTACCGCCAGTATTTTGATGATCAAGGCGCTCTGGATGTTCTGCTTCCAGCGCCGGCTTTGAACTAGACCAGTTGGCGCGCCACTTCTGTGCAGCGCCCTCAGCTACAGGAGTTAATGGAACATGGATTATGACGTGAAGAATCTAGACCTTGCCCAAGGTGGGCGCCTGCGCATCGACTGGGCGCGCAACGAAATGGCGGTTCTGCAGGGTATCCAGGAGCGTTTTGCGGAAGAACGGCCGTTCGCCGGCCTGCGCATTGGCGCGTGTATGCACGTTACAACGGAGACCGCCAACCTGATGGTTGCCCTGCAGGCGGGTGGCGCGGATATTGCCCTGGCGGCAAGCAACCCGCTGAGCACCCAGGACGACGTGGCAGCTTCCCTGGTCAGCCACTACGAGATACCTGTATACGCCATCAAAGGCGAGGATAACGACACCTACTTCCAGCACATTGAGGCCGTCCTGGCTACCCGCCCCAATATCGTCATGGATGACGGCGCAGACCTGGTCAGCACGATCCACAAATCCCATCGCGACCTGATCGACAACATGGTGGGTGGCACCGAGGAAACCACTACCGGAATCATTCGCCTGCGCGCCATGGCTGCCGATGGTGCCCTAAAATTCCCCATGATGGCCGTCAACGACGCTTTGACCAAGCACCTCTTTGACAACCGCTACGGTACCGGCCAGTCCACCATGGACGGCATTATCCGTGCTACCAACTACCTGCTTGCGGGCAGCAACGTGGTAGTTGCCGGGTACGGCTGGTGCAGCCGTGGCATTGCCATGCGCGCCAACGGCCTCGGCGCTAACGTCATTGTGACCGAAGTAGATCCACTGAAGGCCCTGGAAGCTGTTATGGATGGCTACCGTGTCATGCCCATGATGGAAGCCGCGCCAATCGGCGACATCTTTGTCAGCGCGACAGGCGATATCCACGTGTTTGATCGTCACCACTTTGAGCTGATGAAGGATGGTGCCGTGCTCGCCAACTCCGGTCATTTCGACGTCGAAATCAACAAGGTGGCGCTGCTGGATATGGCCGTAGAAGAACCAAAGCGCGTACGGCCGTTTGTCGACCAATATACGATGGCCGACGGACGCCGCCTCAACCTGCTGGGCGAAGGTCGTCTAATCAACCTCGCCGCTGCTGAGGGCCATCCTGCCGCCGTCATGGACATGAGCTTCGCCGGGCAGGCCATGGCAGCCAAATACCTCGTAGACAACCAGGGCCAGCTCGAAAACGGAGTGCATACGATCCCCGTTGAGTTGGATCATGAAATCGCGCGCATAAAGCTCGCCTCTATGGGCATCGGCATCGACACCTTGACCCCGGAACAAGTCACGTACCTCAACTCCTGGGAAGAGGGCACCTGAGTCTGACCCTTGTGGAAGGCGATGGGTGCAGAGCGCATCCATCGCCTCTTTTGGTCAGTCTGCAAACCTTATGTCTTCTCCCCTCGATTGGCATGAAGAAGACCGCACCGGCGGCGTTCGTGCGGCTCGGATGTTCTCCAATATCGTTAGTCCGCCGGTCATGTTTGCCCTGCTGGGCTATTTGCTGGCCTTCGCCTCTCTCCCGACCACCCGGGCGCTGATCTGGGGTACCATCTATGGTGTCTTCATTTCGCTCGTACCAATTCTATTCGTGCTGTGGCTGTTAAGAAACGGCCGTGTTGCTGAACTGCATATGAGCGATACGCGTGAACGGCAAATTCCCTATCTGGTGGCGGTAGGTTGCGCGGCGTCTGTGCTGTTGCTGTTACTGCTCTTTGACGGCCCTGAACTCCTGCGCTGTCTGGCAGTCTTCAACATGATCACTCTGGCCATTCTCGCAATCATCAATACGCGTTGGTTGATCAGTTTTCATGCCACGGCCGTTTCTGCGGCGTGGGCGATTGTTGGCCTGGTTTTCGGCTGGCAGGCTAGCCTGCTTATTCTGCCCCTCGTCGCCCTGGTCATTGTCGTGCGCCTGTATTTGAAGCGACACACAGTGTCCCAGGTAATCGCCGGTCTCGCCTTGGGCAGTGGCATGGTGTTTCTCTTGACTCAATTTGGCTGTTTTGTGTGACGCACGATAGTACTCTTAGGGCAGGTCTTGAATGTTCGAACAGGATCGGGTAATCGGTCGTCTGCAGCGTGTGGTAACTGCCGTGCCAGAGATCAGGGTCTGCTTTCTTTCCGGATCCTACGGGCGTCATGCCGCCGATGACTACAGCGATCTGGACGTAGTCCTGCTGTTTGAGATAGACGAGCGGCGCGAAACAGCATGGGCAGCCAGGCGCTCAACCGCCGCCTCAATCATGCCCTATGTTGCCTTGAAAGCCTATGACGGGACGGATAAGCAACCCTATCTCTTTCGCGTGCTGCTTGCCAACGGCACGCTGGTCGAACTTCGCTACGAGACGAAAGAATCTCTCCGGCCAAACCCCCTGTATGCGCATATTCGTATTTTGAAAGACGATCAGAGCTGGGCCGAGGAATTTGAACGGCGCTCCGCAGGGCTGGCGCCGCCGGGACCCACCATAAGCAGTGACGAGCTGCGGTCCATAGACAACCGCTTTTGGGTGATGTTTTGGGAGGTCTTGCGCCTGGTCGTTCGCGGCGATCTGGACCGGCCGTTCCCGGCCTATCTGGAAATGATGCAGCAAACAGTTCCGCCGCTGCTGCGTATCCTACCGGCCGGAGATCCCGCCCGCGCAATGCTGATACAGGCCGGCTACACCCGAGACGTTCAACAAACGGCCGGATCAATGTCTACGCTGCTCGATGCCTACCTGGCAGCCCGCTCAGCCGTGATTCGCTACCAACACCTGCAATTTGAAACCAACGAACCCTTCGAGCGTGAGATCCTCCGCCTGGTTGGGCGCCTGACCTAAGCAGGCTCAGCAACCCGCCTGAGTAGAGCAAGAACCGCCTCCTGCTCCTCGCATTCCAGCAAATCCGGCAGTAGCGCCGCTGCTTCTGGCAGAAGCTCCATGTAGCCTTTCAGGTGCTTTCGAAACTGAACCACTCCGGCACGCTCGCCATAATAAGCCACCATCTCAGTTAGATGAATTGCCACTGCCTCGAACACTTCTTCACGGCCGACATCTTCACGCCGCCTGCGTGCAAAGATCCAAGGGTTGCCAATCGCCGCACGGCCGACCATCACCGCGTCACAGCCGGTGTGCGCCTTCATGCGCTCAATATCCTCAGGTGAAGCCACATCGCCGTTGCCGATGACCGGTACCGCAACCAGCTGGCGCAGGCGTGCAATCTGATCCCAGTCTGCCCGGCCGTCATACTTCTGCGCCTTAGTTCGCGCATGCAGTGCCACCAGTGCCGCCCCATTTTCAACCATTATCTGCGCGATTTCAGCATAGTTTCGCTGTTCATCATCCCAACCCAGCCGCAGTTTGCCGCTTACCGGCACCTGTAAATGGCGCGCTAGCAGCGAAAACGTCGCGGCGACGAGGGCTGGCTGGGGCATCATCCCGACCCCTGCCCCGCGGCCGCTCACCCGTCGCGTAGAGCAGCCCATATTGATATCGATAATGTCTGGTCCCAGCTCCTCAATCCGCCGCGCCGCCTGTAAAATCATCTGCGCGTCGTTGCCGAAGATCTGGAAGACGAGTGGCCGCTCATCTGGTTTGTGATCGAGCCGCCGCCAGAAGCGCGACGAGCGATCTGGGCGGCCTTGCAATGCCTCGACCGGCACGAATTCGGTGTAATTCATGGCTGAACCGTAGGCCCGGCAAAGGGCACGATAGGGCACATCCGAAAAACCGGCCATCGGCGAAAGCACAACGTCACCGTAGACCGGCACTGCGCCCACATAAAATGCGGGTTGGTTTACCATGCGCTCCATTTTAGCTGCTACCCAGTGTGAAAGGTAGGCCGCTTACTTGGCGCCCCCCCGGACTCGTCATCCCGAAGCCAATCCCGTGCCAGAGCTAGCACCGCATCACCTTGCCCATCCTGTTCCATATCGAACCAGCGAATCCGCGTGTCATCCGTCCGGAACCACGTGTGTTGCTGGCGGGCAAAGCGATGAGTCTCAAATTTGATCCGCTCTACAGCCCCCTCAAGACTGCTTTCGCCCTCCAGAAAAGCGAGCAGCTGGCGGTAACCTAGCCCGCTCATCGAAGGAAGGGAACGGCCGTAGCCCTGCGCCGCCAGAGAACGTACTTCCTCTAGGAGTCCGCAGGCCATCATTTCGTCTACACGCTGATCGATTCGCGCGTACAAACTCTCCCGTTTTCGGGTCAAACCCACAATCAGCATATCGTAGGGAGGCACCTGCCGCCGCTGGAGCTCCGAGATCGGCCTGCCGGTAACCAGAACTACCTCAAGGGCACGAACAACGCGACGCACATTGCGCGGATCGATACGCTCCGCGGCAGTTGCATCCAGCTGGCGCAGCCATCGCGCCAACTCGTCCCCGCCCAGGTTTTGCAGCTGGCGCCTCAACCGCGGTCGCGGAGCAACCTCCGGTATGCCCCACCCTTCGATCACGGCCGTGACATACTGCCCGGTGCCGCCAACAAGAAGTGGCAGTCGACCGCGCGCCAGCACGTCATCGATTGCTGCGAAAGCGCGGCGCTGATATTGGCCCAGGCTGAGAGTCTCGTCTGGGGCGCAGATATCGATAAGGTGATGGGGCACCAGCAGCCGCTCGGCAGCAGATGGTTTGGCTGTGCCGACGTCCAACCCGCGATAGAAGAGGCGCGAGTCGGCGGAGACGATTTCGCCGCGCAACTGCTCCGCGAGGCGCAGGGAAACGGCCGTCTTGCCGACCGCCGTAGGTCCGACAATTGCGATCAGGGCACGTTGACGGGTCATCAGGCGCTCTACCGATTCCCCGTTCTTGTCATGCTCACCATCACCAGCCCGGTGTTGCATTGGGGGTATGCTCACAGCGCAGCAGTCTGCCGGTTTCGTCTAGCTCAACCGCAACAAGATCTACACGCCAAGGTATGTCAGCAAGTTCATACTGGGCAAGGTAAGCCTCTCCGAGAGCCACCAGGCGCCGTGCCTTGGCCGGAGTCAGGGCTTCTTCCGGCAGTCCCATACCTCGGCCCCGGCGGGTTTTCACTTCGACAAATACCAGGACATCCTCCATTTGGGCCACCAGGTCAATCTCCCCACGCCTGCAGCGCCAGTTGCGCTCGACAATCCGCATACCCTGCGCCTGCAAGTAAGTAGCAGCGACGTTTTCCCCCCACCGGCCCAGTTTCTGGCGGTCGTCACTCATGGTACGGCCGTCACTTCACGACGAGGTACTTTTTGGGCGCCAGCAAGAACTTCGCTACGCATGCGGGTCTTCAGGTAAAACCGGCAGTTGTCCGGAAGCTACCAGAGCCAGCTGGTACTCACGAAACGTGAGCCCGGTGTTGCGCAGCTTCAGAGATAGCTCGGAAGCCAAGTTACGCATCAGGCGATATCCGAGGGCAGGATAAGTATCGCATAACATCATAAGTCGTTCGCCCTGGATACGCAGAAGTTCTGTATGGTCACGGCTAACGCGCACCGAAGCGGAGCGCACGCCCTGATCGACCAGAGCGATTTCTCCAAAGACCTGGCCCGCCCGTAGTTCCGTCAACACCCTTTCTGGAGTCGAATCCTCAAATCCTGGCACGATAAGGCCGGGATCCATCACAACTTCCACACCCCCTGACAAGATCACATACAGCTCTCGGCTATGCTCCTGTTCCCGCATCAGCCAGGTTCCCCGGCGTGGTTGCAGAGGCTCGCATAAAAAGGCTACCAGTTCATACTGGGCCGCGGTCAGGTTATCGAATATGTCTATGCGGGCAAGGATCGCCGCTGTTGATTCCCCACGCTCACTCATCGAAATCATCTTGACCGAAATCGAATAATTCACCAATAGAACGGCGGTTGTAGTTCTGGCGAATAGCTCCGGCAAATACTGACGCGGTGCTCAAGATAACCATGTTGTCTGGCCGGTCCGCCTCCTCGCGCGGTACGGTATCCGTAGTTACCAGTTCGCGGATCTGAGGAACGGCCGCAAGGCGTTCCAGAGCAGATCCAAGAAATAGACCATGAGAACAGACTACGCTGATTTCTTCAATTCCTTCATGCACCAACAAATTACAGAGTTCGATCACAGTTCCCCCTGTGGCGATCTCATCATCATGCACGATAGCCCGGCGGAAGCCCTTCACCTGGCGGCCAATAAGGCCCCCAATCTCGACCTGGGTGTCAGAAACACGCGTCTTATTAGCCGCCGCGACCGGCAGGCCCAGCATATGAGCCAGGCGCGCCGAGGATTTTGCACCCCCGACATCCGGCGCTACGACGACCGTATCTTCCGGGCTGTAATGGCGCGGCCGGAAATGTGCCGCGAACAACCCTCGCGCAGTCAAGGGATCAGCCGGCACGGAAAGAAACCCGTGCACCTGTGGAGAGTGCAGCTGCATGGTCATGAAGTGCGTCGCGCCGGCGCTTACAATCAAATCTGACATCAGCCGCGCAGCAATCGAAATCCGGGGAGCGTCCTTCTTGTCAGACCGGGCATATGAAAAATAAGGAATGACCGCGTGAACCTCTCTTGCGGCGGCGCTTTTGGCAATATCCAGCATCATAAAAAGCTCAACTAGATGATCGCTGACCGGCGGCACGAGCGACTGGACGATGTAAACGATGCGACCACGCACACTTGCCCCCAACTGCACAAAGAGATTGTCGTTGCTGAATCGCGCAATGCGGGTGTCTTCCAAAGGAAGGCCCAGGGTATGAGCAATCGCCCCCGCAAGCACAGGATTAGAACGGCCGCTAAAGAACCGTACATCATCAGGGTCCAACACGCGCAACTTCTCGGTCATCGTACCTGCTCCTCGCTCCTTCCGTCGTTCGGCCCGCTCGCCTGAAACGTAGCCGGTGTCTCCAATGCCCTTGCTAACAGTCTCTTATACTTTCTGCGCGGCACTTCAATCGCCCCTAACCTTCGTAGATGTTCAGTAAGGAACTGCACGTCCAGGAGTCGAAAACCCTGCATCCGCAAGTAGTGTACCAGATGCACCAGGGCGATCTTGCTGGAATCGCTTTGCACGCTAAACATGCTCTCTCCAGCGAAGAAACCGTTCAAGGTTACCCCATAGAGCCCACCAACAAGCATACCCTTCTGCCAAACCTCCACTGTGTGCGCAAACCCCAACTCAGCCAGCTTTTCGTAGGCCGCGATGATTTCCTCGCTGATCCACGTTTCGTTCCTGCCTGTGTCATTGCGCGCGCAGGCCCTGATTACACGCCCGAAATCAACATCGCGATACACCTCAAAATCACCGCGGCGCATCGTTCGCGCCAGCGATCTGGACACGTGCAATCCGTCAAGAGGTAGAATAGCGCGTGGGTCAGGATCAAACCAGTATATTTCGCCATCCTGGTCCATGGGGAAGATTCCCTGGGCATAAGCCGCCAGGAGCAGGTCAGGCGAGAGTTTCATAAGCTTCGTGAGGGTCTACAGGCGACAGACGCGCCCGCCACATCTTCCATCGGCAACGGCCGTATGGTCCCGAACAGCTTGCTCAACTCCTCCATGCCGACAAGGCAAGCAGCAGCCATCCGCTAATAAAGGCCACGCCGCCCAGCGGCGTGACAGCACCCAACCAGCTCAGGCGGGTAAACACGAGAAGATACAGGGAACCGGAGAACAGAAAAATGCCAAGCAAGAATAAGTACCCGGCCCAGTTGGCCAATGAGGCAGCATAGCGAGTGCTGATCCAGGCCACCCCAATCAGGGCCAGGGCGTGGATCAGTTGATAACGAACGGCCGTATCAAACGTGCTTGCCAGCTGCGGAAATTGCTCGAAATAACTTCGCAGGCCGTGCGCGCCAAATGCCCCCGCCGCGACTCCCGCCATCATGAGCAACGAACCACTGATCACAAAGAAACGATCCATATTACCTCACAGTTTACGAACTCAACCCGCAATACAACTGGCACCAGGCCGCCATCGTAACAATTGCAGCTCGCAGGACATTATACCTTATCAGTACTGGCGTGAGACCTATGGCGAACGTTAAGTGCCGGCAAGTAGCGCGCCAGGTCCTGCGCTTCATGTGCAAGGCTCAAGAAAATTGCCCAGGGAAAATGCCTGACGTCTCTTACGCTTCGGTCAGACCATGGCGCACAACTAGAGTGGCACAGCAGGCGCTGCGCAACACTTTTTCTGCGACGCTGCCATAGACCCAACGGCTGATACCACTGCGACCGTGGCTTGACATCACGATCATATCGATCTTTTCACGTGAGGCGTAGCTCGTGATCGCCTCTGCAGCGCCGTCCGCAGCCAACTCAACGGCCGTCATGACACCATCGAGGCCCGTCAGTTCGGCTTGCTCGCTTAAGTAAGCTTTGGCCTCGTCCATTTCTCGTTCCTCCAGATCCGCAAACACGGCCGCCATGGAAGGGGTCTCAAGACGAATGTGAGCGGAGGTTACTGCGTTCAGAAGATGGAGTTGGGCCGGCAATGCATCTGCAAGTGCCCGCGCGGGGCCAAGCGCTTGCTCAGCCAGTTGTGATCCGTCAAGAGGAACAAGGATTCGCTTGGAGGATTCGTCCCAAGGCTCGCAGCGCGCATTGATTATCACAGTTGGCACATCAGCCTGGCTCAATATGCGCTCCGCTACGCTGCCGAATACCAGGCGACTCATTCCCGATCGACCATGGCTACACAAGACAATCAGATCGGCCCGGCGCTTCTTGGATAGATCAAGCACTCCCTCCGCCGCCGACCCAATTTCGGCTACAACTTCGGTTGGCACATCGGAAGGAAGTGCCTGCTCCACATGATGGAGATAACCTAGGGCGTCTTCTTCTGACAGTCGATTCACTTCATCATATAGCAGCGGGTCGGCGGCGAGTACCGCGAAATAAGGCACGATCCGTGCAAGGCACAAAGTGCTGCCGTGCACCCTGGCTATGGCAGAAGCCAGGGGAAGCGCCTTCTCAGCCAGAACTGAACCGTCCAGTGGAACAAGAATCTTTTGGAACATGGCGCCACTCCCTCTCGCCCGGTCGGGCGACTAACCCTGCTTGTCCTCGTGACTAGGTACCTTCAATGGTCTTGTCATCTTCATCCGCGGCGAAGTTTTCCAGGAAGTCAGTCACGGTAATGATGCCCACCAGGTTCCCTTCATCCTCAACAGGCAGAGCCCCAAACTTGTAAAGGCTCAACATCCGCGCGGCACGATAGGCGGGCGTTTCCGGCGTGACCGTCAAAGGGTTCGCCGTCATACACTGCTCGACGGTGGTATTTTCCAGGAGTTCTTCGTCATGCCAACGGCCGTGAAGGACCATGGGCGAATTCATGACCAGTCGCACATCGCGATCCGTGATAATGCCCACCAGCCGTCCCTCCTGTGTCACAGGAAGCTGGCGGCAGCCTTCGCTCTTCATCAGTTCGATCACATGGCGTAGCGAAGTATCGGGTAATACGGTCTGCGGCGCTGAAGTCATGAGGTCATTTACGGTGAGCATAACTTTCTCCCCTTCAGAAACACCTTCGGGCCGGGCACGGCCGCGGCGGCGGCTATAACATCAAGTGTAGATCACGCCCACCCTCTTCGCCTGTGGCAAATGTCATGCTTGAGAGATGACATTTATCTCTACTTTGCCCTAAGAGGATTAGCGGAATTGTCAGATTTTGAGGGCATGTTACACTTCTGAGCCGTGGCCCGGGCAATGTGCCGTCCAATGCATAAAGCTCTGTCGGCCTGGCAACCAAGATAGGCATCTACAGCAGTGTTACAGTGCGATATGTATGATTGAAGGAGATCGGCATGGCAAAGAAACCAATTAAAAGTAAGAAGCAGGGCAAGGCCAAAGGGGATACGAATTGGCTTCTCATTGGCGGTGTCGTCCTCGCTGGCGCAATTGGCCTGTTTGCGCTGCTCTATTTCGCCCTACGCGAGCCGGAAACCCAGTCGCTTGCGCAGTACTGCGCCGAAGCACCACAGCGTTGTGTTGCTCTCGGTGCCGCTGATGCACCTGTCAAGCTGGTCGAGGTTTCCGATTTCGGCTGTACGCATTGCAAGGACTTCCACCAGACCAAGGCCGAACCTCTAAAGGAAGCCTATGTAGACAGTGGCCAGGTACAGTGGCTGTTCGTTCCCTACGCCCTTCGCCCAGAAACCGTCCCCGCGGCCAACGCGGCAATGTGCGCCAACGAACAGGGTAAATTCTTTGAATTCACCAATGCCATGTTTGATTCGGCCGATATTGCCTTCGCGCTGACGCGAGATGGGATCCTGGCCGCGGGCGAGGCAGTTGGCGTCGAACCAGACTCATTTCTGGCGTGTGTGTCCGAAGGACGATTCAACAACACGATCAACGTGAACCAGCAGGCAGCGAGCGCCGCTCGTGTGACCGGCACACCCACGTTCTTCATCAACGATCAAATCGTGCGTGGCAATGTTCCTCTGGCAGAGTTCGAAAGTCAGTTCCAGGCGATACTCGGTTCATAGACAATGCGATTACCACAGGACTGGCAAGCACTGATCATTCAGCTCCTATCCGTACCCGGCATGTTGGTAGCTTACTATTTGCTCCTCTTCCATAACGGAGTGCTGTTCACAACCTGTACAGTGAGCGAACTGTGGGACTGTGGGCAGGTAAGTGGTCCGGGGTCGCCTTATTCGAGCATTGGTCCTATCCCCGTGGCGCTCATTGGGCTGCTCGGCTACGTGGCCATCTTCAGCACCGTGTGGCTGCGCGAATGGATCCCATTTATTGACGAGAATCTTGCAGAACTCTTGGCCGCGTTGGTTGGGCTTGCGTTCTTGTTCACCCTTGGTCTCACCTTGTTGGAGGCGTTTGTCATCGGCGCGTTCTGCCAGTATTGTCTGGTGTCCGCCGTGATAGTCCTCACGATGACGATTCTTGCCGTCCAGTACGTGATCAGCCTGCGTCGAATTGGCGTCGATTGATTGGTTCGCTGTTGGCACCTGGCTGCCCTCTGCTACGGGAAGCAGAGCATGCCGCGAAAAAGGGAAGTATACCGACTAACCTTGTGCCCGACGCGGTGCCACGGCCTCGATTTCATGGATTAGCTGGTTGGAGTTAATGTGCTTCAGCAGGTATCGTTTTGCGCCCGCTCCTAGCAACAACTCTCGCTCCATCACATCCGCATACGGCACCAGGACGATCACCACAGTTGAGTCATGGGTCAGCGATTCAATTGCCAGCGCTGTTGAAAAAAGCTCTTCGTCGCTGGCACTGTGCAATCCCAACACCACAACATCGGCGATCTCGCTGCGCAGCGCCTTCTCGGCCGACGCCGGATCAGCAAAGGTGCCCAGAACCTGTAGGTGATCGGTGACGCTGAGCCGGATGCGCAGTGCACGACGCACAGCCTCGTGCTTGTCTATAATCACAACTTTGATCCTGGAAACGCCGTTCGTGGTCACTTCAACCCTTTTTATCCCTGGCGCTGGACCTTGGTAAAAGCGTAAATGGTCCACCACCTAGGGCATTACAGATCAGTATACGGGGAAGAAGCGCTCCAACGCAGTGACAAATGTCATTGGATGTATAGACATCTGTCATTCTGGCGCCCAATAGCGGCATCGAATCTGGAACCAATAGGAGATGTCGGACAGGAACTGAAAACCGGCTCGATCGGTTCGAGCAGACTGGCTCTGGCGTTATACCGGGTCGAGCTTATTCGTCATCGAGAGGTAAGCGCAGCGTTATAGTCGTACCCTGGCCTGGAGCAGAGCGCAGGCGAAATGTGCCGCTCAGGTTCTCGGCACGTGCTTGCATGTTCGCCAGTCCGTGCCCTACCTGTCGATTCTCATCTTGTGCATCGAACCCTTTGCCGTCGTCGTTTATCACCAGTGTCACGGCCGTATCAGAACGCATCAAGGTCAACGTCACGTTCTCGGCTCGTGCATGCCGCGCGATGTTCGCCAGTGCCTCCTGGGTGGTGAGGAATACCGCACGCGCCTTTGACGTGGATAGGTCTTCGATCTGTTTAGGCATCGTTGTCGACACGGGGACCATAGTGTTAGCCTGGAACTCACGCACCAGTCGGGCAAGACCCTGCTGAAGGTCGCCGCTAAAACGACGTGGCCGTAAGTCGAGGATGAAGTTGCGAATGTCACGGATGGCATCATTGAGGCCACTCACAGCCGAATCGAGCAGCTGCGCTGATTCCTCCGCGTCCTCCGGCAGCACCATGCGAATGGACTCCAAAGTCAGACCCACAGCGTAGATAGATTGGATGACGCCGTCATGCAGATCCATTCCGATCCGCGTGCGTTCTTCCAACACAGCCAACCGCTCCACCTGTTCATAGAGGCTGGCATTCTGGATCGCGATCGCCGCGTGAGCCGCAAGCATTTCCACCAGCCGTTGGTCCGCGGCGGAAAAATTCTTGGCGCCTACCTTATCCGTCAGATACAGGTTCCCCAGTACTTCACCGGAACCAATGACGGGCACACCCAGGAAACTGGTCATCGACGGGTGTCCTTCTGGAAAGCCGGCCGAGCGCGAGTCAGCGCTGATTCGCGGGATGCGGATTGGCTGGCGTCCTTCAATGATTGCCCCAAGCAAACCCTCTCCGCGTGGCAGGTGCGGCATACTCCTTACTACTTCCGAGGACATCCCACTGTGGACGAAGTTCACGAGAAGGCCGTTCTGATCCGGCACGCCAATCGCGGCGTAGCGTGCCTTTACCAATTGCCGCGCCCGATCCACGATGAGCTGCAACACCTTGGTGGAATCCAGTTCGCTGGCAATAGCCAGCGCCGCTTCGTTGAATGAGCTGAGCGCCTTGTTAGCTGCAGGATCGGTTGCCGTCATGGTTTTGAGGGGTGCAATCGTCTACTTCCTGCCGCAATCACCTTGCGGACCCGGACCGGGGTATATTGCTATGCTCTAGAGGTGGTCCTGCAAATGATGCTTGATCGCGTAGGCCGCCGCCTCCGCACGATTGGACACATTAAGCTTGGAGAGAATACTGCTTACATAATTTCGAACAGTTCCCTCGCTGAGGAACAATTCGCTGGCAATCTCGCGGTTGGTCTTCCCGGCAGCAATCAGCGCCAGCACCTGGCGCTCCTGGCCGGTCAGGTCAACAAATGCGACCGCCTCTTCCTTCTTAATAGACCTCCGGACCTCCACAAATACCCGCTGTGTCAGCGAAGGATCCAGCATCGATTCACCTCGTGCCGTCGCCTCCAGGGCGCGCACCAGATCGCCTCCGCCCACCTGCTTCAGCACATAGCCACTGGCACCAGCACGTATCGCCGCGAACAACAACTCGTCTTCGGCAAACGAAGTTAACATGATGACCTTCGTGTCCGGCAAGGCATTCTTGATCTTCTGGCAGGCTTCAATGCCGCTGCCGCCGGCCAGTCGGATATCCATGAGCACAATGTCCGGCTCATGCGCCAAGGCCTGCTCAAGGGCGTCTTCTTCAGAGTCAGCTTCGGCCACCACCGTGAAACCCTGGTGGCGCTCCAAAAGCGCCTTCATACCAAGGCGCACCACTTCATGATCGTCAACCAGCAATAGGCGTAAAGTCATCTACTTAGTATAGCTTTGAATGGTTCAATCACCAATTACCCAACGGTGAAGGGGACTAGGATGAGGTACTGTGGCAATCTTGGCGCTCGGTCCCGGGAGACAGGTCCTTCGACAGGGCACGCCTGCCGGGTTCAGCTATCAAGTAAACGCGCCGTGCTCGCCAACATGTCCACAGGCAGGGCAGCACAAAATGAACAGGCTGTCGTATGCCAGCCTAGCCTGCCCGCATTCAGGACAGAGGGTGTCAGCCTGTGCGCTGGTATCGCAGCTTTGGCTGGTTCCGGCTGCAGCCAGCTGCCACCAATACTCCTTGGGTTCTGTCGCACTGCTTCCGCACATTCTGCTAGCTTAGTGTTAGCGGCGCTGGGTGTCAACTCTGAATCCAAAACAGGGAAACCTCAAGGTACTCGTGTCCCCATTGTTCTGACTTCCCTTGACCCGCAGGTATGGCCCGAACGCCAGACCTCACTTCTCCCAATGACCCTCAGGCGATCCGGCACTGCGGCTTGAATCTATGATTATGTCAACGTGATCGAATTGTTTCTCCAAAAACGAAACAATTCGATCACATGCCCGTTTTCAGTAGATCCGGGTGCCACGCACCTTCAAATCGATCCGCCGGCCTTTTCCCAGGCCCGCCGCCGGTCGCACTTCAAAGGCCACATTACCACCGAAACGGCCGGCACAAGCTCTGCTTTTCGCAGGACAATGACTTTTGTCACATTTTCACGTGCAATCTGTCACTCCCCGAAGACGCCGCAACGGACTAAGATCACTTGAAAGTTACCAATAACACGGCTGTGCCGTGCAATCAACAGGCGGATATACAGTGGGGCGTAGGGATCCACTCGTGGCTGGATGCTCTATGCATACGCCATTAAAGGGTTACCCTTGGCCTTACACGCTGTGTAAATTCAGTCGGATTTCGACTACTGCAAACTGCTGCGTCCGCTCAATTCGGAGGAAAAACCAATGTCAAAAGATGCTGTAGCTAATGTCGCTGATTCAAATGGCAAATCGCCCCAGGCGGCTGTCAAATACGTTTACCTGTTCACCGAGCTGGAGCAGGCAGAGGAATATGTGGGTGGGGAATGGGATGCTGTGCGCGGCCTGCTGGGTGGCAAGGGCGCAAACCTGGCCGACATGACCCGCCTTGGCGTCCCCGTGCCCCCTGGTTTCACCGTAACCACCGAAGCCTGTAATGCCTACCTGGCCGCTGGCGAGAGTTTCCCGCCCGGAATGTGGGAACAGGAGCTCGATGCCGTGGAAGGTGTTGAGAGTCAGGTAGGCAAGAAGTTCGGTGATCTGAACAAGCCGTTGCTGGTTTCTTGCCGCTCGGGCGCCAAGTTCTCCATGCCCGGCATGATGGACACCGTGCTCAACATAGGCATGAATGATGAAGTTGCCGAAAAGATGGTAGAGCGTACCGGCAACCCTCGATTCGTCTATGATCTCTATCGTCGTCTCATTCAGATGTTCGGCAGCGTTGTCATGGGTGTACCGGACGAAGCTTTCGAGCTGGTCATTACTGCGCGCCGCGAGAAATCAGGTGCCGCTTCCGATGCCGAAATGACTGCGGAAGACTGGATGTCGGTAACTCGGCGCTTCAAAGAAATCTACCGCACGTTTGTCCGCGAGGACTTCCCGCAAGACCCATACGAGCAGCTGCGCCTGGCTACAGAAGCGGTGTTCAAGTCCTGGAACGGCCGTCGTGCCTTTGACTACCGCAATGCGGCCGGCATCGCCCATGATCTAGGAACGGCCGTGAACGTACAGACCATGGTTTATGGCAACATCAGCGATGATTCCGGCACAGGTGTGGTCATGTCGCGCAACGCCTCGAATGGCGAACCGGAAATGGAAGGCGACTTCCTGATGAATGCCCAGGGTGAAGATGTCGTGGCCGGCATCCGCGCCGTCCAACCCATCAGTGACCTCAAAGCGCAGATGCCGGAGAGCTATGCCGAACTGCTCGCTATAGGTGAGAAGCTGGAAGAGCACTATCGCAACATGCAGGACATGGAATTTACCATTGATCGCGGCAAGCTGTACCTCTTACAGACTCGCGACGGCAAGCGCACCGCCCAGGCGGAAGTTCGCATCGCTGTGGACCAGGTTGAAGAAGGCCTGATCACGAAGGAAGAGGCCGTGTGGCGCGTGAAGCCTGCCCAGGTGGATTTCTTCCTGCACCCGCAGCTGGATAGCGAAGCGATCAAGTCTGCCACCGTAATTGCCACGGGATTGAACGTCTCTCCTGGCGCAGCCGTTGGTGTTGTAGCCTTTGATGCGGATACCGCCGAACGCTGGGCAAAGGAAGAAGGGCGGGAAGTCATTATGGTTCGGCCGGAAACGAAGCCGGATGACGTCCACGGCATGCTCGCGGCCAACGGCATCTTGACCAGCCGCGGTGGTCGCACTAGCCATGCAGCTCTGGTTGCTCGCCAGTTTGGTAAGCCGGCCGTTGTCGGGGTCAGTGAACTGGAAATCGACCTCGTGGCACGGCAGATGTCTATTGGGGAGGACTTGATAATTAAAGAAGGGGATTGGATTTCCCTGGATGGTTCAACCGGCGTTGTCTACCTTGACAAACTGCCCACAGTGGTCCCGGACATTAACAACCCTTATCTCATCAAACTTCTTGGCTGGGCCGATGAAATCCGCACCCTTGGTGTTTGGGCAAACGCCGACTATCCTCGTGACGCCGAGCGAGCGCGCGAGTACGGCGCCACTGGAATTGGCCTCTGCCGCACTGAGCACATGTTCTTCGAAGCCGAACGTATGCCGGTCGTGCAGAAGATGATCATGGCCAAGACAGGTGTCGACCGCAAGGATGCCCTCGACCAGCTGCTGCCTTTACAGCGCGGTGACTTTGAAGGTCTCTTCCGGGCCATGGACGGGTACCCCGTAATCATTCGCCTCATCGATCCGCCGTTGCACGAGTTCCTGCCTTCCTTCGACGAATTAATTCAGGATCTGGCTGACCTGAAAGTGCGCACACAGCACTTCCATACCTTGAGTGAAATTGACACTGCTTTGGCTGAAATCCGTGTGAAACAGGATTATCTGGAGCGCGTGGAAGCCCTGCGCGAAATGAACCCGATGCTCGGCACACGTGGCGTCCGCCTGGGCATTCTCATTCCCGAACTGACCAAAATGCAGGTGCGCGCCATTTTCGAAGCGGCCTGTACCGTGGCCAAAGAGGGTGTTGACGTGCACCCGGAGGTAATGATCCCGCTGATCTCGCACGTAAATGAACTGAAGGTGCAACAGGTAGCCCTCGAGGCCGTCGCCAAAGAAGTCATGGAAGAGCAGAACATCGAGGTTGCTTACAAGTTCGGTACCATGATCGAGATTCCGCGCGCAGCGCTCACCGCCGATGAGGTCGCTGAAGTGGCGCAGTTCTTCTCCTTTGGCACCAATGACCTGACCCAGACGACATTTGGCATCTCCCGTGACGACGCAGAATCAGGCTTCCTGATGGAGTATCTGCAGCAGCACATTCTAGACGAGAATCCCTTCGCCAGCATAGATGCTAAAGGTGTAGGCAAGTTAATGCAGATCGCTGTTGAACTCGGGCGCGAGACGCGGCCCGACCTGGAAATCGGCATCTGCGGCGAACATGGCGGCGACCCAAAGAGCATCGCCATCTGCCATGAACTTGGCCTGAATTACGTATCTTGCTCGCCATTCCGAGTACCGATCGCCCGCCTCGCCGCCGCACACGCTGCATTGGCAGAAAAGAAGGCAGCAACCAAAAAGGCATAAGTTACGCTAATCAATTAACCGGCAGCCACTAATTGTGGCTGCCGGTTTGCACGCTATCCTAAGGAGTCACACTATGGCTGGCAAACTTAAGACGATCGATGGTAATGAAGCAGCTGCGCTGGTGTCGCACAAGCTAAGTGAGGTCATTGCCATTTATCCGATTACACCATCCTCGCCAATGGGCGAGTTCGCGGACCAATATTCCGCGCAAGGTAAGACAAATATCTGGGGTTCGGTTCCCCTGGTCGTAGAAATGCAGGCAGAAGGGGGCGCAGCAGGCGCCGTGCACGGTGCGCTGCAGGCGGGAGCGCTGACCACTACATTCACAGCGTCTCAAGGTCTGCTGCTGATGATCCCCAACATGTACAAGATTGCCGGCGAACTGACCACAACCGTTTTCCATGTCGCGGCACGCTCACTGGCTGCACAGGCCCTCTCGATTTTCGGCGATCACAGTGATGTGATGGCGGCACGCAGTACCGGCTTCGCTTTCCTCGCCTCCAATTCGGTGCAAGAAGTCACCGATTTTGCCTTGATCGCCCAGGCGTCGACAATGCGCGCGCGTGTTCCGTTCGTGCATTTCTTCGACGGCTTCCGCACATCCCATGAAATCAACAAGATAGAATTGCTGGACGATACTGTGCTAAGGGCAATGATCAACGACGAGTTACTGCGTGCCCATCGCGCACGCGGGCTAACACCCGACAAGCCTGTCTTGCGCGGAACTGCCCAGAATCCGGATGTCTACTTCCAAGCCCGCGAAAGCGTCAACCCGTTCTACAATGCCTGTCCGGCCATTGTGCAGGAAGAAATGGACCGCTTTGCCACGCTCACCGGGCGCCAATATCGTATCTTTGACTACGTCGGCGCGCCGGATGCAGAGCACATCTTGGTTGTCATGGGCTCAGGAGCGGAAACGATACGCGAGACAGTAGACTACCTGAACGCCCAAGGAGAAAAAGTTGGTGCAGTAATCGTGCGGCTCTACCGACCCTTCGACAGCGCGGCCATGGTGGCTGCGCTTCCAGCGACGACCAAGCGAATCGCGGTGCTGGACCGAACCAAGGAGCCGGGTGCCAGTGGTGAACCCCTCTATCTTGACGTGGTAACGGCCGTGGTGGAACAAGTAGCGGACGGCAGCGCACCCTTTGAGATCATGCCCAGAATCTACGGCGGTCGCTATGGGTTGTCCTCAAAAGAATTCACGCCCGCAATGGTCAAAGGTATCCTGGACAACCTGCAAGGTGCTTCGCCAAAGAACCATTTTACCGTTGGCATCATTGATGATGTCACCAACACAAGTATTCCCTATGACCCGGCATTCGATATCGAACAGGATGATGTAATCCGCGCGGTCTTCTATGGCTTGGGCTCAGACGGAACCGTGGGCGCAAACAAGAATTCGGCCAAGATCATTGGCGAGAATACCAAGAACTATGCCCAGGCTTACTTCGTCTATGACTCGAAGAAAGCCGGCGCCGTTACCGTTTCTCACGTTCGTTTCGGCCCGCGTCCGATTCATGACACTTACCTGATCAATCGGGCAAACTTCGTGGCCTGCCACCAGTTCCAGTTCCTGGAACGTTTCGACATGTTGGCTATTGCCGATCAAGGTGCAACATTCCTGCTGAACAGCCCTTTTGGTCCGGACGAAGTGTGGGACCAGCTGCCGCGCAGCATGCAGGAGCAGATGATCGAAAAAAATATAAAGTTCTATGTGGTTGATGGCTATGAAGTGGCCAGCCAGACCGGAATGGGCCGGCGCATCAATACGATCATGCAAACCTGCTTTTTTAGCTTGATGGAGCAAGTGACCGGCAAGCCCATTTTGCCTGCCTCAGAAGCTATCGCCGAAATCAAAGACGCTATCAATAAGACGTACGGCAAGCGAGGCGAACAGATTGTCAAGGCGAACTATGCGGCGGTCGATGAAGCGCTGGCCCACATGTACAGAGTGGCTGTGCCTACTGAGGCGACAAGCGAGTTTGAACGTCCGCCTGCTATCCCGGCCTATGCGCCTGAGTTTGTGCAGTCGGTCACAGCGCAGATCATTGCCGGGCATGGCGACAGCCTGCCGGTAAGTGCTCTGCCCGTCGATGGCACTTACCCGACCGGGACAACAAAATGGGAGAAGCGCAATATTGCCACCGAGATTCCTGTCTGGGATGCGGACATTTGCATTCAATGTGGCAAGTGCGCGTTTGTCTGCCCGCATGGCGTGATTCGCATGAAAGTCGTTGATTCCGAGCTCGTCAAGGACGCTCCTCCGACGTTCAAGGCGGTGCCGGCGCGTTACAAAGAGTTCAAGGACGACCTCTTTACGCTGCAAATTGCCCCGGAGGACTGCACCGGATGTTCCCTATGTGTGGAGGCATGCCCGGTCAAGAACAAGCAGCAGCCGAAATTCAAGGCTATCAACATGGCCGATCAGGCACCCCTGCGCGAACAAGAAGTAGCCAACTGGGACTTCTTCTTGGCCCTGCCCGAGGTAGACCGTACGCAAATCCCATTGGCACAAGTCAAGTACAACCAGCTCTTGGAGCCGCTTTTTGAGTTCTCTGGCGCGTGCCCCGGTTGTGGCGAGACGCCATATCTCAAGCTTCTCACGCAGCTGTTCGGTGACAGAACGCTGGTGGCCAATGCAACGGGATGCTCGTCAATCTACGGCGGCAACTTGCCAACGACTCCATGGGCACAGAATGACGACGGCCGTGGCCCTGCCTGGTCAAACTCATTGTTTGAAGATAATGCCGAGTTTGGACTGGGTATGCGCGTGGCACTGGACCAACGCCTGGGCGCAGCAACACACTTGCTGCGCGGCATGCGTGACATCATTGGCATAGAACTCGTGGACGGTATTCTATTCGCCGATCAGATCACCGAAGCCGAGATCCTCGAACAGCGCGTGCGTGTAGAGGACCTTAAGTCTCGCATTCAGGAAATGGTTGACGATGCTGGCGCGGAGGTCGCACCGTTTGAGCTGCAACTGCGTGACCTACTCAGCATGGCCGACGTTCTTGTAAAGAAAAGCGTGTGGATCGTCGGTGGTGATGGGTGGGCATATGACATCGGCTATGGCGGCTTGGATCATGTCCTGGCCTCCGGCCGCAATGTGAATGTCCTCGTCATGGACACCGAAGTCTACTCCAACACAGGTGGACAGATGTCGAAGGCAACGCCTCGCGCTGCCGTCGCCAAATTCGCTGCCGCAGGAAAGCCGCTCCCCAAGAAAGATCTGGGCATGTTAGCCACCACGTATGGCAACATCTATGTCGCCCGCGTGGCCTTCGGCTCCAATGACCGTCAGACCATCCAGGCCTTCCTGGAAGCAGAAGCCTATGATGGTCCGTCTCTCATAATTGCCTACAGTCACTGCATCGCTCACGGATATGATCTCGTGTACGGTCTGGAGCAGCAGCAGGCGGCCGTACAGTCAGGCTACTGGCCGCTGTTCCGCTACAATCCTGAAGCGGGCGAAACGGGTGAGAACCCGTTCAAGCTGGATTCACGCAGCCCAAGCTTGCCGCTGGAGAAATACATGTATCGCGAAGGCCGCTTCCGCATGTTGACTCAGAGCGACCCGGCTGCTGCAGATCGTCTGTTGCAGCTGGCGAAAGGGGATGTGGAGCGTCGATGGAAGGGGTATGAGAAAATGGCCGCGGCCAATGGAAAGGACGAAAGTCCGGAATAAGTAGCTCAGGGCCGTGGCCGGGATTACCCGGCCACGGCGACCTAAGAGGAGAAAACCAATGGACCTAAGCACTACCTACCTTGGGCTAAAACTGAAGAATCCAATTGTGCCTTCGGCCTCCCCTTTATCGCGCAGCGTTAGTTCGCTGCGCCAACTCGAGGACGCGGGGGCCTCTGCGGTTGTCCTGTTCTCACTGTTTGAGGAAGAGTTGAATCACGAAAGCCGCACGTTGGATCGATACCTGACTGAAGGCACGGAAAGCTACGCAGAGGCGCTATCCTATTTTCCTGAAGCGCCGCGCTACAATCAGATTGGCCCTGATTCGTACCTTGAGCATATCCACCGCGCCAAACAAGCTCTGGATATCCCCGTGATCGCCAGCTTAAATGGTGTATCGACGGGCGGTTGGATTAAGTTCGCCAAACAGATGGAAGGCGCCGGAGCTGACGCTCTCGAATTGAACGTCTACTTCCTGCCCACCAATCTTGATTTGACCAGCGTGGAAGTTGAGCAAATTTACGTAGATATTCTACGCGACGTTAAGGCCGAAATCAGCATACCAGTGGCAATGAAGGTTAGTCCCTATTTCAGCGCCACAGCCAATATGATGAAACAGCTGGTGGACGGTGGCGTAGATGGTCTGGTGTTGTTCAACCGCTTTTATCAGCCTGATCTGGATCTTGAGAATCTGGAGATCACGCCGCACCTGGTTCTGAGCAATTCAAACGAGATGCGATTGCCGCTTCGTTGGATCGCGATACTCTACGGCCGTCTTGCCGTTGACTTCGCTCTGACCACTGGCATTCACACCGGTGAAGATGCCCTGAAAGGGGTTGCCGCAGGCGCCTCAGTCATTCAGATGGCTTCAGAGTTGTTGCGGAACGGGTCGGGTCGAATCGGGGAAATCCTCGCAGAAATGTCCGACTGGTTATACGACAATGAGTACGATTCGCTGGATATGCTGAAAGGCAGCCTCAGTCAGATGAACGTAGGCTTCCCGGCCGCGTTTGAACGCGCCAACTACCTGGAGATTGTCCGCTCCTTCTCGCCAACGCTGTAGTCTGGACCTCAAAGAAAGCAAAAGGGCCGGCGTCTCACCGGCCTTTTTGGCCCAATAAGCTTAGCGGACGGCACTCAGCTTACCGTCTTCCGTACCGACGTAAATGGTGTCGCCGCTAACGGCGGGCGATGAGACGCCGCTGCCAAGGGGCAAACGCCATTGTACGCGGCCGTTGCGAACATCAACGGCATATAGTGTTTGATCACCCCAACTGCCAAAGAAGAGTGAATTTCCGGCAATCGCCGGGGATGAGAATGATGGTGCCGTTGTAACCACCGTCCAGCGCTCTCTACCGGTGTTTGTCTCCACAGCACGAAGCACACCGTCCATCGTAACCACGAAAACAAGCTCCTCATTCACAGCGGGAGAGACATACGCCTCCATCGGTAGTTTCAGCAGCCATCGTTCCACTTGTGAAGGAATATCCAAAGCAATCAATACACCAGCGAGATTGGCATCAATTGTTTGCAAGTAAACAGCATCGCCGGCAATGACCGGTCCGGCACTGAAGGTGCTGCCCTGGGGCAGGTCGAACTGCCACAGCAATTCACCACTATTGAGGTCCAATACACCCAGGACGCCATCGCCACTACCAACAAAGACTCTATCTTCGGCGACTGCCGCTTCAAAGACAACTGGGCTCTTGAAGTCAGCACGCCAGGCAATACTCCCATCGCTCGCCTCAACCGCATAAAGTAAACCGTCCTCACTACCGACGATAACCTTGCCAGCCGCCACTGCAGGTGAGGCGCTAATTGCCCCGCCTGTCTTCAAGCGCCACCGTTCTTCGCCAGCGCTGTTCAGGGCATAGAGATTTCCATCGGCACTTCCAAAGTAGACATTTTCATCCACAACCGCAGGTGAAGAAATTATGATGTCTCCGGTCCTGAAGCGCCATTTCTCACGGCCGTCTTGGGCCGCCAAGGCATAGAAGTAGCCATCATAACTACCGAAATATACGGTGTCTTCCACTATGGCGGGGGTCGTGAACACCCAATCTCCAGATTGGTGCTGCCATGAAGGGCTCTCAGGAACGACTTGGACTTGGCCCTGATATACTCCTGTGCGCTGTAGGTTGGCGCTAAAGAACATCTCTGGGCCGCTGGCTTCTCGAGAGGCTACAATGCTCGATGGCTGCGCATCAGCGCATGCAGCAACCATCAGTCCCAACAGGATTGTCAAGAATACGATTTGTCTGCGCATACTATCCACCGGAGACGAAGTGAGACATAACACCATCGTCCCAGATAACTAACTGTCCTCAGGCCCACTCGGCAAAACAAGAACCTGGCACAAAAGCCCCCATGCGGTCATGACGTATCCATAACTCAGAATCCCCCAATCGCGCAGAATGCCTAGGTCTAACCTTGATTCCCGCATCCAGAAATGAACTTGATTGGCTACTCCTTCAGAAAATCTCTTAGGACCGTGTGCAAAATACCTCCATTACGGTAATACGTGACCTCAACCGGTGTGTCGATACGGCAGGTGGTGGTGAACACCACTTCGCTGCCATCCCGCCTCACAGCCTTCACCGTAACATCTTGACCCGGCTGCAAATCATCGCTGAGGTCAAGGGTAGAAAATACCTCAGTGCCATCAAGACCCAAGGAATCGGCCGTTTCGCCAGGTTTGTATTGCAGGGGCAGCACTCCCATTCCCACCAAATTGCTCCGATGTATACGCTCGTAGCTTTCAACAATTGCCATGCGCACACCGAGTAGATAGACACCTTTGGCCGCCCAATCTCGCGAGCTACCCATGCCATAGTCTTTGCCAGCCAGAACTAATAGCGGCGTCCCCGCCTCCGCGTACTTCAAAGACGCGTCAAAGATGGGCATCACTTCGCCAGCTGGCGGGTAAGTGGTCCAACCTCCCTCTGTACCAGGAGCCAACTGGTTACGCATTCGGATGTTGGCAAACGTTCCGCGAGTCATAACCCGGTCATTGCCACGACGTGAGCCATAAGTATTGAAGTCCAATGGGTCTACCCCTTCGTCACGCAAATACTGAGCCGCCGGACTATTAGCCGAAATGGCACCCGCAGGGGAAATATGGTCGGTAGTTATGGAATCACCAGCCTTTACCAAGACAGATGCGTCTACAATGTTGCTTATGGGGTGGACCTCGGGAGTCAGATCTACAAAGAAAGGCGGTTCCTGGATGTAGGTTGAGTCCTCATCCCAAGCAAAAAGCTCACCACCACTTACGGGAATGTTATTCCATGCCTCATTACCATCCCAGACATTGCCATATTGCACGGTAAACATCTCCGGCGTCAAGAAGTTCGCAACTGCATCGCGTATGTCGTCGTTACTTGGCCAGATGTCACGGAGGTAGACCGGGGTTCCGTCTATGCCAGTACCAATCGGATCATTTACAAGGTCGATATCCATCGTGCCTGCTAGTGCGTAGGCCACGACAAGGGGCGGTGATGCAAGATAGTTTGTCTTTGTAAGAGGGTGTACGCGTCCCTCAAAGTTACGGTTACCGCTGAGGACGGAAGATACAACGAGGTCACCTTCTCGGATAGCCGTGCTTACCTCGGCAGGAAGAGGTCCTGAATTACCGATGCAAGTGGTGCATCCAAAGCCGACGATATAGAAGCCCAGTTGTTCGAGGTAAGGTAACAGTCCCGACTTGCTCAAATAGTCTTCTACAACACGCGAGCCGGGTGCAAGACTTGTCTTCACATACGGTGGAACCTCAAGTCCAGCCTCCACCGCATTCTTGGCAAGCAGGCCGGCGCCCAGCATGACGCTAGGGTTTGAAGTGTTGGTGCAGCTGGTAATGGCGGCAATGACTACCGCACCATGACCTATCGTGACTTCATGACCGTTCGAGACAACAGCCGTTCGGTGCAATTCGTCTGGAGCCAGACCAATCCCCTGCGGGCCGACCGGGGCTAGCAGCGTCTCGCGATACGTCTCTTTCATTTCGGAAAGAGTTATGCGATCTTGCGGGCGCTTGGGGCCGGCCAGGCTTGGCTCCACGGATCCCAAGTCAAGAGCCACAACATCGGTATACGATGGCTCAATTGCGTCATCGGTACGGAATAGACCTTGCGCTCTCGCATAACTTTCAACCAGTTGCACGTGGTCCTCAGAACGGCCCGTACTGCGCAGATAGCGCAGGGTCTCTTCATCGACCGGAAAATAGCCGACTGTGGCCCCATATTCCGGGCACATATTGGCAATCGTAGCGCGGTCAGCAAGAGTCAAATTGCTTAAACCGGGGCCAAAGAACTCGACAAATTTTCCTACAACACCTGTCCTGCGCAGCAATTGGGTAACTGCCAGGACCAGATCAGTTGCCGTTGCCCCTTCCCTCATGCGGCCCGTCAACCTAACACCAACCACTTCAGGGGTTAGCATGTAGATGGGCTGGCCCAGCATCACGGCTTCAGCTTCAATACCTCCTACGCCCCAAGCGACAACGCCCAGACCGTTGATCATGGTAGTGTGCGAATCCGTGCCGACAAGACTATCAGGAAAGGCAACAGTGTCGGCACCTTCTGGCGCAGTCATGACGACTTGGCCAAGGTACTCAAGGTTAACCTGGTGCACAATTCCAGTTGCGGGCGGCACAACACGAAATCGTTCAAACGCCTCTTTGCCCCACTTGAGGAATTCATATCGCTCACGATTGCGCTCAAATTCCTTCTCGGCATTGTATAGCAGGGCAAATTGTGACCCAAACTGGTCCACCTGCACCGAGTGATCAATGACAAGATCGACCGGTACCCTTGGGTTTATGCGACTGGGATCGCCGCCCAGCCGGGCCATTGCTGAGCGCAGCGCCGCGAGATCGACAACCGCGGGCACACCTGTGAAGTCCTGTAAGATCACTCGACCAGGCTTGAATGGAAGCTCTACAGGAGACGGGTTGGACGCCGACCATGCGGCCAGATTAATCACATCCTCGCGCAGGACAGTACGGTCGTCGCAGGTCCGCAATAGCGCCTCCAACATGACCTTGATCGAAAATGGCAGTCGATCCATTTGCCCAAATACTTGAAGTTTCTCCAGACTGTAGTAGTAGACATCAGAACCTGGGAGCTTAGCGCGGGCATCAAAAAGATTCGCAATCTCAGTCATTTCACACCTCGTATACAATCCAAACCTGGCTTCCCAACAGCGCTAACTGTAAAGGCGCCCCGCAGTTTGGGTCCGGCAAGGCGCCAAGTCCGATAGATACCGAACCTTCGTTGCCAATATTATATACGACTCAACCGTCGTGGCGAGCGCGGCCGTTTTGCCTCAGGTCGCACTCATTCGTGTACTGAGGCTGCCGGCAATACGATCCGCCGGAGGTGTTTCCTAGCGGACTCGGACCTGGGATTGCTGTTTGCTACCGCAATTGGTTTTGACATCCTCACTGGGCTGCACGACGGTGCCAACATCGTAACTACGCTCATTCCTTCACACTGAATTCGGCCGCGTAGAATCCTGATGCCGGTTCCCGCAGGCACGTTCGTTGGTCGCGGAGACATTTGGCACGGGATCAACAGAACCACATGACTTTGCCGTGCCGGTTGTATTTGCAGGCATGATTGCCGGGGTGCTAGGCGTGATAACCTGGAGGCGTGGAGCTTCTTCGAGTTCATCCCTTGTTGATTGGCGGCATGTGCGGGCAATTGTCATCTCGTCGGGCTTCGCAGCGCCAAATCTTAGGGGCTTGTCGGAGACTGGGTTTGGGCAGCTCATTTCTCGGTTACTCGGCCTGCCTGCCGGATTCATACTGATGCGGTGTGCTATATTTCTAGAGTGCTGTTCTTCGCTGTGGATCTACGGTTTGTTCAAGAATTACCAAATACCGAGTTCGTTCAGTCTGGACCTAAGGCATGGCTCGAATGATGCCTAGCAGGCAATGGGCATTCTGACCGTAGGTCTTATGCCCACCGGTAACGTTTCTACCTTCGCAGGGCAGCTGCTCGAATGGCAAGGACAGTATGCGTTGTCCAATGTAGCGGCTCTACAGGATTAACCAAATAGGCCGGGGACAAGGCGTAGCGCACAGGCACGCCAGACCGAATATGAGGCGGCTGAAAACCAGCGAACACTCAGTCGTGAGCTCAAAGATACCTCCGTAGCCCCTTCGGATCGCGAGGGTAAACTTGCGTACGCTTGGGCCGTCGACAATTTCATCGACAATGTATTTGACACCGTGGCTGAGCTGGTAATCATTTCATGTTCTGCTTCGCTACCTATGCTCAAGATTCCGGGTTATTGATCGAGATGGCAGCTGAAATCCGCCTCAAAGTGCGGCAAATCGCTGATCATCCGAGCTTTGCCAATTGACATGCGCGACGGATCAGGCACAACGCAGGTCCGTAGAAACTATCTATCGCAACAGTCTTGCGGAGATGTTTTCCAGGCCGGAAGATATCGCCCAGGTCATGGAGATGCTAAAGGCGCGTGAGGTCCTGCGGCACATCTCTGACGCCTCAGATTTGGAAGACAGAGCCGCAGACGTAGGGTTGAATATAGGAATCAAGCGCTGTCAGGTCTCTTCATGGAAGATTCACAAATTGGGTTCGCTACTTTTCGCCAAATAGACTTATAATAGACTGCAGTGCGTCGCGGGTTGATTCCCGTCGCTTGTTCACTATATAGGTCAGGGGCGATAAAGGAGGCTTGGATCATGAAGAGAATCACTGGTTTTGCATTACTGCTTGTATTTGCTGCACTTGGAATCATGCGCCTCGACAGGTCTGTCCAGGCAGCAGAACTGCCCAGCCCGACTTTTTTGGGTGGACATCCGGGTACCTATTCCTCGCCCGAGGGCCGGAATCTCTTAATCAAGCGAACAGCGGGTGGCTTTCGCTTTGATGAACTAGATGGGCCCGTGACTTATACTACCAAGGCCCCGGTAGAACGCGTTTGGGCAATTAATGATAATCGGGGAGCACCGGGCATTTATGAAGAGACTGTAGAACTGGGTTTTGTCGAAGCCGGGTGCATTATTGAGTATGTCGGGATTGATGACGATGTGGACGATCGGCGCAACTACTTCTTGCTCGACGGCGAGGAGATAAAACAGATCGAACAAGGCTTGGTCTTCAATGGTACCCTTGTAATCCCCCGTGATGGTGATTTGACCCTTCGCGCAGATGACAGTATTGGTGGATGGCTAAACGTCTGCGAAGAAAGAGAAGACCCAACCGAAACGCCCACACCTTTGGCATCGGATACACCTACGGCAACTGCTTCTCCACTTCCGACGGATACTGCCACGCCTGGCCCATCGCCTACGTCGACCAATACTCCGCCGCCGACGAACACTGCAACACCCGGCCCGTCACTCACGCCAACCGATACCCCTGTCGCACCGACAGGAACAGCTACGGCAATCCCGCCCACGCCAGAAGCTACCATCACACCAACCAAGGAACCGCGCCTGAATTCCTGCGTGCGCATCAATTTCGAGGTGTCTGGCGATGCAGCCGTGCGCGGCCTATACGTGGTACAGGAAACCGGGGGACGGCCGTTGGCCTCCTGGTATGCCCTGGACGGTTGGCAAGACAGTGGCTGGTTCAAAGAGATAGATATCACCTTCCCGAGTGTTTACGTGCAGGTGTTCTACTATTCGGGACCCGATGCAGCTCCCATTGAGCTTGTCATCCTGAATCATGCCCCGGACTCGCCTTACGGTTGGATGTCGCGCGGAATGTGCCACGCTCTTGAAGTAGGCTGGCCAGAAGGCGTGATCTTCCCGGATCGGAGTGCGGTTCCAGCCGCGGATGCGGCTGCTGCCGGCGCGGCATCAGCCGCAAGCACATCGCTTGTCCCAGCATCGGGCGGAGCTTCTGCCGCGGCTAGTGAGGGGCCAGCGCTTTCTGGCGGCTAATCCACACATTCCAAAGATGGCTAAAGCCTGGTGGCGCCGGTCGGCACGCCGGGCTTTTTGCGTTTCCTCGCAGTGGCCATCCTGGAGCGTCGCGACGGCTCGACCCTCGGCTGCACTTCTGAGCCATTGTTTGGTGGGTTTCTACCCCTCTGCTAGAATCAGCGGGTTGAGAATGGCTGGAATGGGGGCAATGCAGTACCCTTGGGACAGCTAAACCAGTAACAAACTCAGGGTCCCATAATGTCCAAAGACACTTTCACAAAGCGCCGCGCGGCGGTGCCAATCTCAATACTTCTGCTGATACTATCAGGGCTTATGTACTGGTTTGGAGAAACCTGGTCGCGGCACACGCTGCTCTATCTTTCCAAAGCAGGTTGGGCGCGAGCTCTCGTAGGCGCCTTGCCCGTGGCAAAGCAGGTCGCGCGTCGGTTTGTAGCCGGTGAGACCATGAGTGAAGCGGTAGCCGTGACGCGCGAACTTAACTTACGAGGCATGCATGTCACGCTCGATTACCTGGGCGAAGGCGTCTCGAATCGCCAAGAGGCAGAAGCCGCACGAGCGGAGATCATCAGGCTCTTCGACTGCATTGCCGAAGAACGTCTGGATGCCAATGTCTCCGTCAAACTCACTCAGCTGGGTCTGAAACTTGACCATCGACTGGCCTTTGAAAATGTCTTGGCTATTGCCCGCAAAGCGCAAGTCACGGGAAACTTCTTGCGCATCGATATGGAAGATAGCCCACTAGTGGATATAACGTTGGACATTGAGCGCAGGCTGCGAGAGGAATTTGGGCTGGACAACGTAGGCGTGGTCATCCAAGCCTATCTATATCGTAGTGAAACGGATGTGACGAGGCTCATCAAGAGCTCTACGGGGGTGCGCCTGTGCAAGGGCGCCTACATGGAACCCGAAGATGTAGCATTCCCGGACAAGGCGGACACAGATCGCAATTTCGTAAAGCTCATGAAACAACTGCTGGGTACAGAGGCGCGGGCCAAGAGGGTCTATGTTGGCGTGGCAACACATGACGAGAATATGATCGGCGCCACAAAGGCATTCGTCCGTGAGCAGAAGATCGACCGGGCGGAGTTTGAGTTCCAGATGCTTTTTGGCGTGCGACGCGAGTTGCAGGACAAGCTGGTGGGGGAAGGGTATCGGATGCGCGTCTACGTGCCGTATGGCACCGCCTGGTACCCTTATTTCGTGCGACGTCTGGCAGAGCGCCCAGCCAATCTATGGTTCTTCCTTAGCAACTTCGCCCGTCGTTAGAAGGAAATGTGATCAGTACATTGGTTGAGGAGGTGGCGGCTTGAAGCACATCGAGAATATCGAAGAAATAGCTGGTCTACAGTTGGCAAGACTGCGCTATGTTGGGGATGAACGCGGCCGTTTTATAGAGACGTTCCGCAAAGAATGGTTTCCGCAGCGGGGTTGGGAACGGATGCAGTGCAACCGGTCGGATTCGAGGGCTGGTGTCTTGAGGGGCCTGCATTATCATTTCCGACAGGTCGACTACTGGTATGTAGTGCATGGGCGGCTATTGGCGTGTCTGGCAGATATCAGGCCCGATTCGCCAACCTATTTGCACAGTGTCAGCATTGAAATGGGGGAGCGAAACGAGATTGGCCTGTTTATCCCGGTCGGTGTCGCGCATGGCTTCGCAGCACTTTCTGATGTTACGTTGTCATATACGGTTGACAACTACTTTGATGGAGAAGATGAGCGCGGCGTTGCCTGGAACGATCCCGCGTTTGGGCTAGATTGGAGAATTAGCGAACCCCTCCTTTCCGAGCGTGACAGGCAAAATCGTCTGCTGAGAGATATCCCAAGCTCTGAAATCCCGCCGCTCGACCAATAGGCTAGCCCCCCAGCCGCTCCCAGAGTGGTGGGCCCAAGATAAGAAACCCTACCAATACAGCACCGCAAGCTCCAACCAAAACCGTTGCGGCACTGACATCTTTGGCTATTTTGGCTAGTGGGTGTTCCTCGGGCATGGCCATGTCGACGAGAGCCTCAACGGCCGTGTTCATGAACTCTGCCATCCAGACAATGGCAATCGTCAGGACAAGGATTGCCCACTCGGCAGCTGCAAGTTGCAGCCACAGGGCAAGCCCGAGCACAGCCACAGTCGCCAAGGAATGAATCCATGCGTTTCGCTGTGTGCGAAGCACATAGCTCCATCCAGCAAAGGCATATCTGAAACTCAGGAATCTCCTTTTCAACTCATCTTGCGCAGACTGCATTGGGGACGACCGGCCTCAGGATTCCGTTGGGACAATATCGAAGAGGCCCAGCTGAAGCAGGACCTCTTGCTGGGCATTCCACATCAGGGCTTTCTCAACTGGGCCACCATGATCATGACCTAGTAGATGTAGAGTGCCGTGAACCGCTAGCAGCTGTAGTTCGTGCAGGAGCTGGTGGTGGGCATTGGCGGCCTGCCTGGCAGCGTAGGGTACAGATATCGCTATATCGCCCAGATAAAGGGGTACACCGGGCAGTTTCGACCGTGTTTCACCTGAGGGAAAGCTGAGGACATCTGTGGGACTGTCAACCGCGCAAAATTGTCGATTGAGGTCCCGGAGGCGCTGATCATCGGTCAGGAGCAAGGACAGCGCACAATCATCAACACCTTGGTGAGCAAGAGTAGCAAGCGCGGCCCTTCGGAGCTCCTCTAACTCAAAACGCGGCTGGCCTGTCTCCACCTGAATGTCCACCTCAAATGTCATGGGCACTCAATTGGGGGCAGTGTCTTGAACCAGTGCAGATTGGGCAGTAGGTGCTGTGACAAGCATCTCGCTGGGCTCACCTGAGGTCAAAGCGGCAGGGGCTTCAGGTCCCTCAAGTCGCTCATTGCCAGGATATTTGACACGCACATGGAAGCGGCCCTTAAGGGTTTCAATGAATGAGGCGCGGATACGCTCGATGTCGCCGAGTGTAAGTCCGGATCGATCTAGCTGGCCTTCCATAACATCCTCGTCAACAATGCCATTGACCAGTTTCTCTATAGCGGCCAGGGAATCGGGGCGGAGGGCACTGGATGTCGCTTCAATGGCGTCAGCCAACATGACAATGCCTGATTCACGCGTGTGGGGGCGCGGTCCAGCATAGCGGAACTTCTCCGGATCGACCTCGTCCGCGGCATCGCCCGCTTGCGAACGTGCCTTGAAGTAGAACCCTTTGACAAGGCGAGTACCATGGTGTTCAGCAATGAAGTCACGAATCTTGTCAGGCAAACGATACTGCCGGGCAAGCTCCAGGCCATCCGGGACATGACTAAGGATGATCCGCGCACTGGTATAGGGGTCCAGCGAATCATGGGGATTTATGCCCTCCTGATTCTCGGTGAAGAAAGGAGGACGGTTCATCTTGCCGATATCGTGGTAGAAAGCGCCGACACGAACAAGCGTGCTGTTGGCGTTTACTCGCTCCGCGGCCTGTTCCGCCAGATTGGCAACCATTATGCTGTGATGATAGGTGCCAGGGGCACGGCGCAGAAGCTCCTGCAGCAAGGGATGGTCAAGGCGAGACAAGTCTTGAAGCTGGACTGTGGTGATTATGCCGAAAGCACCACCAAGGATGAAGAAGCCAACCAGGGTTACAGCCGCAGAGAGTAAACCGTTGCCAAGCACATAGATTGATTGAGATAGAAGTGAGACTGGCTCCGGTTCCAGAGGGAAGGCAAAGATGAGCACTACGGCAAGCATTCCCAGGACGGCCAGCAATCCGGAGCGAAAGTAGGAGACGATACGTTGGGCATCGCGCAGGGTCAGAATCGCAAGTAGACCGCCTACGGTGGCATAGATTGCCAGGCGGAGAGAATCAGGGGCAGCCAGGCCAAAAATAGTTCCTACAATGACCGTGACCAGAATTGCGAAACGTAATTCGAAGACAACGGCAAGTATCATTGAGAGCGCCGCAAGTGGGAACAACAGGGACCAGTTAGCAGAAGCGGGGGCCATCAGTTTGGCGGCCAAGGCAAAAAGCAGAATCAGCCCGCCAAGGACGGCCAAATAGCGGGCGCTGTCACCAAATCCGCGACTATATTTCTGCCAGTATAGAACAATCAAGGTGACGGAAACGAGGGAAACCAGAAAGCCACTTGCCACCGTCCGCCAGTCTACATCACGGCGCAAAAGTCCCAGCTGTCCCAACAACTCCATGTCTTCGGCGGTGACCAGTTCACCGGCACGCACAATGCGCTGGTCCTGGGCAATACTCCGGGTGACCGGCTGGACCGCTTCCGCCGCAGCTTCACGGGCGGCAGCGGTAGATTCGTTGTCGGGAAAAACGGTGGGCATAATGAACTGAAAGGCCAAACTGGTGACAACGTTACTTTGGGCCTGAGTGAGGCCAAGGCTGGCCTGGCGGCGGGCAGCGGCTTGGAAATCCGGTAGCTGCGGGGCGCGAATCTCTTCACGCATCAGGTCATCGACAATGCCCAGGATCTCGGAGCGCGCGGATTCATAGTCGACCTGGCTCATGGCCAAGAGATCTAGGGCCACTTGCTGATCGACCTGCAAATCCACGATGTTCTGCAAGTACCCGATCTTGTCGTGATCAGAGGCCACGGTATCGGCGCGGACAGTTTCAATGAAGTTGAATATGGCAGTTGCTGAGGCCAATTGCTCGCGACCGATGCTGAGGTCCAGGGGTGTGTAGGCATCGGCAATGCTGTTACGGGCACTTTCGCGGGCACGAGTGGTGAGTATCTCGCTGGTAAACGTGATGGAGCGGGGTGCAAAGATATCGGCAGGCGCAGGTTCGTCAAGAACAGCAGTAACTTGCGACGACCAAACCACGTTGAGGGACAGGATTAAAGTCAAACCGGCAGTAAGGATAGTGGCAAAGACATAGATCCGCCACTCACGGGCGGTCTCACGTAGCTCCTGGCGCGAGGTTGGAAATGATTCCATGTTTCAGACCGGGCCGTAGTCCGGACAGTGGGAGATCAACTCTGCAGCAGGTCGCGAACGACTTCGTTGACAAGACGGCCGTCGGCCTTGCCCTTCACCCGCGGCATCAGCTGGCTCATGACTTTGCCCATGTCCTGCGGGCCCTGCGCATGTACGACCGCAATGGCCTGTTCAGCCAGTACGGCAATCTCACTGCGGCTCATTTGCTGCGGCAAATAGGATTCGATAATGACCAACTGTGCTTCTTCTTCGTCGACAAGGTCCTGGCGGCCAGCCCTGCTGTAGTCGGCGATGCTCTCGCGGCGCTGCTTGGCTTGCTTCATGAGGACCTGATCAACGCCGGTATCGTCGAGGGCGGTTTGTTCGTCTACTTCCACCTGCTTGATGGCAGCGAGCAGCAGACGCAACACATCGCGCTTTTCCTTGTCGCCTTCGCGCATGGCCGCAGCCAGATCGGCGCGCAATTGTTCACTTGAACTCATGGACATATCCTCCGAGGTCAAGGTAGATTGTAGCATTGGGCCAAGGCCTGTCAACACGCAGCGGAGGAGCAAAGTGTGAACTAATTGTTTCGTTCTTGGAGAACCAATTAATTCACGTTGACATAATGTCAGTCCGAGTGAGGTCAAGAGCAAGGATCGTGTAGAGGCTCAGGTCGCCTTCCCGGCCATCGCTGCGGAACTGGGCGATGAGGCGAAGGCCGGATTGGAGGGCGAGCCAGTCCGTTTCGGCGGCATCCACCTGGTGCACATAGCGGAGACCACGACCTTCGCGCTGCCAGGTGAGGAGATGGTCGCCCTGCTCCAGTAGAGCGGGGTCAAGGTCGATTTCGGACCAGTCGGCAAGCTTGCGCCGCTGGCGGGCGCTATCCATGAACTGCCAGTTCGCAAGGAAAATGCGGCCACCTGGACGAAGAGCAGCGGCCATTTCTTGTAGCAGCGCAAGGCGGTTGGCGCGCCCGGGAATGTGCTGCATGGCAGCAAGGCAAACGCAAAGGTCAAAGGTGCCGAGGCCGGCCAGAGCGCCCGGCAGGGATAGATCACGCTGCAGGTAGTGTCCGGGCATGTTCTGGGCGGCGGCATTCAGTAGGCCCTCGCTGAAGTCGACGCCGACGTAGGACAGCTGGGCAGCATGTGGAGCGAGGAAGCGGCCGAAACGGCCGTTACCACAACCAACGTCAAGCAGGACCTTCAGGGGCTGCGGCAGGTACTCGAGCAAAAGAGAAAACCCTGGCTGCGGTTCTTCACGACTATGCGCAAAAGATGCGGCAAAATCGGTATAGAAACGGTGGTTCAGAGCGAGCAGGCGTTCTACCGCAAACCTATTCACGGGTCTGCGTGGGGCGAATATGACGGCCGTTGGTGACATACCAGTTCTGACCGCGGCGGTCGCGGAGCCAGAGGCCCGGTGGGTCGCTCTTGATCACGAGAGCCGGCAACCAGCGATCGCCGCCGAATGTGAACTCAACTTCATCACCTGGATGGTACAGTTCATTCAGTCGTTTGGCCATGTGTTTCTCCCTACCCCAACCCTAGAAGCCAACACTGTCCAGGATCGATTCGACCCGGGTGACGTAACTACCGCCGAAGAGGCGACAATGAACAAGCAAGGGATAGAGGTTGTAGATATCACGACGGGTTTCGAAGAAGCCAGGGGAAATAGGGCGCAACTCGTGATAACGTTCAAAGAAACGCTTGCCAAATGTACCGAAGAGTGTAACGAAGGCAAGTTCAATTTCGGGGTGGCCGTAGTAGATGGCAGGATCCAGGAAGCCTGTGATACGTGAGCCAGCGGCGAGAACATTGGTGATCCAGACGTCGCCATGCAGAAGGGACGGCCGAGAAGGTTCGAGAAGGAAATCACCCAGGCGGGTGGCAAGGCGCTCCAGGCGGGACAGCAAGTCGCGGGGCAGGCGGCCCGCGCGTGCTGCTTCAACCGCCATCGCAAGCAGACGATTGTCGCGGAAGAATTCGAGCCAAGTGTCGGTCTGTTTGTTTGGTTGAGGTAAACCGCCAATCAGCGTGTCGAGTTCCAGGCCAAACTGGGGAGCAACTACGGCGTGCAGGGCGGCAAGGAGAGAGGCGGCATGTTCCTGCGCGGCGGGGGAGAATTTGCTCTCGCCCGGCAGCCAACTCAGCAGAAGCAAGTGAGGGGAGACGAAGAGAACCTCCGGAACGGGTAATTCAGAGAAGCGGGCGAGATAACGCAGCATGTAGGCTTCCAGATCCAGATTCGCGGTAGGGCCGTCGTCGATTTTGGCGACAAGTTTTCTGGCGTGAGGCTGCCCGGATGGATCCAAAACGGCGAGCGATGGGTCAAAGGCAGGAGGGTGGACTGATATATCCGCCAGTACCGACGGCGGCGTCTGGGTGGTCTTGAGGGAGTAGACCTGGGCAACGCAGCCACCACTTAGGAGACGAAGGTCAGAAATCTCCTGTCCGAGGGCGGATTCTATCTCGAGCCGAGCGTCCATCCGGCTAGCGCTCGGGAGGAATAACTATGAGATTGTCGAAGGCGACCTGCGAGGCAGCATCGTTAAATGTACCTGCTTCGAGGGCCACAGTACCCTCCGCATAAGCCTCATCCGTGAATTGCCCCAACAGAACGTCGTTTGCGAAGACAGAAATTGAAGGTCCAACTGCAGTTACCTGCAGCAGGTTGTTCGTTTCCAATCCCTGATTGATCGCTGGGGATTCACGCCAGTCACCGCTGAGGACCAGGCGCGCGCCATCAGGATCATGTCTTTCGAGTATGTACATGCCGTCACCTGTAATTGCAAAGCGATAGAACTGGCCAGGACCCTGCTTGCGAAAATGAATACCATAACTACTAACGGGAGAGCCTGAGATTAGCCGACCCGTCACTTGCAGGGTGAAGTCGGTGAAGGAAGGTTCTTTCAGGGCAGTATATTGAACAAGATTAGGGGTGTTGATCTCGATCAGCATTTGCTCTGGTATGATGGAGGTTGCACCGGCGTCGTCGCTTTCCAAGAGCCAGTTTCCCGTGTGGCCGGGCACGAACTCGTCGTGAAAAAGGGCACGGCTGGCTCCGGGAATGACGATGTCCATACTGGAGCAGCCGACCAGGGCAAGGAGGGAAAGCAGAAGCGGGAGGAAGGTCAGGCGCTTACTCATTTATCGGGACCATACGGAGCAACCGTAACGCTCGCTTAGGGAGCAAAGACGCGCATGTCGTCAAAGGCGATCTCGACAGTACCCTGCTGAAGGGTGCTGACGGCGAGACCCACGTCACCGGACTTAAAATCCGGATCTGTAACAGTGATCAATGGCTCACCGTTTACAGCGAGGCTCAACTGGTTGCCAATGCAACTGGCCTGGATGCTATTGACGGCTGGGCCCTGGTTGATCAAATCGGAGGGAACAAACTGGCCATCGGCGGTGAGATAGGTGACACGGTTTTCCGGGCCCGAGTATTTGCCGATCGAATAGTATCCATCGCCGCTGATCAGGAAAACATAGAAGTTCTGCTCATCCCGGTAGCGGCAGATAACGCCATAGGCGTTGTCATCCGGGCCACTCAACTGCTCCGTCTGCACGTTAATAATCACATCATCGAAGCTACGCTCCGGGTTGGTCCACCAGATCTCGCCGGGACTGCTGGTGCTGATTTTGAGGACGCCATCTTCCATGGCGCTCACAGCACCGCCGCGGTTGTATTCGAGCCAGCCACATGCTTGTTCACCGCTGAAATCATCGGCGAAGAGAGCTCCGCCTCCGTCACAAAGGTCAGGGCCGGTATCTCCTAAGGGCAGGCTATCGCATCCGACGAGGAGCAAGGCAATAATCAGCAGCACAAGTAATGGGAAGCGCATCGACATATGTTGTTTCCTTCATTCTTGAACAGTGGTTTGGTTTTCCTGTGACGCCATGTAAGCAGCTCCTAGAAACCGGCAGACTCCCGCGAATCGTCGTCCAGCATCCGGTTGACCTGCAGGATTTCCCCTTCAATATCGCGCTGGCGATTGGAGATGACGATGTAGATGAGAAAACTAACGAGCCAGAAGGCGATTACGACGAGCGCAAAAAGTACGTAGGAATCCAATATATCAACCTCGAAAATAGAGTGTTGGTCAGGGAACATTACCCTGTACCAACCCACAAGGAGTTTACCCCGATTAGGAGCCTGTTACCAGTGCACGCGAGCGTTGGAGGAGGGCAGGTAAATTCCGCTGCCCTGTAAGGAAAATGGGGAGGTCAGGCACGGGAATCCCACAAAGGCTCGGGGACTCCTTTAGCGTGGTTCTCGCAGCGAGCCATGACAAAGAGGGCATCGGAAAGTCGGTTCAGATAGGGGAAGACATGGGCACCGACTGGTTCCAGGCGGGCAAGCGTGGTTACGTCGCGCTCGGCGCGGCGGCAGATAGTACGGGCCACGTGGAGGTGGGCAGCTCCAGGCGAACCACCGGGCAGGACAAAATTCTGGAGGGGGCCAACCAGGGCGGTCAGTTCGTCGATCAAGTTCTCCAGGCTAGTAACGTGGCGCTGCTCGATCTGGGGTATAGAGCGATCCTCACCGGGATCGCCACGGAAGGAAAGATCAGACCCGAGGTGGAAGAGTTCGTTCTGGATGGGTTCCAAGGCCGTCGCAAGGCGCTGGTCGAGGCCCGTGGCAAGAGCGACACCGAGATAGGAATTCAGCTCATCAACTGTGCCATAGGCTATGACACGCGGATCATCCTTGGCGACCAGTTCTCCACTACTGAGACGCGTTGTGCCGGTGTCGCCTTTGCCGGTGTAGATGGTAGTAAGTCGTGGCATTTCTGCTCCTAAAAGGTGGTGCGGCGGAAAGCCGAGTCACCTAGATTTTGTGCAAATCCGAATGGTGGGCAAGCCCACGGCGCGCTTCAGCGGCAGTGAGCCAATCGTAGGCAGGAAAGAGGCGAGCGATCTCGGAGGCAAAGGGAGACGAGGCACCCAGAAGGTGATGGGGCGCGCCGACGGCGGCCACCTGTCCTTGGGCTAAGATGACGACGCGATCCGCGATCTGAGCGGCCAGTTCAACATCGTGAGTGACGACCAGCAGACTGACACCGGTGGACAGCCAGTCACGCCAAAGGTGCAACATCTGTTGTTTGAAGCCACCGTCAAGACCGCGCGTCGGTTCATCGAGTAGCATGATTCGTGGCATAGTGACAGCGACAGCGCCAAGGGCTACGCGCTGGCGCTGTCCAGCGCTGAGGTCGCGAGGATAGGCACCGGCTACGGTAGAAAGACCCAACCTGGCGAGTAGATCGTCGCTCGCTGGAGAGTCAAATAGGCCGTGGTTGCGCAGGGTTATCTGGAGTTCCTCAGCCACAGATTCGGCAAAAAGGAGGTCGTCGGGGTTCTGGGGCAGCATGGCGATTTCGGCGGCCAAGGAAGAGGTGGTGCGGCCAAGGGTGGAAAAACCGTGGAGGAATATCTCGCCTTCTTGCGGAGTGAGCAAAGCCATAATGCACTTGAGGAGCGTGCTTTTGCCCGAGCCGTTGCGACCTAATACGACCAGCAGTTCGCCCTGGTGCAGTTCGAGGTTGACACGAGAAAGGGCTGTTTTCCCAGAATAGGCGAAGGTCAGTTCGCGCAGCTCGAGGACGGGCGCGGAAGAAGTCCGGGGGGCAGGCGCAGGGGCGGGCACAGCGATTTCGGCGCATTCCGCGGCGAATATTCGGGCGGCTTCGATGGTGAGCGGCAGGGGCTGCCAATCCAGGGCGTGCCCGATTTCGATCAGGGGCGGGCGGTAGGGTAGATCAGGGGCAAGTTCGCGGGTGGGACCGTCGCGCACAATACGGCCGTCTTCAAGCAGAATGGTACGATCAACGTAGCCGATGATGCGTTCCAAACGATGCTCGGCGATCAAGATGGTCAGGCCCAGGTGGTCGTTAAGGCGGGCAAGGGCATCCAGCACCTCCGCAGCAGATTCGGGGTCCAGCTGGCTGGTAGGTTCATCGAGCAAGAGAACCTGGGGCTGAAGGGCGAGGGCGGTGGCGATGGCGACGCGCTGACGCTCACCACCGGACAACGTGGCAAGGGCGCGAGAACGCAGCGGTGTAAGTTCTAGCAATTCGAGAACAGTCGCGACTCGCACGCGCATTTCGGGCGACGGAATGGCGGCTTGCTCAAGCGGGAAGGCGATTTCTTCTTCAACGACTTCAAGTAGAGACTGGTTCTCCGGGTTCTGGCTGACGAAACCGACGGTGCGGCTGAGCGCACGGGGGCCAGCGGTGAGAACAGATGTGGCGGCGACTTGCACCGTGCCGCTGATGGTGCCGCCGGTGAAGTGCGGCACGAGGCCATTGAGGGCACGCAGCAGTGTGGATTTGCCGGAACCGGAATGACCGGCAAGCAAGATAAATTCGCCACTATCCACAGCCAGGTCAACGGCTACAAGAGCGTGAGCCGCTTGGTTGGGGTAGGCGTAGGTAACGCCGCGCAGTTCGATCAAGGGAGTCGGCGACATGGGGTCAGTCCTCGAGGACAATGGCAGGCAAAACGAGCAAGGCGGCGGCTAGGCCCAGGACAGGATCGAAGAAAGGCGGGGTCAGCAGCGGGTATGGTGAATAGGAGAGGCTGGCCCTATCGACGAAAGGGAGCGGGACCACAAATAGCATCAGGGCGAGGATTGAGCCAAGTGCAACGGCAGAGTCGGCAGCCCGCCACGGCCGTTGGGCGTATTTGGTGAAGGGCATACGGCGACCAAGACGAAAGTATACGAAGATCATGGATAGGAGGCCCAGGGTGAGCAGGGACCAACCGGCCCAGGGCAGCCAGAACGTTAGCAGCCACCCGGCGAACGCAAGAACCAGGCCAATGAAAAGTCCAATTTGCGAACCTACTCCCAGACGCACGTCGGTGCCGGACCCGTAACCGCGGGCGACCATCGTTTCTGACAGATTCATGGAGCGTTCCAGCCCACCGATAAGCAGGGGAATGAGCAAGGGCTGCCAATCGCGCAAACCCCGCATGGCACGCCCGCGCAAGGCCTGCGCCTCGCGGATGCGATCGAGATGGCGCATGGTTTCTGGGACGTAGGAGACGGCAATCAGGACAACCAACCCGACGTTGGACAGGGCCCGCGGGGCAAGGCGGACAAGTTCGCTTACGGGGACGAGGTCGTTGAAGGCAAGAAAGATGGCCAGTAAAGCGAGCAGCACAAGGCCGTTTATGGCACCGTAGACGACCGCTTCGAGAGTGATGGCCCCACCAACCAGAGGCCAGTTAGGCGGCAAGGTAAAGAGAACGGTCTGCCCGATATGGACAAGCAACATGTTGAAGGCGGCGGAAAAGAAGATGACCACCAGGGCCAGGCGCCAAAACTTCAGATCCAAGCCAACACCGTGGAGTTTTCCTGCAGCCTGATCGACCCGCGCAGCGAGGATGACAATGATCAAATAGAGTGGGTTACGAGTGGCGAAGACGATCAGCACGGCAGCGAGGGCCCAGATGAGAATAGCGCGGCTATTGATACCGGAAACGGTCATGGGGCAACAACCTGGAAGTGCGACTTATCGCGGAACCGTTCGAGAGCGCGAATCGCGGGCAGGCCGAGGAGGAGGACGAGAGCTGCGTTGCCGACGGCGCGGGTAAGATCCCAGATCAACGAGGTCGCTAGATAGAAAGCACCATAGGCGCCCAGGGTCGATGCGGGTCCAGAGGACGGATCATAGCTTGCAGCCCCGCCAGCGCCCATGAAGGGCCAGAAAGACAGGTTCAGGATAGCCCCATAGGCCAGGCCCCAGAGAAAGGCAAAGACGGCGAGCATGACCAACACCTGGACCTTGCCGGCAAGGTGAGGAAGCCAACCAGAGGTAAGCCCGACCCATCCGGCAGCGAACATCTGAAAAGGGAGCCAAGGTCCTATGCCGCCGGTAATTAGGGCCGATACGAGCATGGTCAGCGTGCCCATGAGGAAGCCAAAGCGCGCGCCAAACACGTAGCCGCAAAGGATGATGGGCACGAAGATGGGGGAGAAACCACCAGGACCAGGGATGGCAACTTCGATGAAGCGCAAAATGGAGGTAGCCGCGACCAGAACACCCAGAGCCGCCACGGTCTTGGCACTAACGGCCTCTCCCTGGACTTCCAACATGAGTACTCCGAGAGTAATGACGAGGAGGATGATAGTTAACCCAGGTGCAGCCAGGCCGCCGGAAGAGAATGGATCGGCCGCGGCGTTGGGCAAGCCGGGCAGCAGAAAAGGATAGAGCAATGCGGCGCAGCCGATCAGGACGCTCAGGAGGTAGATTCCGGCGGTAAGGATCTTCTGCATGGGTTCGCGTACCTAAACTTGGTTCCTAGCGCCTAGAGAAGCACGGAAAGCATGCCGCCGATGCTCAAGACGAGGACGTAGGCTACGGCGGAGACAGCTACAATACTGTAATAGACACGCGCCCAGGAAGGCCAATAGCCCTGAAGCCAGACAATGATGGCGATGACGACCAGGAGCACGGCTAATACCGCCAGGGCGAGGGGAATGACGAAGAAGGGTGCAGCCTGACCGCTGATGGCAAAGATGCCAACCAGGCCTGAATCGAAAGCATCTAAGGCAAAGTAAGTTGCACCGGAAACAAAGATTATGGCGAGGAATCCAAAGAGCAGCACCAATAAGCCAGCGACCCATCTGAGGCGGTTGGCACGTGGGTCGAGATTCGCCGCGCTGTTGTCCGCAGGCAATGGTTTCTTGCGGAGCCGACCGACGAGCCAACTGAGCGGCAGGACCAGGTAGGCAGACAGCACAATCAGGAGGAAAAGGGAGGCGAGCACCAGCTGCCAGGCTATACCGGCATCCAGCTGATTGACTGCGCCGAGAAAGGGAAGTGACAGAGCATCGACAGGGGCAAAATCCTGGGGCGCGATATTGGCCAGACAAGAAGAATCAGGTGCGACGCCAGGTGAAGCGAGGAACCCGGCGAGGATGGTGTCCATGCAGGGGTCGCCAAAAGCGACACCATGGCTGCCGATGGGGTTGACCAGGTTAGTTTCGTTCGTGAGGCTGGTAGCGGCAACTTCGGCGAAGGAAGGCGGGGTGATCGGATCGTATGCACCGGAGAGGAGAAGTACGGGTACGCTACTGGTGACCGGATCATCCACGGAGGCAGGCAGCTGGTCAACGGACCAGATGGCGCAGGCATCGGCGTAAGTCTGGAGCTCGGCCTCGAGCGAGTCAGCAAAATACGGCCGTACCCCTTCCAAATTGGCCTCGGAAATGTCCACGTCGGCGTCTTCGGCGCAGATGACGGAAAAGTACATGCCCTCACTTACGGTGCGGTCAAAGGCGAACAGCGGCCAGATAGCCTCGATAAAGGTGTAGTCGCCTTTTTCAAGATTGGCGACCAACTTGGGAAAGTAGGCGTAGTTGTGCGGCAGGTAAAAGGCTTGAAAAAGGACATCTACGAGACTGTCTCCGTCAAGCGGAGCGGTATAGCGCCGGTTGGTTTCGGGATCAGTGATGGTCACCGAGACAGGTACTTCATTTAGCCGGTCTACGAGTTTGAAGAATCGTGCTTCAAGATCGGGGTATTCGGCGGTGCACTGGGGATCGGCGGCACAGGTTTCGATCACGGCAGTGAAGACGCGATCAGTATTTTCGGTTACACGGGGAATGAAGTTCAGGTCGGTGGGGACCACACCGTCGAGAATCGCGCTGCGCAAATAGGCAGATTGGTCGCGCAGGAGGTGAAAACCGAGGAGCGTGCCATAGGAAACGCCGTAGAAGTTGTAGTCCTCATAGCCAAGGGCCTGACGGATTAGATCAACATCTGCGGCATTTTCTACGCTGTTGTAGGCGCTGAGGTCAATTCCTGCGGACCGCAAACGATCGTAACAGGCGGCAAGGAGTTCGAGCGAGCGAGCGTCTGCTTCTTCAGAGGAAACGGCAAGTAGTTCGCCGGCGGCGTCGAAACTTTCGGTACAGGAGAGGTCTGGTTCGGCGTAGCGGGTGCCGCGCTGGTTAAAGACGACGATGTCTCGATCCCGAGGAATGGAACTGCTTGACAAAAGAACAGGGAACACTTCGAAGGCGTCACCGCCAGGACCGCCCTGAGCCAGGAAAAGAGGGTCGGACTGAGGATTGGGTCCGGTGGCGCGGGCGACGGCAACGGGAAGGCGAATCGAGGGTCCGTCCGGCGCGTCATGACGCTCAGGAACGGTGACGTAGCCGCACTCGAATTGTGGGGTGGGAAGAAAAGGCAGAGGAGGATCGAACCAGCATTCGGTCGTTTCAAACGTACCGACCGGTTGTGAGGCGGACTGGGCGATTAAAGGACCCGCACCAATGGGTTGGAGGAAGGGAGTAAGGGCAAGCACCAGGAAGACAAGGGCGATGGGGGTGGAAGAATTCATAGGTTTCTCTAAATGGTTTTCCTTGTAGTGTTTATAGCACACGTCTGTACGTTTGCACGCAGATGGGGGTGGTAATGGGAGCAGCTTTCTAATGAACCGTATGCGTTGATGGTGCAGAAATGGTTTACGGGATGGTGAGTTGCCATTGCTGCAAGAACGGTTGTTGTTATAGTCGGGCGCATGAAGAGGGTATGGAAATGGGTGCTGCTGGCGCTGCTGGGAGTGCTTGCGCTCGGCGGCAGAGCGGGAGAGAAAACGGCCGTGGCGCAAGGCGCAGCAGAGCAAGAGATCCTGGCTCTGGTGAACCAGCTTCGCGGCAGCTATGGCCTGCCGCCTTTCGTCTGGAACGCGCAACTAGCGGCTGCGGCCCAGAATCAGGCCAACTACATGGCGGCAAACAACATCTATTCGCATACGGGAGCAGGCGGCTCGTCACCGCAGTCCAGGGCCACGGCGGCGGGTTACCCCGGACGCGCTACAGAGAATATTGTTGGTGGGACGAATCTGACGCCCGGGCAAGGGGTAATCTGGTGGCAGAACAGCCCCGTACATTTCAACACCCTAATTTCGCCGCAGTACATACACGTGGGTATCGCCAGGGCAGCGGGGTTTGACCAAAACTTTTACACTTTGGTGGCGGGGGTGCCTAGCAACCAAGCCGGCGTGCCACCACCGCAGGCGGCGGCGCAACCAGATGACAGTGCGCTGGCACCGGTGGCACCGGTGGTGATTGCCGCACCTCGCGAGGACGGATCGATCGTCCATGTAATCGGGCTCGGGCAATCGTTCTGGTCAATCGCAGCCCGGTACGAGGTGCCACTGGAACAGCTTTATCTTTACAACAACCTGACGGAGGAAAGTGTAATCAGTCCGGGGGATGAGCTTGTTATCCGGTTGGCGGAAGGACAACTGCCACCGCCGACGCCCACGCCTCCGGCCACGCACCGCGTGCGACCGGGCGACTCGTGGTGGACTATTGCGGCGCTGTTCCGGCTGACCGTTGAAGATATCCTATGGCTGAACGGAACAACTGAGGAGAGTCTGCTGACCGCAGGGGACGAGGTGCGCATCCGGCTGCTTCCGGGCGAGGAGCCACCGCCAACAGCCACGCCACAGATCGCGCACGTGGTGCGAGAAGGCGAGACGGCGTGGGATATCGCGCTACGCTATGGGATAGCGCTGGAGGATTTATTGGCCTATAACGGTTTCGGTCCGAACCCGGTTCTGAGTATCGGGGACCTGGTGCAAGTTGTGCCGCCGACGGCCGTGCCAACGGCGACTCCGCCGCCAACACAAACGGCCGTGAGCACAGCGACGCCAGAGCCAACAATGACCACTGTGCCCACGGCGACACCTACAGCGGCAAGCACGGAAAATGCGGTGCAGGAAACGGCCGTGGTGCAGGAAGGCCAGGTAGCTTATGGGCTACAGGGAAGCGCGCCGATGCTGGCAGGTGCAAGCGTTCTGGCGCTGGGGCTGATAGCGCTGATGTTTGCGTGGCGCCGGGTTTAGGGAGACGAGTTCTTTCGAGAGCGGCGGATTTGTTTGCAATGATTCCTGAAGCTGGTCTGGAGAATCGGTAGGTGTGGATCAAAAACAGGTAAGAGTATTCCCTCTAGTGCCGTGACGGGGTAAAATGAAGTGGTAGAGACGAAAAACATCCGTAAGTGACGATCCTAGCCAGGAGGTAAGCCGTGACTGTAAGCCCAAATGAAATTCGATCAGTAGAGACAGAGGCGACGGAAGAGGAGAGGATGCATGCGTTAATCAGATCGATCAGCTCCTATATTGAGCACTACCATGGCGGGGCAGTTGAGCTAGTGTCCTATGATGGGGATGTAGTTAGAGTTCGGCTGCTGGGCGCTTGTGAAGGGTGTGACCTGGCGCAGGTGACGCTGCATGGATGGGTCGAGGGTACGGTGAAGCAATTCTTCCCTGAAATACAGGGTGTGGAAGCCGTTGAGAGTTAAGCTGGGGGGTTGATGCTGCCGCGTTCTTTCAGGGGGGCCGAAAAAGCTAGCAGGAGTTATGACTATGTCCGTCCTTCTCTTGGACAAAAGCCTTCAGGTTTCTATTTTTCTCGACGAGTCGGACGCCGAGTATGAGGACAATATTTGTATCAGGCTGGTAGAAGATTGCCCTGAGGACGAGAAGTTGCTTAAGGCCGATGAAACGAATATTTACGTAACGCCGGATGAAGTGTGCCTGCTGGTGCTGCACCTACAAAGAGCGCTGCAAGCATACCGGAATTCTTGTGAGGATGAAACCTGAATCTAGTTGCGGCAGGAACTCAAGTCAACGAACGGTGAGGCTATCATTCGGCCTGCCCCTGGAATTGCGGTATATTCGCGTTCACCTCATTAATACAGTAGCTCACCTTTTTGATTGTCCATACGGGTACGAACTTTATGAGCCATTACAATGAAAAGCGAATCGGCCTACTTGTGGGGCGGGAACGAGATTGGCCGGAAGCCTTTCTAGCAGCTGTACAGGAACGGCGCAGCGATGTGACAGCGGAGTTGATCAAACTGGGCGGAACGTACGTGGATGACGACTCGCCGTATGACTTACTTATCGATCGCATGTCGCATGAGGTGCCCTATTATCGCACGCATGTGAAGTTGGCGGCGATGCAGGGGAGCTATGTCATTAACAGTCCTTTTGTTTGGTCGGCAGACAACCGCTTCTTTGGTACGGCTGTGGCCAACCGACTTGGACTTCGCAGCCCACGCACGATAGTCTTGCCCAATAAGGACGTGGACACTGATGTTGTGCCGGACAGCTTCAGAAACTTGCGCTATCCGATGGATTGGGAAGGGATCACGGAGCATATTGGTGTGCCGGCTATCCTGAAGGAGCTGTCAAGTGGCGGGAGGCGGCTATCTTACCGAGTACACAGTGTAGATGAATTAATCCAGCGCTTTGATGAAAGCGGCACGCGGACGATGATACTGCAGCAGATTGTTCACGGTGGTGATCACATTCACTGCCTGGTGATAGGCGGGAAGGATGTGCTTTTGCTTCCCTATGATCATCACTTGAACCGTTATCTTGCTCGGAGAGAGCTGGATCCGGAGTTGGCAGCGGAGATCGAGCGGAGCGCTCTTTTGATCACAAACTCCTATGGATACGACATCAATATGGTCGAGTTCATTCAACGTGACGAGGAGCTGTTTGTGATTAACAGCACCAACCCAGCGCCTGTTATGGACCGTGAGCTGATGACCGATGAACAGTTTGACTGGGCCGTGAACAAGACCGTTGAATTAGCCCTTGATAGACTGGACGATCCTCGCCCGCAGAAGTCCCCATTTTCGTTTGCAGACAAATCCTGAACGTCGCATTTTTCTCCCCACTTGAGCGTGCTATAATGGTAGCCGTTTTGTGCCGGGCGAGTGTGAATTCACGCCTGCGTTTGTAGCACTTGTTGCTGGAGGATGTCCAGCCCTTTGTCCACTAGCGTTCAGGCACCATCTGTTGGTGAACTGTTCGAAAGCCATGCACAATGGCGAGAGTTTGAGAATCAGATCTTATGTTAGCATTACAAGATAAAGTCCCTGCGAAGATCGGCCGTTTGCCGGAGCTGTCCTACAACCTGTGGTGGAGCTGGACTCCAGATGCACGCGAACTTTTTCGTCGCCTGGACTATCCCCTGTGGCGGCAGACGCGGCATAATCCCGTGGAAATGTTGATGCTCCTCAGTACAGAGGAGCTTGAGGAACGTATCAAGAGCGGGGCGTGGATGCGCCTATATGATAAGGTGATGATGCAGTATGATGCCATGCTGCACGATGGGCATACCTGGTTCCATAAGACGTATCCGGAGCTGACCAAACGCACGATCGCCTATTTCTCGTTCGAATTTGGGCTGCACAATTCGCTGCCCATCTATTCCGGAGGGCTGGGCATCCTTTCCGGCGATCATGCCAAGGAGGCCAGTGACCTTGGCCTGCCTTTTGTGGGCGTTGGTTTTATGTACCCGCAAGGCTATTTCCGGCAGCGTGTGCCCTCACACGGCTGGCAGGAGGCAGTGTACCAGCAAATCGACATCAACAAGGCTCCTATCCAGGTTGTGAAGGATGAGAATGGGTTTGACCTGAAAATCAACGTGGAGCTTGGAAATCGCATTGTCCATGCACGCATCTGGCATGTACAGGTGGGCCGAAACCCGCTTTATTTGCTGGACACGGACGTGGACGAGAATGATCCGTGGGACCGAGAGTTGTCGGCGCGACTCTATTCAGGTGACAGCGAAATGCGGATCCGGCAGGAAATTATGCTGGGTATCGGTGGAGTGCGGGCTCTAGACATGCTGGGAATCCAGCCATATGCATGGCACATGAATGAGGGTCACTCCGCGTTTCTGCTGCTCGAAAACGTGCGCAAGAAGGTGGAAGCTGGCAGCACGTTTGAAGATGCGGAACAGATTGTGCGCCAGAACAGCATTTTTACGACGCATACACCGGTTCCAGCCGGGCACGACGCTTTCAGTTATCACCTGATTGACCAGTATTTCTCGACCTACTGGCAGCAGTTAGGGATCAGCCGTGAGCAATTTTTGAGCCTGGGGGCCCACGAGGAAGAATGGGGGACAGCGTTCAACATGACCGTGCTGGCACTGCACCTGTCAGACAAGGCCAATGGGGTGAGTAAACTGCACGGAGCAGTATCGCGGCGGATGTGGAACTCGGTGTGGCCGGAACTGCCAGTGGATGAAGTACCGATCACGTCGGTGACGAACGGAGTGCATGTGCCGACATGGGTAGCCGCAGAAATGGGCGCCCTGTATGCCAAGTACCTGGGGCAGGATTGGATGGAGTATGCAGACGACACGGTGATGTGGCAGCGGATCGCGAGTGTTCCTGCGGAAGAATTGTGGGAAGTGCATGTGCTGCTAAAGCAGAAATTGATGGGTTTTCTGCGTGCCCAGGCACGTCGGAGCTGGGTAGCTGGCACAAGTGATCCTACTCAGGTACTGACCTCAGGCACACTGCTTGATCCGGAGGCGCTGACGATTGGCTTCGCACGACGGTTTGCGACTTACAAGAGGGCGACGCTGATTTTTAGGGACATAGAACGGCTGCGGGCGATTCTGCTAAACAGGCACCGGCCGGTGCAGATTGTGTTTGCGGGCAAGGCACATCCAGCAGACGATCCGGGCAAAGCGCTGATTCAGGAAATCTACAACCTAGCCAAGCACCCGCAGATGGGCGGCCGAGTGGCGTTCCTGGAGGATTATGACATGCATTCGGCACGCTACTTCAAACAGGGTGTGGATGTGTGGCTGAATACACCAAGAAGACCCTATGAGGCCAGCGGCACAAGTGGCATGAAGGCGTCCCTAAACGGCGTGCCGAACCTCAGCGTGCTCGATGGTTGGTGGGTAGAAGGGTATAATGGGGCGAACGGTTGGGCGATTAACGGCGCGCAGTTTGCGAATACGAATGAACAAGATGCGCATGACGCGGACACAATCTATCGCCTATTGGAAGATGAAATCGTGCCATTGTATTATGATCGGGACCGGGACGATGTGCCGGGCGGCTGGGTGGAGGTGATGCGCGAGGCAATTCGTTCGACGTCACCGGAGTTCAGCACAAAACGCATGGTGAAAGAGTATACTGAACGACTATACTTGGAAGCGATGCAGTTCACCGGTTAGGAAGTGAAATGGGGAGCGCCGCGGGTCTCAACTCGCGGCGCTCTTTTTGGTCCTATGGAGCGCTGGACAAAGCGATTTCTGCTGTTCATGGTGCTGATTGCCTGGGCAATCCTCATCACTATGCCCTTCTTTGCGTTTTCGCTGGCGGCAAAGAAGCAGCTAACTGCCGGGGACCCACAAGGAACGTACTTGCGTGTGTTTGCACTGCAAGAGCCAGGGGCAGAAGGAATCGGGGTAGAGTTCGCACGGCCGTATGGGGCGAATTCGCTATGCGAGCAGACAGATGTGCGTTATTTCATGTGGGATGGGGAAGGGGAGAATGTGACGTTTTGCCATTGCCGGGACATCGAGGGGCAGGATTTGCCGGCGACGCAGGGCCGATGTGGCAGAAACACTCCTCCGACGGGATCGCTACCTGAAAGTGAGGGTCCAGTCGAGTAGGGGCTCTTGAGCGGGGGAGCTTCTGCAGCGAGTTGTGAAGTTGAAGTCGCATGTTGTAGGGGGAATGTGACTTTCGTCAGGGGAGGATGTGAGGTAACTCACTAGCTAGGCACGGGGCGGAGACCTATAGTTGTTGTTGTGTAGTATCGTGTGAAGGCGGCGGGGCAAATTCACCGCGGCAGGCCCAGAAGATTACACGGCTGACTACCTGGTCTCGTTGGGAGCCGGGCACAGGAGACGGCGTTGGTGGAGCCACCTAACAACATACTCTCTGAAATCTTACAGCGGGAATCCGACGGTCGGGTGCGGCAAAGCGAAGCGGAAATACAGGCTTCGGCACGGTTGAAGGCCGCGCGCGAGGAGGCGCAAGCGCTGGTCGCACGGGCAGAGATCGAAGGGCGCCAAGAAGGGGAAGAGCATATTACGGCGGAGCTGCTGACACTGGAAGAGAAAGTGCAGGCGGACCTGTCGGTGGCGCAACAGGTGACGGAGGCGATAATTGCACACGGTCGGGAGAAGATGGAGTCGGCCGTGGCACTGGCACTAGCGACGATCACAGGGGAGCCGCGATGATTCTACCCATGCTACGCATACAAATTGTGGGCCTGAAGCGGGATGCCCCGGCGACTTTGCAGGCTCTTCACGTGCTTGGCTGCGTAGAATTGGACAAGACGGCAGTCGGCGGCGCAACCGGCCTAGTGCAATTCGCCCCCACGAAAGAGTTGATTCAGGAGCAGGAGCAGCTGGGCCATCTGGCGGCGCAGGTAGATAGCCTGCAGCTCGCGCTCGCAGTTGAGGCGCAGATTCAGTCTTGCGGGGAAGTCCCTGATTTAGCGAACCTGACGGGGAGCATCCAGAACAAGATAGAACCTTTGCTTAGGGAGGTACGCGGCCTCGTGCAGCTACGGGATGATCTGGAGGCTGAACTGGCAGCGCTGCCACGCTATGAAGAGACACTGCGCCGCCTGGTGCCACTGGTTCCACGAGCGGCACACGAACATGACAACGTGTCGACCATCCTAATCGTGCCGCAGCAGCATCAGTGGTTACTGGCCGAGATGCGCACGAAGCTAGAGGCTCTGGGAGACAGCAGGGTGATCACAGTGGAAGAGAACATCTCGGAGTCCATGCGGGCGATGCTGGTTGTCGCACCGCGCGAGAAAAGCGAGGCCATCACCGCCCTCGTGGGCCAAAGAGGCATTTCGCAACTTCAGCTACCGGATGAGGTGCAGGGGCTGGCACCAGATGCGGCGGTGGTGACCCTGCGAAAAAAGCTCAATACCCTGCCAGAAACTGTGGCAAAGGTCGAGGGGCGGCTGGAGGAGCTAGCAGCAGAATGGGGGGATGCGCTAAATATGTACCGGGTTTGTCTTGGAGACAAACTGGCCGAGATCCGCGCCCTTGATCAACTGGGCATGACCGAGTTTGCGTTTGTGCTGCAGGCCTGGACGACGGAACCTAACTTGCTGATGATTGAATCCCGATTGCTGGAGCAGAGCGGTGAAGCGTTTGTTCTGGAAACGCTTCCATACAGTGCGGAAGTGGCCGGAACGGCTCCAGTGGCGCTGGAGAACCCAGGGCCGGCAAGGCCGTTTGAACGGCTAGTCGGAATCTATGCCTGGCCAGGACGCAGGGATGTTGATCCAACCTTCCTAATGGCACTATTCATGCCTTTTTTCTTCGGCATAATTCTGGGAGACATCGGTTATGGGGTGCTGGTACTGGCCCTGGCGCTATTTCTCCTGTGGCGAGTCAGGAAGGCAGGGGCGGTGCGTGATATCAGCAAGACGCTGGCGTTTGGCGCAGTGTGGGCGATCCTTTTCGGTTTCTTGTACGGCGAGTTGTTTGGCAGCTTGGGCGAATCAATGGGAATGGAGCCGATCTGGATTAGCCGCTACGAGCCGGATGATGTGGCGGTGCTGCTGCTCTTTGCGGTGGCGCTGGGAGCTCTGCACGTAACGCTGGGACTCTTACTGGGTTTGTGGCAGGCGATCCAGACACGCAGCCGTTCGCACCTGCTGGAGCGTGCGGGGATGCTGGTGTGCATGGCCGGGCTGTTCGCGTTGGTGGCAACGCTGACGAAGCTTCTGCCAGCGGGTTTGATGACCCCAAGCCTGGCGCTGGTGGTGGTGGGTATTGTGATCCTGGGCAGCTCCTTCGGCTGGTTAGGCCTGTTGCTGGGGCCACTAGAATTTATCGGATTGGTGGGCAATGTACTGTCCTATCTGCGACTGGCGGCGGTAGGGCTTGCCTCGGCATACGTGGCGATGGTAGCGAACTCAGTGGCGGGAGGGTTAGGAGTGGTAGTGATTGGAGTCATCATCGCGGTGCTGATCCACACGCTGAACCTAGCTCTAGGGGCGTTCAGTCCAACAATCCACAGCATGCGTTTGCACTACGTAGAGTTCTTCAGCAAGTTCTATACGGGTGGCGGGCGGCCGTTCAAGCCGTTCAAGAGCCAACTTCCCCATGGAGAGCAGACCTAGACAAAAAATAGGAGGAAACTTATGGACGCGAATCTTTTGGTTCCAGTGGGCGCAGGACTGGCCGTGGGCCTGGCAGCGCTAGGGACGGGCATTGCACAGGCGCGGATTGGCGCTGCTGGTGCGGGCGCAATCGCGGAAAAGGAAGAGCTGTTAGGATCTATCATTCTGCTGATTGCGATCCCGGAAACGATGGTGATTTTGGGCTTCGCTGTCGCGGCGATGCTGTTGTTGCTGGAGTAAAGTGGGCAACGAAGCGATCCTCGCGGTGATTGAAGCCGCAGGCGACGCGCGGATCTCTGAGATCGAGCAGGAAACGGAACGAAAGATTTCGCAGATCCAGGCCGAGGCAGAAGCCACGGCCAACGAGCGGCGCAGACAGGCTCGCCAGCGGGCAGGCGCTGGTTGCGAGAACGAGCTGGCGATGCGGCGCCAGCAGGCGCAGCTGCGAGCCGGGAAGATGTACCAGAGTGCGCGGGCAGGCCTGATCACTGAAGCGCTGGAGAGATGCCAGGACGAGCTGGGCAAACTGCGCGACAGTCCGCGTTACAGGGAAATATACGGCCGTCTGCTGCAAGAAGCGCTGATGCTGCTGAAAAAGGAGGACGGCCAGATCTTCCTGCGCGCCGACCCGCGCGATCAGGCGCTGCTGGAAGACCTCGTGACCGAGGGAGGTACCCAGGTCCTGGGAGTAGAATATGTGCTCTCTAGCAATGGCGGAGTGATTGCGAGCAACCAGGGCGATTACGTAGTGGTGGACAATACACTGGAGACGAGGTTAGAGCGCGCCTACTCAGGCCTGCAACGGGAGATGGCCCGCCAGCTGGAGCTGCCTGATGAGCTGAATTTCACTGATCTGGAAGCACCGGAGCCGGTCTAGTGGAGGGGTTTGAGTTCGGAAACGCACGAGTGCGGGCGATGAAGTCGCGGCTGTTGAGCGCGGAGGCGCTAGGCGACCTGATCGCGTGCACAGGAATCCCGGCGCTGACCGTGGCATTGACCGTAACGCCCTATGGCGAGGCGATCGAGGCGGCACTGTTGCGACACAGCGGCGCAGAAGTCATTAACGACGCACTGCGCCGCGACCTAATAGCGAAACTGGGCAAACTGCCCAGCTTCTATGAAGATCAAACGCGGACACTATTGGAGCTGGCACTCGGGCAGTATGAATTACATAACGTGGTCACAGTTCTACGCGGGATTACACGAGAGACGGCCGCCAGCGATACGGCTGTCTTGATGATGCCTGTGTATGGATTGAGCAGCGCGGAGCTAGGGCGGCTGGCGCGCGCACCGGAGGTACGGACGGCGATCAATCTGCTGGCGAGCTGGCAATCGCCGCTTGCGGTGCCGCTGCTTGAGGCAACGGCCACGCGCCCGCAGTCCGGGCTGCCTTTCCTGGAACTAGCCCTAAAGTGCTGGTACTTTGAGACCATTGCCGGCGCGGAAAATGACAGCCCCAGCTGGCAGAGGGCGATGGTCCTGGAGACGGATGTGGCAAACTTGCTAACCGCGCTTCGGCTGGTGGGACATCCTGAAGCGCTATCGAGACTGGAAAACGCACCGCCAGTGAGCGGGACCGGCGGAACCGCGAGCGGCAAGGAAGACTTATTCTGCGGAATGGGGCGCCTGGGCCAGGAACTGCTGTGGCAGGCGGCAAGGCAGGCGACGATCACGGCGGCTGCTTCCGTGCTGGCAGGTACGGAGTTTTATCCCGTGCTGCAGCCGGTAGTGGCGCAAAGTGAAGCGTCACCTACGGTAAGCGCCCTTGAGCATGCATTGCTAGAGCACCAACTGAGGGTGTCCGCTCAACTATACAGCGTGGATCCGCTGGGCATGGGTATTCCCCTTGGCTACCTGCGCATGAAGACAACAGAGGCCATCAATATTCGCCTGATCGCACAGAGGGCGCAGCTGGGTATAGGGCGGGAGTGGCTGGACGAACGACTGCTGTTGCTGCCGGAGCAGCGGCAGGAAGTGCGGCGCACGGCCAAGGCCCAGAGGCAAGTGGAGGAGTAGCCAGTGGGACGACTCTTATTGATCACCAGGCCAGACCTGCAGCCAGGGTACCAGCTTGGGGGAGTGCAGGCGTACGCGGCGCGGGATACAGAAGAGGCAATAAAGTTGGTCATTGCCTGGCTGGACGGCGGCGAGAACGGACTGCTGGCGATTGACGAGACGCTGCTGGCAGAATTTGGGGATGAGGTAAGGCAACGCATGGATGATGCGGAGCGACTGCCATACCTCGCTCTGCCGAGTGGTGAGCCAGCGACAACGGCCGTGCCCGTACAGCACTTCGTCGCGGAGATGATCCGGCGCACGGTGGGTTTCCAACTGTCGTTCCCAGGGGATGAGTAGGCGTGCGACCGCGAGGAAACAGGCGAGAGCGAGGGTCTTGTAATGCCTGAAGTGGGAGAAGGAGCAATTGTGCGCATCGCGGGACCAGTGGTAGGGGCGCTGGGCCTGAAGCCCGTCAAACTGTATGACGTGGTACGCGTTGGGAGGCTGGGCCTGGTGGGCGAGGTGATACGCCTGGATGGGGACCGGGCGACAATACAAGTATATGAAGAGACAAATGGCATACGAGTTGGCGAGCCCGTGAAGAATACAGGCACGGCGCTGGCAGTAGAGCTTGGGCCGGGGCTGTTAGGCAGCGTGTTTGATGGGCTGCAACGGCCTTTGCCAGCGCTGGCGGCGGCAGAGGGGCATTTCTTGAGCCGAGGGACCAGCGCTCCAGCGCTGGATCCGGAACGCGTATGGGAGTTTGTTCCGGCGGTGCAAGTGGGAACTGTGGTGGAGGAAGGTGACATCATTGGTTATGTGCAAGAGAGTGCAACGGTGCGGCACTGTATCCTTGTGCCGCAGGGGGTGAACGGGGTGACTTCGGGCCTGGAAGCCAGAAAGGCAACCATCGAAGAGAGGATCGCTACGATTGAGACTGAAAAGGGATCATTCGGTCTGACGATGCGTCAGAGGTGGGCGGTGCGCAGACCACGGCCGTTCCGGCGCAAGCTGGAGGCAAGCAGACCGCTGATCACGGGGACGCGGATGATGGATGCTTTCTGCCCAGTGACGAAAGGAGGAAGTGCCATCATTCCCGGCGGGTTCGGTACGGGCAAGACGGTGATTGAACAAGGCCTGGCTCGCTGGTCTGATGTGGACATCGTTATCTACATCGGCTGTGGCGAGCGGGGTAATGAGATGGCAGAAGTGTTGAACGAATTCCCCCTACTGGCCGATCCGCGCAATGGTGCACCGCTGATGGACCGCACGATCCTGATCGCTAACACGTCCAACATGCCTGTGGCAGCGCGCGAAGCAAGTATCTACACGGGCATTACCATGGCCGAGTATTACCGCGATATGGGCCTGGACGTGCTACTACTGGCCGACAGCACATCCCGCTGGGGCGAAGCACTACGCGAAATTTCGGGGCGCCTGGAGGAGATGCCGGGTGAGGAGGGATACCCCGCCTACCTGGGGGCGCGACTGACGGAGTTTTATGAACGATCAGGGCGGGTGATCTGCGGGGCTATGGGAGCCCCCCGCCCCGGAGCAACAGAACGGTTCGGATCGATCACGATCGTGGGTGCCGTGTCTCCACCCGCAGGCGATTTTTCGGAGCCGGTGACACAGGATTCACTGCGCGTGACAGGGACGCTATGGGCGCTAGACTACGATCTTTCGCGGCGGCGACACTTTCCGGCAATAAACTGGCTGCAGAGCTACACCCTGTATGATGCCAACGAATGGTTCCGCGAAAATGTGGCCGACGGATGGCCGGAGAAAACGCGGGAGGCGCTGGTGCTGCTGCAGAAGGAGCAGGCTTTGCAGGATATCGTAAGACTGGTGGGGCCAGATACGCTGGCAGAGGAACAGCGGCTGCTGCTGGCCGTGGCGCGGATGCTGCGCGAGGACTTCTTGCAGCAGTCGGCGATGGATAAGGTGGACCGCTACTGCGCGCCGCTAAAGACATACTGGATGTTAAGCGTGATCCTGAAATTCAATGAATATGCTCAGGCGGCGATGGCAGCCGGGATCACCCGTACGGAGGTGCTGGCGGACCCACTGGTACAGCAAATTGCGCGGATGAAGAGCTGGGGGAATGAAACGGCCGTGGCGCAAGCCCAGGAACTTGAGCAGGCTATCCAGCAAAAGCAAATGGATCTGCCTACATGACAACTATTGCCCTGGCAGCCACGGAATATCGCACCCTGACCCGGATCGCCGGGCCACTGTTGTTTGTGGACCGTCTGCATGGGGTGGCGGCGGGTGAGATCGTGCGCATTATCGGCCCGGACGGGATTGTGCGCTGGGGGCAAGTGCTGGAGATCGACAAGCAGCTAGGCGTTGTGCAGGTGTTCAGCGGCACCGGAGGGTTGGACCTGGAGAACACGCGGGTGCGATTCTCGGGCGAAGTGGCGCAACTGGATGTTTCGTTGGGCATCCTTGGGAAGGGTTTTCAATGGCCTGGGGCAGCCAATCGACGATGGCCCGCCGATTGTGGCGGAGCAGCGTCTGGACATTCACGGACTGCCGCTAAACCCGGCCGTGCGGGAACGGCCGCGCGAATTCATCCAGACGGGCATCTCCGCTATTGATGGCTTGAACACGCTGACGCGGGGACAGAAGCTGCCGATCTTCTCCGGCGCGGGATTGCCAGCCAATGAACTGGCAGCGCTGATAGCAGCGCAGGCGCGTGTGATTGGCGGAGGGAACGAACCGTTCGCAGTGGTGTTTGCAGCGATCGGCATCACGTTTCGCGAGGCCAACTACTTCCTGAACGAGTTCAAGAAGAGCGGTGCGCTGGACCGCACGGTGGTGTTCATCAACCTGGCACAGGACCCGGCCATCGAGCGGCTGTTCACGCCACGGGCGGCGTTGACGGCGGCGGAATACCTGGCGTATGCGCACAGGCGACAGGTGCTGACAATCCTGACGGATATGACCAACTATTGCGAGGCTCTGCGCGAGGTATCGGCGGCGCGGGAGGAAGTTCCAGGGCGGCGTGGTTATCCGGGATATATGTACTCGGACCTGGCCAGCCTCTATGAACGCGCGGGGCGAATCAAGAATAATGCGGGATCGGTGACACAACTGATCATCCTTACCATGCCCGACGACGATATCACCCACCCTATCCCCGATCTGACCGGCTATATCACGGAAGGACAGATTGTGCTGAGCCGGGAACTTCGGCAGCAGGGTGTCTTCCCGCCAGTAGATGTGCTGCCGTCGCTGTCGCGGCTGATGAACGCCGCAATCGGGGCGGGACAGACGCGGGAAGATCACCGCGCAGTGGCCGACCAGTTGTATGCTTTTTATGCAGAGGGGCGAGATCTGAGGCGACTGGTGGCGATCGTAGGCGCGGCGGCCCTGTCGGAGGAGGATCAGCGACTGCTGGAGTTCGCCGAGTGTTTTGAGCAGCAGTTCATCGGACAGGGGCTGCAGAATCGGACAATTGAAACGACGCTGGCAGAAGCGTGGAGACTGCTGCGCATGATGCCGCGGGAAACGCTGAAGCGAATCCCGGATGAGTTTCTGCAGACCTATTATGATCAGGGGGCGCAGTAATGCAGCGGGTTACGGTTACGCGGATGGGCCTGCTGGCGCGCAAGGAACAGATCGCGCTGGCCAGCCAGGGGCTGGAACTGCTGGAACAGAAGCGAACGGCTTTGATGCAGGAGCTGCGGCGCACGGCTGATCGGGCGCATCACGCGTCGAGAGAGCTTGCAGCAGGCGGCTGCGGCGGCGCGGTTGGCACTGGCAGCGGCGGAGGCGATCAGTGGACCCGAAGCGGTGCGTTCGGCGGCGATAGCGGCGCGTGAGGATCTGCCGTTGGAGGTACGTTCCACGAGCATTATGGGCGTGCGCGTGCCCGAACTGACCTGGGGCGCGGTCGGCCGTTCGATGTTGGAGCGTGGCTATGGGCTTAGCAGCTCAACGCCGACGATCGAGGAAACCGCGGCCAGTTTTGAAGGGGTAGTGGACCAGTTGATCAAGGTAGCAGAGAGCGAGCTGCGTCTGCAGCGGCTGGCGGAAGAAATCCAACGGACGACGCGGCGCGCCAATGCACTGGAGCTGGTGGTGCTGCCACAGTTGCGGGCCGAAAAGCAACAGATCGAGATGGCGCTGGACGAGCGCGAACGGGCCGACCATTTCCGGCTGAAGATGGTGAAGAAAGCGCGGCGGAGACAGAAAGATGACGCGCTAGCTGCCAGCCGCGGCACCCTGGCCAGGATTATTAAAGGCGTGCTCGCAACGCACTCCGGCGAGGTTGCAGTCGATATCGGCCGTGCAGCGGCAGGCCAGCACATGATAGCCGGGAAGGTCGGGCAGGACGTCGGCGGGGTAGGCCCGCTTTTCGAGAATTTCGATATCTTTTCCGATCAGCTCGCACCAGCGACCTTCAATTACTACCCATTTGACTTCAGCCATAAGTACTCTCCGGAAAACTAGGTCTCTCAACGTTTTGCCTGATCGTAGGTCAAGCGCAGGCAGAGCTCAAGTGTTGATTGTCACGCATATGGGTGACGATGATCATGGAAAACGAACCATTCTTGAAGGCAGGTAGCACGAAGGCCTTAGCAATAGCCCAATTCACGCGCGCTGCGCGTCAGCTCCTCGCGGAAGTTCGGGTGCGCGATGCGGATGAGCTCACGTGCTCGTTCGCGGACAGACTTTCCATGCAGCGAGGCTACCCCGAACTCGGTGGCCACATAATGCACGTCATTGCGCGTGGTGACAACACCAGAGCCTTCGTAGAGGGTGGGCACGATGCGACTGAGAGTGTCGTTCTTGGCGGTGGAGAGAAAGGCGACAATGGGCAGGCCGCCCTTGGACCGGGCAGCGCCGCGAATGAAGTCCACCTGACCGCCAGCCCCACTGTACAACCGCGCGCCGATAGAGTCGGCACAGACCTGACCGGTGAGATCTACCTGCAGAGCAGAATTGATGGCCACCATCTTTTCGTTCTGGGCGATATTAAACGGATCGTTGACATAGTCGGTGGGGTGCATCTCGAGCATCGGGTTGTTGTGCACGAACTCGTAGAGGCGGCGGCTGCCAAAAAGAAAACCGGCCACGATCTTGCCCGGATGAAACGTCTTCCGGCTACAGGTAATGACCCCGCGATCAACCATATCGATGACACCATCGGAGAAAAGCTCGGTGTGAATGCCCAGGTCGCGGTGGCTGCCGAGGTTCTGCAGCACGGCATCCGGGATACTGCCAATGCCCATCTGCAGCGTTGCGCCATCGGGAATCATTTCGGCGATGTGGCGGCCCACAAGCAAGTGTAGTTCAGAACTGCCGCCCTGGGGGACTTCCGGCAGTTCGTAGTCGACTTCAACAATGTGGGTCAGGCGGCTAACGTGGATGAAGCTGTCTCCAAGTGTGCGCGGCATCTTCTGGTTAACTTCGGCAATGATGATACGCGCCTCTTCGGCAGCAGGCTTGGTAGCGCCGACTTCGACTCCGAAGCTGCAGAAGCCGTGTTCATCGGGCGGGCCGACGGAGATGAGAGCGGCGTCAAGGGGCAGCGAGCCATCGCGAAAGAGGGACGGGATCTCGGAAAGGAAAACGGGCGTGAAGTCGGCCCGACCTTCCTGCACGGCCGTGCGCACGTTATTGCCGATGAATAGGGCATTGACGCGAAAGGAGCCGGCATACTTCGGCAGGACGTACGGCGCTTCGTCAAAGGTCAGGATGTGGGTGATTTCGACATCACGGAGGCGCGAGGCATGGTTAGTCAGATTAGCCATCAAGACCCTGGGCACACCTGCGCCACCGCCCACATAGATACGATCGCCAGAATGGATGTGGCTGAGGGCGCTGCCGGCGTCAGTGACTTTGCTGCGGTACTGAAGGTCCCAATTCATCAGTCGGCTCCCAGCGGAATTTTAGCGGCAACGGGACGGCCCAGGGCCGCAGCGACCTCGGGATTGGCCAGATTTCCTTGATAGAGATTGATCCCGTGAGCAAAGCCTGGACGGTGGTCTAGCAGACCTATAATGCCAAATTCGCCCATCTCCAGCAGATAGGGCAGAAGAGCATTGGTTAGGCCGTAGCTTGTAGTGCGGGCCACCGAAGCGGTGGCGTTAGGCACACAGTAGTGCAAGACATCATCCACTCTGAACACGGGATCGTTGAGGGTTGTGGGGCGGCTGGTGGCGATGCAGCCACCGTCGTCGATGGCGAAGTCGATGATCACCGACCCGGAACGCATGCGGCGCACCATGTCCGCGGTGACAAGTTGTTCGGCGCGACGTCCAGAAACCTGGATTGCGCCAACCAGGACGTCGGCGAATTCGCTGATGCGGTCAAGATTGTGCTGAGTGGCAAGGAGGGTGGTGACACGACCGTCGAGCAGTTCATCTACGTGCTCCAGTTTGCCGATGTTATTGTCCAAGACGATTACCTGGGCACCAAGCCCCAGAAAGGCGCGAGCGGCGTTGGTGCCGAGCACGCCCGCCCCCAAGATGACGACAGAACCGCGCGTGACACCTGGAATGCCGCCCAAAAGGGTGCCACGACCTCCGACTGTGGTCATGAGCATTTGTCCAGCGATGATGGGAGCGAGACGGCCAGCGACTTCACTCATGGGCTGTAGAACAGGCAGGCAACCCATCTCATCGCGGATCATTTCCATGGCGACGGCCGTGATCTCTTTGTCGGCGAGCGCCTGGTAGAGGTCGGGTGAAGCAACTTGCAGATGCAAGAAGGAAAAGATGGTCTGTCCCGGCCGAAAATGGCGGTGCTCCTGCTGAGCGGGACGGGCGACCTTGACGACGACATCGGAACGGCCGTAGAGTTCGGCCGCTGAGAACACAATCTGGCCGCCGTATTCGCGATACTTCTCATCATGAAAACCGGAGCGGAGCCCGGCGTTCTGCTCTACATATACTGTGTGTCCTTCCAGTACGAGCCCCTTTACCCCGGCGGGGGTCAAACCGACGCGGGCCTCACTCTGGTGGTCGCGCACTTCTTTTGGTACTCCAAAATCCATGTCTGTTTCCTCATGCCGCGCGCAGGGCCGGACGGCCATTGTGCGCGGCGCCAGTCTGGTTCCTTTCTTTTGCCAGTCTACCACTCCTGCCGCGACCAGGGAGTGATTAATGTAATGCTTCTCTACGACAATCATCACCTCTGGCCGTGCGCTGAAAAATAGTCCCTGCCGCACATCGAATAAACTTCGGCTATGTGCCCAGTGGGCCTATTTTAATTCGTTCTTTATGAAAATTGATGACATTCTTCTGTGCCGATCATGCTTTTTGTCACTGTAATCGTCACACGCGCTGTGGCATACTGAAGCTGGATCCTCGGCTCTTCAGCCTCCGTACCGACCCAGTCATGACGCTCTCCCCCGTGGGGGAGCACGTTCAAGTGACCCAGCAAAGGTCGAAAATGTCGTTTGATTCAGCTACCCATCGCTATTCCAATCTCACCTATGGAGGTGCTACCTATGGCAAGTGGAAGAATCTTCATTGATCCGGAAAGATGCAAGGGATGCGAACTCTGCATTCCTGCCTGTCCTCCGGGGGTCATTAGCGTTGCCGAATTTCGCAATACTCTGGGTTACCGGCCGGCCGTGTTGGTTGATCCGGCAGCATCGATGCACTGGCTGCGCGCTGTGCGCTGTCGTTTGTCCAGATGCCGCCATTACCGTTTATCGCGATTTACGACCGCAAGAGGCGGCGCATTTCATTGTCGAGGGGGCGTGATGGCAAAAGAGCTATTGAAAGGGAACGTGGCTTTCGCAGAGGCCGCAGTTCGCGCCGGGTGCGAAGCCTACTTTGGTTATCCGATCACGCCGCAGACGGAGCTGCTGGAACATATGGCGAACCGCATGCCGGAATTGGGGCGGGTATTTCTGCAAGCGGAAAGCGAAGTAGCCGCGGTGAACATGATTTACGGCGCGGCCGCGACCGGTAAAAAAGTCATGACTTCATCCAGCGGCCCAGGCATCAGCCTCATGCAAGAGGGGTTCAGCTATATTGCCGGTTCCGACGTACCTGCAGTGGTAATCGATGTTATGCGCGGTGGGCCAGGGCTAGGGAACATCCAGCCAAGCCAATCGGACTATAACCAGGTCACCAAATCGGCGGGGCATGGCGACTATCACCCGATTGTACTGGCTCCGGCAACAGTGCAGGAGGCAATTGACCTGACGGTCCTGGCCTTTGATCTTGCGGAGAAGTATCGCATGTTGGTTTTTGTAGTAGCCGACGGGGCGATCGGCCAGATGATGGAGCCAGCCGAAATGCCGCCGATGCGCGAGTTGAGCGGAGATCGCCCGAAGTGGTCGCTTACAGGAGCGGACGGCCAAGAGAGAACTGTAATCTCATCTATCCACTTGGGCGCGGTAGAAATGGAGGCTTACAACCAGCAACTGCAATCCAAGTTGGCTCTCGTGGAAGCGAACGAAGTGCGATTTGAGACGCAGGCACTGGAGGATGCGGAATGGGCAGTTGTGGCCTTCGGCACAGCAGGGCGGATCGCCCAGACGGCAGTCAAGCAACTTCGTGAGCAAGGAGTGAAAGCTGGACTACTGCGGCCTATTACTCTATGGCCTTTCCCAGAAGAGGCGATAGGGGAGCTGGCGAGGCAGGTGCGCGGCATGCTTGTAGTGGAAATGAATGCCGGGCAGATGCTGCAGGATGTGCGGATGGCTGTTGCTGGACGAACGGAAGTGCGCTTCCACGGCCGAATGGGCGGGTCAATTCCTGATCCCGAGGATATCGTCGACGAGATCAAGCAAATGTTGCGCGCCGTCAACAGGGCGCAAGGTGAGGGCAGTAAGAATGGTCACCATGGTAGATGAACGCCTGGAAAAAGTGACGTACGAACGGCCAATGGTACTTACCGAGGCGGCAACGCATTACTGCCCGGGCTGTACGCACGGGACCGCGCACAAAATTGTGGCCGAAGTTCTGGATGAACTTGAGCTGCGCGAACAGGCAGTCCTGGTCGCTTCGGTAGGTTGTTCCGTGTTTTCTTACCGCTATTTTGATCTAGACAGCATCGTGGCGCCGCACGGTCGTGCCGCAGCCGTGGCTACTGGGGTCAAACGCTCGAACCCGCAGAGTATTGTGTTCACATACCAGGGCGACGGCGATCTGGCTTCCATCGGTATTGCGGAGACAATTCACGCCGCTGCGCGTGGCGAGAACCTGACAATTAGTTTTTTTGAATAATGCGATTTATGGCATGACGGGCGGTCAGATGGCGCCAACGTCGCTGCTGGGCCAGGTGACGAGTTCTTCACCGTATGGCCGTAATGCAGCTCTGGCAGGATATCCCCTCCGTATTGCAGAACTGATTGCGGGCTTCGAGGGCACGGCCTACAGTGTGCGGCGCAGCCTGCACGATGCGCGACATGTGCTGCAGGCAAAGAAGGCGATTCGACTGGCCTTTGAGGCCCAGACGCAGGGGTTGGGCTTGAGCCTGGTGGAACTGCTTTCCACCTGCCCGACCAACTGGCGGATGAGCCCAGGCGCATCGTGCGATTGGGTAGCCTCCAACATGATTCCGTATTTCCCATTGGGTGACTACAAGGTGGCGCCGGAACTATCGATCCGTCCAAAGGAATCCTCGCGGCGCGAAGGAGATGCATCATGAGCACGCCCTGGAATCAGCGCTATGCGCAAAGAATGCAGCGGATGAGCGGTTCCATCATTCGCGAACTGCTAAAGGTGACGCAGGATCCGGAAATCATTTCGTTTGGCGGGGGTCTTCCCGCGCCGGAAGTTTTTCCGGTGGAAGCGTTCGACCGAGCGGCGACGACAGTGCTGCAAAGCGAGGGCAGCAAGGCACTCCAGTATGGTCCTACGGAAGGGTATGGACCACTGCGGCAGTGGATTGTGGAACATATGGCCCGCTACGGTATCACGGCCAAAGTGGAAAATGTGCTGATTACCAGTGGCTCGCAGCAGGCATTGGACCTGATCGGCAAAGTAATGATCAATCCTGGCGACCGCGTCCTTACCGAGCAGCCTACGTACCTGGGCGCACTGCAAGCATGGAACGCCTATCAAGCCGAGTACACCTGCGTGCCGATCGATGATTCCGGGCTTCGCGTCGACTTCCTGGAAGAGGCGCTGAGCAGCGGGCCCAAGTTCATGTATGTGCTGCCCAATTTCCAGAATCCGGGCGGCGTGACTTTGACACTCGAACGGCGACGACAGCTGATTGAGATTGCTGATGCCTATGGTGTGCCGATCATTGAGGATGACCCGTATGGTGAACTGCGCTATGAGGGCGAGCATGTCACGCCACTGGTAGTTCTTGACTGCCAACTGCATCGCGGAAGCCCATCTTACAGCAACGGGCACGGATATCTGCAGGGCAACGTCATTTACGTGAGCACGTTTTCAAAGACACTGGCACCGGGCCTGCGCCTGGGCTGGATGGTGGCCCCAACGGATGTTATTTCACGCTGTGTCTCGGCCAAGCAGGGCATGGACCTGCACACGAGCACTTTGGTGCAAATGACGGCCTATGAGGTGATCAAGGACGGATTCCTGGATGAGCATGTGCGCACCATCCGCAAGATATATGGAGAAAGACGCGACCTGATGCTGGATTCCCTGGAACGTTATTTCCCGCAGGGAGCGCAGTGGACGCGGCCACACGGTGGGCTGTTCCTGTGGGTAACCCTACCGGAGCAAATCGATACGTTAGAACTGATGCCGAAGGCAATCGCGCGCAAAGTAGCGTATGTTCCGGGGACGGCGTTCTATCCCGACGGCAGGGGCCGCAACACGTTCCGGCTAAACTTTTCCAACGCTCAACCAGAACAGATCGAGATTGGAATGCGGCGACTGGGTGAGGTGCTGGCAGAGGAGTTGGCGCGGGAGGCCGTGGCGGAGCCAGTGCCAGCGTAGGGCAGCGAAGGAGCTGTGAAATATGGAAACTTCGATCATCATTTCCGGTTTTGGGGGGCAGGGAGCACTTTTTGCAGGGCAACTGCTGGCTTATGCCAGCATGGATAGCGGCCGTTTTGTGACCTGGATTCCATCCTACGGACCCGAAATGCGGGGAGGGACGGCACACTGCATTGTGATTATCAGCGACGAGCCAATCGGGGCGCCAATCGTCACACGGCCCTTCATCGCGTTGGTGCTTAACAGCCCATCACATGACAAGTATGAACCGCTGGTGCTCCCGGGCGGGCTGCTTGTAGCGAACAGCTCGTTGATTGAATCGGTTAACGGGCCGCGAAGATATCGATGCCATTTATCTGGCGGCGAATGAGATAGCGGAGGGGTGTGGTTCTCCGAAGATGACCAATATCGCCATGCTGGGGGCCATGCTGGCTCGCCAACCTGTGCTGCCCCTGGAGGCGCTGGAACGAGCATTACGTGACCATTTACCTGAGAGCAAGAGGCATCTGCTGGCTGGGAATCTGGCGGCGCTGCAGAGTGGGATATAAGGCTGGGCTCGCTATCGAAGCTTGAGTTTTTTGCCTATATAAGTGTAAGGTGACAATTTGGCTCCTACTTTGGAGCTCAGCAAAACAGAGCTGTTTTGCGAAGTCTCCGCCGCGCAAATGCAGCGGAAAAGGCGCCAATTTGCTCGTACCTGAGGACCAATTCGTATTCCGGACATACGTCTTCTTAAGGCGGCTTAGGCGTTTGCCTCAGGACCAAAGTTCGGTAGAATTCAATTCAGACCGCACCCAAACAATTGATCAGCCTATCTTCCCCTGCTGCGGTTTCCTACAGATTTTTAACCAACGACCGCCCGAAATTTGGCCGGGAATTACGGCTGACTAGACGTTGGTTTGGACATTTATTCACATCTCACTTTGCCATAGGAGTTATCATGGAATCGCGCAAACGTTTGTCCCCCGTCCCTTCCGATCTGGATATTGCCCAGGCAGCCGAGGTACGACCTATACTAGAAATCGCTGCTGAGCTAGGGCTGAGCGAAGAAGATCTGATCATGTTCGGTCCCAGCAAAGCCAAAGTGCATCTGGACGTACTGCCGAAGCTGGCAGATCGGCCGTTGGGCAAGTATATCGATGTGACAGCGATCACCCCTACACCGCTGGGCGAAGGAAAAACAACCACTACGGTAGGCCTTGTGCAAGGGCTGGGCGTGCTGGGCTACAAATCGATTGCGTGTATTCGCCAGCCAAGCATGGGCCCAACCTTCGGCATCAAAGGCGGCGCAGCAGGCGGCGGCTACAGCCAGGTCATCCCGATGGAAGACTTCAATCTGCATCTTACTGGTGATATCCACGCCATTACGGCGGCGCACAACCTGGTAAGTGCAGCTATTGACGCACGTTGGTTCCACGAGAGCCGTATGAGCGACGAGCAGTTGGCGGCTATCGGCCTGGACCGTCTGAATATTGATCCATACAACATCACCTGGAATCGCGTGCTGGACGTCAACGATCGGGCGCTGCGCAATGTAATTGTCGGCCTGGGCGGCAGTCTGGACGGCATCCCGCGAGAAACGGGTTTCGACATTACCGTGGCCAGCGAGATCATGGCTATCCTGGCCCTGGTCAAAGGTGACGACTACAAATCGGCACTTAAGGATTTGCGCGAGCGTGTAGGGCGCATCGTGATCGGCAGCAGCACGGATAAGAAGCCGATCACGCTGGAAGACTTGCAGGTGGCGGGCGCCGTGGCGGTGCTGATGAAAGACGCACTGCATCCTAATCTGATGCAGACTCTGGAAGGGCAGGCGGCATTCGTACATGCCGGTCCATTCGCCAATATTGCGCACGGCAACTCCTCGATCGTCGCGGACCAGGTGGCGCTGCGCCTGGGCGACTACGTGGTCACGGAATCTGGCTTTGGGGCCGATATCGGGATGGAGAAATTCTTCGACATCAAGTGCCGCTACTCGGGACTGGTTCCAGATGCGGTGGTTTTGGTGGCTACGGTGCGGGCGCTGAAGATGCATGGGGGTGGCCCGCGCGTTGTCCCCGGACGGCCGTTGGACCAGGCTTACCGCGAAGAAAACCTGGACCTGCTGAAGGTCGGTCTCGCAAATATGCAGGTGCATATCCGCAATGCGCGCCGCTTTGGTGTACCTGTTGTGGTAGCAGTAAACAAGTTTACGGAAGACTCCCCGGCAGAAATTGAGATGATTCGCCAGGCGGCGATCGAGGCGGGCGCGGAAACGGCGGAAATGACCGATCATTGGGCGCATGGCGGTGACGGTGCGGTGGAACTTGCGAAAGCAGTAGTGAAAGCGTGCGAGCAGCCTACCGATTTCAATTTCCTGTACCCGCTCGATCTCACGATCAAGGAGAAAATTGAGACGATTGCACGCGAAATCTATCAAGCGGAAGGCGTGGTATACGAGCCGCTGGCAGAGCGTCAGATCAAGTCGTATGAGGCGAATGGCTTTGGAAACCTACCAATCTGTATGGCTAAGACACACCTGAGCATAAGCCATGACCCAGGGCTCAAGAACGCGCCAACAGGTTTCAAGGTAACAGTGCGCGAGGTGCGAGCATCAGTTGGGGCCGGGTTTATTTATCCTTTACTTGGCGAAATGCGCACCATGCCGGGACTGGGTAGCAAGCCGGCATACATGAAAGTGGATGTTGACGAAGACGGCCGTGTGGTAGGCCTGTTCTAGCCGAGCGCGTATACGCTGAAGAACCCACGGGCCTGAACGTCTGTTGACGTTCGGGCCCGTTTGCTGTTTGCGAGACTCCAGTCGATGTGCTAAGGTACCATTCAAGTATATTGATAATATATTAGTTTCGCCAAGTAGATAGGTCCATGAGTAAGAACATCCTGCTCGGCCAACAAGCCTATGAGCAAATCCGCCAGAGAATTATTGCGCTCGACCTTGCGCCCGGTTCCGTGATCGACGAGGCGGAGCTGCAGGGGCAGATGGAGCTGGGTCGCACGCCGATCCGCGAAGCACTGAAACGACTGGCGCTGGAAGGGCTGGTCAATATTGTGCCACGACGAGGCATATTCGTAGCGGATATCGGACTGGATGACTTGCAGAGGCTACAGGAGGTGCGGCTGGTGCTAGAGACGTTGGCCGTGCGTCTAGCGGCACAGCGTGGCAAAGCTGAACATTGGCGCCAGCTGGAGGCGCTGCTAGACCAAGAAGCACTGGCTGGTGAAGCAAACAGCGCCACGCTCATTGAGGCGGACGCGGCGTTTCACGAGACAGTCTATCGTGCAGCGGACAACCAGTACCTGCACGATGCGCTAACAGTACTGCTGGGACTAAATGAAAGGCTCTGGTATTACTTCCTGCCCGACGCAAACGGTCTCGAGCTAATGTCTGCGGATCATCGGGCGCTTGCCATGAGCCTGCAGGCACGGGACGAAGTGCAGGCAGAAGCGATCATGGTGCGGCATATCCGGCGCGTGCAGGAAAGTGTGCGGCAACAGATCCTGGAGAGCTTTGCGCAAAGTTGAGCGGGTGGCAAAACGAGTCAATGTCAGGCGATTTTGTGGTGCGGAGATTTGAACGTGCTGACCAGGTACAAGCACGGGAGTTAATCCTGCGGGGCCTCGGCGAGCATTTCGGCGTTGTCCGGCCAGAACTGAATCCAGATCTGGAAAACATCTGGGGCAGCTATGTGAGTCCGGGCGGCCGTTTTTACGTCGTAGAGGCGCAAGGGGAGATCATAGGCACCGGTGGCATCTATCGTGAGACAGGGGAGTCATGGCGAATAGTGCGCGTATCGGTAGCGGCGGAGCGGCGGCGGAGGGGTATGGGCAGGCTTATCACGGAACATCTCATCAGCGCATGCCAGGAGGAGGGAGCTCGCGAGGTTCTGGTAGAAACCAATGAGGATTGGTCAGAAGCTATTGAACTATATTTGCGCTGCGGCTTTCGCGCGGAAGGGGTTCGCGACGGGGAATGCCATATGCGATTGAGGCTGTGAAGTACGGGTGCGATCTACTTTGACGCGGCAGTAATTCGAAAGGCAGTTACCTCGGAAAACATCGGAGACGGTCGGTATTGGCCTGGCTGTTCCCAACCGTCTCGATTTTCCTGGTTGATCAGGCTATTGAATTTGCGGCTATGAAGTCGCGGTACCAAATAGCGCTATCTTTCAAAATCCGCTCCTGGGTTTCAAAATCGACATAGACCAGGCCAAAGCGCTTGCTCAAGCCGTGGGCCCACTCGAAATTGTCCATCAGAGACCACACATAGTAGCCGCGCAAGGGCACACCGAGGGCCATGGCCTGCGCCGCGGCCTGGACGTGGCGGCGGTAGTATGATACGCGCCTTTCATCGTGAACGCGGCCGTCCGCACTGACCTCATCATCGTAAGCGGCGCCGTTCTCCGTGACATAGAGGGCGGGAAACTGGTAGTGCGTGTGCAAACGGACGAGCGTCTCAGTCAAGCCCGCAGGATACACTTCCCAGTCCATGGCAGTCGTTTCATCGCTGGGGAAGACGGTTTGGGGCACATTCCTGGGAACGCTCTGCTCATCCGCGCGGTTGACGCCGCGCGAATAGTAGTTGACGCCGAGAAAATCGATCGGGGTGGCGATGATTTGCATGTCGCCCGGCTGAACTACGTCAATGTCGTTCCCATAGAAAGCGGAGATGTCGGCCGGGTAACCAAATCCAACCAGTGGGTCGAGAAACCAGCGATTGTTCAGGCCATCGACGAAACGAGCGGCCCGGCGGTCATCGGATCCGGTCGAGGCAGCGTGTTGGGGGGCCAGATTCAACACTATACCGACATCAGCTCGGGGGGAATTGGCACGTATGATCGGAACGGCCGTGCCATGGGCCAGCAAGAGATGGTGAGCTGCGCGCACGGCTTCACGTTGGCTAGTATGGCCCGGTGCATGGACTCCCCATTGGTAGCCAACCTTGGCCACGACCCAGGGCTCGTTGATGGTAGACCACATGGAGACGCGATCACCCAGGTGACGTGTCACGGCATCCGCATATTCAGCGAATGCCGCCACAATCATACGGTCCGGCCAGCCACCCAGGTCCTGGAGGATCTGGGGCAGATCCCAATGGTAGAGGGTCACGCTCGGCACAATGCCGGCTTCCAGCAAGGCATCGACGAGGCGGCTGTAGAAGTCGAGGCCGGGCTTATTGATGTGTCCGCGACCTTCAGGGAGTATACGTGGCCAGGATAAGGAAAAGCGATAGGTCTGCAAACCGAGGGAGGACATCAGGGAAATATCAGCGGGCCACAGTTCGTAATGGTTGCAGGCGACACGGCCGTTTGTGCCGTCTTCTATTTTGCCGGGCGTGGCGGAAAAGCGATCCCAGATTGACTCGCTTTTGCCGCCGGCGTTCCAGGCGCCTTCGATCTGGTACGAGGAGGTGGCGGAACCCCACAAAAAGCCTTCAGGGAAGGTGGTTAGTTCAGGTGCTTGTATGCTTGCCATTCTTGTAGATCTCCATGAGCTGGGGGTGGGGCGGACGGGTTAATCTGCGCGGCCAAGGAGCACGTTTACTTGTACGGTCGTTTGACCCGGGGCCGGCAGCGGGGCGACATTACCAGGGATATGGGCTCCGTCGACATGCAGACTGGCCTCGTTTCCTCGCCCAACCCGCTCAATGTCAATGAGGTATTTCGCGCCACGGTACCGGCGCGTGATGCGCAGGGATTGCCACTCATCAGGAACCACAGGGGCGATGATGAGTCCACCATAGGACGGCCGGACGCCAAGAATCCACTGTGTGATGGCGACATAGTTCCAGGAGGCGGTGCCGGTGAGCCAGCTGTTCTTGGCTTCGCCGAACGCAGGGGCGTCGCGACCGGCGATAGTCTGGGCATAGACGTAGGGTTCGCTGCGGTGGATATCACTGATCAGTTCGCGGGCCGAAGGGTTGATACGCAAGTAGTAATTGAGCGCATTACGGCCGTTGCCCTGCATGGCTTCGGCGATCATGATCCAGGGGTTGGTGTGGCAAAACACACTCGCGTTCTCCTTGTAGCCGGGAGGGTAGGTGGAGATTTCGCCCAGGTTTAGGTAGTAACGGGTGAACGCGGGTTGGTGAAGCAGAATGCCGTGTTCTGTGGCGAGTCGATCCCGCACGGCCCGCAGGGCGCTATCGGCCTCACCCGTATCACTGCCGATGCCAGCCATGACGCAGATGCCCTGAGGCTCAATGAAGATCTGTCCTTCTTCGTTGATGGCCGAGCCAAGTACCTGCCCACTGTCGTCGTAGGCACGCCGGAACCAGGCTCCATCCCAGCCGGCTTGCAGAGTAACGGCTGTCATCTCGTGCGCGGCCTGGCGGTAGGCGGTGACACCAGGTTCGATGTCCAACGCGCCGGCTAGGGCAGCCATCTCTGCGGCGGCCAGCACAAACAGGCCGGCAATAAAGACGGATTCGGCGACCTTTCCGTCCCTGTTGGTCGTGGTCTGAAAAGACTCGCCCGGCTGGGTGGAGAAGGTATTAAGATTGAGGCAGTCATTCCAATCGGCACGGCCGATCAGGGGCAGGCCATGGGGGCCGCGGCGCTGCAGAGTATAGTCTATGCTGCGCTGCAGGTGATCCATTAGTGGGGTTTCGCTACCAGGCTGGTTGTCGAAAGGCACCATCTCGTCGAGGATGCTGAAATCGCCCGTCTCTTTAATATAGGCAGTAGTACCAAGGACGAGCCAAAGAGGATCATCGTTGAAGTTGCCGCCGACTGCATCATTGCCACGCTTGGTCAGCGGCTGATATTGGTGGTAAGTGCCGCCAGAGGGGAGCTGAGTAGCAGCGAGGTCGAGGATGCGCTCACGGGCGCGCTCCGGAATCATATGGACAAAGCCTAGCAAGTCTTGGTTAGAGTCACGAAAACCCATGCCACGCCCAATGCCGGACTCGAAGTAGGAAGCAGAGCGCGACATATTGAACGTCACCATGTTCTGATAGGCGTTCCAGATATTGACCATGCGCTCTACATCTTGCTGCGGGGCCTCGACCTGGTAGACATCGAGCAAGGTATTCCAATGTTCGCGCAACGAGTGAAAAGCGGACTCAACTACGTCGGGCTGCAAGAAGCGCTGAATCAGCGGTAGGACAGCCGTTTTGTTAATGATGTTTGAGCCAGAGGGATCGAATTTCTGACCCTCGGGGTTTTCCTGATAGCCAAGCAAGAAAATGAGCTGTTGTTCGGCACCGGGCTCCAATTCCAGGCGCAGGTGGTGGGAGCCGATGGGAGCCCAGCCATGGGCGATGGAATCCGCCGCCCGCCCGATTTCGACAGCGAGCGGGTTGTCCCAGCCGCGGTAAGGTCCTAGAAACTCTTCACGCTGCGTGTCGAAGCCATGGGGCATTTGCGAGCAGGCGAAGAAGGCGAAGTGATCGCGGCGCTCACGGTATTCTGTCTTGTGATAGATGACGCCGTCCTGCACCTCGACTTCGCCGATGTTGAAGTTGCGCTGGAAGTTGGTAGCGTCATCCTGGGCATCCCAGAGGCAAAACTCGACGAGGGAAAATAGGGAAAGTACGGCCATGTGCCTACGCTGGTTAGAGATCCTTACCTGCCAGATCTCCAGGTTCTGGCCCAAGGGTACGAAATAGCGCACCTCGGCAACAATATCCTCGAAGGTAGAAGAGATGACTGTGTAACCGAGACCATGACGGCAGGAGTACTGCTGCAGGTCTCGCCGCACAGGCTGCCAGGTGGGGGACCAGAATTCGCCGCTTTCGTCATCACGCAGGTAGAGGTAGCGGCCACCACTGTCATAAGGCGCATTGTTGTAGCGGTAGCGGGTCAGACGGCGCAAACGGGCGTCGCGAAAGAAAGAGTAACCACCGCCGGTGTTGGAAATCAGGCCAAAGTACTCCTCATTGCCCAGATAGTTGATCCAGGGGAGGGGCGTATCCGGCCGGTCGATCACATATTCGCGGTGAGCATCATCAAAAGCGCCGTATTTCATCATATTCCTCGAGGTGTATGCCTGGCCAGTCGGTGCCAGGCGGGTGATCGTAATCCAGCTTTCCCTGCCAAGAGTTTATTGAAAGGGATTCAGGTTTGCTGCTCAGCCAGTTTGTTGGCAACGCGAGCTACAAGCGTTTGGGCTACAGCAGTCTTGCTCTGCAAAGGCAGCTCTTCAACCGTTCCGTCGGAGTGAAGAATCGTGATGCGGTTTGTGTCCACGGAAAAGCCCGCTCCTTCGGCAAGGACGTCATTCACGGCGATGAAGTCAAGGCCTTTGCGCAGAAGCTTATCTCGGCCGTATTCAAAGGCATTATGGGTCTCGGCGGCGAAGCCGAGAACCACCTTTGGAAAGCCGGTCTGGGCGCGGCGGGTCTTGATTTCACTGAGGATGTCCAGGGTCGGTTCAAGACCGATGGCCCGACCCCATGCTTCAGAGTCGCTCTTCTTAAGTTTACGGTCGGCAGCTTCGCCGGGGCGAAAATCGGATACGGCGGCGACCATGAAAAGGACATCAGCATCGGCTGTGGCGGCACAGGTGGCTTCGGCCATTTCTGCCGTGGTTTCTACTTTGACCAATTCTAAACCAAGGGGAATTAGCTCATGGATTGGCCCTGCTATAAGGGTCACATCAGCCCCAGCATCCAGGGCCGCCTGGGCCACGGCAAGGCCCTGTTTGCCAGAAGAACGATTGCTAATATAGCGCACGGGGTCGAGCGGTTCGCGAGTCGGTCCGGTAGTGACTACGACTTTGCGTCCCGAGAGCGGTCCGCGCTGGGCAAGGAGAAGTCGAATATGGGCAAGGACGTTCGCCGGTTCACTCATTCGGCCCACGCCGAAGAGTCCAGAAGCCATGCGACCCTCCTCCGGTCCAACAAAGAGGACACCGCGTTGGGCCAAGGTGTAAACGTTATGACGCGTCGCTGGATGGGCAAACATACCTCCGTCCATCGCCGGTGCTACCAATAACGGAGAACTGGCGGCAAGGGCGGTGACGGTTAACAGATTATCGGCAAGCCCATGGGCCAATTTAGCTATCGTATTGGCAGTGGCTGGGGCCACGACGAAGAGGTCGGCCCGCTCTCCCAGGGTGACGTGGTGCACGTGTTCTTCTAACTGCCACATATCGTCAAAGACGGGGCGGCCGGTGACTGAGCGAAAGGTGAGCGGAGTAACGAAATTCTGGGCCGCGATGGTCAGGATCACATCTACCTGTGCACCGGCCTGAGTCAGGTGGGAGGCCAGTTCCACGGCTTTGTAGGCAGCAACAGAACCAGTGACTCCCAAGACAATTCGCTTTTGCTGCAGCAGCGTGATTTTTTCCATGGACTAAGTTTAGAGTTACTACCGCGGGCAGGCAAGTTAAATTGCGCGCATGATTTCGGTAGAAGAAGGTAGGGACAAACGAAACTCGGAACCGAGCGCTGCAGTTGCCAAGGTTCGCGCCAGTCCTCCCAGCGGCCAGCTTTTGCGGATGAGTGCGTGATTCGAAGTCAGGTAGTTTGCGCTATAATCTGGCGAGTTTCGCTACTAGTGAAGGAGTCGTCCCTTGACCTATTTCAACCGTCGCCAACGGAGGGTGCTGAAGCTACTTCTCGTCAATGCCATTTTGCTTGGCCTGGCCCTGGGCTGGAATTATCGCAGCCAACGCGGAAGCGTGGCGGTCGCTGTCGCGAAGGGCAAGCAAATGCTGGATCTGAATCTGGCGGCGGCACCCGAGTTGGAACGGGAAGCTGCACAGCGCATCGCGCTGACGGACCCGCTACTTGCCGAGCTAGAGCAAGGGAAAAGGCTGGAGTTTGTGGACGCGGTGCGGTTGAGCGCGGGGGAGGCTCGCTACTGGGAAGAGGAAGGTTGCGCGGCAGGCTCCTGCGCCCATGTGCTTTTCTATGACCTGGAGCATGGCGGCAGCGCGGAAGCAGTAGTTGATCTAGCGGCGGGCAAAGCTCTAGCCAGCTGGACGAACCACGCGGCGCGACCATCAGGAAGCACGGTTGTTCTTCCAAGAGCCATGGCCATCGCTGCCGACGACGACCAGGTGCGGGCGGTCCTCGGCGAAATCGGCGCGGCGGACCCGGCGATGGTGCCGATGTCTGGCTGGCTGGTGGATGACGCCTGCCGCGACGCGTGGTGCGTGGACCTGACCTTCCATGATCCGAACCAGACGGGGCGAATTTTCCACGTATTTGTGAACATGGAGAGCAGCGAGGTGGCACGCACCTTCTATACGCGCGGCCGCCAAGAGCGCAGTGCTGCCAAGCCAGTGGCGCAAAGAGATGCCTTCTCGGACGGCTGCAACGAGCAACATGGCTGGGAGGTGTGTTGGGAAATGACGGCCAATGACGGCGTCAATTTCACGGATGCCCGCTATGAAGGGCAAATGGTGTTCTCCAGCGCGAAGATTGGGCAGGTGGAAGCGTGGTATCCGAGCTGGCCGGGCGGTTATCGGGACGAGATTGGCTTCTCGGCCTCAGTGCCGCCGTTTGGTGACACACAGGTTACGGATCTGGGTGACGGATTTGAAGTGCGGCAGATGTTCACAGAGTTCACACGCTGGCCGAACTGCATCTGCTGCTATCGCTATGAAGAGGCAATACGATTTTATGGAGACGGCCGTTTGGAGTTCGTTTTCGTCTCGCACGGTCCAGGATGTGACGATCTGTCGGTTTACAGGCCATTCTGGCGCATTGACGTTGACTTGGACGGCCCGGCGAATGATATGGTGTGGCTGTGGGAGGATACAAGCTGGCAGGAGCAGGCGGTCGAGTTTGAAGCGCACCCACTGGTAGACGAAATCGCTCCCGAGGGGCACAACTTGGCTACTTACGATGGCGACCTGCACTATCGGTGGGTGATGGAAGAAAGCGATCCGCTGGGGCTGGATGAGGGTTACCTTTTTCTGCTGCGCTTTCGGGATAACGAAGGAAATGGGCCAGTTATTACCGGTCCGGGCGATACTTACATCCCGCCGCGGCAGTGGATTGATGGGGACGCGCTTTCAGGGGAGAACATTGTACTATGGCATGTGCCTCTTTTGAAGACGAAAAAGGGTGGGCCCTGGTACTGCATGCCTGATCCAGACCCAGACTTCTCGCCGTGTGAGGCAATTCTGCGCGCCGATCCGGCCGGAGAACTGCAGCAACCTACGGCCGATGAACTGGCGGCCCAGACGGAGGAGACGGCCACCAGCACGCCCGCGCCGGTAACCACGCCTGCGCCCACACCAACGCCGCGCCCGATAGAGGGTCAAGAGGCGGAGGAAATCATTCTGAATGCCGGCTGCGGGTCCTGTCATCGCATTGGGGCGTTAGGCGAGGGGCACAAGGTAGGACCGGATCTGAGCGCGATCGGGCATGATGCGGGCGCCCGTGTTGAGGGCATGTCAGCGCAGGCCTATATCCGGCAGTCTATTTTGGAGCCTAATGTATTCATAGCGCCAGAATGCCCTAATGGGCCGTGCCTTCCCAATATCATGCCGGGAGATTACAGCCGCCGCCTAACCGTCGAACAGTTGAACTTGGTGGTGACGTACCTCTTGGAGCAGACGGAGCTTGCCCCAATGCCGACAGAGATGAGCGGTGTAGGAGGAGAGGTGGCGCCTAAGGCCTTGCCAGCGCCAAAGCAGAGCAAGGTCAGTGCAGGCCAGGGACCACTACCATCTACCATCAGCGTACAAATACTGCTTGTAACGCTGGTGTTTCTATTGAGTCTGTTGTTGTTTCTGAAGGGAAAACCGGGTCCAAAGCGCGATTAGTCTCAGCGGTACTTCTCCCGGAGGGCGCGTTCAACCTGCCGCTGCGCATCCTTTTTGGCCAGATCACTACGCTTATCGCGCTGGGCTTTGCCGCGGGCCAGCGCGATCTCGATCTTGGCGCGGCCATCTTTGAGGTAGAGTCTCGTGGGCACTACTGTGAGGCTCTTAAGATTAAGGGCGTCGAGGATTTTGGCAATCTCACGCCGGTGCAGCAGAAGCTTGCGAGGGCGCGTCGCTTCATGATTCTCGCGGTTGCCATGAGCGTAAGGAGCGATATTGGCTTCCACGAGCCACAGTTCACCGCTGCGAGGCTGGACATAGCTGCGCTGCAGACTGACCTGATGGGCGCGCACAGATTTGATCTCCGTGCCAGTCAGTACGAGCCCGGCTTCGAATCGCTCCAGCAGCTCGTAGTCAAACGAGGCACGGCGGTTTTTGGCAATTACTTTGATTCCCTGTTCGTTGTTCATCTTATCGATCGATAGCGTACCCGCAACGGGCGCAGAGGGCAAACAGCAGGACGACTACTTGGGGTTGAGCAGGAATTCTACGGCCGTGTTTAGCTGTGTGTCCTCGTCGCCACCGAGGTCCGGCGGCGTGGGAACTTCCACATCTGGCGTGATGCCGTTGTCGCTGATGGAGCGGTTGTTGGGGGTATACCAACGGGCAATGGTCACACGCAGTTCCGAGCCATCGGAAAGGGTATGCACATGCTGGACGGAACCCTTGCCAAAGGTAGTCTCACCAATGAGAACGCCGCGCTCGTTGTCCTGAATGGCTCCGGCGACAATCTCGGAAGCACTGGCGCTGCCAGCATTGACCAGCACGACCAGGGGAAGGTCCTCGGCTATGCCTCCATCCAAGGATTCAAAAGTCTCATTCAAGCCGTTGTCACTGCGTTCGAACAGCACGACGCCCTCGGGAAGAAAGAGGTCAGCGACTCTCACAGCCTGATCCAGAAAGCCACCACCGTTGTCGCGCAAGTCCAGGATGATGCCTTCCGGGTTCTGGGAAAGCAGGGGCGTGAGGGCGTCCAGGATACTGTTTTCAGCGCTGTGCGTGAAGCTCGACAGACGGACGTAGGCGATCGGGCGATCCTCGCTGCCCAACATCTCGCTTTCGACGACAGCGACCTCAAACAGGGCGCGCACGACTTCGATATCCAGCGGTTTCGGTTCCCCTTCACGCACCAGGGTCAAGGTAACGGCCGTTCCCACCGGCCCACGCACCATCAGAAGGACTTCATCGAAACCCAGGTCAAGCACGGGCTGGCCGTCGACAGCGATGATAATATCACCCGGCAGGACCCCGGCAAGATCAGCCGGCTGCCCGTCCATCGGGCGCACTATTTCGACATTGCCATCTTTGGTTTCACGGACGAATGCACCGATTCCGGAAACGCTGCCATCCAAGTCATCGCGCATTCGTTCGGCGATCTCAGGACGGAGAAAGCGTGTATACTCGTCGTCAAGGGCATTGAGCGATCCTGCAATTGCGCCGTACACGCGATCTTTCTCGGTGGGCAATTCGCCGTCAAATTCCTCGGCAATGATGCTCCAGACCTCGGCGAAAGGGCCACCATCGAGAGAGGGCGGCAGCATTCCGGCTGCGGTGGCAAGGTCAGGCACGACGGGAGTCTCAGCGGGTTGAGGCAGGTCTTTTACGGTAACTCTGTCCACGGCCGTCGGGGGCGGAGGCGTAGCGCTGATCAAGACAGTGATTTCACGCGTGACTTCCACTTCTTTGATCTGCACGAGCGGCAGCAACGTGGGTGTTGCAGCCTGGGCAGGCTGATCGGCGGCACGTCCAAGCAAATAGCCTCCCGTCCCTACCCCGACCAGGACCAGTAACAGGAGCAATAGCGGACCGAGAGCGCGGCCGATTGACGATGTCGTTGGTAGTGGATCCGGTTGTTTCATCTTGAAAAGTAGGGCCGCCATGGCCGCTATGGAGTAGTCTCCTGGAGGGTCTTAATGGCCTGTTCGAGCACTTCATCACGGCCGTTTTCGATCGCTTCCTGCGAAATTTCGACCAAGATATCAGGCGGTAGGCCGTCACCATCCAATTGGGTGCGGTTCGGAGTGAGCCAGCGGGCGGAGGTTACATGCACGGATGATCCGTCGCTCAGATCAAAGACTATTTGCACCGAACCTTTGCCGAAGGAAGGCTCCGGGCCAATGAGCCGGGCCCGGCCACGGTCATGAAGGGCCCCGGCGACAATCTCGGCCGCGCTGGCGGTGCCACCATCAATGAGTACCACGACGGGCGCTGCGGGGACGATGGTTGCGGCCGTGGCGCTGAAGGCGCGTTCGCCCTCGGTTTTGCTGGCCTGGAAGAGGATTGGACCATCACTCAGGAAATGATCAGCAACCCCGACGGCAGCATCCAGGAGGCCACCTCGGTTCTGGCGAACGTCGAGGATGAACTTTTCAGCGCCCTGGTCCTGGAGAGCAAGCAGGGCATCACCGACCTCCTCGCTGCTTTCGCCGCTGAAGCGCGAAAGGCGCACATAGCCGATCGTTTGATCTTCAGGCAAAAGATTGGAGACTACGGAGGGAAGCAGAATATCGCCGCGGATGACGTCAATGTCTACCGGTTGGGAAGCGCCGGGATGCAGGATGGTGAGGGTAACAGCCGTGCCTTGTTCGCCTTTGACCATTGCCGTGATCTCATCAACGGTCATCGCAGGCAAAATATCCACCCCGTCGACTGCGAGCAGAATATCCCCGCTCAGGATGCCCGCAGCCTCGGCCGGGTTGCCAGGAATGGGCTCTAGGATGACGTCTCCGCCCTCTTCCCGGCGTGAAATATACGCTCCAATGCCGCCAAAGCGACCCTGTAGTTCCTGCCGCTCCTGTTCTCGTTCTACAGGCTCGATGAAGACTGTATAGGGATCTTCAATGGCGGAAAAAGAACCACGAATGGCACCATAGGTGCGCTGCTTGTCGGCGGGCAAGTCGCCCATGTAGCTGCCTTCGACACGATCCCATGCCTCCCAGAAGAGGTCAAGGGTTTGCTTTTCTTGAGCAGAGCCGCGACGCACTCCCGCCATATCGTTAACAAAATAGCCAGCGGCAAACGCCACCACGGCAAGAAGTACCAGAAGTAAGATGGTTAATCCATTGCGTGCTTTATTTGACATGAGGCATTCTACTTCTGGTGAACTTCCACTCGTTTTCGACGCAAGGGGTTGGCACGAAGAGGCAGCGGAACCGTATCCTGAATTGCCGACCAGCAGGCAACTGGCCTTTCGTCCTTCGGGCACAGCCCGGCAACTTCATCAAATGAAAAATAGTGTAACACAGGTGTTCTGGAGAGCAATCCAGGGTATACTTTCATCGGCAAACGTTAATCGTGCACAGCAAAAACGCCGCTCTGCCCCAAAACCGGATTTAACGTGGCCCACACCAAAAATCAAGTGTATTGAGAGCCTAAATACAGGCTCCAGACCAGATCATGAAGCGATCACAGCACATGCAGTGGTTTGTGTTGCTATTAGCGTTGCTGATATCTGTCAGCAGCGTGTCAAACACGGCCGTTGCGCAGGACCCACCACAGGCAGAGCAGATTCTGCAAGAGATGAGCGTCGAGGAACGCGTCGGGCAGCTATTCATAGTGCCCTTCCCGGGAGACACGGTCACTGCGGAAAGCGAGATCGTGGAGCTGATCCGCGAATACAACATTGGTGGCGTCATACTGCTGCCTGAAAATGACAACTTGACTGGATATGGCAATCCGGTGCTGACACCCTCGCAGCTGGTAGATCTCACGAATTCGCTGCAAAGCCTCGCCCTACAAGGCACGCTCCCTGAAGGGGAGGACGGAGAGGCAGTTCTGTCGCCCGAAACGGAGGCCAGTTCCGCAGAAGCAGTCCCACTGGCTGCACCCGCGGTAGCAGTACCCCTGTTCGTGGCATTGAATAATGAAGGGGAAGTAGCAACCGGGCAGAGAATTCTGGGCGGTTTCACGGAATTGCCGACCAATATGGCTATCGGGGCGACGTGGAACCCAGAACGCGCGCGAGCAATCGGGCGGATCAACGGCCAGGAGCTAGCAGCGGTTGGCGTGAACATGTTGTTTGGACCTACGCTCGATGTTCTAGAAAATCCAGAGCCGCGCAACCCGGCCGACCTAGGCACGAGCACTTTTGGCGGCGATCCCTACTGGGTAGGGCGAATGGGTCAGGCCTATACGGCGGGAGTGCATGCAGGGGGACAGAACCGAGTAGCGGTGATTGCCAAGCATTTCCCCGGCAAGGGCAGCAGCGACCGCTCAACTACTGAAGAAGTGCCGACTGTGCGCAAGTCCCTGGAGCAATTGAAGCAGATCGAACTTGCGCCGTTCGTGGCGGTTACGGGAACAGCGACAGATAGGGACGAAACGGCCGATGGTTTACTGACCACACATATCCGGTATCAGGGATTCCAGGGGAATATCCGGGCAACGACGGCTCCGGTCAGCTTTGATCCACAGGCCCTGACGAGCCTGATGTCCCTACCAGAATTCGCGGCCTGGCGGAACAATGGGGGCCTGATCGTGTCGGATTCGTTGGGAACACGCAGCGTTGAGCGATTCTATGACGATACAGAGCAAGAGTTCCCCCACAGGCGCGTAGCCAAGGATGCATTCCTTGCGGGAAACGACGTGCTGTATCTGGGGGATTTTGCGCTTGGAACTGCGCCCTATGACGAGCAGGTAGCCAATATCAAGGACACTGCCCTGTGGTTCCGGGAGAAATACCTAACGGACCAATCGTTCCAGCAGCGCACGGACGAGGCAGTGCTGCGGATCATTGAACGCAAGCTGGCGCTTTATGGCGATGATTGGTCCCCTGCGAACGTGCTGGCAGAGGGCGAAACGTTGAACGAAGAAGTTGGGCAAAGCGATCCTGTGGTGTTCAACCTGGGCCAGGCCAGTACCACGTTAATTTCGCCCAGCTTGAACGAGCTGGCAGAACGGCTAGCCAGCCCGCCCGGTTTTGGGGACAGCATAGTTGTTTTCACCGATGTTCGTGAGGTGCAGCAGTGCAGCGCCTGCCCGCAAGATTCGATTATCAACCAGACGGCGATTGCAGATCGACTTATCGCGTTGTATGGCCCAGCGGCAAGTAACCAGATCAGCGCCAACCAGGTCTCCAGCTTTTCGTTCACAGACCTGGGCGAGTTCCTGGATGCAGCGGGCCAGGTTCTGGTGCTGCCCACGCCGGAAGCAACGGCCACAATCGATAGTGGGGCAACCCCAGAAGGGTCACCTACGCCATTCCTTACACCCACACCCGCGGCCGGTTTTCTGGTGCAAGAGGCTCTGCGCGATGCCGACTGGATCGTGTTCGGCCTTTTGGATGGCGGGCCGGAGACTACAGCGCTCAATCGTTTTCTAGCGGAGCGGCCAGATATTGTGCGGAACGCAAAGGTATTTGTGTTCGGACTCGACGCGCCTTATTTTCTGGACACAACGGAGATAAGCAAACTGACAGCGTATTATGGGGTTTACAGCCCAACGGAACAGTTTGTAGATACGGCCGTGCGCACGTTGTTCATGGAAGCTCCCCTGAATGGTGCTTCCCCAGTCAGCATTCCCGGTATAGGCTATAACCTGTTCAGCGTGACGCAACCCGATCCGCAACAGGTGCTGGAACTGTATATCCTGCAGAACGAAGAAGTGACCGCACCAGCGAGCCAGGAACCTCTTGACGCTGAAATCGGGGATACACTGCGACTTGAAACAGGCCTGATATACGATCATAACGGCAATCAGGTTCCTGACGGAACCATCGTACAGTTTATCCAGCAGGACCGCATCCAGGGAACGGTTACGATCGTCGCCGAAGTCCCAACGAACAGCGGCGTCGCCAGGCTGGACTACGTGCTAGGAGCGAGTACAGGGCCGGGGCAGTTCCGTATCACGGCCGCTTCCGGCGAGGCAACCTTGTCGCAGGCAGTGGATATCTCTATTGCCGACGAGGCGGAGGTAGTAATCGTTATTCCGACGAGCGTGCCTACGCCGACCATTACACCGAGCCCGACGCCAACGGTAACGCCAGAGCCTTCGCCTACAGCATCGCCACCACCGACTAACGTTCCGGAGCCCACGCCACCGCCAGAAGAGCCAGCAATTCGTATCGCGCTGTCCGAGGTGGAAATGCTGGTTTCCATGGTGACCGGACTTATGTTATACAGCATCGTCTATCTGTTCCTAGGGCGGCGCGGAGAGGACGCTTTCCATCGGGTTGGGGGCCTTACATGGGGATTGATCGGCGGGCTGCTGGCGTACATTTACGCACTGTTACAACTGCCGGGCAGCGCCTGGGTGTTGGGACTAGGAACCTGGGCAGGACTTACAACCACGCTGCTGGGGGCGATTGCAGGCTGGCTGGCGTTCCAGTTGTATTTCGCGGGCCGACGCTTGCAGCGAGATTAAAGCCTTCCTGCACGGTATACATGGGTTCCAAGAAGGCAGCAACTGTGGTATGATGATATTGTTGGGGAAGCTACTGCATACCTGGGGGGTGTGCCGTGAAGCAAGCAAGGTTGCCGTTGATATTGGCAGCACTACTTCTGGGCGTGGTTCCGTTTTTTGGCTACCAACAGAAGTCTGATTTTGAGGCGGATGAGACGCCTTCCGGGACCATATTTGTGGAGGAGCAGGCGCGACATACACTGGAGAGCACGGTTGAGATCGTACTGGTGGCTCCGCGAGTGGATGCGCTTGGCCAACCAATGTCTGTATCACGGGAAGGCGCAGACTATTTCCAGTTGATCTACGACAGTGGCCTGGGCACGGCAGTGCGTGCAGGCGATCGCAACGTGATTGTGACTCACAACCATTGGTGCGAGTTGACCCCACGCCTGTTGTATGTGGTTTTGCGCGATGCTTACGGCACATCCCTGGCTTTCATAGAGCCCAACGTTTTCCGAAGCTCAATCCTCTATCGCGATCGTGGTACCATGGTTTTTCTGGCGCCAGAAAGCGTGTTGGTGAAGGATTCGGCCGTGGCTCCTCCAGTTGTACCGGTAGGCGCGCTGCTGCAGGTTGTATGCCACGATCCTCAGACGGGGCGCCTACAACTCAAAAATGCATGGGCCGTATCGTCACAGGGGCAGGACGAGCCTACCTCCTTCCGCCTGAGCATGGAGTCCACTGCCGCGATTGCCCCCGGGGATTCAGGCGCGGGCATATGGTACAATGGGCAGCTGGTAGGTAACCTGTGGTCAGTGGTCGAGGAACAGGTGCAGGACTGGAACGAGGGCCGCTTCCGCACGCCGCGACCGACAGCCCAGTGTGTTGTGGCAGTATTGCCACAGCTGGAGGAACTGGGGCGATAGGGGCCTTCCTGCACGGCAGCAACCTGACGTACTGACTTCCCTTCCACCTGAACGTGCGGATCGTCCTCGATTACCCTACGGTCAGGCTTAAGGCAATTGACGAAGCCCTTGAATCTCATACAATGGTTGGTGAGGCACCGTGTAATAGCGACCTCGATTTGCTTGCATGCATTGCTAGGAAAGGAGACTCGGACATGAGAAGTTCTATGCGCAGCAGCGCGAGATATATCGCACCAGCTTCACTGCTGTTGCTGATTCTGGTGGTTGGAGCGATGGCCTGGCAGCAGCCAGTCGTCAGCGCGGAATCGCCGCCAAGACAAGTCCCAGATATGGGGGGCGAACCGTTCGCGGCGGAGCTCGACGGCCTGGATATTAATGCTGAATCGGTAGGAACCAACACGGCTACTTCCGGATGGACAGAAGTACTGCGTGAGGACTTTGAGGAAGTCAATTGGGAAGCAGGCTGGCTCAATCTAAGCCAAAACGGCCAGCCTTACAAGTGGGGCACGCGGACCTATGCTAATGCTCTTGATCCTGCCTCGACCAAGATAGCGTGGGGGGTCGGCGGTGGGGCACAGGGTTCGAGCCTAGTCATCAACACCAATGGCTACCCGAACAATGTGCAGTCGTGGTTGGTTGCTGGTCCTTATGACTTTAGCGATGCCAGCGACGCCGCGCTATCGCTGGAACTCTATATGGATGCTGCTTTTGGTGACCAGTTTGCGGTGGCCGTATCGACCAACGGCTCCTCGTTTACGGGGCAACAAATCGTGGACGCAGGAATTGGCAGCTGGGCGGCACTGGGTGTCAATATGACCGCCTACGCCGGTGAGCCAAAGGTGTGGGTGGCCTTTGTATTCAGCAGTGACAACAGCAGTAACCAGGGTAAAAAGCCCGGCGCGCTGATCGACAATATCGTGCTTAATGCGAAGTTCAGCAATAAGGTGAACTTGCCCTACATCACTTACGGATTGCAGCCGACGGTGCCGCCGGTGACGCCGACGGCGACGCCTCCTGCTGGCGGTGGCGATTTCTATCAGGGCTTTAGCGGCTCGATTGAGCCGTGGAAGTCGGTACGCTGGCGCCTGGGTACTTCTTATAATCTGAGCCATGACAGCGGAAATGATGACGGTCGTCAGGGCTTCCTGAGCCTATTAGTGAACACAAATGAAGCGTATATGATCGCCTCGCCGCTCGTGGCATCGCGCGCCTATCCCTACAATATTGAGACCGTGGTTAAGCTACGCAGCCCGCGAAGTGAACAGGATCAATATGGGGTGATCTTTGGGGCAAACTACAACGGAGGCGACTGCCCGGCAACGGACTTCAGCACCTGCTTCACACAGTACTATGAGATGCGCGTTCGCTACTATACGGATAACGGCACAGAGCGTATGGAGATGAAGCTCAAGCGTGTGGACGGGCATGACGCGGACAACAACAACTTTGGTCCTGACCTGATTGAATGGACGCGGGTACGAGACGTCGAAGAGGATGGGTTTGTGGAGTGGGATATCACAGTCAGCAAGAGCGGCAAGATTTCGATCTCGGCAAATGGCAATCCGATCGCGAGTGCCACGGACACGACTTATCTGGATAATTACTACTTCGGCGTGATCGTGCGCACAGGACCAAACAGGGACGCTGAAGCCAAGTATGACTACATCAAAATCGACTGGCCGTCTAACTTCAGTGTTCTCTATCCCTAGCCCCGGCTAGAACTAGTGACGGGAAATAAAAAGGGCTACCAACGGTTTGTCGGTGGCCCTTCTTAGCTCTTGTTTGCAGGACGCTGCGCATGTTACAAAGTGGCGCAGCGGGCCCTACTGGCCTTCTTCTTTGGCACGCAAATGAGGGTAGAGCAGGACTTCGCGGATAGAGTGCTTGTCAGCGAAGAGCATGGCCAGACGGTCGATGCCGGTGCCGAAGCCGCCGTTTGGCGGCATGCCGTAGGCCATGGCATGAATGTAATCCTCGTCGATGGGGTTGTTTTCCTCATCGTCTGCAGCAAACAACTGCTGCAGATCTTCAAAACGGCGACGCTGCTCGAGCGGATCATTTAGTTCGGTAAAAGCGTTGCCCATTTCCATGCCACCGATGAAATACTCGAACCGTTCGACGTGCCGCTCGTCGCCCGGCAGAGCCTTGGCCAGGGGCGATATGTCGCGTGGATACTCGGTGATAAAAGTAGGTTGGATCAGGTTCGGCTCGACGTAGTCGCCAAGCAGGCCATCAACGAGCTGGCCCCAGCTGGCGGTTTCGGGAGCGTTTCCACCAATAGCGCGCACGGCCGAGGACAAACTTGCGGCGTCGGGATAGTCGGCATAGTCAATGCCGGTGAATTCGGCGATTGCCTCACGCATCGTAATTCGGTTCCAGGGCGGAGAGAGGTTTATAGTGTGCCCGCCAAAGGTGATGGTGGTGGTGCCAAGTACATCCTGGGCGGCCGTGGCGATCATCTGCTCCGTGAAGTTCATGACATCGTTGTAGTCCCAGTACGCAGCGTAGAATTCAAGCTGGGTGAATTCAGGGTTGTGCTTGTAGCTGACGCCTTCGTTGCGGAAATCACGACCAATCTCAAAGACCCGCTCAAAGCCGCCAACCAGCAGCCGCTTGAGGTATAGTTCAAAAGAGATACGCAGGAACAGCTCCTGCTTCAACTGGTTATGGTGGGTGGTAAACGGCCGTGCAGCCGCGCCGCCGTAGAGCGGTTGCAGCACCGGCGTCTCCACCTCCAAAAAGCCATTGGCGTCGAAGAATTGGCGCAGCGAGCTGAGCAATCGGGCACGCAGGCGAAAGACATCGCGGACTTCTGGGTTGACAGCCAGGTCCGCGTAGCGCTGGCGGTAACGCTCCTCGACATCCGCGAAGGCGTTGTAGCGAACGACTTGCCCGTCGACTTCCTGTTCCTTGGCTACAGGGAGTGGGCTAATAGCCTTGGCAAGCAGCTTCCACTCACTGACACGCAAGCTGATTTCGCCGGTGCGTGTGCGTACCATGACACCGGAAGCCTGCACGAAGTCGCCCAGGTCGAGGAGCTTACGAAAAACCTGGTGGGCGTCTTCGCCAATTTCGTCACGCCGCAAGAACAGCTGGAGGCGGCCCGATTCGTCGGAAATATGGGCAAAAACGGACTTGCCCATATCGCGTAAGCTGAGCAAGCGACCGGCCACGGTGGCCTCGACCTTACTGTCGTCTTCCGCCGCCTCATAAGCAGCGACAGCCCCGGCTGTAGTGTAGGTACGCTCGGAGCGTGGAGGATAGGGTTCGATGCCCGCCTCACGCAATCGTTCAAGCTTGTCGAGTCGTTGTTGTTCTAAGGGTGTCGGCTGCCAGGTCATACTCAGTTCCCTCTTGTTGTTCTGCTAGCGGGGCCGCCAGGCCAAAAAAAGAGCCCGTGCTAGGCACGGGCTCTCTACCAGGGCTGTGCCACAGGAGCGCAGGTCAGTCGATTTTAACCACGCGAAACACGGTCAAGCCGCCCGGCGCATTCACCTCAACAACATCACCCACCTTGGTCCCCAACAAAGCACGACCAAGGGGGCTTTCATTAGAGATTCGACCTTCAACGGGATCAGCCTCCGCTGCCCCTACGAGATGGTAGCGTTCTTCCGCATCATAGCCTTCTTCAACGACGGTTATATGGTCGCCAACATTTACAAGGCTAGGATTCAGGTCATTTTCGGAGATTAGTTCGTAGTTGGAAAGGATATCTTCCAGTTCTTGAATACGCCCCTCAAGAAAGGCCTGAGCGTTGCGCGCAGCTTCAAGCTCGGCGTTATCTACGAAGTCATCATCCTGCCCGTCTTCAAAGGCACGGTGCAGGCGATCAGCCACTTCTTCGCGACCTTCGGTTGTCAATCGTTCGTATTCTGCCTGTAGCTTGGCGAGTCCTTCAGGCGTCAGTAACGCCGGCTTCTTCGTAATCATGGGTTTCTACACCTATTAACTGGAAATACCGCCTGCTAAGCGGTATTTGTCTCCTGGGAGTTGATTTGCGACCGATATTATAGCAACACTGGCAAGATACGGCAACTGCGAATGAGAGGTGGCTAATCGGCCGGTGGGAGCGGCGTTATCAGCAGGGAGTGTTCGGGCCTTGTTTGATCATGGTGGTAGACAAGAGTTTGGGCGGCTTCATCGCGCGTGACACGGCCGTCGCTGAGTTTGACTTCGTAGCCACGGCCGTAGTGAAAGTGAGGCACATAGATCACTGTAGGGGCAACAGCTTGCGGATCATGGCGAAAACGGAGTTCAAAACGACGCGTCGCCGGGTCGAACGAGTTGTGCAGAGGTTCGCCGGCGAGAGCGGTAGCGTACGGCCTTATCACTGCCGCGAGGGCACGACCGCCCGAATAGGGATCGTCCGGCTGCGTTTGCTGATCACGTCCAAAAATGGAGAGGTTTTCACCATTCCACTGGTCGCCATGGGCATTATCGTTGTCTGCGCTATAGTTCCACAGGGCGTAGGACAGCAGATTCTCTTCCATGGCCCGTATGGTACGCTCCAAGGCGCGGGTCTGCACGCTAAAGTCGCCGCTGCTGAGGCCCTTACTATTTCGCAAATCATAGGCTATTCCGGTTTCGCCGATGAAGGTGGGCGGTCCTCCAAGTATGCTGGCGGCCTCGAGTTTCTTGCGTTCCAGCTGGCGAGCAAAGGAGCGGCGGATCAGCCAGGGAGAGAAGACGGCGCGGCGCGCCTGCGGATCGAGGGCGATGGCGGTGTTGAAGGAACGTAGGAAGAGCACGAACACGTCGTACCAGTGCGGAGCGTAAACAGACAGTTCGTCTTGCTCCTGCCAGGCAGGCGGGTCCTCATTGAGGGCCGGCTCGACGAAAAGCAGGGCACCGGGTTGCTCGGCGCGGATGGTGGAAGCAAAGCGGCGCAGGAATGGCGCGTAGTAGTCGCGGTTAAAATCTACGGGACGGCCGTTTACATGACTGAAATAGGAAGGTTGCAACAGAACAGGCTCATGGTTTTCGTCAAAATCCCAAACACCGTTGGCGTGCCATAGGCAATCGTGGTCTGGCAGCCAAGATTTTTTTCCGGAATGGTTCTGCAGGTGGGTGCCTACCTTGCGCTGTCGGCCCATCCCGAGTTCCCAGACATCCACATTTTGAGGTATCCCGGCGCCAAGCAGAATCCCCTGAAACGGCGTGGGTGCCAGGCCCAATTGCATGACGCCAAAAGGTGCGTGCAGGTCTTTCTGCCCAATGTAGCCGGCGAGAGGTTCGTTCATGGCGCCATAGCCAATGACATGGGGCATGTCCCGGACACGAGCCGCGACCTGCCCGAATGCCGCGAGATAATGGCGCTGCAGGTAATCCTGGATGGGTTCGCCGTCTACCAGTGTGCGCGGCGCGAAATCATTGCCGGCGAAGAAGAGAGTGAACATGGTGGCCGTAGCAAGCTTCGAAGCGTTGGTGGGCCAAATCATATGTGGCAGTTCGCCAACATGCATTTGATGCAAAAAGGCAGCGCCAGTCTCATGCAGATTAACCAGATTGAATCCGGCCACTTCCAGAGTCCAGCCGGGCGCACCATCCCCTCCGCTAAATCGGCTCCATACGTCCTGGTGAGGGTCGATGATGACCTGGAATCCATATTCACCTGCCTGGGACAATACAGCCGTCACATAGTCAAGGTACTCTTGATCAAACTCCCCTGGGCCGGCGTGTTCGATCGCCTCCCAAGTAATGAGAAAGCGCAGGCAATTGAAACCCCAGACACGCAGGCGGTCAAAGTGTTCGGCAGCGGCGGCCCGTGGAAACGGGCGACCGACGAAAGAAACGTCGCGATGATTGAAGAACCCATCGCGCAGATGGGTGGCGCCATCGGGGAAGCCCGGCACTTTGCTGCTGCCACCCAGATTGACGCCGCGCAGAAGGACGGTGCGACCGTGTTCATCCCGCAACCAGGACCCACTGATTTTCATTAAACCACACCCAAGTTCATGGTCTCGTTCATAGCAAGAAAGCCGGTATATAGCACATCACGCAGGGTGTGCCAAGGGCTGAGAAAACACTAGACCGGCGCAGCGAGCGGCGAGGTCTGCAAGGAGCGCAGCAGAGTCGAGCGCACTACTGCGGCCACAGGGCCGTCGAGCTCCATGGCCAGCAGGACGCTGCCAGCCACTGGTGGGACGTGTAAGCGCACGACGCGGACCCGCGGGGCAATCGCCTGAACGGATTCGCGCACCAATTCTTGAAGGTGATCGCTGCCCTTGAAGAAGCTGCCGGAGAGAACCAGGTCGAAGCTCTGGTTTTGCAGTTCAAGCTGGCGAACTACACCGAGGGCCAGATCACCCAGCTGTCGGCCGGCCCAAGTGACCGCGCCTTGGGCGACGGCGTCACCTGACTCGGCGGCGTGAAAGATCAAGGAGGCGTGCCCGGCATGCAGAACAAACCGGCCCCGTACCAGTCCGGCCAACAGGTCAGGAACATCGCCGGCACCGGCGGCGACAACCAGGGTAGTGGAGAGGCTTGTGTCGGGTCCCCGTTTTGTCCATGCCCGGGCAACGGCCTGGAGGCTGAACTGCACCAGTTCGCCTGCGCCGGCGTATTCACCAAAGGAGCTGTTGCCCGTAAGGCGTGCCAAATGGCCGTGGGCATCGCGGCCGTAACAGTTACAACTTGTGCCGGCGGAGACAACCACTCCCCAGCCGGCGGGCGATCCGGCAGGTAGGCCAATGAAAGCGTCATTGTGCAGTGTGAGAGGGCCGGTCAGGCCAAGTTCGCGCAGGAGTGAGATGTGTGGCGGGAGATCTTCCGGCCAATCGTAGCCGGCAAGACCAAATCCCGCCGGGCCGATCTGGGCACGGGTGATACCCGCTGCGCGTGCCGCCTCACCGATGATCTGGTCCAGAGTGGCACGGCAACCATCCCAGCCAACAGTCTCCCAGTTTCCGGGACCGCCCTGCCCGAAGCCAAGGATGCGGCCACGGCCGTCGCTAAGTACAGCGTGGCTCTTGGAGGCTCCGGTATCAACACCGAGATAGATCTTGTGGCTCATGAGAATCCTAACGAGCACGAAACAGCTCGCGCAGCGTGCGCCAGCCGATGATTTGTACGCCGGAGTTCACCACCGTACGAAACAGTTCCTCATCGCCGAAAATCTGGAATTCCGCAACACGGTTGGGCCAGTCGCGGTCAGGGATCGCGGCGCGCAGTTCTGGAGTGTCCGCGGCCGGGTAACAAATGATATAAGTCAGGCCCGGGGAAAGTCCAGCCAGCAGGCGCAGCAACTGCCCGGCTCGATCCAGCGGCTGATTCAAAGGTAAAACGGCCGCTTGATCAAAGAGGGGCAGGCCACGTTCTTCAAGTTCGGCAGCAGTGTGAGCGAAATCTTCGATGCCGGACAAAAAATAAACTGTATCGACTATGCCCTCTGGGGCACGTAGAAGAAAGGCGGGGATGTTAAATTCAAATGCCAGGTCTACGTAGGAATTCAGGAAACGGGAATGGTAGACGCTATGCGTATGTGAGTCGAGATGAGTCACGTCAAGCCCGGATGTCTGGGCACGGTGCAACCGGGCACGCAGTTCAGTGGCAACAGCTGCCGGGTCCGCACTTGGCTGGACCAGCTCAGATCGAGCATGGAAGTAACCCTCCTCATCGAGAAGGCCGTTGTGCGTATTGGCAGACGTGAGTGGGCGCCAACGGTATGTCGACGATTCGCTGGTGAGCGTGAGGTGCACGCCCATGTCCAGGTGGGGATGACCAGCCATTTCACGGCAAATGGCCGCGACCGCCGGAAACCAGGGGGAGGGTACCATGGCAAAAGCGAAGGAAACGAAACCCACGTCCGGCAGATCACGATAAGCAGAAACCGTGCTCTGGAAGGCGCTGATATCATCAGCATGTAACACGACCACGCGATCGGTCGGGGCGTAGCCAAGGTTGGTGAGAACCGGGTATGTCTGCGTCATGGCACTTCCTGCGCGAATTCAATGCCAGAAGAGGGGCAAGTAGGCGCGGTGGGTGAGCAACATGTCGTCGAGCACGGCCTGCACACGATCGGCCGAGGGGCCAAGCGGGTGAGCGAGCAAGGCCTGGTAGGCCAGTTCGCGGCTGCCGAAAGCGGCAGCTTCCACGGTTAACAGTTCAAAAGCCTTCACCTGGGAAAGTAGTCCGGCAACGACTAGCGGCAGCGGCTCGGCAGGAAGGGGCACGATGCCGTCGCGACCGACGCGGCAGGGCATTTCCAGGACCCAATCCGCCGGCCAGTCCACCACGGCACCTCGCTGGGGCACGTTAACGATATGAGTTTCGCCAAGATCGTTATAGTGGGCATTGAGCAGCTGGGTGGCCACCGTGGAATAGTAGGCGCCACCGCGTTTCAATAGTCCTTCCGGCGGTTCGCTGCGGTCCGGCTCGGCGTATTGGGCCAAGAGTTCGGCCTCAAGGGCCATAACCTCTTCGGCGCGCGAAGGGGGCCACCCTTGCTGCGCGGCCAGCTTGCGATGGGGATAGTAATAATACTGCAGGTAGTAGTTTGGAATCATTCCTAGACGCCGGATAGTGTCCAAATCCCACTGCGCATGCTCATCCGCTTCCAACTGGAGCATAAAACGTTCCATCACGCGCGGCCATACATCTTCGCCATCAATTTTGAAGCCACGGTGCCAAGAGAGATGATTCAGACCCAAGGTATCCAGGTGGGCATGAGAGGGGTTGGTGCCGCGTGCTTCCAGGTCACCGAGGGCTTCGAGGATCATCATTTTGGCTGTGATGGGAACGTTGCAGACGCCGGTTGAATGAACGTCCGGCACGAAGCGGGCGAGTGCTTCAGTTACCAGCCCCGCAGGGTTAGTGAAGTTGACCAGGAGGGCATTCGGGGCAAGATCACGTACGTCACGCGCAATATCGAGGATGACCGGGATGGTGCGCAAGGCTTTGGCCATGCCGCCTACGCCGGTAGTTTCCTGGCCTATGAGGCCGTGGCGCAAACCGAGGTATTCATCTTCGCGGCGGGCCTGCATCCAACCTACGCGTAGTTGGGTGGTCACATAGCTGGCTCCGGCGATGGCTGCCCGGCGGTCCGTGGTAAGATGCACAGAGAACGATCCACCTTGGGCGGCAACCATGCGCTGGGCGAATCCACCGACAATTTCCAGACGCTGAGGGAGGATATCCATTAACCAGAGTTCGGTCAGGGGAAATTGGTCGACGCGATCCAGGAATCCCTTGATCAGTTCTGGGGTATAGCTAGACCCACCGCCCACAACGGCTACCTTCATGATTACCTCCAGTTTCGTGGCTCTTACCGGAAATAAGTATAGCGGCAAGTTGCGCCGGCGCCGAAGTTCAATGGAGTGGATTGGGTGCTGATTGGCGCTGTCTGCTTACTACGATTGTTCGCAAGCCAAATGCAGAGCACGGCACCGTGTGGCCCAGCAACGGCGGGCCGCTTGCTGGGCCACCACAGGAAGCATTTGCCGGCTGTGATGTGGTTGGGATAGACTCCGCGAAGTGGTTACGAAGCGCCAATTGGGTCTCCTCTTTGTTGCAATCGCCGTGCTGGGCATACTCGCGTCGTTTGGATACGACTTGCTGGGCGGCGGGCAGTTCCAGGGCGTTGGGCCAACGCAGCGACTGGCACTCCTGGGTGCGCTGCTGCTGGCGCTGGTGGGTGCGAGCCTGCTCCCGCTAGGAGATCGCCCAGCGTGAGCGCGGATGTGCCGCCAGCAGCGCCGAAGAAGACGGCCGTACCGGACACTTTCGCCGCCAGAATCCTTGCCGCCCTGCCCTGGTTACTGATCGGCCTAGCACTACTGGCTTTTCTCGGCTATTTCGTCGTTTACAATATCTACGCCTGGCAGCTGTTCCAGTTCCCGTTCGACTATGACCAGGGTGAAGGGTTTGAACTGGTTGACACGCTGTTGTTCAGCCAGGGTGACTGGCCGTACCGCGACAACAATAGTTACCCTTTCTATTCCTCCAATTATCCCCCACTGTTCCACGTGATTACAGTTCCGCTGGTGTGGCTGTTTGGACCACAGTATTGGACAGGCCGATTGGTGTCGTATCTTGGCACGCTGATCACGGCCGCGGCCATTGGCTACGCGGTACAGCGCACGGGCAAACGGTGGTGGCTATCCATCCTGGCGGGATTGACATTTCTGGCCTCGAACTATGTGTATCATGTGGGTCCGCTGTTCCGGCAGCACATGTTCATGGTCATGTTCGAGACGCTGGCCGTGGTACTAATGGCAATCACGATTGAAAAGGAAGAGGAGGACGGTCAGAAACGACCGTGGTCAATACTGGTAGTAATGATCTTGTTGTTGTGTGCTGGCTACACGAAGCAGCTTGCCTATGCCACTGTCGCCGCGGTGTTCATCTTCTTCTTCCTGCGCCAGGGATGGCGGGCGATAAAATGGGCCATTCCCTTTGCATTCATTACGGGCCTCATTTTTCTGTGGATCAACATCTCTACAGACGGTATGTGGCTACTGAATACGGTCACTGCCAATATTAACCCGTTCGTGCCCGGCCAGGCCGAGGGCCTGTTCCGACAGTGGTTCCACTTGCACGCCATGATCACGGCGGCGGCAGTGATCTTCGCGGTGTATCAGCTCTATATTGAACGGCTGTCGATCTACAGCATCTGGTTTGTGGTGGCGATATTGAACAGTATTACGGCGGGAAAATGGGGCGCGGGTGAGTCATACTTCGCCACGGCAATCGCCGCCAGCTGTATCCTGACCGGGCTGGTGTTTAACCGCCTGATTGACTGGTCGGAGCGGCGCAATTGGCTGTGGCAAACGGCCGTTCTGACACTGATCCCCCTGCTGTTCCTGTTCCAGGCCAACCGCATGTTCCATATGCCGACGCACACGCCGCTACTGGCAGGCATTGCGGAGGCAATGGGACGGCCGTCTCAGGTGTTTATTGCGCCGCAGACTTCCTGCTCGGCGCCACGCACGCCGGAAGCGATTCCATACGTTGATGACGCCGGGGTCTCGCTGTTGGGTCGACCGCCGACGGCGGCAGATACGGCAGCAGGACAGACTATTGCTGCGTTGGTGGCGCAGGGTGCGTCAGCGGCCTTTGCCGAGGACGCGGGTTTTAATCTCTATCTGGGGCGCGATGTGGTGACTAACCCCACGCAGCTGCTTAACCTATACAACAACAATGCCGTCGATTTGACTGAGATGCTGACGATGCTCGATGAGCAAGCGTTTGACACAATCGTCCTGCGAGCGCAGTTCTATCCACCTCCGGTGCTGGATATGATCGGCCAGCGTTACCAGACCGAAGAGCTGGTGCAGATGAATGGTTTTGTCTACTGCATTATGCGCCCGCGCTGAGCAAAGGAGCCAGGTACCCATGTTCACGAAAGCCATCTGCCGGCAACCCGGCACGACCTTTGCTGAGGGTTTAACCAGTTCCGAACTTGGCCGTGCCGACTATGAACTCATGTTGGACCAGCATGCGGGGTATGTGACAGCGCTGCGAGTACTAGGCCTGTCAGTAGAGGTGCTGGACCCGCTGGAAGAATTCCCTGACGCTCATTTTGTGGAAGATGTGGCTGTGGTAACGCCGCAGGTGGGGATTATCACGCGACCAGGAGCCCCAGAACGGCGAGGAGAGGCGGGCTTTATCGCGGCGGCGCTGGCCCGGGTCCGGCCCTTGGTGTTTATTGAAGCACCGGGCACGCTGGATGGTGGCGATGTGCTGCAAGTGGAAGAGCAGTTCTTTGTGGGGTTATCGGCGCGCACAAACGCGGAGGGCGCGGCGCAGCTAGCAGGGTATCTGGAACAGTTGGGCTATCATTGCACGGTCGTGCCAATGCAGGAGAGTCTGCACTTGAAAAGCGACGTCAACTATATCGGGAGGAACACGCTGCTGGTGACGAAAGCCTGGGCCGATGCGCCAGTGTTCGCGGCGTACGAGAAGCTGGTGGTGACCGCAGCTGAGGCATACGCGGCGAATACGCTATTGGTAAATGGGCAGCTGCTCTGCCCTCAGGGGTTCCCAGAAACGAGGAACCATCTGCGGAAGGCGGGGTTTACGGTAGTAGAAATTCCGGCCAGCGAAGCGCAGAAAATGGATGGGGGATTATCGTGTATGTCCCTGCGGTTTTAAGTTATTTGTTCCGCATTGCTGGCTCCTTGCTGCTCATTGTTCGTGGTCGTAGGGATTTCACGGCAAGGGAATAGATATGCCAGCGTGCATGGAGAACTCTTTGGGCGGGTGGTTTGCAGAAGCCGCAGAGAGGGTAGTTGGACGGCCGTCGCCAAGGGTGGCAAAATTGCCCCAACAACGAGCCGTTCGAATTCCAGGTGAAACGCATTGAAGATAGCTAAACCTGCCAGCCCTTATAGTATTGAGCTGCCTGTGTTTGCCGGGCCTCTGGACCTGCTGCTGCATCTGATTGACCGGCAGGAGCTGGATATCACGGCCGTTTCGCTGGCAAAGGTGACTGCGCAGTACCTGTCGCAAATCGAAGCGTTGAAGCAGGACCGGATGGAGGAGCTGATCGACTTCCTAGTGGTTGGAGCGCGACTTGTGCTGATCAAGAGCCGCGCCCTGCTACCACAAGAGCCGGCAGTTGATGAGGACGGCGAAGAAGAGGAAGACCCGGCAGCAGCCCTTGTGAGACAACTGCTGCGCTACCGGCAGTTTAAGAAAGCGGCTGGGTTCTTGCAGCAACGGGAACAGCAAGGGCTACGTACGTATCTGCGGGTGGCGCCGCCACCCAAGCTGGAAGGCAAGCTGGACCTAAGTGGGATCTCGGTGGAGGCGCTGATGGGGGCGGTGCGGGCGGCATTGGACCGGGCGGAGACGCTGGAAGATAGCGTATCGGTGGCGCGGCCACGCACTATGACGATCCAAGGACAGATCGAGCGGCTGCGCTATCAGGTGCGCTCCGGCACAACCGTAGCCTTTGCCGACCTCATGAGTTCCGAAGCGACGCGTAACGAGATTGCCGTGACGCTGCTGGCGGTCCTAGAGCTGATCAAGCGACGCGAGATCCTTGCTTCACAGGAAGCAATGTTTGGGCCAATCCTGATTCACGCCGCGCCAAAGGCAAATGGGCCGGAGGGAGGTCAGGATGAATTTGATCCGGACTTTGATGAAGATTCAGTGGAGTTCGAAACGGAATAGGACGCATTACCACCAGCTATGCTTTTGCCCGTACCGCAGCAGAGTATAGACACCAGCTCCTAGAAGAAAAACTGGCAGCAAGAAGCGGACCGCAACGGCCCCACCAAAGCGCAGCAAGATCGCCCCGGATATGATCGCCAGCAGGATCCAAAGGTTGCGGGACAGCAGGGCGAACCAGCTGGCGACGTCGGTCATGTCGAAACTGGCTTGTGGCGGGTGGGCGGCGGACTTACAGCCAGGACCGGTGCCGATACGCTGCAATCGGCCGTCGAGGTTCCACTGGCAGCTGCAATCGCGGCACTGATAAAGGATCTTGTCTGGTAGTCCGGTTTCGCGATCCGTACGCTTGAGGATTACACCCCCACAGTGATCGCAGTCAAAGCCGCTATCTTCCCAGGTGGTTTCCGTTTCAATCATGCTGTTTTGGCTGCAGACGAGTCAGGATTGCCAGATTATATTGTAACAGCTTCCTGGAGAGAGTCATCCGCGGTCAAGGAATTCTAAGGGTAGGGGCGGGCTTCTAGACTTGGGACCCAATAGAAAAAAGTGCCGGGGAGCTCAGTCCCGGCACTTGCGACTCTAGCCATGAGGGTAATGTGCGGCGCTTACGAATTTAGAGCGCTGAGGGCGGCAAACTCACCAGCAAGGGCTGGATAAAGGGCGCGATAACGCTCGTAGTACGAACCATAGTCCGCAGAGTTCTGGCCGGGCGTTGTCGAGCCAGTTATGGTAACGGTGGCGTGGCAGGCCTGCTCGACAGAATCGAACAGTCCCGCACCAACACCTGCTAACAGGGCGGCGCCAAAGGCGGCGCCTTCGGTGGTGTTGACCGTAACCAGTTCTACACCCAGCACGTCGGCCATGATCTGTCGCCAGACAGGGCTCTTGGCGCCACCGCCGGAGATCCGCACCTGATCGATTTGACCAAGGCCGGCCTCCATGATGAGTGTGAAGCTGTCTTTGATGCCGAAGGCAACGCCTTCGAGGACAGCGCGGGTGAGATACGGCCGTGTGTGTCGTACGGTGAGGCCAACCCAAGCGCCACGCGCAAGCGGGTCAGGGTGCGGCGTGCGTTCCCCCGTCAGATAGGGAAGAAAGAGCAGGCCCTCACTTCCTAGCGGGACTGCTTGCGCCTCCTGTACCAGTGTGCCGAAGTCCTCATCGGGAACCAAAGTATCACGGTACCACTGCAGGCTTCCCGCCGCGCTGAGCATGACGCCCATGAAGTGCCATTTGCCGGGTGCGGCGTGGCAAAAGGCATGCAGCCGCCCTTCGGGCTGGATCAGCGGCCTATCGGTGGGCGCAAAAACCACACCGGAGGTACCGAGGGTAAGGGCAATGATACCGCTCTCGACAGCGCCCACGCCGACCCCCTGCGCCGCCTGATCGCCACCGCCACCCACAACAGGTGTTCCAGCGCGAAGGCCAGTCAGCTCAGCGGCAGAAGAGGAAACAACTCCGGTAACTGCCGGGCCCTCAAAAGTCGGTGGCAGCCAGGCAGCGGGGACATTGAGCGCGGCTAATATTTCTGGTGACCACGTACGCTGCCGCAGATCAAAGAGGATAGTGCCCGACCCGCCGGCGACGTCCATGGCGTATTCTCCAGTTAGGCGGTAACGAATATAATCCTTGGGCAGCAGGATGTGCTGCACCTGCGCATACACCTGTGGCTCATGCTCTTGCACCCACAATATTTTGGGCGCAGTGAAGCCGGTCAGGGCATCGTTGCCGCTGATGCGGATCAGCTGTTCACGGCCGATCAGATCGCGGATGCGGTCGCACTGAGCAGCAGTGCGCTGGTCATTCCAAAGGATTGCCGGACGCAACACTTCTCCATTACCGTCAAGCAATACTAGTCCGTGCATCTGGCCGGTCATGCCAACTGCAGCGATGTCGTCGCCACCTACCCCCGACTGGTCCAGCACCTGGCGAATGCTCTGGACCATGCCCTCCCACCAGTCATGCGGGTCCTGCTCGGACCACAGCGGCTGCGGGGTTGAGAGACGCAGGGGGTTGGTCGCGCTGCTGATGACCTGGCCCTCCTGGTTGATGAGCAGAGCCTTGGCCCCGGTTGTCGAGACATCAAGACCCATAAGGAGTTGTCTGTTGGGCATTCTTTCCTCCGTTGCGTGTCAAAGAAGCTACCACGGAATGGCGAATTCTAGCGCAGGCCAAGCAGGACTTCGATAGTGAGCTGATCGAGGCGCTCGTAAGAGAGTCCGCGAGCGCCGAGGGCGGCGCGGTCGAAAACGGTCGTTCTCAAGCTCGCCGCCTTTTCCGCACTGTAGCCACCCGCAAAACCGTCGGACGAGCCGTCATCGGAATTTATCTCATGCAGCAGAGCCTGGATCTCCGGGTCAGCATTCCAGCGCTGAGCTTTGTCCTTTAGGATGAGGTAGGTGCGCATGCAGCCACGAGCAAAATCTTTGACACCTTCGTAGTCCTCGGTGCGATAGGCATGGGCGTCGAAATGGCGACTGCCGGAGTAGCCGACATCTTCAAGAAACTTTACAAGGAAGAAAGCAGACTTGAGGTTGACGGCGCCAAAACGGATGTCCTGATCGTACCGACCAGGGGACTGATCATTCAAGTCAATATGGTACAACTTACCAGCGTCCCAGGCCTGGGCAACGTTATGCAGGAAATTCAGCCCAGCCATTTGCTCGTGGGCCACTTCGGGGTTCACGCCAACCATCTCCGGATGATCAAGGGTGGTGATAAACCCCAGCATGGCACCGGTCGTTGCGAGATAAATGTCGCCACGGGGTTCGTTGGGTTTGGCCTCGAGTGCGAACTGCAGATCGTATCCCTGGTCAATGGCATACTCACAGAGAAAGTTCAGTGCTTCGCGAAATCGTTTTCCAGCTTCGACCGGGTCCTTAGAAGCATCAGTTTCGGTGCCTTCGCGGCCGCCCCAGAATACGTACACCTTAGCACCCATTTCCACGCCGAGGTCCATGGCGTTCATGGTCTTTTGCAGGGCATAGGCGCGGACCCGGGCATCGTTGGAAGTGAAGGCACCGTCTTTGAAGACGGGATCGGTAAACAGGTTGGTTGTGGCCATAGGCACAACAAGACCAGTGTCGTCCAGGGCCTTTTTGAAGGAGGTGATTATCTGTGAGCGCTGTGAAGGGGTGGCGTCAATGGGAATAAGGTCGTTGTCATGGAAATTGACGCCGTAGGCGCTTACTTCACCGAGAAGATAGACCAGTTCGGCGGGGGTCTTGCGTTCACGGACGGGCTCACCGAACGGGTCACGACCCACGCTGCCTACGGTCCAAAGACCAAAGGTAAACTTGTGTTCGGGAAGTGGTGTGAAGTTGTCGGTCATAGTTGGTTCTCCTGGTGAAAGGTGTGGCGACGCACGGGAGAGGCCGATACCTACGTTCGGCTGCCGCGGTCAACGAGTTCACTTCAATATGTTTACGAACAAAACTAAGTATGCACTTCAGTATAAATGGCGGGCGTAGTACTGTCAACATTACGCAGCGGTTTCGGAGCGTGGCGGTTGATCTTGTGCTACTCTGATCGCCACAACTCACCCTCGCATTACTGATAATGACTGTTCTGAAACGCAATGTCATTGAGAAAACAGCTTGACACGACTTTGCACGCTGTGTAGACTGCAAGCAATTGGTCAGTTATCCCAACTAATAAGGGGAATGGGTGATGGGTAAACCTTCTGTGGACCATGGCGTCATGCGCGACATGAACCTAGCCCTGTTGCTACATTCTCTTCATTCCAGGGCACCTCTCTCACGCGCCGAATTGGCTGCGCAGACGGGTCTGAACAAGGCCACGGTTACCAGTCTTGTTCGAGAACTGTTGAGCCAGGGCTGGATCACGGAATTGGGGGTCTCTACAAACACAGCTGAGGTGGGCAGACCGGGCATCAACCTGGCGCTTAATGCGCAAGCGGGATACTTCATCGGCGGAGAGATCAACGTCGATTTTCTTTCAGTTGTCATCACCAACTTCGCGGTTGACATTGTTTCGCGAAGACATGAAAGCACCTCGCGGCTCAACGGGCAGGAGGCTATCCTGGAGCGATTTGTCTTTTTGTTGAAGGAAAGTGTGGAGCAAGTGGAGCGAACCGGGCAACCATTGTTTGGTATTGGAGCGGGTGTGCCTGGGCTGGTGGACGGCAGCAGCGGCCGAGTGTTGTTCGCACCGAACCTGGGCTGGCGAGACGTTCCGCTAGGAGAAGTGCTGGCCCATGAGCTGGGGCGGCCCGTGGTGGTGAGTAATGAGGCAAACCTTGCTGCGCTGGGGGAGAGTTATTTCGGTGCCGGTCGCGGGAGCGACTGGATGTTGTATGTAAGCTTCGGCGTGGGCATAGGTGGGGGGATTGTGTCCAACGGCCGTTTGATGGAGGGAGCAACGGGCTTCGCGGGTGAAGTGGGCCATATGATCCTACAGCGTGACGGAACACTCTGTAACTGCGGGGCGCGCGGCTGTTGGGAGACACTGGCAGGACAGTACGCGCTTTTCGGACGAATTGAGAAGGCAATTCGCGAAGGTGAGAAGAGCAATCTGCAAGAGCACGCGGGCATCGACCTGGCCCGCCTGACAATGCCTCTGATCGTGGAAGCGGCGCGGGCCGGGGACATGGCAGCACTTAGGGCGCTGTATGAGACAGGGCGATGGATGGGTCTCGGTATCGCCAATCTGCTCAACGTGCTTAACCCGCAGCGGGTGATCATTGGTGGTCCAATGAGTGCGGCCCACGAGTTTCTACTGCCAGTTATCCGCGAGACTATTGTGCAAAATGCGTGGCAATGGGTGCAGGATGAGGCGGATGTGGTAACGGCCGTGCACCAGGCAGACGCGGCCGTTGTGGGGGCCGTAGCAAGTGTTTATCGCCGGGTGCTTGACCAGCCGCGGCAATGGCTGCCGGAACGAACGAGCTAGTCTACGAGCAATTTCAGAGCAGTGTGACGACTATATGCGCCGTCAAAGACGAGGGCGAACCACAAACGCGTCAGACCATCGAGCAAGGAAGCCGCTTCCGGACCACCAACATAGATGGGGCGTAGACCTACCTCAGTGATCAGGGCTTCTACAATATCCCGTCCACGGCCGCCCGGCCCGCAGAAGAAATGGTCTGCCACTTGAGAGCCAAACTGCGGATCGGCGAAGACCTCATAACCAAGCGAGTTAAATGCGCGAAAGGTGAGCGCCTGCGGCAATTCAGCGGCAAGCAAGGTCATATTGTGCATGACTGGGCGGCCGACTTGATTACTTGCATCGATGATGATCGTGCCATTAAGCGCAGCTTTATGCTGTTTGACGACTTCAGTTACGGCCGTGCCAGGCAGAGCCAACAAGACGACCTCGGCGGGCTGCAGTGATTCAGTTACGGAAAGAGTTGTCGCGTCCGGCACAGACCGCAGCACTTCATTGGCACGCGTTGAACCAGGATCTCGCACTCCGAAACGAACCTGATGCCCCGCGGCAGACCATTTACGTCCGATGGTTGTTCCAATTCGCCCTGCTCCTAGAATGGCAATATTCATGGCTTTACCTACCTGCGCTCCTGTAGTGAATTGACCGTTCTGGCCAAAGCGGTCTTACCTCAAGACATCCTGACCCAGTTCGAACTTGAGATAATCAGTGCCGGTGAAGGTGTCTGCGGCGCAGATTGCTCCAGTAAGATCACAGAGCAGGAAAGTCACGGCACCACCAGCAAGGTAGCCTACCTGCGGCTTTCCAAGGAACCAATTCTTGCCGGTGACAATTTCTCCGCCAGCAGAGGAAACCGTGACATAAAGAAGATGGGTGATCCCCAGCGCTTTCCAATAGTCGCGCAGAGCGGCGCGGACCAGCGTCGACAGCCCTTTATCTGTCACGGCTGTAAGCTCCTTTCGAAAGGTGTCAAAAAGAGTGATGGCAGCCGCGGCTTGCGCCGCCAGCTCGTCGGGCGTCTGTTTGTGCGAAGTCGTCAGACGCAGTTTCTCTTGCAGGTCCGCAATCTCCTTCTCCAGTTTGGCCATCCGCTGTGCATCGACGGGAGACTTCAGCCTCTTGATTTCCGCCTGGCGCTGTTCAATTCCAGCGGTGAATCCGGCGATCTGAAGGGCCAGGGGATCGATCACCTGGCTATGTACCTGGACTAGATTGTGCTGCAGCGCACCTCGGGCCCGCACGAGCGTGTTAAGCTGGTTGATCAACGGCGAGATGTCGATGCGGTAGAAGTCTTGAAGGTAAACGGATACACCGCTGATTTTCCCGGCGACGCGGGCACGTACGGCCATGTCGCTGACGCTCACGTCACGACCAGAGATATTGTAGTCGGTTTTGAAGTAACCCAGGAGGTCGGCCGTTGCGCCTACAGTGCCAAGCAACAACGGGGCCAGGGTGGCGGGATTGAGTGCGCCGAACAGGCCAGCCAAGGCAGGCAGGACAAACGGCACAACCGAAGACAAAGCCTTGGGCTTCTCTTGTTCCAGCAGCTCCTCCAATGCGTTGTTGAGCGACTGCAACTCTTCGGCCCAGGCTTTGAAATGGGCGTCGAGCTGTAACAGGCCTACATCCCCGGCAGCAAGTTCGATTGAATCGACGAGCATGATCCGCGCCTCTTGCAGATGCAGATCAGAAACAGCCTGGGCCACCGCATCCGCATGGCGCAAAATGGCGCGGTAGGCAATGATGGTGGACAGGTAACCCGCCTTTTCATCAAGAGTAACTGTACCTTCGCGTGGCCTGGCGTTGCCTTCGTATGGTTCGCCCTGGTTCGTCTTGTTGATGGGATCCGTAGCAGTGCCGTTGGTGGGGGGCTTCTGCGGCTCCGGCTGCTGGTTGGGAATGATGCCTGGTGAGGGTGGGGCATCTGCGGCGCTTTTCAGTTCCTGGCGTACCTGCGCCTGCTTCTGCTGCGCTTGAAGCTCGGCGAGATCGGCCTCGGCGGCTGCCTTGCGCAGTAGTTCGGCTTGCAGCAGTTCCTGGTACGCGGGCGTGGATACGTTCTGGTCAGGAATCAACGTGGACATGACAACCTCCTAAAAACGGCCGTTCTAAGCGGCCAATACCGAAAGTATATCATAGCCGGGTGAGGTATTGACGAAGAGGGAGAGTTGGCTACTATTTCTGTGGGCGCCAAAAGAGGAGGCCGGAGAACTATGACATCTGTCCAACGCAGCTGTGTCGCCGCCGGGCATATTTGCCTCGACGTGATTCCTGATTTAGGTAACCAGCGCGATTTCCTGTCCTCTCTTCACCCAGGTCATTTGTTGGCTGTGGGACCGCCGACGCTGGCCCCCGGCGGTTCCGTCTCCAATACGGGTCTGGCGCTGCACAAGCTGGGCATCCCTACCCGTCTCATGGGCAAGACGGGAGCAGATCCCTTTGGCCGCGAACTAAGAGATCTGCTGCACGGGATCGATCCGGAACTGGCGCATAACATGGAGGCCACGCCCGGCGAGCACACTTCGTACTCAGTCATTCTCAGCCCTATCGACAGCGATCGCGTCTTCTTGCACAGCAGCGGAGCAAACGATACGTTCCACGCAGGAGACGTTGATTATGGTCTGGTAGCAAAAGCCGACCTCTTCCATTTTGGTTACCCGACACTTATGGCGGGTTTGATGGCCGACAACGGCCGCGAGTTGACAGAACTGCTGAGCAGGGCCAGATCCACAGGTGCAACCATTTCAGTGGACATGTCGATGTTCGACCGACGAGGGCCGGGCGGCGCGGTGGACTGGCCGTATCTACTGGCGCAAACGCTGCCATATGTGGATGTATTCCTTCCGAGCCTTGATGAGGTATTGTTGATGCTTTATCCGGAAAGGGACGCAGAGCATATCACGAACGCAGAGATAGGAGAGTTGGCGCTGGAACTGCTCGAGTATGGGGCAGGGATCGTAGTATTGAAGTTGGGAGCGAGGGGACTAATGCTCAGGTCTGCCACAGCTGAAAGGGTGGATGATCTGGGCAGGGCATTTGCAGATGCTGCGGGAACATGGGCAGAACGTGAATTGTGGGCACCCTCCTTTCAGGTAGACGTGGTGGGCACTACTGGTGCAGGGGACTGCGCCGTGGCCGGCTTTTTGGCGGGTATTTTACGCAGCGAAACCGTAGAACGAGCGCTGCTCATGGCGGCTGCCGTAGGGGCCTGCAACGTGGAAGCGGCAGATGCGTTCGCCGGGGTGCGCTCGTGGCCGGAAACGGCCGTGCGTGTGGACGGGGGCTGGCCGCAGCACGCGATCACTCTGCCCACGTGGGTCTATAACTCAACCGCGCGCCTCTGGCATGGGCCGCACGACCCGGTGTAGTTACAGGACAGGAAGAATTAAGGAAAAGGAGATTCAGATGACCGGCACGTTTCGTTTTTCGTTTGGACCGTGGAATATTCATGAGGGAGCCGATCCTTTTGGTCCTCCAGTGCGGCCCACGGTACCGTGGAGCGAGAAGCTACCGCTTTACAAGAAGCTAGGGTTTGATGGCGTGCAGTTCCATGACGATGATGCGGTGCCGAATATCGATTCTCTGTCCGCAACACAGGTCGAAGCGGCGGCGCACGAGATGCGCGCGGTGCTGGATGGCGAAGGGCTAGTAACCGAGATTGTCGCTCCGCGACTATGGGAGGATCCACGCACCATCGACGGTGGGTTCACATCTAACAATGCGGCAGAAAGAAAGTATGCTTTGGAGCGCAGCTTACGCACCGTGGACGTGGCGAGAATCCTGGGTTGCAGCAACTATGTGCTGTGGCTGGCCCGAGAAGGCAGTTATATCCGCGAGGCAAAGGATGCACGGCTGGCGACGGAACGGTTGGTAACGGCCGTGGATCAGATATTGGCTTATGACACAGATATCCGGGTACTAATTGAGCCGAAACCGAATGAACCAATGGACCACGCCTATTTGCCTACTACTGGGCACGCGTTGGGTCTTTCTTATCTGACCAGCGACCCTGACCGCGTCGGCGTGTTGATCGAATCGGCGCATGCGATCCTGGCCGGGCTGGACCCTTCAGATGAGATGGGCTATGCCCTGGCGCACGGCAAGCTATGGAGCGTTCACCTGAATGACCAGAATGGGTTGAAGTTTGACCAAGACAAAGCCTTCGGTGCGGTGGACCTTCGCCGCGCCTTTATGCAGGTTTGGATGCTTGATCGCAACGGCTATGGCAACCAGGGCGAGATGGTCGGCTTGGATGTAAAAGCAATGCGCACGCAACCAGCGGATTTGGCCACACGCCACCTCAGCAACAGCAAGGAGACGTTCTTGGCGCTACTTGACGTGGCGCGCGGATTGGACACGGCACTTCTGGATGAATTGGTGGCGACAAGGGATTACGAGGCGCTGGAGATGGAGATCCTGCGCGCGCTGATGGGGCGTCAGACTGGGCGTGGAACATAAGGACCACCTCAGACTGCTTTGTCGCGGCGTACCGGGTGCAGGCGTGTGGGGCGAACTAGGCAGTGGACAAGGAGCATTTACGCTGGCATTAGGCGACTTATTGGGCGAGGGCGGGTCAATTCACGCTGTCGACCGTGACTCTAGTGCTTTGCAGCACCTGGAAAAACGATTCGCGCACCAGTGTCCCCAAGTGCGCCTGCGCACGTACACGGCGGATTTCACGAGGCCGATGCCCTTTATGCCTTCACTAGATGGGATTCTACTGGCTAATTCTCTTCACTTCGTACGCGAAAAGGGTCGTTTGCTGCAAGAACTGCGACGTTTGCTGGAGCATGGCGGACGCGTGTTAATTGTGGAATATGATACTGACCGCGGCAACCACTGGGTTCCCTACCCTTTCTCGTTTGCAGCATGGGAAGTAATGGCGCGGGAGGCCGGCTTCCAGAAGACCGAACTACTTGGCAAGCATCCCAGCAGTTTCCTGGGGCAGTTTTACGCCGCCTGTAGTCAATGAGGATCAGTTTTGGTCAGCGGATGGTGACGGTGCCGAGGGTAACTGCATCGTCATCGCCAACGGACAAGCGCTGGAAGTCGGACCAGGTGTAAAAGCCCGCGGCAAGTTCGTAGGTGCCGGGCGGAGCATCCGGGAACACATCCAGGACAATCTCATCGCGGATGATTTCGCCTGGGCGCCAAACGGCCGTGGGATAAAAGCCTTTGCAGGGTTCGCTGTCCTGCTGGCCCCACAAGGGGGTACCTGTGGCTGCGTTGGTGGGGCCGAGCAAGTGTATGAAAGCGGTGTAGCGCGTATCCAGTTCTTGGAGGGCCTGCCAATAGAGGGTCAAAGTTAGCCGTTCGCCGGGGGAGGTAACCTCCTGGCCCAAGTCGTAGCCAAGTAAGGCGATCTGGTCATTGCCCCAGATCGCACCGGTGATGGGGATACTGGGAGCAAGAGCGGCGCGTTCGCCGGCAGGGATACGATAGGCTACATAGTAATCGCCATATCCATATTTGTCGGACAAGCCATCCTCTTGCAGCGACCCGTCAGGAAACGCTTGTTGGACGCTAGAGATGCTGGGATCGTCACTGAGGACATATGTGGTAGGCACAATAGTCTCTTCCGGATAGACGAAACAGCGCCAGCCGTTGTAGCCTCGTACCGTTTCGCCAGCAGTGCGCAGACGGGAATGAAGCAACATATTGGGATGATTTGGCGCATCGGCGGAGAGGTAGATACGTTCGTCTGGCGGCAGGGTGGCGATAAAGGCTCCCATCTCGCTCAGCTGCGGTTCAAAGTGTCCTTCCGTGGCCTCATCTCGGCCCCAGACGAGGAAGTACTCGTAGTAAGTATGCCAGGAAGTGAAAAGCAGGCCTCCAGCTAGTATCAGGGCGGCCGTAGCTGGCCAGAAGCGGGCGCGAGGGAAGCGACTATGCAGCCAAACGACAGTGGAGACGTAACCAAGACCAATTAGGCTGGTCAGGACGGGCAACATACCCAAAGCGCGTTTGCTTACCGTGCCGGAGTCGGCGAAAAGGGCCGGAGCTACCATGACAAGGAGCCACAGCCACATAATGCGAGGCAAGCGGAAACGCCAGAACCACAGAATGACGCCAAGGCCAAGGAGAAAACCCAGCAGCAGAAAGGGATTGAGTCCGGGAAGACGGCCAACTGACCACATGTCATGAGGGTCGCCCTGTACGGTGAAGAATCCGGCCAGGTCAGCAGCGCGAGCCGCCAGGGCGGCGCCCTGTGCGGCAAAGGGCAGCGCTTTATCGAGGATGGCCACGTCGCGCACGCGCTGGTTGAAAGAATCCGGGTGGCGCAGCGCGTAGAGGGCCAGAGGTAAGGTCACGGTCAGAAAGGCGAAGAGCAAAGGTTTGAGGCGACGCAAATAGGCAGGCAGTGTCGCACGGCGGCGCCGCGCCACGTAGTCAAGCAGGCAGGTGCCAAGAACGAGGAAGGGCAGTAATTGGCCAACTTGGTAGGTATGCAAGCCCAGGCCAGTGCCTAGCCCAGCCAGAACGAAGTCGCGCCGCGCCCCACCGCGCAGGGCGCGCAGCAGAAAGAACATGGTCAGGGCGATGATGAGCGGGGCGAGGATAGCACGCACACCATAGCGCGACCAGACAAGATGCCAGTACATGAAGGCCAGCGCGAAGGCAGCCAAGACTGGGCCCCAGCGGCGGGCGGCGAGCCAGGGAGCGAAGCGCAGCAGCTCCATGGCTACGATATAGTTAGCTGGGATAGCGAGGATACCCACGAAAGCAGCAGCGAGATGGATGGCAAAGTCGGAAAGACCCAGGCCAGCAAAGAGAAGGGCAGTTATATAGCTGAATAGGGCCTCGCGCCCAAAATTGCTGGCGAAGTAGACGGGGGTTTCACCACCCAGGATTTGCAGAGCGTCGAGACCGTAGTAGGCAACGTCGAAGCCGGAACTGATGGGCAGCGAGGCAAGATCATGCAGGCGCAGGAAGGCGCCCAACATTACGGCCGTTACAACGAGCCAGAAAGGGAAATGTTTATGATTCGAAATTATCATGCTCCGGCGGGGCGCTGCCCCAGCATGCGGTTTCTCTGTGTCAGAAGTGTACCGAGGGAGTGCCGGATCAACCAGAAACAAATAGGTTGCGGCAGGCAATCGTAAGTAAAACGGAGCAAGGTTTGTCAACTTCCTTACGGGAGATTGGCACTGCATCTTGGCCACAAAGAGTGCCGAGTCGGTTATAATCGCAACCAGGATAACTCCTGACCTCAAAGTCTCCGCTTGGAACTGTCTGAACCCTGCATTTGAGCCCGCGAATTGGGCATTGGGTCGGATTACAAATGATTTCATCGTTGAAACCAAATCCAAAGACGATCAGCCGTGATGCTTTGGCGGGATTGATTGCTGGGATCGCGGCGATTCCTGACGGAATGGCTTCGGCCGTGCTGGCAGGAGTCAATCCCGTGTACGGTCTGTATAACCTAATCGTGGGCACGCCCGTGGCCGCCATAACAACCAGTTCGGTCTATATGGCTGTGATCAATACGAGCGCCACGGCCTTGGTCGTGTTCGGCACCTTGGAGCGCTATTCCGGCGACGAGCAGATACAGGCCATGATCACGCTGACCCTGATAGTTGGACTGTTCCAGCTGGCGATGTGGGCGCTTAAGCTGGGTTACCTGACCCGCTTCATTTCCAACGCGGTAATGACCGGGTTCCTTACCGGCATCGCGATTATCATTATCCTGTCTCAGTTGGGAGATTTCACCGGATACGCGGCGGAGGGCGCCAACAAGATTGCGCAGACGGTTGATCTCTTGCGGAACCTGGATCAGGTTGATTTGCAGACGGTAGCCGTGGGCCTGGTCACGCTGGTCTTGATTGCGGTGCTGGATCGAACCCGCCTCAACTCGGTGGCTATGCTAATTGGCCTTGTTGCGGCGGTCGGGATGGTGCGACTGCTCGATTTGAGCTCTGTGACCCTGGTAGGCGACCTCTACGGCATTCCGGGAAGTCTGCCCAGGCCAGGTTTACCTAGTCTCGGGTTGGTGCCGGAGTTGTTGCTGCCAGCCGTGGCCATAGGTATCGTCGGGCTTGTCCAGGCAGCCGGGGTGAGCCAGGGTTATCCGAATCCGGATGGCAAGTTTCCCGATCCAAATGGAGATTTTCGAGGCCAGGGGCTGGCCAATGTGGTAGCTGGATTTTTCAATGGTCTCCCACTGGGAGGCTCGGTGTCGGGCACGGCTCTCGTGGTAAACGCCGGGGCGCAAAGCCGATGGGCCAATATTTTCACAGGGCTTTTCGTAGCAATTGGCGTACTACTGTTCTCACAGCAAATTGAGGCGCTGCCGATGACTGCGTTGGCGGCGATCCTGATCTATGCGGGCTTTCAGACAATCAAGCCGGAGAAGATTACGGCCGTGTGGAACACGACGCTGCAGGGCCGTGTGGCAATGCTGGTCACATTCCTTTTCACGCTTTTCATGCCCGTGCAGCAGGCTATATTTTTGGGTGTAGCCCTTCAGACCGTTATGGTTACGTTCCAGTACGCCGAGAAGACTACTATCACGGAACTGGTGCCAACAGAGGACGGAGATTTTCGGGAGCGAAAAGCCTCGCAGGTACTGTCGAGTGAACAAGTGACGATGTTACTACCGCGCGGCGGGCTGTTCTTCGCGTCGGCATCAGATTTTGAAGAGGAGGCACCCTCTGCCGAGGATGCCAGAGTTGCCGTTGTAGTCCTTGTTGTACGAGCGCGCCAGGAGTTTGGCAGCACTTTCACCAACGTTTTGATACGTTATGCGGGTTCCATCAAGGCAGGCGGAGGGCAATTGATCCTGGCTGATGTCAGCAAGTCCCTATACGAACAATTGGTGCGCACAGGTCTGGTGGAAATGCTAGGAGAAGAGAATATACTTGCAGAAAACCCATTGGTCGTAGAATCTCTGCGCACAGCGCTGGCCATTGGGGAGAAGACCTTGGCAGCGCTGAACGACAGCACCAGCCCTACTGCACCAGCAAGGATCGTGCAATGAAGGCGGTTACTTACGAGGAATTTGGCGGACCCATAGCGGTACATGTGCTACATGACCCAACACCGCCCCCTCGTGGCGTGGTCCTGAAGGTCTTGGCGAGCGGTATCTGCCGCAGTGATTGGCATGGATGGATGGGTCATGACCCGGATATTCGATTGCCGCATGTGCCTGGACATGAGCTGGCCGGCGAAGTCGTAGCGGTGGGGGAAGAGGTACGATGGATCTCCACGGGCCAGCGAGTGACCTTGCCGTTCGTTTGCGGCTGCGGAATGTGCCCGCAGTGCATCTCCGGAAATCATCAAGTATGCGATGCGCAGTTTCAACCGGGTTTTACGCATTGGGGATCGTTTGCGCAGTTTGTCGCAGTCGACTATGCGGACACAAATCTGGTTCCGCTGCCGGAGGAGATCGACAGCACAACAGCGGCAAGTCTGGGCTGCCGGTTCATCACTTCCTTCCGGGCGGTGGTCGAACAGGGAAAGGTACATGGTGGGCAATGGGTTGCAGTGCACGGCTGCGGGGGCGTGGGCCTGTCGGCAATCATGATTGCCAGCGCCCTTGGAGCGCAGGTGGTGGCGATTGATATCAGCCCGGAAAAGCTGGCTTTTGCGAGGGAAATGGGAGCAGTGGCGATAGTAAACGGCCGTATTGAAGTGGATGTACCAACGGCCGTACGCGATGCGACGGGCGGAGGAGCGCATATTTCTATCGACGCCCTCGGGAGCCAAGAGACCTGCTTTAATTCCATCGCCTGCCTGAGGAAGCGCGGCAAGCACGTGCAGGTCGGGTTGATGACGGGAGATCACCAGCACCCACGGGTGCCGATGGGCCGGGTGATTGCACATGAACTGGAAATCCTGGGCAGTCATGGCATGCAGGCCTTTGCGTATGGACCGATGCTGGAAATGATTCGCGGAGGGCAGCTCCGGCCGGAGAGGTTAATTAGCAGACGGGTTGACCTGGCACAAGTTCCAGCGATCCTGGCCGAGATGGACAATTTTCCAAGCCTAGGTATCACGGTAATTGACTCTTTCGATTGAGGCCACGGGTTAGAGACAGGAGGGACTTACATCAAGCTGGTTTGGTTAGGAAGGTATGAACAGAGTGGTGGACTGGGTTGTGAGTTCCGAGCGTGGCGTGAAACCTGATATACTTTGTCAGTATTAGACTGGGAAAGACAAATAAGTGCAGGAGCCGGGGTTATGACAGTAACATCTGATTTGAATTGGAAGAGCATGATACGGCCGTATATGTCGGCCAATAACAAGCGCAGTGCGTGGCAAACGATCAATAGTTTTGGTCTATTTTTTGCGCTCTGGGTAGTGATGTATTTGAGTCTTAGCTACAGTTATTGGCTCACCCTGGCGCTGGCTGTACCTACCGCGGGTATGATGGTTCGAATCTTCATTATCCAGCACGACTGCGGACATGGATCTTTCTTTACCTCGCGCAAAGCGAACGATAGGCTAGGGATGGCCTGCGGCGTGCTGACGCTGACTCCGTATTACCAGTGGCGCAAGAGCCACGCCGTACACCACGCCACGGCTGGAAACCTGACCAAACGTGACATACATGATGTGTACACGATGACGGTCAAGGAATATGATGCCCTGCCGGCGCTGGGCAAATTGAAGTACCGAGTGTATCGCAATCCGATTACACTTTTCTTGATTATACCGATGACCCTTTTCGTAGTGCTTTACCGGTTCCCCGGCCCGCTGTCAAGGCGCAAGGAACGAATGAGCGTTTTGTTCAATGATGTCATCCTGCTGTTCCTGGTGGTCGCGCTGAGTTTGCTGATTGGCTTTCGCGAGTTTCTATTGATCCAGCTTCCGGTTGTATTTATTGCGACGACTATCGGCACGTGGTTGTTCTTTGTGCAGCATCAGTTCGAAGATACCTATTGGGCCGAAAATGACGAGTGGGACTATGCGTCCGCGGCGCTGCAGGGTAGCTCTTTTTACCGGCTGCCCAAAATCTTGCAGTGGTTCACGGGAAACATCGGCTTCCATCACATCCATCACCTCAGCCCGCGCATCCCCAATTATATGTTGGAGGCATGTCACAAGGACAACCCTGCACTGCAAGATGTGCCAACGCTAACACTGACCAGCAGCCTCAAGTCAGTCAATCTGGCGCTGTGGGACGAAACTACGAAGAAGCTGGTTTCTTATGCACAGGCAAAGAGGAATTTGGCGGCGGCACAAGCGCCAAAATAGGGGACCTCTCCTCAGCGATGCGACTTGAACCGGATGCCTGTCCGACAGGCATCCGGTTTTTGGTTTCAGGTTCATGCAAGCTGGCCGTGCCGGTAACAGGAAACAACGTGGTCATTGACGAGCCCAGCAGCCTGCATATAGGCGTAGACGATGGTGGGGCCTACGAAGCTGAAGCCACGGCGCTTCAGGTCTTTGCTAATCATCGTCGAAAGGGATGTGGTGGCTGGGACCGAGACAATGTCCGGGTAGTAGTTCTGGAGAGGACGGCCGTCGACGAAGGCCCAAATAAACTCGTCAAAACTACCGTAGCCCCGCTGCACTTCCAGAAACGCCCTGGCGTTGTTGATGGCGGAGTTGATCTTTAGCCTGTTGCGGACGACGCCAGGGTTGTCCAGGAGTGCGGAAATTTTGGCCTCACCGAAGTCCGCCACTTGCCCAGGATCGAACCGATCAAAGGCCAGCCGATAGGCTTCACGCTTGCGAAGTACGGTGATCCAGCTTAGACCCGCCTGCGCACCCTCGAGGCTGAGGAGTTCGAAATGGCGGCGGTCATTATGAACGGGCACGCCCCATTCGCTGTCATGGTATGCAATGTACAGCGGGTCATCACCCGCCCAAGAACAACGCTGCATTTCCATAGAGTTTTTCCTTCTTGCTTGTCAACCATGTTATGGCAATGCTTGCACTTATGTCCCGGACAACCCGGCGGCGATCGAGCGATGATGGGTCTGATAGGGGCGCTGCGCGAAAAGTACGAACAAAATGATGCCCAGCATACGTACCGCACCACTTATGAAGAAGATGACCTGGTAGCCAATGGCATCGGCCAGGTAACCACCGAGCAACGGTCCGGCAACGGCGCTGCTGAAGACGGCCGTCTGGTAAAGGGCCACAGCACGGGGACGGTACGAATCCGGCGTCATGTCCAGCAGCAGGTTGAAATTGGCGAGGTTGTACCCGGCCCACAAAAAGCCAACCACAGTATTGATGGGCACTACCTGCCAAGGGGTCGTCACAAACATCCAGGCAATAGGGGCGAACGGTATGAGGAAGCCCGTAACGCGCATTACCCAGAACGAGCCTTTGGTATCGAGGGTGCGGCCGAAGTAACGCTGGCCCAGAAGTGCTGTAAGTCCGGCTACTGCCGCCAGGAGCCCGACTGTAGCAGCACTGGCACCTAGTTCGCTGACAAGAAAGACGTTGAAGAATGGAGCAGCAACTTGCAGGCCCATATTCCAGACAAACGCGCTGGCAACCAGCCCCACGTATCCAGGTGAACTACGGACTATCTGCAGCACGCTGCCGTGGTCAATTTCCGTGACTGGCGCCACGCGGGATGGAGGCTCCCCAATGCGGTAAAAGAGATAGGTGCTGACCATGCCGAAGAGAAACCCAAAGAAGAAGACAAGTTGGTAGCCAAAAACATCGGTGGTGGTTAGGTTGTTGCCCATGCTGATCAACCGGCCAGCGAGCGGCGCCACCAGCAGTGCGGCGAGGCCCATGGCGAAATTGCGGCCACCAAAATAGCGACCCCTGAGGTTATCAGGAACCAGATCAGCGACCAGAGCAGTCCAGGCCGGGTTTCCGAGATTGCCGGCAAAGGAACGGATTCCTTCCAGGATGATGATGAGGATGATAGCTACTTGCGGCTGCTCGACGAAGAAGGGGAATAAGGCAAAGACCAAGAGCGTAAGACGCATGACTGTGCCGCCCGTCCAGATGACGACGGGGTTGCGCTTGCCCACACGTTCCACGAGGCGAGCCCCGGGCAGAAAGGCCAAGGCACCGAGCAAGTTGGCTACGGCCGTTAACCAGCCGATCTGCCCATTGGTCGCGCCAAAAGCCAGCGCAAAAAGAGGTACGAAACTGATGTAGAAGCTGTCACTTATGGAAGCAAAAAGGCCATCAAGCCAGAAGAAGCGGAGGCCACGCAGTTTTTCCCGGGTCAGCGAGTCTCCGGACTGGCGAGAGATGGAGCGGTCGAGCGGGGTTACGACGACTGTCCAGTTCCAGCGCTGCGGTCGCAGGTGATCCACCGCGGCATCTACGCGGCGTTGGAAGTAGACTCGGCGGGTCTTATGTTTCTTGTCTGCGGTGCTCATTTACCAGGTATGCACGCTGCCTTAGGAGGGACGGTGGAGTCCTCGGGCAAATAGGAAGCGATCCTGTCATTCTATGGAGGTTGTGCCAGTTTTGGCGGCGCGGAGTTGATCAAGTTGGTGCGGAAGGAGACTATTCGTAGCGACGACGAATATTCGGTACAAGGTATTCATCGAAGGCACGATCTATCTCGTAGGCCGGTGACCAACCCCAGTTGCGGCGGGCGGCGTTGTCGTTCAAACCGGCCGGCCAAGTGTCAACGATGCCCTGGCGGCGGTCATCGGGCACGAAGGTAATTTCGGCCGTGGGAAAAGCGGCCTGGACACGGCGGTGAAAATCTCCAGCTGAAAGGCTAAAGCTAGTAACGTTATAGACGAGGCGGCGGAGTTCTGCTCGAGGAACGTCGGCCAGTCGCAGCAAAGCGGTAACTGCATCGGGCATGGCCATGAAAGGCAGGACTGTATCCTCGCGGACAAAACAAGCGTATGGTTTGCCCTGAGCGGCGGCGTGCAGCATCTCCGGCCCGTAGTCAGTGGTACCGCCGGAGGGTACGGTAAAGGCGCTGATCAAGCCGGGGAAGCGCACACTACGGAAGTCAAGCATGTGTGGACGACTGACCGCCAACTGCAGGTAGTTCTCACTATAGTAGCGCCCCAAGAGTTCGCAATAGAGTTTATTGCAGCCATACATCGTAGCGGGCAAGTTCCAGTCCCATTCGCGGAGAAGGTTGTCGCGTTCCTTGATCTCCAGACTGGGCAGACCATAAGCGGCAATAGAACTGGGAAAGATAAACTTGACCGGTTCACCACGACGCTGGGTCTGGTCGGCGGCGAGTTGAAGCAGGTTAAGGGTACCGTTCACGTTTACCTGATGAGCCAATTCCGGAGCAAACTCGCTGCGGGTAGATAGCAGTGCGGCAAGGTGGAATATGGTGTCGAAGTCATATTCCGTAACCAGACGTGCAAAGAGTTTCTGGTCGAGGACATCACCGACAATATGGGTGGTTCGGCCGTGCAAGGTGGTGGGCAAGGCGTAAAGGTCAATCGTCACCAGATTTGTCTGGCCCGCCTGTAGAAAGTGCTCAATCAGCGCCTGTCCTATTTCTCCTGATGCCCCAGTGATCAGGATGACGCGCTTGCGCATTGTGTCGCTCATGTTTTCCTCTCGTCTTCTTCAAGGATTCTGCGTAAGTTTAGCACGGTTTCGACGCGGAGCATGGTTAAACCGACTGGCAAGGTGAAGACGGGAAAGGAGCCGAGTTTGTCGTTTGCTCCTTGCGGAGGCAACTACTCCACCAAGGTCGCACATTGTCATCCTTTTTTGAGCGCTGCTACGCTCGGCCGATTAGCAGTGCTATACTTCCCTTCTGTGACCCTGGAGCCAACGCCCATCGGCGTTTTGGGGCGGCAAAATAAGGAAGACATGAGCCAACGGAGAATTTTTGTATTCTGGCTGCCGCTATTTGCTAGCTGGATGCTAATGACAGCAGAGGGACCGTTCATAAGTGCAGTAATCAATCGCCTGCCGGACGAAGTTGTTATGCTAGCGGCAATGGGGATTGTATACAGCCTAGCGGTGCTTATCGAGAGCCCGATCATCAATTTGCTGGCAACTTCAACGGCGCTGGTAGAAGATCGGCCATCCTACCTGCTGCTGCGGCGCTTCACACTGCAGTGGATGTTGGGCCTGACGGCCATTTCAGTGCTATTGGCTTTTACACCGCTATTTGATCTGGTTGTGGTCGATCTGCTGCAAACACCATCGGCTGTGGCTGGCTGGGTACAGCCAGGACTTAAGATCATGATTTTCTGGAGTGCTGCGATCGCCTGGCGCCGCTTCTTGCAGGGTGTGCTGATCCATTTTGATCGGACCAGGCGGGTCGCGTGGGGAACTGTTGTGCGGCTTATTGCGTCGGGTGGAAGTGCTCTGGTACTTGGACTTTGGAGCGGATGGCCGGGGATCATTATCGGTAGTTCAGCGCTTATGCTCGGGGTGATCGCTGAGGCCGGTTACGCGACGGTGGCGGTCAGGCCAATCCTGAGAGGGCAACTGGGACCTGCCAGCGAGATCAAGGACACGGATTTGCTCAGCTATCAAGAACTGTTCTGGTTTCATTTACCACTGGCCGGCACATCCATTCTGGCTCTTCTTGCGCAGCCACTGGTCACATCCAGCCTGGCGCGGTTGGAGAATCCCACGATCTCGCTGGCGGCGTGGCCGGTGATGTTCCAGTTAACGCTTATGATGCGCGCGGCGGCGTTTGCCTGGCCGGAAGTTGTGATCGCTTTGAACCGCGAGCGAGTGGACTTCCCACCACTGCGCCGGTTTTCGATCAACCTGTCGGGGGTATTGACATTGCTGATGGCGTTATTTGCATTCACTCCTCTGGCGGCGGTCTACGTATTTGTGGTGCAGGACACAACTGAGCTAGTCGGCGAAATGGTGCGCCAGACAATGCCACTATTTCTTTTTTTCCCGGCACTAGCCGTGTTTACCTCATTCCTGCGCGGTTTATTGATTGGCAAGCGGGTCACGAAGGAAGTAAACACCGGCATGTTGATTAATTTGATCGCTACGGCGGCAATCCTGGCCACGGGTGTGGTGATACGGATGCCCGGTTTGCCTACGGCGGCGGTGGCGCTAAATGTCGCGGCGGCTGCGGAGGCGATCTATCTGGCATGGCGCACGGCCGTGGTGCTGGCGCCGGAAATTCGGCTGTTTAATCTGCGGGAGCCACTTCCGGCAACGTCGTGAGCCGCAATACGGGTGGGCCGTGGGTACAGGCGCCGGATGTTACCCGCGGCCGCCAATCGGCGCGGGTTGAGACACGTTACCGACTTGAGAAAATGTGTTCAGATGGGGGTAACTGATGAGTACTGATGCCTTTATTTTTGACACGCTGCGAACACCACGAGGGAGGGGAAAGGTAGGTGGCGGGTTGAGCGAAGTCCCGGCAATCGATTTAGTTACGCATTTGCTACAAACACTGGAGGCTCGCACCGGCCTGGACACCGCGCATGTCGATGACGTACTGTTGGGCTGCGTGACACCTATCGGGGAACAAGGGGCGGATATCGCGCGTACGGCCGTGCTAAATGCCGGCTGGCATGTAGATGTACCTGGTGTGCAGGTGAATCGCTTCTGCGCCTCGGGGCTGGAAAGTATTAACTTAGCGGCAGCAAAGGTGCGCTCCGGCTGGGAAGACCTTCTGGTGGCGGGCGGGGTCGAATCTATGTCGCGTGTACCAATCGGCAGCGATGGCGGAGCGCTAATGGAAGATCCGCGGGTGAGCGCTAAGATTGGCTACGTACCGCAAGGTATTAGCGCGGACCTTATTGCTACGGTGGAGGGATTTTCGAGGCAGGATCTGGACAGCGTCGCCCTGCTCTCGCAAGAACGAGCGCACCTGGCAACCGAGGAGCAGCGTTTTGCTGGATCACTTGTGCCGGTTGTGGATGCGACTGGTCGGGTACTGCTAGATTACGACGAACATATCCGCCCGCAAACGACGCTGGAAGCCTTGGGCACCCTGAAACCAGCGTTCGCAGGCATGGGTGAAGCAGGCTATGATGCAGTGGCGCTAAACGCTTATCCAGAAGCCGGTGCTATCCATCACGTGCACACAGCAGGGAACTCGTCCGGTATCGTGGATGGTGCGGCCGTCGTGGTTGTTGGTTCGAAGGAGAAAGGCGCAGCTTTAGGTTTGAGGCCGAGGGCACGCGTTGTTGCCAGTGCGCTGATCGGAACAGAGCCGACAATTATGCTGGTTGGGCCGGGCCCGGCGGCAATAAAGGCGTTGGGCAAAGCGGGCATGTCGCTCAAAGATATTGATTTATTGGAAGTGAACGAAGCGTTCGCGGCTGTGGTACTGCGGTTCTTGCGTGATGTCGGACTTGACACCATGGAGACGGTTAATGTGAACGGTGGCGCGATCGCACTTGGACACCCGCTAGGAGCGACGGGAGCGATCTTGCTGATGACGGCGCTGGATGAACTGGAGCGGCGAGACCTGTCCACGGCGCTCGTGACGCTATGCGTAGGCGGAGGGATGGGGATCGCCACGGTAATTGAACGAGTTTAGGGGGAGTGCTGATGTCGAACAGCGAAGGGAAGGCAACTATCTGGCAGCTGCCATTAGGGCCGCTGCAAACAAACTGCTATCTACTAGGTTGCACGGAGACCAAAGAGGCCGTAGTCATCGATCCGGCATGGAACGGCCGTTTGTTGGCCGAACGAGCAGCGGAAGCGGGATGGGTGATTACAGAAATCTTGGTAACCCACAGCCATTTTGACCACGTGGGAGGATTGGCTGAGCTGGTTGAGCTAACGCATGCGCCAATCGCGATGCACCCCGAGGCAGCATCGATGTTAGAGGGCGCTGCATTAGCCGCAAAGTTATGGGAGATTACCATAGATGCACCGCCAGCCGCTGACTTACCTCTAGCGGAAGGAGATGAAGTCAGCGTAGGCAAGCTAAGGCTGGAGGTGCTCTATACCCCAGGCCACGCCCCTGGGCATGTGTGTTTCTATCTAGCAAGTGAGAGCGTGGTATTTGATGGTGATGTTCTCTTTCAAGGGAGCATAGGACGCACCGACCTGCCTGGAGGTGACTTCCACTTGTTGATGAATAGTATCGAGAGACACTTGCTGGCGCTGCCTGATGAAACAACCGTGTTGAGCGGACACGGGCCAGCGACAATGATTGGCGTAGAACGGCGGTCCAACCCGTTTCTGGCCAGGTAGGTTAGGGTCGTTCAGGGTAGCGGGGTGACGGTCGGGGCTGCAGTGGGCACCGGGGTTAGCGTCGGTTCTGCGCCCAGCCAATAGAAGACCGCGTCGGAGCTGCTCTGACCGCCGTAGTCGTAGGTGAAACGGCCGTCGCTGCGCTCTCCAGTCTTTTTGACGATACTCACGCGCCAGCGGAAACGATGTTCGGAAGGAACAATGGGACGCCAGGAATCGGGGACACGAAACGAGGTGTCTCTGGTAAAGGCACGATAAGGCAAGGCGTCCTGAACATCCATGTCCGTCGCCTCGACCATATACCACTCGTCGTCGGCCAAGTCCTTTACAGCCACCCACAGGAGAGTCACAACGCCATCCGCAGGCTCGATGACCGCCTCATCGACAGGGTGCAGCAACGATGGACCGGCAGGAAAGGCGGTGCTGGTGACGGAAGGCCGGGGGCCAGGCGTGGGCGGAAGCGTGTCGCCTGGGGCTACGTTGGGAATACACAGGGTGTCGCCTGGGTGGAGCAGTTGTATCGATTCTTCCGTAAGACGGTTAACGGCAATAATGGCCTGCGCCGGTACGCCACTCCGAGCGGAAAGCCCATAGGCAGAGTCGCCGGATTCCAAAACCACGATCTCACATTCCGTGACATCAGCGACGACACTTTCTCCACTAATCTCAAGGACCAGGGACTCTAGTGGGGGCGTAGCGGTCGGCCAAGGGACAATCAACTGCTGACCAACCTGAATAGGAGCATCCAGGGAGATGTTGTTGGATTCGGCGATGCTGCCTGCGGCGATACGATAAAACAGGGAGAGGCCAAACATAGTTTCACCCCCTGCAACAGTGTGATAACGCGGCGGCTGTGGCGTATCAGTGGGGGCCGGGGTAAAGGTTGGCGTAGCGGTATCGGTTGGGAGAGGTGCTTCCGTGGCACCTGGGGTCCGCGTTGGTGTAAGCGTGGGGCCGGGGGCCAGAGGCGTGAAAGTGGGCGCCAAGGCCAACACTACAGGACCATCGCTGCCACGCAGAATCACGAAGCCAACAAAAAGTGTAGCCAAACTGATGAGCACAATGAAACCCCATAAGGCCAAAGACCGCAGGTTCCCAGCGGCGGAAGGCGGGTTTATCAGCTTCCGCCCGTGAGTCATACGATTCCCGGCTAGTGGTTCAGGTTTAGATTGGGTTAAGGAGGATGAAGCGGCGGTCGTGGTGGAAGGTGAGGCTGAATTGTCGCTGAGAATCTGGCCACATATTAGGCAACGGTCGGCACCGACGGGAATAACACTATCGCAGTTTGGGCAGCGGGGCCGCAAGTCTTGGGGCTCCTCAGCGGAGGGAGGTATAGGAGTTTCGTCCATGATTCAGTTTGACACCTGCAACGCTGGAGAGTATACCAAGCAAAGGAATGGGCACAAAACGTCCTAATCAGCAACACAGGAGGGGCTTTTCTGTTACAATGGGACAATTCGTCATGCGTAGTTTAGGCCGCCGGCCATTGTTCACGGAGAATCCTTCATGTCTGACTTGAGCACCAGTTACCTAGGACTCAGATTGCGCAGTCCTCTCGTTGTGTCAGCCTCTCCCCTTTCTGAAAGCATTGATACCTTGAAGCAGATCGAGCGAGCCGGGGCAGGAGCAGTTGTGCTGTTTTCGCTGTTCGAAGAGCAGATCGAGCTGCAAGAAATGGGTCACGAAGACTACTACGCGAGTCATCGCGAAGCGCTGCCGGAGGAATTGCAGCATGTGGCGGAAATGAAAGGATTTAAGATGGGCGCCAGTGGATATCTGGCGCATCTATTCCAGGCCAAAAAGTCTATTTCCATTCCGATTATTGCGAGTCTGAACGGGTACTACAGCGGGGGCTGGACGCATTACGCACGCCTTCTGGAAGCAGCCGGGGCTGATGCGATCGAGTTGAATACCTACTATCTTGCCAATGATCCGCGCCTGGGGAGCAAAGAGATTGAAGATATGTATCTGCAGTTGGTACGTGATGTTACGGCCGAGGTACAGATCCCGGTAGCGGTTAAAATCAGTCCCTATTTCACAGCCATGGCTCATATGGCCCACGCGCTAGATGAGGCTGGAGCCGCGGCACTTGTGTTATTCAACCGATTCTATCAACCGGACTTTGATATTGAGGAAGAGACTGTAGTGCCCTCACTGGACTTAAGCATGCCGCAGGAGCTACGACTGCGGCTGCGGTGGGTTGCACTGTTGTATGGGCATGTTAAGGCTGAACTGGCCACGACGGGCGGCGTGCACGAAGCGACAGATGTGATCAAGAGCGTCATGGCAGGAGCGCAGGTGGCGATGATGACATCGGCGTTGTTCAAATATGGCATTCATCATATTGGAAAGGTCAATCAGGATTTAGAGTTGTGGCTGGACAGTCATGGCCATGAGACGCTGGACGAGATACGAGGACGGCTGTGCGTTTGGAGCGGCGGCAACGCGGCCGCGTTCGAGAGGGCGAATTACATGCGCGTATTGAACGCTTTCAAGTCCGAGTGACGCAGGCTTCCACACTGATGGGAGAACATGGAGTCAGCAATGCAGATAGAACTGACAATTAATGGTTCGAATCACCTTGTAGGTGCTATGGCAACGGACACGCTGCGCGATACACTGCGCTCGGCGGGCTATTTCAGTGTGCGCTATGGGAGCGACGATGGCAGCACGGGCGCAGCGGCGATCCTGTTCGACGGTCGACTGGTCAACAGTGACACGATGCTTGCGGCACAGGCAGTGGGGCATCGCATTGAGACGATTGAAGGGTTGAACAGGCGAGTCGGTGAACTACACCCGCTCCAGAAGGCGTTTATCGAGACCGGTGCGATCCAGTCGGGTTACTCGACGCCAGCGATGATCCTGGCGACCAAAGCGCTGCTCGAGCGCAGTCCACGACCCACCGAGGAGGAAGTGCGCGATGCCCTCTCGGGGATTCTGTGCCGTGAAACGGGGTATGTGAAGCCAGTCGAAGCGGTTCTCAGGGCAGCACGGTATTTGCGCGGGGAGGAGGTCGAACCCTATGATGGCCCCGAGATTATCGATGCCAGTTACTTGGCCGATTGGCCGGCGGCAGGAGATGAGAACGGTCATGGGGATGACGACCCAGAGATGGCTGGAGGCGGGAACGCAGTAGCAACGCAGGTACAACCACGGACTGATTTGCGGCTGGAAAGCCAGATTCCGGAAACGGCCGTCGTGGGTAAGCCGGAAACAAAGGTGGACGCCGTGAAATTGGCTAAGGGCAATCCGGCCTTTGTGGATGACATTGAACTGCGGGGAATGTTGTATGCCAAGCTGCTCACCAGCCCTCACGCACATGCACGCATCCTGGACTTAGACGACAGCGCCGCACTGGCCCTGCCAGGCGTCCACGCGGTGGTGCATTACAAGAACGTGGACCGCGTCAAGTACGCGTCTGGGGGGCAGAGTTATCCCAACCCGCCGCCGCTGGACCAGGTCAGCTTCGATAACAAGGTGCGCTACATCGGCGATCGCGTCGCGGCCGTGGCTGCAGACACGCGGGAGATCGCCGAGGAGGCAATAAAGCTGATCGATGTTACCTACGAGGTGCTACCAGCAGTTTTTGATGAAAATGAGGCCATGCAGCCCGGCTCGCCGGTTATTCATGACGAGCCGGACACGGAGAAGATTCACGACTCGACACGTAACATTGTGCATCATATCGAAGCCCAACTCGGTGATGTGGAGGCGGGCTTCGCCGCGGCAGACCATGTCTTTGAACGGAGTTATTATGTACATCAAGTGCAGCAAGTGCCGATCGAACCACATATTGCGATCAGCTGGTGGGACAGTGATGAGAGAATGGTGATCCGGACTTCAACGCAGGTGCCGTTTCACGTGCGGCGCATGGTGGCGCCGCTGCTGGGACTGCCTGCAGGGCGGATCAGGGTGATCAAACCGCGCATTGGTGGCGGTTTTGGTGTGAAGCAGGAAATGCTGATCGAAGACATCGTGGGGCATCTGACGATCGCAACAGGGCGACCAGTGCGCCTGGAATTGAATCGTGCAGAGGAGTTCCGGAGCAGTCGGACGCGCCACCCTCAGTCAATCACGTGGAAGACGGGTGTTATGGCCGACGGAACGCTGCAGAGCATGCGCATGTCAGTGACGGCTAATACGGGAGCGTATGGAACACACGGGCTAACCGTACAAACAGTGAGCGGGCTACGCGGTTTGAGCAGCTATAACTGTCCGAACCGCCAATTTGACTGTTACGTGGTGTACACCAATCTCCCTGTTCCGGGCGCGTATCGTGGTTACGGCGCGCCACAGGCGTTGTTTGCGCTGGAAGTGCACATGGACGAGATCGCTGCGGAGATGGGCCTGGACCCGATTGCCTTCCGGCGCAGGAATTGGGTGCAGGCGGGCGACCCACTCTCCATCGCGCCGCTGCTGGGTGAAGGGGAGAAAGAAACCGTGGTGGAGGTGCCGATCATCCAGTCGTGCGGCCTGAATGAGTGTTTTGAGCAGGGAATGCGTGCTATCGCCTGGGAACGGAAGGAGCAAGCGGATTTCCATACGGTGCCCGGTAAGCCCCACTTGAGGCGCGGCCTTGGCGCGGCGATGTGCATGCATGGGACCGCGATCCCAGGGCTAGATATGGGGGCGGCCAGCATCAAGATTAATGATGATGGTTCCTTCAATGTATTGGTGGGCGCGACTGACCTAGGTACGGGTTCAGATACGGTGCTGGGACAAATCGCAGCCGAGGTACTGGGAGTACCGCTGGAGGATATCATCATCTATTCGAGCGACACGGACTTCACGCCTTTCGACGTGGGTGCATATGCAAGCAGCACGACGTACATTTCAGGCACGGCCGTGAAGAAGGCCGCTGAAGATGTGGCAGGGCAGATCCGGGAACGGGCAGCACTTATGCTGGGCCTAGACGTGGCGCAAGAGATCACGCTTCGAGATCGGCATGCCATCAGTGCCAACGGCCAAGCAGTTAGCCTCGCTGACATCGCCCTGCACAGCCTGCATCAAGAGCAGCAAAGGCAGATCATGGCTACGGCCTCCTTTGTGAGCGTGGACTCGCCCCCACCGTTTGCCGGACAGTTTGCCGAAGTGGAAGTGGACATGGAAACGGGTCAAGTTACGGTGACCAAACTGGTCATGGCGGTCGATGCCGGAGTGCCGATCAATCCGATCACAGCAAGCGGGCAGGTGGAAGGTGGCATGGTGCAAGCTCTGGGCTATGGGCACTGCGAAGAGATGGCTTATGACGTGACAGGAGCACTGGTCAATGCGGAGCTGGGCCCGTATCACATCTACCGTGCTGATGAGATGCCGTGGTTGAAGGCAATCCTGGTGCAGACCAACGAGCCGACCGGGCCTTTTGGAGCGAAGGCGATTGCCGAGATCCCCAAAGATGGCGTAGCACCGGCGCTGGCGAATGCGATTTACGACGCGACCGGGGTTCGCATGCGTCGAATCCCGCTGACGCCACAACGTGTGTACGACGCGCTGCGATCAGACTCAGAGCAGTGAGGGCGGCATATTGGCAGGCCGCCCTAAGCTCTTCCGCCCCTGAAGCATAAGTGGCATCGACGGCCGTTTGGCAACACGGTTTGGGCGGTACCACAGGGAAGAATGACCCAACCCAAGCAGGCCCCCTGGCGCGACAACCTAATCGTCTTGGCCTTTTTCAGTCTATTGACCTTCATGCTTACCTGGCCGGTTGTGGCGCGACTGGACACCGAGCTGGCAGGAGGGCGTGATGACCTATGGGTGCATCAATGGACATTCTGGTCGGTACGTGAAGCACTCCAGAACGGGACGTCCCCATTCTCTACGACTAATCTTTATTTTCCCACGGGCGTTGCGCTGACGTCGCATAATATCGCCTGGTTCAATATCGGGGCGTGGCTGCCGCTGCAAGCGGTATTTGGTCCAACTGTTGCTTATAACCTCGTCTTTCTGACGGTCATCGCGCTGAACGGATTCTGCATGTATTTGTTCGCGCGAGAAGTCGTGCGCGACCGCGCGGCTGCGTTGGTGGCGGGATTCATCTTCGGCTTCTGGCCCTACACTCTTTCACACTATGACCATGCCAATATGATGGTCGTATTTTGGGTACCGTTCACCCTGCTGCTCCTGACAAGGCTGATCACACGCACGCCTGTTTCGGGGAAAAGGGGGTCAGGCTGGGGACTGGTTGTGGCTACGGCCGGGTCACTGGCCATGATCGGGGTTACCCGCTGGCAACTGCTGATCATGAGCAGCCCGATCCTTGTCACGTTCCCGATCTACCTGTTGATTACTATACCCAGGGAACAAAGGCGCGGGGCACTGCTGCAACTGCTTGTCGTCGGAGGATTAGCTACGCTGCTTATGGCCCCTCTTGCGGCGCCGTTCGTCATCGACCAGTTCACAAGAGATTTTCCGGAGGATGTACTGCTGGATGAAGCGGTCTGGGGCCGGACTGATTTGCTTGCCTACCTGGTTCCAAGCATTCATAACGGGCTATGGCAACAGCGGGTTGCTGGGCTATACGAAAGGTTCGTGGTTAACCAGTTCTACACGCCCTATCTGGGTTACACCACACTGCTGCTTGCCGCAGCCGGGGTGTTGCGGCGCTGGCGGCAAACTTGGGTGTGGTTGGGGCTGGCCCTGCTCTACTTCGTATTGGCCCTGGGACCTGAATTGGCATTCAATGGGCAGGCCTATCCAGCGATACCCATGCCATACCGACTGGTAGAGGATTGGTTGGTTATGGGTCTCATCCGGCGACCAGATCGACTAAACGTATTTCTTAGCCTGCCGTTGGCGATGATGGCGGCGTGGGGCTTGAACTGGCTGTTGGGGGTATGGTCGACACCGCGGGCGCGTTGGATCGTGGGGACGGCTGTGATGGGAATGCTGACCCTCGCGTATTGGACCGTTCCTTTCGAAACTACTCCACTGGAAGTGCCTAACTGGTATAAGAGAGCAGCTCTCGATGGGGAGAGCTATGCGGTGGTCGATCTTCCAATCAATGACCGGTCCTATGACAAATGGTATATGGCCTACCAGACGGAACATGGAAAGCCGCTGGCGACGGGGCACGTCTCACGTCTGCCGCGCGAGGCAACGGCTTTCCTGGATGGTGTGCCCCTACTCGCAAACCTGGAAGAGCGCGACCAGTTGCCTGACCCAAACCTGCGCGAGGTTACGGAGCAGCTTGGTTTGCTCAACGAGGCAGGCATTCGTTATCTGGTTATTCATAAGAAGTTTGCAAACGTTGGGCTGCAAGCGGCATGGAAGGAATGGCTGGCGGTGGAGCCTGATTATGAAGATGGGGAGGTACTTGTCTACCGCACATTACCGCAGTTTGGGAGGGACTTTGCCTGGGCCTTTCCTATGAACAAGGAGTTGGGCCTGGTAGACGCAAGTGTAGAGCCCCGCGAGGCGGTCCAGGGAGGTGCAGTAGTGGCTGCCCTGACCTGGGGTACGGACCAGCGGCCCAAAAGCGACTATGTTGTGTGCCTGCGGCTACGAGACGAGCAGGGTGAGATTCGGGCGCGTGAATGCAGTTCCGTGGCAACTTCCACGTGGCCGGAGGATGACGTTCGACGCGGGACGGCTGTTTTGCTTGTGCCCCGGGATCTGGCGCCAGGTAGCTATAGAGTCGAGTTCTATCTGGCTGATGAAGACGGGGAAAGGGTGCTGGGAGAGGCGGCTGTTCTGGGCGAGGTTTTGCTACGGCCGTTTGCCCCACGCGATTCCGTCGACATCTGTTGGGAGAGCGATGTTTGTCTACTGGGCTATGACCTGGCACAGGAAGGGAATGCTTTAGCCGCGACGTTGTACTGGGAATCCGCAACGCCACCAAAAGAATCCTACAAGGTTTTTGTGCATGTGATCGATCCGCAGACGGGCGCGATTGTGGCCCAAAGTGACGGTCTTCCCAGAGGGTGGAGTTACCCCACGAATCAATGGCAGGCAGGCGAGATAGTACGCGATGAGCATACTCTAGCGGTGGAAGGGATCACGAAAGGCCAGTTTGAGGTGCGTGTGGGCCTGTATGACGAGGCCAGCGGGAAGCGTTCGAATCTGAGGAGCAGCAAGGCGGATGATTCCTTTGTATTAGGGAAATGGAAGCGCGAATGAAGCTGTCGCGAACTCAAGAATCATTCCTGATGGGGTTCCTGATCGTATCCAGCCTGGTATTGGCAGGACTTATCGTGGGCGACGGGCTGCCCCAGCTGCGCGGCCCGGCTCCGGAAACGAGTGAGTGGTACTGGCCGTACCTGTTACGGCCGTTGGAACGCTGGTGGCCTGCTGTGGTGGCGGCGCTCGGGTTATGGTTGGTGTCATCGTGGTGGCTGTGGCCAGAAAAGGTAGGGCGTTGGCAGAATGGCACCGCGCTTACGAGCCTGGTAATTGCTTCATTCGGCCTGCAAGTGGCCGTTATCCATGCTGACCAGGCGGACGTGTCCGCAGCGCTAGTGGAGCGGACTCTCTCCAACCTGGCGAGCGGTTTCTTTGAACCGGCGGCGGAGATCGGCGACATGAACTACGCGCTGCGCAACTACGCCGCGCTGATGCCGACATTCGCCTCGGAACACGCGCAAACGCATCCACCGGGCTACATAGTGGCGAACTGGGCGACTGTCCAAGGGCTAGCACGCGTTCCGGTAGCGGCTGAAGCGATGGCAAGGTTCATTCGGCCGCTACGCTGCACAGATTTGTGGCTATTGGATCGGCCTCCGGAAGTGGCTGCCGCGCTCGGCATATGGGCACTACTTCCGCTGCTGGCAGCAGCCCTGACATTCCTGCCCGCTTTTTGGCTGTCACAGGAGCTGCTGGTTGGGCGGGCGCAGAGGCTAGCTGTTGTCCTGGCGGCAAGCCTGCCAGCGCTACTCCTTTTTGCTCCTAAAACTGTGCAACTATATGCGCCACTGGCACTTCTGCTGTTCTGGTTCTACCACACCGGACTGAGGCAGCGTTCTCCAGGACGCTTGCTTGTGGCAGGATTATTGCTATCGGTGCTGACCTTCCTCAGCCTGGGAAACGCCGCGCTGGTCCTGCTAGTGGCTGTATACGCGGGGTTGTGGATGTGGGTGCCGGCAGAAATGCTTGCTCAGACGAGATTGCAGCCGCAATCTTGGGCAGGCATTGCCAAACAGGCGCTTGCTTTTGGACTCGGCGCGGCCTCACTGTGGCTTCTGTTGTGGGTAATGTGGGGCACAGCGCCCTGGGAAATCGCCAGTGTTGGATTGGGGCAGCACTATGAACTGGTTACAACTCTGCGCCGCTACGATTGGTGGGTTGTTTGGAATCTGATCGATTTGCTGGTATTCAGCGGCTGGCCATTGTTTCTAGGTTTCCTCGGGAGTCTATGGTTAGCCTGGCGTTTAGCGCACGAGGGCAAGGCGACGGCCGTTGAGTTGTTGAGCGTAGGGCTGCTGATTTTGATCGTGGTGATTGACCTGTCAGGTTCTACGCGGGGTGAAGTCGGAAGGATATGGCTGTTTTTCATGCCTTTGCTTGCTTTCCCAGCCGCACGGTTCTGGAGCGAGGCGCTGCCCGGCAGAGGTCCAGCCGTGGCAGTTGCCGGCCTGCAGTGTTTGCTTCTGTTGGCATTGGGGCTCAGCTGGCGAATCGTGCGCCCGGTGATTGTTGTGGCGGAAGCGCCGCTCCTTGCGACAGCGCAGCCGGAAATTTCGTTCGAGGCACAGTTTTTGGACGAGCCGATTGCACTGGAAGGGGCGACCATCGCTCCGAAGGCAGCGGCGGCAGGAGACCAACTAGCGGTTACACTGTTCTGGAAGGCGGATGGTGCGGCGCAACGCCCCTATACGGTCTTCACGCATCTGCTTGGTCCAGGCGGGGAACTGGCGGCGCAGCAAGACGGCTGGCCGGTGGCTGGGACCTGGCCACCAACATGCTGGCGTGAAGGCGATGTGATCGTGGATGAATATCTGCTGACCGTTCCTCCAGACGCGCAGGCAGGCAATTACAGGTTGCTGACGGGACTTTACGATGCTCGCGACGGAAGTAGGCTGCGCCTTGGCTCCGGAGCGGACGCGATTGAGTTGGGGAATATTACTGTAGGAAAAGGGACGGCCGTTGGTGAGGAGTAGGTTGGTTGGCGTCTGAGAGTCATCCGGGCCGGCTTGTTGGGGACCCTGAGGATGTTATACTAGCCGTTCGATGAACGAGGTCCGCTGTGCGGTGGGCATCATGGCCCACAATGAAGAAGCAAATATCGGGCACTTACTGCGCTTGCTACAAGAACAGCACCTGGACAAAGTCCGAGTGGCGACGATTTTGGTCGTAATCAGCGGCTGTACGGACGGTACAGAAAAGATTGTTCGGGCGGAAATGCAAAGTGATCCACGTATCCAGCTGATTGTGCAGCCTCAGCGCGAAGGCAAAGCCTCGGCAATGAACCTTTTTCTCCGTGAGGCTGAGGAAGAGGTGCTAGTACTAAGCAGCGCGGACTTACAGCCGGGACCGGATACGATCGAGGCGCTGGTCGCTCCGTTCGCAGATCCGGAGGTGGGTTTGACGGCGACGCGACCAGAACCGGTGAATGATCCAGAACAGTTTATGGGTTTTGCGGCGCACCTGTTATGGGATTTGCACCATCAGATGAATTTGCACGGATTTAAGGCGGGAGAAATGATTGCCTTTCGCAAGGTATTTGAGCGAATTCCGCAGCACACGGCCGTGGATGAGGCAAGTGTCGAACCACTGGTGCGCGGACAGGGATATGAAGTGCGCTATGTCCCGGAGGCGGTGGTATACAACAAGGGTCCGGAAACGATTGAAGATTTTCTGCGCCAGCGGCGGCGTATCTATGCGGGGCATCTAGAGCTACAGCGGGACCTGGGCTACTCGGTGAGCACGATGAGCGGCACGAAGATTGTGGGGCTGCTGCTGGGCAACCTTGACTGGCGACCCAAACAGTTCCTTTGGACCTGGGGCGTGGTTGGGTTGGAGGTTTACGGCCGTCTTCTGGGCCGCCGCGATTTCAAACAGAAGCGCGATCACGCCGTGTGGGAAATCGCTACTACAACAAAGGAACTAAAGGCAAACTCTTGAATTCCATGTCCGGCGTGCTGGCACGCATCCCCTTATTCCGGACCTTCCGAAGATTCGGTTGGCCCGCGATGCTTCCCCTAAACATCACGATTTCGCCTTCGCCCAAGTGCAATTCACGGTGCCTTACGTGCAATATCTGGATGAAGCGCGAGGACGAATTGAGCCTGGCCGAATGGGACAAGGTACTGGAATCTCTCGGCCAGGCGCCTTACTGGTTCACTATCAGTGGTGGCGAACCGCTGATGTATCCGGGCATTGTGGAACTTGCGCAACTCGTATACAGGCACAACCGGCCGGGTATCATCAATATCCCGACAAACGCGCTGCTGCCGAGCGGGCCTGTGCGGGTGCGAAAAATCCTGGAATCCTGCCCGGACACACAGCTCATTATCAACCTATCGCTGGACGGGGTAGGCGAGAAGCATGACATTATTCGAGGGGTGCCAGGTAACTTTGAGAAGTTTGAGGAACGTCTCAAGCAATATTTCGAACTGAGAGACGAATTTCCCAATCTCACAGTCGGAATTCACTCGGTGGTGTCCGTGTTCAGCGTAGGGCATCTGAACGAGCTGATCGCCTATGCAGATCAGTCAAAAGTGGATCAGTTTATCACGGAAATTGCGGAACCGCGCGTTGAACTGGACACAGTCGGTCTTCCGATTACGCCGGACAAGGAATCCTATGCGGCGGCGATTGACCGGTTGACTGCCTATGTACAAAGTAAGGAGTACAGCGGACTGGCACGGATCACGGAAGCGTTCCGGGTAGAGTATTACAGGCTAGTCAAGCGCATCTTAGAAGAAGAAGACCAAGTGATCAGCTGTTATGCCGGTTGGGCGAGCACACAGATCTATGCCGATGGAACAGTCTGGCCCTGTTGTGTGCGAGCGGACAATCTGGGTAATTTGCGCGACCATAACTATGACTTTAAAGAGATCTGGTTTGGAGAGCGGATCAAGGAAGTACGGCGCAGCATCGCGGCGAAGGAGTGTCATTGTCCGCTGGCAAACGCATCGTATACGAATATGCTAATGGATGCACCTACCCTCGCACGGGTGGGTACGAAGATGATCGCGCCGGACAGTATTGCCGTTCATCCACCAGCGCAGGCGGTTCTTGCAACTTTAGAATAGGAGGGAAGTCATGACATTCGATTGGCTCAAGGGCTTCCAACAGAACATGCAGAAATCGGAGGACTACGCGGAAAAGGCACTGGCTGCCTACCGGCTGGGTATGAAGGCCAAAGGTTCGATTATGGGGGTAAGCATCACGATTGACGATGAAGGCTGCGCCGCATGCCACGAACTTAAGCCGCAGGCAACATACCATCCCGATGAAGCACCGCATTTGCCTCTGCCTAACTGCGATCGCGGATTGGCTTGCCGTTGTGTATACCGGCCGATCATGTCCTATCAGGTAGACAAGAAAGAATAATAGGCTAAGTTCCTCTGGTGCTAAGCGAACCAATGAACGTTGTAGTTACTGGAGCAACTGGCTTTGTAGGTAGTTCCGTCACGCGGGCGCTACTCGAACGCGGCGATGCGGTGCGGGTCGTAGCACGCGAAAGCTCCAATCGTACTAGTTTAGCGGGAACGGCCGTGGAATGGCGAACGGCTGATTTGACGCAGCCGACGAGCCTAGACGGGATTTTCGAAGGTGCCGACGCCGTGATCCACGCAGCAGGGCGCCTTGGTGAGTTCGGTGTGCCCGAAGCAGCCTACTTTGAGCTTCATGTGGAGGGCACGAGAGCGGTATGCGAAGCCATAGCAGCATTGGCGATTCCACCGCGACTGGTAGTTTTGAGCAGCCCTGGAGTTTTAGGCCCTATCAGCGGGCAACCAGCCACAGAGGCAGCACCGGCAGCGCCGAGCAATGTCTACGAACGCAGCAAGGCAGAGGCTGAGGCCGTGGTGATGAGCTACGCGGCGGAGGGTCTGCCAATAGTGGTCGTGCGCCCGGAATTCATCTATGGCCCCGGGGATATGCACGTCCTGGGTTTGTTCCGAGCGATCCACCAGGGGCGGTTCTTCTATGTGGACGGTGGTATGAATACTTGTCACCCCACATATATCGATGACGCGGTAACCGGTATTTTGGCGGCACTAGATTTCGGACGAGCGGGCGAGACATACCATATCGCCGGGCCAGAAGTTGTCAGATTTCGGGAACTGGCCAGCACGATCGCAGCGGCGCTACAGGTTTCACCACCACGGGTGACGCTTCCACGGCCGTTGGCGATGGGTGGAGCATCGATATTGGAAGTGTTAGGCCGCTTGACAGGCACCAAACCGCCCTTGAGCCGGGCGGGAGTGGCATTTTTCAGCGACGACAGGCGTTTTTCGTGGGCGAAAGCACGGCGAGAGCTAGGGTATCAGCCGCAAGTAGTCCTATCAGAGGGTGCGGTGCGAACAGTAGCCTGGTATCGCGAGCAAGGGTATCTTTAGGTCATGATTGGCAAGCGTTCGATCAAGGAGCTCTATTTGCTGGCCCTCGCTGAAGGGGAAGGCGTGGGAACCGCTTATGAGTATTATGTAAAGCGGCTATTGCTGTCGGATTGGTTAAGTGTGCAGATAGCAGAGCCTAGGGTATTGGTGGCAGGGCTACCGCAGAAGTATGGTTCCAGCCTGGATTTTTCGCTACTCGCACGGGAAGTGGGCGGGCGAATGACTATCGTGGATGATCGGCCGGAGGCGCTGAGCCGGGCACAGAGAGCACTTGCCCAGCTTTCTCAAGTGGAGATCGATTTGAGCTACGTGCCTCAATTGATGCTGGTCTCTGATCTGGCCCGGCTTCAGGAGTTGCGACCGGTATTCGACCTCATCCTGACGTCGGAAGTCCTGCAGCGGCTACCCCCGGAATTGCGGGCACAGTATGTCAGCCGGCTGGTTACTCTCGCGCCGCAAGTCGCGATCTTTGCACCAAATGGGGACAATGATGCCCATGTGGGACGAAGCGGATTGGGCGGCCTTTCTTTAGAGCAACTGGAGATCGTGCTGGGAGAGGGGTTGAGCACGGGGCGAAACACGGCCGTGGTCACGTCACTGCGCACTGGTTATGTCGATATGCCCCCGTTTCCACCTGGGATCACCCGCTCTGCGACAGAAAGGGAACAGGCATCCAGCGGCAAAGCGGAGGCCGCAGCAATGTGGGGACTGGGCGTATATGCGCGGCTGGAACCATTTATTCCCATCGGGCTGCGCAAGAGACAATCGCATATCGTGTATGGCCTGATTCGTCTTACCCAACGCTAGACCCACAACTCCTCCACGACCACAGCACACCGTTTTACGCCCTATTCTACCTACGTTATAATCGCATCACTGTTTCACGCAAATTGACCTAGTACCCGGGCAAGCAGGAGGTTCAGCTGATGCCAAAAGCGCTGATCACAGGTATTACGGGGCAAGATGGTTCTTATCTCGCCGAGTTCTTGCTGGATAAAGGCTACGAGATCGTCGGCATGGTACGCCGGACGAGCACTGTTAACTTCCACCGCCTCATGCACATCCAGGAGCAGATCGCCCTGGTTCCCGGTGATCTGGGCGATCAGGTGTCCATCATCCATCTCCTGGAGGAATTCCGCCCGGACGAGGTCTATAACCTGGCGGCGCAGTCGTTTGTACAGACATCGTGGAGCCAGCCGGTGTTTACGGGGGACGTTACTGGTCTTGGCGTAACGCGGGTTCTCGATGCAATCCGTATTGTTGATCCGCGAATTCGTTTCTACCAGGCCAGCTCCAGCGAGATGTTTGGCAAGGTAGTTGAGGTGCCCCAAATTGAAAAGACGCCATTTTATCCACGCAGCCCGTATGGAGTCGCCAAAGTTTACGGGCACTGGATTACGGTTAATTATCGCGAGAGTTATGACATGCATGCCAGTTCGGGGATACTCTTTAACCATGAGTCGCCACGTCGCGGACTGGAATTCGTGACTCGCAAGATCACGCATCATGTGGCGCAAATCAAGCTTGGCCTGGCAGACGAACTGCGACTAGGCAATCTGGATGCGCGGCGCGACTGGGGCTATGCAGGGGACTATGTGCGCGCTATGTGGTTGATGCTGCAGCAAGAGAAGCCAGGTGATTTCGTAATCTCAACCGGCGACACGCATTCGGTGGAAGAGTTCTTGGCCGAGGCATTCGGATATGTGGACCTGGACTGGCATGACTATGTTGTGCAGGACCCACGTTTCATGCGCCCTGCCGAAGTAGACTTGCTCGTAGGCGATTCCGCAAAGGCGAAACAACTGTTAGGTTGGGAACCGACTGTCTCTTTTTCGGAACTCGTGCAGCTTATGGTGGATGCGGATTTGCAGATGCTGCAGGATGGCGTGACACCGGTTTAAGTAACCTAACCAGATATGGTCGGCAAGGAAAGGTATCTCCAACATGTTGGAAATTAAGTTCGGAACGGATGGCTGGCGCAGCCGTATCGCGGAAGGGTATACGTTTGAGAACGTGCGGCGCTGCGCTCAGGGCTTTGCCAGCTTTTTGATCGCCAATGGACGGGCCGCACAGGGCGTTGTTGTCGGCTATGATCAGCGATTCCAGGCGGAGGACTTCGCCGCAGTTGTGGCGGAGGTACTGGCAGGCAACGAAATCGACGTTTGGCTCACGGAGCAAAACACACCTACCCCAACGATATCCTATGCAGTGGAGGCACGGCAGGCAGGGGGCGCAGTCAACATTACCGCCAGCCATAATCCGGCGGTTGACCTGGGATTTAAGGTACGCGATCCGTTGGGGGGCGCGATACCGCCGATCGATCTGAAACGTATTGAAGCGCTCATACCAGACAGCAACGGGGTGAAATGGATTGCGCTAGATGACGCGTTGAGTGACGGGCGCGTGCAGTTTTTTGATCCTTTTCCAGCCTACACGGAACAACTGCAAAGGCTGGTGGACATTGCACCGCTGCGGGACGCCGGTCTGAATGTGGTGGTCGATTGTATGTGGGGCAACGGTGCCGGGTGGTTTCCGCGCCTTTTGAGCGGAGGAGCAACGACCGTACACGAGGTTCACAACGAGCGCAATCCCGTCTTTCCGTTTATGACGCGACCAGAACCCATTCCACCCAATGTCGATCACGGCTTGAGTTTTGTGAAGCCACTGGGTGCAGACCTAGCGCTGATTAATGACGGGGATGCGGACAGACTGGGTGTAGGCGACGAGGACGGTACCTTTGTTGACCAACTCAGGGTATATGGCTTGTTGGGTTACTACTTCCTGGAGGTGCGCGGCGAACGCGGACCTATTGTGAAGACCATTTCGACGACGAAGATGCTGAATAAGCTGGCCCGGATCTATGGGGTGCCGGTATACGAAACGGGTGTAGGCTTCAAGTATATTGCGCCCAAGATGGTACAGCTTGGGGCAATGATCGGCGGTGAGGAAAGCGGGGGATATGCTTTCCGCAACCATGTTCCGGAAAGAGACGGTATTCTGGCCGGTCTGTATATCCTGGATTTGTTAGTGCAAACGGGCAAGAAACCATCGGAATTGCTGGACTGGCTTTTTGAGAAGGTTGGACCACATTACTACGACCGGATCGACAGCCGTTTTGACCAGCAGCGAAAAGCAGAAATCCTGGCCAACGTGGATGCGGCACGCCCACGTACCATCGGAGGGCTAACATGCACGGATATCGTCACAATCGATGGCCACCAGTTTATCATGGAAGATGGGGGCTGGCTGCTGGTACGTTTCAGCGGAACGGAGCCGATCATCCGGGTGTACTGCGAAACAACGTACGAAGACAAGGTCCAGGCGATCCTGGAAGACGGCTTACGCATTGCAGGGCTAATATAGACGGCCAACCGAGACCTAGATGGAAAAGGCTTTTCAGGATTACTACTCAGATAATACGAGCCACTGCTATGGTTGCGGGCGACTCAATGAAGTCGGGCTGCAGATCAAGAGTTACTGGGATGGGGATGAGTCGGTGACCAGGTTTGAGCCACGGCCTCATCACACAGCGATACCGGGTTACGTCTACGGGGGTTTGATTGCATCGCTGATTGACTGCCACAGCACGGGAACGGCCGCAGCAGCAATGTACCGAGCAGAGGGTCGCTCGATGGACAGCGAACCTGGGCACCGTTTTCTGACCGCCAAGCTGCAAGTCGAATACCTTCGGCCAACTCCGATCGACCAAGTGCTGGAGGTGCGCGGCCGAGTGGCGCGGATTGAAGGGCGCAAGGTGACCGTCCACAGCTCGCTTTTCGCCGGAGCCGTAGAGTGCGCTCGTGGGGAAGTGCTGGCGATTGAAGTGCCGGAGAGTTATCTGGAAGACATGGTCTCGCAGGCCAAGTAGTCGGCGACGACTGTAGGTCAGGCCAGGCAAAACAGAATGCTTGTTGACACCCATTGCCACCTTGATTTCAAGCGCTTCGATGAGGATCGCCCGGCTGTGGTGGCGCGCGCGCTGGAACACGGGGTACGGAGGATCATCGTGCCTGCGATCGATCTTGATAACTGCCCTACTGTGCTAGCCCTGGCTAAGGCATATCCAGCGGTGCGGGCTGCCATAGGAGTTCACCCGAACTCGTGCGTGGCATGGGAAGGCGAATGGATGGACCGTGTACGCCGGTTGGCCAAGGATGTTGGTGTGGTAGCCATTGGAGAGATCGGCCTGGATTATTACTGGGATCACGCGCCAAGGGAAATTCAACGTATTGCGTTTGCAGCGCAGTTGGCGCTGGCGGCAGAATTGAACCTGCCTGTCATCGTGCACAATCGCGACGCCAGCGAGGATGTAGTTCGGGTGTTGGGCGAATCAGCGCTAAACGGCCGTGTGGGACCCGGCGTGCTGCATTCGTTTTCAGCGCCTTGGAAGGCAGCCGAGGCAGCATTGGAGATGGGATTCTATCTAGGTTTTACAGGACCAGTTACTTATAAGAAAGCGGAAGATTTGCGCGCGGTTGTAGCCCGTACACCCATCGACCGTATTCTGGTGGAGACAGATGCTCCCTTTCTCGCTCCGCACCCTTATCGTGGCAGAAGAAACGAACCCGCCTTTGTAACATTTGTGGCGAACCAGATTGCAGAGGTGCTTAGGTTGGAGCAAGACGAAGTTCACGCGATCACGACTGAAAATGCGGAGCGGTTATTCGGTCAGCGCTTGAGCAAAAGCGAAGATCCCGGTGAGTGAGGCGCGACTTGATCTGTCCGTGATTACGGTCAGCTGGAACGTTCGCGAGCTCCTGCGGGAGTGCATCCAAGCTGTAGACAACGGCCGTGGTGGCCTTGCCTTGGAGATGATTGTCGTGGACAGCGCGTCTCATGACGGCAGTGCAGAAATGGTTAGCGAGGAATACCCATGGGTGCGCCTGGTTACCTGCACAGAAAATGTAGGTTTTCCGCGCGGCAACAATCTGGGTATCGACATCGCCACAGGCCGCCACCTTCTGCTGCTCAATCCGGACACCGTGCTAGTGGGCGACGCTTTGAGCGAGCTGGTCCGGTTCCTGGACGAGTGCATTGACGTAGGCGCAGTAGGGCCGCAGTTACTCAACCCAGATGGCTCGGTGCAGTCTTCCAGGCGACGTTTTCCCACCATCGCCACTGGATTGGTGGAAAGTACCTGGTTGGAGCCGTTTGCCCCGCAGCGGATATTGACAAGTTACTATGCGCGGGATCTTTCAGGCGACGGGGCGCTGGATGTGGATTGGGTGACCGGGGCGGCGATAATGGTGCCGCGGCGGGTCATTGAGTTGGTCGGCCAGCTGGACGAGGGGTACTTCATGTACTCAGAGGAGCTGGACTTGTGCCGGAGGATCAAGGATGCCGGCTGGCGCGTGGTTTACTTGCCGACAGCAAAAATTGTGCACCATATCGGCAAGAGCAGCGAGCAGGCGGTGACAGAACGACATGTCAATTTTCAGCAATCCAAGCTACGTTACTATCGTAAGTACCATGGTCGTGTGGCTGCGGGTGTTCTGCGGGCGTTTCTGCTCGCCGGATATGTCTGGCAAATCGGCCTGGAAGGAGCAAAAGGGCTGCTAGGACATAAACGGTCGCTGCGCCGCCAGCGGGTCGCTTCCTACTGGCAAGTGTTGCGGTCAGGTCTGCGGCCGGCCGGATACTGATTTATGAGAATCGGGCTAGTAACAGGCGAGTTCCCACCAATGGAGGGAGGTGTTGGGGCGTTCACGCAAGAATTGGCGCGAGCACTGCACGGAGCCGGGCACGAGGTACACGTAATCACAAGCCGCGATGCGCGGCCAGAAGAGAGCGGTAGATCGCTAAGCGGCACAAAGGAGGCGGACGATCTCGGGTTTGCACAGCTTCATGCGAGGATCGGCCGTTGGCGCTGGCCCTCTCTTGCCGTGGTTGCAGATATCACGCTACGCCAGGAGCTCGATGTCGTAAACTTGCAGTACCAGTCCGCAGCGTTCAATATGAACAGCGGAGCAATCAATTTCCTGCCATGGCGTCTGAAGCATGTGACTACCACGGTGGTGACGTTCCACGACCTACGCGTTCCCTTTCTGTTCCCCAAAGCGGGCCCGCTTCGCTCACGTGCGGTGTTGTCTTTAGCACGGCAGGCACATGGCGTGATCGCAACGAACAGCGTGGATTTCACGCGTCTAGAGGACATGACCAGCAGGCCCGTGACCAAGATTGCTATTGGCAGCAATGTCCAGGCCCGTTACCCGAACCAAATTGAGATCGCTGAAGTGCGGAGTCAACTGGGACTGGAAGAGGGGGATGTTCTGCTGGGATACTTTGGATTTCTAAACGAGAGCAAAGGCGCAGACACCCTACTGAAGGCGCTGGCATTGTTGGGCGGCAATTACCACTTGGTATTCATCGGCGGGCAGACGGGAGCGAGTGATGCCACGAACGAAGCCTTTCTTGCACTGGTCCGTAACCTCAGCAAGTCGCTTGGGCTGGAAAATCGAGTGCATTGGACCGGATTTCTTTCCGACGAACGGGTAGGCGCGCACTTGGTGACAGCGACGGCTGTGGTCCTGCCGTACAAAGATGGCGTTTCACTGCGGCGGGGCACGCTGATGGCGGCGCTGGCATACGGGTGTCCCGTGATCACGACGACACCGCAGTGCCAAGAGCCTGAGTTACAGGCAGGTGAAGGGATCTGGGTAACCCCACCAGACGATCCCGAACAGCTTGCCGCAGCTATTCGCGCCGTCTGCAGCGATATGGTGCTCCGGGAAAACCTGAGTTCCGGAGCGCGTCGACTGGCTGCCTTATTTTCATGGGAGAAGATCGCGGAACAGACGCTGCATTTCTATCGACAATTGTCCAAAGATGGGAGTCAATGATGAGCTCTATGCGAAGTTTTGCAGTATTGTTAATGGCTCTGCTGCTTGCCCTAATGGCGAGCATGTCTCGGCCCGGTGCACCGTTGCGGGCGCGGGCCGAGACCGGCACGCTGGCCTACCTACCGGCAATTAGCCGCAATTTTGCACCAGGAATAGCACCCTATGCAGCTGGGCTACCGGAGCCAGCCAATGTGACCAGCCTGGTGGATCCGGGTGACGGCCGGATGTTCGTGGTCATGAAAGACGGCCGTGTTCTCGTTGTCTCCAACGAGGGGGAACTGCAGCCAGAGCCACTGCTCGATATTCGCGGCACCGTGCAAGCTTGGCCGTTTGAGGCGGGCCTTTTGGGTTTGGCAGTCCATCCAGATTTCGCCAACAATGGGTACATTTACGTCAACTATACCGATGGTACGAAGACGGAAATTGCTTCCAACCTCGTGCGATTTACAGTCGGGAGTGACGGGCTGGCGGACCCGGACAGCGCCCTAACCCTGTTACGCTTCCCGCAACCGGGCCTGATTCACCAAGGAGGCGACTTGAAGTTCGGGCCGCACGACGGTTATCTTTATGTCGCGATCGGCGATGGCGGCACACCAAATATGATCACCGATGATTCGCAGTCTAAGAAATCTATGCTGGGCAAGATACTGCGTATTGATGTGGACAGCGGCACTCCATATGCAGTACCGCAAGACAACCCCTATGTGAGCGACCCCCAAAAACTGGGGGAGATCTGGGCGCTCGGCTTGCGAAATCCATGGAGGATTAGTTTCGACCAAGTGACCGGAGATATGTTTATCGGAGAAGTCGGTCAGGCAACGTGGGAGGAGGTGAACAGGATACCAGCCGGTATTGGTGGGCTCAATTTTGGCTGGCCCTGCTATGAAGCGAACGACCCGTTTTTCCCAAAGTATTGCAGCAGCAGTGAAATTCTTACGCCGCCCATCTATGCCTATATTCATGAACAAACGCAGTATCATTGTTCCATAACAGGGGGGTTTGTATACCGCGGCCAGCGGATTCCCGAGTTGGCGGGAGACTATCTGTTTGCTGACTACTGCGCCGGTGATCTTTGGTCGCTGCGCACTGACGGGACCGGGCTGTGGGAAGCCACAAACTGGGGCGACATGGGGCACAGATGGAGCACTTTCGGGGAGCGCTCTGACGGCGAGCTTTTCCTAGGAGCGGTGGGCAGCGCAACTGTATTCCAGATCGTGCCGGATGGTATGTCCTCAACATTGCCCGAAATAAACGAGTCCTTAAGCGAGTAATGTGTCCCTTTTGGGAAGTTGCGAGGCCGACGGACAGAACATGACCGAGAAGCGCTGGCTGGGAACGATTCTGGCCCTATTTATGCTGCTGGGAATTACCTATGCTTTAACCACGCCGGCATTTGAGGCATCGGATGAATTATGGCACTACCCGATGGTACGCCACCTCGCCGACGGAAACCCTTTGCCTGTGCAAGTCTTTGATTCCGCTCTGGCAGGGCCTTGGAAGCAAGAAGCAAGCCAACCACCCCTATACTATTATGCCGCGGCGGCGCTTACTTTCTGGATAGATGCGTCGGATATGGAGGAGGTTCGGCGCGAGAATCCCCATGTGGATAACGGGTTGATCACAGCAGACGGCAATACGAATCTGGTTGTCCACGATCCGGCAGCGAGCAACTGGGCTGGGACACTACTGGCGGTACGGGTTGTGCGCCTATTTTCCGTCATCCTGGGGGCGCTAACGGTCTACTTGACTTATCGTATTGCGGGCGAGGCAGCGTCGGACAGGCCGGAAATCGCTCTTGGCGCGGCGGCAATCAATGCGTTTCTGCCGATGTTCCTGTTTATCAGCGGCGCAGTGAACAATGACAACCTGGCAATCATGCTGTCGTCGCTGGCGCTGCTGATGATGATTTCGGCCGTGACCCAGCGTAATGGGCCTAGGGGTACAGGCTTTTGGCTGCTGCTTGGCCTCGTCATCGGCGCGGCACTACTCACCAAGGAGGGTACGATTGGCCTATTGCCAATGGCCTGGGGAACGTCCGTTGTCGTTGCCTGGCAGGAACGACAGCCCGCTGACCAGAACCTTAACCTTGAGCAGACATGGCTCTATGTGGCCCGAACCCTGGTGCGGTCTCTGCTGTTGTTCGCGATAACCATGGTGCCGGTACTGCTTGTGGCAGGTTGGTGGTACTGGCGCAATGTGCAGATCTATGGAGATTGGTTAGGTTGGAACGCCTTTATCGCCGTTCTGGGCGAGCGCGGGCACCCAGCGTCATTATTGCAATTGTGGGGCGAAAGACGCGGCTTCCTCATGGCGTTCTGGGGGCTGTTCGGCGGCGTCAATCTGCCTATGCCGGATTGGATTTATGCGGTTCTGAACGGGCTACTACCGATTTCTGTGGCCGGATTCATGGTTGTGGCGATACGTGCGTTGAGCGGATGGTGGAAGGAGAGCAAAGGAACCTGGCAGGGCCCACGCAGCGTGATCGATAACGTAATGGGTTTTGTGGTGCGCCAATTTGCGGTCATAGCCTCCTTGCTCTTTGCCGGGGCCGTGGTATTCGGGTTGATCCGCTGGGCAACCACAACCTGGTCATCTCAGGGACGGTTGGTGTTTACGGCGATTTCCGCTCTCATGACAGTGTTCACACTGGGCCTAGTGGGCTGGATGCCTCCACGTCCGGCGCGCTGGGCAATTGGGCTCGTGGCGATATTTCTCTTTGTGGTTGCGACACTAGCTCCGTTTTTGTGGATTGGCCCGGCTTACCAACCGAAAAACTATCGCGATCTCGCGGATACCGCGACATTTAAACCTCTGAGGCTCGACTTTGAAGGTCAACTTGGGCTGCGCGGTGTTGCGCTGGAAACGCCTCAGGGGATCGACAAGCTGCAACCCGGAGACAAGGCCTGGGTCCATCTGCAGTGGGAAGCGCTGCGAGAAATCGACGAAGAGTGGAGCGTGTTTGTGCACGCAGTAGATCCTGTGCTTGGGCAGCCAATCACGCAGCGAGACATGTACCTTGGCCAGGGACTGCTGCTGAGTTCGTGGTTGGAGCAGGGCCAGATGGTCGTGAATTCGTACGAGCTGCAAATTCCGCAAACAGCCGTGGCGCCAGGGCGACTGGAAATCACTACTGGGCTCTATAACTTCGAGACCGGCCAAAGGTTGACAATGCCTGGTGGGGGAGATTCGGCCGTGGTGGCCAGTCTAGAGCTCGCACCAGCCCAAGGTGAGTACCCGAATACGGTTCAAATCAATTTCGAGGATCAATTACAGCTGGCTGGCTACGACCTTGCACTTCGAACAGTGCAGGCAGGCGAGACAGTCAATCTGTCGCTCTACTGGAAGGCATTGGAGAATTTGGGCACAGACTACACGTTTTTCGCCCAGATCGTTGATGCAGACACGACACGGTGGGCGAGCCAGGACCTGGGACCACAACCAGGAACCAGCACCTGGACCGCGGCAGAATCGCAGATATTGGAGTTTGCGCTGACGTTGGCGGAGGATACACCAGCAGGGTTATACCCGCTGATTGTGGGCGCGTATGTCCGGGCAGAGGACGGAAGCTTCGACCGCCTGCAATTGCGTACGGAAGACGGCCGATTGACGGATGACTTCCTGGAGCTGACCCGCATTCGAGTGGACTAATTTGCCCTGCCCAGGTGAGGGTAGTTGCGGGTCCACGCCTGGTCGGGCAGAATCGGGCTCAACGCCACAGTGTAGAATATGATGAGCAGCATTCGCGAGAATTTCAGCCCCACGCAATCGCCATTGGGACTTGGCCTCCTATTGGCTCTGTTCGCGATCTGCGGCGGACTTGTACTCGCTTTCGGAGGTCCCCTGGCAGCCGCGGCACTATTGTTGGCGCTCGCGGCTACGTTAGTCGTGCTGCGCGAAATTGAGGTGGGCTTCTGGGGCGTTATTTTCGTGGTCGCATTGCTGCCGTTTGCCACGTTGCCTTTCGACATCGGACTTACGCCGACGTTCCTTGACCTGGCCCTTGTGGCTGTAGTTGGGGTCTGGCTGTTGGGGCTGGTAACAGGCCAGCAGCGAACCGTGGTGCTTGCCCCAATCACGCTGCCATTGGTACTCTTCATCATCATAGCGATATTCGCTTTCATTTTCGGGCTTAGCAACGGTCCCCTGACCCCCACGTTGTTACGTAAGTTTGCTGAACTACTGCTAAGCCTGGGCTTTGTCCTAGTAATCGTCGACTACTGTAGGTCGTGGTCTCGTGTGGAACGGTTGGTTAAGGTGTTCTTACTTGCCGGGGTATTGGCATCGGCCGTGGCAATTGGGATGTGGCTATTGCCAGATGACACTGCGAATACGGCACTTAATGTCCTGGCGCGGGTGGGATACCCAGGCGGATGGGTGATCCGTTATATTGAAGAAAACCCGGTACTTGCAGAACGGGCTATCGGCACCTCGGTCGATCCAAACGTTCTGGGGGGATTCTTGCTGATGATGGGCGCGCTAGCCGCGCCGCAGTTAGTGACCAGTAAGCCCCTGTTCTCGCGCAGGGCGACCATCGTCATGGTGGGGTTAATCTTTGTTGCGCTGATCCTGACTTTTTCGCGCAGCGCGATGCTGGGGTTAGCAAGTGGGATTCTGTTTGCAACGGCCGTGCGCTACCGGCGCTTGCTGCCGTACATGGTCCTGGGTGGGCTGCTCCTACTGCTTCTGCCAGTGGCACAAACCTACGTCGCGCGCTTTGCAGAGGGTATTCAGGGGCGTGATCTGGCCACGCAGATGCGGTTTGGCGAATACCGCGATGCATTAACTTTGATCGGGCGTTACCCAGTTTTTGGCGTGGGCTTCTCCGGAGCACCAGACCTGGATATCTATTTGGGTGTCGCGAACGTATACCTGACCATCGCGCAGGTGATGGGCGTACTCGGATTGCTGGCCTTCTTCAGCATCTTTGCGGTCGTCTTCGCTACGGCACTGCGCAACAAAGATTGGTTTAGGGTCCACCCACGTCAGGACGCCGTTTGGCTGGGACTGCACGGGGCATTGGTGGGGGCTCTAGTGGCAGGTATACTAGACCACTACCTGTTTAATCTCGAGTTTCACCATGCAGTAACGGCATTCTGGATGCTGGTTGGCCTGGCCGTGGCCAGCACGAATCTGGCCGCGATGGATGTTAAACCCGTAGGGGAATGACCTTATGGCCACGAAGATGTAAGGTGACTTGTTCCTTAGTGTCTAGATAGGGGGCGCATGGGAAGGGGTAGTGCGTGGCTGTGGCAGAGCGGTAAATACTCCAGCCAGATTACCTACTAATCCAGCAGCAACCATGATGGATGCAATTACGACTAGGCTGGAGTGATAGAAACCCATGGTGATGATTACGAGAAGCACCAGGAAGGCCAAGGCTACTACGTAGGCAGGGCGCCGCAACGAAAGCGCGTAATTCAACCAGATATTTATCCCGGCATAGAGGGTGGTAGCAATGCCCACGAGGCCGAGGACCGGACCCGGATCAGTATAGGCGTCGGAGAATACTGCATTAACCAGAGGGCCAGAAGCAAGGAAATAGAAGAGCGTAATAAGCAATCCGACACCAAAGGTTGCGGCGAGGGCCAACGCCAGTACTGGGCGCGGGTCCTGGCCAGCGGCCTGGCGCTGGGTGGCCTTGGGAAAGAGAACCAGGCCAATACCCAAAGTGGCAAATAGATTGATCTTGCCCAGGGTAACAACTGTGCCATAGTCACCGGCGATACTATCGCTCAAAAAGCGCTTTACGGTTATCGCATCGACATTGATCAAGATAGCATAGGAAACCAGACCAACTAAGGTGTATAGCGAGTAGCGCAGGCTGACAGCTGGCACGGAGACCTGAACCTGGGGACGCGGAAAATATGGCCGCAAGAACACGGCGGCCAGCAAAAGAGCTGAGGTCGTGGCCAGGGGAAGGGCCAGAATTGCACCAAAGGCCTGCCAGCCGAGGGCAATCAAGGCAATCGCAAAGATTAACCGTAGAAAGGATTGCGAAACCTGAACAGTGCTCAACCCCACGAAATTCTGCACACCCTGTAAAGTGCCATCCGTGACAGGGCGCACAAACAGCATGGGAATCGCTAGAGCGGCAGCCCAAACTGGCCACGGCGTCGGAATGCGCATGAAGTTGGCGATGAGGGGGCTGAGGAGGAGCATGGCGGTGGTGACCAACAAACCCCATCGCCAGGACCAGGACCATCCCCGCTGAAAAAAGGTCTGGATGAGGCTGAGGGCAAACCGGTCGACGGTGAATTCGGCTGTATAGTAGGCAACTACGTTGCGGATTACATTGGTGACGTTGACCATGATCTGGATCAGGGCGGTGACGGCAATGAAGACTGCGAACTGCTCCTTGACGAGCATACGCCCGGCGGCAATGCTCACAAGAGCGTCGAACCCGCCGGCGATAATCATGGCAACGGCCATCATGGCGCCCTGAACCGAGCCGCGGTTAAGCCAATTGTGCAGACGGGCGCTCACGGCAAGATCTCCAGGGCAGGTACAAGTTTCGCGCTGGCTTCGGGCAGGACCCTACCGTCGTTGGTCGTAACCGGCCAGCGCTCAAGCGTATCTGGATCATAGATGCCAACATGGAGCGCGTAGGTACCCGGCTGCAAATCCGAAGGGAGGGGAATTGGGTGATCATCACGAATGATCATGCCTGGGAGCCATCGCGGCAATGGAAATACGTTTTGAACAGGTTGGGCGTCATGCTGGGCGACCAAGCGGCCGTCTTCGTCGATCAGGTGAACAAAGACAGTGCCATAGCGTTCTGTCTGGGTTAGAGCTTCCCAAAAGAGCGAAACAGTTAGCGCCTCGCCAGCCTTAATCCTGGGAGATGAGAGAGTGAAACTCCGCAGAGACGCGGCGTCTGCAAAACGGAATCCAGCCGGAGACGCCTGATCCGGACCAGGTGGTTCAGCCAGTAGCCAGTTCGGGTCAGTAGTGATCTGGGGCATGTACCATTGGACACGGGCTTCCGTCGCTGTGCCGGACCTGGGTGTGTGTAAAGTAAGAGTGACGCCCTGGCCCGTCCAGGCAGAGAGATCAAGTTCTCGCCACTGCAAGGGTTCGGACGTTTGTTCAGCCTGGGGTTCCAGGTCAATTGTCTCAACCACTTCTTCGTTTATTAAGACCTCGGCACGGCCAAATTCATTGTTGCCGGCAGAAACGGCAAAATGGAGATGGCCATCGGGAGGTACGATGAGGGAGTAGCGCACTCTATAACCAAGGGGAGTGATGATGACCGGGTAGCCATCAATGGTGGCGGTGTGCACAAATCGGGCTTCCGGTTCACGCGCGGCGAACCAGAGGTCGCTTGTCAGATCGGCAAAAAGGAGAGGTGCATCCGCTGCTGTGGGCGCGGGAGCTCCCGGCGATACTGGTGTGAGAGTTTGTGCAGTGCTATTCCGTGCAAGCTGGGCACGGCCGTCAAAGAATTGCCAGAACAGTAGGGTACCGAAGAGGATACACAGCGTCCAGCCCAGAGTTACAATCTCCCGATCCTTGTATCGCGGTCGGGCATAGGGGCGTGCCAACCACAAGAGGCCGATACTCAGGGATGCTGTCGCGGCCAGCAGCCAAGAAAACAATGAACCTTTGAACGCAGAAGGCTTGTACTGCTGTAGGCGCAACCTGAACACCCCAGGGAGCAGTTGTTCGGAGAGGGCGTCCAGCCACCAGCGCCCGGGAGCGCCCGCGGCATAGCTAGTTAAGGCCAGGTTGCCGGGGCGGCTGAACTGATTGAGCTGCCAAGACGCGCCCAGGCGGTCGCCGCCAACAGCGTAGGCAACCGCCGGTGCGCTGGGCTGCGCCTGCGGCGCGGAGAGAGTCAGGGAAAAAAGGCGGTCCTGAGAGTCTGTGATAGGCTTGAAACGAAACTGTTCGAGCGCGCCATCTGGGGCAGCCTGAAGTACCGCCTGTGTCTGCCAGGTTTGACCACGGTCATCAGCCAGTTCCACATTGACCACAGTGCCGGGAGGTCCGGAAAGGGATATTTCCAACATACTCAGATTAGCAGTCGCAGCGCGGAAGGATTGTGATATAGTGTTTGAGCCATAGAATGCCAGGGGAGCAGGGGGAGGCACGCCCGGCGCGGACTGATCCTGGGTCCAAGGCCGCGGATAGAGGTAGTGAGCATCATAGAACATCGGCACCTGAACCTGCGGGCCGACCCCTGCAGCGCGCCATAACGCCGTGCCCATGAGGAAAAGGAGGAGAGCCAGAAGCCCAGCCAGCAAAACCCATGGCAACCAAAAGGGTAGGGTGCGATTGCGGAAAGGAGCGGGGGATTGAGTTACGGCGGGCACGAGATAGTCTTACAGGTAATAGCGAGGTAACACAAAAGCTAGCAAGCTAACAAAGTTTAGCAATATCATGCCAACCCGCAGCGTATTGTGGGCGAAGGGATGCCAAATGGCAGGTATATAAGCGAGGATGCCAAGCGTGAAGAAAATGAGCATGGGAACGACAGTGCCCAACCAGTAGCGGCCCTGCAGGCCACGGCCGTTGCCATATTCCCACCAGAAAAGCAAATCATAGGCCTGGATCAGGAGCACAGGCGTGACCACAACCAGAGCCAGGTATACCCATACCGGAATTGGGGCAGATCGGTGACCGGAGCGCCAAGCAGCAAAGGAGGGCTGCACGGCACGGCGACGCCACCATAGCAGAGCCAACCCACCTATTGACAGGACGGTCAATAGGCGTAGAAAATCGTACATCCAGGGCAGTACGGGAGTGTCGATCCAGCCAAAATCGGCCCACCAGGTCACGAACATGCCGCCCCAAACTGACTGGTAGTAATCCACTGCATGCTGGAAGGGGCCATAATCATAGTAAGGGTTCTGGATAATCCGATGCCCTTCAAGGACAGGGTTGAAATAGAAAAGATCATTGTTGATGCGCAGACTTCGAACCATCCACCAACCAGACAAAGCAAGGATTACGGCACCCATCAGAAGTGTGCTCAGAACGATCTGCTTACGACGATCAGCTGCACGCCAGAAATCAAAGGCGACCAGAAGCACCAACAGGGGCGCAAAACCATTGACCGTTGGTTTAGTCAGGAACCCAGCAGAGAATGTCAGGGCAATGGCCACCGCGTAACGCCAATCCAGGCCATCGCGCAACACAAAGATGCCTAACAAGATCAGCAGGGAGTAGGCGAGGAAGTAGAAACCGTCCACTGTGACTACGGCCGTCATCTGTGTCAGCAAAGGGTGAAAGGCAACAAGGATGGGAATGGTCAAGCGCAGAGCAGGACTTGCGGGAAAAAGCGCTCGTGCGGTTAGATAAGCAATGAGCACAATTCCGCTGCCAACCAAGATAGAGAAGAGGCGCTGGGCCTGGGCGCGCTGCAACAGGTCACCTTCGCGTGACATGCGATAGGGGAGCGCCGCCATGAGATAGTACAGAGGAGTGGCCTTGTTCAGCTTGCCCACCATTTGCAGGTCAAATGAAGTACGCGTTGCGGCAGGGAGTGTATCAAAAGCTGGTTCTCCGGGGCCAATGGGCGTACTGCTGAAGGCCTGTCGCTGCTCCGGGGCATAGGGTAGGCGGCCTACATCGGCCAATTCGCGCGACAGGGCGACTTCATCGAGGAGGTAAGTATCTTGGGCATCCGGAAGCCGCCCAAGTTCGCCGATGAACTGGATTACATTGTAGTGATCCTCCTCGTCGGGGCCCTGCCACAACGGCAGGGCGAGGCTCCACATTACGCCCTTTAGAAGCATAATCAGCAGCAAGAGGGCCAGCAGCAACCATTCGCGGCGGGCAGAAGCATCGGCTGACGTTTCCATAAGCGCCTAATTCTACCCGATAGCGGCTCTTGGGGCAGGAGCCGGATACGCCTCGTCCGGCATTCAGTGCCTGACCGTAGGCCGGAGTCAAAACGGTGCAGCCGCTAGAGTTTGCGCGCTACCACAAAGCAGTGCGCGCTGTAACGGGAAAGGTGGCGAGCCAACGGCCGTTCGAGGGCAACGGCAAGGGGGGTGAAGCGTTCCATAAAGGGAATCTGGTCAGGGACGATCTCCCAGAGCCAGAAAAGTACGCTGTAAGGCCGTGCAGCGAGAATCTCAAACCTAGCCATGGCGACCTCGCTTTGCAGGGCAGTATAGGAAAACGGAGCATTGATCTCATCGCCTAACCAGTGTGGATAGAGGCGACGGCCCCAGCGAATAATTGGGCTGTCTTCGATGGTTTCGATCAAGAACAGAATGCCACCCGGCCGAAGGACGCGGCGCGCCTCAGCGAGAGCGGCCTGGACATCACCGATATGGTGGAGGACATGCTGTACGTAAACGACATCAAATGAATTGGCGGCCATAGGTAGCTGCAGACCGCTGGCGACAAGAGCGGGACCATGGACGGCAGCAAGACGCACTCGTTCGGGCACGGGGTCAATGCCGATGGAGGAGCGTCCGTATTGAGCAAAACGACTCATGTTCCAACCATTGGCACAGCCGAGGTCGAGGACATGGTCAATTCCGGGCTGGCTCAATAGTGACTTTTCGACGGCGAAATAGGGCAGCACCTCATAGCGGCTATCAGACCAATTCTGGCCGAAAACAACAGGTTTGCGGTAGTCCATGCTGTAAGCGCCTTACGGGGCGGCTCTTTCCCGCCTGGGGCTCCGAAAAACATCGTAGTGGCGCAGGCCGCTGCGGTGCAGCAGGTAGCGCGTGGCGACACCCAGGGTTCCGAGGCCGTACTGAATACTGGCCCAGAAACTGATCGAAGAGGCTTCATTAAAGTAGCGCGTGGAAACAGGCACTTCGGCAAATCGGAAACCGAAGTGTTGGGCCTGGAAGATCATTTCAGTGTCAAAGACGAAGTTGTTGGAATTGCGCAGGAATGGCACGGTCAGCAGGAGCTGCCGGCTATAGGCGCGATAACCAGTGTGGCATTCGGAGAGATCGGTACCCATGACCAGATTTTCCGTCGCAGTCAGGAAACGATTACTGACGTATTTATAGCGCGGCATACCACCTTGGAGGGCACTCTTTGGTGGTAGGAACCGCGAACCCATGATGAAGTCCCCCTTCCCTTCCCGGATAGCGGAGATCATCAGGGGGATGATGTTAGGATCATATTGTCCATCGGGGTGCAACATGATGACAATCTCGGCCCCCTGACGCAATGCTTCCATATAGCACGTCTTCTGGTTGGCACCATACCCGGCATTATGTGGGTGAACGATCAGCTGCAGACCGAGTTCCTCGGCGATGCCTGCCGTGTTGTCAATGCTACCATCATCGACCAGGATAACCTGATCGACGTGCTCGGCAGGTATGCTGCGATAGGTATCCACCAGGGTTTCGGCGGCGTTATAGGCGGGCATTACGACGATGACTTTACCTTCGGTGCTCATAGGGTTCTTGGGCTACCCTGGGGCTCTAGCTCGTTTTCTCGTGACGGCTGGCCCTTCGCTTCGAGCGTATCATGCGGGCTTTCGGCCGTGGACTCAATCGCCAAACCCAGCGCTTTCCACCAGGCTCCGTCGCGCTCAAGCGGTAGAATTGTAACATTCGCCAGGGCCGAGGTGATAATCTCTTGTTCACGCCCAATCAGGTCGACCCCATCCCAAAAGCGTAAGCGTTCGGCCAATAGTGGATGTGGCTGGAAGCTAGCGGCAGGTACGCTCTGGGCCAACCTAGTTGCTACCAGATACGAAGAATCGCCATGGGCAAAAGCAACGGTGGCCAGAGTAGCACGAGCGACGATATCGATTTCGGGGAATACATCGGCCCATTGGCGTTTTGGTTGTGGAACCAGCCGCTGAATGTAGGTGCTGAATGAGGCAGCAGGGAGGTCTTGCTCACTCAGCCACAGACCAATTCGGCGAACGAAGCGCGTGTAAAGCAATTGTTGGCCGCGCAGCGAGAGGCGCTCGCTGATGCCCGGACGCGATCTGGTGCCCCGCAGCATGGCCTGACTTACTGTTACGGGTTTAGGATAGCAGTATACCTCACCTGAGGCTGAGAGAAGGGTCAGGTCATCGGCCATGAACCCGTAGGCAAAGGTGCGGCAGAGTTCGCTGACCACGGGAGCCATATCTTGTTCGGCACAAAGTATTGTCGCCGCACTATCTGAGGCAACGGCAGCCCCTCTTACCAATGTGTATCCGAGTTGTACAAAGCGCCAACGCATGATCGGCTCTATCACATTGGTAAACAGGAATTCTGGTGAGCGTTCCAGTAAAGGAGAAACCACGATTTGCGTATAGGGCCCAGGCACAACGGTGAGACCAAATCCAAACCGGCCGAGATGCTCATCATAGCTGATGCCGCCGGAAAGCCGGGTGGGTGTACCCTGCCGATCCACGCGGATCTTAAGGTCCGGGTCTTCTGAAATGTGTTGGCGAGCAAAGTATTCCAGATCGCACAAAGGCACCTGGGATTCAATGGCCACGATACCATGAATATCGTAATAGTAGTTGAGAGGCTGCCAGATAAAACTACCACGAGTCCAGACCCATTGTTCAGAAAGGAGATAGCGAACCAGAGCCACCGCCAGCAGTGCAACCAGATTGCCAAGGAGCGGCCAGGGAAGTCCCATTGCATCCAGGAGCAGCACTGCGGGCGCATAAATAAGCAGAAGGGTAAGCTGAGTGAGCAAGAAATGGCCCCAGAAACGGCGACGTATCTCGTGGTGATCTCGTTCTGAAAAGACCCAGTACTCAGTGATGAAAAAGGCCGCCAGCCAGGCGAAGTCCGCGGCGAGAAGCCCAGCAAGAAGAGGAGGCCACGGCGTCTGGCTCAGCAGGGCGGCGTATAGGAGCGTGTTTGCTAGCATACCACCAAACAGCACAGCGACGAAGCGTCCAAGATGGGCGTTGGCTGTGCCACGCAAGCGGACGAGGTGACGGAAGAAACGACCGCCTTCGCGGAAATCGGCCTTGCTTTGCCCACCCCGGCGCGGGGCGAAGTCAAAATGGATTTCGGTTACTTCGAGAGCGGGGAAGCGGACGAGGATTTCCAAAAGTATTTTGAAGCCCTCTGGCTGGAGCTGATCGACGTCCACGGCCGAACGGCGTACGAGAAATAGGCCCGTCAGAGGATCCGAGACATTCTTGAGTACACGTGGGAAAAGCATACGCGCCAGGATAGTCAGGGTCTTGGAATTCAGCGAACGCAGGCGACTGAGGCCAAGTGGTCCGAAAAGATCACCCTGGCGACTACCAACAACAATATCTGCGCCGGTCTTACATGCCTGTTCCCACATGCGCGGGATTGCCTCCGGTGGGTGCTGGAGATCAGCGTCCATTACACAGACCCATTCTCCCTGCGCAGCCCGCAGCCCGTCGACAACGGCACCGCTCAAACCGTTTCGGTCTTCAGGAGGGCGGGCGATGATATGTACAAGTCCAGGGAACTGCGCCTGCAAAGTGTGCAGCACAGATACGGTTTCGTCCGTACTATCATCGACAAAGAGCACTTCCATACTGAGACGCGCCAGTGCTGCCCTGAGTCGCTGCAACAAGGGTGCGACATTCTCGGCTTCGTTACGCGTCGGCACGATTATTGAAATCTGAGGAACACTGGCACCAGCCGGGTTCACTGAAGCTGATTCACCTGGTTGTTCGCCCATAAAGTGAGCATCCCGCCTGTCGGGTCGAGGTTCCCAAAGCGCTGGATCGAACAGGAACCTTGGAGCAGACAATTGTCATGAACAGAAAGGGTAACAAGCTGCCCCGCTCTGCCAAAGGAAGCTTTGCCCACTGCGATGTCCGCAAAAGGCAAGGTTCAGCTTGTCCGGGTCCTTTCCTCGTCCAACTGCGCCGCAGGCTCCTTCAGGCCACATGTTGTGCAGTCCATTGTAGTCTGGTTGACCTGCACCAGCAGGCCATCCACACATTGGCCATCTGGATCGATTACAGGCTTCTTCCAACTAGTCCACTGACACTCCGGATACTTGTCACAGCTATACCAAACCCGTCCTTTCTTGGTACGGCGCTCTACAACCTCACCGCCCCCAAACGAACAGTGGACGCCAATGAGGTTCAGGATTTGCTCGGTAAAGCGGCACTTGGGGAAGGTGCTGCAGCCGATAAAACGACCGTAACGCCCTTCGCGATACACGAGCGGACTGCCGCACTCAGGGCAATCACGGCCCGCATATTCCACTTCCTTCTGGACGTCCAGCTTGGGGATCGAGGAATCCGCTTCCTCCAGGTTCACTTCAAACTTGTCATAGAAAGACTGAATAACGGGAACCCACGGCTTGCCGTCGGCAATTTCGTCAAGATCTTCTTCCATACGGGCCGTGAAGTCAACCGAAAGAATGTCGGGGAAATGCTCAACCAGCAAATCGTTGACAATGGCCCCAGTTTCCGTGGGAATCAAGCGACGGTTCTCAGTTGTGACATAGCCGCGATCCTGGATGGTAGAGATGATGGAAGCATAGGTACTAGGACGGCCGATGCCCTCTTCTTCCATGGCTTTCACCAGAGTTGCTTCGGAATAACGAGGCGGAGGCTGGGTGAAGTGCTGATCGGGTATAAGCTGGACCAGGTCAACGTTTTCACTTTCCTGCAAATCGCTAGGGACTGGATGCTCGGCATCTTCATCATCCGGCTTGTCTTCGGGACGTGTTTCCTCGTAAAGCATCAGGAAGCCAGCGAAGCGCAAGGTCGATCCCGTCGCGCGGAAAAGGTACGGCCGTTCCTCCAATGATACAGCCCGCTCACCGGCCCATATATCCGCCGACACGGTATCATAAAGAGCGGATTCCATTTGGCTGGCGACGAAGCGTTCCCAGATCAGCTGATAGAGGCGGTACTGATCACGCTTGAGGAATTTCTTCATTTTCTTGGGCGACCGGTAGACTGAAGTAGGCCGGATTGCCTCGTGGGCCTCCTGTGCCGATTTGGCCCTAGTGCGGTAAACGGGCGGTTCTGGCGGCACATAGTCTGGGCCATAGTGCTCCTCGACGAATCGGCGTGCTTCACTCTGGGCGTCGGAGGAGATGGAAACACTATCCGTACGCATATAGGTGATTAGACCAACTCCTTCACCGGCGTCTATGTCGATACCCTCGTAGAGCTGCTGAGCATTGCGCATCGTTTTGCCGGCGCCAAAGCTGAGCTTGCGCGACGCTTCCTGCTGCAACGTGCTTGTTGTGAAAGGGGCAGCGGGGCGACGCGTGCGTTTGCCGATTCTGACCGCGCCTACGTCCCAACTTGCCTTGTTCAGGATGGCGAGGTGGGGCAAAACTTCGGCCTCAGAATTAAGGACCGGGTCTTCCCCGTTCAGCTTATGCAGTTTGCCGACAAAATACGGCCGTGGATCCGCACCACGATGCTGGTGCTGGCTAACTTGCGACTCGATGGTCCAGTATTCAAGAGCCTCGAACTCATCAATCTCGCGTTCGCGCTCTACCACAAGCCGCACAGCGACAGACTGAACACGACCGGCCGAAAGTCGCCCGCGAACCTTGCGCCAGAGGAGCGGGCTGAGGTTGTAGCCAACCAGCCGATCCAGAATCCGGCGGGCCTGCTGGGCATCCACGCGGTCCATGTCGATCTCACGAGGGTGCTCAAAAGCTGCAATGACGGCCGGTTTGGTGATCTCGTGAAAGACCACTCTTTTCGTACGCTCAGGATCCATTTCTGCCGCTTCCTGCACATGCCAGGCAATGGCCTCACCTTCGCGGTCAGGATCTGTGGCCAGGAAAATCTCGGTGGAGCGCGCCGCAGCTTCCTGAAGTTCCTTGACAACTTTGCGCTTGTCGTTTGGAACACGATACTCAGGTGTGAAGTCGTTTTCAACGTCCACACTGAGCCTAGACCGCAGCAAGTCGCGCACATGACCAACGCTGGATTTGACGGTATAGCCTTTACCTAAGTAGCGTCCGATGGTGCGCGCTTTGGCAGGGGATTCAACGACCACCAGAGTGCCCGAGCGCTTACCTGACGGAGCTTTGCGGGTGTTCTTCCCGGCGCCTTTCTTCGTTTTCTTTTTGGCCGATTTGCGGGGCTTGCTGGAAATTTCGGGTTTCGGCATGTTCTCATGGGCAGGGGTACGGCCCATCTTGTAGATGGTCCCTTCGCATACCGGGCACGTTCCGCGGGTGCCGGGGCTGCCACTGGCAGACCATTCGGGAACAGGATCGCGCACGATCCGCTTGGCCTTGCACTTAAAACAATACCCTTCCAGATTGATATCTTCACTCATACTAAGTATTTATCCCGTGACCCACAGATGCTATATGCGATTGGCCGAGCTCTGGTGGTGTTTAGCTATAGGTCTCAAAATCGGTGTTCTCAAATCCCTCTACTGCTGTCTTCACAAGAGGGATATGATCTTTGTGCACTACCAAAATGGCATCGGTCGTGTTTACCACAATCATGCCATCCAGGCCAATCGCAACCAGCAGCTTTTCCTCGTCGTAGTTATAGATAAGGCTATCACGGGACTGTGTATCGACGACCTTTCCTAAGGTTAAGTTCTCATCCTGCGAAGGCTGGAGCGCCTCCTTGAGAGCATACAAGGTGCCGGGATCGCTCCATCCTAAATCGCCGTGCAAAACGGCCGCACTTTGGAAAGGCAAGTGGGCTAAAATCGCATCATCAAAGGAGACTGACTCCATCGCCGGGTAGAGGCGATTGAGGGTTGCAGAGTAGGAAGGCTGGCCAATCGCCTTGCCTATCTCCTGCAGGCGCCACCACATCTCGGGCTGGTAACGTTCATAAAGGCTCTGCACAAACCCTGGGGTGGTAATGAAGTACCCTGTGTTCCACACATGCTTACCTGACGAAAACAGCTGTTCACAGAGTTCCTGCGGAGGGCGGTACGTTAAGCCCGCAAAGCGATAGGCCGGGAGCCCGTCCTCGCGGGAAATAGCCGCACCCAATTCCAGCCAGCCGAGGTTCTGGTTGGCAAAGCGCGGTGTTTCGCCGACGAAGAAGATTTCGGCCACATTCCGGCGCAATAGGGATTCAGCAGTACGGAGGATGTTTTGGAAAACTTCCGTATTGGCCACGTGGCTATCGCCCCAAACGATAGCAACTGGCTCGTTCTTTGCTGTAGGGTCGCTGGCAGTGAGATGGACAAGGGCGAGGCCCACTGCGGCGGCAAGGTCACGACGGGCGGGTTCGCCAATAATCTGCGTGGAAGGCAGCTGCGGCAACTGTTCGCGAACCAACTCTGCATAGCGCTCATTGGTAGATATGTAGATGCGGTCCGGCCCATATGTGTCCATGACACGTTGAACCGCCATCTGAAGCGTTGATAGAGCGCCAACAATCGGTTCGAACTGCTTGGGAGAGTGGACACGGCTGATAGGCCACAGGCGGCGGCCTGATCCCCCGGCAAATATGACGATTCTCATTATTCTGATTCCTGCGCAGCACCGGCGCCAGTAAGGTAACTGGGGTCAGGTTCGCGGACCATGACGTAGTTCATGGCACCTACCTGGCGAACAACACCCTTCAGTTCGAGCAGGGTCAAGGTTCCACTGACCACGCTGCTTGGAAGCCCTGTCGCGCGGCATAGGGCATCTACGTGCACGGGCTGGCCCGACAAGTGGGGGAACAAGGCTGCTTCTTCAGCAGTTTCGGGCAGGGCCAGCTGCACAGCCGTGTGTTCCAGCACCAAAGCTAGGTTAAGTTCTTCGAGAATGTCCTCGGCACAGGTGACCAGTTTCGCGCCCTGCTGGATCAGGAGATTTGTACCCTTGCTGGCAATGCTGTTGATATTTCCGGGCACGGCGAAAACATCGCGGCCCTGCTCCATAGCAAATTGCGCCGTAATAAGGGCTCCGCTTGGATCACCTGCTTCGACAACGACAACGCCCAGGGCAAAGCCGCTGATTATTCGATTGCGCGGTGGAAAATTGCCGGCATCAGGCGCAGTGCCAAGAGGGTATTCGGTGATTACGGCTCCATGGCCACGCACGATTTCTCGGGCCAAATCTCGATGTTCCGGGGGATAGATATTGTCTGGACCAGAACCTAGTACGGCTATCGTGCGGCCACCATGCTGCAAGGCGGTACGATGGGCTATGGCATCAATGCCTCGGGCAAGGCCGCTGACGATGGTTACGCCATTCTGCACGAGCGCTGCTACCAGCTCTTCGGTAACCTGACGGCCGTAGGATGTAACACGCCTTGTACCAACGACTGCGACGGCCCAACGATCGATTTCTTCGAGACTACCCACGACATATAGCAGTGGCGGAGGAGAATCCACTTCCCGTAAATAGGAAGGGTAGGTCGGCGAATCCCAGGTCAAGAGCGAAATGCCTTTAGATCTGATATCCCGCAGATGCTGTTCCAGATCAATGTTGGCGCGCGCATCGACGAGATTAGTGAGCGCGCGTTTGTCTAGGCCTAACCGCTCCAATTCAGCATAGGGTGCGTTCCAGGCGCGTTCAAGATCGCCATAGTAGCCCAATAGGGCCTGCAACTTGGCCGGACCAATGCCTTTGACTAGATTGAAGGCCAACCAGTACTTCTCGTTTGACATGTCTTTCAGCATATCATGCCGGGTGGTGCTGTCAAGAAGCGAACAGCCCAGGCAAGGGCTGTATGATCATTCGGCCGTTGTCGAAATCTAGTTCAAGGACTACTTGAGGGATATCGGGGATGAGGAGTTCGCCGTTCGGACCCTGGACCACAAATACGTTATTAGCTCCGGTTTCAATCACGTCTGTGATCGCGCCCAGGTGTTCTGCAGCCTGCGTGAGAACTTCCATGCCGACGAGTTCGTGAAGGTAATATTCACCTTCTTCCAGGGGGATGGCCTGATCGGCAGGGATGGCTAACCTACTACCACGCAGTGAGTCGGCGGCATCACGCGTGTCGTAGCCTGCCAGTTTGAGGAGAACGAAGTTCTGGTGCACGCGAGCACCGGTTACGGGAGCGAGTGTGCTTCCTTCCTCGTCCAAGTAGACTTCCTTAAGCCAGGTGAACCGCTCCGGGCGATCCGTCAGCGGCAGGACGCGTACTTCACCACGCACGCCATGTGGTTTTGTTATCTGGCCGATGACCAAAAAGCGAGGCTCAGTGCTTTGAGTCACCGAGCCTCGCAGGCTATCAGCTCTGTCAGTATCCTGTTCTGTAGACAAAGGAAACACCTTTATCAGGGAAGAGCCTTGCGGCCCTAACCTGCCTAATACCGGCTGAATACAATAGAATCAGGGCTAAGGGCCTATCGTGAGCCTCCGTCGGCCTCAAGTAATTCGAGATTTACCCGTAAGCCCTGTTTGGCGGCAGGCACAAGCAGCAAAGCACGAATTGAATTGATGATGCGACCGCCCTTGCCGATAACTCGGCCCATGTCGGACGCAGCGACGGAAAGCTCAAGGGTAGTGGAACCAGGTCCTTTGAGTTCCGCAACAGAAACGGATTCGGGGTCATCTACCAGAGACTTCACGATATAATCAACGAGCTCTTTCATGGTCTTGGGGCCTTCGAAACGGACCTACTCTTCTTCTTCTATAGCCGCCGCAACAGCCATCGCCATCTCGGCGACCGCCACGGGTTCGGCCAACTCGGCGACTGGAGTAGAAGGGGCAACACCGTCAAATTCTGCGGCTAACGACTCTATTGACTCGCCGGATCGCACTCTTTCGAGACGACCCATCGTGCCCTGCTTCTCCAGCAAACGACGTACAGCATCGGAGGGTTGGGCTCCCACGCTAAGCCAATAGAGGGCCCGGTCCTCTTGAATAACGAATTCTTCCGGCTCGATGCGCGGGTTGTAGTGGCCAATGCGCTCCACCACACGGCCATCACGCTTTGATTCGGAATTCGCCACTACCACACGGTAGCTGGCCTGTTTCTTCATGCCGGTACGACTCAGACGAATACGTAACATAATCTCACACTTTCTCCAGTTGCTATTTCTACTGGCGCATGCCGCTGAGCAAAGCATTCAGCCCGCCCTTCCCGCGACGTCCGCCTTTTCCCAGTTGTTTCATCATGCCCTGCATATCTTTAAACTGTTTCAGCAGAGCGTTTACTTCTTGTACATTGGTGCCAGAACCCGCGGCAATGCGCCGCTTACGGCTGGCCTTGATAATTTTCGGGTTGTGTCTCTCGGCATAGGTCATCGACTGAATAATGGCCTCAATACGTTTCATGTCCTTTTCGGCTGAGCTCAGATCGATGTCGCCTGACAATTTGCTCATGCCCGGCACCATCTCGAGGATCTTTCCCAGCGGGCCCATGCGTTTGACCTGCTGCATCTGTTTGAGAAAATCGTCCAGGTCAAACTCACCGCTAGCCATTTTCTCGCCTGCACGCTGGGCCTCCTCCTGATCCATCTCTTGCTGTGCAGTCTCGATTAGGGTCAAGACGTCGCCCATGCCCAATATACGATTGACGAGGCGATCGGGATGGAAAAGCTCAATCGCGTTTAGGCGTTCGCCGGTACCCAGGAACTTGATCGGCACCCCGGTAACTTCACGCATAGAGATAGCTGCGCCACCGCGGGCGTCACCATCCACCTTGGTCATAATCAAACCAGTGATGTCAACAGCATCATTGAAGTCGGTGGCAACACGCACCGCTTCCTGGCCAGTCATCGCATCGGCAACTAGCAGGGTCTCTATGGGGTTGACCTTAGTCTTGATAGCCTTGATCTCGCCCATCATCATTTCGTCGATATTGAGACGACCCGCAGTATCGACGATCACTGTTGTCAGACTGTTGCGAATCGCATGCTGGACCGCATGTTGGGCAACCTCTATCGGGTTGGCATCTGGACCTTCGCTGTAAACCGGGATATCCAGCTCTCGACCCAACGTTTGCAGCTGGTCAATGGCGGCGGGCCGGTACACGTCAGCGGCTACAAGTAACGGCCGTCGTCCCTGTTTGCGCAGGTGGAGAGCCAATTTACCGGCCATAGTCGTTTTGCCCGCGCCTTGGAGGCCTACCAACATGATGACAGCAGGAGACTGCAAACCAAGGTTGAGGCGGCCAGGCTCACCCAAGGTGACTACCAACTCATCGCGCACGATCTTAACAACCTGCTGCCCAGGTGTAAGACTGCGCATGACTTCCTGGCCAACGGCGCGTTCGCGAACACGGCTGACGAAGCTTTTTACAACTTTGAAGTTGACATCTGCTTCGAGCAGGGCCATACGCACTTCGCGCATAGCAATGTCAACATCAGCCTCGGTCAGCTTGCCGTGCCGTTGTAGATTATCGAAAACCGTTTGCAGGCGATTGCCCAGTGACTCAAACACGTATTCACCTAATAATACAGACTCGTTAAACAGCTAGCGATTCTAGCCCAGCCCAGCGCAACCGTCAAGACAGAGCGGCGCGCAAATAGGGGCGAACCCGCCCAGGTTCGCCCCTTAACGGCACCTTTATTATATCCGATCGGCTAATCGCGTACAGGATTCTAACGAATGTCTCCGGCGATTAGCGTTCGTGACAGGCACTTAGGCGGGCGCCCACAATTCCTGTGCAGCCTCGCGCAAGGCCTCAGCGCGATCGGTGCGTTCCCATGGCGCATCAATATCGTGCCGTCCAAAGTGGCCATGAGCAGCGGTCTGCCGATAGATCGGGCGCCGCAAGTCCAAATCACGAATGATCGCGCCAGGACGCAGGTCAAAGTGCTGATTGATCAGTTGGACCAACTGTTCGGAAGTCAAGTTGCTCGTGCCAAAAGTTTCGACGTTCACACTGAGCGGCTCGGCAACGCCAATTGCATAGGCAACCTGTACCTCACAGCGCTCCGCCAGACCCGCGGCCACGATGTTCTTGGCGACCCAGCGGGAAGCATACGCAGCACTGCGGTCTACCTTGGTCGGATCTTTGCCGCTAAATGCGCCACCGCCGTGACGGCCCATGCCACCATAGGTATCGACTATTATCTTTCGACCGGTCAAACCGGCGTCACCCATCGGTCCCCCAACTACAAATCGTCCTGTGGGATTTATGAAGACGCGCAATTGGTCATCAACCAGCTCGGCAGGCAGAACAGGATTGATTACATGTTCAATCATAGCCGCCTCAATTTCGTCGTGCTCGATCTCAGGGGCATGCTGGGTGCTGACAAGCACGGTGTGAACGCGCTTTGGTTTGCCAAAGCTGTATTCAATTGTTACCTGCGTCTTGCCGTCCGGCCGGAGCCAGGGCAAGGTGCCGTCCCGTCTTACCTGGCTGAGGCGCTCGGAAAGGCGATGTGCGAGGTAGATGGGCAGAGGCATCAAGACTTCAGTTTCGTCGCAAGCAAAGCCGAACATCATGCCCTGGTCACCGGCGCCTAACGCTTCAATCTCGGCGTCGCTACTACCGTTGGTGCGGTACTCAAGGGCGCGATCGACGCCCTGAGCAATGTCTGGACTCTGGGCGGCAATGGCGGACTGCACGGCGCAGGTATTTCCATCGAATCCTTTGCTACTATCGTCGAAGCCAATGTCAACGACGACCTGGCGTACAAGTTTGTCGAAGTCCACAAAGGCTGTGGTCGTTATCTCGCCCAGAAGCAAAACAAACCCCGTTTTGACGGCCGTTTCACAAGCGACACGTGCCAGCGGATCTTGCTCCAAGATGGCATCCAGAACTGCATCGCTAATCTGATCACACATCTTGTCGGGATGCCCCTCCGTCACCGACTCTGATGTAAAGAGCAGGCTTGGAGCGGTCATGAAAGTAGTAGTCATTTTCTTGAATACCTCCAAAGGTTATGCGAAACGCGTCGCGGTCACTAGACTTATCAGAAGTTGACTTTCAGCCAGCGGACCCCCGATCCTTGAACGGCACAGGTTTTCCTCCGGCAACAGCTAAAGAAAAAGCCTCCTGGAATCCAAGAGGCATGTTGTTCACATCTTTGCCCCTTATCTCTCAGCACACGCTGACGGAATTAGCACCTTCCCACAAGACGAGGGGTTGCTGCAGTTTCAAAGGGCCGATCCCTCCACTGCTCCTGATAAGCGCAATATATATTGCTATTCAGTTCTCAACCAAATTGTATAACTGCAGGCGTTCACCTGTCAACTCAGTATGCACTCTTTACCTTACAGAAAGAGTTACGATTCCGCTACCAGGAGACTACTCCCACCGCTCCGGGGGCTCATGCATACCCAGTATATTGTAGCCGGCGTCCACATGTACGATCTCACCAGTGACTGCGGCAGCAAGGTCGCTGCAGAGCCAAAGTGCGGTATTGCCTACTTCCTCTTGCGTTACGTTGCGCCGCAATGGCGCGCGTTCGCCTGCGTAGTTAAGCATTTTGCGAAAGCCGGCGATGCCTCCGGCGGAAAGGGTCTTGATTGGACCAGCAGAAATCGCATTGACGCGTACTCCCTGTGGGCCCAAGTCTGCGGCAAGGTAGCGGGTACTGGCTTCAAGGGCCGCTTTGGCGACGCCCATCACATTGTAGTGGGGGACAACCTTCTCAGCTCCATAATAGCTCAAAGTCAGGACTGAGCCGCCATCAGGCATCAACGGAAGGGCAGCTCGCGTCAGAGCGACCATGCTATATACGCTTATATCGAGGGCAAGGCCAAAACCTTCGCGCGTGGTGTCAACAAAGCGTCCTTCCAGTTCGGTGGATGGGGCAAAGGCGACCGCATGAACTAGGATGTCAAGTGTGCCGAAGGCCTCGGCAGCCTTGGCAAAAACGGCCGTGATCTCGTTTTCCACGGTGACATCGCACTTTTCGACGAATTCGACCCTAATTTCGTCGGCGAGTGGCCGGACACGCTTTTCCAGTTGTGGTATGCCGTAGCTCAGGCCGATCGTGGCACCGTGGGCATGAAAGGCCTGGGCAATGCCCCAGGCAATAGAATACTTGTTTGCCACCCCGAAGATAAGCGCTTTTTTGCCTTCCAGCAGTTTCATATTGTCCTCCAACGACAGTGTTCGTTCGTGAAATTTGGGAAGCTGAAGCTGATTGTATCACTTCAGAAAGGCCAAACGATGGGTACGATGGCAATCGTAAGCAGCAGAAAGATGATCAGCAGCGGTAGGCCGACTTTCAGGTAATCTGTGAAGCGGTATCCACCAGGGCTCATGACCATGAGGTTGGTTGTGGTCCCTATTGGGGTGAGAAAGGCCGTCGAGGCACTCACGGCAACTGTCATCATAAATGGGTCAGGCGACAGGCTGAGTTCTAGTGCAGCACGTAGGGCAATGGGGGCAACCAAAACGGCCGTGGCGGTGTTATTGACAACCTGACTGAAGGAAGTAGTCAGGATGAAGATCCCGCCCAACAACACTAGGGGCCCTATCTGCCCCAGGGAATTGACCAGGCCACTGGCGAGAAATTCAGCGCCACCACTTACTTCGAGGGCAGTGCTCATCGGGTACATGGCCGCAATGAGAATGACACTATGCCAACTGATGGCGCGATAGGCCTGGCTCATGGTCAGGCAACCACCCAATACCATGACTACCGCAGCGATCATTGCCGCAAACACTACGGGCAGGATCCCGGTTGCCATTAGGGCAATCATACCAAAGAGGCTGACCACCGCGACAACTGCCTCAGGCGTCAACTCGATTACCTGTCGCGACATTGCCTCGGGACTTCCAACCACGACGAAATTGCGGCGCTCGTTTCTTACACGTTCAATGTCTCGCCAAGTCCCGCGTATCAGCAGCGCATCGCCAAAGGCCAACCGATCCGCCTCACTACCAAGCGTTCTGTCGCCGCGACGGATACTGACCACGTGAACCCCAAATTTGGCGGCGATATCGCTGCCCTTTATCGGCTGACCAATATAGACAGACCGTGGCGTCAACAATACTTCCGCAATGCCGACCTCCGATGAAAGAAGGGCTGCGGACAATCCCTGTCCGTCATCTTCCACCGGCAGAACCCCAAGATTGAAGTCAAGCATCATTTGATAAACTGCTTTGCCGCTACCTTTCACCAATAGCACGTCTTGCGGCTTAATGACAGTCGCCGCTCCAGGTACGCTGGTGTGCGCTTCTTGCAGGCGCTCGAGCGTATGAAGCGGGCCAGGGAAGGCTCGATCGGGGACTGTTTCGGGCTCGTCCCCACTAATGGACCTAGCCTCGATGCGAAGCACGGTGACACCGTAGTCACGCCCTAGTGCCGCCTGTGCCAGGGTCTGGCCAGTCAGGGAGGAACCATAGCGCACTCGTAACCGATAGAGCTCCTCGGTCAAGCCAAAGGTTGCCGCTAATTCTCCGACGGCTTCGGCAAGGTCGTCAGGGCGCTCCTCGACGTTACGACTGGGCAATAGGCGCCGGCCAAAAAAGACCATGTAGGCAATAGCGGCAATCAGGAGTGGCAGGCCGATAAATGCGTATTCGAAATAGCCGAACGGTTCAAATCCAGCGCTTATGAGTGCATCGGATACGACAATGTTGGGCGGGGTTCCGGTGAGAGTAAATAATCCGCCTGTGTTGGCGGAAAAGGCGAGGGGGATGAGAAACCGCGAAGGCACGCTGCCAACACGCCAGGCGGCGGCAGCTACGGCGGGCAATAGGGTAGCGACTGTGCCAGTGTTGCTGATGAAGGCGGAGAGAACGGCCGTACCGGCCATCAATACAACCAGCAGGCGAAGTTTGCTCCCTCTGGCAAGCTGCAGGATCTGCTGCCCAAGCCAGGCTGTGACACCTGTCCTGGATAACCCTTCGCCCACCACGAAGAGAGCAGCAATCATGATTACCGTGGGGTTACTGAAGCCAGCCAACGACTGCTCCATGGTCAGCGTCCCGCTAAGGAACAGCGCCAGTAGCGCCAGCAGGGCAACCAGGTCAGAACGAACCTTTCCGGAAATGAACAGGACAATGGTGAGCAGCAGGATAACAAAGGTGATGATCATACAGCATGCGCCAAAGACAATCTGAACCAGCCGTCCGCCAAGCGGCAGGAAAAGTCCCGCAGATTATTTCCCGAAGCGAGGTTGGCCCGCGGTAAGGTTTATGCCAACGAGCCGGTTTTTTGTGAGCCTAAAGGAGGTTGAGGAGGACTCCCATACCAATCAGATAAACAAACCAGCCAGCAAATACGGTAGCGATTGTCTGGACACCACTTGGCAGATCGAGAGACGTATTCACAGCGATGAAAACGGCAATCACTGACCAGATTGCCACGACCCAGGGTACAAAAGGCCCAATAATGGGTATGAAGCTGAATATCTGAAAGGCTAAGGGAGCATAGGCGAAACCGATCACACGCATCATCTCGCTCACCGTGGCATCACCATGGAATATTTTCGTGCCAAATAACCAGGTCACCAGCGACCAAAGGATCCAGGCCAGAATAGCCCATCCGGCAATAGCCAGGAATCTAAGTGTTGTATTGCCATCTACACCGATACCGACGCCAAACAGTACCTGTCCAAAACTGCCGCCAATTGCGGCCAGAATTGAAGAGACAACAACGACAATAAACGCCTGGATCATCGCCGATGGATCATGTTCAATGTCCTCGAAAGCTCCTGCATCGAGGGCCAATACACCTTTTAATCGCTCAAACATCTTCGTTCTCCCAATTAACCTTAAGCCAGCGCCACGGAACCCATGTCTCAGCATAATTTCCTCTGCCAGGAATCTGAATGTTTCCTGGCACAGAAGAAGTTATGAAGCACTGCGTTCGTAGTTTACCCGAAACGTATGTTTGCGAGTAGCTTTGCGCTCTCAGAATCAGGGCAATCGCATATAGATTTTCTGATGCCACTTTTGTGCTGATCAGGCAAAAGGCAGGTTTGATTTGCCTATGATCGCATGACGCCGAGCAGTTTATGTTGAATGACCGGCTTGTTGTAAGCAATTTCTCATCTTGATTCGCATCTCTTCTTGTCCGCAATGGATATCCGAGTTTTGTATGCGATTGCCCTGCTCTCAGAATTTGAACAAGCACGGTGAACCAGAAAGGGTGGATCAGACGACCGGTTTCCGCCTGCGCAGTAACAAGAATGGAGCAGATATGCCAACGCCAAGGGCGAAGATTATGAGCCCGGCCAAAACAGCGTCATAGGCGGAAGCCAGAAACAGCTCCTGCGTTTCACCCGGATCTGCACCCAGGGCGTTGATAAGAGTCAGCAGGCTTTGAAAGGCGATGGCGCCCGGCACCAGGGGAATAATCGCAGGTACAGTAACGACGGGGGAAGGAATCTTATAGTGCCGCGACAGCCAATACCCGGCAAAGCCCACTAACGTGGCCCCTGCAAGCGAGGCCAAGATCAGATTCGCCCCGGAAAATACGAGTACGGTGCGCGTGGAATGGCCCAAGGCACCTACGATCGCGCAGTGAAGAAGAAGACGCCTGGGCACTTTGAATAGTACGGCAAAACCTGCGGCGGCCACTGCTGACCAGAGCATATCCGCAACTAGCTTAAGGGCGAGATCCATCATTCTCAGAGAAACGCGTGCACTATGGCAGCTGCAGTCCTACTAAAGACAGGGTAAAGAACAGCCCAATGGCAATGGCCATGGAAATGATCAGCCCATCGACTCCACGTCCGATTCCGTTGCTGGTGTAGCCCCGCATCAAGTCCTGGGCGGCATTTATCAGGGGTACCCCTGGCACCAAAAAGAGGACGGAAGCAACCATAGCCACGCCCGGCGTGGAAGTCAGGCGCCAAAGATCAACGGCGGCAGCCGTTAAACTGGCCGCAAAGGCGCTGGCAACCACAATGATATAAGGGTTGAAATAGCGATGTGCAAGAAGTTGGCGAACGAGCATGCCCACCCCTCCGCCTACTAGAGTGGCGACAAAGGCTACCCAATCCCCGCCTAGTAGCTGGCTGAAGGCCGCAAGAGCCAACATTACCGCCAGCATGGTCAGCCACTGCTCGTAGCCAGGAGGTTCTGCCTCAAGGGCGGTCAGCTGATGGCGTACCTGCCGGGGACCAAGCTGCCCATCAGAGACCTTGTGGCCCAAATCATTTACCTCCGCGACGATCTGGAAATTGACGTTGCTCCGTACAATCCGGCGGGTCTTGGTTCGAAAATCTTCACCGCTGATTGCAGTGATGGTAATCGCCTGCAAGGTTACGTTGACGTCCAACCAATTACAGCCCAGGCCTGTACCGATTCGATGAACGGTTTCTTCAACTCGCTCGCTGCTTGCGCCATGCTGCAGCAAGATTTGTCCAGACCAAAGTGCCAGGTCAATGATATCGCGCAGAGCTTCATAGTTGAGAGGCTGCTTGCCACTCAACGGCCGTAGCGGTCTTTCAGTTATCCCGAGTGCTGAATCACCGGGCAGGGGATATCTTTTTTGTCCCATCGTGGTCAGACGAACTGTGACATAGAAAGAGTTGCATTAACGTGAAACAAAGTGATTACCTTTTATCCAGTAGCGCCAGGGTATAGAGAGCCAAGGTTCGGGCGTCTTGCCGAGGCCTATGCGCGGGCCGCAGGCTGTTTCCAGCAACGGAATCTCGCCGCCTGGCTCAATCCAAATGTCCCCATGAGGGTCGCAGAGATCTCGGCCGTTGTCCGCACCTGTTATGGCCAAAGCCTGGGCCAGTTTGGCCGGCCCGTTGGTCAGCTCGCGATCAGGTCGGGCACGAAAATCGCGCATCATTTCTAGACCCTCAAGAGGTTTCAAGGCGCGAATCAAGACTGCGCTGGCCCGGTTATCCGTTCCAGTAACGATGTTGAACATCCAATGCATTCCGTAGGTGAAGTAGACGTACGCTATGCCGGCAGGACCGAACATAACGGCCGTGCGGGGCGTAGGGCGGCCTTTGTTGACCCGGTCCCCATGGCAAGCGAGATCAAGGTCATGCTCGGCGGCACAGTAGGCCTCTGTCTCCACAATCATGCCGCTCATTCGTCTTCCTTCGTACCTGCGAACCAGCGTCTGGCCCAGGAGAGCGACGGCGACTTCGGTGGCAGGGCGGGAAAAGAAGGTGCGAGCGAGTTTCGTTTGACTTTGATTGCCCATGATTGCGAATCTTACATCGCTTGGGCGCGACAATCCAGAATATCTACCCACGACTCTCTTGACCCAGTCACAGGCAGTGGGTACAAACAGGTAATGTGCAGCGCCTTTCGGGCAAATGGCGGGCCCGATTTATGAACAGCCAGCTCGGTCTGCTGCGTTCGCTTATCATCTATTACGCTAATCCACTGCGCCGACGGCAGCTACGCGCGTTTTACGCGGGGTTTATCGGCCCTGACGACCTGTGTTTTGATATTGGTGCACATGCAGGTAATCGAAGTGGCGTTTGGGCCGCGCTGGGAGCCCGCGTAGTGGCAGTAGAGCCCCAGTCAACATTCATGGCTTACCTGCGCCACCGGTACGCAGACAACAATCGTGTTGCGCTGGTGGAAGAGGCGGTTGGAGCCGAACAAGGCATGGCGACCCTGTACGTGAGCGAGCGTACGCCCACGGTGACAACCCTTTCCCGGGAGTGGATTGGCGCAGTGCAGGAGGACACGAGTTTTCGAAGGGTTCGTTGGGACACGGCAATCTCGGTTCCAGTAACTACCTTGGATCAATTGATCACCCGATACGGTCGACCTACATTCTGTAAGATCGATGTTGAAGGTTTCGAACTGGAGGTCTTGCAGGGATTAAGCCAGCCTAGTTGCCGCCCTCTCCTTCGAGTACATTCCCGCGGTTATCGAGTTGGCTGTGCAGTGCGTCAGACAACTTGAGACGCTGGGGGGGTATGTATTCAACTGGTCAGAGGGCGAGAAGCATGTATTCCAGAGGAAGGTATGGCTAACCGCGGAAGAGATCATAGCTACTCTGCGGGACGAACTAGGGAAAGGCCGTTCAGGCGATATCTATGCGCGTCTCGCAAATGAATTGGAGGACTAGCTACAAGCGGGATTGACGACGCCTTGCCAGCCACCCGGATCGTTGCCAAACGCGCTGCCCGGCCAGGTAGCCACATCGCTGGTAGATTGGCCATGGGCCATCATGGCAAAGGGATTGGCAAGTGCGGGCATTTCGGCGGCTGAGATCTGCATTTCTACCACCCATTGTCCGGCGCTTTCGCCCGCAACGGCCGTCCAGTTGCTGCTGCTATACCCCGAATCCCAACTCAAGCCATCGTTGTTACTGCCAATGCCGGCCCACACCTCACTGGTTCCATCGCGGCGAACGATAAAGAAACGGTCCGAGGAGTCGGGGTCTCCACCATTCTGGGTTACGTCATAGCCTATGCGGACTTCATCGCTGGTATCCACAGCCGGGTCATTCAGCAAAGCAGCCAGGTAATAGGCAGCAGCGTTCTTTGAGCCGTAAAGAGTTACCATGCGCGCGGGATTAGATGGTGCAGAAAACTGGGCCAGGGGTGCGGCAGGCCATTCGGCGCTATTGAATACGCCGTCAATGGCTGGGGCGGAGACGGCACAGGCCAGGGAGGGATAGGGACCCGGCGGCACATCGGTTGCAGTGGGCACAACAGACGGCGTTGCCGATGGAGTCGGACTAGGCGCAATGGAGGGTATCGGCGTCGCGACGGCCGTGCTTGTCCAAGTCGGGGGCGGGGTCCAGGTCGGCGGTGGGGTCCAGGTCGGGGCTGGAGTGACAGGCGTCCAGGTTGGTGGCGGTATCACCCTGGTCCAGGTGGGCGTTGGAAATGGCGGAGTCCAAGTTGGCCGCGGTGGGGGAGGCATTGTTCGCGTTACCGGAGGAGGCATGGGAGTCTGAGGGCGACGCACGGGATCAAACGGATCCAGAGGATCGGAGTTAAGTTCGAGGACTTCTTGTCCATCAGTAAATCCGTCGCGATCAGTGTCGATGTTCATCGGATTCGTGCCGTAGATCAATACCTCCTGCCCATCGCTCAAGCGGTCCCGGTCAGTATCCGCATTGAAGGGATCGGTACCGATGAAGGCTTCCTGGGCATTGCTGAGACCATCGCCGTCGCTGTCGCCCTGGGCGGCGGCGGTGGCGGCGGCGGCGGTGGCGGTGGCGACGGCATTGGCCTGGGCGGTCGCGGTCTGGAGGGTAGCGGTGGCGTCCGGGGTGGAGGTGACGGTCCCGGTGCCTGGTAGGAACACGGCCGTTTGGGTCATGGCAGCAGCCGTTTGGGTCGCTACGAGGCCAGCAAAAGGAATGGTGGCTGTGGGCACGGGGGGCAAAAAACGATCGCGGTTGAGAAGGGCGGCAACGGTCAGTGCACCGCAGCAAAGCAAAGTTAGGAACAGCAAGGTATAGAGCAGCCATGGTGGCAGCATGCCGCCGGACACGGCTTCAGCCGTGAGCTGCTGTCTGCCTCCGACGCGAGAGATTACATTGACTTCGTACGGATAAAGTTCATCGTTCCCGAAGAAGCTACCGTGACGAGAGTTCACTTCTAGGTTGACACGCGCAACCTGGCCAACGTCCAGGGGGATCCGGCCTTGTTCGCCGACAAATTCTAGTGCATCTTCCGCGTCGCGAGCAACGACAGAAAAATCACCTCTGGCGCTGCCGGTATTTCTGACCGTAACGGTGATTGTGCCCGGCAGACGTACTTGAGGCGGCTCCAAAGACGCGGCAAACGCGAAGAACGGGTTTACCACAAGATTAACTGTTGCCGCCTCTGCAATATCGGGATGGCGCTGCGAGATCAATTCCAGGCGCATGCGCTGGCGACCAACGGGAGTAGTCGTTGTGCGCGGGGGACGGACAGTAACTGAGAGATCTACAGTCTCGCCGGCGGGCACGCTTACGAACCCAGACGGGTTGGTAAGCCACTGCTGCGGAATTCCCTGCACGCGAAGGCTTACCCGATCATCTACTGAGCCACGGTTGGCAACTTCAGCCCGGATCTCTACTTCCTGACCGGGATCTACCTCTACGGTATCCTGGACGGCGAAGATCGCCAGAGGCGCTTCCACGGCCGCGGATGTGCCCTGAGTAGCGGCGGCCGCGACGGACGCGCCCGCCACCACAGCCGCTTGCGCAGCATCCGCTCCCTGGTTGGAGTCCTGCGGGGTTTCATTCTCCGAGGGCGCAAAACCGCGCGTTGTGCCCCCGGGAACCGTAGCGGCCGCGATTCCAGCAGCCATGGCGGCTGAAGAAACATCGGGAGCCTGGAGAACTAGTTCGTAGGGCCCAATACGTAAGGTCGAGCCGGGCAGCAAAGGGGCAGGTTCTTCGGGGCGCAAACGGCGATCATTTAAGAATGTGCCGTTGCCGCTGCCCAGGTCCACTACTTCCCAGCCAAGTGAAGTCGCCTGGAGACGAGCGTGATGGCGAGAGACTCCGTCGGCCGGAAGCACGATATCATTGTCAGCATTGCGGCCGACGGTAATGGTCGAATTTAGCAGCGACATCATGCTTGGCTGGTGGCCCGGGGCGCTGATCTGCAGTTCGTAACCTTCAGGAGGCTCTTCGACACGATCAAGGATATTGAGCTCCTGACGTGTCATGATGCGGGTGGGGGTTCCTTCGAGCGAGAGCTTGGCACTGCGCAATGCGGCGGCCATTTCCGCGCCGTCGGTGAAACGGTCGTCCGGAGACTTGGCCAGGGCCTTGGCCAAGAGACCATCTATGAGCGAAGGGGCATCAGAGCGGTAGTCGCTGGGGGGTGCGGGCCGGGTGCCTCGACGGTGGGTGGAGATGGCATCGGCGAGAGATTGAAAGGCGAAGGGAAGCCGATTGGTGACGAGTTCGTAGAGGACGATTCCAAGCGAGTAAAGGTCGGTACGGCCGTCAAGCGGCACGCCTTCACACTGCTCCGGTGACATGTACGCGGGGGTACCCACAGTGGCGCCACTTTGGGTCATGGGTATGCCTTCCTGCAGCTTCACCAACCCAAAATCGGTCAGTACCGAACGAAAGGGCTGTTCGCCAGGTTCATCCGGGTGGCTGAGTCGCTTCAGTATGATGTTGCCGGGTTTCACGTCACGATGAATGACACCTCGGCGGTGAGCATAATCCAGCGCTTCGGCGATCTGGACACCGATCTGCAGGCTCTGCGTCAGGGGCAGGAACTTGTCCATACTTTGCAGCCGCTGCAGGTGCTCGCGCAGGCTGCCACCATCGACATATTCCATGGTGATGAACAGACCAAGGTCGGACTCACCAAAGTCGTAAATACGGACAATGGAAGGATGATCGAGCTTGGCGGCCGTTTGCGCTTCCTGAATCAGGCGGCGGCGAAATTCCGGCTGGCGGGCAAAATGGGCATGCATCAACTTGATTGCTACCTGGCGGTCCAGGTTGCGATCAAAAGCCCGAAAAACAGTGCCCATGCCACCATCTCCCAACAGGGCATCAAGCCGGTAGCGATCATTGATGGTCTGCCCGATCAGGCTGGTCATAGCCCTGCCTCCTGCCTAGCCATTGATGACATGGCCCAATACATCAAGGAAGGTGGTCACATCCTGCTGACCAATCCAATAGTGGGTGACAGCCCGGAATCCCCTTTCACCGTGGGTACCCAGCCAAATGTTGGCCTCTTGCTGCAAGTGCGCAATCACATCCTGCGGCGAGAGCGACACCTCATCGTCAAGATCGAAAAAGACGAGATTGGTACGCACGCTTGCCGGGTCAATGTGGATTCCTGGAAGGCGAACCAATCCTTCGGCAAGCTGGCACGCATGGCAATGGTCATCCGCGAGGCGGTCCACCATTTCATTCAAGGCGATCATGCCTGCCGCAGCAAGTATACCTGCCTGACGCATGCCCCCACCCAACGCCTTGCGGGTGCGGCGCGCGCGGGCGATGAATTCATTTGAACCGCAGAGAAGTGAACCAACAGGCGCACAGAGGCCTTTGCTTACACAAAAACTAAGGGAGTCAACGTGGCGGGTGATCTCACGAACGTCGATCCCCAGCGAGACAGCGGCATTAAAGAGGCGTGCTCCGTCCAGATGGACGGACAATTCGTTGGCGCGGGCAATGTCAGCCATCGTGCTGACGTAAGCAGGTTCGATGGGATAACCGTGCTTCTCACCATAGCTATTTTCGAGGTGGATGAGGCGCGTGCGGGGCAGGTGATCGTCCCAAGGTCGAATGGACGCAGCGACCTTATCCGGATCCATTTTGCCCACCTCGTCGGTTGGCAAAGTAAGTGGGACGACCCCGCCCAGGGCAGCAACTGATCCGGCCTCCCACAGCATCACATGGGAATCATGCCCGACAATCATTTCGTCGCCTCGACCGGCATGTGTGAGCACGGCCGTTAGATTGCCCATGGTGCCACTGGCAACGAACAAAGCCGCTTCTTTACCCGTCTTTTCGGCAGCCAGCTGCTGCAGCTGATTGACCGTAGGATCCTCCCCATAAACATCGTCACCCACGGGAGCCGCCGCCATGGCTGCACGCATCGCTGCTGTGGGCCAGGTAACGGTATCCGAGCGAAAGTCAATCCTATCCATGGATTTAAGTTTACGTAATATTATGGAGATTGCAAGACAATCCCCTACACGGCAGGATGTGAACAGATTGAATCGATTTTGGGGATTCAATCTGTTCACATTGACATAACGTGCTAACTCTTAGCGAATCGCTACATGAGAACCAGCGGCGGTTGGCTGAAAAGGCCGCCCGGTGCTGAACGCGGCGTCAGAAGGAGCAATGCGGAGGGTCGCAGTTCGCAGGTGAGCGGTGTTTGCCCTGCCCGGTCACCATCTGTCTGTACAGGCATCACTGGGGTGGTGCGAATGGAAACCTTCCTGCCGCGCAGCAGGAGCACATCCGGCTCCCGCAAATGCTGACCCTGCAAGGTGCGCAAGGCATGTCGGGACATGCTGAGGACGCCCTTGCCGCCAAAGAGCCAGATTTCAAACAACCCATCATCTACTTGTGCCTCGTGGCTCAAGGTGACAAAGCCACCGGCATAGCGCTGGCAATTGCTAATCAGGACCAGAACGAAATCATCGTTGACGGCGTGACCATCCACCTCCACCTCGGCATTTATATGCGAAAAACGCGAAAGCACGGGTATTCCTTGAATGAAGTAGCTGGGCCAGCCAATGCGTTTGGACCACTTGGGTCGCGGTTCAAGCTCATTAACAAGGAAGGCATCGGCGCCGGTGCCGGTCCACAGAACCCAGTACCGGCCCTCCTGGCTGCCACTGCCATCCGTGTAGCCAAGGTCTATGGCCTGAACACGACCGTGTAATAACGCGTCGCTGGCGGCCAGCAAGTTGTTCTCACTCAGGACGCCTGGCAACGGAAGGCCGAGTTCGCGGGCAAAGGAGTTTGCGGTTCCAGCCGGCAGCACCCCCATCGCTGTAGAGGATCCGGCAAGGCCGTTTACAACTTCCCCTAAGGTACCATCGCCCCCGGCAGCAAGGACGAGCTGATCGCGGTTGAGGACGGCTTGCTGGGCCAGTTCTGTGGCGTGGCCAGGTGCCTGGGTTGGTTCTATTACTATCTCCCATCCAGCCAAACGCCACTGATTCGCGATCTGGATCATCGTCCCCGCGAAATCGGCGGGGCCGGCAAGGGGATTGTAAATGAGCATTGCTGTCTTGGGTCTCATTGAGGTCATGAAGGTGGTTCCCCCGATTCGCAGAATGCAAACAGGGTAGGGGTCAGTCTAGATGAAGAGCGCCGCCGTGCAGGGCCACAGCTCGGGTAAGCTCGTCAGCCAATGACTGTACTTCGCTGTCGCTCTGGGGCACCTGGCCGGGTTGGAGGGTGACACGGCCTTTGCGGCAAGGAATCGTCAATGGCGCCACGTATCCTAGCCCCGGTTCATGTATTTCGTATTCGCGTTCTGGGTGCAGGCCACGTTCTCTGAGTGTTGCATAAAGTCTGTCGACAAACACACCACCTTCCAGGTACAGGTCATTGAGTTCCCGAGCCGCGCAGAAGCGGTCCCACGTAGTGTGTATAAAAGTAACACGCCGCCAGCGCACGCTGATGATCGGCTCCGGCAATAACTGGAGTGGACCAAGCTGTACCCTGTAGTAGGGCTGATCAGCCCGCGGGTGATCAGGCTCTTCAGGGAACAATGCCCGTCGTAGAAGTAGCTCGTGACCTGCGTTGCGGGCAAAATAGTGAATTGCCCATTTTTGCGAGCCAAACGAACGGCCAAAATAGAAAGCGAGATATTCGGCGTATAGCCCCTTCGGAGCGGTTTGCTGCGGAATGCGGTACCACCCTTCGGACTTTATCAGCTCAAAATCTCGTGGTTCTGGCACCAGGGCAACGAGAACTCGGTCTTCAGGATACATGAGTACTTGGATTGTAGGACACGGACTGGCGGGAAGTCAAACCACTCACTCGTCGAAGGGTCATTTCGACACCACGGTAATGTAGGCGAGTTTTCGGTAGTAAGTCGCAGCGTGGCAGGGGAGAACGGGATGATCCGTGTGCATTGTCCTGTATAATACTGGACCCAACTTAAGCGAGGTTGACCAAAGTGAACGATCCACGAACCATCAAAATGGCACAGCTCCTGACTAACTACTGCGTTGGTGTCCAGCCCGGCGATAAAGTGCTGCTTGCCGGTACGGTTGCCGCACTACCACTGGTGACCGAAACTTACCGAGCGGTGCTGCGGGCAGGCGGCTTTCCGCTCTTGCAGGTAGATGATGACAATTTCCAGGAGATTTTTCTGCGGGAGGCCTCGGAGGCCCAACTGCAGTTCGTAGCAGAACCACAAAAGCTGATATTCGAGACCTATGATTGCCTGATCAACGTTCGCGGCAGCAGAAACACACGCGCGTTAACAGGCACGGATCCTAAGCGACAGCAAATGGTTCAGGCAGCGCGCTCTGAGCTGATGGGCACGTTCATGCGACGCGCGGCTGAAGGATCACTGCGCTGGGTGGCAACCATGTTCCCCACGGAAGCCCAGGCACAGGAAGCGGATATGTCTTTGAGCGACTACGAAGATTTCGTGTATGGCGCCTGCTATGTAGATCAGGATGATCCAGTGGGTGAGTGGCAAAAGATTAGCGCGGAGCAGCAACGTTTGGTGGACTGGCTGTCCGGCAAGGATGAAGTCATCGTACGTGGCCCAAACATCGACTTGCGGCTATCGATTGCGGGGCGGTCGTTTATCAATGCCGATGGCAAGGCCAATATGCCAGACGGCGAGATTTTCACTGGACCAGTGGAAGATTCGGTCAACGGATGGGTGCGCTTCACCTACCCGGCTATTGTGGCCGGGCGCGAAGTCAGCGGCGTGCAGCTTCGCTTCAGCGACGGAGCGGTTGTGGAGGCCAGCGCGGAGAAGAATGACGAGTACTTGCAGCAGATGCTCAATACGGACGACGGTGCGCGTTACCTGGGTGAGTTCGCTGTGGGGACGAATTACGGTATCGATATCTTCACCAAGTCGATTCTCTATGACGAGAAAATCGGCGGCACGCTGCACATGGCCCTGGGCCGCGGTTACCCGGAGACAGGGAGCCGGAATGAATCCGGAATCCATTGGGATATGATTTGTGACATGCGGAACGGCAGCCAGATCATGGTGGATGGTGAGTTGATTTACGAGAACGGCCGTTTTCTGCTGTAGGGTAAGGTCCATGCCTGAATTACCTGAGGTTGAGACAGTCGCGCGCGCACTGCGGTCGCAATTGGTCGGCCGTACGATTCTGGACGTCCAAACCACCTGGCCGCGTCACATTGACCGCCCTGACCTGGCGGAAATGCGCTACCGCGTACAATCACTGGTCATTCAAGATGTACGGCGGCGAGCGAAGTTTCTGATTTTGCCACTGAGCAGAGGTGAAAACTTACTTTTCCATTTGCGGATGTCGGGTCATCTGGCGGTGATGAACGCGGATGAACCAGTGGACAAGCACACGCACACGATCTTCACACTGGACACGGGGCAGGAGCTACGTTTTCGGGATACGCGGAAGTTCGGCCGCGTGTATCTGGTGCGCGACAAAGAAGAAATTCTGGGCAGGTTAGGCCCGGAACCGCTCGAGGCTGAGTTCACAGTGGATGTCCTGGCCGAGATCATCGGCCAACGAAGGCGAATGCTGAAACCGTTCCTGTTGGACCAATCGATGATCGCAGGCGTCGGGAACATTTACGCGGATGAGGCGTTGTTCTATGCTGGACTACACCCTGTAAGACGAATCGATACCCTGGACCCGGAGGAGATCAGCGCCCTGCACGCGGGCATACGCCGCGCGTTGGAGTTGGGGATAGAGCGAGAGGGAGCCAGTATCAGCACATATGTAAAACCAGATGGACAGAAGGGCGACATGCAGAACGCGGTTAACGTGTTCCGGCGCACCGGCCAACCTTGTTACCGCTGTGGTGGAGTCATTGAGCGAATTGTTGTGGGGGGGCGCAGCACACATTTGTGTGCGAGTTGCCAAAAAAGAGAGGGTTGAGATGCGCTCCATCGCACAGGTCAACCCTCTTCATCGCTTCTCACCAGGGCCGCATTAGCGGCGGCGTTTTTTCGTCTTTTTGCCGGGCTGCTGTCCAGTTGGGGCGGTAGCTGCCGCAGCCGTATCTGCACGGCCGTGGCACTGCTTGTACTTTCTGCCGCTGCCGCACGGACAGGGGTCGTTACGGCCCACTTTGGCGACGGCACGCTTCACACCTTTGCTCTTGCCATCTCCATGCTGAACAACCTCGTAGCCAGCACTCTGGGCTTGCAGTTTGTAGGCGACCTCAGCACGCTGCTGCTGAATAAACGCAAGATGGTTTGCAATCTGGATGAAGAAGCGCGCCGCAACGGCCTTCTGGATATTCTCGCGCATGTTCTGGAACATCTCAAAAGAACGCTTCTTGTACTCTATCTTAGGGTCACGCTGACCCAAGGCGGCGAGACCGATTTCACGGCGAAGATCATCCATGGCGGTCAGATAGTCGCGCCATTCGTTGTCAATGGCCGATAGGAGTAACAGACGCTGGAAGCGGCGGAACTCATCGGGGCCAATGCGGGTGCGCCATTTCTCCTGCTCATTGGCAACATGACTATTCAAGGCGGTTATTAGCTGTTCGCCATCCAGGGAGGAAAGGCTCTCCAGGAGGAGATCACGCCAGGCCAGGTCCACACGTTCGCGGAACCTTGTCTGCTGCATCTGGGCCGCTTTGACAGACAGGCCATCCAACCGGAACTGGGCAAAGGCTTCGTCAAATTCCGCTTCGGCACGCTGCCAGATTTCCTGCCGCTTTTCAGCCGGAATCTGGTTGGCCAGGAAGCCATTATAAAACTCGTCAACCTGGTTGATGTATTCGCGGCGCAGGCTATCTTTGGCCTGGACTTGACCGGAGCGACGAGCGGCCAACTCGCCAAGGTTGGGGATGCCGGGCAAAATGGGCAAGAAACGACCCATGGCACGCAGCAACTGGTAGAGATTCTCCCCTTCTTCCTCGTTCTCGTAGGCCAGAAACATTAGCTTGTCGGCCAGCTGCTGGGAGGAAAGGGTCTCCAATTCTTCGAGGTCGAGGTTGGCAATGCCGGGCAACATGCCGCGCAAATAGCGCGTAACGGCCGTGGCATTAACCGTATTCGTCGCATCGGTGGTGAACTCACCGACAACACGGTCTATCTCGCCGCGCATGAAGCCGGGATAATCTATAACGTAGTTTGTTACCAACTCTTCGATAGCAAGGTCGAAGGCTTCGGCGATTTTCTGGTCCAAATCCACATCCTCGCCGAGCAGGATTTCCCGCCGTTCGCCATAGATCGCGGCGCGCTGTTTACTCATTACGTCGTCGTATTCCACAATGTTCTTGCGGATATCGAAGTTGTAACCCTCAATACGCTCCTGGGAGTTTTCGATAATGCGATCGAGCATACCGTTTTCGATGGGCATGTCGTCGGGGATGCTAGTGCGGGTCATGAAGGACTGCAGGCGCTCCCCACCAAAACGCTTCATCAAGGTCATCCTCCAGAGAGAGGAAAAAGCGAGATGAGCCAGGGTCGCCCTGGCGCGCCGCACGGCCGCGCAACTGGTTGTCGATACGGCGCGATTCGTGGCGCTCGGAACCTACCACGTGCAGACCACCTAGGCGCCAGATCTCTTCACGATCGCGCTCAGCTTGATCTTTGAGAGCGACAATCTGGTTTATCAGGTCTGCGGGTAGGCCAGGGATCGTGGCGCAGACCGTACGAGCGGCCTCCAAATCGCCCGCCTGGACAAACCGGATCAAGGCCGCGCGGGCATTGTAATGCTGTTCAAAGAGCAGCTGGCCCAGGACATCGGCCAGCATCTCGGCACGCTGTTGTGGTGTCGCCTGGCGATTTTGTAGCACGGCGGCGTAATTGCGCAGCAACCCCAGTTCGCGATAGGCCTGATCGGCAAAAGCGACGTCCTTGTTGAGGTCCGCCAGCTGTTCGCGCGCACCAGTCAGATCACCTATTTGTACGCGCAAGACTACCTGCTCGGCAAGGTTGTAATCGAGATCGAATTGTTCGTGCAGCTCGCGAGTGACAAAGCGCACCAAGCCAACACGCTCAACTTCTGGAAGAAGGGCCTGGATTTCTTCGTTGTGCCGGGCGAGCCAGTCAGCCAGGTCCTCGCTCAACTTGTGGTTCTTCCTGGCGTATTCACGGCCTGCATCGAGACCATCGAGGATAACTACCTGGGCCAGCTGGCCGAAAAGACGGCCGTCAAATAGCTTTTCGGAAACCATTTCCGCGGCAAGGCCTTCGGGATTTCCGCCAAGCAGGATGTCTGTACCACGACCGGCCATATTTGTGGAAATCGTAACCGCACCCTTCTGGCCGGCCTGAGCAATTACCAGGGCTTCAGATTGATTCATCTTGGCATTAAGGACGGTATGGGCAACCATTTCCTGGTTAAGTACGCGATGTATGCGTTCTGAATGCTCCACGGAAGTAGTGCCTACCAGGACCGGTCGCCCCGTAGCGTTCACGCGCTTGATTTCCTGAATCAGGGCATGGTCTTTGGCTTCAATGGTGCCGAAGACCTGGTCTTTGAAATCGATGCGTTTAAAAAACACCGGTTCGTTGGTTTGCGGGTCCAGGTAGCGGATGGCATCGCTGTTTTCTACCTTCTGACGATCGGTAATCAAAGGCATGCCACCGTTATTGACGATGTATTCGACATTGGTTGGCAAAGGCGTAACGCCAATATCATAGATTTCGTCGAATTCCTCGGCGTCGGTGAGGGCCGTACCGGTCATGCCGGCGAGCTTCTCGTAGAGACGGAAGTAGTTTTGCAGGGTGATTGTGGCAACGGTCACCGTCTCGCGCTGGATAGAAACGCCTTCTTTTGCTTCTATGGCTTCATGCAAACCATCGGAGTAGCGGCGACCAGGCATGAGACGGCCGGTGAAATCGTCTACAATGATGATCTCCCCATTCTGCACGACATATTCGTTGTCTTTCTTGAAGAGGTACTCGGCGCGCATGGCATTGTCGAGATAATAGGTGAGGTGGTAAAAGCGCGGATCGTACAGGCTCTCTCCGGAGTCATCGTCAATTTCGGGTATGCGCTTTTCGATCTCAGCCGTTCCCATGTCGGTCAAGCTGACGGAGCGGCTTTTTTCATCAATGTCATAGTGACCGTTGGGCTCTTCCTCTTCAGCGGCCGTGTTGTGGCGCAAGCCACGCACATATCCAGAGAAGCGTTGATAGTCATCGCCTGAACGTGACGCGGGACCGGAGATGATTAACGGGGTGCGGGCCTCATCAATCAAGACATTGTCGACCTCATCGATGATGGCGAAGTAGAGATCGCGCTGCACCAGGCGGTCTTTTGAGGTAGCCATGTTGTCGCGCAGATAGTCAAACCCGTATTCGCTGCTGATCCCATAAGTAATATCAGCTTGATAGGTTTGGGCGCGGCTTGTTGGACGCCAATGTACAAGGCGCTCATCTTCTAACTCTGCTCCGGGATTGACAAAATCGGGATCATAGAGCGCAGAGTATTGGAGGGGTCCGATGCAGCCCACCGACAAGCCCAGCAGATTGTACACTTTGCCCATCCAGCCACCGTCACGCCGGGCCAGATATTCATTCACGGTGACAAGGTGGGCACCACGGCCAGCCAGGGCATTCAGATAGAGCGGCAAAGTGGCTACGAGGGTTTTTCCTTCCCCGGTACGCATTTCCACGACTTCGCTACGATGGAGCAAAATGCCCCCCATAATTTGAACATCGTAATGGCGCATGCCAATTGTCCGTACCGCGGACTCGCGCACCAGCGCATAGGCCTCCGGGAGCAGTTCGTCCAGCGTATCGCCCTGCTCATAACGTTCGCGCAGGGCAAAGGAGCGAGCACGGAGTTGTTCATCCGACAGCTGCTGGAGTTCGGGCTCCATCGCAGCGATTTCATCGACGAGTGGCTGGAGTCCAGTGATAATTTTGCGATTTGGATCACTTACAAATTTTGAGACAAGTTTCTTGAACATGGGCACCACTATAGCAGGCTAGTCTTAGATTAGGATGAGCGGGGGCAGGCGTAGGGCATGCACAAACCTCACTCATTGAAGAGTTCACCGACACTGCGGCCTTCGTGGGAGCGGAGAATGACTTCACCAAGCATCCGGGCAACGGTGAGGACGGTAATGTTGGGCAGCATCTTCTCTGCAGGTATAGGCAAAGTGTCGGTTGTTACGATCTCTTTTAGCGGCAGGGCAGCAAGGCGTTCGACGGCCGGGCCGGAGAAGACAGGATGAGCAAAAGAAAGATACACGTCGCGAGCACCCTGGGCCTTAACGAGTTCTACAGCCTGTTGCATGGAGCCGGCGGTGTCTACCATATCATCTACGATTATCGCGTCTTTACCGGCTACGGAGCCAATAAGCGAAAGGGCCAGACGCCGGCTGTCATCACCTACGCGCCTTTTTTCTACGAAAGCGAGCGGTAAATTCAGTGCGGCGGCGAAGTTTCGGCCACGTTTGGCGAAACCAAGATCCGGTGTGACCACTACAGCGTCCAAGTTCTTTTCGCGGAAATAGTTCACCAGAATATGAAAGGCGGTCAAGGAGTCGCCAGGAATCTTGTAGAAACCCTGAATTTGCGAACTGTGTAGATCTACGGTCATCCAGCGATCGGCCCCGGCCGCTTCGATCATATCGGCAAGGAGGCGCGCGGTTATGGGCACGCGCGGTTGATCTTTCTTATCGCTCTGGGAGTAAGCTAGAAAGGGTGTCACCACGGTCACGCGCCCGGCGGAATCGCGTTTCAAGCAGTCTATGGCGATGAGCATTTCCATGATATTCGTGTGCAGTGGGGCGGCATGGGTATGGATGAGGTAGACATCTTGACCACGCACACTGCCATGCAAGCGTACAAAGAGGTTCTGGTTGGAAAACTGGATGATGTCCCAACCACTGAGCGGAACTTCTATGTAATCTGATATCTTTTGGGCCAGTTCGGGGCAGCCAGAACCGGCAAACAGCTTGATTTCACCGTACATGAGTTCTGCTCACCTCCTCAAGATGTTGGTTGGAATCAGTTCGATTCCAGGCCGGTAATGTGATCAAACAGCCTGGCCGCAGCATCGTACGGGCTGAGTTCGCGGTTGGCGACAGCCGTTACCAGCGTTTCTCGCTCTGCCATGGTGACACGCCGGGCCAGGAAAGCAGCAAATTTGTCTTGAAGAATGTGATCGATCTCCTGACGGCTGCGCCGCCGTTCACGAGTAAGCCAGCCGCCGGTTTCGCGCAGATAATGGCCGTGGGCAATGATTTGATCCGCCAGATCAGAAATCCCTTTATCTTCTATTGCAACGGTTTGCAGGACCTGGACCTGCCAGCCAGATCCAGCTTCAAGCGTGGGACCGGATTGCTCAAGAAGACGGCCGTGGTGCGGGACCGGCGCGGAGTTACCCAGATTGAGCATCATTTCGAGCGTGCTGACGGCACGTTGGGCATAGGGCCGATCCGCCTTGTTAACCACCAGGATATCGGCGATTTCCAATATGCCAGCCTTGATCGACTGGACCTCGTCGCCCATGCCGGGAGCTTCGACTACGATGACCGTGTGTGCGGCAGAAGCTATGTCGATTTCGGCCTGGCCGGCGCCGACGGTCTCGACGAGAATGAGGTCGTAGCCGGCTGCATCCAGGATTTTGATTACGACGGCCGTGGTCTGGGCCAGGCCACCAAGCATCCCACGCGAGGCCATACTGCGCATGAAGATGTCAGGGTTGCGAGCCAAGTCAGACATGCGAACACGATCGCCAAGCAGCGCACCGCCCGTGAACGGGCTGCTGGGATCGACGGCAATAACGCCAACTCCCGCGCCGGCCCGGCTAAATGATTTGGCCAAACCGTTCAGCAGGCTACTCTTGCCAGTGCCGGGAGGACCGGTAATGCCTACAACATGGGCCCTACCGGTAGAAGCATAGAGCGCGGCTACGGCCTCCTGGGCAGCATGAACATCATTTTCGACCTGCGAAATGAGGCGTGCCGTGGCACGCTGGTTGCCCTGTTTCACGGCTGAGAGGAGGTCATTCACGCGCCAGCGACCCTTCGATTACAGCGGCAATCTCGGAAATACTTGCCCCGGGCCCAAACACGGCAGTGACACCCATAGCGGTCAATTCAACAAGGTCTTTCTGGGGAATAATGCCACCCACGAAAACAGGGATATCGCTCATCTCATTTTCGGCAAGCAAGGACATGATGCGAGGAAGCAAGGTCATATGGGCACCTGAAAGAATGCTGAGTCCGATGGCATCCACGTCTTCCTGCAAGGCAGCAGATACGATCATTTCCGGCGTCTGGCGAAGGCCGGTATAGATGACCTCCATCCCAGCGTCGCGCAAGGCGCGGGCAATTACCTTCGCGCCGCGATCATGCCCATCCAGACCGGGCTTGGCTATTAGCACACGAGGTGGTCTGCTACTCATACTGCTGTCTCTCCTGCTGTGAACGGGAGTCCCGTGGTTGCTGAACCAATGGTCATTATACCGCAGGCAGATGCTTTGGCGAGAGGGGCAACTGGGTAAAGTTTGGGCCCGGTTTGCGCGCAAATCGATATCTCATTTGACATAAAACTTCGGCGGTTCTTTAGGAAGGATCGGCTTCGCGGCAGGGCCCGCAACGGCCGTAGATTTCCAACAGGTGACCGTCGATGGCAAAGTCAAAGCGTGTAGTGATCATCTGGGCAAAGGATTCCAGACCACAGTCGGAGAATTCAAAGACGCGGCCACAATGGCTGCAAACGAGGTGGTGGTGATGGCCATCCTCAAGTACGACGTACTGCGCAGCACCAGCCGCTTGGTAGACCGGGCGCACTTGGCCCAGTTCACAGAGGATATCCAGGGTGCGATAGACAGTCATTCGGCCGATGCCAGGGTTTTGCAGACGCACGGCTTCGACCAGTTCGTCGGGGGTGACGTGACCGCCCATGGCAAGGAGGGTTTCACAAATGGCGCGACGGGCAAAGGTCAGGCGGTAGCCGCTGGCGCTCAAGGCTTCTGTAAGGGAACTTTGGGACGGGTGCATCTTTCGATTTAGAGGCGCGTGACAACAAGGCCGCGCCTGGGAGCGAAGAGAAAAACAAGGACAAAGATCGCTGTGGCTACCAGAACAACGCTTGGGCCGGAGGCGACGTCAAGGTAATAAGAGGCATACACACCCGTTACGCCGGAAAAGGCGCCAATCGCCGCGGCAACCGCCATCATCGTGGGCAAGCGGCGCGTCATGAGGGAGGCGGCGGCAGCCGGCGTGACAAACATGGCCAGCATTAGAGCAATGCCTACTACCTGGAGGGAGACGACAATGGTGACGGCGATCAGGATCAGGAGGAGATAATTGAGAAACGTAGCGGGAAGTCGCAAGGTTACGGCCAGCACGCGATCGAACGACAGGACAAGGAATTCCTTGTAGAAGAGGAACAGGACGAGCAGAACAATGGCACCGAGAACGGACGTGACAAGTAGGTCCTGGCGAGAGACACCAAGAAGGTTGCCGAACAAGAAGTGGGCTAAATCTACAGTGTAGTTGCCAGTAATGGAGAGGAGGGCGACACCGAGAGCAAACAGGCCGGCAAAAACGACACCAATGGCTGTATCTTCTTTGAGCAGGCCCTGCTCGGTCAGAACGCCAATCAACACGGCAGTGATAATTCCAAAAATTAACGCACCGATGGCGAGGGGCCAACCCAGGAGAAAAGCGATGACAACCCCGGGCAGGATGGTATGGGCGAGCGCATCGCCAAAGAAGGCCATGCCACGGAGAACTACGAAGGTGCCCAGGACAGAACAGACAACGCCGACGATGATCGCGGCAATGAGCGCTCTGGATATAAAATCGAACTGTAGCGGATCGACAAACCAGGATATCAAGGCAGTCACCGGATGATACAGGAAGGACGGCTAGGCATCGACTTCCCCCTGACCACAGCAAGCGTCTACTAGGACAACGTTGTGTTCGCCGGGGATGATGGTGGCCTGGCCGCTGTAGGCCCGCAAGAGGTGCGGGGTGGAGAGTACCTGTTCAGGACGGCCGTAGGAGATGATTTCGCGATTGAGCAAGAGTACACGATCAAACCGTTCGGCAGCGAGGTTCAGGTCATGAGTGGCGACAACAACGGTGACCCCGTCAGCGCGCAAAGTGCCAAGAATGTTGAATATTCGATCCTGACTGGGCAGATCCAGGCCAGTCAGGGGCTCGTCCATGAGCAGCAGTTCTGCTTCCTGAGCCAGGGCGCGGGCGATAAAGATGCGCTGCTGCTGGCCGCCTGAGAGCTCACCGATCTGTCGCTTAGCCAGGTGCGAAGCCTCGACTCGAGCCAGGCTGGAGCGCACTACCTCGCGATCATGGCGGCGGGGCCAGCGAAACAAACCTATGCGCCCTACCCGGCCCATCATGACGACGTCTTCCACTGTGGCGGGAAAAGCGAAGTCAATCTGACTGCGCTGCGGGACGTAGGCGATACAGATATGGTCACCTGGCCCGTGACCGTAGATATTTACCTGACCCTGGCTGGGAGTCACGGTTCCCACGATGAGGCGAAACAGAGTGGTTTTGCCGGCACCGTTCGGGCCAACCACGGCAATCCGCTCACCTTTGGTCACAGAGAATGTCAGGTCTCGCAAGGCATAGTTGCCTCCACTGGCAAGGGTTACACCCCTGGTACCATCGGCAAACGAAACGTACACGTGGTCAAGTTCCAGGGTGGATTGCCCTGGTTCGTGATGAATGCGCTTGGGCGCCAGACGGGTTACTAGTTCGGCCATGAGAGTGCCAGTGCTGCTCGAGTTTTTGATACTTTGTACCAATTATAGTGGGCGGGCGTGGAGAGTCAAGGGTCGACAGGCGAATATGGCCCAGTGCATGGGAAGGGCACGGGAAATGAAAGGGACCATATTAACGATGGTCCCTCTTGAGTGCGAACAGGGATAGGAATGGGCGCTATTCGCCCATTACGCCCTCTTTGATCTCGGCCGTTACTGTACGTTGGCCAGCATTTGCGAACGTGAGCAGAAGCGGGATCTCGTCGCCGATATTGAACTCAGTTTTTTTGTCGATGCACATGACGTGCAGGCCACCAACCTGCAAGGCAACGCTTTCCCCGGCCGGGATTTCTATATACCCCTCGATGACAGGTCTCATGCCCATGACATCGCCTTCCTTCATATACATTTCATGAAGCTCGGTGGTGCCACAGACCTCGCCGGCCGCAGATAGCAGGCGGTCATTTGCGGCAGAGTTGTTGGTGATTGTCATGTAGAAGGCCCCATTCTGAGCGGCCATGGGAGAATTGCGCCCCCATACGTTTGTTACTTCCAAGGTACCACCGTTGGTCGCGCCCGAAGTGCAGCCAGCCAGGAGCAGAAGCCCTAGCAACAGACCCGCCATATACATCTTCATCGTCCCAATCTCCTACCTATCACCTCTGTTACATTTTGTTATTTTATGGTACAATTACCATTTTATAGCGATATTCAGCGTGGAGCAACCCGATAATTAAGGACAGAGGTCGAGGTAGATGGCAGAGGTAGCCCATTCAATTCCGGCACAACGAAGAGCGGTCATCCTGGAGCGCCTGGCGAGCAAGGGGACAGTCACTATAAGGGAACTTGAGGAGTTTTTTGGAGTTTCACATATGACAGTGCACCGCGATCTCGACGCGCTGGCCCAGGAAGGTTCCTTGCACAAGGTGCGAGGTGGCGCCGTTCGCGGAGCCCAAATTGGCAGCAGCAGTACCCTGGAACGGAGGTGCAACCTATGTGGCATGCGGGTAAGCCCACGGACGGAGGTCACTTTGACGCGGCACGACCAGTCGCAGCTGCACGCTTGCTGTGCTCACTGCGGCTTGTTACTACTGAGGCAGCAGGCCGATGTTGAGTCGGGCCTGGCGCGCGATTTTCTATATGGGCGAATGACCAATATGCGACAAGCAGTCTTTGTGGTGGATTCGCAGATTCGGCCGTGCTGTATGCCCAGCACGTTGTGCTTTGCCAGCCACGCCGAGGCCGCCGGCTTTCAAAAGGGCTTTGGGGGTCGGGTCCTGAGCTTTCGCGAAGCACAGGAACTTCTAGCCACAACACATGGGCAGGGACACGGTCACACGGGTACATTGTAAGCAAAGCGCATCTACGCTATAATGCAGCGCGTCATGAAATAGCAAGAGGATGCAGGGACATGCTACGAACTGGTATGGTCCGGATAGATGGAGGAACTTATGTTGAAGCGAATGTTTTTTGTAGGTGTCGGGATCGCCGTAATCGCTGCTAAAAAGGCGACATCATTGGTCAGAACTGGCGGGAAGGCGCTGCCGCTTTGGGGCAGTTCGTTCGAGGGCAAGGTCGATGCAGCGGCGGCTCAGAACGGCAACGTGAAGAGCAAGGCTCTGCCCGTTGTGAAGGGCACGGAAGGCGATGCAGTAAAAAGCAGCAAGCCGGATGATCTGACTGAAATCAAGGGGATCGGGCCCACCTATGCGAAGCGTCTGCAAGAGGCTGGAGTGACCACCTTTGAAGCCCTTGCGAAACAATCGCCAGAGGAATTGAGAGTAATCACGCACGCCAGCAGCGGAGCAGATACGGTTCAGTGGATCGCTGAGGCGCGGGCGTTGGCATCATTCTTCACATTGGGATAATGGGCGGCTGCGGAAGCAAACGGGCAGGATCAGGCTACCCTGACCGCCGTTCAATGAGGTGAAACGGTTGAGTCTGTCTGAGCGAATCCTGTGTGGAAGGGCGATTCGGGGCAGGCAAGACTAAGATAGTTGGCAATGAAAGGCTACCCGCATCCTTGGGCGATGCACAGAGGGCAGCATACTGCCAATTTATGAGTGAACCTACACCAGACGGCAACCACAGTGGCAAACAAGACCATCAACGCGGGAGCAAACCAATCGGCTGCGCTGTTGTGCTTCTGGTAACTGCGGCGCTGCTATTGGCCCCCTTGTTATGGCGTCAGATGGTGCGGCACGGTGAATCTGGCAGTGTATTTTCAACGGCCACGGCCCCAGCGGCAGAACGCGCGATTGTGTTTGGAGCGGCTGTATATGGGGACGGCCGTTTAAGTTCAGTCTTGCGCGATCGAATGGAGATCGCGATCTCTCTCTATGAGACCGGAAAAGTTGGTGGCCTGCTGGTTAGTGGTGACAATCGAGCAGACCATTATGACGAACCAGGGGCGATGAAAGCCTATGCCTTGGCACGCGGGGTTCCAGAAGAGGCAATCCTGTTGGACCAAGCAGGGCTACGGACGTACGATACCTGTTATCGAGCCCGCGAGATATTCGCGGTCAGGGACGCAATACTCGTGACGCAGGAGTTTCATTTACCACGGGCGTTGTTCACGTGCCGGCAATTGGGACTGGATGTTGTCGGGGTGGCGGCCGACCAACGATCTTACCGCGGGGCGCGCTGGTATGAGTTTCGCGAAACGGCGGCGACAATGCGGGCGCTGTGGGACGTCGTGCGCCGCGAACCACCGCCCATTCTGACGAAAGCGAATCCGGACCAAGATATTTCCGGCGGCAGAGCGACGGCAAATGTGAAACGGCCGCTTCCCTAGCGAGATAATTTGTGGGGCGCAGCTAAGCTTGAGTGCTGGTTGCTTTTCTGGACGGCAAATGTACTATTGCATGGGCAACAGGCCGGTCAGAATAGCCTTTGCTGGTGGCGCATTCTCCTGCTAGCTCTATCGCGAAGCAGAGTAACGGCCGTGGCTGTTTTCGATGATGAATGAAGAAATGGCGGGAAAAGCCCCGCGTTACGATAGTGCAGTGCTTGTGGCAGCGGAGGTTGCTTTGCTGGTCGTTCTGGCGTTGATTGTCCTGGGGATTACCCGTCGCGGAACCAGTGCCAGCCAGCTACTTCCCCTCCTACCGACCGCAACCGTTCGAAGCGCTGGAGGCGATACAGTACTAACGGTAAGCTTCGAGGGACTGAACGGGGATCCAGTTTCATTTCTTGGACAGACAATACAAGTGTCGGGTACATTCTTGCCGCTACCACCGGACGCGTGTGAACGCCGATCTGGGCCGGATTTTCGGTGGGCACTGGTGGCAGAAAACTTGCAGCTTGATGTGCTGGGCTTTGAACGCATTCGAGCGCTAGTCAGTTCTGGAACGGAGATGACGGTGCAAGGAATCTGGCGAGTGTATCAAGGCCCGATGGGATGTGGCAAAGGGCCGGCAAGCGGCAATGCCTGGTATCTGCAGGTACAGAAAATTGTGCATCCGAATCCATTAGTGAGTGCAAGCGGAGGTGGGGGTGTAAACGTTCAGGACGCCAGTGTCGGGCTACCGGAGCTGTTACCCACACTGCTGCCGACGGCAACAACCACGCCAACAGAGACGCCAGTACCCACAGTGGAGACCACACCAACGGGTTTGCCAAACGTGGGTGGGGAGTCAGTTACCGTAACCGCAACGTTGGTGGGATCCGGGACGGTTGTGCCCGCTGTTACAGTTACCCCCGCGACAGCAAGTCCTACGTTTGACCCGTCGGTTACGCCTGGTCTTGGAACTCCCACTGCTACCGCTACCCTTATTGGGTCCGGGCCGGGCGCTTCTGCCACTGGAACGCCGGCAACGCCTCTTCCGCCTACCGCCACATTAAATTCGGGTGGCGGGTATCCGGGCGCGCCAACGGCGACGACGGATCCTGATCCCTATCCGTAATGGGAATGTGGCAGGCGATTTCACGTCAGAAGCAGGGTTATGAATAGTTCGTTTCATCCAGCAGTCACACCACCAAGCACGGCCAAGGCTCCCGGTTATTGGTTCATCTTTCGAAAATCTGAATTGCTGATCCTGCCTGTTGAAAGCGACGGGCAAGCATTAGTTCCTCTGGTGAGCGGCCCTGCTGATCTAGGCATGATACTGGTTCGAGAGCAATACTTGGGAGTTCTAGAAACAGAAGGCCGAGAAGTGTCTTGCTTTGCAGGGGAAGTTGCTGATGATGCGGAGCCCCTGGCCGGCACGGAGTTCCTTACACTGCGGCAGCTATTCGGGCGACTGGATGAGCCGGTGCTGGCGATTGCAGGACGAGCGGTACAGATCATTGACTGGGATCGCACACACCGCTTTTGCGGGCGGTGCGGTAGTCCGGTGGAGCAACTCACCCAAGAGCGGGCGAAGAAATGCTTTAGCTGCGGCCTCACATGCTATCCGCGTCTTTCTCCAGCGATGATCGTGCGCGTAGAACGTCAGGGAAAGCAGGGAAAGGAGATACTGTTAGCACGCAACCATCGACACCCGAGCGGCTTCTACAGCGTTTTGGCAGGCTTCGTGGAACCGGGCGAAAGCCTGGAAGAGTGTGTGCGAAGGGAGATTTGCGAAGAAGTAGGAATCCAAGTCACGAACATACGCTATTTTGGCAGCCAACCATGGCCATTTCCTAATTCTCTGATGATTGCCTTCACGGCAGAATATGATCGCGGGACCATGTCACTGGAAGCGGAAGAAATTGCCGACGCAGGATGGTATCAGGCGAACGCACTGCCACCGGTTCCTCCGCCAATCAGCATTGCGCGTCAAATGATCGATGCCTTTGTCACAGAGAATCTGGACGGAAACTAATTGTTGGCGAGGCGGTGGTGCCAGTTTTACCGTTTGGCCCATCTGGGTTAAAATCTAGGGTGCGCTGGACATGGGGCTTCCGCAAGAAGGTTGAAATATGAAAAACATTATGGTCACAGGTGGAGCCGGGTTTATTGGCTCCAACTTCGTCATTCATATTCTGGAAAAGTATGCGGATTACAACGTCCTTGTCTATGACAAACTGACCTACGCTGGAAACCTGGACAACTTGTTGGAAGTCGCGGATGATCCCCGCTATCAGTTTATCAGGGCGGATATCTGCGATGAGACATCCGTGGCAGAGGTGATCACGGCGCATGAGATCGATACGATCGTTAATTTTGCAGCGGAAACGCACGTTGATCGATCTATTCTGAATCCGGACGCCTTTATTCAGACCGGCGTCTATGGCACTTATGTCTTGTTGGAGGCGGCACGAAAATTCGGGCTGGAACGGTATCATCAGATTTCTACCGACGAGGTCTATGGGCACATCCCGGCGGGATATTCAAGCCGAGAAACCGATAAGGTTGATCCACGCAGCCCATATGCAGCCAGCAAGGCAAGCGCCGATCTCCTCGTGAATGCATACCATGTGACTTATGACCTGCCCATTACGATTACACGGGGTTCCAATAACATCGGTCCGTTCCAATACCCGGAGAAGGTAGTGCCCCTCTTCGCGACCAACGCGATTGATAACCAGCCGCTGCCAGTCTATGGGGATGGAAAGCAAATGCGGGAGTACCAGTTCGTAGGGGATCACTGTCAGGCGATTGACCTGGTGCTGCACGAAGGCGCTATTGGGGAGATATACAATGTGGGCACCGGTGACGAGATGGAGAATCTGCGAATGATTGAACTCATATTGCAGACACTGGAGCGGTCGGAATCGCTTATCCGGCATGTCGCTGACCGGCCTGGGCATGACAGACGCTACAGCCTGGATATCAGCAAGATCAGGGCGCTGGGCTGGGAATCGCGGCACAGCCCGGAAGAAGCAGTGATCAAGACGGCGGAGTGGTATGCGAATAACGAGTGGTGGTGGCGCAAGATTAAATCGGGTGCCTTCAAAGAGTATTATGAAACGCAGTATGGGCAGAGGCTGCGGAGCAGCGAATGAGGGTTGGTAATTAAGCAAATTTGGGCGCGTGCCCAGCAGCACGGCAGCCGGTTTTTACGATGTGATTAGCCAGTTTTCGAGGAGATAGTAATGAGCAGCGATACGATAACGATCACCGACAACCGCACGGGCAAGACCTACGAAATCCCGATTACGCACGACACGATCAACGCGATGGACTTGCGACAGATCAGGGTCAATGATGGTGATTTCGGTATGATGACCTATGATCCAGGCTTCAAGAATACGGCTTCGACAAAAAGTACTATCACCTATATAGACGGTGACAAGGGGATCTTGCGTTATCGCGGGTACCCGATTGAGCAGTTGGCGGCGGATTCGAACTATCTCGAGGTTGCTTACCTCATTCTGCATGGCGAACTGCCTACGCAGGCCCAGTATGATGTGTGGGAATACGAGATCTTGCACCACACCTTTGTGCATGAAAACGTGAGGGCACTCATGGACGCTTTTCGCTATGACGCGCATCCGATGAGCATGTTTATCTCGACCGTGGCGGCTCTGGCAACCTTCTATCCGGAAGCGCGCAACGTGAACGATCCTGACGTGCGGATGAAGCAGATCATAAGGCTCGTAGGGAAGGTGCCTACTATTGCCGCTTTCTCGTACCGCCATTTGCGCGGCTTGCCGGATGTGTACCCGGACAATGATCTCAGTTATACGGGCAACTTCCTGAACATGCTGGACCGAATGACGCAGATCAAATACACACCCAATCCTGTGCTGGAACGGGCCCTAGATGTGCTATTCATATTGCATGCGGACCATGAGCAAAACTGCGGTACAGCGGCAATGCGGGTGATTGGATCCAGCCATTCTGATCCGTATTCAGCAATGGCCGGTGCCGCGGCGGCGCTGTATGGCCCGCTGCATGGTGGCGCAAATGAAGCTGTCCTGCGCATGCTGGAAGAAATCAATGACGTGAAGAATGTGCCGGAATTTATGGAGGGCGTGAAGAACCGGGAGCGCCTGCTCATGGGCTTCGGGCACCGTGTGTATAAGAATTATGATCCGCGGGCAAAGATCATCAAGCAAATTGCAGACGAAGTGTTCGAGGTAACGGAACGCAACCCGCTGCTCGACATTGCGCTGGAGCTCGAGCGTATCGCGTTGGAGGATGATTTTTTCGTCTCGCGTAACCTCTACCCCAATGTAGATTTCTATTCCGGGATAATTTACCAGGCGATGGGCTTCCCAACAGCCATGTTCCCAGTGCTGTTTGCGATTCCACGCACAATCGGTTGGTTGGCACAGTGGGTGGAACTGCTGAATGATGATGCGCAGAAGATCGCCCGGCCAAGGCAGGTTTATCTCGGTGAAGATGAGCGTGATTACGTGATGATGGACGATCGCTGAGCCAGGAAAGGTGATTGGGGCTAGGATGCTATAGTAACCGGTTTCGACCTGCTGACGTGATTAGAACAGGCGCGGGATGGTTAGGAGTCCGGCGCCTGTCTTTTTATAATGGTGGGATGAGCACATTACGTTGGATAGGCATTGAATTGCCAATAGTAGCTGCTGTATTCTTGTTGGCCGCTTGCACAACTAACAGTTCAAACAGTGTTGTAGAAGAGATACCCCCTACGCTGCTGTCGGCGGCGGAAGCCGTCACAGTGGAAATCACACGCGAGATACTCCCAACGAGGCCCTTGCCAACAACAACGACGGAGCCAACGTCGACGGTGCGCCCACTATCGACGCTGACGCCAGCGCCCACGACTACGCCGACGGAAACACCCATTCCTGAAACGGCCGTGGAGCGTATCAGCCTTACGGCCGTGGTGGAAAACGCCTTCGAGCGCCCGCTTTATGTCACGCACGCGGGAGATAATAGGCTATTTGTGGTAGAGCAGCCTGGGCGTATCCGTATTGTCGCAAATGGAGAACTGCTGCCGGAGCCGTTTCTAGATATCAGTGAACGAGTCGGTTCAACTCAACTGGAACAAGGGTTGCTTGGGCTGGCTTTTCATCCAGACTACGCGAACACTGGCTCTTTCTTCCTCAATTACACAGACCAAGCAGGCAACACACAGATAGCACGATTTGAGGTCAGCAGCCAGAATTCTGACCGGGCTGAACCGAACAGCGAGACATTTCTCTTGTCACTGAACCAACCGTATCCCAACCACAATGGAGGCCAGATGGCGTTCGGTCCGGATGGGTATTTGTATATCGGCTTGGGAGATGGTGGGAGCGCCAATGATCCCTTGGGGAGCGGGCAAGATGCGAATACGCTGCTCGGTTCCATTCTGCGCCTTGACGTGGATGGCATCGACGGACAGGCCAGAATCCCCGGAGATAATCCTTTTGTGAATGATACAACAAAGCGAGATGAAATCTGGGCATGGGGACTACGCAACCCCTGGCGGTTCAGCTTTGACAGACTGACCGGGGAACTATTCATTGCAGATGTGGGGCAGAATCTGTGGGAAGAGATTAACGTTCAGGCGCCGGGCAGCAGGGGCGGTGAGAACTACGGCTGGAACATCATGGAAGGGAGCCGTTGTTTCAATGCCGAGTTATGCAACGAAGTAGGCTTGCAGGTCCCGGTTTTTGAGTACAGCCACCAGGAGGGCTGTTCCGTGACCGGCGGCTATGTTTACCGGGGCAGTGAATACCTGGATCTTTATGGAAACTATTTCTTTGGCGACTTCTGCCAGGGGACGATATGGAGGCTTTTCCACGAAGATGACGGAACCTGGAGTCCTGCGGTGGTCCTGGACACTAACCATGTGATTTCCAGTTTCGGAGAGGATGCACAAGGGGAACTATACCTTACGGACCATACAAGCGGTTCACTCTACAAGATCGTGCCCTGACAGTCTGATTGATTCGTGCAGCATAGAATTGGGGTTAGACAGGATCAAGGCAAATTCTGACCCGGCCGTCTTCTACCTTGGTCGCGTAGCGGCGCAGCCTGTAGGATTCGTCCACGGGCCAGGCTATTCGGCCGTTGCCCATATCAAAACAGTAGCCATGATCCGGGCAACACACTAGGCAACCACGTACATGCCCCTGCGACAAACTCGCGGCGCCATGGGGGCAGAATTCTCCAAAGGCGACGGGTAAACTTTCCAGAAGAGTCAGCAGAATGCGCTGGTCCTGCAACCGCACGCGAGTGAGCTCCCCTTCGCGGAGGTCTGCAAGCCGCACAGCAGAGTCAATGTAACCCTGCGCATCACGAGGCTGACTTTGCCTGAACATAGGTGGATTCTAGCGCGATTAGCGGAGTGAGCACATTCACACATTTTTTGGCGGGGGCGACCGTCAATGGCCTTGTTGCTGCTTGCCGATAGGGTACAATTCGAGCCGCGGTACCAGAGGGATTGATGTCCACCTAATTCTGCGCAGCTGCTTATGATTACGAACCAACCCCAATTCGAATTGAAAATGGAACGCGGGCCGGAGCCAGGCGAAGTATTCCAGCTGACGCTACCCAGCCACACAATCGGCCGTGATCCAATCTCGGACTTGTGTATCGCAGACCCGGAAGTCTCAAGGCAGCATGCTCTTCTGATTCTCATGCCCAATGGCGGCTATAAGATTCAGGACCTGGGAAGCACAAATGGGACCCTGGTGAATGGAGCGCGGCTTTCCGGTGATGCGTATGGGTTGCAGAACGGGCAGTTGATCACGCTGGGTGGAAGTGTTGCCCTGCGCTACCAATTGATCCATCGCGAGGCTATTGATGGGGGAGGACCTGCCGCAGTTGATGAGGTAGCGGACTCGCAGAGTGAAAAGAGTTTCTCGCCTGTGCAGAGTGAAACGGGGGAAGAAGCCGCTGCACCTGAGGAAGCAATCGGCGGCGAGGTATTTGCAGCAACAATTGCGGAGGGTGGCTCAAACTTGTGGCGTGAGCGTGAGCCAGTCCGAGCAACACAGTCCGAGAAAGTCAGCCGTGACAGGGGCGAGCAAGAAGAGTACCTTGAGGGCACGGATGTGGCTGACGAGGAAGATCCAGGAAGACGGATCCTGAGTATTGTGCTGGGCGTTCTGCTAGTGTTGCTGTGTTGCTGCTGCGGCCTGACAACATTCATGTACTACTACGGAGGAGACTGGCTGCTACGCCAAATTGGCGTAGTGCCTTAATCCAAGCTACGCACGGTCCAATCGGGAAATTTTGCTCAACCCTCTTCGTCGTCAATGATGATCCCTTCCAGGATATCATCTTCCGCAGAATCATTGAACTGAGGCTGGGCCTTACTGGCATCGAGGACGGTCGGCCCGTTGGCCTGGGCACCCACGGTAAATTCGCGCAGGTAGCGCTGCACCACGTCCTGCGGCGCCATTTCAATGAAGATTTTGGCGCCAAGTACCAGGATGGTAAGGTCGTCTAACTGTCCCAACCCTGGAACCACATCTGGCAGGAAATCAAAAGGCATCAGCAGGTAGGCAACAGCCGCGACGGGAAGCAGCTTCAGATAGAAGGGTACTTCGCGGTCAACCATCAGACGAAGAGCGAGGCGGGCCTGCTGCCACAATTCACGAAAAAAGCCGGGGCTAGCGGATGATAATGAAGATTTCTTGCTCACAGGGTCCTGGTTCCTTTTCCAAACGACTAGCGTACTTGTATTGTCAGTAAACTATACGCAAAGCGAAATCGAGCGTTGCAGCCTCTCATGTTCAGTTACGTTTCGATCATAGCATAAGGTCAGAGATAGAACTAGTGCCTGCCAGAGCATCAATCGATCAGGGCGATGATGAGATTCCGGCGGGCTTGTTGCGACGCCGGTTGGCAGTGCTACAATCCTGGCGGGCTGTTTGCCCAAGGAAGTAGACATGACCTGGTATTTGGCACTCAAACTTCTCGTGGTATTGTTTTTTCTGATTATGTTCATCCGCAGGCCTTCGCTGGTCTGGGGTGTTGGGCTGTTGACTGTTACTACGGCCGTACTACTGGATACGGTGCTGGGCACTTTCGACCGCCAGGCGCTAGAAGCGGAGCTGGGTTTCTTCTATTTTGTCGTGGCCGGCTCGCTCTTTGCGGGTGCGGCTTTCTGGTTGTGGGGATTGCTGACCCCGCTGCTGCGAACCAGCGGGGAGACGGCGCCGACCGCCGGCCAGGCAGCCTCATCGAGAAGCAGCACGCACCCACCAAACCGGGAACCCCTCGTAGAAGGGTCTATAGATGGCTTTGATCCCGCGCTACTTCGCACCGAGATCGTGACGAGATTCGGTCGCGAAGACGTTATGGACCTGTTGTTTGACCTGGAGATACCGGAGAATGAAGTAACGGCCGCTGATCAAAACATGAATGAATTGATCGACAACACGCTGCGGTACACACAGGAGAAGGGCCAGCTGGGCGCACTTGCACTAGCGGTGGAACGTATCCTGACGCCCTTGCCGGCTGAATACCTGCCGCGCCTGGAAAAGATAACGGCGGAATCACCGCCCACTCTCCTGCGACAATACCTTCTGGCGCATTATAGCCTGGAAGAGTTACAGAATCTCACGGCTGCGTTGGGCATCGATTGGGAGCAACTGGATGCAGGGGCGAAACGCGAAAAGGTACGGAGCCTGCTGCAATATCTGTATCGCCGCAATCGCATAGGGGAGCTGGTGGACCTGATGCAGGACGGCGGAGGCGCGTAACCGTTCTCCACCGTCTACCCTCGTCCCACCTCAGCGGCTGGTGGGGAACATTTGCTCGATTAGCTCGCGGGCTTCAATCGGGCGCAGGAATTGCCCGATGTGTGTTTCACCCAGCCAGAGCTCAAAATGCAGGTGGGCGTCCGCCTGTTCGCTCTCCAGAGAAGCAGGGGAGCCCGAATTCCCTACTTCACCGATGGCCTGAGCGCGGGCAACCGAACTGCCAACGGTAATTTCAGGCGCAATAGTGCGCAGGTGAGCGTAGCGTGAAACGATGCCAGGCGCGTGTTCGATCCACACCTGGCGGCCCATGTACTTGTCAAGAATATCAGGCGCCGTAAAGCCGCGTTGTTCCGAGTCAGCTGCCCAGGCGGCGAGATCCGCTGCTGTTGGAGCTACATAGCCTGTGTCAGCACGAACGACTATACCGTCACCCACAGACTGGACCGTTGTACCAGGCTGCCAATAGAAATCCATGCCATTGTGCACACCAAGGCGATAGTGGCGCGGAGCACCAGGCATCTGGAAATCACGAAAGGTGATGTTGGAGCCACCAATGGGCACGACATAATCAGTCAGGCCGGCAAGGAAGCGTGAATCATGCGCTTGCATTCCGGGAAGGGTGTCGCCGGGCTCGACGGCAGCCAACTGCTTAGGGTAACCGGCGAAGTAGAGGCGATCGCGCGCAGCAAAAATCAATCCTTTGTCTTGGGGGTTATAGGCAACGGCCGTGACTGGTTCGTCCTGGGGAAGCTGAACGAGGCGGGTTACTTTGCCTGTAGAAGGTTCCATGGAAATCAGGCGCCGGCCAGCAAGATCCAGGGTCAGGAGTTCGGTGGGGGTGGTAAGAAGTTGTCGCGGCTGCTCGATGGGAAAGCGCGGTTGAAATGAAGAAAGGTGGCTGGTATCCTTGTATAGTGTAATGACCCCGGCCAGATCATGCATTTCGCGCTGTAGGACATATACCTGGCCACCGCTCAGGCGCAGGTCCACCCCACGACGCTCCTCCAGGTTCCACAACGAGCCAGTATCACCGCCGTAGAGCTGGACAAATTTGTAATTGGTTTCCAGCAATGCGCGGACCTGACCCGTAGGTATGTCCGGCGCAGGGCGATCTTCTGCAGTTAGGGCGACGAAGTAGTGTCCGGAAGAAGCAGCGGCGGGTCTGTCGTAGCGATCTAGGGTCCATTGATCCGTGCCGATGTCATAGCGATAGACGTCGCCGGCACGGTCTAGTACCAGCAGTGTACCGGGGAGGCTGGCAAGATCCAGGGGTTCCAGGATCTGAGTGTTTTCGATTAAGTCCCCGGGGGCAAGGAGTTGAAGAGGAGGCTGGGGGTTGGTCAGGTCCACGGCCAGTACCCGACCGGCATCAATGAGGTATGCCGCGTTGTCAACTATTTCGATGGCTACAGGGTGGAGGAAGGTTCCAGCGGCGAACTGCCAAATTCCGGTATTGGAGGCATCGATAACTTGAAGTTCGGCTTGCCAGTCTCCGGCCTGCGAGATGAACTCTGGATCAGGGGAATTTTGCAGGGGCTGCGGAGTTGGTAGGTCGGAAACAGCGGTGCTTGTGGCAATAGGTGTAGGCGGGGGAGGACTGGGCGCAGTGGGTTCGGCGGTAGCGATAAGTACGGGGCGATCGGGAATTAGAGGCACTTGGATTGTGGACGCAATCGGCGCTGCAAGGCTGCTTTCGCCGGGGCCACAGCCTACGCCAAGCAATATATGACCCAGCACCAACAGGTAGGGCAAACGAGCCAAGTTGATACTGGTGAGGAAGTGGAGCACGCCTGAATTTTATCCAAATGCGAGTAGTCCGAACAACGGACTCACGAGAATCCGACCTGGACCAGGGCGCAAGATTTAGGCGAAGAGGCTATTCGGGCAAGATTCGCGGCTGCATCCCCTCTGGTGCCAGGACGGTCATTGCACCGGACTGCAGATTCAAGTACACGATCACCGGATCGCTCGCAGGTGTATCCTGGGAGTGGCGCTGAAAGACAAGGGCACGACCGTCTGCAGTCCACCGCGGCGGTCCATAGTTCATGCCCCCTTCCCCAGCGACCATGCGTGACTCGTTGCCATCCTTGCGCATAATCCAAATCTGGCGAGGAGAATCAGTGCGAGGTACGCGGCGGGTAAAGGCAAGCCACTCACCATCGGGCGACCAGGCCGGAGAGCCATCCTCGACATTCAGATCGCCGCTGATGGACCTGCTTTCTCCGGTGAAGAGGTTCATATAGAGCAAGTGTACCGCTGTCTGGTAATTATGACTATGCGAATTGTGATTCTCTCCTTCTCCCCCATGCAAGATGAGAAGCTCAAAGCGAGGGACTACGAGCTCCGTGCCAATCGGGCTCCAGGCCACAGGCGTACCTATTTCGTTAGTGATGAAATGGGCACGGCCGTCCTGAAAGTTGTATAGGCGCACGCCTTCCTCTTGAGGCGAAACGTAACTCAGCCATTCTTCGCCGGCTGATAAGCTACCAGTGGAAGCATATTCGTCTAGGCCAGCCAATACAGGAACGACTTCAGCGTTCTGTGTGTCAATCCACCGCAAGCCGGGTGCCCAAACGCGGTCCTGTTGGTCAAGTGGACGCTCGACGAAAAGGGCTTTACGGCCGTCGGAAGCCCAGACCAGGCTGTCGCAGGTGGAGACGCCGCACTGGTAGATTAGAGCAGGTTCCGAATGAAGGCCAGCCTGCAGCCAGAGGTCTGTCCCCCCAGCGGCGTTCGGAACGGACATCATTATTTTACGGCCGTCGGACGACGGGGCATATTCAGCCAGACCGGTGGCGAAGGAGGTTATCTGTTGAGGTTGGCGATCGGGCCCACCAAGGAACAACTGCTCCACGCCGTCGTCATCCCAGCCGATAAATAGCACCTTAGAGGAACCAGCCCTGGCACAGCCGCTGAGCACAAGGAGGAGGAGTAGGGCCCAAAAAATGGGCAAGCCTTGGAAGACTTGCCCATGACGCTTTCTTGCTTTGACCCTTGATTGCGAGCCGCGATCATCATTCTGTACCATAGTCGGAATCATAGCGGGCAAAGCCACGCCTATCCCGGAATGACGCCGCTTTCTTACTTGTGCTTCATACATGGATCGAGTGGGTTAGGAACCCGCGCGATCATTCGCCCACGTTGGAGCGATCGATGGCGGGAGGAGCCTCGTATTCAGAGTCAAATTCTTGATACTCGCCCGTGGCCATATAGACGACCCACTCGCAAACATTGATCACGCGGTCGGCAGCACGTTCCATGTTATGGATCGTCCATTCGAGCTGGTTAGCGTGGGCAATCAGACCTGGTGCAGAACCCGCGTATTCCACGATATCCACATAAAGCCTATTGAAGAGGTAGTCCACGTGATCGTCCCATTTGGGAATGCTCCTGGCGAGGGCAGCATTGTTTTCACTGAAGGCGACCATAGAGCGACTGAGCATGTCGCTGGCAAAGGCGGCCATCCGCGGAAAATCTTCGGCGAAAGACGGGAGCAAAGTACCCGCCTGGCCAATTTCGAGGCTGGTCTTGGCGATTCCTTTGACATAGTCATGCATACGCTCCAGCTCGCCGGCGATCTCGATTACGGCAGCGATGAAGCGCATGTCTTTGGCCATGGGCTGCTGCGTGGCAATCAAGGTGAGGCTGTTCATGACGACATCGATGCGCTGTTTGTTGATTACGAGATCGGCGGCAATCAGGCGTTCGGCAACGGCCGTGTTGCGTGCGATGAGGGCACCCGCGACGAGAACTAGGTTCTCTTCGATTTCGCTGCCCATCACCAAAACGGCCGATTTCAGTTTATCCAGTTCATTGTCGAAGTATTCTCTAGCCATCTTATTATGCCCTCCGGCAAATGCGCCTGCAGTAGGCTGCCAAGCGGCGGAGCCCAACTCAGCCAAAACGGCCGGTGATATACTGCTCGGTCAGTTCGTTGGCAGGACTTGTAAAAATAGTCTGCGTGTCATCGTATTCAACGAGGTAGCCGGCACGGTCCGAATCCATATTGAAAAACGCTGTAAAGTCGGAAGCTCGCGCAGCCTGCTGCATGTTGTGAGTAACGATGACAATCGTATAGTTTTTCTTTAGGTCCTGGATGAGTTCTTCGATACGCAGTGTGGAGATGGGATCGAGGGCAGAAGCAGGCTCATCCATGAGGATGATTTCCGGGCGCACGGCGATGGTGCGAGCAATGCAAAGACGCTGTTGTTGACCACCCGACAAGGAATAGCCACTCTCGTCAAGCTTATCTTTTACTTCGTCCCAAATCGCGGCAGAACGCAGAGAGGACTCAACTAACTGATCCATATCCTCTTTCGATCCTTTGAAGCCATTAATCTTGGCACCCCAGGCTACATTTTCATAGATCGATTTGGGAAAGGGATTCGGGCGCTGAAAAACCATGCCAATGCGGCGTCGGACTTCAACAGGATCAACGCCGGGGGCATAGATATTGGCACCATGCAAGAGAACTTCACCCTCGGCCCTCGCCACAGGAATCAGGTCATTCATACGATTGAAGGCGCGCAAGACGGTGCTTTTGCCACAACCGGAAGGACCAATAAGCGCGGTGATAGCATGTTTCTTGATTTCCAGGTCCACTTCTTTGACGGCTCGAAAATCACCATAATAGCAATTGAGTCCGCTGGCTTCGAGCGCCAAACCATTTGCGGGTTGGGCCAAAGAGACGCTTCCATCGTTACTTCGCGTGACGGTGTTCACTGTTGAGGCCATCTTTTCTTCAATCCTCCCTAGGCATTGCGACCGGAGAAGCGGTTACGCAAGTAAATCGCGGTCGCATTTAGCGATAGGAGCAATATCAGCAGCACAATGATCGCCGCTCCGGCGATGTTGCGAAATGTGTCTTGCGGGCGGGTGGTCCACTGGTATACCTGTGCGGGTAAGGTCGTGAACTTGGAAAAAGGAGAGGTAGGATCGGTAGTGATGAATGTGGATGCGCCGACGACTACAAGGGGCGCGGTTTCTCCAATAATACGGGACATGGTTAGAATCGTACCGGTGAGGATGCCAGGGATTGCATTGGGCAAGACGTGATTCCAGATGGTCTGCCACTTGGTTGCGCCAAGGCCATAGCTGGCTTCCCGAAGGGACGAAGGCACGGCTTTGATAGCTTCCTGGGCGGAGATGATAATGATGGGGAGGCCCAGGAGGGCAAGAGTCAAACCGGCAGAGAGAATGGTACGGCCGTTAGCCGTGCCACCGGCCTCCACATAGCCAAACAGCGCGCCGCTGGTCAGTGGTTCCAAGGCGCGCACAAATACAGCCAAACCTAACATGCCGTAGATGATTGAAGGAACACCGGCAAGGTTATTGATGTTGGTCTGGATGAGGTTGTTATACCACTTACGTGTGTCAGCATACTCTTGCAGGTAAACGGCCGCACCAACGCCCAGTGGAAAGCCAACCAAGATAGCAATGCCGACGACCCAAAGGGACCCAAGGATCGCGGTACGTATGCCGGCCAATTCAGGTTGGCTTGACTGTTGACTGGTGATGAAGTCCCACGACAACCAGGATTTGAATTTCAGATCGGCATTGGGGTACTCGGTTGCGGCTTCAAGCGCAATTTCCTGGCGCTGGGTTATGGAGGGCAGCAGGTACCAGGACTTGAGAACGCGCGGCTGGATCACCTCTTCTTCAATCATGCTAACGAGTTGATCAGCATTGCGTGGTTCGGCGGAACAGCCATTGGGAGGGCTGTCGCCAGCGCAAGCAGCCTCAAACTTGGCCTGATCGTCACAGACGAAGCTGTCTGCATAGAAACGCTGCTCGCGCTCCACAGCACGACAGCGGCCCACGGAGACGCCGGAAGCGTAAATCTGTACCAGGCCATCATAGGGAATATCCGCCAGGGTTTGTTCCAAAAAGACGGACTGGACAAAGAAATCCATTGTGCCGCTATCGGCCGTGGGGATATAGCGGTGGATATTTTCAGCAGGAAAAGAAGGATCGATCTCGTTCCAAGTGACCGCCGACGTGAAAAGCAATTCGAGCTGTTCCCTGGTCAGATCCGACGCAAACGTGTTGGTACTACTATCAACTGCAACCACAGCATCCTGACCGACAAGGAATTCGGAAGGGTTCAGACCAGCGCCCCTACACGCCTCAAACTCAACGGTTTCAATCGGCCGGCTGGCATCGACGATATCTATTCCTTCTTTGCCAGAACAGAACGCCTTGAAGCCTGCACCCGTGCCTACACTGTCCATGACGATGCTGCCGCGAAAGCCGTCTGCTTCAAATCGACGGGCAATGGCCGCGGTGACGGGGAAGACAGTGGAACTTCCCGAGATGGTGATCTCACCGTCAAACTGGGAGGGGTCGACTGGGGAGGAGTCGGCCGTGCCCAAATCAGAGAGCATTGCGGCGCGCTGCTCCGCCAACGCCTCAGCGTCTGCTGGGAAATAGCCCGCCTCGGCAACCACATCGAGGTTCTGAAGATAGTATTGCAGGAATGCGGCGACATGCGGCTCCTGTTCCAGGATTTCCGCCGAAGTGTAAATGAATAACGGCCGGGTTCCGGGGTAATCGCCAGTGAGGACGTTATCCGCAGTCGGCGCGACTCCATCAAGTAAAAGCGCTGTCAGAACGGCCTGATTATCGGCATAAAAGGCATAGCCAAAAAAACCTGTGCCATAGGGATCGCCGCCGATGCCCTGGGCAAGTTCAGTGTCATTTTCGCCCGACAGGATGACATTAGTTGCGCTGGTGACACGGGACTTGTTGTATGCAGTGACAAGTGCAGCTTCGGGAATGTTGACCTGCTCGACAACATAGCCAAAAGACTGGTTGATGATGGAAAGAAGCAGGACAAAAAGGACGATGATGGCGACAAGCGTGGCGACAAGGAAAAGCCAACGAAAGATTTTGCCGCGCCTGCGCCTGCCCTGAATCTGGCTCTGCATTTCATTGCCGGCGGGATAATAGCCAGTTATATCCGCCTCGACGCGTTTTTGAACAAATTCGTTGTCGATCATTCGTAGGCCTCACGGAAGCGGCGTACGATACGCTGGCTGAAGAAGTTGAGCAGGAGGGTAAGCACAAAGACCACCAGGCCGATGGCGAAGATGCTACTGTAGTCAACCGAATCATAGCTGAGGTCGCCGCCGCTGATACGCACCATATAGCCTGTCATTGCTTCGGCGGATTCAAAAGGATTCCAACTCAGGCGCGGGCCGGCACCGGCGGCTATGGAAACAATCATTGTCTCACCGACGGCCCGGGAAATACCTACCACAATGGCAGCGGAGATTCCTGAAAGCGCGGCCGGGACGATCACCCGTAAGGATGTTTCGAGCCGCGTGGCCCCAAGTCCATAGGAAGCTTCGCGCAGGGCATTGGGAACAGCATGCAGGGCATCCTCGCTCAAGGAGGCAACCAATGGAATGATGAGAATGCCAACTACGATGCCGGCTGAGGCAACATTGTAAATCTGCACCACGTCGTCGCCGAAAATAGTGCGCAAGAAAGGAGTCATAAATGTGAGGGCAAAGTACCCAAAGACCACCGTGGGAATACCGGCAAGAACCTCGAGTATCGGCTTTATCGTGTTACGAACGCGGGGAGTAGCGTATTCGCTGAGGTAGATGGCGGTTCCGAGACCAAGCGGCAGCGCCACGAGCATGGCGATGAAGCTGATCATCAGAGTCGCATTGAGCAACGGCAATACCCCGAAACGGCCGATCTGCGGCTGCCAAACAGTGTCGGTAAAGAATTCGATTACGGTGACTTCATCGAGGGCAAAGAACGCGAGGGCATCTTTCACCAGGATGTAGACGATGCCTACAGTGACCAAAACGGATACAGCCCCGGCGAAGAAAAGAGCGCCTTCGATAAACTTCTCACCAAGACGAGGCTGTTTCTGCAAGCTGGTCAATACTTCTTCAGGCGATTCGTCCTGGTCGATTGCTACATCTGCCATAGCAGACCTCCACTGGTTTTCGGCTTCATACCCCTATGGCACATCGTCTTGACGAACGCGATACGGCCGTTTGGGCGAACCAAGCTTAACGAAACCAGATTACCGCCATTTGACCAATTTTCAAAACCGTGGGGACGGGTTATGATTGTTCGTCCCCACGGTCACCATAAGGTAATGAAGTGGACCTGATCTCAGCTCGCTCCGGGTCCGTTCCAGCCCAATTGCTGAGAGCTTATTGACCCATAGCCTCGAGCCAAGCGGCGCGCGCTCCGTCAAGGGCGGTATCACTGGCGGGGAAGTAGCCCACGGATTCGATTTCTTCATTGACGTAGGTCAGGAAGAAGTTGATATAGTCGGCTACCTGTGGCTTCTCCTGCATGATCGTGGGGTCGCTGTAGATGAACAACGGTCGGGCAAGCGGGTAGCTGTTGTTGTCTACGTTTTCGGCCGTGGGCTCGACGCCTTCTACCGAAATCGTGTGAATGATGTCCGGGTTCTCGGCCGCATAAGCATAGCCAAAGTAGCCAATCGCGTAGGGGCTGCCAGCAACACCCTGAACCAGCACATTGTCATCTTCACTCTGCTGCAGGTTGGAGGCGGTCAGCTGCGGTTCCGGTTCTTCCTCAAAGACAACCTCGGTGAAGTAGTCGAAGGTGCCACTGTCCGTGCCGGGGATGAAACGCTGGATCGGCTCCTCCGGCCATTCGGGGTTCACATCGGACCAATTCGTCGCTGAGCCGAAAATCAGGGCCAGTTCTTCCATGGTCGCGTTGGTCAAAAAGTCGTTATTCTGGCTCACCACAACCGCCAGCGCGTCAGTACCCACGCGGAATTCAATGGGCATACGATCGATCGCGTTGCAGGATTCTATCTCGGTGTCCCGGATGGCACGGCTGGCATTGGCAACGTCCGTCTCGCCGCTCACGCAGAAGCGTTCGAAACCACCACCACTGCCGATACTGTCGATGGTGATGTCGCCGCCGAACCCTTCGTTCTGATAGCGCTCGGCAATACGTTCCGCCAAGGGGAAGACCGTGGAGCTGCCGGCAGAGACGATGTTGCCACTCACTGCCAGGGGGTCTGGCTCTGGCAGAATAACCATGCTTCCCGCTGAGTCGTCGACCAGAGCGGCTTCACCAGCCATGGAAGCCACAGATTCGCCTTCTCCGGACATAGCGGCCGTCCACTTGGCACGCGCTTCATCAAGGGCGGAATCGCTAGCAGGGAAGTACCCCACGGATTCGATTTCTTCATTGACGTAGGTCAGGAAGAAGTTGATGTAGTCGGCTACCTGCGGCTTCTCCTGCATGATCGCGGGGTCGCTGTAGATGAACAACGGACGGGCAAGCGGGTAGCTGTTGTTCTCCACGTTGGCGGCTGAGGGCTCAACTCCCTCTATCATGATGGTATGGATGACGTCCGGATTCTCCGCCGCATAGGCATAGCCGAAGTAACCAATCGCGTACGGGCTGCCGGCCACACCCTGCACCAGGACGTTATCGTCCTCGCTTTGCTGCAGATTCGACGCCGTCAATTGGGGCTCCGGGTCTTCTTCGAATACTTCTTCCGTGAAGTAGTCGAACGTACCGCTGTCCGTGCCGGGGATAAAGCGCTGGATCGGCTCGTCCGGCCATTCCGGGTTCACATCCGACCAGTTCGTCGCCGTACTGAAGATCAGGGCCAGTTCTTCAAGGCTGGCGTCCGTCAGGAAGTCGTTGTCTTGACTCACGACAACCGCCAGGGCATCCGTGCCAACACGGAATTCGATGGGCGCGCGATCGATAGCATTGCAGGACGCAATCTCCTCGTCATCGATCGCCCGGCTGGCGTTGGCGATGTCCGTCTCGCCGGCCACGCAGAACCGTTCCAAACCACCACCGCTGCCGATGCTGTCAATCGTGATGTCACCGCCGAACCCTTCGCTCTGGTAGCGCTCAGCAATCCGCTCCGCTAATGGGAACACCGTCGAGCTGCCCGCCGAAACGATACTGCCGCTTACGGCTAATGGGTCGGGCATGCCTATTTCCATTGCGGATTCTGCTCCCGGCTCTTCAGCAGGTGCTTCCGTTGGTTCCTCGACAGGTGCCGCGGTTGGTTCCTCTGCAACCTCTTCAACCGCCTCCGCTGCTTCTTCTACCGCAGCCTCGACAGTTGGCACAGCCTCTTCTACAGCTGCCGCAATGGTTGGCGCAGCTTGCTGCACCTGGCCACCACAGGCGGCCAGAAGAAGGGCGACAAGTACCAATAAGACTAAGAATGTGTTTTTCATGTTTCTCCTCCAGCAATACTGGCGTTCTGATGTGACTGTCGTCATCTTCCCTTACAAACCGAAATCCATTTCGCCTGGCTAAGAAGTTCTGCACTTCAAGAATAGCCAAAAGGGAAGACAGTTTTCCGTGTCAGCAGGGAGGATATCACGCCCCGAAACTGCGGTCATGGCCTGGAAGTTAACATTGGGATAAGGTACTGTTAACGGTTAGTTAACAGGTAATTCGACGATGGGGATGGTGAAAAAGAGAGTGGTTCCCTTGCCTTCTTTGCTGACGATCCAGATGCGCCCACCATGAGCTTCGACCAGGTGTTTGGCGATGGCAAGACCCAGGCCGGTGCCTCCCTGTTGCCGAGTTCGTGCGCGGTCAGATTTGTAGAAGCGTTCGAATATGCGCTCCTGCTCTTCTTTGGCAACGCCGGCACCCGTATCTCGAACCTGGATGACAACTTCCGGGGCCGGCAAACGTTCCTGATAGGCAGACAGTTCGATGTCACCTCCAACTGGAGTGAACTTGATGGCATTGTGCACGAGGTTGGTTATCACGCGCTGCATGCGTTCTGCATCCGCCAACACAAGCGGAAGATCGGCGGGAAGGTCTAGTTGGAGATGAACGCCTTCACGAACCGCAAGAGGCGTAAGGCGCTGAAGGGGAGCGGTAATCAGGTCGGAAACGGCCGTGGGGGATAGACGCAAGGGAACTTCGCCCGATTCTATGCGGGACAGTTCCAGCAGCTCTTCGACCATTTGTGTCATGGTCGCCAGCTCCACCTCGGCACGCTGCAGGAAGTGCTGGGCGAATTCCGGCTCGGCAAGCGCACCGTCTTGAAGTGTCTCTATGATGGCGTGCACCGCGGCCAGTGGTGTGCGTAATTCGTGAGAGATATTGCTGATGAAATCGCGGCGTACTGTTTGAAGAAACCGCACCTGCGTCAAATCCTGCAGGATGACAAGATAGCCGCGGGTCCCGTCTTCCTCAAAGGGAGTCACAAAGGCCTGCAGAAAGAGATTACGGTTGATTTCTACGGCGGCCACCGCTTCGGTGGCTTCACTACGACAGGTCTGCCACAAGTCGATCAGCTGATGATGGCGAACCACTTCCGCGAACGATCTCCCCAGAGCCTTGTCGGTGTTCGTATTTAACATGCGTGCGGCTGCTGGATTCAAACGAATCACGCGGCCAAGCTCATCGGTAATCAACACTCCGTCAGCCATATTCTCAAAAACGATGGAAAGCTGCCTGCTTTGTTCGGCGAGAAGGCGCAGATCATTACGTAGGCGGTCTGCCATGTCGTTGATGGCCTGGGTGAGCCTTGCTTCTTCACTCTGGGAATGAGCGAGAATGCGGGCATTGTATTCGCCGCGGGTAATGCGCAGGGCCATGTTCTCCAAGTCACGCAGCGCACGCGTCTGGCGGGAGGTGAACCAGATGGTCAGGGTAAAGAAGGAAAGCATGCCAACCGCGGTCGTGGCTACGAGACCACGAGAGACACAAGACGGTTGTCCTGGGCAATCGGTTATGATCCAGTATCCGGCCAGGACCACGACGATGGCCAGGAAGAGCAAGGCATATAGTGCAGCGAGACGCCAGTTGCCGTAGCTAAAGTCCCTGTGTTTCACGAAAGATTACCTACCCGGCTGAGAAGGCCCACGGGAGAAGAGCCACCGATCAACCGTCGAAGCGATAGCCAATGCCGCGTACGGTAACAATACGCCGGGCGTCGGCGGGATCGGGTTCGATTTTTTCGCGGAGCCAGCGCACGTGCACATCCACGGTCCTGCTGTTGCCGTCGTAGGACCAGCCCCAAACCCGCTCCAAGATTAGGTCGCGTGAAACGGCTATGCCTTGGTGACGCACCAGAAACAAGAGGAGTTCGTATTCTTTTGGTTTGATCTTGACCGTCTCCCCATCAAGAAACACTTCACGGCGATTCTCGTCGATTGTGAGATTGCCGAAGTTCATGACCAGGCTTTTCTTCGGCGGCAAGAGATCGTGACCATCCTGGGCGGCGGAGGCATCTTCGCGCGCCATTTCGGTACGGCGCAGCTGTGCCTTCACCCGCGCAAGAAGCTCGCGCATACTAAAGGGCTTGGTGATGTAATCGTCTGCGCCCAGCTCGAGGCCGACGATCTTATCAATCTCTTCCGATCGGGCAGTCAACATAAGGATTGGGACGCTCATCTCCTTACGAAGTGTACGACATATTTCGAAACCATCGGCCCCAGGGAGCATTACGTCCAGCAAAATGAGGTCAGGCTTGTGCTCGCGGGCCATGCGCAAGGCCATGCGGCCGTCGCCGGTGACGATCACCTCATACCCCTGACGGACAAGGTTATATTGCAGCATTTCCTGTAGGGTGGCGTCATCCTCGGCGACCAGGACCTTGTAGTTCATGTCCATCGGATTCTTTCCTTATTTTGTTCATTCTAGCGACTTGGCGAAAGGGTGCCAATGCATTGGCTCGAATTGCTTTTGTAGCAGAAGAAGAAGCAATGCTAAAATGGAGCTGTCCACCCCATTTTCCGCCGCTTTCTGGCGATAGCACTAGCAGGGAGAATCACATGTTAAACCTCGCCGTATTGTTGGAAGACAGTGCTCGTGAAGTTCCGGACCGCACGGCCGTGATCTTCAATGATATGAAGTTGACCTATGCACAAGTGAACGCAATGGCTTGCCAGGTTGCAAATGGGCTTGCGGCCGCCGGCGTCGGCCGGGGGGACAAGGTCGCACTGACGTGCCCCAATTTACCATTCTTCCCGGTGATTTACTACGGGATTCTGAAGGCGGGAGCGACCGTGGTGCCGCTGAACGTTTTGCTGCGACCGCGCGAAATCGCGTATCATCTCGTGGATTCAGACGCGAAGGCCTACTTTTGTTTCCAAGGGACGGCTGACCTGCCAATGGGCCAGTTCGGGTATGAGGGATTTCTGGGAGCCGATCAGTGCGAGTCGATGTACATGATTATGGCGAATCCGGCGGAAGGCGCGCCTTATGAGGGGATTGGCACTCTAGGAATGATGTTAGGTACACAGCTACCTACGTTTGACACAGCGCAGACGGAACCGGGAGACACGGCCGTGATCCTGTACACGAGCGGTACTACGGGCCAGCCCAAGGGCGCAGAGCTGTCGCACAGCAATATGGTGATGAATGCGCGGCTGGCGGACAACTTGTTCGGCAGAATCGATCGTGATGTTCATTTGATCGCCCTGCCGCTCTTCCATTCTTTTGGGCAGTCGGTACAGATGAACGGAGGCTTCTACAACCGGGCAACGCTTTCGCTCCTGCCACGTTTTGACCCATCCGCGGCGCTGGATATCATGGATCGGGATAATGTCACGTTCTTTGCAGGCGTGCCAACGATGTATTGGGCCATGTTAAATTACCCTGACGCAGAGAAATTCAACTTGCCCAAGATCTCGGAGAACCTGCGCATGGCAGTTTCCGGAGGTTCGGCCATGCCGGTGGAGGTGATGCGGGCGTTCAATGAGCGCTTCGCGGTCAAGATACTGGAGGGTTATGGACTATCTGAAACCAGTCCCGTGGCAAGCTTCAATCGCACCGACCTGCCAAGTAAACCTGGTTCCGTAGGACTGCCGGTGTGGGGAGTAGACATTCGTATTGTGGATCTAGAGGGGTCTGAGGTGCCGCAGGGTGAGATGGGGGAAATCATCATCAAAGGGCACAACGTGATGAAGGGATACTACAAGCGCGCCGAGGCCACGGCCGAGTCCCTCATCGATGGTTGGCTCCATACCGGTGACATCGGATATGCGGATGAAGATGGATATATCTACATCACAGATCGGGTCAAGGACATGATCATCCGCGGCGGCTTCAACGTCTATCCGCGCGAGGTTGAGGAGGTCATGATGACTCACCCTGCGGTGAGCCTGGTGGCAGTGATCGGGGTTCCGCACGAGAGTCACGGCGAAGAGGTGAAAGCATTTGTAATCCTCAAAGAGAACGCTCAGGCGTCCGGTGAAGATATCATTCTGTGGTGCAAAGACAACATGGCAGCTTATAAGTATCCACGCGTGGTAGAAATCCGTGAGAACCTACCTATGACGGCCACGGGGAAAGTCCTTAAAAGGGAGCTGCGCGACGCTTAAAAGGCAACCAACGAGGTCGGGCCGACAAACCATACGCCGGCCCGACCTCGTGGCTGCTATGCCGGTTCTGTCAGGGCTCGCCCGACCGCTGAAGCTTTTCAGCGAAGAAGCGAGACGCGATCTCCGGATGGTTTAAGAGATAACCATAGCCATCGAAACGGTGGCGAGTATTTACAAACAACAGCTGCGAGGTGTGAGGAGTCTGTTCAGCTATGACCGAAACATCCTCCACAGTTCCCCAGGCGTCACCAGTTCCTTGAACAAACAGCACCGGGGTTTCGCCAACCCCTCCGGCGGCAAAGGCGGGCCGAATAGAAGATAGTGGTGGCCCACCAAACAGGCGATAGAGGAGCCCAGCTACCGCGGAGATATAGCCAGCCAATAGTCCGAACTGTTGGGCGCTGAAACGTCCGGCAAAAACACCGGGCGTGGCGGGCTGAACAGCGATTAGCGCCTGAATGTCCTCTGTCTGGGGGAGGGCAAACAAGGCCGCATTCGCTCCCATGGAAAAGCCGATGACGCCAATTTGCTCAGGGGCTATTTCGGCACGGCCGTGCAGGTAGGCCACGGCCCCTAGAACATCTTTGGATTCACTCTGCCCGAAGGTGACCGGGCGAGCAGCGGCGCTCTGCCCGTGGTTGCGAAGATCAATGGCAAGTACATTGTAGCCGTCGTTATGCAGGGATTTTATGAGGCCAAGCAAGTTCACCTGCTTGCTGCCGGTAAGATTAGCCAGGAGGTTGTCAGCGGCGTAGCCGAGGCGATTCCACTGCCAGCCATGGACAACCATAACGGCCGGTCTGGGGCCTTCTTGGGGGGATGACAAGGGAACGAACCAGCCGGAAACACGAAAGCCATCCCTGGCGGGAAACTGAACCGTTTCAAAGGGCAGACCTACGTCGAGCGGCGTGGCCCACAGTTCCTGGCGGGGTGGAGCGATCATCGTGCGGGCGACGACAGCGGCAACGGCCGTGGCGATACCCAAGGCAAACCCTGCCAGGGCAAACAACCAGCGCAGTGACCGACGAAAAGCTGACATTTTGTTATCTCCTACTAGCTACCCCGATCGTACACGGAATCGCGCTGAGCGCCCACTGAGTCAGGTTAGCTGGAGAAGTGGCCGCGACAGAGCGGCGAGAGACAGCCGGGTTCACTGAATCCCATCAAACAGGTCATATTCGCGGAAGTGATCCGGAGTCTCCGGCACGGCACGTACAAAGTATTCCTTGGCCATGAAGCGCCTTTGCAGCGCTTCAGGTAAAGCACGGGCGTTGCTGGTTCCACCGCCCTGGCTGCCATGTTCTGCGCTGGCCAGTACCTTCGTTTGCCAATAGTCACGGTAATCAATCTCGGCGTGCAATTTGGCCCGGGGAATTCCCAGTTTTGTGAAATCAATGTCCTGGTTGCGTCCGGCTCTGGTCGGGTCCTGGCCGCGCAGGCGCATCAACATCGTGAAAATCTTGACCATGCGATTCGGGAAGGCGGTGTAATAGAGTTTCTGCGGTTTGTAGGGTCCAGGACCTATATCTGAATACTGGGACGGATCGGCAGAGGCGAAGAACGCGGGCGTTACAACCCGCCAGCAGTGAATGTGGTCAGGGTGGAAATAACCGCCCGTCTCATCGTGGGTTACGACGACCTGAGGTCGAATGGTACGAATGAGGGCAACAACTTTGCCCACAGCTTCAGTCAAATCGCTGTTGATAAAGGCCTGAGGGTGTTCATTGGCAGGATCGCCAATGTAGCCTGAGTCGCGATAGTTCAAGGTGTGCAACGTTACATCCAGAATATCTGCGGCGGCGGCCAGCTCTTTCCGGCGGACCGCAATCAGATCATTCAACGTGTGCTCGTAGCCGGTTGCCACTGATCCGGCGACGCCGTCGGTGGCTATGGCAACATGGACGTCCACTCCAGCAGAGGCGTAGCGGGCAAGAGTCCCGCCTATACCAAATGACTCATCATCTGGGTGGGCCAAAACAGCAAGCAGTCTGCGCGTCATGAATAAACACCCGCAGGCCTGGTGGCATTTGAAGCAGAGGGGCGCGTCATGGCGACAACCATGCCAACTGCGTGTGTGCCGGAGTGGGCAAGGCTAATCTCCCAGATTTCAAGGCCCAGGTCGTCAGAAAGTGCCTGCGCCGTGCCATGGAGAAACAACGATGGGCGCCCGCTGAGATCATTGGCCACTTCGATTTCTTTCCAGCATACTTCACCGATACCCGTACCAAGGGCCTTGGCGACCGCCTCCTTGATGGCGAAACGAGCAGCAAGGCTGGGGGCACGGCCGTCACAATAGGACTGTTCTCGCTCGGTGAAAACGCGGTTCAAGAAACGGTAGCCAAAGCGGTCCACACTGCGCCGCACACGGTCCACTTCAATTAAGTCTACGCCAACTCTGAGCATTCTATTCTACCAATTCTTCTTTCAGGCTGTGGGGGGACTGCTCAAGCAAATCCCTGCTGACCACGAGGAGCGTCATGTCGTCCGCTTGTGGGGCACCGTCCACAAATTGGGCCACGGAATCCAGGATGGCATCGATTATCGCCGCCGGGCTCGCGCCTGGTTCGGCGAATAAAAGCCTAGCAATCGTATCGGCCAATCGGCCCGTACCATACTCTTCGTGGGAGCTATTGAGGGCTTCGGTAACGCCGTCCGTGTACATAACAAGGGCATCACCGGGGAGCAGGTGGATCTCATAATCTTGCAGCTGTAAATTGGGGCGCACACCCATGATCAGACCGTGATCAGTCAATTCTACCACTGCGCGGGCTTTGGCACGCCACCACATGGGGTAATTGTGGCCGGCGTTGCTGTACACGAAACGGCCGTTGGCGGCGAAAAGTCGCCCGCAGAGGGCCGTTACCAGGATATCCGCCTGCGTGTCGGCCAGAATATAGCGATTGGCAAGCTGCAGCGTAGCGGCAGGCAAGCGGTCGAGTTCTGAGGCATTGCGAATTGCAGTGCGCGTAAGGACCATGTAGAGGGCTGACGGAACGCCTTTGTCGGCCACGTCTGCGATCACCATGTTCCACTGCTTCTTGTCTTCGGTAACGGGGAAATAATCGTAGAAATCACCACCAACGATACGCGCTGCATGATAACTGGCAGCCAGCCGCCAGCCGTTAATGGCCGGCTGCTGTACAGGAAGCATGCTGCGCTGGATTTCGCGTCCTACTGCCAGCTCGCGTTCAACCCGCAGCAGCTGCATTTCCTCTTTTTGGAGCCGGCGCGCTTCGAGTACTATGGCAACCTGGTTGGCCATCAATTGTAGAAAGCGTAAATCGTCGGCGTCAAACTCACGCTCTTCGCGAGAATGGACAGCCATCACACCGACCGAATCGGACTCTACGACAAGGGGCACGGCGGCAATGGCTTTGAAACCTTCACCGGCGGCCCATTTTTCCATGGCGGAGACGGGAGCAGTAGAGTTGATTGGCGCCGTCAACGGCCGTTGTGACAGAAACACACGCCCTACCCGGCTCTGCTTGTCCTTGGGAATGCCGCGTCCGGCTGCCACAGGATCATCGTGCCACCCCGAAGCAGCGCGAAACTCGAGCTGCGACGCGGTATCTTTGTCGGGCAGAAGGAGTGCACAGGCTGACGCATTCAGCAAGCGGCGAACTTCATCGACAATGAATGCCTCGAGACCAGTGGACGACGACTGCCCTAGCAGGCGCTGGGAAAGGTTAAGCAATGCTTCCTGCTCCTGAAAACGCCGTTCGCGCAGCATGTCATGCAGTTGGGCGCGTTCGAGGGCAATGCCCATTTGACTGCCCACGGTGGAAAGAAAACCCAGAGATCGGGCGTCAAAAGCATCCCAGGTTGGAGCGGCGACGTTCAAAATGCCGAGCACACGCTCGCGGGAAATCAGGGGAACGGAGGCGTGCACGGCCAAGCCGTCCTTGTCACCCGAAGATTCAGCGAGCCGGCTGCAGTGGATTTCGTTATATGCTGAGTCTAAGTGGCCTTTCAGGCAGAGAGACTGGCACGAACACCCTTTGTCCCAGGCATCGGGATTGTCGAGGTCCAGGGCGGGAGGCAACTGATGGGAAGCAGCCAAGACAAAGCCGCGGCCAGCCCAACGTTTGAGGGCAGCAGGATTGCGCACAAAGATCCAACCCGATTGGAGACCCAGCAGCTCGACCAGCTGGGCCAGGGCCACATCCAGCGCGGCACGCACATCGACAGCGCGGTTTAGGGTTGAGGCAATATCATTCAGAAGCTGCAGATCGTGAATGATCTCACTATCAGATGCATGAGGAGGGATGTTTGGGGAAGGGTTCATCAGATAGTATGGCTTAGCGTCGCACTACAAATCCTGGTCCGCCGTCTACAGCAAGATCGACGAGAATCTCTGCACCACCAAATCCGGCAACCAGATCGTGCGCGCGCACGGTTACCCTGGTGACATTTTCGGAAATGGCTATGCCGCTTTGGCTGCGTGTGAATGGCTGTTCAGTCTGGTGCGGGTGAAGCAGAAGGCGCGTAAACGGGCGATCCTTGTCCGGCTGGACAACGGTGCCATCCGGCAAGACAACATCCCAACCATCCGCATAGTCATGCCAGCCCACGTCAGGATGGGCTACGGTTACAGTGAAGGTCCATGAATCGGCATCGTCTTGCCGCGCTTCAACAAAAAGGACGTCGGCATTGGCGGCAACAGCGGTAGGTGCTGCAATGGAAGCGGCAGCCGGCATGCTGACCACAACCGTGGGAACGGCCGCTAATGCCAGTCTCGCCTCCCGACCTGTACTGGACGGGGCACAGCCGATCAACAACAAGAGGGCAGCCCCCAATAGTAATGTGGAGGTCTCGTGAGGCTTGGTCACGGTATGGTGGCCGTTGCGGCGCGACGGGCAGTGACAATCTCAGCCAGGATTGCGAGGGCGATCTCCGCTGGCTCTTGCGCGCCAATTTCAAGACCAATCGGGGCATGAATGCGCCTTATCTGGCCGGCGTTAAAGCCGTAGCCGGCAAGTCTTCTGACGCGGCTGGCATGTGTTTTGCGGCTGCCCAGGGCGCCAATGTAAAAGGCAGTGCTGTTAAGCGCAATCTTTAAGGCAGGATCGTCGATTTTGGGGTCGTGGGTGAGGAGGACTACGGCCGTGTCTGGTGTTATCTCCAATTCGGCAAAGGCTGCGGCAGGCCACTTCTGAATGAGGCGCTCTACATCGGGAAAACGCTCGGTGCTGCCGAAGGCGCGGCGCGGGTCTACCACCACTACGCCGAAGCCCAAGACAGCAGCCATCATGGCAAGAGCCACAGCGATATGGACGCCACCGACGATAATCAGCGCAGGCGGAGGGAGAAAGACCTCGATAAAGAGCTCGATCTCCTCGTTCAACGAAACCACACAGGGCTCGTGAACGGGTTGGGCAAGCGCAAGGGCCCGCTCTGCCAATCCCACGTCCAAGGTTACATGGCGGTCGCCGCCAACAAAATAGGTAACACTCTTGCCCAAAAGAGTGTCTGGCCCGCGGAAAACCCGAACTGAATGCCCGTGAGACTCGCGCTCGACATGGTCCGCGATAAGTCGAAACTGCTCGTGGTCAAGTGGCTCCACAAATATCTCGATCTGACCACCACAGGCCAGCCCCACCTCCCAGGCGGTCTCGTCCGATACGCCGAACTGCAAGAACTGAGGACGGCCGGTGTCAAGGACTTCCATAGCGGCTTCTATCACCGCGCCCTCGACACAGCCGCCACTGACAGATCCAGTGATACTTCCGCTGGATGACACGGCCATCGTTGCTCCTGCTTTTCGCGGCGCGGAGCCCCACGTGCGGATTACTGTGGCAAGTGCTATGCCGGTTTCACCAGCCTGCAGCCACCCCTGAACATCTTGGATCACGTCTTTCATCGCACTTCACGCTGGCAAACTAATCGCAAAATGGGGAGCTCATAGATTCTCCACCTGCTTCTGCCGCCCTTCTCAACGATTCTACGTCTGTCCGAGGTTCCTTGCCAGTACCCTCCAAATCCCGCCAGAAAATGGGCTCTGGAGGGAATGGACGCTTGACTTCATAGTTGCTTGCCGTAGACTTGCGGATACTTATGGAAACTGCGATTTCTATTGAGCGCCTAGCAAAAACATATCCGGCAAATCAACGCCTTTGGGGAAAAGAAACCGATAAGCCAGTTGTAGCGGTCAGGGAGGTTTCGCTCTCAGTAGAGAGGGGCGAACTTTTCGGGCTGCTGGGTCCGAACGGAGCAGGCAAGACCACTCTGATTAAGATGCTTTGCACGCTGATTGTGCCAAGCAGTGGGTCTGCGCGAATTGCCGGCCATGATCTGAAAAATGATCGAGCGATCCGCGCAGTCAGTGGACTGGTAGTGTCTGATGAGCGAAGTTTCTTTTGGCGACTTTCCGTTAAGCGGAATCTGCAATTCTTCGCGGCGCTACACGGCCTATACGACGAGAGGGCAGAACGGCGAATCAAACGGGTATTGAAAGATGTAGGCCTTGAGGATCGACTGGAGCAGCGCTTCAGTAATCTTTCCAGCGGGATGCGGCAGCGGGTGGCTATAGCGCGCGCATTGCTACACGAGCCGGAGGTACTGTTCCTGGATGAACCTACACGAAGCCTGGACCCGATCGCAACCGCAGCAATGCACAGGTTGATCAGCGGTTTGCAGGCCACAGGCGACATGACGATCCTGTTGATCACGCATGATTTGGCTGAAGCGGAGAAGCTGTGCGCTCGTGTCGCGCTGATGGACGCTGGTCAAATGCGGCGCATCGGCCCGCCGCATGAACTGCGGCGGCAGTTGGGGCAAGAACGACGCTACGTGATGAGCTTGCCGATCCTTCCCAGGGAGGTGGAAGGAGAACTGCAACAGTTGTTGCCAAACCTGATCGTCATACGTTCGGCTGATGGGTCTAGTGAAGCGCAACTGCAATTTGTGGTGAACGAGAAGGAAGGCACTTTGACGGATGTGTTTGACCAGCTGCGAAAGCACGAATTGGTCGTGGGGGGAATCGAAGGTGGACCACCTTCGCTTGAGGATGTCTTTGCCCACTACACAGGGGAGAACGGAGCAGCGACACAATGAGCCTGCTTGCCGCGTTTCTGAAGCGAGATTTCTATATAGAGACGAGCTACCGGTTTGCTTTTGTGGCGGCGCTCGGGGGTATCGTATTTAACATCCTGATTTTCTATTTTCTCTCCGAGTTTGTGGGCGAAGCGGCCGTGCCGTATCTCTCGGTTTACAACGGTGACTATTTCTCGTTTGTACTAGTAGGGATTGCGCTGGGCAACTATGTGGGGGTAGGCCTAAATAGTTTTGCCCAATCTCTGCGCCTGGCACAAACCACCGGCACCTTGGAAGCTATGCTGATGACGCCGACTTCTTTGCCGGCCATCATTACTGGCTCGGCGATGTGGAGCTATGTGTTCGCGACAGGACGCGTGCTGGCGTATCTGCTGCTGGGGGTACTGCTCGCAGGAGTGAGTTTCAGCGGAGCCAACTACGGCGCGGCCCTGCTCGGCCTTGGGTTAGCCATTATCGCGTTTGCCAGCATGGGAATCATCGCGGCGAGTATCATCATGGTGATCAAACGCGGTGACCCGGTCACAGGCTTGCTTGCCGGTCTGACTAATCTTCTGGGAGGAATCTATTACCCGGTCGAGGTACTACCGGAGTGGCTGCAGAAAATAGCCAGCCTGCTACCGATCACTTATGCGCTGCGGATCATGCGCGGGGCGCTGCTAAACGGGGCAACCTGGTCTGAGTTGGCGTGGGACTTTGCGATTCTGGCTCTATTTTGCGTCGTATTGTTTCCGCTGGCGCTGGTCTCCTTTCGTACGGCAGTCCAACGAGCCCGACAGGACGGAACGCTTGCTCACTATTAAAAAATACCATCTCCTGGTGGAGATCAGGGGGTATCTACTACTTCAATTTCAAATAGTAGCGGCCAACGCTTGCCAGTTACAAAGAGGCGGCCGGTCTGGGCATCATAGGCGATACCGTTAAGCACGTTTTCGGTGCCGTCGCGGTACTCGAGGGCGAGCAAACCGGTGAAGTCAACCCAGCCAAGCACCTGGCCCGACCGTGGATCAATGCGTGCAACAAGATCTGTATAATAAACGTTCGCCCAGACTTCCCCGTTCACCATCTCCAGTTCGTTGAGGGGGTAGATAGAACCCGTGCCATCCTGAGCTTCGATGAAACCTGTTTCCTCCAACGTGTCGGGGTCCCAGAAGCGGAGTCTTGAGGTACCATCGCTGACGATGAGCCGTTCGCCATCATAGGTGATACCCCAGCCTTCGTGCGGATAGCTAAACTGCTGCAAAAGCTCAAATGTCTGACGGTCATAAACGAAACCGATGCCGGCTTTCCAGGTGAGCTGGATGATCCGGTCACCCACTATGGCAATCCCTTCCCCAAAGTACCGGTCTTCCAGCGGCCGTTCCAATAGGACAGAGCCATCCTCAAGAGCTACACGACGCAACCGTGAATGACCCCTCAGACCGGTCCCTTCAAGGAGGATACCTGCACTGTCTTCTACGACCAGACCCTGGGTATAGGCGGAGCGATCGTGTGGATAGGCATTCAGAATGCGGTAGGTGTAAGTGGGCAGTTCATCCGGGCCAAGGGCGGCTTCAGGATAAGCGGCAGCCGGCGTTGGCGCCGGCTCCGGCGAGAATGGTATCTCAATTGTATAGGCCAGGGGAAGAGTTGGAGTGGGTGCCGGAACGGGCGTGTCCGGGACAATCTCCGTTGGCGGCGGAACCGTTGGGGGAACTGCCGTATTCGCCGTGGCCCGCTCGGGAGCCCTCATTTGCGCCTGGGCCACTACTGGTATGGAGTCCGCGACCTCTGCCCCGCAGGAAACCAGGGGCAGCAGGGTGAGCAGCGCCAGCAAGGTGATAACTAGGTGCTTAAAGGTCATAGACGGGTGATTATAGCCAACTCATGAGGGGTCTGCATTTTGCTCAGGGCGCGCTTACTTGGTGATGCCGAGTTGTGCCACTATACTTGGGAACAGTGCATTAGAGGGCGCTTGGATAGCGGCATAGGGGCCGCAGGAGGCAACATTGAAGTACAGGACGTTCGGCCGTGCGGGCTGGCAAGTAAGTGAAATCGGTTACGGCATGTGGGGCATGGGAGGTTGGACTGGATCGGATGACGAACAGTCAATGCGCGCCCTACAGCAGGCAGTGGACCTCGGCTGCAACTTTTTTGATACTGCCTGGGCCTATGGCGCGGGCAAGAGTGAGGCGCTGTTGGGCGAATTGGTGCGGGCCAATCCGGAGCGAAAGCTTTACACAGCAACGAAAGTCCCGCCCAAGAATCTGAAGTGGCCAAGCAGGCGCGAGTACGCGCTAGATGAAAGTTATCCTGCGGATCATATTGAACGATATGTGGAAAACAGTCTAGAAAATGCCGGGTTGTCCTCTTTTGACTTGATACAGCTGCATACCTGGGAAGACCTATGGCTGGCCGACAATTCCTGGATTAACCAGCTTATCGCGCTCAAAGAGCAGGAGATTATTCATGCCATTGGCGTGAGCATAAATCGCTGGGAGCCCTGGAATGGCGTACAAGCTGTGCGAAGTGATCTGATTGACGCTGTACAGGTTATCTACAATATTTTTGATCAGAACCCACAGGATGAATTGTTCCCAGCGTGCCGGGAGCACAATGTGGCGGTAATCGCTCGTGTTCCGTTTGACGAAGGGACGCTTACTGGGAGTCTGACCAAGGAGTCTTCGTGGCCAGTCGATGACTGGCGCAGCACTTATTTTGTGCCGGAGAATTTAAACGCCAGCGTGGATCACGCCGAAGCGTTACGGCCGTTAATACCATCAGAGATGACCATGGCGGAAATGGCGATGCGTTTCATACTTTCGGAGCCCGCAGTCAGCACGATTATCCCCGGCATGCGCAAGCCCCATCACGTGGATCAGAATATGGCGACGAGCGAAAGCGGTTCACTACCGCAGGGACTGCTGGATCAACTGGCGGATCATCGCTGGGATCGCGAACCAACAAAGTGGTCACAATAGGGCATCAATTCTGTGGGTATAGGCGGGACAGAGACAGCAAAAGGCGACGACAACACGGTCGTGCGTCCTGTGGACAGCGCAGATCTGCGTGAGCTGTACGAAATCGTACGGCATCCAGAGGTGGCACGGAACATGGTAGGGCTGCCGAGCGTCGAGTTCAGCGAGACCGAACAATGGTTTCGCAATCGGCAGCCGGGACATCATCGGCTGGTGGCTGAGCAGGACAGTCGTGTGGTTGGGTCGATTTTCCTGACAGAGGTGCAAAGGCCGCGCATGCACCATGTTGCCCGGCTGGGCATGATGGTCCATCCGGATTATTGGAATCAAGGCGCCGGCTCCGCACTCGTGGAGGCGGTAATCGATCTGGCAGACAACTGGCTGAATGTTCGGCGGTTGGAGCTGGGCGTACTCGCTCACAATCAGTCCGCCAGGAGGTTGTATGAGCGTTACGGGTTTGAGCTGGAAGGCATACGCCGTGACGGCGTTTTCGGTGACGGTGACTATCAGGACGAGCTGATCATGGCTCGAACGCACAATATGCCGCCACGTGTCGAGCTAAAGGACGGACCACGTTTTACGCGCCGACAAGACGTAGTGTCAATTACAACGCGTCCGATACGGGTGGAAGATGCGCCGGATTTACACGCGATCGCGATTCACCCAGCGGTGGCCCGGGGAACGCTTCAGATGCCCAGTATGGAGCTGGTGGAGGTTGAGCGCCGCACGGAGGAGGAAGGACCCGGCCGGTTCCGCTATACGGCCGTGGTGCAGCACCTCGATGGTTCAAGGAAAATCGTCGGCAATGCCGGTTTGCATCGTGATCTGAATCCGCGTCTTGCACACTGCGCCGGGATTGGCATCAATGTTCATCCTGACTATTGGGGCATTGGCGTTGGGTCTCAGTTGATGAAGACTCTACTTGACCTGGCAGACCACTGGCTTGCTTTGCATCGCGTTGAGTTGGAAGTACTTACGGACAATTCGGCAGCGATCCGACTGTACGAGCGCCTGGGTTTCATCAAGGAAGGTACGAGACGCGGGCAGTCGTACGGGGACGGTCGGTGGTCCGACGCGCACTTCATGGCCCGAGTATCGGCCATAGATTCCCCTCAGACTATTGTTACCAAACGCCTAAATCAATTCTGATAGATACTGGTTTCAGGAGACAAGACGGCTATAGTAAATTAGCAGACTGACCAGTCGGTCTTGACGCGCAATGAAACAAGACTTGCCTACCAACAGCAGTACGAAAGATCGCATCCTGGATGCCGCACTAACCGTCTTTTCCAGCAAAGGGTATCATAACACGCGCCTGGATGAGATTGTCAATGAGTCACATACCTCAAAAGGCGCGATCTATTTTCATTTCCCGAACAAGGAGCGCCTTTTCCTGGCCCTGGTAGATCAGTTTGCCGACCTTTTGGAACGGCGGGTGGTTGAGGCCATAGAACAGGAGGAGAAGGGAATGGCCAGGGTGCGCGTGGCGCTGGAAACGAGCCTGGAGACGTTCGGCCGTTACCGGCGGCCCGCCAAGCTGCTGCTGATTCAGGCAACCGGGCTGGGAACGACTTTTGAGGAAAAGCGCAGCGAAGTCAATGACCGCTTCGCCTATCTGATCCAGACGTATCTCGATGAGTCTGTTGAAGTCGGCGACATCGAGGCAATCGATACTGAAGTAGTATCCGTGGCATGGTTGGGGGCGATTTACAATGTGGTGATTCGCTGGGTAAATACAGGCGAACCGGAGCCGCAGCGGATCATGGGCACGCTGCTGCCGATCTTGCTAAAGAGTGTGGGTTATGAACAGTAGCACATACCGGGCATGGGCCAGCTACCGGCCTAACGTCCAGGTGGTCGGAAGCGGCAAGCTTTCCGAGGTTGGCAGGGGACGGCTGGCCAGCTACAGCATCCCGGCGCCGCAGATATCAGCAGAGGGCTTCTTGCGCCAGGCTTGTGGTCAGGCGCGCGTGTTTTGGGCAAACGGCGGGGGCCAGCAGGCGCACGCCGGTTTCGGCATCGCAGCCCAACTGGCGGCCTGGGGCCCAGGGCGCTTCGACGATATTCAGCGGCAGGCCGCAGAGCTTTTTGCAGACGCGGAAACATTTGGGGAACAAAATCCGCTTTCCATGCCGCGCCTGTTTGGCGGATTCGCTTTTCGAGAAGATTTCTTGCCAGACAATACGTGGGCAGTTTTCCATCCGGCACAGTTCATCCTGCCGCATTTTCAATTGGCCCATTCCGCAGGCGAGAGCTGGCTAACCATTAACGCACTGCTTGGGCCCGAGGAATCTGCGGAAGATCGGCGCGGCATCTTGCGGGAAGCTGTGGAAGCGCGCTACAGCGCACTGGTGATAGCTGAGCAGCAGGTAGCTGGATCCGTTGAGTATGGGGCAGGTCTCCATCTAGACTACCCACTGGACTATGAGCGGTGGGAGGAGCAGGTACGTTACGCAGTCGAAATGATCACGCGGACGGCGCTGGAGAAGGTGGTGCTGGCGCGAATTTGCGAGGTCAGCTCAGCAACGCCGATAGATATTGATGGTGTTCTTGCGTACCTCAACAGGTCTTACAGGGAATGCACACGATTCCTGTTCGAGCCCCGACCCAAACACGCATTCTACGGAGCGACACCCGAACTGCTGGCGCGCGTGCAGGGCGATCAATTGGAGACGATGGCGCTTGCGGGATCTGCACCGCGCGGGGAAACGGCCGTGGAAGACAAAGCACAGCAGGCAGCCCTTCTTGCCAGCACAAAGGATCAAAGTGAACATAGACTGGTAGTCGAGGCAATGCGGAGACGGCTGGCCCCTTTTGTCGAGGAGATTTCGCTGCCTGAGTCGCCCGAGATATACACGTTAAGTTACATACACCATCTCTATACCCCTATTGCGGCACGGTTATCTGAAGCCAGCGGCGTACTACCCCTGGTTCAGGCTTTGCACCCGACGCCAGCCTTGGGAGGCACGCCGCGAAACCTGGCTCTTGGATTCATTAGTGAGGTTGAGCAGGTGCCACGTGGGTGGTATGCCGGGCCGATCGGCTGGATTGATAGCGAGCTGAATGGCGAATTCGCGGTAGCGATTCGTTCGGCCGTGGCCCAGGAAAGGCGGGCCTGGTTGTATGCGGGGGCCGGGATCATTGCCGGTTCTATAGCGGCAAGAGAGTGGTTAGAAACCGCACTGAAGTTCGAGCCGATGTTGCGCGCACTGGGCGTTAGTCCGTCTCTGGCGCAGGGAAGAGCAACGATGGAACAGGCGAAATGACCAATTCGAACGTTGGCGATTTCCCTGAGGCGAAAGTTAGGCCCGCAATTTCCTGGGCTGAAGTGTTTGTGAACGCACTGGCGGTGGGCGGGCTGAAGGCGGTTTGTATTTCACCGGGTTCCCGCAGTACACCACTTGCTCTGGCCTTCTACGCGCAGGCAGATATCCGCACGTACGTACATTTGGATGAGCGAAGTGCCGGGTTCTTCGCTTTAGGCATGGCCCTGGCCACAGAGCAGCCGGTAGCCCTACTCTGCACTTCTGGAACGGCAGGAGCCAACTATTATCCAGCGATCATCGAGGCGAAGATGTCAGAGGTGCCACTGGTCATTCTGACGACCGATCGCCCGCATGAGCTGCGGCATAGTGGGGCGAATCAGACCATTGACCAGGTGAAGATGTTTGGAGATCAGGTGCTGTGGTCGGTCGATATGGCCCTGCCCGTGGAGCGAATGCCGGCTGTGGCCTGGCGCAATCTGAGGCGGATGGCGGGAAGGGCCCTGGCCACGGCCGATGGACTGCGCAAAGGCCCCGTTCACCTGAATTTCCCGTTTCGAAAGCCGCTAGAACCAGCCGAGGGCGCTCTCTGGCCACCTTCTCCGGGGCGGGACAGGGAACTGGAAACGGTGCGGGTAGAAAAGGGCGTCGTGTTTCCCAGCAGGGAGCAAGTCGGTACGCTGGCGAAGCTGATCGCGGAACGGCCACGCGGAGTTATTGTAGCTGGGCCGCGATGCCAGGGCGCTGGATTTAAAGAGCAGGTGCTGCGCCTGGCTGCGGCAAGCGGGTTCCCGATTCTTGCCGACCCTCTGTCGAACCTGCGGTTTGGAGCAAAGGAAGTTCAAGAGGCCGTGGTCTGCGGAGCCTATGAGAACTACTTGCGGCACGTTCCGGCGTGGGCGCAACCGGAGATAGTACTTCGTTTTGGAGCCATGCCAACCTCAAAACGCCTGGGGGACTTCCTGGCGCGCTGTGAAGGGGCCATCCAAGTTCACGTACGTGAGAGTGGCACTTGGGCGGATGAAGCCCATGTGGTTGATTTGTTCTTGCAGGCAGATCCAGCAGTCGTATGCGAACAGCTCGTGGCTCAAGTGCAACTGACGCAAAAGTTAGAGTGGGCGGAAGCGTGGCGAGCACTGGAAGAGAGAACGAAGCGAATGCTGGCGCAACTGTTGAAGAAACGGCCGTTTGATGGTGCGTTTGTGGCAGAGATGCTGGAGGTGCTGCCAGACGGGGCTCGCGTTTTGGCCGGGAACAGTCTTTCCGTGCGGCATGTGGACCAGTTCGGCGCTGTTGGTTCGAAAGCCGTGCAGGTATTTGCTAATCGCGGGGCAAGCGGGATTGATGGGAATATCTCTACAGGCATGGGTATAGCTGCGGCCAGTGAAGCACCTGTAGTGATTCTGGTGGGGGATGTAACCTTCTATCACGATAGCAACGGGCTGCTTTCGGCGCGACAATTAGCGTTACAGAATGTGACTATCGTGCTGCTCAATAATAACGGTGGCGGGATTTTCCAGCGCCTTCCTATTGCAGGTTTCGAGCCGCCGTTCCGGGAGTTATTCCAGGCACCACATGAGCTTGATTTCGCCTCGTTTGCCAATACGTACGGATTCCATCATCAAGTGATCGACGGAATCGAGGCCTTCCGACGCGCTCTGACCGACTGTGTGACCGGAACAGGCCGTTGCATCCTGGAAATCAGGACAAATGCGGCAGAGGATCTGGAGGTCAGACGGGAAGTAGAGCAAGCACTGGAAGAAAGCGGCTCATTGTGAATGCAACAGGTTTGGAAACGCGGAAGGGAGAGAGATCATTGGTGACAGACTTAAGGAGTAATCATTATGACTGATTGGCAAGAAGTTAAGGCGTATGAGGATATCACCTATCACAAGGCTGACGGGATGGCACGGATTGCTTTTAATCGGCCGGAGATAAGGAACGCGTTTCGGCCGTTGACGATTGATGAAATGATCGATGCGTTTCGTGACGCGTGGATGGACAGCAAAATCGGCGTGATCCTACTGACAGGCAATGGACCTTCAGCCAGAGACGGGAAATGGGCGTTTTGCGCGGGAGGCGACCAGTCGGTGCGAGGGCACGCAGGTTATGTTGGCGACGACGGTATGGCACGCCTCAATGTCCTGGAGTTGCAGCGCATCATACGGACGATGCCCAAACCGGTGATTGCCCTGGTGGCGGGCTATGCGATTGGTGGCGGCCACGTTCTGCATGTTATCAGTGATCTGACGCTAGCGGCAGAAAACGCGGTTTTCGGACAGACAGGCCCGATCGTGGGAAGCTTTGATGGCGGCTTCGGGGCAAGTTACCTCGCCAGTATCGTAGGCCAGAAGAAGGCGCGAGAAATCTGGTATCTGTGCAGGCAGTACAGTGCGGAGGAAGCCCTGGAGATGGGTCTCGTGAACAAGGTGGTTCCTCTGGCCGAACTGGAAGCAGAGGGCATTGAGTGGGCACAGGAGATTTTGAGGAAGAGTCCCTTGGCAATTCGCTTTTTAAAGGCAGGGTTGAACGCGGAGCTAGATGGGCAGACCGGATTACAGGTACTGGCGGGAGACGCAACTATGCTCTTCTACATGACGGAAGAAGGCAGCGAAGGCAAAAACGCATTTCTGGAAAAGCGTAACCCAAACTTCCAGCAGTACCCCTGGCGACCGTGACAAGTGACCTAAAAAGATGCAAGACTGGTTAAGGGAGCGGGCGCGAGCAACACCAGAGGCCACGGCCCTCATCATTGGTAACGAGGAGTGGAGCTACGGTCAGCTAGATCAGCTGGTTACGGACGTGGCAGACCAAGTTAGACTCTACGCACGGCGAGAGGATCGGGTCGCTGTCCTGGCTCCCAACAGCTTGTTATATGTCTGCCTGATCCACGCGGCAGCGCGCATCGGGGCGGTACTTGTGCCGCTCAACAGCCGCCATACCATTCATGAGAACCGCCAGCAACTGGAGCTCTCGAACTGCCAACTGCTAGTTTATGACCCATCATCGGCACTATCAGGGGGCGAGCTGCAAAGCGAGAAATGGAAATGTGTGCCGGGGAATGAACTCTGGGAGAAGGCGCAGGGACGGGACAAACCCACTGGCGGAATGTTCGCCGTGGAGAGCGTGCAGGCCATTATCTTTACCTCGGGCACAAGCGGGAAACCAAAAGGCGCCTTACTGACTTTCGCAAATCATCTGTACAGCGCAATGGCTTCCGCATACCGGTTAGGAGTGCTGCCCCACGACCGTTGGCTTTGCTGTCTGCCGTTGTATCATGTGGGCGGGCAGGCTATTGTGCTTCGATCGTGCTTGTATGGAACAACCGTGGTATTGCAGGAGCGATTCGAGGCAACTTCTGTTAGAGCCAGCATGGAAGAGCACGGTGTAACGCTAATTTCGCTCGTGCCAACGATGGTGCAGCGGCTGCTAACCCTTTATGAGGGCCGACCATGGCCAGCGAGCCTTCGCCACGTACTGGTGGGCGGGGCTGCGGCAGGACAGGACCTGGTGCGAGAATGTTTGGAGTTGGGTATTCCGATCAGCACCACGTATGGCCTGACAGAAGCGGCTTCGCAAGTGGCGACGATGACGACAAGGCAGCTCCGTAACAAGCCAGGATCCGTTGGGAGGCCTTTGCTCTTCAATGAAGTGGAAATCGTGGATGAGAAGGGCGTGGCGCTGCCAGCCGGCATGGAGGGGGAGATCGTGGTGAACGGGCCAATTGTCATGGCCGGTTATGATGGTGACACCGAGAGCACGAATGCAGCGCTGCGCGACGGCCGCCTGTTCACAGGTGATATCGGCTATCTGGATCAAGACGGTGACCTGTGGCTCGTGCAGCGGCGCAGTGACATGATTATCAGCGGCGGTGAGAATATCTACCCTGCGGAGGTTGAGGCAGTGCTAATGCAGCATGCGGCCGTAACCCGTGCGTGCGTTGTCGGACTGCCAGATCAAGAATGGGGACAGCAAGTTGCGGCGGCCATCGTCGCCGGAGAGGCGGTCAGTGAAGAGGATTTGCGGAACCACTGCCGGGAAAGACTGGCGGGGTATAAAGTACCGAGAAGGTTTGTAATGGTGGCTGACCTTCCGCTCACCTCATCGGGAAAGGTAGCGCGCCAAGTTGTGGCTGAGCAACTTGCAGCTGTGGCCAGCCGCATAAATCTCCCCGCAGAATGATGGCTACCATAGTCCTGAACGGTGTTCGATATCACTATACGAGGCAAGGAACAGGATCACCCGTGCTGCTGCTCCATGGCTTCACGGGGTGCGTCGAAAACTGGCGCTCATTGGTGGCAAGGCTGCAACCAACGTACGATGTAATCGCGGTTGATTTGTTGGGTCACGGCCGTACCGAAGCTCCTGTCGATCCCAACCGCTATCAGATGGCCAGCGCAGCGAGGGATATCGTGCAACTCCTCGATTCGCTGGAGATTGCTGCCGCCGATTTACTGGGCTACTCCATGGGCGGCCGGCTGGCATTGTATCTTGCGGCTATCTTCCCCGAACGCTGGCATGCGTTGATCCTGGAAAGCGCTTCGCCGGGCCTCACCGACTTTAAGGCGCGACAGGCACGCCAGGAGCAGGATGAAATACTGGCAGATGCGATCGAGACGGAGGGTGTGCCGGCTTTCGTGCAGCGGTGGGAGAAACTGGCGCTTTTCGCCTCGCAGAAGCAGTTGTCTGACGAAGCGCGGAGCGAGCTGCGAGCACAGCGGATACACAATTCACCTCTTGGGCTGGCCAATAGTCTGCGAGGCATGGGGACAGGACGACAGCCGGAGATGTGGAGCGGGATGCCTAACGTGCGCTGCCCTACCCTGCTGCTGGCCGGTGAATTGGACCCAAAATTTGTGGGGTTGGCCCGAAAGATGGCGGAAAGCCTACGGAACTGCGAGACCTTGATTATCCCAGAATCCGGGCATACGATTCACCTGGAACAGCCTGAGGCATATACCACGGCTGTGACTACTTTTCTGCAACGGAAAAGTCGGCATGCCGGGGGAGCCAGTCCTATAGGATCTGACCGACGCTAAACAATAACACGAAGAGCAAGGTGGAAAGGGAAAGCTGCTTCAGGAGAGGATTCAGCTCGAGAGGTGAATCTGTGCGCCACACGAGTGCACCGTTGCGCAGAAGCAGGGGAACGGCAAGCAAAAAAAGTAGCTGCCACCACGAAGAGAAATGGATGGCTACGTAGGCCAGCGTAACCAATACGGCACAAGCAAGTAACAGCCAATGATAGATTCGCGCGGCATGAGGCCCAACACGGACGGGAATCGTGTGCTTGCCAGCTAAGTGATCGGATCGTAGATCGCGAATGTTGTTTACATTCAGGACGGCGACAGCGAGCAGGCCGGCGCTGGTAGCAGGCAGCACAATCAGCCAGTCGAGGCGCTGCGTGTTGAGGAAGTATGTGCCGAGTACGGCTATCCAGCCGAAGAAGATGAGCACGGCGAGATCGCCTAGGCCGGCATACCCATATGGTCTTACCCCGGCAGTATAGGCGACGGCAGCGAGGATGGCTAGGGCACCGAGAAAGACGAAGAGAATCGTGTAGGCGCGACCTTCGGAACCAAAGGCGAACCATAACAGCAGCAGTCCGGAGAGGGCTGCCAGCAGTGCAGTGACGCCCATGGCGACCAACATACTGTTGGGGCTAATCGCCCCAATTTGAACGGCGCGGCTAGGTCCCTCTCGCCTGATGGAATCGGCACCGTGCTGTGAATCACCGAAGTCATTGGCAAGGTTGGACAGGATCTGCAGCAGCACGGCCGTGACTACAGCCAAGAGTGCCACGGACCAGCGAAAGGGCTGCCACGCCACAGCCAGGGCGCTGCCCATAACGATACTTGCGATGGCCAAGGGCAAAGTGCGGGGGCGCATCGCTTCGATCCAGATTCTGGTTCTAGTAGCGGGTGAGGTCGAGTTCATGGGCGAGGATTATACCTGCAAAGCGGATACTGGGCCGAACCGGGGACGACCGCTACCAGTCAAGAATATGGGCGAGTGCCGGAGTCAACTGTGCCGCCATTTTCTGGTGGCCCGCTGTGTTGGGGTGCCAGTCACAACCGAAGTCGACCGCGGTACGCACCAGGGTATCTTCGAGGGACACGAAATGCGTGCGTTCGTCACCCTCCGCGGCTTGGAGTTCCACTGCGGTTGCAATCAGTTGGTGGGCGCGACCCTGCATCAAGGGGCCGGCAAGAGCCACAAGGTGTGCTGCAGGATAGCGGGCTCGCAGCTCATGGAGTAGTTGGCGATAGGCAGCGACGAAGGAATCGTCGTCTGGAAAGGGAAGGGAAGAAAAATCATTGGTGCCGAGATTGATAATGACGGCGTCAGGAGCAGTGTCCAAAGGCGACGCCTTTGCCACAGGGTTCATGGCCAAGGCGCGATCTATGTAGGAAATGGCAGTTACGGGAGAGGCTGTGTCGTTATCGCGCAGATTGCGCACGACGCCAAGGCCAGATAGAGCTAACAGCGAGTAGCGAGCATGGAGGGATTCGGCCGTTTGCGCGGCAAAGGTCAGAGCAGCATTCTGCGTGGCAGGGGTGAAATAGCACTCAGGCGAGTCACCTTCTATGCCGTATCCAGCCGTAATGGAATCGCCGACGAATTCGAGTCGCCGATCTGGGAGGGCAGGCAAATCCAGCAGCTCCTGGCCCGCATCGACAACCAGGCCGACAAAGACACCTGCGCCAACATAGGCCTCGGTACGCTTTGAAAGCCGAAGATAATGCTCTCCCGGTGGCAAGTCCACAGCAACGGGATAGCTAATCTGGCCTGGAACGGTCTGCAGGACGGATGTCCGTCCATCGATGGTGACGTTGTAGTGATTTGAACCGTCCTGCAAGAGAATGGTCAGGGTTGAACCGGTAAAGAGGGCCTCGATTGAACTGCCTGACCAGTCAAAGGCGGGCCGCTCGGGGTCCTGGAAATCGAATCTCCCTTCATAGCGCAAATGTGAATCTGTAGGTGGGATCTGAAGGGTTTCGCCCTGGGCGGCCGCGGTCGGTATCGGTGTAGGCCGTGGAGGAGCGGCTGCAGTCGGCAGGCTAGTTCCATTCGCGGTACCAGTAGGCGTAGGCGGGAGGGTAGCTACGGCCGTGGACATGGGTGAGATAGTGGGTTCGGGAGAATGACAGGCAAGTAAGAAAGGGAGCATCATTACCGCAAGGAGCCGGGCGTGATTCATGGACTAATCTTACTCAGGCCAACACAGTTATGCGCCTACTCTCAGCGGAAGATAAGCGAGGGGGTAAGGGTGGGCTGATTGATCTAGTTGCCCGCGCTGGTGACGTCCATCATAATAACAGAAGGCCTGTGCGCTGGATCAACGGCATCTGCCGTTGGTTCGTGAGAGGGATAATCATGCGAAGACTGTTTTCTGTTGCGCTTGTTCTGATTGCCGCGTATCTATTGGCAGGTGTCTTGTTTGAAGATGCGCGGGCACAGTCACCATGCAGTCATGTGCAGTTCAGGATCGATTCGAGTATGGAGGTGGATCGCGGCGCGATCTGTGATGCGGCCGTGCCGTGGCGTGAGCAGGGGATCCAAGTATACGTCTATCTTACTGATCAGGTTCCCAGAAGTGAAGATGAGTGGTTCAGTCTACTGGATCAAATTGAGATGGACGCAGGGTTGCGTGCTCCAGGGGACGAAGGCAGCTTTCGACGCAATGGATTAGCCTTTGAAGCAAGCACAAAGGGAAACGTACCGTGGACAAATACGATTACGTATGGGGAAGACCTGTTTGACTCGTCCCTGGATACGGACTCAGCGCTGGAGCGGATTAAGGAGGCTATGTACGCCGGCCTGCAAGAGAATGACGCGACAAAGGCTTTCGTGGACGCGATTTCCGCGTCCTACGAAGTCAGCTACCCGCCTCCATCGCGCAGTGGACTTGTGATTGGGTCGGTTGCCGTGCTTGGACTGGGAGGTGGCCTGCTCTACCTCGTGGTTGGACGCCCGGCACTGCGCAAACGCCGTCAGGAGGAAGAACTGGCCGGGCATCTTTTGGTTGTGCAGCAGAATGTGGCCAACTTGCTGCTGGCGGCGGAACGATTGCTTGATGGAGAACGACCGCAGGAGACCGTGCTATTTCAGCTATACGAAGCAAATGGCGGGGGTTTTGACCCGGAACGAACGGCGGAGGTGACGGAATGGATTCGTCGGAGCCAGGCTGCGTTGAGCGATTCGTTTGACCTGCGGCGCGATCTGGTGTCCGCGGAGGCCGGGCAGCAGGGTACATTAGAGCAGCAGGTGCGCAATTGGGAAATGATCTACCTCACACTCGTGGGGAGCACTCCACGCGTGGCAAACCTGATGGAGAGCGAACTGAGGGATTTGTTGAACCCATTGGTGGTTTTGGAACGAGAGGCCGGGGACGTACCGCTGGCGGAGCAGCTAGATGCAATACGGCGTGAGATCGCCGGGATGCCGCTGAAAGTTGAACTTATGGAGGTGGATCCGGCAACCGTGGATCGTGAGGGTATCCTGGGCTACATAGACCATATAGAAGCAGCTATCAAGGATCTGATGGATGCTCAGCGAGCCGCACCGGAGACATTGGCGGATGCGCAGCGAGAGCTGTCGCAGACAAAGGAGGAAGCCGACAAGGCAAGCCCTTTTGGATTGACGGGGAACGTGGTGCTGGCGGGGATAGCGAAGCGGTTAGCAGAGGCGGAGACTCTACTGATTGAAGGGAATGCTCTCGGCGCTGTGGGCTTGATGAATCGAGCCAACCGTGACCTGGAAATCATAGATGATCTCATAGCAGCGGCCGATGATCATAAACGCCGAATGAAGGCGCTAGACGAAGTGACGGCCGCCGGTTACCAACCACCCAACTTACTTGCTGAGAAAGCTGAAATCGAGTCGGATATAGACGCGATCCGGCAGGCAGTACAGAGCGGGGAGTATTTGAAGGTCGACACCTGGGTAGATGAATTGGACGCAGATGGTGACCTGGCAGTGGAACTGGCGCAGCGCTGGCGCGAAAGGCAGCAGTTCAACGAGGAATCAATCCGTCTGATGAAGGAAAGGCTGGAAAGCGTCCAGTCGCTAGAAGATGAGGCACGGCCAGCCTGGGAGGCGCTGCAGTCCTATCCAGAAAGCAACTGGGAAGATATCGCACCGGGTCTGCAAGCAATCACAAAGATGCTCGACAAGATTCGAGGCAAAGAACTGCCGCGTATCATTCAGCTCAACAGCATGAACGTTCAGGAGGTGCCGCAGGCTGAAGCGCTGTTGGCAGACACGGGGCAAGCACTGCTTAATGCAGAACGCCAACTGCAAGGGCTGATCAACCGGGTGGCGGAAGTACGGGCAGCAGAGGTGAACCTGCCTGACGGGCTTGTGCAAGCCCAGAAAGAGCTGGTCCAGGCGGTCAGCTTTCGCGATATGGAAGACCAAAAAGTTGGGCCAGATGTTGATTTTCTGCTCAAAGAGGCGGCAAAGCGACTCCGGAATGCGGCTGAGCTGCAGCAGATTCGAGCCTATATTCCGGCGATGAACGCACATCTAGAGGCACGGAAAAAGACAGCCGAAGGATTGTCGATGGCGCAGCGCCAAGTCGCGGAGATTGAGCAATTGGAGAGCGACCTTGTTGCGGCGAAGGCAGCGGCTGAGAGTGCAAATGGCGCTGCGAACACGGCCGGACAGAAGCAGCTCAGCGCGGCACACACGGATGTTTCAGCGGCACAACTGGCGGATGCTAATGACGCCCTTTCAGAAGCGCGACAGAGTGAAGCAAGCACGATGCCGCTGGAGGACAAAGCATTGGGGGAAGCATTGGCAGCGACGATCCTTCGGTACCGGGTGGCCATAACGGCCGCCATTGATGCTTCAGCACAGCTGGAATTAGAAAACGAGCAGCACGAGCAGCTCTACCGCCAGACAGCAATCGAGGTTGCCGCTGCACAGACCGCGATTCTGGCCGCTGAAGGCGCGGTGCACAACAGCGCTGCGCGAGGCGAAGGCAAAGAAGCATTGCAGCGGGCACAGAGAACATTACGCAAGGAGTCTATCTCGCTGGCAACTAACAAGGAAGAATTGATGGCCGTTCTGGAGGATGCGCAGAGGGCCAAGGCTTATGCCGAGGAAGCTGAACGCAAGGCCCGTGCGGCGATCAGATATCGGATGCCGCGACAACAAGTTCCGTTTCCTATGCCTCCAACTCCCTTTGGTCGTGTAACCAGTGGGGGGACGATACTCATGGGCGGACGGCCGCGCACATCTAACCGTTCTATGCAAAGATCGTCTGCAAGCCCTTCCCGGGGCAGTGCAAGACGCAGCAGCTCGTTCGGGGGAGCAAGTCGTTCATCGTCCATGGGTTCTTCGCGTCGCTCGTCCGGTGGAGGTAGCCGCAGGAGGTGATTCAGTAGTAGTGGATGGTGAATTGAAACGGGCGGGTACCTTCGTTACCTACAAGTATCAGGCGTTGGGCAATGACATGCTCGTCGTTGACCCACAATGGTTTGAACTGTCTCTTAGGCCCGAGATGGTCCGGCTTCTTTGCGATCGTCACTTTGGCTTAGGGGCCGATGGCATTTGCTTCGGACCGCTGGGAAATGTGGTAGACAGCCCCGTCATGCGATTCTTTAACCCGGATGGGTCAGAAGCTGAGAAGAGCGGGAATGGACTTAGGATCTTTGCGAGGTATCTTGTGGACGCCGGCTACGCGCTGGGGCGCCAGTTTGCTATCAAGATCGGGAATGAATATATGGACGTACAGCAACTAGATGCGTCAGGTCACAGCTTCGCAATCACGATGGGAAGACTATCCTTTGTAAGCCAAGATATCGACTTGAACCGCGCGACAGACCCAATGCTGGATGAAGGGGTTGAACGAGGTGACGAAAAGTTTCTTGTGACGGCCGTGGATATCGGTAACCCACATTGTGTTCTTTTTGGGCAAGAGCTATCCTCGATTTCGAGGATTGGGCCTGCACTGGAAAATCACCCTCTTTTCCCGCAGCGAACCAATGTTCAATTAGTACAGGTGCTGGATGCGCACACGATCCGAATCGCGATATGGGAGAGGGGCGCAGGGCATACCCTCGCTTCTGGTACGTCAGCTTGCGCAGCAGCAGGTGCGGCGATACGCAACGGATACTGTGAAAGCCCAGTCGCCGTGCAAATGGACGGCGGAACGGCGATAGTGACTATTGACGAGCAGTGGCGAGCAACCTTGGCCGGCACTGTAGCAGCTGTCTATCAAGGCGCTCTGGCGGACGAGCTCGTCACCGAGTTGCTTGCGATCAGCGATCTCTACAGCAGGCGGCAGAATGAGAGGTAACGCGGGTGCGGGCTTGCTGAACCACGCGCCACTTATCTTGGCTCGTCGAATCTGGTAAACTAGCCGTGCCATCACGCGAGCACGCAGCAGTGCGGGACGCGGGGGCAAGACTCCTATGGCTAGGTTCCGGACATTGCTCTTATTGGCGCTGGTACTTCTTCTTTCTGCTTGCAGGCAGGGTGAGGGGAAGCCCAGCCCTACGCCTACGCCATTTTCCGTGCCCCCAGCGGTCGCTCGTATCACGACGGCGGCACCGATCCCAATTGAATTGGCGAATCTGGCAGCTAACCCGGATTTTTTTGTGGGGGCCACTCTGCAGCTGAGAGGCGGATTCAAGCGCTTCCCCCGCCAAGTTTGCGCGGGAGAGACGTTTCGCTCTCCGGCAACCTGGGGGCTTGAGGCAGACGGGTACATTGCGAGTGCGGCTGGCATGGATGAACAGCTGCGGGCGCTGCTGGACGAAGGGCAGCCAATTCTAGTAGAAGGTCGCTGGATCAAATTTGATGGGCCTGTGGGCTGTGGGATGGAGGCTACCGAAGAAGAAGTATGGTATTTGTCGGTGGATCGCGTGCTGGAACCCAATCCTTTAGTGCGGATGGCGGGTGACGAAGGGCAGACGGCCGTGCAGCCGACTGCAATCGCTGAACTGATCCCCAGCCCTACACCGGAAATGAGCACGCCAACGAGCACAATTCCGCCCGTGGACAGCGCACCAACAGCTCCCTTGGACACGGTCTTGCCAAGTCCCAGTAGTACAGTTGGAGCGGTGATTACTGCAACCTCACCGGTCTCTGCTACCGGCACCATCGGACCAACGCCTTCCTTGGTGGCCACAGCCGTATCCGGCGGTACCGCCACTTTACCGGCCGGTGTGACACCAAGCATCACGGTAACTGCTGGGGCAAGTTCGACACCAGCCGGCGCCACCGCATCCGCAACCGCTGACGCAACGCCGGGCAGCAGCGGCATTGTCGACAAGGGCAGCCTGGATTTCGAAGACCTGGTCATTGCTTCCCTGGTGGAAGGCTCAGCCCACAACTGGTCGCTGGATTTGTCGGCCAACAGCGCCATTACACTGACGGTCGCCCCCGCTTCTGCGGCAAACGTCACCTTAACGCTGGTTGCTCCGGACGGCACAATTATAGTCAATGGGCAAGACCAGGCACCTGCAGGGGAGGTTGAAACGGTTACTAACCAGCAGATTGTGAATCCAGGCATCTATCGCATGCAGATCCGCACCTCCGGAGGAACGGCGACTGAGTATGCCGTGATGGCGATGACCAATGATTCCTATGGGTTCGTGTTCCGAGGGACTTTGCGCGCGAATACACCGCGCAGCGATACTCTGAGGCCTGACCAAGACCATTTCTGGTTTTTCAGCGCTGAGCAAGGCGACAGTCTCAGCTTTTCAGTGACGCCACAAAGCGCAAGTGACCCATACATAGAACTGTATGACCCTGGTGGGGCGCGGATACTCACCATCGATAACACTGGCGATGGAGATACGGAAACGCTGGAAAGTTACTCTTTGCTGGAGAGTGGTATGTACGGCATCCGCGTTGCTGAATTCGATTTCCGGACAATGCCGTATCAGATTACGCTGACGAGCCCATGAGAGCGCTTGATAGCATTTCGACGCAAAGTGCTGCGGCCCATGGCTAATGAAATCAGCATCGTCGTCGTATCGGCAGATCCCCTGGCAAGGGCAGCGCTGGGCAGCCTGTTGGGCAGTGACTCACGATGTGAACTGGCGGATGTCATAAGTCCTATGGCGCTGGACAGATCTGGGCTGACTCAGCCCAATGATTCGGCACCGCTGGTGATCATCTGGGACTCAGGGCTGCAGGGGCAACCGTTAGCACCTGGCTTTTTCGATGATTTTGATTCACCAGTGATCGTTTTATTAGGCGATGGGGAGCTGGCCGTGGAGGCTAGTCAGGCAGGGGCGGAAGGAATCCTTGCTCGCGACATGAACGCTGACAAGCTGATCGGCGCCGCCGAGGCCGTGGCGGCTGGTTTACTTGTGATAGATCAGGCATTTGAGACGGCGATATTTCCTTCGCGAAGGCAAGTAACCGGCGCGATTGCCGAGTCCCTAACACCTAGGGAGATGGAAGTCACGCAGCTCCTGGCCGAAGGGTTGACGAATCGTGCTATCGCCAGCAGGCTCGGGGTAAGTGAACACACCATAAAATTTCATGTCAATAGTATTTTGAGTAAGCTGAACGCGCAGAGCCGTACCGAGGCAGTTGTAAATGCAACTAGGCTTGGCCTAATCGCGCTCTAGTCCCTACCTCTCCTAGCCGATCCATCAGGTTAGACCTACCCAACCTACCGACAGATTCCGGTGCGGTGCTCGGTACAATAAGCGGGTTGACTCAATCTACACTATTCCAAAGAGGTGAGATTATGACTACGTTAGGCGAGGTATCTAGGGATCTTGCTGTGGTAACGAAGAGCGCGGGTTCAGCAGTTGTGCGCGTGGAGGGGCGCCGGCGCCTGCCGGCAACCGGGGTGATCTGGTCGCCGGAGGGGCATATCCTGACTGCCGATCACGTCGTTCGTGCCGACGAGGGTATCCGCATTGGGCTGGAGGACGGCCGTGTGTTGGAAGCCGTCGTAATTGGGCGGGATCAATCGACTGATCTGGCGCTGCTGAAAGTGGAAGCGAGTAACCTTGCTCCTTTTGCGACAGCAAATACGGAGGAACTGGCCGTAGGACAACTTGTGTTGGCGCTGGGGAGGCCTGGGTCCCATGTGCAAGCCACTATTGGCATTTTGAGCTCACTTGCCGAGAGCTGGCACACGAGGCGGGGCGGTCAGATAGAACAGTTCGTGCAGACGGATGTGCTGATGTACCCGGGTTTTTCAGGGGGGCCTCTGTTGGGTGCAGATGGAGGTCTGATCGGTATCAACTCGTCGGCGCTTGTGCAAGGGATCAGTGTAACGCTGCCTTTGGCGACACTTCAGCGCGTGGCGGGTGCGCTCCTGGAACACGGCCGAGTACGGCGTGGCTATCTTGGCGTAAGCACACAAGCAGTACGTCTACCGCAGCCGCTCGGCGAGATTCTCGGTCAGCGGCGTGGACTATTGATTGTCGCCGTCGAGCCGGGCAGTCCAGCGGAAAAGGGAGGTCTGAGCCTGGGCGATACGATTGTGGGCCTTGGGGAGGGTGCTATACGGACGCATGATGATCTTTTACGGCAGCTGACCAACAGTGATTTGGATGAAAAGATTCCGGTGCGTGTAATCCGGACGGGAGAGCTTCAGACTCTCAATGTGAAATTGGGGGAAGTGGACTAACTGTTCACAGCGAACCGGAACCGATCATGGGAACGGTTCCGGTATTCGTCCCTACATGTTGCTCACCATGAGCGGCCCGCGAAACGCTCTTCTTTCCAGGGGTCAGCCTCGTTGTGATAGCCTGCTTTCTCCCAGAAACCTGGTGCGTCTGCGGAACGGAATTCCAGGCCACGGAGCCATTTGCCCCCTTTCCAAAAATAAGCCGTCGTCTTCTCGGAACGATCAGCGAAAGAGCCGATGACACCGCGCAAGGGGAATCCGTGCTCGGGTTCCAGGGGAAGGCCATCAAAGTGGGTCGCGAGCAAGAAATTGTCCTGCAGAACAAGCTCATAAGGAGTGTTAGTCGTGTAGCCTTGTTCACAATGCTGCACAACAAAGGCCGCGTTAGGTAACGGTTTGATGATTCCTTGATCGACCAACGCCGCTACGGAGACCCCTTCCCATTCTGTATCGAGCTTGGACCAACGAGTCACACAATGGATGTCTAGAAGCTGTTTGGTGCGCGGAAGCCGATTGAATTCCTCCCACGTCCATTCTTGCTCTTCCTCTACCAAACCAAATACGCGAAAGGTCCAGGTTGAAAGGTCTGCACGAGGCACGGAACCGTAATGCAGGACAGGGAACTTCTGGGTGACGGACTGTCCCCGCGGAAGACGATTGGCGTCTAGCGCAAGTTTTTCCTCCTCGCGGCGATTCAGAAATCTCTTTAGCATATGTACGACTCCTCGCGTGCTGATCCTGGACAGTTTGACACACGGTCTAAAATGTGCTCCGACAGTGCTTTCCGGCAACCTAAGCTGATCTGTATTCTAGGATAGCGGAGAAGTTTGCCGTGCAAACGAAGGAAAATTCTTAGCATATTGTCATGCCTATAGTTGAATGGAAGCTGTCACAACCGTGACGGAGTGGTTTGGCAGACCCAGGGGGCGTTGCTATAATCTTGCTGCACTTGGAGAGGTCGCATAGTTGGTCTAGTGCGCACGATTGGAAATCGTGTACTCCGAAAGGGGTCGCGGGTTCGAATCCCGCCCTCTCCGCCTAGTTACCAGTGACTCTTGAGTAGCTTATTCTTGCCGGCTTCCAGAGCATGGGTGAAATAGAGTATTCAAGGACGTTCCGCAGTCGCCTACGGCAATCAAGTGCGTAGGCGGCTGTTTCGTTCCCTTGAACTGAGTTCCTTGTAAGCTTAGGGAGTTGCCAATTGTGGTGAAGACAGGGACGGCGTTTAAGCATCCTCGTTGCGGAGGGCTCATTCTGATGTGTGAAACGAACGGCCGTGTCTACTTTGAATGTGATGTTTGTGGCGCCCTTGCAGACGAACTTGAAGTTCTCGCGGTTGGCAAACCAGTGATCTTACGTCGCACGCAAAAGAAACCACGAAAGGCGCCAGAGATACGGCGTCCGTAGTTAGATTCACTGCTCTTTTACAGGTCAAGCTACTTTTGGCCGCACAAGACCCAGCGCATTCTACATCTAGTTCCATATATGAAAATGCCTTCACCAATTTGGGAAAGCACTCATGGGAAGCCGACCGATATGAAGTTGCTATGGCCGCGCTGTGTACAGACTAACTGCCACAGTCGGCGGTGGCCACTTAAATGGTCCAGTAGCGGGCGAAGGGTTCCTCATACATCCTGTAGAAGTCGCCGATTGGATCAGGCAGATGCTCAAGTGGAGTTTCGTTTTCGTGCACTTCGAACCATATCCAAGTAAGGAGTGACTGGACATAACGATGGTGGAATTCCATCTCGGGCGCCGCACTAAAAACCTCTTCGAACTCACTGCCCGGTATTAAGAGGACCGCTCTTTGGGCCTGCGGATAGGCGGCTTGTGCCTGTGCCTCGAAACTCCATACGCTGATATCCAGCGCATCTACCTGCTCACGTACTATCGCCTGTGCTACCATCCTTCCCTCCTATTATGCTATGCCTAGCGCCAATCACTCAGCCGACTACGCAAACCCCCTATGGGGTACTATAGTACCATGCCAGTTTGAAGCTGTCCATAGAACAGATGATTTTCGCCATCCAATAGCTGATTGCCTGTTCCCGGTGGGTGAGATAGGATCAATGGATTGTAGCTGGTGCATCGAATAAGGAGAAAAGCTTATGGGTCTGATTCTACCCACTTTCACTATGCCAGCCGGAATGGCCGCAGCTCTGCAGTTACCTCAGGCAGGAATCACGCCGATCTGGGTGCCGTTATTGATTGTCGGGCTTATGCTCATGCTGCTATGGTGGGGGCTGACTCGGGGCCGTGTCTACGATGAGAATATGCCAAGGGAAACAGTAATTCCGAACCCCCACGATGCGGAGCCCACTCATGACGAGGTGCATGGGGACAGTCACCCGCACGAGAGCACCGCCGATGACCTGGAACAAATTGAAGGCATCGGCCCCAAGATTGCTGGGGTGCTGGCAGACAATGGCATTATTTCTTTCCAAGGTCTGGCTGATACCAGCGTGTCTACTTTAAGGGATATATTGAAGGAGGCTCATCTGAACCTAGCGGATCCGGAAACGTGGCCGATACAGGCCGGCCTGGCAGCCGCCGGCAAACAGGATGAGTTTGAGGGGCTGAAACAGACGCTGCAGGGCGGTAGGCACCTCTAATCGGGACATGGCTGCGCACAATCCGCAGATCGCCGACAATTCCTGACACTCGGATTCATTTTTGCTGGTGCTAATTTATGTGTGATCATCCTGATTAGCGAGGACCTGTGACCTTGATTCCTGCTGCACCAAGCGCCATATCGAGAGTAGCCCGACGACAGCAACAGTCGCGCCCATGAAATACCCCTCCGGCACTGTTGCCTGGGTAATGAAAACCCCACCCAATCCAAGCGCTCCGCCTAGTAGATACAGAATTAGGACCGTTTCGCGTTGGGTGAACCCTGCTCCCAGCAGACGATGGCTGGTGTGATCCCGCCCGGGCGTATTGGGGCTGACTCCGCGATGCAGGCGGGAAATAATCACGAGGGTCAGGTCAAACAGAGGTAAGCCAAGTACGAAAAGAGGCACCATCCAGGTAACGAAATTGCTGTTAGCGGGAAAGCGTAGCTGAAGCGCAAGTACAGCCAGCAGAAAGCCCAGAAACAGGGACCCTGCATCGCCCATGAAGATTCTGGCAGGTGGAAAGTTATGGCGGAGGAAGCCCACACAAGCCCCCAATATGGCAGCAGCCAGGGCCGCGACAAGAACCTGATGTTCGACAGCGGCAAGCAACAGGATGAATGCCGCAGCAACAGCGCTTATTCCGGCACAAAGACCATCCATGTTATCGAGAAAGTTCACAGCGTTGCATATGGCAGCTAGCCAGATAAAAGTCGCAGCGTAGTTGAGCCATGGGGATATCGGAAGTTGCACCATGATGCCAAAACTGACGAGGATAAGGAACCCCAGGAACTGCCCTGCCAGCTTGGCCCAGGCGGGCAGGGCAATTTTATCATCGACGAGTCCAGTTACAGCGACGATTCCTGCCGCAAGCAATGTTCCCGCGATGGTGCGCGGGATACGGCCGTAAATGACAAAGGCAACGGCGAGAACAGCAACGAGCGCTCCGCCAATAATCGCCGCTCCGCCCAAGAGCGGCATACTGTCCTGATGAAGCTTACGCTCGGCGGGCGCATCAACGAAACCAAGGCTGAAGGCGAGGCGTCTTACTGAGGGTGTACCAACGGCCGTGAGCGCAAAGGCGATAAGAAAGATGGCAATGAAAGCCTGCATATCAGTTCAAAACTGCCGGGCAGAATAGTATGCCGCTATTCAGACTCCAACTCATCCAGGAATGACTCAATCTCGGCCGCTAATTCGGGTGGGGCGTTACGAAGTGCCTGTTCCGCCAAAGCACGCGCCTGGGCAAGCTCACCCATGTCCCGGTAAATTGCGCCTTCGAGGAAGTCGACGTTCCAGGTTGGCAACGCAGCTTCCGCACCAAGAGTGCGCGCGACGGCCGTGGCCGCAAGGGCCTGCTCAAATTGCCCCGCCTGCTGTAACAACTGGCCCAGTTGCACCCACGCACGCAACCGGTCCGGGTCAAGGTCAAGGCCCAGCTGGAGGATTTCCGCCGCGGCCTCATACAAGGTTTGCTGCGCTGATGAGTCTGATTGGGCAGAGCCGCAGGCAATAAGTATGTCGGCGTAGTCGAAGTAGGTCGTCTCGAAGAACGGATCTGCCGTCAACGATTCCTCATAGAGTTCAATGGCGCTATCACAGCTACGGCGCAGTTCAAACATCATCCGTGCATACTCGTTGCGCACTATTGAGTTCTGCGGACTGGAAGTGAGGGCCTGCTGGTAGTATTGTTCCGCGAGGCCGAGACGCTTTTCGCGCTCAGGTTCCTGGTTACCGGCTACTGCCCAGCGCGTGTTGAGGCGGGCGAGATTAGCCAGATGGTCCGTATTCAGCGGGTTCAGGGCCTGAGCTTCAAAGAGCAGTTTCTCGGCCTGCTGCAGCAGTTTGGCCTGGTCTGCTCCGTCCTCAACCAGGGCGGAGCGCTCGAGATAAGCCCTGCCGAGAAAGAGATAATAGTAGTCCTCCCATGGAGCAAGACGCAAGGCCTCCTCATAGATACTGATCGCCGTATCCCAGGAGGCAGGATCGTTCTGACGCGTGGCTTCGTCATCATATGGCCGGGCACGCTTGAAGACCATGTCGGCCTGCACAGGTTGGACATTACTCCGCCAAACGAGCAGCGAAGCCAGAATGACTGCAAGAGCCGCTACACCAATTGCCGCTGGTGCGCTCTTTCTGGGCGCCTGTTTCAGCATTGGCCCGGCCAATACCACGCCTGCCGCAGCCATCATGGCAAACATGAACAAGTAGAAACCGGTGAGGAAGTGCGCAGATTGCCCGGCTTCGGCAACGCGCGCCTGGGTCACAGCAGTAATGGCAGTAGCTGGACTGAAGAACATAGTATACAGCGTGGAAAGGGGCTCGAAGCCCTGGACAAAGACGAGGTAGAGCAAGGCTTCGCGAAGCAGGACCGCCTGAACAAAGATGTAAACCGTGGCAATACCCAGGGAGCTTACGGCGAAGATGAATGGCGGGAGGATATAAGGCCGCAACTGTGGGTCCCACTGGAGGAGAAGAACGAGCAGGCAGGAAGCGGCAAGAGTCACAGCGACAACCCCGCTGCCGGCGATTGCCATTGGTAGAGTGCAAGTGAGTCCTGTTAAAGCAACCGTCACGGCATACCAGCGGCTGTTCTCCCGATTACGCGCAAGCTGCCAGCCGGCCCAGAGCGCGGCCACTGCACCCAGCAAGGCAAGATTTTGACCCAGAGCCTCGCGCGGGCTGGAAACAGGTGGGCCGAGGAAGCGTTGGAGCACTCCGGCAAGACCCAGAAGTAGCAACGAAGCTGTTGCAAGCCAACGGCGCCATTCTTGCAAAGGAGTCATGATGGTCACAGCAAACGCCTGGTCATGGTACCTGACAATCTCAGTCAGGATGATCAAGACCCCAAGCGTCCAACTCAGGGCAATCATCAAGAACACGAACGGAGATTCCACGTACCCTTGCTGCACGTTTACGAACAAAGATTGATTGAAAATGTCGAGCGCGGAAAGATCGGCCCCCGATTGAACCACTTTGTCAGGTGGCAGCGTATAGTTGATAAACTGAGCGCCGAGTATACCAAGCAGCAATGCCAGCAGGAAGACCCAGGGCCAAATCCCTATCCATGGGCGGCGATGACCCTCGCGAGTTGTGGCGCGCGCCTGGCCACTGCGGTTTCTCCGTTGAGTGGGCTGATCCTTGTACTGTGCCTGTAAACCGGGCAAGTTGTAGACCATGACGAACAACACCGCCACGTAGGCAAAAAAATGCAGGCGCGTAGCGGCGATGGCAATGCCAAAGTGAATTTCCACATAGTGGGCCAGTACGGCAGCGAGTACTGCATTCACCAGCAGGTGGTCGATTCCAAACGCTGACCGAGGTTGCCCGGCAATCTGGGGAGTTTCCGAAGAAGGGTGTGCAGTAACGGCGTAATAGAATAAGTATAAGATCAACCCAACGATAGTTCCCGTTGGTATGGCTACGCCGAGATAAATGATGTTAACAGCCGTAAAACTGAGGGCGGCGCCAAGCAAGCCTCCGCCAATCCAGGCCAAGAGCAGAATGCGGCGATCGCGGCGCGTTCTAACGACACCAAGGTAAGAAAAGCCGTAGTAGAAGACCGAAATGTATAGGAACTGCCAGGCCAGGAGACCGGCAAGGCCAGTGATCACCAGAGCATCAAAGGTTTCGTTGTGAGATCGGTCCGGCGAGGCATTGCGCGCTTCAACCGTGGCCAGTTCAGAAGGATAGAAGCGGTTATAAACTGCGTACATAGACTCAGGGCCATATCCAATCAGGGGCCGCAAGAAGTTGAATCTGTCACTGCTGCCATCAGGGAAGGTAATTGGGGGGTGTGGCGAGATCAGGTCGACAACACCCTCGGCGATAAGGACCCGGACGCGATTGCTCTTTTCTCTGCCTACTGTCTGGCTGGGGTCGAGCATACGGCCGTACGAGCCTATCGTCGGCAAGTCCTTCCAGGTCAGCTGTGCCTCGAAGATGTGCCCAACCAGCGGAGTCTCTGCAAGCGCCTTGAGTCGAGGGGAGGGAACATTGAAGAGGAGGAGCCAACCGGCCACGACCAGCGCCAGTAGGAGCCAGCTTAACCAGAGCCACATCCAGCCATGGCGCAGGGCAAACAGCACGAATATAGCAACCGTGGAGAGCAGAATAGCACCAAAGAAGACTCCGAATGCAAATGCGGGCGAGGTAGCAGAAGCCAGAACGTTGCTAAAAACCAGGGCCAACAGCGGAGGGGCAAGCAGAACGCACGCAGCCAGAATGTCCTTTGCCCTGATCCTTTTGCCGTCTGCGGAGGAATTACGCAGCGATACCAGTAGGACAAGAGTAAATGAAAAAAGACCTGCAGCCAGACCAATCAATGGGCCGCGACTGCCTGACCAATAAATGGTGAGCAACTGCATGGACAGGACGAAGATGTAGACGGCGGCGCGGACCACATCCGCGCCGGAGAGCTCTTCGTCATTCAGGATATTCGAAAAGGAATCAACAATCCTGGCCAGAGTAAGTGGAAGAGCCATGATCAGATAGGCAGCTATGAAAATGGCATTTCCCATATGCCCGGCCACGCGCCTGGTGACATCCCCGCCCCAGGGCAGCGGATCCAGACCGAAGTGCTGCAGAAGGCCGTAGAATGCGACCGGAATGCTGGTGATGATCACGGCCGTCACGACCCGCTGAATCTGAACTCGGGATGTTATAGTAGCCGCCATGATCGCAAAAATAACGATATAGGAAAAAGTCGTATACGTACCCTGCAACCTCTGGTAGGAACCAAACCAGCTTGCCCTGGGAGTCAGGGAAAAGAGAGATGCCGCGACATAGACTAGCATCAAGACAGCCATGGGCAGGACAAAGGGGGCGCGCCAGAGCGAATCTTCTTCGGTCCAAGATAGGCGCCGGGCATGCCTCCAACCCGCCTGATCGACAAATCTGACTGACCATACGAAAAACATTACCACAGCCAGACTACGTAAGATAGTGACCTTGTCCGGCTCAAAAACGCGTTCGGATTGGATGTTGAAAAATAGGGGAATCGCAATCAAGGCGACCAGCCATCCAGCTTCCAAGAAGCCTTCGCAAAGTTGGGTTAGTTTGCTGTTCATGGTTGGAGCCTACAGCGATTCAAATTAAGTGAGCCTTTCACGAGACAAGGATAACAGAAGCTCCGGCTCCCGCCATGCCCAGGTCAGTGGTTACGGCCGTAGGTTTTGCTCCAAAAGGCGCATATGCTCAACCACGGCTGGTGTTGAGTAGCGTTTGCGAACAAAATCCTGGGCGGTCCAGGCCAGCTCAGACCTCAGTTCCGGGCTGCGAAGGAGTAAGATAATGTGCGCAGCTAATGCAGGGGCATCATTGGCAACCAGTGCTACTGGTTGATCCCCGGCGTCGAGTCCTGCTAACACGGGCCTGCTGAGAACTACGGGCAGGCCAGCAAGCATTGCTTCGATAACTTTGTTTTGAGTTCCCGCTGCAAAGCGTAACGGTGCACACAGAAGGGCATTGGACCTATAGGCAAAGTTCAGATCAGGAACGAAACCATGAATTCGAATTCGAGGGTCGTCGACTTGAGACAGAATGGATCCAACAGAGCCAGCACCTACGACATTCAACGTGGTTTCAGGGAAGGTTTGCCAGACAAGGGGCATAATTTCGCGCGCCAGAAAACGGATCGCGTCGGTGTTATGAGGCACATCCAGGTTACCAACGAACAATACACCGGTCGGGTTTGCATCAAGCGAAGGCGGTTCGCTCTGCATACCATCCAGGACGTTTGGAATTACATGGAGCGCGGCATGGTGCGGGCGGCTGCGGAATAGCATGCGGTCATACTGTGCTATGAACCATGCCTCGTCGCTCCACGCAGCGACCTCGTTTTCATAGGCCGTCATTCTCGGCAGTTCGATGCCGTAGACCGCTTGCCATGCCGCACTCTGATACGGCATCGCAGTGGCAATCTCACTGGAGATAAGATCCGTAAAATCTACTATACGATACAGGGAGCGATGACGCGCAAGGTAAGGAGCCATGCGAAAGAGATGCGCATAGGCGACGTCAAAGGAGTGCAGTGCTATTTGGCTATCTACCAATTGGCGCATCTGGCGTGATTGGTAGTAGAGAACCTGGAGGGGCATTGATCGTCGCAGCCAGGCATTCATAGTGACCGCGGCAGTTGAGCGGCCAGGCGGGAGCAGGATCGTGTGAACGGCCGTGCAGTACTGTGCAACCTCCTCCACGTGGGCGCGCTGTTCGTCCGTCGCAATGAAAGATAGCAGCGTGATCTCATGCTCCGTCCCTAATCCACGCAGGAAGCCGAATGTTCGCACCCGATCGCCTCGATCAGGGGGGAAGGGCAGCCGGGAGGTCAAGAACAGAATGCGCATACCTAGTTTCCCCGTCGCAGGATCTGGTTGAGGAATCCAGCAAACTCAGCTGGGAGAAATGCGCGATTGGCCCAGGCGTCATAGAGCGGGCCAAAGGTATGATGCCGCCACAAGTATGAACCGGGTATCGAATTCTTTGCAAAGGGGCCTCTACTATCTTCTAAGAAGGAAAGTATGGCCAGCAGTTCAGCGGTGTTGTGGGCTGCAAACTCGGCCCAGGCCCTATTCTGCCAGGCGCGCCGGTCACCAAGATGAAACGTCAGTTTCTCCTGGGCAAGTTCACGAAAGTTGGTGGCGAATGCCACTAGGTTGGAGAGCAATGCTAAACCCATGCGCGGCGCACCGACACAAATATCACCCAGGAAGTAAGCCGGAAAGTGCTCGCGTTTGAATACGAAACAATCCCAGCCTTTATGAGGCCGACCTTTTTCCTGGAGCATTAACGGAATCTCAGCCGGAACTTGGTAGCGATCAGAAATTGTGCGGCGATTGATCACGCAAGCGTCGTTGCCCGCTTGCATGAACTCATTGACCCTGAGGTAGAAATCAGGCTGTAGGGCGATGTCGACGTTGGTGTAGATCAGGTATTCGGCAGCGCTTGCCTGATAAAGTCGCTGCAAAATGTCAGCCAGCAGGGGCAGTTTGCGCGTTTGGTGAAACGGCCGTACGTCGAGGACAGAGCGCTCCAGCCACGGAGTGGGCGTGAAGTCAGCCGGGATGACAGGTTGGTCTGTTGGATAGCTCGCAGTGAACTGTTCCACCATCACCGAAGGTTCGGCAAGAAGCCGCGCTTGGCGCATCGTGGCAAAGGTAATGGGTTGGGCACGAAGTAGATCAGCGGAATCAGGGACAAATGCGGGGTTTACGATGTGGGCGAAAGTACTCATTGATCGACACCTAGCTCATGCGCAGCAGGCGGCGAAGGCGGCGGCGAAGGAGAATTAGTTCTCTGGCCACTGGCTCAACCGTGCGCAGGGCATTAGCCCCCAGGGCGTACCAGGGATCAGCCAGTAGACGTTCCACATCTTCCCGTTGGCGAAGAGTAATATCGATGTTGCCGGCGGCGATGTCAGCGTAAAGCGCCTGAATCTGAGGTGGTGAGGGCAACGGCGCTCGTTCAAGCCAACTTGGATATTGGTAAGCATTGTGGACGCGATAGGGCCGTTTAAGGGCGGCGAAAGAGTCTTCGGCCCATTTCGTGGCCGCATTTAGCTTCGACCAGCCAGCCGCCTGGTAGTACATGCTCTTGTTGTGTACCTGCTGTGGAAACAGCAGCGAATAGTGATAGAGGAAGATACCTGCGCGGGCAAAATCTGTTCCGCCCGCAGGGTGGATCGTGCTCAGATCACGGTCGTCGGGTCCAAGTATCCGCGGAGGACGGTGGGAGGAATAGTGATAACCGGATCCCCATTTGAAAAGGCGTCGGATGAAAGCCTGTTCCCGCATCAGGTACCAACCATTCACCACGTAATCTGTCGAACCCCAAAAGAGAAGGTGGGGAAAAGTAAGGAGGGTTACTTCGGGATGGTCGCGGAGGAATTGCAGCACCCTGATCATGTCTCCCGGCTGGTAGAACTCATCCACGTCTACTTGCCACAGGTAGTCAGCAGTACAACGTTCGGCATAGGCTTGAGACTGCTCGTCCTTCTCTGGCCAGAGACCGTCGCGCACGACGATCTCCAGCTTGTGCTCAGGGTCTTCCTCAGCCTGGAAACGGTAAAGCTCCTCCAAGGTGCCATCCACAGAGTGACCAGCGTCGTCCGCAAGAGGTGCAGCAGCCGTTACCGCGCCCTCCACGACGATAATCTGTTTGGCGAAGGGATAGAGCGCGCGCAAATTGTAACGCAGGAAAGGTTGGCCGTTTAGCACGATCATGCCAAAACTTACCGACGGAAGTGATTGATGCACGATCTTATGCGGTGCTGCCGGGCGCGGTATTCAGGATTTCTAGCGTGAGCGCGGCGGTTGATCGGAACAAGTTAAAAGGGGCTTTGCGGCAGATGTAACAGTGCATTTAATCTGGAAACCACCATGTCAATGGCAACTTTGTTAAGTCCTCCACCGGGAATGATTACATCGGCATAGCGCTTGCTTGGCTCAACAAATTTGAGATGCATTGGGCGAACCGTCTCGAGATACTGCTCAACGACGGAGTTTAGGGAACGGCCGCGTTCATGAAGGTCACGATTGAGGCGGCGAATGAAGCGCACATCGGAATCCGTGTCCACGAAAACTTTGATATCCATCAATTCTCGCAACCGCCTCTTGGTAAAGATCAGTATGCCATCCACAAGAATAATCGGGCTGGGCTCGACCAACACAGTCTCGTCGGTGCGCCGGTGCGTAGTAAAATCGTAAACAGGCACCTGGACGGCCCGCCCGTGCAACAGCTGCTCGATGTGCTTAATAAGCAAGCCACTTTGCAAAGAATTTGGATGATCATAGTTGAGGTGCGCACGCTCCTCAAACGTCAGATCGGCGCGGTCTTTGTAGTAGGCATCGTGAGGGAGGTAGGCTATCTTCGCGGCACCAACGGCGTCCAGAATGGTACGAGCAACGGTAGTCTTGCCAGAGGCTGTCCCACCGGCAACACCAAATACAATTGGTTTATGCTCAGACATTTCTCGCATATCCTCCGGATGATGGCCTGAAGAGAACCTTACCACACAGGCAGCGCGGTAACAAAAAAGGTCCGGGCAGTTCACCAGGACCTTCATTGGGAGAGCCGACGATCGGAATTGAACCGATGACCTCAGTATTACGAGTACCGTGCTCTACCATCTGAGCTACGTCGGCGCTACGAAAGTGAATTATAGCAATGGCTTAACATGATGACAAACACCTGGAGTGGGCTTAGAGCGGCTATTCTCCGAGTTCAATTGGACGGTCTGGTTGAGTTATCCAGTCGCTCCAGGAACCGGCATACAGACGGGCGTTGCCCAGACCCGCGTGGAACATCGCCAGAAGGTTGTTACAAGCTGTCACTCCGGAGCCACAGTAGAAGACAACCTCAGCAGGGTCAACCGTTCCAATCACGACTTTGAATTGACGAGCCAGCATTTCTGGCTCTTTGAAACCAGACCGGGCAGTCCAGTTCTCCTCATAGAAGTAGTTGATGGCCCCAGGAATGTGACCAGGTTTGAAGTCAAGCGTCTCATTTTCACCTCGAAAACGATCCGGTGAACGCGAATCTATCAGAAGGGGTACCTCAGATACTTGCTCGGCATGCACCAGCCAATCTGTACGCGGAACGCCTTTGAACAAACGGTAGGAGTTGACTTCCCAACCGCCTTGGACGGGAAGCCCGGCGTCCAACCATCCAGTCCAGCCACTATCGAGCACGGCCACTGCATCATGGCCCATGTAACGCAGCATCCACCAGAGGCGGGCGGCAATCGGCCCGTTTATGTCGTCGTAGGCTACAACCTGGCTGTCGGAGTCAATTCCCAGACGGCCAAAAAGTTGGCACATGTCTGAAGTTGAGGGCAAAGGGTGCCGACCGCGGTCCTCGCTGGGCGGTCCGCTCAGGTCGCGTTCAAGGTGAGCGAATACCGCCCCAGGAATGTGAGCAGAGATGTAGGCGCTTTCGCCTAGCTCCGGACTGTTCAGCAAGAAGCGGCAGTCCACAACGACCAGGTCGTCCCGACCCAACATCCGCTGCAGTTCGGCCGTACTAATCAAGGTGCTATATGGCATCTAGAGGCAATCTCCTATGGCAAGCAGGCGTTTCAACTGGACTTGACAAGAGAACAATTGTTCGTGTACAATTCAGAACAAATGAGCGTATTTCGGCGTAGTTGTCGCTATGCTGTCAGCTCATATGGCTTATGAAAATAAGGAGCTAGAAAGAATGAGCGACGATCTAAAGCTATCCAAGCGACAGCAGCACATGTTGCAATTTATCCATGAAAGTATTGAAGCAGAAAGCCGCCCACCGACTATCCGTGAAATCGGCGGTGCCCTCGATATCAGTTCGACATCGGTTGTCAATTATAATCTGAATCGTTTGAAGGAAAAGGGCCTGCTTGATCGGGACAAGACGGTTTCTCGAGGTTTGAAGTTGACGGAACCGGCAAGGGAGTTGTTGGGCTTGGTCACCGTTGGCGCTGCTGAGACCGTTGCGCGCGTCGCAGAGCAAATCGGCAATTTGGTGCGCATTCCGATATTGGGCAATATTGTGGCAGGTTCACCCATCGATGTAAGCAGCGATACGTTCAGCATTTATGACGAAGAGGATACGGTGGAATTGAGTGACTCGATGCTGCCAGGGCGAAAGGAAGAGATGTTTGCCCTGCGGGTTGATGGGTATTCAATGATCGATGATATGATCAGTGATGGAGACATCGTAATCCTACAGTACCAGGAAACTGCGAATGACGGGGACATTATTGCTGCGTGGGTCGAAGGCGAGGGCAACACACTGAAGCGCTTTTATCGCGACCGGGAGAGGGGTATGGTGCGTTTGCAGCCGCGGAATCCGAGTATGGAACCTATCTACGTGCTTCCAGATGAGGTTAAGATCCAGGGTAGATTGGTTTTGACTGTTAGCCAGGCTGACTAGAGACGCTAGTTGACAGAGTAGGGGCGGCAGGATTGCTGCCCCTTTTTTGACTATAAGATAGAACATACGTTCTGTGTGCGAGAGGTTATTGAGAATGACGGTATCAGCGCAGGTATACCCAAACAAGATTGGAGTTGAGGAGTCTGGGCTGCCCTTGCACCTGGGTGAAGCTGACCAGCCGACCGACATTGCTCCCGGGCTTAGACAAGGCAGGCGTCGCAATCGGGATACATTCCGTGGCTATATTGGGTCGGGCATTACCTGGCTGCGAGACCTGGCAAGGGGCGTAAGCGGCGCGCTCTTGGTTGAAGTTGGGGAAGGGGAAGGTCGCAGCGACCTGCAGCATCTTCGCCCACAGCGTTTCCATGATGCAGCCGTGCCTTTGGTTGACCTAATTGACCAAATCCCTATGGTTCCTGCGGCGACTGCCGTATTGGGGCTATCCGAGACAGGGGAAGCCGTAAGCCTAAATGTCGCGGACCAGAACACGCCTCACATTCTGATTGAGGGAGGATCAAGTGCGGGCAAGACAAGCCTCCTGCGCACGACCGCAGTGGTGTTGGCTCTGCATAATCGTCAGGCCGGGATGCAGTTTGTGGCCGCCTGCCCCATCAGCAGGGAACGCGAGCGCCAGGAAAGGCATGAGGCCACCTGGAAACCACTGAATTATCTGCCGCATATGCTTTGTGACGTCGCGTTTCGACAGAGTGAAATACGGGAGTTGTTATTGTTTTTGGTCGGAGAATTGGACTACCGAGAGAAGCATTCTTTCGGGGAACCGCGGATCGTTGTGTTTATTGACCAGGTGGATGCAGTTATGGAACGTGGGGGCGGGGAAGCCATAGAAGCGATTCACAGGCTGGCGCAGAAGGGCGAAGAGGTTGGTATTCATCTTGTAATGAGTACAGACAGTACGGCTCCTTCTGCTGGCTTCGGTCCCCAATTATTGTCCGCTCTTCCTGCGCGCGTTTCTGGCCGGGCCGAAAACAAGGGAAGTAGTTCAGCTTATAGAAGCCAGCAGGACCCTCAGCCCGACAAACTGCTGGGAGGCGGCGATTTTGTGGCCGACATTGGTGGCAGGCGGAGCCATTTCCAGGCTGCCTTTGTAGATGATAGCGACTTACACCTGGCCCTCTCAATGCTGTATCAGCCCAGAAAGCGTCTGCTGGCCCAGCCATGGTCGAGCCGTGTCAGGCTACATGAAGCTTCGAAGGCAGCTGGCTCGCTCACTTATGTCAATATAGGCAGCGGCATGCTGGCGGCTGATTAGCGGCACATTAGCGGGTTCTGCGGAGTCATTAGCTATGCGAAGTGATCCTAGTGGCGGCTTGCAACTTCTTAAGGGTGGAGAAACGGTAATGAACACAGGTTTGATGTGGCTTGACACAGATGGAAAACGAAGCTTAGAGGAGAAGGTGCAGCGCGCGGCCGATCATTATCGCGAGAAGTACGGCCGTTTTCCAGAGTTGTGCCTGGTTAACAGCCGGGTATTGAGTGAAGATAGGAAGGTTGGACGTGTTCTAGTCCAACCTTCCAAAACTGTGCTGCCCGGTCATTTCTGGTTAGGCAGCTCAGGTTAGCTTCTGTCCCGATGGTCTAAACGTGCTGGTTTCGAAGGCGAATGTATCGGCTGCCACCCTCGATGTCAATGACGCGAACGCGAATTGGATGATCGTGCAGGTCGATAATTTCTGTTTCGCGGGCTTCGCCTATTGCACTGTCCGCCACAATGAAATCATGCAGCTCAGGTAAATTGATGATGGCGGAGACGGGCTTGTCTAAAACGCTGCTCTCAGTCTGATCAAAGTAGGTTTGGGCGGCCCTATTGAGAAGAAGAACCCGCTTTTCCTTGTCTATCAGAAAGACTGGATCGCGGTTCTGGTTGACGACTCCATCCAGAAGGCTGCGCTCACGATCGATTTCGTTGAACATATTGGCGTTGTGGATTGCAATCGTGGCATAGCCGGCGAGGGCAGCTAAGGCACGTATATCATCGCTCTGGAAAGTATTCTCATGCTGGTAGTTCATTACGCCCAGAACGCCGATGGCTTCACCTTCCAGGATCAGTGGGACGTATATGAGCGACTTTACGAGAAGTGCCGTATGAGTTCGCTCGAGAGGTGAATCGTTGCCGATGGCGACAGGCTTTTTGCTCTGAAGCACCTGACCGGCCAAGCTGTCGGTGACGCGCCGGCGTGTGGTCCGGGCATCGGAGTCCAGATTCTTAGACGCACGTACATATAGTTCATTGCGGTCTTCATCCAGAAGCATAAGCGAACCCTCTTCCGCACCCACTACATAGACGGCAGAGGCCACGACGCGCTGTAATACTTCCTCCAGATTTAACGATGAGGCTACAGATTTGCCAACCTCGTACAGTTCATTGAGTTCCTGCGCGCGGCGCTGCAGCTGCGAGTTACTGGCCATAAGCTGGTCGACAAGCCTGTCGCGCTCCCTGCTGAGGCGAGTTTCACGCAAAGCACTTTCAATAGATGCACTTAGCTCGGTAGGATTCAAGGGCTTGATAATGTAATCGCGTATTCCGAGACGGAATGCTTTTACGGCCGTTGCTTCGGAACCCTGCCCGGTCATCAGAATGGCCGGTACGTCAATATTCATTTCTTTCAGTTTCTGAAGTACTTCCAGACCAGTAAGTTGGGGCATTTGCTGGTCGGTAATCATAAGGTCAGGCCGCTCAGATACCGCCATCTCCAGACCCATCAAGCCATTCGAAGCAGTAAGCACCTGGAACCCTTTCGGCTCCAAGATGTACTCGGTCAGGAAATCGCGGATCTCCTGCGAGTCGTCGATTACGAGTACTCGTTCTGCCACTGCCAACCCTCAGGCCACTTGATCCAACAAGACGATAGTTTACTCGGTGACCAAGGGTGCGGCAAATACCTTCACAGACCAACTCGCCGTGCTGCGCAGGGTGACAACATATCAGAAACGCTTGCCGAGCCTGATGCGTTCGGCTAGCATGTTCGTTCCTATGCGCGACCCAAACCGCTGTTCGTACTTGCGATCCAACCCACTTCTGGCGCTGCTTCTTAGCATGCTATTGGCCGGGTGCCAACCACCGGTACCTGAAATGATGGTTGTGACGGAGGTGGTGCAACTTGGAGAAGAGCAGATCATCATTACGCGAATAGTAGAATTGGAACCAACCCCTGTGGCTACGCAAACACCTCGACCGTTGGAGCCACAGCCCGTCGCTATTGACCTCGGTTACCTTGAAGAACTGCCCAATTTGGACCCACAGTTCGCCTCTGACAGAGCCGGCCTGGATTTGGCTGAGAACCTGTTCGTGGGGCTGACAAAGTTCAATCATGAAGGAGGGACGATCGAGCCAGAACTGGCGCAAGAATGGCGAGTAAGCGGCGACGGGCTGACTTGGACTTTTGAACTGGGTGACGACCATTATTGGGTACATCCGTTGGAGGGACAGATTGATGAGAACGCCCCCCCTGCTCCTGAGATCCTACGGCCGGTGGACGCGCATGACGTTGTCTTCGCGATTCGCAGAGCTTGTCAGCGTAATTCGGGAGTTCCCGATGCGTTCAATCTATTTATCATCCAGGGCTGCGAAGCGGTTTACCAGCAGGCCGAACCCACCGAGGAAGACCTAGCAGAGATCAAGGCGACGGCCGTTGACAACTTCACAGTGGAGATCCAGCTCAACGAGCCAGCCAGTTATTTCCTGACACTAGCCGCGTTACCACCTATGCGTCCGGTGCCACGCGAATTAGTAGCAGCAGAAGGCGACAAATGGGTGAATTCAGCCGGCGAATTCGATACGGGCTGGCAAACCCCCGGCAAACTAGTTACTAGTGGGCCGTTCGTGCCGGTGCTAAGCTCACTATCTCTGACCGGGGCTACGTTATTTCGCAACCCCTTGTGGCCCGAGGAGAGGACAGGCAACGCAGATCTGGTAGCCATAACTTATGGAGAAGATGAAATGTCTTTGTTTGAAAGCTGGCAGGCAAAAGAAGTTGATCTTTCCATTTTGCCCGCTGCGCAGCGGGAGCTCGTATTGGACGAGTCACCTAACAAAGCGAGGCTGGTGACCAACCAGGATATGTTCTATGTGGGATTCAATTTCGACAGTCCGGTGTTCCAGCAGCCGGAACTGCGCAGGGCGTTTGCAGCAACCGTGAACCGGGAAGAGCTAATCGAAACCCTGTTTGAGAGGCGGGGGCTGGGCATGCGCCACTTCACCCCACCGGGTGTGATAGGCGCGCCACGACCTGATGAAGTGGGCGTTGGATATAGCCCGGACTTTGCGCTGCGGCAAATGGATCAGAGCGGCGCGGGAAGCTGCAAACTGCTGCCGCCGATGACTTTTCTGGTTAGCACGGCCGACCTTTCATTATTGCAGGCCGAACTATTGCGGGATATGTGGATTGCCGAGCTGGGCTGCGCCGAAGAGACCATTCAAATTGAGCAGGTTCCGTTTGGGGAACTCCTGAACCGCACAGCAGCGGAAAGTACGCAGAGGCCGGATCTATGGGAACTGGCCTGGCCACCCCATTACCCCGATGCGAACGCGGTGCTGTCTGATCTGTTCCATTGTACTGATGGCGAGAACCGACAAAACCGGCCATGTGACGATGCAGACCGCTCTATGCGGCAGGCGCGTATCGCGCCGCAAATTGCCGACCGGGCTGAGCTATATCGCGAGGCTGAGAACGTCTTTTTCAGTGAAAATGGAAGTTTCCCTGTAATCCCATTGTACGTACGCGGGGATTATCTCCTGGCACAGAACTGGATGGTTGATTTTACCCCTGTAGCAAGTGGGGGCCAGCCTTTTGACACCATTTGGATTGATCAGGAACTCAAGCGGCTGGAGAAAGACAGAGGATAAGACCAAACTCATCATTCCGTGTCCACGGCACCGGTGCCAAAAATCCTTACCAGTACCCAGGCCAACGAAAGCGTTGGTATCATCTGCGTGAATGGCAGAATCGCCTCAAGGGCGGCAACGTTGCGTAGAGCGCGCAAACCGAGTCGATCAAGAATGATCCATGAAAAAGGAGCCGCGAGGAAATCCAGGGCAAAATCCAGCAGATCGATGAATAAGACAACAACGAAGGGCACGTAAAGCAGTGTTTCGCCAAAACCCGCGCCTTCCGGAATCTCGAGGCGGCGCATCTTCCTTACCACCAGAACGAAGAGAAATATGGCAAGAAACAGGCTGACTGACATCGCCATTGCCAGTCCGAGTCCCAGGTTGCGAAGTAGTTCATCGTTCATTGGCGGCACCACGGCAGGGTTATCCAGACAAAGCGGCTGACACAAAGAGGACTAGGATAATCAACGCCCCGGCAATTTCAACCATTGTTGACAGCCCCCAGCCTGCAACACCTCCAAGACTGGACCGGGTCGCTTTTCGTAAATCGTGATGGCTGAACATTTCACCCAAAAGGATACCCAGAGCATACCCGATGATGGTTCCGATTAGGGGTGCAAAGAATGAGCCTACAATCGCCCCAACAAAACCCAAGAAGATCCCACTTCTGCTTGCGCCAGTCTTCTGAGCACCAAACATTGGAAGCCAGATATTTGCAGTCCCAGTGAAGAGCGCTACCAAGGTAATCAGAGCAAAGGTCCATGGGCTGACGACAGTGAAGCCGGTGGCCCAGGCAAAGCTCAAAACCGCAAACCACACCAGAATTGTACCGGGCAGTATCGGAATCAGGATGCCAACCATACCTAACAGGATGAAGGCCACGGCAATTCCAAATGAGAGCGCTTCTAGGAACATAGCACACCAGGTGCGATGGCGCTGACCAACGCACCTATCCCTTTACAATACGCACGTGTTGGCGATCTCGTTGCGACCCTAACCAAATTGCGGGAATCTTCTAGCGAATGATGTGGTGCGGCAAAGGGGTGTCAACTATAAACCGAGCCGCTGCTAAAGCATCCGGTATGCTTGCAGAAAACGACGGAACACGCGCTTCAAGTACGGCCGATACCCCACAAGTGGCTGGAGAGCTGGATCCACCAGGACGTCTTCGGAAAGACGATTGATGCGCTGCCAGGTGTACACATCGGGCAGCTGGTCAAACCAAGTGGCGAAGTAGGGGAACCAATTCGTCAAGATGTGCAGGCACCTTGCCGCGGCGATAGCGCGCCGGGCATCCCTGGAGCTGAAACGCGGGCCCAACGACGCCCGCATAGCCAACATGTAACTATCGATAATTGTTTCTTCTGAAACGGGTGGGTCCTGGCGAATAACCACTGTTGGCAAGCCATCTTCGGTCAGCAACAGATCGAACTGTTCCTGCAATGATACAAGATCGAGTACTCCAGGACCGAGCATAACATTGCTCCAGTCCAGCAAGCGCCGTTCATCAAACAGAGTAATGTGCCAATGGTAGCTATGCATATCCCCGTGGAGAAGCGTATCGGGCAGGCGTAGCAAAGGGTCCAACATAGGTACAGGATCGTCCAGCAGGTCCGCGGCGGCGGCAAGATGGCTCTCCCCTAATACACCTGGCCAGCCGCCAAGGGCCCGCATAACTACTAGGCCGTTGGCGGCCTCGAGGAATTGTGGTGCCAGCCGCCCCACGTGGCCAAGGGTATGGTCCGAGACGATCGCTGCCGGTCCCTCTTCGAAGAAAGGTGTGTGGCTGGCAAGGAGCTCAGGCCAATCATAGCTGCGGTTTTCGCGATCTATGAAGTGTTCCAGCCAAGCGTATTCGTCACGTAAACCAGGCTGCGCCTGGTACGCGGCATGAAAGGCAGCCATGTCATCAATAACACCTTCCACGTCCCCCACGGTCCAGTTTTCTCTGGCGACGTGGTTAGGGACGTCATCCAGCACGACAAAACCACGATCATCATGGATGTGGACCAGCCAGCAACGAGGCGCCACATAGGGCAGCGAAGGGGACAGGTCACGGTAGAACAGAGCCTCGCGTACATTCGTTTCCTTGCCTATAAGGGAAATAGGGTCTGAATGATGAGCGAGACTGATCAGGTAACGGGTAACTCGTGGAGAAGTATCCAAGATCGAGCGTTTGCGCTGGATTGGCTGGGCGATAACGGCCGTGACAATCACATCCTCCAGGCCATTGGCACTGGAGAGCAGCGCCGTCCATGCCTGGGGATCGCGGCGCAACAGCTGGGCTACATCAACGCGAGGCTCATCCATCGGAAAAGATTGTAAGAAGTTCAGCCCGGTGATGCAAACCGGGGCATTGTTCTTAACCTTAGAAGCAAACCTGTCTTTCGATTCGCTGGAAAGTTGCTATAATGCCCACGACTGTGTGCCAAAGCCCGGAATCACAGAGCGATCTGGGCCCAAGCAGGGCGCGCGGGAAGGCGAGACAGTGACCTGGAAACCAAAACCTGCGGCTGTACCGGACGCACAGGGCAAATATGGTCCGTATGGGGGACAGTTTGTGCCTGAGACGTTGATGCCGGCCCTTGAAGAATTGATTGTGGCATATGCCGAAGCGAAGGCCGATCCCCATTTCCTGGCTGAATTCGCACAGTTGCTGCGCACTTACGTCGGACGGCCGTCGCCACTTACCTATGCCAAACGTCTTTCGGATAGGCTGGGCGGGGCGCAGATTTACCTGAAACGTGAAGATCTGAATCATACCGGTGCTCACAAGATCAATAACGCTTTGGGCCAGGCACTTCTGGCCATGCGCATGGGCAAGCAACGCATTGTGGCTGAAACGGGAGCAGGCCAACATGGGGTGGGTACGGCGACGGCTTGCGCGCTGCTAGGGCTCGACTGCGTGGTGTATATGGGTGAAGTGGACATCGCCCGCCAGCAACCCAACGTATACCGGATGAAGCTCCTGGGAGCCGAAGTATATCCAGTGCGCAGCGGCAGCCGTACTCTCAAGGACGCGATCAACGAGGCCATTCGTGATTGGGTCACCAATGTGGATACAACACATTACTTACTTGGGTCTGTGCTGGGACCACATCCCTACCCGATGATGGTGCGGGATTTTCAGAGCGTAATTGGTGACGAAACGCGCAGGCAGGTCCTCGAGGAGTGCGGGCGTCTGCCGGACGCTATAGTCGCCTGTGTTGGCGGGGGCAGCAACGCGATGGGGATCTTCCACGCTTTTCGCAATGACGACAGCGTTGACTTAATCGGCGTAGAAGCGGGTGGTGAGGGAATTGCCAGCGGCAAACACGCGGCTCGATTTGCTGACCTGAATATTGCCCGTATCGGCGTTCTGCATGGCACGAAGAGCTACGTGATGCAGACCGATGATGGTCAAATCATGGAAACTCACAGCATCAGCGCCGGGCTGGACTATCCAAGCGTTGGACCTGAACATGCGCTGCTACGTGACCAGGAGCGGGCATTTTATACTTACGCTACAGATGAAGATGCGTTGGAAGCGTTTCAGGTGCTCTCAAGAATCGAAGGCATTATCCCGGCACTCGAATCGGCTCATGCAGTGGCCGAAGTGATCAAATTGGCGCCCAAGATGGCCAAGGATGATATCATCGTGGTAAACTTGAGCGGCCGTGGCGACAAGGATCTTGACACGGTAATTGACGTTTTGGGCATGTAGAGATTTGGGTCGATACCTACAGAAAGGATGCAATTTCGGACAGCGGCTTCTTCTGGATGTTGGGCACCAGGACATTCGCGGCGGGGTAGCCAACGACCAGGATCAGAAACGGCCGTTCGGAATCCGGGCGACCCAATAATTCGCGCAGAAAACCCATGGGGCTGGGGGTATGGGTAAGGGAGACGAGACCGGCCCGGTGGACGGCTGTGATCAATAAACCGGCCGCGATGCCGACCGACTCCTGTACATAGTAATGCTTCACCTTTCCGCCGTTGTGTCCCAATCCGTAACTCTGAGCAAATACCACAATCAAGTATGGGGCTGTTTCCAAGAAAGGTTTGTTGGGGTTGGTTCCCAGGGGAGCCAGGGCATCCAGCCATTCAGGCGTGGCGCGTTGGGCATAGAAAGTACGCTCCTCGGCTTCTGCAGCTAAGCGGATAGCTTTCTTGACCTCCGAGTCGCTCACGACCACAAAATGCCAGGGCTGCATGTTTGCACCATTAGGCGCTGTGCCCGCAGCTAAAATACAGTTCTCAATCACTCGGCGATCCACCGGCCGTGCAGAGAAGTCGCGCACTGTCCGCCGCCGCTTCATCTCATCGTAAAATGCGCCTGACCGTGCCAGAAGATCGGCGGTGGAGGGTTCTTGATAGTCTGACAGCGGAACACGGGATGCGTTTGCCATAAGTCTCCTCTTACCGTTAAAATGTCAAAATGGATGGTGACATCCGACAAGAATAGTGGATGGCACTTTTATTGTCCAATAGCGGGTCGTTATTTGCGAGGGAGTTGCAATGGCAGAATCGGTAGGTTTCATTGGATTGGGGATTATGGGTCAAGGCATGGCCAACAATCTATTAAAAGCTGGATTCGCGGTGAATGTCTGGAACCGCTCGCCGGGGAAAATGGATGCTTTTTGTTCGGCAGGCGCGCGGTGCTGCTCCAGTCCGGCAGATCTGGCAGCACACAGTGACATTGTCATTACCTGTGTCAGCGATACGGCAGATGTAGAAGAGGTGATCTTGCGCGAAAATGGCGTGATCTATGGGGCGAAAGAAGGCAGCCTCGTGGTAGACATGAGCACAATCAGCCCGGAGACTACACGCTATATTGCGGGAATACTGGCCCAGAAAGGGGTATTTATGCTCGACGCACCGGTCAGCGGAGGAAGTGAAGGAGCAGCGAAGGGGACGTTGAGCATTATGGTGGGCGGAGATGCGGCGCAAGTAGAAAGGGCCATGCCCGTTCTGGAGGCCATGGGGAAGACGATTACCCATGTCGGAACCAGCGGAGCGGGGCAAACGGTCAAGCTGGTCAATCAGATTCTGGTCGTGATTACCATGCTTGGGGTTAGCGAAGCACTGCTGTTTGCCCAGGCCGGTGGCCTGGATTTGCAGAAGACGCTGGACGCAGTGTCGCAAGGCGCAGCAGGGAGCTGGGCGCTGACGAATCGCGGGCCACAAGTAATTGCTCGTGACTGGCGTCCAGGGTTCACAATCGATTTACAGCAGAAGGATGTACGTCTGGTACTGGAGGCTGCCGACCAGATGGGCGTGCCGGTGCTGGGGACGGGCATCGTTTTCCAGCTGTATCGAACCCTGCAGCAAATGGGCCTTGGTGGAGACGGCAACCATGCGTTGGTCAAGGCGCTGGAGAACCTCTCCGGTCTCATTGTCAGCGAAGAGGGAAATTGAGTGCGTGGTTTGTCGTCTGATCAACAACCAGAGCGAGCAGTCCTGAGGGATTCAGACTATACCGTATGAAGGTTAAGATTTGTGGAATCACTAGTCTCGAGGATGCCCTGGCAAGCATTGACAGCGGAGCGGACTATTTGGGATTCATTTTTTTCCCACAGAGCAAAAGAGCGGTTACAGTCGCCAGCGCCAGCGAGATTGTTGGTGCACTGCGCCAACTCCCGTTTTGCCCCCTGCTGGTGGGCGTGTTTGTGAACGAGACTCCGGCGACCATGGTGCGGACGTTAGAACTGTGCCAGCTGGACCTTGCGCAGTTAAGTGGCGAGGAAGTACCCTTTCTGGTGGGAGATCCAGCGTCGCCGCTTTACGGCCGTGCTTACAAAGCATTGCGGCCGCGGTCTCTCAGCGAGGCAGAGGTAGAAGCAGAATGGTATGTCGCGCCGCAGGAGTACAGCGGCCAGCCTTCCTTGCTGCTCGATGCGTACCATCCCACGTTGCGAGGCGGGACTGGGGAAAAAGGGGATTGGCGGGTAGCCGCTCAGCTTGCGCGAGCATACACCGGCATAATGCTTGCCGGGGGACTGACGGCGGCGAATGTCGCGGCGGCAGTACGAGAGGTACGGCCGTTTGCAGTGGATGTCGCCAGCGGCGTGGAAGCCGCGCCAGGTAGAAAAGATCACGAACTGGTCCGTGAGTTCGTGAAGCAGGCTAAGAGCGCGCTTTAGGACTACGCATCGTCTTGTGAAGAGACCCTTTGTCACACTCAGCAGCGATATCGTGTGGTCCTCGCTGTGGTATGAGGTGCGCCGGGACACAATCCTCCTTCCCGACGGAATGAAGGAAGCCTATAACGTAATTCGGAAGAGTGATGCCATATGGATTGTGCCGCTAACAGCGGACGGCAATGTCGTATTGATTCACAACTATCGCCATACGATTGATGATTGGTGATGGGAACTACCTGCCGGAAGTGTGGAGGCGGGACAAACGGCCTTGGAAGCGGCAAGGGCTGAGCTGGCTCAAGAAGTTGGCGGCATGGCAAGGGGGTGAGAGTATATGTGCCGATTCTATCTTGCCAATGGAATCTCGCACCTGATCGGCCACATCTTGGTGGCCCGAAAAGTTGTATTAGGCACGACAGGCCATGAGTCGACCGAGGTTATGACAGTGCACCTTTGCTCAGGGCAAGAGACGCTGGAAATGGCTCGGGACGGTCGTATTAGTGACGGGCCATCTGCCCTGGCACTGCTATTGTGCGCCAACAGAATCGCATAGAGTCGGCCCGGCGCTAGTCGAGGTGTGCTTTCACTGCTTCGGCAACATCGACGGGGATACCCGGAACAGAAGCGATTTCCTCCATGGTGGCATGGCGCAGTTCCTCAAGTGACCCGAAATGCGCCAGGAGAACCTGCCTTCTCCTGGGCCCTACCCCGGGGATACCATCCAAAATGGAGGCTACACCTACCTTAGAGCGACGCTTGCGGTGCCCTTCATTGGCAAAACGATGAGCTTCATCACGCACACGCTGGACAAGGTAAAGAGCCTGGGAGCGGCGGGAGAGAAGAATGGATTCCGACCGGCCAGGCACAAAGAGTTCTTCTTCCTGCTTGGCTAACCCGGCAATTGGCACTTCATCCTCAAGGCCAAACTCACGCAGGACTTCTCGAGCCATAGCCAGCTGCCCTTTGCCCCCGTCGACGATGAGTAAATCCGGAAGGATAGCCCATGCCGTATCCTTTCTGATTTTACCGATTTCGCCGGGATCATGGAGTTCGCCAGCGAGGTTATCGCGATAACGACTGAAGCGTCTGGACAGGACTTCCTTCATAGCCCCATAGTCATCGTTTTCAACACTCTGAATATTGAAGCGCCGATAGTCGCTCTTGCGGGGCACTCCCTGCACAAATACGACCATAGAACCCACGGTTTGGGCGCCTTGAGTATGGCTGATATCGTAGCACTCGATACGCGCCGGGGGAGTTGGCAGATCCAGTACTTGCTGCAATTCCGCCATCGCCTCCACGTGACGCGAGCGATCCGCATCCCACTGTTGGCGAAGAGTTGCCAAGGTGTCCGCGGCATTCGAGGCAGCCATCTCTACCAGTTCCCGTTTTTGGCCGCGGCGAGGTACCTGCAGGGTTACTTTTGTGCTCCGCTTCTGCCGGAGCCACTCTTCGATGACCATCGCCTCGGACACCTCGTGGGGAAGGAGCACTTCTTTGGGGATATGCGCGGCTTCATCGTAGAACTGGGTCAGGAACTCCTCCAGGACATCTTCATCACTCTCCCCTTCCGTGCCGTCCAGTAGAAAGTATTCACGCCCGATCAGTTTGCCGTGGCGGATGAAGAATACCTGTACGCACGCATCGCCCTGATCGCGCGCGAAGGCAATCACATCCTGATCCGTTTTGGCTGCAGAAATGACCTTCTGCTTAGCGACTATTGTATTGACGGCGCGGAGCTGGTCGCGGTACTCGGCTGCTTTCTCAAACTGCATATTATCTGCAGCGCGGTTCATCACAGTCTCAAGACGCACCATGATATGGTCGGACCTTCCAGCAAGGAAATCCATGAGGTGCTGGATCATGGACCGGTATTGTTCGCGGTCAACAGCACCAATACAAGGGCCATTGCACAGCTTGATGTCGAAGTAGAGGCAGGCGCGATCATCTCCGCCTGTAATCGTGCGATCGCAAGTCAGGTAGGGGAAAACCTTGCGCAGCAGGTCGAGGGTCTGATGCACAGCCCACACGGATGTGTATGGGCCAAAGTAGCGTGACCCGTCGCGTACCATACGGCGCGTAACCGTGACTTTTGGAAAATCATCTGCCCAGTGAATCCTAATATATGGATAGCGCTTGTCATCCTTGAGCCGGATGTTGTACTTGGGCTTGTAGCGCTTGATCAAGGTGTTTTCAAGCAGCAGGGCTTCGAGTTCGGAGGCGGTGGTAATTATCTCGATGTCGGCAATTTCGCGCCGTAGTCGCTGCGTCTTGATTGAATCGACATGATTGTGGAAGTAGGATCGCACGCGGCTGCGAAGATTGATGGCCTTCCCCACATACAGAATTACGCCCTTTTCATTCTTGTGCAAGTAAACGCCGGGCTTGGCCGGCAGGTTGGACAAAATTTGTTGAATTTGGGGCGGCGGTGAATAGGTCATGGTACAGATTATAGCGAAAACTGCGTTATCCTCTAGAGCTGTTCACGATCAAGAACTAGCTCGGGTATAATGCTGGCCATGAACAAAGACCGTCGAGAGGAATCCAGCCCACTCAGGGTTCTGCTGCTAACCACGGTGCGCTCCTATCGCGGGCGGGCATTTCTTGAAGCAGCGGCTGGCCTGGGATTAGAGGTCATCCAAGCGATAGATATGCCTCAAGGTCTTGCGGGTGGGTGGGACGATTGTATAGAGCTGGATTTTGCACAGCCGCATACGGCTGTGGACAAGATTCGGGAGCAGCATTTGAACACGCCCTTCGTTGCCATCCTGGCGACCGATGACAGCGGAACCACGCTGGCGGCGTTGGCCAGCGCGGCGCTTGGTCTGCCTCACAACTCTGTTTCCTCAGCTGCTGCCGCACGCGACAAATCGCTTATGCGTCAGGAACTAGCGAAAGCTCGCATTCTCTCTCCTTCTTTCTTGCGAACCGATTCGATGGCTTATGTGGAGGGTATCGCGGCCCAGATTGGATTTCCTTGTGTTGTGAAGCCGCTGAATCTGAATGGCAGCCGGGGAGTAATCCGTGCCAATGACGAAACAGCGCTGCTGGCAGCAATAACAGTAACCAGCGGCCTGTTGCAGAGGGTTGAGGGTCTGCGCGGGGAGGAACCTGTGCCGCTGCTCGTGGAAAGCTATATTCCGGGCGTGGAGGTGGCCCTCGAAGGACTGTTGGTAAACGGCCGTTTGCAGATATTGGCGCTATTCGACAAGCCGGACCCGTTGGAGGGACCGTATTTCGAGGAAACTCTGTATGTCACCCCATCCAGGCTGGATGCGGCCGCACAGAAGGCAATTATGGAAACAACGCAGCGGGCGGCCGAAGCCCTTGGCCTCAGTAGGGGGCCCATTCATGCGGAACTACGCGTAAACGAAGATGGACCGTGGGTCGTGGAACTTGCCGGGCGTTCAATCGGCGGTCTGTGCTCTCAGATCCTGCGATTTGGCATGGAAGCACCGCTCGAAGAATTGATCTTGCGGCAGGCGTGTGGGCTGTCGTTAGGAAACCTGGAACCCAGTGCCGCAGCACGGGGCGTAATGATGATACCTATCCCGCAGGCCGGGCTACTACGGCGCGTTGAAGGTATGGAGGTAGCCGCGCGCCGGCCCCTGGTCACAGGCGTAGAAATCACCGCGCCACTTGACAACCCTATTGTGCCGCTTCCGGAAGGAGACGGGTACTTGGGGTTCATCTTCGCGCAGGGTGAAAGTGCAGCGGAAGTCGAGGCGGCGCTGCGCACGGCACATCAAGACCTGACATTTGTTATTGATCCGCTTCTTGCTTTGGCACCCAGACAGCGAGTTTGACCGACCGGGCGATGAGATGGTGCTATTTGCGGGGTGTGCCTTTGGCTGGAGCAGAGGCCACGGCCGGCTGTGCGGCAGGGCCCTCGTCAAAGAAAAACGCCTCCATTTGTTGAAAGATAAACTCCTGGGCTCGAGGGTCGGCCAGATTCAGACCGTAGTGGTTTATCAGCAGCGTGGCCTGCTCACTCCACTGCTTGAAGGCATAGGCCGAAACCGTGTCATAGATTCTCTGGCCCAAAGGGCCACGGAACGGTAGGCGGGCTAGCGCGGGCAATTCTTCGTTTAGTTTTGCACAATGTACCACGGTCATTGTCTTCTCTACACGCGCCATCTTTCACCTCCGCCACAACATTATGCGCTCCTGCAACGCGACCGGGTACCAAGCCTTGAGTGTGAAGTATATAATGAGCAGCGTGGAGCAACAAATGAACGGCCGTGAAGTCGAACCAATGAGAATCCTATTCTGGGGCACAGGCACTGAGTTTTCGACTACGGTTCTGACCTACCTGATCAGTGCGGGGATCAGGCCAGCGGCCGTGTACACTCCGGGCCGCACCAATGCAAACGAATCGGCGCTTTCCCTTGCGCCAGAGCCTCCCATCCTTTCGGAACTTGCGCTGGTGACTCCCCACATCGAAAATGGTCCCGTGCAGATTGCCTGGGCCAACCAGATTCCAGTGTTCACAATTCGCGAACTTTCCGCAATGGAGACGCGGAAGCAGCTGGCCGCACAGCAGGCCGACGTAGTGGTCGTGGCCTGCTACCCGGAACGTATCCCAGGAGAAATATTGATTTTGCCGCGCCATGGCTTTGTCAATCTGCATCCGTCACTGCTGCCTGACTTGCGCGGGCCCTTTCCCCTTTTCTGGACATTCCGCCTGGGCCTGCAAGAGACGGGTATAACGCTGCACCGCATGGACGAAGGATTGGACACGGGGAACATCCTTGGGCAGACGGCCGTCAAACTGCCTGATGGCGTTCACGGAACCGAGGCGGACAGAATCATGGGTCACGCTGGAGCAAGTCTTGTAGTGCGGCTGCTTTCCAGTTTGTCCGATTCGGGCAGTGTCCAAGGTACAGAGGGCACCTTCTACGGCCGCCCTACAAAGGAAGAGTTTGTTATTCCGACTTCGTGGTCAGCACGACGAGCTTTCAATTTTATGCGCGGAACCTCTGAATGGGGACGGACCTATACAATCCAGACTAGGCAAGGCAATATCTGGGCACGATTTGCGCATTCATATACGGATGACGGCGTTTTGCCGACGGCCACAAGAGAAGAAAGCGGGGCGCTCATGATAGGGTTCCAGCGTGGAATCCTCACTGTGGCAAGATGACAACCAAGGAGGCGGTATGGCAGCGTGTGATTGAGCTTGGATTCGAGCTGCTCTATCATGATCTGGCCTGGACCTATGATGCCGTAAGCTGGATAGTTTCCCTGGGTGCCTGGCGCGATTGGCAGAGAACGGCGCTCAAGCACGTGAAAGGGCACGACGTGCTGGAAATAGGACATGGAACGGGATATATACTGGTCGCGCTTGCCGGGGCCGGTTATACGGTGACAGGCGTGGATCGTTCCGCACAAATGGGTCACATAGCCCGGAAGCGGCTGCGGGAGGCAGGGCTTGGGAACATAAAGTTGGTTCAGACGTGGGCACAGACGCTACCTTTTCAAGATCGCAGCTATGACACTGTGGTGGCGACTTTTCCCACCGAGTATATCATGGACTCTGATACGCTCAGGGGGATTCGTCGGGTGCTGCGCGAGAACGGCCGTCTCATTGTTGTTCCGGAAGCTCGCTTGAGCGGTTCGTCCTGGGCAGTAAGGAGCGTCGAATGGCTCTACCAGGTTACAGGGCAGCGTCACGGCGTCGTGGAGTCCGGCGCTGAGGAAAGCACTCCGGCGAGATGGAGGTTGTTTGAAGCTCACCTAAAACAGGCTGGATTCGACAGCAGCTTTGCTCAGACAACCCTTTCCAGAAGCATTGTTACGGTGGTTATAGCTCTAAAAAAGCCTGCAGCTCAAAGTTGACCTGACCTAACCAGTATGCTACACTGTCAACCATCATGAAAGGTGTTGTCCACGCAACGCGGTTTACGAGTTTTGATGCTGCAACTCATCTGCATCATAATTACATACTCCCTGTAACCCTGGCGTGAGGTGGTGCTAACGCATCTTTGACGAACTAACAAACACCCTCCTCGGCAGCGGGGAGGGTGTTTTTTATTTGCCAACCTGTCCTCCACCTGGTCAGCTCGTTGACCCGGTGAAACACGTGGACATAGGCGGAGTACTTCGCTCTGAAGAACTTCCGTTAATGGAGCAGGTATGAATCGCAGCGACATTCGACTGGCACTGCCCAGCAAAGGAATTCTGAAGGACGGCGCACTGGACTATTTGGCCCGCTGCGGGTTGAAGGTCTATTTGCCCAACCCGAGGCAGTATGCGGCTACCATTCCCTCTCTACCGGGCGTGACCATATTGTTTCAGCGCCCTGGAGATATTGTAATAGGGGTACGGCAAGGCACAGTTGATTTTGGAGTCACCGGCCTGGATGTCGTGGCCGAGAAAGCCTATGGCAGCGAAAGTGTGCTGCTACTGCACGAAGAACTGGGTTTTGGGCCATGCACATTGAACCTGGCGGTGCCGGAGGAAAGTGCGGTAAAGACCATGAGAGGCCTGGGCAGCTGGGCCACCCAATTGGGAACCGAAGGTCGGGTACTGCGTGTGGCCACGAAGTTTCCAAACCTCACAAAGGACATCTTGGACCGGTTTGGGATCACCCCCTATCGTTTGATCAGTCCCGAAGGCACGCTTGAGATTGCCCCGGCGATCGGGTTTGCTGATGCGATTGCTGATCTGGTCTCATCTGGTATTACGCTGCGTGACAACCACTTGCGGGCAATAGACGACGGGTTAATCTTAAGATCGCAGGCTGCCCTGATCGGTAACAAACAGGCCCTTCGGGAGAGGCCAGAGGTGCTTGATGTGGCGCATATGCTGTTGGAGCTTACCGAGGCTTTCCAGCGCGCACAGGGATCATTTCAGGTTACAGCCAATGTGCGCGGGGATACGGCCGAAGCAATAGCACAAAGAATGTTCGACCAGACCAGCATCGGCGGGCTGCAAGGCCCTACGATTTCACAAGTGGTAGCCAGGGAAGACCTGCGACACGAGGGAAAGTGGTTTGCGGTGAACATTGTTGTTCCCCGGGCGGAGATTTTTTCGGCCGTCAATGAGCTGCGCAGCATTGGTGGAAGTGGTGTCATAGTAACGCCTTGTGCATATATCTTTGAGGAAGAACCGGCGCGATACCGGGCCATGCTGAGCGCTCTGGAGAGCACGCCATGTTGAGAGTCTGTTCTGTTGCAGAAGCCAAGGGAACTATCTTGCGGCGTGACAACGCGCTAGAACCCGAAGTAACGCCGCAGCTGCTTAAGGCACTGGAAGGACTATTTGGGGAAAATGCGACGCCGGACACAGCCGTGAGCCGTCTGATCGGAGATGTTCGCGACCGTGGCGATGATGCCATTATCGAGTGGACGAAAAGGATCGATGGCATCAATATTGATTCGCTGCAGGTGGAAGCTGCTGAGGTGCAGGCGGCACTGGATCGCATACCGGCAGATCTGCAAAGGGCGTTGGAAATCGCGGCGGATCGGATCCGCCAGTTCCACGAGTTGCAACCAATCCCTAATTGGACAACTACAGAAATGGGTGGCGTACTGGGACAGCGTTTTACACCAATTCGAAGTGTAGGTGTCTATGTGCCCGGGGGCACTGCGCCCCTGCCTTCGTCACTACTTATGTCCACCATTCCGGCGCAAGTTGCAGGGGTGAAGGAGATTGTGATTGCCACGCCTCCGGGAAAACGCGATGGCCGTGTACCAGATGTGATCCTTGCCGCGGCGGCACTTGCGGGAGTACAAAACGTATTCGTCGTGGGTGGGGCGCTCGCGGTTGCGGCGCTGGCTTTCGGCACAGAAACTGTGCCCCGTGTGGATAAGATCGTCGGGCCGGGAAACCTGTTTACGACTCTGGCCAAGCGCCAGGTTTATGGTATCGTGGGGATTGACGGACTATATGGACCTACGGAAACGGCCGTGGTGGCGGATGACAGTGCCGATCCGGCCTGGATCGCAGCAGACCTCTTGGCGCAGGCGGAACATGATGTCATGGCTTCAGCAATTTTGTTTACGCCCTCCCCAGATCTGGCTATGGCCGTGCAGGTGCAGGTGGGCAAGCAGATGGAACGCCTTAGTCGTGCTGAAACAATTACCGCTTCTCTGAGCCACCGGGGAGGAATCGTGTTGACTGCTGATCTGGAGCAGGCGTTCCAGCTGGCAAGTGCCTATGCAGCTGAACACACCTGTATTGCCACACGGGAAGCAAGCACTCAATTGGCCAAGATAGAGAATGCGGGAGGATTATTTATAGGTGAGCGCTCCTTTGAGGTGCTGGGCGATTACGTTGCTGGTCCTAGCCATACGATGCCAACCAATGGCACAGCGCGCTTTGCCTCGCCGCTGAATGTTCTGGACTTTGTCAAGATTACCAGCATCATTCAATTGGACGCCGCCTCGTCCGCAGAGCTGAGCCCGCTGGCAGCGCGAATCGCAGAGGCAGAGGAGCTTACGGCACACGCGAACGCAGCACGGATGCGCTACAAGATTGAGACTGGGGGGTAATGTAGATGGGCAAGGAAACACATACCCTGCTGCGCAGCGATATTTCCGGCATGGAGGCATACACGCCCATACTGCCATTTGACGTGCTGTCCCGCCAGCTTGGGATCCCGGCGCATCAGATCACTAAACTGGATGCTAACGAGAATCCTTACGGACCCTCTCCGGCAGCAATGGAGGCGCTGGCAAACGGCCGTTGGTTTCATATTTATCCAGATCCAGAAGCGACCGCTTTGCGCGAGGCTCTTGGCCGTCATCTAGATTTTCCGATGGAGAGACTACTGGCGGGAATGGGCGCAGATGAGCTGATCGATCTGGTTTTGCGGGCTGTACTCAATCCAGGTGATGTAGTGGTCAATTGCCCGCCAACGTTCGGAATGTATGCCTTTTCTACGGCGGCAAGTATGGGGCAGCTCAAGGAAGTGCCGCGTCGGAACGACTTCTCAGTGGACGTGGACGGGATCGTAACGGCCGTAAATGCGAACCCGAGGGCCAAAGTGCTGTTCCTTTGTTCCCCTAACAATCCAGATGGCGGCGTGATTTCGGACGAGCAGCTGCGCCCTCTTCTGAACCTACCTGTTCTGGTAGTGTTAGATGAAGCCTATGTAGACTTCGCAATAGAAGAGGGCATCGCTAGCAGGTTATCGTGGGCCCTACACTATGACAATCTTGTGATACTGAGGACGTTTAGCAAGCTGGCCGGGCTGGCCGGGTTACGTGTTGGTTACGGTGCATTCCCGGAGTGGCTTCTGCCACACCTCTGGAAGATCAAACAGCCCTATAACGTAAATGTCGCGGCCTCGCTGGCAGCGCTGGCTTCGCTGGATAATCCGGCCTGGATGGAAGAAAAGCTGCGCCTGCTTGTGTCCGAACGTGAGCGCATGATTGCGGAATTGGGGCAGTTTGATTTTCTTACCACATTTCCCAGTAAGGCCAATTTTGTATTGTTTCGCGTCTATGGCCGTTCGGCGAAGGATCTGCAGCGAGCACTCGCGACGGAAGGGGTATTGGTTCGCTATTTTAACAAGCCCGGACTGGAAGACTGCGTGCGCATCAGCGCAGGCAGACCGGAGGACACGGACCGGCTGGTAAGTGCCTTGAACAAAGTGGCGAGTAATCCGGAACCGCGGAAGTAGGGTGGAGTAGAATCGCATGAGTACTCGGCGAGCTGCCGTAGAGCGTGAAACCAGTGAGACGAATATCCGGGTGGGAATCGATCTGGATGGTTCAGGAAGGCACGATATCAGCACGGGAGTAGGTTTTCTCGATCACATGCTTGCAGCCCTCGCTGTGCATGGCATATTCGACCTTGAAGTTGAGGCAGCAGGAGACCTGCACATAGACAGCCATCACACCATTGAGGATGTAGCCATTGTCCTGGGCCAGGCGCTCAACTTGGCCGCCGGAGACAGGTCCGGCATTATCCGGGTTGGATCCGCTTTTGTGCCGATGGACGAGTCGTTAGGATTTGTGGCTCTCGATTTCAGCGGGAGGCCGGGCACAGTGTTCGAGGCAGAGTGGTCCACACCGGCCGTCGGCCAGTTTCCAACCGATTTAGTGCAGCATTTCTTTGAATCGCTAGCAGTACAGGCGCGAATCACGCTACATGCGAAGGTAACTGGGCGCAATGACCATCATCAGGCGGAGGCGCTATTCAAGGCACTGGGTCGAGCCCTGCGCGTGGCGTTGGAAATTGATCCGAGGCGAGTCGGCATTCCTTCTACGAAGGGGACGCTGGAATAGGTGGGAAGTCAATGACAAACCCGGAAGCAGGAACACCGATCACAATGATCGACTACGGCGCAAGCAACATTCGTTCTGCGCAAAAGGCATTCGAAGCGGTGGGAGCAACAGTCACCGTAACGAGCGATCCGGAAATTGTGCACCAGGCAATTAAGCTCGTCCTGCCAGGGGTTGGCGCGTTCGGAGCCGGCATGGAGGCCTTACGAGAACGCGGACTGGACACGGCCGTGAGCGAAGCGTCTGCCCGGGGAGTGCCCCTTCTGGGCATTTGCCTTGGCATGCAGTTTCTCTTCGAAGCCAGTGACGAGATGGGCAAACATCTTGGGTTGGCGCTCATTCCTGGACTGGTGACTAAATTTGACCTGGCAGACCAGGGGTTGAAGGTCCCACATATGGGTTGGAATCAGGTGGAATATGAAGCTGATCACCCCTTGTTAGCGAAGGTTCCGAGCGGATCGCATACTTATTTTGTACACTCGTACTATTGCGCTCCTTCGCGGCCAGAACATGTCATAGCCAGGACGACTTACGGGAATCCTTTTGTATCAGTTGTCGGCCGTGACAACGTGTTCGGCATTCAGTTTCATCCGGAAAAAAGTCAGAAGCGCGGCCTGCAATTAATCCACAACTTTCTGCACATGACGTGAGTTCTGACAAGAGTGAGCCGCTCGGAGGAGGTTAGCGCGTGAGTTTCACAATTTTCCCGGCAATTGACCTACGCGATGGGCAGGTAGTGCGCTTGCAGCTTGGTGATCCGGAACGACAGACCATTTTTGACCAAGATCCGCGGGCGGTTGCGGAGCGATGGGTTGCTGCCGGGGCAAACTGGCTGCATGTGGTGAACCTGGATGGCGCGTTCGACGAGGCCGGCCACGCGAACTGGAAGGCGCTGCCAACAATCACGAAGTGCGGGGCCCAGGTGCAGTTCGGGGGAGGAATGCGCGCTATGGTTGATATCGAACATGCGTTTGAATGCGGTGTGCAGCGGGTAGTTCTGGGCACTACGGCCGTAGAACAACCTGACCTGGTGGAACAATGTGTACAGCGTTACGGCCCGCACCGAGTGGCCGTAGGGATCGATGCACGGGATGGCTTCGTGCGCACGCGCGGGTGGCAAAGCGACTCTACCTTATCCCCACAGACTCTCGCTCTTCAGATGAAGGGGCTGGGAGTGCAAACCGTTATCTACACTGACATTAGCCGTGATGGCGTGCTGCAAGGGGTAAACATGGAGGCAACGTCTGCACTGGCGCGCGCTACGGGACTGCAGGTGGTCGCGTCTGGAGGGGTGGCGGGCGCGGAAGATGTGCGCAGGGCTGCAGAGGGTCAGCAAGATGGAGTCTGCGGCCTCATTATTGGCCGCGCCATATATGACGGTCATATTCATTTACAGGAAGCCTTACAAATCGCGAGGCAGTTTCCAGCGGGAGGACAGGCATGTTAGCCAAGAGAATCATTCCCTGTCTTGATGTCAGTAACGGCCGGGTGGTTAAAGGAGTCAACTTTGTGGATCTGCGGGATGCAGGTGATCCAGTCGCCCAGGCACGTGTCTACGACGCAGCGGGAGCCGACGAGCTTGTATTCCTTGATATCACGGCGACGCACGAAGCGCGACAGACGGTCATGCAGATGGCCCGAGCGGTCGCGGACCAGGTTTTTATCCCATTTACTGTTGGCGGAGGAATCCGGTCCGTAGCGGATATGCGCGATATCCTGCGTTCCGGTGCAGATAAGATCAGTATCAATTCAGCAGCGGTACGAAATCCTGATTTGATCACAAGAGGCGCATGGGAATTTGGCAGCCAAGCGATAGTCGTAGCCATCGACGCGCGAAGCATGCCAGGTATGATCGATAAATGGGAGGTCCTGGTACGGGGCGGGCGCGAAAGGACGGGCCTGGATGCCGTGAATTGGGCAATAGAAGTGCAGCGCCGTGGGGCAGGCGAGATTCTGCTGACAAGCATGGACGGAGACGGAACGCAGGATGGGTATGACATCGCGCTGACGAGAGCTGTTGCTACGGCTGTAGACATCCCGGTGATTGCTTCGGGCGGAGCGGGCAAACTGGAGCATTTTGAAGAAGCACTTACGGCCGGCAGGGCGGACGCTGCACTCGCGGCTTCGCTGTTTCACTACCGCCAATTAAGCATTGCCGAGGTGAAGGCATTCTTGAGTACGCGCGGAATACCTGTGCGCCAGATGATCACCACGTAGATCTGGACACCAGAACCAAGGAGCAGAAGGTAGTAGTGGAAGAGCTGCGATTTGACGAACGGGGGCTGATAACGGCCGTTGTGCAAGACGGGATTACCCGACAAGTCCTGATGGTAGCGTGGATGAATGCCGACGCTTTGCGCCTGACCATGGAGACGGGTGAGGCGCACTTCTGGAGCCGCAGCCGGGAGGAACTGTGGCATAAAGGGGAAACTTCAGGCAACACACAGGTTGTGCGGGAAATGCGCGTGGATTGCGACGGCGATACGCTTCTGCTGCTTGTCGAACCCGCGGGGCATGCGTGCCATACAGGCAATACTAGCTGTTTCTATCGAACTTTGCGAGCCAGCAAGTTGTGATGGTCTGGCACAGAACAGCAAGGAAGAACGAGAGATGACTGACGAGATTGATGAGCTTTATGCGGTAATCCAGGACCGGAAGGTGCATCCGCAGAAAGGTTCCTATACCAACCTGCTGCTGGCTGATGAAGATGAAATTGTGAAGAAGATCGGAGAGGAAGCGATCGAAGTGATCCTAGCGGTGAAGAGCCAGGGCAATGAACGTATCATTGAAGAAACAGCCGATCTAGTCTACCACACTCTGGTTTTGCTCGCAGCGCGTGATCTAGCCTGGTCTGATGTGAGAGCAGAATTGGCCAGACGGCGCAGATAAAACGTTGCCAAGCGATTGTGAATGCGTTTGGCAGGTCTCGGATGCCTGGTATACCATTGCTCTTCCGTAGAAAGTCTGCGGAAGAGGTCGACTATGTTCTTGCTTGGTGTGTTGGCTGCTTGTATGTTGGCAGCTTCGTTGATGGCTTTGTCGGCGGTCATGCTGTCGTCGCGATTGAGCCAGAATGAAAGCGAACTGTTAGGGTTCCCGGATGAGGAGTCCGCAGAGCAACCGTTTCCCTTTCCTGAAACGCATCAACCACCCCTGTAGAGCGCTCTTTGTCCCGCCTGCCATCGGTATCGGCTATGATAGTCCCGACACTCGCGCTCGGCCTTTTTATCGGGCGCGTTTTGAGCGAACTGTGGGCGACGTGGAATGGGAGCACGCCCGTTGCTGCGGCGGTCGTTCTCACGATACTTAGCGTAGTTGGTAGCTGGCGGCTGATCCGACAGAGGCCCTTCTCCAGCACTTGGCCGCTTCTATTTTTACTCGCCTACGTCCTTTTCCCTGAAGCCGATCTGATCTTCGCCTTGCTCGCAGCAAGCTTTGTGCTGCTCCTACACTGGCAGACCGCAGGAGCGAACCGGGGGCATAGTTTCCTAAGGCAAAAGTGGAGCAAAATACTGATGCTCCTGGCACTTTGTGGCGGACTGCTGCTGCTGTATATCGCGACACTAGCACCTGATATTCTTCCGGCGGACAGCGGTGAGTTTCAGGTCGTGGCGACCAATCTGGGCGTCGCCCACCCCCCTGGTTTCCCGCTCTATACTATGCTGGCACACCTAGTAACCAAGCTGCCGCTTGGAGCAACTCCGGCCTATCGAGTGAATCTTTTCTCAGCGATCACAAGTGTGGCTGCCCTTGCGGTTGTTTTTGGTGGGGTAATGATCCTGACCCAGCGTATGTGGGCAGCGATTGTGGCGGTGCTGGTCCTGGGCGGAGCAACCACCTTCTGGTCGCAAGCCACAACAGCCAATATTCGCAGTATGACAGCTTTGCTAGCCGCGCTGATCGTCGTAACTGCTCTTGGATTCTATAACCAACTGGGCAAAGATGAAGAACTGAAAGTTGAAATAGGTTCCGATCGATGGCTCACGGCTTTTGCCTTGGCGCTTGGACTAGGCATCACCCACCATGCTTCGCTGGCCTTCCTTGGTCTGGTTGCAGTTGTCTTCATTGTGCTGGTTGATGCAACACTGATTCGGCCGTCACGGCGATGGCTGCATCCCGGGCTGGCGTTTCTGGTTGGGTTACTTCCGCTGCTTTACCTTCCACTACGAGCGCACGCTACAGTGCGGGGCGCTTCCCCTACCCTGGCCACCTGGTCCGGATTCCGAGAGCACGTGCTGGCTCTGGGGTTTCGCGGAGATTTGTTCGTGTACCTGGAGCCAGCACTTTTGTGGGAGCGATTGAAGGTCATGGGCAATGTGATGACCTTTCAGTTCTCTCCGATACTCCTTGCAGGTATGGTATTGGGCCTGTGGTTATTGTGGCGGCGGGACTGGCGATTGGGTGTCCTGCTAGGTGGGAGTGTTGTACTCTTCACATTGGTGACCGCGACGTATCGCGCGCCCCAAACCGTCGAATATATGCTGCCGGCCTATGTCGTACTAGCGCTTCTGGCAGGATATGCGGCGGCGGATACGGGAGACGGCCGTTGGTCATCCAGCATAATTCGGCCTGCCTTATCGGCGCTGCTGTTGTTGGGCGCACTATGGCAATTCGGCCAGAGATATCCCAGTTTTGCCTGGCTGCACCACAATTACGACACGCGCAACTATGCGAATAAGATTATGGAGGAAACGCCTCTAGAGGGGCTGGTCCTGGCGGATTGGCATTGGGCCACTCCGCTGTGGTATATGCAGGATGTTGAGAATACTCGACCGGACAGCGAAGTTCATTTCGTTTTTCCGGAGGGGGAACCGTATGGGGTAACTTGGGCCAAGCGGATTCAGAACGGCCTAGAAAATGGGCATGATGTTGTCAGTACACATTATGACGCAGAAGCGTTTGGCGTGCTTCCGGTCAGCGAACCTATCGGCGAGGCTTTCTTGTTCCGGCAAGTTCCCCGTGAGACGTTACCTGAAGGCTTCACATCCTTATCCCTCTCGCTGGGCGACGCAATTAAGGTCATGGGCTACATGTTGGATACAGATAACGTGGAGATAGGAGAAGCCGCCCTAATGACCATCGCCTGGCAGGCGGTGGGAGAAATTCCGCCTGGCACAGCGTTGTTTGCGCACCTGGTGAGCGAAGACGGCCGTTTGGTTGGGCAGCACGATGTGCCTGCACGGCCACAAGAGACGGGACTGACACTGACCCAATTTCGCGTTGCGCCCCAAATCGGAGTGTTTCCCGGAACGTACACCCTTGAGATTGGTGCCTACGCGGATCAACCCCTGCTGGGCAGTGCTAGCTCCGCGCGAACCGCATTGACCACCATTACAGTAACGGAAAACGGGTTCCCTTGGGCCACAAAGAATGCACTGCGGCGAACTCTGGTCGACTCGGAGCGGGCCACCCTGGTTGGATATGATTGGGACCAAACCATACCCAAGGAACCTCGACTTTATTTGCACTGGAAACGCGGCGAGGTATATGCCAGCCAAGTCGTTGATGAGGCCGCGGTAGAACTGCCACCTTATCAAGGGCCCTGGGGAGTTGCCTCACAAAACTGGTCCGGAGTCCTATCGCCGACTCAAGGCCAATACGTTCCTTTCGGCCAAGGGATCGTGTGGACTGGTGGCGGCCTGCCAGAGATTGGAGGCGTGCAGTCGGGCCAACAGTTAGTACTATACCAGCGGTTTCTTAGCAGCAACCCTGTCCTGCGTGATCAAGCGGTTTCAGTACGGCTGATTGGCTTTGCAGAAGGCGGCCGGGAATGGGCATGGTGGGACCTAGATGATGCCATACCCGCTATGGGAGCGATTCCCACGCTGAAGTGGATTGAAGGCTCGGTCGTGCAGTCACCGCACTTTATTACGGTGGATCCCGTAGCTGCGCCGGGAGATGAAGTGGGTGGAGCCTTGACAATGTACGACGCATTTACTGGGCGCACGTTACCCTTACTAGACGGCCGACTGCTCCGAGAGTACGGTTGGGTACCACTGGGCCGGACGAATGTTGAAGGATAATGGTGAAGGAAAACGGCCGTTGGTGAAACGGTTGTTTCAGAATGGGCCTGCTAGGATTCGAACCTAGAACCCAGCGGTTATGAGCCGCTTGCTCTGCCGTTGAGCTACAGGCCCGTATCCGATAAGCCGGCAACCATCGTCGGGCTGTGGGCTAGATCAGGAATAAGCGGCAGACGGGGTTCGAACCCGTGATAATAGCTTGGAAGGCTATTGTGTTACCACTACACCACTGCCGCAAGGTAGTTGTCAGGTGGTCGGGGCGGCCAGATTTGAACTGACGACCTCTCGGACCCAAACCGAGCGCTCTACCAAGCTGAGCTACGCCCCGAAATGCTGGTCAAGATTGACCCAACACGGAGAGACAACCACAGGTCGATAGTATACTTGGGGCCCTATTGCACGTCAACAAAGGCACCAAACAACTAAGTGCAGTGCCAGGGAGATGTAGATAAAACCAAAAGTTGTGGATTGGGCTGCGAAAAAGAGGTGGCGAAACCTGTTAGGCTGTCTTGAGCCGCAAAGAGAACACGCCATGGGCAACGATACCACATTTTCTGAAGTCCTCCGCGACGAAATCCACCTGAGTTTGGACGAGCTGGCGCGACGAGGTGCACAAAGAATGTTGGCGGCGGCCTTGCAGGCTGAAGTAGACGAATATGTCCACCGTCACGGCCGTGAGCGGGACGACAATAACCGTGCTTTGGTTGTACGCAATGGTCATGCCCGCGAGCGCACCATCCAATTCGGTGCCGGGGAGTTGAAGATGCAGGCGCCACGGGTCCACGACAAGCGTCCCGGCCATAAGTTCAGCGGTGCCATCTTGCCGCCCTATATGCGCAAGTCGCCGCGCCTGGAAGAAGCCGTACCCATCCTCTATCTGCGCGGCTTGTCTACCGGCGACTTTGGTCCAGCTCTCTCCGCTCTGCTGGGTGAAGAAGCTGTCGCGGGCTTCTCGCCGACCAAGGTCATCCGGCTCCTAACGGTCTGGCAGGACGAGTACAAAGCGTGGCGTAAGCGGTCATTGGCAGATAAGAACTATGTTTACCTCTGGGCCGATGGCGTGCACTTCAACGTGCGCCTGGAAGAGGACCGCCTGGCCTGCCTGACCTTGGTTGGTGTGCTGCCCGACGGCCGTAAAGAGGTGGTGGCTCTGGAAGACGGTTACCGGGAGTCCACCGAATCCTGGCAGACACTGCTGCGTGACCTCAAGCGCCGGGGGCTGCCGGCACCCAGGCTGGCCATTGCGGATGGCGCGCTCGGTTTCTGGGCGGCATTGCGCGAGGTCTACCCGCAAGCCGAGCAGCAGCGCTGCTGGGTGCACAAGATCGCGAACGTGCTCGATAAACTGCCCAAACGGCTGCAGCCGCGGGCCAAATCCCACCTGCACGAAATGATGCGGGCTGAGGGACGCCAGGCAGCACTGGAGGAGCTGGCCCTTTTCCAGGAGGAATACGAGTCCAAATACCCAAAAGCGGTGGCTTGCTTAACCAAAGACATCGATGTGCTCTTCACCTTTATGGACTACCCAGCTGCCCACTGGCTTCACCTGCGCACCACGAATGCCATTGAATCCACCTTTGCTACCGTCAAGGCGCGTACGCGCACAACCAAAGGTTATCTTGGGAGATTACAGTCTAATCACTACGTGTCCAAAGCTAGTAAACGATCTCCCCTCTTATGAACGCCGACGTTTCAGGACTATAGGGATTGCTAAAGAATCTGTTCGTTTCACTGACTTCAACAAGTTTTCCCTCCAGCAACAGGCCAACACGATCGGCCAGGCGCTGAGCCTGAAAAACATTGTGGGTTACCATCACGACCGTTGTACCCTGGGTCTGGTTAGAGTACTGCACGATCTGCTCAATGAGGTTGATATTGTAAGGATCGAGGTTAGCGGTTGGCTCGTCTAGAAGCAGCACTCGCGGGTTCAGTACAAGCGCACGGGCAAGCGCTACCCGCTGCGCTTCTCCACCCGATAGAGTGTTGGCTTTCGCGGCCGACAAAGACTGCAAGCCCATTTGCTTGATTATTGAGTTCACCTGTTGCGAATCGGCTCCCTCACTGCGCAAGTCCAAGCCATAGGCTACGTTCTTGAATACAGTACGCCGCAGCAACTGTGGGTGCTGGAACACCATTGTGACCTGACGCCGCTCCGACAGGTCGGGCCAGTCACCGCCGCAGAGACGATGGTCGTAGAAAAGCTTACCCGCGAATGGGAGTTCCAGGAAAGCGAGGAGTCGCAACAGGGTGCTCTTGCCGGCACCGCTCGGGCCGACGAGGGCCAGGATTTCGCCACGTTTGATCGACAACGTACTGACGTCGAGGACGGTGCGACCGTTGTAGCTTTGCTGCAGATTCTCAAGCGCATAGAGCGCATCCCCAAGCGGTGAGTTGAACTGTATTGGCTCAGGCAGACTTGTAAATCGTTCCATTACTGTAAAGCGCCTTGGGCTTCTTGTACAGGCACAAATCAGTCCGACTGCAAACGCACTGCGATCACGTTCGCCAAGAAGGCCACACTCATAAGAATTATACCCAGGGCTAATGCCACATCGAAGCTACCCTGCCTTGTTTCCAGTACTATAGCCGTGGTCATGACCCGAGTTTTGCTCTCAATATTGCCGCCAACCAGCATCACGGCACCAACTTCACTAACGGCCGCACCAAACCCTGCTACCAGGCCGACAACTACACCGTAGCGCGCCTCGATCAGGATGGTCCTAACCACCTGCCACTCTGTCGCTCCCAGCGAACGCAGCTGTACGCCGAGCGAGGCGGGGACAGCGTGTACGGAGGACATGGTGACACCAAATACCAGGGGCAGGGCCAGGATAATTTGGGCCAGGATCATGGCTTGGGGCGTAAAAAGCCAATCAAGCTGCGCTAACGGACCCTGCCGCGAAAGGAGCAAGAAGACCAACAAGCCGATGACGACGGGAGGGAAGCCCATACCAGTATAGACAAGGCTGTTCAGGCAACCTTCTCCGCGAAAGCTGCGCAGGCCAAACCAGGCACCAGATGGTATGCCGATAAGGGCGGCGATGGCCAGGGCAGTGCCGCTTACGAAAACTGTGAGGCGTACAATCTCCCAAACAGCGGAATCCCCACGAAGTATTAACTCAAGGGCTTCGGCCAAAGAAGCAAGCATTCCCTATAGGCCCTCTAAACTGGTGGACGCGCTTCCCGCAACTCGAATATCAGTGTCGGATAGTACTCGTCTCGTCTCCCGTAGAAACGGCAGTCGGGTGACACGTCAGAACCACAATGTTATCGTGGAGTCGCGGCACTTGCACGCGATGATCGATCACCTGCCCGACTACCCAGACAGGGTGTTGGGCGGTGCTGACGATTGGCCAAAGCGACCGGAGACGCGCGGGAACTTTGCGGTTAACGAACAGGTCTTGAATGCTGGTTGAACGGCCGTGCAGGCCCAACGGCTGAATTCGTTCGCCCTCCTTACGGGTACGCACCACAAGTTCTAAGTCGGCGTCGATAGCCACGAACGCCTTCCAGGGATCGCGATTTTGCTTGACATCTTGGATCGCAGGTTCACGATGGTTTGCAGTGAGCACCCAGCCATTTGCTAGCGCTACCCGACCGGGGATCGGCAGATTCTGCGACAGGATCGAACGCATCTGCGGCATATTGGTAGCTCGTTCCATGTCTCCCGCAATAAGAATCACCGTCTCATAATCAGCCTGGAGCGTCAACCCTCCGGGCAAGCTTGCGCGGGAACCAGTGCGACCATTAGTGGCAACGTCCACCGCTTGCTCTACGGCGGCAAAGGAAAGGTCCAGGACTGAGCCGGCCAGCTGTGCAACCGCCTTACGGATGATGCGACGCCGAAGGGCCAGCGGCTGTTGAGCAAAGATGCCTCGGTCGAGCAGCAGCCAATTGGGGCCAATCTGGTGAAGCAGTGTTGGCCAGACCTCGTCAGTCAAACCGTTGAGGAGGTCATCCTCCGCGGCAGTAATGGCTGCTATCTGCCGAAATTGACGCTTGATCTGCGGGTTATCGGCTGCCAGGACGGGAAGAATCTCGTTACGCAGCCGGTTGCGGGCGAAGTTACGATTAAGATTTGACTCGTCAAGAAAGGGCTCGAGGCCATGTCGCGAGGCATAGGCTTCGATTTCGTCTCGTGAGATGGACAGCAATGGACGCCAGAGTCTCAATTCGTATGCACCCGGCACCGGAGAATCTACCGACATGCCGCGCAGCCCGGCAAGCCCGCTTCCACGCAGGATGTGCAGCAGTACAGTCTCAGCCTGGTCATCAGCGTTGTGACCAACAGCGATATTCGTCATTCCCAATTCACGCGCTTGTTCAGCCAGAAATTCATATCGAGCGTGGCGTCCTGCCTCTTCCACTGACCAGCCGGCGGCCTTTGCCAAGGCTTCGACGTCCCGCTTGCGAACAAAGAGCGGTACACCCCACATATCGGCAAGAGCAGCCAGCACCTCAGATTCGGCTTGGGCTTCCGGACGAAGCGCGTGATTAAGGTGCGCCACTGCCAGTGTTCCTCCAGGAAGCAACTCGCGCATGATATGCAGCAAGACCAGCGAGTCCGGACCGCCAGATACGCCAACCAGAAGAGGACGATCAAAGTGGTAGTCGTTCTCCCGCAGCAAGGCTCGAAGTTGAACGGCTAATCTGTCCTGCAAAAGCTTATTGCGCCCAACTAAGTAGGCTACCTCCACTACGAAAAGTATATCGAATACCAGCCTTCAGTGCAGTATACTTAGGCAACTTTGTGGCGGCAACTGAGGCACCCTATACCCGCCATATTGGAGACAGCTGTGGAGGCTAACCGATATGACCAACCAGGAACTTCCTCAACTAATAAGCAGACCGCTGAGCGACGACGGCGATGTTCAACGCATCAGAGAACTTTTACTGAATGTGCAGGCGATTACGCCTGTTGATTGGAACTGGGCGATTCGCCGTTGGGACGGCTGGCGATATCACCGCTCCAGTGCGGAATGGGACCCGGCCTGGTCGACTAGCGTTCGACTTTGGGAAACGGCCAGAGGGAACGTGGTGGGCGCAGCACATTCAGAAAGTAACGGGGATGTGCACTTGCAGATTCACCCGGACTATCGCCACCTCATCGAGGAGGAGATGCTCGTCTGGGCTGAGCAGAATCTGGCGCGGCATGGTGAAAAAGATGAAGTCAAGGCGCTGGAGACTTTTGTTTTTGACTATGACACGCCACGAATGCTTCTGCTGGAAGGGAGAGGGTACGAACGGCTGGAACATGGGGGTGTGACGCGACTCCTACGTCTGGGTCAACGTCCTCTGTCTCGCCCTGAGCCAGCGGACGGATACGATATCGGTACGACGCGTGCAGGCAACGGTGGGGACCAACAAGGGGTGGCAGACATCCTCAATGCGGCGTTCAACCGGAAGATCCACACGGCCGTGGAAATCGCCGTATTTACCGCCAATTCGCCTTCTTTTCGGCATGAACTCGATCTGGTAGCCAGAGCCCCCGACGGATCATTCGCGGCCTATGTAGGAGTCACGTATGATGAACGGAATAGGCGCGGGACCTTTGAGCCAGTATGTACCCACCCAGGGCACAGGCGGCTCGGTCTGGCAAGAGCGTTGATGCTTGAAGGGTTGTGGCGCTTACGCGAGCTTGGAGCCGCTGACGTAATTGTGGGCACTGGCGACGACTTTGTCGCGAATCGTTTTTATGAAGCAATGGGTTTCACAGAAAGTTACTGCGGCCGTGTCTGGCGCAGGTCACTCGGCTCAGTCCAAGCAAACGTTACAGGAAAGGACACCGGGTGGACGAACCCTTTCTGAGGCAGTGTAGGGCGGGTGGGAGTCGAACCCACACGGGAGTTACCCCGGCGGATTTTAAGTCCGCTGCGTCTGCCATTTCGCCACCGCCCCATAATGCATCTTGGCAGGCAAGAATTAAGTAAATTGTACCTCCAGCATAGTAGCACAACAAATTCGCGCGAATGAGCCCTGCTTGACGCACCATTGTGCCCTCTGTACAATCCGCCCCATGTCCAATTCTGCCAATGCCACATCGGGGCAGCAGCCCCTCAACACCCAAATCAACTATGGAGGACAGGCGGTCATCGAAGGTGTGATGATGCGCGGTTCACGGGCCATGTCCGTCGCTGTGCGCAACCCGGCGGGTGATATCGTTATTCACACAGAACCTCTGGATCCCAGGATTTATGGCGGAGGGCTGGGAAGCGTGCCGTTTGTACGAGGACTCACGCTCCTATGGGACGCGCTTGGACTGGGAATTAAGGCGCTCATGTTCTCGGCTGACGTCGCAGTAGACGAAGAGGGCGATGGAGCAGAAGAGGCCAGTAGTGTATTTGACGGACCGGTGAAGTGGACGATGATCGCTTTCTCGCTGACGATGATGGTTCTCATCTTCTTCGTACTACCGACCTTTCTAGCCAGCCTCGTAGAAAGATGGCTCGGTTTTACGGCTTCCGGATTTTGGGGGCATTTGATTGAGGGCCTGATCCGCTTGGCGTTCATCATCGGGTACATCTGGGCCATCGGATTCATGCCGGATATCAGACGCCTGTATGGCTATCACGGGGCCGAGCACAAAACTATCAACGCATATGAAGCTGGCGCGCCGCTCACTCCAGACTCTGTAACCCGTTTTTCGCTGCAGCACCCACGCTGTGGCACTGCGTTCTTGCTTACTGTGGTGGTCATCTCGATCATTTTGTACAGCTTTCTGCCCCCGATGGGCATAGCCGTACGCATCCTCTCGCGCCTGCTATTGCTTCCGATCATCGCCGGTATTGCCTACGAGTTTTTGCGCTTCTCCGCAGCCCATCAAGACAACGCGTTCATTCGCTTAATCACGAAACCGAACCTGGCGCTGCAGAATCTGACCACACGTGAACCTGATGAGTCGATGCTGGAAGTAGCCATTGCGGCATTTGAGCAGGTGGTTGCCTATGAGCAAGGGCAGAGGTTAGTCGAAGGAACACAAGTCATTTCAGGACAAGTGCAAGCAGAGCCGGCACTGCCGAGTAGTGACGCTTCCGGACTTCCAGCTGCCTAGGTGATCCTCACTTCTCAGCTAGTTGGCATACGCAAACATACATTTCAGGTAGGCCCCTTCCGGAAAAGCAACGGGGTGATCCAGGGGGTGACCTGTGCGCTCGATCTCGGACAACAGCCGTCCTGCGGCTCGCGCAGCCTCACGTACTTGTTTGAAAAAATCGTCTGCCGGCACGCGGCTGGAGCATGACGCGGCGACCAGGACGCCTCCCCTCTGCAGTACTCCTAGTCCGAGTGTGACTAACCGCGCATAGGCAATAAGCGCCTGTTTCACGGCTTCCTGGCGCCGCGCGAAGGCGGGCGGATCGAGGATCACCATATCAAACGAACGGTTGTGCACAGCGAGCTCCGTTAGTAGATCAAAGGCGTCTCCGCGGAGAGTGATGTGAGCGGCCGTGGCAATCCTGTGATTCTGTTCGTTTAGTGTAAAGTGGTAGTTTGCAGTTTGTAGCGCCCTGGCATTCAGATCGAGGTCTGTAACACGGGGCGCGCCGCCGCGAGCAGCATAGACTGAGAAACCCCCACTGTAGGAAAAGACGTTCAGCACACGCTTGCCACTCGAAAGGGCTTCAACCCGTTTGCGATTGTCGCGCTGGTCCAGAAAGAAGCCTGTCTTCTGACCAGAAACGACATCTGCCACAAAACGCAGGCCGTTTTCGAAAAACAAGACGCCGTCCTCGGGAATTGATCCAAGCACTACATCTCCGTCGCTCAACCCAAACAGCGCGGCCTGAGCCTGGATAAGGCGACTCAGGCGCAGGACAATTGCCAGAGGGTTCTCTACTACCACAAGAGCTTCCAGGAGGGATGGTAAATGGGGGATCCAGGCGGCCGAATAGAGTTTTAGAACATAGGTCCGGTCATAGCGATCAATCACGAGGCCGCCGAAGCCGTCGTTTTCACCATGGACCAGGCGAAATCCATCCGTACCTGCCGCTTCAATAGAACGACGCTTCTGCGATGCTGTGACCATCCGTTCCTGAAAAAAGTCCTGGGCAATCAGGGCCGAATGGCCGAGGACAAGGATCTGAACGCGAACCGGGGCTGCCGGATCGTAAAGCCCGGCCGCGAGAAAGCGATTCTTTCGGTCAAAAATAACCGCAATATCACCTGCGGCCCCTTCCCTGCTCTGGCTTTCTATAGCATCGGAAAACAGCCATGGGTGGCCGTTGCGTAAAGCGCGCTCAGCAACGGGGGTCACGCGCAGAGCCAACGGTTTGGACGCGGGCCGGGGGAGTTGACTTAAAGCGGCTTCAAACATGATACCTCCGCAATCTCGTTCGATTGGCATTTCTGGCGTAGAATCCCGCCGCTATGCACAAAGTGACTGTATCTGTTCCGGCAACATCTGCCAATATTGGCCCCGGGTTTGACTGCCTTGGTCTTGCTTTGACGCTGTACCACCGGGTTACGATGGCGGCGCTTGAAGAGAGTGGGCTACAGATTACGGCCGTGGGTGAAGATCAACACCTTATCCCTAAAGATCAGAGCAACCTTGTTTTCCAGGCAGCCAGACTGATATTTGAGCGTCTGGGCTACCCATTGCCAGGGCTGCGCATCGATCAGGACAACGAAATACCTATTGGCAGCGGATTGGGTAGTAGTTCCTCAGCCGTCCTAGCTGGTATGTTTGCCGCCAATGCCCTGGCGGGATCTCCTCTGACCACGGTTCAGGTTCTGCAAATGGCAACCGATCTGGAAGGCCACCCTGACAATGTTGCCCCCGCGGTCTACGGAGGTTTGGTCTTGGGTGTGCAGGGACAGGACGGTCTGGTAACCGAACGGATAGAGATTCCTCCGCTAAAGGTCGTGGTGGTTCTACCTGACTTTTATCTGCCCACGGAAGCCGCACGGGCAGCGCTACCCTCACGCATTCCGTTTGCGGACGCGATTCACAATGCGAGCCGGTTGGCGTTGTTGATCCGCGCCCTGGAGAGTGCTGATTACGACCGTTTGCAGCTGGCAATGCAGGACCGTCTGCATCAACCGTACCGCGTACCTCTTATTCCGGGAATGGAGGCAGCGTTTTCTGCGGCGTATGATGCGGGCGCAAAAGGGGTTGCGCTTAGCGGGGCGGGTCCCAGCTTGATCGCTTTGGCGCCCGCCAAGCATGCGGAAATCGGGGCGGCGGCGGCGGCGGCATTTGAACGAGAGGGTCTGGACAGCCGCCGCTGGGAATTAGAGGTTGAACCGTTTGGGCTGCGCTGCAGAGAGTGAATTTGTGTCTAAGATTCTTCGCCAGCGTGAGTAGTTTTTGTTACACTAAAAGACAGTGCGCGGCTTACTCAGTAGGTTGGGCGCGTCCTGGCGACAGTCGTTTCCTGGCGCCTCGTTCAAAGCTAGGAAACTAGCCAATCAAGCAATACTTTGACCATGTCAACAGCCAAATTCCTGGATTAGGGTCTGCCCGCAATCGCAGGAGATGGTGTGCGCTAGGCGGTTGGAGCATGGTCGCGCTTTGGCAGCCAGTCAGTTCATTGTTGCTCTCGGTCAAGGAATGAAAGGAGTTACGAATGGAAAAAGAAACGTACCTGAATTGGTACCGCCAGATGGTGCTGATTCGTCGTTTTGAGCAACGCTGTGCCGAGCTTTATCAGTTGGGAAAGATTGGAGGGTTTCTACATCTTTATATCGGCCAGGAAGCCGTGGCGGTGGGGTCTATTGCGGCGCGGAAGGAGGGTGATCATGTTATCACGGCCTACCGCGACCATGCTCATGCACTGGCGGTGGGTGCCGATCCCAACGCGCTGATGGCGGAACTCATGGGCAAGGAAACGGGCATCAGCAAAGGTCGCGGCGGATCAATGCACCTAGCGGACGTCAACCTTCAATTCTGGGGCGGCTATGCCGTGGTTGGCGGGCACTTGCCCCTGGCCGTGGGCATCGCGCTTGCTGAAAACTATCGCGGTACTGACAAAGGAGTTCTGTGTTACTTTGGAGACGGTTCGTCCAACATCGGCTATTTCCATGAATCGCTCAATCTTGCCGGCGTGTGGGATTTGCCCGTGGTCTTCATCGTCGAAAACAACCAGTATGGCATGGGGACGGCAATCGGCCGGTCAACCGCAGCTAAAAGTATGCTGGATCGTGCGCCCGGCTATGGCATGACCGGAGTTTTGGTGAACGGCATGGATGTCGTGGAAGTCTACGAAGCGACTCTGCGGGCATTCGAGCGTATTCGGAATGGCGAGGGTCCTCAATTTCTTGAATTGACCACCTATCGTTTTGAGGGCCACAGCATGGGCGATCCACTGCGCTATCGCACCAAAGACGAAGTAGAGAAGTGGCGTGAGGACGACCCTATCGGCATCCTGGAACGTCGTTTACATAGCGAGTACGGGACGGAACAGAAAGAACTCGACAAGATCGATGAGGATGTGGAGGCGATAGTTGAAGAAGCAGTTCTCTTCGCCGAACAGTCGCCGCTTCCGCCGCTTGATTCTCTGTTTGACAACATCTATGTGGAGGCATAGTCCAATGGCCTTAATCACAATGCGACAAGCAATCACTGATGCGCTTCGCGAGGAAATGCTGCGCGATGAAAGTGTCTTTATCATGGGTCAGGAAGTAGGCGTGTGGGGCGGGACTTATGCTGTTACACGCGGTTTTTACGATGAGTTCGGAGAAAGGCGCGTGCGGGACACACCCATCTCGGAGATGGTAATCGGTGGAGCGGCAACTGGTGCAGCGATGAATGGCCTACGGCCAGTTGCTGAATTTATGACGATTAACTTTGCTTTCCTGGCCCTGGACGCTATGGTCAATCATGCCGCAAAGATTCACTATATGTTTGGTGGGCAAATGAAGGTGCCAGCAGTATTCCGGGCACCAGGCGGCGGCGGACGGCAGTTGGGGGCGACGCACAGCCATACGCCAGATGTGATTTTTGCCCACTTCCCCGGTCTGAAGGTGGTCTCGCCCAGCACGCCGTATGACGCGAAGGGTCTGCTGAAAGAAGCGATCCGGATCGATGATCCGGTGCTGTTTATTGAACACCATACGCTCTACCAACTTCGCGGTGAGGTTCCGGAAGACGATTATACTGTGCCGATTGGTGTTTCCGATGTGAAGCGTGAAGGGCGTGATGTGACTATTGTGGCCTATGCCCAGGGCCTTTATGTGGCAATGCAGGCGGCCGAGCAACTCGCTCATGAGGGGATCGAAGCTGAAGTCGTAGATCTCCGGTCGTTACGGCCGTTGGATATGGGACCCATACTGGAGTCCTTCCGCAAGACCTTCCGTTGTGTGGTGGTGGAAGAAGGTTGGGGTTCCTATGGCGTCGGTGCAGAGATCGCGGCCCGGATCCAGGATGAAGGATTTGATTTCATGGATGCCCCAGTCAAACGCGTGGCACAATACGAAGTGCCGCTGCCCTATTCTCGTGAACTGGAACAGTCGGCGTTGATCAATCCGGATAGGGTAATTGAGGCGGTCAAGGAGGTGCTGTAATGGCTGAATTCATCGTCATGCCCAAGCTGGGTTTTGACATGCGCGAAGGTGTGCTCAATCAGTGGCTCAAGAATATCGGCGATCCTATCAGTCGCGGTGAGGTAGTAGCCGAAATCGAATCGGACAAAGCGACGCTTGACCTGGAAAGCCAAACAGAAGGAATTCTGCTCAAAATCCTGGAGAATGCCGGGGCAGTCGTGCCAATCGGCGCGAATATGGCAATTGTGGGCCAGGAAGGCGAAGACATCTCCGGCATGGTGCTAAAATCAACTTCCAGCGCAGAGGACTCTCCCCCAGTGGCGGAGGCAGTGGCTGTCGTTGGTGCTGCCGCAGTTCCGGCTGCGGCGGCAGTTTCCGGTGAGTATCCGGGCGGAGTAAAAGCCACTCCCGTGGCCCGACGCATCGCGGCCGAGCGGGGCGTTCCTCTTGCGGCAGTACCAGGGAGTGGCAGCGACGGCCGTGTGCGCAAAGCGGACGTGGAAGCATACTTGCTCAATTCACCCGCACCATCACAAGCACGGGCCGTCCCCGCCGGGATGGCTGTTCCCAGTGGTGACGAAGTCGAAGAGGTTCCGTTGACCAAACTGCGTCAGGCGATCGGCCGGCGCATGACGGAGAGCAAGACTACCGTACCTCATTTCTATGTTACCTCCGAAGTCGATATGCAGGCAGCGCTGGACCTGCGCCAGCAGATCAATGCAGCGTTACCTGATGAGAAAAAGGTCACGGTCAATGACATGATCGTAAAGGCAGCAGGGTTGTCATTGCGTGAGTTCCCGAACTTAAATTCTGCATTTGCGGGGGACAAGATCGCGCGCTATGGGTATGTCAACGTGGGCACAGCCGTGGCCGTGGAAGGAGGCTTGCTGACGGTCGTCCAGAAGAACACGGATGTCTCGCCTCTGTCAACTATCGCGGCGGACAACAAAGAAATGATAACCCGAGCGCGCGACGGGAGAATAAAACCAGAGGATGTGCAAGGTGCTACCTTTACGATCAGCAATCTTGGCGCTTTTGATGTAGATAGTTTTGTCGCTATCATCAATCCGCCTGACGCAGCCATCCTGGCCGTAGGTTCAGCCCGTCAAGTTCCTGTGGTAGTTGATGGTGAACTTACCGTGGGAAACCGGATGAAGCTAACTATTTCGGCTGATCATCGGGTTACGGACGGTGTAGAAGCGGCACAGTTCTTGCAGGCGGTTAAGGCGAAGCTCGAAAACCCGGTGAGTCTACTGTTGTAGTTAAAGTATGTTCGCAGCAGGGGCCGGTCGGCCTACCTTGCAAACACCAGGCGGGCCGGCCGATTTCTTTTTGTTGCAGTACCAGATGGTGAAATCTGGTATACTGATCGCACCTTATAAGTACGAACAACGAACTGCCAGGAGTAGTACGCATGGCCTCCATCTTAGTGATAGACGACGATGAACTTGTTTCGCGCACGCTGCAGCGAGCTCTGAAGATGTATGATCACCAGGTGATGACTGCAAACAGCGGCATAGAGGGTCTGCAGTTGGCCCGTCGCCATCGCCCGGACTTGTTCATCCTGGACATTATGATGCCTGGCGTGGACGGATACCAGGTGTGCCGTCAGATTCGAGGCGATCCATTGCTGAAGGACCTGCCCGTTCTTTTCTTGACGGCGAAGGCCAAGGATGAAGACAAGATCGAGGGCTTCCGGGCAGGTGCAGACGACTACCTGGTGAAGCCTTTCAATATGCAGGAACTGGAACTGCGCGTTAAGGCAATTCTGCGCCGCGCCCAACCCGTGCCAGAGGAACCTGAAGAGGTGACCGAGGTAGTGGTGGGAAATGTCGTGCTCGACTGCCGGGCATTTAAGGTTACAACCGCTTTTTCCACAGCGCTGCTAACCAATGTACAGTTTGATCTCCTGTATCATCTGATGAGCCATGCCGACCAGGTCTTCAACAGCCAACAACTGCTGCAGGACGTTTGGGACTACCCGCGCGACACGGGCAGTCCAGAGCTTGTGCGAGCCCATATCAAGAACCTGCGGGAGAAGATTGAGCCTCATCCCAGCGAGCCCATCTACATCAAGACAATTCAAGGACACGGCTACACGTTTTCCTCGGAAGAGACCTGATCGTAGAGGGTCGAGAAGTGACCAGTGAGCAGCACGGGCGGCGCAGGCGTGCTGCCAGGATCGCGGTCCCAGAGATTAGTCCGACAACCATAGCCCGAAAGTATTCAGGATGACGATTGCTGTAAGCCCAACTACTGCGACCACGCGTATCCTGATTGTGGACGATGAGCAAGAGATTGCGGAATCGCTTTCTGGATTTCTCGCGCGAAATGGCGGGTATCATGTTGATGTGGTTGGCGACGGCCGTGAAGCGGTCCGTTTCCTACAGGCAACGGTAGGCACCGCTACTGAGATCGATCTGGTTCTCCTGGATATGCGCATGCCAGGTATGTCTGGCCTTGATGTCCTAGATTGGATTCGCAAGCACCCTGATCTTCAGTACACGCGCGTGGTACTGCTGACGGCGGCAGCAGGGAGCCAGGAAAAGGTCGAGGCCCTTTCCGCTGGGGCAGATGATTACATCACAAAGCCCTACTACATGCAGGAGCTCCTGGCGCGGGTCAAGACGATCTTACGCACCCAACAACTGGAGAAGCAGCTGCAGCGTCAGAGCCAGCAACTGGCGGCGCTGAATCAAGTAGGAAAGACTGTTGCCGCTACTCTTGAGTTTGGGGAAGTATTGGCTGCAGCGGTGGATGGAGTTCTGGAGTTACTGCGGGTGGAGATGGCGGCGGTACTTATGCTGGAGAGCGGCCGTCTCCGCTGCCAGCACGTGCGAGATGAAGGGCGGAGCCTGAGCGTAGAGCAGTTTCCGGTACTGCTTCAGAATCAGGGCGTTATCGGCACCTCCTTTGCTGAGCAACAACCATTTCTTCTCAACCATGCCCAATCTGACCCGCGATTTGACCGTGCGTTTGATGCGCCGTCGGGATTCGAGGTACGTTCCATGATTGTGGGCGCTTTGCTAGTGCGCGGGCGCCCCGTAGGCGTGTTGTGCGCCTACAATAAGCGCGAGGGAGCATTTAGCGAGGTTGATCTGGACTTGTTTGCTTCGCTGGGAAGCTCGATCAGTGAGGCAATAGAAAATGCATGGCTCTTCAATCGGATTCGTCTGCGGCAGCGCGAGTTACTGGAAAGCCGCAACACGCTTCAAGCCTTGATCGATGGCATCCCGCAGCCGATTTATACCATCGATGACAACTGGCATCTGGTGGCTATTAACAAGAGCAAAGCGGATGAACTGGAGGCAACACGAGACAACCTAGTCGGCCAAATCTGTTTTAGCGCGTTTTATGAACGGGAACGGCCGTGCGAACACTGCCTGGTGGCAGAAACATTAAGCGGTCAGCAGGCACGCACCTGGACTGTCCGCTGGTTGGGTCAGGATCATCTGCCGCGGGAGTGGGAGGTAGATGCTTATCCGATACCTGGTAGCCAGGCAAGTTCGGCACGCGCGGTTGTCGTTTGGCAGGATCGAACTGAGGAAAGACAGCTAGAAAACTCGCTCATGCAGGCGGGCAAGCTGGCGGCCATTGGACAGCTGGCGGCCGGGGTTGCGCACGAGATCAATAATCCGCTCACGGTGGTAAACGCCAATGCACAGATGTTGAAAATGGTTATCCCATCTGATGATGAGAACTTTGAGTCGGTAGATTTGATTGCTAAGGCTGGCGAGCGCGCGACGAAGGTCGTGCGTGGGCTGCTGGATTTTGCGCGACAAGAGCATTATTCTTTTACACTTGGCGATGTTAACTACTCCATCATTGAGGCTCTCGACTTGATTGGATACCAGCTACAGTCGGCCGGAATCAATGTGAGCCAGCATCTGGAGGCGAATCTGGACGGAGTCGTAGCGAGCTGGGAACATCTGAAGAGCGTATGGCTCAACTTGCTGCTGAATGCGCGTGACGCCTTGCAAGACGTGCCAGAGGACCGACGTATTGAGGTAGTAAGCCGACCGGGGCCCGGAAGCAACCAGGTACAGGTGTTAATCCATGACAGCGGCAAAGGGATGACATCTGCGGAGACGGTCCACATTTTTGAACCATTTTATACAACCAAGGATCCGGGAAAAGGGACGGGCCTGGGCCTGGCCACTTGCCACCGGATCATCGAACAACACGGCGGCGAGATCAGCGTCGCGAGCATGCCCGGCGAGGGAACAACTTTTGTGGTCATATTGCCTTCTTCGGCAAAACTATCCGAGCAATCGATGGACTGAATTCTTGCGCCATTGTAAACTAATGTGATTTTGACTTTGCCAAGCAAGTAGTGATCATGAATGCTCCGCAGCCCAATGAAGTAAACCTTGGTGACGTCTTGCGCCTTGCCCTGCCCCTGGATACAGCGGTCTTGGGCGGGGCAAGTTCGGCGCGACGTCCGATTCGCTGGGTCAGCCTGCTCTCTTCATGGGAAAACCTTGACGACCAGGTGAGTGCAGACGATCTGGTCATCGTGCCATGGCACTTGCAGGAAGAGCTGAGTACGGCCGATCTGTTGACGAAGCTTGTTGAATTGGCTGAACTGGGTGCGGCAGGGATAGTCGTTTTTGGCGAAGTTGAGGAAGAGGTAGGGACGACGGCCGTGCAGGCGGATATGTCGCTCGCAATAGTGCCAAGGAAGATGAGCGCGCGGGACGCGCACAAGGCTATTGCCGCGCTTCTCGTGGATCGCCAAAGTGCAACGAGCGAGCGAGCAATGCAGCTCTATCGGCGCCTTTCGGAGATGTCTCGAGAAGGTCTGGGACTGCAGGCGATGACAGACGTGATCGCCAACTTGACTGGCAATATCGTTATCGTTCAGGACAAGCGTCTTGAAATCAAAGCCGAGAGCTGGCCGAGCGATACGACTGTTGATGTGGAAGGTTTGCGTCGAACTTTGAAACAGCGTGAGCAGCTGCCCGCAATCCTGCGCAATCGCAAGGCAGCAGCCAATGCCCGCCAGACATACTGGCAGCAAATCCTCCCGATCGAGAATATGGGCCGCCTTGTAAGTCCAATTGTTTCCGGCGATAGAGCGCGCGGATATCTATCCGTAGTAGGTCCCCCGGGAAACCTTGATCTTCTGGACAGCCTTGCCGTAGAACACGGAGCGGCAGCATATGCTCTGGAAATGGCCAAGGTCAAAGCAGTAAGTGAGGCCAAGAAAGCGCTACGCGGGGACTTTCTTGAAGGACTCCTGGCTGGTACACTACCAGAAGGCGAAGTTGAACGCCTGGCGAGCCGGTTGGACCATGATACGATCCCCGCCCACGTCGTGCTGACTCTCGGGTGGGCCGGGCCGAACGCGCCAACGCTGCGCCGTCTGGAAACCACCTTGAGCTGGCTCCTAAACAACCACACGCGCCCCGCACTTGTACATACGTACGGCGGTCAGCATCTGGTTGTCTTCCAGGCACTGAAGGATGAAACTGACCTCGAACCGGCATACGACCTGGCGCGCCGCCTGATGGAACAGGTAGAGGCTGAATTCCCGGAAGCGGTGTTGGTTGGAGGCATGAGTGGGCCCGCAGCTTCACTCGTAGATTGGCCTCGCGTTTATCGTGAATCGATGCAGGCAATGGATGTGGGCAGGCGATTACATTTGACGAATCGCATAGTGGAATTTAATAGTTTGGGAGTTTTTCGCCTGTTATCTGAATTGGAAACTGTTCCCAGTGTCCAAAGTTTCGCGATGCAGATAATCGGCCCGCTAGTTCGTTACGACGAGCAGCACCGTGGAAGCCTCGTGCAAACCCTAGGCGCCTATTTCGACCATCACGGCAACATCAGCCAAACTGCTGAGTCGCTGTTCGTTCATCGCAACACACTTCTATATCGAATGGATCGGATTCAGGAGTTGACAGGTCAGGATCTGAATAATTCGGATATGCGTCTCGCCCTTCACCTGTCGCTTAAGCTGTGGCAGCTGCGGCACGACACCAAGCCATAAATTTAAGTCACTTCATTGACCGGCACAATACTAATTGTACATATTCCACAAGCAGCTCTTCGTCGAGTTCTGGTAAGTTGCCTATAGGAGTTGTCGGTGGCTTATCCTATACTGTTAAAGGCTTGCGCTGAAGTGCGCGGTTCAGTGGGAAATAGTGGGAATCAAAGAGGACGGCGAATGCCGTCCTCTTTGACATTCAAGTGCAAAAACGGATCGGCGTTCTTTTGTGCATTAGATCCAAAGAAACGTGCCAATGATGTGGCAACTTCTCCATAGACGCCGCGATGCGCGGCTCGTATACTACGTGCCAATGGGTTAGGTCACAGCAACGAGTTTGAAATGAAAGTATGTAGTATTCGCCCAGTGATTATTAGCCTTTTCAGCCTCGTCCTTCTTCATAGCAAGGACGCGAATCTGGTTGGGTGAGTGAAAGCCGAAGACAGCTAACACTTTTTGAGAAATTGACCGCCCAACTGGGCGGTTTTTTGTTAACATGATGATGAACGCAACCAGCCGTACCAAGATTTCCTCCAGTCGCCGAGCTGCACGAAAACAGTGTGTGCCGCAGCATAGTCATGTTATGCAGTCAAGTTGCGCCAATTGGAAATATGCGTATTCAGGGCAAGAGGTGAACGTACAGACCTCCTGCCCTTTTTTTGTTTATGGTGACGAAGTCTGCACCACGCGGGGCACCTTCAATAGTGAGGAATGAGGAAAAGGAGCGACCTTATGAGTGAGATGAAGACAGGAGGACAGATCATTTGGGAGAGTCTGTTGCACGAGGGCGTGGACGTCGTGTTCGGTATCCCAGGTGGTGCGATCCTTCCCACCTATGATGATTTGAGCAAGTATAACTATCCGATTCACCATGTGCTGGCCACACACGAACAAGGTGCCACGCATATGGCTGATGGATATGCACGAGCAACCGGACGAGTCGGCGTTGCGGTCAACACGTCGGGTCCCGGGGCCACGAACATGATTACGGGGCTGGCAACCGCGTATATGGATTCTACGCCCATAGTGGCGATCACGGGCCAGGTTTCCACGAGCTTGCTCGGCCGTGATGGTTTCCAGGAATCAGATGTGTTCGGGATAAGTATGCCGGTGACGAAGCACAATTATCTGATCACAGACATCCGCGATTTGCCAATGGCCTTGAAAGAGGCGTTTTATATCGCCCGTACAGGTCGGCCTGGGCCAGTGCTGGTGGACATCTGTAAGGACGTCCAGCAAGCTTCAATGGAGTTTGAGTATCCGCAAGAGGTATATCTGCCCGGCTACCATCCAAATCAGAACGAACCTGAAGGCGACGCAGTGTCACGCGCGGCGCAGTTGCTGAATGAGGCGAAACGGCCGTTGATCGTGGCAGGGCAAGGAGTGTCCATCGCTAAGGCCGAGCGCGAACTGCGGCAGCTAGCGGAGGTCGCGAACATTCCCGTAGCTACGAGCTTGCTGGGTATCGGGACCTTTCCGGCTACCCATCCTCTTTCCCTGAGCTGGGGCGGCATGCACGGAGAAGCGTATACGAACTTTGCCATGCAAGAATGTGACGTGATGTTCGCGATAGGCGCGCGTTTGGATGATAGACTGACTGGAGCCTTTGAAACCTTTGCGCCGAAGGCGCGCATTATTCATGCTGATCTGGATCCAGCTGAAATGAACAAGAACCTGACCATTGACACGCCGCTGGTTGGAGATGCCTTGCTGACCCTGCGGCAGCTAGTGCCGCTGGTCAAGGCAAACGAACATCCTGCCTGGATGGAGCAAATTGAGGCATGGAAAGCAGAATCACAGGACCGCGATATTCTGGCGCAGGAAAGCGATGAATTGATCGCACCTTACGTGATGCGCGAATTGTGGTATGCAAGCAACGATGGGGATTGCACGATTGTCTCGGACGTAGGGCAGCATCAAATGTGGGAAGCCCAGTATTTTCACCATACTAAACGGCGCAGCCTTTTGACTTCGGGCGGCCTGGGAACCATGGGATACGCGCTGCCGGCGGCGATCGGGGCGCAAATGGGCGTGCCGGCTGAAGAGATTTGGGTAGTTGCGGGTGATGGCGGCTTCCAGATGACCATGAATGAACTATCCACGGTTATGCAAGAGCGCCTGAATATCAAGATCGCGATTATCAATAACGGTTTCCTAGGAATGGTTCGGCAGTGGCAGGATGTCTTTTACAACAAGCGGCACTCTGGCACCCCACTCTTCAACCCGGACTTTGTCAAGCTGGCCGAGGCGTACGGTATTCCCGGGCGCTCAGTCACGCGCAAAGAGGATGTATCCAGCGCTATCCGCGAGGCACAAGCTCACGATGGGCCATTCCTGCTGGACTTTCAGGTGGAAGAGTTTACCAATGTTTATCCGATGGTGGCGCCAGCCAAGAGCAACGCGGACATGATCCGGCGCCCAGTCCCTAACACAGGAGGGGGAGAATAATGGCCGAGAACGATAAGCGCCGCCATACGATGATTGCCTGGGTCGAAGACAAGCCGGGCGTATTAAACCGCGTTTCAGGTCTTTTCGGCCGTCGTAATTTCAATATTGAGAGCCTGACGGTGGGTCACAGCGAGCGGCCAGGAGTTAGCCGCATGACTTTTGTCGTACGCGGGACCAAGAGGGATGTGCAGCAAGTGCAGATGCAGCTGTTTAAGCTGATCAACGTGCTGGATGTGCAGGATGTGACAGAACGGCCGCATGTGCAATATGAAATGGCCCTGATCAAGGTGAGCGCTATGAACGGAACGCGCGCCGAGATTATGCGGCTGGTGGACATCTTCAAAGCTGATATCGTGGATGTAGACCTGGCTTCGGTTACGATTCGCCTGACAGCCAAGGAAGACCGCATTGAAGCGCTACTGCGGCTGCTGGAACAATTCGGGATACAGGAAATGGTGCGAACGGGGCGTGTTGCGATGGTTCGCGGCACCTATGAACCGCCAGCAGAAGCGGAGCTTGTTACCTTCAGTAACGGCGAGGCCAAGTAACGAAGCGTATTAGATGACTGGAACAAGCCCCGAGCCACATGGTGGGAACAGATAGGAGAGTTCGTTTTGGCAAAGATATATTACGACAATGACGCTGATCTAGGTCTTCTGGAAGGAAAGAAAATCGCGATCATCGGTTACGGAAGCCAGGGGCATGCACATGCCCTTAATTTGAAAGACTCCGGCATGAATGTGCGGGTTGGGCTCTATGAAGGCAGCCCTTCCTGGGCGGCGGCTGAGGCCGCCGGGTTGACGGTGAAGAGTGTAGGAGAAGCAAGCGAAGAAGCCGACATCATTATGATCCTAACACCGGACACGATGCAGGCACAAATCTATCGCGAATCAATTGCACCTTACCTGGAGGCTGGTGACACAGTGATGTTCGGTCACGGGTTCAATATCCGCTACGGTCAGATCATCGTGCCCGACTATGTGGACGTGAGCATGGTTGCACCAAAATCCCCGGGGCACCGCGTGCGCGAGGTGTTCGTTGAAGGAGCTGGCACCCCAGGCCTGGTCGCTGTGCATCAGGATGCCAGCGGCAATGCCCTGGCACAGGCCCTTGCCTACGCAAAGGGCATTGGCTGCACACGTGCCGGTGTCCTGGAGACTACGTTCTCCGAAGAGACTGAAACAGATCTCTTTGGTGAACAGGCGGTGCTTTGTGGCGGCGTCAGTGCACTGGTGCAGGCCGGGTTCAATACGCTGGTGGAGGCAGGCTACCAACCGGAAATCGCTTACTTTGAGTGCATGCATGAACTGAAGCTGATCGTGGATCTTATGTACCAGGGCGGGCTCAGTTACATGCGCTACAGTATCAGTGACACGGCAGAGCACGGGGACTACACAGCCGGACCGAAGATCATCACGGACGATTCAAGAGACGCGATGCGCCAAATCCTGGCAGATATCCAGTCCGGGGCCTACGCGGAAGGGTGGATTGACGAAAACGCCAACGGGCGTCCGTGGTTCAACGCCCAGCGTGCTGCAGGACGTGACGCGCAAATCGAAGAGGTCGGCCGCGAGTTGCGAGCGATGATGCCCTGGTTGAATGCCAAGGTAGTCAAGTAGAGTAGATGTACACGGTCGTGTCTTGACCGACACGGCCGTGTCCTACCTGGAAGAGAGAAAACGATGGAAGAAGACGGAGTTGTTGGCAAAGAGACGTTATTGATTTTTGACACCACATTGCGCGACGGCGAACAGTCACCGGGAGCGACACTGAATGTGGAAGAAAAGCTCGAGATTGCGCGGCAGCTTTCACGCCTTGGTGTTGACATTTGTGAAGCCGGCTTTCCTATCGCTTCTCCCGGGGATTTCGAAGCGGTTCGGCGAATTGCCGAGGAAGTTGGGCCGCTTATGGAGGGCCGCAGATCCGGTAAACCAATGGTAATTGCCGGGTTGGCTCGAGCTAACGAAGGCGACATTTTGCGCGCGTATGACGCGGTAAAAGAGGCACCTCTTCACCGGATCCACACCTTCCTTGCCACCAGTGATATCCATCTCAAGCATAAGCTTCGCATCGACCGAGAAGAATGCATTGACCAAGTGATTGCCGCGGTCACATATGCAAAAAGTCTGTGCGACGACGTTGAGTTTTCGCCGGAGGATGCAGGGCGCTCGGATCCAGATTTCTTGGTGCAGGTCCTCGAACAGGCGATTAAGGCGGGAGCGACTACGCTGAACATTCCCGACACGGTCGGTTATACTACGCCCACAGAGTTTGGGTGGCTGATGAAATATCTGATCGAACACACGGAGGGAGCCGATCAAGTTGTCTGGTCAACGCACTGCCATAACGACCTCGGGTTAGCAACCGCCAATACGCTCGCAGGTGTTGTAAGCGGTGCACGTCAAGTGGAAGTGACGCTAAACGGTATCGGCGAGAGGGCGGGAAATACGTCTTTAGAAGAGGTCGTCATGACGATCGCCACGAGGCCGCAAAACTTTGACGTGGTAACCCATATCGATACGACCCAGATCGTGCGCACAAGCCATATGGTGAGCACGTATACGGGCATGGTTGTGCAAGCAAATAAGGCTATTGTGGGCGCGAATGCATTTGCGCACGAGGCCGGAATCCACCAAGACGGGATGCTCAAGAACGAGCAGACATATGAGATTATGCGACCGGAGACCGTCGGTTTGAGCGCGTCGCGGCTGGTACTGGGCAAACATTCCGGACGGCACGCTTTTCGTGCGCGCCTGGAAGACATGGGATATGACACGCTTACGGCTGAGGAGGTCAATCTTGCCTTCAAGCGGTTCAAGCGCGTGGCGGATAAAAAGAAAGTAGTCACAGACGCAGACATTGAAGCTATCATCGCCGACGAAATCTACCAGCCGCCGGAGATATGGAGATTGAACCATATTCAGGTATCGTGCGGAGACCACAGCATTCCCACGGCCACCGTTAGCCTGACCGGTCCTGGAGGTGAAACCGTTGAAGATGCAGCTACGGGAAGTGGTCCAGTTGATGCTGTTTACCAGGTAGTGAATCGGATCATAGGCGTCACGAGTACGCTGACAGAGTTCAGCATTAATGCAGTGACCGAGGGTCTGGACGCGGTAGCCGAGGCCACAATTCGCATCCAGCCCGAGAACGGATCCTCCAGCTACAAGGTGAACCCGCAAACCAATCTACCTTTTATACGGACATTCAGCGGTCATGGTGCCAGCACGGACATTGTGGTGGCCAGTGCACGAGCCTATCTGAGTGCTCTAAACAAGATGCTGGCGGCGGGGCATGAGGACGCGAATGCCGTCGAACGAGTGCATGCCTGAGCCGAATCTCGGGCCAAGATGCCCTTTATAGTGAGCCGACACCGGCGGTACGGCGGTGCTGCCAGTGGGCTGTTGGGAGATAATATGAGCCAACCAAGAACAATCATCGACAAGTTATGGGACAGTCACGTTGTGACCCAGGAAGAAGGCAGCCCAGCTGTGCTGTACATCGACCTGCATTTGGTACACGAAGTCACGTCGCCACAGGCGTTTCAGGGCCTGCGAGATCGGGGACTTTCAGTGAGACGGCCGTCGCAAACGGTGGCCACACTTGACCATAGTATTCCTACCACCTCCCCTGACATTCCGATCGCCGATCAGATCGCCGCAAAACAGATCGCCATGATGGAAAAGAACGCGCGAGACTTCGGGATCAATCTCTTCGGGATGGACAGCCCGAACCGCGGAATCGTTCATGTGATTGGCCCTGAACTTGGGTTGACACAGCCGGGCATGACTATTGTGTGTGGCGACAGTCATACGGCCACTCACGGTGCCTTCGGCGCACTGGCGTTTGGTATTGGGACCAGCGAGGTGGAACATGTCCTGGCGACCCAGTGCCTGCTGCAAGACAAGCCGCTTACCTACGAGGTACGCGTGGAAGGAGATCTGCAGTCTGGCGTTTCAGCCAAAGATATCATCCTGGCACTGCTGGCCAAGATCGGTGTGGGTGGCGGCACAGGGCATGTCTTTGAGTATACCGGGTCGGCCATCCGCGCCCTGAGCATGGAAGAGCGGATGACCATCTGCAATATGAGTATTGAGGGTGGTGCACGGGCCGGATTGGTTGCGCCGGACGAGGTAACATTTGCTTATCTGAGGGGCCGGGAAGGCGTGCCCACCGGTGAAGCCTGGGACGAGGCGGTCTCTTATTGGCGGACGCTGAACTCGGACGAGGGCGCGCGGTATGACAAAACGGTAACGATTGACGCCAGCAGTCTAGAACCGATGATCACCTACGGGACCAATCCTGGTATGGGCATAGGTATCAGCGCCACAATTCCTGATCCCGATCAGATAGCAGATATCAGCGAACGGCGAACGGCGGCAAAAGCGCTGGAGTACATGGCTCTGCAACCGGGACGGCCGTTGTTGGGACACCCGGTAGATGTTGTTTTTCTGGGGAGTTGCACGAATTCGCGCATTTCTGACTTGCGCCAAGCAGCAGAACTGATGCGCGATCAGAAGGTTGCTCCAGGTGTCCGGATGATGGTTGTACCAGGTTCTCAAATGGTAAAGAAGCAGGCGGAGGCCGAGGGACTAGACGAGATTTTCCGCGGTGCCGGGGCCGAATGGCGCGAGGCGGGCTGCAGCATGTGTATTGCTATGAATGGCGACCAACTTCAGCCGGGCCAATATGCTATCAGCACAAGCAATCGCAATTTCGAAGGGCGGCAGGGGCGTGGTGGCCGCACTTTCCTGGCTAGTCCGTTGACCGCGGCGGCGTCGGCGATGACAGGGGTTGTCACCGATGTGCGCAGCTTGGAATTGGCTGGAAAGGCAACAAAATGAAACAAATTGAAACTTTCACAGGAAAGATCGTCGCTGAACCCAGGGAGAATATCGATACCGATCAAATCATTCCCGCTCGCTTTTTGAAGACGATTACCAAAGTGGGGTTGGGCCAGCATCTTTTCGCAGACTGGCGCTACGAGAACGGTGAGATGCGGCTGGACTGCATTTTCAACATGCCCAAGGCAAAAGACGCCGATATCCTTGTGGCAGGTGATAATTTTGGCTGCGGTTCTAGCCGCGAACATGCACCGTGGGCACTGATGGATTATGGTTTCAAGGCGGTCATCAGTACGTCATTTGCGGATATATTCCGCAACAACGCGCTGAAGAACGGGCTGCTGCCAATCGTTGTTGATGATGAAACTCACCAACAGCTCCTGAGTCTGGTGGCGGAAGATCCGGAGGCCATGGTGACGATTGATCTGGCGGCACAGCTGTTGACGCTGCCAGACGGCCGTGAAACCCATTTTCCAATCGATGCCTTCAGTAAGACTTGCTTGCTGGAAGGGATTGACCAGTTGGGTTATCTGCTGCGCCAGGAGCCACAAGTTGTCGCATATGAACAAACACATCCTACGCGGGTGAACACAACGCTTCTCCCCTAAATCAGGCTTCGACTCGGGAAGATAGCGCAGGGAAGATGGTTGAAAATGAGTGACATCCACATCTATGACACCACTTTGCGCGATGGTACGCAGCGCGAAGGGATATCGCTGTCGGTTGACGACAAGATCAAAATAGCCAAGAAGCTGGATGAATTGGGCGTGCACTATATAGAGGGCGGCTGGCCGGGTTCTAATCCGAAGGATGTAGAATTTTTCCGGCGCGCGGCGACGCTGCCCTGGAAAAACGCAAAGATTACAGCTTTCGGCAGCACGCGGCGCAAGAACAGTAAACCATCTGAGGATGCAAACATCCAGGCGTTGCTAGACGCAGAGACCCCCGTTGTTACTCTGGTAGGCAAGAGCTGGGACTTACACGTAAAAGAAGTCCTGGACACCTCTATGGAGGAAAACCTGGCCATGATCGGCGAGAGTGTCGCGTACTGCAAAGGTCAGGGTAAGGAAATCATTTATGATGCAGAGCATTTCTTTGACGGCTACAAGGCTGACCCGGAGTATGCTCTTGCGACGGTGCAGGTCGCGGCAGTCAATGGGGCCGATTGTGTGGTGCTCTGCGATACGAATGGCGGCTCACTGCCCTGGGAGGTAGAAGAAATCTTCAACGAGGTGAAGCAGCGTCTGGGACAGGTGCCTCTGGGCATTCATGCGCATGATGATACGGGAGTCGCGGTGGCGAATTCACTAGCGGCAGTACGGGCGGGCGCTACGCATATTCAAGGCACGGTGAACGGCTACGGCGAACGGGTCGCCAACGCCAATCTTATGACCATCATACCAGATCTGCAAATCAAAATGAATCGACAATGCCTTGACCCCGCGAACCTGCGACAGCTGACAGAGGTATCGCGTTATGTCGCTGAGGTGTCGAATCTCGCGCTGGACGACCACGCTCCGTTTGTAGGAGCGAGCGCTTTTGCCCATAAAGGGGGCATTCATGTAGCGGCGATGTTGAAGAACATCGAAAGCTACCAGCATATGGATCCGACACTGGTAGGTAACCAGCAACGCAGCGTTGTTTCGGAGCTGTCCGGGCGAGGTAATATCATTGACAAGGCGCAGCAATTCGGCCTGGATGTCGAGAGTCTGGACGTACGGCGTGTTCTGGAAGATATCAAGAATCTGGAAGCGCAGGGCTTCACGTTTGAGGGGGCGGAGGCTTCGGTCGAATTGATGCTGCGACGCACACATCCCGCCTATGTGCCTCCATTTGAACTAATCGATTTCATGGTCATGGTGCAGCAGCGCCGCGGGCGTGGGCTGAACGCGGAAGCGACCGTTAAGGTTCGTGTCGGGCCGAAGCTCATGCACACGGTAGCAGACGGAAACGGTCCGGTCAATGCCCTGGACGCGGCATTGCGAAAAGCGCTGATAGATGTTTATCCACAACTAAGCGCGGTTAGCCTTTCGGATTACAAAGTGCGCATTTTGGACAGCGATAACGCCACGGCGGCAACCACAAGAGTGCTTATCGACAGCAAGTGCGGAACACGTACCTGGAGTACCGTTGGCGCCAGTAGCAATATTATTGAGGCAAGCTGGCGGGCGCTAATTGACAGTATGGAATATGCGCTCCTGACCTAGGATTGTGCTGTTGGGCAGGTGAAACAGACATAGATGCATCCATCCGCACAAAAGGTACTCCATGCGGGCGAGTCACTGGGCCTGAACATTAAGATTGTCGAACATGAGCAAACCACGCGTTCCGCCCAAGAAGCGGCCGCGGCAATTGGTTGTGGGGTTGGACAAATTGTCAAGAGTCTCTGCTTCACGGTGGAAGACACGCCCGTGATTGTTCTAATGTCAGGGACCAATCAACTTGATGTACGGAAGCTGGCGGATTTGACGGCCGTAAGCCAGAAAAAGATACGCCGGACTGACCCTGAAACGGTGAAAGCAGCAACAGGCTTTACAATCGGGGGAATCCCTCCGTTCGGTCACAAGGGAGATTTGCCCACCTACTTCGACCAGGATCTGCTGAACTACGAGATAGTTTGGGCAGCGGCGGGGACGCCATTCGCCGTGTTTGCAATTGAACCGGCCCTACTTTCGGCGGCAACCCGAAGCCTGGTTGCGGAGTTGCGACGCTGAAAGAGACCCTTGTTTACATGATTGGATTACTTGGCGGCATTCGAGCGGCCGTTTGGGCAGGTTAGATCAGGGGCAGCAACATGTAGCTGCCTTGAACTGAGGAGTGATACTTTGCAAGCGAACATCGTATTGTTGCCGGGAGACGGCATCGGCCCGGAGGTAGTTGACGAGGGGCGTAAAGTGCTGGAGGCAATCGCCTCCAACTATAATCACAGTTGGGTCTTTGAAGAGGCAATCATTGGCGGGGCGGCCATCGACTCGTTGGGCACGGCCCTGCCCGAGCAAAGCCTGGCCACATGCCTGGAGGCGGATGCGGTGCTGCTCGGTGCGGTAGGGGGGCCCAAGTGGAGCGATCCGGCCGCGGCAGTTCGCCCTGAACAGGGCCTTCTGCGTCTGCGCAAGGAGCTGGGCGTCTATGCCAACTTGCGCCCGGTACAGGTGTTTGATGCTCTGGCTTCGGCGAGTCCACTGAAGCCAGAACGCGTGGCCGGGGTCGATATCATGTTCGTGCGCGAATTAACCGGGGGCATCTATTTTGGCAAGCCCCAGGGTCGGGAGATGACCGAGGCCGGACGCAGCGGGTTCGACACCATGCGCTACAATGAGCAGGAGATCAGGCGCGTCATGGAGGTTGGTTTTCGCCTTGCCCGGCAGCGGCGGGGAAAGGTGACGTCGGTGGACAAGGCTAATGTTCTGGCAACGATGCGCGTCTGGCGCGAGGTGGCGCACGAAGTCGCAGCGGAAAACCCGGACATTGCCTATGAGGATGTGTTGGTGGATGCTTGCGCGATGTACTTGATCAGCCGGCCCACAGAATTTGATGTGATTGTTACTGGAAATATGTTTGGCGACATCCTGTCGGATGAGGCGTCAATGATCACGGGCTCGCTGGGCATGCTGCCTTCGGCGGCGCTGGGCGACCCGGGCACGCCGGGTCTGTATGAGCCAATTCACGGTTCGGCGCCGGACATCGCCGGCAGAGGCATTGCCAACCCGTTAGCCACGATCCTGAGCGCGGCGATGCTGCTGCGGTGGAGCCTGGGCCTTGGAAAAGAGGCGGAAGCAATAGAAACGGCTGTGGCAAAGGTGCTCAACGACGGTTATCGTACCGCTGATCTAGCCCGCTCAGGGGACTTAACAACTTCTACAGCGGATATGGGCGATCTCGTAGTCGCCGCAATCGCATAAGGCGTATCGATGAATAAGGCGGATGTACTCATAGTTGGAGGTGGTATCGTCGGGCTGGCGACTGCTTATGATCTTTCCAGCAAGTATCCTGCATTACAGATTCTACTTCTAGAGAAAGAAGCAGACTTGGCATTTCACCAGACGGGACGCAACTCCGGCGTTCTACACTCAGGAATCTATTACAAGCCAGGATCCTTAAAAGCGCGCAACTGTCGCCATGGAAAGGCGCTGATGCAGGCATTTTGCGATGATCAGGAAATTCCGTACCAACTGTGCGGAAAGGTGATCGTGGCCACGAACGAAGAGGAACGGCCAATACTTCACGACATTTTAGGGCGAGGCCAGGCGAACGGGGTAAACTGCCGCTTGATTAGCCGGGCGGAACTGCAAGAACTGGAAGCGCACACGGCTGGTATTGAGGCAATTCACGTGCCGGAGGCAGGGATCGTCGATTATAAGATCGTGTGCCGAAAGCTGGCTGATATTCTGATTGAGCGTGGTCACAGGATCATATTCAATGCGGAAGTCATGGCGATCCGGGAGACAGTGGACGAGGTAACGGCCGTGAGCAGCGTGGGGGATTTTACGGCAAGTTACCTTGTTAACTGTAGTGGCCTGCAGTCTGACCGGGTGACGAAGATGGGCGGAGTAGACCCGCAGGCGCAGATTGTCCCGTTTCGGGGAGAGTACTTTAGGCTAGAGCCGAAAGCGGAGTACTTGTGTCAAAGTCTGATCTATCCGGTACCGGATCCCAACTTCCCTTTCCTGGGGGTACACTTCACGCTGATGATTGACGGCAGCGTCGAGTGTGGGCCCAACGCAGTCCTGGCTTTCGCACGGGAGGGCTATACGCTGACAGATTTCAATGCGGGAGACCTGCTGGAAACGCTTCGTTATCCTGGTTTCCAGAAACTGGCGGCCAAGTATTGGCGCACTGGCATGGGAGAAATGTGGCGCTCAGCAAGCAAACAGGCCTTTGTAAAGGCACTTCAGGCTCTTGTTCCGGCTATCCAAGTGGAACATCTGGAGAAGGCGCCGGCGGGAATCCGCGCCCAGGCGCTGCATAGGGACGGTTCCCTAGTAGATGATTTCGCGTTCGTCGAGACGGCACGGATTGTGAATGTAATTAATGCTCCTTCCCCGGCGGCTACAGCATCGCTAGCTGTTGGACAGACGGTTGCCCGCAAATTGGCACCGCATATGGCTTGATCGTATTAGCGTCGCAGCCCCCTTTTTCCAGTGCCAAACAGAAAACTATTTGGAGATAAAAAATGAGCGGACAATTGAACAAATACAGCGCCCAGATTACCCAGCCCAAGTCGCAGGGGGCATCGCAAGCGATGTTGTATGGCACGGGCATGACGACCGAAGATATGCAGAAAGCTCAAGTGGGAATTGCCAGCATGTGGTATGAAGGCAATACATGCAACATGCATCTCAACGATCTGGCCGCGCTGGTGAAACAGGGCGTACAGGAAGCAGGTCTGGTTGGCATGCGTTTTAACACCGTAGGCGTAAGTGACGGGATTTCCATGGGTACCGACGGCATGAGCTACTCGCTGCAATCGCGTGAGATTATCGCTGATTCGATCGAGACAGCGATGAGCGCACACTGGTATGATGCCAATATTTCGATTCCGGGCTGCGATAAGAACATGCCAGGTTGTATTATCGCGATGGGACGACTGAATCGACCTGCATTGATGGTTTATGGGGGCACGATCCGGGCGGGCCGTACGGCCAAGCAACCTAAACTGGATATTGTCTCGGCCTTCCAGAGTTATGGTGAGTACTTGGCCGGCAGCATCGACGAAGCCGAACGGCAGGACGTTGTGCGCTCCAGTTGTCCAGGGCCGGGAGCGTGCGGAGGAATGTATACAGCCAATACGATGGCCAGCGCAATAGAGGCTTTAGGTATGAGTCTACCTTACAGCGCGTCCAACCCGGCCGAGTCCACTGCGAAGCAGGAAGAGTGCCTGCAAGCAGGGGCAGCGATTCGCCACCTGCTTGAAACGGACATCAAACCAAGCGACATCATGACCAGACAGGCGTTTGAGAACGCGATGGCAGTAATCATGGCGCTGGGAGGCTCTACAAATGCAGTGCTGCACCTGATCGCCATGGCAAGGGCAGTCGATGTGAAGCTTACCATCGACGATTTCCAGGTGATCAGCGATCGGGTCCCACTGCTGGCCGATCTGAAACCCAGCGGCGCGTATGTAATGGAGGACATACATGCTGTAGGAGGAACTCCGGCGGTAATGAAATTGTTACTGGATGGGGGCCTCCTGGAAGGAGATTGCCTGACGGTGACAGGAAAGACGCTTGCAGAAAATCTGGCTGATTTGCCAGGGTTGGCGCAGGGACAAGAGATTATTCATCCGCTGAATGCCCCATTGAAGGCGACAGCACATCTGCAGATTCTGCGCGGAAACCTGGCACCCGAAGGGGCCGTGGCAAAAATCACCGGTAAAGAAGGGGAGAGATTCAGCGGACCAGCAAATGTGTTTGATTCAGAAGAAGCGATGTTGGCGGCGCTGACCGATGACAAGATTCAGAAAGGTGAAGTGGTAATCATTCGTTACGAAGGGCCTAAGGGAGGGCCTGGTATGCCGGAAATGTTGACGCCGACGAGTGCGATTATGGGGGCGGGATTGGGCAAGGACGTTGCGCTGATGACAGACGGCCGATTTTCCGGGGGCTCGCACGGGTTCATCGTGGGTCATATCACCCCGGAAGCGCAGGAGGGTGGACCGATTGCGCTTGTGCGTAACGGAGATTTGGTCACCATTGACGCGAGCAAACACCTAATTGAGGTAGCTGTTAGTGCGGCGGAAATGGCAGATCGCCGTGCCGGCTGGACTGCGCCTCCATACAAGGTTACTCGCGGTACGCTCTATAAGTACATTAAGAACGTAACGTCGGCATCGGAAGGCTGCGTCACTGATTCGTAACAGCCTGCTGGAGGCGCGACCGTAACTAATCTATATCGGTAGCTCGCAAAGCCCAGAAGCGGCCAGTGGCGCGGTCAAGTCCGAGCCAGGTCAGGTCCCATGGGGCGAGCATGAACCAATCGGACCAGACCGTGCGCGCTTTCATGATCGTGACGTCCGTCCAACTTTCGCCAAGTGGATCAGCACAGAATGTCTCGACCAAGCTTCGGGCGATGTCTTTAGTTTTGGTCAGGGAGCGGTAGGCGCCGCCGGCGGTCAGCGCGTCGGTAATATCGTCCTCCAGATTACCTGGCCGGAGTATTGCGAAAGTGGCCCTTTCCAAATAGTCTGGTGTGGCTTCAGGCTTCTGCATGGCGACCAAGACAGCAGGTCTGGGGAGCAAAGCTGTCCATATGTCTTGTTGGTTCAGCCGCTGAGGCGTGGCCAGACGCGAAACGTATGGGGAGGGACTCAGTAAGAAACTGGCGAATTCGGAACGGCCGTTGGCGTATGCTTCAGCAAAGGCTTTTACAAGGGCGGCAGCAGAGGCGGTCACCTTAAGTTCGTGGTTAATCTGCAGCCGGGCCCAATCTGGAGCCGACGACTCGTAAACACTCGCAGATTCTTCCCCATTGACCCCATTATCGGGCATTCAAGATCCACCATCAGCGAAAAGTAGCCGTGCTAGCTCTTCGGCGATGCGTCTGGGTGGCATTTGGATACCGTTACTCAGAACGAGTACAACAGCATCATCCTGCGGAAAGCGGATCATGTAGCTCGCAAAACCAAAAATACCGCCGCCGTGGGCCATCGCACGATGACCGGCAACCGTACTGATATTCCAACCGTAGCCATAGGAAGAGCCGTCGCCAACGTCCGCGACCCATGGCGTGGATAGGGCCTGCCTGGAAGATTCAGAAAGGAGTTCGTTACCAGCTAGGGTGCGGTCCCAGCGGTACATGTCTTCGGTCGTGCTGTACAACGCCCCTGCCCCACTAGGCCACGAAGAGTCCGTCTTGATAGATGGTCGCGGACCTTGCGCGGTTAACTGATAGCCGGTTGCGGGATTGGCCAAGTCTGGTGCCAGGAAGTCATATCCGGAGTGGAGCATGCCAGCTGGCTGGAGCAGTTCAGTCAACACAAATTCCTCGTAGGTCAGTTCGGAGACAACCTCAATTATTTTCGACAGCAGCACATACCCCGAACTGCTATACGAGTAGCCCTCACCGGGAGCGAACAGAAGTGGTTGGCCCGAAAAGCTGGCAATCAGATCGTCTAATGCGATAGGCGACTGAACGACCTGGGGGAGATCTGGGCGCTGTTCATAGTTGGGAATCCCAGAAGTATGTGTAAGCAATTGGTGAACAGTGATCTGATCACCTTGCGGATAGCCAGGCAGGAACATGGAAAGGTGATCGTCTACCGAGAGCAGTCCTTTTTCGACAAGGCGCATAATGCCAGCGGCCGTAAACTGCTTGGTAAGCGAGCCGATGCGCAGTTGGGTATCTGGAGAATTGGCTCTTGCCGTTGCGACATCAGCCATGCCGAAGCCCTGATTGACCAGGATATCCCCCTCCTGTGCAATGAGAACGCTGCCCATGAACTGGCCCGACGAAAGCTGGTCTTCAAGATATGCTACCATTTGCACGCCGCGTGGATCCGATCCCTGCACTGCTGGCAGGACCAACGAAACTGAAGCAGGAGACAAAGTCTGGACTGCAGTTGTTTGGATCGCGGGTTCGTTCGGCGCTGCGGTTGGCTGCAAAGCGGAAGCTGCGGTAGATTCGAGTGCAGGCGACGATATTGTTGGTAATGACGTAGCGGAAAGCGGAGATGTAGAGTCGCCGCAAGCGCTTGAGGTGAATAAAAACAACAGGGCCACAAATAAATACAACCAAGCCGTTGGTTTCATGGGTTTTCTCGGGTCGATTTGCTGGTCAGGGAGGCCAAGTGACGTTCCCACAGAATCACACAGTGCGCTTGCGGTCGATTCGCCGGAGTCGATGGTCGAGTTCGGGGCGAACCACGGCCGTTAGGCCGGGCGACCAGTGACCAGTCAGAGCTATTGCGCGGCGCGTCCATTCGGCAGCGGCAGCTAAGTCTTTGGACTGCCATTCATAATACATGGCCAACTCAATATGTCCTTGGACATCATCAAGACTTGTGGTGGCCCATTGCTGCCAGAACGGCACTGCTTCTGCCGAACGATCGGACCTCTTGAGAAGCGAGCCAAGCTGCTGCAACGTCTGATGATAGATTTCGAGGGGCAGGTCACGGGAGAGTAAATGGCGCAGCGTCTGTTCTGCTGCGTCCAATTGTCCGGTATCGGCCTGCCACTTTGCCACACAAAAGGAATCAAGTGCATCGATGCCATTAGTCAAGGGAGTTTCCAAGAGACGCGAAATCTCAATGGCAAGAGTGACCATGGATAACATATCTATCTTGTTGTGATAGAACACACGCGAAAGCTCACGCGCGTCCCCGGTGCGAACATAATCGTTATAGACCGAAGGGATGAGCCATCCAGGAATATCGTCTTGCGTGCGGCGTACACCCAACAATTCTCGCTCCAGATTGCTGAGCGCCACGGACCCTAATCGCTTGCGCCAGAGACGGCGCGAGGGTAACAGCAAGTCAAGATGGAGCAGAGCATCAAAAGGAGACGCATGGCGATTCAACAGGTAGCGCGCGTTGAGCAACGGAATGTCAAAACTACGGCCGTTGAAAGTGATCATCCCGGTTTTCTTCTGGGCAAGTTCCTCTAATAGAAGTAGCATGGCAGGTTCGTCACCGTGGTCGCGCAGGAAGTATTGGCGAACGACCATTACGTCGCCAGCTGGGTTTGACTCAAAGTAAGCTATGCCAACCATGAAGGCCAGCGCAGCGGCTCCCGCAAGCCCAGTTGTTTCCGTATCCAAGAAAAGGACGTCGCGATAAGAGAGCGATTGTAGTCGAGAGTCACCCAGGAAGACGGCAGAGTCCCCGGGGCTGCGGAGCAAAAGGGAAGAAAGAAGTTCCCGACCATGTTTGTAGTGGAGCGGGTAGACATGATCCACCACCAAGCAGGACCCGATCGGTGTTTCCTCGATCCTTCCGCCAGGAATCAATCGCGCTAAGGTTGTTTCTCCGGATGCAGTAGAACGGTAGTATTGGGAATGCTCAGCGGTTCTGGCGGGCACTGTCGCCGGCTTCAAGTCGCGTGCTCCGCGAGTCAGACCCAGACGGCGCAAGCGCTCAAACAGTTCATCAGACATAGTTGGATTGTAAGAGTTGACCGTCCTAGCGACAAGCTCAGTTTACGATTTGTCCTATCCGCATTACAATAGCGGGCACAATGAGTAGTGAAAATCCATTCTTTCACAGGGGCGCCATCCGCCGCGCGCACTATTTCCATGGCCGGCAATCGGAGGTCGAACAGATTCTAGGCTTGCTGAAGAACGGCCAAAGCGTATCGCTCATTGGACCACGCAGGATCGGCAAGAGCTCCGTACTTCTGCACTTGTGCCGCCCCGAAGTGCGGGAAGCATTGGACTTGCAGCCACCACATGCTCTTTTCATCATGCTGGATTGCCAGGAGTTGGGAGGGTCTCCACCTGAGGAAGTTTACGAGGCCCTATTGACGGCAATCATGGACAGTGCAGAAGCAGCGGGGATAACGATCAATCAGCTTCAGCAGCCGGGCACGTACAGAGCACTGGATCGCGTTCTACAGCAGATTATCACACAGGGAATTTCTGTAGTTGTATTGCTGGACGAGTTTGAACTTCTGGCGGCGAACGAGCATTTGACGCCTTACTTCTTTGCGCGCCTGCGTGGTTTGACGACCAAGTATGGTTTGGCATATCTGACGGCGAGCCAACGGCCGTTGTTTGCCATTACGGCCGAGGAAGAAATTCTGAGTTCGCCTTTTTTCAATATTTTCGTCACCTTGCCCTTGGGACTATTTGCGCGTGAAGAAGCGCTGGGCTTAATGGAATGCCGCCTGGCTGTGACCGAGGTCCAATTCAGTCCGCTGCTGATCGAACATCTACTCTTCCTCGTAGGCCCACATCCATTCTTCCTCCACGTCGCAGGTTATCACGCCTTCCAGGCCGTGATGGAAAATGCCGCAACGGAACTTGGGGCAATTGATGGCGCCATTGAGCTGGAGGCGGACTCCCACCTTGGATATTTATGGCACAATCTGACTGCGGATGAGCAAATATGCCTGGCATTGACCGATGGCCCAGTCGACGTAATGCGGCAGCTAGAGTTGCAGTGTCTCGTGGTGAGCCAGAATGGGACCTTTAACTATACAAGTGAGCTCCTTCGCCGATACGTACGCAGACAGACTGTAAGCGGCCTGATTCAGGCGGGTCCATTTGTGATCGATTTACAGCGCTACCAGGTCTTTGGAGAGGGGAAACTGCTCAACTTAACCAATTCGCAGTTCAATATTCTGGTCCGGCTGGCGCAGAACGCGGATCAGGTTGTTCATGGTGAAGATCTGGAGATCGCCGTTTGGGGTGAGATCCTTGTGGACGATCCGGATCGACTGAAGACATTGATAAAGCGTCTGCGCAGGGCAATTGACCCCTATGACAACTGGATTGTCAGCGAACGCGGCGTTGGTTATGTCCTGCGTCCCCCAGAATAGCGGCCCGCAGGACCAGGGCCGCGGCCAAGCGTTATGAAAGCCAGTGGAAACGCCCAGCCAAGGCGACGTCAGTTTGCCCTGCGGGTTACGGCCGTGCTTTCCTTGTTCATCCTGGGCCTAGGCACCTTCGCGCAGCTCCCGAACGCTGGGGCACAGAACCAACCTGATTTGCCTAGTTATTGGCAGTATGCTACCTCAGCGCGCCTAGGCCATCTCGCAGTGGCAGATACTGACGGTGATGGGGTTGATGAATTCATAATCGCCGACGAAAACAATCGTGTAGACCTCGTTGATGCGGGCGGTAAACAAGTGTGGAGTTTCGTGGCTCCGGACCGGATCACTTCGGTTGCAGCTTTGGCAGAGACAGCGGGTGAAACACACACGGCGGGTATCCTGGTCGGCATTCCGAACTACCTGATATTCCTGTCCAATGAGGGGACGGAATTATGGCGAACGGCGGTGAACCCGTTGGATGCCTCTTACGCCTTACGTGGCGGCAGGAAGGAAGCAGATAGTCAATTGGACGGGTACCAGTTCGTTCCCATCGAAATCGCTCCTTTTGATCACGACAGCGACGGTCAGCTGGAGATCATCACTCTGCTGCAATCGGGCGAATTGCTCCTCTATGACAGGGAGGGTGCTGTGCTGTGGCAACATACGGATCACCCTTCAGAGGGACTAAGCGCGACGCCCAAGATGTTGATCGCCGATCTGGACCAGGATGGCCAGGATGAGATCGTGCTGGCGATATATGATCCACGGCGGTTCGGGCAGTTGGTGCTGATTGATAATGGGCTGGCACAGTGGGATCTTTCCCTGTCGCGCCAGATTACCGACCTGGCGGAGATTACCTTTGAGGAGGGAGGGAAATCGCTGGTTGCTGTAGGTACCTCATTGGGCCATGTCTACACCTATGACTATGCACGCCAACGCCACTGGCTCCGTACGTTGAACACCGCGATTACGTCACTTGCCGGGATGAAGGTGAGCGGTCAGGAAATATTGGCAGTGGGCACGAGCGCCGGCACTGTTGTTGGCTTTGATGGGCAGGGGCGGAGGCTGTGGGCAAATCAACTGGCAGCTTCGCCGGATAAGCCTGTGATTGAGTTGTCGGCCGCGCCTGCGGCTCTCGCCGAAAACCAACCGAGCTTGACGGCTATCGTGCAATCGGGCAGCAGCGAATCCAATATTGCTGACGCCTATTTGCTGGACAAAGCCGGCGAAGCAGTCGCGCGGATCAATAGTGTGGACGCACAGGGATTGACGCAGCTCGCTGACAGCAATCGTGATAGCAATGGCGAGCTGCTTGTGGCCCATTTTGCAACCCTGGAAATGCTGGGAATGGGTGTGGGCAATAGCGGAAACGTAAAGGAGTGGGAGTATTCGCTCAACGCAGCACCTTCTGCAATGCTGGTAGCCAACCTAGATGGAGACGAGAACGAAGAACTGGTAATCGGTACACACGACGGCCGAATTCACAATTTGAATAGCGATCGATCCATCCGCTGGCTACACGATGCAGGAGGCGCTATCAGCCACCTTGCCATCCTGCCGAATACAGGCGATGCCACCAATAATGTGGTCATTGCCGGGCTCGATCAGCAAGCGGAACAAGCTGATGCAGCCTGGCTGCAAGTGCGGGAACCGAAGGGAGAGCGGATATGGGAGCAAGCGCTTGAATATCCGGTGACCGCACTTCTTGTAGCAGATGCGGTCGTGGGAGGGGGTCCGGAGATTGTTATCGGCAACCGGATGGGCGAGGTACAAGTGTATTCCAGTGCTGGGGATCTGTTGTATGCGGTTCCAACCGGACTTGTTGGGAATGAGATCAGCAGCCTGCTGTACCACGTGGACGAGTCTGTTATGAGAGGGGAAATCCTCGCGGGAGCAGGGAATAGCATCGTTGGCATTGATTTGAGCGATCCCATCTTGCCTGTTCGTTCGGTTGCAGAGATGGACAGTAACGTCTTTGGCTTGTATCCCGGGTCTGCAAAAGGGCGACAAGAAATCGGCACATGGCTGCTTGTGCTCACATCCAATGGCCAGCTGCACGGGTTAAACTGGCGCGGAGTTGAAATGGCGCAGTGGCAGTGGCCGATCGCCATAGGTGCTATCCCCACAGCGGCGCAAGGATTCGGAGCGGAGGTGGAAGGTGCGGAAAACCAGGCTGCGGCAATATTGCTCGCCGGGACTGAGTCTGGGGAGCTCGCACAGGTACGCGTAACGGACGGCAGAGCCATTCCTTCTTGGCAGGTAGCGGGCCTTGGTGACGTGACGGCCGTCCATGGCTATGATCAGAACGGTGATGGCCAGCCAGATCTGGTATACACAGGCAGCCAGGAAGGTAAGGTGTCAATACTTGGCGAGGCAGATAGCAGCGCGCCCCAGGCGGCAGCATCGCCGTTGGAACTGGCAAGCGCGGTATTTGGCCTGGAGACATTCAGGCGCGACGTGGGCCAGGCACCGGACATTGTGGCTGCTACCGAAAACGGCCTTGTACAGGTGTTTCGCGATCAAGAAAACCGTCCACCGCTGCTGACAAACCCGAGAGTTGAGTCTGACGGCACACAGTACAGCATCAGCGTCGTAGTGAACGATGTCGAAGGGGACGAAGTCGTCGTCAATCTCGAAGTCTACGATGCCGAAAACAATTCTTGGCTTGACCAGGGAATGGAAAATGCACGGGATGGAAAGGGGACACTATTCTGGGCACTTCCTTCCCCGCCCGCTGGGGCGGAGACGTTTGATTACCGATTCATGTTTAGCGATGGTTCCTATCGTGGCATGATGAGGCCGCCCGCCGGTCCAACGCCGGCAATCGTGGCGCCGTGGTCAGCTGCTACACCGGTGATATTGGCCGCAGCAGTAGGGATACTAGCCGTGGCCGCAATCGTATTCGCGCGTCAGGCACAAACAGCCAATGCGCGCGCGGAGCGCATTTACCGCAACTTGCAGAGGAATCCGCATAGGCAGCTCGCCCTCTTTGAACAAGAGGCACGCACGGGTGAATTACAGGAGCTGATGCCCTACCTTGCCAGCCAGGCACGCCAGGAGAATGATCGCAAGGTCGCCGGCATCGCCGAGGGGCTGTTTTTGTTGGCAGATCAGCCCAAGTCAGGTTTGCCCATTGTGAATGCAGCACTGGCCGAAATGGCAGCCGCTCCAGAACCTGAGGATGAAGATCTAGAGACGTGGGTTGCGATCTTTTCAGCCGGCCAGGAACTCTTGGAAGCGCCAACGCTTAGCGACCTCATTCTCTTGCGGCCGAGACTGGCGCATACTGTTAAGCTTATGCACCAGAAGCGGCAGGAAAATACTGCTCTTGAGATGCTGCAGCCCATCCTCAGTAGCCTGAGCGACAGCACGCGAGTAAGCATGTTTGATGATCGCCTCGTGTATTTGAATGAAGCCAGCAGCCTGCTAGTGAGCGCCCAAGCGGAGCTACCTGTGCGCGGATCATCTCTTGAGGAGATAGTCACGGCCGTAATCTTAAGGCGTTGGGCGGGGCTAGTGAGCGCTGAAATTGAGGACTTACGCGGGCGCGCAGAATTGTCCGTGGTGCTGAAAACGAGGCGAGTGGTGCCGAGCGAGGAAACCGTACTGGCCTTTGAGATCGGCAACAATGGCCGTTCTCCAGCCGAGCTAGTCAGCGCAGACCTGGACTTAAGCCCAGCTTATACAAACCTAAGCCCGGCACAGAGCGTCCAGGTCCTGCCACCAGGGCACCGCCGGGAGCTACGCTTCACAATTGCACCTCTGGTCAGCGATCGCTTACGCATTGGCTTGACGGTCAATTATTCCGACCGCAATGGGCAAGATAGAACGCTGGGCTTTGGCGACATGGTGCACCTGCTGCAGCCTGTGCGCGACTTTACACCGCTCACAAACCCCTATACGCCAGGAACGGCGCTAAGACCAGACAGTATGATCTTCTTTGGGCGAGACGATCTGTTTGACTTCATTGCTGAGAATGCCGGGCGCCGATCCTATCGCAATGTACTTATCTTGGTGGGTCAGCGGCGCACGGGAAAAACCTCAGCCCTCCTTCGGCTTGAAGACAACTTACCGGATCACTTACTTCCGGTATACATTGATTGCCAATCGCTGGGGGTTGTGCCAGGCATGCCGGCACTTCTGGAAGAACTAGCATGGTATATCGCCGATGCACTGGGAAGGCACGGCATTCAGGTTGACGTACCCGAACTGGTCGCGTGGCAGCGCGATCCTACACGGCTGTTCCAGCGACGATTCTTGCCTGCGGTGAACGCGCTTTTGCCCGAAGGAACAACGCTACTGCTTGTATTTGATGAATTTGAAGCCTTTGAAAACCTGGTTGCGGATGGCATCCTCCCCGCAACGTTCTTCAGCTATTTGCGGCACCTGATGCAACATGGCGAGCAGCTCAACTTTATTTTTGTAGGGACCAGGCGACTGGAAGAAATGACATCAGACTATTGGTCGGTGCTGTTTAATATCGCGCTATACCGGAAAATCGCCTTTCTAGATGCGGAATCCGCCACGAGATTGATTACTGAACCTGTGGCGCCCGAACTTGTCTACGATGACTTGGCCCTGGACAAGATTCTGCGCGTCACCGCAGGGCACCCTTACTTCCTGCAACTTGTTTGTTATACGTTGGTGAAGCGGGCGAACAGCCAGCGCAATGGTTATGTTACGGTCTCTGACGTAAACGCGGCCGTAGAGGAAATGCTTATGCTGGGCGAGGTGCACTTTGCCTATCTGTGGCAGCGATCATCGTTTGCGGAGAAAGCGCTGCTCACGGCCGTAGCCCATCTCATGGACCAAACCTTGCCTTTCAGCCAGGAAGAATTGATGCAGAGCCTGAAGCCCTATGCTATTCATTTTGGACCGGCTGAGGTGTCAGATTCACTGAACAGCCTAGTCGAGCGAGACATTTTGCGCGAGGTACCGGAGGGAGTCCGGACGCTTTATGAATTGAAACTCGGACTGGTCGCGTTGTGGGTGGGTCGCAACAAGAGTTTGAGCAAGCTCGTTGGAAGCGGCATGGGAGAGTTACCTCCGGCGCATGGCCGGGAAGCAATGAAGAATCCGGCGCCGGGTCCCTTATAGGAACACCTTTTCGCATAATTTAGTGTAGTTCCCGAGGCAGCCAAAGGTTCAGGAGTGTACTTTCCTCTGAGCTCGCAACCTCTTGCCAACTGTCCACGGGCAGACCTATCATGGCAAGAGCGGCCGTGGGCATACGCTCCCAGAGGCCTGTCAACTCTGTTAGCAGTTCTTCCATACCGGGATTGTGCCCAACAATCATGACAGTGTTTATGCCATCGGATACCTTTTCTAGTATGGCCATAGCCTCTTCCGGGCCAGCCATGTAAAGATCCCTGGTCAGCCAGACCTCCACCTCACCGCAAACCTCGGCGACAATTTCGGCCGTGGCACGGGCACGCTTTGCAGAGGACGAAATGATCAGCTGCGGAATAATCTCTTGCTCTCTAACGAGCGCTCCCATCACAGGTGCATCGGCCTCGCCTCTGGCATTTAGGGGCCGATCATGGTCAGCTAGGCGCGCGTTGTCCCAGCTTGACTTGGCATGCCTCAGAATCAACAGCGTTTTCATTGTTTAGTCTCCAACTCTTGAAAAAGCGACGCTAACCGGCGTTTGCTGCCGAACCAATCTCGGTGAAAAGCGCCTGTCAACGCACATGAATCTTGCCGAGCAGGTAAGAATGATCGGGGCGACCTCCGGGGCCCAAGGGCAACCGCTGGGCTGAATCACGTACATCATACATGCCAAGCAGCAAATCGTACTCGCCCGGGGGGAGAGATTGGGGGATCAACAGGCCATGGTTGTCTACTACCACGTCTTCCGGAAGCCAGGAAGTGGTGGGAACGAGCCCTCCGCCAGGCTCGCTATCACGCTGGGTAACAATCATTGCGTCTGCATCTACGAGGTGCAGGAAAACCTTGTAGCGTTCAGGCAACGGCCGTGCGGTTGACCAAAAGAGCGTTACAGGCACTATGTCACCGGGATAGGTTTGCGACTCAGGCAAGGTGAAACCCTCCAGGGTGATAGCGTCACCGAAGGATAGGCCGGATATGGTGTCCATGCGGGTAGGTGATGCCTCAGGCACAGCATAGACGACAAGACGCACGTCGCCAATCCACTCTTCCTTGGCTTTGAAGGCATGGGCATCAAGCCACCTTTCAACAATCCGGTCTGGATCACGTTGATCTTCGCCCCAGTAAAGTGCGTAGAGACGGTTATGCTGGGCAGCGATCTCGGCAAGCTGAGGGTGCAAGAGGTCCGGATCAGGCTGCCCTTTAGGCAAAGGGTAGACAGGCGCGGGCCCCTGGTGATAGTAAGTGAAGACTTCCCACTGGTTGGGCGCGTCGAGGATGATGCCGGCATCCGGGTAGTCTTGCGCCGCAATGCGCGCAGCAATTCCCCGATAGTCCGCGCGGGCATGTGAGGGATCGAAGTATAGGTTATTAAGCGAGATCGCGGTGGCGAGAAGCACTCCTATCAGAAGGAGCCAGGGGAGCCAGAACCAGCCTCGGAGCAAGCTGTTCTTGTTATCGGGGACAAAGCTGGAGGCCAGGGCGATAACATAGAAGGGCACGGCCATAAGCATGAATTTGTAGAACGCGGGCTGGGTTGTGCCCACCACGGCCATGAAGAGGATGGGGATAATGGTTCCCATCACCGGCACAACCACCTTTCTACCGGCCACTACAGCGCCGTAAGCAATAAGCAGCGCAGCAAGCAGTACGACCCAAAGCTGTGCTTGTGAGTTGGCGGTCTCGCCAAGAGCCATCCAGCCTATGCTGTCGAGCAGGAAAGCCAGAAAAGGTTCACGCACGGCCGGCCGGCCTCCAGCCTGGCGCAAGAATGTGGGTATCCATGGGGTATAAAGAACAAAACTTGCTACGACCATGCCAAACCAGTAGAAAGGAATGTGACGCCACAGTCGGGCCGGCCTTAATCGCTGCGGGTCAACGGCAAGAATTACCTGGTAGCGCACTATCCAGAGGAAGACGACCAGGCCATGCAGGATGAAGATGACCGGAAAGAAATAGTGCGTGTACAGGCCGGCCGTCATGGCAAGTACGTAGGCGACTGCCCAGGGCCAGAGTTGCGGGGCGGCCAACCAGCGCCACAGGAAGAGGGTTGCGAGGGTGGCCAGTAGAGCCATTAGCGCATACATGCGGGTTTCCTGGCTGTAGTAAATTAGCGCAGGGTTGAGAGCGGCCAGAACACCGGAGATGAGAACGGCCGTAGGCAGCACTCCCCATCGCTGCCTGGTCCCAAGGATAAGACTCGCCAAAGTGATGACCGCGGCAACCGTTAGAACGCCGGCAAAGGCGGAAAAGGAGCGCAGGCCGAATTCGGTGTCGCCAAGAAGTTCACGCCAGCCACGCAACAACAAATAGTACAGTGGCGGATGGATGTCGCTGGCTGTGCCTTCTATAATGAGAGCAGGAGAACGCTCACTGAGGCGGGCGCTGTTGCCTTCGTCATTCCAGAATGACTGGGTATCAAGGCGGTAAAAGCGCAGACCAGTGGCGAGCAGAAGCAGGAGCACGATGCCTGCCATTGTGGTCAGCGCAACCTCCTTGCCACTCACCAGTCTTGACATGGTGCGCGGAGCTATGCTGATGCTTGTGGGCTCAGTCATGGCGCGGATCCACCCGAATTCCACGTGGGGCAGTAGAGGCCAAGAGGCTCAGAAAACCAAACATCGCCAGACTTAAGCCTGCAAGGAATAGATACGGCCGTGCATGCCCCCAGGTCATGTGCCAGGTGGGATTGCTGAGCGGCTGCTCCGCCACCCTGTGGCTGGCCACAAGCGCATCATAAACTGGCAGCGGTTGGAAATCCGGCTCCAGGAGGCGAAAGTAATACCAGGATTGATCCTTCTCCGAGTCGGCCGGGCGTTTGAGAAACCAGTAGTTGGCTACCTCCACCCACGGCCAGTCAGTCTGGATGCGCTCATACGCTTGAACGGCATAGCGAGCTTGCTGTTCTTGCGTAACACGGCCGAAACGGGCTTCCATATCGGTGGGAACGACATTCCAGCCCATCTCGCTAATCCAGATAGGCTTTTGTGCATCGCCATTGCGGACCATGAGATCGCGTAGATGGAGATGATGGGGAAAATTGATGACGGTGGGACGCAACCGCTGGTCGGAGGGACCTGACCATAGACCATACCCCTGGGCGGACATGATGTCGAAACAATCACCTGCGCCGGAATTGTACATGCGTTGGAGATAGACAAGGTCGTTCATGTTACGGCCGTCCAGGGCCAGGGTGGGGGTGAGCGCGCCGGCTAAGACGACTGCCTGGGGATCAGCCGCCTTAATGCGTTGATATGCCTGACAAAGGAGCAGTGTGTACTGTTCGGGGCTTACATCGCCGAAGCCCCACTCGTCGTTGCCATTGGGCTCGTTCCATATCTGGTAGTAGCGGATACGACCGCGGTAGCGTTCGGCAACCGCGGCAGCAAAGTCGGCAAAATCGGATAGGTCGTCTGGCGGGGCGAGGGCGCCAACAGTCGCATCCGGAAGTGAGCGGCTCCAGGAGGGCGGATTACTCAGGCGAGCGATGATTTCCTGACCTTCGTCGTCTGTAAGGGCTACAATGTCGTCGTATTTAGCCCAGGCATCCACGCCCGCGGGATCGTTGCGGCGGTCAATGAAATCGCCTTTAGCGTGGATCTCAATGTCTTCCCACTGAAACTCTTGGCGTACATAGCGAAAGCCGGCGGAGGCGGCAAGGGACAGACTCTGGGCACGCTTCTGGGGCTCAACCTCTTGTTGGAGAAAGGTGTTGACCCCGCGCGGGGTTGACACGGCGGAAGAGTTAACCTGATCGGGCGCGAGCAGGGGTTGAGGGCGAATGGCGGTGTTAAACCAGTGCACAATGCCCGCCAATTGTCCGCGCCAGGCTTCCTCGCCGGTGAGATCGTATGGCGAGCCGGCCGCCGGCCACAAGGCAGCAAGCAACAACAGGAGACCGGTGATCGCCATGGTCCACAACACACTACGCTTTTGGGCAGGCACCATAGCAGTAGATTATACCGTACGGTACGGCCGTGGGTTAACAGGGCTAGATGGCCCTCATGTTCGCAATGGCGGCTGGCATGGAGAGCATCCAGCTATCGTATATGAACGGAGTGCGGGTATTCACAAGTCTCAGATCTCCGGTCTTCCCGTACACATCACACACAGGGTGGCAGGCGGGGTGGGGAAGAGATTGCGTCGAATTGGAGCACAGCCAGGGTGTGATCGAATTGTTTCGTTTTTGGAGAAACAATTCGATCACGTTGACATAATGTTAACAGTCGCCGGCTGTCAGCGACCAGCGGACAGGGGAGACCTCACAACACCGTCGCGCCATGCTGCTGGACGGCCCGCAGCCGTCGAGCGTGCCATGGATTAGATCGCAGGGAGTCTGCTCGCTCAGAATCTCAGTGTAGCGATATACCGAAGTATGAAGCAGCTCGCCAGGCTTTCATACTGCACTGCGTCAAGCATTCGGGTACAATTTGACTATTGATGTTTGTAACCTCCTTAGGAGTAGACGACACGATGCTTACTACTGGTGAGACTGCCCTATTCTTCCTCTTGGTACTGTTCTGCGGCGTTGCTGCCTATCATACGTGGGGCCAGATGTTTGGCATCATCAACCACGGTGGAGGGCATCTGTATTTTACTCCTGTGCCGCAGCGCGTAATGGCTGGCGCACGAGCGCTCTTCACACAAGGCGACATGATAAGCCACCGGCGCGTTGTGTCCCTATTTCATTATGGAGTTGCTTACGGGTTCATCTTCTATGGCATAGTCAATGTAGTCGATGTCCTAGAGGGAGTCATTCCCGGGTTTGTCTTCCTGGAAGGCAATATCATCGGGGATGTCTATCGCCTGCTGGCCGATTTGTTTAGCGTATTGGTGCTGGTCGGGCTTCTCTTCTTTCTGGTAAGACGTTTTGGCAGGCATGACCAGGCTTTGCGAACGCGTGAAAACGTCATGCTGAATCCAAAAGCGCGCAGTGGAGGAATAGACAGCGATTCGTTGATCGTATTGATCTTCATCTTCTTGCACATCAGTGGAAGCCTGATGGCTTCCTCCGCAGAAATCGCGCTGGGAGTAACGGGGAGTGATTTGTGGCAGCCAGCAGCCAGCTTCATAGCCAACTCGTTGATGGCGGGTTGGTCCCATGAAACGCTGGTGATCGTGGAACACGCCGGGTGGTGGATGGCGATAGGGTTGATCGTGCTGTTCATCCCCTATTTCCCGCTAACCAAGCACATACACCTTTTTATGGGCCCAGTGAATTTCATGACGCGACCAGAACGAACCTACTTAAGCCAAATGCATACGCTGGACTTTGAAGATGAGTCACTGGAACAATTCGGGGCGGCCAAGCTAGTAGACCTGAGCAAGACGCAGGTCCTGGATACGTTTGCCTGCATTATGTGTAATCGCTGCCAGGACGCGTGTCCGGCGTACTTCACGGGCAAGGAGTTGTCGCCTGCCGCACTTGAGATTAACAAACGTTACTACACGAAAGAAAATATGCAGGCGCTGGCAGATGGAAATGATCACCTTCCTCTGCTGGAGTTCGCGATCAGTGAGAGCGCGGTTTGGGCCTGTACAGCATGTGGGCACTGTATTGAGGTTTGTCCCGTAGGCAACACCCCTATGCTTGATATCATGGATATACGCCGTGATCAGGTGCTGATGGCCAGCGCCTTTCCGGATGAATTGAAGGGCGCTTTTGTGGGCATGGAAAGGACTGGCAACCCGTGGCAGTCAACAGAGAGTCGGCTGGCTTGGGCCGAACCACTGCCCTTTGAAGTGCCTACGGTGGAAGAGAATCCTGAGTATGACACGCTGTTGTGGGTGGGCTGCGCCGGGGCGTTCAATCCTGATGCGCAACGAACGGTACGCGCTGTAGCCACGATTCTGCACGAGGCCGGAGTGAATTTTGCCATTCTGGGGGAGGCCGAGTCGTGCACAGGAGACTCTGCCCGGCGGGCAGGAAACGAATACTTGTACTGGGAGATGGCACAAGGGAATATTGAAACGCTCAACGCAGCCGGAGCAGATAGGAAGCGGATTGTGACATCCTGCCCCCATTGTTTCACCACAATAGGGAAAGAATACGGTGAGTTGGGCGGGCATTATGAGGTGTACCACCACACTCAACTGATCGCCGATCTGGTCGGACATAACAAGCTGCGCCTAAACGGCGGTCAGCTGGAGAGCGTAACATTCCATGACCCGTGCTATCTGGGGCGGCAAAATGGGATCACTGATGCGCCGCGGACAGCTCTGGCTGCCGCAGGAGCAACACTCCTAGAAATGGAAAGGCACGGCAAGGATTCGTTTTGCTGTGGGGCCGGAGGCGCCCAATACTGGAAAGAAGAAGAACATGGAGCGGCGGCGATCAATATCACGCGCTTCAGCCAGGCACAGGCCACAGGCGCGAATACGCTGGCCGTAGGGTGCCCATTCTGCGCAACCATGATGATGGACGCCAATCGCGAGCATGGGGAACCGATGGTGGTGGAGGACATTGCCGAAGTTGTGATGCGGCAATTGGCGAAAAAACCGGCAAGCTAGGCAATAAAGGGAGCCAGGCAAGAAGTAGAAACGGGCGACGCTGGTCGCCCGTTTTCTTGCGCGGAACTTTGTGCAGCGCCCTCAGAGGCGAAGGAGGCTATTTCGCCAGGTCACCTTCCGGAATCAGGCGATCCTCAATACCTTCTTCCTTCATGGCGTAGAAGAGGGCCATTTCAAATGAAGCCTCGGTAACCGCAAGCACCTTGGCAAAACCTTCGTCAGACAGCTGTCGGGCGCCGTCATGCCGGCGCAGCAAGTTGACGAACAGGCGCTCGCGCTCAAATTGAAGGCCAACCCTGCCGACGCCCCAGTCGGTCAAGATACGCCAGACGGTGGGGTTGTAGGCCCGCGTCATGCGCATAACGAAGGGGACCGGATCGTGTCGGGCAACCAGAGCCGCCACGCGCAGGATCAACTCGAAGGAAAGCGTGGCGGTCCCGTTTTCCACTGCTTCGAGCAAGGTTTTGTCTTCAAGATCGAGGGCCTCGCTGAGTTCCATCAACGTAAGGCCCCCCAGCTCACGCATTTCACGCAAATAGTGGCCCGTTTCGGCCATTATCTCCAGCCGTTCGGGGCGGAGCATGGCACGGCCGACGCGGAAGGAAGCACCGGCGGCACTGCTCACCAATCGCGCGGCTCCGCTTGCCATTTCCGAAGCCAAGTCAAAGGATGCATTGCGTAGGCTGCGGGCCGAGTCCTTCGGGACATCTGTGGTCGAGGTAGGCTCGGTGGTGCGGCTGGGCTCTACAGTGCGAGCAGATGTTGATTCCTCCGGAGCTGAAATGGGGCTCTCACCGCCAGGCTGTTCGTCAGTCATCATGGGTTCCTACCGTGGTGCATGGAAAGAAGGCACAGCTAAACTGAGTGCTAATATTCCTGGTATTATATCACATCGGCCAGCCGTCGGGCGGGTCAAGCAACATCTTCTATGATTTCATACGTGAACGTAAAGGCGGCCACCTGCCCCAGCATCGCCTGGGCAGGGCAATAGCGTTCTGCAGAAAGCTGGATGGCACGTTCAACGGCCGTTGGGTCAACTTCCGTGCCTGTAATGATGTAGTGCAAGGCTATGTCTGTAAAAACCTTGGGGTGTTCTTCAGCACGCTCAGCTGAAGCCCTGACCTCGAGACCACCGACTTGTTGCCGCTTTTTACGCAAGATCGAGATGGTGTCCATGGCCGTGCAGCCACAGAGCCCCATGAGCAGCAACTCCATTGGGCGGGCCGCAGAATCAGCGCCACCTACGCTAGGGTCAGAATCCATGTACACCTCGTGTCCTGAATCAGAAATGCCGGCAAAACGCATGCCTTGCTCAAGTTTTACGGTCGCATTCATGTTTGCAAACTCCTTTCTTGCTTCGCAGTATTGGTGGGCATAGAGAGAGGCGAACCGCTGGCGTCACTCGCAGTCCGGTGAAGCCCATTGCCCCCTGGTAGCGGCACAAACCAGAAGGCGGGTTCAGGGTTTCTTACCACTTTCTCGTGCGCGACGCAGGGCCTCCCAACCCTCCTCCTCGTCGCTATCTCCCCAATCGATCTGGTTACGGTGGCGATCGCGCCATTCTGCCGCGCTGATATCACCGTCTTCCATGAGCGCCTGCTCGAGACCCAGGTTGAACACGGCGTCGGCAAGGGCATCATCTATGTATTCCGGCTCTCCATTCTCGAAGGCGTCGATCTCCGACAACAGAATTTCGCGCTGGACCATTCGTTCGGAGATACGGTCACGTAATTCGGCAGCTAATTCTTCGAGTACGTTACGGCCCTTGCGAGCAGCCAGGTCGGCACGGCGTTTGAGGAGGGCACTGGGGTGCTTAGACAGGCGCTCCAGGTCAAGGGCAATTTCAGACAGACGCTTCTGGCAACGTTCTAACTCGCGCAGCAGCGCCAGCACCATGTCCTCGGCGGAGTAGGACGGCCGTTGGGGATCCGGTTCCCCGGCCAATTCTTCCAGGCGGGGTAGATCACCGATGGTATAGGCGGCGTTGATGGCCATCATGAGCTGGGTGCGATAGGCACGATCTTCTTCATTCAGGGCAAAATCAGGGTGAAAGCGACGGGCCAACTGCCGATAAAGAGTTTTCAACTCTTCTGCCTGTTTGCGAGACAATGTTGGGGGTGGTGGTCCTGTAGGCGCAGAATGGTATCGATACTCATCGCCTGCTGCGGCACCAGCGTCCTCCGAAGATCGCCATGCCCTCAGGAGGTCATCTCCTTCCGGTGAATCAGCATGGAGCCAGCTGTCCTGCAGGCGGCGCAGCTGACGCTGCAGATCCTTGATTTCATCGTCAAGGCGATCGAGACGGCGGGTCAGAGGCTCGAGGTAAGCGCGCACCTGGAATTCAAAGGCGCTGATCTCGGCCAGTTGTTCGCTCAGTTGAGCCTCGGCGGCAACCAATTGCGGCTGTATGATGGCGAGCTGCTGCTGAAGCTCGTTTACCATGCGCCGCCAGTCACCCTGACCCTGCTCAAGTGCTTTTTCCACTGCTCAGGCCTACCGATATGTCGATTGAACTATGGGAAGATGCCCGCCGCATCCAGTGACACGAAGCCGGACGGCTATAATCTGCCTCCGGCTTGAAGAGCGACGGAGCATGGGCCACAACACTAGATCACCGTTCCGTGCGGAATCGTAGCACCTTTAGGAATAATGACGATGCCTTCGCTCGCGACCCAGTCGTCAGAAACGAAGTCCGGACGATCGGGGATATTGCGGATGATGACCTGCCGTCCGATACGAGCATTCTTGTCAATAATCGCCCCTTCGATGACCGATCCTTCCCCAATTCCAATGTCAGGTTGGCCGATGGCCTTATTTTCCCTGACTGCTTCTTCCGACTCGTAGTAGTCTGCGCCCATGATGACGGAGCGCTGAATGGTGACACTATTGCTAATGATACTGCGGAGCCCCACCACAGAATTGCGAATGGTTGCCTCCTGGATACGTCCACCATCCGCGAGCAGTACGTTTTGGAGATTGCCACCTTCCACCTTCGATCCCGGCAGGAAGCGCGGGCGGGAATATATGGGCCGTTCAGGATCATAGAGGTTAAATTTTGGGAGCGGCGCCGCCATGTCCAGATTGACTTCAAAGAAGCGGCGCATGGTTCCGATATCTTCCCAATAGCCATCGAAAACATATCCCATGACCCGCTTATTCTTAAGCGCGGCCGGAATGATGTGTTTTCCAAAGTCTGTGCCGGAGTTTTCGGTGAGCATTTCCTCCAGACGGTCCACGGTAAAGACATAAATGCCCATTGAAGCCATGTAAGGCTTTTCGGGATCTTCACCGCTTTCAAAACCCTGAAGCGCTTCCTCCGTCTGGGGCTTCTCTACGAAATCGGTAATCTGACCATCTGGCTGCATCTTGAGGATTCCGAGAGCGGATACCTCCTCACGGGCTACCGGCTGCACGGAAATGGAAATATCAGCACCGGATTCCTTGTGTTCATCGACAAAAGCACGGTAATCCATGCGATAGAGGTGATCACCAGCCAAAATGAGCACGTATTTGGAACCAGCTTGTTTAATCTCCAGAAGCTGTTTGCGGATGGCATCGGCCGTACCCTGATACCAATCGCCGCTGCGCAAAGTCTGTTCAGCGGCAAGGATCTGCACCCAACCACTGGTGAAGCTGTCGCGGGCGTAGGTGCGATGAATATGACGATGCAAGGAGACGGAATTAAACTGGGTCAGAATGGCAATCTTTTCAATTCCGGCATGGAAGCAATTGCTCATGGGGATGTCGATGAGTCGATACTTGCCGGCGAAGGGCACTGCAGGTTTGGTGCGATCTCTGGTCAATGGATAGAGACGGGAGCCGACCCCTCCCCCCAAAATCACGGCAACAATATCTAGCTTTTTCATAGCTTGGCAGCCTCCATGGAGCCATTATAGCAGAAGTCTGCCGGACGTTCTGCGCCAGTTTCGAAAGCACTCGGTTCTGAATGCATCCTACCTGAGAAGCGAGCCAGGGTTGAGCCACCGCTGCGACCCGCACGCGTCTCGGAGGTCGCAGCAGGTGTAGGTGGGTTTGTCTCTTGCGGATCATACCGCTATGATCCCTGGTCATGAATCTATTTCACCGTGTCTTCGACAAGTTCTATCCCGCGATTCGTTATGTCTATGAAAATATCAACGGGCATGAATGGTTTGATCCCATCACGCCAAATTTATGGGTGGGCGGTGCGCCTACCTATGCACGAGACTACCAGTTTCTGCTCGACCATGGTATCACGGCCGTGTTAAATATTCGCGCTGAAAGGGAAGACGACACCGCATTTTACGAGGACCATGACATAGCCTATGTTCAATTTAAGGTGCCAGATGTGACGGTACCCGATGACACGGTAATCTCAGCGGCGGTCGGGTGGATAGAGGGACAGATCGAGGATGGGCGAACTGTCCTCGTGCACTGCGCCAAGGGAAGAGGACGATCGGCAACGTTGGTGGCGGCCTACTTGATGCAGGAAAAAGGGCTGAGTTTCGAAAATGCGCGGGCGCTGATGGAGGCGAAACGGCCGTTGACGAAATTGGAAGAGAGGCACAGGCGCGCCTTAACCGCCTGGCACGCTGCTCAACATCCCTGAAACCTATTCCAGGGGGGTAAGTATGATAACAGGGATCATCCGGTCGGCCGTGCGCCGGCGGTAGGCTTCATAACCACCGTACAGCTCAACCGCTTTTTGCCAGTAATCTGCGCGCTCTTCGCCAATGGTCTCACGCGCCATATACGCGCGCGGCGAACCGTCGCGGCTGACCGTCACCTGGGGATGCTGGCGAAGGTTGTAATACCAGCCCGGATTTTGCCGACCGCCCCAGTTAGAAGCAATCAGGATTATTTCTTCCCCGTGAGGGATGGCCAGCAGGGGCACGGTACGTTCTTTCCCGCTTTTTGCGCCAGTAGTAGTCAGGTGAACCACAGGTAAGCCAAGCAGCAGGTTCGCGGCCGTATGCTTCTGGCGACTCAACTCGTAAACCAAGGGGTCAATACGATGCATCACATGCGAGGCTAGGAGGGCAACCGGCTTCTTGGAGGCCAAATAGCGGTTGATGCGATGCAAGATTGATACCGGCAGTTCAGCGCTCAAGGTTGCCTCCTTTGTCGCCCAACACGGGAATGCAGACAGCGCGGCGTGGCGAAAGCAATAGTACCCAAGTGGCCAATTAATGCAATCGGCAATTTGGGCAGCGGAGCAAACCTCTGTGAGGCAGCCCGGCCAAGGGGAAGTGGCAGGCTTTGCCTGGCCGCTGCTTCCCAGCTATTCTTGACAAGGTAACGTTCAGCGTAAGGAATCATCCATGGCCAAATCAGGCAATGACAAGATTACGCCCAGCAGAAAGCAGTATCTGGACATAAAAGCACAACACCGGGACGCGATCGTCTTTTTCCGCCTGGGCGATTTTTACGAGACGTTTGACGACGATGCGGAGATTGCGGCACGCGAGCTGGACCTGGTGCTGACAAGTCGCCCTCAAGGCAAGAACCAGCGCACGCCAATGGCCGGGGTGCCGCACCATGCAGCAGAGAATTATATCGCCCGGTTGATCAGCAAAGGTTATAAGGTTGCGCTTTGCGAACAGGTCGGCAATGACACGATCCAGGGGTTGATGCCGCGCGAAGTCGTGCGGGTATTTACGGCCGGGACGGTGATTGAGCCGGGAATGTTGGATGCGGCACGCAACAACTACCTGGCGGCGGTGGTTACCGAAGATGGGCGGGCCGGACTGGCCTTCGCGGATATCACCACGGGGGAGTTTGCAACGGCCGTGCTACCCTCTCGCCAGGCCCTGGAAGAAGAACTGGCGCGACTTGGCCCAGCAGAACTGTTGATCCCGGACAGTCAGGATGGATCGTACCCTGGAGTTCCGGCGATCAGCAAGCTGCCCGACTGGCGCTTCGAACTGGGAAACGCGCGCCAGTCGTTGTTGACGCATTTCAGAGTTGCGGCGCTGGATGCATTCGGCTGCGAGAACAAACCTTTGGCCGCACGGGCAGCGGGAGCGATCCTGCACTATCTTCAAGAGACACAACGCGGTTCCGTGGCACAGGTCCAGCGCCTTTCCACGTACAGCGTCGATGGGTATATGGCGCTGGGTGCCAGCACGCGCCGCCACCTGGAACTGACGGAATCGATTGCAGGCGAACGACTTGGTTCCCTGATCCATATTCTGGACCGGACAGTCACACCTCTCGGAGCGCGGCTTCTGCGACAGCATATCTCCCGACCGCTCTTAAACATTGATGAGCTAAGGCTGCGGCACGATCGCCTGCAAGTCTTTATCGATGACGCCTTGCTGCGCGGCGAGTTGCGAACTTTGTTAAAAGGCATGCCGGACCTGGAACGCCTGACGAACCGCGCCTTGAGCCAGTCAGCTTCACCACGCGATCTGCAGAATATCGGCCGCGCGCTGCAGATCGTGCCGGGCTTGCGAAGCGCAATCGCACCCTGGGGGGCCCTGGCCGACCTTGCACAGGAACTGGATCCGTGCCCGGAAACGGCCGAGTTGATTCAACGGGCCCTGGTCGATGACGCACCCGCCAATTTGAGCAAGCCCGGTGTAATTCGGCCCGGTTTTTCGGCTGAACTGGATGGTGTATTGAATTCATCGGCACATGCACGAGAATGGGTCGATGGCCTGGAGGGCAGGGAACGCGTACGCACCGGTATCAGTTCGCTCAAGGTAGGCTTCAACAAGGTGTTCGGTTATTACATCGAGGTAACCAGAGCCAACAGCATTCTGGTCCCCGAAGACTATATTCGCAAACAGACGCTGACGAACGCGGAGCGATATATTACCCCGGAGTTGAAAGAGTTTGAGACGCTGATTCTGAATGCAGAAGATCGGATGATGCAGATCGAGCGGCGCGTGTTCTCCGAGTTGATGGAGCGGGTCAGCACAGCCGCCACGCGGATGCTGGTTACCGCCGGGGCGGTGGCGCGGCTGGACGTAGCAGCAGCGCTGGCGGAGGTGGCGGCGCACAACCAATATGTGAGGCCGGAGCTAGCTGAGGATGACGATTTGGAGATTGAAGACGGCCGTCACCCTGTCGTCGAACATAGCCTGGGAATGCAATCGTCATTGGGGCAGCGATTTGTCCCGAATGACTCGCGTTTCGATTCGCGGGAGCGGATACAGATCATTACCGGGCCCAATATGGCGGGGAAATCGACTTACCTGCGCCAGGTTGCGTTGATTACGTTGATGGCCCAGATCGGCAGCTTTGTTCCAGCAGCCAGAGCGCGCATCGGTCTGGTCGACCGTATATTCACTCGGATTGGAGCGCATGATGAACTGCACGCAGGCCGGTCGACATTCATGGTGGAGATGGTAGAGACGGCCGAAATCCTGAACCACGCCACCGGCCGTTCGCTGTTGGTGTTGGATGAAATCGGCAGGGGCACGAGTACCTACGATGGTCTCTCCCTGGCGTGGGCTATCGTCGAATACTTGCATAACCACCCGAGGCTGAAGCCGCGAACGTTGTTTGCCACGCACTATCATGAGTTGACAGGGCTGGCGGACGTTCTGCCCCTCGTGGCAAATTACAACGTTGACGTAGCCGAGGAGGGGGACGCGGTCACGTTCCTGCACCACATCATACCCGGGGGAGCGGACCGCAGCTACGGAATTCATGTGGCGCAGCTGGCCGGTTTGCCGCGCGATGTTATCAGCCGTGCAAACGAAATCCTACGCGGCCTGGAAAAGCATGCGCCGACGGCCTCCGTTGAACCAGGGCTGTTGAGTAGCGGCCAACAGATGGCACTTTTCCCTGAGACCAGCCCCTTACTGGAAGAATTGGAAGCGCTAGATCCAACGGTGATGACACCTCTGGAAGCCCTAAATAAGCTCTACGAATGGCAGCGACGCTATGCAGCCAGCACCTGAGCAGCTTGTTTCAGGGTAGGGTATGCGATTTCGGGGGCCAGGGTAGAAACCGGGGGACCTTGGACCGATATTCCTCATAACGCAAGCCGAATGTCGTGCGAAGCCTCTGTTCCTCATACACGGAGCCTATACCGAAGTAGAGAGTCGACAGGAGGTTGAACAGCAGGCTACTCAGGGTCATGACAGGATTGAACCAGATGAAAAGCATACTGAAGAAGTAGAGTGGATGGCGAACCCAGGCGTAGGTACCTTTGGAAACAAACTGCTCCTGCACAGCTGGAAACGGCTCTCCCCGAAGGTATCGAACAAGCTGCCGCAGGCCAAGGAAGGACCAGATGTCCGTTTGCCACAGGGAGAAGCCAAGACCCAGAAGGGCGAGTAAACGGACGGCCAAGGCAAAGTATGACCAGGGTGCGGGGATGATCCACACTGTGCGTGGGGGAACAGTGATGGCCAGGGCGGCAAGGACGGGAAGGATGCTGACCACGGAAACGATATTGTAGATCAGTCGATACCAACCCTGGTAGACGCGCTCACCAAAACGGTTGCGAAAGCGACCTTTCATACCGGCGCCGGCCGAAAGGCTGTGGAGCACAGCCCAGAGGGCAAAGGTGACGAGGAATAGTGCCAATGAGTTGGGACCTCTTGTCTTAAAGCTAGGCGTGCATTATAAACTGGCAGTCATGAACCGCGCAACGCCTGAACAGCCGGCAAACAGTCCATTTGACGCCGAAACCTGGGCACTGCTGCCCAGTTATTTCGAGGCGCTTCCGCACCCTGTGCGCCTACATGTCTGGGCCAATCCAGCGGCCAGCCTGGGCGAACGGGAAGCCGTGCGGCTGGTTGCGGCGCTTGGCGGTGCGTTCAGCGCAATTGAAACGGCCGTTTTCCCACGTCGGGCCAACTATCCTTACTATCCGGTCATCGGCGTATTTGGCCAGGAAGATAGCGTGGCTGTGGATTATGGTGTTCGCTTGATCGGGCTGCCGGCCGGATACCAGATGACCTCGCTTATTGCGGCGATTCAGGCGGTCGCGCTTCGTGGCGCAACGCTGGAGCCTCAGACGCGAATCCGGCTGCGGAATTTGGCGGACCCTGTGCAAATAGAGCTGTTGTCAGCTGCCGATGATGAGAGCGGACCGCTGATGGCCAAAACCGCCTTTGGGTTGGCGGTTGGGCACGCGCAGGTCCAGGCCTTTCTGATCATGGCGGACGTGTTTCCTGAGATTACGACTCGATACTCCGCACGAACTCTTCCCTACCTGGTGATCAACGGTAAGGTGCACGTCGACGGAGTTGTTGACGAAGGGGAGCTGCTACGCCAGATCGCGTTGGCGGTGGCTTAGTCGAGGTCTTTGCGATCTGCGTCACGCATTCGGGCGTCGGGCGTTGGTGAACGCGTGACCCGCGCTTCTGTACGACGGAGCCATTTGCGCCAGCGGGAGCGGCCACGGGCAATGATGTAGCGCGTGCGCTGCAGTTCGCGATCGAGAGTAGAAACTTTGGGCGGAGTGACATTCCATTTGAAAATCGCCGACGCCCAGGTCAAGCCACCACCAAAACCGGTGAAGACGACTATATCATCTGAGCGCAGCCGGCCGGCCTCGACTGCTTCGCATAAGGCAATGGGGATAGAGGCAGCAGATGTGTTGCCGAAATTCTCCACGTTGGAGAAGAACTTGCCAGGTGGGATTTTCATTTTTTTGGCTACGTGCTCAATGATTCGCGCGTTGGCCTGGTGTGGAATGATCAAATCAACTTCGGCCAGAGTCAGGTTCGCCTGCTTTACGACATCAGTGACCGATGTCTGGACGACATGCGAGGCAAAGCGGAAGATCTGACGGCCGTGCATACTGATCGTGTTTTTGTCATGACCATTTCGCAGATACTCAGGCCCAAGGGTGGGCACAGGGTTGTGATAAACCGCGGGCAAACTCAGCAAATCGCCACCGGAGCCATCTGAACGCAGCTGTGCGGCCAGGAGGCCTCCAGGCACATCTGATCCTTTGAGAATCACGGCGCCAGCACCGTCACCAAAGAGGATGCAGGTGCCGCGATCGGTCCAATCTACAACCCGGGACATAGTCTCGGAGCCAATTACAGCGACATTGCGCACGGACCCTGTGGCGATCGCCTGGGCGGCCATGTTGAGAGCATAGACAAACCCGGAGCAGGCAGCACTCAGGTCAAAAGCCCCGGCCCTCGTAGCACCAAGATAGTCCTGTACCCGGCTGGCCGTGGAAGGAAACATATACTCTGGGGTGGAGGTTGCGACGATGATCAGGTCCAATTGCGTGGGATGCATGTCGGCCACGGCAAGGGCACGAGCGGTCGCTTCAAACGCCATGGTAGCAGTCGTCTCTCGCTCGCCAGCAATTCGCCGTTCACGAATGCCGGTGCGGGTATGAATCCACTCGTCTGAGGTATCTACTATCTGGGCGATGTCGTCGTTTGTGAGTACCCGTTCGGGCAGAAAGCAACCCCAGCCAACTATATGTGCGTATTTCATGGCATTTCACATTACAATAAACATGTTGCGTTTGGTCTCTCTTCCGAATTTGGGTACCATAGCCAAGGGTGTACCTGTGATGCAAATCTGCGCCAGGAATGGCGACCAAGCACAGTTCCAAGCTACAATAGTATCTTTCCTGATCGCATACACAGGACTAAACCCACATGGAGTACTCAAGTTACGATTTCTTCACCTGTCTATAGCCAAGCAGAACGCTATCCGTAAGGGTTAGACCAGATGCCGTCCAGGAACACGCAGAGTTCACAGAAGCTGATCATACTTGGATTGAGCGGATGTTTAGTCGCATTGCTGCTGATGCTCTGTGCAGGTCTAGGTGTGCTAGGTGGGTTGTATCTGCGCGAAGGCGGTATTCCCACCGGGCTAACCGTCGCGATCAGTGATCCTTCGCCAACTCCGCTGCCTACCTTGCCACCAGCAGTTCCAGCGCTCGCGGGCTTGACCAGTTTGGAGCCTACCCCAACCGCCCTGCCAACAGCAGCCCCTCTTGTGCAGGCAACGGCCGTTGCTGACCCGGAAGCTGTGATGGCGGGCACGGTCACCTTACCTCTGACCCTTGACCAGCATCCAGTACCCGACAATGCACCCGCCTATCTGGAACGACTCTATTCGGCAGACCATCCTGCGAACGATTATTATGACTCGGCTGTGCACCTGGGCAAGCTAGACGTAGGAGAACGTACTTTCTCGCGGCCGAGCTTTAACTTGGGGGATCGCCAGGTCTTTCAGACGGAGGATGGGGTCGTCGAAGCAACTCTGATGGCGATCACGGAACACGCCTATTTCTGGGTAGATGACACCTACTGGGTGGATGCGGCCGTCGTGCAAGCGGCGGCACAGCAAATGGAAGAGCAGTACTACAACCGGGTAAGCTTGCTCTTCGATCAGCCATGGGCACCGGGGATTGATGGCGACCCGCGCTTCTCTATTTTGCATTTGCAGGGCTCGGGCGAGATTTACGAACTCGGCTATTTCAGCGACCAGGACGAATACCCTCGTACGCTGTTTCACGATTCCAATGAACAGGAAATTGTATATCTGAACATGGGGCAGTTGGAGTTCGGCAGCAAACTGTACTTCGGAACCCTGGTACATGAACTGCAGCATCTCTTTCAATGGAACCTGGATAAGAATGAGACTACGTGGTTCAACGAAGGGTTGTCGCAGTTGGCGGAGCTGTATGCGGGCCTGGACACGGCCGTGGCCGATGCATATCTGGAGCAGCCTGAGATCGCGCTTGACGATTGGGCGTACGATGGCGCGACCATTGATGCGCATTACGCTGCAAGTTACCTATTCATGGTGTATGTCTGGGAGCAATTAGGGGATGAAGCGCTCTATGAGCTGGTGCGACAGCCGGCCAATGGCCTGGCGGCGGTACGGACCGTGCTGCAGGGCTACGCACCCGAGCGCAGCCTGGAGCAGTTCGTAGCCGATTGGGCAACAGCTAACGCCCTGGATGATCCGGCTGCCGGGACACGTTTTGGTTACACCCATCTCGACCTGAACGCACCAGCGCTGCAGACCAGAATTCGCGAATTGCCGTTCACCGACCAACGCGAGATCAACCAGTTTGGCGTGCATTACATCGATCTGGATCGGAAGGGGCCTGTCACATTGACGTTTGCGGGTGATACGACGGTGCGGCTCATTGATGCGCCGCCGACGAGCGGCGATCAGATGTGGTACGCCCTGCCTTCCAACGATTCCAATGCACAATTGACCGCTGCGTTTGATTTGACGGCATTGGATCAGGCCACCCTGACGTTTCAGACCTGGTATGATCTGGAGTTGGACTACGACTTTGCCTATGTGTCGGTCTCTACTGACCAGGGACAGACGTGGCATCTGCTCTATCCGGAGAACCGCCGCGAGGGGGATTATGGCCCGGCCATCAGCGGAAAGAGCCGCAATAACTCAGCGAGCAATAACGGTTGGGTGCGAGAAACATTGTCGCTTAGCCAATTTGCCCGCCAATCTATCCTCATCCGTTTTCAGGTGCTGACCGACTTCGAAACAATCGGTAGAGGTTTTGCCCTGGACGATATCACAATCCCAGAGCTGGGCTTTGTAGACGATGCGGAAGGGGGATCCGGCCAATGGGAGGCACGAGGGTTCGTACGCACGGGCTGGCTCTTGCCACAACAGTGGGCCGTACGTCTACTGGTGCGTGGGGCCGCCCCACAAGTGATCGATGTGCCTCTCAACGCACTAAATCAGGCGCAGCAGCGGGTGGAACTGGGCCAGGACGGGGGCCTGCTCGTTGTTATACCGCTCACGCCTTTTGTGGATGAGAGCGCCCAATACTGGATTAACGCAGCCGACTAGCAAGCCTGCGTGCGCGGAGCCTTCCAAAACTGAACAGAATCTGAGTAAGCTATACAAATTATCTACAACTATTGTACATTACGGGTGTTGCGGGTGGCGCAACGGAATTGCACAAGTTAGGAGATAGTCATGCAACGTAAGCTACTAGTTTCTGTTACATTGGTTCTATTATTAGTGCTCGGGCTTTTCGGCGCCGCGTTTGCGCAGGAGTATGAGCCGAACATTGTTGACATCACGGCGGCAGACGGCCGTTTTGACACGCTGCATGCCGCAATTGTAGCGGCTGGTTTGGCAGACACCCTGGCGAGCGCGGATAACACCTTCACCGTTTTTGCGCCAACAGATGCGGCCTTTGCAGCCTTGGGCGATGATGTAATCGCCTCCCTGCTGGCAGACCCGAAAGGAGCACTCACCGATGTGCTTACCTATCACGTCTTGAGCGGCTCATACAGCAGCGGTGATGTTCTAGGCAGTGAGCAGCTGCCCACGCTATTGGGTCGTAATCTGGCAGTGAGCCTACGTGATGGCAAGCCGTACGTCAACGATAGCCAGATTATTATTACCGATATTGCAGTTAAGAACGGTATTATCCATGTGATTGACACGGTACTCGTCCCCGGCGCGGCAAGCGCTGCCCCAGTCGCTCCGGCAGAAGCTGTTGTGGCTGAAGAACCGGTCGTTCCGGCGGAGGCAGAAGCCGCTGCCCCTGAAGAGCAGATGGCGGTAGCAGCCGATGTGCCCAGCCAGACCATCGCCGAAATCGCTGTAGCCAATGGCAATTTCAATACATTGGTTGCTGCACTTTCAGCCGCCGGACTGGTCGACACGTTTGCACAGCCGGGCAACTACACCGTGTTTGCGCCAACAGATGATGCCTTCGCGGCTATCCCGGAGAGCACGCTGAATGAATTGCTGGCCGATCCTTCCGGCGCCCTTACAGACATCCTGCTTTTCCATGTGGTCGGCAACCCGCTTACACGCGACCAGTTGGCCACAACGGATCGGATGTGGACCCTAGAGGGCAGCCCGCTGGAGGTCAATCGTGACGGAACAACGATCGTTGACATCGGCGGGGCAAAGGTCCTTATCTACAACATCGAAGCTTCCAATGGGATCATCCACGTTATTGACAGCGTGTTGCTTCCCTAGCGGATAGGTACTACTTCACAGCTAATCAAGGGGTCCGCCAGCAGTGGCAGGCCCCTTTTGTGTTATACTCAGCCGGAAACTAGACCGTCAAGAAGTGAGATTTGCTTGTGAGAGTCAGACCCAAGAATGCGAAGGAAATCGCGCGGATGCGTGACTCCGGCCGGATGGTAGCGGAATGTTTTGCGATCCTGGCGGAGAAGATTCAGCCGGGTGTGGCGCTGCTTGTGCTGGACAAGATCGTGGAAGATCATATTGTGGCCCAGGGAGCGCAGCCACTTTACAAGGGGTATCAGGGCAGTTCGGCGGAACACCCACCCTTCCCCGGGGTTATATGCGCATCCGTTAATCACGAAGTCTGTCACGGTCTGCCGGACGGCCGTATACTGCAGGAAGGCGATGTGATTGGCATTGATATCGGCCTGAAATACCGCGGATACTGTGGAGATGCGTGTTATACGTTTGGCGTGGGGCAGGTTAGCCCGGCGGCCCAGCGCTTGATGGATATTGGCAAAAGTGCCCTGGCCGTGGGCATCGAGGCAGCGCAAGTGAACGCCCATCTTTATGATATCGGGCGCGCGATCAATGATTTTACAGACGCCCAGGGGGTTTCTGTGGTCCACGAGTGGGGTGGTCACGGGATTGGGCGCGTCTTACATGAACCTCTTTCCGTCTCGCATATTCGACAGGCAGCGAGAGGGCCACAACTTCGCCCCGGGATGACCTTCACGATCGAACCCATGATTAATGCCGGAACGCACGAATGGTATATGTTGAATGATGGCTGGACTGTAGTAACGGCCGACGGATCGCTCAGTGTGCAATATGAACACACGATAGCGATTACGCCAAACGGGCCGGAGATTTTGACCAAGCTCTAACCCTCATGAGTCTCGGCCGTAGAGTAAGCGTTCTCAAACGAGACGAGTCCGTCTGAATCAGAGGTCCAGGGGTCCACGTCAAGAACCTTGCAGTAGAAATAGCGACCCACCACTAGAGCGGATCCAATGAGAGGCACAATAAACAGCGCGGTCAAGATACCTGCCAGCGTCAACGAGCCCACCACGGCTATGAAGACTATTGCAGGATGCAGACGAACGCTTGCGCCCATGATACGCGGTCGCAGCCAAATGTTCTCTATCACATTGATGGCGCTGAAAAGCACGGCTACGAGCACGGCAAACCAGAGGTTAGAGATTGGCAAATAGTTGGAGCCAGCCACAAAAGCAACTATTGCGCCGATAATCATCACAACCAACGGGCCAACGGACATGACAATATCCAGCAGGCCGGCGAGAACCGCGAAGGCCAGCGCGCCAGGCAAACCGATAGCTACTGCTACAATGCCGGTCATAACACCAACAAAGAGCATCAGGCGAAACTGACCTTGCAGATACTGGCTCCAGATCGCGTTGATTTGGGCGTACAGAATCCGGGCGTCCGCTTCGTAACCCTCGGGAACCACTCCAAGGACCCAGTTGCGCAGCCGTGGGGCGTCTAGGAGCAGGTAGTACGTGGTAACCAGAACGATGAGCACCCAGGCCAGGTTTTCCGAAGTGGCGGCAAAGGCGCTGATCAGAAGGTCGGGCTGGGAAACGCTCTGCGCCAGAGCGGGCCAATTCGCGACAACCGTTTCAAGCGAGTGAGTTGTACCAAAGACAACAATAGGCGTGGCTACCGCTTCTTCCACGACAACGATAATTTCAGTCAGTTGGTCACTCAAGCGGGCAGCCAGTGGAGGCAGCTGCGGCGCCAGCAAAACAGCTGCAACCGCAAAGACGAGCAAAAACAGCAAGTAAACCAGCAGGACGGCCCAACTACGGCTCAGACGACTACCCGCGCAGATAGCCCTGACTACGGGGTTCAGCACATAGGCCAGCAGGGCGGCAATCGCCAGCGGGCCAATCAGTTCGCGCGCCGCAAATACCAACCACAGGAGGGCGGCAAGCATCAGTATCAGTACGATGTAGCGCGTTGTTGTGCTCCAACTCTTGCTTTCCGGCACTATAAACACCTTCCATTTGACGTGATCTCGCTTATCCAGAGCCGGTACTGCCCTTAGCCTGACATTATAGCATTGTTGTGCCAAGGGCTTATCCTGATCGCCGGAAACGTTTCTGGCGGTACGCCCGTGCTGTGTTACAGTTTCGTATTCTTAAAGAGGTGTCGTTGAGGAAGAAATGCTCTTTGTTTTTTTCCAGGGGTTCGTACTTGGGGCCAGTGCAGCCGCGCAGCCGGGGCCATTTCAAGCTTTCTTGCTGTCGCAAACGATTCGCAGCGGTTGGCGCAGAACGCTGCCAGTGGCTTTTGCCCCGCTGATTAGCGACGGACCAATCGTACTGCTGGTGCTGATTGCGCTGACCAGGGCACCGTCGTGGCTGCTGTACGCTTTGCAAATTGCAGGTGGTTTCTTCCTGATCTACCTGGCCTTTGGAGCATATCGCAGTTTCCGCACGGCCGTAACCGCGGAAGCCGGAGAAGCTAGTGACAGCCCGCTGCGAAACCTCTTGAAAGGAGCGCTGCTAAACGCGCTCAGTCCCAACCCCTACATCTTTTGGGCAACCATCGCCGGACCCATTTTCATTACTGCGTGGCGCGAGGCGCCGAAATTAGGACTGAGTTTTGTGACGGGTTTTTACGTGGCTTTGATAGGCGGATTCATGGCACTGATCGGCCTTTTCTCCCTGACTGAACGTCTAGATGCACGGATTAGTCGCGCCCTCAGTGGGCTGGCGGCGCTGGCATTATTTATCTTTGGCATTTTCCAGATCTTGCAAGGTTTCTTCAACCTGCGAGTTGTATAGGACACTGCTCGCTGGCGCATTCAGTGGAAGATGGGGCCGGAGCGTCTTCTGAGGTAAGGCGCGCAGGCTCAGGGTCGGAACTCGCCGTTTGATATGCGGGGGCAAATCTGTTAAACTGCGGGCTACATGAGGCCCAAACCGCGTCTGCTGGTAGCCATTATGGCTGTCGCGGCCATGATGACCCTGTTCTTTGTGCGGCGTGACCAGGCTGCGTCGATTGTTGCTGCCTCCTATACGGGGGTAGCTCAAATCACCGGAGCCGTGCAGCTGGACCTCTCTGTGACCCCTCCCATTGGCACCCCACGTGACACCTTACAGCTGAAGGCAGTCGTCACCAATCGTCAGGCGGAATTTGCTTCTCCCAAAGTCGTGCTGACAATTCCTTCGGTGTTGCGGCTGGAACGGAACGACATGCCCGCAGGTGTGACCATGAATCTGGGTACCAACAGCATCCAATGGCTGCCCGTTGTGCCCCCGAATGGCGGGAGTCGCGAGCTGCTGCTAGATCTGAAGGTCAGTTCGGCTGATCTCACCCATCCAGAACAGAAGCTGGCGGTTGAAATGCAGCTACCTGGCGGGGAATCCAAGACTTCTACAATGCTTTGGATCGGTGTTCCTCCGCGGATATCGGGTCTTGGCGGGCCGCTGCGCGTTTCCGTTGGGCAACCCCTGCCGTTGGCGGCAGAGTTGGAGGGTCCGGGACCGTTCACCGAGGAATGGAAGCTGGGGGACGGACGTACCGTGCCCGTCAACCAGCCGACAGTGGTTTATCCCCTGGCGGGCGTGTATGACATTACGCTGACGGTGGAGAATCCCCTAGGAACAGCAACGCGCACGGAACAGTTGACCGTTGTGCCACATGCGGTGGCGCAGTTCGCGGCCGACGATGATACGGTGGGTTTGGGACAAACGGTCAGCTTCGCCAACTTAAGCGGCGGGCAATTCCCGGTGCGGTACAGCTGGGACTTCGGGGACGGCACTGGCGCGACCGACGCGCGACCCCAACATATGTATGCCTCGCCCGGAGAGTACTTGGTTACGCTGGTAGTGGAGAACGAATTCGGCCGTTCCGAAACGACGCAGACGATTGCAGTCGGTGCACCACCAACGGCGGATATTTACGTAGCCGATTTGACGTCGGCCGGAGAGCTGATAATCGGGGAAGCTGAGGGCAGTCCTGGAGATACGCACTTTGCATGGTCAATGGGAGACGGACGGCAATATGACGGGGCGAAAGTGAGCCATTCGTTCCGCCAAAAGGGTGACTACTACGTCACCCTGAAAGCGAGCAATGAATTTGGCAGCACTGAGGTCGGGCGCTGGGTTCATGTCGATGAAGGCACCCTCAAAGTCTTTTTGCCGGTGGTGAGCCATCTTTCAGGATTGAGCATCGGCAGTTCGGCCGAAGCGGCCACGGCAAACGGCGACCTGGCACTGGACGAAGTAGATCTGGATGGTCCGTTTGTGATGGAACCACTGGTATTTGCTGCGGGCACTTCGGCAACCATGCAGCTGCTGGAATACATCAATGAGGCCCGAAGCCAGTTCGACCTGGGTCCGCTGACGGCGGCGACAGAGTTAAACGCGGCGGCACAGAAGCATGCGTCTGACATGGCCAGCGCCCAGCATACGCAGCACATAGGATCGGACGGCTCTACACCCCGTGAGCGCTTCCTGCAGTTTGAGTACCCACGGGGCTATGCCGGAGAGGCGACGGCCTGGGGGTTCGCCGACCCACGCCAGTCTGTGGAGTTCTGGGTGAACAGCCCCAGTCACAGATCGATCATTTTGAATCGCTATGCCACTGAGGTGGGGATGGGGTTCACGACTGACTATGGAGCACCGAGCGTGTGGTATTGGACCGCTGAGTTTGGCTATGGCGGGGGCGCGGCGGAAGCTCCAACGCTGCGCATGCAAAGCCCGGAAGACGGCTATGAGGCGCTGAACTCGGAAACACTGGCCTTCAGTTGGAACTGGCCCGCGCCGCTGGGAGCAACCGAGCAGTTCACACTGTATTTCAGAGGATCCAGCGGCCGGACGGCCGTGGCCACAGTGAAGCAGCCAACCCTGGGCACCCGGTACATTGTGAACCTGCAGCCGCTGAGCAGACCCGATCTGCTTGGACCCTACCAGTGGCAAATCGTGCTGGAAAACAACCGCGGCGCGGAAATTCTGGGCAGCGAAGGCCGTTCGCTGAACATCGCGGTTGATCCCAGCCTGCCGACGGCGACGCCACGTCCCACGATAGCAGTGACTGTCCCTGCTACTCCTACGGCCACACCGACCACACCAGCAACAGAGACCGCCCCCGCGCCGACACCACGGCCGCCTGAGCCAACGCTACCACCTTTGCTGATCGCGACGCCGCTACCTACCGAACCGTAACGTACAAAACGGAGAACTAGGCGGGGCTGGAGGGAGTAGCAGAACACGTCTGCCAGATCTCGGCAGCGAGATTCCTGGCTCTAACAGTGGCTGTGCCCGTGTGCGCCGAAGCATCCATCAGGCCCGAAAGTTCTTCAGAATTCAAGTAGCGACTGATCCGCTCATCGACGGCGAGCAGATCGATCAAGCTGGGGGCGAGCCCATCCTGTGCCGCCTGCCAGGCCCGCAAACTGGCCTCACGCAGCCATTCGTGTCCTTCCTGGCGATCAACTCCCTTTGCTACCAAAGCCATCAGCACGCGTTCGGTAGCGGCGAAGGGGCCGTAGAGCGTCATGTTGCGGAGGATAGCGGCGTGGTCAATCTCCATGTCCCGAAGAACTCGCGCGGCACGGCTGATGATCTCATCTGCGGCCAGAAAGGCATCGGCCAGGAAAAGGCGGCGGTTGGCTGAGTCGTCCAGGCTACGCTCGAGGATAGCCTGGCTGGCGTTGTCCCAGGCGACGGCGGGTAGGGCAGCGATGTAGCGGGCCAGCGAGCAGATATTTTCGGTATTGATCGGATTGCGTTTGAAGGGCATGGCCGAGGAACCCACCTGTTTAAGACCGAAAGCCTCAGCCCATTCGCCGAAGGGGGGTGATTGGAGGATGCGAAAGTCGAGAGCGAATTTGTGCAGTGAGGAAGCAATTCCGGCCAGGACCTGGACCGTGGACAGATCTTGCTGCCTCGTGTAGGTCTGGGTGGCAATCTGATGGTACGGCAAGTTTAGAACGCTCATGGCCAGGGCTTCCATTTCCAGGGCGGTCATACGTGTGCCTGTCAGAAGCTCCACATAGCCGGCCTGGGTTCCCACGGCGCCCTTCAGCCCCTTCCCGCGAAGTGCGGTAAAAAGCGCTTGTAGACGATTGTAGTCGGTCAGGAGATCGTGGGCATAGACAGCGAAACGATAGCCCAGTGTTGTGGGTTCCGCCGGTTGAATGTGGGTGTAGGCCATGGTGGGCAGATCGGCTGTTTCGTCGATGCGCTGAGCCAGTGCCAGGAGGAGGAGGCGCAGGCGCTCCAAAAGAACGGCCGTGGCTTCACGAAGACGCAGCACGTCGGCATTGTCAGTGATATCTGCACTGGTGGCGCCCCAATGGAGAATCTGGCCCCCGAGTGGACTCTGCTCGGCAAAGGTTCGAATTTCGGCCATTACATCATGATGCGTTTCTTGCTCCCACTCCAGGGCACGGCCAATATCCACGCTGGTCACATTGCGCTGCAAGTCGGCAACCTGTTCGTGGCTGACGAGACCCGCCTGCTGCTGCGCCTGGGCGAGCGCAACCCAAATGCTGCGCATCAGCTCCCGGCGGTGGGTTTCAGACCAGATTTCGCGCATTTCCAAAGAAGCATACCGCCAGGTGAAAGGTGAGATATAGGTAGAATGGTCGAAGGCCATGGTCAGAATCCCTTAGGAAAGCCGAAAGCGCCGACAACAGAGTTGATATCTTCCATTACTCTGCCTTCGGCGCTCTCGGCGTCAAAATGTCTATCGCAAAAAAATCCCGTCAGCTGGTGATTTCCTCAACAGCCTTTTGCTTCTTGCGACGTTTGCGGCCCGGGCGGGTGCGCTCCAACTGCTGCAGTTCGCGTGTCTCTTGCACGAGCTGCCGGCGTTCGAATTCTAGGCGAGCCAGAATTTCCGCGTTACGCCGTTTCTGATCATCCGTCAAGGTCACTTTACGCTTAGCCATACACGAAACTCCTTTCCTCACTCCGCACGGCCACCTTCAATTCCCAACAATCTTGTTCCTGGCCGCGCCGAAAAATCGCCATCACAAAATGGAGTTTTGAAATTCTCCAAATATTTCTTCCGGAGCAAAAAAATCTGTGCTCTATTTTACCACGAATGACCCGCAAATACCTGCCCAGAACTGCAAGAACGAGGGGGAAATATGACTCAATAGCGTGGTGCACTAGGGCCGTCTAACCTGGTAGTTGGGTGATTCTTTGGTGACCATTATGCTGTGCGGATGACTTTCTAATAAACCAGCATTCGTGATCTGGACGAACCGGGCTTTCTCCTGCAAGGCCATCAGATCGGGCGCACCCACGTAACCCATCCCTGCACGCAAACCACCCATTAGTTGGTAGATTACATCTTCCAGTTTGCCCTTGTAAGGGGTCTGGCCCTCGACGCCCTCGGGAACCAACTTGTCCCTCTCGGGCTGGAGCACGCCGCTGGCATAGCGATCGGCACCGTGGCCCTGCATGGCCCCAAGGCTACCCATACCACGGTACATCTTGTAGCGACGACCTTCGTACAGGATGATTTCGCCAGGACTCTCCTCAAGCCCGGCCAACATGGAGCCCAACATCACCGCGCTGGCACCGATGGCGAGCGCTTTCACAATATCACCGCTGTACTTGATGCCGCCGTCAGCGATAAGGGGAATTGCGTGGGGGCGGCAGGCCTGGGAGCACTCGAACAGTGCAGTCACCTGCGGCATTCCAGCGCCGGAGATTACCCGCGTGGTGCAAATGGAACCGGCCCCGATGCCAACCTTAATGGCGTCAGCCCCGGCGTCAATGAGCGCCCGAGCACCCTCGCCAGTGGCCACGTTGCCGGCAATCAGGGGTAATTCAGGATAACGGTTGCGAATCTCGCGTACCGTGTCCAGGACGATTTTGGTGTGGCCATGGGCAGTGTCTATGACGACGACATCGACACCGGCAGTCACCAGATGCTGCAGGCGGTTCAGTCCTTTGTCGCCGACGCCGATGGCGGCACCGGAGAGAAGACGGCCGTTGGCGTCCACTGCCTGGTTCGGAAAATCGAGCAACTTGAGGATGTCCTTGACGGTGATGAGCCCTTTCAACTGGCCCTGATCGTCAACGAGAGGCAGCTTTTCAATCCGATGCTGGTGCAGAATCTGCTTCGCCGCTTCCAGGGAAGTGCCGACCGGGGCAGTAACCAGCGAATCGCGCGTCATGAAATCAATAATCGGCTGGGGGCCGGGTGTAACAAAGCGGATGTCCCGATTGGTCAGGATCCCAACCAACCGATTATCCGCATCGGTCACTGGTACCCCGGAAATATGGTAGCGGGACATGAGTTGTTCGGCTTCTGCAAGGGTAGCCGTAGGCGGCAAGGTGATTGGGTTGACGATCATTCCGGCCTGGGAACGCTTAACCTTATCCACCTCTTCGGCTTGCTCTTCGGGAGAAAGATTGCGATGTATGATGCCAATACCGCCCTGACGCGCCAAAGCGATGCCCATCGGCGCTTCGGATACGGTGTCCATGGCCGCGGACATGACGGGAATCCTCAGGGTGATATCGCGGGCCAAGCGCGTCTGCAAGCTAACTTCCGCGGGCAGCACCTCGGAGTAGCCTGGCTTCAGCAATACGTCATCAAACGTCAGTGCCAGTTCAGTAAGACTGTCTACTGCCTGCATGGGTCTCCTCCACGATGTACGGCCGTGTGACCGCACTAAGGTCTATTCGCGGCGCGGTTTCGGTTTATGGACGCGCTTTTGTTGGCGCCGCGCCTGCTTGTCAAAGGGAAACTTCTGGTAGCGATAGGCAAGGACGAGCAAACCGGCGAATGCCAGTAGGAAGGCAATCACCATCGAATAGGTTACGGGGCCATTGCCGATAGTCACCTGATCCGGGCGGAAAAACTCTACCAGTCCGCGGCCCGTGCCCCACCAGATCAAGAACAGGCCGAAGATCGTCCCGGTACGCCAGGTGTCGCGGTAACGGTTGTTTAAATAGGCAAGCAGTAAGAAGCCAGCAAACAGCCAGAGAGATTCATAAAGAAAGGTAGGATGAAACCTGGTATCGGCCGGGTACTGTGACAGATCGGCAAACTCTGGCAAACGGTTGAGAGGGTCGATCAGGATGCCCCAAGGCAAGTCAGTGGGCGGTCCATATAGTTCCTGATTGATGTAATTGCCCCAGCGGCCGATGGACTGGGCGAGCAGCAGGCCCGGGCCGGCTACATCCGCGTAGTCCCAAAAAGGTAAGTTGCGGCGGCGCACATAAATCAGACCGACTAACGCAGCGCCGATGAAACCGCCAAGGATGTTGACGCCGCCGGCGCGAATGTTGATAACGTCCAGAAACGACTCGTATTGACCGCCGCCCAGCATATCGAGAAACACGTAAGAGAGACGGGCGAAGAAATAGCCGGCGATGATTACGACAATGAGGGCGTTGTATAGTTCGTCGACATCATAGCCCCGGCGCTGGATTTCGCGACCGGCCCAGAGGGCACCCATGGCAATGCCAAATGTAACGATGATTCCATACCAGTAAATATCGAAACCATTGCCTATGGGGATTGTGAACGCTACGGGATCCGTTGTGAAACCATCGAGCATAGTACTTTTCCTGATCCTTCTCTCTTCTTACTGCTATTCCATATAGCCAAGGCCACGGAGACGCTGCTGCAACTGAACATCGTTTTCAAGGTCGATTGGCTTTTCTGCAACTTGCAGTTCCCGCTGCTTGGTGACGGCCGTTTCGAAGCGGTCCAGCTCGCCTACAAGGGAAGCAGCGAGTAACGGCTGTTGAACGAGGATATTTTGTAGTTCCAGTGGGTCTCCGGGCAGGTCGAACATCTCATCGGGCTGGTCGTCAACGTTGATCAGCTTTGTATAGGAATCAGCGGTCTGCTGCACAACGACCCGCCGCTTGGCGAGACAGCGAAAGGGCTCGAGGAGGCCCGGCTGCCGCTGTTCAATTGCCTTCACAAAATTGAGTGGTGGGTATACTTCGCTGAATGCAGTGGAGGCTTCAGGATCACGGCCGTTTACAGTGTGACGCAGCGTGAGGCGTTTCGCTTCGCTCACCTGCTCTGTACTCAGGCTTGTGGGCCAGACGCCCCCTGCTTCGAGCATCGTGTGGAAGACACGGCGGGTGCTGACCGCGGAGGACACGCGACGCGGTTCTGACCACACGGCGGGCCACTGCATGGCCAGAGGAACATGAACCAGTTCCTCATAGCCAACGAAGGCATGACCCATATACCCATGTTCGCCCAGCCCGTCCCCATGATCAGCAACGAAAATGGTCAATGTGTCACGGTGGCGCTTGCGCTGCTGCAGCGTTTGCAGTAGTCCACCCAGGTAAGCATCCTGGTAGGCTACCTCGGCATCATAGAAATCGCTCAATACTTGACTTTCAAGTTCGCCAAGTGGCTCGGCCAGCGGGGCGGCCCAGCGATAGGCCTCACGGTTCCAGGTGCGCATAATATCCCGCGCTTCCTTGCTGGCCCGAAAATACGGTGCGGTTTGGTCGACAAACTGGCCGGGCGGCCAAAATGGCAGGTGCGTCTCCATGAGGTTGAGAAAGAGGAAGAGAGGCTGCGCCGGACTGCGCTGCTCACGCTCGTGCAAATATCCGATCACATCCGAGACCGAGCGCTCATTCTGACCCTTGAAGTTGGCCAACTTGGACCAGACAGGCGTCAGCCATGAAGTTAACGAGACACGAAAGGCGAGATCAGATCTGCCAACAAAGTTCTGAATTGGATAAGAAAAGCGACGCAGCAGCTGCGTGTAGGACTCAGCGAAGCGATTGATGGGCCAGGGCAATGAAGAGGAGGAATGCGGTAGGCTGGGAACGGCACCACCATAGTTATAGAACTGCCCAAAGCCGCGCTTTAAGCCATTGTCAAGGATACCGACCAAGGGGTTATTACAGAAACCCACAGTCTCATATCCGGTGGCGGCGAGAAGCTCGGCGATATGTGGCAAGCGCGGGCTGAGGCGCTGCGCAGATTGCAGAACCTGGTGCGTGGTGGGATATAGGCCGCTGAACATGGACGCGTGGCTGGGAACAGTCCATTGAGCGGGGGCAACTGCACGTTCGAACAGGACACCCTGCGCCGCAAATTCATCAAAGTTGGGACTGAGGGACCGCCGGTTGCCATAGCTGCCTAAGCGATCTGCGCGCTGCGTATCGAGAACAACAAAGAGGATGTCTGGTTGTTTCATAGGTTGAAGCTGCGGAAGGAAGTGCGCCTCACAAGGGCAGGATGCGCGCAGCTCCATTCGTCAGCGGACCGGGTTTCAAGCGAATCCCGCCATTATTTCCAGGCAGCAGCAGCTCCTGCTACCGTGATTGTACGGCACACCCGACCAGACAAAGAAGTCAACAACCGGAGGAAGCCTAAAGAGAGATTATATTCCTTTCGAGCCTGATTTGCACCCTCCGTTTATATACTGTGCGCTGTAATAAATAGTCGTGGCTGACCAGTGACAGGCCCGTGTGGGGTGTTGTCTGGGTCAACCATTAGGGTACATTGTCATAATCCATGAAGCGGGCGAGCATGGCACTTTGCTGTGAGAGGGTGGCCGGTTATGCTACAATCAATTAACTACAGGAGAGGATGTCTTCCCTGCCACTGCCCCCAAGATGCGTGTACTTGATCTTTCCCTAAGTAACTTCCGGAATTACGGCCGTTTGGCTCTTCCTCTTTCCGGCGGAGCAACGCTGCTGCACGGGCAGAATGCGCAGGGCAAGACGAATGTCTTGGAGGCGCTGTTCTATCTGGCAACGACGCGATCGGCCCACGCGCGACAAGACAGCCAGCTGATCAACTGGAACGTACAGCAAGAGACGGATCCGGTCAGTGTTGGGCGGATTGTGGCCCACGTCCAGACGAACGAGGGTGAGCAGCAGCTGGAGGTACGACTGATCCTGGAGCGCAAGGGACGCGGCAACGCGAGCTTCCGACGCGAGGCGCTGGTAAACCGGCGCAAAGTGCGGTTGATGGACTTGCTGGGCCAATTGCAGGTCGTTCTGTTCTTGCCGGAAGATGTAGAACTGATCGCCGGGGCACCAAGCGAACGGCGGCGTTACTTAGACATAACTTTGTGCCAGGTGGATCGCCGCTACTGCCGCGCACTCTCGCAATACAACAAAGTGCTGGAACAAAGGAATGCCCTGCTGCGGCAGATGGGCGAGGGACAGGGAGATGCCCAGGTGCTGGAGATTTTCACCCAGCGGCTGGTGGAACAAGGCAGCCAGGTGTTCGCCCGGCGAGCGGCTTTCTTCGCGGCAATGGAGGGTGAGACGCAGCGGATTCATTATGAGGAGCTGACCGGCGGGCGCGAGTCGTTAAAAGTGGGTTACCTGCCACGGCTGCAATTTGTGGGCAACGGGAACGGCAACGAGGAGGACGAAGATCAGACAGCGGCGGAGTGGCTGCAGGCAGAACAGGGGCATCTGAAGACGATAGGCGCGCGGTTTGGCGAGGAATTGCGGCTGGCTCAGGCGGCCGATATCGCACGAGGATCCACGAGTGTTGGGCCACATCGGGATGATTGGCGGTTCTGGGTGAACGGCCGTAATCTGAGTCACTATGGCTCGCGTGGGCAGCAGCGCACCGCGATTCTGGCGCTTAAGATGGCGCAAATCGGTTGGATGGAATCGCATACCGGCGAGTCGCCTGTGCTGCTGCTGGATGAGGTCGTGGCGGAACTGGACGAAAGCAGGCGTGATCTGCTATTGCGCTACGTGCAGCGTGCCGAACAGGCGATCCTTACGGCCACAGATCCGGCCATGTTCTCGGAGGCGTTCCTGGAGCAAGCGACTATTTTGGAGGTGAGGGCTGGGCAGGTGGCGCTGGAAAAGAGCGCGGTCAACAGCGAAGAAGAGGAATAGGGCGCTAGGCTACAATGGCCGCTTGGAAGGCAGGCCCGCTCGGCGGGGATATTCGAGCGGAGTGACCCGAATTTTTGGGACAGAGACAAGCGCCGCGCCTTCTTCTTGCTGAGGCAAAATAACGGGAGTTAACAGGGGCGGGCCACCTCCCAATAGTTCAATGGCATTAGCGGCCTGGTTGAGCTCGCGATCTACCTGAAGTCCTTTTTGAGCCAGGGTAGTTCCGCCAAGGCGGCAGAAGGGCAGGAGATACTCCAACAAGACGGGGAGGGGCGCGACGGCACGCGCGACGGCCCAATCATAGCGCTCGCGATGATCCGGGTCATGCCCCAGGTCCTCGGCGCGCGCAGTGATTACATGGACGTCCGCGAGACTCAACCGGTCTACGACTTCGAGCAGGAACGTCGCTTTCTTACCCACGCTTTCCACGATTGTTAGCGTTAAGCCTGGGTAGATGATTTTGAGGGGGATTCCGGGGAAGCCAGCGCCGCTGCCAATATCGATAAGACTTTGCTCTTGCAGATCACCGGTCACGAGAACACAGGTGAGTGAATCGAGGAAGTGACGCATCTGGATGCCTTGCGGAGAACGGATGGCGGTGAGGTTGAAGCGCTGGTTCCATTCCATCAGGAGGTCCAGATATGACTGGAAGTGCTCCGCTTGTTCGGCGGACAAGGCAAGTCCTAGTGTTTGCAGGCCGGAGCGCAGCAGGTCCATACGCGGATCATACTCGCAGGTGAGGGAAACACCAAGGCAAGAAGGGGAGCCGGGGTCTCTCGGCCGTCATGATAATAGTTGAAAGCCGGGGGACTTTGTCTTATGATCCTCAATAATCCAATTCTTTGGGTTGTATATCCCAGGAGAACCCATCGTGGGCGACAGTTCTACACAATTGCTGATGCGCCGCAACACCGTTCTGGAGGCGCTGCGCGGCAGTCGGCGCCAAGTGATCCAGCTGTGGGTGCAAGAAGACCTGGGTATGAACCAGATTGGTGCCATCTTGTCCGCAGCCAGAGAACGCGGCGTGCGAGTCAGCAAGGTCAGCAAGCAGAAGCTCAGCAACAAGGCGCAAGACGGGAGCCACCAGGGCGTGCTGCTCGAGGTTGGCCCCTATGTCTACAGCGAGGTAGACGAGATGCTGAACCTGGCGACACAGCGCGACGAGCAACCTTTCCTTCTCCTGCTCGATTTGCTGCACGGCCCACAGAATATCGGCAGCCTGCTGCGCACCGCGGAAATCTGCGGCGTGCACGGCGTGATCATGCAGGACCGGCGCGCGCCCGAAATTACTCCGGCTGTGGTGCAGTTTTCTTCCGGCGCGGCAGAGCACTTACTTATCGCGCAGGTGACCAATCTGTCGGCGACAATGGGATATGTGCAGGATACCGGCGTCTGGGTCGCAGGCCTTGATCTGAACGACGACGCACGGCCGTTTGGAACCGTAGACCTGGATTTGCCGATCGCGCTGGTTGTTGGGCATGAAGGCAGCGGGCTGCGCCGGCTGGTGCGGGATCGCTGCGACTTCCTGGTCCAACTACCGATGCGCGGGCACACAGAAAGCCTGAACGCGGCTGTGGCTGGTTCGATCCTGCTGTATGCCGCGTGGCAAGCGCGCGACTTTATTGGGGCACACACAGCTGCAACAAATCGGTAAGCGACAAGGACAGGACAGGTAGACAAACTTATCCATGACAAGAGTATTACCCATGGAGAAGCACACTGAAGCAATAGCACCCCAGATCGAACGTACAACCTGTGCGCGAATTCCAACCGCCTACGGTGAGTTTCAGTTGTGCCATTATCGCAACACACTGGATGATAAAGAACATCTGGCCCTGGTGGTCGGTGACGTGGCAGGCGAAGAGGGCGTTTTGGTGCGCGTGCATTCTGAGTGCTTCACCGGAGATGTATTGGGGTCACTGCGCTGTGACTGCGGACCGCAGTTGGAGCGAGCAATGCAGCTAATTGCCCAGGAGCAGAAAGGTGTGATCGTCTATTTACGCCAGGAGGGCCGCAATATTGGCCTCCTGGACAAGCTGCGAGCATACAATTTGCAGGATGCCGGTTACGATACGGTGGAAGCGAATATTATGCTGGGGCATCAGGCGGACAATCGCGCCTACACGGTTGCGGCGCTCATCCTGCAAGATCTGGGCCTCTCATCGATCCGATTGTTGACCAATAACCCTTCCAAGATTGAAGGATTGAGCAGCCATGGGATCAAGGTGTCGGAGCGGATTCCTTTGTTGGAGGGGGTCAATCAAGAAAATATCGATTACCTCAAGACCAAGGCTAACCGGATGAGGCACATGCTGGACCTGGAACTGCTCGCCGCACCAGTGGCTAAGGCAAAAGGGCAGCACGGCCGTCCGCTGGTAACTGTGTCTTACGCGCAGAGCCTGGATGGATCCATCGCGGGCAGGAGTGGGGAGGCCACGGCATTGAGTGGACCTGCGGCCCTCAAAATGACACACCGCCTTCGCGCAGAAAACGACGCTATCCTGGTCGGCATCGGCACAGTCTTAAGCGACGATCCGCAGCTCACGACGCGCCTGGTGTCGGGGCCAAGCCCTCAACCGATCGTGCTGGACAGCAATCTGCGCTTTCCTCCTGGCGTGCGCTTGCTACAAGGGTCCCTGAAGCCATGGGTAGTAACCGTGGAAGGCGCAAGCCAGGAAAGGCAACGAGTATTGGAGAACGCGGGGGCGCGGGTGATTGGTCTGCCGGCGAATGCGTCAGGTCTAGTCGATCTGAAGGCGCTGCTGGAGTACTTATCCGGCGCTGGCATAGAAACGTTGATGGTGGAGGGGGGCGCACAGGTAATCACGCATTTTGTATCAGAGGGTCTGGCGGACCGGCTGGTACTGACGATTGCTCCAGCGATCCTGGGCGGGGTACGGCCGTTTGTAACAGCCAATGGCAGCGCCCCACGAATCGTCCTGCCGAAGCTGCGAGATGCCCATTACCACCAACTGGGCGAAGATATTGTGCTCGTAGCCGACCTGGAATGAAGGCAGAAGCAAAAAGGCGGCCAAAGTCTAGCCAGTAGACAGGCCGCCCTTTGATTGAACATGTCACCGACGCGGGCAGCTAGATTTCACCAATCGAGGAAACGATTTCGCCCACGAGGCCATACTTCTTGGCTTCAGCAGCCGTCATCCAGAAGTTACGGTCGGTATCCTCTTCTATCCTTTGCAGCGGCTGGCCCGTCTGTGCGGCAAAGGTCACATTCAAACGATGCCGCATCTTTAGGATTTCTTCGGCCTCAATGGCGATGTCGGATGCCTGTCCGCGCGCGCCACCCATAGGCTGGTGGAGCAAGAATCTGGTATTGGGGAGACTATAACGGTTCTCTTTGTCCGCAGCGGCATAAATCAACGCACCAGCGCTGGCAACCCAGCCAGTGCCGATCACTTTCACAGGCGCGTTAATGAAGCGAATGATGTCAAAAATGGTGTCGCCGGATTCAACGTGACCGCCCGGGGAATTAATGATCAGTTTGATCGGCTCGTCGGATTCCGAATCGAGCACGAGCAATTGTTTGGTGATGTCACGGGCGACATCCATGTTGATCTCGCCAAAAAGCAAAACCGTGCGGTTCTCCATCAGTTTCTGGTCTGTCGCTGGGCTTGACGAGCGGTCTTCTTGTTCCTCGTCGTCTTCCAATTCTTCGTACTCTTCATCAAAAAAGCTAGGCATCTATCTGCTCCTCTTAGGTCCGGTTTGCATCTCACTATATTGGACCAGGCGTGTTAGAACGGCGTTAGTTTCTCATTTATCGCTGGTCCGAAAACGGCGCGGGCCAGTAGAGGCCCGCGCCGCAACAGCACAACGGGGGGCTAGACTTGTTTCTTAGCGCAAGTTTGCGAAGGCGGCCATGCCCGGATAAACCGCCGAATCACCGAGGTCTTCCTCGATTCGAAGCAACTGATTGTATTTGGCAACGCGGTCACTGCGGGCGGGAGCACCAGTTTTGATCTGACCGGCATTGAGGGCCACAACAAGGTCAGCAATTGTGGCATCTTCGCTTTCGCCGCTGCGGTGAGAGACAACGGCCGTCCAGCCATGACGCTGTACCAGATTCACGGCATCGATTGATTCGGTCAGGGTGCCAATCTGATTTACCTTGCAGAGCAGGCTGTTCGCTGCATTGCGCTCGAAGGCGGTCTGAATACGATTGACATTGGTAACGAGCAGGTCATCACCGACCAGCTGCAGGCGATCGCCAAGTCGCTCAGTAATCAGGCTCCAACTTTCCCAATCGTCTTCGTGCAGGCCATCTTCGAGCGAGATGATCGGGTAGTTGTCCACCCACCCGGCGTACAGGTCTACCATTTCCGCACCGGTGAGATAGCGCCCCTCGGAAGCGAGATGGTATTTGCCGTCGACGAAGAATTCCGAGGCCGCGGGATCCATTGCCAGCATAATTTCTTCACCGGCATTGTAGCCCGCCTTCTCGATAGCAAGCATAATCAGGTCGAAGGCCTCGCTGTTGGCCCTGACCTGCGGGGCAAAACCGCCTTCGTCGCCCACGAGTGTACGATGGCCTTTTTCGACAAGAACCTTCTTCAACGTGTGGTAGATTTCGGCGCACCAGCGCAAGCCTTCCCGAAAAGTGGGGGCACCGACGGGCATGACCATAAACTCTTGCATGTCAGCGCCGCCGGGAGCATGCTTGCCCCCGTTCATGATGTTCATCATGGGCACGGGCAGGGTGCGGGCACCAGCCCCACCGAGATAACGGTACAAGGGAAGACCAACGCTGGCAGCAGCAGCATGGGACGTAGCGAGGGATACTCCAAGAATGGCATTGGCACCGAGGCGGCTCTTGTTCTCGGTTCCATCCAGAGTAATCATTGCCTCGTCAATGCCGACCTGGTCGGTGGGGTCCCACCCTTCGATCGCCTCGGCAAGCTCCGTATTGACAGCTTCAACAGCTTCAAGGACACCCTTACCATTGTAGCGGGATTTGTCACCGTCTCGCTTTTCCCAGGCTTCGTGAACGCCGGTGGAAGCGCCGGAAGGGACGATGGCGCGTCCGACGCTACCGTCTGTTAGCAGGATTTCAACTTCGACAGTGGGATTGCCGCGCGAGTCCAGTACTTCACGGCCGTGGATTGATTCAATATAGTTCATTTTGACTCCTTGTTCAGTCGATTCATGGTGGCATTTGTGAAGAAAAGTGCCAACCCACACTATACAAGAGAGAGCGCGGAGTAGCAACCATTAACAGGCTCGTTCAGCTTGCCAATATGCCGCGCGACCGTTATAACTTCTCGACAATGACCCACCCTCCAGAGAGTTCGCCTACGCGCTTCGGGCCGGCGCTATGGTCCACCTTGATGCAAGAGTTGGCAGCCGTGTTTGACACGCACTTCGTCTGCGCCACTATAGCGGCGGAGGTCGCTTTGTTCACGCAGAGTACGGTGGTAGTCGGCATCAGCAATGAGCAGCGAACCCACTACGATGTGTGGATCGCACGGCCAACCGGGGAGGTCACGCAGGACAAGTGGTCAACGGAGCGGGCGACATTCGAGCCAATCCTAGATAACAACGCAGCGGCTTATCTGGCAAAGCTGGAACGGCCGGTAAGTGAACTGGTTAACAGTGAATTGTGGCTGCTGGCTCAGGAAGGGGTGCTGGCCGTCCCTTTACCGTTACCAACCGAAGGGGGAATTGTCGCGGCCCCTGGCGCGCTGTGCCTGCTCGACCCGGGCAGGATTGAGGCTGAGGACGTGGTGGCGTTGGCGGAACTGGCACGGGGAATGACCGTTTATCTGGATCGTGCAGCGCTGCGACGACAGGTCGACCAGCAAGAGATAGAATTCACCGTCATCTCCGACATTAGCTCTACCTTGACCTCTACGTTGAGCATGGAGCATGTCTTCCAAGAGTTGGCAGGGACAATTCGACGAACCCTGCAAGTAGAATCGCTGTCCGTAGGCTTACGGGAAAAACACTCGGGGGATGTAGTCTTTGTCGGATCGCTGATGGGCGCAACCCTCGAGAACCTGCCCGAGATACGGGTAAAACCCGGACAGGGCATCGCTGGATGGGTGGCGGAGCACGGCGAGGCAGTGATCGTCAATGACACATACGCCGATGAGCGATTCTACGCGGGGGCAGACCGCAAATCAGGATTCCGAACGCGATCGATGATCTGCATTCCCCTGCGGGTCGAAGATGAGACGATAGGCGTGCTGCAGGCCATCAACCGGCGCTACGGAAACTTTACGAACCACGATCTTCAACTGCTGCAAGCAATAGGTGGGCCGCTGGCAGCGGCAATCGCGAATTCACGCCTGCATACGGATGTGCTAGCTGAGAAGAGACGGGTTGAGACCATCTTCGCCAGCATGTCGGACGGTTTGCTGGCGGTCTCAACAACGGGCTACATCACGCGGGCCAACGATGCTCTATGTGCTCTGCTGGCCGTGGAACACAGCGAACTTCTGGGCCAGGAAGCAGCGAAGGGGGTGCCGCTGCTGACCGGGGATATCGGTAGTTTTGTAAAGACGGTGGGTCAGAGCAGTGAAGAAGCAGAGCAGATGATTGCAGAAGTGCAGCACAGCAACGGCCATGCGGTACCGGTTCTGATCAGCGGTGCACCTATCTACGACGACCAGGGTGAGCCGCGAGAGATCATTATGACCTTCAGCGATCTGAGCCAGATTCGGGAAGTGGAACGCATGCGGGAAGATCTGTTTCAGGCGATTGCGCACGAACTACGTACGCCTTTGGCCACGATTCTGATGTACGCGCGTCTATTACGCGAAGGCAAAGCTACCGACGAGGAAAAGGCGGCGCGTTTCCTGGGCGTTATTGAGCGGGAGAGCGATCGCTTGCAGCGCATGGTCAGACGGATGATGCAGCTAGCGAAGCAGGAGGCCACGGAACTTCGGCGCAGCCCGGAAGCAGTTGCGCTCAACCCCATCCTCGACGAGGTCGTGCCGCCACTGGCAGACATGGCGCTGCAAAAGGGGTTGACCTTCCGGCGCAAAATCGATGCAGACCTCCCCCTGATTTTGGGCGATCCGGAAAGGTTGGAAGAGATCATCAGCAATATAGTGGGGAACGCCATCAAGTTTACGTTGTCAGGAACAGTGCGCCTGGACGTGGGAGAACGCGAGGGGATGGTAGAAATCGTGGTGACAGACCAGGGTATCGGGATTCCACGCCAAGCGCTGCCGAACCTTTTCAAGCGATTCTATCGGGCGCAGACAGCTGTAGATCGAGGCATCGCGGGCACCGGTCTCGGGCTGTACATGGTCAAACAAAGCGTAGAACAATATAATGGCCACATTACCGTAAGCAGTGTTGAAAACGAAGGGACAACAATTACGGTGACTTTTCCGATCTATGAAGTCTGACCCTGGTGCGGTTCAGGCAAGGCCCTAGTCGCCGAACGAGAAGCCATATGCCCAACCGATTCGTTTATCTTGACCATGGTGCTACCACGCCCGTTCGTCCCGAAGTCGTGGAGGTGATGCTGCCGCTGTGGACGGAGTCGTATGGCAACCCATCGTCACACCACAGGGCGGGCCGGAATGCGGCAAGGTTGCTGGAAGCAGCGCGAAAGCAGGTCTCTGACTTACTTCAGGCCAGGCAAGATGAAATTATCTTTACAGGGAGTGGTTCGGCGAGCGACAACCTGGCACTGCGCGGGGTGATGATGGCAACGCGTGCTCACAATGGCGGCAATCATCTGATCGTCAGCGCGATTGAACACAGCGCGGTTCTCGGGACCGCAGTACAGCTGCGTGACTGTTACGGCTTTGAATTGACAGTCCTTACGGTAGATGAGTTTGGCCAGGTGCAGCTAGAGCAACTAGAATCCGCCTTGCGCCCGGACACAGTTCTGATCAGTATTATGGCGGCTAATAATGAGATTGGTACCTTGCAGCATATAAGAGAGATCGGAGCGCTGGCAAAGTTGCGGGGAATCCTGTTCCACACGGATGCGATTCAGGCCATTGCAAGCGAACAGTGGGATATGGCGGAGATGCCGATTGACCTGATGAGTATTGCGCCGCACAAGTTTTACGGGCCGAAAGGGGTGGGAATCCTGTATGTGCGCCACGGAATAGAAGTAACGCCAATGTTGACGGGAGGCGGGCAGGAGAACGGCCGTTGGGCGGGCACGGAGAACGTGGCTTTCGCTGTGGGTGCGGCGAGGGCGTTGCAGCTGGCACTTGAGGAACGGGAAGTTTCTGTGCGCCACTACAAGGGCTTGCGCGACAGGTTAATCCATGGGCTGCTCGAGGCGCTGCCGGAAGAGTGTATCCTGACCGGGCATCCGGTTGAGCGTCTGCCGCACAATGCCAGCTTTGCATTTCGGGATATTTCCGGCAATGACCTGTTGATGCATCTGGATATGGCCGGTATCGCCGCGAGCAGCGGCTCAGCCTGCAAGAGCGGCAATCCAAAGCCGGCAGCCGTCCTAGAGGCGGTAGGATTAGGTCCGGAGTGGACAAAAGGTGGCTTGCGCCTGACAGTCGGGCGACAAAACACGTTCGCGGATATTGACTACGCGCTGGAGATTATTCCAGCGGCAGTGAAGAAGCTGCAGAAAGTGGGTTATGCAGTTTCGTAGGGGCGGTGAGACGGCCGTGGGCTCGGAGGTGGGCAGCATCACATGAATAGCCCTCTGACCCCAGCACGCACCCGGGTGGTAGTCGCCATGAGCGGCGGCGTCGACAGTTCCGTGGCCGCGGCGCTGCTGGTTGAACAGGGGTACGACGTTGTAGGGATGATGATGCGCCTGTGGAGCGAACCATCAGGCAAGGGCAGCGGGCTGGCCAATCGCTGTTGCACACCGGATCAGATGGCAGATGCCCGCCGCGTGGCGGAACTGCTAGAAATCCCATTCTACGTCCTGGACGCGCAATCCCTGTTTCGGGAAACGATTGTGCAGTTCTACATCGACGAGCACATGGCAGGGCGGACGCCCAACCCATGTATCGCCTGTAATCGCCAGATCCGGTTTACCTATTTGCTTCAGCAAGCGCTTGCTCTGGATGCCGATTTTCTGGCCACGGGACACTACGCTCGGGTCAGGCACACAGGGGCAGCGTATGAGCTGCGGCAAGGAATAGACCCGGGAAAGGACCAGTCTTACGTGCTCCATGTATTGGGCCAGGAACAATTGGCACATGCGCTTTTTCCCATCGGTGAGTATCGCAAAGACGAGGTGCGGGCCATGGCGAACCGTTTTGGGCTGCCTGTCGCGCAGAAGAACGACAGCCAGGATTTGTGCTTCGTGTCCGATGGTGATCACCGGCGTTTCTTGCGCGATTTCAGCGGAGAAGCGATCACAGCCGGGCCAATTTTGAACCAGAAGGAGGAGTTACTTGGACAACACGAAGGGCTGGCCTTTTACACTATTGGGCAGCGCAAAGGTTTAGGGCTGGCGACTGCTGAACCACTCTATGTATTGCGCAAAGATGTAAAGCGGAATGCTCTGATCGTGGGTCCGCTGGGTGCTCTTGGGGTTTCGCGTTTTAACGTGCAGGGCATCAACTGGGTTTCCGGTACGGCGCCAGCGGAGAATACTTCGCTGCAGGTGAAGGTTCGTTACAAGGCGAAGGGGGTTGCGTGCCATGTGGAAATGTTGGCGGGAGACACGGTCGAGGTTGTGCTCCACGAACCCACTAATGGCGTTACGCCGGGTCAAGGAGCGGTATTCTTTGCGGGGGAGGTTTGCCTTGGCGGCGGCCTGATTGCTGAGAACAAAGCAAAACAGAGCTTGTTCGAGGAAAAGGCGCTATCACCTGCGCAATCCACAGGGGCCTGACATGAGCGGAACTGCTTCAAGTATTGTCCTGGCCCTCCTGTTGTCTACGGCTTACGCTGCAGTCTTTCATTTTCTCGTTGGGGGTCCGCTTCGGCGGCTCTTATTGTATGCCTTTGCATCATGGCTTGGCTTCACAATGGGCCACCTAGTTGGACAGGCTCTGGGGATCAGCTGGCTTAAACTTGGTCCGCTCTACCTCCTCAGCGCCAGTATTGGCTCATGGCTGGCGTTGATTGGAAGCTGGTGGTTAGCCGGGCGCAGCTCCTGAGCCAGCTTTGTACGAAATGGCGATAGTGCTATACTTGGCGCGCTAGGATACCATTGATGAACGAGTACCAACCACCAGTTGATTATACGCTGCCGCCCCCTGAACGGCAGGAGTTCATCCCACGAAGCTATATCATCATCGGGGTGATCATATCGGTAGTCGTGGCCGTATTGTTCATTCTCGGGGTTGTTTGGCTGGCGCGTACTCAAGGCGCGACGATGGAAGCGCTGCGAGACATTATGATCATTGCCCTGGCGCTGGAGTCCTGTGTGTTCGGCGTGATCCTGATGTTTCTGTTGGTCATGCTCATCCGGCTGGTCAATATGCTTGAGTTTGAAATCAAACCCATTCTGGAAAAGACCAACGACACCCTGGGTACGGTTCGCGGCACAACTACGTTTATGAGTGAAAATGTGATTCGACCCGTGGCCCGGGTAAGCAGCTATTTTACCGGTGTGCGGCGGGGAGTGCAGACGCTCTTCGGCAATCCGCGAAACAATATTCCGGATTGATTGCGGAGGAAATTATGAGCGATGAAGATAGTGAGTTAGGTTCCTTCCTGGCAGGATTTGTAATCGGCGGGCTGGTTGGCGCGGCCGTAGCGTTGGTTCTGGCGCCTCAGTCAGGATCGGAGACGCGATCGCAGATAACGGGTAAAGGCCAGGAAATGCAGCAGGCGGGTGAACGCACGGTGGCGCAGGCGACAGAGACCGCAGATGCTTATGCGCAACGTATGGGCGAGCGTGTGACGCAATTTGGACAAGAAGTTGAACAGCAGGCACGAATTGTCCTGGATGCGGGACGTCAGGGCAGCAAGAGAGCTGAGGACAATGGGGCATCGGCTTCTTCCGGCGTCGAAGATGACGCGGGATCCTCGCCCGCTGATTGACTTATTGAAGGTCCGAGCGCGGATGCCGTCCTGAACAGGTCTGGTAGTTCACTTTTCGGCCGATTCTGCAGGCGCCCCGCTTCACAGTCTGGGTCGCCTGTTTTCGCTTGCAGTCAAGAGGTTTGTCTTTGGCAAGGCTGGGCGGAATGAGTACGGCCGTGGTTCCCCAAAATTGACTCGTCCTCCGCTATGACACAGTCCAATCTACCTACGATTGAAGATCTGCTAGACGCGCTGCCCGACGGGAAGGGAGGGCAAGGCGCGCAAGGGCTGCGACGGGCCTATGATTTCGCCTATCGCGCACACAAAGAGCGTCTTCGCGAGTCTGGTGAGCGGTTCATCGATCACGATCTGGCTGTGGCACAGATTATTTTTACGCTTGACGTGGACCTGGAGACGCTAATCGCGACTCTGCTGCATGATATCTTGCTGGCACACACACAGGTGACTCCAGAAAAGCTAGAGCAGGAGTTCGGGCGCGAGATTGCCGCCCTGGTGGTTGGCCTGTTCAACCTGGAGGCCTACGCGGAACGTCGCAAGGTGAAGGCCCAGACGAGCGGAGATCTGGACAAGCGGGCTCTGGAAGTTATCCGCCAGGCAATTCTTTCAATTATCGAGGGGGACATCCGAATTATCCTGATCCGCATGTGCGATTGCCTGCAGGAATTGCGCCACGCCGGGGACCTGCCGCAAGAAAAGCAACTCGAGATAGCCGGCGAAGCGATGCACATTTACGCGCCACTAGCGAATAGGCTGGGGATCTGGCAGCTGAAGTGGGAGATGGAGGATCTGGCTTTTCGGTACCTCGACCCCACGAATTATCACAAGATTGCCGCGCGGCTCGCCGAGCGACGGACAGAGAGAACGCGGAAGATCGAGGATGCGGCAAAACGATTGGAGGCGCGCATCGCGGAGATAGGGCTGAAGGCGGAAGTAACCGGCAGGCCCAAGCACATGTATTCGATTTATCGCAAAATGCAGCAGAAAGAGCTGAATTTTGAAGAGATCTACGATCTGCAGGCTCTGCGGGTGATTATCAGCCCCACAGATCGAGTTGAATACGCCAAGAAGAGTTACAAGGAAAAGGCGGAGATTGATCGCAGCCTGTGCTACCAGGTGTTGGGCGCAGTCCATGGCCTTTGGCAGCCAGTGCCGCGCGAATTTGATGACTATATTGCCAGTCCCAAGCCGAACGGATATCGCTCGCTGCACACGGCCGTGATTGACATGGAAGCGGGACAGAAGCTGGAAGTGCAGATTCGCACGGAGCGCATGCATGAAGAAGCCGAAAAGGGTATCGCAGCGCACTGGGCCTATAAAGAGGGTGGCGGAAAGGTCAGTGCGTCGGTACAGCGCCGGATTCAGAACCTGCGCGATCTGCTGACGACACTGCAGGACTCGGAAAACGTGGCGGCCGGCAGCGATCTAATTGAGACCGAGGTTCTGGCTGAACATATTTATGCATTTACCCCAACGGGTGATGTAATTGAGCTGCCATCCGGCTCTACGCCAATCGATTTTGCCTATCAGATTCACACGGCCGTGGGGCACCGCTGTCGTGGGGCACGTGTAAACGGCAAAATGGTCAGTCTAGACTATAAGATCAGGGCCGGTGATCGGGTAGAGATCATCACGGCGAAGCGCGGCGGGCCGAGCCGCGATTGGATGAACGCTTCTCTGGGGTATACGGGCAGCGCCCGCACGCGGAGCAAGATTCGCCAATGGTTCCGCCAGCAGGAGCGAGGACTAAATATCCAGCAGGGGCGCGAGGTAGTAGAGCGCGAGCTGAAGCGTCTGGGATTGACGGACACGTATACGATAGAGGATATCTCCGCGGCTCTAAAATATACTGATGTGCGCGAGTTTTTGGCGCGCGTAGGTTTTGGCGACGTACAGAGCACACAGATCAGCGGTGCGCTGATGCTGATGCAAAAGAGCCTCAAGCCGGATGATGAGGAACTCTTGCCGCTCCTGCTACCACAGCGGCCAGAGAAACCGAAAGGGCTGACGGTACTCGGCGTAAGCGGGCTGCCGACCAAGATGGCTGGCTGCTGCAACCCTATTCCACCCGAACCGATTGTGGGATTTATTACGCGCGGGCATGGTGTGACCATTCACCGGCGCGACTGCAAACAGCTAGAAGCCATCAGCGATAGGGAACGGATCATCAAAGAGGTAGATTGGGGCGTAGAGGCAGCAACTTACCCGATCCCGATTGTGGTTCAGGCGTTCCGCCGCGCAAATCTGGTGGACGAGATGTCTAGCATCTTGCGCGGTCAGCGAATCAACGCACCAAAGACGAAAACGGTGACCACGGAGAGCCAGCTGTCCGTTTACCTGGTGGCCGAGGTAAATAGTTTGGAACAGCTGAATTGGCTGCTGCAGAAGTTCGAAGGGCTCCCGAACGTCATCGAAGCGAAGCGGCAACGCTGGTCGTGAGAAGGCCTATGGCTGGTTCGTCTGGGGAACGCCCATTTCGTCAAGAATGAGTACCTGTTCAGGACTATGCGCGGTGGCGCAGAGGGTAAGCGTGGCACTCCGAAGCAGGTAGTGAAAAGGCTGCATGGTTTCACCGTCAGAAGGAGCCACGGTAACGAGCTCGCCCCATACGGCTGTGTCGTCGCGGCCGCGCAAGCGTAAGCTTACCCCTTGCCACCGACAGTAATAGACCAACGGTTTCATCACATTCCCCGCAAGAGACTACAACGTATCAGGACCACAGCCATAAGACGTACCGCGAAACTCCTACTCCCTAGCCCCGCGTGCCCTGAGGTATGTCAAAAGCGCGCACAGGAACCCAACCAGCACGAAGAAAACCAAATAGTCTAGACCAGTCGTCTGAGGCGGCAGCGCATGGGGCAGAGGCGGAGCCGGTGAAGGAGGCACAGCGCCAGAGCCAATGATGTGCAGCGGGCTGGTAGCAACTGGAGCAGGAGCGGCAGCGATCTTGGCCCGTTCGGGATCGGTACGCTGTGGGGCAGCAGGAGGTTGGTGAACGGTCGCCGTAGGCTCGATCAGGGTAACTTCACGGGCTAGCGTCTGGGGCACTGCAGAGGGCATTGGAGCTGGCGTTGGCAGCAGCGTAGGCTGAGCGAGAGGAACCTGGGAGACGACAACTGCATCATTTTGGACAAGCGGAGGTGGTTCCAAACGCACAGGTTCCTGCGTTCCAGCAGGCGTGGGAGAGAGGGCGGCAGGTGGCGCAGTTCCCTGCGCTACAGCAGCAGGTACGGTCGTTGTCGGAGAAGCTGTCGTCGGAATCGCGGGCGTGGAAGTAAGGACCGTGGCAGAAGGCGAGGGCGCGGACGCCGTGGCGAGTTTCGTGGGAGCGGCCGAGGGAGATGGCGGTACAACGATCGCCGCGCCAGGCGTCACCTCTGGCCTGGCTGCACCTTGACCGCAAACGTCGGCAAAACTAAGTGGCGCGGGTTCGAGGGCGGCGTTGACCGATCCCGGGCCCCAGGACCAGCCCTCGACCATTCCATTTTCCACCTGGTACATGGCAGCCCCGATCTGTGCGTATTGCCAATCGCCCTGAATTTGCTGCCAGTAGGACCAATAAACGCAGTCGCCGCCACCTTTGCATTGGCACCAACAATCGCTCTGGTCGCAGCCTGTGTTGTCGATGCGGCAGACCAGGGCACCCAGGCCCTGCACTTCGATTTCGACATCTAGGCCGGAACGCAGAAGGAGATCCAGTCCCGTGATCTTGGGCTCGCTGAACTCGACACAAGCGGATTGGGTTTGCCCGCCGGCGGAACGGATCACGAGGGCGGCCCTATTCACGTCCTGTGCAGCCAAAGAGCCCGGCTGGACCCAGTAACCGGCGAGCAAACCGAGAAGCAGGGTGAGGAGAAGACGCAGAGATTTTGTAGCTGGCGTTCTCATTTGTAAGGCTCACAATCCAAGATCATCAGCAATGGTCCCCCTGTCCCTAGCGCAGAACCACCGGAAGTTCAATGCGGTAGGAAGGCCAGGAGGCCTGCTGCGCCAACAATATCATGGCGTCGGTGGTAGCGAAGGGATCGTCCCCTGAACCAAATCGATTCGGCCAGCAGCCATTGCCGGTCTGTTGGGCCAGGATGGTATCAGCGGGGTTGGTGAGACGGCCGTTGACAACTTTGCTCCAACCAGGGCCAAAGGGATTCTCACCGCTCTGCACCAGGCCCTGCACGATTTCAGAGGTAGCACTGGGGTCGGCCGGGATACCGTAGCCCCAGCCAGCGTCTTCCTGCTGAGTAAGGGACAGATTGGCTAGAGCAGAGGGAAGACGAATACCGAGCCGTCCAAGCACGCTGAGGGCGATGCCATTACCGTCCGGGCTACCCCAATCCCCATTCTGCTGGGCATCGAGGAGTAACTGCACTGCCGAGTCCGCCACAGGAGCGCCGGTGAGCAAAAGACCCACCATGGCCTCGCCCTGCGCTGAGTAGCCAAAGGCGGTGTCATCGTAGGCGCCTTCCGGGCCAAGATGACCGGCAATTTCTGCTGGCAAGTCGAAGCCGGCAAAGTTGAACGGGGAGCTTGGAGGCCCGGCCGCAACCACACCCTGCACGACAACGCCGGAGCGCCCACCGCGCCCTCCGGCCAAGTAATCAGGGGTTTGGGCGGCCAGCGAAGCCACAGCACCCACGGCACCGGGAGACCACATAACTGCTTGAGGGTCCCCTCCGGCGGCGCGGATGGCTTCAATGGCACGGGAAGTTCCGGCGGCATTGACCCCAAAACCGGCAAACTGCTCCCAACCTCCACTATCCTCATCCTGCAGGTTTGCGATGCAGAGCAACGCGCGCTGATTGGCTTCAAAGCGCCCTTCTAGAGGCCACGGTTTGCCGGTGGCACCAGGAATCGCTTGTAGCGTGGCATAGAGGTTGTCTGTGAGTCCCTGACCAAAATCAGCCTGGAAAGCACCAGAATCGCTTTGCCAGCCGAGCAGGGTGGAGAGCGGCGAACGGCCGTTGGCAGCCCAGGGACCCGCGTCTGTATAGAAGTCCTCACCGGCAGCAGAAAGAGCCTGGATGACGAGGGCGGTGCTGTTGGCATTTGCACCAAAGCCGGAACCGTATTCCCAGCCGCCGCCGGGAACCTGCGAGTTGGCCAGGAAATCGAGAGCCTTCGTGACGTGCTCATCATCCGCCGGAACTCCCGCAGCGAGCAGCGCCATGAGGGCCATGGCCGTGGTATCACTGCTCTGGTCCGTGCCGAAGCCATCGCTCCAGGAACCATCGGGGGCCTGTGCGTCCTGCAGCCAGGTAACGGCAGCAGCTGGCAGCGGTTCGTCGACCGCAGACACGGCCGTTATGGCCAGAGACTGGTTGTAGGCATCCTGCGTGTTGTAAGTGCCCAGAGGATCATAGCTGTCGAGCAGGGTATTGACCCAATTCTTACCTCCAAAATCTCGTGGATTTTGGCCCGCGGCAACAAGGGCCAGCACACTCTTGCCAGCCCCGCCCCCGGAAGACAGGGCATAAGAAGTTAGGGCAGTCTGGTTATTCAAAAGATAGTCGGTGGCAGCGGCGGAGCGACCAGGGTAGATGGCGCCAGAATTGTAGCCGGCGGCGCCAAGGGCCAACATCGCATCCAAGGTTGTGCCAACGCTGGATTGGGGTTGACCGCTACCGAAATCCAGGCCAAAGCCTCCATCAGGATTCTGATATCCGGACATGAGCCAGGACACCGCGTTCACAACGGCAGATTTCTGCTGTTCGGGCGACGGATCGGCACGGGTGGCCGTGACTGCACCAGGGCGTGGAAACAGGGCCATGACAGCAGCTAGAAAGAAGCACAATACGACGTTGCGGGCCAGTCTTCGGCTCATTGCGGGTCCTCCGGCTCATGGCGGCGCCTCGGAAGATTGCGGGACAATCTGCCGGGGCGGCTACAAGCCCAGCTTTGAAAAGAATCAAAACCTGACCAACGGCGACTGAGCAGAAGGGTGTCTGTCCGGATGTCTTACGCAGAAAACCCGATACCTTAGGCATCGGGTTGAGCGATAACATCACTTTGTCGTCGTTCCCAACCCTTTTCCTCGAGGGCTGAAACGCGGTACATCTCAAGCGGTCGACCTGACTTAGAGATCTGGCTTACGCCAAAACACTCATCACAGTTGCGGGACAGTATTGGAGTAGTGGAGAAAGCGTCTCCAGGCACCAATTTCGCCGAGGGTTAAATTAGAGAAGAACCCTGGTTTGTCTGGGACAAACCCTACTGAGCGTACCGTGTGTCATTCAATTGTCTATATCTGAAAGTGTAGCAGTTGGCTTTGGCAGTGTCAAGAAAAGTGCACCACGGCAGCGGCAGATCTTACGCAACTGGCCAAGTGAGAGGAAGGAGCCAGGCTTCCTGGAACGGCCTTTCTGCGCAGCTAGTGGCTCCAGACGACGGCCGTGCAAGCGTCGAAGTCGTGAGCGATGGCGACTTCGTAATCGCTGAAAGGAGCGAAAAAACGCACGTCCTGACGATCGGCGACCAACAGCCACTGTCCCTCTTCTGACCAATCCAGCAAAGGAAAGTTGCCCGGCGTAGCGGGGACGCTATCGGCAAGCTGGCGCGTGGTCCCGCTCCAAAGATCGTGCAGCAGAATGGTCCAGGTTTCTTTGTTGTGGCCTTGCAGCTCAGTCATGGCAAGCCAACGGCCGTCAGACGACGCGAGAAAAGGCGGAAGACCGGTAGGGGTCATAACGCCAGACAGGCCGCCGGGCGCACCGGAACGCTGCACCTGGAGTAGAAGATCGCTATCTTCCCCATCCCCGGGCAGCTGATAAGTGAAGATGAAGTACTGACCGGCAAGATCACGAATACCGGTGGCAGAGATCAGCAGCTGCCTTGCGTCTCCGGGAGAAGGCAGGACGTAATCGACAAATAAGTCTGCGGATTGTGGAATAGATGCAGCGGTTGCAAGATCGGCACCGTTGAGAAGGACAGTAGAATCCGTGCCATTTACCTGGGTAAGAACGATTTCTGTGGTGGCTTCCCCGGACGGCAATTGGCCGAAGCGCACGAAGCCAAATTGCTGCTCATCAAGCCAGAAGGGGCTGAATCCCCTGGTCAGAGTGCGCAGCATTGCGCCCTGCTCGCCCCCGAGCGCGAGTTCTGCGCCAACCTGGAGCAGTGTGTGCCGCCCACCTGGAGCCAGCGCTGGAAACCCGTCCAGCGGAACAAGTGTGCAGATCCTGCCGCGACAAGCACTGATGTCCAGCCAGGCATAGCGAGGAAGGGCCACTCCGGCGACTGAATCCTGAAAAATGAGGCGCTGAGCGTCTTTGGTACCTGTCCAACCGATTGCATGACCGTCTGCCAGCACGTCGGGGTTTGCTATCGTGAAGTTCGCGTCGCGGGTGTCGCCTCGATTGAAGTAGCCCTCGTCCTCCTGGAGCAAGACGATCGTATCATCGGAAAGGGAAGCCAACTGCCGCCAGGGACGCCCGCCAAGTTCCTGTTCCCAGATGATGCTGCCCGGATCGTAGCGAAACAGAGTCTGGCCGCTCTGCGGAAAGCGGAAACAGAGCGCACGGACCGGCTGCGCCGGCCATTCACCGGAGGGAGTTGAATAAGTGTTCAGTCCAACCAGAACAAGCTCACGATAAGCGTCAGAAAGAGCCTGGTAGCCACGTTCATCCACCGGCAAACCGACCAGCGTGGGTGCCGGCAGGTCGGCGCCCCTGATACTGGCAAGACCAAGAGGGCTTTGCAGCAAATCGAGGTCTGCGAGAGTGGCAACATCGGTGCTGAACTGAAGTTGGAGCGGCCTTTGGGCAGCACATACGGCTGTGAGCGCTGAATCAATCGAAGCTGGCTCCAAAGCGGCACATAAGGATTCCAGCGCGGCCTGCAAATCATCAGCCAGGCGCAAAACGAGGTCGGCGTCCCTCTGCGGAAAGGTGACGGAGAGAAGGCTCGTATTGTACTTCTGCTGGGCGCCCCAAAACTCTTCTGTATAAGGGCTCGAAACCCAACTCCCATTGTGCTTCTGAAACAGGGTTGTCTGCCGCAGGTTTACCGTATTGTCCGGGGCGGGCACCGAGGGAACGGTATAGCGCTGAGCAAACGTGAGCTCGGCAGCAGCCAGATCAGGGCTGATAGCGGTGTCGGGGTCCAAAGCGGCCTCAGGTAAGGCCAAGAAGCCAAGTGCCGCACGGTCCCATAAGAGCTCGTTTTGCCAGAGGAATTTCTGGGTCCGGCGCCACTCCCAGCTGGCGCCGGACAACAGCGAGCTGAAGAGTTCACTGTCTTTGGCCGTGACTGCGCCGCGTAACAAGGCAAAGGCCGCTGTCACTTCTGCGCGAGCCTTATCCTCCTGTGATTGCTGGTGGCGAGACAGGGCCCAATAACTGACAAATACGGATAGGAAGAGTAGGCTGAAGGCGAGCAGCATGAGGGGGCGCGAGAACCGCGGCGGCCGTGGGGCTTCGTCTGTCCGGCGGCGAGCGTGTTTCTCCTGATCATCCTCTATTTGCCAGTCAAAGCCTGTTTTCATGGTCCACGGTGTATGTTATGCAACCGGCTAGGAATATCAAATTCCAAAAAACGTGTGGGGCATTTGCTCGAGCCTGGAGAAGAGCCCGATATGAAAACCGCTCATCTCCAGCGATATTTGTAGTTGATACCTTGCGGCGTGTGCTGCTCTTCCCAACCGAGTTGTTTGAGCGCGAAGTCCGGCCGATTGCCAAAGGCGACCATAGCCAGGGCCAGATCGGGGCCGGCATAGTCGGCGGCAACGGTGAAGAGATCGGCCGTGTTGAGGCCCAGTTTACGGGCAACGTGATAGTAGACGGCGAGACCAATGTCGATCCGGCGGCCAGCGGGTATTTCAGCGTTGGCAACGGTCGAGGCCAGCAGGCCGTTCCGCAATAGGTCTCCATTATTTTCGTTGACAGCGCGTGTAGCAGCACGATGGCCATAGATTCCGAAAAGGGCGCGACCGTGGGGCGACAGCCCAGTCTGAAACTCTACTCGCCGAGAAGTGGATGACCTCCGGTAACGCTCGATGACGGTATCGAGGTGCAGGTCCAGGGAAACAGGAACGGGCTCGGTGAAGTATTGTAGGGCTGTAACACCTGCAAGTTCCTCATCCAACTGCCGGAGGTAGGCGCCAAAGTCGCTTCCGTTTCCCTGCATACCCCACGCTCCTGTCTTGACCACAGCAGGCACGCGCCGGCGCGCCTGCTGTATATCTACTACTTAATCAGGCTGCGCCCGGTCATCTCGGGCGGCTGGGCGATGCCCATGAGGTCCAGCACGGTTGGAGATATGTCGGCCAGCCTACCTCGTGGGCGAAGATCGACATAGCCGTCCGCACCGATGACAAACAAGGCAACAGGCTGGGTGGTATGATACGTGTGAGGTTCACCGGTCTGGTGATCGATCATGCGTTCACAATTGCCGTGATCGGCGGTGACAAGAGCCACACCGCCCTTCTCCTGGACCGCCTGAACAAGGCGGCCAGCACATTCGTCCACCGTCTCGACCGCTCTGATCGCGGCTTCGAGCACGCCGGTATGGCCCACCATGTCAGGATTGGCGTAATTGACGAGGATGAAGTCATCATTTTCCTCGGCGATTCGACGAATAACCGCCTCGGTCAGGGGAATGGCGCTCATTTCCGGTTGGAGATCATAGGTGGGAACTTTGGGAGATGGTTCCAGGTGGCGTTCTTCGCCGGGGAAGGGTTCTTCGCGACCACCATTAAAGAAGTAAGTCACATGAGCATATTTCTCGGTTTCAGCCGCATGGAATTGTTTCAGGCCCATGTTGCTGAGGACTTCGGCGATAGGGTTGACGATGTCCTGCACCGGAAACATGACCGGGGCGGTGAATTCATCTTCATAGGCGGTCATGGTGACAATATCAACGTCGGTGATGTACGGCCGCTCGAAACCATCGAAATCAGGGAACATGAATGAGCGAACAATCTGGCGCATGCGATCAGCGCGGAAATTGTAGAAGATGAGGGTGTCGCCGGGCTGAACGGTCACGTCTTGGGAACCGACATCCAGGGCAACTGGAAGAACGAACTCATCCGTAACGCCAACAGCATAGGAGGCCAAAAGGGCCTGACGGAGGGAAGCGGCCGTTCTTCCTTCTTCGCCAAGGTGATTGGCGATGACTTCGTACCCTTTCTGAGTGCGCGGCCAGCGGCGGTCGCGATCCATGGTGTAATAGCGACCGGTAACCGAGGCGACAACGCCAGGGTTAGCGGCCAGATAGTTTTCCAGGGCTTCAGCAAAGCGGATGGCGCTCTCGGGGGGAGTATCACGGCCGTCGGTGATGACGTGCACGATGGACTCCACACCCACCCGGGCGGCCAGCTTCAAGATAGCATAGAAGTGGCCGCTGAAGCTGTGCACGCCGCCGTCGCCGAAAAGACCAATTACGTGAACCTTTCCGCCACGGTCACGCGTCTGCTCAACGGCCGTGAGTAACGTTTCGTTGGCAAAGAAGCTGCCATCAGAGATAGCCAGGTTAATACGGGTCAGGTCTTGATAGATAATGCGGCCTGCACCGAGGTTAAGGTGCCCCACTTCAGAGTTGCCCATTTGCCCATCCGGCAGGCCAACTGCCTCGCCGGAGGCATCTACAATGGTCCTTTCCAACGTGCGGGTCCAGCGATCGTAGTTCGGCGTGTTAGCGAGGACAACGGAATTACCGTCTTTTTTGCCTCGAATGCCCCAACCATCAAGTATGATGAGGGCTACGGGTCTGTATGGCTTCATAGTTTGGTTTGCTCCTTTCATTTACCGCTTCGATGTGATGACCGGCAGAAGATCCCTTTCAGCTAAACCTGATTGTACCATTATGGAGAGCGCGCCAAAACAAAACGGCAGGCCTTTGGCCTGCCGTTTTTTCGTACTCCTCAGGTTGGATTCGAACCAACAACCCTGCGGTTAACAGCCGCATGCTCTGCCGTTGAGCTACTGAGGAATGGCGAACGGGATTATATCAAATGGCCTACCTAAGTCAAGCGAGCGCACCCGGCGCAAAGAGTCACCAGCCGGGCGCTGGCAGGACCGGCTAAGCCTCGCGGACCGGCGCCTTATACTAGGATAAGTAAGTACGATTTGAGCCTTGCAGCAGACTGTCCATTCTGTATAATGCGCAGGTCGGGAGCCAATGAATTCAATATCGGGCAAACCAGTGCCCTCAACCGGATGCGGCAAGTTCTTTGCCCGGTCCGGCTTCTTTCATCAAAATCAGACCTGCTGGCGATCCTCCCTGCGGCAAGCATGCCAGCAACGATCGGCGTCTACAGTAGGCAAAGACGAAGTAGAGGGCGAATATGGCGAATCATCACGTAACTTTCTTGCGTACTTTTGGGCTGCTGCTGTTGGTTCTGCTGGTCAGCACAACGTATTCTGCCCTGGCGAAACCGGAAGAGAATTTTGAACGCGCGCCAGCGCAACTAACCCCGGCAAACCCTGATGGTACGCCTGCTTCCTGCGAATTGGTGCTGGACATCCAGGGGGGTGGAAGCGTTGAAGTACGGAGAGAGCTACAGAGCCAGACCTATTACGGTGAAAGCGTGGTTACCCTGTTGGGGGACTGCGCAGAACGGGTCCGTCTGACAGCGCAAGGGAGCGACGACTGGCGGTTCACGGGCTGGCAGGCAGATGGGGAGAACCTGGGCACGGCGTCAACCATCACCACGCATGGCGGAGCGGCGATTACGGCCGTGTTTGAACCGACTTATACGCGCACAATTCCGGTCACACCTTTCTACGATCGCAGTGGCGAGTTAGTAAATTCGCTGGTACTGCCTCCGAGCAGCTGGGGCGGCACGGATTTGGAGCAATTGGACCAGGCGGAGGACAGCCGGCCAGTCATTGAGCTCTGGCATGGAGATTCCCAGGCGTTCGGCGCGCATGGCCAGCCGCAAAACTGGGTCAACATACTCGGCAACGTGAAGGACAGCGACAACGATCTGATGACACTGCAATATTCGCTGAACAGCGGGCCGCTGCGCTCACTTTCGTTCGGCGGGGACGGCAGCATCGCGGCGAGCCGTAGATTGACCAAGAAAGGCGATTTCAATATTGACTTAAGTCTCTCTGAACTGAGCAGCGGTTCAAACCAGGTTACAATCTACGCCACTGATCAGGTGGGACAAAGCAGCAAGACAGTCACACTCACCTACAACAGCGGCACGCAGTGGCCGCTTCCTTACGCGGTTGATTGGGGCCCGGCTTCTGGTATAGAACAGGGTGCAGACGTGGTAGACGGTCGCTGGGAAAAGTCGGCCGCAGGAGTACGGCCGTATCTCGACGGCGGGACGCGGCTGGCTGGCTATGATCGACTTTTCACAATTGGCGACTTAGCCTGGACCGAGTACGAAGTCACGGTCCCGATTACCATTCATGCCATCGATACCCAGGGCTTCACCGGCATCAACTACGCCCCAGCTGTTGGCATTATTGCGCACTGGCAAGGGCATACAGACACGCCAATTGCTGGATGCCAACCCAAATGCGGCTGGCTCCCAATCGGTATGGCGGCATGGTACGAGTGGAATACGGACCAGAGTGGTGTCACCAATTTCAGCATGTGGGAAAACCACAATCAGAAGCAACTGGCACCCAGTTCTCCTGTGCTGACCCTGGGCACCACCTATCAATGGAAAGTGCGTGTGGAGGTGCCGAACGGAACCAATGGGGTATACCGGCAGAAGGTTTGGCAGGAAGGTACGGCCGAGCCATCCACGTGGCTGATGTCCAAGAACGGCACGTCAAACAGCCTGAATAGAGGTTCCCTGCTGTTCCTGGCGCACTATGTGGACGTAACCTTTGGCGATGTTTTGGTGACCCCTTTGGAGGGTTCAGGCGCGGCTACCGTTACAAACACGCCCGGCGCAGGCATCTGCGCGCCGGACCCGAACAACGTGCTGGCCAACCCCGGCTTTGAGAGCGGGGGCGCTTCCTGGAGCAGCTACTTTGCCAACGGAGTTGGCAGCTTCAGCACGGTCAGCCCGGCCTTCGAGTGCGACCTCAGCGCGCGCTTCACCTTCAGCGGCAGCTCGAACAACATGCAGCTCTACCAGAACGGGTTCACCCTGCTGCCTAACACCGACTATGTGCTGTCCTTCGCCGCCACTTCCAACAGTGGGGATGACCTGGATGTCTTTCTGCACAAGCACACCAGCCCGTACACCTCCTATGGAGTCAGCGCCACGGCAAACCTGACCTCGTCCTGGCAGACATTCACGTACCCCTTCACCACCGGCAGTGATCCGGCAGTCCCGCGCCTGCGTTTCTGGTTTGTGGGCAGGGCGGGAGCCGGGGATGTTTACCAGTTAGACGACGTGCGCATTGTCCCGGCCGGTGCGGCGCCAGCCACGCCGACCAACACACCTGGCGCCACAACAACTCCCACGCCGCTGCCCACGAGTACGCCTACGCCCACGGCCACACTCGTGCCGACGAGCACTACTACTCCGGCACCTGGCGCGACGAATACTCCGACGCCAACGGCAACCAACACAGCCGTGCCAACAACAACCAACACGCCCGGCGCAGGCATCTGCGCGCCGGACCCGAACAACGTGCTGGCCAATCCCGGCTTTGAGAGCGGGGGCGCTTCCTGGAGCAGCTACTTTGCCAACGGTGTGGGTACTTTCAGCACGGGCAGCCCGGCCTTCGAGTGCGACCTCAGCGCGCGCTTCACCTTCAGCGGCAGCTCGAACAATATGCAGCTGTACCAGAACGGGTTCACCCTGCTGCCTAACACCGACTATGTGCTGTCCTTCGCCGCCACTTCCAACAGCGGGGATGACCTGGATGTCTTCCTGCACAAGCACACCAGCCCGTACACCTCCTATGGAGTCAGCGCCACGGCAAACCTGACCTCGTCCTGGCAGACATTCACGTACCCCTTTACCACCGGCAGTGATCCGGCAGTCCCGCGCCTGCGTTTCTGGTTTGTGGGCAGGGCGGGAGCCGGGGATGTTTACCAGTTAGACGACGTGCGCATTGTTCCGGCCGGTGCCGAGTCTGCTACGGCGACTCCGACTGGGGCAGCAACGGCTACGAATACGGCCATGCCCACAAATACGCCTACGCCCACGGCCACACTCGTGCCGACGAGCACTACTACTCCGGCACCTGGCGCGACGAATACTCCGACGGCAACAGCAACCAGCACAGCCTTGCCGACAGCTACTAGCACAGCCTTGCCGACAGCAACCAACACGGCTTTGCCAACCTCGACCAGCACGGCCTTGCCAACCTCGACCAGCACGGCCTTGGCTACAGCAACTAGCACAGCCTTGCCAACAGCGACCAGCACGGCTTTGCCGACTTCAACAAACACGCCGGGCGCAGGCATCTGCGCGCCAGACCCGAACAACGTGCTGGCCAACCCCGGCTTTGAGAGCGGGGGCACTTCCTGGACCAGCTACTTTGCCAACGGTGTGGGTACTTTCAGCACGGGCAGCCCGGCTTTCGAGTGCGACCTCAGCGCGCGCTTCACGTTCAGCGGCAGCTCGAACAACATGCAGCTCTACCAGAACGGGTTCGCCCTGCAGCCTAACACCGACTATGTGCTGTCCTTCGCCGCCACTTCCAACAGTGGGGATGACCTGGATGTCTTCCTGCACAAGCACACCAGCCCGTACACCTCCTATGGAGTCAGCGCCACGGCAAACCTGACCTCGTCCTGGCAGACATTCACGTACCCCTTTACCACCGGCAGTGATCCGGCAGTCCCGCGCCTGCGTTTCTGGTTTGTGGGCAGGGCGGGAGCCGGGGATATTTACCAGCTCGATGACATACGCATTGTCCCGGCCGGTGCTGGGGCAGCCACGGCGACGCCTACACCTGTCGCACTGTCGACGGCAACGAACACGCCCCTACCGGGCGGGGCGACTGCGACCTCAACGGCCGTTCCGACGGTGACGAAGACACCTACCCCTGCGGCAACACCGAGCGGCAACCGCGTGACGGCCGGACTGGTGGCCCTCTATACATTCGAGCAAGGAGCCGCGAGTAACACGGTATATGATGTCTCCGGCGCGGGTACCCCACTTGACCTGACTATCGCCTCGGGCGGCAATACTTCCTGGCTTTCAGGCGGGGGCCTTGCGGTTAACGGCACCAGCGCAATCAGTTCCTCAGGCGCGGCCACAAAGATCATCAGCGCAGCCAGCGGCGGCGGCGCACTGACCTTGGAGGCCTGGATTGCACCGCAGAACGTCAACCAGGACGGTCCAGCGCGCATCGTCAGCCTTTCCGACAGTTCCACCAACCGCAATCTCACGCTGGGACAGGGCATGTGGGGAACGCAACCAAAAACAGTCTATGACTTCCGCCTGCGCACCACCGGCACGGATGACAACGGACAGCCTTCACTAACTACCAATACCAACACCGCGCAGGTACGGTTACAGCATCTGGTGGTGACTTTCAGCAATAACGGCCAGCGCCGCTTCTACCTGGACGGGGCCCTGATTAAATCCGACTCTCCCGGGGGTACCCTGAACAACTGGGATACTGCCCTGCCCCTCCTGCTGGCCAATGAAAGCGACGGCAGTCGCCCCTGGCTGGGGGACTTTCATCTGGTTGCCTTCTACGGCCGAGTACTCTCCGCCGGTGAAGTGGGTCAGAATTTCCAGGCCGGCATCCATGGCATGACGCCGCCTCCAGCCACGGCGACACCGGTGACTCCGCCAACGGCCGTGCCTACCGCCACTAATACCCCTGTTTCAGGCGGCGGTGGAGGAAAAACGGAACTACTGGTCTTTGACTGGAACGGCCCTGTCACACAGGCGAACCGCGGTTTCCCCTATGACCAACCGCCCATCGCTAACGGGGACTGGACCTCTCCTGTCAATTATGCCGAGGGCACACTCTATTTCCGGGTCCAGGTGCGCAGCCAGCCCGTGGCGCAGGATATGCGCATTCAGTTCTGCTTCTGGCAAGCAAAGAACGGGTACAACTTCGAACTGGAGACTTGCGGCCAGACTGCAAATGTGCGTGGCGTTCCTGGAACTGTGGTCACGTGGTCGGCCGAAATCAGTAAAATGTGGAAGCGCCTAAACAACCCCCTGGAGTGGGATCGCCCACGTTACCGCAATGGGGCCGCGATCAAGAACACCGCCGGTGAACCCGTCAGCGATTACAACGGCTGGAACTGGAATGGGGAGAACCCGGCCCAGTGGTATCCCCTGGACATGCGTTATACGGTGGTTGTGGTCGCCAAGGGGGCTACCTTCTCTGGCTGGGATAATTACGTACCCTAGCGGTCACGAGGCAGAGCGAAGGCGAAGAGCTAGCGCAGCCTCAGAAGCCACATGAAGGCGCGAGGGGAATGATGGAACCAGTGATCCTGGTACATGGGGGAGCCGGTGCGTGGCAAACGGACCACGAGCGGCTGGTCGAAGGCCAGGCGGCGTGCGATATGGCAGCAAGAGCAGGTCAAGAGGTCCTGTTAGCCGGGGGCAGCGCGGTGGATGCGGTAGAAACAGCTGTGCGCCTGCTGGAAGATTGCCCTGTGCTGGACGCAGGGCGAGGGAGCTACCCCAATCAGAAAGGGCACGTAGAGATGGACGCGTTAATCATGGACGGCCGTGACCTCTCGCTGGGCGCAGTGGCAGGCATACAGCTGGTCAGCCATCCGATTAGCCTGGCACGACTTGTGATGATCGAAAGGGGATTCAACCTCCTCTCTGGCGAGGGCGCTGCAGCCTACGCGGATGCTGTTGGCTTTCCACGGTGTGGAATCGACGATCTTCTCGTGGCCGGGGATGGCGAGTCCCGGTCCCTGGGTATCACGAACGATACGGTCGGGGCGGTGGCGCTTGATCGCCAAGGGAATCTGGCTTCTGCAACGTCTACCGGAGGAACAAAAGACAAACGCCCGGGGCGAATTGGCGACAGTCCGCTGGTGGGCTCAGGCGGTTATGCCGACAATCGCTCGGCGGCGGTCAGCGCAACGGGGCGAGGCGAAGAGCTGATGAAGCTGGTTGTAAGCAAGCAGGTCTGTGACTTTGTTACGGCCGGGCTGGAGGCCCAGCGGGCATGCGAAGCGACTCTCCGGCTGTTGGCAAGACGCACCGGTGGAACCGGCGGGCTTATCGCGATCGATTATCTGGGCCAACTTGGCTTCGCCTACAACACGGCGGCGATGCCTTACGGATATGCCAACGGCGAACAGGCGGTGGTGAGCGGTCACTGAGCTGATCAATGCTCAGGAGCCCACGGCGGTCCCCAAACGGCCGTAAGCATCCAGGAAGTGAATACTAGCCAGGATGCCGTTGTAATAATTCTGCTCATAGAAGCGTTCGTTGGGGGAATGAATGTAGTCCCCGGGAAGGCCGAACCCAAAAAGGATCGTCTCCAGCCCCAATATGTGCTGGAACTCCCCAACGACGGGGATAGAACCGCCAGATCGTTTGAAGACAGGTTCCTTGCCAAAGACTTCCAGACTCGCGGCACGGGCGGCAGCCATAGCAGGGTGGTGCAGGTCACTAATGCTGGCGGGCGCGCCGCCGCGAATGGAGATATCTGCGCGCACCGTGGGCGGAAGAATCTGGCGGACATAGTCCGTATAGAGTTGGGCTATTTTCTGTGGGTCCTGGTCGGGCACGAGGCGCATGGAGATTTTGGCGTGTACGTGGGAGGGCAGGACGGTCTTGCCTCCGGGTCCAGTGTAACCACCAATGATCCCATGGACGTCCAGGGTGGGGCGGGTGCCAAGACGCTCGGTTAAAGTGAATTCGGCCTCACCCCAGCTTTGCGGCGCTCCCGTTTCAGCTCGCAGTTGTTCCTCGGTCATGGAGTTGGCAGACAGGACATTGCGTTCAGCCTGGCTCAACGGCCGTACGTCATCGTAGAATCCTGGGATCAGAATTCGGCCGTTCTGGTCTTTCAGCGCAGCAATCATATGGGCGAGCACATTCAGCGGATTGTCCACGGCGCCACCAAATTCGCCGGAGTGCAGATCATGGTCCGGACCGGTCAGGTCGATCATGGTATAGACCATGCCGCGTAAACCGTAAACAATGGCGGGCTGATCGGGGGAGAGCATGGCCGTGTCGGAAACAAGAGCAACGTCCGCGGCCAGCAGGTGGGTATTAGCAGGAATAAACGCTGACAGGCTTGCTCCACCACTTTCTTCCTCCCCCTCCAGGAGGAACTTGACATTGACGGGCAACCGGCCAATCGTCTGCAGATAGGCCTCCACCGCCTTGACGTGGATATAGGCCTGTCCCTTATCGTCGGAGCTGCCACGAGCGTAGATGTAGCCGTTCCTGATTTCCGGCTCAAAAGGGGAAGACTGCCACAGTTCCAGAGGTTCGGGGGGCTGCACATCATAATGGCCGTAGATCAGCACTGTTGGGGCGCCATCGGGCGCATGCAGCCAATCTCCATACACCAGTGGATGGCTGGCGGTCTCAATCGCGGATACGTTTTCCAGGCCGGCTTCACGCATGCGATCGACCAGCCAGGCGGCGGCATCGGCGACATCCTGTTTGTGCTCAGGCTGTGTACTTATGCTGGGAAAGCGCAAGAATTCAAACAGCTGCGCCAGATTTTTTTCTTGTCTCGATTCCGCAAAATGAGCTGGATTGACCATCTCTTCGTCTCCCGGATTGCGTTGGTCTATAATGATTGCAGTAAATTTACCATCAATAGCCACGGATTATAGCCAATCTGCCTATAAACGAAAGTGCTACACCACAGCGGCGAAAAGTGATGGCGCCGGGCATTTTCCATTCTAGTCCAGACGTCTTATGTCTTCAACCAATGAACTAAGTCATACGGCTCTCCTGGAGAGCATTCTCTTTGTGGCCAGCGGGCCGGTATCTACGGCGCGACTGGGGATGGTGCTGGACATGTCACCGGACAGCGTTCGCTCACTCTTGCTTGACCTTGAGCAGCGGTACAGCGATCGTGGGCTGCGCTTGCAGTGGATAGGGCAAAACGTGCAACTCACGTCTGCCCCGGAAGCAAGTGAGGTGATTGAGAATTTTCTGGGGTTGGAAGTCACCTCAAGATTGAGCCAGGCGGCGCTGGAAGTGCTGGCGATCGTCGCGTATCTGCAGCCGATTACAAGGCCAAGCATCGACCAGGTGCGCGGCGTCAATTCGGATGGCGCCCTGCGGACACTGTTGAGCAAAGGGTTGATTGAGGAACAGGGGCGTATGGACACGCCGGGACGGCCGATTCTGTACGGTTCGACGCCGGAGTTTTTACAGCATTTCGGTCTGGTTTCGATTGATCATTTGCCGGCATTGGCGGACGAAGAAGAGTAAGCAGTAGACTGATGGAAGAAAGGCTGCAGAAGTTGATGGCACAGGCCGGGCTGGGTTCGCGCCGGGATAATGAAACGATTATCGCGGCTGGACGGGTGCGGGTGAACGGCCGTGTGGCCAGGCTGGGAGACAAGGCAGATCCACAAAAAGACACGATCGAGGTCGACGGCAATCGCCTGCACCTGGAAACAGGTGCGTTGACCTACATCGTTTTGAACAAGCCGCGCGGGGTGATCTCCTCGCTGGAAGATGAGCTGGGCCAGGAGCGCACAACGGTGCGCGATCTGGTGCCGGTGCCGGGACATCTTTATCCGGTGGGCAGGTTGGATAAGCCCAGCGAGGGGCTGATGCTGATGACTAATGACGGCCAATTGGCCCATCGCCTGACACATCCCCGGTTTGAGCATGAGAAGATTTATGAGGTTGAACTGGAAGGGCGGATCACTAACCGCGATCTGGACCAATGGCGGCGCGGAGTGATGCTAGATGGGCGGATCACTGCACCAGCGCCGATTGAAGTGCTGGCCAAGGACAATGAGATTACCAGACTGCGTATCATCTTGCGAGAGGGGCGCAAGCGACAAATCAGGCGGATTGCAGCCGAGTTCGGACACCCCGTGCGACGGTTGATAAGGCTCAATATCGGTCCTCTGGAGCTGGGATCGCTGCAGCCGGGAGAATGGCGGTACCTGACAGAACGTGAATTGGAAAAACTGCGCGAAGCCGTGCGTTGACGGGTCAAAACAGAGGTAGTGAATTGTGAGTAAGGTGGGCGCAGAACAGGCACGACCAATTATCGCCATCGATGGACCGGCCGCATCGGGAAAATCCACGATCGGCGATATGCTGGCAAATCGTCTGGGTTATCTTTACCTGGATACCGGCTCGATGTACCGGGCGGTGACGCTGGCGGTGTTACTGGCTGGGGCTGATCCACTCGATGAAAAGTCGGTGTCATCAATCGCGAAAGAAATCGCGATTGATGTATTACCTGCGGGGGATGAGGAGGACGGCCGCCAATACACCGTCTTGCTCGATGGGGAGGACGTTACGCAGGATATCCGCTTGCCGGAGGTAGATGCGCATGTTTCGGCCGTTTCGAGCTACCCGGATGTGCGGCGGGAGATGGTGAGGCGGCAACGCCTGTTTGGAAGGCGGGGGAATGTGGTGATGGTCGGCCGCGATATTGGCACGGTGGTGATGCCCGATGCGCCACTCAAACTGTATATCGTGGCGAGCGCCGCGGAACGGGCGCGGCGCCGGTGGCATGATCGCCTCGAGCAAGGGCAGCACGCCGACTATACCGAGATCCTGGCTGATGTGAACCGGCGCGACGAGATTGACAGTACCAGAACTCACTCTCCCTTGCGACCTGCCGATGACGCTTTAGTTGTAGACAGCACGAACAGGGCACCGGAAGAAGTCCTGGATGAAATTCTGGACCTGGCGGCGAAGGCGGGAGTTGTCGCGGCCGAGGGCGGCAGGAGCTGAGTCCTATGCCACTCTTTCAGGAGGTCGATTTAGCTTCTTTCACGGGTGGAAGAATTACGGGTATAGAGCCGGGCAGCGTCGCGGACGATATTGGTCTGCTGCCGGGAGACGAGCTGCTGGCCATCAATGACCAGACTGTACAGGACATTATTGACGTGCAGTTCTACGGCGCGGAAGAGACGTTGGAGCTGCTGATACGGCGCAGCAACGAACTTCTGTTGTTCGAGGCGGAACGTGACTATAACCAGACGCTGGGCTTTTTGTTCGACCACCCCACTTTCGACACGGACATTCGCCGCTGCAACAACCTGTGCGAATTCTGCTTCGTGCTGCAGATGGCTCCGCGCTTCCGGCGCACGCTGTACATAAAGGATGACGATTACCGCTATTCATTTCTGTTCGGACATTATGTAACGCTTACCAATCTGAACGAACATGATTGGTGGCGCATTGAGAATATGGGTTTGTCGCCGCTCTATGTCTCGGTGCACGTGACTGATATTGAGCTGCGCCGCAAGTTTCTGCGCAATGAGCAAGCGGGCGACATCCTGGCGCAGCTGCGACGGCTAACAGAACATGGCATCGAGGTGCACACGCAGCTGGTAGTAGTACCCGGATTTAACGACGGCCCGTGGTTGGAGCGTTCCATTGCAGAACTGGCGGAGTTATGGCCGGGGGTGCGATCGATCAGCGTGGTACCGGTGGGACTGACTACCTATCACAAGTATGCAATGCGGACGCACACGCGCGCCGAGGCGGAAGCCGTTCTGGACTTTGTCTGTTCACTGCAAGAAGGTTTCCGCGAACGTCTGGGGGTCGGCTTCGTCTATGCCACGGATGAGTGGTACCTGGTGACGGGCAGAGCCGTACCGCCACTGGCGCAATATGATGACCAGGCCCTGGCTGAAAACGGTTTGGGGATGGTGCGGGGCTTCCTGGACGAATGGGAAGATCTGCAAAGAGAGATTGCGGAGCAAAAAGTCGCCATTTCGCTGCCCTTCCAACGGGTGACGCTGGTAACAGCCACGCTGTTCGCACCCCTGCTCAAGGCCACGGCCCTGGCTTTCGCTGCGCAGACTGGCACAGAAACTGAAGTGATCGCGGTGGTGAATGCGCGACTGGGAAAGTCAATTACCGTGGCAGGGCTGTTGATGGGCGAGGATGTGATTGCCGCTCTGCGCGAAGAAGGGTATGGAGATCTGGTTGTCTTGCCTCGGGTCATGTTCGACCACCCTGATACCATTGCCCTGGATGATCTGCACCCTCAGGAGGTCGCCGATCAGATCAATCGACCAGTGGCCCTGGCAGACTCAATGGGCGACGTCTGGGACGCGATGAACGGCCGTTCGCCGCTGGTGTACTACCCCCACCCCAATAAAGACGTTCTACACCTGGGACAATAAACACTGCGTTCAGCAAGCACGGCCGGAATCACGGTTCATGGCGTGGGGATGGTAATGATATCGCGATCGGAGACGGTGACCTGCTGGTCAAAGATCACGAAGGTTGTGCCCGTCTGGGAATCATGCAACGTCAGGCGCAGGTCACGCAGGCCGGGAGCAATCTGATCCTGGAAGTAGTGGGGATATTTCTCGGCGTCTAGCACGGCGGCAAGCGGTATTTCTTGCTCATGCACCAGCTGCCCATCCACCTCCATCACGACGGTAAGGGCCGGACCGAGGGTGGTGCTGAGGTAGCTAGAGCGGCCAATGGGCGCGCCGAGATCCTGGATCACCACCTGGTTCAGGGCCTCTGTGTCAGGGTACGGGGAGAACGGCAGATCCGTCAGGAGAATCTGGGCCACAAGTACCAACGCCAGCAACAGGAAGGCCATGACATAATTCCGCCAGCTCAGGGGCTTGAACATGCGCCGCTGTTCGAGGTAGTCAAGTTCGGCGCCGGATGCGGGAACAGGCTTGGGCAGCGGACCGAGGCCATCGGCGAAGTCATTGGGCGGCAGCCAGGCGGCGGTGATGGGCGCGTTGGCATACGGTCGTTTCAGGCGCGGCACTCGCTCACGGGTGATACGCTGCTCCAGCCAAAGGTTTCCTTCGCGGTTGGCGCAGTCATCCGGAGGGCAGCCGACTATGCGAATCGCGGCGGCACCCTGGTCCAGGGTGCGCGACAGCAAATCCGGCGGGACGGTGCCGACACAGGGCAGCGGGATCACTTCGACGGCCGTGCCGCAGGCAGCGAGGCAGTATACTCCAGGTATGGCTTCGCGCCGTGCAAGGCATGACGCTCGCAGGTAAAGACTACGGTCAAGTCCGCGGCCGGGCGCGCGCAGGCGGGCCAGGGTCAGATGTGCGGCTACTGTATCCCAAAGCAAGGCCGGGGCGGTTTCACCCAGGGTGACCGCCACCCCATCGCAAGATCCGACGCAGATACCACAGGAAACGCAGAGGGAAGGGTCTTCGATGGCGATAAACTTGTGACGCTTGCCGTCATGTCGCTCTACCATCTCAATCGCACCGTAAGGGCAATCAAGGGCGCAAACGGTACATCCTGTGCAGCGGTCCTTGATGATGTTGACGCGCGGAGGATTCAGGGGGATGGTTGCTAAGGCAGACGCAGCGGCCACAGTCAAGGGACGGCGTCCGCAACCAGGGCAAGAGCGTCAGCAAAACCGTGATCGTGATCAATCCGCCCCAAAGCAGAGCGTTGGCCAGGGGACGGCCGTCAACGGGCAAGTAGAAGAGAAATAGAGGATCCAGGGTCAAAGGGCCGGGGATTCGTGTCAAGTCGCCTTGAGGAAGCATTCCGGCTGGGAAAAAGAACGATACCAATAGCAGAACGCCAGCTACGCCTACGACAAGGAAGGCCGGGGGCAGCCACTTGGGCCTGCTCAGGCGGCGGATGTGGAGGTAGAAGAAGCCTGCAACAATCAAGAACAGGATTACGTGAATGGCCAGGAGGGCAAGGAAGATGGGCCAACTGGTACCGGAAACCGCAGCCTGCGTGAAATAGGCGACATAGGCGGCCGCCCAAGGCGTAACCGCCTCCAGGAAGCTGATGAAGGCGTCGTTGATCAGCTTTGCTCGCTCGTCCCAAACCAGCCAGTAACCAGTTAGCCCTGCCAACCACAGCAGGGCGGTCAACACGATGCCGGTGACCCAGGCAATCCAGCGGGGGCCACGAAAACGCTCCATGAACAGGGTGCGAAAGGCGTGCAACAGGGTGGTGATGACAAGAGCGCCAGAGGCATAGCGATGAATTGCGCGGATGGTGCGGGCGATAAATGGCGTTTCAATGCGCGTCAAGACGGCATTGTAGGAAGCGTCAAACCCGTATTGGTAGAAGAGGAAGAGGTAAAATCCAGTGAAACCTACTACGAGGAGTAACAACACGGCGATGGTGCCGGTATGGTAGAAGGGATTGAGCTGGGTGGTACCAATTAGCTGATTGGCAGGTCGCTCGATGACGAGGGCGAGGCGTTCGAGGAATTGACTCCAGCGCGCCCGCTGGGGCAGCCAGGCGACAATGCTGTCGGGCGAAGGAACGGCTGTTGCAGGGACGAGACGCCAGGAGACATCGTGCTCATGATCTTCGTCGTGATCGGGGTCAAGGAGGGGGACGGCCGTGGCTGCCTCATCTGATGACTGCTCACCCGGGCTCGCCTCAGCAACAGTTTGGCAGTCCTTCTCCGGTTCGACCCCTACCAAGAAATCCTGGCGGCTTTGTTTCGCATTCTTCATTGACTCAGGTTATGCCGCTAAAAGCAGAACGTGAAACGCAATTGCCACCACGGGTGCACACTTGCGTTTCACGTCGATTTCGTAGGGCGCGCTCCGAGTAGGAGCACGGGCAACAAGTGCCTATTGCAGGGTCAACAGATAGGCCACCAGATCGTTCACATCGCGGGCCTGCAGTTCGGCGCCAAAGTTCTGGTACATCACGCCGGGCGTAAATCCATCGACGATGTGGGCATCGGGATCCGTGATAGATTCACGCAGGTAGTCCTCGGCGGACATCCCGGCAACATAAGAACCGGCACGTGCACCCAGGCCCTTATGAGAAGGACCGACGAGAACAACGCCTTCCTCCATCGAGTGGCAGGTGACACAACCGGGAGCGCTGGCCGAGCCAATCGTCACCTGGTTGTAGAGTTCCTCGCCACGGGCGGCATCCCCAACCGAGGATGTGCCGCTACCAGCATCGGCCGCGGGCTGTGCATCGCCACTGCCACCGCAGGCGACCAGCAAGACAGCCAACGCCAGGACGAGAATCGTAAGCAACATTTTCTTATTCATACAGAAAACCTCCACAAAGTTGATTCCATCTGGCACCGCCCCCATCGAGGCCCGAGCAGCAGACAGAAAAACTAGATTGATAAGGCGTGGAAGCCACTTGCGGACAAGGGCCAGGCACGCAAACGACTCCTACCAGACTTTGAAGCCCGGAGAAGTTGCATTGAGACTTCCGAACAGATTGACCAGCAGCGGTCCATAGGCAACCAGGATCAACACAACACCGAGGGCAATCCAGGGTTTCCAGTTGTCCAGCCAGACCGGCGCAGGCATCGGGTCCAGAGGCTCCGCGATGGGCATTTCTATCGGCTCCGTCAGCGTCTTTTTGGAAAGTACCGTTCCGAGCATGTTGCCGTAGAACAACAAACCGCTGATACCCAGAATGATACCACCAATTGCCGCTTCGATCAGCAACGGATTCCAGTCAGCGCTGGCGTATTGGGCGGCGCCTATCATGCTCCGGCGGGGCATGCCAAAGTTCAGGCCCAGGATGTGCAGACCGTTGCTCATCAGGAGCATGCCGACGAACCAGGTCCAGGCCTGCCACAGGCCCATTTTGCGGTTCCACAATGGCTTTCCACTCAACTTGGGCACCAACCAATAGAGGATTCCGAAGAATGTCAGGGTAACGGCCGATCCCACAGTCAAGTGGAAATGTCCGGGCACCCAGCTGGTATTGTGGATCGCCAGGTTTAGGCTGTAGGAGGCATTTGTAAGGCCGCCAATCCCACCAAAAACGAACAAGATCATAGCCAGGTTCTGCGCCGTATAAGAAGGATCGCTCCAGGGAAGATTGCGAATCCAGCCAAGCAATCCCGTACCACCGTTGGCCCGCCCGCCCAGTTCCAGGGATGCAACCACGGTAAAGGCGGTCATCATGCTGGGAATAAACAGAGCATACGTCAAGACCGCATGGATGACTTTGTAACCAGCGGGAACACCAGGGTCCGTGTACTGGTGGTGCAAGCCGACCGGAATAGATAGGACCAGGAATAGCCAGAAAACGAGGCGGGCGAGAGGTTCACTGAACATCTTGCCTCCGGCCTGTTCGGGCAACATCCCGTACCAGGATACATAGGCGGGCAAGAGCCAGAAATACACCAGTGGGTGGCCAAAGAACCAGAAGAAAGTGCGGGCCAGCTGGGGATCGATACCCTCCACCCAGCCCAGGGACCAGGGAATAATCTGGAAGATCAACTCGATGGCGACACCAAGCGTGGCGATTTGCCACATTACCATCGTAATTGTGGATCCCAGGGCAATAAATGGCGTGCGCTCTCCGGGATGTTCCTTGCGCCATTCGGCCAGGGTAAAGTAATAGTTGTAACCAGCTATCCACGAACCAACGACGACAAGCACCAGACCAATGTAGAAGAGCGTGTCAGCCTGCATGGGCGGGTAGAACGTATAAAGAACGGTAGCAGCATTTGTGAGCAGAGGAACCGCGGCCATCAGCACACCCAGGACCATCAGGACGAAGGCTACCCAGCCAAGCCTGGGGTACTTTAGTTCCTTTTCCAGGCTTCGCGGTATGGCGAAGGTGAAGAAGCCAACGATGAAGAACGTCGTCCACACCAATGCATTGAGCACACCGTGGAGTGAGAGCCCTTGATAGTAACTCTTGATCCCGATCTCGTTGAGCGCCGGGTAGAAATTCAGGCCCACGTTCTGTAGTTTCTGCAGGGGGCCAAAGAGCCCGCCGATGAAGAGCGCGGAAAGAGCAAGGATAATGTTCCAACTGGCCAGTTTGTTTTCTCGTGCGTACATTCAATATCCTCCTGAATCTACTCCACAATCAAACGGCCGAACATCGTCTGATGTCCTACGCCGCAATACTCGTGGCAAATGAAGTTGTAAGTTCCCGGTTTGTCAAAAGTCGCTGAAAGAGTGGAAATCTGGCCAGGAATCACCATGACATTGATGTTAGTGTTTTCCAACAAGAACCCGTGCTGTACATCTTTGCTCGTGACGTAAAAGGTAACCTTGGACCCGGCGGGAACCCGGACTTCGTTGGGTTGGAATACCCACGTTTGGGCAAGGAGGTAGGCTTCATAGTTGCCCGGCGATAGCTCACGGACGCGCTCGTCCACGGGGTCTCCAAAACCCGGGTAGATTCCCGGTGTTGCGACCAAATTGGGATCAACCTGCATCTCTGGTTGTGGCACCTGGATGCCATAGGCGATACTGCTGACAGCGATCGCGATGGCAAACACTACCACAAGGATGATGGAGGCGATGATGAACACTTTCTCGGTGCGATTAACGTGCATGGTTCGCTACCCTCAATTCATCCCACGTGAAAGCATGGTCAAATAGGCGCTGCCCCACAGAGCGATAATCAGCACGATGAAAATCACCATGATGGCTATCGTGCCCTGTGGTGTGGTGTACTTATCCTTCTTATTCATTTGAAAAACCTCCTTCCCGACGTACCGCCGATTGCGCTGATCACTAACAGCAAGCAGAATGCTTAATCTAGGGATTATGCTATCTCGATTGCACCTCCTTCACATCAAATGCAATTGGCGACAGATTACTTGATCAGACGGTCCAGGTCTTCGGCAATGTCTTTACCTGGAGTGCCAAACGGATAGATCAAGCGCAAATACCCATCCTGATCAATGACAACAACACTGGCTGTGTGATCAATCAAGTAGCCCGAAGCAACACTTCCCGCGTGTTTTTCATAGAAGATGCCGAAGGGAGTTGCCGCCGCGGCGATCTCGTCTTCTGTACCAGTAAGGCCGATGAAGGACGGGTCGAAGTGGGTGACATACTCACTCAACCGTTGCGGGGTATCACGAAGCGGGTCAAGAGAAACCATAAGTACTTGCAGCTTGCCGGCATCCTTCCCCAATAACTGCCGGGCCTGGGCCAGTTCTACCAAGGTTGCAGGACACACGTCGGGGCAGAAGGTATAGCCGAAATAGAGCATCACGGCCGTTCCCTTAAAATCAGACAGGCTCATTTCCTGATTGCCAGGTCCCCGCAGGGTGAAATCAGCAGCAGGCTGCGGCGACTGGATTACCGTACCATGATAGGTGTAGCCCGCGCCAGACAAGGAAAGTAATGCCCAACCCAGCAGCAGGCCCAGCAGCAACGCGCCACCGGCAACCCACCACCACCTGTGGTTGGAGCCGGAGACCGGGGCGGCCTCTTCCGGGGCAGTCAAGGGTGACTCCGTCTGCTGCACGTCTGATCCTTCTCCTCAGCGCACTAATCTAGCTGCGCGGGTAGCACATAAAAAGATGCGCCGCTTCGTAGGCGACTTTGTTAGGGCCGCTGCTTTTCTGGATTTCATCAAGGACCAGCTGCATGTCGCCGAGGAGACGATCAGCGCCTGGATCAGCCGTGCGATACTCACCGCGTAAGATACCCATGCCATCCACAAGCATGAACGCGGGATCAAAAACAATACGGCCGTTCTCTTTGTGATCAAAGTACACCTGGAAACCGCCCCCAACCACCCACTTCAACCTTTCTAATGGCCCGGTGACAAAATGCCAGCGCGACGTGTCGGCATTCAATCCAGCGGCATAGTCCTGGAGCGCCTGCGGAGAGTCACGCTGCGGGTCAATGGAAATAGTGACCAGTTCAACCGGAATACCGTTGCTTTCCAATTCCGGCAGGCGGGCGAGAACGTCTTTCATGACCTGGCTGGTCTGGGGGCATGGCTGCATGCAGTTTGTATAGGTCAAGTTATAGAGCACCAACTTGCCGCGCATGTCTTCGTTTGTCAGGCGTTGGCCATCTTGATCAGTTAGGGAAAAGCCAGGAGCGAGGGTGATGCGAGGGAGGACAAGGATAGGGCGGAGCGTCGCGAAGGCGATCACTCCCACTAGGAACAACAATAGAACGCCGTAGAACAGCCAAACCGGCCTGAACTTCAGGCGCCTGGGTTCGCTGGCTTGCTCAGCCTGCCGCCCAGTGACTATTTCTCCCATTTCTCTCCTTGCCAATCCGGAACGGCACCTGCGCGGGGCAGGTCGCCCAAGCTACAAGGCACTGCCTGCTTCCCAACAAGAAGTGCTACACGATGCTTTTCCAGTTCCGGTGCGCAATTCTAGCGGTGAGTTCGGAATGCCGCCAATAATATGATTTTTTGCCGAGATAGAAGGAGGTGTTAGACGATTGAAACGGCAAGCAGCTCCGTGCCAATTGGTGTTTGCGGCTGCAGGAGTACAGCCGTTACGTTGCCGGGAACCAGGCCGGAAAGTACGCGCACATGGAGGTCGGGACGGCCGTGAACCAGTTCCAACATGTCATGCACCTTGGCGGACATGCCACCGGTTACATCGGTGCCGCGTGATTTGCCCAGGGCCGGAAGGATTTCCGGCAGGTTTGCCGCGGTTATGAGAGGTATTGTCAGACCGGACGCGTCCAGGACGCCTTGAGTCTCCCCTGCAAGCAGGAACCAGGAGGGACGGAGAGGACCGGCGAGGAAAGAGAGGAGTTCTTCGGTGGAGATGATGGTACCGCCACGGGTGCGGTCAAAGGCCACATCCCCATAAACGACGGGTACGAGGCCGGCGGCGAGCGCCTGCTGCACAGGCTGGACGGCTACGGCTTGAATAACGCCATCCAGGCAATCTGCGGAAGCAGAGGGCTGCAGGCTGAGAGCAGGTACGCCAGCTTCGAGCAGGGCGGCGACAACGAGGCGATTGAGCCGGGCAGCAGCGTCGCTGACGCGGGCAAGGGCGTGCCAGCCAACGGCCGTGTAGACGCCTTGACGTGTGTTCTCGGTGGAAGCGGCGACATGCCCGAAAGAGCCGCTGCCGTGGCCGAGCACTAGGCGCAGGGCCGGATTGGCGGCGCGGGCAGCGGCAATCTCCGCGGCGACGCGGGCCAGGACATCGGGCCGGGTCGCCTCCACCCCGGTCTTGTCCGTGATCAGGGAGCCACCGAGTTTGAGAAAGAGAAGATCATCCATGTGTTTGTCTCAATCTGGGGATTTGGCTATGGCGTCGCGAAAGGAGGCGATCAGGGCCACCGCTTCCCGCGGATCCAGGGCAAGGCGAAGCAGGCGCACGTGTTCGGGCCGTACATATTGGGGGTCCACAAAGGCGTCGACGGTGCGCTGCCACTGCTCACCCAGGAGGACAATAGGACGGGCCGGCATTTCGCCCACTTGCATCAGACTCCAGGCCAGGGCCATCTCGGACAGGGTGCCAATGCCGCCCGGCAAAACGATAATTGCGTCATTTTCGATAACAAGATGATTCAACCGATCGCGCAGGCTTTGGTAGCGGATTTCCTGTTTCACCCACGGGTTAGGACCAAGAGGGCGGAAGAGCTCAATTTGCTCACACGTGACACCAATTACGTGACCTCCTGCACCGTTGGCGCCCTCAGAAACGGCAGCCATAGTGCCACTGTACCCGCCGGTGGCAACGGCATACCCGGCGAGGACTAACCAGCGTCCCAGCTCTTTCGCCTGTGTGTAGGCTATGCTCCCCGGCAACGGGGCAGAACTGCCAAATACCGATACCACCGGCCTGGACACGGTCTCCCCGGCTGCGTTCACGAGGAGGCCAGGCCAGGGAACGGACCTACGGACACGGCATGGAGCACACTGCTGCGAATCGCGGCGATGACAGTGCTCACGGCGATATTGGCAACGGCATCGAAATCCGCGTCTACACGGCAGGTAGCGAGGGCGAAGGCAGTATCCCCGTCGTGGGTTGTGTGTACAGGGCGAATGGCGATCGCCAGGCCATCATGAGCGCGCTGGGCCAAGCGGTTGGCCTGTACTTTGGTGAGCCAGGCGTTGGTGAAGACTGCGGCCAGCGTGGTGTTGGTGCCAGTTTGGGGCGGCGAAGCCGTGGGAAAACGGCGGTACGGGTCCTGCGAGACCAGCCAACCACCCTGACCATCATGGGCACCGGCGAGCACGGTTCCATCTTCATTGACGACATCACCGACGGCATTGACGACAACGGCCGCGCCAACCACAAGATCGTCCTCCCAGTGGACGGCCAGGCCAAAGCCGGATTTCATGATCCCGCCGAAGCCGGCCCATTTGCCTACGGTCACACCGGCCCCTGCGCCGACGTTTCCCTGGGCTACATCCTGCGTCTCGGCGGCCTCACAGGCAGCGTAGCCCATATCGGCGTCGGGGAACACCTGACCCAGGCCAAGGATCAAATCGTAAACCACGGCGGACGCTACAAGCGGAATTGCCTTGATCGGGGTGGGATGCCCAATGCCACGTTCCGCCAGGTAGCGCATGACGCCATCGGCCGCAGCAAGACCAAAGGCGCTACCGCCTGTGAGAAGCACCGCGTGGATATGCTCAATGGGCTTGTCCATACCTAACAGGGCAATTTCGCGGCTGCCAGGTGCCGGGCCGCGAACATCTGCGCTGGCTACCGTACCTTCCGGGCAGAGCAGCACAGTGCAACCTGTGTGGAATTCTGCGTTTGCAGCATGACCGATCCTGAAGCCCGCCAAATCCATTGTCACCATCACCTCCGATTCATTATCGACTTCTGGTTCTGGGAGGCATTTTAGCCGACTTTAGGAAAATCGGGCAAAGGCAGACAAGAGATCGCCGGATCGGCGGTCGCGTCGAAGCTGTCTGTGAGGATTTGTCCAGGAGTGCCGGCGGATTATACTTAGCCATGATGTTAGGAAGGCTGAATTCATGGTTGCGCGGACCAGGTTCCCGCCTGCCCAGGCTGCTGCTGTTACTGGCGCTGCTGACTATGTGCGGGTTCCTCACGTACCAGGCAGTTGAGTTCGCCAATGATTGGCGCGATCCACGGAGCAGAGGGTTTCTGGAGTGGTTTCGCGGGGATGAAGGAAGCCGCGATGCGTTGACTACGACCCAGCGCGATACATGTCCCGGCGCGCCGTTCGTTTTGCCCACAGACGGCTATATCGGGCTGCTGTGGGGCGACCCGCGCGGGCCTTACTCTCAAGAGCGTCCCCATCAGGGGATCGATATTTTCAGCGCGGCGGAGCCAGGCCTGACGCCTGTGTTTGCGGCCTACGATGGGTATGTCAGCCGGGAGGAGGAGTGGCGCAGCACGATCATTCAACGCGTGCCAGAAGATCCTTTGGAACCGTCGCGACAGATATGGCTCTACTATACGCATATGGCAGACCGGGATGGAGATGATTTCATCGAGGAGGCGTTCGCGCCGGGAGGTGGCGAACGTTTCGTGGAACAGGGAACCCTCCTGGGCTACACGGGCGATTACAATGGCAATTCTGTGCGGTCGATCGGAGTGCACCTACACTTCTCGATCGTGCGGGACGATGGGTACGGCCGTTACACGAACGAGCTGGACATCGAAAACACGCTGGACCCATCGCCATACCTAGGGCTAAATGTCAACTATACGTGCCCAGGGGAAAATAGCGGCTGCAGCGCCGCAGCAGGGTGCTGATCTAGAATGGAGGGGGTGCCAGGACCAACCTTAATATCCCATAGCCCTGATTTCACGCTGACGCCCTAGTAGGGTATAGTAGGTAGGCGAGGCGAGGGTGCGGAGCGTCTCTCACGGCTTTCCGCGAACGATGCTTAGGAGTAGGATGGGCGAACTTAGCGAGCAATTCGAACAGGCAGCGGAGCAAGCGAAGGCTCTGCCTATACGTCCAGATAACGCGACGATGCTGCAGTTATATAGCCTGTACAAGCAGGCTACGGCTGGAGATGTCAGCGGAAAACGCCCCGGGTTCACCGACTTTGTGGGACGCGCCAAGTACGACGCCTGGGCCGAGTTGAAGGGGCGCTCGCGGGAAGAAGCGATGCAGGCCTACATAGATCTGGTGAACAGCCTGGTCGCCTGAGCGATGCGACCGAAACAGTTTTCTTGGAAAAAGTAACCTGTTAGCAGACGATAAAGGAAGACAGTATGAGCCAGCAATATAACAAAGTACCCGAGATGGTCATCGACCCAAAAAAGAGTTACCAGGCAATCATGGAAACAAACAAGGGCACGATTACCCTGGACCTGTTCCCGCAACAAGCCCCGAACACGGTTAACAACTTCGTGTTTCTGGCGCGAGACGGTTACTACGACGGGGTGACTTTCCATCGCGTGATCAGTAATTTCATGATTCAGGGCGGCGATCCGACGGGGACGGGGCGCGGCGGCCCTGGCTACAAGTTCGCCGATGAGTTCGCGGGCAACACTTTGAAGCATGGCACGGGGTCGCTGTCTATGGCGAACGCAGGGCCAAACACAAACGGCAGCCAGTTCTTCATCACACACGCGCCGCAGCCGCACCTGGATGGCCGGCATACGGTATTCGGGCAAGTTGTGGATCAGGAGAGCATGGATGTCGTCAATGCGATCCGGCAGGGTGACGAGATGATCGCGGTGACGATTCACGAGGAGTAGCCGGCGATAGAATTTGCGGCGGGTGTCTGCCGTGCGGAACCGGATGCGCCCTGGCGGTTGCATCCGGTTCTTTTTCTTGACGGACAAAGACGATGAGCAGGCTGTAAACGGTAACGGCGGCTGGTAGAGGCCGCCTTATCATGTACAACCCGGCCAGGGGAGACTGCACTGGCAATAGCTCCAGTATGAGCTTCCGGCAGGCAGCGAGTAAGCACCTGTTCCGGCGATAGGACAGGTTGCTTGGCGAGGTGTTTGTGTCAACAACAAATGCGGGCGCGACCGTTACCGATCACGTGTACCGGCGCCTTTTCAGTTATCTGAAACCATATCCTCTGCAAGTGTTCCTGGCATATGCAGCCTTGCTTGCTACGACGCTGTTCAACTTATTTATCCCGCAAGTGATTAAGGAGGCCATTGACCAGGGCCTGGCGAGCGACGATCTGCGGGTGGTGCTGATCGCCGCAGCGATCATCGTCGGCATCGCGCTGGCGCGGAGCGTGACCAGCTTTCTACAGCTGTACTTCAGTGAGTGGCTTTCGCATCGGGTGGGGTATGATCTGCGCAATGACTTCTACAAGAGCGTGCAGAGCCAGCCGTTTTCTTTCCACGATGCCAGCCATACCGGGGACATGATGAGCAGGGCGACGGGAGATATTTCTGAGACAGAACGTTTTGTGGGTACGGGTCTGGCGAGCCTGCTAGCCACAATCGCGCTGATGATTGGTGTAGTGATCGCCATGCTCTGGGAATCGCCGCAGCTGGCGCTGATCGCGTTGATCCCGATGCCGGTGCTGGTGGTTGCGGCCGTACGGTTTGGCGCATTGATCCGGCCGATGTTCAAGAGTATTCAAGATCAGATGGGAACGCTCTCCACGGCAATGCAGGAAAGCATGACCGGCGTGCGCGTGGTTAAGGCATTCGCGCGGGAGCCGTACGAGCTGGAGAAGTTCGATCGCGAGAACGATGAGTGGTTTGACCGCAAATATGCTGTCGTGCGGGCTTGGTCAACGAACTGGCCGTTTTTTACTTTTCTAATCACGTTCAGTATCGTTCTGCTGCTGGTGATGGGCGGCCCGATGGCGATGGCGGGGACGATCACCGTCGGGACTCTTTTCGCCATGATTTCTTACGTGCTGCTACTCAATGGACCAGTCCAGCGTCTGGGTTTTCTGGTGAACCTGGCGGCGACGGCCGGAGCCAGCGCCTCGCGGGTATTTGAAATCATGGATATCCCGAGTGAGGTAAGCGAGGCACCCAATCCGGTGATCATGGAAAGTATCGCCGGGGATGTTCGCTTCGAGCAGGTCAGCTTTTCGTACCGTTCCAGTAAGCAGATACTGGAAAACATCACATTTCACGCGGCTCCGGGGAAGCGTATTGCGCTTATCGGACCCACGGGTTCGGGCAAGACGACGATAACGAATCTGATCCCGCGCTTCTATGATGCCCAAGCGGGGAGCGTAATCGTGGACGGGGTAGATGTGCGAGAGTGGGAGCTGAAAAGCCTTCGTTCCCATATCGGTATCGTTCTGCAGGATCCTTTTCTGTTCAGCCAATCGATCGGCGAGAATATCGCTTACGGCCGTCCTGATGCCTCCGACAGCGAAATTGTGGCAGCGGCAACGGCCGCACGGGCCCATGATTTCATCGTGAAGACCCAAGACGGGTATGGCACGCGGGTCGGCGAACGTGGCGTGACGCTGAGCGGCGGCCAAAAACAGCGGGTGGCGATCGCGCGGGCACTGCTGGCAAATCCGAGAATCTTGATCCTGGATGATTCTACGAGCAGCGTTGATACGGAAACCGAGCATCTGATCCAGGAGGCCCTCGAAGAACTGATGGCGGGACGGACGACTTTTGTTATTGCCCAGCGACTGCTGACCTTGAAGGAGGCTGACTGCATCCTGGTGTTGGATCACGGCCGTATTGTTGAGCGCGGCACGCACGGCGAGCTGCTGGGTGCGGGCGGGCTGTACCGCCAAATCTATGACTTACAACTGCGCGATCAGGAAGAGTTCATGGCAGCTCAGCGGCAGGGCGGCACGGACGTAGGCCAGGAGTAGGAACCGATGCCAAATATTCAAGACCCACGCACAACACGCGCGCGCAGCGACGAACGCCTGTTCCGGCGTGATTACAGCCAGGAAGAACTGATCCGCGACTTGCTGCCGGATGAGGAACTCGAAGATGAGATGGGCAAGGCGTATGACAGCAAGTTGGTCAGCCGCTTGCTGGTCTATCTGCAGCCGTACCGCGACAAGCTCATTGTGGCTATCGTGTTGATGGTTATCACCTCGCTGCTGCTAGTGGCGCAACCGCTGATCATCGGCAAGGCGATTGATGACGGGATCCGTACCGGATCGGTGAGGACGTTGTATACGTGGACGGCCGTGCTGCTGGCCTCTGCGATCGCGGCGTGGATTGCGGATCGCTGGCGCATTGCTTTGATGGCTATTGTAGGGACAGGGGTCGTGGCCGACTTTCGCAGCCACTTGTTTCGCCACCTGCACTCCCTTTCGCTGAGTTTCTTCAACAATTACAGTGTCGGCCGTTTGATGAGCCGCCTGATAGGCGATGTGGGGGTAATTGAAGGATTCATTACATGGTCAATCACCGGACTGTTTCGCTCGGTGTTTACTCTGGCCGGCATTGTCGCGGCGATGTTGATTCTGAACTGGCAGCTGGCGCTCATTACCTTCACCGTTCTGCCACTGATGGCCATCGTCACCAATTACTGGCGCAAGAATGTGCGCGAGGCTTATCGGGCCACAAGACAGCGGCTTTCCCTAATCAACGGTTACCTGAACGAATCGATCACCGGGATCCGGGTTACGAAGAGCTTCACTCGTGAGGAGCGCAATTATCTCTTCTTCGATTCTCTCAATCAGGCGTATTTCGAAGCCAACGTGGAGGCGACGCGGGTATCGGCGATTTTCTTCCCTACGGTCGATTTTCTGGGTTCGCTGGCCACGGCGCTAGTAGTGGGTGTGGGCGGCTGGCTGGTGCTCGGCGACGCGTTAACAGCCGGAACGCTGGTGGCATTTGTGCTTTATGTGGATCGTTTCTTCGACCCGATTCGCGAACTGGCGCAGCGCTACAATATCTTCCAGGCGACGATGACTTCCAGTGAGCGCGTTTTCACGCTGCTGGACCTGAAACCAACCGTGGCGGACTCACCGGACGCGGTCCTGCTCCCTCCCGTGAAGGGGCGTGTTTTCTTTGAGCACGTCAGTTTCGGGTATGACGATCAGCAACTGATCCTGAAAGACATTACTTTACATGCGGAGCCGGGGCAGCGCATCGCTCTGGTGGGCGAGACCGGCGCTGGCAAAAGCACAATTATTCGCCTTCTGGCCCGCTTCTTCGACATCAGTTCGGGTTCGCTGACTATCGACGGATACGACGTGCGTACGGTGAACCAGGCCAGTTTGCGGCAGCAGTTAGGCATCGTGCTCCAGGATACGTTCTTGTTTACAGGCACGATTCGCGACAATATCCGCTACGGCCGTTTGCAGGCCAGCGATGAGGAAGTGGTGGCCGCGGCAAAAGCGGTAGGCGCCCACGCGTTTATCAGCAAGCTGACCAACGGTTACGATATGGATGTGGGCGAGAATGGCGCCAATCTCAGCGTGGGCCAGCGGCAGATCCTTTCCTTTGCACGGGCACTGCTGGCCGATCCACGGGTACTGATCCTGGATGAGGCAACGAGCAGCGTCGATACGACCACAGAACGGCAGATCCAGGAAGCGATGGACCGGCTGATGGCCGGGCGCACCAGTTTTGTGATCGCACACCGCCTGAGCACCATTGTCCATGCCGATCAGATTGTGGTCCTGGATGACGGTCGGATTGTCGAACAAGGGACACACGAAGAACTATTGGCCCAGAAGGGACGTTATTACAATCTCTACACCATGCAGTGGGCGCAGTCAGATCCCACCTTCAGCAGTAATTGATGAGCGAGCGGCGAGGCATAGGGAGCGGCACATTGGCAGCTGCGTGGGGGGCAGTGCTGGGTCTGGCGTTCTTGCTGGCGGCGTGCGGGCAAAGCGCCTCGCCCATGACGGCGGTGCCGGCAGACTACGGCAGCGAAGGCTAGGGTCACAGGCACTACGTGCCTATCCCCAGTTCCAGTCCCGGAGTTACGGGTGGCGCGTTTTTGCCGATCGTCAAGAATCCGGCTGAGGCAACACCAGAGTCTTCCCCTGAACCCACGACCATCCGCGACCCCAGCGCCCAACGCTACCCCGACATTTCCGCGCTATGACGGGTCCGCCACTGCAGCGGAACCTAATGGGCGTGCAGATCCACATTCACCGCGAAGACCAGCGCGAAATCTTGCGGCAGCTGCAGCAGCTGGAAGTAGGCTGGGTCAAAGAACAGGTTTCCTGGAAGCTGTATGAGCCACAGCCCGGTGGCTATGCGCATGATCGTCTAGCGGAGCTGGATGCGCTGGTTGAGGCGGCGAACAACAATGGAATTCAGGTTCTGCTGAGCGTTTCTAAGGCCCCAGAATGGAGCCGCCCTACTACGGAGATGGACGGACCGCCGACAGATTTTGCGCGCTTCGAGTCGTTCATGGCGTTCCTGGCAAAGCGCTACCAGGGACGCGTTGACGGCCTACGAGTTGTGGAATGAGCCAAACTTACAGCGCGAATGGAACGGCGCTCCGCTGGATCCGGCGGAGCTGGTACGCCTAGTGGAAGCGGGCGCGCGAGGGGCGCGAAGCGCGGATCCAGAGGCGACGCTGATCAGCGCCGCACCGGCTACAACCGGGATCAACGACGGCATCGCGGCGATCGACGATCGCGTCTATCTTGATGCAATGCTGGCGGCGGGTGTGGGCGATGTGGTGGATGCGATTGGGGTACATCCCTACGGCTGGGCTAACCCGCCGGATAGCAGTGCGGCCAATCCGGACCCGACGATCCCCAGCCATAACGACCATCCTAGTTTTTTCTTTGCGGACACATTAGCTGACTATAAAGCAGTGCTGGCGGAGCGGGACGTGGCAAAGCCATTGTGGGTGACAGAGTTTGGCTGGGGCACGTTTGATGGGGTGGTGGATGATGGCGGCCATCCAGCCAACCCGCCGGCAGGGGCGGAGTTCATGGCCTATACGGATGAACAGGAACAGGCAGCGTATATCCTGCGGGCCTTTGAGGTAGCACAGGCGGACACGGCCGTCGGGCCGATGATCTTGTGGAATCTGAACTTCGGCCCACTGCTGGGCAACGAGTTCAGCGAGAGCGGCTACAGCATCCTACGCCCCGATGGTGAACTGAGGCCTGCGTTTCGAGCGCTCCGTGCCGCTGAGAAGGAGTAGCGGCGACCATTGAATGTTGCTGACTCCTGTGCTATCTTCTCTTGAACGTGCCCCCGGCGCGCGAAATTCTATGACAAGGCGGCAAGAACATGAAACGTTGGATTCCGATCCTGATGAGCGCGGCGGTAGGGCTAGCGCTGCTTTTCCAACTGGCATCTGTATTCGCAAAGAGCGTTATTCCGAATGAGGCATCGGTGACAATCATCGACCTGGGCACATTGGGTGGAGCAAACAGCCAGGCCGGCGACCTCAATGAGACGCAGCAGGTGGTTGGCAGCAGCACGATCTCGCCTACGGCGAAGATGCAGGCGTTTTTGTGGGGCGAGGGGGTGATGAAACCACTGCCCGGTCAGCGGTGAGCTGGTGACATTCGCCCACGCAATCAATGAGCAGGGCCAGGTGGTAGGCGCGGCTGTGACGGGCACAGATGAGGTGCTGGATCAGCGACCTGTGCTGTGGCAAGAGGATGGATTTGTTCCGCTGCAGCTGGAGAATACTCTGCAAGGCAGCGCGCGGGCGATTAACGACGAGGGCTTGATTGCCGGGCAAACGCTGAGTGACAACGCGAATTCGCTGCTAATCTGGGAAACGCAGGGGAACAGCTTTGTTCTGACGACAACCGTGCCTTTCAGCGGTGGCCTGGGACTAGTGAACCAGATCAACGGACAAGGTCAGATCGTCGGGGTTATCCAAGACGAGGAGATTGAGAAGGCCTTTCTGTGGGAAGCAGCGGAGTTCAATCTACTGGAGACCCTGGGTGGGAGCAGTGCGGCAGCGCATGACATCAACGAAGCGGGGCATATCGCTGGCAGCAGCACGGTCAGCGAGGAGCCGGCGACCCATGCCACCCTGTGGGTGGACGGAGCACCTCAGGACCTGGGCACGCTGGAGGAAGCGCCGGGGGCCAGCAGCCGCGCCTTGGGCCTGAATGACAATGGGGTTGTGGTGGGCGAGGCAGAGGTGGGAGGCGAGACCGCACGCGGTCCTGTGGGTGGAGGGAGCGATCATTGACCTGAACGATTTCGTGCCCGAGGAAAGCGTGTGGGAGGTGCTGCAAACGGCCGTGCGCATCAATAACAGCGGTTGGATCGCCGGGATCGGGCTGCAAGCGGGAGAGGAACGTGCCTTCCTGATGTATGTGCCCACTGAAGAGTACAGCGTATACCTGCCGATCGTGACGGGTTCAAATGCACCTACGCCCACTCCGGAGCCGTCCCCCACACCCGAAGTGACAGTGACCCCTTCGCCAACACCGACCGGGCCCTTGTATGACATGATGAAGTATATGGGAGACGGCCGTCTGTACGAGGTAGAGTTCAGAGGACCTAACGGCAGTTCGCAGTCGCGACACCAGACGCAGATTGATGGTGGACGTTTCTATCACACCAAAGGCAACGAGATTAAGGCCGAATGGGAAGAGCTGTGGGCAGCCAACAATCTGATTTACCGGGGCACGGACACCAGCCCGGGCGGTGGGCGCTATTATTCGCTCTATGAGAATCAGACCCTCGGATCGAGCTGGAGCCCGCGGTTCTGGCGCGTGGGCGAGTTCTATTTCCGCCAACCTTTCGTAATCTTCTACTACAAGTCAAACTGCCAGATAGCCAGCAGCGGCTATCTTGATCCGAGCTGGCTGAAGTTTGAACGCTTCATCCCCTCGTACGATTCGCCAACCCTGGGAGTGCCGGTCAAGAATGTGGTGCAATTGGCCTGGTATCGCGGAGGCAGCAACGGCCCTACTGGAGGACCTATCGAGCGCTACTATTACGGTGAGAACTACGGGCTTGTGGCGTGGCAAAGTCTTTCCGAAGGGTACAGCAGCAGCATCAGCGAGATTTTTGGGCCCGGCGAACGGCCGGACAATAAGCGCGAGGTCATCCCTTGCCTGGGGAACGGCCTGCTGCAGACAATCACCGCAGATAATAGTGAACTCAACTTTGGTCCCTTGCCGGAAGAGTATGCGAGGATGGTACGGCATTAGAGTCTGAACAGCCCCGATGCACGAGCTTGCAGGCAATTTGCACATGCACACCCCGTATTCGGACGGGGAAAAGTATCATGAGGCGATCGCCTTTGAGGCTATCAAGGCGGGTCTGGATTTTGTGATCGTAACCGATCACAATATTTGGGTACAAGGCGTAGAGGGATATTATGAGAACGAAAACGGCCGTGTGCTGCTGCTGACAGGCGAGGAAGTACACAATGTGCGCCGCAAACCGCAAGCCAGCCACTTCCTGGCTTATAACGCCCGGCAGGAGCTGGCACCTTTCGCGGCTGATCCGCAGGAGCTGATCGATCGCACGATTGAGGCCGGTGGATTCGGCTTTCTGGCCCACCCGCACGAGAAAGATCTCCCATTTGTGAATGAAATCAATCTGGGCTGGCACGACTGGGATATTGAAGGGTATACGGGCCTGGAGATCTGGAACTACATGTCCAGTTTCAAAAACCGTCTGGCGGAGGCGCTGGAAGCCATGCCGGTCAAGCACAAGAATCTGGGCATGTTGATCGCGCTGCGCATGGCCTTGCGCCCAGAAAAGGTGATTACCGGTCCGGAACCAGAAACCCTAGCCCTGTGGGATGGCCTGCTGGCGCAGGGCAAGCAAGTGGTGGCCATTGGCAACAGCGACGCGCACGCCACGCCGATGAGTATGGGACCCGTCAAGCGCGAGATATTTCCATACGATTTCCTGTTTCGCGCGGTGAACACGCATGTGCTGACGCCCGGCCCTCTTCAAGGGGATCTGCGCCAGGATAGGATAATGATTCATGACGCCCTGGGCCAGGGCAGGGCCTGGGTAGGGTATGACATGCCCTCCCCAACGAGGGGTTTTCGCTTTGGTGGGAGCAGCCGCACCGAACAGGTAATGGGGGAACGAATCAAGCTGGGCAAGAAAGTGACTCTGACCGCTCGGGCACCCGCACCATGCGCGATGCGTCTGATCCGCCACGGTGAGGTAGTGGCCGCCGAGGACAACAGCGACACATTGACTTATACGGCGAGGAAGCCGGGTGCTTATCGCGTGGAGTGCAGCATTGAGTACCACGGAAAGTCACGCGGCTGGATTTTCAGCAACCCGATCTACGTGGTCCAATAGGGAAGCGATCGCCCTACAATAGCCCGTTACATTAGCGACGACCTTCTGCCGATCATGCCCGTTTCTGGTAAAATAGGAGGTTGTGGATCGGCGTAGTTATTGCTGGTCTGACCGTATTTTGAAACCTGGAAGAAGGTGATTATGCCAGTCCAAAAGACACCGGCGGCACGGCCGTTGGAACCTCGCCCGCGGGCCATCATCGTGGGAGCCTCATCCGGCATTGGCGCTGCGCTGCTGCGCCGGCTTGCCTTTTCCGGCTACAGCGTGGCCGGTGTGGCGCGGCGCGAGAAGGAGCTTCGTGAACTATGCGAAGCAATTAATACCAACTTGCCACCGGGCAGCGGACCTGCCGCCCTGCCCTATGTACATGATGTCACCGATTTTGAAGCCGTGCCGCAACTCTTCCAGCAAATCGTGGGCGATCTTGGCGGACTGGATCTCATTGTGTTTGCCGCTGGTGCCCAACCAGCAATGGATTTGCACGAGTATAGTTTTGAGAAAGACGAAGTCGTGATTAACACCAATCTGCTGGGAGCCATTGCCTGGCTGAACCAGGCTGCGATGCGCTTTGATCGTGCCCGGCGAGGCCAGATTGTCGCTATCAGTTCGATCTCTGGAGAGCGGGGGCGGGTTGCGGGTCCCGTGTATAACAGCAGCAAGGCAGGGCTGAACACGTACCTGGAGGCCCTGCGCAACCGGCTTTCTAAACGGGGTGTAACGGTGACGACGATTAAACCCGGTTTTGTAGAAACACGCCTGCTGGAGAATGCTGCAAAGACTTTCTGGGTAATCTCGCCCGAAGAGGCGGCGGCGCAAATCCAGGCAGCGATTCGCGACCGGAAACAAACAGTTTACGTCCCTGGACGTTGGGCCGCGGTAGGAATGATCATCCGCCATGTGCCATCGTTTGTGTTCCGGCGACTGAGTTTCTAGCTTCATGGAGTGGGCCGGAGGATTGGAACGGCCCGGGACTACGAAAATGATTTCCGAAGAGTATGGCACTTCACACAGCAGCAAGAACCTGACCCACATTCCTGAGACATTGTCGCTGGATCATCTGGAGGCCGTAGAGCCATGGGGTGGAGCGAGCACAAGCGTTAGCTATGTATACCGCCCAGTGACAGAAGAGCAGGTGGCGCAGGGCCTGGAGTTGGCACGGCAAAGCGGCCGTTCGATTGGCCTGCGCGGAGGAGGAAACAGCTACGGGGACGCGGCGATGAACGGCGAAAACATCCTGCTGGATATGCGGCGGATGAATCGTATCCTGGACTGGGACCCGCAAACCGGCATTGTCCGCGTCGAACCAGGAGTGACGCTGGCCCAATTGTGGCAATACATATTGGAAGACGGTTGGTGGCCGCCTATTGTGACAGGCACGAGCATGACCACAATCGGTGGATGCGCCGCCATGAACGTGCATGGCAAGAATGCCTACCAGAAGGGGCCGATCGGCGATCACATTCTGGAATTTGACCTGATGCTTCCTTCCGGCGAGGTTCTGACTTGCAGCCGCGAAGAGAATAGCGATCTGTTCTTTGCCGCCATCGGTGGATTCGGGATGCTGGGCGTATTTACGACGCTCACGCTGCGGATGAAACGAGTGTACTCCGGCTACCTGGATGTGTATTCTCAGGCAGAACCGGACTTGGGCGGCATGTTCGACTATTTCAACCAGTACGTGGACAGTTCCGACTATATTGTGGGTTGGATAGACTCGTTCGCCAAGGGTTCGGCGCTGGGCCGTGGGGACGTACACCGGGCCAATTATGTGCCGCCAGGGGCTGATCCGGCGCCGAGCCAATCGCTACGCCTGGAAAACCAGCATTTGTCGCCTAATATGTTTGGGGTAGTGCCGCGTTCCATCGTGTGGCTTTTCATGCGGCCGATGACGAACAATCTGGGCACCTCCTTTGTAAATTTCGGCAAGTATCTCGCCGGGCAGGTGACAGGAACCAAGCGATATCAGCAGACGCATGTCGCATTCCATTTTCTCCTGGACTATGTGCCGAATTGGAAACTGGGATATGGACCGGGTGGATTGATCCAGTACCAGCCATTTATCCCGAAAGAGACGGCACATGACGCATTTGCGGACATCCTGCGCCTCTGCCAGCGGCGGGGCATTCCCAACTACCTGACCGTGTTCAAGCGTCATCGCCCGGATGACTTCTTGATGACCCATGGGCTGGATGGGTTTTCGATGGCCATGGATTTCCGCGTGACCGATCAGCGCCGGCCGCAGATTGCCAGCCTGGCGCGAGAGATGGATGAAATTGTGTTGGCGGCGGGTGGGCGATTCTACTTCGCGAAGGACAGCACGCTGCGGCCGTCAGTGGTGCAAGCTTATCTGGGGAGTGAGACAATCGCGAAATTCAAGGCAATGAAGCGGCGCTGCGACCCGGACGAACTGCTGCAAACCGATCTGTGGCGGCGACTGTTCAGCGAGCTATAGCCAGCAAGCAGCAAACGAGAACAAAAATGGCCCGTGGTTAGTGTTTACCAGCGGGCCTTTTCGCTCAGGGTTGATCACTGCTGCCCTCTTCCTGAGCTTCGCGGCGGGCAGCAGCTTGAAGCCCAAGGGCTATTACTTCAGCATCTTCGTAGCGCGTGAAGTAGTTGTGCTCACCAGTCAGGGTAGCCAGGCGAAGGTGGACGGCACGGCCGTCACCCGCCTCATAGGCGATGGTAAGTTTGCGACCCGCAAGATCAGTGATCAGAGCCCAGTACTCAGAAGAGAAGTCGGCCGTAGGGCGCAGAGTTCCGTCGGCATCTTCCTGGCGCGCGGCCTGCAGCGCACCCAGGCGCACGACATATTTATCGGCGACAGGAACATGGTCGAGGACCTCTGCAGGGAAGACGGCGCGGAGGTAGTCACCATCTGGCAGATGCCAGGCAAACTGCAGGGCGAAAGTCTCTCCGATCTGGTGTTGAGCTTGGGGCATTGGTCCTGATTAAATGAAAACGGCCGTTGCTCATGGGAACAACGGCCGGGTTCTTCGCAACGTGCAATTAGTAGATGGCGCGTTCGGTGGCCTTGTCGAAGAAGTGGGCGGCCGTCATATCCAAAACCAGATCGATCTCATTGCCCATGTGCACATCCATGCGCGGGTCAACCGTGGCCACAAATGCCTGATTTCCCGAAGTCACACATAAAGGTGCAATTCCGCACCCAAGAGTTCCAGGACTTCAACCACGCCCTTCAGCGGGGCCGGGTCAATGTTCGGCGGGGCATACTTCGGGGCATGGATATGTTCGGGACGCACACCGAGCACAACCTCTTTGCCCACGTAATCCGCGAGTGATTTCACCTTAGCTTCATTGATCTCTGGCCCGGAAAGCACCCGTGTCAAGATAGAGGTTACCTTCTTCTCTAACCAGGGTGCCGTCAAAGAAATTCATAGCCGGGCTGCCAATGAAACCGGCAACAAAGATATTGTCAGGCCGATTATAGAGGTTACGCGGAGAGTCACATTGCTGCAAAATACCATCCGCGAGAACGGCAATGCGATCGCCCATGGTCATGGCTTCCACCTGGTCATGGGTGACATAGATGAAGGTTGTGCCCAGACGCTGGTGCAGCTTACTGATCTCAGCCCGAGCCGTTACACGCAGTTTGGCATCCAAGTTGGACAGCGGTTCGTCCATAAGGAACACAGCGGGTTCGCGAACGATCGCGCGGCCCACGGCAACACGCTGGCGCTGGCCACCGGAAAGGGCCTTTGGTTTGCGATCCAGCAGGCTCATCAGGCCCAGGATGTCCGCGGCTTCCTTAACGCGACGATCAATTTCGGCTTTCGGCGTCTTGCGAAGCTTTAGGCCAAAGGCCATGTTGTCATAAACAGTCATATGCGGGTAAAGGGCGTAGGACTGGAAGACCATGGCAATGTCGCGATCCTTGGGCGGAACGTCATTGACAACGCGATCACCAATCAGGATCTCCCCTTCGCTGATTTCTTCCAGACCAGCCAGCATGCGCAGACTGGTTGATTTGCCGCAGCCGGAAGGGCCGACAAAGACGACGAATTCTTTGTCTGCGATATCAAGGTTGAGGTCTTTGATGACTTCTACATCGCCATAACGTTTGTAAACATGCTTGTAGGTTACACTTGCCATTGAAGTCTCCTTTGGAAAGGCGGTTAGGTAACAAATTCGGACGAGGGAAATGTGCAGGGCGATTCGCGGTTCAGGAGAACGCAGACTCGCCAAAAATCAATGTAATACCGCGACTATATAGAAGGCACGCCGGCCTGTCAATGCAAAACATCTTTGTGTCTAAATACGTGGCTTTACGGCGTGCAAGCCGGTGGTTCAGGCCTTTCGTTGCCGGCGAGGATCTCGCTTGTGCGGTGGGACATAGAAACCATCCAGCTCGGCAATCTCGAGGATACTGGGGGGGAGATCAGGGGGCAGGAAGTTGGCGAAGTCGTTAATCCAGTTGGCCACGCTCTGATGGTTAACTTCGAGTAAACGGCCGATTTCCCGCAGACTTACTCCTTCCAGATGCAGGGTGAGCGCCTGCAAGCGAACTTCGTCATCGTAACCGCGATCTTTGGGAGCGGGGGTGTAACGGCAGCCACATTGTTTGCAGCGCAAACGCTGGCTGCCTGCGGGGGTCCGGCCAGCGCGAATTTGCTGTGTTTTTGCCTGGCAGCGCGGGCAGGGCATCAATCACTCACCAGGAATGTTAACACGACGGCAAGGACGAACAGGCCAACGATCAGTCCAATAGCCCACCAATTCGCCCGCAGCGCCCGGTCCAGATTCGAAGGCGCACCGCCCGACTGCGTGGTTGGGGGTCGTCTGATTTTCCCTTCCAGGGCCAGGCGCAGCTGCTGAACGGAAGGCGGTCGATCTGCAGGATGCATCTCCATGGCCCATAACACGCTTTCGGCGATCTCTTCCGAGAGCGCAGGATTGACCGCGCGCGGATTGGCCAAGGCGCTTGGATTGAGGAAACGGGACCGGGCATCTGCTGGAGGATAATCGGTCAAGAGGTGATAGAGCGTGGCCCCAAGCGCATAGATATCTGTACGAGGGTCAGTATGGGCGTCCGCGCCGCCGTATTGCTCCAGCGGAGTATATAGCGCGGTGCCCTTGCCTTGCAGGACAGTGATCGTACGCGACTCGTCAGGCGCCATCAACTTAACCAGGCCAAAGTCGACCAATTTGATGCGGTTGTCCGGGGTAAGTTTGATATTGGATGGCTTGATGTCGCGGTGAAGTACTGGCGGGTCCTGGGCATGAAGGTATGCCAGAGCATCCATGATCTGCTGCGCCCAACCCAGAACTACGGCTTGATCAAGGAGTTCGCCGTTGTTCCGGCTGGCACGCAAGATGGTCTGCAGGTCATCTCCAGGCACGTAATCCATCACAAGGTACTCACGACCGTCTTCAGAGAAATAATCCGAAACCTTGGGTAAGTTGGGATGATCAAGACGGGCCAGCGTGCTGGCTTCTTTGAGGAACTGATCATGTGCCTGCTCGTCCGCGTCGGCCGTGGCCAAGGGGTCAAGGCGCACTTCCTTAATGGCACAAAGTCGACCAGGCAGACGGAGGTCTTCAGCGCGGTAGACGTAGCCCATGCCTCCGGTACCAACAATGTTGGTCAGTCTGTACCGTTCGCGTAAAATAGTGTCGTCATTGTGCCCAGCGATCATCATGGGCGATTATAACAGAAGGGGCATGAACTGTGTGGTATCCTATTCCCGCATACAGTCTGGGCCCATCGCACGCCGCTTTGCTGGTGAGTAAGGAGCAGTCATGGAAGAACAACCGGTCATCATTATGCGCGAGGGCGAATTCTCGGGGCAGCAATGGACAATTACCGCTCCAGAGTTCTTGATTGGCCGTGGGGGAGACTGCGATCTAGTGCTGCCGGAACGTCAAGTGTCACGTCATCACCTGAAGATTCTGCGTGAGCCGGGCCGTTTTGCGCTGCAAGATCTAGACAGTAAGAACGGTACGCATCTGAACGGACGCCAGGTGACGGGTACGGTGCCACTGCAGGACGGTGACGAAATCCAGATTGCGCTGGCTGTGAAGCTGGTGTTCATCGGCACGGGGGCGACCGTGCCTTTGACCTTTGATCCGCCCAAACAGGAGCGACTTCTGGAGATCGATGAAGGGGAACGGTCGGTCAGCATCATGGGGAAGCGCCTTGATCCTCCGCTTTCGTTCGCGCAATTCCGGTTACTGCAACTCCTCTATGAAGCAGACGGCACGGTCTGCAGCCGCGACGCGATAGTGGACACGGTCTGGCCGGGTACCGAAGGGTTGGGAGTCTCAGAACAGGCGATCGATGCGTTGGTGAGACGGTTACGCGATCGCCTGATGGAACTAAGTGAAGTCAACTTTGTCGTGACTGTACGCGGACACGGATTCCGTTTAGACAATCCCACCAATATTTGAAACGACAGTGGGCCGGCATTGTTGATGAGCCGGCCCACGATCCCGCATTCTATGCCTGCGGCAGGTTGGAAGTGATCAGGGCCTTGAGGCGGCCCAGGCGATCGATCATTTCTTGTTGACCGGACGGCCGGATCTGATCTTGCAGCGCATCCACCACCTTAATCAAATCCGGGGAGAGCAGATCCTGATTTTCAGCAATCAGCTGCTCGATCTCAGCATCTGATTCAGCCCTCACGAGATTGTTCAAGAGGCGCAACTCCGGGGGCGTTTGCCCTTCGATTTGGGCCACAAGTAATCCGCGCAGTTCATTGATACGAGCAGCACGTTCGCCCTGCCCATCCTCTTCGGCGTGGCTTTGCTCGGCGGCAAGGACATACATGAAAGCATCGTCTACCTGATCCATTCTCTCGCGCAAGGCCATCTCCATGTCCTCTGCTTCAAGAATCGTCTCCAGCGTTTGCTTGGCGGTGCCGAGAATCTGCTGGGTTTGTGCCTGCACTTGCTCTTGCAGCTCCAGCAGATCCGAACGAATTCCGGCCAAGTTCTCAGCATCGAGCGTATCACCAGCCTCTTCCAGGCGGTCGATTTCGACGCTCAAGCGGGTGAAGAAATCGTAGTTCATGCCGGCCAGGCCCACCTGGGCGATAGCTTCGACGATAGCGGGATCCTTCTGGTTCTTGATCAGGTGGTCAGCCAGGATCTGTGACGTCAGCCCACCAGAAGCTTTGGCATCGCGGTTGAGAGCGTGCAAGGCGATCTGTCGGCGCTCAACCTCGCGCCCAGCAGGGGTCTCTGTCATCAACTTGGCCTGAAGATTCACCAAAGGCAAAAGGATGTTGTTGTCATTCATCTCCGCGGCCGTATCAATATAGGATTTAAGCATGGCAAAGAAGGTTTCGTCGATCTCGCCGCCGCGCTCCTTGATCAGATAGTCGGCAACATCCGTATCGGCCGTGGCCAGAGTATTCAACAGTTCCGCCTGCTTCTGCTGGCGCTCGATCATTTCCTTGGTGATGCCTTCGGTTTCCAGCACCTTTTCCAGGAAACTCTGCATGGTCAGGATTGTCATGGGCTGAAGCATATAGCCACGACGCTGCTCGGGAGGGGTGGCGTCCATGACCTGCCGGGTGAGCTGCCCGATGTATTCTTCGCGCTGGACCTGGTCAAGGTTGAGTTCCTGAGGCACAAAGATCATGAAGAGTTCGTGGGCCGGATCGTGATAGACGAGGGCGCTGGACAGCTGACCCGATGCGCCGCAAGAAGGGCAGCTGGCGACGTTGAGCTGCCCACTGAGGAGCCTCTCTTTCAGCTCCGGATTGCGGCCCACATCGATTAGCTGGTGGATTTCGGCGGTGTAAGGGGTGCCGCAGTTGGGGCAGGTGACTTGTGTGTACATTTCGATTCTCCTATGTAATGGCGTTCACAACAGGCTCAGCCGCACTTGCGGTTATAGCCCGGTGAAATCGCGCCTGTAGTGCAAGTCAGGAAACGGCCGTCTTTGCCGTCTCGGACCGATACCGGGATCAAGATTCCGGATCCAATGGCAATGAAAAGGTGAAGGTTGTACCTGGCACGCCAGGTTGTGTGTCGCTGTTGTTTTGAAACCAAATACGGCCGTGGTGCGCTTCAATGATCGCTTTTGACAGGAACAAGCCCAGGCCCGTACCTTCGGTTTTACGGCTTAGCGCGTTATCAAGACGCGCAAATTTCTGGAAGATGCGGCCCTGCTCATGGGCGGGGATGCCAATCCCCTCATCACGCACCGAGACGGTAACATAGCCCGGGTGGACCTCGCCACGAATCTGCACTTTGCCGCCATCGGGGGAATATTTAATTGCGTTGCTGACCAGGTTATTGAGAACCTGAGTCAGGCGGCGTTCATCGCCGATGATGGTCGGGAATTCCTCATCAAAATTGACCGTAACGCGATGCTTCTGTGTCTGACGGCCCAGTTTACGGGCCACGTCGGCGGCAATTTTGGGCATCATGACATCGTCACTGATCTCAAGCCTGAATGTACCGGCCTGGAGGCGCGAGACCTCCAGCAGGCTGTCAATAAGTTCCGTGAGGTTATCGGATTCTTCCTCGATGACCGCGAGGGACTCGTCCAGAATTTCATGCGACCAGTTAGCATCCTGCCGGCGAAGGGTCCCAGCATACCCCTTGATAATAGAAACCGGGGTCTTCAGTTCGTGACCGACGACAGAGATAAAGGTCTTCTGCAATTCCTCTTCTTCGCGATATCGGGTCAGGTCCCGCACGTTTGCGATGATATCGGTGCGACGGCCGTGATCATCGAGCAACGGCGCATAAGTAACACCCAGGGTAATCGTATCACGGCCCTGCACACATCTGGATTTATAGCAGAGCGCATCCCCTTCTACATACAGGTGAGCGGAACCTGGCAAGGGCCAACCGTCGTTGATCGCAGTGGTCAGATCGGAATCGGTTGTGAGGTTCTGCCAGCGAATCACTTCATCGTGTTGTTTACCAATCGCCTGGTCGGCGGGCCAGCCGGTCATATTGCTGAGGGCGCGATTGAACACAGTAATGCGCTGCGCTGAATCGAGAAGCATTACGCCGTCGGCACTGTATTCCAGGACGGCATCAAGGCGCTGCTTCTCTTTGTTTTTCTGTTCGTAGAGCCGCGCGTTCGTGACAGCGATCGCTGCCTGTTCCGCAAAGCTGCGCAGCAAATTGGCGGCATCGGGCACGAACACGTAGTTACCTGCCTGAAAAATGTAGATCATACCCACCACTTTGTCGCCCGCGATCATGGGCAGGCGAATAACCTGTGTCAGTCCCAGATCCGCTTCCTGGGCAATGTGACGCAGGCGACGCATTAGTTCAGGCACCACATCTGCTTCCCCTTCGGCAACCGGCAAATCACGCAGTAAAGGTGCGAAGTGATCGATCAGATTCGCGGGGATGCCATAGACGGCAGCGACACGAAGCGAGTTGTCATCCGGGTCGACAAGGGCAATAATGCCGGCCTTGCCCGACACAAGCTCAACGGCCGATTGCAGAATCAGGCGCAGCAGGTCGCTTAAATCGAGCTCGGCAGTCATAGCCCGGCTGATTGCCAGCAGGTATTCTCTTTGCAGAACGCGTACATCCACTAGTGCACGAGACATACTTACCCCTTGATAACAGGGCCGCTGTGTGGCAGTCCCAGCTGGAGACGAGTTGTTCCAGAGTACGAGCCGCTCTGGGAACGGCTTAAGAGTAAGCGACTACTCTATACTTCGCATTAGAAGTTAGCAAAAAAACGGCCGTTTCGTGATGGAAACGGCCGTTTTGGGTCTCTTCAGCAGGTAAATTCCTACAGATCAACCGTAGCGGGATCAATACCGGCGGCCTTCAGGGCCTTGTTGAAGGCAGACTTGGCTTTGGAGTTGGCGATGCGCGCCTGTCGCACAGCATCCGGTGACATGTCATCGGTGATCTGAATCAGGTCCGGCGGGGAGATACCAAGCGCGGCGTAGTCCACACCTGCGACTGGAGGCACATTGGCGGCTGGCGCGGCAACGGCCGGCTGGGCTGCGACCGCAACCGGGGCGGCGGCAGCGCCTCCTTTGAGCGTGACCTGCCCGTCATCACTGATTTCTACATCGTTGGGATCGATTCCAGCAGCTTTCAAAGCCTTGTTGAAGGCAGACTTGGCCTTTGAATTGGCGATGCGCGCTTTGCGTAAATCATCGGGGCTGAGATCGTCCGTGAGCGGTGTGAGCTCGGGCGGCTGCACACCCAGGGAGGCGAGGTCAACCGGGCCAGAAGCGGCGGTCGCTGCACCAATGCTCGCACTGGCCTGTACACCAGCGGGGGTAGAAATCTGGGGCATGATCACATTACCAGCCTCATCCAGTTCGACTGTGGCCGGATCTATGCCGGCTTCCTTAAGCGCCTTGTTGAAGGCAGATTTCGCCTTAGAGTTGGCGATTCGCGCTTTGCGTACTTCGTCCTGGGGCATATCGTCAGTGATAATGACCAACGCCGGCGGCGCTATGGTCGAAGGAACAATCGTGGCAGCAGGAGCAGCAGCAACAGCTGCGGCACTGACAGGAGCAGCGCCCCCTACGCCTGACTTGGCTGCCTTGAGAGCAGCAGACTTGGCTTTGGAATTGGCAATGCGCGCTTTGCGTACTTCATCGGGAGACATAGCTTCGGTGATTTCGATGACCGGATAATCCTTGCCAGGCACCAGTTCGACCGGGCCAGCCGCCACCGCCGCGGCGGTGGCAGCGACAGGCGCCACGGCAGCTCCACCCTCCGGAATGCCATCACGCGCACCGTCCCAGCCATGAAACTCCGCGATCTTGGCCGCAGTCCAGGGATCATGTGGGACGCCAACGCTCGCGGAACGACCGCCAGGTTCCGCGGACCATCCAATGCGCATGTTGGCGCCGCGAGGCAGGGCCGCTGCTTGCTTGGCTGCGGCTAGGCGGGCCTCACCCACCTGTTCATCGGCCGGCGCAAGTGTGTCAATCGAGTAGCCCATAGTTACGGCTGAATTATAGCCCTTGCTTTGCGCCTCGAGGGCCAGCTTGTTTGTGTCAACGGCCGTGTCGAGCCGTGTGAACAAGAACGCCAATAACCCGCCCAAGGCGAACGTCAGCAAGATGACCATAGCAGCAATCACAAAAGTCATGGCTTGTTTTCCTCAAGAAACAGTATCCAGGCAATTGTACAGGTTAGGGGCGTCTGGAAGCGCGCGCCCGACCCGCATGAGGTGGAATTATACCTGTTGTGTTTAGTTTCTCAAATAGAGGGGTGCCCGCCGGGACGACCGAACTTGGCCGGGTCTCGCGCCGCCAGAAGCGCGCAGGATCGCTGGTCCGGGAATGAAAACGGCCCGGTCGGATTGGACCTGAGCCGTCACGATTGATGCCGAAGGTGGGATTCGAACCCACACGGACGTAATGCCCACTACGCCCTGAACGTAGCGCGTCTGCCAGTTTCGCCACTTCGGCTTGCAGGAAGAGAATTTTACCAGTAAGCAAGCGGATGTCAACAGATCGTAAGCTTGCTTCGGCGGCGCATGGGGCACGGAGCTGGCTGAGCTCAGGCAACGCCCGCCGCAGCAACTGCTAGCTTGCCGGCCATTTGGAGCTCCGGCAGATCCTGTCCTTTGGCGTTCACCCAGCGGACCGGGTAGTGTTGCAGTAGTTTGTCAAGGGCCTGCCACAGATCGGCGTTGGCAACGGCCGTGCCATCACGCTTGAGCCAGTTCCGGCGCCGCCAACCATGAATCCACTGCGTAACACCCTGAAAAAGGTAGTCCGAGGTGGTGAAGATTTGAACGGCCGTGCCCGGGGCCAACAGCAAGAGACCTTCAAGAGCGGCTTGCAGCTCCATTCGATTGTTCGTGGTCATGGTCTCGGAGCCGGAGGCTTGTTCGTTCTCACCAGATCTTTCGACGATGACACCCCATCCTCCCGGACCAGGGTTCCCCTTACAGGAACTTCGCAGATAAAGGCGCGGGACATCGGGCGGAAGCTGTTCCGCGGGGGTGATTTCCAGCCGCGCCTGCCGGGCCAGCAGATCTACGCGTTCATTCAACGGGTCACCTGAATGACCTTTCACCCAGTGCCAGCTAATGGTATGTTGCTTGACCAGCGGCCAGAGACGCTGCCACAGATCAGCGTTGGAAATCGGCTTGCCACTCTTGGTCTTCCAGCCGCGGGCCGCCCACCCTTCTATCCACTCGCTGATACCCTTGCGCAGGTATTCGGAGTCGGTGTGAAACTCGATGACGCTTGGCCTTTTCAGCGCTTCCAGGGCGGCAATGGCGGCCATCAGCTCCATACGGTTGTTCGTTGCCTGCGGATCATTGCCGGTGAGAATCTTTTCGTGTTTACCGAACTGCAGAACGGCCGCCCAGCCGCCGATACCCGGATTTGGATCGGACCCGCCATCGGAGTGAATAATCACCTGGTCAGCCATGTGGACCTCCCTCAGTCAAGGACGTGGGACGGGATCGCGCCGGATGCAAACGTGCCCGGCGGTCTTCGGGAGCGACACCGGGCACATCAAGGGCAGCAATCGTGACGTGGCTAGACAGAGGTTTCCGCCTGGCGCTTGCCCACGGCCTGCAACATTTCCTCTAGCGAGGTGAATTTCACGCGCGGCCGTCCCTGGGTTTCACCCTTGGCCACTTCCTGGGTGTCAAGGTTTTCCCAGTCGGCAAAAGTAAAGTAGTCCGGTTGGGCCAGTGCAACCATTTGGGCAGCGGCGTCTGCCGAAGGTTCCACAGGGTCGAGGATATTTCCGGCAGCAAGGTCATCAAGCATGTGATTAACTGTTTCCAGGGCATCCGGTTTGTTTGTGCCGATGACACCGGAAGGGCCGCGTTTAATCCAGCCTGCTGTATATAGACCCGGAACCGGTTTCTTTGTGTCCGGATCAATCACGCGTCCCTCATTGTTCAGTATGACACCCCAACTTTCATTAAACGGGACCTCCGGGAGCGGTACGCCGCGATACCCAATCGAACGGAAGACCAGGCCTGCCTCCAGGTTTTCAAACTCATCCGTGGCGCGTGGGCGCAGCGAGCCCGCGTCAGTCGCATACAGTTCGTTCTTTACCAAGCGCATCCCGGTGACGTGCCCGTCCTCATCCCCGTACAACTCGACCGGGGAGACCAGGAATCGGAGGGTAAGTTGACGTGACTTACCTGTGGGTTCGTTTTCAGCATAGCCCTGGAGGATCTCGACCTTGCGCGCAGTGCCCCGATCAGCACTGGCAGTAAGGGCCGCCTCACTCAGCGGATCTAGTTGCGCTTCCTCAGGAAGGACGATTACATCAGCATCTTCCAACTCGCCTAGTTCCTTCACTTCCGGAGTGGTAAAGGCGGCCTGCGCAGGGCCGCGACGACCGAGAATATACACTTCTTTGACCGCGCTGTTACTTAGGGCTTCCATGGCATAATCGGCGATATCAGTCTGAGCCAGTTCGTTGGGCGTTAGGCAGAGAATGCGGCGCCACATCGATGGCCACGTTGCCGACGCCTATGACGGCCACCTTTTCCTGCGTCAAGTCAAATTCGCAGTCACGAAAATCAGGATGACCATTGTACCAGGCGACGAATTCGGTGGCTGGATGGTTGCCTTGCAGCTCCGCGCCTGGGACATCCAGCGGGCGGTCAGTCTGGGCTCCGGTGCAAAAAACAATCAAATGATAATGGTCCTTAAAGTCCTGCAGCGACAGATCACGACCAAGTTCCACATTGCCATAGAAACGGAAGCGTGGGTTGTTGGCCGTACGCGTGAAGACATTGGTCACGGATTTGATCTTCTGGTGATCCGGCGCAACCCCAGCACGAACCAGGCCGAAGGGCGTGGGTAGGCGATCAAACATGTCGATTTCAATGACCAGATCCTTGCGTTTGAAAAGGTGTTCGGCCGTGTAGAAGCCGGTAGGACCGGCCCCAATGACGGCCACACGCAATGGGTTATCAGAAGTTCCTACTTGCGACATCTCGTGTGCTCCTTCCTCATGATGCTGACAATACAACTGCTGTTACCGGCGATTCGAGCGCATTGTGCCAGAGCAGACACAATCTGGATCCTCTTCGTGATCCGGACCGGCAACTGAGATTCACTCCTCGGCCAAAATCTGCGTCTCCAGTGTGTCTATCTGCCCGCGGAACATGTCGCGCTGGGCTTTCAGCACGTCGCCGATCGAAATCAAGCCAAGCAAACGGCCGTCTTCCACGATGGGTAAATGGCGGAAGCGGCGTTCCGTCATCGTATGGGCAACGGACATGAGGTCATCGCTGGGCACTCCGACGATGACTTCACGCGTCATGACCTCGGCAACTGGTAAGTCAAAGACAAGCCTATCTTCCGCCGCACGGCGGACAATGTCACGCTCGGAAAGAATGCCGACGAGACGCTCCAGCTCATCAACGACGAGCAGGGCACCAATGTTGTTGTCAGCGAGAAGGCCAACGGCCGTGGCGATATCCTGATCCGGGCGGATCGTTACCAGGTGTCCCGATTTCACAGCCAAGACATTACTTACACTTGTAGACACTTGCGCACTCTCCTTTGCTCATTACTGGCGGCCAAAGGCATCGCAAGCCGGGCAGCCACCATCCGGACGGACGATCGCATACCCTGCCTGCGGATCCCCACTGGGATCATAGTTAGTGAAGTCCACATTAAAGACAATCGCCATACGCGCTTTCCCGCTGGACTGGGCAAGGCGAACAGCTTCGGCCAGCCATTGAGCGTGTTCGGCGACCGAGTTCTCGGCAGCCCAGCCAAACTGCGGCGAAATTCCCGGGAAACCATCGGGAGACACATAGCCCAGTTCCGTGAAGCAAACTTTGGTCGCGCCGCCAAAACTATTGTAATAGAGATCAAGGGTCGGCTTGAAGTACCAGCTGTAATGCGCGCCGCCGGGATGCCCGCTGGTAGCACTGGGAGCCGTGGCTCCGGCATTGTGATGGGCACCTATGCAATCCATGTAGCGCGCGGCACCAGCGGCAGCCATGCCCGCCAGATAACGACTATCCGACCATGCGTTGGTGCTATTGTCAAAGCCGGTCGGTGCCAACGCGCCACCGACGACGAGGACGTTGGGGTTGGCGGCTTTGATGGCATTGTAAGCCGGAGCCAACATATTGCTGACATAAGATGTAGGGTCAATTTCGCCGGCAGGCCACTCGAAATCAATGTTCATCTCATTCCAGACTTCGATAGCGTCGGGTCCCAGGGCGGCCACCCCGCGCAAGAATTCAACATAGGAAGCATAGTCGATACCGCCCGGTCCGGGATAGGTGGTAGCTCCGGGAATCGACAGCAGGACTTTGAAGCCGCTGTTATGGGCGTCGGCGATGCGGCCCGCGACCGCATCGGGAGAATCGCCAGGGGACCACTTATGCTGGAATTTGACCCAGTTCATACCGATTTCTTTCATGAGCTCCCGGTTGGCAAAACTCTGAGTCTGACCCCCAAAGGCGAAGTCGCCAGCGCGAATGGGCGCCACGGCTACCGCCGGAGGCGGTGCGGCGGCGGCAGGAGGCGGTGCCGCCGCTGGCTGTACAGCGGGTGCGGCCACTTCCGCCGCGGCCTGAGGCGGCTGGGCGGAAACTGCCGGAGCTCCGGGCACTTTCAACACTTGGCCGATGCTCAGAACGTAAGGCTCCTCCAGGTCGTTCAAGTCGATCAGAACGAGGTGGTTGGTTCCGAATTGTTTGGCGATCTTGAAAACGCTATCCCCGGTCTGCACCGTATAGGTACCGGGAACGGCTGCAGCAGCCGGTGCGGGAGCGCTGTTGGCGCCAGGTTCGGGAGGCGGTGCCGCCGGCACGGCCGTAGTGGCTGGTTCCGTTGCCGAAGATACAGGTGCTGCCTGCGCAACCTCGCCAGGTATGATGAGCACCTGCCCCACCTGGATGATATAAGGTTCTTCCAAACCATTTGCGGCTGCAAGCGTCCAATAGTCAATACCGAACTGCCTCGCTATCTTGGCGATGCTGTCGCCGGGCTGAACAGTGTAATCTGTGTCGGCGGACACAGAGGGGACCAGTATGACCAGGAAGACGATAAGCGTCAGAATCGTAGTCCAGAGTGGTTTCTTCATCGGGGGATTCTCCTGAAGATCGCGTTGATGATAGTGGCCCTGATTATAAGCGATTGGCCTATTCCTTCAACCTGGTCCGATTTGCCTGTTGCCCGGCAGACCGTTGGTGGGGCAATTTCGGTAAACAGTTGCATTCGTGCTATAAATGAACCATGGAAGCAATTACCGCTCAAGCTAATCGAGCAGAACTCTGATTTGATGATCGCTGAAACAGCCACTCGCTTACGCACCAATATACAGAAGGTAATCGTCGGTAAGGATGAAACCATTGATCTAGCGCTTATCGCAATGCTCTGCGAAGGGCATTTGCTGTTGGAGGATGTACCTGGCACGGGAAAGACGACCTTGGCCAAGACGATTGCGGCTTCCTTGGGCTGCACTTTCCAACGGGTGCAGTTTACGCCGGACTTGCTACCTTCGGACCTGACTGGCATTTACTACTTCAACCAGAAGGCCCAGGAATTCGAGTTCCGTCCAGGGCCGCTGATGGCCCAGATCCTGCTTGCAGATGAAATTAATCGCGCCACACCGCGAACGCAATCGGCGCTGTTGGAAGCGATGCAGGAGCGCCAGGTCACGGTGGACATTGCGACCCACCCGCTGCCTCGGCCATTTCTGGTCCTAGCGACACAAAACCCGATTGAACTAGAAGGAACTTTCCCGCTGCCGGAGGCACAATTGGATCGCTTCCTAATGAAAGTTGCCATCGGTTATCCGGACGAGAAAGGCGAGAACGACATCCTGCTGCGCTTTGAGCAGGACGATCCCCTGGCGGCCTTGCAGCAGGTCGTCGAGCTGCAGGAAATTGTGGAGATGCAGACAGCCGTGCGCCAGATAGTGGTGGAGGAGAGCGTCCGCAATTACATTGTGCGCGTGTGCCGGGCAACGCGGGTGCATGACGACATTGCCCTTGGAGCCAGCCCCAGGGCCACCATGGCCCTGTACCGCACCAGCCAGGCCCGCGCAGCTATCGCGAATCGGCCGTTCGTCATTCCGGATGACGTGAAGCAGTTGGCGCCCTATGTGCTCACCCATCGCCTAAATGTCAATCCGCAGACCCGGCTGCGCGGACGTACGGCGGAGGATGTCATTCGCGATGTGGTCAATACGGTGCCGGTGCCCGTCGAAAACGGATGAGCTACAACACTTCTGATTACTATCTGGTAGAACGGCAAGATCTGAGGAAGCAGCAGCGGGAGGCGCGACAGCGGGTGCTGCAAGCCGCGCTGATGGGGGAAAACATCGACGCCGCCGATCTGGCATTGACGCGCGGATTGAGTGTGCGTGAACGTGAAGACAGCATCTTCAGCGACGCCTGGATCATTTTGGCAATCCTGATTCTGATTATTGGCTTTGTCGACGGCCGTAACCCGGCTCTCATCGCGCTGGGAGCTGCGCTGCTCCTGATCGTGGTTGTCAGCTCCCTCGGCAAGAACCTGGCATTGATGGGCGTTTACTACCAGCGCAGCTTCGACCGCACGCATGTATTTCCGCAAGAACCGCTGACCATGACCGTTACAGTAACCAATAGTAAACGGGTGCCGCTGACCTGGTTACGTTTCCAGGATACGCTGCCGACCGCTCCCGACGGCGAGAACGTGATCGCGGAAACGGCCGCGGAAGTGTCGGAACGCTATTTTCTGGTTAACAGTTACTCCATGCATGCCTTTGAAGAAGTCCAGCGCAGCACAACGATGCGCTTCGCGACGCGAGGGTTCTACCAGATCGGTCCGGTCACGTATCAGTCGGGTGATGTATTCACGCTGTTCAGCGTCGAGCGCGATTACAGTTACCTGAACACGATCGTGGTATACCCGCAGATCTACAGCATAGCTGAGCTGGGATTGCCAGCGAAAGAACCGTTTGGGGAACTGAATATCCGGCGCAGCTTGTTTACGGACCCAATAAAGACCCGCGGTATTCGGGATTACCAGCCCCAGGATCGCTTTCGCGACGTGCACTGGAAAGCTACCGCACGCCGCGGTGAGCTGCAAACTAAAGTCTATGATCCCTCTACCGGGATGACACTGGCTATTTTCCTAAATGTGGCCACTATGCCAAGGCACTGGATGGGGTTCTATCCGGAGGTAATGGAACGGGCGGTAAGCGTGGCGGCCTCGACAGCCAGTTTTGGGGTGGAACAAGGGTGGGGAGTTGGTGTCTATGCGAATGGTTCATACCCCGGTTCGGACCAGTCGATTCGTGTCGCCCCAGGGCGATCACCGAAGCAGTTGACACATCTGCTGGAGGCGCTGGCGGCGGTGACGGAGTTTGCGACGGCTTCAATCGAAGTGATGATGCTTCGCGAAAGCCCCAGGCTGCCGTGGGTCGCAACGGTTGTGCTGATCACGGCCGTGGTCACGGACGAGATCGTAGTCGCCCTGCTACGGCTGCAAGAGGCGGGACGGCGGGTGGTCTTGTTGTCGCTGGCTGACGAGGCTCCACCAGAGGTGTTGGGAACGATCCTCGCATACCATTTGCCCCCCCAGAAACTGGAGGCTCTGGAAAGGAACTTCAGACATTCAGTGGCGCGGCAAGAGCGCACTGTGAAGGAGGACCTGCAGTGAACCAGGCCGCGCTGGGGACCGATTCCTCGGGCGCTGTGGAATCGCGAGCCTGGCAGGTGTGGGGCATCGCCCGGCAGGAACTGCTGTACTTATGCTGGGCGATCATGGACGTGGCGATCATGGCCCCTGTCGCGCTTACAGTCATGCGCTGGGGGCGTTTCTGGCCTGCAGGCCAGGTCACTTTGTGGCTGCTGCTGTTGATTCTGCTGCCATTTAATCTCGTAAGGGTGCTCAGTTCATGGGAGGTGCCGGCAAAGTCGCAGCAGAGGATCGTGCTTGCAGCTTTGGTCGCTACGCTCATCATCACATGGCGCGGGCTGCTCTATGCGCCGCGGCCGTTGACGGACATGTCATGGCTGATCGAGTTTTTCGGGCGCGTAGGTGAATCCAGAGATCCTCAATGGGCGAGAGATCTGACCGTTTTCTTTTTCGTTTTGGCGGCATGGTGGCGTGGGCTGAGACTGGCGCAACTGACTCCTGATATCTACAGGATCGGATTCCGCTTGCGTGCAGGTGGGCTGCTCCTGGCCCCGATTGCCTATTTTCTGCATGATTCGGGCAAAGGGTGGGCAGTGACGCCATATGTCTTGCTGTACTTTCTAGCGGGGTTGACGGCTGTGGCGCTGGTACGTGCCGACCAGATCGAGCGCGACCGCTCTGGTTTCGCGGCCAGCCTGAGTCCGGGATGGGTCGCCAGCATCTTTGCCGTCAGCCTGTTGGTAGTCGTGAGCGCCGGGCTGCTGGCAGAAGCATTCAGCGGGGGTCCAGCGGCAATGTTGTCGAGTTGGCTTGCTCCGTTGTGGTCCGCACTTTACGCTCTAGCAGCGGTGTCCGTCTCCACCTTCATATATCTTATGACCCCGGCGCTGAACCTATTGACCTTTGCTTTTGCCCTGGTGGCAGATGCGCTCGGCAGCCTGTTCGCAGGGTTAGGTTTGCGGTTCGGGTTGGAAAATCTAGCAAACACGGACGAACTGCTGCCATTCCGGATCCCTGCCCCTGATGAGGGGGAGAGTCTGATTGCCTTGCCCGCACCGGTAAGCCGTACGGCCATCCTCTTGGCCATGTTGGCAGTGGCGGCGCTGCTTTCGACCTTGCTTACGCGCTCCTTCCTGAAGGTGAATCAGGCGCCACGCAGCAGAACGGCCGTACATGCCCAAGTGATTGGCATTGAACCTGCAAGCCTGGGCGAACGCATCCTCGGGCGCCTGGGATTGTTGCGGCGGTGGCGCGCCGCAGCCTCAATTCGCCACATCTATACGAGCATGTGTTTAGCCGCGGCTGTAGTGGGCTACCCGCGCTCCAGTGTGGAAACACCGTATGAATACCTGGCTACCCTGGCAGAAGTGTGGCCGGATAATCCGGGTGACAGCAGGCTGATTACAGAGGCGTTTGTGCGCGTACGCTACGGCATGGTCCCAGAATCGAGTGCGGAAGTTGAGGAGATACGAGCAGCATGGCAGCGCCTTTCCACCACGCAACCCGCGGTGTCGAACGAGAGCTTGCCGCTCAGTACCATCACCGACACATAGCAGCAAAATAGGTTTGACATGCGCCAAGACGCTATGTTATGATCGCGCGATTCAATCAAGGGTCGGAGAATCTGCATGAGGTGTTTTCGCGAAAGGCGCTTTCGCAAACACAATTTACGATGAACTTATTGGGGCACGTCACCCTTCGTGACGTGCCCCTCTCTTTTTTGGCACGCAGGTGCCTGAGGGAACAAGCATGACAAAATTCGTTTTCTTCACCGGTGGCGTATTGAGTTCCGTTGGCAAAGGCGTAACGGCCGCTGCACTAGGGCGACTGCTGCGCGCTCGTGGCTTCACCGTCATGGCTCAGAAGCTTGATCCATATATCAACGTTGACCCCGGGACCATGTCCCCTTACCAACATGGTGAAGTATTCGTCACCGAAGACGGTGCCGAGACAGACCTTGACCTTGGCCATTATGAGCGATTCATAGATATCAGTCTTAATCAGGCCTCGAACATTACGACGGGACGCGTTTATGCGGATGTGATTGCGCGGGAACGTCGCGGTGATTATCTGGGAGGCACAATTCAGGTCATTCCACACATTACGAATGAGATCAAACGGGGCATTCACCTGGTTGCTGAAAAGAGCAATGCTGACATCGTACTGGTTGAGGTGGGCGGGACCGTGGGCGACATTGAAAGCCTACCTTTCTTGGAAGCACTGCGGCAGATGCGGTCGGAAGTCGGTAGTGAGAACACCCTCTATGTTCATGTTACGTTTCTGCCCTATGTCGGCGCAAGCCATGAACTGAAAACCAAACCTACGCAGCACAGCGTTCGTGAACTGCGCGGTATCGGGATTCAACCGGACGTAATTATCGCCCGCGCGGACCATCCCATTCCGGAAGAGCATATTAAGAAGATCTCGCTCTTTTGCGATGTTGCCGAGCGTGCGGTGATCCCAGCCGAAACCAGCGACATCCTCTATAACATCCCCATCCTTCTATCCGAGACCGGTCTGGATCAGTATGTAGTGGAGCGTCTGCAGCTTGACTCCACCCAGCAGCCGGACCTGACGGAATGGAAGAACATGGTCAGCGAGATCAGACGGCCCAAGCCCAGTATACGGATTGGCATTGTCGGCAAATATGTGGAGTTGCACGATGCCTACATGAGTGTGCGTGAGTCACTGTACCATGCGGGCTATGCGAATGACCGCACGGTTGACATTGAGTGGATCTATTCCGGCGATCTCGAAAAAGGCAAGGCCTGGGAGCAGTTTGAGGGGCTGGACGGAATCGTAGTACCTGGTGGTTTTGGCGAGCGCGGGGTGGAAGGAAAGATCGAGGCAGCAAAATGGGCCAGGGAAAACAAGGTCCCGTATCTGGGGCTTTGCCTGGGTATGCAGGTGATGTGCATAGAATTCGCGCGCCATGTGCTGCAAAGCGACGAGCCCAACAGTACAGAATTCGATGCCCAAACTGAACACCCGGTGATCAGCTTGATGCCCGACCAGTACGAACTGTCAGACATGGGCGGCACGATGCGCCTGGGTTCGTATCCATGCGAGCTTGTACCGGATACTGTAGCGGGCAGGGCCTACGGTGAAAGCAGTATCATGGAAAGACACCGCCACCGTTGGGAATTTAACAATGCCTATCGCGAGATATTGGAGGCGGAAGGTCTTGTACTGAGCGGGTTGTCGCCAAACGGCCGTCTGGTGGAAATCGCCGAACTGAAGGATCACCCTTTTATGTTGGGTAGCCAGTTTCACCCAGAGTTCAAAAGCCGCCCGAACCGCCCGCACCCGTTGTTTGATGGCTTTCTCGCGGCGGCAGTAACGCACCAGGAAGCAAGACAATCCGGCAACGGGAGCCTCGCGGAACAGGTCAACGAAATGGAACTGTAGAAGCGTCTGGAACCATTCACGATGCGCCACAGGCGCGCAGCACTCCGACCACTGTTGTTTCCGGGATATCATCCACGATGATCACATCGCCAATGTCCCGGGGCAGGACAAAGCGCAAACGGCCGTTGGCCTTCTTCTTGTCGCTGCCCATCGCGGCGAGAAGGACGTCTGCGGATAGAAAATGCGGAATTCGCGTGGGCAAACCAGAACGAAATAGAACGGAAGCGATGCGCGCGGTCAGGGACTCATCCGCGTGGCCCAGCTCGGCGGACATAGTTGTGGCCGCAATCAAGCCCATGGCGACGCCTTCCCCATGGCGAATCCCATAGCCGCTTGCCTGTTCGATGGCATGCCCAAAGGTGTGGCCAAGATTCAAGACCGCACGAAGGCCCTTTTCGAACGGGTCGTCTTCAACCACCGAGCGTTTGACCTCAATAGACCTGGTAACAAAATCGGCTACATCTGCCCAGTGGATGCGATCCTCAGGGGTGACTAGCGCAGGAGCAGCTTCCAGGCGCAGAAACAACTGCGGATCGCCAATGATCGCGCTCTTGATGACTTCAGCCATGCCGGATGCGAATTCAGCGGGAGGAAGCGTGCGCAGGGTGCTGATATCCGCTAGCACGGCCTGGGGCTGCTTAAACGCCCCCACCAGATTCTTGCCCTGCGGCATGTCCACTCCCGTCTTGGCGCCGACGCTGGCGTCTACCATGGCCAACAGGCTAGTTGGGCATTGGACGAAATCGAGGCCGCGCATATACGTGGCGGCGACGAAACCTGCTACGTCGCCCACAACACCTCCACCCAGGGCGACGACGGTGGCCTGTCTGGAAATGCCGGCAGCGAGCAGTTCATCGTATAGGAACTGCACAGTTTGCAGCGTCTTGTGCTGTTCCCCAGCGGGAATGGTAATGACCCCTGCCGCCGGGCCAAATTGAGCAGCATAAAGAGGTCCAACGTTGGTATCCGTAATGACCACAACAGGACCACTTATATCGGCCAGAGATGTCAGCGAGGGCAACAGATCCTCGCCCACTACAACGTTGTAGGACCCTTGTGGATAAGCCACACTCAATACTGTTTTGTCCAGGAGCATCTGTAGCTCCTTTGCGACCTGCGCAGGTGTCTTGCCGGTTGTGTCTATTTGGGGAAAGGCGGCGTACGCAGGGCCCCGCTCTGCCAGCAGGCCAGCAATGCGTTGGGCAGGGTCAGGTGTGGCGAGCAACGGCCGTTGGGCGCCGTCTTCGCGAAGACGGGCAAGAATCGTGTGGGGATCAGCCGTGAGGCAGAAGACGGGACCAGTGGCGGCCAGCAGCGCGGCATTGGCTTCGTCGAGCATTAACCGGCCGCCAGTGGCGATCACCAATCGTTGACGCTGAGCCAATTCCTGAGCGACAGTCGCCTCCAGGCGACGAAAAGCGGGCTCACCCTCCTCAGCGAAGATCGCGGCGACAGAACTCCCGTGCCGCTCTTCGATGAGCGCATCGGTGTCCGCGAATTCGCAGCCGAGCAACTCGGCCAGGTGCCTGCCCACCGTAGATTTTCCCGTGCCCATGAATCCGGTGAGGATCACATTTTGCTGTTCCATAGACGCGGATTATAGTCGCGAATGCCCTGAAAGTCGTATCCAGACCTGAGCGCAAGCTCTTGGCGAAAGGCACAGGCAATCATAAACTTGGGCTATCATGGAACGGCGTAGCCTGTGGGAGATCCGGACAATCCAACTGCTGGTTATACTTGCGGCGGCGGCGCTCCTGCGCTTCATGCTTTTGGGCGACAAGAGTTTGTGGTTTGATGAAGCGTTCAGCGTAGCATGGGCACAAAGGACACTGCAGGCGATCTGGGCGCCGGGTGGCCCACGACCAGAGTCGCACCCACCACTGTATTACACCTTGCTGCACTACTGGATGGCCTGGCGAGGCAGCAGTGAGACGGCCGTGCGCCTGCCGTCGGCAGTGATGTCGGTGGTGAATGTGGGATTGTTGTACTCGCTGGGGCGACGTTTGTTGGGGAGCGAAAATCGTGCGGCGATGCTGGCGGCTGCTCTGCTGGCGGTATCGCCGCTGCCCATCTGGTACGCGCAAGAAGCGCGAATGTATGTGTTTGTCACGGGGGCCGGGCTCCTTTTCGCGATTCTGCTCACGGTGAACAGCTGGTGGGCCCTACCTCCCCTCGCAGCGACATTGACCATTGGCTTGTATCTTGACTATACGATGCCGCCGTTGTGGGCTGGAATCAGCGCCTTGGGGTCGGTGTGGTGGTGGCAGAATGGACGACCACTACGGCCTTTGGCAAACTGGCTCATTGCGTCGTTTACAGCGGCGCTGATGTTCCGGCCCTGGCTGGTGGAATTCCAGAAGGTGCTGGATAGCTTCTATGACATCCACCTGTTTGAGGAATTGAACAGGGCGACCGGGCTGCCGATTTTCCAGCCGTGGCAATATTTATTGATCATGCTGGCCGGGTCTTTGCTCTTGATTCCGGCAACGCTGTTGCTGCAAAACCTACTCAGGAACGACCGCAGCCAGCGCGCGGCTGGAATTCTGGCGGTGATCCTGCTGGTCGTGCTTACACTGCTCATACCTATCCCTCGCCTATATGGGATCAAACGGTTGGTGCTCCTGTTCTGGCCCTACGGCCTACTCTTAGTGTCTTGGTTGATGGTGCAGCTACCCAGGGCCAGGCTGTTGGCCGGGGCCACTCTGGGCATCTCCATCCTGGCCAGCCTATTTGCACTTTTGGCCGTGCCCAAAGACGACTGGCGCGGGGCGGTGGCTTACATCAACCAAAATGCGGCTTCTGATGCAATCGTCTACTTTGATCCGGGCTGGACCGGAATTATGGGGAGTTATTATCCTCTGGAGCGAGAAGCTTTCTCGGTACGCAGTGGATTGGAAGGGGCGCCGGAAGCGGCTGAAATCTGGCTTATAGCCCAGCGCTTTCCAGAGCAGGAGATCCCCAGTTCAGCGACGGAAGCAGCACTCGACGCGAGAAAGCGACTTCAGGAAGCCGTACCGTTCTATCGCCTGGAAGTGCGCCGTTATCGGGAGTAGGGGAGCGAGCTGGGTTCAGGCGAGGGTCAGGTTAGCGACAAGCAGGTCGAGGGAAGTCTGCATATCGGCCGTGCCGGTCTTCACACCTACGTCAATATCCAGCAAATGGCAATAGATTTGCTCCAATTCCTCCATCCCAAAACCACGCGCCTGCTGGACCAGCTTGGCCGCTACAAAGCCGGGGGCGCCGATGGCCTGGGAGATGGACGGGGGTTTGTGCCCCTCCTCGACCATTTCCTTTACCTGGATCAGCAGCCTGAACTGACGCACAAACATGGTGAACAAGTAGAATGGATCGGAGCCTTCGGCCAGCTTCTGCTGATAAAGCATAGCGGCGCGCTCCTCGTTCCGATTGCCAAGGGCGTCCACAAGATCAAAAATACTCTCTTCGGCAGCATAAGGGGACAGCAAGAGCACATCGCGGACCTCGATACTCCCTGCCTCGCTATAACCCTTATAAAGGACCAGCTTCTCGAGTTCGTTTTCGAGTGCCTGGAGGTTACTGCCCACCATCGCGGCCAGCATTTGCGCCGCTTGAGGCGCAATTTGGCCTCCCTTTTCTGCCGCCCGCCGCTGTACCCAGCGGACCAAATCGGTACCCTGGGGAGGATCGAATAGCTTTTCAAAGCCATCTTCGTGAGCGCGGGCAAGCTTGATCATGGCATGATTGTCGCCAAGCTTGCCTGATTCCAGGAATACCATACGCGTGGTAGGCGCCATGTGGGGGAGGAACTCCACGAGCTCCTGCAAGTACTCTTTGCTTGGTTTTCCAGTCAATAAGTCCTGGGCAATAACGACTCGCACCGGGGCCAAAAAAGGAGTGGTCTGGCAGGCCTGGCGCAGAGCAGTTAAAGAAACGACTCCGTCGAACCGGGTGATGTTGAGGTCCAACATGGCAGGATCACCGAATTTGTCTAGCAGCTTGGTGGACAGGTACTCCCTTTGCGAAAGTTCGTCTTCACCGTGAAAAATGTAGAACATCTTAGCCGGGCGACGCTCAGTTTCGCGTTACGATGCGGTAGGATTGGGGGCGGTATTGGGGTTGACCGCCAACCAGGAGGAGTTGGAATAACCGGGTGATGAGGGATGGGGGCACAGCAGATACACTCACAACTTCCAGGTCTCCGAGGTTCCCATCGGTAGTATAACGTTCCTGGAGATGCATACCCAACGGCCGTGAGACAATGATCGCCAGGACCACCATCAGAACAGCCAGGGGACCCGTGTTCAGGAAAAGTGACCACTTACTCTGTTGTTCCGCCTGGCGCCTGCTATCGATTCCAAAGACGAACTGGCCGGCCAGGGTGGCCATCGTCGCCGTGGTAAGCAGGCCGGTGCCGCAGTTGGGATGAACTGCCAGACCTGCCTGCCCGGCGCGCAGCCTGCGGTGGGCTTCCTCGACGGCCGTGGCCACCTGCTCGGCAGTGATATCGCCGTAGACGTTCAGCGAAAAACCGCGATGGTCAGAGTTCCCCTGGGCGCTAAAGCGCGCATGCTTTTCACTGAGCACATGAATGGTAGCGTGTTCGAGGCCATGATTGCGGCGAATGCGGCTGATAGTGGTTTTTAGCATAGAACGCTCCGTGCGTGAACTGGCTGTTTTATAGCATGGAACAGCACAAGTTGCGAGAGGCTCGAAATAGGTCAATCGTCGCCCGGTCGTGCCGCTGCAGCGATGCCGCACTTTCTCAATCAGACTATAATCCTTCTGCCATGAGAGAGGTCACAGAAAACGCGCGACCAGCCGCATCGATCATTATTCCTCACCTGAACGGAAAGCAGCACCTTGACGATTGCCTGGGCTCGCTGCGGGCCCAGACCTTCTCTGATTTCGAAATCATCCTGGTCGATAACGGCTCGACAGACGGCAGCCAGACGTACGTGCGAAGCCAGTACCCGGAGGTGCGCCTGCTGGAACTGGAGTCCAACTTGGGCTTCACTGGGGCCTGCAACGCGGGCTATGCTGCCGCGCGGGGCGGCGTTATCTTCCTGCTTAACAATGATACTGAGGCGGACGAGCGGTGGCTGGAAACCGTCATGGATGCGTTTGAGCGGCATCCGCAGGTGGGCAGCGTCGCCAGCAAACTGCTGCTGTTTGATCAGCGCGATGTGTTCCATACGGCAGGAGATTACTATCGCGTAGACGGTATTCCGGGGAACCGGGGTGTGTGGCAGAAGGACGTAGGGCAATACGAACAGGAGTCGTTCGTGTTCGGAGCCTGTGGCGGCGGGGGGGCATACCGGCGCGCGATGTTGGAGGAAATCGGCTTCCTGGATGACGATTTCTTCTTTTCGTGTGAGGACGTGGACCTGGCCTGGCGAATTCACCTGGCGGGATGGCAGGTGCTCTTTGTGCCCCAGGCAATTGTCTACCACAAGCTGAAGGCCTCGGGTGGCGGCGGGGTGTCAAGCAGTTATTATGACGGCCGTAACTTCCTCTATGTGATCTGGAAGAACTACCCCTCAGCCTTGCTGCGCAAACATTGGCGGGAGATTGCTCGTGCCCAGCTGCAGATCAGCAAAGAAGCGTTGGGCGCGTGGCGCGGGGAGGCGGCGCGAGCGCGGTTGCGCGGACAGTTGGCCGGATTGTGGGGTGTGTTGGCCATGCGATCCAAGCGAAAAGCCATACAAAATCAGCGCGTGCTCGATGATAGTTCCATAGAAGCGCTGCTGACGGCGGTTGACGAGACCCCCTAGCGAAGGTAAGATCGCCCGTTCCTGCTATGAATGACGAAACACCCTATTTGAGCCTGATCATACCGGCTTATAACGAAGAACGGCGCATCTCCAACACGCTACTTTCCAGTTATGAGTATCTCTCCCGGCAACCCTTCTCGTGGGAAATCCTGATTGTGTTAGACGGTCCGACAGACCAGACACTAGCCAAGGTGCGCGAGTTTGCAGCCACTCGCGAACATGTGCGCTGGCTGAACCGGGAGGACAATCGGGGCAAAGGGTACACTGTGCGCGAAGGGATGTTGGCTGCCCGGGGGGAAATTCGTCTGTTCAGCGACGCTGACAACTCGACGGACTTGACTCACTTCGCGCAGATGCAACCACTGTTTGCCAAAGGGTACGATGTAGTCATATGTTCACGCGATCCCAAAGATGCGCAAGGAGCAGGGCAGGCAGTGCCGCAGCCTTTCTTCAAGCGCATGCTGGGCAATACAGGCAACCTGTTTATTCAGATCGTCGCCGTGCCGGGGATCTGGGACACGCAGTGCGGCTTCAAGGCATTTACGGCGGCGGCAGCAGAAGGCATCTTCACAGTGGCGCGAATTGATGGCTGGGGTTTCGACATCGAAGCACTGGCGTTGGCACGCTACTTTCACTACCGCATTGCCATTATCGGTGCCCGCTGGATCGACCACGCCGAGACCCACGTGCGGGTCTGGAACTATGGCACGACCCTGGCAGAGACGGTACGCGTGCGCTGGAATCTGATGACCGGCGCCTATCGGCGCAAATTTCCGGACGAAAAGGCCGTGATCTGACCTACCATTGGCCACCTTAGATCTTGAGAACGAAATCAGGAAAGAAACCGGGGAAACGGCCGTAGCGGGGCTGGATGAAGCCGGGCGAGGTGCGCTGGCCGGTCCGGTGGCGGCGGCCGCGGTTATCCTGCCGCTGGACGATGTGCTGCGGCTAAACACGCTGGTCGAGGTAGACGATTCCAAGAAGCTCAGCGCCGCAAAGAGGGAAAGTCTTTATGACCTGGTCATTGAACATGCCCTGGCATATGGGATTGGGTTCGCGTCCGCGCGATTCATTGACGAGTTCGGCATAATCGCAGCGACGAAGGAGGCGATGATGGTTGCGTTGGCGAAGCTTGAAGTCGCGCCGCAGATTTTGTTGATCGACGGCCGTATTCGTTTGCCGCAGGTCGAATTGCCGCAGCAGTCAATTATCCACGGTGACAGTAAGAGCCTCAGCATCGCCGCCGCATCCATTCTCGCAAAAGTGGCGCGCGATCGATTGATGGTTGAGTTGGACAGAAGCAACCCAGCGTATGGCTTTGCCCGGCACAAGGGGTACGGGACGGCCGTGCACTGTGAAGCAATAAGCCGTCTGGGACCCATGAATGAACATCGCCTGACTTTCGCGCCGTTGCGTGAAACGCTGGTTTGAGCACACCGAAGAATCAAACTTATGAATGCTGAGAATGCCAGGATAGAGTTGGCACCTATTGCCACAGCAGTGAAAGCGCACGTGAGCCAAGTACAGGCAGCAATCGACCTTTTCGCCGAAGGCAACACTGTGCCCTTTGTGGCGCGTTATCGCAAGGAGGTAACCGGCGGGCTCGACGAAGAACAGCTGCGATCGGTGCAAAGTCGATGGGAGCAGCTGCAGGCCGTGGCCAAACGGCGTAAGGCAATATTGGAGTCGATTGCGGGCCAGGGAAAACTGAGCGCCGAACTGGAAGGAGCAATCCTGAGTACAGGTACCCTGGCAGGTCTGGAAGACCTTTATCAACCCTATAAGCCAAAACGCCGGACACGCGCCACGATGGCGCGCGAGGTCGGACTTGAGCCTTTGGCGCAGCGGATCTTGGAACAGCCGGTGGGCAGTGAAACGGCCGAGGGCACTGCTAGTCGCTACATCGGCGAAGGCGTTGCGGACGTGGAGACGGCGCTGGCCGGGGCGCGGGACATCGTGGCCGAGATAATCGCCGACGAGGCCGTGGTGCGCCAGTCGGTGCGGGAGAGGGCCTTGCAATGGGCCACGCTTCGTTCGCAGAAACTTGAAAAAGCCAGTGACGAGAAGCGCACTTATGAACTGTACTACGATTATGCGGGCAGGGTAGACCGGATACGGCCGCATCAGGTACTGGCCATCAATCGCGGCGAAACGGCAAAGGTCCTGCGAGTGGCGGTTGAAATCGATGAGCGCGACTGGCTGCCGGGCATGCGCAGAGTATTCCGGCCCAACCAACGTTCGCCTTTTGCCGGACAACTGCAAATGGCGATGGAAGACAGCGCGCACCGTTTGCTGCTTCCGGCAATCAGCCGCGACGTACGGCGCTCGCTGACCGAAACCGCAGAGACCCATGCTATCGCTCTTTTCGGGCAGAACCTGCGCGGGTTATTGAGCCAACCGCCGATTGCGGGACGTACGATTCTCGCCATCGATCCCGCTTTCCGCACCGGCTGTAAGCTAGCGATTATTGATCCCACTGGGAAGCTGCTGCACACGGAGACGATCTATCCGCACCCGCCGCAGGGGCGCCGGGCTGAAGCATTGGGAACATTGGCGGCACTCGTTGAGCGCTGGTCAGTAACGTTGATTGCGATCGGCAACGGGACTGCCTCCCGGGAAACCGAGCAGCTTGTGGCGGAATTGACCCGTGGCAAGGACGATCTCCAATATTTGATCGTGAGCGAGGCCGGGGCCAGCGTTTACAGTGCCAGCCCGCTGGCGCGCGCTGAGCTGCCGGAACTGGATGTCAGCTTGCGCGGCGCAGTATCGATCGGCCGGCGGGTACTTGATCCGCTGGCAGAATTGGTGAAAATCGATCCCCAGTCGATTGGGGTGGGCCTGTATCAGCATGATGTCCACCAGAAACAGCTCGCCGGGTCTCTGGAGGCGGTGGTGGAAAGTGTGGTTAATCAGGTGGGCGTGGATCTGAACTCGGCCTCGCCGGCGCTGCTGACCCATGTTTCGGGGATAGGGCCGAACCTGGCGGACAAGATCGTGGCCTTTCGCGATGCAAACGGCCGTTTCCAGGACCGGCAGTCGCTAAAGGATGTGCCAGGGCTGGGCCAAAAGGCGTTTGAACAGTCGGCAGGGTTCTTGCGCGTGCGGGACGGAAGCCAGCCGCTCGACGCCAGCGCCATTCATCCGGAAAGCTACCAGACGGCAAAGGCGCTGCTGAAACGGTGTGGGTTAACTGCAGCAGCACCGGAACAGAGACGCGAAGAGGCGCTGCGGGGAATCGCGGCGACGCCGGAGCTGGCGGCGGAACTCGGCGTCGGCGTGCTCACCCTGCAAGATATTCTTGAGCAGCTTAGACGGCCGGGCCGCGATCCGCGCAACGAACTTCCCGCGCCCCTGCTGCGCCAGGATGTGCTGGGGATGGACGATTTGAGAGAAGGGATGCATCTGGATGGTACGGTGCGCAACGTCATCGATTTCGGGGCGTTTGTGGACATTGGAGTCAAGCAGGATGGCCTCCTTCACCGGAGCCAGATCCCACGCGCAGTTCAACTGCAGGTAGGACAACCCGTGAGCGTAGTCATCCAAAGTGTGGATCCTGAGCGCGGGCGGATAAGCTTGGGTTGGGCGAAAGAGGACACGTAGAGGCGATTGATGCAGGCCGCGACCATGCGGTTCCACGGTGATCTGAACGAACTGCTCGCTCCGCTGAACAGGCAGCAGCAGATTGCCTTGCCTTCCCAGGACCGGCGGCAGTCGGTCAAACATTCGATTGAGGCGCTGGGCGTGCCGCACACCGAAGTGGAATGGATTGTGGTGGACGGCCGTGGGGTTGATTTCAGCCACATCGTCTACGTGGGCCAAGTTATCCATGTATTCCCGCCTGGCAAAAGGCCCGAAGTAGAGCACCTCGTCGCCTTGCGCCCCGGCCTTCCACGGCCCACGCGATTTGTGCTGGATAATCACCTGGGTCGTCTGGCGCGATCCATGCGCCTCCTGGGTATTGATACCCTGTATTTCAACAACGAGCTGGATGATGAGCGGCTGGCCAAGAAAGCGAATGAAGAAGGGCGCGTGCTGCTGAGCCGGGATCGCGGGCTGCTCAAAAGGAGCCTGGTGATTCACGGTTATTGCTTGCGGACGACCGATTCGAAAGGGCAGCTGCGGGCGGTCATGGATCGGTTTGATCTGGCAGAGCAGGTACGGCCGTGGACGCGCTGCCTACGCTGCAATGGGCTGCTGCGGACGGCGACGAAAGAGGCAGTTCTTGAGCAGCTGGAATCACGCACAAGACTATACTACGATGAATTCCGGAGATGTACGAGCTGCGGGCAAGTCTACTGGCAGGGTTCCCATTTCGCGCAATTGGTAGAAATCGTAGACTCCATCCTGTCCGACTGACCGCTGCTGGCAGCCTAACCATAAGGGCGACGGTAGATAGCAAGGTCACTCAGGTATAGGGGCGGGCGGCCTGAGGTGGCGGAGTTTCCATAACGAATCCAGAAATACTTGACATATTGCCAGCATTCCGGCCATAATTATGTCTACACGCTTCCGTTCACGCGCCAGGACATCACCGAATCAAAACGGGCGCAAGACAGAAGCAGTCCGCATTCGCATTATCGTTTGGAGTAGTACCACAATGAAACACGGCCGTACTGTACTAGCCATTCTGGTGGCCTGCGCTTTCCTGCTGGGCGCTTGGGCCACGATATCTGCTCAGGAATCGCTCGGTGTCTTTGACCTCGCGATCATTGACATTGAAACCCAGCCGTTCGCTGCCGGCATTGGCGACGAGACTTCCTATTACGTCACCTATCAGAATCTCCATACGACACCCGTCCCGGCCGGCGCGCTGCTGGATCTCGTGTTGACGGTGCGCAGTGCCACGAGTGAAATGCCTCTGGCGGTATGCCGCCAGCCGGTTGATGTTGCCTACCTTACGGCTGACGATCCTGCTGAACGACTGGCCTTCCCGGATTGTCGCGTCGTACTACAGGAAGGGGGGACCCATCTTGTGCGCGCCGAGTTCGTACCTACCGGTACAGACGCGCCCGACGGACTCTATTTGCCAATTCCGAATGACATTGACCCGGCGAACAACGGCGGAGTCACGAGCCTGGTACCGGTTGTCCAGAGCAGCGGCGGCGATTTACCAACAGAACTGACCAGAATCTTTGCCGGGCTGGCACTATTTTTCGCTGTGATGGCCCTGGTTGCGGCGGGCGCGGAAGTCACCATAGACAGCATGAAGGTGGGGATTGGCCTAAAACGAAAGGTTACTTCCATGGAAGCGCTCGAGCGTATGGAGAAATACCTTCCGGGCCAGTTATCAGCGTTAAGTGTCAGCGCCACCTCGCGCGAGCAGTTCCAGCGCATGGTCCAGGAAATGAGACGGACCATGGATGTGACGCTGCAAAATGCACAGGGCCTGGCCGCGATTCGTGAACAGATCGCGGGCAGCGAGTTGGGCAGCACGTTCCGCAGAGCAAATGAGTTGGTTCCGGGCAGCGGGGCGATTGGTGAGGAACAGCTGTACAGCTTTAAGAAGTACCTTCAGGCCTACACCAACAAGGTGCTAAATATGGCCGAGGCGCGGCTGCAGGTGCCGCCGGAAGCGACACGGCCGTTGCGCGACCAACTGGCGCAGGAAATCAGCATGTTTGACGGGAACAACCCCGTAGAATTTTTGACCGACTATTTCCAGGAGCTGCAGGAACCTCATTACTGGTCAACGCAGCTGGCCGAAGGCTGGTTGAAAGGGCGGCAGGAAAGCTTTTTTGACCAGAACGGGGCCAGTCTAATCGCCACCTTCGACAGCGATGTGCGGCCGATTCTGTTGACCGCCGGCTTTGCGCCGCAAGCGGTCAGTGCCGTTAACCGCGAGCTGGCTTCGCGGCTCAGTATCGTCGAAGCCGGTATTTCGCAATCCAGCGATGTGTTCGTCACCAGTGTACGCAATGTACTTGACGCGGTGGAAGTGCGGCGGTATGAAACACAGAGCCCGTCGCGGAAAGCATGGCGCGTCTTACGCGCCTGGCGTGGAGGAGTGTATCCACCAACGCGAATGCGCAACACCTTCAGCCCTGCGCTCTATGCCGCCTTGTTTATGTTGTACCTAGGAACCCTGGCGCACTGGACAGACGCGGCCCCTCTGGGCGGACTGCTTTCGCGCCAGATTCCCACATTAGAGCCGTTTCCCTGGCTTTCCTGGTTGATCTTGCTTACGCTCGCGGCCTATCCTTTTAGCCTGGCCCTATATCTCTGGCATGCGGCGCGCGGCAAAAAAGACCAGCCCTGGTTCGTGGGAATGTACGGTGCGGGGGCGCTCTCGCTTCTCGTGAGCACCGTGCTTACCGTTCTGGTATGGATTCTGCAGCCCACGAGCGGCAACCGGGTGTCGGGTGATTTGAGCATGCTTGGAATCGTCCAACCGTGGTGGGCATGGCTGGTGGCGTTCGCTATCGTCATCTTTCTGCTGCTGCTCGGCCTCAGCCTGTTGGGCAAACAAGTATATGATCGCCTGGAAAGCACGGCCGTGAGCGAAGGGCGCCTGGTGGCCAGCGACAGCAAATTAGCGCAAGCGACGGTTATTCTGCGCGTGGAGACGTTGTGGAACCTGCTGCGCAATGGGTTTGACGTCACGAAGGTTGATCCGGATCGCTTCAGCCAGCCCGAAAGCGTGGATGATTATGAAGCAGCGTGGAGTCGCGAGACACGGGCAAACTATGCCTTCTCAGGCCAAACGGCGGCGCAGTTCATTATGCAGCGGACAGACCAGCAGCGAGATGAAGAGTCATCCCGTTTGCGCGTGCTACGCGTTATTTCCATTGTCGTGGGGCTGGTGCTGGCCTATGCGCTGCAGATTGATGTGCTGAATCTGTTGGGGGAGGCATTCCCGGACGTACTGGACCAGTTGAACTGGACTATCGCCAGCGGAGAAACTCTCCACGCCTGGCGCAGCTGGCTGCCGGCAGACAAGTCGATCACGGTGGGGATTGTCCTGACCGCATTCGCCGCGAGTGCCGGGTCCGCGTTCTGGCATGATCGGCTGGACCAACTCCAGGCCTCCAAAAGAGGTGCACAAGCCGCGGCGCAGCTGTTGAGCCAGGCTTCGCAGGTCGCGGACACGGCCAATAGAAACGACGGGTAAATTACAGAGCTAAGGGGCGTCACGGTCGTCAGCGGACGTTTCTACCGCCTGTTCAGCTCGCTCAACCTGCCGGCTCAGGATGGCAAGCTGATCCCGCTGTCTGCCTATCTCCTGCTCCAATTCCTTACGTACCAAGCTCCACCAATCCTCATCAGCCTCTTCGATAGCCATGGCACGGCGCCATAGCCTGGCCGTATTCTCTTCGCGCAGCGTTCGCAGTTGGCGAACAGCCTTGCCGCGCAGGCGTGCCATCTTGCTGATTGCTTCTTGTATCTTGCGTGCTTCCCTGTTCTGAATATGTCGCAGCCCCGCCGCTTGGTCAGGGCTCAATTCACCGGCAAGATCGTAGAGTGCCTCAAGGTTTTCTTCCGCGTAGGCAGTGTTGACGGCGGCCATAATTGTCGTGCGATAAGAACGCTCGAATGCTGAGGCCGCGCGGTCGGGGTGGAAACGACGGGCCAGTTCACGATAGAGTGCCTTCTCCGCAGCCTTGTCGCGAGGCGTCGGTGTAGGCAGGATCAACTCGCCATCAGCCGGATCAGAATGATTGGTTTCCCACTCTTCAGCATGGAAAAATTCCTCACCGCCCGCGAAAGTTTCGGGATCCACATGCTCGCGTAGAAGCACAAGACGAGTAAGGTGCGCCTGTTTCTGGGCGCGCAGCTCGAGCAATGTCTCTACCAGGACGTCGAGCTTCAATCGGCAGTGCATTCGAAAAGCATTCACCGCAGCCTGTTCCTGGGCCAATTCCGCTTCAGCCTCGGCCAGGTTCCGGCGTGCCTGCGCGAGTTGAAGCCGTAATTGGGGGAGGTCATCGGGCTGGTGAGGAAGCTTCTGGAGTTGTGTGTCGCTCATGGGCAGTCAATCCTGCCAACATTTTAGCCATGGCCGATAACGGTGCAAATCATTGTCGCCCTCGCACCATGCTTAGCGACTGCGGGCGCATCATGCTATGATCCCAGATGACATTTCACCAACCAGGGCGAAACAAAATATGACAAGATATGATGAAACTACAGAAACCCTTATCGTGGGCGCAGGTCCTATCGGCATAGAATTGGCCATTGCCTTGCAGCGGGCAGGCCACCCGTATATGCTGATTGAAGCCAGGCAGATCGGCGATGCGTTTTCGAAGTGGCCGCCGAACACCCATTTCTTCAGCACTCCGGAGCACGTAGCCCTGGCGGGAGTTCCGGTGCATACTGTGGATCAGCTTCCAATCACGGGCGAAGAGTATCTTGCCTATCTGCGAATGTTGGTGGAGATGTTTGACCTGAAGCTGAGACTTTACGAGCCGGTCACGGCCTTAGAAAGAGACGAGCCGGGTTTTATTGTGCACACAGCGCCCCAAACGGGCAGCAGAACTTATAGAGCCGCAACCGTCGTCCTTGCCAGCGGCGGCATGGCCCGGCCTCGCACGTTGGGCATTCCAGGAGAAGAGCTCCCCCACGTGACGCACTATTTTCCCGGCCCACACCCGTATTTCCGGCGGCGCGTATTGGTAGTGGGTGGACGTAATTCGGCCGTAGAGGCGGCGCTGCGCTGTTGGCGCGGTGGGGCGCAGGTAACGCTCAGCTACCGGGGATCTGAACTCAACTTCGAGCGAATCAAGCCGCACCTGGCCATGGACTTGGGCGATCGCTTGCACAAAGGAGAAATCACCTTCTTACCTGCTACCGTCCCCGTTGAGATTTCGGCCGGGCAGGTTTGTCTGGCACGCACGGATGACGGGGCCGGCGAGCCCGGTCCACTGCTCAGACTGGAAACGGATGCTGTTTTGTTGATGACCGGGTTTGAAGCTGACATGAGCCTGTTTGAGAATGCAGGCGTACAACTTCTTGGTGCGGAACAGGCGCCGATCTTTGATGAAGAGACGATGGAAACGAACGTGCCCAGTCTATATGTGGCAGGAACCGCGGCCGGGGGCACGCAGAATCGTTATACATATTTTATTTCAACCAGCCATGATCACGTCGCCAAAATTGTCCGGGCGATTACGGGCCAGAACCCAGCGCTATTAGGCACTACCCCGGCGCGGAACAACGCGGTCACGTGGAAGGAGGTTAAGGCGAATTAGATGAAGCGTGAGCCAGCCCTGGGGATGCTTAGGGTCATTGTGTCTCGGCAAAACGGAGTCGGAATTGAATGAGCGTGGTTTGCTGGCAACTGGCGGCACCGTTAAAATGGCGCGGCCGGAAACGGCAGGAAGGGTGAGGTAACTGGACCGAGATGTTATTGGCAATTGATATTGGAAATACACAGGTAGCCCTTGGCGTGTGGGATGGAGAGAACTGGCCCCATCAATGGCGGTTGCGCACCATTCATAATCAGACAAGCGATGAATATGGTACTGTGCTGACCACGCTGCTGCGCGAAGCGGATCTTTCTGACCAGATCACGGCCGTGATTCTCTCCAGCGTTGTACCGCCGTTGACGCGTACTTTCCGCCAGCTCAGCAGGGACTATTTGCACCTTGTTCCGATCGTGGTGGATTCAAGGCTCGACACGGGCGTAGTAATCCGCACCGATCATCCCGAAGAGGTGGGGGCCGATCGGATTGTGAATACTGTGGCGGCGTATCATGAATTTCCGGGACCCTCTATCGTAATTGACATCGGGACGGCCACAACGTTTGACGTCGTGTCGTCGGCGGGTGAGTTATTAGGCGTAGCAATCGCCCCGGGGCTGGGGTTGGCAGCAGACGCTCTCTCCTCCCGAGCGGCCCAACTGCCCCAGGTACCTCTGGAAGCGCCGCAGCACGCCATCGGCCGAAACACGGTGGAAGCGATGCAGTCGGGGCTGATTCTCGGTTATGCCAGCCTGGTAGACGGCATGGTGGAAAGATTGCTGGCCGAACATCCGGATGATCCGCAAACGGTGACTATAATCGGCACGGGCGGGCTGATCAGCGCCGTGGCACCACACACGCGTAGCATCAACCACATTGCTCCCGCCCTAACCTTGAATGGGCTGCGCCTTATCTACGAAAGGGTGAGCGCTTGAGCGACGTCGCAACACGGCGCTGCCTCCTGCTGGTCGCTTATCTGGCGATTGTGGCGATGGTGGGGTCAGCCTGCCAGGCAATCACCCCACCTAGGCTGGCTGCGGTTCAAAGTGCGGCGGTTAGCACCGTTCAGCCCACAGAGGAACCTCTTTTTCTCCCGGCGCCGACAGCCACACTAGATCCGTCCGGTAGACCTGTGGGAGAGGGTGCCGGGGAGACGGCGCACCTGAACGTCTGGATTAACGAGACTTCAGATGAGCATCGTGAACTGGCTGACGCCATGGCGCGGGACTTCACGGAGCGGACAGGTATTGATCTGGCGGTGCAGATGGCATCTTCCCCTTCCTTGCCTGATCTTGTGCATACGGCCGTTTTGTCGGACACCCTGCCCGATATCATTCTGCATCCTGTGGAGTACACTATCGCCTGGACGGAAATGGGTATCCTTGATCCGGACGCTGCGGGCGCCATCGTGGAAGAAATCGGTCGCGAAACGTTTGATCAATCGGCACTCGATCTGGTGGAATTCGAGGGTCAGCCTGCCGCCATACCGAGCGACGGCTACAAACAACTGCTAATTTACCGTGCAGATTGGTTTGAAGAGAAGCGATTGAGCGTGCCCGAAACGTACCGGGGCATGCTTACCGGCGCCAGAAGCCTTTTTGATCCCGACAACATCACCTCCGGATTGGTCATTCCGACCGAATCGAACCTTATTTCCACGCAACGTGCCTTCGAGCAAATAGCACTGGCCAACGGATGCCAACTTCTGAGCGAGGAAGGGGAGGTCTTGCTCCTGGAGCCAGAGTGCCGAGATGCCCTGGACTTCTATTTCTCTATCATCAATCAGTTCAGCCCACCGGGTGTGCAGACAGACACGAGTGCACGAAATGCGTTTCTGGACGGCCGTACCGGGATGATCATGGCTACCCCGACGATTCTACCCGCGCTTGCCGAAGCAAATCGCCTCGACCGCCAGACCGGAATTGTGACCGAAATCAAGGGGGACGGTTCGGATGCTGTGCCCGCGGCGCTGGGCAACATCACCTACCTGGGTGTGACGCCGGAGGCGGACCCGGTTTCTGCGGCCGTGTTTGCAGAGTACTGGTTTGATGAAGGGTACCAGAATTGGCTCGCGGTGGAGGCAGAAAGAAAGGTACCTATGCGCCTGGGAACTGCCGAACGACCCCGCTTCTATATCGACTCCTGGGGAGAAACCCCTGTTTTGGAAGGAGAAAGCCTCAGCGACATCTATGGGCCGGACGTAGTGCAGCGGCTGAGGGACGGCATTGGAAGCTCGCCGCGCTGGGGTCTCAGCGTTGGTCAGGGCATGCTATCGGGCCAAGCGTATGAGAATCTCACTTTTTCTATCGTGCTGCAAGAGATGCTGAGCGGTTATTTTGGCACTGAGAAGACAATTTTTGAGGCGACCAAACGGATCATTGATCTCGTACCCGATTATCCGTTTCCTGTCGCACCTACCCCGGAAGCATGATTAGGCCCGACTAGTAGTCTTGGCCGGAACTCTGGCGAACGGGTAGAATGATTGTGTACTCCGATTTCCAGTGAGAACCACTCAAATGAGCAAAACCAGCAAAACGATTTCAGAAGCGCGCAGTCAACCCCAACAGTCTACCGAGCCGCAAGAACCGGCGGTGATTTGGCGTCATGAACGCTGGATTCTCTATATCCTGGCCGTGCTGGTCATCATATTAGATCAATATACGAAGGAAATCGTGCGCACGAATATGCCTTTGTATACTTCCTGGGCGCCGATACCTGGCATCGAAAATTTCTTCCAAATCACGCACACCACCAATACTGGTGTTGCATTTGGACTGTTTCAAAACGGTAACACCATCTTTGCCATCTTTGTGTCGCTTATATCCATCGGTATTGTTGTCTTCAACCAGCGGCTTTCGCTGGGGAATCTGCTGCTGCGCGTCGCCCTTGGTCTGCAGCTAGGAGGCGCGTTGGGTAACTTGATCGACCGTGTAACCCAGGGCTACGTGACCGACTTCCTGGATTTTGGCCTATGGCCGGTTTTCAATGTGGCAGATATGGCTGTGGTGAGCGGGGTCATCCTTCTGGCCTTCATTATGTTACAGGAAGACAGGCGCGAGCGAGCGCAGCAACAGGAAGAAACGTACCAGGCATCAAAACTGGCGGGCTCGGCCGCTGATTTCCCCGAGCACGATGAAAGCTCAACAGCTTAACTTCCAACTGGACGCCGTCGGCCAACGTCTGGACAGAGCCCTGGCCGAGGCACTTCCTGAACTATCGCGCATGCAGTGGCAGCGGTTGATCAAAGACGGCCGTGTCCTCGTAGATGCCCGGCCGGCAAAGCCCAGCCTGAGGCTCGAAAAAGCGGTGAACATCGAGGCCAACATTCCAGAGTCCATAGACAGCGAACTGGTCCCCCTGTCGATTTCCCTGGATATCCGCTACGAAGATGAGGACATCATAATCGTTAACAAGCCCGCCGGGATGGTTGTACATCCTGGCAGCGGTCACGAACAAGACACGCTGGTAAACGCCCTTCTGGCGCACTGCCCCGAACTACCGGGCATTGGCGACACGAAACGGCCCGGCATTGTCCATCGCCTGGATAAAGACACATCTGGGTTACTGGCGGTTGCCAAACATGACGAGGCTCTCCGGCATTTACAGGCACAATTCAAGAACCGCACAGTAGGCAAGAAGTATCTGGCGCTGGTGGATGGGCAAATCCAGCCGTCGGCAGCGCTGATCGATGCACCGGTCGGCCGTGATCCACGCCAGCGGAAGAAGATGGCGGTTATAGCCCCGGGTTCTTCGGCGCGTGCGCGAGAGGCGCAGACGCATTACGAGGCGCTCACATATTACGACGAACACGCTCTGGTCGAGTGCAGTCTACATACGGGGCGCACGCACCAAATCCGGGTTCACCTAGCCTATGCGGGCTATCCAATCGTCGGCGATACGGTTTACGGCCGTCGCAGGGCGAGCCTGCCGCTGTCGCGCCATTTTCTCCATGCGGCTGTGCTGCAAATCCGGCGTCCGTCTGATGATGAAGAGATTACCGTGCGCGCCGAACTACCTCCTGAGCTGCAGCAGTCTCTTGACTTGCTGGACAGCCAGAAGACTTGAGCTTATGCTTCGTCTGAAACGGGAATAGCCAGGAAAAACGTACTGCCCTGGCCGAGTTTGCTCTCACACCACACACGGCCGTTGTGGCGCTCGGCAATGCTCTTGACAATGGCCAGACCCAGACCCGACCCCTTGGCCTTGCCCGCCCCATGGCGCTTAACCCGGTAGAATTTCTCAAATAGATGCAGTTGGTCCTGTCCGGCAATACCAGGTCCGCGGTCGCGAACACTGATCACGACTTCTTCACCTACCTGATCTACTGCCAGCGTCAATTCGCCGCTCTGCGGCGCGTACTTGAAGGCATTCGTTAACAGGTTGGAGACTGCCTGATTCAGAAGCACAAGATCGCCGCGAATCGAAGGCAGTGAGTCGGCCGTGCGGATGTGAAGTGTGATACCCGCATCGTGAGCATACAACCAGTGCTCATCGGCCAGACCAGCAAGCAGCTCCGGAATCTGTACATCCTCAAACACAAGGTCTACGCCTGCTTCAATACGACCCAGGTCCAGCAGGTTCTCGACCAGTACGATCATGCGATCCACACTGCTCAGAATGTGGTTGCTGTAGTCCCGCTGCTCGGGAGTAAGATCGTGGAGCATGGAGAGGGCGGTAGCATAGCCGCTAAGCACGGTCAAGGGTGTACGCAAATCATGAGAGACATTGTCCACGAACTCCGACTTGACGCGATCCAGCTCCTTCAAGTGGGTGATGTCGTGCAGCACGGCCACACGACCGAGGATCTGACCTTCGTGGCTGGCTATGGGGGAGGCATTGGCGACATAGGTGTGGCGATCCAGCCCTTGCACTTCTACATTGCGGCGCACAGGATCGAAGTCTGCAAGAACGGCAACCAGAGAAGCAGAGTGAACCACGTCACTAACGCTCCGCCCGACCACATTTCCAGCCTTAACGCCAAACGCCTGCTCAAAGGCGCGATTGATGATGAGAACCCTTGCGCTCTGATCGGTAACGATTACCGCTTCCGAAGTGCTGGCGAGTACAGCAGCCAGGCGGCGACGGCCGCCTTCAGCATTAGCGAACAGATAGTTTTTATCAATCAGATGGGACGCCTGTCCCGCAAGCGTGCGCAGAAGCGCAAATTCGCTATCGGACATTGCAGACCGTGGCTGGCGGAAACCAAGTACAAGAAAACCCTGAAAGCCGGCGTTTGACTGCAGGCACAGGGCATAAAGAGCTTTAAAGGGCGTCTGCCGCATCTGCGCCAAAGTGGGAAAGGCAGCAATTGCAGCCTCACCATCCAGGACAATCTCCTGTTTCTCACGCACAAGGGTCATCAAGGGACGATCCAGGGGGGCCATAGCCGACGCGGATGATCCGACAGCAAATGTGAGTGGAGTTCCACTGTTCGGATTGAGAACCACAGCGCGCGCCGCTGCGGCGCCCGTACCGCGAATCGCGCCCTGCAAAACGACAGGGATAGTATCCTCAAGATCAATGCTGCCAGAAGATTCCTGGCTTACAGTCAGCAGCAAAGACAGCTCTTCCAGGCGCGCTCTGAGTGCCAGCTGCATTTCCGCGAATGCGCGTTCCAGAGCACCGATTTCGTCTGTTCTTTCGCCGCGTGGGCGATTGGGGAGCGGCCCGCCGATAGCTACCGTGCGCGACGCTTCTGTCAATTCGGCAAGCGGGCGCGAAAGATTGCGACCGTAGGCGGTAGTACGCACATAGAAGGCACCGGTCAAGGCCATTAGGGCCAGGGTCAGAGGTAGGGCAGCAAAAAGTGCCTGACGCAGAACATCGGTGAACGGTATCGCCACGGCCACGCGCCAGCTCTGGGCGGTGCTGGGACCAATATAGAGCAGGTGGCGGCCGTCGCCACCGTGGCTCGTGAGGTGCGCAGCGCCGCTGAATTCTTCGGGCACAGGCAAGACACCTGCACCTGCACTGGGTCGCCGCGTCTGTTCCCATACCATCGGGTTCATAGTATCGTCAGACTGCACCAGGGTGGCACCGGCGGCGCTCAACACGGCCGTGCTTCTGCCCGCGTAATCATCGGTCAGAAGAGAAAATGATCGCCGGAAGGTCTCAGGAGTTACACGTCCAATGAGGGCACCAGATTCACCTTCGCCGGGAATAGAAATAGGGACAACAATACTGACTCCTTGAGCGGGGTCCCCGGTGAGAATCGTTGCCGCTGCGCCACTGCGGGCGGAACTTGCTTTCTGAATCGCGATTCTTTCGGCAACCGTTACCTGGCCTTCGTCAGCGTGCTTAGACACAGCGTCCAGGATTGCGAATTCATGGTCAACCAGCAGTATTTCGTCAAATGTCTGGCTGGAACGATAGAACTGTCCAAGAGTACGGGCACTCACTTCACCGTTCTCACGTGCCTCACCCTGGCGGCCAAAACTTTCAAGTGTGGTCTGCATTTCCTCCTGCAGCGCCACGATTTCAAGGGTCGAGGCGTTTGCCGCGGCGGCCAACCGGGCCACTTGCAGTTGCGTTGACCAGATCATGGACACCGTAAAAGCAGACAAGAAGCTAAGAAGTAGGGCTGCCAGGCCGAACAGGAGTATGTTGGTAACAAGGTAATCATGCACGCTGCGCTGGCCCGGGGCAGGAACCGCTTCGCCTCTCGGGCGCAATTCACTGACGACGCGCAGCAGCAGGAACAGAACTGCGCCTCCAGCCAGTCCCTCCAGAACTTGGGGCGCTAGACCAGCGGTAAAAGCCATCAGGCCCGCATCCAACCTTAGTAATGGGCTGGTCGAGGTTGTGACAAACGCAGCAAAGCCAGCCATCAGGGCTATACTGGCGCCGCTGAGCGCACCCGCTGTGACCGGGAATCGAAGGATACGATAGAGCTGTCCCTGATAGCTTTGGCGCATCAAAACAGCGCCGAACCAGGCGCCAAAAGCAAAATGGAAGACCTCATTAAGCTGATGCGATTGGCCCAGGGCACGGCCGAAACCTGTGCTGAAGCCAACCAGGAGCGCCGACGCCGGACCGAAAACAACGCCGGTCAGTAAATAGGGCAATGCAGAGAAAAGCGCTACGGTTGACGCGCTTTCCTGCGAGCCAAAAAGAGGGAGTGAACTTTGGAAGCGGATCGGGAGAAGGAGGCTTGCCGCCAGGCTAGCAATGATCAGTGCCAGCAGGGCCAGCCCACGAGAAGAGGCCGCTCGCGGCAAAGATTTACGGCCGTGGTAAAGCAAATAACTGAACAGGAGGAGATAGAGAAGCAGAAGCAGGCCTGCGGAAGCGGTCTTCGGCATGGCCAACGCAAGGGCTTCTCGCGCTCCCCAATATGATGCTACCATCGCCCTCCTGAATGCACACCACTGTCATGCAGACTGAGCGTCCTCAATTAGGGGTGTTTCCCTGACGTCACGGACCATCAGACGATTCACTGATGACCGGCACTCCGGCATTATATACCAACTAGTGGGTGCCTATCAAGCGGTGCCGCCATATGTGGGGGTGAAGCACAATTTGTCACAAACGACTTTGTCAATTATGATCGCGTGATGGACTCGCGCCGGCGCACTTATTCGCTTCTGATTGGAATCATCTTTCTGACGCTCCCCTGCTACTGTGCCGGCATTTATCTCCTTTCCACAGCCCCGCGCCCCGGGGAAATATCGACGCCGCCTACTCTGCCGGCAATTCTTTCGCCCACACCAACCAACACGACCGTGCCAGGTGGAGTTCCGCAGACGCCAACCGCATTCCCAACAAGCACGCCGCGTCCATCAGCTACACCTCTGCCCACGGCCGAACAGTTCCCAACACCGACCGAAACGCCAACACCGCGTGCAAGCGCCACTACCCTACCAGCCACGGTGACGCCGATTCCAACCCTTACGGCAACCTGGACACCTACTCCAACGCTGACGCCGACACCCACGGAGACAGCCCTACCGACAGCTACGGCTACGGCTACGCCCCCGCCACCGACAGACACTGCTACGCCACTGCCCACTGATACGCCGGTTCCATTGCCCACGGATACACCGGAGCCGGAAGCGACGCCTACGTTTGAACTAGTGATACCCACGATGACGCCCGAAGGCTAGGCGACTTGAGGTAACCATGGATTTGAGTGAACTACTGCGTGAATTGACGGAGACTCCCGGACCGTCAGGATTTGAAGGGGAGATAGCTTCCCAAATTTCCAAATTATGGGAGCCGTATGCAGGCAGCATTAGGGTCGACCGGGTAGGAAGCGTGATCGCAGTTCGACCTGGGCAAGGACAAGAACCACGCCAGCGTATTTTGCTCGCGGCACACATGGATGAAATTGCCCTGATGGTGCGCGAGGTGGCAACCCATGAGGGTAATGTATTCTTGCGGGTTACCGAGGTCGGCGGCGTTGATATCCGGCACCTATACAGCCAGCTCGTGGTGGTCCACGGCCGTCGTGATTTGCCCGGCATTCTGGGTTCCCTTCCGGCGCGAATGCTTCCCGAAGATGCGCGCAGCAAGCCGTATGGATACGAAGAATTGGTGGTCGATGTCGGTCTCACGGCAGATGAAGCAGAAGGGCTGGTCGATGTCGGCGACTTCATCTCGTTCCGGCAACCGCTGCGTACTTTGCTGGGCAGCACCGTAACTGCCAAGGCACTCGACAACCGGGCATCTGTAGCGGCCGTTACCTTCTGCCTCGAATATCTGCAGAACCGGCAGCATGGGTGGGATGTGCTTGCCGTGGCAACCGCGCAAGAAGAAACACGGCTCCTGGGCGCGTTCACCAGTGCCTTCGCCGAACAGCCCGATCTGGCGATCGCTATCGACGTGACTTTCGCCAAGGGAGCAGGAACCAGCAGTGGCCCTGGAATCGCCGAACTGGGTCGAGGGCCTGTTTTGGATATCGGCCCAAATGTGCACCCCGGCCTGTTGGTAGCCATCCAAAATACGGCGAAAGAACTGGAAATGGACGTCGGCCTGAGCACGCACACTCGCGGCAGCGGCACGGATGCCTTCGGCCTGCAGGTAGCGCGGGTGGGCATCCCTACCTGCCTGGTAAGTATCCCGTTGCGCTATATGCACACCATGGTTGAGGTTATTGACACAAAGGATGTAGAGCGCGTCGGACGCCTTTTGGGAGAATTCATTATGCGCCTGGACGAAGACTTTCTGGACGGACTGGCACGCGCTTTGATGGAAGGCGAGGCGTAGGAGCTGAATCGTACTGAGCAGCAGTTTCCAAACCAGTACGAGGCAGCGAAGATATCTATGAACGAGAATCTGAAAAAACTTACGGAAGCAGTAGGCGTTTCCAGTGCAGAGAAAGAAGTGCGCCTTCTGATTCGCGATCTTATCGCGGATGTCGTGGACGAATGGCGCGTTGATACAATGGGCAACCTTATTGCGCGGCAGGCAGGGACCGGCGAGCTTGATCTGCGCGTCCTGGTTGATGCGCACATGGATGAAGTTGGCCTGATGGTAACAGAAGTCGAGAGCAGCGGGATGCTGCGTTTCGACACGGTGGGTGGCATCGATGACCGGACGCTGCTGGGTAAGGTGGTGCAGGTCGGGCCAAACAAGGTGATTGGCGTCATCGGCGCCAAACCAATCCACCTGCTGCGCGGCAGCCAGCATAAGGAAATCGTCAAGTCGGAGGCGATGCGCATTGACATAGGCGCAGGCAGCGGGGACGGAGCTTCAGCTAAGGTGAAGATTGGGGACACGGCCGCTTTTGTCACAGACTATGAAGAATGGGGTACAACGGCCGTGGGCAAGGCCTTCGATGACCGTGCGGGCTGCGCAGCCCTGATTGAGCTGCTGCGGGCCGGGCCTTACCCGTTTGAGCTGATCGCCACCTTTACCGTGCAGGAAGAAGTTGGTCTTCGTGGCGCTCAAGTAGCAGCTTACGGAGTGAAACCCGACGCTGCTCTAATCCTTGAATGCACACCAGCGTACGATTTGCCCAATAAAGATGATGTCAGTCCTAATGTGGCCCTGGGCAAAGGGCCGTCTATCTATGTGATGGATGGAGTCACCATACAGGACCCACGCCTGGTGCAACATATCACGCGGACCGCCGCCGCGAATGAAATTCCCTTTCAAATTCGGCAGCCTGGAGGTGGTGGGACGAACACGGCTGTAATTCAACGCCTGCACGGTGGAATACCGTCCGCTACCATCGCCGTCCCCGGGCGGCACGCGCATACCCCGACGATGATGATCAATCTGCGAGACTATGAGTATGTGGTGCAGCTTGCCCGATTGACCCTGCAAACTCTAACGCCGGAGATCGTCAAGAGTCACGGCTAGTCAAGGAGAATATCCCACGATCATGAACGAACTAATAAAAAAGCTTGTAGAAGCATATGGGCCCTCCGGTTTTGAAGACCAGGTGCGCGCGTTAATCGAGCCCGAAATCGCTGAATTCGCGGATGAAGTAATCGTGGACACAATGGGCAACCTGATCGCTCGTAAGAAGAGTAATGGCGAAGGGTTGAAGGTGATGATTGCAGCGCATATGGATGAAATAGGCGTCATGGTGAGCCATATCACGGAGGAAGGTTTCCTGCGTTTCACCAATATCGGCGGTGTCTTGCCACATACTCTTTTAGGCAATCGCGTGCAGTTCGCGGATGGCACCGTGGGTATCGTTTTTTCTGATCGGATTGAAGATCGTGGAAAGGTGCACCCGCTGGAGAAACATTACATTGACGTAGGGGCGAGCAGCAAAGAAGATTGCCCGGTGCAAGTAGGTGACGCCGCCGGATTCCTACGGCCGTTGCTGGAAAACGGTACAAGACTCACGGCCAAGAGCATGGACGATCGCATTGGCTGCGCGGTCGCCATAGAGGTGTTGAAACGCCTGAGAGAAACACCGCATGAGGTGTACTTTGTGTTCAGCGTCCAGGAGGAGGTGGGCACACGGGGAGCACAGGCGGCCGCGAATGGATTAATGCCGGACGTGGGCATCGCCATCGACGTCACACTCACAGGCGATATGCCGGAGGCACGGAAGATGGCGGTGAGCCTGGGCAAGGGCCCAGCGATCAAGGTAAAGGATAGTGGTATGATTGCCCATGCTGGCCTGGTGCGGGCAATGCGCGAGAGCGCCAAAAAGGCCGGGATATCATACCAGCTTGAGGTACTAGACGGCGGCTCGACAGACGCCCGATCGATGCAAATCGCCGGCCCTGGCTGTGCGGCTGGTTGTATTTCAATACCCTGCCGCTATGTACATAGCCAGAGTGAGACCGTGGATCTGGACGACGTGGAGAACAGCATCAGGCTCCTGGTGGAGCTGCTCTCCGGACCGCTGGCGATCTAGGCAGGAAGCTATTCGGAGGCCGAAACAAAAGGACCGACATTTTCATACCGGTCCTTTTTGAAACCAATTTTGCAGCACGGGCCTCTTGTGGGAACCGCTAGAAAAGCGCCGCAGCCAGTTCACGGCGGTAGCCCTCAGTGAGAGGATCGTCTTCCCCCAATAGGTCGAACAGGGCCAGCATGACTTCCTTCGGCTCGCCCTTACGATAGCGCTTGTCTTCTCGGATGACGTCAAGAAGGCCATCGAGGGCAGCCTCAATATTACCGCGCTGGAGCAAATGCGCTGCCTGATTATACTGCAGTTCGATGGGCGGGGCGTTGTTTTCATCCGCCGGGAGACCGGAAACGTGACGGCAAAGATAGCGGGCCAAAGGCAGCAGCCGTTCAGCCTGGATAATCAGCGGCCCCTTGATATCCCTAGAGAGAAGCTGCTGGGCCTCGCAGCCTCTGTTTTGGGCCAACAACGCGCGAGCCAGACCAAGGGAGGCCGCCTCATGGTGCGGGTGCTCAAGCAGCAGCTCGCGCAGCAGCTCTTCGGCGTCGGACCAATGCCGGGTAGCCAGAAGGCTTGCCGCTTGGCGATAGGCAATGTCAGCCTGGTTGGGTATAAGCTTCTCCATGAATTCGCGCACTTTGGCTTCGGGCAGGGCTCCAACAAATTCGCTGGCGACCTGGCCGTCCACAAAAGCCTTCACGGCGGGAATACCCTGTACCTGGTAGCGCATGGCTGCACTTGGATTGTCATCCACATTCAGTTTGGCGAGAACAAAATCGTAACGCGGATCGGCAGCCAGGCTCTCTAGGATGGGACCGAGCAGGCGGCAAGGACCACACCAGGGAGCCCAGAAATCCACGACGACGGGGGTCTGGTATGAACGCTGGATAACCTCCATCTCAAACGTGGCGTCTGTAACTTCAATGCTGTTGGCGTTTGTATTCTCCGGCATGTAACCCTTTGCGGTCGTCTAGATGGCGCAATTGTAGCACGGTTTCTGAGGAGTTGGGCGCCGGCTTATTCGTCCAAATCCAGAGCCAGGGCGTCTTCGGCGCGTTCACCGGCCATCATAAGACCCAGCTGATCGATCGTTACTTCATCACTGTTGACAATACCCATGATCTCACCGCCAAACATTACCATGATCCGATCGGACATTGCCTTTACTTCATCAAGGTCTTCCGAAATCAAAAGAGTGGCGAGGCCCTCGGAACGCTGGAGGAGCAACTGTCCATGGATGTATTCCGTGGCTCCAATATCGACGCCTCGCGTCGGCTGCGCGGCGATAAGCACGCGCGGCTGGCGATCCAGCTCTCGCGCCAGAATGAGTTTCTGAATATTGCCGCCTGAAAGGTTTTTGACCGGAGTATCAAGGCTAGGTGTTTTGACGTTGAAAGCGTCCACCAGTTCTTGTGAGTGTTCGGCAATTCGACCGAAATTGAGGAAGAGGCCGTTGCTGTAAGGGGCATGGATATGGTCTTGCAGGATGACGTTGTCAGAGACGGAGAAATCCTTGATCACTCCGTCATGCATGCGCTCCTCGGGGATATAGGACAGGCCGTTCTCATACATCTCGGCCGGGGAGAAGCCGGTCGTGTTTTGGCCTTCAAGCAGGATTTCGCCCGAGGTGACGACTTGCAGACCGGCAATAGTTTCCGCCAAGGCGCGCTGGCCGTTACCGGATACGCCGGCCACACCCAGAATCTCACCGCTGCGTACCTCGAAGGAGACGCCGCGCAGGATAGGATGCTCATTCTGGTCGACGGCCGTGACGTTGTTCATGGCCAGGCGAACTTCGCCGATTTCCATTGGCTGGCGAAAGCGTTCCAAGATTACTTCCCGGCCGACCATCATGTTGGCCAAGATGCGACGGTTGACCTCGGCGGTCGGTTTGGTGCCCACGACACGGCCGTCGCGCAGGACAGTCACCCGATCGGTGAGGGCAAATATCTCGCCCAACTTGTGGGAAATGAAGATCAGAGCGTGCCCTTCCCTAGCCATCTGTCGAAAGATAACGAAGAGATCGTCGACTTCTTGCGGCGTGAGCACTGCCGTAGGTTCGTCGAGGACCAACAGCGCCGCGCCGCGATAAAGAGCCTTTATGATCTCTACACGTTGGCGCTCACCAACTGCAAGATCAGAAATCAGCGCCTTGGGATCGACCTTAAGTCCATACGTTTCGGTAAGTTCCAGGATACGGGCCGAAACAACATCGAGGTCAACCAACGGTGCGCGCGTAGATTTGAGACCGAGGGCGACGTTCTGAGCTACCGTTAAATTGTCCACGAGCATGAAGTGCTGGTGAATCATGCCAATACCGTGACCAATAGAATCGTTGGGGGAGTGAATGCTGATGGGCGAACCGTTCAACAGGATCTGGCCCTCATCCGGCTGGTAAAGGCCGTAGAGGATCTTCATCAGTGTACTTTTGCCGGCCCCATTCTCGCCCAGCAAGGCGTGAATCTCACCCGTGTTCACGTCAAAATCCACATGATCGTTGGCCAAGACACCGGGAAAGCGCTTGGTAATGCCCTGCATTTGCAGTGATTCGATCCGTGGCAAACCCGATGGCAGCAAATTTGTGCTTTTGCTCATGAGGTCCTTCCTGCAGTGGTCTCGTGCCAGATCGTCTGAGTCATGGTTTCGGCTAGAAGCTTGCCCTTACGGATGACAAAGCGCCGATTTGGGGTACGGCGCAGAGCCTCCACGGCCGACTGCGCATCCAGAACAACCAAATTTGCCGGAGCACCAACGTGAAGGCCATAAGACTCCAGGCCCCATAGGCGGGCAGCGTTATAGCGCGGCATATCAAAGGCGGCCTGGATTTCTCCCGGTGCGCCCAGGTGAGCGGCGTGGGCGGTAATTAGGGCGACCTCAAGCGGGTCCATACGGCCGTAAGGGTAGAACATGTTCTGCACATCATCTTGGCCGCATGAGACATTGACACCGGCCTCCAGGAGCTGCTTGACGCGTGCGATCCCACGCGGTTCAGGAAAGCCGTGATGGCGGCCTTCCAGCATCAAGTTGATGGGCGCATTAGTGATGATGTGTATACCGGCCAGGCGCACCTTTTCGATGATGCGCTCTGCCAGGGCATCATCCCAGGCGGACATTGCGCAGCAGTGACCCGCAGTTACACGGCCGTGCCAACCGGTAGCTATCGTCTGCTCGGCCAGAAGCTCCAGTGAACGCCAGTAAGGATCGTCGGTCTCGTCGATATGCATATCGACATCAACGTCATATTTTTGGGCCAGCTCGAAGGCGATCTCGATATGGCGCGCGGCGTCCTCCATGGTCCTTTCGCCGTGGGGCATACCGCCGACCAGATCGCAACCCATTTCGAGAGCCTCCCACATCGCCTCAACAGCCGCGGGGTTGCGCGTAAGGCCCAGCTGGGGGAAAGCGACCAGTTGGACGTCGATGAGGTCGCCATACGTTTCGCGGGCGACAAGCACGCTTTCGAGAATCCGCGTGCCGGCAATGTGATCAATATCGACGTGGCTGCGCAACCACAGGGTGCCGTTCGCTACGGCCGTGTGCAGAATCTTGCCTGAACGCGCGACGATATCGGCGGTGGTCAGGTGTTGTTTGACTTCGGCATAAATCTGGATCGCCTCTTCCAGAGTACCGCTCTGGTTCATCATTGTGTCATCCCAGAGCAGGGCGTTTTCCAGATGGAAGTGCGGTTCGATGAATGCAGGAGAAATCATACCCCCCGCCGCATCCAGCTCAAGGGGCGCGCCGGGAAGGCCAGAAGCGGCAACTGCGGCGATACGATCGGCCGCGATCCCAATTTCCAGGGGTTGCCCGGTTGTATCCGAGATGCCGCCGCGAATGACAAGGTCCATGTTCATGCGCTTCGCCAACGAGGGTACGAGCCCTGCCCGTACCCTCGTCAGCGACCAACTTACTTAGGAGCGTGGTTCAGCTACAATCTCAATACTGCCATCAATGATGCCTTGTTCCGCCGCCTTGGCCGCGTTGACGACCTCTTCCGGGAGTGTACCGGCATAAATCATCGTCTGGCCGCCATTGGCAAGGGTGAGCTGCAACACCTTGTCGCCCATATCGCCGGCCTGCAGGGAAGTGATCATCTCCAGAAGCGTGGGTCGCCAGTCATACAGAACGGTTGCTATAACCACATCAGGAGCCAGCGGGCTCTGGTCAGCTTGAATGCCGATCCAGGGCACGTTTTGCTCCTTGGCTACACCAATCGCACCTGCAACCTGTTGTGACGAACCGGTTAACACATCTGCTCCGGCCTGGATGTGAGTGTTGGCAGCCTCAGCAGCCAACGCCGTGTCGCCGAAAGAACCAGTGAAGGAGATGTTGACCTGAACATCGGGGTCTGTGTCGCGAACACCAGCGACAAATCCATCCACATGGAGTTTGGCGTCGCCCGCGTCGACAGGCCCTACAAGACCGATGATGCCAGCCTCGGTGAGGTTCGCGGCCAGGACACCAGTTACATATCCACCTTCCTCCGCTCTGGGTTCATAGGCAAAGACATTGGTAACGCCTTCCTCCGACCCGGTGTTGGTGGTCGTTCCCCAGGCAAAGCTGGTATCAGGGAAATCAGGAGCGATCTCGAACAGGGAGGTGCCGTACTGAGCTCCATGGGCGATCACCAGGTTGAAACCACTGTCGGCATAGTCACGAATGGCGGCCGCGGCGTCGGTGACATTAAACATGTTCTCGGTGTAGGCAATTTCAACCACGTCTTCGCCGTACTGCTCCTGCAACTGGACCAGGGAATCGTAGATGGATTGGCTCCAGGCAAGATCGGTTGTCGTGCTAGGCATAACTACGGCGATGCGCACGGGTGCAATCTCGGGGTATTCCATGGCCATCTCTTCTTCGGCCGCCGGTTCTTCAGCAACCGGTTCGGCAGCGACCGCGCCGGCAATCAATGCCGGTACATCGACGGCACCGCTGACGATTTGCTGTTCCGCATCCGTAGCCGCGGCGACGGCAGCAGCGTCCAGGCTATCTGCAAATTGCATGACCAGCCCACCATTCTCTAAGGACAGGGCGTATGCGGTCCCGCCAAACGTGCCTGACTGATGCTTGGTAATCATGTCCAGAACCACGCCATCCCAGTCAAACAACTGCGTGGCGATGACCGTGTCCGGAGCGAGCGGGCTTTGATCGGACTGGGTTCCCATCCACGGCACACCCTGTTCTGCGGCAACACCGATGGCGCCTACCACCTGCTGCGCCGAGCCAGTCAAGACATCTGCGCCGGCCTGGATATGTGTGCTGGCTGCTTCGGCAGCCAGAGCTGTATCCCCAAAGGAACCAGTATAAGAAATATTGACCTGAACATCAGGATTTGTCGCTTCAGCTCCGGCGACGAAGCCATCAATGTAGAGCTTGGCGTCTCCTGCTTCCACCGGGCCAACAACACCTAGGACACCAGATTCAGTGATTCCAGCAGCCAGGACACCATTCACATAACCGCCTTCTTCGGCACGAGCTTCATAGGCAAAAACGTTGGTCAGACCAAGCTCGCTGCCGGTATCGGTAGCGGTGCCCCAAGCGAAACTGGTTTCGGGGAAATCGGGTGCGATTTCGAAGAGGGACGTGCCGTACTGCGTGCCGTGGGCCAAAACAAGATTGTAGCCGTCAGCCGCATAGTCGCGAATCGCGGCGGCGGCGTCGGTCACGTTAAACATGTTTTCCGTATAAGCAATCTCGACGACATCGGGACCACCGGCGCTTTCCTGAATGCGCAGCAAGGAATCGTACATCGCCTGGCTCCAGGCCAGGTCGGTGATCGTGCTGGGCATGACGATGGCGATGCGGATGGGCGCGATTCCCCCCGCGTTTGCGTCGGGGGACACTTCTTCAGCCGGTGCTTCGGCCTGCGGAACGGCCGTAGGCTCTTCCATCACCTCGGTAGGTTCAGCCTCAGCTGGCGCCGCGCTCTCTTCAGCGGGCGCAGCGGGTGAGGCAGGGGCGGCGCCTCCGCAAGCCACAATGGCTAGAGAGGCAACCAACAATAAAACGAGTAGCAAAATCTTGTTCTTCATGACTTCTCCTTTTTGTTCAGCGGATCGTGCAAACAGTCGGCGCTTGCTACGAACGACCCGAAATGACTTAGTTTTCACCGCGCTCATAGGGCTTGGTCAGCGCGGCCGGTTGCAGAGACCTCTTGAACGGCAGGGCCAGGGCAACAATCGTGAGCACATAGGGCAACATGACGGCCACGTCGGAGGGAATTGGCAAGTCAAGGACCTGAACCCACAGCTGCAGCGCATTAACCGAGCTGAAGAGCAGAGCGCCAGCCAGTATACCTACCGGCGTCCAGCTGCCGAAGTAGACCAGGGCCACAGCGATAAAGCCCATGCCGTTGGTCATGTTTTCTTGAAAGATATTTAGCAGCGAAATGGAGAGCGACGCACCGGCAATCCCAGCAAGGATGCCGCCCAAAATCACGGCCGAGTAACGAATGCGGTTGACACTCACACCAAGACTATCTGCTGCTTCCGGATTCTGGCCTACGGAGCGCACGTTGAGCCCCCATGTTGTGCGATTGAAGACAAACGCCGCAATCGGAACCAGCGCATAGGCCCCATAGGTCAGCAGGCTATGGCTGAAGAAAATCTCACCAAGAACGGGTACGTCCGCAAGGCAGAAGGTGGAGTCAATACCGAGTCCCGCAAGGCAGAACTGGAGTTCCGAGAAACCATTTACGCCTTCGACCGTGCCGAGCATGGTCTTGAAAAGCAGGCTGGAAAGGCCAAGCCCTAACATGAAGAGGCCGATACCGCTGATGCCCTGTTCCGCCTGGAAGGTTACGCTGACCACAGACATAATCAGACCGAAGACCGCTCCAATGGTGGCGGCAGCCAACAAGCCAATCCAGACGTTGCCGGTGACAAAAACAGCATAGAAGCCGGAAAACGCGCCCATCAGCATAATGCCCTCAACCCCCAGGTTGAGCACGCCGGACTTCTGGGCAAAGGATTCACCCAGGGCGGCATACAAGTATGGCGTGGCCAGGCGAATGCCTGAATGGACAATTCCCAGAAAAACGGCGATAACGGTCAGGTTCTCGTTCACGCGGCTACCTCCTGGGTTTCCGTTGGCATGTTTGGTTTTTCCGGTTTGTCAGCCGGCGGGCTCTCGGGATAAACACGGCGGCTAGCGCGTTTGCGCACGAAGTAATCGGTACTGACAACGAATAGGACTACGAGGCCAAGAATGACGGTTACCAGTACCTGAGGCACCTGCATGGCGCGCTGCATCTTGTCACCCCCTACCAGAAGTCCGCCAAAAAGGATCGAGGAGGGAATAATGCCCAGGGGATGCAGCTTGCCGAAAAGGGCAACCACAATGCCCGAAAAGCCATATCCGGCGGAAACGGCCGTGGGCTCGAACATGCGGTGATGGAGACCGAGAATGTCGACCGCACCGGCCAAACCAGCGAACATACCGCTCAAAGTGATCGACAACACAAGATTGCGCTGGACGTTGATACCGGCATAGCGCGCGGCATGGGGATTCGATCCCACGGCACGAATACGATAGCCAATGGTGGTGCGCCAGAGGAAGACATAAACCAGGATGGCCATGATCACGGCGAAGATGAAACCGGAATGGAGGCGGGTCGGCTCCACAAGGACGCCGTAGACTTCGGCAAGATAGCCGGACAAGCCACGTTCTGACGCTGTCCCTGTCAGCCCGATTTGCCCAGCCAGGTCAGTGAAGCGCGGCATATCTACGGTCTTCGGCAGCCGTGCCGAGTGCGGGATATTGGTGCCGGCGGCGAGTTCAGCCGGATCAATCATGGGCCCGCGCAGCAATAGATAGGCAAACTGGATCGCAATCTGGTTGAGCATGATGGTGCTGAGGATCTCATTGACGTTCAACCGCGCCTTCAACACACCGGCAATGGCCGCCCATGCACCTCCCGCCACCGCGCCAAGAAGCAAGCCAAAGAAGATCACCAGATACCCCGGCAGCAGATCGCCAAGCTGTAGGCCAACGGCCGTGGCCATAAGTGCCCCCATAATCAGCTGGCCTTCAGCGCCAATGTTAATCATGCCCCCGCGGAAAGCGATAGCGATACCCAACGCCACCAGCAAGAGGGGCGTAGCCTTGACCAACGTGTCAGCCAGTCCGTTCTTGGTGCCGAAGGCACCGAAAAGCATGGCTCTGTATGCTTCTATGGGGTTAACGCCTTGAAAGTAGAGAATAAAGGCACCGACTAGAAAGGCGCCCAATACTGCGACAAGGGGCAGCAAGGCGTCTATCAACCGGTCCAAGCGATATGTGTTCGGTTTGTCTCTGTCCACAGATCTCCTCGCCCGATACGCTGCTTTCGACAGACGATCCGCCTTCTGCCGTTTTGCGAAGGCAGCTTCTCCTCCAGCTGGTGGCAAACCAATACGCTGGCCGGAAATTGCAGCAGAAGTCAGAACCGCTGAAGCAAGGTTGGGGCACTTGCTTCAACGATATACAGTACATGTTCACCGAAAAATGGGCAAGCGACATTTGTCACTAAGATCACATGACATTCATTGTGGATTTTCAGTCCTTGTGGGACCCACAATGTGTTATGATGGGGGCCATTCCGGAATTTATGGCCAAATCGGCAGACTGATGGAGGTATGCAACATGAGGTTCACCCTGAACGGTCAGACTACTTTGTATGAAGGCGATCCTGAACTTCCTTTGCTCACGTATTTGCGAGAAGAGAAGGAAATCATGTCTCCCAAAAATGGCTGTGCCCCACAGGCGGCGTGCGGTGCATGTGTCGTCGATCTGGATGGTAGAGCGGTCTTGTCATGTGTTACGCCAATGAAGAAGGTGGAGAACGGCCGTATTACTACCATTGAAGGGTTGGGTCAGTACAGGCAGGATGTTTTTGCCAACGCTTTCGTGGGCCATGGCGGAGTGCAGTGCGGTTTCTGCATTCCGGGCATTGTAATGCAGTCGAATGCCTTGATAAACAAGAATCCATCCCCATCTCGGAGTGAAATTGAACAGGCCTTGACGCCCAACCTATGCCGCTGCACCGGTTATAAGAAAATAATCGATGCGGTCGCGGCTGCCGCCGAGGCAATTCGCAAAGAGGAAGAAATCCCCGTGCCAATGGGTGATGGCCGGATCGGCACGCGTCTGCCCAAGTATCAGGCGCGTGACCTGGTGTTGGGGCAGCACGCCTACGTGGATGACATCCGCATCGACGGCATGGCGCATGGGGCTCTACGTTTCAGCGATCATCCGGCCGCAATAGTCGCAAGCATCCACACTGATGCCGCGAAGGCGGTGCCCGGAGTGCTGGGAGTCTACACGGCCGTGGATGTCCCCGGGCAGCGCACGCTCGGTTTGATCCGGCATGATTGGCCGCTGATGGTCGCGCAAGGGGAGACGACGCGCTATATCGGCGACGTGTTGGCGATCGTGGCAGCAGAAACGGAAGAGATTGCGCGATCGGCCGTGGAGCTGATCGAAGTCGAGTATCGAGAAGTGCTGGAGCCATTGACCGATCCCTTCATCGCTCAGATGCAAAGCAGCCGCAGGATTCATGACAATGGCAATATCCTTTCTCGTTCTGTAACCAGTAGAGGTGACGTAGATGAGGCACGTGCGCAAGCGGCGTTTGTGGCGCGCGGCAGCTTTGAAACGCAGCGCATTGAACATGGTTTCATGGAACCGGAAGCCGCCATTGCTATGCCTTACAAAGATGGGCTGGAGCTTTTATCACAGGGACAGGGGATTTATGACGATCGCGAACAGATAGCCGCTTTGCTTGCACTGCCGCAAAGCAAGGTGCGTGTGCGGCTGGTGCCCAATGGGGGTGGATTTGGAGGCAAGGAAGATCTCACCGTCCAGGGGCATGCCGCTTTGATGGCCCATCTGTTACAGCGACCGGTGAAAGTGCGCCTGACGCGCGATGAGTCGATCATGATGCACCCAAAGCGCCATCCAATCTGGATGGATTACGAAATTGGTTGCGACGCGCAGGGCAAGCTGACGTTTGTAAAGGTCAAGTTCATTGGCGATACGGGGGCGTATGCATCGGTGGGCATGAAGGTGTTAGAACGCTCGGCCGGGCACGCAACAGGTGCGTATCACTTTCCAGTGACCGATGTGGAAGCGACGGCCGTATACACCAACAACATCCCCTGCGGTGCCATGCGCGGCTTTGGGGTCAATCAGGCCATTTTTGGACTGGAGAGCCTCATTGATGACCTGTGCGAGCAGGGCGGTTTCGACCGCTGGCAGTTCCGTTACGATAACGCGCTTACCGACGGCGACATGACCGCCACCGGACAGGTGATTGAATCCGGGGCAGGCGTACGTGCCACGTTGCTGGCTGTCAAAGACCAATACGCGGCGGCGAAATACGCCGGACTGGCATGCGGGCTGAAGAACACCGGCATAGGCAACGGCATGCCTGATGAATCAACAGCGCGGGTTACCGTCGTCGCCGCAGACAGAGTGGTCATCGACCATGGCTGGACCGAGATGGGTCAGGGGGTCAACACAATCGCCGCGCAAGTTGTATGCCAGGAGACTGGCATTGATCCACGGTTCATTGAAGTACGCATCGATACAGAGGCGGAACAACTGGCGGGCATGACCACGGCTTCACGCGCGACTTCGCTGGTGGGCAATTCGCTCATTGACGCCTGCCGAGAGTTGAAAGAAGACCTGGGCACGCGATCGTTGGCGGAACTGGTGGGCAATGTCTATCAGGGCAAGTGGGTAGTTGACTGGACAACGAAGCCCGGAGCGATGGTTGAGAAGGTGTACACACATTACTCGTACAGCTACGCCACGCAACTGGTAGTGCTGGACGAGGACGGGCAGGTGGCCAAGATCACGGCGGCTCACGATGCGGGCAAGATCTTCAACCCGATGCTGTTTGAAGGGCAGCTGGAAGGCTCCCTGCACATGGGCCTGGGCTACGCCATCAGCGAGGATCTACCGATGGAAAACGGCCGTTTGAAGAGCACACGACTGCGCCAGTGCGGCATCCTGCGGGCAAAGGAAACTCCGGAATTCGAGGTGATTGGCGTTGAAGTAGCAGACCCCTATGGCCCATATGGAGCCAAAGGCGTGGGCGAGATAGGTCTTGTGCCAACCGCGGGGGCAGTCGCCAATGCGCTCTATCAGTTTGACGGCGTGCGGCGTACGAAGCTGCCCCTGGAGCTACCCAAGAAGAAGAGGCGCGTGGTCCAGCAGTCCTGAGTTAGCGAGAAAAAGAGCCAGAAGGTGAGCACCAATGGCTCTTCACTTCTTTCGGCGTAGCGCTTGCGCAGCGCGGTCCAGGCGCTCTGCAGCATCCTCGGCCACGGACTGCATCTGCGGGACGTCAAGCACTCCAAGCATGGCTCGCGGATTCACGAGAGAGACCAGGATTCGGCCGTCGTCCACCTCGGACACGGTCACGTTGCAGGGCAGTAACAAACCCACATCAGGGCTGGCCTGCAGAGCGCGCAAGGCAATAGGCGGATTACAGGCTCCAAGGATTTTGTAGGGCCGAAAGTCCACGTCCAGTTTGTTCTTCATTGTAGTCTGTACGTCGATTTCGGTTAAAACGCCAAACCCTTCTTCTTTGAGGGCGGCTGTGACCCGGGCCACGGCCGTGTCGAAATCGGTTTCCAGGTATACATATGTGCCAATGGCTTCCGCCGTGTTCGTCATATTGGTCTCCCTTGGTTATTCGCGCAGTTCCATGATCTTGTAGAGACGATGAACTGTCCCCACTATCTTATCCCGTTCGACCAGGCCGCCGCAACTGGGTGTAAGTAATGAATACGCCACGCCCGGATCCAGGCGCGCCGGACCGACCAGAGGTCTTGGGCCTGCCACGCAATGTTTGGGCTGTCAGCCTGACCAGTTTCCTTACCGACATATCATCGGAAATGATAGCGAACGTACTGCCGCTGTTCCTCTTGAACGTTCTCGGTGTGCGCACGTCCGTCATTGGGCTCATTGAAGGCATCGCCGAAGCGTTGGCCAGCCTGCTGAAGTTGTTCTCGGGCTACCTGTCAGATCGGATCGGCCAGCGAAAGTCGCTCGCTGTGACTGGATATGGTATTTCGGCACTTTCCAAGCCAATCTATCTGGTGGCAAACACCTGGCCCGTAGTCGCCCTGGCTCGTTGGGGGGACCGTGTGGGCAAGGGCATACGCACTGCACCACGTGACGCGCTGATCGCTGACAGCGTTGCCCCGGAAAAACGTGGGCTATCGTTCGGAATACATCGCGCGGCGGACAGCGCCGGGGCGGTGCTGGGGATCGGGATTGCCCTAGTGGTGGTTTACTGCGTGCAGGCCGGGCTCGAGACCCTGACGGCCGTGACCTTTCGCACGCTGGTATGGATCAGCATTGTCCCGGCTCTGGGCGCAGTACTCATTCTGGCGCTGCTGGCAAAGGACGTGGCTGTCAGTGGTCAGCGCGCGCGGCCACGTTTTGGATTACGAGGTTTGGGACGGCCGTTTCTGACATTTCTGGTGATTGTGGCCATCTTTGACCTGGGTAATTCCGCGGATGCTTTCCTCATCTTGCGCGCGCAGGAGCGAGGTCTCAGCGTGACCGGAATCCTGGTGACGCTACTGGTCTTCAATGTAATCTACGCCGGGCTGTCTGCTCCTGCCGGAGCATGGTCGGATCGCGCGGGGCGCAGGCGCGTGCTTATCGCCGGTTGGCTGCTCTATGCCCTCCTCTACGGAGGCTTTGCGTTGGCTCAAAATGCGCGGCAGATAGTGGCGCTTTATGCCGGTTACGGCATATATTACGGCCTGACCTATGGCACGGCGAAGGCACTGGTCGCCGACCTGGTCCCAGCCGCCCAGCGCGGCATGGCCTATGGTACGTATAATGCCACCTTGGGGTTGCTCGATTTTCCGGCATCGCTGGTTGCCGGGATCTTATGGCAGGGAGTTGGTGCCTGGCCAGGCTTCGGCCCATCCGCTCCTTTTTACTTTGGCGCGGTGCTGGCCTTGATGGCATCACTAGCCCTGGCGTTGTGGCGGCCGCCTGACGCAATGTAAGTGCCGCAAACCTTGATCTCGCCCACTGTTGCGCAGCGATTAAATGAAAATCGTGTGCATATCAGGCTCTGTAATGTATAAACATAATACCTTTAACAAGTTATCATCATCTTGGCAGTTGAACGCCTAGGAAACCTGCATGATTTCACTCGCATTGGCCATTGAACTCAAGAAAACCGGACTAGTCTGGCAAACAGAGATGCTTGATTTCTTTGCAGTACCTGACCGCGGCATGGACGAGCACGTGTTTGTACTGTCTGACATGCCGGCCCACCTGGATGTCTTTCGCGGTTGGCCTGTGGTTACTTTCCATGGCACGGCCGAATGGGCGCTGGACTACATCCTGACGGCCGAGGTTGTCTGGCTGCCGCGCGAAGAGCAGCTTCGTGAAGCCCTGTTCGCGGCGCTTAGCGAGGACCCGGGTCGATTCATCTCGCTGACATTTGACGGAAGAGCCTACGACTGTTCAATCTCTTACCAGGATGAGCGTCTGACCTTTCGGGCGGGGAACGGCGCTGAAGCTTATGGAATGGCTTTGTTACACTGCCTTGAAAACGGTCTTGTAAGTTGACAGAATACGTGGTTACATGGCACAATCACTTGACCATAATGCGGGGTATAATGCGGATATGAAACTGAATTTCCAACGTCTCGGAATTCTTCCTTACCTGGTTCTGGGCCTCGGGCTGTTGCTCCTGGGGTTGATGGCTATGAACCACATCGTGGATAACTGGTGGCCATTTGACGTCGCCCGGCTGGACCTGGTGCGCGCGACGGCCGTGGATCAGGTTGATCCTGCGTCGTTGATGGATGCGGCCAACCTCGAAATCATTTTCGCGTTCCTGAGCGCAACACTTGTCGCGGCTACGGGAATTGCTCTGCCAACAGCTTACTTCCTGAACAAGCGCTTTGGCACTACCAAACCTGCATTTCTCAATATCTTGCGCCAATCCATGTGGGTGGGCTTCTGGGTTGCCTTCTGCATGTACTTGCAGATGAATCGCATGCTTGGCATTGCAATCGCGCTGCTCCTGGCGGCCGTTCTGATCTTATTTGAATTTGTGGTCCAGGTGCGCATGCGTGCTGCCAAGGTAAGCGTCTGAGGTGACAGGCGGCACAAACGGAAAGCAGGCGTTATTTCGGCAGCTTCCTAGCGTTGACGCCTTGCTGCAGCTGCAGGCCGGGCGTGCTCTCCAAGAAAGTTACGGCCGTATGTTGGCAACCGAAGGCCTGCGCCTGGCGTTAGCACAGGTGCGCGAAGCGATTTACGCAGAAGCAGCGCAACAATCCTTCACTAACCAGGAAATCATAGAAACCGCTGGTACTCTATTGAGTGCCCTGATTGCGCCTACTCTCACCCCGGTGATCAACGCCAGTGGCGTGATTGTACACACCAACCTGGGTCGCGCGCCGTTGAGCGCGGCGGCGCAAGCCGCCATGCAAGATGTGGCCGGAGGGTATTCTACCCTGGAGTACGAACTCGAAGCGGGCGATCGAGGCTCTCGCAGCACGCATGCAAATCATTTGCTAATCCGTCTCACCGGGGCGGAGGCGGCGATGGTCGTCAACAATAATGCCGCAGCAGTGTTGTTGATGCTAAGTGGACTGTGCCACGGCCGTGAGGTGATCATCAGCCGCGGCCAACTGGTTGAGATAGGTGGCGGTTTCCGGATTCCTGATGTTCTGGCGCAATCTGGTGCGCGGCTGGTAGAGGTGGGCACAACCAATCGCACCCACCTGGCTGATTATGAACGCGCACTCACTGAGAATACGGCCGCAATTCTAGTTGCGCATCATTCCAACTACAAGATCATTGGTTTCACCAGTGAGCCTTCTCTAGGGGAATTGGCAGAAATGGCGCGGGCCCGTCATGTAGCCCTATTTTTTGACCAGGGCAGCGGCGCGATGTTGGATGTTGCCCCATTTGGATTAGAGCCGGAACCTACTGTAATCGAAGGTCTGGAGGCCGGCGCGGACCTGGTGGCCTTCAGCGGCGACAAGCTCCTTGGCGGCCCGCAGGCGGGCTTGCTGGTGGGCAAGTCCTGGGCCATCGAGAAATTACAGCGCCATCCTCTGGCGCGTGCGGTCCGCGCTGACAAACTGGCCCTGGCAGCGTTGGCAGCTACACTGACTCATTATTTGCGCGATGAAGCGCTGCAAGAAATCCCGGTATGGCAAATGATTGCCCGCCCCCTGGATGAGATTGCGAACACGGCGAGCGAATGGGCGGCTTGGCTCGTGCAGGCAGGGGTCAAGGCTAGTGTGGTGGACGGCCGTTCACAGGTAGGGGGCGGCAGCTTGCCGGGAACCAGTCTTGCTACTAAACTCCTGGCACTCGACTATGAAAATGCAGATCGAGTGGCGGCCAGATTGCGGCTGGCTGATGATCCCGTTATCGGTCGCATCAAAGATGGTCGTGTATTGTTGGACCCGCGCACTGTGCTACCCGGCCAGGGTGACACAGTGCTGCGCACAATTCGAACGGTGTGTGTAGACTCATGACTGAACCGCTGGCAAGCGCCTCCCGAATTCTAGCGATTGAGACGTCCTGTGATGAAACGTCCGCCGCTGTGGTTGACAACGGCACAACGATTCTTAGCAACGTGATTGCCAGCCAGATCGATCTGCATGCGCAATACGGCGGGGTATTTCCTGAGGTTGCCTCCCGGCAGCATGTAGAGGTCATCTACCCCGTTGTTGAGCAGGCAATGCGCGAGGCCTTCATTGGCTTCGATGATGTGGATTGTATTGCGGTGACGCGCGGGCCTGGTCTTGTTGGTTCCTTGCTGGTTGGGATGAATATGGCCAAGGGGCTGGCAGTGGCACGCAACAAACCCCTGCTTGGAATCAACCATATAGAGGGCCACATCAGTTCCGTATGGTTGACCGAAGAGGCCAGCGATATTGAGTTTCCGGTAGTGACCCTGGTCGTCAGCGGTGGGCATACAGAGCTGTATCTTGTCCTGGATCACGGCCGTTATCAACACCTGGGTGGCACTCTGGATGACGCGGCGGGTGAAGCCTTTGACAAGGTCGGGCGCCTGTTAGGTTTGCCCTTTCCGGGTGGGCCGGCCATTGATGCGGCTGCGGAAGGGGGCAACCCGCTGGCTTTCAAGTTTCCAAGAGCCATGATGCAGCGGGAGCACGGGTACAACTTCAGTTTCAGTGGTTTGAAAACGGCCGTGATGCGCCAATCAAAACAGTATTCGCGCCCGGAACACCTGCCGGTCCGTGATCTCGCGGCCAGTTTCCAGGCCGCGGTTGTAGAGATGTTGGTCACCAAGACGGCCCGCGCAGCCGAGGATTATGGAGCAACAGCAGTTCACCTGACGGGTGGAGTATCTGCCAACCGCGCCCTGCGGGCGGCTATGGTCGAGGCAGTTGACCTGCCGGTGCGCGTACCGCCTCCACTCCTTTGCACCGATAATGCCGCGATGATAGCTTCAGCGGCACACTGGCATTTTATCAACGGCCGTCGCGACACGTTGGCCATGGACGTCTTTCCCAGCCTTCAGCTAGTCTAAGGCCTTGATCCGTGAGCGGATCAACATGAACGCACCTCCCACAGAAAGCGATGAATTTATCGCCAAAGTGCTCGTCTTACAGCAGACGTTGGCCGCGGCGCAAACCGATGCCAAGAACCTGAACGAAGCGCTGGCGGCGGCACTGGTTCTGGCGCTAAATGCCGTTGGCAGTACAAGCGGACGGTTGGTGCTTCTTGATGCGCAGCGGGAGTCAGCAGTGGTCTGGTCGGTAGAAGATGGGAAGATCGCGTCGCTATCCGTGGCAGACGATCCTACTGAGATTGCGAGGCTGGAGAGGCTAGTCTTGCTCCACTGTGAACCAGCAGTGGTCGACGTCCCGCCCAAGGAAGGTGACTCGCAGAAAGGCAAACTCTTTTCCACGAGTCAAAGCCTGAGCGTGCCGCTGCGCAATGACGACCAGATTCTAGGCTTCCTGGCCGCTCATGGCATGGGCCAAGGAGAATTCACTTTTCTGGAGCACCAGCGCCTCGTCCTATGCGCGGGCATCATGGCTCAGGCAGTTGCGTTGACCGGCGCGGAGACCAGGCTGGTGGACCTGGAACGCCTGCGCAATGAACTCGCGGCCATGCTCGTGCATGATCTGCAGGGTCCCCTGGGTAACATCGTTGCCGGCCTGGAGATGGCCCAACCGCTGTGGCAGGTTTCCGAAGCGCGCCCACTGCTGGACATTGCCCTACACAGCGGATACCAGTTGCGGGCTCTTGTTGACTCGGCGTTGGACATCACCCGCCTGGAAACGGGTCAGCCAATCCCCAGTCGAGAACCGCTCACCGCAGAGCAGTTAATCGATTCTACACTCGCTGTTATTATGCCGGAATTTGAGGTTCGCAATATCAGGCCCGTCGTGGAAATTGAGCCAGATCCACCAGCGGTACTTGCTAACCAGGGCATGATGTTGCGGGTTCTGTTAAACCTGCTTGACAATGCACTAAAGGCAAGTCACAGCGGACAGACGATTCATGTCCGGGCGCGACGTGATGCGCAACGGCCGTTTCTGTTGTTTTCAGTGGCGGACCAGGGCAGGGGAATACCCCCAGCATTCCGGGAGCTTGTTTTTGAGAAATTCCAGCGCGTTGACAGCATCGGCGCATCCAAAGGGCTGGGATTGGGACTTGCCTATTGCCGCCTGGCGGTCAATGCTCACGGCGGCGATATTTGGGTGGAAGATAATCCCGAAGGCGGAGCAAGTTTCTTTTTTACGCTGCCTCTTGTTGAAGTAACAGAGAAATAGACCCGGCAAGCCCAGTCGTGAACCAACAAAAGGCGCGGAAGCTCGGCATGGTCGGCGTTCTTGTCCTTGCCGGTTTAGTGGCAGCCATCGGGTCAATAGCCAGCGGCAGGTTTGATCCGAAGACAGTTGGAGAGGAACAAACTGCTTTGCCATTGGGTGCTCTGACCGTGTCCTCCACTGAGCGAACAGTCCGTTGGCTGGATCCAGTTCCTTCCTTACAGGTTCCATTTTCGATCAAACTGGCAGCCAAACTAGACCACGGCACGCCGGACACTGGCTATGGCCTGGTGCTGGCCACCCCGGGCGGGGAGACGGAGGTGGTGGTCGCGCCAACAGGCTATACGGCCGTGCTGGAGCGATCCGTGCGAGGCGATTCTGTGGGTACCTCAGGCCCGGTGCCCTGGCAGCCTTGGCCGCACGTACGGCGGGGGGATAAAATGAATGAAATCTGGATCGACCTGGACGAGAATGAAGTCAGGGTGCGGATCAATGGAGAGTTCTTATGGGCGGGTGAGTTGTCTGGGCCCGTTGCCAGTGTTGGCGTTGTGGCAGAGAGTCACGAGGGAACGGCCGTGGTTGACTTCCATCAGGTAGAGTTCTATAGTCCTGGATACCGAAGCTAACTAGGGTAAGTGATGGAAATGGAACAGCCCTCGACCCAAGATGCGCATGGTCCTGACGAAGGCTTCGATCTGTTTAGCAACTCCTTTAAGTCCGACCCATTTCCCACCTATGCCCGGATGCGCGCGATGGCGCCTATCTACCCTCATACTGCGCCGGATGGCTCCACGATCTGGTATGTTACACGCTATGAAGATGCCTTGATCATTCTGCGCGACGATCGATCGGTGTCCAAGGATCCCCGCCATGCACGCCCAGCCGGGGCGCCTGGCCCGGCTTCACGCCGCACGTCGGTCCATCAGGCAATTAACGAAAACATGCTCTTTTCTGATCCGCCAGCGCACACTCGCCTGCGTGCGCTGGTAAGCCAGGCCTTTACGCCTCGCCGCATCGAGTCCCTGGCCCCTGCTGTGCAGGCAATCGCCGACGATTTGCTGGACGTAGTACAGGTTGACGGGAGGATGGATTTGATTGCCGCCTACGCTTTGCCACTGCCGATCTATGTAATCAGCGAGCTGCTTGGCATCCCGCGCATGGACCGCGAACAGGTCGCAGATTGGTCCCAGGCAATCATTGCTCCCGGCAGTCGCAACCTGACGTTTTCGGCGCGGAAAGGGCGTGTGCGAGCCCTGACTCAATATCTCAACAACCTCTTTGTTGAACGGTCGCGGGTGCCGCTAGACGATCTCATTTCTGCGCTGGTACAGGTTGAGCAAGAAGGTGACAAGCTCAGTCCAGCCGAGCTTTCGAGCATGGTCATCTTGCTGCTGGTCACCGGCCACGAAACAACGGTGAATCTGATTGGAAACGGAGCGCTCGCCTTGCTGCAGAACCCGGGCCAGCTAGCGCGGCTTCAGGATGACCCAGGACTGTGGGAGTCGGGGATTGAAGAACTGCTGCGCTTTGACGGCCCGGTAGAGACCTCCACTTCACGCTGGGCGCGCGAAGATTTCCGTTTCAGGGGCCACCTAATCAAGCGCGGCGATCTCATTCGTGTGGCCCTCAGCTCAGCAAACCATGATCAGGAGCAGTTTTCCATGCCGGAGCAGCTGCGTGTGGACCGGCAGTCCAACAAACACCTGGCATTTGGTCTCGGCATTCACTACTGTCTGGGTGCATCGCTGGCCCGGCTTGAGGGCCGGATCGCTCTGGAAACATTGTTCCGGCGGCTGTCTGAGCTGTGTCTGGCGCTGCCAGCCGGGGACCTGGCCTGGCGATCTGGCGTGCTATTCCGTGGTATGGAACGCTGTGATGTGTTGTGGAAGCAGGGCTAGCCGCGCTGGAAGCCGGTCTGGAGAGGGGAAGGATTGTGCTCCACGGCCGTGTTATAATGACTGTAAAGAAAAGTGAACAGGGAGCAAAGATGGACAATCCTGAGCAGCAGCGACCACCGGCATTTGACCAGAAGATGGACCTGAATCGCCCCAGCATCGCTCGCATATACGACTATTTGCTGGGCGGATACCACAATTTTGAGGCAGATCGCGTGCGCGCGCATCGCTCCTTGGAAATCTACCCAGATGTGGCCCTATCGGCGCAGGTTAACCGCGCTTTTCTGCGGCGGGCGGTGGGCACCATGCTGGACGAGGGTATATCGCAGTTCATTGACGTTGGCTCCGGCATCCCCACGGTGGGGCATGTTCACGAGATCGCTCAAAAAGCGAACCCCGCCAGCCGCGTTGTTTATGTGGACATTGACCCGGTTGCCATAGCACATAGCAATGCGCTTGTCGGAGATGATCCAAACATCATGGCGCTCCTGGCTGATGCCCGTGATCCGGAGTATATCTTTCAGCGCATCACTGAGGAGGCCGTTCTTGACCTGCAAAAGCCGATTGGGGTGTTGATGATTGCACTTCTGCATTTTATTCCTGATCTGCAGGAGACGAAGAGCCTGATCGGCCGTTACGCGAGCAATCTAGTTCCAGGAAGCTATTTGGCGTTTACTCATGGAACGTATGAAGACACTCCACAGGGCGCGGCCGAAGGTCTGATGAAGATGGCCGGAGGTTCCGGCACGGTGGTCAGTTATAGACGCTGCCAGGAAATCATGGGCATTTTCGAGGGCTTTGCTTTTATGGATCCAGGCATAGTGTTCACTCCGCTGTGGCACCCAGATAGCGATGAGGACCTCATGCTGGATGAACCTGGGAGAGCATTGACCTACGCCGGTGTCGCACGAATAGGGGAATGACTTTGCCGTTAGGTCAACAGGAGCAAGTGGCGAACGAAAGATGACTGTAGACCCTCGCCTGGTAAGCCTGCTCGATTTTGAGGAGGTTGCATCCAGGTGGCAGAAGGTAATCACCTCGCTTGCGTATTCTCCCCTGCCAGCGCGCGAAGTTCGGCTTCTCCTGGCCAAGATCGCCGAGGATGCAACGGGGCTTCTATGGGCTGATCACTATGACTCCAGTCAAGGCCAGGAAATTGGACGGAGGCTTTCGGCCCTGCATCTGCTCAATGGCAATGTATTGAGTCAAAGCGTTACCCTTCTCTTGGCCGCGTGGAATGCACAGCAAACCCTTTGGCCGTCATCTATCAACACAGAACGCATACCAGTAGTGTTGGGCGACATTGCCGGTGGCTATTTTGCGAGTTCCACCAGAGTAATTCTGCGGGAGCAAGAGGAAATCCGCGCCGCACAATTGGTGATGGTGGACCAACTGCACCAGAACTTGCAGGCACAGCACCAGGAACTCCAGAACACCAATGAGTTACTGCGCATTCATATGGCCGGGGCAGAAAAAATGGCCCGCGAATTAGCCGCCAGCGAAGAGCGCTTTCGCGGCCTGTTTGAGGATTCGCCGGTCGCCTTGTGGTTGTTCGATGGGACAGAAACAGCAAGAAGGCTGAAGAGACTACAGGATCGGGGTGCGGTTGATATTCACCATCATCTACTCAATCATCCAGCCGAAGCACGGGAGATCTTGCAGTCGATCAAGAAGCTGGCGGCTAACCAGCAGGCTGTCAGCATGGAGGAGGCAACGTTCGGAGTAGAAGTGGACCTTGAAGGCCCGGCATTGACCGCTGGCAGCACGGGTGCCGTGGCACTCGCAATCCTGGCAGCCGTAGCAGACGGCCGAACTTATCTCAGCGATACACTTGACACGCTTGCGAAGGACGGCCGTGTCATCCGTGCACTCTATACTTGGTCCGTGCCGGAAAGCGACCGGGAGACATACGGCCGTATGTTCCTGTCCATTGTTGACATCAGCGCCCAGGTGACAGCGGAAGAAGCGCTGCAGCTTACCGCAGAGCGCCTCCAGACTCTGCACGATGTCGAAGCAGCAATTCTAGCGACCAAATCTTCCAGGGCAATCGCCGAAGTAGCTCTGCAACATATTTCCCGGATTATTGACAATCTGCGATCGGCCACGGTTAATCTAATCGACGAACAAGACAATTCAACTGAGGTGCTGGCTGCCTACAATTCCAGCACAAGTCCGGGGGATCGATTTCCCATCGCAAATCCGGAACAACTCGAACGTCTGCGTCGAAATGAAGTAGTGCGGATTGATGACCTTCAGAGTCTTAGTGATCCCGGCCCAGGCCTGCTGCGTTTGCTGCAGTACGGCGGCCTGAGCCTGCTGTCCGTCCCACTGCTGCTGCACGGGGACTTGATCGGCATATTGTCCCTCACCGGTTCCAAACCGAATGCTTTCGGTACCCAGGAAATCGAGATCTGCCGGCAAATCGCGAACTCGGTCGCGATCTCGCTGTACAACGCGCAGCTGCTCGAAACTGAACAGCGCGCGCGCACCGTCGCCGAGACGATGCGCGAGGTTGCAGCTAGTCTTAGCACCAGACTTGACCGGACTGAGTTGCTGGATGTAATCCTGTCGCAATTGGCCCTGGTACTGCCATATGACGGTGCGGCGATTTTCTTGTACGAGAGCAATTTGTTATATGTTGCAGCTACAAAGGGACGTGGTCCGCTTTTGCGGAGCCCAGTCACAGAATTTTTGGAACAACTGCCGCGAAATCTGCGCAGGTTGGTGGATACCAGGGTGCCGGTCATCATTAGCGACACTACGGCCGACCCAGACTGGATCTTGCTTCCGGAGAGAGAATACATTCGATCCTGGCTCGGCGTTCCATTGCTGGAAAGGGGCGAACTGCGGGGAATACTGGCCCTGGACAAAGGCACCGCCAACTTCTACGACGCTCAAGCGATTGAGCTGGCCGAGGCTTTTGCTAGCCAGGCCGCGATCGCCCTGGAGAACGCTCGCTTGTATCAGCAGGTCCAGGGCAACGCGGAGCATTTGCGTGAACATGTAGCGCAGAGAACACGGCAGCTGAGGACACTCTACGATATCACAGCGCTGGTGAGCAAGCATCTTGATCTGCAGACTATCCTCGATCTGGCACTGGCACGCACAGTACGAGAGTTCGATTGTGCAGCAGGGGCCATATTGACCCTGGATGAAACCGCAACTCGCCTTTTACTTCTGGCTCACCATGCACTTGATGCCGATCAGATCGAATTCCTCCGCGATGTCGCGGCGAGCAGTCTGCTGTTTCCGAAGCTACAAGAACAACATGAAACGATTGCCATCGTGCACAAGGAAGAGTTTCCTGCGGAACTTGTTCCCGCATTTGGTAGGCAGGCTTCTTGTTACGCAGCCGCTTTAATGCGACTCAAAGGGGAACCTCTGGGCATGATTGCCCTGTTCGGGGACGTTCTGCACGAGTTCGGCCAGGCCGAATCTCAGTTGCTCAGTTCAATTGCCGATCATCTCGCGGGGGCCATAGAAAACGCAGGACTGCGCAAAGAAAGCGAAAAACTAATGGTGTTACAGGAGCGCGAGCGTTTGGCCCGCGATCTTCATGACTCCGCAACGCAATCACTGTACAGCCTGACTTTGTTTTCTGCGGCAGCCCGCGAGCAGATCCGGGCCGGTCATTTGCGACAGGCAGCTCTGTACCTGGACGAAGTAGACCAGATGGCCGATCAGACGCACCGTGAGATGCGTTTGTTGCTGCATGAACTGAGCTACCCCGAAGTGGGAGACGAAAGCCTGGCTCAGGCCATCCAACGACGTTTGCGAATGGTAGAAGCGCGCAGTGGTGTTCGGGTTCAGCTCATTGCTCCGGAGCCCCTCGAAATTCCGGATGCCATACGGCGAGAACTGTATAAGGTGGCAAGTGAAGCACTAACGAACGCGCTAAAGCATGGGCATCCGCAGACGCTACGAGTGGAACTGAGGACGACCAAGGAGTTTGTCACGCTCCTGGTTGTAGACGACGGCCGTGGCTTCGACACGGCCGTTGCCTACAGAGGAATGGGAATGGGTTTGACGAATATGAGGCAGCGCATGCGAAGCATTGGGGGCGAGTTCGAACTGGAGAGCACCCCACAGCAGGGTACCCGCGTTACGGCAACGGTACCGCGGCCAACATGAGCTGCGTTGATTGCCACTATTCAGGCAAGGGGGGAGACCACCGTGGAAGAGATTAGAGTGCTTATTGTGGATGACCATGCCGTTGTGCGGCGCGGAATGGCCGCACTGCTATCGGGCCGGGATGAGATCAACGTTGTCGGTGAAGCGGCTAATGGCGAAACGGCTGTCGAAATGGCGCAGGCACTGGAGCCGCAGCTTATCCTGATGGATCTGAAAATGCCAACGATGGACGGCGTGACCGCTACGAGGCAGATCAAGCAGGCTGTCCCTTCCTGTAAAATATTGGTCATCACTAGCTTCTCTGAAGATGAACTGGTGATCTCCGCGCTGCGTGCGGGTGCAGATGGTTATCTCCTTAAGTCAAGTCTGCCAGACGACCTGTTCACGGCGATTCTGGATGTGATAAACGGTGGAGCACCTCTAGATCGAAGCATTACGGCAACAGTTCTCCACAACTTGCAGGGCAAAGAGGATGCTAATGCGCGCGCTCACGATGAGTTGACGGGTCGCGAGCTGGTTGTGCTGCGGTTGGTAGCCGCAGGGATGTCGGACGTGCAAATAGGCGAGACATTGCAGATCAGCAAACGAACAGCATCCACGCACGTCGGCAATATCCTGAGCAAACTGGGGGTAGAAAACCGCACGCAGGCAGCCCTGTATGCAATGCGCAACGACTTGTTTAGCAGGGAATAGGCGCAGGCGAATCAGGTACGCATAAATACGTAGATAACACTGCGTAAGTCCCGTCAAAATGCTGATTGCAGAGCCCTGGCAAAGAGGGTAAAGTCTAAGGGCTAGGGATAGCGGCTTTCATCAGGAGACGTTCCAGTCTTTTTAGGAGTCCACCTCCAAGGTGGGCTCCTTCCTTTTTCCGGCAGGCCATTCTGGGAAGCTGCCGTTTACGGCCGTCCAGCACTGACCAGGGAACGTGCAGCCTGATAGACATCCTTGTTCTTGACCAGTGTCTCGCCGACCAGCACTGCGTTCACGCCAATTGCCTTCATCCGGGCGACATCCTCGGTGCCCTTAATGCCACTCTCACCCACGACAAGGATCCCGTCCGGCACAAGCTGACGAAGCTGCGCGGTGTTCTCGAAATCGACTTCAAACGTCTGCAGATTGCGATTATTTACACCCAAGACGCGCGGCCCTATGGCAACAGCGCGCGCCAGTTCCTCGGCCGTGTGCACTTCCACCAGTGCCTCCATCCCTAACTTGCGGGTGAGCCCCAGCAGTTCAATTGCATCTGCGTCACCCAGGACACTCATGATCAAGAGAAGGGCGTCCGCACCTGCCACGCGTGATTCATATACCTGGTACGGATCAAAAATGAAGTCTTTGCGCAGCACCGGGATGCCGCGTTCCGTGCCCGGTGCAGGGCCCTTCAGCCCGGCTTCCTTAATGTCTCGCAAGTCTTTCAGGGATCCCTGAAAATGGCGGGCGTCAGTTAGGACCGATATGGCACTGGCACCGGCACGAGCATACATCCGGGCCAGAGCCACGGGGTCATAGTCCGGAACCAGCAAGCCTTTGCTGGGTGAAGCCTTTTTGCATTCCGCAATCAGACCCACTCCGGGAACATCCAGGGCGGCATAGAAATCCAAAGGCGGTGGCGCAACCGCAGCAAAGGCGCGTAAATCAGCAATCGGCATGTCACGCATGACCTGGGGCAGACGTTCGCGGTGATGGAGCATAATCTCGTCGAGAATGACGCCGCGCTGTTTGGCGACTTTGCTAACGCTCATCGGCAAAAGACCTCGTCTTGATTATCCAATTATCCAGCGTCCGCAGCGCGGCTCCGCTGTCGACGGACGTCGCCGCCTGCTCCAGGGAAGCGGCCAGGTCCTGACCTTGCAGACTCAGCGCCGCGGCAGCGTTCAGCAGCACTATGTCACGCCGGGGACCGCGGTCATTCCCGTTGAGGATTGCGCGCGTAATTGCCGCATTCTCCTCAGGAGTACCGCCGGCCAAATCCTGGATGGCTGCCGGAGCGAAGCCCAGGTCAAGCGGATCAAGGACGAAAGTCGTCACGCGGCCGTCTCTGAGCTGACTGACCTGATTCGGGCCGGTGGTCGAAAGCTCGTCCAAACCTCCCGCTCCATGAACAACAAAAGCGGCCTGGCTGCCCAATTCGCCGAGTACCCTGGCAAGTGGTTCTGTCAATTCCGGATCATATACACCGATCAATTGATGGGTCGCACCGGCCGGGTTGGTAAGAGGACCGAGCAGGTTGAAAATCGTGCGCTGGCCAAGTTCCCGGCGCGGACCAATGGCGTGGCGCATGGCCGGATGGTGATTCACGGCATAGAGAAACCCTATGCCCACATCGCGGATGCATTCTGCCACCTGTTCGGCAGTAAGGTCAAGGTTGCCTCCCAGGGCGAGCAGCACGTCTGCGGAACCAGACCGACTGCTGGCCGCGCGATTACCGTGCTTGGCAACTTTGGCGCCCGTACCTGCAACGACAAACGCGGCCGTTGTGGAGATGTTGAAGGTATGTTTCCCATCACCACCGGTCCCGCAGGTATCCAGCAGCACGCCGCCAACTTCCGCCGCCGAGATGGGAACCGTAACCACGTGGCGGCGCATCGAAGACGCACTGCCGGTAATCTCAGCCACGGTCTCGCCCTTCATCCGCAGGGCAGTGAGGTAGCTGCCAATCTGGGCAGGAGTAGCCTCACCGTCCATGATCACGTCCATGGCCTGTTGAGCTTGTTGCCGGCTCAAGTCATGACCGTTTATTACTTCTGAAATGGCCCATTTGAGTGGCATCAGGCAATCTCCTTTGCCCCGCTAAACACCAACCTGCTGCTGGCTTGCCTACATCACCTTGAGGACTTCGAGCCAATTGTCAGTCTGGTTGGCATCGCCGATGGCCTCAGCGGAGCCCAGTACGACGACATGACCCACCTGATTTACATGCTCCAACACATCGGCAAAGGCGCGAAAATCGGCCTGAGTAGGTGTCGAGTATCTGTTCACGATAGCGCTGTCGCCTTTCTTCGGTCTCGCCGATGAGATGGCGGATCATGCTTGTGAACCCTTTGGCATCAGGCAGGCGATAGGCGTCAACGCTGCCAATCGCACCGATGATGCTTTTGGTCAGTTCATCCTCGCTCAGTTGCAGATCGCGCAGGAATGCGGCTGTGCCATCGTAATTCGCCAAGGTGCCGGCCAGGTTGGGATCGCGATAGGAGAGGAAGCCGTAGACGCCGTCCTGCTTGCCAAAAGTGCAGAATGCCCCGTAGGCGCCGCCCTGGACGCGAATCTTTTCCCACAGCCAGGTTGTGCGCAGGTAGTTGTTAATGACGTTAATTGATCCGTCCAACACATACCCCAGCTCGTATAGATTGGCACCTTTGGCAACATAGTTGACCTGGGCCGGGATGGTCAGCCCTTCGTTGGAGGGATAAGGCACGGCCGTCCAACCAGGACGTGTCTGATCGTGCGCAGGCAAATTCTGGACAAACGCAGACAGCTGCGGAGCGAAGACACTCCAATTATCCTGATCAAGGGTTACATTGAGCGTCATTGCCTGGCGGTTGATCAGATGATCGCGCACCGCTTGCAGTTGGGATAGTACCATGGGCCAGTTGTTCTCAACGTCCTCGGCCACTCTACGCAGGAAGAACAATTGATCCAACCCGTCGATCTGCTCATCAACCCAGGAGAAGGGATCAAAGTGGGCGCGCAAGCGGGAATTAGCGACGGCGTGACCACCAGGGATCAGGCCTGCTTCGGTTCCGGCTTTGGCACGCAAAACGATCTGCTTAAAGCGATCATGGTTATCCAGTTGGCCGGTTAGAAGAACCTCTTGCAGGACGTCTAGCAAGTCCTGCGCCTGGGCCATTGTCGCTTTACCGCGCAGGAAGAACCAGGCCGCGCCTTCGTCTGACTCTTGAATCGCCGAGATGAAGTTGCTCGATCCAATTCCGCCGGTGGTACGGCCGATACGTTGGGACAGCTTGGCAAAATCTTCGCGTTCTGTGCCCATACTCAGCAAGACGCTGCCGAAAAGGCCCGCATAGGGCAAAAGCTCCTGGGGCAGCATCTGCAGGTCAAACCCAAGGTCAAGATAGACGATGCCATTGGTAAACAGGTCGTGATAAAGCAGCTCAGCGCCGTGCAGGAACGAGGTTTCAAGCGGGATAAGTTTGCCTTCACGGTCCAGGTCTTCGCGCTGCAGCATGGGCAGCGTAGCGAGGGTTTCTGGTGAATCGGGCGTGTTTTGCAGGCGGCGCAGGTCTTCGGCGTTTTCCATTACGGCCGTTAAGATCAGCAGTGCTCATCTGCGCCTTCAGAGCCGCGAGGCGCGCTTCCTCCTCCGCCTCCGTACGTTCGGCCAACGCTGCGTCTGGTTCCAGGATCACGATAGAACGATGGGAATTCTCCAGGAGGTGCTGGCGGATGAGCCCCTGGAAGAAAAATGGATCGTTCTCAATCTGCGCTGCGGCGGAAACCAAGGGCGCCTCATAGCGAATCGGCAGCAGTGGATCACGGCCGTACAACCAGGTATCAAGGGCGTCTACATACACTGCCAGACCCCGCGGAAATCCGCCAGTGTTGTTCTCCCGCAGGGAAAATTCGATGGTATTCAGGGCGGCGGCGATCATGTCATCTTCGAAACCTTCATCCGCCAGGGAGTGCAGGGTATCAAAGATCAGCGTTTCCACGGTCGCCAGGTCCTGTTGGGCAACTCCTTTGAGACCCACAGAAAAGGTCATCTGCCGCGTGGACGTACTGAGTCCACCTCCGGTGACATCTTCACCCAAGGCCGGAGTCGATCAGTGCCTTGCGCAAGGGAGAAGCGGAGTACTGACCAGCGCGTACGACAGGATCGAGAGGGCCATGACCTCGGTTGGGTCAATGAACTCAGGCAAGACCCAATTAACCTGTATCATGGACTTGGCCCCAACCTCGTCTTCTTCTCCCTCGTCGACGCTGAAGGGCATGGTCAGGCGAAGCGGTTCAGCGAAAGGCTGCTGCAGGGGAATTTCAGCATTCGTCTCCTGGTAGTCAAAGCGCGAGAGGTACTCGTCAAGCAGGCGCAGACGCTCCTGCGGATCATCGTCGCCATAGAAATAGATCAACGCATTGCTGGGGTGATAATATGTCTCGTGAAACGATTTGAACTGCTCGTAGGTGAGGTCAGGGATAGCCGCTGGGTCCCCGCCAGACTCAAAGCCGTAGGGGTTATCCGGAAACAACGAGGAGAAACTATAGCGCTGCATAATTCCGTCAGGGGAGGAAAAAGCGCCTTTCATCTCGTTAAACACGACACCCTTATAGGTCAGCGGCTGATCAGGAGCCTCCAGTTCGAAATGCCAGCCTTCCTGATCGAGATGATGGGGGGTAATCAAGGGAAAGAAGACGGCATCCAGGTAAACGTCGACAAGGTTGTAGAAATCCTGGAGATTGGTGCTGGCTACCGGATAAACGGTCTTATCCGGATAAGTGAAGGCGTTTAGAAAGGTTTGCAGAGAGCCTTTAACCAGTTCAACGAAAGGTTCCTTGACACGGTATTTCTGCGAGCCGCCCAGCACGGAATGCTCCATAATGTGGGCCACGCCCGTCGAATCTACGGGCGGGGTGCGGAAAGCGATGCCAAAGACCTTATTCTCGTCTCCGTTCTCCAACGATAGGAACTCGGCCCTCGTGCGCACGTGCCGCCACATCCGGGCGCGCGTATCGATTTCTTCTATCTGCTCATCGCGGAGCAGCTCAAACCCGTGAACTAATGACATAATGGTTACCTCTTCGTGCTGCAAAAGGGAGTATTGCCAACAGGTTGTTGCCGCAGAATCAAGACGCCAGCAAACATGCCTAACTTATCCGAAAAGTGCGCGCGGAGCTATGCTTTTTGGGCCGGCGCTAACGTGCAATCCCATCCCCTAGCGGTCATCCAGGAAGTTGGCGAGCAGGCGACGGCCGTGTTCCGTTAAAATGCTCTCCGGATGGAACTGCACACCGACCACCGGGTACTGCTTGTGACGCAAGCCCATGACTTCCCCTTCGCTGGTGAAAGCGATAATCTGCAGCGAGTCTGGTAAGGGCTCCTCCACGATGAGCGAATGATACCGAGTGGCGTTGAAGGGGCTGGGCATACCGTTAAACAATCCATCGCCATTGTGATAGACAGGGGATGTCTTGCCATGCATCAGGCGCGGTGCTCTGGTAACTATACCGCCGTAGACTTGGCCTATACATTGGTGCCCAAGGCAGACGCCGAGGATAGGTATTGTAGGTCCGAACGTGCGAATTACGTCGTTGGAGATGCCGCCATCATCTGGATCGCCAGGACCGGGGCTAATAAGGATGCGCTCCGGCTCCAGCGCGGCGATCTCGTCCAGCGTGATCTGGTCATTGCGCACGACACGGACATCTGCACCCAGTTCACCCAGGTACTGGACAAGGTTATAGGTGAAGGAATCGTAGTTGTCGATTACGAGAATCATGGTGTCTCCTGTCAACGGCCGTGGCCGTCGAACACTATTCCGGCGCGGTCGACACGGCCGTGGCCTGCTCTTCCTGCTCAATACGCTTGCGTGCTTTGCGGCTGATCTTGTTCCACACCCCGGTGAGGCCCATCGCCTTACGTACCATCATCAATGTCTCTTGCCCGACTTCGTTCGTGCGCTGCGTGCCCTCATAGATTACCTGCTCCACATAGCCGCTGTCGGCTTCCAGTGCAGCGCGGCGTTCGCGAATGGGATCCAGAAAATCATTGATCGCCACGGTTAGCTTCTCCTTGACCTCGACATCACCGACCGTCCCTGCCCGATAGCGCTGCTTCAACTCTTCGACTTCCGCTTTGTCAGGATTAAAATGGTCGTGGTAGATGAAAATGGGGTTGCCCTCTACCGTGCCGGGAACGTCGGCGGTAATGCGGTTCGGATCGGTGTACATACCATGAACCTTTTTCGCTACGGTCTTGGGGTCGTCAAAGAGATAGATCGTGTTGCCCAGGCTTTTGCTCATCTTGGCCGAACCGTCTGTGCCAATCAGCGTATCGCCTTCCACAAGATAATCAGGAATTGGAAACACTTCTTCATAGAGGAAGTTGAAGCGCCGGGCGATCTCCCGCGTGATCTCCACGTGCGCCTGGTTATCCTTGCCCACCGGCACGATATGGGCGCGAGGCATGAGGATATCCGCAGCCTGTAAGACCGGATAGCCAAGCAAGCCAAAGGGCATTTCATTGAGATTGGCTGCGCGGGCCATGTCCTTAAGTGATGGCAAGCGGTTCAGCCGCTGCACAGTAACCAGGCTCTCAAAAAAAAGGTTCAATTCGTAGACCGCCGGAACGGCGCTCTGCAAATAGATCGTGCATTTCTGCGGGTCTAGTCCGCAGGCGATATTTGCCATCGCCACTTCATAGGCATTTGTGCGCACATTGAAGATGTCTTCTTTACTGTTCTTGGTGGTCAACATGTGCAGGTCAGCAATGATGAAATAGCTGTCGTATTCATCTTGCAGCTTGACCCTGTTCTTGATGCTGCCTACGTAATGTCCTAGGTGCATGGGGCCGGTCGGACGGTCGCCGGTGAGTAGTCGTTTTTTGTCAGTCATCGTATTTCTCTTCTCTCCTTCTGCAGGAGCAAGGACTTACAGCAGACCCGATTCGGCGCGCTCCACGGCAACCAGCAAGGCTTGGGCCTTGTTTACACACTCCTGATACTCGGACACCGGATCGCTGTCGGCGACGATCCCTGCTCCGGCCTGCACGAACACCTCGTCGCCCTGGACCAACATAGTGCGAATGGTGATGCAGGTATCCATGCTGCCATCGTAGCTAAAATAGCCGACCGCCCCGGCGTAGGGACCGCGCCGTTGGCCCTCCAGCTCTTCAATGAGTTCCATGGCGCGCACTTTGGGCGCGCCGCTCACTGTACCGGCGGGGAAGGTCGCACGCATCAGGTCAAAGGCATCCATGCCGGGGCGAACCACGCCCTCAACGTGACTGACAATATGCATCACGTGGCTGTAGCGCTCGATGGTCATCAGATCGCGAACTTTGACCGTGCCATATTCACACACACGGCCGATATCGTTGCGCCCCAGATCAACAAGCATCACGTGCTCGGCACGTTCCTTAGGATCTGCGAGCAGATCAGTCTCCAACTGGATATCTTCGCTCTCCGTTTGCCCACGGCGCCGTGTCCCGGCGATCGGCCGTACGCTGGCCACGCCATCTTCCAGGCGCACGTGCATTTCTGGCGATGCGCCAATTACTTGCAGCTCTTCCTGGCCAAAGTTGAAGTAGAACATATAGGGCGAGGGGTTAAGCATCCGCAGGGCGCGATAGACAGCAAAGGGATGGGCACTGGTGTGGCGGCTGAAACGCTGGCTCAGAACCACCTGGAAGATATCACCGGCAGCGATATGCTCCTTGGCTTCGCGCACTATCTCTTCGTACCGTTCGCGCGGCATGTTAGCCTGCACAGTCCCGTCGCGCCGGGCACCCCAACGCTGCTGGGGGATGGCGGGCAACGGCCGTAACAATTTCTCGCTGATACGCTCGATGCGCTGGATAGCATTCACATAGGCGTTTTCAACGTCGCCATTGACAAAGGCATTGGCCAGCAAAATCAGGCGATGTCGCGCATGATCAAAGACGACGAGCGTGTCGGCCAAAAGAAAGATCGCATCCGCCATCTTCAGTCCAGTGGAAGCAGTTTCGGGCAGGTGCTCAAAGAAGCGCACCACGTCATACCCGAGATAGCCGACCGCGCCCCCGTTGAAGCGGGGCAGGCCTGGCAGGTCGGCAGGCACAAATTGGGCCATCTCGGCGCGCAGGACATCCAGGATATCCTCCCCTTTCGCCAGAGGGCGGGAAGCCGTGCCTTCGGGGGTAGAAGTGGAGACTGTACGGCCGTTGAGGGCAATCATGCCGCGCGGGTTCACACCTACGAACGAGTACCTCCCGACCTGTTCACCGCCTTCCACCGATTCGAGCAAGAATGAGGGCCCCTCCTCAGTGAGAAGTTTCAAGTAGACGGAAACCGGCGTTTCGAGATCGGCCGCGAATTCACGGTAAACCGGTATGAGATTGGCCGGTCCAGCGGCCAGTTCGCGGAATTCATCAAGTGACGGTTGGTAAACATTCATAGGGAATTCCTTCGTCCATTGTGCCGGGCAGGACAGTGCCCGCCCGGCACACTTTGCTTCGGCAATCAGCCAACCTGCGGCAAGAACTCCATTGCAGCGGCAATTTCCTCTGCTGGATAATCGTAGTCAGCGAGCTCGCCTTTGAGATAGGTGTCGTAAGACGCCATGTCAAAATGACCGTGCCCGCACAGGTTAAAGACAATGACCTTGGCTTCACCACTTTCCCGGCACTTAAGCGCTTCTTCTATGGCAACAGCAATCGCGTGAGTTGGCTCCGGGGCGGGGATGATGCCCTCCGCCCGGGCAAACGTCAACGCGGCATTAAACGTGGCCAACTGGTGTACGGCGCGCGCCTCCACATCACCATTGTTTACCAGCGCGCTAACCTGCGGCGACATGCCGTGATAACGCAAGCCGCCCGCGTGAATCTCCGGCGGGATGAATGTATGGCCGAGCGTATGCATCTTGATCACCGGGGCCATTTGCGCTGTGTCACCATAATCAAAAGTGTACTCACCCTTGGTCAGGCTTGGTGAAGCCGCTGGTTCGACCGCAATGACCCGGGTCTGTTTGCCGTTCCTGAAATTCTCGTGCAGAAACGGGAAGGCAAACCCGCCAAAGTTAGAACCGCCGCCAGTGCAGGCGATGACCATATCGGGATACTCACCGGCCATTTCCAACTGCGCCAGCGTCTCCTGGCCAATCACCGTCTGGTGCAGCAAAACATGATTGAGCACGGAACCCAGGCTGTACTTCTTCGAACCGCCTGATTTGGCAGCCACTTCCACCGCCTCGGAAATTGCGATGCCAAGCGAGCCGGGACTGTCCGGGCGGTCTGCCAGGACCGAACGTCCGTAATCCGTGCGATCCGAAGGGCTGGGATAAATGTCAGCACCATACATCTGCATCATGATCCGGCGATATGGTTTCTGATCATACGACGCACGAACCATGTAGACTTCCAGGTCCATGTCGAAGAAGTTGCAGGCCATGGCTAGGGCCGAGCCCCACTGCCCCGCTCCGGTTTCCGTAGTCAGCGACTGCACCCCTTCCTGCTTGTTATAGAAGGCCTGCGGCACGGCCGTGTTGGGCTTGTGCGAGCCCACCGGGCTATGGCCCTCATACTTGAAGTAGATATGGGCCGGGGTGTCGAGCGCCTTTTCCAGACGATGGGCACGGAAGAAGGGCGTCGGCCGCCACAGCTTATAGATGTCCCGCACTGGCTCGGGGATCTCAATATAACGCTCCGTGCTCATCTCCTGCATAATCAGGGCCATCGGGAAGAGAACGCTGAGAAACTCCGGCGTAACCGGCTCGAGGGTGCCGGGGTGCAGGACCGGTTCCGGCGGTACCGGCATATCGGCGTTGATGTTGTACCAAGCCTGCGGCACCTGACTCTCATCCAGTACATACTTATGTTGGTCGCTCACTTGAAACCTCCACACAGATTTTGACGCTCACTAGACAACAAAAAACGCCCTCATCCCATTTAGGGACGAGAGCGTCATCAGACATTCCCGCGGTGCCACCCCGCTTAAGCCAGCATCCCCTTCAACAAAAAACGCGCTATGAAAACGCGTTGGGCCAGCTTCACTCGATGCGGTCCGGTTCCAAAACCTTCGGCTGGTTATGGACGAGACCTCTGCCCGATAACGGAGGCTTGATCCGGCCCAGGCTACTGATCCAATTCACCCGGGCAACTCAGCGGCCCATTCCCCTGTCGCGCCGACACCAACCTCACAGCAAAATGGTTGATTCTCTTGGACTCGCTTTACAGGATACTATTCCGCATCACCGTCTTTGGTTATACAGTTGGCGAAATGGTAGCACGGCCGTTTTCCGCTGTCAACTATTTGTAATAGGATTTCCTTTTGAACCGCAGAGGCGGAGGACTCGGTCGCATCTCGAAGTCGACCCAAACGAAATAAATTGTCATAAAACCATGGCTGGCAATTGCTCGACCGCTTTGCTCGCGATGTTTACAGCTGCCCGCGGCTGCGCAGGCGGGACAGGACCAGGAGCGGCAGCAGCAGGGCCACAGCAACCAGCATTAGCCCGACCCAACCGGGCAGGTTCACCGCATCCGTCTCTGACGCCGCAGCAGGCAGCGCCACGACGGCAAGCAGGAGTACAAGCAAAAACATATAGCCGATGCGACCGGTCATCGAACACGCTCCTTGGCTGGTCAGGATATGCAGGATGGTCAACCCGATAAGTCGAGCCAGTCCTCCATCGTGCACTTACTTGTAGCCATCAGTAACTTATCATCCCATTTTGTCATTCCATTATAGAACGTTGGGTTGAGTTTCGCACGTTCGTCCGCCGGGCCTCTTGCGGGCGGTACCGACATATCAGTAAGCCATTGTGAGACTGCCGTTCTCCGGTTGATGCTGCGGGCTATAATCAACCTGACAGAGAAGAAGTTGATGATATGCGTATCGAAACAGGGGAGAAGTCACCATGAAACAAATCACGGCAGGGTATCTGTTGGTGCTGTTGCTGGTCGCGTCTGCTTGTCAGAGAGCCTTGCCGGCCGCGAACTCACCCACAGGTGAAGCCTTTGCCCCTATCCCTGCCACTGAGACAATATCGGCCCCGGAGGAACTGTCCAGCCCGATTCCAAACACGTTGCCCGCTGCCACCGTGGAAACCAGGCGGCCAGCGAACACCCCGGAGACATCTACCTTGCTGCCCGCGCCGCAACTGCTTGACTTTGCTTGGGCAGACCGCACTCCCTTCCGATCGGGCCTGATCGACGGTTCAGAACAGGTCCTCGATCAGTTGGCAGGAGTAACGACCTACCATCTCCTGGTAGACATCCATAATCCCAGCCTGGTGGCTGGTGCAATGGAAGCGAATTATACGAATCAGGAAAATGAATCGCTAAGCGAACTGGTCCTGCACCTTTTTCCAGGCATGCTGGGCGGCGACATTGACGTGCAGGATGTGCGGGTCAATGGGCAGGCCGCAGCGGCCCGGATTGAGGAGAATGTGCTGCGTGTGCCGCTTGACAGCGCACTAAGACCTGGCGAAAGCGTGGTGCTGAGTTTGCGCTATGAAACGGCCGTGCCTGGCGAAGAAGGGACCAAATACAATGTCCTCTCAAACGTAGGCGGCACCCTCGCCCTGGCCCATTTCTATCCCATGTTTGCCGTCTATGATGAGGCAGGTTGGCATACCGAGCCCACTGCACCTCATGGTGACGAGACATTCGCCGACAGCAGTTTCTATCTCGCGCAGATCAGCGCACCAGTGGCGCAGACGGTGGTAAGCAGCGGCGTGGTTATCGATCAGAGGACAGACGATAGCGAACAACAGATCACGGTCGCCGCGGGGCCTATGCGCGACTTCTATCTGGCGGCCAATGAGGACTACGCGGTCGTCAGCCAAGACGTGGGCCACGTCACGATCAATAGCTATGCGAAACGAGATCGCCTAGACGGAGCAGCATTGGCCCTCGACACCGCCGTGGAAGCGGTGCAGAGCTTCAACACACGCTTTGCGGCCTACCCTTTCAGCGAGCTCGACATTGTAACAACACCCACGCGGGCGCTGGGCATTGAGTACCCGGGCGTTTTCGTTAATGCCGAGTGGCTTTATGATTTGTCTTCGTCAACGGGAAGCGCCCGTAATGCAACCCTGCTCGAATCAACGACCGCGCACGAAACTGCACATCAGTGGTTCTACAGCCTGATCGGCAACGATCAGCTGAACGAACCCTGGCTCGACGAGGCCCTGGCCCAATATGCCACTTATTTCTACTACTTTGATAGGTACGGCAGGCGGCAGGCAAGGGACTTCCTGACCAATATGGAGAGGCGCTGGGCTACTGCGGAAAACATCGAGATGCCGATTGGTCTTCCGGCTGAGGCCTACAGTGGGCAGGACTACGGGGCTATCGTATACGGCCGTGGCCCGATATTTGTAGACAAACTGGCGCAGGCGATGGGTCAGGATTCGTTTGACCGGTTCATGCACAGCTACTTCGAACGGTATCAGTATCAGATTGCCACGGCAGCAGAATTCAGGGCCCTGGCCGAAGAAACGTGCGGCTGCGACTTGAATGATTTATTCGAAGAATGGGTCGGCGCGCCGTGATAATAGCCTTAGGAGCAGTGCGACGAAAGGGTCATTCCAACAAATCAACCAGAGCCAGCAGACCAAGCAAATAACTTCGCCAACCGAAGCCACTAATCTGGCCGCGACAAACCGGGGCAATGACTGATGTGCTGCGAAAAGGTTCGCGCGCGTGAATATTGGAAAGATGAACTTCGACCACGGGCAGCTCTGTCGCCGCAACAGCATCCCGTAGGGCGAGACTATAGTGGGTATAAGCGCCCGGATTGATCAACACACCTGCGGCCGTTTCACGCGCCTCGTGCAAGGCATCAATGAGCACTCCTTCGTGGTTGGATTGCAGAATGGTGAGTTCAACACCGGCGTTTGCAGCGGAAGCACGCAGAGCGTCATCAATCTCCGCCAATGTTGTCGAACCATACACCTGTGGTTCCCGCGATCCCAGGAGATTCAAGTTCGGCCCGTGTAACACTAGAATTTTCTGCATGGTAGTCTTCTCCCGGATCAATAATCCTGATTGACGGACAAATTTAAGGGGCCAGCGGCAATATCTGCGAGACGCGCACGGGTGAGCTGCACAAAATCGACCCTAGCCATACGAATCTGTTGACCTCGTTCCCCGGCGCTGATCACAATCTGCTCCAGATCACCGGCGGAGGCGTCCATGACAACTTCAAAGCCGCGATTCAGCAGTGCCAGGGGGGAGATGCCACCTACCTGCAGACCGGTCAGCTGTTCCGCTTCGTGCTGCGTGGCCATTTTCAGCTTCTTTTCGCCAACGGCCTTGGCCAACTTCTTGAGATCAAGCTGGCGCGGGGCGGGAACCAGCGCAAGCAGGGCCTTGCCGGGCCCAGGGCGCGGCACAACCAGAGTCTTGAAGACCTGGGCCGGCGGAAAGTTGACCGCCTGGGCTACTTCAACCGCATCACGCAAATGGGAAGGATAGGAAAAGGCTTGGTAGCGCACTTTCTTGCCTTCCAGGAATTTCATCGCCAGCGTTTTGTTTGGGGCCATTGCTTGTGTCTCATGTTCCGTAAGATCAAGAACATTGTAACCAGCCCAGGCGACTTGGCAACACCTGGGTTCACGGCTTTCTAGCCAGTAGGTACGCCAAGAGAGCCAACAGCAAAACAGCGGCAGACCAGGGCACCCACGAGCTGAACAGGCTGATGCTTCCAGAGGGTGGCGAACCGGAGGATGGATCGGATGGAGCAGCCATATCCAGGGCGGAGAATACTCCGCCAGCGACGGTTGGAACGGCCGTGGGAGACGGAAAAGGTGTAGTCGTAGGTGACGGCGTGGCCGTGGCAGTTGCCGTCGGCGTCATCGTGGGAGTAGGCGTCATTGTAGAGGTAGGCGTGTTGGTCGGCCAGGGCGTATACGACGGCGTGACCTCAGGCGTGGCGGTGAGCGTGGCGCGGATGGGCGTGGCCATGATAGTAGGAAGTTCGACCGGTGCTGTGATCTGCTCCACCAGGAATACAGGCGGACCGCCGATTTCACACGCATCGCGACAGCGGGCGCCGCCAAGTTCGACCAGGTAATTACCTTCAACGGCAGAAATCTCCGCGGCACCACCGACGAAGTCTACCAGCTTCGCCTCCTGGGTCAGAGCAGGCACCGCAATGATGAGGGCTTGATCCTGGCGAGCCCATAACACGCGCACCACTTTGTCGGGAAACGGAAACGTCACCGCCGTATAATCGGCCGTTTGTTCACGGGTGACTGGTCCTTCAAAGCCTTGCAGCAAATCAATCACAGTCCGGTAGGCAAGATAGGCGGGACGGCGCGAGTAGTCTGGGCGCAGGATGCCGAAGGATTCGCCACCCGGTGGCAGAAGGATGTCGATCAGTTTGTAGACCCCGATACTGTCGGCGCCGGCAGCGAAGCCAAGGGCGTGAGCCTGAATGACAAACCATGCCTGTTGGTCGAGATCGACTTGGAAATTCGGCCGTTCAACCGGCCACCAGGGATCGATATTGGGCGCTGCATTGGTTTCGTTGATCCAGATCGGCTTGTCGATGCCGAACGAATTTTGCAGTGCATCCGTTTGGCGAACCAGATCCCAGACCGTTTCGACGCGAAAATAGATGTGCAGCGTGAGGGCATCAAAATAGTAATCGTTCTGCGCTGCGGCCGGATCGGCCGTTAATTCAGCAAAGAACTCTTCCAGATAGGCGGGATCATGCCAGTAAGAATAGCCGGCGAGATGGATGACTGCCTGTGGGTCGCGTTCTTTGGCAACCAGGTAGGCAACTTGCAGAAGGCGCAAATACTCCTCGACATCGCCATCAAACTCATGCCCGTAGACACCTTGCTCAATTTCGGGCTCGTTCCAGATAACCCAATTGTGCACGCCACGCGGGGCATAGTAATCCACTACGCGGCGGACATAATTGGCCCACAGGTTCTGGGGATCATCGATATCGAGGTAGAGACCACGAGGTATGCCGGAGTATGGGGGGCCGTCCGTAGCCCAGGCAGGGGTATTCTTGAGGAGGCCAAGCACAGTACGATCGTGGGCTTCGGCTTCGACGAGCCATTCCTCGAGGACGTGCAGGGTGTTCCAGTCTTCAGGTCCGGTAGGCTGAATCTCGTTCCAGTAAAAGAGGATACGTTCCCACCCGACGTTCAGTTCGGCAGCTTCCTGCGGAGCCCAGAAGGATTCGATAGCCCCAAAGCGGTCGTCCACCAGTGCCACAGTGACCGTGGGATCCGGCTCTTCCTGGGCGACGGTACGGAACATAGTCCCCGATATGGCCAGAAGCAGCATCCCGGCGATGGCCAGGACGCTAGTCAGGCGCGGCAAAGTAATCACTCTTTGGATCCAGATCACAGACTCGTCACTTTGTCGCGGTTCACCCGTCACATTTCCGGAATTCCGGGCAGGATGCACCAACAAACGAGCAGCATTATAATACCGATATACCCTCTAGCGGTAATCTATTGAAGGAGTCTGCCATGCATCGCCGCCCAACACTCATTATTCTCGTCACGCTTGCATTTGTGGCGTTGGGGTTGTCCCTGGGAGTGGCAGCGCGGCAGCCCGGCGTGGCCGTGCACGCAGAATCGGGCTACGTCGCGGAAGCGCTGGTGCCGACCACGCCGCGCGACTTTCTGCTTCCAGGAACGCAGCCGGATAACCTGATTCACCAGCTTGCTGATCCTGCGCTCTGCCAGAGCTGTCACAGCGGGTATGCAGGCGATATCGCGGAAATTAGCCAGCCACCGGAAACGGAGACCTGGCGCACGTGGCAGGGAAGCATGATGGCACAAGCCGGGCGAGATCCTTTGTTCTTCGCCGCGCTGGACGTGGCGAATGCCGGGGCGGCGAATGCAGGAGAGTTCTGCCTGCGTTGTCACATGCCAAACGGTTGGCTCAACGGCCGTTCCAGCGCTGCTGACGGCTCGCAGATGACCGGCCAAGATCAGGAAGGAGTACAGTGCTCGGTTTGCCATCGCCTGGTTGATCCACAGGGCGAAGCAGGCAGCCCGGATCGTGATGCGGCGATTCTGGCCGGCCTGGAAACCCCGGTGACGTTTCCTGGAAGCGGGCAGCAGATTATCGATCCGGAAGATTACCGCCGTGGTCCATACGACGTAGTGACCGACCTCGGGCTCGATCCGCACCAACTGACTGGCGCCCAGGAAACCCTTGTGTCCCCATTCCACCAGGAAGCACGCTTCTGCGGCACCTGTCATGACATTAACAATCCGGTGTTTACCTGGAACGAGACCAGCGAAACGTACGAACCAAACCCACTGGACGAACCGGGTGATATCGCCAGTGGATTTCCGATTGAACGAACTTTCAGCGAGTGGGAGGCCAGCGCCTTCAATTCGCCCGGCGGCATCTACGCGCCGCAATTCGGAGGCAATCAGGTGTTTGTTTCCACCTGCCAGGACTGCCATATGCGCACGATCACTGGCGCAGCAGGTACGTTTTTTGCGACGAATTATGTCATCCGGGACAACATGCCGCTGCATGACCTGACCGGAGGCAATACGTGGGTGCCGCAAATCATCCTGCTGCATCCGGAGTTTAGCAAGCTGTTCACGAATGAGCCGGAACGCAAACAAGCGCTGGATGAGGGCGTGGAGCGCGCAAGGTACATGCTGCAGAATGCGGCCAGGCTGGATGTATTTCGCCACGGTACAGAACTCACGGTGACAGTGTACAATGAATCGGGGCATAAACTGCCGACCGGATACGTGGAAGGAAGGCGAATGTGGCTGCAGGTGGAGGGATATGACGCTTCGGGCACGCTGATATTCGCCTCAGGCGCGTATGATATAGCCACCGGAGAACTGCAGGGATATCAGAACGATCCTACTTTGAAGCTCTACGAGGCAAAACAGGGGCTTACAGACGCGTGGGCAGCGCTGCTGGGCTTGCCTGCCGGTCCATCGTTCCATTTTGCGTTAAACAACCAGATCGTAAGCGACAATCGCATTCCCCCGCGCGGCTACCGGTTTGATTCCTTCGCCGCGGTAGAAGCCGCGCCGTATACGAATGGGAAGCCGGATGCAGAACTGTACGCCGATGGCCAGTACTGGGATACCACCGTTTACGACCTGCCGGAGGGAGTAGAAACGGGTGTGGTGCGGCTGCTGTTCCAGGTAGCGTCCAGGGAGTACATAGAATTCCTGCGCGATAACAATCCCAATGGGGAAAACAACAACGGGGAAATCTTGTATGGGTTATGGGAGCAGAGCGGGCGCAGCGCACCGGAGGTAATGGCGGAATTGCGCTTCTCGCGCGATGGCGGACGGCAGTATTTGCCGGCGGTACAACGGCCGTAAGCGATGCAGTACCGTCCCGCGCAAGAGGTAATCCTGGCTTATCGGCACGGCCGTATGGCCGTCAGCGCCGTGCCAGGAAGCGGCAAGACCTTCACCCTGACCCAGCTTGCCGCCCAATTGCTAGCCGAAGGGTACGCGCAGCAGAATCCCTATTTGAATCCGGAAGAGGACCAACAGATCCTCATAGTCACCTATCTGAACGCGAGCGTGGATACCTTTAAAGCGCGTATCCGCCAGGAACTGGAAGCGCGGCAGCTGCCTTCCGATCGCGGCTTCCAAGTGCGCACCATTCACAGCCTTGCTCTGGAAATTGTGCGACTTGCAGAGATGGGTGGGGTGGGTGCGGAGCCAAACGAGCTGCTGGTGATCGATGACTTTCAGAAGGAAGAATTCCTGGCGCTGGCGCTCGAGAATTGGACGCAGAACAACCTTGAGATCTGGCACTCGCTGCTGGAGGACGACGGCCCAGGGGCGGCAGTTCGTTGGCGTAGGATTATTCTTGGTATTGCACGCGACTTCATCCGGGCCGCTAAGAATGAACGGTACACGGCGGGGGAAATCGGCAGGCGGCTGCGCGCCGCCCTGGTAGGAGCTGCAGGGAGCGAAGACTCCAGTTTTTCGCCGCTGCTCCACTTGTTGGCAGGGGTGTATGAACAATACAGGTTGATCCTGAATCAGCGCGGCAGTATGGATTACGAGGACCTTATCTGGCGTGCCGCAGACTTGCTTGAGGCAGACCCCTATCTGACTGAACAACTGCGCCGGCGTTGGCCCTATATCCTGGAAGATGAAGCGCAGGACAGCGTGCCATTGCAGGAAACCCTATTAAGCGCGTTGAGCGGGCCAAAGGGCAACTGGGTTCGGGTGGGCGATCCTAACCAGTCTATCATGAGCACATTTACGGCGGCCCATCCTCGCTTCTTTAACGACTTTCTGGACCGCGATGATGTGGAAACAAAGCCCCTGCCCAACAGCGGCCGTTCGGCGCCAAAAATCCTGGGCGCGGCCAATACGTTGGCAGACTGGGTCATAGACCACCACCCGGTCCCCGAGGTACGAGAGCACACGTTCCGACGTCAGCATATCCTCCCTACCCCAGCCGGTGACATACAGCCCAACCCGTCCGACGCGGAGGCGACAATCAAGATCCGTGTTTATAAACATCGCGAGGATGAGGAACTTCCGGCAATCGCATTCCTGGCCCTGGAGTATGCGCAGCGGAATCCGGAGCAGACGCTGGCCATCCTTACACCTACGCACCATATCGGCCACTTGATCGCCCACCATCTGGACGAGTTGGAAGCACCCTATGATAATTTGCTGCGCGGGGGGACGCGCGAGCGCGAAATCGCCGCCGTCATGCATGCGATCTTGGGCGTGCTGGCCGATCCGCTGGACCGGAAAGCACTGGCAAGTGCTTATTCCAGCCTGAATGAATTGGAGCATCCGGTCGCCGCGGCGCCCCCGGAGAGTCTGGCGCGTCTGCTGACGCTGCTGGCGAGTGTGCACCAGGCAGAGGTGTTCCTGTTTCCAGAAGAGGGGCAGGAAATCGCCCAGGCCCTACCGTCAGGAGTGGCGAGCGACGAAGAGCTGCGTCAACTGCAGGAGTTCGCGACATTTATGAGGGGGCTGTATGCGCTACGGCCGCTGCCGATTGACGATCTGGCCCTGGCGCTGGGTAGCCGGCTATTTGCCCAGGAGGAAGGCAGGGAATCAGACCTGGCCATTGCCTACCAACTTGCGACCGTCCTGCGTTCGTGGCGAGAAGCACAGCCCGAATGGCGACTGCCCGAACTGGTAGCTGAACTGGGTGACTTGGCTGCAGGCAGGCGCAAAATGCCCATGTCGCGCGCCAGCGATTACGGTTATGAACCGCGACCGGGGCGGATTTCTCTGGCCACACAGCATGGAGCCAAGGGACTGGAATGGGACGCTGTTTTTCTGGTCGGCATTGACGGGTTCTGGATTCCGGGCGATTTGGAAGCGCAGTTCCTGGGTGTGCGGACATCCTTGGGCGGCGATCCGTCAGCAGAGGTTCTGGCCCAGCTTGCCTATTTGATGGAAGGGGACAGCGGGCTATATCCAGGCCGCAGTGCAACAGAAACGGCGCACATCGAAGTTATTGCCGAGCGCTTGCGCCTGCTGTACGTCGGCATCACTCGGGCCAGGCGCTACCTGCATGTCAGCCGCAGCCGGGCCACGGGACGTATGTCCGGCGAACGCACGGCCGAACCGACAACGGTACTCGGTGTACTATACGAGTACGTCAGGCAGTTGGCTGACTGAGATCCCTTATGGAAATCCTACTCCCTCTCGCGGCTATTCTCCTCCTCGTGCTAGTCGCCAATGGTGTCGAGGCAAGCGATGACCAAAAAGCGAAACGACGCTTTGCCTGGGCCATGGCTGTGCTGAACCTGGCCCTCCTGGGCGGCGGACTCGCGCTTCTACTTGTGCCAGAAACCAACCTGCAGATGGCGGCGGAAATGGGTCTGGAGGCTGTTGATCTCTCCGCTGCAGGGTGGGTCTTGATCGGGATGGGCCTGTGGGGCATTATGGCGGCCTGGATGCCATTCCGCAGCTGGCTGGCAAATCTCCTACCGTTGGATTCCGCCTCCACAGTTCATCTCGTTGCGCTTGTCCTGGCAGGCTATCTGGTTGGCAATACCGCCCTGACGCTGACCCAGGACGTGCTGGCGGAACTCAGCGCTACGGAGCTGGCAGTAAGCGCATTTGATGTATTCTTGCAGCAGTTGGGCTTTGTGGTTGTGGCGTTTGTGGGTGCCGGACTGTTCACGCGACGTGAGGGGGACGAAACGGTGCAGCGCCTGGGCCTGGAACGTCCGACCGCGCGACAGCTCGGCCTTGGACTGCTGGTCATTATTTTGCTGGTATTTATCCAGGGAACAGTAGGCGCTATGTGGACGCTGCTGCAGCCGGAACAAGCGCTTGAGCTCGGCAACATCAACAGCGCTTTGTTAGCGGGATTTGATACACCGGGAGAATGGTTCTTGCTGGCCGTGGCCTCGGGGCTGGGCGAGGAGATCTTGTTCCGTGGGGCAGTACAGCCAGTGTTCGGTCTGCCGCTCACTGCCCTATTGTTCGCGATTGTGCACGTCCAGTATGGCCTGACCCCCATTACGGCCGTGGTGTTCTTTCTGGGACTCATTCTGGGTCTGGTGCGCCTGCGCACCAACACCACCGTCGCGGTATTTGTCCATTTTGGATACAATCTGGTGCTGGGGTTGTTGAGCTTGCTCGCGCTGTATCTGCAGCAGTTTGTCGCCGGATGATGTTTGCTTCCCCCGGTCGCGAGTGCTATACTAATGAGCCTGTCGGGGCATGGCGCAGCCTGGTAGCGCGCTTCAATGGGGTTGAAGAGGTCGTGGGTTCGAATCCCGCTGCCCCGACCAGAAAGTGACAGTATCGCCGTGCTCGACCGCACGGCGTTTTCTTTTCTGAGTTATGAATAACAGTCATTCTTCCCAGATTCGCACTACCGTAACCTTGTTCCTGTTGGTATTCGGCCTTGTCCTTATGTCGCTGGCCGTATTGGCAGACACACTGGGACTTGACCTGACGCCGGGCTTTGGCGTGATCCAGATGGTGGTGTTCCTGGTGGGATTAACAATGATTACGATTGCGGCCTATCTGTTTGTCAATGGCAAAAGGCCGGAAGGCGCGCCCCGCTCCTTACAGGCAGATATTGGCGCGCGCCTCGTGGCAACCGGGCTGGTATTCGCCTATGTCACAGGCCTCTCAGATGTGATCGGGATTGGGACGCACGTTGAGCCGTCCTTTGCCCGGCCGTTTGTGGGCCCGTTGCAGTTGGGCGGAATGGCAATCGGATTGATCACGATCGTCATCGGCCTGGCATTGCAGTTCACCAGCCGTGGCCACCGCGAGAGTTCATCCCTGGAGTTCCTGGTCAGCAAGAAAAACGGCAACACAGCACAGTCCACGGCAGCTGCGCAGCCAGACGAAGAGCAGACCGCTTAGCGCAGACTATTGAGCTGAAAAGGCTGGTTTAGGACGGTGAACACGGCCGTGTCCGCCGCCAACGGTCGTTGAAAACTGACCACATACAGCAGGGTCTGGCCGGCGGGGACTGTCCAGGGGAAGGGCGGATTGCTGGAGAGAATCAGGTAGGATGCGCCATCGGGAGTGCGTAAAGTGACATCTTCCCTACCAACGAGCAGCGGCTGGGTGCCATTGTTCGTAATCTGCCCGGTCAGAACCAGCGTACTTAAATCCTCTGTTACCTCGACGCTTTGCAGGATGATCGAGGAATCCTGGGCCGCGCTGTCACCGCCAAACGGGATGCCAATTTGAACCTGCGCCCCAGTGTCGCGGCGCGCAACGCGTGCGGTCAGGGTGTTGCTGGATAGGCCAAGGGGCACCTGATACCCAACCGTGAAGGGCAAGGATTGTCCGGTGGTCAGAAATCCTCCGGTGAGGGGATCATTGGCCCCAAGCCGCCCAGCAACCGGGTTCAAAACGTACTGGTTGCCGATCTCATCTACCAGGACGACCTGCAGATTGCCTACATCGACCGTGGTGGAGCCACTATTTTGCACGGAGCCATCAAGAACGAGGAACCCAAAACCGGGCGGCGCGTCGGGGTGATTGGGCAAAAACGTAGCGTTGGTTACGGTGACCTGCAGGCCGTCCAACTGGGCGGGTTCACCAATAGCGACCTGTGTAATGCCGCCGGAGCTGCTGTTAGACGCAGTGTCAGTCTGGACAAAACGGCCTTTAACCACCTGACGGTCCTCGCCAGACTCATTGACCAAAACCAAGGTCATGCCCGGAGTTAGCTGGTTGAACCGGTTGGGATCGTCATTAGGGACGCGTTCACTCCCTTCCACCTCAAAGAGAAACTCTGCGCCACTTTGCATGGTTAGGACCATTTCATTGCCCGGGACCTGGCTTTGCAGCAGCGCAAGGTTATCAGAGGCCGGTTCAAGCGCCAGGATGTAGTTGATGATGCTGCCAAAAACCCACCCTGCAGATGAGGACCCGCTTACGCCCGGAGACCAAGAACCATCTGGGTTGAGCGACTGCGGAAGCACTGAAAACTCGCGGTCGCCAACGCTGAGCAGAACCGGAACATCGAGGGTGACGGAAACCGTGGCCGTGTCGCTAATGCCGTATACGATTGCTTCCCCCGGTCCGGCAGCACCGAAAGCCCCGCCCGTATCCGCTATCCCCGATGATCCGCCTGTCGATTCGGGAAAAGGCGTGGGGTCTGGCTGGCTGCCGCCCAAAATAGGTAGACCGGAGTCTGGGGATCGCAGCAGGGAATAGCCCAACCCGCATACGGCCGCCAGGCTTAACAGCGTGACAATACCCAGGGCGATGATCGGGAGACGACCGGAAAACATGCCGCCCGACTGATTTGGCGATTCGTCAGACATGGTTCATCCTACGGGATGCGGCCGGGCAACGGCCGTGGTTCGACACGCAGCAGGACGCTTGCGCTGGCTCCAGCAATCACCTGGCTGAAATTGAGGAACGGAACTTCAAGGCGCACAGCGCCGGTAGAGATCACGTTTTCAAAGCGGACGACCCCCGCCTCATTGGTGTAACCAAAGGCGAGCAAAACGCCGGTAGTGTTGTCGTAAAGCTCTGCGGCTACATCGGAAATGCCCTCGTTTAGTTCAGGCATGAAATTGAAATTGGCGTCGTAATAGGCGGTCAATTGCACGCTGGTTGTTCGCAGCGCACCACCGGCTGGTGTGTTGGTGGGAAGCGGCTGGAAATCCACAACAGGCGGAGGGATGGGCGTGGGCAGAAGGTTGGCAAAATCGATCGCGGTTGGCGTAGCTTCGACGGTGGAAGTGGGAACGGCCGTGGCAACAGGAACACCGCCTCCGCTCGTCCCCCCGGTCGAACCCGTAAATGCAAACGTGGCAGTAGGTAGGGGCGTAGGCGTCGCTGCCAGAGACGTACATTGCAGATCGTAGGTATATAACGGTGAGTTTTCGTAGAGCGGAACCTCTACTGGCCCAACGACAATGGTCAGGTTTCCGGTATAGAATGAATAAAACGAAAGCAGACTGCTCAAGTCCCCGACCGCCCTATCATCATTGCCAAGCTGGGGGCTAAAGTCGTTGCCGTTACCATCCAGGAAGATGATATTGGTATCGTTAGCCGCGGACAGGTTCTGAGTCTGACAGGTATAGAGCACCCCTGGCTTCACGGGCATGAAGTAAAAATCGGTGTCTTGTCCATAGCCACTGGGCGGGATGAAATTCATTCCGTTCTTCACTTCACCAGGGCCAATAAGGCAGGCTGTTCCCAGGGTATTGTTCGGCTCACAGATATCCAACTGACCAACCAACGTGGCTGTGGGCGCAGGGGTTGGCGGAAGCACTTCGTTTACGCCAAAAGAGTATGTCTTATTACTCGAATCGGACGGGTCCTGATTGGTCACCCGCGCAAAATAGACGCCCTCGTCCTTGGCGACAATATTCACCTGGGACCGCCGGTTGGTCACATCGAAATCATCATTCTCGGCGATCTTGTTACCCTTCGTGTCGTAGACTCGCAAGAAGGTATCCAGACCGGCGGCGAGGTCAGTGGTATAGATGTCATAACTTGAGCCCTTCTTGGCAAAGAACTCGAAATAGTCCTGGTCGCCAACTGGCCACAGGGTTACTGCCGTGAGCTTCGCCGCTCCGGCAGAAGTTGGGTAGGCTTCATCAACAGTATTGTTAGGCTCGTAGTCGTCGATGAAGACGTCTCCGCCCGGGGTAGGCGTCGGCGTATTGGTAGCAGGAGCGGTGTCATTGTCTACGATCGTAATTGTAATCGAGCCGGGAATTCCAACCGTGGCGTTGGTCGGGTTCGTCAAAAAGATAATGAATGTGCGGTTCGGCTGGTTCAGATTGTTGCCGAGGATTGTTACGTCAAAGGATTGGGTCTGCGTGGAACCAACGGGAAAGGTCAATTCGCCAGTCTTAGCAACATAATCCACTCCCGCTGTGGCGCTTCCGTTCGCCGTGGCATAGGTAACTTTGACCTCCCGATTATTAGCCGGAGCGACGTTGATTTTGACATTTACGGTGAATGTTTTTGTATCACTGTTATCAGGCTCAATAACTTCGTCCGAGGCCCGATCGAATGACACAACGGGTAGTGTTTGCTGCAGTGGGGCAGCCTGCACCTCTGCAACAAGCGACGGTCGCGAAGCACCGCTGCTAAGAACCAGAGAGATCAGCAGCGTCAATACAATTCCAGAAAGAAGAAAAAAGGCACGTGTTGCGGTAGGGAACCTACTCATTAACAACCTTTGCAGCGCGAGTAACGATCCTCAGCGCGGCACTTGGCGCTGATTATAGGTTTTGCAGGGGTGATGGGCAAGTTTCACGGCCGTTGCTTGTCGCCCGCTCACCTTTGGGGGCGCGGACCGCAGCCAACAAAAAACCTCCCTGAGAAAGCAAATGCTCTCCCAGAGAGGTCATTCAAAGGCAGTTACCAGCTAGGCGCTGTCGCCGTTGGCTACAGCGGTAGGAATGTCGTGACCCTTCAGCACCTCATCAACAAGCCCATATTCCATCGCTTCCTGGGCATTCATGTACAAATCGCGATCCGTGTCCTTGGCAATTTTCTCAACCGGCTGACCCGTGTGATAGCTGAGGATGCGATTCAGATCCGTACGCAGGCGCAGGATCTCCTTGGCCTGAATGGCAATGTCGGTAGCCTGTCCCTGAGCGCCGCCAAGCGGTTGATGCATGTGAATCGTGGCGTTGGGCAGGGCATAACGCATGCCCTTCGTGCCCGCGGTGAGCAGAATTGTTCCGAAACTGGCGGTGAAGCCCACTGCATAAGTGGCTACTGGGCTTTGAACTTGCTGCATAGTGTCATAAATGGCCATGCCAGAGTACACTGCCCCACCAGGGGAATTAATATACATAGTGATCGGCCGTGAGTTATCCTCATTGTCTAGATAGAGCAGCTGCGCCACGGTCAGGTTGGCAATTTGATCATTAATTGGCGTACCCAAAATAATAATGCGATTACGCAGCAGCAAAGAATAGATATCAAACGCACGCTCGCCTCGGCCGGTTGTCTCGATTACCATCGGCACAAGGGATGTAGGTATGTTCATCGTAGAGACTCTCCTGGGCTGGTCAAGCCGAATATGCAGTTCTTTGGCGAAAATTGCGGTCGACCCTGACCTGCAAAGTACCCCGCTTTCGGAGTTACGCACAAAGGAACTAGATAGCAACATTGGGCGACGGCGGTCCCTCCAGTCGCTCCGCACTACTGTAACACCATCCTAGATCCTGTCTATTAGATTTGCGTTATTCTTCTTCGTCCTCTCCGGCTTCCTCTGCGGCAAGGGCATCCAGATCGGGGGCGTTTCCGCTGAAAATCGCGACCATCCGCTCATGCACCTTTTCGCTCAAGACTTCGCTGCTGATCATGTCAAACCCGGAACCGCTCATGAAAAACTGCCTCATCTGCTGCTGCAGTTCCTCATTTTCGTAGCGAGCGACGCGCTGGTCAATCAGCGCGGCGACATCCTCTGAAGAAACCCGTAGTCTTTCGTCAAAAATAAACTGGCGCAGTGCAAGGCGTCGTCGTAGGCGATCTTCGGCATCATTCCGGAAATCTTCGCGCAGCGATTCTTCTGTCAGCCCCTGAATCGTAAAGTAATCCTCCAGGGTCCAACCCGATCGGGTTATCTGGCTCTTGAAGGTTTCCATGGTGTCATCAATTTCCATCTCGACAGCTGCAGGCGGGTAACTTAGGCGGGCATCTTCGAGCAGGTCGGTGATGGCTTCTTCCAGCAGATCTTCCTTGGCCTGGTCTTCCGCTTCGCGCTGCAGGCGCTGCAGCAAGTCGGCGCGCAGTTCGTCAACGGTCTCGTAGTCACCTTCTAACTTGGCCAGTTCATCATCAATGGCGGGCAGCTCACGGCTCTTGACGCTCAGGACCGTAACCTCAAAGGTTCCTTCACGCCCGGCAAGCTCTTCTTCCTCGAACTCTGCCGGGAATACAAAGCTGAAGAATGTTTCCTCGCCTGCTGACTTACCGATCAGGTTTTCAACAAAGGGTGTGCCCGCGAACAGTTTTTCGCTGTCCATCAGCAGGTCAATGCTCTCTTCATCGAAAAGCGTTTCAGGACTGGATTGGACGGCAACGCTTGCGTCTTCTTCATCCCCTTCTGCCACAGCCGCGGGCGCCAACGTTCCCTTGCCCTTAATCGTGACCACATCACCTACTTCAATAGGGCGCTCAACCGGTTCGATATTCTGATGGTTTGTCTGGACCTGTTCCAGCGCTTCCTGAACAGCCTCGTCAGAAATCTCTACGACCGGAGTTTGCTTACGCAGGGCGCGATAGTTCCCTAGGGCAACGATAGGTTCGAGAGGGATCAAGAAGGAGAGGACCAGCGGCTCAATCGCCATTTCTTCAAGCAGAGGACGGCCGTATGGTTCTACTTCAGCTTCCGTGACAGCTTGCTCAAAAACATCCTGCACCATGTCGTCAATAGCTTCAGCTCGAACAGTTTCCGCCCCTACACGCTGCAAGATCACCTGGTAGGGCACCTTACCGCGCCGGAACCCGGCAATGCGTAGTTCGCGCGAAAGCTGCCGTGCCTTGTCGCGCATGGCCTGCTGCACCTGATCTTCACTTACTTCTACAGTGAGTAGAAGTTGTCTCTTGTCGTCTTCTTCCTTACGAATCGTGACCGTCACCGCACCAATCTCCTTTGAGCACTCAGCGTATGGGCCGAGCCGCATACCGATTAATCCTGCCGCGCCGCAGAACTCTGCCGCGTCCTAAAAAAGAAGCGTTGCCTGCGCAACGCCTCTGGGCTGTCAAATGGGGATGGAGGGACTCGAACCCACACGCCTTGCGGCACATGATTCTAAGTCATGCGCGTCTGCCAGTTCCGCCACATCCCCGACAACCTGCCTATTATAGTCGCGCGGTCCTGCTTTGCCAAAGTTATGGACCGCCCATGGGAGCCGTGTTACAGTAGTTCTCATATGGTAAGCAGCCGGCACCACCGCGCTGCGCAACACACCAAGGGAGGTGGCTATGGGAACTCTCCTGGCCAGGAACGCCAGCGTTCTGGTAACAATGGACGAGCGGCGCCGCGAAATAGTGGATGGAGCCCTGTTTATCCGCGACCATATTGTCGAACAAGTAGGGCGCACGGCTGATCTGCCGCAATCGGCCGATGAAGTAATTGACCTCACAGGCCACGTAGTCCTGCCCGGGTTGATCAATACCCATCATCACCTGTACCAGTCCCTGACGCGGGCAATTGCTCAGGAAGCAGATCTGTTTACGTGGCTGACAACTCTCTATCCGATCTGGGCCAACTTGACCGATGAGGCTATCTACGTAAGTACCTTGACGGGGCTGGCCGAGCTGGCTTTGTCAGGCTGCACAACCAGCAGTGATCACCTCTATATCTTCCCGAATGATTGCACGCTGGACAGCCAGATCCGCGCTGCGCAGGAAATCGGAGTTCGTTTTCATGCGGCCCGCGGATCGATGTCCCTGGGAGAAAGCCAGGGTGGGTTGCCGCCGGACCGGGTCACGGAAAATGAGGCCTTCATTTTGAAGGACAGCCAGCGCTTGATTGAAACCTTTCACGACGCGCGGCGTCACGCGATGATGCGCGTGGTATTGGCCCCATGTTCGCCATTTTCCGTTACACCCGACCTGATGCGCGAGTCGGCACACATGGCGCGCGCGTATGGAGTGCGCCTGCATACCCACCTGGCTGAGACCGTGGAAGAAGAGGAATTCTGCCTGGCGACTTTTGGACACCGGCCAGTAGCCTATGTGGAATCACTGGGTTGGACTGGAGAAGACGTGTGGCACGCGCACTGCGTGCACATGAGCCAGGAAGAAATCACGCTATTTGGCCGTTCGGGAACAGGCATCGCCCACTGCCCGGCCAGCAACATGCGGCTGGCCAGCGGGATTGCCCGATTGGTGGAGTGGCGCGAGGCAGGCGTGCGCGTGGGGCTGGGAGTGGATGGTTCAGCATCTAACGACGGAGGGCATTTACTCGCCGAAGCGCGCTTGGCGATGCTGCTGCAGCGCGTGGCTCCTGACCGCTACGTGAGTGAGGAGCCGGGCGGGCGTGGTGGCTTCGCCGGGGACGCGGCAGCGATGTCAGCGCGCCAGGCGCTGGAGTTGGCCACGCGTGGCAGCGCGGCCGTGCTGGGGCGAGATGACATTGGCTATCTGGCGCCCGGCCAGAGCGCAGATTTTATCGCCCTCAACTTGAACCAGCTGGCGTTCGCCGGCGCCCAGCATGATCCAGTGGCGGCCATTCTGCTGTGCCAGCCTCCGACTGTCGATTGGTCGGTGATCAACGGCCGTATTGTGGTGAAAAACGGCCGGTTGACCACGTTGGACCTGGGACCGCACCTGGAGCGCCATAACCAGATCTCCAGAGCGATGATCCGCGGCGAAAAGAGCTGATGACCAAGGGCGGCATTTGCCCACGCGCACCACGGTAGGCGCGGTATGTTGATTAGCGCGAACGGGCTAGTGTTTAACGAGTACGGCGACACACTGTTGGTTCGCCGCGACGATACGAGAACACTTGCCCCACCCGGGGGAGCAGTCGAGATCGGCGAACTGCCACCACTGGCAGTCGAACGAGAGGTATACGAGGAAACGGGGCTGAAGGTGACGGCCGTGCGGCTGGTGGGACTGCACTATTTGCCTACCCGGCCCCACGATTACTTGTTCCTTTCGTTCCGCGCGATCCAGCGCGGCGGGACAATCCAGCCGTCGGCCGAAACGCCCAGGGCAGGCTTCTTCAAGAGCTACCCCTTGCCTGAACCGATGCTGGCCCTGCACCGCGAGCAGATTGAAAGCGGAATCTCCCATCCCGGAGGCTCACCTGCCTGGGGCACTCACGAGGTGAGCCGTAGCTTGCGGTTGGGGAACGAACTTCTGAACAGGTTGATCTACCCGCTGCTGGACTGGCGCAGAAGGGTGAACGCGCAGCCCGCGTACATACCGGCGCCAAGCTGGCAGGTCGTAGCAACGACGTTGGTGCGCAACGAACGCGGGGAGATTCTGTGGCGCAGGAGCCAGGGTGAGTATTCATGGCAGCTGCCGATGGCCGTGGCACGGCCGCTGGAACCGCCCTGGTCAGCCGCTGCCAGGGCCCTGCGCGAGAGTGGGCTAGATCTGTGCCAACTATCCGGCCTTTCCGGCATTTACCTGGCCCGCAGCGATCCAAGCATGACCTTCACATTCCTGGCCGGGGCAAACGGCCGGTTCAAGGAGCCCTCTGCACTGCATTACTTCGCACCAGGCCGTGAACCGGATCAAGCGCATCCGGCCCACATTGCCCAAGTGGGTGCGAGCTGCGACGGAAGCAGCGAGGTCCATTTCGCCCTGGAATGAGGTCTGAAAGTGCACGGCTCGACACGGCCCGGGACAGTTAGCGGAACTCCTGTTTTCGCTGCCGGCATGGATCATAAAATTGTTTGACAGACCCTTGACCCTTGCTATAATTCGTTGTTGACCTAGTTACCAAACGACTGTGTTCTGCCCCCAAGAATGTCAGAACAATCGATCAAAAATAGAAGAAGCGTGGGATAGCCAATTTTGCCCACGCAGGAGTAGGCTGTCATGGAAGAAAACAACAACATTGAAGGCGTGGAAGCCGATGTGATTGCCACGCCCTCCAGCATCGAGGAAATTGAACCCAAGATGAAGGTCAGGGGCAAGGTGGTGCGCCTTGAGCTGTATGGAGCGTTTGTCGATATCGGCGTGGGCACAAATGCTCTCGTTCATATTTCCAAGCTGAACAAAGATCACGTTAACCGCGTCTCAGATGTTCTAACCGAAGGTCAGGAGATCGAGGTCTGGATCGATAAGGTTGATCCGGAGCAGGGCCAGATCATGGTGACGATGGTCGAGCCTTTGGAAGTCGACTGGAACGATCTGAAGACGGGACAGGAATACACTGGGACGGTCACGCGCCTTGAGAATTATGGCGCATTCGTGAACATCGGCGCCGAGCGCGAAGGTCTGGTACATATCAGCGAGCTCAGCCACAATTACGTTAAGAATCCCAGCGAAGTTCTGTCTGTGGGCGACGAAGTCCAGGTTCAGGTATTGGGTTTCAGCCGGCGTAAACGACGCATTGATCTGAGCATAAAGAACCTGCAAGAAAAGCCTGCCGGGCAAACGTCCAGTGGCGGTGGCGGTGGCAGTCGTTCGTCGGCGCCGGCCCCGGAAGACCTGGAATACGAAGAAGAGTACGAAGAAGTGCCCACGGCCATGGAAGTCGCTTTGCGGCGGGCGATGGGCGATGAAGCGTTTGAGGCGCTGGAAGAAGACCGCAGCAAGCGGGCCAAGAAGAAGAATCGCAGACAGCGGCGTGAAGACCAGGAGGAACTGCTAGATCGCACTTTACAGTTCCAGGGCGACCAGTAATACCGCCAGAATGCTCGAAGGACCTGCCTGTGGCAGGTCCTTTTTTTGTGCCGGCGAAACTAGAATATGTGCTCCGGCCAATCGATCATCAACGCCAGCAACTTCGCGCCGGCGGGTACATGCGTCATGCCCTCGGGGATGATCACGAGGGCATTGGCCCTGACCAATGAGGTTAGCACATGAGATCCCTGGCTGCCGGTTGAATGCGCCTGGTACCCCCCAGGGCCGCGGGTTACAACGGCGCGCAGGTAGGTCTCACGGCCGTCTGACTCCATCTCTTCGCCCAGGGTGACCTCTACCTGCGGCCGGTCCAGGTCAGAGAAGCCAGCCAATTTGCGAACAAAGGGCCGGGCAAATCGCTCAAACGATACCATCGCCGAAACAGGGTTGCCAGGCAGGCCCAGGAAAGGCACACCTTGATAGGACCCAAAGGCCAGAGGCTTACCGGGACGCATGCGCACACGCCAGAATCCTACTTTTCCTTCCTGCTCAAGTACCTCTTTGACAACATCATAGGCACCCACAGAGACCCCTGCAGAACTGACAAAAAGATCGACACCGGCATCCAGGCCGCGCCGCAATTTCGCCCGTACATCTGCTTCCGTATCATGGGCCACACCCAGATTAATCGCTTCGGCGCCGAGGGACATTACCTGGGCAGCCTGGGCGTAGCCGTTGCTGTTGCGAATTTTTCCCGGCGCAAGCGGCTGCTCGACTCCAACCAACTCATCTCCGGTGGCCAGAATAGCGACGCGTGGGCGGCGGTGTACGAAGACATCGCTGACGCCGAGGGCCGCCAGGACGCCGATCTCTTGTGGGCGCAAAAGGTGCCCGGGAGACATGACAATCTGTCCCGCCTCAATGTCTTCACCGATGGGTCGCACGAAGTCACCTGAGCGCACTGAACGACGTATCTGCACCGTGGCGGGTAACGGCCGTGCAGGATCACGCCAGGGTTCATCCGTATCCTCAACGGGCACGACGGCATCCGCGCCAGCTGGGAGTGCAGCACCGGTCATGATGCGCACGGCCGTACCCGGGGTTACGACAGCCTGGGAGACGGTTCCAGCGGCAACATCAGCCAACACGCGCAAAGAGACCGGAGTGCCCGACGAGGCGTCCACAGTATCGGCTGCGCGCATCGCATAGCCGTCCATAGAGGAATTCGCGAACGGCGGCAAGCTATCATGAGCAACAACCGGTTCAGCCAGAACGCGGCCCAGGGCGTCCAACAAATGCGTCTTCTCGGCGGGTAAGGCGTGCGCCTTGTCCAGAATAAGCGCCAGCGCTTCGGCGACGGTGAGGTCTTCCACGCGGGTCATCTATTCTACTCTTGGGATGCCTGACGGCCGTCCAGCTCAAGCTCAGCTGCGGCGCCCTGCATGGCAGTCAGTACATTGGCAATATGCGACCAGAGATCAAGTTCGCCGTGAAAGCATGCATGGCTGAACTCCGCCGTCGCTATTTCCACGTCTTCCCTATCCACACCAGCAGCGAAGGCAGGGTTCTTCCATTTCTTGCGAATGGAGGAAACCGAGACATCAGCGATGTTCTTGGACGGCCGTACAAGGGTCGTAGCCACGATCAGGCCGGTAATCTCGTCATTAGCCAGCAACGCAAAATCAATCGCCTTCTCCCTGGGAACGCCGGAGCCTTCCGAATAATGAGAGAGAATCGTGCGAATAGTCGCTTCGTCCCAGCCCCGCTCGCGCAGGATAGGTGCGCCTGCCATGGGATGCCGGTCCAGGTCAGGATGCATCTCCCAATCAAAGTCATGTAGCAGGCCGACCATTTCCCAGTAGTCCACATCTTCTGCCAACAGGCCGGCGTAAAAGCGCATGGCCGCGGCCACAGACAACATGTGACGCCGCAAACCAGGGTCCTGCACAGACTCACAAACGAGGTCCCAGGCCTCAGCCTTTGATTTCGTCATTGATTACAAATCCGTATTTTGGTCCTCACCCTTGCGGGCACCACACTCGCACGAACCGCCATTGCCACAGCCGGTGGCAGCTTTGCGCTGCAGTGCTTCCAGTTCGTCAGAGGGTTCCAGCTCGTGACGGGCCACCTCTTGACGTTCACCATTCTCAAGTTCCACAAGCACGGCATCTCGCAAGACGCGCACGTCGAGGACCTTTCCCTTGCCGTAAGGCGTGTCTACCCGTTTACCGCGGCGTGGCAGGACTTTCCGCGCTTCTACGTATTGTTCATATTCGAAGACGAGGCAACAGCGCAAGCGTCCGCACATACCCGTAATCTCCTGCGGGCTCAGGGAAATATTCTGTGCCTTGGCCATCTTAATCGAGATGGGACTGAATTCCGTCAGGAAGGTGGAACAGCAACGCGGCGAGCCACAAGCGCCATAACCACCCATAATCCGGGCGACATCGCGCGGGCCGATGGAGCGCAGCTCGATGTCGGCGCGAAAGGCGCGGTTCAGGTTCGTGCGCAGCGATTTCAGGTCCAGTTTATTGTTGTCACTGGTATAAAGAATGGTCAGCCAGGAACCATCATAACTGTACTCGGCCTTTAAGAATTTGGCGTCCTTGATGCCCAGCTCGGCCGCACGTTCCCGGCAGGAAATGAGCACGTCCAGTTCTTTTGCCTGCCAGACCTGCTGCATGACCAGATCGCGAGGCGTGGCAATACGCTCGATGGTCCGCACGCTCTGTTTACGCTGCACTTCAGCGGGGTCAATGAAGGCAACAACCTGGCCCAACTGGCGGCCGCGACTGGTTTCTACAATCACGTGATCACCGGACTTTAGGTCCTGGTGATCGCCAATCGCGAAGTGATAAAGTTTCCCAAGTTTCTGAAAACGGATGCCCACATATTCCGATGTGCCATCCGCGGTGACTGTTGTCATTGGTATCTCCGTTACGGAAGTAGATTTTGTAGATTGACACGTAGTTATAACGAATTTAGGAACTGCTCACAACTTGGTGAATGCTTTCACATGGTTGCCAAGGAGGATATCAAACCAAATAGAGGCCAGGTAATCACCCGACCTCCTCTCTTGTTGTTGAAATATTAGGCAGCGTGCGGTAGACGCCCCACATGTCTGGACTGCAGCAGAGCGCAGAGCTCAACCGATCATCTGGATTGGAATAACACCATCCGCCTGTTTTTGAAGGGTCAGCAGGCTGACTTTTGCCGCAACCAGGCGCGCGATCTCATTCAGGGCCTGAGCAGCGTCGGATTCCGGATAAGCGACCACGATGGGCTTACCGCTGTCTCCACCGATACGCACATTGGCATCCATGGGCACGCTGCCCAGGTAGTCCACATCATAGTCGGCCGCCAACACCTCTCCAGCCCCTGTGCCAAACATTGGGCCACTCATATTTTCTATCACGCCAATGATCGGCACTTCCAGTTTCTCGAAAGTCTTCAAGCCACGCAGGGCATCGGAAGCAGCAACCTGCATAGGCTGGGTAATGACCAGGGCGCCAGATAAGGGAAGCACCTGCGCCAGGGTCAGTTGGGCATCACCAGTGCCGGGCGGCAGATCAACAAGTAGGTAATCCAGTTCGCCCCAATCTACATCGGTCAGGAGCTGCTGGATGGCACTATGCAGCATCGGCCCCCGCCAGATTAGCGGCTGGTCCGGCTGGACCAGAAAGGCCATGGAAATGAATTTGACGCCATAGTTCTCGGCAGGTACCATCTTGCGGTTGCGCACGGGAGGCATCTGTTCCACGCCCATCATCATGGGTACGTTGGGGCCAAGGATATCAGCATCCAAGAGGCCCACACGCGCACCCTCTTTGGCCAGGGCGATAGCGAGGTTTACGGCGATGGTAGACTTACCGACACCGCCTTTCCCGCTGGAAACAGCAATGGTGTTTCGGAACTGCTGGCCCACCTGATTACCAATGCGCCTGTCCGTGGGGACATTGGAGTTCCAATTGATAGTCACCTTCCCCACATTCCCAATGGCCGCCAAAGCAGCACGAGAATCCTGCTCCATCTTGCCTTTTAGTGGGCAAGCCGGGGTGGTCAGCATAATGGTGAACTGTACGTCGTTGCCGTCTATCTCCAGTTCGCGAATCATGTTCAGCGAAACGAGATCGCGGTGGAGTTCCGGTTCAATGACTGTGCTGAGGGCCGCCAGAACGGCGTCCTCGGAAAGCGTTTTCTCATTCTGATCTTGCATTGGTCTTTTCATCCTGAAATCAGAAATCGCCCACGCGGAGCGATTTCACAACTGCTTCTGTAAATTTCTTCGTCTAGGTACACGACCGTACCCGATTCTTCGCCTCGCAACATCCCTGCTAATATAGCAGACCCTTGTAGACAAGCTGGCGCGACATTGCTTCGGCAATACGGTCTTCTGGTTCATCACCGTCGCCGCTTTTGTCCTTCTTGCGCGCTTTGGCCGCATCCACATAGGCGCGCGCTGCCGCTTCGGCCGTGGCCTTACGCGGCGCAATAGATTGCCAGTAGCTCAAGGGCTTGGAGAGACGTTCTTTGTCATGAATATGCGCCGTGGTGCGATCATAGCTGGCGAGTTCATAGTCATGATCCATCTTGATGGCATCAAAAGGACAAAACTCGGCACACAGACCGCAGTTCATGCAGATATCGATATCAATAAAGAATTCTTGCGGTTCGGGCTTGGGACGGCCGTTGGGTTGTTTGCCCCGCTCGATCCAGATGCACTGCGGCGGACAGACCTTGGCGCAGATGCCGCATGAAGTACACCAATCATGGCCCCATTTCTGGCCAGGTGGCGGGTCGTCCGTCACCAGGAAAGGCACAAACCGGAAGCGCTCCGGCGTCTCCAACTTTTCCTCAGGATAGAAGACCGTCATGACACCCTTCCCTTCCAGGCTCTGGCGTTTCTGTAAGGCTGCCTCATTGTAATAGCGGCCGCCCGTTGCCAGAAAAGAAAGGTCATCTTTATAGGTTATGATGAAGTTCTTCAGCGTGACGCCGAGGCCCTTGATTATCCCTATTCCATACATAATGTCTCCATTCACGCCGCGGCTTCAGAGCATGAACCCAGCGCGGTATGCCTAAACTTTATCTTAGCGGTCAACCTCTCCAAGTACGATATCAATGCTGCCCAGTATGGCCACCACATCGGCAATCTTGTGTCCCTGGGACATCATGCCCAGGGGAGTGAGATTGATGAACGAGGGGGCGCGAACGTGGTAACGCTGCGGGTTGCCGTCGCGGCGACGCGTGGTGACGTAAAAGCCCAACTCGCCTTTGGGTCCTTCGACACGGCCGTAAGCTTCCCCCGCACTCGGCGCGCGCAGGGCATACTGGGGCTTCTCGGACACGATCGGCGCCCCGGCAGTTTGTCGCAGATAAGGAATAACCTGGCGCAAAATGCGCAAGCTCTGGCGCATTTCGTCGATGCGCACCATGTAGCGATCAAAAATATCGCCGCTGTAGCGCACAGCTACATCGAAATCGAGATGCTCATAGAACGAATACGGCTCCGCACGGCGAATATCATAGGCCACCCCACTGCCACGCAGCATAGGCCCGGACACGCCATAGGCGATTGCATCCTCCGGTGTGAGAATGCCAACGCCGATGCCGCGCGCCCGCACGATTTCGTTGCCGGTCATCAAGCGGTCGCCATCGTCCAGAGCAGCCGGCAGCCGTTCGTTCACCAGTTCTTCTAGGAAATCATAAACCGGCTGGCCCCTGACCTCATCGGGTAGATCATAGGCGACGCCACCGAAGCGCATGTAATTGCACATCATCCGTGATCCGGCAACGGCCTCAAAGAAGTCGACGATAAATTCGCGCTCAATGTAGTAATAGAGCATAGGCGTCTGGAAGGCGCCAAGATCGTTCAATAGGAAACCAACGGCCCACAGGTGATTGGCGATTCGGGTCAGCTCGGCCATCAAGATGCGAATCCACTCCGCGCGCTCTGCCACCTGGATGCCAAACAGCTTCTCGATCGTGATCGCATAGCCCAGGTTGTTGGACATAGAAGAGAGATAGTCCAGACGATCGGTGTAGGGCATGTTCATGATGAACGTATTGCGCTCGCCTATCTTCTCGTGATTACGATGCAAATATCCCATGACCGGCTTCAAGCCGATAATTGTCTCCCCGTCCAAGGTAACAACCATACGGAACACGCCGTGGGTGGATGGATGCTGCGGCCCAAGGTTGACGGTCACCTTGTCTGTCTTAAGGCCCGGCGTCGCGTCACGGGAAAAGGTGAGCCCGGTATACACTTCGGTCTCTACATCGTATTCTTCCCCGGTTGGCTCCCAGCCCGCGGGATACTGGACGTTCATCCCATATATGTTGTTTTCTTCCGCGCGATGCACCTCACCCGCTGGCCAGCGGCTGCCAAACGGCTTGTTCTCTTCCTCGAAGAACGGTTCCCTCCAATCCTTGCGCAGCGGGTACCCCTCAAAACCTTCCCAGGTCAGGATGCGGCGCAAGTCCGGGTGTCCTTCGAACTGGATGCCAAACATGTCGTATGCTTCCCGTTCCTGAAAATCGGCAGCGGGCCAAAGCGAGACCAGGGAAGGTACGACCGGATTCTCACGGTCAGTTTGCACTTTGAAGACGAAGGGACCACCGCCGTTGTTGATGCTGTACGTATGGTAAACAACCTCCATCTTGTTTTCATCGATAAGATCCACACCGGTGACGCTAGACAGGAAATTGAATCCCAAATCGTCTCGCAGGGCCCGGCCAACTTCTAGCAAATGATCTGCACTGACGATCGCGCCCTCGTAGCCCTCGCGTTCATCGGCAGCAACTCCTTTTGGGAAACGCTGCTGCAACAGGCTTAACGTCTCATCGGCCGGATTGGCGTACACAATATGGCCGGTTCCTTCTGTGGCTGACTCTGTAATCATCTCGCTCATACTAACCCTTTTCGCCTGTTCAGCGGCCTGTTGGGCAGGCGCCAACTCTGCTCGGTTGTGCTAGTCGCCGGGGGTTTCCTCAAGCTGCCGGGCTTCTGCTTTTCTGGCCTCAGCTGAAATCAATTCTAGCTGGCGCACATCGACCAGGTCGGGCCCTAGCACGGGAATTGGATAAAGTCCGGCGGTTGGATCCCCTTTGCGGTACCAGGGAACGGTGGCTATCGACTGCTGGTCGATCTTCTCTTGCAGGGCAATCAGACCGTTGATCAGCGCCTGCGGTGTGGGCGGGCATCCGGGGACATAGACATCTACCGGCAGAAATTTATCTACACCGTCGACCACGCTGTACCCTTCTTTGAACGGACCACCACCGGAAGCACAGGCACCCATGGCCAGGACATAGCGAGGCTCCGGCATCTGGTTATAGAGCCGCACAATGGTGGGGATCATCTTCTTGGTCACCGTTCCGGAAACAATCATCAGGTCCGATTGGCGGGGAGTTGCGCGAAAGACTTCCATGCCGAAGCGCGCCAGGTCGTAGCGGCTGCCGGCGGTGCAGATCATCTCAATAGCGCAGCAGGCCAGCCCAAAGACCATTGGAAACAGGGAATTACGACGCGACCAGTTGTACGCAGGGTCCAGGAGCTTGGCAATGCTCGTGATGACTACATTGTTGGAGACCTCTTCGGGAACGGGAATCGCGGATGCAGTTCCGGCGTCAGCAGTGGTCATGGGTTTGTCGCCTCCTCATACCAAACGGTTTGGATATCAAGTAGGATCTGGTCTGTAACAAGGGAGAAATCATCTCTAAACCCGGGGAGGTCTATGACCAGCGCAGCCAATTCAGAGAGGCCTACGTCTTCCGGATTTAGCTGAGGATGTTGTGTCATCAGAGCGACAGCAACAGCGTAGGTTGAATCCCAGTACAGGTCAATCACCTGGTCAGACAATGAAAAAACTCCCAGACTTCAGGATGTCGTAAGTATAGTACAATGTGTGGCCCAGGTCGAATAGTCGAACGGCCGTGTAGGTTTGCATGACCCTGGCGGCAGGCTGAAGATCAGGCCGTGATGCAGGGAAGCTCTTATCTCCCAATTCTGGCTATGAAGCAGGCGAACTCAGAACACAGGATACTCATCCTATCCCCATACCATGGCGGCAGCCACGCGGCATGGGCAGAAGGGTTCCGACGTCACAGCAGGCATGACGTGCAGCTTCTAACGCTGCCCGCGCGCTTTTGGAAATGGCGCATGCATGGCGCGGCAGTAACCATGGCGCGGCGCTTCAACCAGGATGCCGCGCAGCCCGACGTGCTCCTCGCCACGGATATGCTGGATTTGGCGGCGTTTTTGGCGCTAACGCGCCAACGTACCAGCCGGATCCCCACCGTGCTCTATATGCACGAAAACCAGCTTACCTATCCCTTGCCCAGCGACGGCCGTACCGGACCCATGCGCCGCCAATTAGGAGAGCGAGACCGGCACTATGCATTCGTCAACTATACGTCGATGCTCGCTGCAGATCAGGTGTGGTTCAACTCCCACCATCATCTTCAGAATTGGTTTGCTGCTCTGCCTGGTTTTTTGAGACATTTTCCGGAGTACCGGGAGCTGGGTAGTATACGCGTGCTGCGGAAGAAGAGCCACGTGGTTCCCGTGGGTATCGATTTCCAGCTGCTTGAAGAAAACCGCGATACAGGCACAGCATCCAAAAGCGCGGACCGCCCGCCATTAATTCTCTGGAATCAACGCTGGGAATACGACAAGAACCCGGGGGCGTTCTTCGCCGCACTCGCGGAGCTAGCCGCCGAAAACGTTCCGTTTGAGGTTGCGTTATGTGGGGAGCAGTTCGGGAGGCAACCGCAGGAGTTTTCAGCCGGTATAGAGCTGCTGGGCCACAGAGTGATTCACGACGGTTACGCATCCGCCGGCGAGTATGCAAAGCTACTATGGAACGCCGATGTGGTCATTTCTACCGCCTTCCACGAATTCTTCGGCATCAGCATTTTGGAGGCGATCTACGCGGAGACGCTGCCACTACTGCCGGCGGCGCTCAGCTACCCCGAGTTAATCCCGGTGCGTTTCCATCCTGTGTGCCTTTACGAGAACCATGAACAAATGGTGATCCTATTGCGAAGGGCGCTGTCAGCTCTCCAAGAGACGCGGCGCACAGCTAAGCAACTGGCTCCAGCCGCAGCACTTTTTGGCTGGCCGCAGATCGCATCGGCTTACGACCAGCAGCTGGGGCAGATGATCCAGTCAGATCTCTGATTCATGGCTGCTCAGGGAACGATAGCCGCGGTTCCAATAGAGCAAGGGAAGTTCATCGGCGCGCGGGACCTCACTGGCCTGCACTTCGCCAATGTAGATCGTATGCGTGCCGGAATCATGGCGGGCAAAAATAGTGCAGTCCAGCCAGGCCAAAGCATCTTTGAGGATTGGGGCACCGGTCACGGCAGTGTCCCATTCCCCCTCAGCGAAACGATCCTCGTCCTTGACCCAGGCGAAGCGATTCGACAGCGCTTGCTGGTCCTGAGCCAGGATGTTGACCGCAAAAACCGCGCCTTCCTGCTCCAGAATTGCAAAGGCGCTGGCGCGGTGATCGATGGCGACAAGGATCAGCGGCGGCTCTGGAGAGACAGAAGCGAAGGCGGAAACCGTCAGGCCGTGGACATGATCGCTGCCTGGCCCGCGCATAGTAACAACCGTAACTCCGGAAGGGAAGTGGCGCAGGGCGGCACGGAATTGTTCCGATCCGATACTCATAGGCGGTGCTCCTTTGTTGCATCGAGGCCCAGCGCCCGCCTGACCACGGGCGCAATGTCGGCCAGGTTATATATTGTCGAAGCTGCCTGCTGGTGCCCTTGCCCCACAAGAATTGTGGGAACCGGATTGGCCGTATGCAGGCGGTGATCCTTTTCTTCAATATTACCATGATCGCTGGTAACGATAAGCAATCCGCGCTGGTCATCCCACGTTTCCAGCAGACCGCCGAAAACCGAATCGAGCATTTCCAGGTGACTGACTGCCTCAGACAGTGTTCCACGATGACCAGCCCGGTCGCTGGGCCAATGTTCAAAGAAGCTTAGGTCATAGGTGGATGCGATCGCGGCGATCTGGCGCCCCGCTTCTGGCAGAGTAAGAATGGGGACATCGTCATACCCGAGGAGATCGCGCCAGGCCTGTCCGGTAAAGCCGGGGCTGACGGCACGGCCGTTGCGCAGTTCGTCTGCCGAAAACAAAGGCCAGCCGGCGCTGGTAACGGCCAGTGGAACGGCCGAGTAGAGGCGTTTGCCGCTCTCAATCGCCTCGAAGTATCCGGCAGGATACGGGGTGAGCAACGCCGCTCGACGGCCCGCAGCGGCAACCTCATGGAACAGGGTTCCCTCTTCGATAAGCGCCGCAACCGCCCTGTTGGGTTTTGGCCCATAATGCTCACCTACGAGCCGGGGAATATTGCGCCCGGTAAGGATGGCGGCCTGCCCGGTGGCGCTCTGCGGGCGACCAGGCAACTGCATCGTCGTATCCGTGGGTGCCATTGAAGCGCGCGCACTGCTTAAACGGCCGTTGGCCCGCAGATACCATTCTTCGCACCCTAGCAGGCGGGTCAGATGGGGCATTTTAGCTGAGACAAACGGGTTGATCCGCGGATCGCTGCTGCCCAGCCCCACACCGTCCAGAAAGAAGATCAGAACATAGCGCCCCTCTAAGGGGAGCGCTTGGGGCACCGGTCGATCAGGCAGAGCGTCGGACATGGTTTGGCAGTGTACTGTCAACAAGGTTCTTGTCAAGCCTCCAAATATGCAATACTGTTGTCATGATGATCAAGGAAGACGCTATCGTCATTGGAGACGACCTCGTGATTGCGCTTGCGGAGCTTAGGTTCCGCTTTTCACCAAGTAGCGGACCCGGTGGCCAGCACGCGAATCGCGCCCACACGCGGGCGACGCTGCTGTTTGACGTAGCCGCTTCACCCAGTCTGGATGATGAAACGCGGGAGCGTCTGTTGGCGGCGCTGGAAACGCGTTTAAATAAGGAAGGTGTCTTGCGCATTACCGCCCAGGATTCGCGCAGCCAGAAGCAAAATCGCGATCTGGCCGTGGCGCGCCTGGTAGAAATACTCGTTGAAGCGCTGGTTGTACAGACGCCACGGGTAGCGAGCAAGCCTTCTGCGGCGGCGCAGGAGAAAAGAATTACCGCAAAGAAGCATCACGGCCGTCGCAAGCGCGAACGAGGAAGTGACTGGCGCAGCGAACTCTGAACTGCAGCAGGCTACAGCACGACACCAGCAGGATCATTACCCGCGTCAATCATCGCTTGCCGCACATCGACGCGGCTGAGCAGCAGCAGTCCAAACACAAAGAAGAAGATCAACGTCACGATCGCAACCCGCTGCGATCCCGTCAGCTGCACTGCGGCAGCAAAGGCGAGCGGTCCAAGCCAGGACGTCCCACGTTCGCTGATTTCATAGAAGCCGAAGTACTCCGCCTCATGGTCGGCTGGTATCATTTGGGAGAAGAGGGAACGGCTCAGGGCCTGAGAACCACCCAGCACCAGAGCCAGCACAAAGCCCAGAACGAAGACTTGCCATTCCTCGTAAAGCAGAGCGTAGGCGAAAATGACTATCCCAGACCAGATCAACAGGCTGATCATGATCGAACGCTTGGCGCCCAAACGTCTGGAAAGAAATCCGAATCCCAGCGCACCGAAGAAGGCAACGAACTGGATCATTAGCACCAGAATCAGCAGCATGTCAGTGGCCATACCCAACTCGTCTGCGGCAAAGGCAGTAGACACCACGATAACCGTCTGGATACCGTCATTGTAAACCAGATAAGCGATGAGGAAGCGCAGCGTCTGAGGATAGCTGCGATACAGTTCGCCCAGAGTCGTTACCAGTTCGCGCAAGCCGTGACTGAACACGCTGGCTCCGGGAGGTATCTCGCGCGCGGGGTCGCGCTGCTTCAGGCGGCGCTGCGGAAAGAGGTAGGTAAAAACAAGCCACCAGAGGCCGGCACTGGCAAGGCTGATCCTCACGGCAAGTCCGGTGTCGTCCATCAAGGTCAGTAAGCCCAGATTGATCAGCAAGAGCAGCCCACCACCCAGGTAGCCAAGGGCAAAGCCCTGTGAGCTGACAGCATCACGCTGGTCTGGCGAGGCGATCTCCGGCAGGAAGGCGTTATAAAAGACCATCGCCGCACCAAAGCACAGATTGGCGATAATGAAAAGGAGGCTGCCAAACAGAACTGCCCCGTTCGTACCGAAGCCGGCCATGTCGCCTTGAACGAAAAACAACAGAATGGTGGCGAACCCACCCACATAGGCGAACGACAACAACATCCGCTTCTTGAGGTGAGTGTAGTCGGCGATCGTGCCCAGCAAAGGTAGCAGGAACACCTGCAGCATAACGGAGAGCGACGCACTGAAAGGGAAAATGGCGGCAGGCTCAATCGTGGTACCCAGGAACGTTAGCGGTGTGGCGCTGCTCTCGGCGAGGGCCAGCACGTAAGGTCCAAGCAGTGCCGTGACCACCGTCGTGCTGAAAGCCGAGTTGGCCCAGTCATACATCGTCCAGCCACGAATTTCTCGTTTATCGTTCACGATTGTTCTCCGGGGCACCCGGGGGCACCAGGATCAGGTGAGAGGATGGACAGGCGCAACGATTGCGCAAGGCCGGGAGCGTAGCCGCAAAAACCAGCAGGGATTATGACCCTGTCAGGAATAATTGGCAATGAGAATCAGGGCAAGAGGGCGTGCGGAGAGTAGAACTCGTTCAAGCAGGGGTCATAATCCTGGGCGAGCACCAACTGGTAGTCATAGGGATTGCTCGTGGTCTCGCTATCAAGTTCGATATCGCCTTTTTCCATATTGACTACCCAGGAAATCAACCAATCGTAGGAGCCCTTGAAATTGGGTCCAAAATAGGTGAGGCTGGTTTCCGCAGCGGGTCGTGCCATGTCATCCTCGCTAATGTGAGGCACAAAACCATACCAGGCCAGGTTTTCGGCCGCCAGTCGAGCCATCTCCGGATCACCCGAGGCGTTGACAACCTCAACGGTGATGGGCGCGCTGGCAGCCTTGTTCAGTGCAGGCGGCAGGAACAGGCGCTGGAAGGTCTGCTGCATTTTGTCCGGGCCCTCCCATACTGGAAGCTGGACCTGCGCGCTGCCGTCCGGCAAGGTCCATGGTTCGGTCTTGCCCAAGAGATACAGGTTCTGTACACCGTTGTCGCGGATGGCGGGAGCAAGCGAGGCAATCTGCAGCAAACGGCCGATATCCATATCCGTTTCCACAGTGTCACTGAAACTGCTCCACAACGCTGGAGCCTGGGCAACCAGTCCAAGATCAACCCCCTGGTTGAGCAAGGCACGTAGAAGCTGCTGCTGGCGGCGGCCGCGATCAAAGTCATTGGACATCAGGCGCGAGCGGGCATACCAGAGAGCGGTTGCACCATCCATCTGATGGACGCCCGGTTCCAGCTCGGCGACATACCAGTTCTCAACCTCTTCCGGGTCGAGTTCGGGGGAAATTATGCGCCAGTCCTTGAAAGGGCACGTAACCACCATTTCCACGCCGTCTATGGCATCAACGATCTCTTCAAAACCGGCAAAATCTACCCGGGCAAAATAGTGAACAGGTATTCCGAAATTATAAAGGATGGTCTGCTTCAACAAGTTGACACCGCCGAGGGTCACGGCCGTATTGAGGCGGTTCATCGTACCGCCAGGCATATAGACATAAAGATCTCGAGGCAGCGAAATCATCGAGGCCGTCGGACCGTCGCGGTTAATCGAAACCAGGATCATCGTGTCCGTACGCTTGACGCCGGAGTCGCCTACCGGAGAGTCGCTGCCCAACAGGAGTACATTTGTGGTTCCTTTGGGCACGGCGAAAGCTGGCACGGCCGTGGGTATGGCCGTCGCCGGGGTGGACACGCCTTCGCGGACGGGTTGTGGTTCGGTTATCTCCAGGATAGGTGCGAATTGCGGAGCACTGGTGGGAGTCACCGTGGGAGGACCGGCGGGTGTGGGCGGCAGGGTCGCCGCTGGGGTTGGGGTCCTTGTGAATGCCGCAGTCAGCGCGCGCGTGGTTGGGCGTGGCGTCGCGGCTGCTACACTTTGCGTGGGCAGGGCAGTTACTGTCCCTGGTACGTCCGTCGGTTCAATCTCCGGGAGCTCGGCAACGGCCGTGGAATCCAGGGCCGGCTGCTCCGGCGCCGGCGCGGGCGTCTGCTGGCAGGCTGCAACAAGCAGGGCAAACCAGACCAGTAAGATGACGAGCAGAGGGCGTTCAGGCGTTCGCAAGGATGGCAGCATTGGCAACAAGTACTAGAGTTTTTCGCCGAACTTGTACTCAAGGCGGTTAAAGACAAAGTAGCCCAAAACAAGGACTATTACCGAAGTAACAAATGTGCGGAACAGATACGCGGGGTTCATGCTCACAGGTCCGGCACTCTCATAAGTGCCCCACAGAACGGTGCGATAGCCATCGATGATCGAGGCCATCGGGTTGAGCCAGCGCATGACCTGCGCGGGATCAAAGGTAATGCCCATAACAGTGGCCGTAGGCCCAAAGATTTCCAGGGAGTAGAAGACCGGCGTGAGGAAGAACCAGGCCAGCATGACCACTTCCAGGATCATCATAATGTCACGGTAAAAGATAGTCAGCGCGCCCAACAGCAAGCATAAACCCAGGGTGAAAATTAATTGAGTCACCAGGATAGCTGGAACCCACAACGCATGTACAGTCAAACCGATCCCAAAAGCGTAGAGGAGAGCCACCAGCACAAGGAATGCTATCGCGAAGTTGACCAGGTTAGACAAGAGCGAAGACAGGGGCAGCAGTTCGCGCGGGAAGTAGACTTTCTTAACCAGGGAGGAATTTCCGGTAACGGAAGTGGTGCCGCTGATCAGCGCACCGCTGAAGAAATTCCACGGGATCAATCCGACCAGGACAAAAATTGGGTAATGGCGAATGTTGCTGCTGCCCATAACCGAAAACAGAAGGGTAAAGACCAGCATCATGGCCAACGGGTTTAGCAGACTCCACAGCACGCCGAAAAAGGAATTCTTATAGCGGGCCTTGAGGTCGCGCTTGACCAAATTGTGCAGCAGAAAGCGATACTGCCACAGCTCAGTAAGCTTGATGCGCCAGCCGCCAGTGCCGCCATCGGCGTCATAAATATAGGTTTCTTCGCTTTGGGCCTGGGCCTGTTTCGCTTCCGCAGTCATTCAAACTCACATCGCCGGGCGGGACTAGCCCATCCTCGCAGCCGTAAATTATACCGAATCCAGGGCCGCAGCGTAAACTTCTTCTACCGCCTTCATATGCGCGTCGATCTCGTGCACCGTAGGAATGCCCTCCTCCCACTGCTTGAACTGATCAGGGTTGCGCTGCAAGTCGGCGAGTATGGCGGCCAGCGCGGTGGCATCCCCAGGTGGAAAGAGACGGCCGTTCAACCCATCCGTTATCTTGTCAGGTATGGCTCCAATTCGCGAGGCAACGATGGGGACGCCCAGGGCGAAGGCTTCATCAATGACAAGGGGGGAAGCCTCGTACCACAGGGTGGGCATTACCATCACGTCAAAGTCCGATATTGCGGTCCACAACCTGTCGCGCGACACCGGGCCAGCAAAGGTGATGCTTGACTGCGCCGCCGCCTGCCGCAGTTCACCCACATAACCCGGGAAACTGGTCAGATCGCCATAAATGGTAAGCGCAACCCGGTCACGCGGGAGGCGCTTGACAGCCTCAATAAGTACATGCAACCCTTTTTGCTGGTTGATGCTGCCAACGTAACCGATGTGCAATCTGCCGCCGGCCGGGCGTGCCTCACGTAAGCGACGGGCAGCGGCGATCTCCGCCCACGGTAGATCAATTCCGTGAGGCACGACGGCCAGCCTATCGGCATCCAGGCCAAGCGGAGCATAAATCCTGGCTACAAACTCTGTCGGCGCGATGACGCGGGCAGCCTGCTTCAAGACCCGGGAAGTCTCCACGTTCCGATGACGCATCAGCGGGGCCAGACCGGGAGCCAACCAACCCGTCGCAGGCAAGCTGGTGCGGGACAGCGCGCAGTGTGCGCAGTTATTTGCACGCTCGTCAGGTCCGGCACAGATTGTCCCGTCGGTATTGGTAACAAGCTGCGCATTGGCGCAAAGGTAATAATAGTCGTGCAGGGTTACGACATAAGGGACGGCGGCAGTGCGCAGCTCCTGCCGGACGGAAGCCATCGGTAGGCCCATCAAGTGTTGGATATGCACCAGGTCTGGGGTGAACTCGGCCAGCACCTCCCGCCATGCCTTTTGCAGCTCCGGCTGGCGAAAGGTCTGCCAGAAAACCTGCCCGCGGGTGCGGTCGCCTACGGGCACCCGGTACAAGAGCACGCCTTGCTCGTCCTTTGCAGCAGATGTCGGCGGGTAATCGTGCGGAGTCGGAACGAAGACAGCCACGTAATGGCCCTGGCGTGCCTGGGCGGCAGCCAGCGTTTGGGTGTAGTATTCCGTGCCGCCGCGGAAGTCAGGCGGATACTGGTGAACTACGTGCAAGATTCGCAAACGTTCGCTCCGTTGAATCCGTGAAAACTCTGGGCTTGGATTGGTCAGGCAGCATGCGCATCCGACTCCCGGGCGCGGGCGACAGTCTGGTACGCAGCCAACACCTTCTCTGTGATAATATCCCAGGTATAGTTGGCGTGGAGTTTCCGACGGCCGGCTTCCCCAAGGGTATGGTTCAGCTCCTGATCCTCCGTGACTACCCGAATGGCCGCGGAAAGAGCAAGCACATCGCCATACGGTACCAGGTAGCCGTTTTCGCCGTCATCGACCACACTGGGAATGCCGCCTGAAGAAGCGGCGATGACTGGACAGCCGTAGAGCCAAGACTCCAACAAGACAATGCCAAACGAATCACTGCGCGAAGGCAGCACAAGCGCCGCAGCATCGCGCAGATAGGCATGCTTGAGGCTTTCTTCAACAAAACCCAGGATATGCAACCCCTCCTGCTCCGCGCGGGACAGCCCATTGTAGTAGTTGCTAAACTCGTCTGTCTCGCGGCCGATGAGCACAAGCTGCACGGGACTGCCCTGAGAACGCAGATGAAGTACAGCCTGCGCTGCGTGGATCGCGCCTTTGTCCTGGCTCAGCCGGCCCACAAAGAGGAGGTAGGGTTGCCAGTCGCGTGCCGGCCCAGGCAAATCGGCAACCACATCAGGGACATCAACCCCGGGGCCGGCGACTCCAATTCTGGGCACATTCACTCCTCTGGCCTGCAAACGGGCAGCTTCGTCGGCCGTATTGGTGAGCAGCATGTCTGCCGAGGACAGGAGTTGGATCTGATGGCGCATGGTGGAGTTGAGCGCGACGCGATCGCGCCGTCCACTGCCGAGGTGGGCCAGCGGAGAGGCAACGAACGGCAGCTGCCCCCTGAAAGCGTATTCCCGACCCGCCATCATGGCGTGCTCCCAGGAGATATTGAAACCATGCACCACGTCCACTGGCTCGGGGATAAGGCTCAGGGCCTCATCTACGGCCGTCATGGGCGGCACCAACGTCGCCATCGCCTGCAACGTGGACCCAGTGCCGGGTAAGCTCGAAAGCAGCACCATACTCTTGCGCCAGGCCAGCAGCCCGCGGTAGCCGCCTCGCACCGGCTGGAGCGGGGTGCGGATAACGATCAGACCTGGCCGAACCTCTTCGAACGTTACTTGTCGCCCTCGGCCCTGCCAGAGATCTTGTTCACGCTCTGCGGCGCTGGTAACGACCGTCACGCTGTGCCCGCGGGCAACCAGATTGTGGGCGAGGGTGCCCGTATGGCGTTCGCCACCACCAACAAAAGGGGGAAATGCGGGCGTCGCAATGACAATGTGCATGCAGATAGTCTATTCCGGTCAGCGGCTCATAGGCAAATAACTCTGCTGCATGTCCCGCATGGCAAGGACCCGAACGGGGATCTTGGTCACCATTTGTCGACCGGCCTGGTCGATGGTCAGGCTAAGCGTCCCAATTTGCTTTCTAGTAGTGATGTCCCTGGAGACGCTAACCTTCACGGTCAAGAGCTCGTCGCCCATAGCCGTACCTGACGCCTTGGGGATCTGGATGTCCTTTGGGTTATCTGTTTGCAGAGTCCAGGCCAGACTGCCTAGATAACTGCTCACGTGTAGATGAACATCATAAACAACGGCCGTGCCATTCTTGTGCGCAATCATCACTTCCTGGGGTGCAACCTCGTAAGCCGGACCCACATAGGCACTGCGCGCCGCGTTTTGCTTAAACATCGGCCAGTCCGCACGCTTGGTGGAACCCGGAAGAGTCCAGACGGTGAGCTGGCTGTTTTGCGCAACCAGCTCCAGATGTCCATCGCCATTGAGATCGCCCACCGCCGGGTTGTTCCATAAGGGCCCTGCGGTAACGTAGGCTGGCTTGTTCTGACCCTTAGCCGCAGCCGTCAGCTGGCGTCCCTGGCCGTCGACAATCACGATCTCCCAAGCGTGGCGGAAGAATATCTCCATCTTGCCATCGCCCGTGTAATCCGCGAGGATAAAGCCGGTGCCTACGTCGTAGGGATCCAGCACCTGGCCATCGTTCATATGCGGAACCATGGGAAAACCTGCCACCGGTTTGCCATTCAGGTGAAAGGCATAGAGCTTCTTGTCACGCGCAGCTACAACCACTTCGGGCGTTCCGTCCCCCGTAATGTCACCCACAGACGGGGAAGCAGTGACCACGCTGCCGACGCTTAGGCCCCCACCCCATCCAGGGAGATCGCGCCCCCTGCTGTCCATACCAAACAGGCGAAAGCCATTTTTCGGCCTGTCAGGGCTGTTCAGGTGATAGGAGGAGCCTGTTCCCACGAACATTTCAGTAAGGCCGTCCTGATTCACGTCATACAGTGCTGGGGAAGACTGGATCACTTCCAGCTTGTACTTTGGAAAGCCGGGCAAGCGCCGCCCAAGGCGATCAAAGGCGTACACCGATCCGCCGCAATATCCTTGCGTAATCGGTGACCGGTAAGGGCAATGCCACTCCTCTATCACTGGCTGCCAGGACGTGTCAAAGTTGCCTTCGTCGGCGCCTATAACGACGTCGAGAAAGCCATCCCCATCCACATCGGCCAGCGCGGGCGAACTCCAGATGGTATCGGCCAGACGGCCGCGCAGATTGGCCCATTCAAACCGGGGGTACAGATTGCTGTCGGGTGGAAAGCCGGGCAAGGCGCGCCCATTGTGATGCAGAGCATAAATGCGCTTGTCAAAGCCGCCGACCACGATCTCCAGGTCGCCGTCGCGGTCCAGGTCTCCCAGTGCGGGGGTAGAGAACACCGTGTCGCGGCAGCCGGCCGGCGGAATGGTGTTGTCCTGTGCCAGGAAGGGCCAGCCCTTCTTTACAGAGCCATCATGCTCCAGGACCACAACACCACCCTGGGTGCAGATCGAGCGGTGGATCGTGCCCGTACCGACCACGATCTCCATACGGCCGTCAGCGTCGATATCCGCAACGGCCGGCGACGAGGCGATGCGCTGCTTGCCCGCGCCCATCCCGAATGCGGGAGCAACGTCTTTGTCCCACAGCAATTTGCCGTCATGGCGGAAGACAAGAACGTGTCCCTTGTTGGTCGCCACGACTATCTCAAGCAATCCATCACCGGTGATATCCGCCACGGCGGGCGACGCGTGATGGCAGGAGGTCTCTTTGGATGACCAGGGACAGGTGGCGGATGGGAGCTCGGCCGTCCACAGCGGCTTAACCCTATCGGTTGCAGCTTCCTCGGCCTGCAAGACAACGAAGGGGACCAGCGATAGGAGTATGGCCCCCAACCAGGCAAGAACCACACGCCTGGTGGGCAGTTTCCTTTCCTTCATAACTCTTTCCTCTTCACTTGCTCGCACGCCCTGAATCTCATTGCGGTTGGGAGCCGCGACGAATTCTCGTTCTGTTCAGTGCCCAGCAGGCGACAATGTAACACGGTTAGGAGGGGAGTAAAGGCAAGCGCTACGATTCTTATTGAACTTCAATGATGCGATTATTGACAAGAAGTGTGGCCCTTTGACCCAGAAATTGTAGCGCAGAGGAAAGGCGAGCTATCTTCTGGAGGGCTGCTTGGTGGAGAACAAGAGGGTTACAAGAATCCGAGATCGCGCAGGTATTCTTCCCACTTGTGACGTACCTGAGGTTCCAGAAACGCGTTGACGCGCTTTCTCTGACCGGCAATAACCTGGCGGCGGAGGTTCTGGTCGCTAATCAACATGCCGCACATTTCAGCTAGAGATTCAAACTCCTTGCGGGTGAAGAGAATCCCGGCGTCCTGCAAGGTGGATGGCACGGCCGTAGCCGCGTAAGCCAGCACCGGCAGGTCAAAGTACATGCTTTCAATAAGCGGTTTGCCAAACCCCTCATGTTCGCTCATGGAGACAAACAGGTCGGCCCCCTGGTAGTACGTGACCATTTCTTGCTGGGTTACGTGGCCGGTCATGCGCACGGCATCCGTGAGGCCAAGGCGACCGGCGAAATAGCGCAGCCAGTTTGTGTACGCACGTTCTCCCAACCCGCCAACGACCAGCAGCCGTGCTTGCGGCTCAAAGCGCCGGATGTAGTACAAAAGCTTGAAGAGATCTTCCTGGCGTTTATTCGGCACCACGCGGCCGACAAACAGCAGCACGGGGCCGTCCTTCTTCAGGCGGGAAAGTAGGTCAGTGTCGGGGGCAAGATCATAGTCAGCCTGGTTCAGCACGATCGGCAAGACACCGGTGCTGGCCAAGCCAAGTTCCCGTAACTCCAATTCACTATACGGAGATGCGCCCAGGGCTAGGCGCGTCAACGGCCGTGCTAGGCCGAGCTGTTCGCGGCCCCATTCCAGGCGCCGAGCCAGGGCCGGGTCAGTGACAGAAAAGAACGAAGGAGGGGTGATGTTGTGATAGATCAGCAGCAGGGGCACTTGAAGATCGATCAACTCTCCGAGAATCGAAGACCCAATCGTGTGATGGAAAATGACAAGCTCCTGATCCTTCAACGCCGAAGCGGAGAATAGGCGTACCTCATCTTGCAGCTCCTGTTGACAGCCGGCGGCATAGATCTCCGACTCGAAACCGAGATCGCGCAGCCAGCCGCGGATCAGAAACACGTGGTCGCTGGTCGCATCGCCTATCGTGATGGCTTCAGCGACCTGATGCAGCACCTTTCTAGCCAAGTGACACCTCGAAGCTGCCTGGTATTGCCTGAGCTTGGGCCAACAGGCCCATGGCCTCCAGATAGTCGCGCCATTGTCCACGCACTTGCGGTTCAAGGAACGCCTTGACACGGTCCCGTTGTCCGGCAATGAGCTGCTCACGGAGCGTGGTATCGTAGATGATCAGGTCGACCACCTCGGCCAGGGCCTCATAGTCCTTGCGTCCAAAAAGAACTCCTGCGCCGCCCATGGTCGTGGGTACGGCCGTGGCGGCGTAGGCCAGCACCGGAAGATCAAGATACATGCTCTCGATAAGAGGCTTGCCAAAGCCCTCATGTTCGCTCATCGAAATAAATAGATCGGCAGCGCGATAGAAGGTGACCATTTCCTGCTGGCTAACATGCCCGGTAAAGGTGATCGCATCCTGGATACCCAACCGATCGGCAAAGCGAAGCAGCCAGTTGAGGTAGTCCGTCTCGCCATGGCCGCCAACCAAGACGAGGCGCGCCTCTGGCCGCACGCGGCGATAGTGGTACAGCAGGGCAAGCAGGTCCTCCTGGCGCTTGTTTGGCGCAACGCGGCCTACAAACAAGAGCAGAGGCCCTTCCGCGCGGCACTTGGCGAAAAGTTCCTTCTGCAGCGGAAGATCGTACTGTGACTCATCCAGCACAATGGGCAGAACTCCGGTGGGTTCAAAACCAAATTCAACCAGTTCACGTTCGCTGTAGGGCGAGTCGCTCAAAGCCAATCTGGTCGCGGAGCGTACCTCTTGCAGCTGCCGGCGGCCACGCAGCAGTTGCTGGGCCACCATGATATCCAGACGGCTGAAGAACTCCGGCGGTGTGATATTGTGGTAGATAAGCAGCAGCGGTATGCCGGCCTTGTTGAGTTCATCCAGCATGTTGGAACCCATGGTGTGGTGGAAAATTACCAGCGGTTCCCGCGCGAGAGCAGACATTGAGAAGGGCAAAACCCCCTTCTGCCCGGCGCTTGCTTCCAGATCCGTATAAATATCTGAATTGAAGCCCATTTCGCGCAGCCAGCGACGCAGCAGGTAGACATGGTCGCTGGTCGCATCGCCGGGAAGGATAGCTTCCACGACCTGATGCAGGCTTGGTTTTGGCGCCGAACTCATGGGCTGCCCTGCCCTTCCCACGCGGCCAGAGTCTCCGCAAAGCGCGCAAATACGTCCGGCCACTGGTAATTCGCAAGCACATAGGAACGGCCGTTGCTGCCCATCTCCATGGCTCGCTGCGGATTCTCAAGAAGTGCATCTACCGCATCCTTGAAACTCAGATAACCGGCAAACGAGAGACCTCCGTCGCTGCGCCGCACATGGCCGCTGGTCACCGCACAATCAGCCCAGACCAGTGCTGGTCGGCCGGCCAGCCACGACTCCATCAAAACCAGCGAAAAGCTTTCGTTATACGAAGGCAGGCAGAGCGCCAGTGCCCCGGCGAGCAGGCGCTGTTTCTCTTCTTCATCCACCTGGCCTCGATAATCAAAGACAGCATCCTGCGGTGGTTTACATGGGCCATCTCCGGCAATGATTAGGCGCAGGTTGCCACCCTCCAGCGCATGGCGGGCCATATATTCATAGAGCAAGGGCACGTTTTTGCCTTCTTCCAGACGGCCAAGGTAGAGTAGATAGGGCTCTTCTTCGTCCTCGGCCTGGGCCACAACTGGCGGCGCAGCGACCCGCACACCGCAGCCTATCACCGCCTTGCGTTCGACGTGAAATCGCAGCCCCTGCAGGGCCAGCTGAGCTTCCTCCGGCGAAATAAATGCGACGCCCCAGGCGGATTCCATTAGGAGGCGAAACGGTTCCATGTAGGCATAGCGTTCGTCATGCAGACAGGGCCACAGCACAAGGCGATCGCCGGCCAACCAGGCGGCATCATAGGTGATACTGTGCAGGTAAGGCATCATGATCAGGGCGTCGAAATCCGCAGCATGGCGGGCGACGTGGTCCAGCAGAGCGCCGCTGTGCGGGCCGGCGGCCAGCCAATCGTACTGTCGTTCGACCGGAAGAGCACAGCGCAGCCCCAATTGCCGGTTAAGGTAATGGAAGGTCGCGGGGTCCCAGTCATCTACGGGAAAGCGGCGCACCAGTATACCTTGTTCAACGGCCGTGCCAGGCGACAGCCGGTTTGCCCACGTGGTGTAGTCGGTAGCACATGTCGTCCACACCTCGACCTCCCAGCCCTGTTCTTGCGCCTGATGCGCCAGGCCGTTTGCCAGAGTTTCTGCCCCGCCGATAATCGCTTGGCCATAGCGTGCCAGGACGAACGCAGCCCGAAATAGTTTACTCTTGCTGCGCATCCAGTTCGGCTCGAAGCTCCTGCAATTCTTTTTCAAGACGCGCCAACTTGCGCTGCTGCTCGACATTGATCTCCGTCAACTTATTCAGCACACCAATGATTTCGCGATTGACCCCGGTCTGGTGGCTGATACTGCGATTCACATAAAAGAGTACCAGCGCATGCGCCTGTTCGCGCACACTGCTCCAGATTCTGCCTAACCCCGGAGTTCGCGTCGCGGAGGATACCTGAAGGTCGGCTTCCGTTTCCACTTGTAGGTAGAGTTCATTGGCCAACTCCAGGTGGTCATAATAGTCGGGGTCATAGGGTAAGTCTTCGGGACGGCCAGGGAATTGCGCCCCACCGAAAGTCGGGAATTTGCGCGGCTCATAGCCTAGCTCTTTGCGCCGTTGCTGGATGCGGTCCCGTACCGTAGCCATAATGGCCGCCGCATCGATCTCCGGATCGCGGATCTCGATTAAATCATCGGCCGGAAGCTCACCCGGCATTACACTTTGGTTTGACTCGGTCATTCCGTCTTCCCCTACCTGGCCCATCGCGGCGCCAATCAGATCCATTGAAAACTAGCGGGCAGGCTCCAGCAGCGCGGCTTCCAAGGCCCAGGTTTCGTCGATAATCTGGGTTGGTTTGTGTTCATAGCTGCCCTCCAGGCGGCGGCTAATGATCGTGAATGGTTTTTCCTGGTAGCCGATGCCGTTGGCGTCCAACCATGCTGGATCGCCAAACCAGACCACGGAACGGCCGTTCTCCTGCCACGACGCGATCGTAGCAGGTAATTCCTGACCCTCCAAAATGGCGGCGTCACGAATGGTATACGCTTGATGGCCAAAGATGTATGTCAGCGGAGTACCCCAGAAATCACCCTGGCCGACCGGAGCCTGATCATCGAACAGGAGGATCGATTCTGGTGGCAATTGCGCCTCAAACGCGGACAATTGGTCCAATAGCCCGCCGTAGTCCACCTGGCTGATGAAACCGCGCGCTGACCAACCAAGGCCGACCAGCCACACAATGCTGAGCAGCAAAGTGGTAACAAGCAACGCTGCACCCTGGCGCCGTTGGGTTCCCAGCAAATCGCGGCCTTTTTCTTCTATCTGCGCCAGGAGCACGGCGGCGCCAAGCAGGAACAACGGCACAACAGCAGGTACATAACGGCGCATCACGTACACCTGATGCGGGTTGGCGCGGTTGTCCCAGAGATAAGTAACGGTAAAAAGCAGGCCAACCGACACGAGCACGGCCGTTTTGCTGTCCACGCGCCAGATCATCCAACAGATCCCGGCAACCCCAAGCCAGATACCGGGCAGGGCAAGGTACCAGCCCAAACGCAGGAAGTTCTCGTGATTTGTGATCAGCAAAAGCGTCTCGCTGTATGCATCCGGTCGCAGCGTGGAAGAGACGGCATAGGGCCGGATGAACCAGTTGTACAGGGCAAACAGCAGAAACAAAGCAATTACGGTTACGAGAAACGGCCGTTTATAGCGTGAAAAGTCGCGACCACGCTTGCGAATGGCCCAGGCAGCCCAGAACAGGCCAAGGCCAAGGCTGGCGGCGAGGATCAGAATCCAGGCGTTCTTCCACAGCAGACTCAGGCCAAAACCTACGGTCTCATAGAAATAAGGCGCACTAAGCAAGAAGCCATGCAAAACCGAGTGCCCTACCAGCAAGACAAAGGGGATCGCAAACCATGTATCGGCAGGGCGCCAACCGCGATACCAGAGGCCAAAGAGGAAAACAGCAAACACAGGTGCCAGAACGAGGATATCGATGCGCACCAGGAAAACGGATCCCAACGCCATACCGGCCAGGAATGCCCATAAAGCTTCCGGCCTGCGCTTGTCAAACCAGAGATAGAGTGACCAGAGGCCGGCCCAAAGCAAGTACTGGGTCAGGGCCTCGGTAGTTGGATAGCGACCAAACCACACTTGCAGGGCGGTAACAGCGAGGCCACCAAGCAGGAGAACGGCCGCGAACCAACCGCCAAGTTCACTACCCAGAAAGACCAGCGCCAGGGACCCCAGGGTAATCCACAGCCCGGTGAGGAGTAGGGCTGTCCCTGCGCCATCTGCCTCTGAGGGCGAAAGTCCAAAGCCTACGGCGTTCCAGACGGGATGCAGGGGGTAAAACTGGGGCGTGATCCTGCCTTCTGCTTCACCTGTAACATAGAATCCGGGGAAAACGTAAGACGGAGCGACAGGATTGGCAGGCAGCGGTCGCAAGAACGCGGAGCGCACCGCCGGATCCAGCGCAGCCAAGATCGGATCGCTAACCCGAAAGCCGCCGTTTTGCGCAATCTCAGCGCCAAGGCTGACATAGACACCGGCATCAGCACCACCCAGAACGTACTCGTGCGGCCGAAAGAACAGCCAGGCGGCAGCAACAAGCCAGATGAGAACAAGGGGTATCAGGAACGGCCGTGCTGCACTTGATTGAGTCCACGAGAGAGATTCTGCGGGGGGCGGTGGTAAGGGTGCAGTCAAATTAGACAGCTTGGAGCGCTGCCAGGATGCTATAAGCAGGATTGAAACCAGCAGCAGCCAGAGAAGAAGAAAGCGGGGACCGGAAAACTGGTTCAGTTCAGCAAGCAGCAAAGCCAGCCACCCGAGGAGAAGCACCCCTATCGTTAGCGCAGCGAAGGCAACATCGAGGATGGCAAGCGAACGCAGGGAAGCAAAATGCGCTATCACCAGCAGGCCAACGGCAGCTGCGGCCAGGATGAAGAGCAGCACGACCAGGGCGCTAACCAGCATTGGCGGGAAGACCACAGGCCTGAACGGTGGCCTGCAGCGTTGAAACATACCCCTGGGCAACGGTCGCTGGCGAATGGACTTCCGCGGCATAGGCATGCCCGGCGCGCCCCAGTCGCAGGCGCAGGTCAGGCGCAGAAGCCAGCTCGCGGAGCGCGGAGAGAAGCGCGCCGTCGTCCAGCGGTTCAACCCTCACGGCCGTTTCTTGTGGCAGCTCAGCATACCAGCCGTGATCGTAAACCAGCAACGGTCGTCCGGCGATCAGGGCGCGCAGCGCGGTGGCGGAGGTCTCTCCCACCGAGGGATAGCGCAGGTTCACGACCACGTCCGCGGTATGGATCCAGCAAATGAATTCATTGATATCAGGGACAAAACCGATGTGGTGCACGGCATCTTCAACGCCGTACTCACGCAGCAGGTTATCCAGCGGAACATCGTCGTTACAGTTGCCAACCAGAAGGTAGTGGACATTCAATTGTTCATCGCGAAGGACGCGTAAGGCATGCAAAACGGCCGCGATCTGCTTCTCGGCCGTGATCAGGCCAAAGCTGGCCAGCAAAATCTCGTTCCCGGTCAGGCCCAGCTTCTCCCGGCAAAGCTCCACTGGCCGATCCTCAATTGGTGCGGGAAGCACGAACAACGCCCGATCGTAGCCCTGATCTCTTACCAGCTGCGCGGTGTACTGGCTGTGCACGATTACGCCCAAGCTGGCATCGAGCAGACGATTGTTGAGCGGCACGGAAAACAAAGGTGGCGCCAAACGGTTGTCTTGCACTGCCAGGGCTTGCCGCACACCGGCAGCGCCGCTGGCATAACCCATTTCGCGCGCATAGCCGAACGGATTGCCCGCGCCTAGGGTACGCTGCGCCGTTGCGTGGTGCAGATAGAAATCATGCAACACGATCACACCCGGATATTGCACAGCGAAGCGGGAAATTTCATCGTGATACTCGCTGTTGCCAATATGGTACAGCGGAAGGTCAAAATCGTGACGATGCAAGGCGAACGTCGACAAATCTCGCACATCGAAACGCTCTCGAAGACTGGAATTGATCTGCTTGGATTCGGAGACAAACACCGTAAGTTCAGCCAGCGAAGCTAGATAAGGCAGCAGTTCACGACTGTAATCGGCAACGCCGCTGCGCTGCGGTGGAAGGGGGCTGAAGTAGGCGATTTTCAGGCGCGGCTCGTCTATCGTTGCCAGCGGCGGAATTGCCTCCGAACCGATCACCTCGGCGCAGCTCCATCATTCCCTCGGAACCTCTCCTGCTCAAGCTTTGCCAACTGTTGTTCCAATGCTTGCTGGTGGCGCTGCAAACTCGAAAGCGCAACCTGAAGTTCGGCCGTTTCGCGGCGCAAACTAGTTAGGTCACGATCCTGGGCGCTACTCTGTTCATAAAGGTACTCTTCCATGAACTCCAGGCGCCGGGCCACGGCCAGATTGAAATCGTTCTGCTGCTGCAACAACGGCCGTACATACCACTTCGTGGATACGCTGTTCCACAAGCCGCGCAGTCGCGCGATCAGCGGACCGAGGAGAGGCACCTCGGAGTGAAATGGCTGTTCCGTTATCACCGCCTTGGTCAAAAGCGTATCGGACGATGGTTGTTGCGGCTGTTCCATGGTCATGTTTTAGCCTTTCACAGCAGTGAAAGCCTGCTGGCTGAACTGCGTTTGCCCACCGATTCAAGGGTGCCAGGGCACAGGGGGCATGACTGCGGGTTGGCGATAGGGACCCAGCGCCAGGTCGTCGAAGTATCCTTTTGCCAGCAGCCCGCCGTAGGAAAAGATGGCATGCCCCGCGGCGCCGGCGCTGCGCGCCAGTTCAATGCGTGCATTAATCTCGGCGAAATCGTCACTGCTACAGTAATCCACGCCGATACCGGGAACAACGTAACGGCCGTTGCTTCCGGCCTGGTAATCAGCCACCAGCAAAGCCCATCGCCCGCGTTCCCAGAAATAAGGCGTGTCACAATTCGGGCTGCCGGAATAGATCATAGGCATGACCGCGTCAATATAGCCACCCGCCAGCCATGCCTTTGAATCTTGATAATAGGTATCATACCCGGAGGAAACACCCCACCCCCAAATATCACGGTACACAGGCCACGCGGTGGAGGTCAACCACATTCCAGGACGTTGGGGCAGGACCTGCTCATAGATTTTCCGCACGGTACCGTCAATTTGCCGGCGCTGCCAGGAAGCGTAGGCCCCGTCCTGGGCACATGCCGCACCGTATAGCGCAGTGCTCGTTGGATCACATGACGTGTTTTCCCCGGCATAACGAACATGATCCAGATGCAGCCCGTCGAGCTCGTAGCGCCGGACAAGATCGGAGGTCACGGCCAGTATATGCCCTGTATAGGTCGCGGAAGCCGGAGTGGCCCGCTGATACGAAGCGCAGGATACATTGCCCTGGTCGTCCCATTGCAGGCTGTTGGGCTTACCGTCCGTACGGCCGTCCTTCTCCGCTAGAATATGATAGAAGTGTCGCGGCATGGTGCCGTCCGGTGGAGTGTCACACCCGGTCCAGACAGGATAGAGATTCAGATAGGCATGCACCTCCAGTCCGGCAGCATGAGCGCGCTGAATCAGCAGCGCCAGAGGATCCCAGCCCGGATCAGCACCGAGCGTCCCGCTGAGCCGGCGTGACCACGGTTCCAGCCCGGGGCTGTAGTAAGCATCTCCTTCACCCCGCACCTGAAACAGCAGCGCATTAAAGCCGGCGGCCGTCGCGTTGTCCACAATCTCGTCAATGCGCTGGGGATCGGCCCCCGCCGGAGTAGTCCAGTCAAACCGCGTAATCCAGAGTCCGCGCATTTCCTGGATCGCGTTGCCGGGACCCAACACCACCGGAAAGCGGATCTCGAATTGCCCTTGGGCAAAGGTTGCCACACCAAGCATCAGCGTTGTAAGCCCCAACATGGTGGCAAAGAAGAGTGACCTTGATTTAATGGAACTCATTTCGACCTATTCTCGCATCAGTTCCGCCCTGGCGACAACTTCTCCCATCTGCACATCCGAATCCCGTTTGCCACCCTCGCTCCTATTATCCTATACTCCATCCTGGCGGCGGCTTCTCCTCCCGCCACAAAGCTACCCATGCTGCGATAAGGAATCTCTTCCATGAAATCACAGATTATTGACATAAGTCGCATGCTCACCGCTGATGTTGCAGTCTGGCCGGGGGACGCGCCGTTTGAGATGCGCACCATGATGACTCTGCAGGATGGCGGCACCGTGAACGTGACCCGGCTGAACCTGAGTGCCCATACAGGTACGCACGCGGACGCGCCATATCATTTCCACGATGACGGCCGTACGCTGGAAAAGATGGACCTGGACATATATTGGGGACTGGCGCAGGTCGTCACGGTGGGCAGGCCGAGTGGCGGGCTGGTCCCGGTCGATTTCGAGTCCTATGATCTGGCTGCGGCCCCGCGCCTGCTTGTACGCACACCCGCCGCCAGCTACCCTGTCAGCCAGTTCCCCACCGATTACCCTTACCCCAGCCCGGAACTTGCCGCATTTCTGGGGGAGCAGGGTGTTTTCCTCTACGGGACAGACGCACCCTCGATGGACCATGTGAACAGCAAGACGCTTCCGGGTCACCACGCCATGTTACGCAATGAGATTGCCATTCTCGAAGGACTTGACCTGCGCCAAGCGCCGGACGGTCTGTACGAACTAGTCGCATTCCCCCTCAAGATCGCGGGCGGCGACGGGAGCCCGATTCGCGCCGTGCTGCGTACGCTATCCTGATCCGACGGCCGTGCACGCAACGTTCCTAGAACAGGCACAGCTGCTCGACGCTGCGGATGAATTAGCCGGCTTCCGGAATCGCTTTGCGCCCATTGAAGCGGGTCTTATCTACTTGGAAGGCAATTCGTTAGGCCGGCTGCCCCTCGCCACCAGGGCACGGATGGAAAGTACCATTGAGGATGAATGGGGCCAGCGCTTGATCCGCTCTTGGAATGAAGGCTGGCTGGAGGCGCCACAACGTGTTGGCGGCAAGATCGCGGGAATCCTCGGCGCAGCCGAAGACGAGGTCATCGTTGCCGATTCCACTTCTATAAACCTGTTCAAACTGGCGGTGGCGGCACTGCTTCACCAATCTCCCAGGACCAAAATAATTACGGATGATCTCAATTTTCCGTCCGATCTTTATATCCTCGAACAAGCCTGCGCCCTGGCAGGTGGAGGCGCGTACGTCGAGATGGTTCCTTCAGGCGATGGGATTCACGCACCGCTGGAACGTCTACTTGAAGCCATCGATGAACAGACCGCACTGGTATCCCTGTCACACGTCGCCTTCAAGAGCGGCTATCTCTATGATATGGCCACCGTATGTGCAGCGGCCCAGGCAGCAGGCGCCTTGTCACTCTGGGACCTGAGCCATTCCGTGGGTGCGGTGCCGATCGATTTACGCAGCTGCAGCGCAGACTTGGCCGTTGGCTGCACGTACAAGTACCTGAATGGCGGGCCGGGAGCGCCGGCATTCTTGTTCGCGCGGCAGGAGTTGCAACGCACCTTGCACAACCCGATCCCGGGTTGGATGGGGCATCGGGCGCTGTTCGAGTTCAATCCCGATTATGTACCGGCGCCCGGGCTGCGCCGCTTCCTGACCGGGACGCCCTCCATTCTGTCCCTGAACGCCATTGAGACTGGCGTCGATCTCGTCTGTGAGGCTGGAATGGGGCGCATCCGTGAGAAATCCATGCATTTGGGAGAATTCCTACTCGAACTATGGCGCACGGAGTTGGAACCACTGGGCTTTTATCTCAATTCACCGGCCGCGGCCGGCCAGCGCGGTTCTCATCTGGCGGTTGGCCATCTCGACGGGCAGCGCATTGATCTGGCGCTAATTGCAGAGATGGCGGTACTGCCGGATTTTCGTGCACCGGACACGATTCGTTGGGGGTTGGCCCCTCTGTATACGACGTTCGCTGAATTGGTGACGGCCGTGGAGCGCCTGCAGACCGTGGTAATGGAACGGCGTTTCGAAAAGTATGTCCCTACGCAGGGCGCTGTGACTTGAGCCCCAGAAGGGCGAAGTGAAAACGGCCGTGGAAGACGCCAAGAACCAAACCAAACAACAGAGCGCCGACTAGGGCAGCTGCCAGAGCAAGGATTGCCAGACCAACGCAAAAGCCAAGTACACTTCCCAGCGCGCCATTGAGCTCGGGCTGGTTGCCGCCAATTAGGGCGAGGCCCAGTCGCGTAGCCGGAGCATACAAAGGCAATACGAACAGTTCATTCCAGAGTACTTTGCCGGCCAATAGCGCAGACCGGTTGAAGTAGGTAGCGCGCCCCAGAAGCAGCGCGAGCAGCAGCGAGTCCACAATAGGAATGGGGAAAAAACCCAGCAGAGTTCCAACGGCGAAGGCGGTCGCCAGCCGGGTCAAGGACTGCCCAGGGTCGATGAGACCGCCAAGTTCGCGGCTTGCGGCGGCCCGCAAGCCAGGAAAGATTCTGCGCATTTTGATTTCTAAAGGTTCAGGTGACCTGCTCATGATCATCAGGTGATCCTCCACATCCTTGTTATGCTTCATCTGACGGACCATGGTGGGCGATGGTTCCACCTGCAGGACCGGCGTTGCCCTGGCGTAGGACCGGCGTAGGGTATGCGGATATAATGCGCTCCGTGGATAACGAACCTTTAGGCGGCAACTCGGACGGCACCCTGGCGAGGGGCCTGCTGGCATGGTGGGACCGCGGCCACGCCGACCTACCTTGGCGCGGTCGGAACGATCCCTATGCCATCTGGGTCGCGGAAATCATGTTGCAGCAGACCCGCATCACCACGGTAATACCGTATTTCGAGCGTTGGATCGATCGCTTTCCAGCAGTGCGAGATCTTGCCACCGCACAACTGGATGACGTTCTGAAGCTGTGGCAGGGCCTTGGCTATTACAGTCGGGCGCGTAACTTACACGCGGCGGCACAGTTGGTTATGAGTAAACATGATGGGCGGCTCCCGCAGCGAGTGGAGGAACTACTGCTTCTGCCGGGGATCGGCCGTTATACCGCGGGTGCGATAGCATCCATCGCTTTCGGCACGGCCGTGCCCGCAGTGGACGGCAATGTCATCCGTGTCCTCACCCGTCTCTTCGACCTGCCTGCCGACGTGACGCAGTCGACCACGCAGCGGGCCCTTTGGGAGATCGCAGGAAACCTTGTTCCTGCGGAACGTGCGGGGGATTACAATCAGGCACTGATGGAGCTGGGTCAGCTTGTTTGCACACCCCTGGATCCGCAATGCTCTGTTTGCCCGGCCACAACCGTATGCCTGTCGCGCCAGCGGGGCACGCAGCATGAACGGCCGGTTCGGCCGCCGCGCAAGCGCACGCCTCATTTTGACGTCGTCGCCGGGGTCATTTGGCGTGACACCCCTTCACCAGAAGCACAATTCCTGATCACCCGGCGCCCCTTGCATGGCATGCTGGGTGGTCTGTGGGAGTTTCCCGGCGGCAAGGTAGAGACCGGCGAGAGCTTTGGGGAAGCATTGGAGCGTGAGATCAAAGAGGAACTGGGAATCGATATCGAGGTTAACGAGCCACTCTGCCTGGTACGCCATGCCTACTCCCACTTCCGCATTTCCCTTCATGCATACTGCGCACAATACGCAGGGGGCGAGCTACAACATCTGGGCGTAGCGGATCATGCCTGGGTTACGCTCAACCAGCTGGATCAGTATGCCTTCGCGGTCACCGACCTAAAGATCATTGCCGAACTGGAATACGTGCTGCGCCGCCGCTGACTTGAATCGCGAGGCAGGCATGCGCACGGCGTTTGCGGTAAGATGGGCGACCAATAAGTAGAAAAATCGGAGCGAGGTAGCAGCACGGCCGTGGTCAACTGGTTTCGCCAGCGCTTTCAGGACATATCGTTGTGGCCCATTAATTTGGTGCGCGACCTGCCCGTGCGCAGTAAACGGATTGCTCAGTCCGCATACGTTGCCGGGCAAGGCCTTCTCTTTCTCGTGCCGGAAGGAATCGACTCGCTTCGATATGGCGAGACCAGGCGTTGGCTGCGCACCAAGCTTGGCCGCAGCATATTCTGGACGCATGGTTTGTTGGCTCAGCTATTCGATCTGGTCGGTGGGCCGGAACTTCTGCAGCTCCTGCTGCGCCCTTGGGCCAATGCCTCCACGTTGTCCAGCGCCGAAATCGCCAGCATAAGCAGCGTGCTTGGTCCCGACGCCCTGCGTTTTGGCGAGATTCGAGTTATGCAGGGTGGGTTATTTAAACTGGTTTTCAGGCTAAACGGTAACCTGGCTTTTGCCACCTGGCACACAGTCTGGCTACCCACCGAGGGGCAGCATACGCGGGCCAGCCGGGAGATCCTGGTGCACGAACTGACCCATGTTTACCAGTACGAGCGAGTCGGCTCGCGCTATCTGGGCGAAGCGATCTACATGCTGATCAGAACCCAGCGTGATTGTTATAACTACGGAGGACCTGACGGGCTTACCCGGGCGTGCACGATGGGTGGGCGTTATTGCGATTACAACCGTGAGCAGCAGGCAATGATTGCCCAGGACTTCTTCGCCCGGAAGTCCTCAGGCTTTGACGTGGTTGCCTATGAACCCTTCATCAGGGAATTGCGCGCGGGCTTCCTGTGATTAGGCTCTCGTATCTTTTGACGGCACGTTTTCGCAACGCTGGCAGAAGTCTTTTTGCCCTGGCATTCATGGCGGTGCTCTTTGTCCTGGCGGCAGCTGCCTGTCAGAGAGAACCAAGCACGGCCGTGCCGACCGTCGCCGTAACACGAACGGTCGCAACGCCAAGCAGTACGACACAGGCGCACAATACGTCCAGTCCGAGCGAAGAGAGTGCTCCCGGCGACCGGCTGGTGATCTGCCTTCCCGAGGAACCTGACAGCCTCTACCTCTATGGGGAACCCGGTCCTGCCGCACGGGCGGTCATGGCAGCAGTTTTTGTGCAGGACTTTATTACGCTTTCCTATGCCGCTCAGCCCTTGGGGCTGGAAAAGGTACCCTCACTGGAGGATGGTGATGCTGCCGTGCGCCTCGTCCAGGTGGACCTGGGCGATCGGGTCGTCGACGCCAACGGTGAGGTAGTCGTGCTGGCTGGCGGAGAGCGCGTGCACAGTGCAGATGGAACAATCACTGAATATAACGGTACCCCACTGATCATGGAGCAAATGGTTGTTGATTTCGTAATGAAACAACGTACCTGGTCAGACGGCAAACCGGTGACCGCAGATGACTCTGTTTATGGTTTCGAACTGGACGCGCATCCAGATACTCCCGGCGATAAGTGGGTTACGGAGCGGACGGCCGCTTACCTGGCAACTGGAACCCTACGCACGCGCTGGACCGGCCTGCCTGGCTTTCGCCACCCAGGATACGCGACCACTTTTTGGCGGCCGGCGCCGCGTCACCTCTGGCACGCGCTGTCGCCGCAAGAGCTTCTGAGCGCCCCGTTGTCAAGTAGGGAGCCAGTCGGGGACGGTCCATTCAGGATCGCAACCTGGGTACCTGGCGAAATGATCCGGCTGGAAAAGAACCCGGCCTATTACCGGTCCTCAGAGGGCTTGCCGCACGTGGAAGAAGTCACTTTTCTATTCCAACCTGACCTCAACGAACGACTCTCCGGTTTGCTTCGCGGCTCGTGCGATATCGTACCTAGAGACGGGCTCGGCAGAGACCTGGTGCCCTTTTTTGAAGAAGCTCAGGCCGCGGGACTCCTGGCGCCAATCATCCGCTCGGGGCCACAGCGGGTCGAACTCTTGCTGGGTATCAATTCCAGCCCCAGCTATGGCGACGGCGTGGGGCGGCCAGATTGGTTCGAAGACCAGCGGTTCCGCGAAGCACTGGCACTGTGCATTAACCGTCCTCGCATTGCAGAAGCATTTACCCAGGGCCGTTCCGCTGTCAGCGATAGCTACGTGCCGCCCGAACACCCCCTTCATACCGGGGAGATTCGCAGATTACCGTTTGATCGAGCCGCCGCAAATCGTATTCTGGCCGAGCTGGGATACAGCGACCTGGACGGCAACGGCATTCTTGAGGAGGCGCCCAGCGGGAATCCCCTGGCCATGACGCTTTTGGTGCCCCAGGATCGCAGCGATTGGCAAATGGCTGAGATGATCGCCAGCGACTTGTTGGACTGTGGCATACAGGTATCCCTGCAGCCCATGGGCGAAGCGGCTGCCGGCGAAGAGGCCCTGATCGATCCGCTGCACGGCCGTCGGTTTGACCTGGCGTTGGTCACCAGTCCGGCAGGTGTAATTCCAGATTGCGATCGTTATGCTTCCTGGCAAATTCCAGATAGCCCCGCGCCGCCTGAGCCTGTCAGCAATCTCCCGGTTGGGCGTCCCCCAGGAACAAACCTGTCAGGTTGGTCAAACGCGACTTACGATGCTATATGCGCCAGCGCCCTGAACGCGCTGCCGGGAACAGAGTCCAACACGCGTGACCACCAGGAGGCACAGCGTCTCTATGCCCAAGAGCTGCCTTCCATTCCACTCTTCTTGGATCCGCAGACTTTGGTTGGACGACCTCACGTCCTGCATCTCAACAATGATCCGTCCGCCGAGACAGACCTATGGAACCTCTTCGCCATCGACCTGGGGAGGCAGAACTAAACATGCCAGGGAAAGAGGGCCAGGCCTCCAGATATTCCTGCCGTGGCATTGCTGCCCCCCATGTGCTAGAGTAGGCACCCTAATTTCCTGGGGGTCGTTGCTTGGGTCGCGCTAAGCGGCAAGAGGTAGCGGCCGTGCATCCAGGATGCTTGTTCCGCCCCAGTCGGGCCGCAGCCGATCGCACGGGTTTGCGGCATGGCGAATACTGATGCAGAGAGAAAGATACTTTGAACGGTAATAACAGCAAGTTTCTGGAGGTCAAGGGCCTTAAAACCGCATTCTATACCGAGGCCGGAGCCGTCCGCGCAGTAGATGATGTGAGCTTCGACGTGAGGCGCGGTGAGGTCTTGGGAATCGTAGGCGAATCCGGGTGCGGCAAAAGCGTTACCTCGCTCTCGATCATGCGACTCGTCAGCCCGCCGGGGCGCGTCGTTGCCGGGCAAATCTTATTTGATGGGGAAGATTTGCTGCAGATGACTGAAAAGCAGATGATGGACATCCGCGGCAACCGCATTTCCATGATCTTTCAGCAACCGCAGAGCAGCTTAAACCCGGTCTTCCGTATCGGGAATCAGCTCGAAGAAGCCATCATCCTACATCAGGATGTCAGCAAGGCCGAAGCGCGCAAGCGGGTCATTGAGTTGCTGCGCATGGTCGGGATACCCGAGCCAGAGGCGCGGGCGCGGGCCTATCCGCATGAACTTTCGGGAGGAATGGCCCAGCGGGTAATGATCGCCATGGCTTTGGCCTGTGTGCCCGAATTGCTGATTGCAGACGAACCCACCACGGCACTGGACGTTACGATCCAGGCCCAAATCCTGGACTTAATGCGTAATCTGCGTTCGAAGACCGATACCGCGATTATCCTGATTACGCACGACCTGGGTGTCGTGGCCGAAATGTGTGACCGTGTAAACGTGATGTATGCTGGGCGGATCGTGGAAGAAGCGCCCATTGTCGAGCTTTTTCAGTCGCCCAAACATCCCTACACGGAGGCATTGATTGGTTCCACGCCGGTGTTAGGCCAGTCGGAGAAGGAACTCGTTACCATCCCGGGTTCTGTGCCTAACTTGATCGACCTACCGCCCGGCTGCAAATTCGCTCCCCGCTGCCAGGCCCGTTTGGACCACAACCTGCACAGATGCACGGAAGAAGAACCAGCACTGAAAGAAGTAGCCCCAGGGCACAAGGTGCGTTGTTGGCTATACGAATAAGGGGTTCAATCAAGAATGGCAAATGAGCTGAATCAGGAAAACGGCCGTAACGGCCAACCAGAAAAACGACGCGTGTTGGTCGATGTCCAGAGCCTGGTCAAGTATTTTCCAGTGCGTGGTGGCTTGTTGCAGCGAGTTCAAGGGTATGTCAAAGCAGTCGACAACGTCTCTTTTCACATTTATGAAGGGGAAACATTGGGCCTCGTTGGCGAATCGGGCTGTGGAAAGACCACCGTGGGTCGCACAATTCTCCGCCTGATCCCTGCCACTTCGGGCAGGGTCATTTTTGACGGCAAAGACCTCTTCGCCATGAATGCGGCGCAGCTGAAAGAAACGCGCCGTGACATGCAGATCATCTTTCAGGATCCCTATTCTTCTCTGGACCCGCGCTTGCCGGTCGGCGAAAGCATTGCCGAAGGATTGCGCGTGCACACAGACAAAAAAGGGCAGGAACGATACGATGTTGTCGTGGAAATGCTGGCCCGTGTAGGCATGCGTGCGGACTTCGCGCGCCGCTATCCCCACGAGTTCTCCGGTGGGCAGCGCCAGCGCATCGGCATTGCCCGAGCGCTTGCCCTGCGGCCCAAGTTTATCGTCTGTGATGAGCCAGTGTCGGCGCTTGATGTTTCCATTCAGGCCCAGGTCCTGAAGATTCTCAAAGACCTTCAGCAGGACTTCCAGCTTACTTACCTCTTCATCGCCCACAATTTGAGCGTGGTTGAACACTTCAGTGACCGTGTTGGCGTCATGTACCTGGGCAAAATGGTGGAAATGGCCTCGCGAGATGACTTGTATCGCGACCCTCTGCATCCATATACACAGGCCCTCATGTCCGCCATCCCCGTTCCGGATCCAACCTTGAAGCGCCAGCGCGTGATCTTGCAAGGTGATGTCCCCAGCCCCTTTAACCCCCCTACCGGATGTCGTTTCCACACGCGCTGCCCTCTGGCTTTCGACAAATGCTCGCAGGAGGAACCGCCTTTTAAAGATTACGGGGACGAGCATTATGCCGCTTGTTGGCTGCTGGAAACTGGGCAAAAGGGTGCCAGCAAACTCACGATTGACAAGGTCGGGTCCGAGAATCTAACAGTGGTAACCTAGATTTGCAGCCGCAGTTGCAAGCCTGATTGCCGGCGAGTTTGGTCCGGATTACCTTACTTGCCGTTTTCTGCTGTTCCTGGCCTGCATGTCTTCTAGAAAGATCACTATCTGCTCGGCCACGTCAACCCCGGTTGCGCTTTCGATCCCCTCTAGTCCAGGCGAGGAGTTGACTTCCAGCAACAACGGTCCGCGATTGGAAGATAACAGATCAACGCCGGCAACGGACAAACCATGCGCCCGGGCGGCAGCGACAGCCATCTTCTGGGTGTGACGATCTGGCGAATATGGCACGGCTGTTCCGCCGCGGTGCAGGTTGGCGCGAAACTCACCTTCCGGGGCTATTCTCTCCATGGCGGCAACACACTTGCCCCCAACGATTATTAAACGCAGGTCCCGCCCCTCGGCCTCAGCGACGTACTCCTGGATCAGCGCCTGGCGTCCCGCAGCGTGGACTTTTTGCAGCACAGCAACTGCCGTGGCAAGGTTGCCTGCCAGAACCACGCCTTTGCCCTGCGTGCCTCTGATCAACTTGATTACCACGGGCAAACCGCCTACCGCGTGAATGGCCGCAACGAGGGCGGAGGGCCGGGCAATAACGGCCGTGCGTGGAATGGCCAGTTGTGCCTGGCTCATCAGCTGCAGGCTGTGCAGCTTGTCGCGTGACGAAGCAATCGCTTCAGCCGTAGCGGTAGTGACCACGCCCAGGGCCTCAAACTGCCGGACCACTGCCAGGCCATAAAAAGTGACCGAAGTCCCAATACGAGGCACAATTGCCTCGACCTCCGGCACCGAGCCGGTGCGCGGCAGGCCCAGAGCCGTCGTCGTGATCAGGCGCGGATTGTTGCCCGGTGCGGCCGATAACCCGACCTCGACCGCCACCGCAAGTGTATCGATCACGGCCATCCGGTGCCCGCGGTTTTGACCTGCACGAACAAGGGCCCTGGTGCTATAGAGAGAACTGTTTCGAGAAAGGACGGCAATGCGCACAGGCAAGTTATAGCTCCCCTGTTGCCGAAAGACCATACCTCGCGACAACGGATTGGCATGGGTTCGAAGTGAGAAGAAATGCCCGCACTTTGCCCATATGTCGCGGTACCGCTAAAATCCGCTGTTTGCCAAACTCAGGACAAGCTATGAATCAGGTACAGGACGTGGTGATTGTCCCCACGTATAACGAGGCCGACAATATTGACGATCTGGTAACGCAGCTGCTCGCCCTACCGAACCAGGTTGGCGTTATTATCGTCGACGACAATTCACCGGACGGTACCGGTCGTCTTGCCGATCAGCTAGCGGAAGAAAATCCGGGGCGTGTTTTTGCCGTGCACCGTCCCGGAAAGATGGGCCTAGGAACCGCGTACATTGCCGGGTTTCACATGGCCCTGGAGGAACTGCGAGCGCAGCGAATTCTGACGATGGATGCAGATTTCTCACACAATCCGCGCTATGTCCCGGCAATGATCGCCTTGAGTACGGAAAAGGATGTGGTTATTGGCTCCCGCTATGTACCCGGCGGAGGCGCCAAGAATTGCACGTGGAAACGAGTTTGGCTGAGCAAGGGCGCGAACATGTTTGCACGGTCCGCCCTGGGATTGAAAGCCAACGATACAACCGCCGGGTTCCGGCTCTACCACAACTATGTCCTGGAATCCATCCCGCTCGACACGGTGTTTTCCAGTGGTTACTCCTTTCTCGTCGAGATGCTCTTCATGTGCCAGCGGCGTGGCTGGCAGGTCGGGGAGATCCCCATCATATTCGAAGACCGGCGCAAAGGGCAGACCAAGATTTCGCGCCAGGAAGTGTTTCGCGCCCAATACACGGTCTTACGCCTGTTTGGGCGTCGACTCTTCTCAAAAACACCGCGCCAACCGATTACCTGATTGGGGTTATGATCGAAGTAAACTGCAACCTCTGCGGGCAAGACGATTGGACCATAAAATTCCCCGCGACGACAAGCGATGCCCAATCGCTCAAAGTAGATGCGTTTCGCTGTACCACGCCGGACTACGGCAGCCACGCACAAATTGTACAGTGCCGCCACTGCGGGCTGGTGTATGCCAACCCGCGCTGGTCTGCGGCAGAATTGGAATGGGCGTATACGGCCGTAGAAGATGAAACCTACGTCAGCGAACGAGAAGGACGCGAGATTACGTTTGAGAAACATCTGCGCGCACTCGAAAAACGTACTGGCCCGGCCAATGGCCGGCCGCTGCTGGACGTTGGAGCCTACATCGGAGTCTTCGTAGAGACAGCAAATGCCGCCGGGTGGCAGGCAGAGGGCGTTGAACCATCCAGTTGGGCCGTGGAGCAGGCCCGGAAGCGGGGCCTGCGCGTACATCCGGGGACAATGAGCGTCCCAGAACTACGGGGGAGGCAGTTCGCGGCAATTACGATGTGGGATGTTATTGAGCACGTCGCTGACCCGGCCGCAGAACTGCAACAGGCATTCCATCTGCTGGAACCGGGTGGGTGGTTGGCCGTCCACACCATGGACATCGACAGCCTGACGGCGCGTTTGATGGGCGCGCGCTGGCCCTGGCTGATGGACATGCACCTGTACTATTTCAGCCGCAAGACGCTGAGCGCCATGCTGGTGAAACTGGGCTACGAGATCGTTTGGGCGGGCAAGCAGGGTCGTTACTTGAGAATGGGCTATCTGGCAAGCCGCTTGCGCGGCATGAATCGCAAGGTCGGCACGTTCGCCAACACCGTGGTTGATAGCCTCTCCCTCGAACAGGTCGCTGTTCCCGTAAACTCGGGTGACCTGTTTACAGTATACGCACGCCGGTTACCTGACCCAGACGCGATGAAAATGCAGTAAGTTGGCTGGCAGGTCGCCGGCTTGAACCTTTGTGAGCATCTGCGATTATTTGGTATACTGCAATGGGCTCAAGAGCGAAGGGGGAGCATTTACCTTAATGCGGCCGCAGCGGCTGCATACCGGTTTGGCTCACGGCCGGCAGGCAAGATCGGACGCGAGGAGTATTCACAGGAAGAGATGGAAACGATAACGCTCCTCATTGTTGATGACCACCCTGTTTTTCGCCAGGGTTTGCGCGATGTTTTCGCCACGGATAAGCAGATCGAGGTGATTGGGGAGGCGGCGGATGGTCAGCAAGCGCTACAGATGGCCGAGGAGCTCCAGCCTGACGTCACACTGATGGATATCAATCTGCCTGGTGACAGTGGTCTGCAGGTTACGCACAGGCTGCAGGAATCGCTTCCCAGCTCAAAGGTAGTGATGATCACCGGCTATGATGAGCCCGAGCAGATCTATCACTCCATGCGAGCAGGGGCGGCCGGGTTCTGCTCAAAGGACGCCCCCCCTGAGTCACTCCTGCGCACCGTTCATGCCGTGGCTGACGGCCGTTATGTGATTCAGGATCTCTCCCTTTCCGCAGAAGAGCTGCACGAATGGTTGGAAAAACGCAGTGACCGTTTCGGTAAACGGCCATTGCCCGGCGAGCTCGCTGAAGACAATAACCCATTGTCGCCGCGCGAGATGGAAATTCTTGAATTGATTTGTCGTGGGGCTTCTAACAAGACGATTGCCCGGCAGTTGGGGATCAGCTACCAGACGGTGAAAAACCATGTCACGGCCGTTCTGCAAAAACTTGGCGTCAAGGATCGCACGCAGGCAGTCCTATATGCCTTGAAACAAGAGTGGTTTGAGATTGACACCAATACATGACCTGGGGATGATTGCGGCCTATCTTGCGCAACGTTTTCCTGGGAGGAAATTAGTATATGTCATTTTTCGATGAAGAAGGTCAGGGATTACTGGAATACGCTCTGGTCTTGATCCTTGTGGCGGTGGTGTTGATTGCCATTATTACGCTTCTGGGACCCGAGATCAGCGAGCGACTTTGCCCTTATATCAGCCTATTCTGCCCGAGCTAACGGCTGATTGTCCGCGAAGCAGAACCTTGCTGATTTCGTGACCGACACACAAGACGCCTCCTCAGAACCCAGAGCAAACCGCGCAAATCAGTCGCGCCTGCAAGAGCTGCGCCTGCGTTGGGCATCGCCTATCCCAGGTACGCGCGATGCCTATGACGAACTCCGGCGCCATGTTCTGACACGTATGGCTCTTGAACTAAGTGCGGAGGATAGCCCCGGAGAACCGTTGTCACGCCCGGAACTGCAGGCACATCTGGATTCCATCCTCTTCAGTGACCGTATCATCCTGAAACGTCATGAGAAGCTAAGGCTCCAGGAGGATATTTTCGCCGAGTTATTTGGAGCTGATTTCGATGATAGCGACTGAGTCAGGGCTCCGGTACCTTGCAGCAAAAACGGCGGAAATATTCCTGCCACCCGTCTGCGCAGCATGTGGCTCGGTCGGAGAAATAATCTGCCGGCGCTGCCGGGAGCAGTTTGTATACGTACCTGCAGACGTTTGTCCGGACTGTGGCAAATCTATCGCTGCAGGCGACGTGATACACAGCGCCTGTACCGGTGAAAACACGGTTCTGAGCCAGGTGTTCGCCCCGCTTGGTTACACCCACCCTCTGTCGATGATCATTCACCAGATGAAATACGCAGGGTATTTTGCTTTGGCCGGGCCGCTGGCTGATATCATGATCGAGCATTGGCCCGTGTGGGACCACACGCCGGATCTGATCATACCGATCCCTCTCCATGCGCGTCGTTCTAGAGAGCGGGGATTTAATCAGTCCGGGTTATTGGCCCAAAGAGTTGGGAAACTCACCGCCACATCCGTGGACGAAACGTCTCTTCAGCGCATTCGCCACACGATTCCCCAGGTCGGATTGAGTCCGGATGAACGTTTTCGCAATGTTGCCGGGGCATTCGAGGCGCAGTCCGCAAATGTGCGCGCGCGGCACATTGTTCTCATTGACGATGTGTTTACTACCGGCGCAACCACACGCTCCGCGGCCGTTGCTTTGCTTGACGCGGGCGCCACCACTGTTGCGGCCTACTGTCTGGCACGTACCGCCAGCTAGTGCGATAATCGCTTATCAACCCTTGATAGCAAAGGAGATGAGAAAATGGAACTTGTTATCCATGGACATAACTTAGACATTACCACCCGGCTGAGCAACTACGTGGAGAAGAAGGTCGAGCGACTGGACCGGTATATGCCGAATCTGAATACCGTAACGATTGATCTGACGTCGGAAAGCACGCGCAGCGCCGTGGAAAGATTTGTGGCCCAGGTTACCATCCGTGACGATCGAGGAACTATTCTGCGGGCCGAGGAACGAAACGGTGATATTTTTGCCGCGATCGACGCGGTTATCGACAAACTCTATCGTCAAATCGAACGCTATCGGGGAAAGCGCAAGAAGAAGTCCCGCGGTGCTCCGGAAGAATTAAACCTCGGCGAACCGTTGCCACTGGACGACGAAGATTTTCTGGAAAGCGATTCAAGTATTGTGCGTACCAAGCGGTTCACGCTCTACCCAATGTCCACAGAGGAAGCGGTAGATCAAATGGAACTGCTGGGACATGATTTCTTTGTTTTCTTCAATGCCCAGGAAGAGGCAATCAATGTAATCTACCGGCGACACGATGGCGACTACGGGTTGCTGCAGCCCGAATTCGCCTAGGAGAGGTTCTTCAATTCCTTATGGCTCACATTCTTGTCGTTTGCACGGCAAACATTTGCCGTTCGCCTGTCGCCATGGCTGTGCTGCGCGACCGTTTCGTACGAGAAGGTCTGGATGACTGGACTGTAAGTTCCGCCGGCACCTGGGCCGTGGTCCAGAGGGGAGCAGCGCAGTACAGTCGGGCCGCGATGGCTCAATATGGCCTCGACCTCGACGACCATGTGGCCAGTATGGTGCAGGAGCACATGTTGGCAGACGCCGACCTCGTACTATGTATGGAAGAGGGTCACGTTGAAGCCCTGCAGCATGAATTTCCCCGGTACGCATACAAGGTTTACCCGCTCACAGCGATGGCAGGGCCGGTTTACAGTATAGCGGATCCGTACGGCGGACAGTACATTGAATATCAACGCATGGCTGCAGAGATAACCAGAGTGATCGACCGCGGGCTTGATCGAATTATTGCGCTCGCTCAGGACAACAGCGCCGCTGGTTGAGAGCTACCAGCCTTCCAGGAACTGCTGCCACTCGCGGTTGCGCTGGAGATGGTTGCCAAAGCGATACTTGGCCGTGGCGCTTGGCTCGAACGGATGGCGGCGCAAAGACATGTTCACTTCGGCGAGACTACGACCACCTTTCTGGCGATTACAGGTGGCGCAAGCGGCGACCAGGTTCTGCCAGGTGTGCGGGCCGCCGCGGTGGCGCGGGATCACATGGTCGATCGTGAGATAGCGCATCTGCCGGCCGCAATACTGGCAGGTAAATTCATCTCTGCGCAGGATTTCGCGCTTACTGAGGGAAACACGTGGACGCGGGCGCTTGATCAAATGGCCCAGGCGAATAACAGAGGGTACCTCAAAGACGGCCGAACTGCTCTGGATGTAACCACGGCCGTTTAGGATAATTTCTGCTTTGCCGGCCATAACCAACCCGAGAGCTCGCCTTGTGTTGCACACATGCAGCGGCTCAAAATTCACGTTTAGAATTAGTACCGGTAAATTTGTTAAGGCGGTATTGCCCATGTCGTCAGGAGTATACTTGACCCCGTGGAGAGACGTCAATCGCTTTGCGGTTAAGAGCCTGTTAACAGAAATATGAATCGCGGTGAGTTGCTCAACTATTTGGACGGCTACTTAAGGGTCAACGAAATCCCGGACTACGGTCCGCAGGGGCTGCAGGTTGAAGCGCGTGGTCAGGATCTCAAGCGCATCGCCCTGGCCGTTGACACCGCGCCAGACACTATCACGGCGGCGGCAGCATGGCATGCGGATATACTGTTGGTGCACCATGGCATCCTCTGGCGCACCGTGGAGCCCATTACCGGGCCTTTAGGCGTCCGTATGCGCCTTCTTCTGGAAAATGACATCCACCTTTACGCGGCCCATCTGGCCCTTGATGCCCATCCTGTCGTGGGCAACAATGCTGTTCTTGCGCGCATGGTTGGGGCTGAGCCCAAGGGCCAGTGGTGCGAGGTAATGGGGACCCGGATCGGGGTGCTAGCGCAAATGGACAAGTCGATGACCCAGATGGTCAGCGAGCTTGAAGCTCAATTGCATGTTCGGGCCCGCGTCCTGGCGCATGGCCCGCCCCGGGTGCACAATCTAGCCATCGTGTCCGGCTTTGGTGCGGACCGCGTGGCCGAAGCCCATGCTCTGGGCGCGGACACACTGCTTACAGGCGAAACATCCCACGCAAACTATTACGCAGCCGCCGACTACGGTATGAACGTGATCTTTGCCGGTCACTATGCCACCGAGACCGTGGGCGTTCAGGCTCTCGGGGAGCATTTGCAGAACAATTTCGACCTGGACGTGCGCTTTTTTGATTTTCCTACAGCCATGTAATGGTTAACCACAAGGAGCATATGATGGACAAGGGCCGTCTCGCCTGGATCAACGATGAACTGGAGCAGCTAAAGGCTCTGGGTCTATACAACACCATTCGCACAATCGAATCGCCGATGGACGCCTGGGTAACGATTGACGGCCGTCCTTACCTCAACTTCTGCGCCAACAACTACCTCGGCCTGGCGAACCATCCACGCGTGCGCAAAGCCGCCCAGGATGCCATCGATCAGTATGGCGTTGGTCCAGGCGCGGTGCGAACAATCGCCGGGACCATGTCGCCCCATATCGCCCTGGAGAAGCGGCTCGCCGAGTTTAAGAAGGCCGAGGCCTGTATTACTTTTCAGAGCGGCTTCACGGCCAACCTGGCTACGATTCCTGTCCTCGTGGGCAAAGAAGACGTCATCTTCTCGGACGAACTGAATCACGCCAGCATCATTGATGCCTGCCGCCTCAGCCGTGCTTCTGTGATTCGTTATGTCCACAACGATGTCTCAGATCTGGTAGCGAAGATCGAAGCGACGCCGGCGCGAGGTCGGCGATTGATCGTGACCGATGGTGTGTTCAGTATGGATGGTGATATCGCCCCGCTCGACAGGCTGGTCGAGGTTGCCGAAGCCTACGACATCATGATCATGGTGGACGATGCTCACGGCGAGGGGGTGCTGGGCAAGGGTGGGCGCGGAATCGTGGACCATTTTGGCCTGCACGGCCGCGTAGACGTAGAAGTCGGCACGATGAGCAAGGCGTTCGGCGTGATGGGAGGCATGGTTGCCGGGCGCGCCGTAGTTATTGAGTGGTTGCGGCAGAGGGGACGGCCGTTTCTGTTTTCTAGCGCGTTGACGGTGCCCGATACGGCCGCCTGCCTGGAAGCCGTGACGATCCTGGAAGAATCGACGGAGCTCATCGAACGTCTGTGGTCCAATGCCGCCCTGTTTCGTGACGGGATGAAACAAATAGGTTTCGACACAGGAGACAGCCAGACTCCCATCGTGCCCATAATGCTCGGCGATGCCCAACTGGCGCAAGATTTCAGCCGCCGCCTTTTTGACGCGGGGGTTTTCGCCATGGCAATCAAGTTCCCCACGGTGCCGCATGGCAAAGCCCGTATTCGGGTAATGAATTCGGCCGCCCACAGCAGCCGCGACCTGGAGATCGCCCTGGAAACTTTCAGCACGGTCGGCAGGGAAATGGGAGTCATCTAGACAGGATACGTTGCCGCGGCACCCGTCACCCTGGTTGGCTGCTGCGGCTGCTATGGATCAGACGTCGAACTGCTGCTCCAGTTCCGGCACAACCACATTCCGAAAACCATGGATATTCTCCAGCGATTGTGCCAGAGCAAAGGAGGCTTCTTCTTCACCATGGACAATAAACGTATGGGAAGGAGCCGCTTTCAAATGGCCGCACCACTCGACTAGTTCCGAGTGGTCCGCATGGGCGCTGAAACCATTGATAACCTCTACGCGGGCGCGCAATTCGTAGGTTTCACCAAAGATCTTCACTTTGGGCTGGCGTTCCACGATGCGGCGGCCCAGTGTATCCGCGGCTTGCCAGCCGACGATCAGGATTGTATTGCGTGGATCTTCGATGTTGTTTTTCAAGTGGTGCAAGATGCGGCCCGCTTCGGCCATGCCGCTCGCACTAATGATTACGGCCGGTTCGCGCAGAAAATTCAACTCCTTGGACTCACCCGTCGTTCGCGTGTAGCGCATCATATCAAAGCCAAAGGGATCATTGTGGACATCTCCATCCAGGAAGGTAGCCACCTCCTCATCATAAGCCTCGGGATGTAGCCGGTAGATGGCTGTCGCATCGATTGCCAGAGGGCTGTCAACAAAGACAGGCAAAGTTGGGGGAATATCGCGATCATGGACCAGTTGGTGCAGACGGTATACAAGTTCTTGGGTACGTCCCACCGCAAAAGCGGGCACGATCACCTTGCCGCCTCGCCGCGCAGTCTCGTTCACAATATCTTCAAGACGCTTCGTCGCTTCTTCCTGAGGCGGGTGTTCCCGGTTGCCGTAGGTGCTCTCAATGAGCAAGATATCTGCCGCATTCAAGAAGGTTGGATCATTCAGAATCGGGCGATCTGGCCGGCCGAGATCGCCGCTGAAAACCAGCCGCCGCGTCACATCTTGCTCCGCGATATCCAGAACCACGATGGCGGACCCAAGAATGTGACCCGCGTCATAGAAAGTCAGCCGTACACCTGGCAGGATTTCATAGGGTCTTTCGTACCCAATGCCAACAAACTGTTTCAGACTCGCAATCACATCCTCGGGTTTATAGATCGGTTCCAAGGGCGGCAAGTTTTCCTTCTTGCGCTTCTTGTTGACATACTCGATATCATACTGTTGGATTTTGGCGCTGTCGCGCAGCATGATCGTACACAGATCCCGTGTTGCGTACGTGCAGAAGATATCGCCCCTGAACCCACTTTTCACCAGATTGGGAATATTTCCGCTGTGGTCGATATGCGCGTGCGAAAGCACGAGTACATCAACATCACGCGCGTCAAACGGCAGGTTCTGGTTGCGCTCGTAGCTTTCGCGCCGCGAACCTTGATACAGGCCGCAGTCCAGCAAAATCTTCTTGTCATTGACGCTGATGAGGTGCTGTGAACCCGTAACAGTTCGCACTGCCCCATGAAATGTTATTCTCATTGCCTTCTATTCCTTTCTGGAGCCTTCGAGAACCGCGTGTTGCACAACAACCATTCTGATTCTCACTCTGAGTTATTTCCCCCCGTTTGCGCGCTTCAGGAGTTCGATTATCTCAGCCCCATAGGTGGTGCTGCGCCAATCACCCACATTCTCAAGTTCGCCAAGTTCGTCGACAGTTTTAGGATTCTTCTGCGCGATTTCCCATAAGGCATCGCGACTGATGATGACATCTGACTCAACTCCGCGCTGCTGCGCACGGTGCTTGCGCCAGGTATGGAGTTTTTCGTAGCGAAATACCACGACATCAGGCTGCCTTTTCGGCCGTTTTGGGGCGACCGGGGGAGGTGCCTGCAGTCCTTCGGCAATGACCTGCAGCAGTGCCTGGCCATAGCGCCGAATTTGACCGTGAGACATACCGTGAACGGCGGCCAACTCGCGATGGTTGCTAGGTGTGCTGCCGGCCAGGTCCAACATGGTGCGGTTGGAGAAGACCTTGAAGAGAGGAAGGTCTCGGCGACGTGCTTCTTGATCCCGGAAAATATTGAGAGCCTTCAATACAGCCTGCTGCTGCCGGGTTAGGTCCTGCACACCATTAACGGACCAAAAATCATCCGGATCAAAGCCATTGGGCGAAATCTGGATCTGGCTCTGCGCGTCAAAAATCTCTTGGGCCTCGTCCCAGCGCCCTGCACTGACAAGTTCCGCTGCCAGCTTGTCGCGAAGTTGGAAAAGAAAGTGTGTATCGTAACAGGCATACTGCAATTGTTCAGGGCTCAGAGGTCGGCGACACCAATCCGACTTTTGGTGCCGTTTGTCCAGCTTGATGTTGTAGAACTCTTCTAACAAATTGGCCAGACCAAAACGCTGATAACCCAAAATGCGGGCCGCCCACATCGTGTCGAAAAGACCGTTTAGTTCCCAGCCATACTGGCGTTTCATCAGGATCAGGTCGTATTCAGCCGCGTGAAAGATCTTTTCCACGGGCGGATCAGCGATGATCGTACCCAGCTCGGCGAGGTCAAATTCCGCTAGTGGGTCGAGAATGTAGTCCTGATCAGGCGTTGAGACTTGAATGAGGCAGACCTGCTCGCGATAGGCGAACATGCTGTTCGCCTCCAGGTCTATCGCCAGGCTGGAATACTGCTGCAAGTGCTGCAGGCACTCACGCCACTGCTTAGAAGTCGTCACAAGCTGAAATGCCGGTCGTTGCATCGAGTCTAGAGTTCCTGCTCAGGCATTGCTGGGCGGATATCCTGGATCATCAATTGCAGGGTGCGACGGCCGTTGTATTCATTGACACCAACGGTGTAAACGATATCGACAAACTGTGGCAGTCTTTCCGCCCAGGCGCCCTGCCGAAATGCTATGCCGGGCAACAAATGGTGCGCATGTCCGCCGTTTACGCTGCTGACCTGCAACTGCAGATGGTCCCCGCCCTGCCCGACGGCGCGATGACCCATCACCTCAACATTTTTGCTCAAGAATACAGGAGTCGGGTTGCCCATACCGGTCGGTTCCAGCTGGGTCAGAGTCTCATGCAAGGCCCAATCCACATCGTCCAGCGAGATTTCGGCATCAATCTCAATGGTTGGCAGAAGTTCAAGGTTGGCGAGCCGAGTGGCGGCAATTTCCAGCATGCGCGCAGTAAATTCCGGCAAATTCTCGCTCAGAACAGTGAACCCAGCAGCCTGCGCATGTCCACCATGCCGGATCAGGAGGTCTGAGGTTTCATCAAGCGCGGACGTAATATGAAACTCCGGAATCGAGCGGCACGAGCCACGGCTTTCGGCTGGGCCCTTTTCTAGGATGATCGTCGGGCGATAGTTCTTCTCCGCCAGGCGGCTGGCGACCAGACCCACAACGCCCGAAACAAAGCTCTCATCGGCCACAATCAGGATCGGATCGCCCGTATTCACCATTGTCTCTGCCAGGTCACCCATTTCGGCTGTCATGGCTCGGCGGCGGCGGTTCAGTTCATTGAGCTCTTGGGCTAGCTCGCGGGCAGAGTGTTGGTTATTGACGGCCAACAGCTTTGCCGCCGCGTAAGCGTGTTCCAGGCGGCCCGCCGCATTGATGCGGGGACCAAAGCCAAAGCCGATCGACTCGGCCGTAATCGCGCCGGGTTTCAACCCTGCCACGGAAGCAAGAGCACCCAGCCCCGGCCGTCGCAACAGGTTCAGCACCTCCAGTCCATCGAGCACCAGCCGGCGATTCTCACCCAACAGAGGTACGAGGTCGGCAACCGTGCCGAGAGCAACCAGATCTAGGAACGATGTGAGCTCTATCTCGGCTCGCTCCGGCATCGCTAAGTACAGAGCTTCAGCCAGCTTGTAGGCGATGCCCACGCCGGCAAGCATCTTCTCAGGATAATCGGAATCGTCGCGCTTGGGATTGATCACGGCGTGAGCGTTGGGCAGACGCGGGCCGAGGCTGTGATGATCGGTAATAATCACATCCAGGCCCAGTTCGTTGGCGTAGTCAACTTCGTGAACTGACCTGATCCCGCAGTCGACTGTGATGACGAGACCCGCTCCCAGCCCTTTGATCTTATCCATGGCCTCGAAGTTAAGGCCATAACCTTCGTCCACACGGTGGGGAATATACGGTTGGACGCGCCGGCGCTCCACGCCCAGGCCGCGCAGGGCCTGTGTCAGCAGCACCGTAGACGTCACGCCATCAGCATCAAAATCGCCGTACACCACGATAAGCTCGTCGTCTTCGATCGCCCGGCGAATGCGTTCCACGGCCGTGTCCATGTCCGCAAACAGGTACGGATCGGTGCTGGCAAGATAACGGCCGTCTAGAAACGCCTGTACCTGCGCCACGTCAGTAAGGCCACGATTGAAAAGCACTTGCACCAGAACAGGATGAAGGTGCCCTAGTCGTTGTTGAACTTCTGCAGGGGCGGGCGGGGCCACTAACCACTTCGCCGCACGTAGGGTCTCAGGGCGGATCATAGGGTGTTTATGGTAGCACGGTTGTGATGATTGGTAAAACCATCCCGGTGCCCCTGGCGACAAAACCCGTTAGAGCGAAGTCGAGAAAGCGGCAGACGTCGGTGGCGTAATGGGCAACACCCTGGCCAACAGAAAGGGGACCATGAATACGAATGTCACTCCCATCAAATGGGCGGGCAGCAGTTCGCCGGCAAACAGCTCGAAGCGAAAGTGTCCATAGATCAATACCGAAAGCTGCGTCGTCATCAGGAACCATAAACCGGTATCCAGTGCCCTGACTGAAACCGGCGCGGCCGACTTGGCATCGAGAATGAGCCAGGGAAAGGGCCAACTAGCATACCAGATGCGAAAGTTCAACGCTTGCGCTAGATAACCAGCATAGGCACGAGGGATCGCGTTTTCGGCAGAACGGCCGCGCCAGGTTGAACCTAACAACCAGGCAAAATAGACCAGGAAAAGCACGGGCAGGGCGGCAACGATCCTTGTAAATGGCAACCGCCAGCCGTAGTTGTCCGCAATTAGAAACAAGAGTGTGAATGGCGAAAAACTTGCGCCTCCTCCAGCCTCTTCAAGTAGTCGAGGTATCAGCACCAGGGGCCCGCCGTAAGGAAGGAATGCCAGCCAGGTAAGCAGCGCGCCGCCCAGAACAAACCACAGAACGAGAACGATTCGCTGGCGCCAATCCTGCGTTTCGCGCAACGAATCCACAAACAGGAAAGGGACTGCCAGCAAGGCAATGGGCTTGATCAGTGGCGCCAGCAAACTCAACAGAAGACCCGGACCTGAGTGCCCGCGGCGTATGACCCACCAGCCCAGCAGCAAGCAGGCGATCATCAAAGCGTCATTATGGGCATTGGCAACAAACGTGAGCAGAATGGCCGGGTTCCAGGCCCACAGCAGCGTCAGAGCCCCTCTGCGAGGACGGCTCTCTACGGGCGCGAGGAGCAGCCAGAGCAGCGCCGCAGCAGCCAGCACGGCGAAAAGGCCCAGTATTTTGAACAATAGCACCGCCAGCAAGAGATTTTCGCCGGCGACGGCCGCAAGACGGGAAGCGAGGCGCTCCCAAAGCGGACCATACGGCGACGTCGCTTCGCGCCATTCGCCGCTGTACTCAACGTAACGGTCGCCGGCGAAGTCATCCGGCGCATCGGTAAATGGATTGCCGCCATAAACGCTGCTGATGCGCCCACGAACCACGTAACGAAACACGTCGTTAGCGTTGATCGGATAGGTCACCAGGAGGGGCGCCGCCAACAAAATGGTCACGGCCGTTATTTGACCCAGCCGCAGCGGAAAGTCGCCCCTGTAAACCTCTCTGTAGAGAAGAAAATAAAGCGCAAATAGCGCCAGCAGCAGTATACCGTACAACAGACCCAGACTCAGGGTTGGAGCGAAGCTGCGCACATCCAGGACCGGTATCGCGCCGTAATTGGGCAAGAGCGAGAACCAGACAGAGACTATCAAGTAGCCCAGGAAGCTGGCAGCCACCAGGATCCAGACGCGATGGCGATGGAGGGGCACAGAATAGGCCGGCGGGAAGAGTTGAGGATTACTCAAGGCAAGAGGTTGTCAAAGTGCGGGCGCTGTCTCGTCCTCTACAATACGGCCGTTCTTGACCAGAGGTACGATCAACGTGACGACAGTGCCGCTGCCTGGCGTGGAATCCATGCGCAAAGACCCGTCAATTCGCTCGGCCCGTTCGCGCATATTGAGCATACCCAGGCTGCCACGTGCGCCATAATCTGCGCTGACGGCAAGAGGGTCAAACCCATCTCCATCATCTGTTACCGTAGCCACAAAAAGATCTTCTTCCTGGACAAGGCGGATTTCTATTTGCGAGGCATGGGCATGCTTGCGGGCATTCGCCAGTGCTTCTTCTATAACCGCGAAGACCACCCCCTGGGTGCGCTCGTTGAGGCAGTCGCCGCAATCACTGCCAATAAGCATGGTCTTAATCTCGTCGTTCTCCTGTATGTCACTTAGGACGGACTCAATTGCCGCGCCAAGCCCTTTGGATTCAATTAGCAGCGGCCGCAGGGTAAATAACATACCACGGATATCTCTGGATGTCTGCATGGCCAGAGTCTCCAGTTTTTCCAGTTCCCTGGGCAGTCTCTCCGGCTGTTCGATAGCCATTTCCCGTAGAACGCCTAAGCGCATCGCGATAGTCGCGACCTGCTGCGTTGGGCCATCGTGAAGATCACGTGCCAGCTTCTGGCGCGCTTCCTCATCAGCCTCGATCAACCGCTGCTTCTCCGCCTCCAGTCGCTGATATAGTTCGGCATTCTGTAGGGCAATTACCGTCTGGTCCGCAACGGCCGAAAACAATTCAAAGTGGTTATCTTCAAAGCGCACGGCCGTGTCCGTCCCCAAGACCATCACCCCGAAAAGCTGGTATCCCGCGCGTAGAGGCACGCAAACGACAGTGAGGCAGTCAGCAAACGTCGTGAACTGTCCCAATTCCGGATCCTTTGTAGGATCATCCGTGACCGCCGGCTCTGCTTCACGCAGCGCCTCAGCAACGATCCCGCTTTGCCCCGCAAGGTTCTTATCCTCATCCGTGGCCAGGAAGCGCCGGCGGGCCAAAGGAATCAGAGCCTTGCCATCGAATAAGAACACCGCACCAACCAGGGATTCACGCGGAACACCCATATCCTCCAGAGCCAGACTGCAAACCCCCAGCGACTGTTCTACCACCCGTTCAAAACTCAAGGTGGCGCTCAAGGTTGAGGCCATGGCCTGCAATGATTCGGCGCGGCTGTTCGCCGCATCCAGCTCTCGCAAGACGCGAATCATCGTCAATGAGGCTGACTGGAGTAATTCCCGGCGGGCGCGGTGTAGAGCAAATAGGGCGAAGGCGCCAACCACCAGAAGAACGGCCGTAGAAACAAACACCTCCCGCAGCCATGCCTGTGGCTCGTGATTCCACCACACGGTATATAGCAGGAAAGAACCCACGATCTGCAGTGGCAATAGGAACAGGATCAGTGCTAGCGTCAACCGATTGAGACGCCGGAACTCGCGGCTGATAAGACTGGCAATGACGTTACTCATCATTCAGGCGGCACGCGTCGAAAATAGAACCAGCCGGACCGCCACGGCGGATTATCCGCTACCTGTGTCGTGCCTAGTAATGCGTTCTCCACCACAAATCCGCCCGCAAACAGGTCGTACAGCGCCTCTTCAGAGATCCAGCGACTGCCCTGGCCGGCGGCTTCTTCGTCGGCATCGGCTAAATGGGCAAACAACACATACCGGGCATTGGGTGGGAGCAGGCGCAGCAGCCCATCGCGATATGCTTCAAGCTCAGGAGCGGAAAGGCTGTGCATACATCCGATGTCGAGAGCCAGATCGTAAAGGCCGGTGAGAAAGTCGAGATTGCTCACGTCCGCAACATAGAAAGTCACCCGATCGGCAACACCGGCGGTGCTGGCCCGCACCTGGGCCTCAGCCACCGCGCGCGGCACAAACTCCACACCATCCACCGTCCATCCGCGCTGAGCCAGGTAGATGGCGGAACGGCCGTAACCACTTCCGATATCTAGCGCGCGACCGGGTCCAAGCTGATCGGCCAGGGTTAGAACCTCCGGCGGTGGTAGGGGACCGTCCCAGGGAATTTGCCCGGTATCGTACCGGCTGGAGAAGGATTGAAAACGCTCGTCTGCTACCATTCTATCTGGCTTATTTTACCACACGCAGTCTATCCAGGAACCTTACGAAGTTATGTTATACTACAACGCGCATGGTCGTGGAAGGGCGTTTTCAGAGAACCAGACGAGATCTTGCCACACGGCGGGAGAGTTATTTTCTGCGCATCCTGGGCCTGGCCGCTGCCCTCTTTCTGATCGCCGCAGGTCTCTGGCTGGATCAGCCCGGCTTGTTAGTCTTCGGGTTGGCGCTGTTTGTCCTGGCTTTGCTTCTGCTCGGAGCCCAGTTGTGGGTAGTTCATCGCCTTTACGATACCGGCGGAGTAGACACAAGCAAGGCTATTTACCGGATGAGCCAGACTCGCCCAACTGATAAGCTGCTTAGCGTAGATCTCGGAATTCATGACAGCGCCCTGATCGTGGCCAGGAGCCTGACCAGCGGCAGGCTGCACGTGGTTGATGTGTACAACCCGCAGATGGTCCCGCACGCCTGGCTCGCGCGAGTACGCAGAAGACGGCTGCACACCCCGTTAGACCCGCGTATCTCCTGGTACAGCGGCAGCGTTAATCTGCTGCCCCTGCCCGATCATAGTGTTCGCGCAGTCTTTCTCGATCAGGTGCTTTCAGACCTTGTGCAAGAGGGGGATAGACACGCCCTTCTACAAGAGGTGCGGCGTGTACTCGAGCCAAACGGCCGTTTACTGATCGCTGAACTTGCCGACTCGTGGCCGAATCGCCTGAGGATTGGCCCGGGCGGAGTGCAGGTTGAACCTGCTGCCTATTGGACAGAACTGCTCACGGCTGCCGGCCTGCAGCTCACAAAGCAAACAGAACTCGACGGCTTGATGCTCTGCCTTCGGGCCGACAAGATTTCGCCCTATGCGGGCCGCCAGCTGACCCTGGGGCTGGCATTTGAGTCCGGCGCATAGCACATGGTTGCGGTCGCCGGGCGTAGCCCGCCAAAGCGGCCATGAGAACATGCGTGGCATCGCGCAATCTGATATGCTTTTGGCACGCACGTAGTACGGGAGAATAAAGGATTATGACGGCCCGCTTTGAGTGGCAGCTTCGACATCGCAGTCTGCTGACATCCAGTCTGAGCAAACCTCCCATTTCATGGATGTTGTTGGCCCTGGTTGCCTTTGCCCTGGCTGCATGGTTGCTGTACCGGCATGCCCTGCACCCTGCCTGGCTGCAGCAAGCGCCGGAGTTTCTTGGCGATTCATTAACCCTTCTGGAAATGGCATCCATGGCCACGCTGCTCCTGCTTGGTGCCATTCTACTCTGGCAGCAGCGCGCTAGGCAGATACCTCACAGCCCAACTCTGGAAGAACTCTATGCCCTCAGCCCTGCGGAATTTGAACGCTATGTCGCCGAGCTGTTTCGTAAGAAAGGTTATAACGTACGCGTTAGAGGGCGCAGCGGTGACCTGGGCGTAGACCTGGAAATAATCCGCCCGGACGGGCGCCGTGCCATTGTTCAGTGCAAACGCTATCGCAACAGCATTGGGCCCGATGTGGTGCGAGAACTGTTGGGAACCATGATTCATGAGCAGGTCCATCATGCCTTTCTGGTCACCACGGCCGATATCTCGCCCGCGGCCCGCGAATGGGCGCGAACAAAACCAATGACCCTGATCGACGGGCAGAACCTGAGGGAGCTGGCAACCGCTTTGGACCGGAACGGCCGATAGTCACGACCATGCCTACAACCATTCTCCTGATCCGTCATGGGCAAACCGATTGGAATATCGAGGGCCGTTGGCAAGGCCAAACCGATACAGCGCTTAACAGTACCGGGCTGGTCCAGGGACGAGCGCTGGCCAAACGCCTTGCAACCTGGTCGATTCAGGCCCTCTACAGCAGCGATCTACAACGGGCAGCACAGACCGCCGCTCTCATCGGCGAAGAACTGGGTCTCAGTCCTATCTTCGATGCCGCATGGCGCGAACGCAGCTTTGGAGCACTCGAAGGACTGACTATGGCTGAGGTCGCCGCACTGTATCCCGCCGTCTATACGCAGATGAAGCGCGGCCACTTCATGCCACCAGGCGGTGAAAACAGTAAGACGCTGCAAGACCGCGTAGTAGCTGCATTGGAGCACATTGTGGACGCGCATGCCGGCCAATCCATCGCGGTCGTTTCGCACGGTGGCGCGCTGCGCGCACTTCTTGCCCACATCCTGCTGCTTTCGCCAGGAGAGCACGGCCGTTTAGGCGTCGGCGGCAACGCTGGCATCAGCCAGGTCGAAATCGACGGAACACGCCCCAGATTACTACTCCTGAACGACACCGCCCACCTGGAACAGTGGAGTCTGTCGCTCCTTACTGAGCCGTTCTAATCCATTTCATACGCAACCCGCTTCCTCGTTAACGCTATTCCAAGACGACTATCCTATACTAATCATCATGGGTTATTCCAGGGCGGCAAATCTACCTGAGTGAAAGCGCCCGCGAGCACCTGTCTACTGCAACCAGTTCCTACCCACCGCAGTTCGGTGGCTAGGAGTAAGGAAGAAATTTCGGCAATAATGAATCGATCGGTACGACTACTTACAGTCAAGGGCATAGATATACGCGTTCACCTCACCTTCCCACTGATCTTGCTGTGGGCGGCGATGCAATTCGGGCAAATTTATGGCGGAATCAGCGGAATGCTGTTTGGAATAGTCGCCATCAGCCTCTTGTTTGTTCTGGTAACGCTCCATGAACTGGGGCACAGTTTTGCGGCACGACGCTACGGCATAGCCGTGGAGCACATCGTGCTCTCACCCATCGGCGGCGTTGCTCAGCTGCAGCGGATGCCGGATAAACCTTCCCAGGAACTTGTGATTGCACTTGCCGGACCGGCCGTAAATGTTGCCATGGCCTTTGTTTTGGGATTACTGGCAGTTTCCGCGGGTGCCGGACCCGCGAGTTTATTGGGTGGCATCACAGAAGCAGAGGGGGCCACGCTGTCTGCGCTCCTCTCCTATGTCTTCGCTGCCAACCTGTTTCTGGCCGTATTTAACCTGATCCCGGCGTTCCCCATGGATGGGGGGCGCGTTTTCCGGGCGCTTCTGGCCATGCGGTTGAATTACGCATCTGCCACTTCGATCGCCGCGACTGTGGGGAGAGGGGTCGCCGTTTTGATGGGCATCTATGGATTGCTCAATGGTGGCATCTTCATGATCCTGATCGCCGTGTTCATCTTCACCGCGGCGGGCAGAGAAGCGCAGTATGTGCAGGCGAAAAGTTCGTTGAGCGCACACACAGTTCAGCAGACCTACTCTCCTTCAGCCTACCGCCTCAGCCCATTCTCGTCATTGGAGCAGGCGCGGAACCTTTCGGCCTACAGCGGCCAGCGCGAGTTTGCGGTAGTTGATGGCGACCAGCTGGTCGGCTACGTGAACGTCGCGGCTCTGAAACAGGCTATGTCCAGATATCCCGGCTTCACACCTGTCAGCAGCTTCATGCTGCACGATGTGTCCCCGGTTAGACCAACCACGGATCTGTTTGAAGCCCAGGAGCGCATGGTGGCGGCGCAAACCGAGGCTCTACCTGTGGTGAACCCGGCGAACCAGTACCTGGGTCTGATAACGCGCCAACACGTTGCGGAGCTGTTGACCATGGTGCAGACGACCCCACCGATCATTCAAGGACAACGGACTGCCTGAGTCCTGCCGGGCTCATTCCCGAGAGATCAAAAAAGCCACGTAACGGCCGTTACGTGGTTTTTTTGTTGGCCGGGCTGCGAAGCAACCCATACAATTGGCCCGATGACCAACCCGACCCCTCGCCTGAACAGCCTCGTCGCTTACAAACAGAAAGCGGCCCGCGTAACCGAAGTCGACAAGAAAAAGCTGGGGATCTGTCTGCTGGATGGCGAAAAGATAAGCGTACGGCCGAAAGATGTCCTCCTGCTTCACCCAGGTCCGATCCTTGACCTGGGAACGCTTAGCATGGAAGCAGTACCTGGAGAAGAGCTGCTGACGGCCTGGGAGCTGCTGGCCGGAGAGAGTACGTCCCTTTCGGAACTATGCGAGCTTGCCTTCGCGGAATACTCGCCCCAGACAGCCTGGATGGTTTGGCAGGCCATGGTCGATGAACTGTACTTTCAGGGTGAACCATCGGCCGTGTTGGTGAGCTCTGTCGAACAGGTTGAGACCATCAAGGCGGCAAGATTCCGTAAGGAAGAAGAACAGAGGGCCTGGGACTCCTTTCTCGATCATCTGCGTTCGGGCCTCCTCGACCCAGCCGATGAACAATACCTTCAGGAAGTTGTGGCTGTAGCATTGGGCCAGCAAGAGAAGTGCCAGGTCCTGCGCGCTCTGGGACGCCCGGAGACGCCGGCCAGCGCGCATAGCCTGCTGCTGGAAACAGGATATTGGGATACCGCCGTGAACCCTTACCCTGCGCGCTCCGGACTTCTCACGACTTCTTCCACGGCCGTTCTTCCGTCTCTTGGCGCAGAAGAGCGACGCGATCTGACCCACTTGCTGGCCCTTGCCATCGACGATGAACAGAACGTCGATCCGGATGATGCGGTGAGTTGGGAAGACGGCCGTTTGTGGGTCCATGTGGCCGACGCCGCGGCGCTCGTCCCGCCGGACAGCGCGGCCGATCTGGACGCGCGCGCGCGCGGCGCCAATCTCTACCTGCCGGAAGGTACAATCACCATGCTCCCGGCGCAGGCTACCGCGCAGTTGGGTCTTGGCCTGGCTGAACTTTCCCCTGCGCTCTCCATCGGCATGGACCTGGGCCCCGGCGGGCAAATCAACGACATTGAGATCGTGCCCAGCTGGGTGCGCGTCACGCGCTGGACCTACGCGGAAGCCGAGACTAAGCTGGAGCAACCTATCCCGTCCGCGTTGCTAGAAGTGGCCGATGCCTACCAGCGACGTCGGTTGGCGCAAGGGTCCATAGAAATCAACCTGCCGGAAATCCGCGTCAGCGTGAAAAACGGGGCAGTCATCCTAGCGTCCCTACCTCCTTTGCGCAGCCGCGACCTCGTCAGAGAAGCGATGTTGATGGCCGGAGAGGCAGTGGCGCGCTTTGCCCTCGCTCACGACATCCCCCTGCCCTTCACCGTACAGGAGGAGCCATATGGTGATCTGCCGCAAGGTGATACTCCCTCCGTAATGTTTGCGCGGCGGCGCTTCATGTCGCCGAGCCGCCAGTCGACCAGCCCCGGGGCGCATGCCGGTCTTGGCATGCCTCTCTATGCCCAGGCTACCAGCCCTTTGCGGCGCTACCTGGACCTGGTAGTACACCAGCAGCTGCGCGCCTTCGTGCGTGACGGCCCCATGCTTGATGAAAAAGCAGTCCTGTCCCGGATTGGAGCGGTGGACGACTTGGTCCGCGGCACCAGAAGAGTAGAACGCTTTTCGCGCCAGCACTGGACTCTGGTGTTTCTACTGCAGAATCCAAAATGGGAAGGCGACGGCATCGTCATCGAAACCCGTGGGCGACGGCATATTGTGCTGCTGCCGGAACTGGATATGGAAACGGAACTCTATTTGCGCGACGAACTACCTGCAGACAGCACGCTTCGCTTACGTGTACAGGAGGTCCGACTTCCTTATCTGGAAAGCAAATTCTCCACAGCAAATTAATCGAGTGGCCGCGCGGTCAGGCCCTGGCGGCTTGTATGAAAAAGGAGTTTCCGGAACATGGAACTAATGAGATTTGATCAACAGGTGGTGCTGGTAACAGGCGCATCGCGGGGTATTGGTCGGGCCACGGCCGTACTGTTCGCCGAGCAAGGCGCTAGGGTTATCGTGCATTACAACAACAATGCTGGCGCCGCCCGCGAAACTGCAGACCTGCTGGCCGGTGGGCCCCATCTGATCCTGAGTGCCGACCTCAGCGATCCTGCGGCCGTAGCCAGGCTCATAGGCGAAGTGATAGAGGAATATGGCAGTCTGGATGTCGTGGTCAATAATGCCGCGATTTATGAAGAACATCCGCTTGCCGAAGTTGACTATGAAAGTTGGCAGGAAAGCTGGGGCCGTGTGCTGGCAGCCAACCTCAGCGGCCCGGCCAACGTCTGCTATTGCGCCGCGCAGCAAATGATCAGGCAGGGCCATGGTCGAATCGTCAACGTATCCTCGCGCGGAGCCTTCCGGGGCGAACCTACCAGTCCCGCCTATGGCGCCAGCAAAGCGGGCCTGAACGCCATGAGCCAGTCGTTGGCCAGGTATCTGGCTCCGTTTGGCGTCGCGGTCGGCGTGGTGGCGCCGGGTTGGGTAGAAACTGATATGGCCCGGGAGCACCTGAACAGCGAGGGCGGCGATGCTATTCGTGAGCAAAGTCCATTCGGCCGTGTGGCCCAACCCGCTGAAGTGGCCTACGCCATCCTTTTCCTCGCATCCTCAGGCTCGGAATTCATGAGCGGGGCCATCCTGGATGTTAACGGAGCATCCTATCTGCGCACCTGAGCGACTGAAGGTTTTGACACTGGCATAATCGCGTCAGCTGGCTATAATTCAGCAGCAATAGGGCGCTTAGCTCAGTTGGTTAGAGCGCTTCGTTTACACCGAAGAGGTCAGGGGTTCGAGTCCCTTAGCGCCCATCATTGCTTTTGTCGGTCTTGCATCTTTTGTTACAATCACGTAGATTGTGACAACTTGTGCAATCCACTTGGTATGCCCGGCTGAACGGCCAGTGCGAAAACAGGGCTTTGGGCAGCGCCACAGACAAGGAAAATCTATTGTCTTGCACACAGGAGAATAGCTAGATGGCAAGTCAAGCAGCAAGCGTTTCTGAAGCTGGCAGCGGAATGAGCCGACGCGAGTTTCTTTACTATATCTGGGCCGCCAGCATCGTCCTTTTGACGGTTGAAGCAGCCGGGCTCTTGATCTGGTTCCTGATCCCGCGCTTTCGGGAAGGGGAATTCGGCGGCAAATTCGTTGTGCCGGTGGAAAGCCTACCGGGCGTCAATGAACCGCCGGTGAATTTCGCCGACGGCCGTTATTGGCTCGTCAACCTGAATTCAGACCAACCCAACGATCTGATGTACCAGGCGCCCGACGAAGGTCCGATTGTAGGCGTGGCAGCTGTCTACAAAGTATGCACCCACCTGGGCTGTATCTATTCCTGGACCCCGGCCAACTCGCGCTTTGAATGTCCCTGCCACGGTTCAAAATACCGGCTGGACGGCCGTCGCATCGAATCTCCTGCGCCCCGCACACTGGACCGCTTCCTGGTGGAGGCCCTGGCCGAAGACAAAACCACGGTCCTTGCTGCTTCAACCGTAGATAGCAGCGACTTCTTCGACGCTCTTCCGCTTCCCCAGGGTACTGCTTTCCTCAGTATAGATACGGGCGACCGCAAACAGGGCCCCACACAAGAATTGTTGTGCAATTTCACAGGCGCTTGTCCGTAGAGTCTCAGCGTTACAGGGAGTTTATTCTATGACGACCTTTGTAGACCAAGTCAAAGAGTTAGGCGTCAAACAAGCTACAATCGCCAAGGCGGACGAAGTTGTAGAACGCATCACAGCAGGTATGAATGTCGATGACATTCGAGCTGCGCTGCGCGGCGATGAACCTCGCCGCCCCAATCCCCGCTTGCGTCCTCATGCCGACAGTTTTTGGCTGCACATTCGCCCCAGCTTCTACCACACAGAAGTCACCAACATCTACCCGACTTTCCGCATGGGCTGGCTTTCGACGTTTATGTTCGTGTGGGAAACGATCACCGGTATCATCTTAATGGTGTTTTATACGCCGAGCCCCTTGATTGCTTACGGCAACATGTGGAACATCTTGAGCAACGTGCCCATGGGACAGTTGTTCCGCAATATGCACCGTCTGGGCGCCGAGGTGATGGTTCTGGTCGTAGCCCTGCACATGTTGCGCACGTTTGTAACCGGCAGCTACAAGAAACCTCGCCAGTTCACCTGGGCGACCGGCATGATTCTGCTGGTCTTGACACTGCTGCTCAGCTTCAGCGGATACCTTTTGCCATGGGACCAGTTGGCTTATTGGGCGCTCACCGTGTTCCTCAGTGGTGCTGAAGCCGCTCCTGCACCCCCAGTTGTCAATGAAAACGTGCTGCTGATTCTCCAGGGTGGTCCGGCCCTGGGTGCAAATGGTCTCTTGCGCTGGTATTTGTTGCATGTGTTGCTTCTCCCGTTGCTTTTGGGAATCCTGTTCTTCGTCCACTACTATAAGGTCGTCCTGCACGGCCTGTCTTTGCCACCCGGGCGCGAGGAAATTGGCGACGACACCGCCAAACGCGTGCCCCGTGACGAACGCACCTACTTCATCCCCGATATCCTCACCAGCGAATTGATGTGGACAGCCCTGCTATCGCTCTTCCTGATTGCTGGAGCGTTATGGCTTTGGGATGCTCCCCTGGAAACCCATGCCGATCCGGTGGTAACACCGCTGCATGTGGTTGCTCCCTGGTATCTTTCCTGGTCCCAGGGCTGGCTGAAACTCGCGGATAAGACCCTTGTGGTTGGTTTTATCCCCTTGCTTATGATCGCGTTTATCGTCATGCCCTACTTTGAAGTTGGTAGAAGCCGCCGCTACGCGGATCGCCGGATTGGCCTGACGGTTGCCTCGCTCTTTATCGCTTTTATGCTGGTCTCTAACTGGATGGGGACCCCGGAGTTCCGGGTCGCCAGCTCGCCCGATCGCGAAGTAAGCATCAAGGTTCTGCCGGAAGAGGGCCCCAGCGAAATGTTGGCTGTCCCCTATGAAGAACTGCGTCCCGGGGCCTACTTGCCCGGACAGGTGGTGTCGGGCAGCCCGTTCCTGACCAGCGCTCTCGCGAGTTACGAAGGCTATCTGGCCCTGCACAGTTGCACCATGGGCGATCCCCAGCTGGGTACCCTCAATGCCGCTCCCTGTAAGGTGGTGGTGAACGAGGAAACGGGTGAGACCTTCTATGAAGTTGGAATTAACAACAAAGAAGCCATGCCCGATCCCTATTCGGAACTTCGTGTTCAGCAGGTACAAGAAGGTTTGCTTTCTTTGACGCTCTATTATGAGGTGAGAGATCCGAATAACCCGGGTGAGTTCATCTTTGTTTCGGATGACTGGGTGAAATTTCTGCACCGGGACGCCAACTATTCGGAGGAGTGCCGGTTTGTAAATAAGTGTTAGGGGAATATTTCTCCATTCGCTTACTTGCTTAACGTCACAAAGGAAGAACGGTATGCAGATAAAGATTATCATCGGAACCATTGCCTTTATGCTGGCCATGATGGTTCTTGGTTACTCCGCCCTCCGTGAGCCGGCGCGTCTGGAGCATTTCACGAACGCTCGCGTCGCCCGACAAATCCAGACGGGCGCGGCGCTTTATGATGCCAACTGCACCACTTGCCACGGCGTCAACGCAAAATCGGAAGAATGCTTTGATGCCTCCACGGGCGAACCAATCGGCTGCATTGGCCTTCCGTTGAATTATGCCCCGCTGTTGTGCGGCGATCCTTCGCTGCGCATGGAAGCGATGCTGTGGGAAGGTAGCAAGGAGGCTTTCATCGCGGCTACCTTGACCAGCGGCCGTTATGGAACACAAATGCCTACCTGGTCGCAGGAGTTCGGCGGCCCCTTGCGCGATGACCAGATCGTGGACCTGACCCAGTTCATTCTCAATTATCAAACTGAGGAGCTTTGTTCTACGCCTATCGTCACCTACGATTGGCCGGCGACATACACGGACTTTGTAGTGGAGTTCCCGGTTGGTGACGCCATCAACGGCGAAAACCTCTTCCTGACCTATGGCTGTTCAGGATGCCATGGTGACCTGGATGATCCGGCTTCTGCGGTAGTAGGCCCGTGGTTGGGCAACATTGAGGAAGTGGGTGCGACACGGATTGACGGGACAACGGCCGATGACTATGTCTATCATTCCATCCTGAACCCCAGCGAATATATTGTGCCGGAGTGCCCGACGGGTCCGTGCGCCGGTCCGCCGAGTGCAATGCCCAGCAACTTCCCGCTGCGCATGAGCGAGAATCCGCAGGACTTGCGCGATATCATGAGCTACCTCCTGAACGATTAAGTTCAGCCAGCCAATACATGGATCAAAAGGGCCCTCCTGAACGATAGGAGGGCCCTTTTTTTAGTACAGGCTACAGGCAGGATGCTGGAGCAGAGTCCGTAGTTAAAGCAGCGAGCAATTGACGCGGTTGGCGGTTAAATCCCGGCACAGTTCACATGTGAAGCGAAAGCGCTTTCCTCTAAGCTGCCGCCCTGAAGGCTACCGTTTGAGCTGCGTGCCGCAGCTGCGGCAGAATTGGTCACTTGGCTCTGCTGCCTGACCACAGACATGGCAGAATCGGGCGGCTTGCTGTGACGGCTTCACCTTTGCTGGCCTGCTGGGTGCAGGTTTTTTTGAGCGGTTGGTACTGGCAGAAGTTTGTTTCCGTGTGGTCAGATACCAAGTTCCGCCAATCGCCAGCGCGAGCACACCGAGACCACCGGCACCGATAAGAATCCAGTTTGTGCTCGCTTCCGTGCTGACCGCTGCTGCTGGCGCGGGAACGCCCTGAGGAGCGGCAGCAGCTGGTGGGGCAGTCAAAGCATCAACCGGCATGTCATAACGGAAATCAATCTTGTAAGGCTGGCCTGCACCAACGGCCGTTGCCGGCAAAACATGATAGACGAGGCCGTCGGTCTGTCCCGTAAATTGACTAACGGCCGCAGGATCGCTGCCTAAATTCGTGGCATTGGCCGGCTGCTGGATCTCGGCCGTCAATTCAGCAATATCCAGATCGGAGAGCCAGGAAAACGAATACGAATGCGTGTTGCCATCCACCTGGTAGGGTACATAGTACTCAATGCGAAAGCCGCTTTCTGGGGCAGCGAACGTGACTGCACCGTCAGCGATCTCGTATTCAATCGTCACCATGCCTGCGTCGGCCAGGGCCGCTACCGCATGCAGGCGCGCATCCGCAGGAACGGGAATCGTCACCTGCGCGGGTAGAATCGTGTCTGCCGGCAGTAAACCAGTCAACAGCACCAGTACGAGTGGCTCATCATAGTCGGGCCAGAAACTGACCTGCATAGTATCCAGTGTGCTTGTTGGTTCCTGGGCCCTGGCCAGTGGAGTGAACACAATAATGAACAGAGAGACGATAACTAGAAAAGCGGTTTTAGGTTTCATATTCCTGAAGCGTTGACTTAGGCGTGGCCGCGCAGTCGAATCCGATTGGCACGGCAGTATGGACATTCTAGATCCGTATAATCGCGACCGCAGGTGCGACAGGAGCGCACCTGCATCGGCCGTTCATCGGCCAGGGAACCGAGTACGACGACGACATCCTGGCCCTCATGGTCAACCAACCAGGAGGACAACGGCCGTGCGCCGACATACCACACTCCCTCCTCGTTCTGGTGCAGATTGCCGTTGAGCACTTCCAGTTCCGCTTCCTGTGCCGCGGCAGCGAGCTTGTATATAGTGGCCCTTCTCATTCCAGACATAAGCTTCTCTCTTTAGCCACCGCCGAAAAACGTGAACAGAACATATACTACGCCCATCAAAAAAAGGATGGCACATCCCACACGTATGGCGATGGAAGCTACCTCAAATACAAGGCGCAGCAAAATGAAGCCAACGATCAGCCCGCCAATCAGAACCAACCACGACCGGACTCCGCCCTCTTGCAGCGCCTGGTAAAAAGCATCCATTTAAGCATTCGCGAACACAACCTGGCCGCTCTTGATCACCGTCTGTACCAGGTTCGTGCCATACCGATATCCAAGCTGCCGGTAATCGGCAACATCTAGCACTAGTATATCCGCTTGCTTGTCGGCTTCCAGACTGCCAATCTCGTGCCCACGGCCGATTGCATGGGCGGCATTAATCGTCGCCGCCGCGATCGCCTGCGCCTGGGTCAGGCCCATATAGCGACAGGCCAGGGCGATCACCATCTGCATTGACTCACACCATGACGTTCCGGGATTGCAATCCGTAGCAAGGGCCAGCGCCCCGCCGGCATCGAGAATCTCCTGCGCGGGGGTGTATTTCTTGTGACCTAGACCAAATGGCGTCCCGGGTAGACCTACGGCAATGGTGCTGCCCTGCCCCAAAGCGACAATATCTGCAGCAGGAGTCTCGACCAGGTGATCCGCCGAGACGGCCTGCATTTCGACAGCCAGAGCGGTCCCGCCAAGCCCTACGAATTCGTCGGCATGGACCTTGGCCCGCATACCCAGCGCCAGCGCCGCTTCCAGAATCCTCCTGGTTTGCGCCAGGTCGAAAACTCCTTCCTCGCAGAACACATCACAGAAGAGCGCAATCTCATAATCTGCTTGCCACTCGGCTGCGGCCGGCAGCATATCGTTGATAATCAAATCAACATACTCATCTGTACGGCCGTTGTACTCGTCCGGTACCGCGTGCGCCGGCAAGAACGTGGGTGTCAGCGTGACCGGTTGGCGGGTATTCAGGGCCATAATCGTATCCAGCAGCTTCAATTCCGCGGCCGTGTTTAGACCATACCCGGTTTTCGTCTCCGCGCTGGTCGTGCCGTAGCGGAGCATGCGCGCCAGGCGCGGCAGATTCGCTTCCACCAGGTCGTCAAGGCTGGCCTGGCGCGTGCTGCGCACCGTGGACATAATCCCGCCCCCGGCAGCCATAATGTCCATGTAGGAAGCTCCCGCCAGGCGCATCTCAAACTCGTTGGCTCTATCACCATACCAGGGAATATGCGTGTGTGGGTCCACAAAACCGGGCAGCACGCAGCGACCGCCAGCGTCCAGGGCTTCCAACGGGCTGTACTGAGCGCGCAGGGCAGTTGTCGAACCAACCGCCACAACACGGCCGTCATCCACGGCCACGGCTCCGTCCTCAATAAGGCCCAGTTCTCCCAACTCGCGGCCCCGTTGTGGCCCGTGAGGACCAGGCACCACACATAGCTGGCTTGCAGAGTGAATCAGAAGGTCAATTTCTGTGCTCATAGATCACCTTCGAAAGGATGCGCCCTTTTATGGCGCTTCATGAACTTTGCGCGCCAGAACAAGAACGGCCAGCGCCATCGTAGCCGCCCAGACCACTCCGCTAACGCGAATTCCTCCGGCCTCCCAGACCCTCGGCCCGACGATCGTACCAAAGGTACGGCCGACAAACATCGACGATATAGATATCGACATGACCACTGCGCGTGCTTCGGGGAGGAGTTCCGTGAACAGGGGGATGCTTCCCACCACTGTGATCTCAAAAGTCATAAAAACAAAAAACAGGGTGATCAGCGCGCCCAGCAAGGTGGCACTGGTGAAAGGTAGAATTAGATAACACAGCGCATTGGCCGATCCCGTGGCGATGATGACCGGTCTCTTGCCGAAACGGTCCACCGACCACCCGGCGAATGTTTCACCCACGAGCTCCGCCCCGCCAATTACTGCCGCCGCAATTCCCAGACTGGTCAGGCTTAATTGGAAACTGTCTTCCATCCAGCCCCCGAAAACGATAAATAGCATCTCGTTAGCCATTAACACCAGGGCCATATATAAACCGGCATACAGCACAACGGAATGGTTTCTGAGCATCTGTACCATTTGCCGCGAGCTGTTCCTGCCCGAAGCGCTCACCTGACCCCGCGGAATAACCAACGTAATGATCAGCGTTGCCAACAAGGCCAACCCTCCCAACCAGAGGAAAGGAGACTGCCAGCCCCAGGTCTGGATAGCCAGTCCGACCAGCGGCGCTCCGATGAGCAGAGCGAGAGCCCACGAGTATTCCGTAAAAGCCAGTGCTTTCCCACGCCGTGCATAGGGAACTACATCGCCGATATAAGCCTGCATTGCCGGGTCGAACAGCACCTTGCTCAACCCGGTCGCCAGCATCATGACTCCTAACACCCAGTAGAGAGGCAAAAACGCCACAGCCAGCGAGCCGGCGGCAAACACCAGCACCCCGGCCATGATAATGGCTTTTCGCCCGTAACGCTCGGACAGCGGGCCAAAGAGAGGGCTGAAGAATCCTATGGCGTTGCGCAAGGTAAAGAGAGAATACACTTCCTCGCGACTCACTCCCAGGCCGCGCGCGATCGCCGGAGCGTAGGGATAAACTACGCGCAGGCCCGTGTTTAGGACGAGCCGTGCTGCAGCCAGGGTAACAAGCTGGACCCTAAACGAGTGTTGTTTCGCGATTTGCACAGCCGGAGTTTATCCGAGAGCGTCAGGCGGTGCGAGTTGGTTCATGCAGCGACACACTAGCTTTTTCTTCCACTGCCAATTAGGTGCTAGAATCACGCCCATGTTTGACAAACAAGATCAGCAGCCGCACCTGAGCACGAGTGGGCTGCGGGTACTTTTATCGCTCGTGCTTCCACCGGCTGTGGCCATACTGGCCTGGACGCTGTTCACCACGTTCAGCACCGCCGCAGCAGTCAGCGAACAGGGAATAGCCGCCGTTATCTTGGGCAGCATTGCCATCGCCAGCTTGCTGCTGGGGCTGCGCTGGTATGGCACTAGCGGGTTGGGTTTGCGCGGCGGTCGTCCCCTTACCGCAGGCATAGGGTTCGCCGTTTTGGGCTGGGTGGTATTCCTGCTGCTGCGCTTTTACTTCGTCGCCATCATGGAACTCGGCTCGCCCAACGCGACACGCACCTTTACCTATCTGCTCATGTTCGAGGCTTTCGCCACTCAGATCTGGACGTTCGGTCTGTTGTTCAAGGCCATCGCCGATTGGCGCGGAGCGCTGACCGCCGCCGTAGGCAGCGGCGTTGTCTTCGGTCTGATCGGCATTACCTATTTTCAGGAGTCTTATGTCCTGAACGGTCTCAGCCTGATCTATTTCATTGCCTGGGGCATTCTCTACGGCATTATCCGCCTGCGTACCGGCAGCCTGCTTGGAACACTGCTTGTGCAGTCTGTGCACACATTTACAGCCTGGGTCGTCCTGCGTCCCTACCCCATGCCGGAAGTTGGGGAATTGAACAATCTCTATGTCGGCGCGACTGTCGCCTACATGATCATCATCTGGCGCCTGTGGCCCAAAACGACTGGCGACTACCGTATCTAGCGCTGAAAGGTGAGGAGGAATCATGGCTTACGAAACAATTCTGACGGAGATACACGGCCATGTTGGACATGTCCAATTGAACCGGCCCAAAGCGTACAACGCCCTCAGTCCCGAGTTGATGGACGAACTGCTGACCGCCTTGGAACTATTTGACGCGGACGATGCCATCGGCTGCATGGTCGTCAGTGGCAGCGAAAAAGCCTTCGCCGCCGGGGCCGACATCAAGTTTATGGCCGGGGACAAGGGACCTGTGGACATGCTGAACAGCCCCTTTATCGGCCAATGGGATCGCCTGGGCCGAATCAAAAAGCCGGTGCTCGCGGCTGTGTCAGGATTTGCCCTCGGCGGCGGTTGTGAACTGGCAATGGCCTGCGACATGATCGTCGCCAGTGAGACGGCGCAGTTTGGCCAGCCGGAGATCAACTTGGGTGTCATTCCGGGGGCAGGTGGAACGCAGCGCATAACTCGCGCCGTGGGCAAAGCGCTGGCGATGGAGATTGTCCTCAACGGCCGTATCCTTAGCGCGGCCGAAGCAGCGCAGTTTGGCCTGGTCAATCGGGTCTCCCCCCTGGAAACGTACCTGCAGGAGGCTCTCGAACTGGCCGCCGCAATTGCGGAGCGCGCCCCCCTAGCCATAAGAATGGCCAAAGAAGCGATCAATGCCGCGGAGGAGATGCCGCTCAGTGCCGGGTTGGAACTGGAGCGTGCCTTGTTCTATCTGTTGTTCAGCACGGCCGACCAAAAAGAAGGTATGGACGCCTTCATCCACAAGCGCAAAGCGATATGGAGCGGGCACTAATGCGCGAACTGCAGCGAGCTAGGTTGGCCTGGAAGCAAGAATCATGAGAGCAAACCGCGGCATACTGTACGGCGTGGTCGCGTATACGCTGTGGGGCCTTCTACCCATTTACTGGAAAGCCCTGCAGGGCGTCCCCGCCGACCAGATTCTGGCCAATCGCATGGTCTGGTCGCTCGCCTTTGTAGGGCTGATCCTGGCCATCCGCCGAGAGTGGGCGTGGCTCGGGCCAACTTTGCACAACCGCCGCGTGCTGGTGACCTATACCATTACGGCGTTGTTGTTGAGCCTTAACTGGTTCACCTACATCTGGGCGGTCAATGCCGGGTACGTCGTAGAGACCAGCCTCGGCTACTTCATCAATCCGCTTTTCAACGTCCTGCTCGGCGTGCTGTTTCTCCATGAGAAGCTGCGTTCAGGCCAGATGCTGGCCTTGAGCCTGGCCGCCGCGGGCGTAGCCTACCTCACCTTCAGTTACGGCGCATTCCCGTGGATTGCCATCACCCTGGCGATCAGCTTCAGCGTGTATGCCCTGCTCCGCAAAACCGCACCGCTGCAATCCACCCAGGCTCTGGCGCTGGAAACGGGATTGATGTTCCTGCCCGCCCTGAGCTATCTTCTCTATGTGCAGGCCATCGGCAGCGGCGCGCTAGGCAACGTGGACGCAAAGACCACTTTATTACTAGTGGGCGCCGGCGTGGCCACCGGGGTTCCGCTGCTGGCTTTTGGCGCCGCCGCCCGGCGTATTACAATGACCAACCTGGGTTTGCTGCAGTACATTGCCCCTACTATGCAGTTTCTGCTCGGCGTCTATGTGTACAACGAGCCGTTCTCTCGTCAACAATTGATCGGTTTTGGGCTCATCTGGCTGGCGCTGCTGGTCTATGCCATCGAGGGCGTTCGCCGCAGCCGCCAGGTACACACGGCCGTGGCCCTGGTTGATTCATCCGCTTCCGCTCGCTAGGTCGCACAATGAAAACTGCTGCCCTGCGCGTCCACCTTCTCCAGAGCTACGCCTCCGAATTCGTGGCTGATCTACGGGGTCAGTTAGATCCTGGTATCCAGGTATCCCTACGCGACGATGCCGATGGTCTGGCGTCCTGTCATGTCCTTGTCGCCGGACGGCCTCAGCGCGAACAGTTGGAAGCCGCCAAGGGCCTGCACACGTTGATCATCCCGTGGGCAGGGCTGCCACCCGAAACTCGGGACTTGTTGGCGGAGTTCCCCTTTATCAGCGCTCACAACCTGCACCACAACGCGGGAGCTGTAGCCGAGCACGCGGTTGCTCTTCTGCTGGCGGCAGCCAAATGTGTCATCCCCTTTGACCAGGCGTTGCGCCAAGGCGATTGGACGCTGCGCTACGCAGAACCGCGCGACGCTGTTTTATTGAGCGAGAAGACTGTGCTTATTCTGGGTTATGGAGCCATTGGCCGCCGCATCGCGCGCATTTGTCGCGCCATGGATATGGCCGTCCTGGCAACAAGGCGAACACCGCCCTATGAGGGCGACGGAATCGCCGGGGAGATTTACCCACCGCACGCCCTTCCTGCGCTCTTGCCGCGCGCGAATTGTCTGATCATCGCTCTGCCGCTCACACCGCAAACCAGGGATCTTATTGGCGCCAACGAACTGGATCTGCTCCCGCCTAGCGCCATCCTGGTCAATATTGGACGCGGACCAATTGTGCGGGAAGAAGCTCTTTATCAAGCGCTGGTAAACGGCGGTCTTGGAGCCGCCGGTCTTGACGTCTGGTACAACTATCCCCGCAATGAAGAAGAACGCGTCGCAACCATGCCCACCAGCTACCCATTTCATGAACTGCAAAACGTCGTCTTCAGCCCTCACCATGCCGGGCTGACTGCGGACACCGAACCGCTGCGAGCTGCCCACCTGGCCGGTCTGTTGAATGCCGCGATCGCGGGACAGCCCGTGCCCAACAAGATCGATCTATCGAAAGGGTATTAGATGTGCTAAAATGGCGCTCATGCGGTGCCGTGATCTTGTGTTTCGCCTGGAGTTCCCCAAACCTCTACCCTAAGCAGCGAAGAAAAAGTATGAAAAGTCAGTACCTGATCCTCCTCTTTCTCTCCTCGCTCTTGGTCAGCGCCTGTGACGCCCTGCCGCAGAGCGGGCAGGCAACCCTGCAAACCGTGCGCAGTGAAATTTCGAACTATCCGGCATCAGTAGCTGTGGCCTCCGCCGCGCCCGCGAGGTTTCAGGACTCAGGCATCCCTATCGAAGAACTCATCTTTCAGGGACCATCCTTTGTTGCTTCCGGGGCAGACGGATTGACCCTCCTGCCGGAAGGGCTGGGCCAAGAAGCAGGCACGCTGCAGAGCGTTTACACTTCCACACCACTAGGCGCTCCCATCCCGTTTAATACCCTGGTTCCGGAGTGGACCGCCGACTTGCCCGAAACCAGCGCCATAAAACTTGAGCTGCGCACCGGGCAAAGCGCTGAAGAACTCGGCGAGTGGATCGAAGTCCACACCGCAGAGGACTGGACGCAGCCCGACGATGTGGTCACGGTTGGTGATATGCTTGTGGTGCCGCTGGAGGATGAGAAACATGAGGTGGCCCAATACCGTCTTACCCTGACCCGCGAGAGCTCGGCCGTCGAACCGCTATTACGCGAGCTGCGCCTCGTCTTCATCGATTCTACGGCGGGCCCGACCGCCGAGGAAATGGTAATCGCCCAGAAAGAGCTGAACGCCAGTCTGGGGCTTGACCAGCCCCTTCTTGCTGAACAGGGTGCGGCCAATCCTAAACCATTCGTGATCAGCCGTGATATCTGGTGCACAAATCCGGGCTGTGACTACACTGACGGCCTGGAGTACGAACCTGTTACCCACCTCATTTTGCATCACACTGTTTCCGGAACAGGAGCGGACGGTGACTCCGCAGCGGTGGTGCGGGCTATCTGGGCCTATCATACCTATACACGCGGCTGGGGAGACATCGGCTACAACTTCCTCGTTGACACCAAAGGTGTCCTATATGAAGGGCATTTGGGCGGTGATGACGTAATTGGCATCCATGCCGCGGGCGCAAACGCCGGCAGCATGGCTCTCGCTATGATCGGCACCTATAGCGAGTCAGCGCCACCGGAGCCGATGTTGGGGTCTGTGGTGGATATGTTCAGTTGGAAAGCGGAGCAGCGCGGAATAGACGTATTTGATGCCAGCAATTCACTGCCCAATATTGAGTGGGGACTTCCAAATCTCATGGGCCACCGCGATGTATACGGCACCACGGAATGCCCCGGAAGCACTGCCCATGCGATGCTGCCCCTGGTGCGCGAGAGGGTGGCGAATCGCATCGGCCTCGAGTCACCCTATTTTTATGTCGATGAGCTGAGTAATGCGTTCACCAAAAGCAATACTAACTGGTATGTAGGTCCCAGCCAGTGCGGCTACAATGCTCATTCCTGGAACACGCTCTCGACCAAGAGCGCGGGTAGTTCTGTCAACTGGGGCGAGTGGCGCCCGGAAGTGCCGGAAAACGGCCGTTATGAAATTCAATCCTACGCGCCCTACTGCAACACTGGGCGCGGTGAGACGATGGGTGCCCGGTATACAATCACTCATCTCGACGGGGTCTCCACGGTAACTGTCAATCAGGACGAGCAAATCGGTTTGTGGTCATCCCTGGGCGAATACAACTTGCGCGCCGGCACCGCCAATGTGATCCGCCTGACCGACCTGACCACGACTGATAGCGGCGTCAGCGTCTGGTTCGACGCCTTGCGATTGCGCCCGCTGGAGGCGCTTCCCGGCGTAACTCTGCTAAGCCCTGCCGATGGCACCTTACTGCCCAGCCGTGACGTGACATTCCAGTGGCAAATCGAAAACCCGGATAAGGTCAAGGCGACTATCCTGCAGGTGGCCACGGATGCAGCGTTCACAAACAGGATCATCAATCAAGTTTGGGCAGCGCCCGAACTGAACGCCTCATATACGCTGGATCAGGACTACGGCACTTTGTTCTGGCGCGTGGTAGTAACATCAGCGGCAAACAACGAATATCCCTCAGAAACGTTTGAGTTTGGCGTGGATGCCAGCCCTCCGGCCTCAGCCGTAACCTCCCTCTTTTGGCTTGTATTCAATGAACGGTATCTCATCTCCTGGTCTGGAAAGGACACGGCGACTTCAGTAGAAAGTTATACCATTCAGTTCCGGCCGGCGGGTGTGGAGGAAACGGAGTGGCAAACTTGGTTAGAAGATGTCAGCTACACTGCGGCACTATTTGCGCCCCCGGATCCCCTGGCAACCTATGAATTTCGAAGCCAGGCTGTTGACGCCCTGGGTAATGTGGAACCACCCCATGCCACGGCCGACATTACGACGGAAGAAGCTGTTATTTTGGGCTACGCGGCCGTTATGCCTGTCATCATCAAATAGCAAACCATAGGTAATTGCGCGAAGAAGTGTCTTGCCGCACCGAGTAGGGCTTTGCCTGGCGCGTCAAGCGTCTAAACGCGACTGAGACCTGGCCGATCAGGATTGACAATTATGAAAGAAATCCGCAAAGTCGATGTTCTCATTGTTGGCTCCGGACCTTCCGGCACTTCCACCGCCCTCCATCTTGTGCGTGATAATCCGTCCTGGGCGAACCGCGTGGTCGTTGTCGATAAGGCTGTTCACCCACGAGAAAAGCTGTGTGGTGGCGGCATCACCCATCTGGGGCAGCATGTCTTAGCGCGCCTTGGCCTGGAGCTGGACGTGCCGCATTTCGAAGTCAAAGAGGCAAGGCTGGTCTATCAAGACCAGAGCTACTCATTCCACGGCAATCCGGTTTTTCGTATCACCCGTCGTGACCAATTTGATCATTGGTTGGTGCAAACGGCCGAAAATCTGGACGTGGAAGTACGGCAAGGGGAAGCCGTCACAGACATCATTTCCCACCCGGACTATATCGAGGTAGAGACCGAAAAGGCTGTTTATCACGCCCGCGTTGTTGTCGGAGCCGATGGCTCACGCAGTTTTGTACGGCAAAAACTCAAATGGCCGGATGATTCCCGTGTGGCGCGACTGGTCGAGGTGTTAACTCCTGAAGACGCCAGTGTCCAGAAGGAGTTCCGCAAAGGCGTGGCGATCTTCGATTTCACACCCATGATCGATGGCCTGCAGGGCTATTACTGGGATTTCCCCAGCTTCGTCAACGGCCAGCCGTTCATGAACCGTGGTCTTTTCGACAGCCGGGCGCGACCGGAGCGGCCCAAGGCCGATCTCAAACATACTCTACGCGAGGAGCTGGCTGAACGTAACCGCGATCTCGATGCATATAAGCTGAAGGGACATCCAATTCGCTGGTGGAGCCGCGACGGCCGTTTTGCCATGCCTCGGGTCATCCTCGTGGGCGATGCCGCCGGGGCGGACCCCTTCCTCGGCGAAGGCATCTCCTTTGCCCTGGGTTACGGTGAGGTCGCCGCGCAAGCAATCGCCGACGCGTTTGCTCGGCAGGACTTCAGCTTCACTACCTACCGCCGGCTCCTGCTGGAAAATTCCCTGTTCCAGCACCTGGACCAGCGTACCCGCTTGGCACACTTTTCATATCGTGCCTACAGTCCGTGGCTTGTTCGCCTGGGCTGGCGCCTGACCAACCAGGTAGTGCGTCGAACCCGCTGGGGTAACCCGGAATTTGATCCTACCGAACGCCCGCAGTTTCACCTGCTGGACGTCGCTCAATCCATGTAGGGTGTGTCTGAACCGCACCATCGCGAAGCCATGGGTTCTTAGCAGCCCAACCGCTGCCCAAACGCGAGGGTCCCGCCCTTGGAAAACAGTTTCGCAGACGGCGTTCCGTAAAGCACAGGAAACAAAAAACGGCCGCACGCGCGGCCGTCTTCTTACATGGGCGGTACAAGACTCGAACTTGTGACCTCTACGATGTCAACGTAGCGCTCTAACCAACTGAGCTAACCGCCCCACAACGAAGCCGAATTATAGCAACCTTCGCCTGTACGTCAATGAAATCATAACGCCCCTAATCAGCCCGCACTTTCCCCTCGCCAGGGCAATTATGGTATAGTAGCCCGCAATTGGCCCCTTGCATTACTAATTCAGGGAATACTTGTGGCGAAACCCAGAACCAGGTCCCAATCACAGTCCAGAACAGGGTTTTTCATCCTTATCTCCCTGGCCATTCTTGGCCCGATCATCGCCGGATTGTTCTTTCGTGATGCTCGTGGCGTCCCCTACAACTGGTTTATCTCTGTTCTCTGGATAGCGATCACCTTGGCCACCGGCGCCTTTGGCATTTTCTACTATGCACAGTTCGTGCTGCCCTCGCACAAAGGGGAAAACTGGTGGGAAGGCGTTGCCATGATCCTGCGGGCGGCGGGTTGGTTCGGCGCGCCTCCGGTCTCGACCAGCCTCAAGACCCGGGCTGGACTGTTTCCGGGCGAAGAGCTGCTCCCGCCCAGCTTCGCTTACCTGCAAGCAGGATTATTGCCCAGCCACCTGGTTCTGGCGCTCAGTACGGGGGATAGCTTTGCACGCCCTGCCGGGCCGGGATTTGTCAGGCTGCAGCCGGGTGAGCGCATCACCCAGGTGGTTGACCTGCGCCGTCACGTTCGTTCCCTGTCACTCACTGTCAATACACGCGACGGCATTCCCCTCGAAACCAGCGTCACGGTGAGCTTCCAAGTGAAGGAATCAACCACCAGAACTCAGGGAGAACGATTGCCCTACCCCTACGACACCAATGCGGTTTTCCTGGTGAGCCAGCTGAGCAGTGTTGACCAGGACAATCGCATTCAGCCTTGGAGCGAGCATATTGCCCCCCAGGCCGCAACCTTCATGGTCAGTGAATTCGCCCAGTTTACACTGGATGAACTTTCCCACGACCCCCTTATCTTTAATGGCATTGAACGCAGGGTCAAACATCAGCTGGTTGGCACTTTCGACAGCTTTGGGGTCAATATTCACGCAGTCAAAGTGGCCGCAGAAAATGTACCGGAGCAAATTGTGGCCCAGCGGCTGAAAGCCTGGCGTGCGCCGTGGCAGAGCCAGATGCGCATTTTGAGCGCCAGTGGCGACGAGGACGCTTCCAAGCAGTTCAGGTTGGCGCGGGCACACGCCCAGATCGAAATCATAGAGAAAATCATGCTGAGCATCGAGGATATGCGCCGCACAGAAAACGCCAATCTTTCTGACATAGTTGCCCTGCGCGTGGTAGATGTCCTGGAAGATGCTTCCGCAAAAAGCGCTGCGCACCTGATGCTGCCCAGCCGGCTCTTCCAAGTTGCCTCCTCGGAACCAGAACCTGAAATTGAGGGTGAGATAGCAAGCAATGCTGGGGAGTGGAGTAGTGAGCAGTAGCCGGCCCGCCACTACGGCAAACAAGCGGCGCTCCATGCCGGTCCCGCGCATGCCAGGCAAACGCACCCTTTACTCGCTGTTTCTTTTTGTGCTGTTTATCGCCTACTGGATCTTCGTCTGGCGCATGGAGCGCATTGTTGTCACCCCGGACCAGGTTCCGCTGCCGTTCACCATACCTCCCACGGTTGCCAACGCCCTGGGAATTTTCTATCCGCGCGTCCTGCGACATTTCATTCCTTTGCTCATTGGTTGGCTGCTTGCCGTCGAATTGAGCACCAACCTGATCTTCGCCCTCTACGATCTGCCCGATCGCGCCACTGCGCGAGCTTTCCTGAGACATCTCCGCAATCCGCGCTTCGGCGGCACAGCCTACGCCGCAATCACGGCTCAAGATTTGGAGCCGCAGCGCAAGGACAACACCCTGATTCGCGTGGGCGGACCCGGTCGCGTAACCGTTGCCACTGGACAAGCGGCCGTTTCAGAAGTAAACAGCCGTTTCCTACGTATCCTTAACTCCGGCACTCATAGCCTTGACCGCTTCGAACGCATCCATTCTGTTCTTGACTTGCGTCCGCAAGAGCGCAGTGATGCCGGTGTGCGCCTACACTCCCGCGAAGGGCTAGAAGTCACGACCTACTTGGGTATCACCTTTCGCGTAAGTAAAGGTGCCAGCATTGTTTCCGAGCAAACACCATATCCGTTCGATCCCGCGGCCGTTGGCACATTGGCCTACGACCAGAGCAATCTGGCTTATAGAGAGCATACTGCTTGGGAAGATACGGCCGTATTCATAGTCACCAATATCCTTGCCGGCACCGTAGAGCGCTACTCACTCAACCAGTTGCTGCAAGAGGAAAGCACAGAAGTAGGCGCGCACTTGAATATCCGACGCGATGTAGAGCGCGAAGCGCGCATTAAGTTGCTGGAACGGGGCATTGACCTTATCCTCATCCGCATTGGCCGTTTTCGTTTTCCGGAAGACGTGACCGAACAATACATTGAACAGTGGCGCAGCATTCAAGAAAACAACCTGCGGCATAACTTGGCTGAACGCGAAGCGATTGCCATGCAAGCGATGGAAGTTGCACGGGCCGAGGCAGAACTGGAAATAGTCAGGGCCATGGCTGCAAGCATGACCAACGCCCAGCGCCAGGGGTATCGTGGCACGCTAAACGAAATAATGGCTGTTCGCTTTGTAGAAGCGTTGGAGCGCCTGGCTAAGCAATCCGGGCTGGAGATGAAGCTTCCCGACCACTTGCTGCCACAACTGCATCACCTGCAGCAGCAGCTGCAGCTGGCCGTAGAAACTGGGCCCGTAGATGGCCACATGGCCGAAAATGACGATCCGATCCTTGAGTAAGGCCAACCGGGCAGTTCGGTAGGGGAAATAGCATCATGGGAGAGCGTGTACTGGTAATCGGCGGCACCCTACTCGATGTGAAGGGCAAACCAGATGCCGGCCTGGTGGCGGGCACCTCAAACCCGGGCACCATTCGTTATTCACGCGGTGGAACGGCGCGAAACGTCGCCGAGAATCTGGCCCGATTGGGCGCCGAAGTACAGTTGATCACGGCCGTTGGCAGCGACGTCACCGGCGAACAACTCCTGGCCCAAACGGCCGTGGCCGGCGTGGACCTGGAATACGCGCTGACCATCGAGGGCGAAAGGACGGGTGCCTACCTCGCCCTGCTCGACGAAAACGGCCAGCTGATGATGGCCCTCGATGACGCTGGCGTTATCGAACAAATCACGCCGGCCTACCTGAACAATCACCGCCGCCTCTTTCGCGAAGTGGACATGATCATGATGGATGGCAGCCTGACTTCAGCGGCGATGCATACCGTCGTGCGCCTGGCCCGGAAATATAGCGTACCATTGGCCGCCGATCCTTCCTCAGCGCGACTCGCGCACAAGCTGCGACCCTTTCTCCCCACCCTGCACCTTCTCGTGCCCAACGAGGTGGAAGAGGCAGTGCTGCTGGACGTACCGTTTGGCGGGTACAACCCCACCAACAGCTTGGCCCTTGCACGGCGGTTGGTGGGACAGGGGGTCGATCACGTAGTGATCACCCTCTCTGATTTCGGGCTTGACTATGCCACCAACAGCGAGACGGGTTATATCCCGCCGACCTATCGCCAAAAGATAGACAGCACCGGTACCGGAGATGCTGTGACAGCGGCGATCATATTTGGCATGCTGAATGAGCTGGAAACCATCGAGTGCATGCGCCTTGGCGCCGCAGCAGCCAGCCTGACCGTACAGTCTCCAGAGACCGTGGTTGCCGATCTAAGTCTTGACCTGCTCTATGAGCACCTAATTGTGTAAGCAGCTTGCTTCAAACGGAAAAGTAGGGCCCTTTCTGCCGCAAGACGTTGCCCGACAGTGCGGCAGAGCCGCCTTTTGTGCCTATGAATGACTGGACTGGCTTCATCATCTGCCTGGCTTACATCTTTGGCCTGATCGCCTTTGCGGAACTACTACGACGCAAGTTTAGTTACACCAGTGACTTCACCCGTAAGGTCATCCATATCGGTGTTGGTATGCTCAGTTGGGCGCTCCCCTTCTTGTTCGACGAACCCTGGCTGTTCATTCTCGCCTGCCTTGGTTTCGCGGTGTTGAATCTTGTTGACTGGCGTTTTGGCTTCTTCACCGCCATGTCCTCAAGCCATCGCGAAAATCTGGGCACAGTCTATTTTCCTTTGGCTGCTGCCGCGGTGGCCTATGTTTTCTGGGACACCCCGCCGATCATGGTCGCTTCCCTTATGCCGCTGGCCTTGGGCGATGGCCTGGCTCCGGTGATCGGCCGAGCCTTCGGCAAGCACACCTACCAGGTACACACAAGCACACGATCCTACGAAGGCTCCATAGGATTTTTCATCGCCGCGTTGGTGGGAACGTGGCTGGCACTGTGGATCATGCCCGGCACTCCTGAACTTGGTCCCGCCCAGGCCTTCCTTCCCGCGCTCGTTGTGGCCGCTGCCACGACGCTTGTTGAAGCAGTCTCCAGCTGGGGCGTAGACAACCTGACCGTCACGGCTACAGCGATGATTATCCTGGCATTGTGGCCGTTTTAGAACTGCCTACCAGCCTTCACGGCCAATGAGCGGTACAAATGCAACCGCGCCGAGGTCGGCCTGTTCATACTCTTGAACCGAGATTCTTGTAATCATGATCAAATGTTGGCGGCGCTCGCTCGAGCCGACGGGCATCACTAAACGGCCGTTGAGCGCCAGTTGTTGGCGCAGGCTGGCCGGCACTTCAGGCCCTCCGGCGGCTACGACAATCGCGCCATAAGGAGCGTTGGCCGGCCAACCCAGGGTCCCATCGCCATGGTGGACATACACGTTATCGTAATGAAGCTCTTTCATCCGCTCGCGGGCATACGCCACCAACTCCTCCAGGCGCTCCACCGTATGAACCTCACGCACCATTCGCGACAGCAGCGCGGCCGCATACCCGGAACCGGTGCCGACTTCCAGCACTCTATCATCCGGCTGCAGCCGCAGGCTGCTTAACATGAGCGCCACAACATACGGCTGCGAGATAGTCTGTCGGCCGGGAATCGGCAAGGGAGTGTCTTCGTAGGCGAGATACTGCTGGCGCGGGGTGACGAAGCGTTCTCGCGGCACGATGCTCATGGCGCGCAGCACGGCTGGATCAGAGACGCCGCGATCCAACACTTGCTGTTCCACCATCTTGGCGCGGCGTGCTGCAAACTCGTCATTCGGGTCGATGGTCAGCCGTGGCATCGATTGCACCTCCTCACCCTTCGGGCCCACATCTATGCCCGGCAATTTACAACGACAACTATTCAGATTCTACCATATCCGTGATTCGTAATTCGGTCTTTCAAGCGGTTCTGCCTCTCCCGCCTTGGATGCAACGCGGCCCCCAACTGGCCATCGCTGACCAACGAATATGCGTATCCAATTTATGTCAATATAATGTCGGCTGCCTCGGCAGGAAGCAAACAGAGCCCAATAAGGATCTGGTGGAAATCACGGCGCTCGGTGCTACAATCGCTCTCTATGAAAGCGCATTTCATACCGTGGGCCACGCCCGCTTTGGACGATCATATAAACACCTGCCTTCACGCAACCGGGCAAACCTCCATCGGTCGTTGCTGGAGAAAGGCGAACCCCAGTGCAAGGAGCACAGTCTAATGGCGAAACCAACTGCTTCCCCCCTTACTGACAAAGTCTATACCCGGGCACCCTATTGGAAAGACGTTCCGGACGAAAAATGGATGGATTGGCGTTGGCAAATGAGCAATCGTCTCAATAGCGCTGTCGAACTGGGCAAGGTAATCAACCTCACGGATTCCGAGAAGAAGGCCCTCACAACACAGGGCCTTTTCCGGGTAGACATCACACCCTACTTCGCCAGCCTCATCGATCCCGATGATCCGCATTGTCCCGTGCGCAAGCAAGTGATTCCAACCGCCCGGGAAATGGTTTCCTTCGAATCCATGATGGAAGATTCGCTGGCCGAAGACAAGCACTCTCCCGTTCCGGGCTTGGTACATCGCTATCCTGACCGCGTACTCATGCTGATCACCACGCAGTGCGCCAGCTACTGCCGCTACTGTACGCGCAGCCGGATCGTGGGAGACCCCACGCAAACGTTCAGTCGTGCCGAGTTTGACGCCCAGATTGACTATATCGAACGCACACCCCAGATTCGCGACGTTCTCCTATCCGGGGGCGATCCTATGGTCCTCGCGCCGAAGCTGCTCGACTCAATCCTCGCCCGGCTGCGCGCAATTCCCCATCTGGAAATCCTGCGCGTCGGTTCGCGAGTACCCGTGTTCCTGCCCATGCGTGTAGATGAGCAGTTCTGCGAAATGGTCGAAAAGTACCATCCTTTCTGGCTGAACATCCATGTCAATCACCCTAAAGAAATTACCCCCGAATTGGCAGCAGCAGCTGATCGCCTCACCCGGGCCGGCGTCCCCCTCGGCAATCAAAGCGTCTTGCTGGCCGGCATAAACGACTCGGTGCGTATTCAGCGCAAGCTGGTTCATGAGCTGGTGAAAATCCGTGTACGGCCGTATTACCTTTACCAGTGCGACCTTGTGGAAGGCTCTGGGCACCTGCGCACTTCAGTCAGCAAAGGCATTGAGATCATCGAGGGTCTGCGGGGTCATACTTCTGGCTATTCGGTCCCGACCTACGTTGTGGACGCCCCCGGGGGCGGCGGCAAAATCCCGGTACAGCCAAACTATGTACTTTCCCAGAGTCCGGGCAAAGTGGTCCTGCGAAACTTCGAGGGCTTCATCACCACCTACAGCGAGCCGCTGGACTACGATCCGCACGAGATCGAAGCCCAAGAAGCGCTGATCGAACCACGCCCGGAACCTGGGCAGGAAGGGATTTATGGCCTGCTGGAGGGTGAGCGAATGTATATTGAACCCGAAGGGTTCAATACTATTCATGCACGCGGCGGAGCTGAGCATCGCCTGCGCAGTGGCGATCTCGCCAAGAAGTGGACGCCTCTCGGCATTGGCGCCTTGCCGGGACAGCCGCTGGGGCCGGGCGATATTGCCCAACCAGCCGAGCTTCCCCCCGCTGAAAATGAAGAAGCTGCGGAATCGTAGTTGCGCGTTCAGGGTTAAGTGAAAGTGAATACCTGCTTTTGGTCTAGACATAATTGCCTGGCGCCCGTATAATGCTGGGTAGAGGAGAAGAAAAGCTGAATCGGCCGTTGAATCGCCCCCAAAGCTGGCAAAGTGCGGCGAATTTCGACAGAGATTTCTGAGAGGAAGCTAGAATATGGTTATTCTACTGATCATAGGAGCCCTGATGTTTGTCAGCGCTGTGCTGGCTATTGCAGCAGGCATGATGTCTTCGCGGCTTAGCCGGCAAGAAGGGTGGGTGGAAACCTACGAGTCAGAGCCGACGGCCCTTGGCGAAACTCTCCCCCAAACTTTCGAGTAAGCTTGGCCCGCGCTCCAGTAGTTTCCTGGAGGTTCTAGGATAATGAAAGGCCGCCACAGTACCTTGTGGCGGCCTTTTTCTTTCCCTGACTTGTCCTTAGGTACTCCTACTCAAGCGTGAAGCCGATCTTCAGCGATACCTGCCACTGGCCGACCTTGTCGCCTTCGATCGCGCCGCGCACTTCTTGCACTTCGAACCAGCGCAGGTTGCGCACCGTTTTGCTCGCTTTGGCCAATGCATTGTTGACCGCATCCTCGATGCTGGTACTGGACGTACCCGTCACTTCAACCCGTTTATACACCACATCGTTATCACTCATATGATTCTCCTTTGCCTACCTGGCTGGACAGTTCCCGCAACCCGGCTCCAAATGCGCGTTCGGGAGTCTTTCCAGCCATAGTATGTCGCCAAGCCTGAACTGGCAACTTACTGCGCCTTAAACGACAGGATGAGCAGCCATTTAGGCCGGAACGCCCTTTCTTGTTATCGGGGTATGGCTGAACTATGATCTACTGACTATGCTCCGGAAAACTATCCTCCGCGTTGCCAAGACACTCTTGGCAGCAATCCTGGTAACACTTCTCCTGGCTCCGGAGCGCTTTGTCACGGCCGATGAAGATAGCCATCTGCAAAGCATTGTCGGGCTGCATGAGTTCGACTATCTACGCTGGGAAGCTCAGGCGCTGGGGTACAAGGCGGTGTCCATTCTTTCCGGAGGAAAATCATTCCTGGATGAAGCCCGACAGAAACAGGTAGTGCTGGACTACCTCGATCTCGTCGATCGGGCACAGCAGTTGGAATCGCTGCTGAACCGTATGTACAGCGATCCAGGCATCGCCGACCCCGCTCTGGCATCCCAGGACTTGCAGCTGGAGCTGGCATCCGTACGCGCCACAATGGCGGAGCAGCAGCCTCTGGCCGAGGCAATTGTCCAGCAGCAAGTAGGCACGATCCTGGCCGAAGAAGGTTTCTCCTTGTTCGCGGAAGCTTGGCCGCCGGTGCTGATGCATGTGTCTCCCCTACCGGCGCTGCTGGTGGTCTCGCCTAGAGACAAAATCGAGAGCAAGAATCAAGTGTCGCTGGCCGACGGTCTGTCAGTAACACAGTATGAAGAGATGGAAACGGCCGTCTATGACGAACTGAACCATTCCGCGCTCGTCGTGCCCTTGGGAGGTGTCGGCACCTATCCCGCGATGATCATGGAGACGCGGGACATTAATCGCCTGGCGGAGGTTGTTGCTCATGAGTGGGCCCACCATTGGCTGACCCTTCGGCCGCTCGGCATCCACTATGCCGCTGATCCCGCCACCCGAATCATCAATGAGACCGTCGCCTCCCTCGTGGATGAAGAACTTGGCCGGCGGGTCATATCACGCTACTACCCGGAACTGCTTCCACCACCTCCCCCGGAGAACCTACTGCCCGCCCCCGAAACAGAGGATCAGCAGCAACCTGCTTTCGATTTTCAAGTCGAGCTTGCCAAAACGCGCTCCCGGGCTGACGAATTGTTGGCTGAGGGCAAAATCGAGGAGGCCGAATCGTACATGGAAGCGCGGCGGCTCGAATTCCGCGAACATGGCTATCAGATTCGCAAGCTAAACCAAGCCTTTTTCGCCTTCTATGGCGCCTATGCTGCTCAGCCTGGTGGTGCCCAGGGCACCAACCCCATTGGCCCCATGCTCAGAGAAATCCGCGAGCACAGCAACTCTATCCAGGAGTTCTTGCTTGCCGTGGCGCCCGTAACTTCCTTTGCGGACCTACAAGAGCTCCACAGCTCGTTGATCCAGCAACCGTAACAGACTACAAGTAAAAAGCCGCACCTCTTCGCCTTCGCGAAAGAAATGCGGCGTTTCCCGGTTGGGTGCCCTGCTCCGAGCTATTCTTGTTCACTCAACCATTTTTCCAACTGCATGGCAGCCGCGACGCCCTGGCCTACAGAAGTGGCCACCTGCCGGTAAATCGGATCCTGAATCTCGCCCGCTGCAAAAACCCCCTCGACGCTCGTGCGCATCATTTCATCTGTGATGATGTATCCATGCTCATCCATGGCCAACTGCTCATGCAGGAACTCACTGTTAGGAAAGTGGCCGATAAAGATAAAAACCCCATCCGTGTCCATCTCTCTCTGCTGCCCCGTCTTCAGATCAGTAACCTTCACACCGGTAACCTTGCCGTTACCAACGATCTCATCCACCACCGTATCCCAGACGAACGACATTTTCTCATTCGCAAAGGCACGGCGTTCCAAAGCTGGTCCGGCGCGCAGCTGGTCACGGCGGTGAATCACTTCCACCTTGTTGGCAAAACGAGTCAGAAAGATCCCTTCTTCCAGAGCACTGTCTCCGCCCCCAACAACCACAACGTCCCGGTCGCGAAAGAAAAACCCATCACACGTGCCACAGTAACTTACTCCACGGCCGATCAGTTCTTCTTCGCCGGGCACATTAAGATGGCGCGGGGACGCGCCGCTGGTCACAATCACGCTGTCCGCTTCGTATTCCTCTCCATAGGTGCGGACGACAAACGGCGGGCCATTAACGAAATCAACCGATACTACTTCGTCGTAGACTAGTCGTGCGCCAAAATGCTCGGCCTGCGCCTGCAAAACCACCACCAGTTCGGGTCCCGTTGGCGTCCGTTCAGCGGAGAAAAAGCCAGGATAATTCTCGATTTCATGTGTGATGGCAATCTGACCACCAATTAATGTACCAGCGACGACCAGAGGGCTCAGTTGGGCGCGCGCTGTATAGAGCGCAGCCGCAAGACCCGCAGGGCCCGAGCCGATAATAACTACTCTTTCCTTCTGCATATTCCTCTTACCTTTCTTGAACTTCTATGCTTGAGGCAAATAGAAATGCCCCTTCCCCTGACTATGACGATGGTAGCGTGGAAATTCTTACGCATGACAGCCCTTGCCCTGCAAGTCCGGACCCGATAGAAGTCTACTATTGCCTGGAGTTACAAAACCAGGAGTCATTCGCTGCACCAATATGCGAACTAACGCCCGCGCAACTATCTTAGACCGGAGGCCAAGGATAGTGGCGGCCGTGACCTGGTGCCGGGAATACACCTGCGCGACCTAGCGCCTGAACCCGGCGGCGCATGGCCATCTGCTCATCACGGCGCAAAAGGTCTTGCAGCCCTAAACCCAGGCCTTCTCGAGCCTCCAGGGCCACATCAAGCAGTTCCAGTTCATCTAGGTACTGTTTCGGTATTGGCAAACCGGCGAACTCCCACACCACCGTGCGCAGTTTAAACTCAGCATTGAAGCAAATACCATGATCGATTCCCCACAGATGACCGGCGCCGATGTCCGTAACGTCTGCCTCCTCCTGCACGATAATATGTCCGCCTTTCCGGTCAGCGTTGTTCATCACAATATCCAGCAAGACCATACGCTGCAGTGGGTTTTGGAACAGTGGATCGCCTTCGATGGCAAAGTAATGTTGGTCCGGATCATGTTCGATAAACAATTGAACAGAACCTAGCCCATGTTCTCCCTGCCGGAGAACCGTTGGCGGCACTAAGTCCCAACCCAACCAATCACTGGTAAGAAAAGCGGCCCGCTCACGTAGGCACAACGTGCCTTCCGGAAAATCCCACAACGGCCGTTCTCCACGGCGTGGTTTGTACACCGCCCGCAGTTCCTCATCCAGACCGCACACGCGCACAAGAAAGGCATAGTTGGAACTCCAGGGCAGAAGCCCTTCGATTTCCATTACCCCGCCCTGCAGGATATCCAGGACTGCCGTCTTCTCTTCAGCGTCCATGACGGTTCAGTGGCGGTGGCCGTTACGATTCGGGCAAAAATGTCCTTCCGCTTCCATCGGACGGCCGCAGTTACCGCAAATGGGCCGCCCAGCGGCCACAACCTCAACCGCGCGTTGCACTAGAGCGCGCATTTGGCCCCGTGAGGCCCAGAAGCTCACAACATTGGGTTCATCATCTTCTTCAACCAACTCGTAGGCTACCAGGACGATCTGATCCGCGGCCTCATTATACCCCATGCCCATATTGCCTATGCGAAACAGACCCTCGACAGGCTCACGCAGGCGCATATCCTGCATAATCGACTCATCCACTTCCCGCGTTTCACCAGGATGGTTCTCATCCAACTCTTCCAGAAACGTCTGCAAACTGCTTGCCAGCATCGCCGCCTGTTCTTTTTCCATGATCAGCGATATTGTCTGCGTTCCCCTGCTACCCTGGAGATAGAAAATTCGCTGCCCTGGAACCCCCACCGTGCCAACGGTCAGCCGTGAAACAGGATTGAGTTCGATTTGATTAGCCATAAAGCCTACTTCTCGCTGTTTTCTTCTTTGGAAGGTGGTGCGAAAGATGGTAGCGGCCCGTCGTCATTGATACGTATGACATGGACGAATCCGCGATCTGACAGGTGTAGGACACTGGTTGAGGCGGGCGATATCACAATACGCTGGAACAAATCAATATGAACACCTAGGTAGTGCGACAGGACCAGCTTAATCAAATCGGCATGCGATACGATCACAATCGCCTCATTCTTGTGGGTGCGGCTGAGCCGCTCGATCGCTTGGACGCCACGAAATTGCACTTCTAGAAGAGACTCCCCGCTTGGAAAACGCATGCGGCTGGGGTAATGCTGGACTACATGCCAGAGCGGTTTCTTGGCCAGCTTCTTGATCCTCTTGCCTTCCCAATCCCCGTAGCGCACTTCACCTACTTCTTCTACCTCCCTCACAGGTAGATCATGGGACTTGGCAATCGCCACGGCTGTTTCCATGCAGCGCACCACCGGACTGCTGTAGATCGCCTGAATCTCCACCTGGGAAAGTCTCTGCGCGACTTCCTGAGCCTGGGCAATCCCGCGCTCATTCAAATGAATGTTTGGAATCCAGCCGGCCAGCCGGTGCTTCTTCACCCAATCGTTTTCGCCATGCCTGACCAACAAGACCGTCGTCATAGGCTAATGATAGCACACTAGACTGGCGATGTAACGCGGGCGAAACAGCGTTTCAGGATTCTGGAGTGGGCTCCGGCGTCACCGCGGCAGCGTCTTCGACAACCCCTTCCTCTGGTGTTGCCGGGATTGCCTGGCTGTCCAACGGTACCTCTTCCGGCTCTGGCGCGAAGGTCTCTGGCTGCACCACAGGATTGTAGACCGACGAGTCGCAGGCTCGATTGTCAGGCAGTAGCGCCTGCTGCCACTCCACTTCCGTCAGGCCCGGCGCATATTGCCCCACACCAAAATAGGAGGCCATTACATTGCAGGCGACTGGTGCCGCCCACGCTGAACCTTCACCGCCATTGAAAACAAAGACCGCGACCACGATCTCCGGGTTTTCATATGGTGCGTAACCGACGTACCAGGCGTGGGTCGGCTGTACGGCCGTTTTCTCAAACCGGCACCAGCCGCGCTCAATGGCGATGTTGTCACAGTATTCGGACGTGCCCGTCTTGCCCGCCGTTGAGATCCCGAACTTATCGAGCCAATCCGTATACGTGGCCCCGGTATAAAACCGCTCCTCATCAATGCGCTGGTTGACCAGCTCCATGCCCTCGGCCACAATCTCCAGATACTGTCGGTCCACATCAGCTGCGTCAACCACCTCCGGCTGGTACACATAGTTGCCCTCCGCATCAAATTCAACGCTGAAAGTCGGATTCTCAAGCGGAATGCCCTCGCCATCGGTAATGATAGCCTCGCCATTCACTCCCTGGTGCGCCCGAGCAACAACCTCGCTTCTCTCGTCAACGAAGACAATGTTGCCATCTTCATCCGTCATGTGGTGGATAATGGCCGGCCGGTACAAAAACCCGCCGTTAGCCACCACGGCGGCCATTTGTGCCACCTGCAGCGGCGTAGATGTCAAGTACCCCTGCCCGATGCCCAGATTGTAGTCATCACCCGTGGACCACGGTTCACCTTGCGTGCGCCGCTTCCAGGCCTTCGTGGGCACGTTACCCTCCGCTTCCAGGGGCAGTTCAATTCCCTGTACACGGCCGAATCCGAACTGATTAGCGTACTGCGAGATGCGGTCAACCCCAAGGCCCTCCACGTATTCGCCATCCTGATCGAAACCGCCGCTGATCTTATAGAAGTAGATATCGCACGAATTAGCAATGCCCTGGCGCATATCCATCAGACCGTGACCGTCCCGCTTCCAACACACAAACGTCTGGGCGCGCCCAGGGTCGTTCGGCGCAAAGCGATTAGGGATTTCGATCTGTCCTGGAGCAGTCAACAAGCGCTCAGGAGAAATAATTCCCTCTTGCAGTGCGGCCGAGGCTGGCACCAGCTTGAAGGTCGATCCGGGGGGATACGTTCCGCTGATGGCATGGTTAACCAGCGGTGTATAGTCGTTCCGCGCCAGGCCCAGATAATAGTCAACTGGCACCTCTGTCTGGAAACGATTGTTGTCAAAAGTAGGAAAATTGACCATTGCCAGAACCTCACCCGTTTGCGGGTTAAGGGCTACAACAACAGCCTGTTCAATTTCCGGCAGCGTCTGCACACCAGTTATCGGATCCGTTCGTGGCGTTGTGCGATTCGCCTCCATAAATTGACCCAAAATATCATAGGCTTTCCCTTGCAGCTCCAAGTCCAGAGTTGTATGTAAATTCAATCCAGCAACAGGTTCTTTGGCATCACCAACCTGGCGCACTTCACGGCCCGTCCAGTCCTGCTCGATCGTCCGTTCTCCCTTTTTGCCTGCCAGCTCAAGTTCCATAGAGGATTCCATGCCGGCCCAGCCAACGCGATCGTCGCGCTCATATCCAAGCTGGCTGATCCAGTTTTCGTTCGGAATTGGGCCCATATAACCAATGACATGGGAAGTGAGTTCGCCCGAGGGATAGTCGCGTAGTGGCCTTGGCAGCACGCGTACGCCTGGCAAGAAGATGCTCTCCTGCTCAATCGAATAGGCTTGGGTGATAGGCAACCCCGTCGTGATTACGGCCGGAACATATTGCGCAAAACTGCGCTCGGCCACTATGCCGGCGATGCTGTCCGGCAATTTAGGCACAACCCCTGCCTGATCCAGCGTTTCGCCCAGCGACGCGCCGTAGATTTCCGCAAGCCGCGAATAGGTACTCACCAGCTCCGGATTTGCTGCGGCCACCAGCGCCTGCTGCTGCACCGTATTTGTAACTGGCACGCCGGTCAGGATGGAGAGGCGCTCGAATACAGCCTGACGCTCCTCGGCCGTGTCGGGTAGGAATGCAGGAGTAATCGTGACATCAAAGCTCGGCTTGTTGGTCGCCAACGGCTTGCCATGTCGATCAAAAATAACGCCTCTTGGCGCATCTATTTGCAAGGTTGCGAACTGATTGTCAGTGGCTAATGCGGATAGCTCCGGTCCGCGCGTCTGCTGAATCCACCATACGCGATAGACCAGGAAAACAAGCGCCACTAGAATAAGAATGCGCAGAAAAAGAATGCGGTTGCGCAGGCCGATATCCTCTTCCTCGCGCAGCTCCAATTCTTCAATTCGTTCCCAGCCAATGCGTGACATGGTTCCTTTGTGTCCTCGAACTCAGTGCCCGTCTACATGGTCACTGGGCGCGGCCGAAGCAAACGGCCCGCCACATATAATAACCAATAAATCGGCAGGAAAACAGCCGTCTGTACCAGCACCTGCGGCACTAAAGCGGAAGGGGAAAACGGTATGTTGAACCCCAACAACCGCAAGTAAATGCCGTAAAGCGCGATCTGTACAAAAGAGGCAAAAGCCCCCAGCAAAATTGGAATCAGAAACCGGTTCGGTGGCAGCAAGTCATTGATCAGGGTAGCAGCAGCGATCGCGCCCATATAGGTCAACGCAGCGCCTCCCACTGGAGCTATTGTGAACAGATCCATAAATAAGCCCGCTACGAAAGCCCACACCATTCCTTCGTCCAGTCCACGAAGCAGGCTCCAGGCCAGCGCAAACAAGAAGGGCAGCGACGGTGTAACTCCTAGAATCGGCAGCCGCGGAAAAACGGCCGTCTGCACCAGTGTCAGCAGGGCCATAACCGGCATCGCAAGCAGAGCGCTGGCCAACATCAGGGAACCGTATCCTCAAAGATGGACGTATCCGCAGGAGCGAAATTCGTAATTGCGAACACCACTTCCAGAGCGTCAAAGTCGACTGCCGGCTGCACGACAGCACGCTGGAACAATTCCGCCTCCCGGCGTTCCACCTCAATCACCCGGCCTACCACCAGGTCCTGCGGGAACCGCCCGCCCAGACCGGAGGTCAACACAACCTCCCCTACTTCTACATCGTGCTTAAGATCAATCCATTCAATCGAAAGGACCCCACCAAGGCCGCCCCCGCGCAAAATGCCGGTGGCGCGCGAGTTCCCCAGGCGCGCCGGAACTGCACTGGAGCTATCGGTTATCAGAACCACCTGGGCAGACTGCGGGCTTGTACGGTACACCTGGCCCACCAGACCACGCGCACCTTCCACAGGCATACCCACCCGAACCCCGTCCGTCGAGCCTTTGTCAATAATGATGCTGCGCAGCGCGGGATTGGTATCCCGGCCGATAACAGCCGCCGTCAGGCGCTCGTAATCGGGCGCCTGGCGCGCGCGGTTGAACAAATCAACCAGCAACTGATACTCGCCTTCAATTTCACGTAGTTCTTCGTTTTCGCGTTCCAAAACATCGATACGATTCTGTAGCTCAGCGATCTCTACCTTAGCCGCTTCCAGATCTCGCGGTCCCGCCAGCGCACCTGCAATGGTGTCGGTTCTGGCCGAGGCCCACGCCATGGCAGAAGCCAGGGGGTTACGCATGACACTGAGTGCGGTATCAAGGTTGCCTGTCTGGTCAAGGATGGTCAACATGATCGCCACACCGGCAAGCAAAGCCAACGTGGCCCAGCGTATCCGCTTCTGTGCTTGGTTCAGGTTCATGTAAGGTTGGGCACCATGAGAAGGTAGGACAGTTCTCGCCCAAACGGCCGTTCGCAGCCAGAGCGCAAGGACTAATGATGGGTACTTCCGCGATGCAGGCCTACCAGGACGCGTTCGTAGTTATCCAGATCTTCCAGCACAAGCTCCGCGCCACGAGCCACGCAGGTCATCGAGTCTTCTGCCACCCAAACGCGCATCTTGATCACATCTTCAAGACGGTCAGCCAGGCCCTGAATCTGAGCCCCTCCACCGGCCAGACAAACCCCCGCTTCCATCAAGTCTGCCACCAATTCCGGCGGAGTCTCATCCAGCGCATCGCGAACCGTGTCCACAATCACATTGACCGAGGGAGCCATCGCCTCGCGCAATTCGATACTGCTTATCTCTACGGTCTGAGGGAGACCATTGATCAAATTACGCCCACGCAAAGTCATCGTCTTTTCTTCCGGGAGGGGGAATGCAGAACCGATGCCAATCTTTACCCGTTCGGCCATTCGCTCGCCAATCAGCAAATTGTATTTATTGCGCGCATAGGCCACGATGTCCTCATCCATTTCGTCGCCGGCAACACGGATAGAACGGCTGACCACAATACCGCCCATGGCAAACACCGCGACCTCTGTGGTTCCGCCGCCAATGTCCACGATCATGCTGCCGCGCGATTCGATAATTGGCAGCCCGGCGCCCAGCGCAGCGGCCATAGGTTCCTCAATAAGAAAGGCCTCCCGTGCCCCTGCCGAGATAGTAGCATCATAAACCGCTCGCTTCTCAACTTCGGTAACCCCGCTGGGCACACCTACAACGACGCGTGGCCGGGGAAAAGGAACGAGCATTTGTTCGTGCGCCTTGTCAATAAAGTACTTCAACATAGCTTCTGTAATCTCGAATTCAGAGATCACCCCATCCCGCAACGGCCGTATAGCTACGATATCGCTTGGCGTACGTCCTACCATTTCACGCGCTTCCGATCCTATTGCCAGAGGACGCCTCGTGCGCTTGTTAATGGCCACCCACGAGGGTTCATTGATCACAATTCCCTTGTCACGAATGGCAACGAGCGTGTTGGCGGTTCCCAGATCGATGCCGATGTCTAAAGAGAATAAGCCTAACAGCCAATCTAACGGTCTAAACAATGCCTTCCCTCTTTCCTTATCCTAAAGCAATTTTCGGAGTGCGCAGATGCAGAAGTCGCCTGCTTTGCGAAGTCCGGCAATTCAAAACATTATACCCTAGATGAACATTCCGGGTCACGAGACGCCAATTTTGCTCATCCTGAATCGCAATTCAGCTGCTCTGTTGCCGCGTTGGTGAGAGCCACCTAAACTCCCGCCTGACCTGCAGCCGTTTTGGTTGTATGATCGCCTCCATGCATCTCATTTCTTCACGCTGCCCGTGCCGCTGCGATGCTGCTAAACGGCACCCGATCATCAAACGTTGGCAATACTTCCCAAGTAGTTCAGGCAGGTAACCACATGGCACAACAAGCACTTTTTGAAGGATTGATTTACGATGAATTTGAGAACCCCGTAGCGGTCCGTCGCGTGGGCGGAGAAGCCTACTACATCATCGACGATCAGGGGTTTATGCGCCACATTGATACGGACTACGTGGATCGCCAGGTATTGGCGTTTTTCCTCAAACAACTCGACGAGAACAAAGAGATGGCAACCGAACAGGCTCTCAAGATGCTGGGAAAGGATGATCTCTTTACCAAGGCAGCAATTGACGCGCAGCTGCGCAACATCGATATGGACCAGATCATGGCGGCTGGGATACCATTCCAGGCGCGCGAGATGCTTGGCATGCTTGGCTTCCAGGTGACAATTGACCTGCACGGCGAAGTAACCGATATTCACCAGCCGAGCGCGCCAGAGGAAGGCTACGACTGACGAGAACGGTCCTGTGCTTCGGGATGGATCAATAGGCGCCGCGCCCGAACAGGGCATGGGGAATCGTTTGCAGCAGGATTCTGATGTCCAACGCCAACGACCAGTTCTCAATGTAATAGATATCCAGCAGGCATAACTCGTCAAACGTCAGATCAGACCGTCCGCTCACCTGCCACAGGCCCGTAATGCCACCGATAATAGTCAGTCGCTGCCGCTGCCATGGGCGGTAGTCCGCCACCTCCTCCGGCAAAGGCGGGCGTGGCCCAACAAGGCTCATCTGCCCCAGCAAAACATTGTAAAGCTGCGGCAGTTCGTCCAGACTTGTCTTTCGCAGCCAACGTCCTACTCTCGTTAATCGTGGGTCCTCTTTGATTTTGAAAATAGGTCCGTCAGCCTCATTGTACGGTCGCAGGGCGTCTTTTTGTTGCTCCGCACCAACGATCATCGACCGGAATTTGTACATGGTAAACGGTCTGTCCCCCGGTCCGATCCTTGCGCCACTGTAGAAGATTGGCCCTTCGGAATCCAACTTGATCGCCGCCCCAATCACGGCCGTCAGCAGCAGAGTAGGAATGGCCAGCACGGCGACCGTCGCCAGATCCATGAAACGCTTGGTCGCCCGGCCAAACCTGTTGATGCGGAGCTCTCGCGTCGCCAGCATAGGAATGCCACTCATGTTGATGAATTCCACCTGATTCAAACTCATTTGCAGCAGATCGGGGACTACCTGCGCACGGACGTCATAGGTACCCGCCACACGTAGCAGGGCCAGAATCTCGCGGTGCATATCACCCGGCAAGGCTACAAACACAGTGTGCAAGTCCGGGCTCTCTTGCAGCACCTTGCCCATCTCCTGATAATTGCCCAGGTGCGGCACCCTGCCGGAGCCAATGTTGTTCTCTCCCGTTCCATCATCGAGATAACCGACAAGATGATAACCGAGCTCGGGCCGGGCAAGAACGGTGCGAATGACGCTCCGGCCCACTTCACCCGAACCCACGAGCAATGCATTGTCAACCAGACGGCCGTTCTGATACAACCGGCCCAACAGCCACCGCCTGAACAGACGTGCAAGGCCCAGAAAAACCACAATAAAAAGCAACGCCCAGACCAGCATCAAACGGGAGAAGGGCGTTGGCTGAAAGAAGAAAGAAATCGCCATCATCAGGGCAATCCCCGAAGCAGTTGCAGAAAGAATGCGTGACACTTCGTCCACCCAGGCCTCCCCGCGCCGCCGCCGCCATACCTTGTGCTGCTGAAATGTGAGGACCAGCAGCCCGGTCAACAGGAGCTGTTGGCTCAGGTACCCGCTGTACGGTTCTTCAAATACGATTGGGCGTAGCCACTGCCAGCGATAGCGTGCCAGATACGCCGCAGCAAAAGCAAGGTTGATCAGGATCAAGTCGGTGGCGATGGTCCAGTGTCGAACCGTTTCGTGCTTCATTACCTTAATAAAGCCTTGCGATAGACGTCGGCTGTCTCTCGGCCCGCCCGCGGCCATGTGAACTGCGCCGCTTGCACCTGCCCTTGGCCGCGAAGATCATCTGTCAGCCGCTCATCTTCCAGTATTGCGGCCAGGTGCAGGGTCAAGGCATCCACATCTTCGGGTTCAAAATATAGGGCAGCCCCTCCGCCTGCTTCCGGAATCGAGCTGCTGCGTGCGGCAATAACTGGCGTCCCGCAGGCCATGGCCTCGATGACCGGCATCCCAAATCCCTCGTACATGGATGGAAAGACAAGGGCCGCCGCCGCATTATACCAGAGAGGCAAATCCTCATCAGGAACGTACCCCGCGAAGCGAACCTGCTCCCGCAAACCTAGTTCATCCACCAGTGCGAATAGCTCATCATACATCCAGCCCTTGCCCCCGGCCATCACCAGCAACACTTCCGGTTTTTGAAGTTGGGCCAGAGCATGGAGCAAAACAGGAATATTCTTACGTGGCTGAAGTGTGCCGACGTGGAGCAGCATCTTCTCCGGCAGTTGCTCTCGATGGCGAAATTGCTCGATCTGCTCTTTCGGTGCGGGAACATAAAAGGGATCTACCCCGGGATAGACAACATCTACCCTGGACGGTGGAACGCCGAAGAGCTCACAGATATCCATCTTGCTTGCTTCTGAGATCGTGATCAACCTTCGTGCTCCGCGAACAGAGCGCGCCGTCTGACTCTGCAGATAGGCGCGCTGCATGGTGGGGAACAGCTGCGGAAAATGGAAGAAACTGAGATCGTATATCGTCAGGACCTCAGGCACTCTGTTGAGCAGAGGAGTAACAAAGGCCATGCTGTGCAGCAAGTCCAACCTTTGTCGCGTCACATCCAGAGGCCAGGCCGTTTGTTCCCAAAAAATCCGCGCCAGCCTTTGCTCAGTGGGCCAACGCGTATCCATGATCGTAAAGCCGCGACGATACAGCGTTTGGTCTGTGGCCATGTGCCTGGCATAGATCAAATATTCTGTGTCCGCAGCCAGCGCTGGCAAGAATCGGAGAACCTGGGCAATATATTGGTGGATGCCTGCCCGCCGATAGCCGGCGGTGGATGACAGAAGGTGCGCATTGATCCCAATCCGCAATCCCTGCAGCTCGGAACGGCCGTTGTCAGTCGTGGGCATAGACCTGAATTATAGCGCATTGACCGGAACTGCGGTCATCCCAGCATACGCCGCTGGTCCGGCACAACGATACTTGCCCTACGCCCATGTTCCGGTGTCAGAGCACCCCACCCGTTTGATAGCGTGTACACTAACACGGTTCTTCTGCGAACATCCCTTGCGGCATCTTCGTATTTCTCGATATCATCCGGGGTTCATTATGTTGGGTGTGGTAGCGGCTCCCATCATCTTCTAAAATCTGTACCGATTGACATTATGTTGACTACGGCGCCGGGAAAGTTTAAAATACGGTAGATGTACTCTGGACAGCAAGGGCCGCTAGGAGGCTGCATGATGCAAACAAGATATCGACCAGCATGGATACTGGCTTTATTACTCCTGACTTCATTCGCATTGGTTGCCTGCGTGCGCCCTTACCCTGGCGGTGACCAGGTAGAGGCCCAACCGGTGCCCGACATTGTCGCCACGGCCCCACTCTTTGTCCCGGTTCCCACAATCGCGGCGCCGCTGGACAACACTTCTACGCTGGAGCCCGTGCCCGTTGACCCTGGTGTCGAACAGCCTGAGCCAACCGTCGAGGCTCCCGCGGCAGTGGATACAGTACATACAGTCCTGGCTGGAGATACTCTTTTTAAGATCGCTCTACAATACGATGTAAGCATCGAAGAGATCACGGCCGTAAACGACATTCCCGACATCAATCGCCTCGAAATCGGCCAACAAATCGTCATTCCCGCTCCGGGCTCTGTGAGCATCCCGGAAACACCCGAAGAAACCGGCGCCGCCGAAGGCGAAACCGTCAGCGAGGCCACACCGCAGCCGGAAGAGGCCGCTTCCCCAGAGGCCCCGGCACAGGCCGGCGGGGTGCACGTGGTTCAGGCGGGCGAAAACCTTTTCCGCATCGGCCTGCAATACGGCTGCTCCGTCAGCCAGATGTCCGCGGCCAACGGGATCGCCAATCCGACCTACATCTACGTTGGGCAAGAACTCACCGTGCCCAACTGCAACTAATCCACGTTCACAACCTCCCCACTTTCTGTTATTCTATTGAGAGGTGGGCACATAAGGACCCTGCTGACCGGTTTTTTGTTGCAGGGTCTTTGTGTTTTCGTCCCGGCAGAAGGTGATCCGCTCATGAATGAACAATCCGAAACCTACACAGCTTGGCAAGGCCCAGCATGGTCGCTGCAAATCATGCGCCATACCGCGGATGACGGCAGCACTTCACAAACCGCCTATATCGATCATCCTGGCGCGGTTGTCCTTGTCCCTTTGGCCACAACCGAACCTGAGCCGGTACTATTAGTGTTGCGCCAATATCGCGCCTCCCTGAACCGCATCATCCTGGAACTCCCTGCCGGGACACGCGGCTGGAAGGAACCATGGCTATCCTGCGCCCAGCGTGAACTGCGTGAAGAAACCGGCTACCGCGCCGCACGTTTTGAATCACTGGGAAATTGTTGGCCCGCCCCCGGTCTGTCCAACGAAATAATGGCGCTATTTCTGGCACTGGAGCTTACAGAAGACGCCTTGCCTCAGGATCAAGACGAGCACATCGAAGTAGTCCCGATTCCCCTGGCCGAGCTGGTGGCGATGGCGATTGACGGCGAGCTCATGGATGCCAAAAGCGTGGTGGCAATTCTTAGAACCGCGTTTCATCTACAGTTATTGGGAAGCAGTCTGGCAAAAAAATAGACTTTGTACATCAAACCAACGCGAAGGAGATGGACATGATCGACATGACAGAGAAGGTTGTTGTGATTACGGGAGCGGCAGGAAACCTGGGCCGGGCCGTGGCCGAGGCGTTCCACGCTGAGGGGGCAAGGCTCGCCCTGGTGGATCGTCAAAGGGAACTGGTTCAAGGCGTCTTTGGCGCGGATATTCCGGAGAGCGATCATTGCCTTTATGCTGCGGCAAACCTGATGGATGAGGCATCCGTCGGTGAAACAATACAGCAGATCGGCGAGTATTTCGGCCGTATCGACGCCCTAATCAATATCGCCGGCGGATTCACCATGGGCCCACCCCTGCACGAGACTCCCCTGGAAACATGGCAGTTCATGATCGACCTCAATGCCCGGACAGTCTTCCTTACCTGTCGAGCTGCAATTCCGATGTTTCTGGCGCAGAGAAGCGGCAAGATCATTAATGTCGGCGCGCGCCCAGGGCTTGTCGGAGCGGCCAACATGGGCCCTTACAGTGCCTCCAAAAGCGCGGTAATCCGCCTGACCGAAAGCATGTCCGCCGAGCTAAAAGCCTCCGGGATCAACGTCAATTGCATCTTGCCTGGCACAATAGATACACCCCGCAACCGCGAAGACATGCCGGATGCGGATTTTGAGGCCTGGGTCACGCCAGAGGCGCTTGCGGACGTGGTCCTCTTCCTCGCCTCAGAACAAGCCAGGGCCATCCACGGCGCTTCCATCCCCGTATACGGCCGTACTTGACCCGGTGCCGTTCAATCTCTAGCAGTCCATGAAAGCAGCTTGTACTTCGCTTGTTTCGCTGCCAGAATTGCCGCAGCTTGTAATTTACAGGAAGACGCTGCAACAGGTCGTCTTCCCTCAGACCAAGAAGGAATCGCAACAATGACGCTAAAAGTTGGCGATGTAGCCCCCGATTTTGAATTGCTCTCCGACACGGGGCAGCCGGTCAAGTTGACAGACTACCGCGGCCACCGCGTAGTCCTGTTCTTCTACCCCAAAGCGGCGACGCCCGGCTGCACGACGCAGGCTTGTGGTTTCCGTGACAATTTTCCAGTCATTGAAGCAGCAGATGCCACCGTCTTGGGGGTCAGTCCAGACTCTGTTGCCAAACTCAGCAAGTGGCGTGCGGCCGAGAACCTTCCCTACAACCTGCTATCCGATCCTGACCATGAAGTAGCCGAGGCTTATGGGGCCTGGGGCGAAAAGCAGAATTATGGCAAAACCTATATGGGCGTGATTCGCAGCCATTTCATCATTGGGGCAGACGGCCGACTGGAAGATGTTCAGCGTAAGGTCAGCCCGCAGGATAGCATCGACCGTGCGTTGCAGCAGCTTGCCGCCCAGCAATCGTAGCAGCTCTCCATTTCCAGAGTCGCCAGGTTAACAAACCAGGCTCAGGATCGCCTCAGAGTTGATGTCGGCCTCCATGGATAGATCCTGAGCTTCCACAATGGCAGCGCGCAGCACAGGCGGGTCGAAGCGCAATCCTATCAGGATCTGGGCAAGCTGCTGCAACAGATCCATGTCTGGCCCCGCGCCGGCAAACTCCAGCGCTGTGATCTGTCCCCTATCTACGGTGAGGGTAACCCCAACCGGATTCGCGTTGAGCAGGCCCTGTCTGGTCATCGTGAAGCGCGGAGATCGGCCGAAAGTCCATTCCCAGGAGCGGTAGCGTTCGTCTGCAAGCTGCCGAACCGCATCCCAGTCCGCTGGCGAAAGGGCGTCATCGGTCGTCAGTATCCCCCCCTCCCAATGCCGTGCGATCGCCTCGCGCACATCGGCAAGCGTAGTACCCGCCGCAAGCAGCTCCCGCAGATTGACGACGCTGCTGCGCACAGACTGCACCGCGCGCGATTCAATTTCAACATGGCCGGGATTGAGCGCTCGTAACATGGCTTCGAGATCTGTGTCAAACAGAAGGGTGCCGTGGTGGATGAGCCTTCCTCGGGTCGCATACTGGGCATTCCCAGAGATTTTTCGCGAGCCGAAGAAGAGGGAACTACGATTGCGAAGTTCAGGTTGCAGGCCGAACTCATTCAGCGCTTTGACCGCGACCGAAGTGAAGTAGGCAAAATCGTGCAGCCTCCCTTGCCCAGGCATCATCATACTGAAGTTCAGATTGCCAGAGTCATGGTACACTGCGCCACCACCTGACAGGCGCCTCACGACCGGGATTCCGTGCGCCGCCAGGTAACCGAGATCGACTTCCTCGAGAACGTTCTGGTTGCGGCCAAGTATGACAGAAGGGTCGTTGATGTAGAACAGGAGCAAAGGCTCCTCTTGCACAAGGTAATGGAGCGCGAATTCCTCCAGCGCAAGGTTCAAATGAGGATTATGGTTCTCTTGATTGTCCACGGCCTGGTGATGGAGCATTATCCCGGTATCCCGCTGCAAGGGTAGCATATTGTGTACTTTCCTGCCGCAGCAACTTCCAATAGTTCTTATGCGTACAGGAATTGTCTGGCCAATCTATCGCGCGGCAAAAGGGCTTTGTGCCAGGCTCGCACCAGAATCGTTCCTTTGCCAGTCCTCGTCCCGAGACTCCATGCCATGGATGATGAACCTCTGCTGACACAATACAGCCGAAATCTGCGAACTCAACTTCTCATTCTCGGTATCTTCATCGCCTTACTTTGGGCGATTGAGGCCGTTGATTGGGTTCTTGGCGGAGTCCTCGATCAATTTGGAATCGCCCCGCGCCAGGCAAATGGCCTATGGGGCATTCTTGCCGCGCCTTTCTTGCACGGCGGTTTTGCCCACCTCGCTGCGAACACCATTCCCTTTCTGGTGCTGGGCTGGCTGGTCTTGCTGCGTGGGTCCCGCACGTTTGCGTATGTGGTCTTGATCACGGCCGTAATCGGTGGGCTGGGAACATGGATCTTTGGACCGCCGCGCTCCATACATATTGGGTCCAGCGGCCTCATCTTCGGCTTCCTAGGTTACTTGATCCTGCGCGGGTATTTTGAGCGAAGCTGGCAAGCGATTCTACTTGCCCTGGTAGTCATCGTCCTGTACGGAGGTTTGCTGGCCGGGCTATTTCCTTCCGGAGAGATGGTGTCGTGGCAGATGCATTTGTTCGGGTTTATAGGTGGGGCAGCGGCGGCATACTTGCTCGCCAGCGGTCGTGCTCAGGCACAAGCTAACAGCACAGGCCCGTTCCAAGACAGCTAGATTTCCATTGATCTCTCAAACTGGCGCTGGCCGATCCGTGCCAGGAAAATACTAAGGATATAGAGAACGACCAGCGGGGCCATCGTTAGCAGCATAGTAACCGGATCAATAGAAGGTGTGATCATGGCAGCCAGAACCGCAATGATTACGATCGCCGCCCGCCACTGTGAACGCAGCATATCGGCCGTGATGATACCGACCCTGGCGACAAAGTAGACGATGATTGGCAGCTCAAAACTGATGCCCAACCAGAACACCATGCGCAAAATGAAGCTGATATACTCCTGACCGGTCCAGTCGGTCTTAAACACTTCAGGCATGAAGTTGGCTAGGAAATAGATGGCCGCCGGAGCCAAAACAAACCACGCAAACGAGATCCCCAGGAAGAACAACAGCAGCGCACTGGGAACAAACACATAGATATAGCGGCGTTCCTTCTCGGTCAAGCCCGGTGATACGAACAGCCAGAATTCGATCAGGATAACCGGCATGGCGATAACCACACCGCTGACAAGGGATACCTTGAAGAACGTCTCCAGGCCCTCGGTCGGGCGCAGCGTTTGCAGCGTCGCTCCCCCGGCAGCGTTCGATGCCGCCGTGTAGGGAGCAAGCAGAAAATTAAGGATTTGCTCGGCAAACAGGAAGCTGAACGCCGTGGCAACGACAACCGCCAGGGCTGCCCAAACAAGCCTCTTGCGTAAATCGTTCAGGTGTTCGAAAAGGCTTTGCGGTGGGCCGAATTCATCAGCCGCAGCTTCAGAGTCGCCCATCAATCTGGATCGTCAGGAACTTCAACGCGCTGTGGCAATTCCACCGGGGGAAGCGGATCCTCAACAGGGAAACTTGTCCCATTTGCTGGACGCGTCGCAAAACTGGGTGCGATAGTACGTTCCAGTTCTTCTTTCGTCTCGGATACTCTCTTCTTGGTGTCCTGGGAAACGCCATTGGTTAGTGACAACAGCTCTTTTCGCAGCTGTGCAAGTTCGCCGTGCAAATCTTGCATTTCCCTTACAGTGTCTTTAATTTCGGATGACCCTTCGAGACCATCCAGTTCGGCATTGATCTGGCGCATGAAACTACGCGAAACGGCTTGTAGTTGGCTCGTTGTGCGACCCAACCATCGTGCCGCAACACCAATGCGTTCCGGACCCATCACAATCCCGGCCACAACCAGGATGAGGATTAGCTCCGGCAGGCCGATGCCGAAAAAACTATCCATCTACTCTTTGGGTTGGGAATCTTCGTCTTTCGCTTCAGTACTATCCTGCCCTTCGCGAACTCCTTCGCGAAACGCGCTGATCCCTTTGCCAAGTTCGCTGCCAACTTTGCTGATCCGGCCTACGCCGAAGACGAGCATCACCACAGCTAGAATCAGAAGAAGTTCAGGCCACCCTAGACCACCTATCATAGCAAGTTTCCTTTTAAGCTCGTTAACTCGTCCCAGCCCGATCAGGCCATGATCACCGGATCCAACAGAAAAGAAAATCCAAAATCAGTATACCAGAATTGGCGGGAATTCCGCCAACACAATGAATCTGTTATTCGCTCACTTACGAGGTTTCATTCGACGGGCATAGGACCGTAAAGTCCTCGTACGCAAGTATCCAGTCGGGCAAACTGGAGAAGCGATCACGAGGGCCATCAATTTTGCCAATGCTTACCCCCGGAATATCCGCGCTGATGGCATAGGTATACACATGCTGGAAGAGCGTCAATTCCGGGAGGTCCTCAGCGTAATAGCGCAGAAATGTCTCGTAGTACGGTTCGCGATCGGCGGGTGTCCACAGCCGACGCCCGTCTTCCAGCGCTTCGCTTGCTCGGCGGCGATTCCACCCCGCGTAGTTTTGTCCACGCACGATCGCCTCCTGGCTCCAGAAATCATAGAGGTCAGGATCTCCACCCGGGAACACATCTACCAGCGCTACGTCAAACTCCCCCTCCACGAGCGCGCGACGGTAATCTCGCCAATCAGAATACAGCAGCATCAGCGGCGCGATACCAAGCTCCCTCCATCGCGCCTCCAGCGTCTCGGCAATCTTGCGGTTGGTTGGCGAATCATAGACAAGCAGGCGAAGGAGCAACGATTCTCCCTCCTTTTCGCGCGTCTCCGCCCCTTCCGGCCACAGCCACCCGGCTTCATCCAGAGCCAGCGTTGCCGAAACAGGGTTCGTAGCGTAAGGTGTGAGCAGGCTGGAATCGTAGGCCCACGACGAAGGCAAGTATGGACCCGTCAGCTGTACCCCTTGGCCGCTTAAGGTCAGGTCTATGAGTTTTTCGCGATCGACCGCGTAAGCAAGCGCCTGGCGCACGGTCACATTCTGTGTCGCCGCAGATCCTGTGTCGCCCATATTGAACAGCAGCGACGTGTAGCGCGGCTCTACCGCCGAAAATAGCCTGGTCTCTGGAAGGGTCGAAACCTTGGAAAGCATCGCCGGAGTCACACGATTGATGGCCTGAACCTGCCCGCCCTCGTATGCCGATACCAGGTCCTCTTCACTGGAGAAAAAACGGACCTGGACTTCCTTGAGTCTGTAACCCTGTGGCCACGCCGCCGCAACGGGCAGCAGTGTAATCGCCCCCGCATCCTGCCAATCCTGGTTCGGAGCCAGCCGGAAAGGACCCGTCCCGATGGGTCCGCTGTTGAACGGCGCCTCAGCAAGGTCTGCGGCTGGGACCTCTTGCAGCAAATGCGCCGGCAGAATGCCGCGCGTTGTGGCTTCCAGGAAGCCTCCATAAGGCTCGCGCAGCTCAAACTCGATCTCCCGTTCATTGAGGACGCGGATCGTGACAGTTTCCCACAGGCGCTGCAAGGACGCCGCTCCCGGGAAGTCCTCGTCGCCCATCAGTCCATAGGTAAATGCCACATCCTCCGCCGTTACTAGCTCTCCGTCATGCCAGAGACGATCGTCGCGCAACGTGAAGCGCACGGTACGGCCGTCTTCGCTGATTACCCATTCCTCAGCCAGCGCCGGCACCAACATGCCGTCTTCATAACGAGTCAGCCCGTCAAAAAGTAGGGCAGAGAGCTCACGATCCACCGGATTGTCATCAGCCAACAACGGGTTCAGAAAGCGAGGCGCGCCAACAATACCTTCCACAAACACACCGCCCGTGGTAGGAAATCGTTCCGTGCAAAGCTGGCTGCTCGCTTGCGTATGGTACGAAAGCAAAGCCAGCACCAGGGCAAATCCGACACCGGCAAATAGGAACTGCCAACGCATATTTGGTTTCATCAAAACACGTTAGGGACGGCCAGTTAGCCTACTGCTATCCTGACCGTTATGGGCATACCGCGGCTCAAGGCGGAACCTGCCCCAGGACAGGTCTTCTAACTTACCTGCCCCCAGGCCAGAAAGGCCGCAAAGGTGTTCACGAAGAAAAGCACAGCGACCACGATCGTCAGGCGATGCATCGTCGCCTCCACACCCCGACGGGTGCGAAATGCGCCACTGTTGTCGCTGCCACCTCCGCCCAGGAACCCGCCGAGGTCGGAACCTTTCGTTTGCAGAAGAACCAATGCGGTAAGCGCTACCGCCAGGATAATTTCAATAATGCTCAAATACGGCGCCCAAGGCTGTAAATTCATCTGGTATCCCTTTTCAATCTTGCTTTTTGCGTTATAGAATCCGGTACCTGAGTTTAGACATCATCTCTGGCCCCGGACCAAACAAGAAAGTATAGCATAGCTGCGATTGCACGCCATGTCGACTCAGTGCACAGCAAGTTCAATTTCTGTTAATGGTGCAAGAATGGGCCTGCGCTGAACAATGATTCACCCCAGGCCCTTGAAATCCAGTTCACCCAGCCACTTAGCTGCCTATTCGACCGTCTCCTCAATTCTCACCTCGGCAGGCAGTCCAACCTCGCGCCGAATCAAGTACTCCAGTTCATCGCAGATCTGTGGGTTCTCATCAAGAAATACCTTGGCGTTCTCGCGGCCCTGGCCCAGGAGCGTGTCTCCGTAACGGAAGTATGCGCCACGTTTGTCTACCAGCCCGTACTCTACTGCCAGGTCCAGCACATCGCCCGTCAGCGAAATGCCTTCGTTGTACATGATGTCAAACTCCGCCTCCGTGAACGGCGGTGCCACCTTGTTCTTCTTCACCTTCACCCGCGTCCGGTTACCCACCACGTCCGCCCCCGCCTTGATCGCCTGCACGCGCCGGATGTCCAACCGCACCGAAGCATAGAACTTCAGCGCGTTCCCGCCGCTCGTCGTCTCCGGGTTCCCAAACATCACCCCAATCTTCATCCGTAACTGGTTGGTGAAGATCACCACCGTGTTCGTCTGTTTGATCACCCCGGATAACTTGCGCAGCGCCTGCGACATCAACCGTGCCTGCAAGCCCACATGCGTGTCGCCCATCTCCCCCTCGATCTCCGCCCGCGGTACCAGGGCCGCCACCGAATCCACGACCACAACGTCCATCGTCCCCGAGCGGATCAGGGCTTCGGCAATCTCCAACGCCTGCTCGCCCGTGTCCGGCTGCGAGACATAGAGATTGTCGATATCCACCCCGCACCGCGCGGCATACACCGGGTCCAGGGCGTGTTCCATGTCGATAAAGGCGCAGATGCCGCCGCGCTCCTGCGCTTCGGCAATGATATGTTGGCAGAGCGTCGTCTTGCCCGAGGATTCAGGACCGTAGATCTCAACCACCCGCCCGCGCGGCACGCCCCCCACACCCAGGGCGATGTCCAGCGACAACGACCCCGTGGGGATGGCTTCGACTTGCATATGCTGCGCTTCCCCCATGCGCATGATCGTTCCTTCACCGTACTTTTTCGTTAACATATCGAGCGTTTTGTCCAGACTGGCCAAACGGCCGTTGCCATCAATGTTTGCCATTTTCGTGACTACTCCTTGTGTAGACGCGGCAAAGCCAGTCCTGGACATCCAGGTTTTCATCCCTTAATTTACGGATGAGCCTATGCGGTTGCGACGTCTTGATTGGTCAAATACAAAAGGAATTTTAGCACAGATGTTCGCGCTAGTCAATACCAAGTTTTCTTTTATGAACGACTGTTCAACAATTATTGATCGACTGAAGGATTGGTTGATTGCGGCCGTATCAAACGAATTAACTGCGGAATCTCGTCCGCGCCCATCAGCAGACCGAGCAGTAGATAGGTCAGCACGCCAGCCGTGCCCCCTACCAGCAGCTGCGACAGCGGGGCCACAAAAACCCTTGAAACAAGAACGATGACGATTGACATCGCGCCGGTTGCCACTACTGCCCTAGCCGCGCTGCGCGCCAACTCACCTTCGTTGAGCCCCCCCAGAGCGCGGATATTTAGCAAGAGCAGCACCAGGGCCAGCAGGGAGAAAGCAATCGTGCTGGCCAGGGCCAGAGCCACAATACCGAGACTGTCCACCAGCGCGTAGGCCAATATCAAATCGACGATCAGCCAGCCCAGGTAAGCATACATCGGCACGGCTGTATTGTGCTGAGCGTAAAAAAGCCGGGCCACAATTTCCAGCGTCGCTTCGCTGACCACTCGGAAGCTAAAGGCCTGTAAGACGCTGTACACCACCAGAGCCGATTGTTCGTTGAATTCTCCACCCAGCAGCCAGACGTTAATCAACGGAAGGCCCAACAGCACCAACGCCGCTGCGGCGGGGATGGTCAGGAACCACACCACACGCAGTGTCCTTGATGCAGTCATGCGCAGTCCCGCAATATCGCCCGCATTATACTGTTCGGCAAAAGTGGGAAAGACTACCATAGCCACGGCCGTGCCAAATAGGGTTTCCGGCAGCTGCATCAACGCGTAGGCGTAGAAGTAGGCCGATGTACTGCCAGCCGGAAGGCCGGAAGCAAGGCGAATAATGAAGAGGTCAGCAAACTGGATCGTACCCAGGGTCACAATTCGTGGCCCCATCAAATGGGCAATCTCATGGACGCCGGGGAGACTCAGGATCAGGCTTGGCACATAACGATAGCCAAATTTGACCAATGCGGGGATCTGTATTGCCACGTGAAGTACAGCCCCCACAACCGTCCCCCACGCCAGGCCAACAATGCCCATGCTCGGTACGAACAGGTAAAGGCCCAGGATGTATCCTGCATCTAGCATCACCGGCGCGAGGGCCGGCAAAGCAAAATGCTGGTGTGCGTTCAGGATGCTGCTCAGCACACCACTGATCCCGAAAATCGTTGTCTGGATCAGAATGATGCGCATGATCTGGGCTGTTAGGATCTGGGTCTCCGGCGGGAAATCCGGTACCAGTACCACCCGCACAAGCCAGGGTGCATACAGGGCGCCTACCGCGGAGATAAGACCCAGGACCAGGATAACGAGTGTCAGCACCGTGTTGGCAAGCTGTGCACTTTCGCGTTCTGGCTGGTTCTTGAGGTAATCGAGATAGACGGGTATAAAGGCGGCTGCCAGAGACCCCCCGGCGATAACCGTGAAGAACACTTCCGGAAGCTGGTTTGCCGCGGTGAACGCATCAAATTCGGAGCCCGTGCCGAACGTAATGCTCACCAGACGGGTTCGGATCAGTCCGGTGATCTTTCCCAGTCCAAACAGCAGCATGACTACGACCGACGAACGAAGAAGGTGGCGGGCCCGGCTCATGGGGTCGGATTCTAGCTTGTCCAGGGTCGCGGGCCAAAGTTTAGGGTAGAATTGCGCCAATGCTACCGATGATTCGCGACGTTCATTTTGAACAGCTTCCGGACCGCCTGAAGGTGGTTTTGCCAGTGAAGCGACAGCCAGGCTGGCTTGTTCTATTCTCGTTGCTGTTAATAATCTGGCTGGTTGGGCTTGTATGGGGCATCGTGTTTACCGTGCGTGATGTGGCTTTCTCTGGCGAGCGGTTTGCCATTGCCTTCACTGTTATGCTTCTCGTGTGGCTGTATATCTGGTACCGTTTGGGACGCATTCTTTGGCAGCAGTGGCAGTACTACGCCGCCGGAAGGGAAATTCTATTCTTTGAAAAGGAACGTCTGACCATCCGCAGGCCCGTTTCCATCCTGGGTCTAACGGACGCGTACGACATGTCCTACGTCTCCCCTTTCTACTATGACGCAGAAGAAAGCACGCCGGGTTTCAGTTATGGGAACCGGCGTGTCTATTTCGGCCGTGGTTTGGACAAAGCGTCGGCAGAAGTCCTCGTGGCCGCGCTCAACGAGCGGTATTTTGAAACAGCCGTTGCTGGGGAAGAGTTCTAACCCACCAGGCAGCCTACTCCGGCATATCGAGGTCTTTACCCGCAAACAAGTCCGCTGCAATTAAAAACAATACAGTCGCGTAAAGCAGCAGTGCCGCAGGAGCCATCGCCTCGCTGCGCGTAAATCCGCCGCCGATCACCGCGTCCGCAATCGCCCGAAACGGCCAGAAGATGATCCCGAAGACATCTGCAAGAAAGCCATTGCCCGATCCATACAACCAAGCCGAGATACTTCCCATTATGGCCGCCGCGCCATCGATTTGACGCGCATACAGAGCGCTGCTGGCGGTACTAATAAGCTGCAGAATCCAGCTGTTCAACCGTTCGACAACATTCTGCCCTATGAGGAGAATGGCCAGTGAACCAAAAATAATCACGCGCGACCAGCCTGACGAAACCAGGTCAGTGGCATGCAGCGCCAAAACAGCCGCCAGAACATCCACGGCGATCCACACCGGGGGTATCTGCAGGATATGCCCGGCCAGCATCTCCGGGCCGCCAATTAGGGCCAGCAAACCTACCAGTAGTTGCATCAGCCCGCCAAAGGCTAGCGCGGCCAGGAACACGGCCGTGATATATTCAACGCGGCTTGGCAAACGCGCAATCAAGGGAAAGTTCTCCGCGCGGTTGGCGCGTGATGCAATTGTCAGCGTCGCCAGAAACGTGGTGGTTCCCCCTAGCGCGGCAACAATGAGAAAGTAGTTTTCAAAATCTGGGGTCCCCTGCCCGAGAGGGAAAAGCACCGCCCATGACAACAGGGTCAGGATGACAAACAAGGTGCCCGCCAGTGAAAAAATCAGACTTCCAAACATATAGCGCATGAGCGCCCAAATTCGCTGGATCATTGGACCGACTCCGCGTAGATCTCCGAAAGCGTCACACGCTTCTGCTCAACACGGACCACATCAAAGTCCATATTCAGCAGCAGAGTGAGGATCTGGCGCCGCAAGCGCATCGCCGTGTTCTTTAGCACTATCGTGTCGCCATCCACTTCAATGTCAGGATGAAGAGAAGTCAGCAGATCAGCAGTACCGTTCAGCGGTCGGTCGGTCCAGATTCGCACAAATGGCCGTAATGCCAGCGCCGCCGACATGCTGTTTTCGTAATGAATCTGCCCATGATTCAGGATAATCAAATGCGTGCAAACTTGTGTCACTTCACCCAACTGGTGTGAGCTGAGCACAATCGTCTTCCCCAGATCATGTAGCTCGCGAATATATCTACCGATCTCCACTTGTCCTTCAGGGTCCAGGCCGTTGGAGGGTTCGTCCAACAACAACAAAGGCGGGTCACCAATAGTCGCCTGGGCCAGGCCGAGCCGTTGTCGCATCCCTTTCGAAAGCTGGCCAATTCGCTGACCAACCGCGTCCAATAGGTTGACCCTCGCCAGGCTTTTGAGGATCTCCTGTTCCATATTCTCTACCCGGACATTGCTGACCCCGGCTACCAGCTCTAGGTATTGGCCAACGCGGAGATTATTAGGGAAGAGCAACCGTTCCGGCTTGAAGCCAATCACAGGCCACCCCTGCTTGGGCGGCAGGAGTTGCCCGCTGGTAGGTTGTAGCAAACCGGCAGCAAGCTTCAGCAGGGTGGTCTTGCCGGCGCCATTTGGCCCCAACAGTCCAACTACTTCCCCCGGTGGAATTGTCAAAGAAACTTGGTCCAGAGCGGTGAGGGAATAGTACTTTTTGGTGACGTCTTCAAGCGTGATCATATCGAGAGTCGGGTTTTCGGTGCCGGTGAACTGCAAGCTGCATGGAAAAGAGCTTGAAGCACGGGCGCACCGGACGAAGTTTACCACAGGCACTATGGGCGGCAATCAAATGTCATACAGGCACCCCAGTACTTAAGCACGACAGATTTCCTGCTGGAACTGCTATAATCCTTGGCGAGCAAGAGAGCAGATTTCCAGCAGCACAGGAAGCGTGACCCCCATATGACCACTCGCATGCACATCGGGTTTTTTACCAACACCTATCGGCCGACAATGAGCGGCGTTGTTCGCTCCATCTCGACCTTTCGCCAGGCCTTCACTGACTTGGGACACAATGTCTTCATCTTTGCCCAAAAATCCGTCCGCTATGCAGACGACGAACCATTCATCTTTCGCTACCCTGCCGTCGAGATGCCTTTTGCGAACACCTACGCCGTTCCGGTGCCATTCTCGTCTTCAATAGACGATGTGATGCCCACCCTAAAGATGAATGTAATCCACAGTCATCATCCCTTCATCCTTGGTGAAACGGCCGCCAAAAAGGCCGAGTTGTTCGGCCTTCCCTTGGTCTTTACATTTCACACTCGTTACGATGAATACACGCATTATGTGCCCTTCAGCAAAGAACTTACCAGACAAGTGGTGGACCGCTGGGTAGGAAACTACCTGGAGAAATGCCAGCACATCATCACCCCCAGCGACAGCATCCAGGAGATATTACGCGAGCACGGGGTAGTAGGTGACATCACAACCATCCCTACGGGAATTGACATCGCCCGCTTTCAAAGTGCCGATGGTCAGGCCGTTCGCGACCAATACAATTGGGGCGATGATCTCATTTTAATGTCCGTTGGTCGCCTTGCTAAAGAAAAGAACTTCGACACGCTACTAGAGGGCGCTGCCCCAATCTTGCGCGCTCACAGCAATGTACGATTGGTGATTATCGGTGGAGGATTCGAAGATAAGGCCCTACAGAAACTTGCCGAGCAGCTTAGAATCGCCGCCCAGGTTACATTTACCGGCATCGTGCCCTATGAGGAGATACCCTCTTACCTGAAGGCCGCAGATATCTTTTGTTTTGCCTCGGTCACCGAAACTCAGGGGCTGGTTACCATGGAGGCGATGGCGGCAGGTCTGCCGATTGTGGCTGTAGACGCGACGGGCACTAGCGATGCGGTTACGAACGGACAGGAAGGAATCCTGACTCCGAACGACAGCGCGGCTCTAACTGAAGCATTGGAAAGGATGGTCACCAACCCGGAACTGCGCCAACAATTCGCTGACGCAGCCGGTGCGAGGGTAAAGTGGTTCGACAGCGCGTTCCAGGCCGGGCGGATGCTCGAAGCTTATGACCAGGCCATCGCCGCCAAGGCGGCCAATCGCTACATAAAGGTTCGCAATCGCTGAGCTGGAGGTCCGCCATGCTGCCCACGGCAGGCAATAAAGCGGGACTACTCCAGGAACAATGGCACGAGTGAAAACTGTGTGACATCAACAATTCCTAGGTCCGAAATTCTCAGTTCCGGAATAACAACCAGGCCCAGCAAGCTCAGCTGCATGAAGGCATTGTTCATCTCGCAGCCACACTCCCGGAACGCGTCGACCATGCGGCTTGCCTTAGCCGCGACAACCTCGGCGCGTTCGTTGGACATCAGGCCGGCGATAGGTAGTTCAATTAGGGCTATCTCCCGCCCGTCGCGGATGACAATGACCCCCCCACCTACTTCACCCAGCCTGTTCGTCGCCTGAGCCATCATTTCCGTGCTGGTCCCAACAACGATCATGTGATGGCTGTCATGTGCAACCGTGCTGGCAATCGCGCAGGGCAAATTGAATCCAAAACCAGAAACAAACCCATTCACAGCCTGCCCTGAGGCGCGATGTCGCTCTACCAAAGCCAGGTGGCAAACGTCTTGATCCTGGTCCAGCTGCACCAGACCGCGCGAGGAACCTAGATCAGCGGTCATGGAGCGAGTGGGGGCTTGATTCTCCACAACGCCGATGACTCTGGCCTTGACCCGATCCGCGTCAGGTGGCGCGACCACATCGAAATCATGCGCGGTAAACTCTTTTCCCAGTTTAACGGTTCCCATCGCAAAGTCAGGGTAGCTCCGGGGAGGCAGATCTGCAACCAACTGTCCGTTCTTGGCCATGACTTCGCCAGCAGCAATGACTACTTCGATTGGCATCTCCACGAGACTGCTGGTAATCAGAATATCAGCAAAACGGCCGGGTGTGATGCTGCCGATATCCTTTTCCACCCCGAAGTGTTCAGCTGTGTTAATTGTAGCCATTTGAATCGCAGTAATTGGGTCCAATCCCTGGGCAATGGCATGCTTCACAACCCGGTTCATGTGCCCTTCGTATACTAGTGTTCCGGAGTGGCTGTCATCTGTGCAGAGAATGAAATTGCGGCTGTCCAGTCCTAGTTCCGTAATGGCCCTAATTTGCGCGGCAACATCATACCAGGCGGATCCCAGACGCAGCATGGCTTTCATGCCCTGGCGCACGCGCTGCACCGCGTCCTCCACGCGAGTGCCCTCGTGATCGTCTTCCGGCCCACCGGCTACGTATCCGTGAAAAGGCCGTCCCAGATCAGTTGCCGCGTAATGACCGCCGATCGTCTTTCCGGCTCTGCGCGTCTCCGCCATCTCAGCCAGCATGTTGGCATCTCCCCCAATGACGCCGGGAAAGTTCATCATCTCACCGAGTCCGATAATATTGGGCCAGCGCATCGCCTCCGCAACCTCGGCAGGCCCAAGCGCTGCGCCCGGCGTCTCCAAACCAGGCGCGCTGGGCACGCAGCTCGGCATCTGCACGAAGACGTTGATCGGCATTTCCACCGCTTCATCATGCATCAGGCGCACGCCGTCCAGTCCCAGCACATTGGCAATTTCGTGCGGATCGATGAACATACTGGTAGTCCCATGGGGAACCACCGCACGCGTAAACTCTGTAACCGTGACCATGCCGCTCTCAACATGCATGTGCGCGTCGCACAGACCGGGAACAAGGTAACGGCCGTTAGCCTCCAGCACGATCGTGGCAGGGCCATGCGTATGGCTGGCGTCTTCGCCCACATAAGCAATACGGCTCCCCCAGATCGCGATGTCTATGCCGGGTAGGATTTCACCACTGTGAACATTCACCCAACGGCCGTTGCGGATAATCATGTCTGCCGGCTTGCGGCCCATGGCGACGTCCACAAGGTCCCCTACCATTTCCTGCCAGGCTACTCTCTCGGCCATTCTCTATCTCCCCGGTTTCCTTCGCCCCTCATTTACACTGCGGCTTCAGGTAAATAAGCCACTACTTCGATCTCCACGCGTGCTCCCAACGGCAGTCCGGCCACGGCAACCGTAGAACGCGCCGGTGGTTCGCTCGTAAAGTACTCGGCATAGACAGCGTTCATCTCCTGAAAGTCCGCCATGTCCTGCAAAAAAACGGTCGTCTTGAGCACGTTGGTAAGCCCACCTCCTGCGGCAGCCAGGATCGCACTGAGATTGCGCAGCACTTGTCTGGTCTGGACTCCAATATCATTTTCAATCAACCTCCCTGTCCCCGGGTCGATCGCAATTTGTCCGGCGGTATATAGAAATGGGCCCACTCGCACGGCTTGCGAATAGGGTCCAATGGCAGCAGGAGCATCATTAGTATGCAAAACTTCACGTTTCATAGCAGACTCCGAGAAAACTGATTGAAGATGGGCATCTGGGCGGCGATCCAAAGGTCAACTATCCGGATAGTCAAATCCCGCAAGAGACTCGCCACAGGGATAAGATACAACTGAGCCGCTTTGTCATCTCTGTTGCGTTTATGATACACTTTTGCCGGTAGTTTTGCACAGCAAGTCACTGTAGCCTGGCCGAAAATGGGCTCGATCCAGTCTCAAAAGAGCCTTGCCGTTCATTCGCCCGGTGCAGCAAAATACGGGCTATTGCCTGCGCTCCAGAGCGCCGCCAGCCGGTTCCCAACCTTACCTTTGAAACAATTGACCTATCAGGAGAATGCTGAGAGATGATTGATGTCAACCAATTGCGTCGTGGAGTCACGTTTATCCATGACGGAAACCTGTTCAAAGTGACTGAGTATAGTCACAGCAAGCCGGGCCGCGGCAAGGCGAATATTCGCGTCAACGTGCGCAATCTCCGCACCGGAGCAAACCTGCCCATTACCTTCACTTCCGGGGACCGGGTAGAAGACGTGCGCCTAGATCAGAAGACCTACCAGTACCTGTTTGATGACGGTCGTTTCTACGTCTTCATGGATCTGGAGACTTTTGAGCAAAAACAGGTGCCGCATGCCGTGCTCGCCGATGAAGTGCACTACCTTGTGGACAATATGGAACTGGACCTGCTTTCCTATGAGGGCGAGATCATTGATTACGTCTTGCCCAAGTCGATGGAGTTTGAGGTCGTCGAAGCAGAGAACGCCGTTGCCGGAGACACGGCCACAGGCGCAACCAAGGAAGTCATTACCGAAAGTGGCTTAAAAGTCCGCACTCCCCTGTTTGTCCAGGTTGGCGACCGTATCCGCGTGAACACCGAAAGCGGATCCTATATAACCCGCGTCTGACCCCAATTCGCCGGCCTCTCCGCATGTTGGGAGGCCGTGCTTTCGCAGCGGTTGAATTGAGGCGCTTCCCACTTCAGGAAAGCGCCTTTTTCTTCACGCGGTTTTTACATTTGCACTCTTGAGATGTTGGGATTAGATATGTTATAGTGACCGCAGAGAGCTCGAGCCAACTCTCCATGAAAAGCTGCCCCCCGCCGCTGCTCGTTCATGACTGCCAGGCGAGCGCCTGGTTTTGGATGTACTTGTGAAAACCGGAGGTAGTGCCATGTTAGAGAATGCGCAACGTTTGCTGCCCCGCCGCAGATTGATCTGGATCGCCTTGTTTGTGCTGTTAGCGATACTGTTGCTAACGGCCGCAACAACCGAGGCCGCCCCCGCACAATCCTGCGGAACATATCATCTGGTACAGCGTGGAGAGACGATGTCATCGATAAGCCGGCAGTACGGGGTGCCGATCCAGGCTTTGATGCGCGCGAACCCCAGCGTCCCCAATCCCAATCTGGTCTATGCAGGCACCTGGCTGTTCATCCCCTGCGGCTGGATGGGCGGACCTGGCACGGGTGGTATGTGCCGCGCCGTGCACCGCGTGACCTACGGGCAAACCTTGAATCAAATTGCCATTTGGTACCATGTCAGCCCACAGGCCATCGCCCAGGCAAACAATATCCAGAACATGAACCGGATTAATGCCGGACAATCGCTCTGTATTCCCTGAGCTGCGGCAATCAATTCGAATAGGTTGAGGCCGGTCTCCGGATCGGCCTCAGTTTGATGCCTGCCACCCGTCACGAAGCCCGCGTAAATAAGCATGCGCGGTGTCGAAACGGCCGTGCGCCATCAGACGGGCAACCATCTTCACCGCACTCAACCCGCGAAACAGAATAATACTTGTTGTACTCCCCATCTTGCGGTGGCGCCGCCAGAAAAGCACGCTGCCATAGGCCAGATAGTAACGTCGCTGCGGCGAGTCCTCCGCTCCGCCCGTACTCAGCGCAACGCGATGTGTGATACGGGCATCCGCCACCATGCGGAGCCGGTACCCGGCCTCCTGGAAGCGTAGTGACCAGTCCAGGTCCTCGAAATAGAAGAAGTACTTCTCATCCAGCAGTCCGACCACACGCGCGGCCTGCAGATTTACCAGCAGGCAGGTGCCCAGCAAATAGTCGACATCTCCACTCTGCGACCAGGCCGGACCATCCAGTTCATCCTTTCCCGTATCCAGAAGATCCAGCGTCAGCGGGTGGCGACGGCCGTTCGCGAACCACAGCCGCCGCGGATCGCTTTCGTAGGTTATCTTGGGTGAAAGCAGAGCGACATCCAGCCGCGTCTCGGCCAGAAGCTTCTGCAGCATGTCCTGTGCAGCAAATGCGTCATTATTCACCAGCAGGGCATAGTCATACCCTTCGGCAATCGCCCGCCGCAGGCCGATGTTGTTTGCCGCCGCAAAGCCCAGGTTTTCGGGCAGTTCTTCCAGAAAGATAGCAACAGGGCTCTCCCGCAAGATCGCTATTGAATCATCGCCCGAACCATTATCGATCACCAGGATATCCACCGCTGGCCCATCCATAGCCCTGAGCGCCTCCAGGCACGCCAGCGTTACCAGCGGCTGTCGCCAATTGAGCACAATCGTCAGAACCCGCGGCCCACCCGCATTGGTCATTGCCTGCTCGCCCCCCAGCACCAGGCGATCTTGGTGGCATAAATACCCGGCCAGGTTGAGAGATGGCGCAGTAACGTGCGCGGTTGGCGGGCAACAATCCGGGTGGTGATGTACCCTGCAATTAGCGGCGATAGCAGAAGCGTTGCCTGCCGGTTCTCAAGCAGTGCCGGGGTAGCCAGGGCATGTTTATGGCGCAGTCTGACCTGGCGTGCATAGTGGCCATTAATTGCCGCATCCTGCCAAACCTGGGTGAAGGAGTGCCGGCCGTGCTTATGCTGTACAACGGCCGTGGGCCAAAAGGCGGGTGTATAACCGGCCAGCCGCATGCGCGTGGTCCAGTCCACATCGTGGCTGTAAGGCAAACTGGGATCCAACCCGCCCACCTGTTCGATCACCCGGCGATCGATGGACAGGTTGAGCGTTGGTAAGAACGGCCGGGGACCAGCTACGGCCGTGTCAAAAACCTCGTGAAACATGGATAGGTTATAGACAAGGTGCCAGTACCCATCCCCCTCCGCCAGCACTGCGCCGCCAACCACTGGATAGCCGGCCGAGTGCGCAGCGCGATGCGCCTGCAGCCAACCCGGCTGGGCAATACAGTCGCTGTCCAGAAAGATCAACAGGTCGCCTTCCGCCGCCTCCATCCCGATATTCCGCGCCGTGCTGGCATCAACGGGACGTTCAGTGTCAATGAACCGCACTTGCGGCCCCGCTTCACGCAGTCCAGAATCATCCTTACCGACGACAATAACTTCATCCAGCTTCCCAAACCCCTCCTGGGCCAACACCGCTCGAACCACTTCGTCCAGAAGCGGCGAATACAGCGTTGGAATAACGATGCTGACTCGATGCATGGAGTTGTTCTCTGCCATTCCGGAGGTGTCGAAGCCCACAGCCACCAGCTCGTTACTGTTCGGCCCAATCCCGATCAGGGGTCAGATAAATGAACGGCATGCTCAGCAACGTGACCGCGAACTTGACTGCCATATTGAAGAGAAAAATCTGGCCGACCACCTCCCATGGCAGGCTGAGAAAATGATCTTCCAGACCCGGCAGGGGAGCAAAAGCCAGGACCGTAAAAATGAACGTGTCCACGGGAATACTGATGCTGTTGCTGATCAAGACTCGCGCCCATTGATACTGCGTGGTCACTTTGGTCACAAACCAATGGTAGATCTCCGTGTCCAGCAGTTCGCTGACTACTTCCGCAGCAATAGAGGCAAGAACAATGCGCCAGATAGGCCCCAGTATAGCCTGGAACTGATCCCCCAAACCCCACGACGGATCGCTCGGTACACTGGCGGCCCAGGATAGATAAAGGGCCATGAACACATTGATCGCCGCTGCCGTGAGTATGACTGTCTGTGCGTTGGCCTTTCCCAAGACTTTGTGCACCATATCGCGCAGGGTAAACGTGATCGGGTAAATAAAAGTACCCATATCCACCGCCAGACCGGCGATGACGGCGATCTTTAGGCTGCTGATATCGGCGAGCATTTGCGCACCAACGTAGCTTCCAACGAGCACAATGGCGATCCGTGGCACAACGAGCGCCGCAGAATTGCGCACACCGGACTCGTCGCCAGCCAAAGGTTGAACTTGCATTGGGATGACTCCTCTGTTTTGTTGAGGCGGGTGCAGGGACCGCCGCAGTTTTCGTTCTTGAGGCAGTTCGCCATGGGCGGCTGCTGGGCCGGGTAGTCTGCTACCGGCCGAATAATCGGCCTAGTATAGCTGCTTTGGCCACCTGAGGTAAAAACTCCTTAGCTCTACCCGGATCAATTACAGGTAGACCACAAAATCATCCTCTCATTTCCACGTCGGAAGGCAGCCTTGCACGTGTGCTATAATGTCCAAGGGTAGCAGACTCTATGAGCATTCGAAACGGGCCGCATAATCTGAATTTCCCAATGGCATGAACAAACAAGAAGGAGTATCACTATGACTACGATTACCGCTGAGCAGGCCGAGCGCCTGAAAGATGGGCCCGTGCTCTCCGCAGAGGACAAAGTGAGTGTCGCCAATTCGGTCCTGACTATTCTTGAGGCCATTGGAGAGGATCCCGAACGGGAAGGCCTTGTGGACACCCCAACCAGGGTAGCGCGATCCTACGACGAGCTTTTTGTCGGCTATGAAGTCGATCCCCGCAAGCTGCTGAACAATGCCCTCTTTGATGTGGAGTACCACGAAATGGTTGTGGTGACCGATATTGATTTCTACAGCATGTGTGAACACCACATGTTGCCAATCATTGGCAAGGCCCACGTCGCGTACATTCCAAACAAGAAAGTGGTTGGCCTGTCCAAGATTCCACGCATTGTAGAAGCCTATGCCCGGCGTTTGCAGGTACAGGAACGTATGACTCGGCAGATCGCCGACCTGATTCAGGAACTCGTGCTACCGCAGGGTGTTGCCGTAGTCGTAGACGGCCTGCATCTGTGCGTCGCTATGCGTGGGGCTAAAAAATCAAACGCGCGCATGCGCACTAGTGCCCTGACAGGACTTTTCCTGAAGAGCGAAAAAACGCGCACCGAGTTCATGCAGCACATCGGTACTTTCCATAGCTAACACGAGGGAATCCCACACTTGAATACCAGAGTCGATCAAATTGCACTCTTACTCCGGCAAACAGCAGAAGCGCATCATGAAGCCTATTTGAGCAGCGATGGCAGTGATCCGGAGTGGCCGCTGTGGTATGCGGATTACCTGTGGGACAAACTCCCCCAGCTTCTTGCCGGAGACCTGACCAGAAGCGAACTGGTCTATCTGCTGGTCTTGCTCGATCGGCGCATGGCGGAGGAAGATAGCTCAGCACCCTGGTACGACTACTATGCGGCTTATCTCGCATCCAGGTCCGTATGAGTCTGCCTGCCTGTACCGTGCAGCGCCTGGTTCTGGCTGGCGCACGGCCGACTCCTCTTCCCCTCTAGTCGGAACTTCGGTCACTAGTATCTCATCTGGCCCTACGGCCTGTTTCACGTACAATCAGGTGCCATGAGTGAGACGCCAATTTACACAATCGGCTATGGGGCTCGGGACCTGTCAGCATTTGTGCAACTGCTCCTGGACAACCGGATTGCCTATCTCATCGACGTTCGTTCCAAACCCTACTCGCGCTACAAACCGGAGTTCTCGAAACAGGATTTGCAGGACCATCTGAACGAAGCGGGCATCCGCTATGTGTTCATGGGCGACGAATTGGGGGGCCAACCCCCTGATGCCAGCTGCTACGATGACCAGGGCAAAGTTGACTATGAGAAATGCTCCCAGCGCGCGGCCTATCGCGACGGCATTCGTCGTCTGCATGAGGCGCACCAGCAAGAGTTGCGCGTGGTACTGATGTGCAGCGAGGGCAAACCCGAGTCTTGCCATCGCAGCAAATTGATTGCGCAGACCTTGAGCGCTGAAGGCGTGCCTATAGTACACATTGATCAGGAGGACCACCTGGTTACGCACAAAGAACTGATGCTGCGCATGATCAAGAGCCAACCCAGCCTTTTTGGCGATGACTTCTTCCGCTATACCTCGCGCAAGAGCTATCTGGACCGCGACGGTGCAAACGAGATGGAGTAACTTTCTCTTGAAAACCAAGTACGACTCTTGCTCACCATGACGGCTCGTTTCGTGACCATCGGCGCATACGGCTTCACGGCCGTAACATTCTTCGAAGCACTGCAGCAGGCAGGCGTGGATACTTTTTGCGATATACGCCAGCGGCGAGGAGTGCGCGGGTCAGACTACGCGTTTGCGAATAGCCGTCGTTTGCAGGCACGTCTTGCAGAAATCGGTATACGGTATATATACGTGCAAAACCTGGCCCCAACCAGTGCAGTTCGTCAAAAACAGCATGAGGCAGACAATACTTCCGGAGTGTCGAAACGCCAGCGGTTGACCTTGAGCCAGGAGTTCATCGCCGCCTATGAGGAAGAGATCCTCAATGCGTTTGATCTTCAGGCTTTCCTGGAATCGCTTGGGGACGGAGCCCGCGTTGTGGCCCTCTTTTGCGTTGAAAGGGATCCTGCTGCTTGCCATCGCAGCTTGGTGGCTGAAAAACTGCGGGCCGTGTCTGGCCTCGAAGTCGTGCACTTGCTGCCCGACGCTTCCAGTTCGGATGCTTCCACTTAGATTGAAAGGGAGGGTTTGTCTGTGAAAGTGGTAATAGTGGCCAAGACCAGGATGGGCAGCGGAGCATGCGTCGGCGGGATCACCTTCGACGGCCGTTCCGTTCGTCTAATCGCTCCCGACTGCACCACCAATGATCATTTCAACATGGAATATTCTGTTGGCGATGTGTGGGACCTGGATTGGTCACCCGACCCGCAGAGCCTGGCCCCACACATCGAGAACATCCTGGTGCACGGCAAATCGAAACTACCACCCATCGATGACCTCACTGCCTTCATCGAGACCCAGATGAAACCGCTGAACGGAAGCGTTGATCTTCTCTTCAATGGTCTCGCGCAGGCCACCAGGGCTGGTGGCCAGTATGTCGCCCAGCGCACCGGTCTACCTGCTTTCAGCACCATGTTCTGGCGCCCTGACCAAAACCTGGAACTGGTGGATGACAACAAACGCATCCGCTACCGCTATCCCACCACGGACGGGGGGCGTACAGTAACATTTGTCGGTTTTCAGGAGCCGTTGCCTGCAATCCCGGCGAACACACTGCTGCGCGTCTCATTGGCCCACTGGTGGCGTCCGGATGATATGCCGCAGGGGGAGCTGCGTTCCTACGTTCAGCTGTCCGGGTGGTACGAGGAGAGCATGAGAGGGGGCAGAGCCGCCAACGGCACGGGCTCTGTGCCCGTTTACGAAGAGAAAGAGCTGGACCTGGCTGGAGCGCGCAGAGAACTGAGCCGTATTTTCGGCTACGAGGGCTTCCGCCCGCTGCAAGCTGAAGTGATTAAGAACGTACTGGGAAAAAAAGATACGCTGGCAATCATGCCAACCGGCAGTGGCAAGTCCCTCTGTTTCCAGATTCCCGGAATCCTCTTCCCTGGTCTGACCGTTGTAGTCACGCCACTAATCTCCCTCATGCAGGACCAGGTTGATCAACTCCGCGACAGAGGTGTCACGGCATCCTACCTAAACAGTACCTTGAACTACGAAGATTATCTGCAGGAAACGGCCGCTATACGAACAGGGCGTACCAAACTTCTGTATGCCGCTCCCGAAACCCTCATGCGGCCGGAAACGATCCACCTGTTGGAGCAGGTTCAGGTAGACTGCCTGGCCATTGACGAAGCACACTGCATTTCGGAATGGGGTCATGATTTCCGCCCCGAGTATCGCCAGTTGATTGACCTCCGCAGGCGCCTGCCACAGGCTGTCTGTTTCGCCATGACCGCTACAGCCACCGAACGAGTGCGCAATGATATTCGCCAGAACCTTTCGATCCAGGACGCGGACGAATTCGTGGCCAGTTTTGATCGTCCCAACCTGATGCTGACGGCCGCAGAAAGGGGCACCGGCTTCAACCAATTGCTCGCCTTTCTAAACGAACACCGCCGCGAAGCCGGCATCATCTACTGCAACACGAAAAAAGAAGTGGACGCCCTCGCCGCCAACCTCGTGGCCCACGGCCGTGCCGCCCTGCCCTACCACGCCGATCTGGACGATGCGACCCGCCGTACCAATCAGCGCCGTTTCGTCTACGAAGAAGGGCTCATTGTGGTAGCGACAATCGCCTTTGGCATGGGCATCGACAAATCCAACGTGCGCTTCATCGTGCATTTCGGCTTGCCCAAGAACCTCGAGAACTACTACCAGCAAATCGGCCGTGCGGGACGCGACGGCCTGCCGGCGGATTGTCTCCTCTTGTGGAGCTATAAGGATATCCGCACCATCCGCTACTTCATCGATCAGGAGGACCCGGCCCAACGTCCAGGTGCCAATGCTCGTTTGCAGTCGATGATCGACTTTGCCGGTACCCGGCAGTGTCGGCGCATTCCTTTGCTGCGCTATTTCGGCGAAGAATACCAGGCGAAAAAGTGTGCTGCCTGCGACAACTGTGAATCGGACGTAGAGGTAAGCGAGGGGGACATTGTCGATTTAACCGTGTCCGCGCAGAAATTCTTCTCTTGTGTGCTGCGGACTGGGCAGTTGTTTGGCGCGAGCTATATTATCGACGTCTTACGTGGTTCGCGCAGCCAGAAGGTGCAGCAAAATCGCCACGATCAGTTGTCAACCTACAGCATCGGCACGGAGTATACCAAGAAAGAGTGGCAGCAGTTGGCCGACGAGTTCCTGCGCCGGGGCCTGCTACAAAGGGACGAGACCTACGGTTCACTCAAACTAACGCCCGAAGGCGAAGCCGTTCTGAAGGGCCAGACCGTCACCGGCAAGCCTCCGCACAGCTCCAGGGCAAAAGCAGTGCCCATCAGAGCGCGCAAGGAAGCAACGGACTTCAACCAGGACCTGTTTGATCTGCTGCGTGCCAAACGTACTGAGCTTGCCCAGGAAAGCAAGGTACCACCATACATCATCTTTTCTGACCTATCCTTGGTAGAAATGGCGACGACGATTCCCCGGACAGAGCACGAGTTCGCCAGGATAACCGGCGTTGGAGAGGTGAAACTTGAGAAATACGCCGTACACTTCTTGCCAATCCTTCGGCAGCATCTGAGGCAGGCAGAAAGCATTCAACCTCTAAGTGCCAGGGCACGCGCAATCGTTGCCCTCTACAACGACGGCACATCTCTCTCTGACCTGGCTCGGGGCGAACTGATCAAGTTTTCAACCCTGCGCAACTACCTGTGGGAGGGGATGCAAGCCGGCCTGCCACTCCGACCTGACGGGTTCTTGGAGGCTTCGCAGTTGGATTTGCCCGCACGAGAGCGCGCTTTGGAGGCGTTTGCAGAACTAGGAACCCGGGCGCTGCGCCCTGTTTTCGATCAATTGCAGGGCGAAGTCAGTTACGACGACCTGCACCTGCTGCGGCTTTATCTTCTTTCTTCCCAGAAGGAAGAGAGCGCCGGTAAGGCGCTTTGAAAAGAATGCGTATGCGGCGGTACTTGACTTCATCGCCGCCGAGCGTAGAATGAAACTGGGTACACTTCAGTAATGCATAATCAGGAGTCTGACATGGAAGAATCATTTTTGAGAGTCGCCACCTTGGATGAGAAAGAGGTCGCCATGATTCGCACGCTTGAAGCTGCCACCGGAAAACATATCATGGCCTTTGAACCAGGTCTGCAGATTGCGGACTTGAATGAAGAACAACTGCAACAAGTACGATCTGTTGAAGAAACCCTGGGAGTCACCTTGCTGGTATTCGAGCCATAGATGCGGCTTTCGGGCATACCAATCCGACGCTGCATTCCTCATTGCATGCGTCAAGTCAGTGCCAAGTTGGTTCGGAGCGATCTTCAGGAGGTATTCTGTTATGCAAGACATCATTCAGCTCTTTCCGTTTCCTGCACGCGAAACTTCGCTCCATGGTGCCTATCTGGCTCATGACTTGCGCCAGTACGCCGAACAAAGCGGCAAACCATTTGTCTATACCAACTTCGTTACAAGCATTGACGGCCGTATTGCCATCCCCCACCCCGACGGAGATGGTATGGTTGTGCCCAAGAACACCGCAAATGAGCGCGATTGGCGCCTATTCCAGGAGTTGGCCGCCCAGGCTGATATTATCATCAGCAGCGGCCGCTATTTGCGCGATTGGGCAGATGGCCGTGCCCAGGAAATCCTTCGCGTGGACGATCCCCGCTTCGCTGACCTGCGCCAATGGCGCCAGGATCACGGGCTGAAGCCGCTGCCGGATATCGCCATCATCAGCCGCAGCCTAGACTTCCCGGTGCCAGACGTCCTTACTTCCAGTGGCAGGCACGTAGTAGTCGTCACAACCGCAGGCCAGGATGCAGCGCGCATAGACGAACTGCGGGCCCAGGCCGGGCGCGTCATCATCGCCGGTGACAAAGGCGTGGATGGCGCGGAAATGATCCGCCAGATGTCTCATCTGGGCTACCAGACCATCTATTCGGGTACCGGCCCCAAAGTGCTCCATATGCTGCTCGCTGCGAACAGTTTGGACCGCCTTTATCTGACTTCCGCGAACCGCCTCCTGGGCGGCCAGCCATTTTCCAGCATAGTCGAAGGGCCGCTGCTCGTCCCCGCCTACGATCTAAAGATAAGCAATATCTATCTCGATCCGTTGGCCCTAGAAGGATTGGGCCAGCTATTACTGACCTACGATAGGGCCTAGAACACGGGTCGTCTGAAAACGGCTCATGACGCTGGCGGTACCATCAAGGCGAGTTAAGCGACGGTTGGCGCAGGGTTCGCAGTAAGATAGAATTTCTGACCGCAGGTTGGGGTAGCTGCACCCGTAGCGATACTAGTACAGGGTGGCGCAGCGACACAACAGATCGCGGTGAGGTCACATGGAAAATCTACTTGGGTTAACAACACCGGCTCCCCTCTCTCTAGAGACGCTGGCTGTCAATATGCTGATCGGCTTGCTGCTCGCTAGTCTCATCGCCTGGTACTACACGGTCTACGGCCGTTCCCTGTCCAATCGCGGCCGCCTGGCCAGCACCCTGCCCATCTTGGCGATGATCACCGTTTTGATCATCTCCGTTGTGAAATCTTCCCTCGCCTTGTCATTAGGCCTTGTCGGCGCCCTGTCTATCATTCGCTTCCGTACCGCAATCAAAGAGCCGGAAGAGCTGGTCTACATCTTCATGGTCATGGCCATTGGCCTGGGGCTTGGCGCAGATCAGCGTTGGCCCACCATTCTTGCCACGGTGATTATCCTCGGCTATCTGCTGATCAGGCGCTTGATTCGCCCACTACCGCCGCGCAGCAATCTTTATCTGAATATGTCAGCGGACAATGAATTGGAAGCATTTGGCAGGGTCAATGACCTGCTGCGCGAAAATACAGAGACGGCCGACCTGCGCCGCCTGGATCAAACCGCGAGCTCTTTTCAGGCGACCTATCTGATCAGTACCAAAGATGACGCGGCGTTGACCAGCCTGATGGACAGCCTGCGCCAGACATTCCCCACCTGTGAATTCAGCTTCGTTGAACAAGATAACTTGCTCGGAGCATAGCAGTCCATCGGCCGTCTATGCTGCAAACGGTCGCCTCACCCCATGAAGATCACCAGGAAACCAGCCTCGCCCCAGACACAGGCCTATTCCCTATGGTGGCTCATAGCACTCATCTCACTTTTCGGCGGCATCCTCTTGGGCAATGCCGGCGCCCTGACGGCCGTCCAGGATAGCTGGCAACGGTCGGTGAATCGCCTGACGCAACAGGGAACAAACGGGAACCTGCCCGTACTTGCACTGGACATCACTTTTGAGAACTACCGTCAGTTGCTGCAGCAGCGAGAGGGCGCTCTGGCAAATGGCGTGCTCCTGGCCACAGGCGCCGACTTCTATCCTGCCACCATCCAGAGCGACAGCGAACAGATTCCCGTTCGCTTGCGCCTGCTTCCCGGCGCCGCTCAGCACCTAGGGGAGAACGAGCAGTGGAATTTTGAAGTCGAAACTCGCGATAACCGCCAACTACTCGGCTTCAGCCACCTGAACCTGCTTGACCCAGCTGACAATGGTGGTCTGGCCGAGTGGGCCTTCATGAAAACTCTGGAATCAGAACAACTTCCGGCGGCCGGCTACGATTTCAGACAACTGATCCTGAATGGGGTAAACCGCGGCACATATGCCGTACAGCAGGCTTTCGGCTCCACTCTACCTGGGGCAGAAGGGCAGCCCGCCCGGGTGATCGTGGCCTACGATGCGCTGCCTTTGTGGGATGCAGTATCCTATTTCGGTGGGGATGTCACTGCGGCCATAGCTGATCCGGTTACCAACTTCGCCGCCAATGATCTGCGCTTTGTCGCCGTCGAAAACAATCGCGATCCGTTGATCATGGATGACGAGGTGCTGGCGGCGCAAATGGATCGCGCCCAGGCACTGCTTCTGGGATTGCAGCGTGGCGAGCTGACCGCCGCCGAGGTTTTTGACGTCGAACAATACGGCCGTTTTCTGGCCCTGGCCGATCTTTGGGGCGCGCCCGCTGCACTTTCCCCTTTCCACTTGCGCTACGTCTATGATCCGGCCGCGGACCGCCTGACCCCCATCGGGTTCAATGGCCGTCCCTTGGCCGGAGACATGCGCGTACCTCTGGCGGCAACCTACCAGGACCCGCAAATCCAGGCCGCCTATGCCGCCGCCGCTGCGCACTACAGTTCACCGGCCTTTTTGGCAGACCTGCAGGCGGAACTGGACCCTCAGCTATCCGTGCTCGCCCAGGCCATGGGTAACGGGATAAACAGCGAAGAAATCTGGTCCAGCCTCGCCGAACGTCAAGGACTCTTGCGCCGTTCGCTGCAGCCGGCGCAGCCGGTAATTGCCCAACTGGGTCCGCCCGAGCGGGCACAAGACGCAGTGATCGAAATCCATGTGGCCAACGCGATAAACCTGCCTGTGGAGGTCCTAGGATTCGATATCAACGGGGCAACCTTTTTGGACGTCGATCCCTCCTGGATCACCGCCGGAGCCGAAAACGTCACCCTGACGGATGGTGCCATCATGCTTAGTCCTTTGGCCCAAGAAGGTGCGAGTGGGCTGGACTTTGTCACTTTTGAGCTGCCAGTCACAGAGATTATCAAGCAAGATCAGGAGCTGGAGTTCCTGCATGAAATCCAGGTCCGGGTGGGAACGCGTCTGTTGGGATTGGAAGCAACACAGCTAACCCCTGCCGCTGCGGGAAGCAGGACGACCACAGCCGTTCCCGAGACACCGGCTCCTTGACCCTGAACCATCTAGCTGGGCATAGATCCCCCGGAAGCGCTTGCTTGCTCCCGCCAGAAATGAACGTTCTCTTCCCTGAGCCTCGGCGATGAATCGTACTTCCAAAAAGGGCAGCTGGGCGTTTGCGGCGGTTGTAGTTGCCCTGCCGCTGCTGCTCACCTATTGGTGGGGCACCGTTTTCCCCCCCGATGCCTATCGTCTTCTACAGGCCGCGCAGCAGCTTGGTAAAGGGGATCTTGCCATGCTCGATTGGGACACCGCGACCCGCAGCGCGTTCTACATCTTGCCCCTGGCCCTGGGCCGAGCGCATGCTCCTGTTGCCGCCTTTCTGAGCGCCCTGGGTTGGAGTTTTACGGCCATGGCTGTTTACTGGACACTTGCCCGGCTTGACCAGCCGCCTTCCGGAGTTCTTGCCGCCTTGCTGATCGTCGTTAACCCTCTCATTCCCGCTACGGCCGGTGCTCCCTATTCCTGGGTCTTGGCTCTTGGTTGGCTGGCTCTTGGGCTGAATACCATAGCCCGCCCCACCACCGCCTGGATGGTCCTTAAGCTTTGCTTGCTTCTGCTCATGCTCGGCCTCCACTTTGACCCGGCCGTGCTGGCCTTCTCCCTGGCCGTCCTTCTTACCGATGGGCTGACCAGGCACTTTGGCTGGTGGCCGGCGTTTGCCTACGCTGGCCTCGCCTTCCTGGTGACAGCAGCTTCTCTACTGCTGGGTGCCGTTCCTGCCGCAGGAATTCACTTGCCTACCTGGGTGGCTGATCTTCCATCACTGGGGCGAGACTATCAACTCTGGTGGCTGTTTGTACCCGCCGCAGCCGCTGGACTGGCCTATCTCTATGGGAGCCCAGCAAGGAGCGGAGCTGCCCCCTCCTCGTTCCAGTTACTGCAGCAGACCGTCGCCCTGGGCGGCCTGTGGGCAGTTTCCGCTCTGCTCGTCGATAGTGCCCTGGCGCCGGGCACCACGGCCGTACTGTTACTCGTCTTGAACAGTCTGGGGATCATCGCCATCGTGCGTTTTGCGCAGCGGAGCAGCTTACTAAACACAACCGCAGCTCGTCAGCCGGCCCTCATCGTGGCCCTGCTGCTCTTGCCGCTGCTCCTGGCCCTCCTGCTAATGGCGCGATCTGGTGCGACCATCGCCCGTACAAATCTGGCTGCTGCCGAGGCGGCGGCAGCGAAGTGGATCTTTGCCAACACCGCGCCTTCGACGACACTGCTCGCCTCGCCGCGTGTCGGCTATCTGGCACAGCGCCCTGGCCTTGCATTTCCGGAAGCTGGCTTGACCCGACAGAGACCGGGAGCCTTGTTTGAGCAGTTATTCGCTGCTCCCCCGGAATATGTAGTCTCCGCACGCACAACCGGCTGGGATACCATAACACGCAGTGGCTGGTTCAAGGAGCGCTATGCTCCCCTGCAGCAGATCGAAAACCCGTACACCACCGCTGCCCCGCTCACCATCTGGCAGTACCAACAGTCCGGTTTCGATGCCGGCGAGGTCCAGGCCGTAAACGCCCGGGTGCCGGAGCATTTCGAACTGGTGGGGTACAAGTCGGAACCCCACGTATTTACCCCAGGCGACGACATTTTCGTCACACTCTATTTGCGGGCGCTTCGGCCCGTGGCCCACGGCTTCATTACCGGCATTCACCTGACCGCCCCGGATGGTTGGGTATGGGCCTGGCGCGAAGAACAGACCCCGCGCAGCCTTTCCGGTTCGTGGTGGCAGCCCGGTCAAGTAATCACCGAACGCTTCACCATCCCCACCAGCCCTGATTTGCCGTCCGGTGCCTATCAGTTGGAAACATTCTGGCGCGCTGCCGATGATGATGACACGCAGCTACCCGTCTACCAGGGAGGCGATGAAAACGTCCTCGATCGGGTTAAGTTGGGCTTTGTCCTGGCGCCCGGCGAAGCGGCCGTCGCCGGGGCTGCTCCCATCGGCGCGCGCTTCAGTGAACAGATCATCCTGGAGCAGGCCGCCATTGGCACTGCCGCACCCGGCGAGCCGCTCGCCGTAGACCTTGTTTGGCAGGCACTCAGCCAGCCGGACGGGGATTACACCGTATTCGTACACGTACTGAACGCGGCGGGAGAAATCGTGGCCGCGCATGACAGCAAACCGGTAAACAATCGTTTCCCCACCCAGGCTTTCCTGCCAGGGACCCCGGTGGTTGACCGTCATGAGCTAGCCCTACCTGCCGATCTACCGCCCGGCGAATACCGTCTGCAAGTAGGACTATACCAGCTGGAAAGCGGCGAACGCCTGCCGGTATGGGATCAAGCCGGTTTGGAACTACCGGATCGTACCTTGCCCTTTGGCACCATCCTCATTGGCGAACCGTAACCGGTCCGGCAATCCAAACGCTGCCGCGCCATCTCCCACTTCGCCGCCACCTACTTCCAGAAAGTCAATCGGCACGTCATCCCCAAAACCAGGGACCGGACCAGGAGCCAGAAGGACCAGGTTGTCGTGTTCCGCCAGTTGAAACCAGGGATCGGTTTGAACATCCAACAGCCCATTCATAGGCGTCGCGATGATCCAGCCGGGAGGCAGGTTTGCGTCGGTGGAACTATCTGGGGCAAGCAAAACAATCGTGCCCGCCGCAACCTGCGCCAGTTCTGCTGCGTCCGTCAGTACCAGCGACCCTTCGTCCACGGCCGTGATCGAATCATTGTCAGAAACCCGCCATCCGCGCAAGTCAGAACCCGTGGGCTTCCGCACCTCCAGAGTTACCCAGCGTCCCTCAATACCCGCTAACGGGGCAGCGGCGTGGGAACCACCATAATCTAGCAGGCGTACATCTCCAGGCCGTGGCATGTTACTATCGGCCTCCGCAAAGCGTGGGCTGATCAGTAAATCCCCCTCCAGTGCCAGGGAAGCCGCGGCCGTCTGCTCCACGCCCTCCGCTCCATCCCAGCCGGCGAAGACATAACCCGGCGCGGGCAATGCCTCCACCTTCAATGTCAGCCCGTCAAAGTAGGTGCCGGACCAGGGCAGCTCGGACGCATCAACCATAATTTGATCATTAACTCGCACGCTTCCCTGTCCCGCCGTTGGGGTACCGATCGTCAGCACGGCCGTGCCCGGCAAATCGAATTGCTCGACCGCCTGCTTGCGGACGATATCCGGGCGGCGGCGGGCAAACTCCTGCATATAGCTCACCCCGGCTTCCCAGTCCCCTGATCCTGGCCAGCGGATGGTCTCATAGACGATGTCAGGTCGCAGCCCCTTCGCCATTTCCAGCACTTGCTTCTCTACTTTCTGTGGCCGGAAAACCGTATTCAGAAGGTCTGCCAGACGCACAAAGAAGCGATTCCTGAAATCAGGGTTGCGCAGCAGTTTCTCCAGCAGCAGCGCGGCCTCCTGCTGCAGTTCGTCCTCCTGCTCCAGCACTCGGGCAAACATGTCCTTTTCAATATAACTGTCGGGCATCAGACCAAATGCATAGTCACTATCCCAGAACATCCAGTGCCATTGCCCTCCGGCCCGCTCACGGAACTTCAGCTGGTTGCTGTGCGGCCAATCAGCATTCGCCGTGATAATCTGAAACAGATTGTAATCAATGAAATTGTCCAGGTTGATCTGGGTTTGCAGGTACAGATAGTTTTCGGGATCGTCCAGTTCATTTTCAGCAACGAACCGCTGCAGATTCTCCCAATGTTCCACATCGCCGTAAGAGGCTTCCAGATCGTGCTCAAAACCAACTAGCAGATCGGGGTTCTCGATCTGCATGTTTTCGGCCAGATAGCGGTCATCGATGCGTTCGCGCAGGTTGTATATACCCCACAATTCGCCATTCAGGAAAACAAGAACAGGTCGTGTCTGGACTGCGAATCCACCGGCCTCGCGGGCCAGATCACCTGTAAGCTGGTTGCGCAGCAGGGTCGCATTGACGGATACAGCCGGGTAATCCTGCCCGCCATTGTGCAAGACAAGGCGCTTGAACAGGCGTTTATCTGACTGCGGGAACAACGGATAGCCAATGGCCGGCAGCCCGTACTCGTTGCGAAAATAGAGACGCAGCGACTTCTTTTCGTCCAGCCTGCTGCGGCCCCCGTGTACCCGAATTCCTACCGGGGCAGCGAAGCCTGCGGACCCATCCGCCTCATAGAAAGCCATTTCCGCGGGCCGTTCCCACTCGTCCCCGGTCAGCACCGGATGCGTAAAAATACCGCGCTCGGCATCCCACAGTTCTTGCGGATCTACCACTAGCGAGAGAACGGGCAGCGCCGAGTCTACGCCCAGAAGATAGGAAACGCTCTGCACGGTGCCTTCTTCACCCTCCGGGGACACCGCCATGGCACGCAGCGCGACCACCTGCGACGGCCGTGGAGAAAGCACCAGCGGGTCCGTATAAAGCGTGCCGTTCTGCCGCGACGGCCGCGAGCCGTCCATGGTAAAATAGATCGTCGCATTTCCATCAGGAACCCACATTTCAACCGCAATGGTCTCGTTGTAAGGGCCCGGTGGAGGCGAGAACTGTACATCCAGTTGCGGCGCGGCGCCCGCCTCCACACTGGCTTGCTGTGGCTGGAGACGGCCGCCAATAATCAGCAGGAAGAGCAAGGTAGCCACGGCAATCACAAGATGGATCAAAGGTCTGGGCATGCTGCGCGAATTCACAAAGGCAATTCTTGCCAAGGGCAGGCTGGATGTCAAGCGGACTACGGCGATGTTCACGTCCGGCGGGAACAAGGTCAGGCAATGTTCCCTCGCCGCCAAGGTCCCGCCTGGGCGCGTGACTGTTTCACAGATGGGGAAGAAAGTCATAGAGACGCAGAGCGCCTAAGAGGTTGTTCGCTATCAGGCATTCAACAGTGTTGTTAGGGAGACATCGCCGCTGTTGGAACCGAGGTAGCAGATTAGGTTGCAGACATTGAGCACCGACTCCAGCCGCTTGTAGGTGCGCATTGTCCGATAACGCTCCTTGACCCACCAGCCGATAGCTCGCTCTGTTGCGTTATTGGTACCATCCAGGGTCGCGCCGCCAGGACCACGCCAACGCTGGTCAAGGGTCAAGCTAGACCAGTGACTCCACCAACGTTGAAGGGCCAGACGAAAGCGGTACCACATCGTGGCTCGCTCGCCGGGCGCGGGTGGCGGTGCGTAACGGTAACGCTCAAACATCTGCCAGAGTTGGCCCTGACCGCTGGCAGGACGCAAGGCGACAATGAGTTGGAATAGGTGCAAGTCGTCAAGAAAGTCGTCCACCGTCACCCGCAGAAGCTCAGGCGGCGGGTCGGGACGGCGCAGGGCTTGTAGTCCCACCTCACCCACCAGCTTAGCCACATTGCGATTGACGTGCGCGCGACAGATACCATGGATTAGTCCCAGCTCTGCGGCGGCGTTTTTGTAGCTGTCCTGGTCGTCACTGACCAGCACTTCCACCTCGAAAAGCTCCTGCAATTCCTCGAGAAACGGCAGCAGGGTCTCAGTTGATTCGCTGTCCACTATTTCGATGTCCAGCACCTGACCGGTCAAGGCGTCAACGCCCATGGCAATGGTCACCTGTTGGCGGTTGCACGTGACAAACGTCGTGTCGGCGCCCATCACCGTCACCTTGCGCTCGCCCTGTGCCTGGCGCACGCGTTGCACAGCCTCGCCCGCTGCCTGCACATCACGGTAGACGCTGGCCTTGCTGCCTGCCAGGCCCAGCGCCTGTAGCGCATCCTCCACAGCGCCGTAGCTCAGTCCCAGTACGTACAACATGATGCCCATTGCCTTGAGCCGGTCTGAGCGCTGCGCGCCACTTACGCCACGCGGATAGACCCGGAATGTCTGCTTGCAACTCAGACAGCGATAGCGCCGCACGTTCACTGCGTCATGATCTGTGTCGTCGATGGAACGCCGACAATGCCGTTGGTGAAGCTTGAAGTGCTCCCCAGCACAGTCCTCATACGGACAGATGGAGGGCATCTCATATTTCTCCGGTTGAACGCGGGGCAGTTGCATTCGGATGCGCATGATATCCTCCTTCTCTATCGCTAAAGGATATCACAGCTTCTCCCCATTTTTGGAACGGTCACCTGGGCGCGCTTTCATTGACAGCGCAGGCTCGTATAAAGTATCATCTTATTTATGCCATCTGTTCTTTCAATTCGCGGGAAATTCTTCCTGCCGGCGTCCTACAATCGCTGCTAATGTGATGTACCTCATTAATCAGATGAGCGTGAGGGAGACTGCTTGCTGCTGACGATGGTTTCCAAAAAGCGTAGTTTCCCTGCCGCGGCTGTGACCGATCTGAGTTCAATGCGTCGTTATCTGGAAGAAACGGCTGCAGCCATGGATGTACCGGACGAAGACCTGGGTGATATGGTCCTGGCGGTTAACGAAGCGGTCAGCAATATCCTCCGCCATGGATATCGGGGGCGGCCTGGGAACGTGGAAATGCAGGTGAGCCGTGATGACTCAGCGCTTGTCGTCATTCTACGGGATGAGGCACCCCTGTATGATCCTACGCAAAGGCCCGTTCCCGATACTTCGGTCCCGCTCGCCAGGCGGCAGTTCGGAGGCATGGGCGTACACATGATGCGTGAGTTTGTTGATAAACTGCACTACCGTGTTTCGGCCCAGGGACGCAATGAACTGGAGTTGGTAAAGATGCTGGTACGCTAGGGCTGGCTGTCTGCCATTTTTCGTGCACAAAACAGGTAAGGAGGAAAAGCAAAATGTCGCTCGAGACCACAGTAGAAACCGCACAGGCAAATGTGCCGGTCACCATCGTTCGGCTGTCTGGGGAACTGGATGGCTCAAACTATATGAGCTTGGTCGAACAGGGCCAACTTCTATTTGATGCCGGAACGCGTGATATGCTCCTAGATTTGTCCGATCTCACCTTCATGTCTAGCTCCGGACTGGTTGCGCTCCACAGCGTGGCTCTCATCATGCGCGGGGGCGGTTTGCCGGATGAGGGGATTGGCTGGGGTTCGTTCCACGCAATTGCCAATGACATCGAGTCTGCCTCCGGCACCGAAGAGCATTTCAAGGTTCTCAATCCGCAGCCCCGTGTCCAGAAAACGCTGGATACAACGGGGTTCAGTCAGATTTTGGAGATCTTCCCGGATGAGCGGAGCGCGCTTTCCAGCTATTATTAAAATCGGCAGGCCGGCGGCCGTCCGTTTATTGATTCACGTGTCGGCACAGTGACGCCCCCACCACTCCCGGGACTGGAGTTACTCGCTGCCAACGGGACGCAGCGACAGTATCGCCGTGGCGAAACGCTGTTTTCAGAAGGTGCTGTCGGCAACGAGATGTACGTCCTGCTGGAAGGCGAAATTGACATCACCCGGCAGGGCAGCCATATCGACCTGCTGCAAGCTCCCACAATTCTGGGCGAAATGGCCCTTGTCGACGCCGGCCTGCGCAGCGCTTCCGCGACAGCGGTTACCGACCTGTCGGTTCTCGCCATAAGGCACGACCAGTTCACCGCAATCCTAAGAGAATTTCCGGAATTCGCCACTGACGTTATGGCGATCATGACTTCGCGCCTGCGCAGGCTCACCAGACAGGAAGTGCAGCGGCAGCGCATGGAGCATGAGATGGAAATCGCCCACCGGATTCAGTTGAGCCTTCTGCCGGAGCTTACCCCGCAGGTTTCGGGCTGGGAGTTCGCCACATACTATCGGGCGGCTCAGCAAGTAGGTGGTGACATGTTTGACTTCGTGCAGATGTCAGACGACCCCGCAAATGTCACCATCTTCATTGCCGATGTAACCGGCAAAGGTGTGCCTGCTGCCATGTTTATGGCCGTGGCGCGAACACTGCTGCGCGCGGAGGGCAGGAAAGGCCACGATCCCGCGCCATCCCTCGAAAGTGTCAACGAGACGATCCTTGCTGACAATCGAACACCACTGTTCTTGAGCGCCCTGTGTACCCGTGTTGATACCCGTACGGGCAAAATGACCTTTTCCAGCGCTGGACATGAATCACCCGTCTTCCTAAACCATTCCAGCGGCAATGCTCAATTCCTCCCTGTACAAGGATTGGTCTTGGGAGCCTTTCACGGCGTAAGGTATCATCAAGACAGCCTTACTTTGGCCCCCGGCGATGTTGTGCTGCAGTATACGGACGGCGTCACGGAGGCTCGGAACCGCGCTGGCGAGTTCTTTGGCGAAGAACGGTTACTTGAAACCGTCGCCTCGGCCCGTGGAAAAAGTGCAGAAGGGATTGTCAAACACGTGGTCACGGCCGTTTCAGAATATAGTGAAGGCGTCCCCCAGGCCGACGACCTCACTGTGCTGGCCTTTGGTCCTCTCTAGATACGGGAAACCAGCTTCGTCACCTTGCAATCATCACCTCACAGGAGCATTCAGCCATTTTGACTTCCTTCCGCACTATTTGGCAACCTGAAGTTTACCACGGCCACGGTCATAGCGGTTCAAAAACCTTCTTTGAAGGTTGGTATTTCAAATTGATCGGCCCGCAATGCGCGACCCGTTATGCGATCATTCCCGGCATCTACCTGCATGGGCAGGACCCGCGCCTTTCCCATTCCTTCATCCAGGTGCTCGACGGTATTAGCGGCCAATCCGTGTATCATCGCTATGATATAGAGGAATTTCGGGCTACCGAAGATGAGTTTGATGTCTGGGTTGGGGACAGTCACTTCTGCCTGAATCAAATCACCCTGTCCATAAATCGCCCGGAACAGACCGTACAGGGCCTTTTACGCTTCGACGGCATCAACCCGTGGCCGGTCAGCCGCCTTTCCCCGGGAGTGATGGGCTGGTATGCATTTGTACCTTTCATGCAGTGCTATCATGGCGTCCTGGGCTTTGACCACGCCATTGAGGGAGTGCTCGAGGTCGACGGCCGTGACGCCCCTATGTCGGGGGGTCGCGGCTACATCGAAAAGGACTGGGGCCAGGGCTTTCCCAGCGCCTATGTCTGGATGCAATCCAACCACTTTCCGGCACCCGGTACCAGTTTGACCGCTTCCGTCGCCACCATTCCCTGGCTCAACACCTGGTTCCGCGGCTTCATTGTCGGCCTGCGCCATGATGAGCGGCTCTATCGTTTTGCGACCTATGTCAACGCCACAGTCAAGCACCTGAGGGTTTCCAAAGACCACGTGGAATGGGTCCTGGAAGGAGGGCGTAAGTCCGGTCCCCAAAACAGTCGCTTCGACTCCTACCGTCTGGAAATCGTGGCCGAACGAGCTGAGGGTGCTGTCCTGGCCGCCCCGGAACCTGTCGGCATGATTGAGCGCGTGGTAGAAAGTCTTACAGCCGAGGTCGAGGTGCAGCTTACCGCCTATCAGCGCGGCGCCGTGGTGACCATTTTCCAGGGCCGCGGGCAATGTGCGGCGCTGGAGGTGTCAGGGAAGATCGAAGATATCGTAGATTCTTTGGACTGGGGAGGCAGTTCCGGTACCATTGGGTCGTAGCTAGGAGCGAAGGAGCATACCATGGCCATAGCAACCCGTGCTGGCATAAGGGCTGAAGAAATGGAAGAAGTCTACGCCCAATTCATTGCCGCATACCCGGAATATCTGGACACGGCTGTCTTGGACCATCTGCGCCGCACCGAGTACAGGCGGCTCGATGATTTGGACCACGTCTATCTGGATTATACCGGCGGTGGTCTCTACGCCGACTCACAATTGACCGAACATCTCCAACTGTTACGGAACAATGTCTTTGGCAATCCCCACTCGCACAACCCCACTTCCCTGGCAATGACCGAGCTTGTTGACCAGGCACGCCAGGCTGTGCTCGACCATTTTCATACAACGGCCGATGACTACGTGGTCATCTTTACCTCCAACGCCAGCGGCGCGCTCAAGCTTGTCGGCGAATCCTATCCTTTCGCTCCCCGCGGGCATTATGCCTTGTGTGCTGACGACCATAATTCTGTCAACGGCATCAGGGAGTTCGCGCGCGCACGCGGTGCGACCGTGCACTACGTGCCCCTCACCTCCCCCAACCTGCAAATGGACAAGGTTGAGCTCGAGAAAATTCTTGACCGCAAGGCACCCGGAGAGAGCGGTCTGTTCGCCTTTCCCGCACAGTCGAACTATTCAGGGGCCAAGCACCCCCTGTCCTATGTCCATGACGCACAGGCTAGGGGCTGGGATGTACTGTTAGACTGCGCCGCATTTGCCCCATCCAACGATCTGGATCTGGGAATCTGGAAACCAGACTTTGCCACGTTTTCCTTCTACAAGATTTTTGGCTACCCCACCGGTATTGGTGCCTTGCTCGTTCGCCGGAAGACCCTGCCCAAACTACAGCGGCCCTGGTTTGCCGGCGGCACGGTTAAGATCGTGTCCGTCCAGGCTTTTGGCCACTACCTGGCCGATGGCGAAGCAGCCTTTGAAGAAGGAACGATCAACTATCTCAACATTCCGGCCGTCGCGATCGGGTTGCGCCATATCAACGAAGTTGGCCTGGACACAATCCAGAAACGCGTGCGCTGTCTTACTGGCTGGCTCCTCGACCAGCTTGCCGGCCTGCGGCACAGCAACGGCCGTATGCTCGTGAAAGTCCACGGACCCACTGACCTGGACCTGCGGGGCGGCACCATCACGATGAGCTTCTTTGACCCCGACGGTTTGCCCATTTCAGGACAACTGATCGAACAGTTGGCCGCCGCCGCCCACATCTCGCTGCGTACAGGCTGCTTCTGCAACCCAGGTTCAGGGGAAGCGGCCTTCGGCTTGCCCAAGGAACTGATGCAGCAGTTCTTTGTCGATGCCAAAGGCATGCACTTTGCCGAACTGGTTGAGGTGATTAACAAGGCGCGCGGTGTAGATGTAAGCGCCGTTCGCATTTCTGTCGGCCTGGCCTCCAATTTCGCCGACGTCTATCGCTTCATTTTGTTTGCCCGCGGCTTTGCGGACAGGACAGGCTCTTCGTTTGAGACCGAATCATTTGCAGTGGAACGCACAGCGCGCGACGCCAGCTAGCGCTCACTCGAAACTTACCCAACAAAAAGCGCCCCGGCAGCCGGAATGGGTTGCCGGGGCGCTGTGACATTCACAGACTGCGACCTCACAGAGCTACTTGATCGAAACCGGAATCTCATTAGACAGAGATTGCCATGCTCCGCCGCCATTCAGGCAGTTGTCAAAACCATCAAAGCAGACCACCAGCCGCAGCGTGTAATCGCCCGCTTCCGGAAGCTTGATTCTGTCTTCCCACGTAAGCCCGCCAGGCTTAATGGTCGAATTCTGCCCCCCATACGTCTGCTGATACCATTCGAAACGGTCCTTGCCGTCCTTCTTGGGCATCACGCCGATAGCGTTATACGAAACCTCTGCGCCTGTTGAGTTGGCGACCGTAAACTCATACCACACCGGCTCGTTCACGCGCATCACAGACCTGTCTTGCAGCACAAAATTGGAAGCTACAAGACCGTTCGCGCCAATCTGCGGTGGTGGGGGCGGGGCCGGCGTATCGGTAGCTGGCACCGCCGTCGGTTGGACCGGCGCCGCCGTCGGCTGAACCGGCACTGGAGCAGGCGTATCGGTAGGGGGAACGGCCGTAGCCGCGGGCGTATCAGTCGCCCCCGGTGTTGCCGTCGGAACGGGCGTTTCCGTCGCCGGAACAGGGGTGAAGGTCGCCTCCATGATCACCGGAGGCGGCAGCGTGCCGGCAGGCTCCGCTGCTACGACAGCCACTCCTGCGGGCTCACTCTCTACCACAACTACATCGACCGGTGGCTCCGCAGGCGCGTTCTGGGCACAGGACGCCAGAAAGAAAGCAGCGCCAATCATCAGGAACGTCAGAAACGGCCGCTGGCCGCCCATTCCTCTCATCTTCATCTTCATACTCCACAACTCTTCATTTTCACAGCAGGTTCGCTTACGCGAAAGATGCTATCACGACCGCTGAAGAGGTCACAGAACTATAACCCGTGACTTATACCTGCCCTGGGCCTACCCCGTGTTCTTAAGCCCGGACGCGATCCCGTTTATCGTCAGGAAGATGGCCTGCAGCAGCATCTGAGCTTCATCACTGTTCTGGTCTGGCAGCGCACGATACCGGCGCAACAGGTTGACCTGCACAAAATTGAGCGGGTCCACATACGGATTGCGCTGCTTCACGGAGCGTTGTAGCACGGGCTCGTTATCCAACAAGGCTTGCTGATCGCTCACACGCAGTATCTCGCTCACTGCCTGATCAAATGCGCCGTTGATGACGCCGAATATCTGGCGGCGGACATCCTCTTGGGCGACAAGATCAGCGTAGAGCCCGGCGATGCCCATATCCGCTTTGGCCAGCGAGAGCTGGGCGTTGTCTATGACCACGCGGAAGAAGGGCCACTCCGCGTACATTTCGCGCAAGGTGCGCAGTCGCTCCGGCGTTGTGGCGTAAGCAGCCAGGGCGTGACCGACGCCATACCACCCTGGAAGCACGTGCCTGCTCTGCATCCAGCTGAACCCCCAGGGAATGGCACGCAGGCTGTCAAAAGTCGCCTGGGCAGAGCGCCGTGCCGGTCTTGAACCGATGCTCATCTGGCTGATCTCGTTCAGCGGCGTAGCCTGATCCCAATAGATCAGCAGTTCGGGCGTTTCATAGATCAATTCGCGGTATGCCCGGTAGGACGCGGCAGACAATTCATCCATCGCGGCGCGCCATTCCTCAGCCGGTTGGGTCTGGGCTCCATAATGCTCTGGAACGCTCGAGACGAGCACTGCGTGGACCACCTGTTCCAGATGGCGGCGGGCGACGGCCGGATCGCCATAACGCTCGTCAATGACTTCACCCTGCTCTGTAATGCGAATACGACCGTTCACGGAACCGGGCGGCTGCGCCAGAATGGCGCGATTCGCCGGCCCTCCACCTCTGGCAATAGTCCCGCCTCGTCCGTGAAACAGTGTCAGCGTGATCCTGCTCGCCTGGCAGCACTCGGCCAGCGCCTCCTGGGCCTGATAGAGTTCCCAGTTGGCAGTCAGGTAACCCGCATCCTTGTTGCTGTCTGAGTAGCCAATCATAATCGTCTGCTCGTTCTGCAGGCGTTCCAGATGCCGCTGGTAGCTCGGGTGTGCAAACAGCGCCGCCATCGTCAGCGGGGCGTTCTGCAAATCGGCGCGTGTTTCAAATAAGGGCGCGAAAGCCACTCCCTCCACGCCACTGTCCGGCTGCAGAGCAAGCCCGTGCCAATAGGCAAGCAGCAGCGGGGCAAGAATATCCTCCGGTCCGTGCGTCATACTCACGATGTAAGGACCGAAAAGCTCCGTGCCGTAAAAATCCACAGCGCGCTTCAGGATCTCAAAAAGTGTCAACGTTTCTGTCGCCGCGGCGGAAAGCTCGGTTAGCGAATCTAAATCAGGCACTGGTTGGGTCAGCAATTCCGTCAAGACGGCTAACCGGCCTGGTCCATCCAGATTGCCGAAAGCCGGGTGCAGGTCCAGCTTGCGCAGCAGTTCGTCCAGCACGGCCGTATTGAAGTCGCTCAACTGGCGCAGGTCCAGCCTTCCCACGTGCACGCCAAACACCTCAGCCTGGGTCCGCAGCCGGGCCAGATCCGTCGCCGCCAGGTCAGCCATGCCCAGCTCGCGGAGCGTCCTGTCCATCGCTTCCAGCGGCGCCCGTAAATCAGACATACTTCGAATGTTCAGGGGGGGGTTGGCCTGCCCCTTAAGCCTAGCCACCATGTCTCCCGCCGAAGCCTCCGCCAGGTCAGCACCCAGAGAAGCGGCCCACAGGCGATATGGCTCGCTCGGATACCGTTCCTGCAAAAAGGCCACATGTGGCGAATCTACAGCCGCATTTTCCAGCGTTTCCAACAGATCGGGATTTATATCGACCAGGTCGGAGGAGATGCTCAACGAGCGGTCAAGCCGGCGCGCGGCGCGGCGGTGACGCTCCAGGGCCAGGCCACGGTGCAGTCGCAAGGTTTCCGCCGTAATAGCGGCTGTAACGTTTGGATTGCCATCACGGTCGCCGCCAACCCAGGAACCAAAGGTCAGAAACCGCTCAGGCATTTTCAGCGATGGATATCTGCGCCTTAGCGCTTGCGCGGTGGCCGCATAAATCTGCGGCAGCACCTCCCAGATCGTCGTATCGAAATAATAGAGTCCCGTGCGCACTTCGTCAGTGACCGTGGGTTTGGCGGTACGGCTGCGATTGGTAACCCATAACGCGGTTACTTCGGAAGTGATCTGGGCAACCAGCTCTTCACGCTCAGCCGGAAGCAAATCGCGCGTTTCCAGATCACTTAGCGCCGCGGCAATGCGCCGCAGCTTGGATAGAATGGTTCGCCGGTGCGCCTGCGTGGGATGCGCCGTGAACACCAGCTCGACATGCAGTCGTTCGAGCAGCCGCGACATTTCATACTCATCAACGCCTAGCTGGTACAGGGTATCTATGGCAGCGGGAATAGATTCACGCAGCGGCCGGGGGTGGGCTTCTCGTTCGCGCTGCCGTAGCACGCGCACCCGGTGTTGTTCCTCGGCCAGATTGACTAGCTCAAAGTAGGCTGCAAAGGCGCGTGCAATCAGCTCCGCCTGCTCAATGGACAGTCCATCCACGACCTCGGCAAGGCGCTTGTCCAGGTCCAGATCTTCGTCGACACGTCGAGCCTTGGCCAGGGCACGAATGCGCTCCTCGAGCTCGAACACTTCGATGCCCGCCTGGCGGCGGATTACGCGCCCCAAAATATCGCCCAGAAGATGAATGTCCTGGCTCAGAGAATCTTGCATGTTTTCTTGGTTAGCCACTCGCACCTCTTTTCCATCCCGCAGCCACTCTGCCTAGCCCTTCGTCCAATCTACAACCCTCCAGCACCGTGGCGCAGTTTTGCCCATCCAGGGTAAGGACCTGGCATTCGCCCGGAATCAAGCGGGGGCTGTTCCAGCCCCTTCGCCATGATCTATCCTAATGAGGCACGTCGTTGAACGGTAGGCTGGGCGATCTGCGGTTAGCGACTCATGTTCTTGCCCTGGACTCCTTCGTAAAAAGACTGAATATAGGCCAGGTCAGCTTCATAGTCACCGGTTAATTCAATGCAGGGTCCAAGTCGCATCACCTTGTTGCCATAGTCAAAAATGACGAGAACTATAGGAACATTGGCTTGAAGAGCGATGTAATAGAATCCGCTGCGCCATTCCTTGTTTGCACTGCGCGTTCCGGTAGGCATGATCGCCAGAATGTATTGATCGTTCCGGTTGAACTCGTCAACCATCTTGCCCACGAATCCCTCGGTCGCCGCTCTATCCACGCTAATGCCGCCCAATGCGGTAATAATGCCACCAAAGGGCCCCTCGACCATAGAATTCTTGATGACGTAGTGTAGATCGGCTCGTAGATCGCCCAGAGTAAGGACAGTCAGGAAATAGTCAAAATTGCTCGTATGCGGCGCGCCCACCATGAGAAACTTGGGCAGGTCAGGAATCTCGCCCTCGATGCGCCAACCGCTAAGGCGCAGCAGCGCCTGCGCGCTGCGTTGGGACAGCCAGTTGCCCCTTCTGGGCACGTTGGGTCCGATAGGAATACTCGTATGCTCATTGGAGGTGGTGACATGAACCCCAGTGCTCATCATACTTACTCCCCTGAACGGGTCATGCGCTTCAGTCGTTCAGTTGCCTGTTGCGTAACGGCCGTCCGCAGCTCATCTGTCCGCGACACAAGCTCTTCAAAAACCGGCCGATCTAGCACCAATAGGTCCGACTCCTCGGCGGCGCGCACTGTCGCCGAACGATTACCGCCGGCCAGCAGTCCAATCTCCCCAAAATAGTCGCCGGGGTCATGGAAGTCGAACAGAAAGGTACGGCCGTCGGGTCTTTCCAACAAAACCTCAACGCGGCCCATCGCCACAACATACAGGCAATCCGCGGGTGTACCCTGCCCAAATACCGTTTCCCCCTGCGAAAACGACTTGTGACTCACGCTCCCAGCCAGATTCTCCAGCTCCTGGGCGTTCAACATGGGGAAGGCCGTGGCCAGACTATCCAGCTCTATCCGTGCTCTGGATATCGCGGCCACGTTCTGCGCCCCCTCATCACCCGTGCGCATGCAGGTTTCAAATGCCTCCCCACTGATCTCTAACAGCTGTGCTGGGCCCCCTACCGAAACTCGTACCGTTGCCGTTCGCGCCCTATCTTCCAACAGGCCAATCTCCCCAAAGAACTCGCCCGGCCCTAAACGCTCAATCAGGCCCTCAGGCTCAGAACTTTCTTTACGCAGCACATCCACAAAGCCGGAAAGCACAATGTAGAAAGAAGTTGGCCGGGCGCCCTCACGGAAAATGATCGTGCCGGGCTGGAACCACTTGTCCACTGCGCCACTTGCAAGCCAACGTGCCAATCCGACCTCCGTCTCCAGCGCGGCGGCAATCTGGGGAAGCTTCCCCAGATTGTCAGACGCCACCTGCGCATTGTGGATTGGTGATTCGGTCATACGATTTGCAGATCTCTGAGCGCAACTTGCTGCCGCCCTGCTGCCTGATAACCCATGCTGATACCGGACGGAGCCGCGCTAGAGTGAGATGATCATAGCCTCTTTAGCCTGAACGACAAGCAGGTAACGGCTTTCATCACTCAACTTTCACCCGCTGCGGCAGCACGGATAAAGACCAGAATTGTCGGCGCGATCAAAGTGGCTAGAATGCCAAATCAGACTAGAATAGAGACGTAGATTCTCAGGCACCGCCGAATTGTTCGGGCCAAAGACTGGAGGCGTATCGTAAAGCCATGATTTACTTCATCATACGTGTTCTCGTTACTGCCTTGGCGCTGGCTTTGACTGTCATTCTAACCCCGGGGATTTCGGTGCAGCCCCTGCTGCCACCCGTAATCGATATCACGGGCACCTATCTGATAATTGGCATGATATTCGGGATTATCAATGCCCTTGTGCGACCCCTGGTCCTGCTATTCACGGCACGCCTGCTCGTTCGCACCATGGGCCTATTCGCCTTGGTTCTCAATTTCTTCCTTTTCTGGTTGATGTCTTTTCTGGCGCCTAGTGCCCTGGTCATCGAATCGCCAAGAATTTTTTGGATCTTTTTTGCCAGCTTGGTAATGGCCGTAGTGACGCTCGTCATGGAAGCCCTATTCGGCCTGGATAAGCCCGAGTTTCACAATCAAACCGAAGGACAATTCTACTGGCGCTGGGTTGGCAAGCTGTCCTCCGGCCGTCGCAATACGATCGCCGAGAACCTGCGCGTATCCCAGATCGTTGACATCGTCATGCGCTACACCAAAGACATCGCCGTCGATTCCAGCCCTCTGGCAGGTTTCCGGCTTTATATGCAGGACATCATCTACCCTAGTGATGTAGCCGTCGAAAACCTGACCACGCCGGTCAAAGTGCGCTACATGCTCGAAGAGTTGGGTCCAACTTTTGTGAAATTTGGCCAGATCATGAGCAGCCGCGCGGATAACTTACCTCCGGATTGGCAGGAACAGCTTGACCTGCTGCAAAGCGATGTACCTCCTTTCTCTACGGAAAAAGTGAACCAGACGATCACGGGCGAACTGGGAGCGCCGCCGGATGAAATCTTTGCCGAATTTGATCCCGACCCGCTTGCGGCTGCCTCCACGGCACAGGTCCATAAGGCAACCCTGGTCGACGGAACGAAAGTTGTGGTCAAGGTACAGCGGCCCAATATCGATGTGACGGTCAAGGCCGATCTGAACGTGATGCGCGATCTGTCCCAGCGCATACAGGGTGGCCGCGAGTGGGCGCAAAACATTGATCTGGGAGGTCTGGTCGCGGAGTTCGCTGACGGCATCTTGCGCGAATTAGACTACCGCAACGAAGCAAACAACGCGCGCTACCTGGCTGCCAACATGGCCATGTTTCCCGAAATCCACATCCCCATCATTTACGGCCCATACTCAACTCCCAAAGTACTGACCATGGAGTTTGTGGATGGTGTCAAGATTACGGATGTCCATGCACTGGATGCTGCAAATCTCGACCGCTCGGCCATCGCCGAAGTCTTCGTAAAAGCGATGATGAAGCAAACGCTGTTCGACGGCTTCTTTCATGCCGATCCGCACCCTGGCAACGTGCTCGTAAACCTGGAAACTGGGGAGATCGTCTTCCTTGATCTGGGTCTCATGGGGGAACTGAATCGCGAACAGCGCATGGCCTTGGGCGACCTGTTAATCTCAATGCAGGAAAAAGATGGCTACAGCATGGGCAAAGCTGTACTACACCTTGCCCAGCCGCTCCCGGGCAACGAAATCAATGAAAAGGGCTTCCTCGAAGATATGTCCCGCTTCGGCGATCGCTTCCTAAAGTCCGAAGGCGCGGATCTTTCGCTCACGATTTCCACTATGCAGGAGATTGGGCGGCGAAATGGCCTGCGCTTGGATAGCTCTTTCACCCTCGTGGTAAAGACGTTGATGCAAGCCGAAGCAATTGTGCACGCCCTAGATCCTTCCATGAGCATGACCCAGGTGGCCAGCGAATCTGTACTGGTGCTGGCACGCGAGCAGTTCAGCGCCGAAGATTTGGCCGGCATCATGCGTACGCAGGTAACACGAAGTGCGCGCGAAGTACTCTACCGTTTGCCCTCGCTGGTTGAAGCCACGACAAAGTGGCTCGACCAGTATGAGAAAGGTCAATTCACGATTCATCTCGACACAACTGATCTGGGCAAGCAGGTCGAGAAGTTGAATCATGGGGTAAATAATGCCGTAAACCAGCTCGTGATGGGGCTTACTTTGGCCGGTTGGATCGTAGGTTCTGCCATTGCTACCAGTGTGGATACAGAGGTGGCGGGGTACAAACTGGGTGACCTGGCCTATTACATGTTTGTAACGGGCGCCTTGGTTGGTGCCTTCATTGTCCTACGAGCACTTTGGAACTCTTATCGCAGTCAGAAGACCCGCTACTATTAGCGATCAGGAGTGTTTAAAATGGATACCCCTTTAACGCGGATTTCTCTGGCAATACTGGGCGCGCTGCTTGGTGGCGGCATACTGCTGTTTGGACGCAAGTACTACTGGGCCCTCCTGGGTGTTGTCATCACGTTCCTGTTTGGTTTCTTTCTGGCCAATTTTGAAGGCCTGGAACATGAATGGCAGCTACTGATCTCCGGCGAATGGGTCTCACTTCTGATAGCGCTTGTGGCAGGGGGAATAGGTGTGTTGGTTGGTAGGTGGAACAGGAGTGTTGCGCTAGCCGCAATTGGCTTTACCGCCGGCGCGTACATCGCTACCTATTCTAATCAACTGCTCCTCTACTTGACCGGGCAAACTGGAGCAGGCCTAACTTGGTGGCTGCTACTGATTTTTGTCGCCGCCGGTGTCCTGGGAGCCTACTTCACTCGCAGGAATCCGGATGAAGCGCTGATCCTGATTTCAGTAACTTTGGGTACCGCAATTGTCGCCCGGGCCCTCAATCTTAGCACCGAAAGCAGTTGGACGGCCGTCATCACCTTAAGCCTCGCCCTGGTAGGTGTGGTTCTGCAGTTCGCAGTCTACGTGCGCGAACAACCTGCGGTCAGAAGAACCTCTCCGACCGCCGTACCGGCTGCACCCAGCCGAGATCTTCCTTCCCAGTAGGCGCACCGGTTCCGGTTGATCTTGCCCCCATTTCCGGAGGAGAGCCCATGCGAGTGAACAAAGCTGTCATCACAGCTGCAGGGCGTGGGCAGCGAACGCTGCCCCTGCAAACGCTCATCGATACCGATGGCAAAGACAAGTCAGTGCTCAGCATTTTGATCGCTGAAGTACTGCGTGCTGGGGTTGAAGAAATCTGTATCGTAGTGCGACCGGGCGACGAGCAATCCTATGCCAAAGAAGCGGGCGATCAGGCCGGACGGCTGCAATTTGTTACCCAGGAGAATCCGCTGGGATATGGACACGCTGTCTACTGTGCCCGCGAGTTCGTCGGTGATGAACCTTTCCTGCACCTCGTAGGTGACCACCTTTACATCAGCCGCAGCGGGCAGGGGTGCGCCACTCACCTGGTCCAGGTTGCTCAAAACCAGGCGTCCGCCGTTTCTGCCGTGCAGCCGACCCGCGAAAACCTGCTGCCCTACTTCGGGGCGGTTGGGGCACAGCGCGTGCCCGAACGGCCCGACCTATACCGTATTGAGAGAGTGATCGAGAAGCCAACGCCCACAAGGGCCGAACAACACTTAATTGTTCCGGGATTGCGCGCCGGGCATTACCTGTGCTTCTTCGGAATGCATGTTCTCACTCCAACTATCTTTTCGATCTTGGAGGAACAGATAATGTCCGGAAGCGGCCGTGCTAATTTCACCCTAGCCGCCGCTCTCAATGAACTTGCGCGCATGGAACAGTATTTGGCCCTTGAAATGCACGACCTCCGCTACGATATTGGCGTCAAATATGGCTTGATGAACGCACAGATTGCCCTCGCCCTGAGCGGGCAGGATCGCGATCTTGTCCTTTCCCAGCTATTGGAGCTGCTCGCCGTCCGCGAGTTAGGTCGCAGCAGCACCTAGAGCGTGTTATGAGTTTTCTGGTCAGCGTCATCACCTCAAAGGACTCAGATGTCCGCAACCTAGCCCTCGACGCTTTTGCACGCGAGGCAACTCTCCAGGAATTGCTCGCCGAATGCGCGGGGTTGGACGACTTCAGGCTGCACCGCGATAACCTGTACGAACGTGTGCGCGCGCTCTTCTTCTTGTATGCCATTCACCGCTTCCACATTCCACTCAAACCAGAGTTGGCACCGGGCGGGCTGATTCCCTACGCTGGCTACGTACATCTGCTCAATCGGCGTTTCGAGGAGGCGATCAAAGTATTCCAGGCTGCACAGGATTCCGGCGGCCCCACGGACAGTATCTCCAGCGCTCTGGCTGCCGCTTATCACAACTTGGCCTTTCAGACCCTTGCGGACCAGGTGCGGCGCAGCGTGCGCTCAGTTCGTGGCAACCAGTGGATGTTCCGCACCGGCCATCCTGCAGACTACCCCCTCCGCGTGCGTGCGGAACTGCGCCAGAAGTCCAATGGCCTCTACCCCGTATTGATGGAAGCCACACCGGTGCGCATGGACCTCACACACAGCGGCTGGAGTGATATCTTCTTTCTGGGCATGGACTTCCCCGAAGGAGCCCGGGTAATTAATACCTCGATCGACCTGAGTGTGCGCCGCGACGGCCGTAGCGTCACGCCGCGCCCACCCGTGGAAGCCTATTTCAGAGTCATTGACCAACCGGTCCTTAGACTGGCGAGCGTCGATCTGGGCGCAACAGCCGAAATTACCAACCTGGCCGAAGTGTTTGATTTCGCCCGCGATTATCTGGGCCTTCTTAAAGCAGCCGTGATTGCTTCTGGAATTGTGCCTCCCGGCATGGAGGGGGCCAACCAGCCCCTTGCAGACCTGCTTAGCCAGCTCGTCGGGCCCGGCCATGGCATCGAGATTGTCAGCCGAGTGAATGGCATCCCGAAAGGGTCCCGCCTGGCCGTATCAACCAACCTGCTGGCCAGCCTCACGGCCGTCTGTATGCGCGCCACCGGTCAGGCAGAGTCGCTGACCGGTCAGCTCAGCGAGGACGAGCGGCGCCTCGTCGCCGCCCGCGCCATTCTCGGCGAGTGGCTGGGCGGATCAGGGGGCGGTTGGCAGGATTCCGGCGGCACCTGGCCCGGCATGAAACTGATTCAGGGCGAAATCGCCGGCCCTGACGACCCTGAATTTCAGATCAGTCGCGGTCGGCTCCTGCCAAGCCACCACATCCTTGATTTCAATGACGTCTCCGTCCTGACCCGCGAGCAGTTACAGGAGAGCCTCGTTCTCGTTCACGGCGGCATGGCCCAGGACGTGGGTCCGATCCTGGAAATGGTCACCGAAAAATACCTCCTGCGCTCCGAGGCTGAATGGGCAGGCAGACAGGAAGCTATCGCCATTCTCGACGAGATCCTTGACCTATTGCACGGTGGCGATATTCGCGCCATTGGCGCGGCCACTCAGCGGAACTTCAACGGGCCTATCCGCACCATCATTCCTTGGGCCGGGAATCTCTATACGGACATGCTGATCGCGAAGGTGCAGGAGGAATTTGGTGAAGATTTCTGGGGCTTCTGGATGCTCGGCGGCATGTCCGGAGGTGGTATGGGATTTATCTTCGAACCATCGCGCCGGCCGCATGCGCAGCAGCGTCTACAGTTCATTATGAGCGAGACCAAGAAAACCCTGGAAAAGGCAGTTCCTTTTGCCATGGAGCCGGTAGTCTACGACTTCGCCATCAACGAGCTGGGAACGTTCGCAACGCTGCTCACCGGAGAGGCGGCCCTGATGCCGCCGGGTTATTACACTCAGGCCGTTCCCGGCCTGCTTCGAAAAGAGCCCCGCGAACTGTCGACGGCTCGCCGCGCAGAACTAGATCGCTTCGGACAGGCTTGCCGCAACGATCCTGAGCTCGCAGACATGGTGCAGACTCTGTTCGATCGACTGCTGCCGCAGGCCGCCCAGGAAGATGGCACGCAGCAAAGCCTGACCGCGGCGTTACACGAACACGGATTCGACCCGGTTCAACACGAGAGGATACGTTCTGATTTGCGCGGTGGGCATATCGGTCTCGCCCAGAACCGCATGCCTGTCAACAGCCTCATCCGCAATGTGCAGCCAGGTGACCTCAGTGACGCCACCAACGGACTGCCCCAGACATTCACTGATCTGGGCCTGAAAGCCTTGTCCGCAGGCTCAGTTGCCGTGGTCACCTTGGCCGGCGGAGCTGGCAGCCGCTGGACAAAGGGGGCGGGCGTGGTAAAGGCCATCAACCCGTTTGTGCGCCTCAACGGCCGTTATCGCAGCTTTCTCGAACTTCACCTGGCCAAGAGCCGGCGAATTTCGCGCTTGGCGGGCACGGCCGTGCCCCATATCATCACTACCAGCTACCTTACCCAGGATGCCATCGCCGACTACCTGCAGCGCGAAGAAAATCACGGCTATCCTGGCCCCCTCCTCCTTTCGCCGGGGCGGGTCGTCGGCCTGCGCATGATCCCCATGGCGCGAGACCTCCGCTTTGCCTGGGAAGAGATGCCCCAGCAGGTGTTGGACGAGCAGGCCCAGAAGGTGCGTGAGAGCCTGCACACGGCATTGATCGGCTGGGCCGAACAGATGGGAGAAGCGAGTGACTATACCGACAATTTGCCGCGACAGTGCTTGCATCCGGTAGGGCACTGGTACGAGATTCCCAACCTCCTGCGCAACGGCGTCCTGGCCGGCCTGCTAGCCGAGCGGCCGCAATTGAAATATTTGATGGTGCACAATGTTGACACCGTTGGGGCGGACCTGGATCCGGCACTGGTGGGATATCACATTTCCCAGGAGGCCACGATGACTGTGGAAGTCATTGCGCGCCGGATCGAAGATCGCGGCGGCGGGCTCGCTTGCATCGACGGCCAGCTGCGACTTGTCGAAGGTTTGGCGCTTCCGCGCGAAGAAATTGAGTTCAGCCTGTCCTACTACAACTCAAATACAATGTGGCTTTCTATTGATCCCCTGCTGGAACTGTTCGGACTTAAACGGGAAGATCTGCACGACGAGCAGAAGGTCACCACGGCCGTACGCGATCTCGCTGGGCGAATGCCCACCTATATCACCATCAAGGACGTGAAGAAGCGCTGGGGCCATGGACAGGAAGACATTTTCCCGGTTGCCCAGTTTGAAAAGTTGTGGGGTGACATGACCGCCCTGCCGGAAATGGACACCCGCTACCTTGTCGTGCCTCGCCTGCGCGGGCAACAGCTGAAAGAGGTCGATCAGCTTGATGGTTGGCTGCGTGATGGATCCGCCGCCTATCTGGAGACCATCTGCGATTGGGCCGAGTAAAGAGATCCGTAGGCTGCCAACAAAAAACGGCCTGGCGGCCGGCAGATGTTACTTTACGTAACGTTCTGCCCGCAGCCAGGCCGTAATGATCGAGATCAGCTTAGAATCTAGAGGCGCTGTACGTTCTGCGCAGCCGGACCTTTACGACCCTGACCAACGACGAAGGTTACACGCTCGCCGTCTTCCAGAGCTCGGTCGGAGGGGTTCGCCATATCGTTGATGTGGACGAAGATGTCATCTCCGTTATCGCGCTGGATGAAACCATATCCCTTGCGCGCATCGAACCACTTGACTGTGCCAGTTTCTTGTTCGTTTGACATTGTGTTTTTTTCTCCATAAAACTACACTGCAGCAGTGTAGTGAGATAATAAAAAGGCCTTCCAGAGTACGTTGTTCTGGAAGGCCGAAGTTTTCACTATCATCCACTGCAGACTTAACGATTAAATGAATAATACCTGAACAGTCAGTTTACGTCAACCAACATGAGCAGAACAGACCTCGGCTCTCATCTTTTCTTCGTACACCGGGCAGCGAATACCATCACTCAGCCCGAGCGATAGACCAGCCCTGCCTATACAGTCTTTAGGTATTGGTGCACCATGCTTACGGCAATTGCCCCTTCTCCCACGGCCGAAGCCACACGCTTGACCGATCCCTGCCGCACGTCGCCAACCGCAAATATACCGGGGCTGCTGGTCTCCAGCAGATATGGCTGTCGCTTCAGTTTCCAGCCGCCGGCAATCTTGCCATCCCTGATCAGATCCGGCCCGGTTGGGATGAAGCCCTGTGGGGTCCGTTCCACCACCCCCTCCAACATTTCTGTGAAAGCGGCGGCGCCGATGAAGACGAACACGGCCGGCGCCGGGAGCGTTGTAGTCTCGCTCGTTTCGCTGTTATGCAGAACCAGAGCTGTCAGCCGATCGTCGCCCACTACCTCCACAACTTCGGTGTTATTCCAGACCTCGATATTCGCCGTGCCGTCGATCTGCTCAATCAGGTACTGAGACATACTGGCAGTAAGTGACGGACCGCGCACAAGCATAGTCACTTGGCTGGCATAGCGGGAGAAAAACATAGCTCCCTGACCGGCTGAATTGGCGCCACCGACCACAAAGACGTGCTGCCCGGCATAATTCGCCGCTTCGGTCATTGCCGCGCCATAATAAACCCCTGCCCCTTCTAAACGCTCGACGTTTGGCACGGGTAGTCGCCGTACATCAACTCCCGTGGCGACGACCAGCGCCTTGCATCCAATCTCGGTCCCATCGGCAAGGGTAACAAATTTGTACGGCTCTTCCACACGAACAGAGAGGACATCCTGAGGAATGAGAATCTCGACGCCGAAGCGTTCCGCCTGCGCAGTGGCCCTACGTGCCAGGTCAGCGCCGCTTAACCCCTTGGGAAATCCAAGGTAGTTCTCGATGAGCGAGCTGGTACCGGCCTGGCCACCGGTGGCCGACTTATCGATAAGCAGCGTCTTGAGACCCTCTGATCCGCCGTAAACGGCCGCCCCCAGTCCTGCCGGGCCGCCACCAATAATGATCAGGTCGTAAAAAGGCGCGCTGGCTTCCGTGCGCATGCCAATCGCCTCGGCCAGTTCCGTGTTGGCAGGGTTGACCAGGACACGGCCGTCCGGCATAAATACCACCGGCAGGCCGCGCTTTTCCTTCCCCACCTCACTTACCAACGCCCGCGCTTCGCTGTCTACTTCGATATCCAACCATTGGTAAGGGATACGATTACGCGACAGAAAATCCTTCACGTTATGCGAACTGGCCGACCACAACGTACCCGCAACCCGGATTCCGTCGTAGGGGACAGGGACAGTAGCCCACCACTCTGACAGCAGATCATCCAGTACGGGATAGAGGTTCTGCTCCGGCGGGTCCCAGGGCTTCATCAGGTAATGATCCAGGCCTATCGTATTGATGCTTGTGATCGCCGCCTCCGTGTCCGCATACGCGGTCAGTAGCACCTTGCGCGCCTCGGGGTACAGCTTGACCGCCTCGGTCAGAAACTCCGTCCCTGTCATGCCCGGCATACGATGATCAGCAACCAGAAGTGCAAGCGGCTCGTTGCGCTGCTTCAGCTCGCGCACCGTCTCCAGTGCTTCCTGGCCCGACCCCGCCTTCAGAATGCGGTATTCCTTCCCATACTGGCTGCGCAAATCGCGGTTGACAGCATTTAACACTTGCGGCTCATCATCAACAGACAGAATGAATGGCTTCTTCATGGTTATAAAACTCCGGCATATTGGTTGGCAGAATGGAGAACCTTTTCACTGATAGCGGCTTGAAAGCCGACAGATTAGTGTGTACACGCGATTTCGAAATCAGTCTAGCTGCAAATCCCTGGATGTCAATTGTAAGAATCGCCAAGAGTGCGGCCCTTGCGGCCCGACTCTGACTGCAAGAGCGTTCCCGGCCCGATTAGCCTTTAGCCCTTTTCGAAGGACCCTTCCCCAGCACATCACCTGCCGCCTCCATGGAAAACCCGGCAAAACGACGCAGGGCCGGCAACCGCCAGATACTACGCAGCATCAGCATCCAGACGAACGTATACGTCCATACTACCATAAAATCTGACAATTGGCGCAACGGACCGATAGAGAACGAATTTGCCCGCAAGACCGTACTTTGTGCCAACACAAGGAACACCAAATACAAGACGACAACCAGCCTCACTGGACGATAGTCCCCACTGACATTATCACCGCCGGCCCAGAACTTATTTGGGGGCTGGACGAAAACAATCAGGATCAGGCCGCTGAGGACCAAGGTGTGGGCCACGGCCGTGCGCGCGTAATTCACGCTTGCGGTACGATCGATCGTCAGAAATACCGCCATGATCAGGATGGTCGCCGTGAGACTGGCAGGAAAGACAAAATAGAGCAATCTTCGTGTCAAATTGTCGGCTTCGATCTTCCCGGCAACGAGCCAGAAGGAGAGCATAATCGAGGGAATTGTGATCGTAAAGATGACAACCGCCAGACTATGCGACGGAAGATAGGGAAAGTAATATGGTCCGGAAACCAGCGCCAGGAGCGCGAGCCAGCATACCGCCAGCGTATGGCTCAGGCTTAGCTTGAGCACGTCAAGAAGCCGGTTAAACACACCTTGCCCAAGTTCCAAAATAGCCGGCAAAGTCTCCAGAGTGTCGTCCAGAAGCACGATCTCGGCTTCGCTCAACGCAGCCTGGTTGCTGGAGCGCATCGCGATACCCGTATCGGCCGCACGCATGGCTGGCACCTCCATGACTGTCTCACCCACCATCGCTACCTGAACATTGTTCTGATGCAGGGTTTGCACCACAACTTCCTTCTGATGCGGGGCTAAACGGCCGTAGAGATCCGTTTCATACACGCGCGGATAAAGCTCCTCCGGATCAATTTGATCCAGTTCCCGGCCCGACATCGCCCGCACTTCCTCGCTCTGCGGCGCCACAAGCCCAACCTGTTCAGCCGCCGCTATAACAGAATCAACGGTGTCAGAAGAGAGTATCTTGACGGTAATATCCGCATCGAGAAAGGCATGCGTGGTTTCGATTGCGTCCTCGCGCACCGATTCACGCAGATAGATGCGCGCCAGAGGTACCATGTTGTGAGGCGGATTAACCTGGCGCGCGGAGGCATACAATTCCTGGGCACCGGCTGTATAGGCGAAGAGCAGTGGATTGTGACGATTGTCCGCGGGCCGAATCACTCGCTCGGGATCAAGCAGCGGCAGCACAAATCGCTCGAAGCCAAGCACATAAGTGCCACCCATTTCAGCGGCATCAAACACGAGAGCCTGCCAGCCCAGCAGGGCCAGAAACGGTGCTTCCTGAACCGGCTCGAACTGCGTGCCGCCAAACGAATCCGCTAGGACTTGCAGCAGGGGTGTCATCTTTGTCGCGCTCCACGCGAAAGACCCGACCAGTTGCCGGAGACGGGTCTCAGAAAGGGAGTCAACCCCTTCTTCGCTGAGCAGCGATTCCAGGTCTGCCTCTCCCCCCGTAAGCGTACCCGTCTTGCCCAAGCATAATACATCCGCTTGCGCCAGAGCCTCAACAGTTTCGGGCCGCTTGATGATGGCCCCTAGTGAACCCATCTGCGACGCCCCGGCGGCATACGTGACTAGGATCATAAACAGCAGACCACTGGGAGCAATCGAGAACACGACAGAAATGGCGTCAATATAGATATCATAGACTTCTTCGTCTGCCGCAGGAACAAAGAAATAACGCAGCAATACAACTGCCACCAGCATGATCACTAGGACTCGTAAAATACGCAGGATATTTCTAATCAGTTGTTGTAGAGGTGTCGGGTTCCGCTCAGCTTTTTGGGCCTCTGGCAGCACTGTCATCCAGCGCCGATCGTCGCCCACGGCCGTAACTTGGCATACCCCGTGTCCGGTCACACAGTAACTGCCCGCGTACACCGCTTCGCCTGGCTCGATCGTCACAAACGTCTCGCTGCGGTTGATGGCGTAGTCGTCGACGCGCAGCGAACTATTGCCGATGAGCGTGCCGTCAACAAACAGTTGATCACCGGGACCAATCACCACTGCGTCACCGGGAACGATTCTGTTAGGATCAATAGCCTTGATTTGGTCATCGCGGATGACCGTCGCTTCCACCGCGGTCAGCGCGAGCAATTTGTCCATCTGTTTCCAGTTCCGAAAGCCAAGCAGCGTGCTCACAGCCACATTAGCCAGCATGACCAGGATGCTGATCAGCGCCTCCAGCGGCTGTCCCAGCAACCACATAGCCAACCCGATTCCCAGCAAGTCAAAGTTAAATACGTTGAAGACCGTATCAATGAGGTACTGTTTTGTTGTGCGGTAGGATATGGCGGAAATAGAATTGTTTTGCCCCTCCACATAGCAAGCATCGGCCTCGGCTGAGGTAAGTCCCGGCAGCTTTTCTTCGAGAAGAGGGTCGGATTCGGACATCTTGGGGCCTGCGTCCACGAGGGAAAGAACTGTCAGCAGCGGCCGTTTGCTTTTTGCTATGCGAGGATTCAAGAGCGTGCGCCTGCCCTTCCATCACTGGAAGCCACGCCCGCCCTTTGCTCCGCGCTGATCATGATCAAAAACAAAAGGTCAAGACAACTCCCTCATCTTGACCCTTGCCTTAACCAGGTTTCAGCGCTAATTCTGCGTTGAGTCGGTCTTCGTGGCTGCGCCTTCGGCCGGTTTTGCCACTTCTGCCGCAGTTTTGTTCACCTGGGCCACAGTCTCTTGCTTTGCGGTCTGCTTTCCATAGAGAATAAACGTCTGCACCAACAGCAGAACGCCGACCAGTGCGGAGATAATGCCCAACCAGCGAATCACGGTGGCGCCCATCTCCAGACGGCTGAAAAGTGCGACCCCGCCTAACGCCAGCGCACCAAGAGGCAAAATCAGGTTCAAAACGCTGCGATCGCCCCGTTCGCCGCCGCCAATCCAGATAATCAGGCCCATGATGCCGTAGAGCAGCAAGCCGATGCTGACCACAACAGCCGCAGCCTGGGCCGACATGAAGTCCTGCCACATGTCCAGCAACACAATGATGCCCACGGTGATTGCCGAGCCGGCCGAAAGCATATGGTAGGGCAGCGCGCGCGGTGTCACGCGATCATCGATACCCTGAAAGGCATCGAGCAAGCCCGTCACCAGCAAAAAGACACCCAGCAGCTGCACGATCGTCTTATTGGCCGTATTGGGCACAAACAGGATGAAGAGCCCCAGGCCCAGCAAAAGGAGCGCCTGGATCAGCACCACCCACCACTTCACTCCCTCGGACCACGGCGCATTCTGCGCCGCCAGGTCTTTGGCATAGTTGCTAATGTCATCGGTCATGGTCTTCCTCCTAAAATACAACAAAATAACACACAACAAGGGCATGAGCGCAGTCAGTCACATTGCGCCCCTTGATTACCTTAAATCATACACATAAGCTGTCAACAAGTCACCGCCAACTCCTGCCAATTCGCAGCCGCAGGTGCTCTGCCGCGACCTCCCGCAACTCCAGGACATGCGGCTTCATGTTCCTAAAGCTTATTAGTCCGCCACCTGCCCTGCGGGTACATAACCGCCTACACCGTTAAGCGTATTCACGACTTCGAGCAGGTCTCCTTGGCTGTAGAAATTGACAGCAACAAAGTTCGGGATCTGGCCGCGCTCCGCCGCGCACTGCTGGGCGCGGGCTAACAAGAAATCGTAATCGTTGACGATTGCGGCATCAACACGATTGGGGGAACCACGTTGTATCCAGTGATTCAACAAGAAGAAGGGCTGCCCGGTACCTCCGCGGTTCGGCTCGCAGCTAAACTGTTCGGGAAAGACAAAAGTATAAGGCGTTTCTTCCGTCACATTCCAGACATTGTCGTACCACTGTGGCGGCGGCCCCTCGTTTTCCGCCATGATGATCAGGCGCTGACCGCTGTCGATCATTTCCCGCATGGTCGGCCACGGCTGGCCCTCCGGGTGGGTGTAGATATAGGGCAGCAGACCAGCCTCTGTCACCACATTCTCAATATCTGCAGGCGCGACCTCATCCTGTATCACGATGAACAGCACCTCTCTGGGGTTCTTCTCCATGAAAATGCGTACCTCTTCCGCGGCTCCGGCGAATGGAGAATTGCCCAGAGCACAAAATTCATGGCAAAGCCAGACACCTTCTTCTGCGGGTGGCCGAAAACTGTCGATCGCCTTCTGCGCGACAGACTGCAATCGTTCCGGTAGGCGGGCAAGCCCGGCGGCCTGAGATTCCGGTGTATCCATGTAGTGCGTATCAATCAGCAAGGCACGAACGCCGTAATCTAGCTGCTCGGTAATAGTGCCATCGTGCATAGGCCACAGCCAGCCGTACTCTGTAATAGACATAGCATTGTGGCTCGACGCAAACGCCACTTCGTTGATCGGGCGGTCGCATAATTCGGCATATCCGTTGCAAGGTGCCTGTGCGGCTCGTGCATCCGCCGTAACCGCGCGGTAAAGGAGAGGCAGCAATACAAAAACCCCGACTAGACCGCCAAGTACCCACCATTTATACTCCCACACCGGCGCCAGCAGCCGCTCCAGGAAACCTGCCAGTTCTGAGAAATAGCCAAAGGCCAGTAGCAGGAGTCCAAGCAGGAAGAACCACAAGGAGGTTGTCCACACAGAATCCCACACCCCACGCACAAGCGAACCGAAAACGTCTTCGAAAAGCACGTCAAGGCTCGCCGGGCCAACGGCCGTTGCCGCAAGTTGCGTCTGCAATGCCGAACGCACCACAAATCCGCCGATGAGCCACAGAAGCAGAACAAGGCCGCTGGCCGCGACAAGCGTCCAACCTGCAGCCCGCAAGGCCCCGCGCAAATCATCGCTGTTCAGCCAGATGATCAGCAAAATGGTAACCAGCAGAATTACGGCCAGAACGATGAGGATAGTCCGCAGCATGGTCACGTAGCCTCGCGCAGTATTCAACCCCGCGACTACATCATCGCGCGTCTGCCCAATCGCCTGTGCCGCCCCGGAAATACCGATGAGGGCTTCCGTCTGTGCCAACTGTGGCTCAGCCGCGGCTATGCGGCTCGCAACCAGCAGTGTCAGCCGCTCGTTTATCGCCAGGGAGATTGCTGTGGGCAAATCATCGGCCGCCAGAGCGGCTTCCATCTGCAGCTTGGTGTCATCACTGGCGGTCGCGGCAGCTGGCCCAAGCATCAGCGTCGTCAACTGCTCCGCGCCAGCCGTGGTGATCCCAGACACCGTGGTACGCAGCAAACGCGGTGGAATCGGGATCAACCGCCCTTCGTTGAACTCATTGAGATAAGCGACCAGATCCTCTTCGATCAGCGCCTCGGTCTTTGTCTCTACTATCGGCGTGGCCAGATCGACCGCCCCGGAGGCCACGGCCGTTCCCGCGGTCACCACCCGATCAGCCAGCACCTCCGGCGTCAGCGCGGCGCCCAGGTTCAAATTCTCTTCCAGTTCGGGAAAATCCCCTTTCAGGTATCCCGTAAGGTTGCCCAGGAAATTCTCTGCCCCGGCCTGTAGCTCCGCCGGTGGAACGATGATGTAAAGGATTCCGACGATTTGGGCATACAGTTCTTCCGTGAGCAGATCGAACTGAATACCAGTGGCCTGCTTGAACTGCTCCTGCACGAGGGGATCAGCAAAGACCTCAGTGTACACCCGCTCATAGGCGCTGTTCTCGGTGAACGCCTCGATATATAAATCGGGGGAAAGCAGATCGCGCTGTACGACCACGCCAAGGACAAAGGTAATGAACGTGAGCACGAACACAATCCCCAGAATCACTGTAAAAAACTTCCGCCAACCGTCACTCATTCTCTAACTCCTACTTACCCGCTTTTAGCGCCCGGGCCAAACCAACCCCCTGGCGCCTGAAAACTCAACCGTTACTGCCTGCAATAGGCGTGGTTTTCAGCGGCCCCTCGCCATTCCTCAGACCGCTTCTGATGCCTTGGTACTGCGCAGCCGGAACGCGTTAAATACGGTAATCACACCGCCCACAATGGCAAAGATAGCCACAATGTACACCATCACCGCGGAGGCCGCCTTGAGGGAAGTCAGCATCCACAGGCCCAGGACGATCGCCATCGCGCCCCAGAGGATGATCCAGCCTTCCCCTGACACCTCATTGCGCATGGTAACTGCGGCCATTACCCTAAACAGTCCGCTTACGCTTGCGCCAACGGCGAACAGGAGCGTATAGGCAACCGGCAAAACGGCCGCGCCAGTCAGCGGCTCAAACAGCAGAAACGCGCCCACGACAACGCTCACGATACCGCCCAACAACGTCCAGAACCAGCTGCGGCTGCCATGTCGCCCCGCGAAGGCAGCGATGATGTCCAGAGTACCGGTGAATAGCCACCAGACGCCCAAAACCAGTGAAAAAGCAATCAACGTTGCCCTGGGATTGGTGAGCAATAAGATACCCAGGACGACGGTAGCGATTCCTTCCAGCAGCAGTATCCACCAGCGTTCAGCCAGGGATTGGAGCGCGGCATTTGTGAACCCCACTGTCGTCATGGCAGGCCTATCTTGCCTTTCAGCACGCCTGATGACGCGCCTGCAAAATCAATTACATAATATAATCGATTTCAACAGCGAAATCACTACGGAATGGATGATAATCGGACCACAATGCGTCCAGGATCAGCTGCGACCGTGGCAAACCTTGAACTTCTTGCCGCTCTTACACGGGCACGGGTCGTTGCGCCCCCGCTTGGCATCCAGCGTCGCTGTCCAGGCCATAACCCCGGCGGCCGGCTGGCCGCGCTGCACCTGGCGCGCCATGACTTCCATCGCCGGGCGCACATGATCGAAGAAGAAGTAAAGACCGTCGCACAGATAGTTCTGGCCCGGCTCGCCGTCACGGGATAGCATGAAGCGATCCTTGGGGCAACCGCCGTTGCACACCATACGCACATCACACTCCTGGCACTGCTTGGTCAGCAAGTCCCGCTTGTTGTCCCCAAACTGGCGCATTTGCGATGAGGCCACCAGCTCGATCATATGAGTCTCATTGATATTGCCCAACAGGAAGCCGGGTTCGACAAAATGATCGCAGGTGTACAGATCGCCATTGTGCTCCAGGGCCGGACCATAGCCGCAGGTAGGCGCATGGATACAGAGCAGGTGTTCGCCAAAGTAGGCATGTAATGTCACATCAAAGAGCTGCACGTAGATCTCACCAACATCGCGGCGCACCCACTCTTCGAAGATATCGACCAGGAAACGGCCGTACTGCTCCCCACCCACCGTGCGCTCTGTAACCAGGTTTCCCGTCTGGGTGTAAAGCAGGCGCTCGCCCCCCGGTCTGTCGCTCCAGCCCATATTGGCGATAGACAGGGTCTCTAGTGTGGCCCGCTCCACAATAGGAATGAACTGCATCCACTGCGCGCCCAACTCGTCGCGAAAGAAGCGGTACACCCTACGGCCGTGATGTTCATTGGCCGCGTTGACAGTGCATAGGACGTTGAACTCGACCCCATGTTTGCGCAGAAATTCCCAGCCGCGCATGACCTGCTTAAAGGTACCATCGCCGCCCTTGTTCAACCGGTAAGTGTCGTGGATTTCCTGTGGCCCATCTACGCTCAGGCCCACCAGGAAATCGTTTGCCTTAAGGAACTCGCACCAGTCATCGTCCAACAGCACGCCGTTGGTCTGGAAGGTAAACTCAACCTCCTGGCCGGGTCGTTGATATTTCTGCACCAATTCCACGGAGCGCTTGAAGAAATCCAGACCCATCAGCGTGGGTTCGCCACCCTGCCAGGCGACTGTGACCGTTGGCGTGCGGTGCGATTCCAGCAGCTGGCGAATATAATTCTCCAGCGTCTGATCCGTCATGCGGCTCTTTGCATTTGGGTAAAGCGTTTCCTTCGAAAGAAAAAAACAATACGTACAGTCGAGATTGCAGGTCGAACCACTTGGCTTGGACAAAACGTGGAAACGCGGTGGAGCATTTGCGGGAAGCACTGTTCCGGAGTGAATCGAAGGCTGCGATGTCATGTGTCAATCTTTCCCCAGGCCACCGTCACCATGCGCTAGTTCGCAGATACGCGGCAACCTCCGGCCCTAGGTGGGCGCTAACATGAATAGAGAACTGAGCCAGCAGTGTACCACCGTTGGCTCAGTTCGGCATAGGAACTCTATTCGGAGCGCAAGAGCGAGAGCAAGCGTAAAATGGAAACATACATCCAGATCATGGAAAGCATGAGGCCATACGCGCCATACCACTCCATATACTTGGGAGCGCCCGCGGCGGCGGACATCTTGACGAAGTTAAAATCCAGCGGCAGGTTGAGCGCGCCCAACAAGACCACAAAAGCGGCAAATAGGATTCCAAACAATGAAGGCTCGAACAGGAAGTTGAAGTTCACTCCAAACAGTGACATGAACCAGGCAAAGCCCCAAACAAGCAGAAGGCCGATCATGCCCACCGTGACGAACATCGCCAGCTTACCGGTCGGTTTGATAATCCCAGTCGTATAGAGCAGCCAGGTAGCGGCGAAGACGGTCACGGTGGCAATGACCGCCTGCAAGACAATACCATCCCATCGCGCATCATAGTAATGGGAGGTTACACCCAGTATGGCTCCATACGAGAGGGAGTAGAGCATAGCAATGAGCCAGGTGAACCGGCCGGCGAAGATCGCCATAATGCCTAGGATAAAGGTGGCAAGATATGCAAAGAACATCCAGTCGGGCGGGAAAACAGTTTCGACGCCCAGCACAGTGACCGTTTGCACCTGGCCCCAGCCCCAAAAACCGGCGCCTATCGTCAGCAACAGCAGGAAGCCGGTCTTCAAGTAGGTGCCGGTGGCGGTCATACCCTTATCGCCCTCAGCCCCGCCGCGCTTGATGGCATCGTTGAAAGACTCCTGATTCAAGGCGGGGTTGTTGGTGCTGGCCTGCTGGTCATGCGTGTCTTCGTAAGAAGGGTTGAGTGTTGTCATTTCAGTATGTGTTGCATCCTTATAAATATAGACCTAGATCGTTGGTCGGTAACATAATTGGTCGCTAGCTGCAGGGTGTTCGGTCTTTCCAGTTCGATTGGGACCAGATGAAAAAAAGCTAACCCAGATTGAGCGACAGCAGATTACTACAGTCTCAATGGTTCACCTCAATAGTTCGCAAGCGCACCGTCCATGCTGTACCGAATCGCAAGCGGGTGCTGTCAACAGTACCCACTTGCTCCACGTCTTGGGTCTCGCGAAGTTGTGACCTTCAGTAGTTTCTCCTATAGCTCCTCACCAGGGTAAACTCTCTTCCAATCAAGCCGCATGTCAACAACCGTCCATCCTTTGGCCTTCGCGTCATCCAACGCTGCATCCAGTGCGCCCATCGGCGCGCCGCGGTCATAGGCATATTCGCGCTCCGAATCCGTGTGATGTACCAGGCCCATGAAACGCGGACCTTTCCCCGCCGCCGTCCACAACAACATCTCATGATCGCCGTCGGAATTACCGAAGGCAACAATAGGTTGGCGGCCGATGTAACGATTGATACCCACAGGTTTGCCCGGACCATCATTAACATGGTTAATCTGCGGTATGCGCACGAGAACAGGCCCTTCAACGCGCATTTCGTAAGCAGTTTCGACGCTGGTGCCAATGACCTGCTGCGGTGGGATGCCGTAGACCCGTTCTGCCCACGGCCGCATGAACTCGATTCCCCCGCCAGAGACGATATAAGTGACAAAGTCGTTCTTGCGTAGATAGCGTAGCAGTTCCAGCATCGGCTGGAAGATCATGTCAGGATATGGGCGTCCGGTGTCCGGGTGGCGCGCCGTTTCGATCCAGCTCAGCACAGTCTCTTCAAACTCAGTAGTGGTCATGCCCGTGTGCGTTGCCGCGACAAGTTGCACGATCGCATCCGTGCCGCCGCCAGCGAGTGCCTCCATATCGTCTTCCAATACGGCTTGAAATGGCTGTGTCGTGCTCCAATCCGGATGATCTGGCGCCATCTCCTTCACGCGATCCAGGGCGAAGAGCAGCTGAAAATAGGCGGGCCGTTCGCCCCACAACGTGCCGTCGTTATCAAAAACCGCGATCCGGTCCTTGGGCCGGACGTAGGCGCTGCTTCCCTTCGTGGTAACTGCCTTCACAAAATCGACAATTGCCTGCCTTGCAGGTCCGTCATTCCAGGACTTCAATTTTCCCATACTGTCTCTCCGAGTATCCTGTCGCGCCATCAAACAAAACTATTCAACCTGACCTAGAGTCAGAGTCAACCCGCACATCACGCTGCGTCACCGCCGGTTCAATGCCCCCCGCAATCAACTCTTCCGTGATCAATTGCCGGAAACCAAACTGCACCGGATCGTAATCCTCGTAACGCACAAACGGCCGTGCCTGCATCTCCAGTCCGTTATCCCCCATCTCCATAATCACCACGGCCGGCGGCGGCTGCTTCAACACGCGCGAATCACTCGTCATGATCTCCATAATCACTCCTCGCGCCTTCTCCACATCCGCCTCATATTTCAACGTAAACTTGAGATCAACCCGGCTGATTCCCAACCGGGTGTAATTAATAATGCCCTCCTTCTGAATATCGCCGTTGGGCAAGATCGCCAAGCTTCGATCCGGCTGCATCAGCACCGTATTGAAGAGCTGCATCTCCCTCACAATACCGCGCCGGTTCATCGTCTCAATCTCCTCTCCCAGGCGGAAAGGCTGGTAAATCAAGAACATGATCGCCGCCGCAAAGTTCGACAGGGATTCCCGCAGCGCCACTGCCAGCACGACAAGCAAAGCACTGCTGATCGAAAAGATGGCCCCTGCCGGCACACCCAGGATAACTAGGGCCACAATCAAGGACAGGAATAGCGTGCCATAATAGGCCACCCGTACGAGAATACTCTCCACCGATGAGCTGAGTGCTTCATCCACGCCCGGCCGTTTCACAACCTCGCTCGTCACCGCGCGAGCCTTCCCCGCCAAATAGCGCCCGAAGAACACCACAGCCACCGCGGCGGCGACCCGCAGAAGGAAGAAAAATAGCGCGTTACTTATCGTGCCAATAATTGGAAATTCCATCGCTATTGGACAGGAGTACCCTGGAAGGGACCCTTCCAGGGTACTCAGCTCACTAGATAATCAGCCAGACTTCACCCCAAGCCGGCTCTAAACAAGGTTCCTACTGCCGCGCCATCATCGCCTTGAAACGTGCCGCCTGGTCAACAAATGACTCTCCGCTGAGATCAACACGCACGCGCTTGAGCCCGCCCGTGAACTTGAACGGCGGCCGGTAATCCGGCGTCACCGGAGAACCCGGATCTTGCCCGCAGGCAACCGCCCCACCCAGCCCGTACTGGATGGGCGTCGTAACGGGCCACTCGGCACGTCCGACTTCCTTGTCATCGATATAGAGAATGGCCGTGCCCGGCGTGCCGATACCCTTGTTCACATCAGCCTCACCCGTGACCACAAACTCGAACGTCAGCGCGTGATGCCCGGTGGGCACTTCCCCTTCCGACTCGACCGTAAGATATTTCTGTGCCACATAGTTATGCACGAACTTCAATTTTCCTTCCTGCATGAAGAAAGAGAAACCGCCGTCGTTGCCGCCGTGCGACAGCAAAACGCCTTCCGCACCCTCCTCCGCAATCTCTACCTCGGCCGTGATCGTGTGCGAGCGGTTGAACGTATCTGCGGCAGCATTCGCCGGAATGGCCTGCGTATTCGGGTAGTACGTGTAACTCGTGCGCGCAGCCGAGATCTGCGGCCGGGCCTCGGCAAACTTCAGCGTGCCCCGGCTGTCGATCGGCAGCACATTATACTTGCCCGCTTCCACATACCACTGGCCGATCATCTCAATCAGCCGTGCGCGGTTGGCCGGATCGCCGGCGACATTGTTCGTCTCGGCATAATCCTCATCGATATGGAACAGTTCCCAACCGCTCGCATCCAACGCGGTCAATTCTTCATAAGACATCGGCGTACCGAATTCCTTGCCCGCCTCGACAAAAGAGTCTCCCGGCCAGGGACAAACGGCCCGCCAGCCCTGATGGTAGATGGAGCGATGTCCGAACATCTCGAAGTACTGCGTCTGGTGCTTGCTCGGCGCCTCCGCATTATCAAAGGAATCCGCAAAGCTGTATCCTTCAATCGCAGACTGTGTGACACCGTTGATGCTTTGTGGCGGTGCGATGCCGATGGCGTCCAATACGGTGGGCACCATGTCAATCGCATGCGAGTACTGGCTGCGCACTTCGCCGCGCGACTTGATACCCGCCGGCCAGCTGACGATAAAGGGATCGCTCACACCGCCACGGAACGTCTCACGCTTCCAGCGACGGAAAGGTGTATTGCCGGCGAATGTCCAGCCCCAGGGGTAATGGTTAAAGTATTTGGGTCCACCAATATCATCAATGGCTGCCAACGTCTGGTCAAGGTCATCGGGCACATTGTTGAAGAAAGCGTTCTCATTGACGGAGCCGCCCGGGCCACCCTCGGGGCTCGCTCCGTTATCGGAGATGACCATGATCATGGTGTTTTCGTACTGGTCGATGTCCTTCAGGAACTGTACCAGTTCGCCGATATAGTGATCCGTGTGGGTCAGGAATCCGGCGAAGACCTCCATCATACGTGCATAGAGCCTCCGTTCATCGGCGGGAAGCGAATCCCAATCTTGAACGTCCGGATCGTGGCGCGACAAAACCGTATCCGCCGGAATGATGCCCATTTCCTTCTGGCGGGCAAACACCTTCTCGCGGTACGCGTCCCAACCGTCATCGAATTTCCCTGCATACATGTCGGCCCATTCCTTGGGCACGTGATGGGGAGCATGCGCCGGCGCCAGTGCAGAAATACATGAAAAACGGTTTATCTGGCGCGATCTGTTTGGCGTCGGCGATCATTCCGATCGCCTTTTCCACCAGGTCCGGCGTTACATGGTACCCTTCTTCGGGGTCTTTTCCGGCTCGACCTGCGTATTGTCACGTACCAGTTCCGGATAGTACTGGTGCGTGTCGCCGCCCAGGAAACCGTAGTAGCGCTCGAATCCCCGCCCCAGAGGCCAGCGGTTGTAGGGGCCGGCAGGCGAGTTCGCCTCGGCCGGGGTCAGATGCCACTTACCGATGGCATAGGTGTTATAGCCCTGCTGCAGGAGAATTTCAGAAAGGAAACCATTCTCAAAGGGAATATTACCGTCGTAACCGGGATAGCCGGTTGAAATCTCGGTGATGCCGGCCATGTGATTCGAATGATGGTTACGGCCGGTCAGCATGCACGAACGGGACGGTGAACACAGCGCCGTCGTATGCATATTGCTGTAGCGCAGACCATCAGCCGCCAGGGCATCCAAATTAGGCGTCTCGATCAGGCCGCCAAAGGAGCTGAGATGGCCAAAGCCGGTATCGTCGATAACGATATAGAGGACGTTGGGCGAGCCTGCCGGTGGGCGCGGCGGTGCCGGCCAGGCGGGCGTGGAAACATCGGCCGTACGGCCGATTACACCGGGAAAGGTCGTTCCGGGAATATACTCTGTCAATGCCATTACTTATGCTCCTTCAATTGCTGACCATCCCGCTGGGTAAGTGCGCACGGTCCTTGCAAAACGTAGAATAAAACTGTAATCCCAATTTGGAAATCACTCATGCGTCGCCGCAGAATGCTCTTCTACTTCTTCGTGGCCTTCAACTTCATGGCTGTGTCCCATGCTGTGCACTTTGGCAAACGAAAAAACGGCAATGCCAAGCGCGGTTATTACCAGGGCAATGGATGTGCCAAAACCGAAGAGACCCATCGCTTCCAGCGCCCCGGCCGCAACTTCGCCCAGGAAAAGGACTGCCAGCATCACCACGATAACCGCCAGCAGATTGAACTTCAATTCGTCCAAACTCGATACGGAAAGCCACCCAGGCAGCACTTCTACCAGCGTAGGATCGACAAATAACTCATGCAAACCCACGGCCGTGATATACAGCACCGTTCCCAACAGGAACAGGTCAATCAACTCGATCAACTCTACGCTGAACAGCCGCGCTCCTTCTGCGTTGAATTCCCCATTCCGGAACGCTTCGATCACCGTAACCACCGTGGTAATGCCGCCAAATATAAAGACTGCCAGAGCGGCAAACAAAAGGCCAAACACGGCAATCAGGACCAGGTAACGTGTACCATTAATCAATACTCTCATGCAAGTTTCCCACTCTGTAACGGGTTATACGGGCTTTCCAGGTCGGCTCCGACCTGCTTCAGACTTCGTCCGACAAGGTGTCCTCAACTTCTTCTGGCATATTCGCCGCCGCCGCCGCAACCCGGTCAGCGCGGGCGTCATAGGTGACTTGCAGCTTCTCTTTCTGGGCTTCCAACTCATTTTCCAGCCTGCGAATCCCAAAGGCGCCAAAAAGCGTCAGGATGCCGCCGAGGATGGCGAAGATGCCCAGAACCCACGGCAGGGCAGATGCGGCCACAGCCGTATTTGCCAACAGCAATATGCCCAGCCCGATACTGATTACGCCCATCACGGCGGTGCCCCATCCCGCGCCCTGGAATGCGCGCACCAGGGCGGAAATCCCCATGAAAATACCCGTGAACGCCAGAATCCAGATCGTCACCTGGCCCACAACTACCGTGCTGCCCACCGGATGCTGCAACACCACCCAGCCGGCAATGATGCCCAATATGCCGGAAAAGATCTTCCAGCCCCACATCCTCCTGTCCCACAAAAGCGATACCAGATCAAGGATGCCCCGGATAAACCAGTAGATACCCAGGACCCACACAATGGATACAAAGGTCTGGTAGGGGTTAACGAGCAGGAAGATGCCAATCGCGATAAGTAAAATCGCCTCAATGAGGATGAGCCACCATGGCGGCAGCTTGACCTTTGTCCAGAAGACGTTATCAGCGCTGAAGTTCTCGGTCGAAAGGGTCATGATTCTCGTGTATACAAACTAGGTGGCCCATTGGGCCGGCGGAAAAAACCAAATCTCACTCAATTCCATCGCTGCCTTCCTCCACGATCATGGGAGGGAACAGGCACGTAACCGAGAGGAGCGGGTAGCCCAGACCATACATCCGGTTCAAGACACCAAATAGCGCCGCCTGGTCAGCCACTTCACCAATCAGGGTTGCCACCGGAGCACTTCCGGAGTTAACTGAATTGTTGATGTGCATCCCTACTTCGCGCGCCCAACTCTGATCCACCGCACCTTGTAGGCGAATCTGGTAAATTGCGGATTCGTCCAGAGACAGGGGTGGGTTCATTTGAGAGTCCATTAATTCACCCGCGGGTAGCTCACTTCCGGGACCGCTAGTTCCGGATCACACTGTCGCATGGGCGTAGCGGCTTGCCGGAAGTACGGCTCACCACCCGCACACGCTCATACTCATATAGTAGCAAAAAACAGGGGCAAAAAGATAGTGCTGGAGTGCAGAGTATGGATTAAAAAAGGGGTATCCCGCTTCGGACAATCCTCTGACCGCCGTCTAGAGGGGTTCCGTCCCCTGGCTTTCAGGCAGCAAATGCAGCGCGCGCGCCAGTGCAACTGCCTCTCTGCGGTTCTTGACGTCCAGTTTGCGATAGATATTCACCGTATGTTTCTTGACCGTATGCGGCGAGACGTACAATCGTTGCGCGATCTGCTGGTTGCTCAGCCGTCTTTCTACCAGCAGCAGGACCTCTACTTCGCGGTACGTCAGCACGCCCGCCAGCTCTGCACTGTTCTGCCCTGCTTCTGCTGGCAGCAGCAGCTGCTCTAGTGGACTGTAGCAGGCCAGCATCCCCTCCAGATAGCCGCGTGCCAGACCGCTTTCGGCCAGCTGCCGGATCTGCGGGTACAATGCCGGGGCAATATCCAATATCTCGCGCCGTGCACCGCCTCGTTCACCCAGAAGCACGGTATCACGCAAGGTGGCTGTGGCGCGCTCCGGCTCTTCGCGCGCCAGGTGCAGGAAAGCCTCCAACGCCCCGACGCGCAGCAGGAGGCGCTTGGAGTTTCTGGAACTGGCAAACTGGCGGCTCTCGCGCAGCACGTTTTCAGCGGCGGTCAATCGCTCCGGGTCTCGGCTTTCAATGTCCGCGCGAGCCATGGTCAGTGCTGGAACTTCCCACAGGTCAAGCGCCAATTGCGTTCGAACCATGGCCGGGGTAATGGAACTGCTTGTCAGCAAAGCACTATGTTCAGCAAAGCCCAGCCGCCACGCCAGCGTGTCTGCCAGCGGCAGCATGCGGATCGCCTCGTGCTGCAAGAGCAGCGCCCTAAGTTCCCCCAAAGTATGCCGAGCCTCCTCTTTGCGTTGCAGAGCATTCTGGGTCAGAGCGAGTCCGATCAGGCTGTCAATAGCGCAGCGCACATGAACCAGTTCCTGGAGCGCTCTGACCTCCGCGAAGCTCTGTTCCGCCTCCTTCAGTTCGTTGTTCTGATAATGAGTCCAACCAAGTAGAAAAGCTGACCAACCGATGCTCAGAGTTTGGCCGCTGCGGTGTGCGAACCGCCGGTATACCAGCGCTGTGTTCATCAGGTTACGTAGATCCGTTTCACCATAATATACAGTGCCCAATGCCAGCAGCATTCTGTTGGTGAAAACAGGAGAACCTTCCGGCTGTACCTGCAGGCGGCTCTCAGCTAAGGCAGCCGCGGCTTGCGGCTTCCCGGACATCTGCATCGCGTATACTTGCCATAGTGCGGCCAGGCTCCTGATATAGGTCGCCTGCGGAGGCAAACTCTCCAGCGCCCGCTCAGCTAGTCGTATTGCCTCAAACGGGGTAATGTCAGGGGAAAACAGCGAGACTTCATAGGCGTCCAGCATACCTTCCCATTCGCGGCGCTGGGAAGGAGTAAAACCCAATTCCGAACTTTCAAGCTGACCCCGCGCGGCGCTCGTCAGTGCCTTGGCCGATCGGACCTTAAAGCGAATCTGGTCGACTGCCAGCTGCGCCGCCACAATTCCGGGTCGACCCTTTACTTGCTCGGGCAAAGCCGCCAGCCAGCGCTCCAGCCGGCGCCACTCTTCCACGTTCAGGGCCTCGTGAAGGCGCGCTTCCACCAACTGCGCCGCGCGCTGCGGGTCGGCGGCTCTGACCGCATACTTCAGGGCGTCTTCGATTAGGCCGGCCTCTTCCGACCAGTTGCTCGCCCTCGCTGACAATAGCGCAACTTCGCCTGCTGAGTAATTCATAATCAATTGCTGGCGCAGCAAGTCACGGAACAAATGATGTTGGCGGAACCAGGTGCCGCTGTCATCCAGAGCGATCAGAAATAGATTGGCCCCCCATAATCTTTCCAGAAGCTGCTGACCCGCGGAATCCCCTACCCCTGGTTCTGAAATCGCAGCCAGAAGCGGGACACAGAAACGATCCAGGACAGACATCCGCATCAACAACGCCCGTTCAGAGTCCGGGAGACCGGCTAAAACCTCGTCGACAACATAATCCATCAAGAGGCGATTGTTACCTTCCGCGAAGCGACTCACGAATGCCTCTGGATCGGGCGTATCCTGGAGGGAAATGGCCGCAAGGCGCAAGCCGGCAGGCCACCCTTCCGTCCGTTCAGCCAGCAGGTCAATCATTCTTGGTGGCAGAGGTTCTTCGAGAATATCTTGCAGCAGATCGGCTGTTTCCTCATGATCGAAGCGCAGGTGTGCCGCACGCACCTCATGCAGCAGCCCCTGTCCCCTCAGCCGTGCCAGTGAAAAAGGAGGATCGACCCGGGTAATCAATACCAGCTGCAAGAACCGCGGCATCAGCTCAACAAAGCGGGCCATGAAGGTGTGCGTCGCTGCATCACTGATTGCGTGATAGTCGTCAATCGTCAGTACAATAGGCTGGGGCAACCCCTCGATATCATGCAGCACGCTTTCCGCCAGCCTCTCCGGTGAGCTCAGGCTGGCCGCCCTGAGCAGATTCTGAGTCCCCGAACCAATTTCCGGAAAGACCGAGGTCAGGGCCGCCACCACATACGATACCACGGTGCCCAGCGTGGAATCGTATTCGTCAAGGGAAAGCCAGGCGCCAGGTCGGCCGGTTTGTTCCATCCATTGATTGATCAGCATTGACTTGCCGTAGCCCGCCGGCGCGGAAACCAGGGTCAGGGAACCATCGAGATGCTGTTGCAGTCGCTCGATCAGGCGCGGGCGCGGGATTCCACCCTGCGTGCGCGGCCGGTAAAGCTTGATCTGCAACAAGTTCTCCCCAATCTGTTGGTAACCGCTCTCTTTCGCCATACCTGCCACGCGCAAACAACCTATTCCTATCAGCACAACCTAGTATAACCCAAAAAGCCCTGCCCCGAAGAGTGTCCGGCGAAAGGCTCGGCTCCATCAGACTGGTGTCTATGCGAATAAGCGGCACGGCCGTTTGCCCGCACCACCAGACCCGTCTGCTCACATAACTTCTATCTCTAATTCGAATAGCTGCCCCAGCAGCTGGATATCCTCCAGCATATGCCCCGTCATCAACAAGTAGTGGTGCGACGAAAGATTGGGCACCAGCTTCTTTCCGTCAGAGACGCGCAGCACTGCTCCGTTCAAACAGTCGGAATCCTCGAACTGCGCATACTTCTCCAACTCACCCTCGATGACCATCATCTTCTGCAACGATGGCTTTAGCTTCGCCAGCGTCATCGGGCCCTCCGGCAGGCGCGCGTCCAGCGCAATCGCGTTGTCGTTTACCATGGCCAGCACTTTGTTGCGAACAGCCCAAGAGCTGGCCATGGAGTTCGGTACCACGCCAAAATATCCGCAGTGCGCCGCCAGGATATGGTCCTCAGGCGGTCCATCGACGTCTGGAAAATGAGGGATGCGTTCGTGCTTAAGCGCCGCCTGCCCCATCAGGAAGGGATACAGGTTGGTCATCATGATCGGCATACCCAGCGACTTGTGCAGGATATACTCGGTCATCATGGTCATGATGTCGCCCTCGCAGCCCCACATCAGCTTGCGCTCGTCATAAAGCATGCTCCATGCCAGGCAGGGAGTAGAATCCGAGAAGTAGGATTCATTCAGGCAGTTAATACCCACGCTGCGAATAGACGGATCCGCCTCCACCTCCCGTTTGAGCATCATATACACCTTAACCGCGCTGCGCAGCTGTTTGGGGCTAATGTCACCGACGTTAAACTCCCACTCGGCCAGCACAACGTCCGCCTCGTCGTCCGCTATTTGTTGAGCCGCCGCGCCAAATTCCTTAAAACTCTTGTATACCAGCTCGATGCCGAATTTTTGTAGCATGTCCTGGATCGCCTCGTCCTCAAACCAGTAGAAACGCTTGAAGATGCTGGCCTGCATCCCGCCGCCGGGCGTATCTTGAAAAACCAGGAACTTCGTGTTCTTCAGTTCCCGTTTGACCCCGAGCATCCGGCAGATCTTGATCGTTTGCTCCAGGTCATAGGGCAAAATTGTGTCGATGCCTCGCTGCCGCAGATAGGTGACCATTTCCCAGTCCCACATCGAAAATGTACCAAACTCGGAAGTGATAATCAGTATCGGCAGCCCCACTTCCCTGAACTCGTCCACGCGCCGGTAGGCTTCCCCCAATAGTTGCGGGAATACCACGCCTTCAGCCTCCGGCAGTTGGCCCCCGAGGCGCACAGGCTCCAGTAGTTCCGCCTCCCCATCCAGGAGCGTCTGCAAATGGCCCATCTGGATGTCAAAGTCCTCATCACGGCCGTCAAAGGCCATCGGGATCAAACGCGGTAGCATATCTTTCTCCTTTCCAAAGTGACGCAGAATGCTGCTTGGCAACGGCCGTATTCTACCCGAATTGTCACCCCTATGCGTACCCATGTGCGCCAATTGGCCTGCCATTCGCGCTTGTTGAAGCTCCCGCCACTGGCTATAGTACGCATGCTGGTGCCGATCTTCTGACGCCTATCAGAACCGCGCCGGAAGGCGCATTTGGAGCATCCATGGCCAGAGCCTGGTTTTTCAACATACCCTTCCACGGACATATCAACCCGACACTGCCACTGGTTGAGGAGCTGGTGCGCCGGGGAGACGAGCTGACCTACTTCGCCGGGCCCGGATTCGAAGATAGCATCCTGGCTGCGGGCGCCGCCGTCGGCAGCTACACCGACGCCTATTCCTTTGAGCCGTCGCGCACCGTAGCCCATTCCATTCGCCAGGGCAACGAATTAGCAGAGGCGGCCGCGGCACTGTTGGGGCCCGTGCTTGCCGCCGTAGCCTCCGAACGCCCGGACTACCTGCTGTTCGATATGAGCGCGCCATGGGCGCGCATCGCCGCCCAGCGCTATGATATACCAGCCGTGGCCAGCTTTCCCCATCTCCCCTTCCACTGGCGCATGTTCTTCAGCGACCCCCGCGTTTTCAAGAAAGGCCTCCAGAGCATTGAGCCCGGCCACGGATATTACCGCAAGCTCCAGCGGCAGACAGGGAAACTGGCTCTTGAGCATCGTCTGCGCAAGCCGGAAGAGTTGAATATCCTCTCCAGTTCTGCAGATCTCAACATCGTCTTTTCATCCCGCTACTTCCAGCCCTTTGATGAAAGGTTTGATGATTCCTATAAATTCATTGGCCCCGTGATCAACACCGGCCGCACCGATGAACCGCTGCCAATTCCTAAGGAGAGAGGGCAACAGCTCATCTACATTGCCGTGGGCACCGTTTACCAGGCCAACAAGCAATTCTTTGAGCACTGCCTGGAAGCATTCGGCGACAGCCACTATGCGGTGATCATGTCCATTGGCAAAGCCATTACCCCGGGCGATCTGGGCCCCCTGCCGCAGAATTTCACCGTCGCCCAGTACGTGCCTCAGCTCGCCGTGTTGGAAGAGGCGGATTTGTTTGTCACCCATGGGGGTATGAACAGCATTAATGAAGCGGTGCTGGCTCTGGTGCCCATGATCGTCGTGCCAAACACCGTGGAACAGGCTATCAACGCCGCTCGCGTGGAGCAGTTGCAGGCCGGACGCTATCTGGAACCAGAACGGTTAACTGCCGGCAAGCTGCGCGCCACGGCCGTCCAGGTACTGGCCGACCCCCGGGTAACCGAAGGGCTGCCGCGCATACGCCTTTCCTTCCTGGCCGGAGGGGGCGTTGAACGTGCCGCAGATGTGATTGAAACCTTCAAGCAAGAGCAAGGCATCGCCTAGAATAACATGCCTCGCTCCGTCCACCTCGCTGAATCACCAGACTCCCATTAGGGCCCAGCGATCAAACCGGCTGGCGCAGGGCGTCGGCAATCGCCGCCACATGCGCCGCCGTGCTGCCGCAGCAGGCGCCAATAATACGCGCCCCTGCATTGCGAACCTGGATCGCGTATTCGGCCATATCCTCTGGTGAAGCATCATACACGGTTTGGTCCGCCACAATCCGTGGCACACCGGCATTCGCTTTGGCTACAAGGATCTGTTCGGGATCAGCACCATGCATCGTCTCGATAACCGTGATAATCTCGTCAGGGCCGTTACCGCAGTTTCCGCCCAGCGCCAGGACGCCCAGAGGCTGCAGCGTCTCCATGGCCTGCAGGGGAGTAACGCCCATCATCGTGCGGCCCTTACGCTCGAATGTCATCGTCGAAACGACGGGCAAATGGGGTGCAGCCAGGGCGCAGCCCGCAACGGCCGCCGCGATCTCATCCAGCGCCGACATCGTCTCCACCCACAGCACATCGACGCCGCCTGCGGCCAGGGCCGCCGCCTGCTCGGCAAACACGGCCATAGCAGACTCATGATCAAGCGGCCCGAACGGGGCGAACATCTCCCCACTGGGACCGATAGACCCTGCCACAGCAACCGCATGGGGGGCTGCATCAGCGGCGGCGCGCGCGTTCGCCGCCGCTGCCTGGTTCAATTCCACCGTGCGGTCGCCAAGCCCGTGACGATCGAGTCCCGCTCGGCTGCCGCCAAACGAATTGGTCAGGATTATTTGCGAACCGGCGGCTATATAACTGCGATGGATTTCCTGTACCGCGGCCGGGTTCTCAACGTTCCATAGTTCCGAGGCCATACCCGTGGATAGACCGGCTTCCATCAGGCGCGAACCCATCGCGCCATCCGCAACCAGCGGCTCCCCTGTTGCCAGTAAATCCAAAAGTGTCGTTTTCATTTCCAGTTCCTCCAAAATGCCCGGGATATCCTGCATCGTGACCCGTCCTCCGGGAAAGCGTCCTGCGACGAGCCTATACCACCCTATCATACTCCGAAACCTGCCGATTGGAACAACCAGACCTCAGGCGGGCACTGGCGGCTTGGCAACGTCCTCGTACAATTGATTGTGACTGTCAGGCAGCCCGGTCCGCCGCTGCCATTGCTTGGAAATGCTGGCCAAACGACATGGCGACAGGTCACTAACTGCCTCAATCAACAGCCCTGGCCGCCTGCCGCAGCGCCTCCTGAGCTTCCTGCAGAGTTGGTTGGGCAGTCGTGCCGCCGGGCGCCGTTGTTGAAAGAGAGCCGCAGGCACAGGCCAGAGCCAGCGAATCCTGCAGTGTATAGGAATTCAGATACCCGAACAGGAAGCCGGCGTTAAAGGAATCGCCCGCGCCCGTGGTGTCCACCACCGTGACCGGCAGCACGCCTGCGCTCGCCTCCTCCTGGCCCTGGCGAGCGATTCCTCCCACTGGTCCTCGCTTCACCCCCAGAGTTGGAACCCGGGCCGCCATGTACTCCACGGCCGTCCCGAACTCCTCTTTCCCACTGAGCGCCAGAAGCTCCTGCTCGTTTGGTAGCAAGAGATCAACGTGCGGCAGAGTCGCGGCCACATCCCATTCCTCGGACGGGTCCCAGTTCGTATCTAGCGAAGTGGTCAGACCGAGACCTTGGGCCTTCGCAAACAGGCCAGGCAGATCGGGACGCAGGTCGTCAAGCAAATAATACCCCCCTACGTGCAAGTGACGTACCCTGAACAACCATGAATCATCAATTTGCTCCCGCCGCAGCAGAGGAATCGCGCCTGGAAAAGTAAGGATAGCGCGATCCTGCGGGCTGGATAAGATCACACCCAGGCCGGTAACTGCGGCAGGGTCCACAATACAGCCGCTGGTGTCAATACCCCGTTCTTGCATCGCTCGCAGCATAAAACGGCCGAAATCGTCATCGCCTACCATGCCGATAAACGCCACGCTCAAACCAAGCCGCGCCGCCCCGCACGCCGTAATCACCGATGACGATCCAATCGTGAGCCGGGCGTGCTCCACCAGCTTTTCGACCTGCCCAAACTCCGGCACTACGTCCGCGCCGCGCAAGATCAGGTCGGGATTGATTTCTCCTATAACCAGTAGATCAACCATGACAGCCACCTAGCGCTGTGCCGAACCAGACCGCGAGCGCACTTCAGAGAACCACTGCAGCTTGACCGATACCGGCTGCGCGTCTGACACCGCGCTAGCCGGTGATGAAATCGGGAAGATAGTCGCGCTCCGCCTCGACCATTTCGTCAAACATCTGCCGTGCCTCGGCCAGGGAACAAACCGCGGAAGTCAGCGGATCGATCATCAGCGCATGCACGGCTGCTTCACGATCCTGCTCCAGCACGGCCGTAACTACCAGATCGTGAAACGCCATATGCATCGCATCCAACGCCGCCAGGTGCGTCGGCAACGGCCCAAAGTGCGTCGGCTGGATACCCTTGCTGTCCACTAGGCAGGCCACTTCCACTACCCCATCATGCGGCAGGTTATCGATCAGCGCCGTGTTCAGCACATTGCCATAAATGACCGTGGGCACGTTCGTCTCTATCGCCTCAATGATATATGAGGCGAATTCCGGCCCGCGCTCAAGCTCATAAGGCTTGCTCCCCGCAAGGGTTCCACGCAGTTCAGCTTCGCTTTCCTGCAGCCACCTGGGCCAGTTGTTGGCATAGAAACCGCTCTCGCCCAGGTATTCTGGACGCATATATTTCTTAACCAGATCTGGCCGTTTGCGGAAATAGCCCGTGTATTCTGAAGTATGCCCGCTCGACTCGGTGACAAAAGCACCCAACTCGCGCATCATTTCGAAGCGCACCGGGTCCTGTTCATAAAGGTCAGGATCCTCGGCGATGCGCTGCGTCAGCAGCGGGTAAAGATCCTGACCACCTCGCTCCAGCTTGGTGAACCAGGCCAGGTGATTAATCCCCGCCGCCCGCCAGTCGATCTCCGACCAGGGTACGTCCAGATATTCAGCCAACTGGTAACTCGTATGTTGGATGGAATGGCAGAGGCCGACTATCGTCAGATTCGAGGCCCGTACTCCGGCCAGCACGGTCAGCGACATCGGGTTCGTATAATTCATGACCAGGGCATTGGGCGCCAGGCGCTCCACATCTGCCAGGATCTCCAGCCAGGCTGGCAGCGTGCGCAGGGCCTTGAACAGCCCTCCAGGCCCGATGGTGTCTCCGATACACTGATCCACGCCATATTTAAGGGGAATGTCATAATCATGCCGCACGTTCTCGCGACCGGCCACTTCAATAGTATTGATGACATAGTCACTGCCGGCCAGGACTTCCGTGCGCTCCAGACTCGCTTCCACCCGCCACGGCCGTCCGCTCTTCGCAATCAAAAACTCAGCCATCTGCCGCGCCAGTTCCAGACGCCCGGCATTGATATCTACCAGCGCAAACGTCCCTGTCTCCAGGGCCGGCGTTGCCAACACATCCGTCATGATTTCCGTGGCAAATACGGCGCTACCCGCTCCAATAATCGTAATTTTCATTCTAGCTCCTGACTCCTGAACTTGGTCCAAACAATGGTCGTCTCCAGCCCGCTACGCTGCCTTTCAACTCCCCCCCAAAGCCCCAAACTCATACTCTTCGGGTGACTTCTCCGGTTCAAAGCCGGGATTAACGCGCAGACGCCCCAACGAACGATCCGTCACATAATCAACATATCCTTTCTCCAGCGCGCGCCTGTAACTGTCAGCTATCTGGTCCGCCAGCGCCGTATAATCAATCGCCAGCACCAGTTTTCCTGCCTCAACCCATTGGTCCAGGATATCCTCCCGTGCCGCCGTCCACTCCGCCGGGCTGGGCTCATGATCGCGCGGATAGCCATAATAGAGGTCTTCCACGCCCACCCCCGTCATCTCCGCCAGGTAATCCGGAAACTGTACGCCCAGCTCTTCCGCATTCTGTGGAAACACGCCAAAACCGGGCCTCTTCTCCCGCGCATAGCGTGTGAAGTCGAGGATGAACTCCGCCATTTCCCGTGCGGCCGTTTCCCGCCCTTCCTTTTCTTCGTAGGTACGGTACGCATCGACTCGGTCCAGGTATACCCCGTCAAAGCCCAGTTCGATAATGCGGTCCAGGTAACTCTCCGGTGAACCATAAATGATCGCCTGCCACTCCGGATCCCAATAGCGCACCCAGAAATCATTCACCCACGTCGCATCCGGTTCATCCAGCCACGGCGGGGGATTGTCTCGCCATTCCGGCTTCCAGTATTCGCGGTACGTTTCGGCCTGGCCAATACTCATATAGGCCAGTACCAGCTTTTCGCCACCGGGACCCTCTTTGAGCGCCGGAACAACCGCAGGAGAATTGCCGGCTGCGCCAATACTGAGTACCACCAGGTCGAACCCTGTCTCGGCAATGCGCTGCGGTCTGGCGCGCTGCAGCTGGTAAAGAAAATCTTCCACTCCCAACCAATCCTTACTGGTCAGCGGCACGGCCGTCGCAATAGTCTCCTGCTCGACAAAAGGCACTTCCGCGGCAGCTTCAAACACTGCTGTGACCTCCCCCGCGTTCCCGGGCAACCCGCTGCACGCCACCATCAACACCAGGAACACCTCACAAAAGGTCGCCGGCCCGCGCACGTTTCCTACCCCTTGATCCCGGACAGTGTAATTCCCTTCACGATCCAGCGCTGCGACAGCAGGAAGACAATCAGGATCGGAATGACCACCACCACCGACGCGGCCATGCTTAATTGCGTCTGGTTCGAGTGCTGTGTCGTGAACCAGGTCAGGATGATAGGCAGAGTCCGCTTATCCTGCTCTGTCAACACAATCAGCGGCCACAGGTACGCATTCCAGTTGAACATGAACTCCAACATGCCCAACGTGGCCAGCGCCGGGCCCAGTTGCGGCAGCACGATCGACCAATAGATGCGCCATTCGGAAGCCCCATCGACCCTGGCCGCGTCCAACATTTCGTTGGGAATCGACATCGAAAACTGGCGCATCAGGAAAATTCCAAACGGTGTGATCGCCGCGCCGATAATCAGTCCCAGCAGATTATTCAGCAGGCCCAGCCGTGCCAGGATCAGGTAGCTGGGGATCATCGTCACCTGGAAGGGGATCATCATCAGGGCCAGAAGCGCCCAGAACCACAGCCGGCTGCCCGGGAACTCAAACTTTGCGAATATGTAACCGAACAGCGAACTCGTAAAGAGGGCCAGGGTCACATTAACGATGGCGACGATCGCGGAGTTTCGATAGAACAACCCCAGCGGCAGTTTGGGGTCGTTGAAGATCGCCCTGTAGTTCTCCAGGGTTGGCTCGGCAGGCCAAAAAGTCAGCGGGATCTGTCGCACCTCTGCGCCAGTCTTGAAGGAAGCAAGGATCATCCAGATGAAAGGCATCATTGCCACAATGCTGCCCAGGAATAGGATGGCGTAAACAGCGATACGGCCGAAATTCGGCCCGGTGCGCTGTGCTGGCGTCTTGGTAACCGATGCTTGCATGGCCTAGTACTCCCAATCAGTGCGCAGCAGCCGCGATTGCACAAGAGATATCGTCAGGACGATCGCAAAGAGAATCGTAGATACCGCCGCCGCCCACCCCATGTTCTGGAAACGAAAAGCATTGTTGTAAATGTCGATCACCATGACCCGCGTCTGGTCATTAGGCCCACCATCGGTCATCACCTGGATCACGTCAAAAACCTGGAACGCAGAGATCATCGTCAACACCGCCGCCAGATAAATCGTCGGCTTCAAGAGTGGCAGCGTTATGTAGCGAAACATGCTCACCCCATCCGCGCCATCGATAATCGCCGCCTCGCGAATGCTGTCCGGAATAGACTGCAAAGCGGCAATGAAGATGATCAGGTTGTAACCGATGTCCATCCACAAATAAGCGATGATGACCGCGATCAAAGCCACGGGAATCCCCAAAAAAACCAGGGATTGGTCGCCCGTCCAGTTTATCGCCGTCAACTTGCCGCTGACCTGTGAAATCAGGCCGTTAAGCAGGCCCCGCTGTGGGTGCAGGATAAAGCCCCACATAATCGCCACGCCCACGGCCGATGTGACCACCGGCAGAAAGAAGATAGTCCGGAAGGCGACGCGCCAGCGGTTATGGACGGACTCGATCATCGCCGCTAGAGGCAGGGTGATCGCCAGATTCAGCGGCACCACCAGAAAGGCGAACAGCATCGTCACTTTGACGCTGGTATGGAACTGCCGCACTTCCAGGGGCGCTTCAGCGCTGAAATCCAACATGGCCCTGAAATGCTGTAAGCCGACGAAAGGGTTCTCCCCGCCCAGGCCCAGGATCGGCCCGCCTTGTCGCCGCGCGCTGTAGTCAAAAAAAGCCAGCAAGAAGGCCCAGGCGATCGGCAGGAACGTCCAGAAGGCCATATAGAGGAACGCGGGCACCAGGGCGCTGGCCAGGAAGGCGCGCTGCGAAGCCGTACGGCCGTGTGTAAAATCAAACCAGCGCCGTCTCGTCTGCGGCACCGTTGTCGTGGATACGTCCGTGGCTTGAGTCATGAACACCTCCGGGCCGGAGAATGTCCTCCGAAGTCTGCGTGACCCCGGAGGACCTCGGCAAAAGCTAATTCAAGGTTTCGTTCACTTCGCGCTCAATCGTCTCCAATGTCTCTTCCAACGTGGCATTGCCCTGCAGGAAGTTGAGGATGCGCGGGTACGTGATCTCATACCAGACCAGATCGCGATCCGGGAACGCCCCCTCATACTCGGCATTGGGCATGACCTCCAGGAACGGACCGAAATGCGGGAACTCCGCCACCAGTTCATCGGCAGAAGTACCGCTGGCATTGGCCACCAGCGCTGGCAGCGTTCCCGAAGCGAGGTTAAAGTTCACCGCATTGGCGGGATCAAGCGCCGCGAATTTCACGAAATCCCAGGCCACATCCTGCGCCGGGCTGTTCTGAGATACCGCCAGGCCCCAACCGGACGCAGCCACAAGCTTGTCTTCACCTGCCGAAGGCAGCGGTACGTACTGCGTCACCTCAATAACCTCAGGGTAATCACCGCCGTATTCCGGGACAACCCAAGGGCCCACCAGGCCCATGGCGCTGCTGCCATCGAAAAAGGAATCTCCCACCCAGTTAGCCTCATCATTATAAAGAACCGGGTCTACCAGCCCTTCATCTACCATGCGTTTCATCAGTTCTAGGGCTGCCCTGCCTTCGGGCGTGTTCACCGTAAAACCGTCATCCGTAAGGTACTGGCCACCATTTTGCAGAATCAACGAGTAGAACGTCGCCGACAGACCATCCGAACCGGTGAAGTTATACCCGGCCCGCGTGAGCACCCCGTCCTGGCTCTGCGCCAGCGCTTTTCCGTCCGCGATGAATTCGTCCCACGTGGCCCAGCCGCTCGTGATATCATCAATACCGGCTTCTGCCGCCGCGGCCGTGTTCACCAGTGTCGCGCCGTATTCGATATTGAATTCCTGCGGCACGCCGTAAAGGACATCATTGCACAAATAACCGCCAATCTGGGCTGGGAAGATCGCCGCTTCAGCATCAGCCTTGGAGATCACGCTGTCAGGTACAGCAGCCAGATTTCCACCTTCAGCATAACTGCAAACCCAGGATCCAAACATCTGCAGTACATCTGACTCGGTTCCTGCGGGTAGCGCTGTCTGCAGCGTCTGGATATACGTATCATAGTCAAATGTCTCCAGGGCAATCGTAACGTTCGGGTTCTGAGCCATGTAGGCATCTGCCAACGCTTGGTACCCTTCGTTAAAGGCATCGTTCTGGTGCGTCCACAAGCGGATGGTAACCGCTTCTTCTCCGCTCGCTTCCGGAGCAGCGGCTTCTCCTCCCTCAGTCTCGGCAGGGGCGGCACCATCGGCTGGGCTGGGCGCTGCTGCCCCACCACCACAGGCAGTGGCGAACATCATTGTTAAGAGCAATAGACCGGCAAACAGGAAATGGCTTCTCTTGGATGTCATCTTTCTATCCTCCTCAGACAGAACTCAAGCAGTTTGCGAAAGGCTCTTTGACACGGGGTTGGTCAGTTCAACTCAAATAGCGTCTCCTCCTGGATGCTGAAAGTTTCACGCTGCGGCTTGCGCTCTTCAATTCTGCCCACACGTGCTATACCAGGGCGGAATCGAGATAGATCACGGCCGTAAGGTTCTGCGGGTTGTCCGGGTCCAGCCCCTTGGCCATCGCCCGGTGGTACCCCAACATCTGCAGCGGCGGCAAATAGAGCGCGGGCCGCAGCCAATCAGGCGTATCGTGCGGCATGCCAATCTCCCAGGTGGCCTCGCTGGGTTTCCCCGTGGGATTCAGCGCCAGCGTCCGCGCACCCAGCTTGTTCATATCCGCCAGCACCTGCTGTTCAGCGGCCACCGCCGTGCGCGACAGCAGACCGGAGATCAACGTGTTCCCGCCGGCCATGGACATCGGCCCGTGACGGAACTCCAGGAAGTGGAAGGCGTTACTGACACTTAGGGACATCTCTGTTGTCTTCAGCATCGCCTCGCTGGCAATGCCCGCTTGGTGCCCGGACCCCAAAAAGTAGAAGCGCTCGATCCCCATATCCTGGCCCAAGGCAACCATCAGGTCGGAACTGCCGTTTAGCAGCGCTTCCGCGTGCTTGGGCAGAACCGCCGCGGCCTCGGTATCATGACCGGCAATTCCGCCGGCCATCAGCTGCGCCAGCAGCAGCATCGAGGTGAACGAGCGCGTCTGCGCCAGGCTCGCCTCCTGGGCCGACTTCGGCGTGGACAAGACGAATTCAGAAGCGGCGGCCATGGGGCTCTCGGGGTAACAGGTGATAGTCCAGTTGCCCAACCCACCGTGCGCCCGAAAAACCTCCTGCGCGCGCAGCGTCTCCGTCGTTGTGCCAGAACGCGAAATCGTCAGCAGCAGCGTTTGCCCCGCCTCGCGCAGCATCTTGTGCGGAAAAAGAACGATTTCCGATGCAGGATAGGCCACCGCCGGCAGGCCGGTCAGGTCCTGCAAAAGCGATGCTGCCGCCTGCGAAAGGTAGTGCGTGGAACCGCAGCCGCTGACAAGAATGCGTTGCGGTCGGGCCTCCCTCCACCGCTCCTCCAACTCCGGTCGCACGGCCGTGAAGGCGGCCAGCGTATCCGCCCACACCTGCGGCTGGCTCATAATCTCATTCAGGGTATGTTCCCCGCGTTGGCTCATCGTATTCTCCTAGCTGTGCGTCAGGGCAAACAGCCGCTCGGCGTTGCCCCGGTAGATCCTCTGTAAAACCGCCTCGTCGAGGTGCAGGCCGTATATCGCCCAGCGCCCCTGCCCCGGCACATCCTCGTTGTCATAGCGGAAGTATTCATCCTCTGTTTCCAGAAAGCGGTAGTAGGTACGATACGTTTCCACAGAAGGCCCGGCGTCCGTGCCAAACAGGATGCGGTCGCGGTACTTCGTGAAAAAGCGCCGCGCCGTAGTTGGCTGGCGGCCGAGTTCGCTGATGCGCGCGCTGATATCTACAAAGAAGTTGCTATATTGCTCTAGCATCCGCGCCACCCAGCCCAGGTTCTCCGCATAACATCCCACATGTGCGCCGATGAACGTGGTCGCTGGATTGTCCGCAATCAACCGCTCGAACTGCCCCATGATTTCCAGGAAAGATGGAAAAGGCGGGCTGGGAAACTGCCAGTCAGGATGTGCCTGCAGTTCCTCCCATCGCTCGTTCGCAGCGTCCAGTGGCAGGAAAAATGCGACCGGGTCGGCAACGTGAATCAGAACCGGAATTTTGAGTTCTGCAGCCGTCTGCCAGATAGCCCCCAGGCGCGCGTCATCCAATCTCGCCCGTTCGCCGTCCGCGTCCCTCACCTGCAGGCCAAACGGCTTCCAGATCTTCAGCCCTTGCGCTCCCCAACGTACCTGCTCCCGCAATCTTCCGGCCGCCCACTCGCCAAAACGGTCGCCCTGCTCGGGCCACATCGCCCAGTTAACTCCGCCGAAAATCAGAAACCGTTCGGGGGCCGGCCCCTTGAAATGATCCAGATGGCGCTGCAAAATGGTCTCGCCCCACCCGCCGTCGAGGTCTACATAGGTCGTAACCTGGGCTTCGTCCAGCTGGTCAAGTAGTTGCGGCAGCGGCCGTCTGTCCCAACCACCCCCAAACGGCTCCCCAAGATGGTTGTGCGCGTCAATCACCGGCACCCGCGGCCTCTCGACCACGGTATGCGCGGTCACCAGTTGCGAGACCGGCTTATATTCCCTCAGCAGCAAATCCTGGGCATTCCGTCCCGCCGTCTCGCTCATTTCGTCCTCGTTCATGAGACCGTGAGGACCTTTATCCCTGCCTCGCGCAGCGCTGCAACGGTCGCCTGATCCGTCGCCTCGTCCGTAACAATCGTATCGGCCGTGGTAACCGGGGCCAGAAAGACACTGCTGACTCTGTTGAACTTGCTGTGGTCGGCCACGATCACACAGTGCGAAGCGATCCCCAGGATGGCTCGATCCGTGACTGCTTCGGGCAAGAAATCGCTGGTCAACCCCTGCTCCAAATCGATGCCTCGGATGCCCATAAACGTGCGGTCAGCCCGAAACTCGTGAATCGCCTGCTCTGCCACATGCCCGACCATGGACTGCTCGCTCGGCCGGAACATGCCCCCAATAACAATCAGTTCCACGTCCGTACGCGCCAGCCCATTCACCACCGGCAGGGAGTTGGTAATGACCGTCAGGCCCGGCACCTTGGCCAAATGAGGCACCATTTCCCCCACCGTACTGCCGCTCCCCAGGAAAATAGTCTCCCCCGCTTGCACCAGCCTTGCCGCCGTGCGGCCGATCTCCCTCTTCTCCAGCGCGTTTTCCGTCATGCGCGAGCGAATCGGTGGCTCTGCCGGGGCCGGCTCCGCCCGCAGTGCCCCGCCATGCGTGCGCAGAATCCAGCCTTCGTCGGCTAGTTGCTCCAGGTCTCGCCGGATCGTAGCCTCACTGACCTGCAGGATCTCATTCAGCTCCGTAACACTGATCTCTCCCTTCTCGTCTATGAGGCGGCGAATCTTCGACTGCCTGGCGGATTTGAACATGATTCCTCAAGCTGCGCGATTGTGAACGTTTATGACGGTTATTTTTCATTATAATCACAAAGTTGGAGAAATCAAGGCTTTCTTGCAGATACGCGCAGCTTCGCGCAGATTATGGTCGGTGTTGGCGCAGTGAAATCCGTCAGGCTACCCGCCAAGACTGTAGTGCTCTTCGGGCAGCTCCTGCAAACGGGCAGCCGCCTGTTCGGCTGTCAAGTCTCGTTGGGCCTCGCCCAGCATCTCAAAGCCTACCAGGAACTTCTTTACCGTCGCCGAACGTAGCAGCGGCGGATAGAAATGAGCATGTAGCTGCCAGTACTCATATGCTCCAAACGGCGCCCCATGCCAGCCCATCGAATAGGGAAAGGAGGTCTCAAACAGGTTGTCGTATTTCGTCAGCAGCCGCTTCAGAATCTCAGCCAGAGCGTCTCGCTCGCCATCAAGCAGATCGGCCAGACGCAAGACGTGGCGGCGCGGCAGAAGCAGCGTCTCAAAGGGCCACACCGCCCAGTAAGGTACCACGGCCAACCAATGCTCGTTCTCGACCACGATACGTTCTCTCTTCTCAGCTTCTTGCTCCACGTAGTCGACGAGCAGCACACGGCCGTTCTCCTGCCAGTAGTTCCGCTGCTGGATATCTTCCTGATGCGGCTCATTAGGCAGCGTGTCCAGCGCCCAGATCTGCCCGTGCGGGTGCGGCATAGAGCTGCCCATGACCGCACCCTTGTTCTCAAAAATCTGCACCCAGCGGTACGTGGGGCCCAGCTCTTCAATTTGCTCTGCCCACATGTCAACGACAAGCCGTATATCTGCCTGGTCCATCAACGGCAGCGTCAGGTCGTGACGCGGCGAAAAACAGATCACCCGGCAGGTTCCACGCACGCTCTCCGTTCGGAACAGGTCCGAGGCGGCCCCATCTGCAACCGGGGTGTCAGGCAGCAGCGCCGGAAAATCATTTGTAAAGACGTAAGTGTGGGCGTAGTCTGGGTTGACCGCTCCCCCCGTGCGCGCATTACTGGGGCAAAGATAGCACTTTGGATCATACGCCGGGCGATCATCTGGCGGCAGTTTTTCCACCTGACCTTGCCACGGCCGTTTGGCCCGGTGCGGCGACACCAGAACATACTCCCCTGTCAAAGGATTATAGCGCCGGTGCGGGTGTTCGTTAGCCTCAAATTTCATGGATCGGTTCCATCCTTGTTCTTTGCCGGCTAAGGGAGCCCGCCGCTCACTCGGCACTCCCGCGGCTCCCATATCATATGTCCGCTGAGGTGTTTCGCGCCAATCTTGTTCTGTTCCTGGCCCCCAATCCCGATCAAATTGATAATGTCGCCGTCCGCTTCACCCGGTGGTACCTGTTGCGCCGCGCTTGGTTCTACAGCGGAAGCTTGCGCAGCACAGACTGCGCGGCATGATAGCCGCACATCCCGTGTACCCCGCCCCCGGGAGGGGTTGAAGAGGAACAGAGGAATAGGTACGGCAGCGGTGTACTGTAAGGGTCAAAGCGCGGCGTAGGCCGCGTGAACAGCTGACGCCAGTTTTGCACGCCCCCGTTGATGTCGCCGCCGACATAGTTAGGGTTGTACTGCTGAAGGTCAAATGTGGTCATCGTGTGCCGCTGCAAGATTAGGTCGCGGAAGCCGGGGGCGAATCGTTCGATCTGGCCCTCGATTGCCTGAGTCATATCCTTTGTAGAGCCGTGCGGCACATGGCAATACGCCCAGCCCGTATGCTTGCCCGCCGGGGCACGTGTCCTGTCAAAGAGGCTCTGCTGTGTCACCAGAGTATACGGCCGTGCCGCATATTCCCCCCGCCAGATCGCCGCTTCGCTTTCCACGATGTCCGCCAGCGTCGGGCCCAGGTGCACCGTGCCCGCCCGACGTGGCTCCTCCGCCAACCAGGGAATCGGTCCATCCAGCGCCCAGTCCACCTTGAAGACGCCCATGCCATAACGATATTTCTCCAACTGGCCCCGATATCCGGCGGGCAGCTGGTCGCCCGCCAGCTGCAGTAGTTGCCGCGGCGTCACGTCGAGCAAGACCGCCCGCGCTGGCGGCAGATCATGCAGCGACCGCACCTCCTGCCCGGTGACAATTTCGCCGCCCAGCGTCGTCAGGTATGCCGCCATCGTGTCCGCCAGGCTCTGCGATCCTCCTTCCGGGAGTGGCCAACCTACCACATGGGCCAGCGTGCCCAACATCAGCCCAAAAGCCGATGTCGCCGGCCAATGCAGGGGCATCATCGAATGCGCGGCCAGCCCGGCAAATAGCGCCTCCGCCTGCGGCGTACGGAATAGCGCCGCCGCCAGGGTTTGTGCCGGCCATAACGCGCGCAGTCCGAAGTTGGTCATCGGCAATGGGTGCCGCGGCAGCCGCAGCGGGCCGAGAAACTCCTGGGCCAGCTCATCCCAATGGCTGACCAGCGTGGACACCAGTCGGCCGTATCGCCCTCCATCCTCCCCCAGGTTGTCCATCGTCCGTTCCAGGGATTGGTATAGCGCCGCGGCCGTCCCGCCATCAAATGGATGCGCCAGCGGGATGTCAGGCTGAATCCAGCGCAGCCCGTACGCTTCCAGCGGTAGCTCCCGAAAGAAAGGAGAACCCATGCCCAGCGGATGAATAGCCGAACAGATATCGTGCCGGAAGCCGGGCAGGGTCAATTCGGCCGTGCGCATGCCGCCGCCAATCGTCTCTTTGGCTTCCAGAACCTGCACCCGCCAGCCCTGCCGCGCCAGGGTAATGGCGGCGGCAAGGCCGTTCGGGCCGGAACCCACAACAATTGCATCCATAGAACTCGAATCGTGATTGTGAAAGGGCATGCCCTCCATACTCACGCGCGCTTGAATAACTTCTTGGTCATGTGCACTGGTGTATACAGCGCTGTTCGGATGAAGGCATTGTTCCACACATTCTTCGCCTCCGACCATTGTACCTTCTTATCCACACAAATATTCGTTTGCGTGACTTCGCGATTGGGCGACCCGAACCGGATCGCCAGATTGCGCAGCGTGTCATGCCAGAACGCGTCTTCCGCCTTGTGCCCGAACTTCATCCGGAAAGACATCTCGTAGATAGGGTCCCCTGCGCGCACCAAGGCCTGAATCTGGATCACTGTCACGCCGGCGTCATCATAAGCGCTGAAGGTATTCATCCCCGCGAACATATGCCCCTGCGGAGTCATAAACGTGAACGACTCATCGTCAGCATAAATCACGCGAATGCCGGTCGACAGCTTCGCCCCGCCGGGCATCGCCAGGTTCAACACGGCCACCTCTCCCGGTTCCACCCCGGCCATCGGACCGTAAAACTCGTTTCCCTTGGGCCAGAACTCCGGGAAATGGGCTTTCCATTCCTTGATCACTTCCTGCGGCGTAACCGTAATGCCTTCCAGGCGGATGCGGTATGTCTTCTGCCACAATTGACCAAACCCCTGCAGGGGGCTCATCGGTTTGCGACCCTGTACGTTGAGATTAATGGCCTCCGCGGATATTCCCTGGACATCCATTGTGTCCACAGGTGTGGCCCAATTGCCGGCGTCGCGCGCTGTTTTGGGTGCATTACTCTCGCTCATTGTGTTCCTCCAATGCACGCTTTTCGTCGTGCTAACTCTGAACTAAGGTGGCCTTTAAGAAACCCTGCGCAGGGCGCAGGCTACAAGAACGGTTAGATTCAATTGCTTTCAGGGAGGGAATCAGGCAGGTGCAGCCACGGCCGTTAACGCTGTTTGCTCATCAGCATAAATCTCGATCGCTTCGTTCAGCCTCGTCAATTCAAAAATCTGCTGGTAGTGGTCGCTCAGGCCGTACGCCAGCAAGCGCTGCTTCTGCCGTTGCACGCGGATCAGCATCGTCACCAGCAAACCGATCCCGGAACTGTTCATATATTCCAGGTCCGTGAAGTTAAGGATAATGCCGCGCGTACGCGCATCCGTGGCCTGATTGTACGCTTCGACGAGCGCCTCTTCACTGTAGCCGTTCAACTCACCGGAAATATCGATAACGGCCGTTTCCGGGGTCAGGTGGCGAATGTGAGTAACAAGTTGATTGGGCATAACCGATCTCCTTTTGCGCAGGGCGCATTCTAACTACTCGATATCAATAAAGTCGGACAGGCGTGTAATCGTGAAGATCTCGCGATAGTGGTCACTGAGCCCCACCGCGCTGAGTGGCACATGCGCGGCGCGAGCGCGGGCCAGCAGGCCAACAATAAGGGCGATGCCGGTGCTGTTGATATATTCGACGCGCCCAAAATCGAGAACGATCCGCGCCGGCGCTGCCGCCTCCGCCGCGCCATACGCGCGGTCCAGCGCGGCATCGGCCTGACCATTAATCTCCCCGATCATTTCCAGAACCGCCGTGTCCCCATCCATCCGGCAGTCCGCCACAAAAGTTGACATTGATTGTGCATTCATAGCCATCTCCGACTCCTGGGGTGAACCTCCCCTACAAGGTGATTCATTCCCGTTTCTCCTGTTCCGCGTCCAGCATGATCAGCTCTACAGTGTGATGCTTTTCGTCCTGTACCACGTTCATTTCGTCAACCATGCTCTTAATCAGGAACAACCCCCAACCGCGCGGCGACTGCTCGCCCGCCAGCTTGGCGTCGAGATCAGGGTCAGCTTTGGCCGGAATGGGTTTGCCGCCGCCCTGATCGGTTACCCGCACCCGCACGGCCGTGTCACTGGCCGCAACCTCGATTTGCACCGGCTGGTCCGCCGCATACTTGTTGCCGTGCTCCATGGCGTTCATCGTCGCTTCGGCCACGGCCGTCTTCAGTTTTTCCAGCCGTGCCGGCGGCAGCCGGTCGCCCACCACCTCCGCCACCTGCGCCATCGCCTGGCGCTCATTACCCGGCGCGCAGGCGACCTCAAAAGTCGCCAGCTCCTGCCAGCCGGGCGAGACTGCGCTCGCTGCTGCGGAACGCTGGAACGTAACCAGCGTCACATCATCTTCCTGTTCCCAATTAGGTCCCGTAAACGCAGCCAGCTCATCGAGCAAGAACTGGTTCAGATCACGGCCGTCACGCCGTCCGCCCAGCAGCTCCTGCAGGCGTGGGAAGCCAAACATTTCCCGGTCGGGAGCGTGAGCCTCCACCAGGCCGTCACTGTATAGCAGCACATAATCGTCAGCGGCCAGGGTCGTCTCCTTCTCTTCATACCCCATACCCGGCATCAGCCCCAGCGGCATCCCTGTCGCCCGTAGCTCAGCCACGCCATCAGCCGTAACGTGATACGGCACATCATGGCCCGCGTTGGCGTAACGCAAATGCCCTGTGTCCGGATTCAGCAGAGCCACGAAACAGGTGACGAACATCTTGGGCGGGATCTCCTTCACCAGCACATTATTCGTCCGTTCCAGCACCGCGCCGGGCGACTCCAGGCGTTCAGCCGCTGCGCGCAGGATACTCCGCGTCGTAGCCATCACCAGTGCCGCCGGCACGCCCTTGTCCGTCACGTCCGCCACGATGAAAGCCACACGGCCGTCAGCGAAATAGATAAAGTCATAAAAGTCCCCGCCCACGGCGCGCGCCGGTTGGTAATACGCATCTACCTGCCACTCCGCCAGCTGCGGCAGTTCCTGCGGTAGCAGCGTTTGCTGGATCAGTCGTGCCACCCGCAGTTCATGCTGGATACGCTCGCGCTCCGCCGCTTCCTGCTTCTGCTGCTCCACCAACTGCGCCACTTTCAGCGCGGGTGCAGCCTGCGCGCTCAGGTCCTGCAGCAGTTTGAAGTCATCGCTGGTATATTCCTGCTCGCTCAGGCGCGGTCCCAGGTTAATCAGCCCAATCAAGTCCCCCTGGCTGACCAGCGGCACAACCAGCTTGACCCCCGCAGCTTTCATCGCCCCCACGGCCGTGGAATCAAGCTGCAAGCGCTCAATGTCTATGACGCCCTTGCTGTGTAGGCAGTAGTTGAGGAAAGGGTCATTGGGTGCGATGTTCAAATCGAACGGCTGCACCGCGGGAAGCGGTGGAGCAGGCGTCACCGCCGCTACCGGCTGCACCTCGTCCGCGGTGCTGTTGTTGCGCCAAAAAGCTTTCAGTACTGTCATAGTGTCCCTACTCTACCATTGGATCGTCTGCCAAACGTTACGAAACTTTGCTCCACAACAAAAGCCTGAAATTAGTCAGGCCCCTGGCGATGCCCCTCCGCCAGGCCAATCGCTGTCTAAGGCTCCGCCGCGCAGTTGTCATCCGCGCCGCCGCGCTGTAGCGCGATCCGGATCGCCGGTTCAGGCACGTCCGACCGGGCAATGTGCGCCGCCGCGGGATCGTAACTATAGGTCCCGGACAGCAGGATCTCGCCCCCTTCCCATCGACTGCTCAGCGAATGCAAGAGCCATACCGGTTGCTCATCCGTGGGGCGAAAACGGAGGTCTGCAACGTTGCCCTCGCGATCAGCCTGCCCATACACCTCGAAATTGCCGCGGCTGTCACCCAGGCAGTAGCGCGCCAGACCCTCGATCGCCAGATTGCTCCAGCCCTCCTGCTCATCAAAATTATCCTCCAGGGCCAGCACCAGCGTTCCGCTGACCCCGGTATCCAGGGTCACGGGACCCGACCATTCACCGAACATGCCTGGCGAATCCTCCGAAGGCAGGCTCCACGGGGCCACGATTGGCCGCAGGAAACGGTTGACCCCCCAGGCCGTGAGCAGCAGCAAAATCAAAAAGAAGATAGTGCGCCACGGCCGTACTCCTGGCTTGCGGCGCTCTGGCGATGAGGGCGCATCAGGTTCTGTATTCACGAGAATCCTCCCTTGCGGCCGGGCTCAGCCATAGCGTCACGCCTTGCGGCTGTATCGTTTCCTGCACTACCCGCACCAACTCATTGCTCAAGGCCGCCATATCGGTTTCATCCCGCGCGCTGTGTGCGAATTGGGCCAGTACTTGCTGCGCGTCATACTTCTTGCGGAAGAAGCGCCGATCCAGCACTTCCTGCACGCGACGGCGCAGCGGCGCGAAGAGAGCGGCGATCACGAGCGTGGAAATGACGATGATCGCCGGTGGTTGCTCGCCGGCAACCCCACCAAAGGCGGTCTGCAGGAGCAGCACGAGACCGAAATAGACCAGCGCCAGCAGCGCGGTGAGGATGGCATACAGCAGTGTCTTGCGAATAATCACATCGATGTCGTAGAGCTGGTAACGCAGGATGGCAATCCCTATCGCGATAGGTATGGCGAGCACGGCCAGTGCGAACAGCCATGTGGAAACGCCGCTGGTGTTGGGAAGGGCATAGGCCACAACCAGCGGCATACAGGCAAAGAGCAGCCACTTTATCTGCTGGCGTTCAATGGTCCCCGCCCGGCGATAGCGCGCGAATATCGAAAAGCTGGACAGCCCGACCAGGAGAAACAGCGCTATCGACCAGGGCACTCCCAGCAAAGTGTCCGCAGTTTGATCAGAGAGGAACCCAATAGGATTTGGGATGGCAAAATCCTCTCCCGCCACTTCGCCGCGGAAATTGGCCGAACCAGCGGTGATCAGCATGAAGCTGGCCACCATGGCCAACGCGAGATAATCCACGATGCGCCAGCGTGGTGCGGGCGGCGCGCCGGTGGGGAAATGCAGCGGAATGAGGATGATCGGGAAGATTATTGGAATCCACGACCAGCCAGCGATCCAGACGTAGAGCAGCAGGAAGGTACTCGGGTTCGCTGCCGCCGCAAGAAACCATTGCGGGAAGGCCGTCGGGGGCGGCACGACAATGGCAATCACAAGAATCATCATCAACCAACCCACCATATTGTGGGGCTGACGAGAAATGATCAGGGCCGCAAGGACCGCAAACAGGATAGCCACGATGCTAACAAACACTGCTTCGCCGCGAGGCTCCGGGTCGGCGCCCGGCATGGCAGCCCAACCAAACCCGCGCATAATGGCGCTGCATATACCGGCGGCGGCAAGCAGCCAGGGCAATCTTGATCTTCGGCTGACACCTGTACTCATGACGAAGCCCGCCCATTCAACCAGATCGATACGCCCTGCGGCTGCATCGTTTCCTGGACCACACGGGCAAGATCGCCGGACAGCATCTCCAATTCCGTCTCCTCCCGCGCCGTTTGAGCGAAATCCGCCAGCACCTGCTGCGCGTCGTACTTCTTGCGGAAAAAGCGCCGGTCCAGCACTTCCTGCACGCGGCGGCGCAGCGGCGCGAAGAGAGCGGCGATCACGAGCGTGGAAATGACGATGATCGCTGGAGATTGCTCACCGGCAACCGCACCGAAGATAGTTTGCAGAAGCAGCACGAGACCAAAATAGACCAGCGCCAGCAGCGCCGTGAGAATCGCGTAGAGCAGCGTCTTGCGAACAATCACATCGATGTCATACAGCCGGTAACGCAAGATAGCAACAGCGATCGCAACAGGTATTGTCAGTACAGACAGTACCAAGAACAAGTTATTCCATCCCTGAACTGTTGGGGAAGGGCTGCCATTTGTCACGGTATTTATGAAGAGGGTACCTGCGTAGACAAGGGCAAAGAACAGACAGGCCAAGAGCAGCCATTTTATCTGCTGGCGCACAACCAATCCAGAGTGGCGATAGCGCACAAATAGCGATGCCACGGACGCGCCAACCAGCGTCAGCAATCCCACCACCCAGGGCACGCCAGTCACTGCGCCAACTACCTGCTCTGGAATAAAACCAATCGGGTTCGGCAGCGAATAGTTCACGCCATTGACGTTGGGATTGAAGGTCATGCCAAAGGACGCAGCCAACATGAAAATGACGATCATGATGATCGCGAGATAGTCCACGGCGCGCCAGCGCGGCGAGGGCGGTGCACCAGTGGGAAAATGTAATGGGATCAGCATGATCGGGAAGATCAGTGCCAGCCAACTCCAATTGTTAAGCCAGGCAAAAATGAGTAAGGTAACATCAGGGTTGGCCGGTGGCGAACTGAACTGAGACTCAAGGCCTGCCGGTTGCGGAACTGCTATCAGGAGGGCGGGTATCATCATCAGCCAGCCGACCGTATTGCGCGGTTGGCGGGTGATGATCAGCGCCGCCAGGACCGCGAACACACTTGCCACTGCAAATCCCCAACCAAGGCGCTCCACTGCGTCGAAAAGAGTCGGCCGTCCCTCCAATGCCAGCGCCCACTGAGCGGCCTGGATCGTCACGCTCGTGACGCACACGGCGCACAGCAGCCAGGGCAGCAGCGCTAGACCATCCTTTCTTACGCTCATGTGGTCACCTCCTGCTTCAGCCAGATCGCAGCGCCCCCCGGTTGCAGCGTCTCCTGCACGACCCGCAGGAGTTCTGCCTGCAGGATGGCCATGTCCATTTCATCCCGCGCCGTGAGGGCGAACTGCGCCAGCACCTGCTGCGCGTCGTACTTCTTGCGGAAGAAGCGCCGGTCGAGTACCTCCTGCACGCGGCGGCGCAGGGGGGCGAACAGCATGGCGATAAGCAGCGTAGAGAGCACGATCAGGAGCGGCGACTCGCTAATCGCCGCGCCGAACAACCCTTGCAGCAGCACCACGCTGCCAAAGAAGACCAGGGCCAACAGCGCCGAGAGGACGCCGTATTGCAGAGATTTGCGGATGATAACGTCAATATCGAATAGCTGCGAGCGCAGGATGGCCATGCCAATTGAGAGGAAGAGGATCACAAAGCCCAGGTTCAGAACGGCCAGAAAGACGAAGCGTCGGAGCAAATCGGGATCGGCGGCGGTGCCGATTGTGGCGTCGCCGGCGACGGCCGTGTAGGCCAATACGCCAGTAATACATACCCCCATCCCCCCTATGCCGAACAGCACCCAGCGCGTCTTTTGGCGTTCTGCGGGTGTCGAGACGCGAACATAGCGATAGATCTGCGCCGTCACGCCGCCGAAGAGCATGACCAACCAACCGCTCCATGACCAAAACGCGCCCAGGGGGCTGTCGCTGCCAACAAGCCCCAAAGTAGTCTGCACAAAATACATGAGGCCGAAATAGGCGACGACAGCCCAGTACGCCCGGGGAACCATACGGCCGTTGGGGAACAGCCCCAGAAACAAAGCCAGCAAGACGGCACCGAGTAATATGATTAGCTGTGAGGGGAGAGCGAATACAGGATAGACGGCTGCCAGCGCGCTCACCCCGCCCGTCATCGTCCATGTGACCAGGAAAAGTGAAACCAGAAGAGCGATTGGCTCGCTGCGCCTACGAAGGAAGATCAGGACGCCGAGCACGATCGGAATCAAGCTGGTAACAACCTGGTAGCCGACCAAAACGCGCGCGTACGTATTCAGAGAGATGCCCCGGGCGGCAAGCTGGGCAACGCCTGCCGGCGTGGCATAATCGTGCTCACCGCACAGCTCCGCTGCAGCCGTGCATACCAGCTGCAGCTGGCGATAATTCAACACGGTACCGGCCACGTACATCAACAGCGCAACTGTCACGACAATTAGCCAGCCGATTTGCGCCCACCGCAGCCTTCCAGACGTCACTGGCTCCGGTTGTGTCAATCGCAAAGGCTCGCGCAGATTATCGGGCACGGTTGATTCGCCGCCATTTCGCGTTGTAGTGCAGGGCAAAGAGGTATATGCCAGTGAGGAGCAGCGCGAACAGCAAGCAGACAGCAACCGAACTAAACCAGACCGGTAATTCGGCCGTGGTGCTGCTCAAGAGGCTTTCGAAGATCAGGTAAATAATCGCCACCAAAAACGGCACAACCAGCCAGCGGTGGATTTGACGAATCCATTTATTCACTTTGCGCATGAGCAAATCTCTTTGTCCCGCCGGGTGAAGGGAAGCAAGAAAACGCAGCGGCCGTTCTCTCAACTTCGCGAACTCATCGAGGTTCGCGTATGATCTTGTGCTTACATTCTGTGGAGTCACCGTCTCCTAACCGTTACGAGGACCAGCGCTGCTGCAACTGAATCGAAACATTCTCCGGTTGCAGCGTCTCCTGCACGACCCGCAGGAGTTCTGCTTGCAGGATGGCCGTGTCCACTTCATCCCGCGCCGTTAGGGCGAACTGCGCCAGCACCTGCTGGGCATCATACTTCTTGCGGAAGAAGCGCCGGTCGAGCACCTCCTGCACGCGGCGGCGCAGCGGCGCGAAGAGAGCAGCGATCACGAGCGTGGAAATGACGATGATCGCTGGAGATTGCTCGCCGGCAACCGCACCGAAGGCGCTTTGCAGCAGCAGCACGATGCCGAAATAGACTAGCGCCAGCAGCGCCGTGAGAATCGCGTAGAGCAGCGTCTTGCGAATAATTACGTCAATGTCATACAGCCGGTAACGCAAGATCGCAATGGCGATCGACACGGGGATAGTCAGAATCGTCAACACCAGCAGCAGGTTCGACCATCCGGGCGCCGAGGCATTCATATTGTCAGAGTTAACGGCCAGAATGCTGTAGAACAGACCGAAGATTAGGCAACCAAAGAGCAGCCACTTCATTTGCAGCCGTACCTCACTCCCTTCGTGGCGATAGCGCACAAACAATGAAGCGACGGAAAGCAAGACAAGGGTCACCAAAGCAATCGACCATGGGCCGCTAAACACCGTATCAAGTACCTGGTTGGGCACAAAACCAATGGGGTTCCTGAAATAGTAGTATTCCCGGTTGATCTCTCCTTCAATGTTCATAGCCAGGCCGGTGAGCAGCGTAAAAGTCAGAACCATCACAATCGCCAGGATATCAACTACCCTCCAGCGAGGGGAAGGAAGCGCGCCGGTCGGGAAATGCAGCGGAATAAGGATGACCGGAAAGAGTATCGGAACCCAGGCCCACATGATGGCCCAGCCCGCGAATAGTAGCCCCGGTCCGGGATTTGCTGACGTGATCAGAATGGGTATCAAGGACTCGAGCGGTCCCAACAATGCAACGGAAATCGCGGGAATCATCATCAACCACCCGACCGTATTGCTCGGCTGGCGAGTGAGAATGAGCGCCGCCAGCACCGCAAACACGATCGGCATCACAAACCCCCACCCCAGCCCTTCCACCGCATCAAACAGCGACGGCCGTCCCTCCAATGCCAACACCCAGCCGGCGGCCTGGATGGTCGCACTGATGACGCAGAAGGCGCATATCAGCCATGGCAGCAGCGCTCGACGGTTCTTCTTGATCCTCATGGGTACACCTAACTGTTCAACCAGATCGAGACCCGTTCCGGCTGCATCGTATCCTGTACCACCCGCGCCAACTCATCGCTCAAAGTCGCCATATCCGTCTCGTCGCGCGTGGTTTGGGCAAACGCTTCCAGCACTTGCTGCGCGTCATACTTCTTGCGGAAAAAGCGGCGGTCCAGCGTATCTTGCACCCGTGCGCGGACTGGGGCAAATAGCCCAGCGATCAACAACGTGGACATGACAATGATCGCGGGAGACTGCTTCCCGGCGACCGTGCCGAAAACGTTCTGCAGCAGCAGGACGCTGCCGAAATAGACCAGCGCCAGCAGCGCCGTGAGCGTGGCGTACACGGCCGTCTTGCGGATCACCACATCTAGATCCCACAAGTGGTAGCGCAGCATCGAAATACCTATCCCCAGCGGGATGGCCATGAAGGTCAGCGTGTCCAGTTCGGCCGGATAATCCACAAACTGGTCCAGCACCGTGGTCGGCAAGAACGCCACAAGTAGGCCCAGCACAAACCACTTTGTCTGCGCCTTCTCCAGGGGGCCGGAAACGCGCCCATAGCGATAGACCTGCGCGGCGCAAGTAACCACAAAAAGCGGAATGACCAGGAAATCAAAGACCGGCTGCAGCCCGGCGATGGCGCTGGCATAGCGCCATTCTACTTGCATGACGAGGTTGGGTAAATTGATCAAAAAGAGCGCGGCAAACGATCCGGCCAACGGGACAAAGACCCACAGAAGCGCACGCGGCACGGCACGGCCGTCAGGGAAGAGATACAGCCACGGGAAGAAAACCGCCCAGATGACCGCGCCCAGTTCCCATATCACCAGCGCCGTTGTTGACAGTTCCGCGCCGTAGATGGCGTTGCCCATGAACGCTGAGCCGGCCCCCAGTAGCACATAAGCCGTCAGCAGCCCGTAGCCGGTGTGCACCCGCCCCCAGATCAGCAGCGCCACTAGGCTGAACACAAAAAAGGTCACGCCGCTGACCAGCGTGTTGATCACCGCCCACGTGCCGGTCGAGGTTCCCCAGGCTGCCGCATCTTCAGCCGCCAACTGCGCCGCGGACACGCCATTGATGACCTCGGTTGGCAGTGTCCCCGCTGCGGCCCGCTCCAGGAAAAGAGGAACGCTGGCGAACCAAAACAACCACAGCAGCACGGCGCATACCAACCACAGCATCCGCAGCAGTACGATGGACCAAGGCTCCTTGCTTGTCATGCCGCTTTCTCGCTCTGGTTCAGCCACAGGTCCACGCCCTCCGGCTGCATGGTCTCTTGAATGACGCTCACCAACACGGCCGTGAGCATCTCCCGGTCCGTCTCATCCCGCGCCGTCTCTGCAAAGGCATCCAGCACCTGCTGCGCGTCGTACTTCTTGCGAAAGAACCGGCGGTCCAGCAACTCTTGCACCCGCCGGCGCAGGGGCGCGAACAGCGCCGCGATTAGCAGGGTAGAGATGACGATAATCGCCGCGGGCTGCTCCCCGGAGATCGTACCGAAAATATTCTGCAACAGCAGGACACTGCCGAAATAAACCAGCGCCAGCAGCGCCGTAAGCACGGCATACACGGCCGTTTTGCGGATGATCACGTCGATGTCAAACAGGCGGTAGCGCAGGATAGCGATGGCCAGGCAAATAGGCAGCGCCAGCGTAAGCGGCCAGAAGAAGAATGGCGGGACAGCCTCAAAATTGTAAAGCCCGCTGTAATCGAGCAAGTAAAAGAGCAGCGTCCCGCCCAGGGTGATGGCCAGCCCCAGGGCCAGCCAGCTTACCTGCGCCCGGGCTTCACGGTTACGGCCGTTCCGGAAAGCCAGCACCACGGCGGCCACGGCCGTGACCAGGATCAGCACCGCTTCCGCCGCCAGCAGCAGCGTCGCCGGCAGCTCCGCACCGGTCAGAATGACAGACAGGGTGACCGCGCCGGGAATCAAATACAGCAGCAGCGGCGTCAGCCGCGGGTAGCGTGTCAGCGGCCAGATCGGCTGCGGGAAGCTCAATAACAACAGGATAATCGAGGGAAAGAAGAGCCAGCCCCAAAAGGTACCGCTCAAAAGCTGGGCTGTCCAGACCAGCGGCGGCGCAAAGCGCGCGCTCACCATCGTCGACGCCCAGCTGAACTTGGTCACCGTGACATGGGCCGTCATGGCGATCAGCAGCAGCCGTGCGGGCCTGCTGCCGGGGCGCAGCAAAAAGATAACCAGCGCCACGATAAACCAGCTCCACTCTGTCGCCTCGGCGCGCATCGTGTTGCTGAAAGCGCGCAGCTTCGCCTCCGTGCTGAGCGTGCCCAGCAAGACCTGCACCGTTTGCTGCTGCCCGTCGCGTTCAATCGTATACGGGATCGTCGCTCCGGCCTGCCAGCCCGCGGGAGGTTCGAGACGCTGCAAGTACGTGGCATCAAGGGTGATCCCGGCCACATCCACGACGACGTCCCCCGCTTGCAGGGCCGTGGGCCAATCACCCAGGAAGCTCACCAGCGGTGGCTCCTCATAGACCATCTGCCAGCCGTCGCCCGGCAGCGCCAACACGGCAAACGTGCTGGCCAGGACCATCAGCACAAAGAGCAGTACCGCCGCCAGCGTCAGCCACGCACCTCGGTCAAATCGCCTTTCGGCGAGCTGCGTCTCGTTCATGGGCGCGGCTCCCGCAGCCACACGCCGACGCCTTCCGGCTGCATCGTTTCCCGGACGGCGCGCGCCAGTTCGGCCGTCAGCACGTCCATGTCCGTCTCATCGCGCGCCGTTTCAGCGAAGCTGGCCAGGACCTGCTGCGCGTCCACCTTGCTGCGGAAGAATCGGCGGTCGATCGCTCCTTGCACCCGCCGGCGCAAGGGCGCGAACAGTGCCGCGATCAGTAGGGTAGAAAGTACAATGACCGGAGGCGACTGTTCGCCTGCGGTCCGCCCGACCAGCGTTTGCAGCACCAGCACGCTGCCAAAGTAGACCAGCAGCAGCAGCCCGGACAACACCGCGTACACCAGCGTCTTGCGCAGAATAATGTCAATGTCATAGAGCCGGTAGCGCAGGATGGCCACGCCCAGGCCCAGGCCAATCACCGCAAAACCCATGCTGGCCACCGTGCTCAATAAGTCGATCAGCGCGACATTTTCGATCCAGCCGAATGCGCTGGGAAAAGTAAGCATGATGACGCCGATACCCAATACCAGGCCGCTGATCGCCCAGCGCAGCTGCGCCCGGCTGGCCGGATCGCGCTGCGTGAACCAGGAATGGATCAGGCTGATAATCGTCAGGGCAAACATGGCCAAACTGCCATACCAGCCAATCGCGCCATTGCCGCCCGCGGCGAAATAAGGTAGCAGCAGTACGCCGTAGAGCAGCGGCAATGCTGCAAGCCACGGGTGGCGCTGAATGACCTGTTTGGGCTTGGGGAACAAGAGCGCAAAGGTCAGCAGAGCCGGGACCAGGACCGTGCCGAAGATAGCGTAACCGTAAAAGGCCACGAGCCAGAATGCGAGCGGGTCGAACCCTGTGGATAGGCCATCGGGCAGCAAACCACTGATGACCGTGGCACCGAAAGCCGTGCAAAAGAGAAGCAACGCTCGCGCGCTGGGCACCTCAGGGCGGCGCAGGAAGGTGAACCAGCCCACGGCCAGCAGCACAAAAGCACTGATCAGATAGCCCATCTGACTCCCTTCCAAAATGCTGTAGCGAACGATTGCCCCAGCCGTCCAATTCACCACAGGGACAGCGACCTCCTCCTCTGCACCGCCGCGGCGCACGCGCATCGTCACCATCTGGCCCGCCTGCCAGCCGGCCGGCGCGGGCGTGTAACCGGCGCTGGCTGTACCGGTCACGTCCACGCCATCCACCGCCAGAGCCACATCTCCCTCCTGCAGTCCGGAGACGGCGCCAGCTAGGTTGCGAAAATAAACCCAATTCGATTCAACGATCTCCTCGGTATAGACGGACCATCCATCGGTTGGCAAGGTGAAACGATAAGCGAGCTGCGCCACGCTGCCCAGCAGCAGCACGGCCGCCGCGGCCAGCACTACCCAGGAACTCCTGCTAAATCGCCCCGCTTCACGTCCCTTACGCTCTATCATACGAACCTACCATCCTATAGTATAACCTAGGAAAGGTCGTCTGAGAATCTCACCTACTGGTCAATCTCGTGTTTATGTCAAATCATTATGTCACCGTGAGCAGATTGAATCCCCAAAATCGATTCAATCTGCTCACGCTTGCCTAATTCCCGCCAGACCCCGTCCTTTTCCTTCCCTTTGCCTCTTGACCTGGTAGCATGTCCACCCTACGATCCGGCTATGGTCAAGCTTCTGCCAAAACCTGCCCACACATCCGGCCTTCGTCCTGCCCTTCGATTCCCGCTTGCGTGGTTGCTGACCATCAGAATCGATCATTGTTTCTCCCAAAAAAGAAACAATAATCGATTCCTGCCCTGCCATCGCCGCATCTGCCCTAGCCGCCCCCTGTGGCCGCGCCATCCGCCAGCGCGGGCAAACTATGCAGATAGGCCCAGATCGCCTGCAGCTCCGTGTCCGACATCTGCCCAAACAGCGGCCAGGGCATCTGCTCGCCATCCAGTTGCTCGCCCTCCGGTGTCTGCCCGCTGCGCAGCGCCGTGATGAAGTCCGCTTCCGTCCAGCCGGCCAGCTCACCGCCTGGGGTCAGGTTCGGTCCCGGCGGCGGCCCATTCTCGCCCGTGATTCCGGCCAGATTTGACCCGTGGCACTCCCTACAGCTGGCCACGCTGACCAGATACTGGCCGTAGTCAGCCGTGGCTCCCTCTGGCGGGGCAAAGGTACCTACGTTGGCGTGATCGATTCGGCCCAGGTGCGTGAACTCGTTAAAGCCTACCAGGGCCATGAGACCCCCTGGGAACCCAAAAGTGCGCCCGCCCAGCTCATTGTCCACCGGCGGCACGCTCTTCAGATAGCCAATCACGGCCGCCAGATCCTCATCGCTGAAATGTGCGTAGAAGCTCGAGGGCATAATCGCCAGCACACGGCCGTCGCCGCCGATGCCATGCCGCAGCGCCAGTTCCCAATCCGCGTCGCTGTACGTCGCGCCGACTCCTCCCGCCCCGCTGGTCAGGTTGGGCGCAGGCATGTTGATGCCCATTTCATCCTCAAGAAACGGCTGCCCTTCCAGATTGTCGCCGTGGCACATCCGGCAGCCGGCAACCGCGTTCACCAGGTGCTCGCCCCGCGCCATCGAGGCCGCATCCGTGGCCGCCGCCACCGGTCTCGTCGCCACCTCCGGCGCCTTGTCCACGCGATTCTGCCCGGTGAACTGCCCGATCACCGCGCCCACCACCAGCACGCTGAGCAGCACCACAATCCCAATACCGATCCACTTCATAACTCGTTTCATTGTCTACCTCCAGAGGGCAAGATTGGTTACGTTGCCAATCCACGGCGCAGGCGGTGTGTCTACCGCCGGCTCACTTCAAAACCCAGCAGCAGCCCGTAGATGAGATGGCCCACCAGCAGCTGCACGGCCGCAAACTCCAGCATGTCCGACGGCAGGGCCGCGAACAGGATACCCCGCGCGAACGCGAACAGCAGCAGGCCATAAACCAGCCCCGCCAGCCAGCCGAAACGCCGCAGCGACGGCCCTACCCGCAGCAGCGCCCCAAACAGCAGCGCGAACACCACACCGTAAATGCCCGAAACAGCCAGGTGTGCCACCGTTCCGGCCGCCCAGTTTCCCGCCTGCCCCGGATCAAAGCGGCCCATTGTCACCGCCGCCGGCACCCCGCTGAGCAGCCCCGCCAATACCAGGTAAGCCGCCATCGCCATTCCGGCCAAAATCCCCGCGATCAGACCATCTACCGCCGTGTCACCTGTAGTTGCCCGCCTGCGCAGCTCTCGCACATTGTTGGACATGTCAGTTCTCCTTATTCCTTGTTGACCTCAGCCAATCTGTTTCCGCAGTGTACGCGGCTATCGTCTGCCAATCGTTACGAAAACCGCTACTTATCGCCCCGAGGAACGCTTTTGGCTAGAATTCAGGTATGGAATCGTTGCGCCTGTACTTCCTGGGTCCGCCACGCATTGAGCGCGCGGCCGAGGTCCGCGACTTGGACACCCGCAAGGCGACCGCTCTGCTGGCCTATCTCGCGTTGAGCGGAGAGCGCCAGACGCGTGACACACTCGCGGCCCTACTGTGGCCGGAGTTTGACGGCCCACGCGCCAGGGCCGCGCTGCGGCGCACGCTGTCTGTCCTGAAGACAGCCGTTGGTGAACAGGCCCTGGCAGTGACGCGAGAAACCATTGGCCTCGTGACCTCGGCGGCCTGGTGCGATGTCTGGGAGTTCCGCCGTCTGCTGGCCCTCGAAAACGGGACCCCTTCCCTGGAAACGGCCGTGCACTTGTTTCGCGGTGACTTCCTGGCCGGGTTCTCCCTACGCGACAGCATCCCCTTCGATGACTGGCAGGTCTGGCAGGCCGAGAACTTGCGACGCGAGCTGGAAACCGCGCTCGCCGTGCTGGTCGCTGAATCCATTGCCCGAGGCGATTACGCGGCAGCGCTCCCCCTGGCGCACCGCTGGCTGAGCCTCGACACCCTGCGCGAAGAAGTACACCGCACGCTGATGGAACTCTATGCCCTGTCCGGCCAGCCCAACGCCGCCCTGCGACAATACCGCGACTGCGTCCGCATCCTGGACGAAGAACTCGGCGTGGCGCCCCTGCCTGAGACCACCGCCTTGCATGAGGCCATCCAGAGCAACCGGATCAGCGTGCCGGCTGCGCCTCCGCCCCCCCGTGCCTCCGTCACGCCGCCACCCGCAGCCGCGCTCCCTCTCGTTGGACGCGCAGCAGAACTCGCGCGGATCCGCCAATCCTACGCGCGCACCGGCCAGATCGGACAGTTGCTGGCCATCGAAGGGGAAACGGGGGTCGGCAAAACGCGCCTGGCCGAGGCCTTCCTAGACCAAATGCGGACGCAGGGAGCTGTGTTGCTGCAAGTGCGCTGCTACGCCGGAGAAAGCAACCTGGCTTACGCTCCCCTGATCCAGATCTTGCGTGAAGGGTTGGCCCAGCCGGGAGTAGAAGACCGGTTGACCTCGGTGGCCCCGGCAGCACTGGCCGAAGCCGCGCGCCTATTGCCTGAGCTGGCTGTTTACCAGCCCGCAGCGAAAACGGCCGAAGATCTCAATGCGCCCGGTGCCCAGAGTCGTTTCTTTGACGGTGTAGGGCAGGTCCTGGCCGCACTTCTGGCTGGGCCGGCGCCGGGCGTGCTTTGGATTGACGACAGTCACTGGCTGGACACGGCCTCGCTCGACCTCCTGCTGTTCTGGATGCGGCGCCATAGAGAGCAGCCGTTTCTCTTGCTTGTTGCCTGGCGCGAAGAGGAGTTGGCGGCCGAGCACCCCCTGCGACAGGCCGCGTCAGAAATGCAGCGCGCCGGGATGGCGACGACCATCCACCTGGAGCGGTTCACCAGGGAAGAGCTGCGCCAGCTCCTCCAGGTCGTGCCGGACGAGTTTCCGGAGGACCTGCCGGCCCGGCTCTACGCAGAGACGGAAGGGCTGCCGTACTTCGTGGTCGAGTACCTGTCGGACTTGCGGCAGCGAACGCATGCCCCGCACCAGGCGGCCGCCTGGGAGGTTCCGCGTTCAGTGCGCGATTTACTCCACGCCCGTCTCGCGCAGGTAGGTGAGGCGGAGCGCCAGGTAATGCAGGCCGCAGCGGTGATTGGCCATGCCTTTGCCTTCGACCTGCTCCATGCTGTAAGCGGCCGAAGCGAAGAAGAGGCGCTAACGGCGCTGGAGCACCTCTTGGCCCGCTGCATCCTGGCTGAAGAAACGGCCGTTTATGACTTCAGCCACGAGAAACTGCGTGCCCTGGCCTATGAGGAGACCAGCCTCGCTCGGCGCCGCCTGCTTCATCGCCGCGTGGCGGAAGCGCTGGCGCAGCTGGCGAGCCGTGAAGGGCAGGCTGCCGCCTGGGCCGGCCAAATTGGCACCCATTATCACCTGTCCGGGCGCGATGCCACGGCCGCAGGCTACTTCAGGCTTGCGGGTGACTACGCCCGTTCTCTGTACGCGCACCGGGACGCCCTGGCCCACTATCAAATGGCCCTCGCCCTGGGATCTGGCGAAGTGTCTGCGTTGCACGAGGCCTGCGGTGACCTGACCACGTTGCTTGGCGAATACGCGGCGGCGCTGCATAACTATGAAACGGCCGCGGCCCTTGCGCCGGCGGCTGATTTAGGCCGGATAGAGTACAAGATGGCCGAGGTATACGAACGCCAGGGAGCATGGCATCTCGCCGAACAGCGGCTGCAGCGCGCCAGTCAAAGTTACGGAGCAGAAGTAGACACGGCCGTGGCGGCGCAGCTAGACATCGCCGGGAGCCGGGTCGCCTACCGCCAGGGGAACATGGAGCAGGCGCTGGCTCTTGCCGAACGCGCCTTGAGGCAGTTGGCCGGCTCCGGTGAGACCGCAGCCATGGCCCAGGCCCGGAACATCCTTGGCATGCTGGCTCGCAGCCAGGGTGACCTTAAAACCGCCTCTGAATACCTGCAGCAGAGCCTGCACCTCGCGGACAGCTCCGACGATCTGCAGGCTCGCATCGCCGCGCGGAACAACCTGTCACAAACCCTCCTTGGCGCGGGGGACATTGCGGCAGCGCGTGAGTTGTTGCAGCAGGCGTTGGCCCTGTGCCAGACGTATGGTGACCGTCATCAAGAGGCCGCTTTGCACAGTAATCTTGCCGACCTGCTGCATACAATCGGGGAAGAAGAGGACGCCATGCTGCAGCTTAAAGAAGCCGCCGCCATTTTCGCCGAGATTGGCCGGGAGGAAGGAGCATGGCAGGCAGAAATTTGGAAACTTACCGAATGGTAGAGGAGCATTGGAAATGGATTTTACACTGAATAATACGCATAAGATGATTCAAGAGATGGTTTACGATTTCGCGCGCAACGAGATCATGCCCATCATCAAAGAACATGATCGGTACCACACCTACCCACGGGAACTGTTACCAATGATGGCCGCGATGGGCTTCATGGGTGTCTGTCTGCCCGCGCGTTACGGCGGCGCGGGCATGGACTACATTTCTCTAGGCATCCTGTCCGAAGGCTTGGAATTCGGCGATTCTTCCGTGCGCGAAACGATTGCCGTTCATCTGGGCCTGCATGCCTTGCCCATTTTCCAATGGGGTACGGAAGTGCAAAAGCGGGACTTCCTGCCTCCCTTGGCCCGCGGGGAAAAGCTGGCTTGCTTCGGCTTAACCGAACCCGGGGCGGGCTCCGACGTGGCGGCATTGAGCAGCCACGCTCGCCGCGACGGTGACGATTACCTTGTCTCAGGTGAAAAGATGTGGATCACCCTGGCAGACATTGCCGACCGTTTCCTGGTTTTCGCCAAAACAGATCCCGAGGCGGGCCAACGTGGCATAACCGCCTTCATCTTGGAACGAGGCTGGCAAGGGCTTTCCACTGGCACCATTGAGGGCAAGATGGGCGTCCATGCTAGCAACACAGGCTGGATCGCCATGGACGAGGTCCGGGTTCCCGCCAGCCACCGCCTTGGAGAAGAAGGTGAAGGCTTCAAGATTGCGATGAGTGCCCTGGACAATGCCCGTTACGGCGTGGCGGCCGGTGCTGTAGGCGTCATGAAAGCATGTTTGGAAGAATCGATCCGTTATGCCAAAGAACGGAAGACATTCGGCAAGCCCATCGCAAAGTACCAGCTCGTGCAGCAGATGCTGGCCGAGATGGCCCAGAGCATCGACATTGGTGAGCTGCTCGTTTGGAAGGTCGGTTGGCTGAAGAATCAGGGCATCCGCAACACGCGCGAAACAAGCATGGCCAAATGGTACTGTACGGATGCTGCCCGCCGGGTCGCGGACGACGCCGTGCAGATTCATGGCGCCTATGGCTATTCAGACGAGTACAACGTGGAAAGGCATCTTCGCAACACAAAGAGTGCCGTGATTTACGAAGGGACGTCACAAATCCACACCCTAATGCAGGCTTCCTATGTGTTGGGCGAACGGAAGACCAAGCCCATGCGCTGTGAGCTGCCGGCCTACAATCAAGAGTTTTGGGAAGCCGAAGGCGAAGTTCAACCTGCTTCCGCTGCATGAACCATGGTTAGCAAGAGAGTGCGCTTTGCCAGCAGCCGTGGCGCACTCTACCGCTATACACTTTCTGCCCTTAGCACCGCATTTGATAGTGAAGTGCGTTGTTGCGCAGTTGCTGTTTAAATGCTCGCAGATCAGTTGCTTCGTCAATCAACACAAATTCCAGATCTGCGATTTCAGCGTAATCCTCCAACTGCTGTACAGAAACAGCCTGGCTAAAGACGGTATGATGCGCGCCGCCAGCCAGAATCCAGGCCGTGGCTGCCACCTTCAGATTGGGCTGCGGCATCCACAGCGCACGCGCCACAGGCAGTTTGGGAAGGGGTTGGTCTGGTGACACCACGTTCACCGTATTGACCAACAACCGGAAGCGATTGCCCATGTCCACAATCGAGGCGTTGAGCGCTGGTCCGGTCGGTGTATCAAACACCAGACGAACTGGGTCCTCTCTGCCGCCAATTCCCAGGGGGTGAATCTCAGCGCGCGGCTTTCCTGCGGCAATCGAGGGACAGATCTCCAGCATGTGTGCGCCCAGGACCTTCATTGCAGACGAGTCAAAGTGATACGTGTAATCTTCCATGAACGAGGCTCCGCCCCGCAAACCATGGGCCATGACCTTCATCGCCCGCAGCAGAGCGGCTGTTTTCCAATCCCCTTCTGCACCGAATCCATATCCATCCGCCATCAGTCGCTGCACGGCAATGCCCGGCAGCTGCTTGAGACCATACAAATTTTCAAAGGTAGTGGTAAAGGCCTTGAAGTCGCCCGCTTCCAGAAATGCACGGAGGCCGAGTTCAATCCGCGCGGCATCGCGAAGGGACGCGCGCTGGCCCCCACCAGGCCGCAATTTCGGCGCTATCTCGTACTCGACTTCATATGCAGCGACGAGATCGTCCACGGCCGTTTCGCCAATCGCATCGAGATACTCTGCCAGATCACCCAGACCATAACCATTTACTTCGTAGCCAAGGCGAATCTGGGCCTCTACTTTGTCTCCCTCCGTAACCGCGACCTGTCGCATGTTGTCGCCAAACCGCGCGATCTTGAGCTGCCTAGAGTCTCGCCAGGCCACAGCCGTACGCAGCCATCCATCCAGTTCAGCCGCCACTTCTTCGTCCTGCCAGTGACCTACAATCACCTTACGCGCCAAATTCATGCGTGTAACCATGAAACCAAACTCTCGACCGCCATGCGCCGATTGGTTCAAATTCATGAAGTCCATGTCAATCGTAGACCAAGGAATGTCGCGGTTAAACTGTGTGTGTAGATGGACGAACGGCTTTTGCAGGTTACCAAGGCCACGAATCCACATCTTGGCCGGCGAAAACGTGTGCATCCAGGTAATAAGCCCAACGCACTGCGGAGAAGCATTAGCGTCCTGCACAAGCTGGGAAATGGCAGTCGCGTTTTTCAAAACGGGCTTGAAAACGATTGGCACTGGAAGCCTATTTTCTGCGTTCAAACCACTGACAATTTGCTGCGAGTTTACGGCAACTTGTTGGAGCACTTCTGCGCCATACAGGTCCTGGCTTCCGGTTACGAACCAGGCTTCTTTAGCCTTGTAGGGATTCATATACAAACCTCTGAGTCTTGTGCCTATTGCCCGTACACATTCTGATAGCGGTCATAAAGGCTGTCGATATCTTGTTGACGAATGGGTAAAGGCTTTCCAAGCTGGTAGGCCAACAGCATGATTGCCGCATTGTCTTCCGTCATCACGGCTGCTTTGACGGCTTTTTCGGCGGAAGGGCCTACGGCAAAGACGCCGTGATTGACGAGGAGGCAGGATGGACTACGGCTGCCCAGCAAGGCCTCGACGACGCGATGCCCGATCTCTTCGCCACCAACCAGCGCAAAGCCGCCACACGGAATCTCGCCGCCGAACTCGTCGCCCATAGCCGTGGTGTGGCAGGGGATAGAACGGCCGACTACTGCAAAAGCCGTTGCGTAACGAGAATGAGTGTGAACCACCCCATAGACTTCGGGCATGTGGCGGTAGATGTAACAGTGCGAGGCAGTATCTGACGACGCCTTGTACTCCCCTTCTACGAAGTTGCCGTCGATATCCACTACTACCATAGACTCTGTTGTAAGGTGTTCAAACCGAACGCCGCTGGGCTTGATCACCACTAGATTACTTTCTGGATCACGGGCGCTAACGTTGCCGCTTGTCCACGCAACCAGGTCGTTCTTGGGAAGCTCAAGATGCAGTCGCACCAGTTCTTCCTTCAGTTTTTTTAGCATTCCCCTACCTCGATTTCGTCCATGTGCGGGTAGAAACTTCTAGCTCAAACTATCCACGGCGGCTCTTTCGATGTCTAGCCCATTCTTGTAGCGCTCCATGAACGCCGCAAATCCAGCCACATCCGCTGCATCAGGAGCCATCATCGTCCCCGCTTCTCCGGCGAACACCCTATTGGACAAATAATCTTCCAGGGGTTCATTTTCCACTCCGTGGAGCATGAAGGCGGCCAGCAGGGCAATCCCCCACGCGCCACCCTCGCCTGCAGTTTCCATCACCGTTACGGGCACGTTCATGGCCGCGGCCATGAATCTCTGGCCTACCTCTCTCGTCTTGAAGAAGCCACCGTGACCAAGAACCTGGTCGATGGTCACTTGCTCCTGCTCAAACAGAATATCCAGGCCAATCCGCAAAGCGCCCAGCGCCGCGAACAACTGTGTGCGCATGAAGTTGGCCAGGGTGAACTGGCTTTCTGGAGTACGGACAAACAGGGGGCGCCCCTGTTCAAAGTGCGTGATGTGCTCGCCCGATAGATAAGGGTATGCAAGAAGACCTCCGCCGTCCGCATCTCCCAAAAGTGCCATTTGATAAAGTATCTCAAACAGCCTGGATTGGTTGATTTCTACCCCAAGGGCATCGCCGAATTCCTGGAATAGGCCAATCCAGGAGTTGAGATCTGAGGTACAGTTGTTGCTGTGGACCATAGCAACAGGCTTGCCGGTGGGCGTGGTCACCATGTCAATCTCGGGATACAGCTTGGAGAGCGCCTTTTCAAGGACAATCATGGCGAACACCGATGTTCCCGCAGAAACATTGCCCGTTCGCTCAGCGACGCTATTCGTTGCAACCATTCCTGTACCCGCATCGCCTTCAGGCGGACATAAGGGAATACCTGCCTGGAGCTGCCCTGTGGGATCAAGCAGTACTGCGCCGTCCGAGGTGAGCACGCCCGCCGCCGCCCCTGCGCAGAGCACTTGAGGCAGGACATCCTGGAGCTTCCATGGGATATCTTGTGCCCGTAACAGTTCATTGAACTGCTCGAGCATGCCGTCGTCGTAGTCGTTAGTCATGCTGTCAATAGGGAACATACCAGATGCTTCACCAACCCCTAACACCTTCTGCCCGGTTAGCTTCCAATGAACATAACCGGCCAGCGTCGTCAGATAGCCTATGTCCTTGACATGAGGTTCGTCATTCAATAGTGCCTGATAAAGATGGGCGATACTCCAGCGTTGGGGAATGTTGAATTGGAAGATCTCCGTGAGCTCCTCTGATGCGCGACCAGTAATGGTATTTCTCCATGTGCGGAACGGGACAAGCAGGTTTCCATCCTTGTCGAGCGCCACATAGCCATGCATCATGCCGCTGAAACCTATGGCGCCAATCTCCTGGAGCGTGACGCCGTGGTTCTCGAACATCTCATTGCTCAGTTCACGGTAGGTTTGTTGCAAACCTTTCCACACTTCTTCTAGGCTGTAGGTCCAGATTCCATTTTCGTATTGGTTTTCCCAACTGTACCCTCCGGACGCCATTGGCGTGTGATCCTGGCCGAGCAGCACCGCCTTGATGCGCGTTGAGCCAAACTCAATCCCCAGAACCGTCTTTCCACTTTCAACCACTTCATTTTGCATCCTTGTTCTCCCTTACTACGGTACTAGTCCCTCTATTACGATTACATTGTTCTACGGCAATCCACAAGCATAATCCTTCTCGCTGATGTTGTGAACCTATCCTTGAGATGCGCGAGCGGGAGCGAGCATGCGAAACCGCCATGCAAACCGGCAATGGTCGTGGGCCGGTCAGGATGGTCAAGGAGCCCCCCACAAGGAACTTTGTCGCACCATCAACTGTGGCTTAACGATCGTGGCTTGGGCAGCGATGATTTGGCCATTGGCGCGGGCCTCGAGTTGATTGTTGAGCAGACCGACCGCTGTGCGGCCAACCTCAAGCATATCCTGGCGAACGGTGGTCAGAGGGGGTGAGAAGAAGGAAGATTCGGGAATATCATCGAACCCCACAACTGCCAGGTCGTGGGGAACTTCACGGCCGTATGTAGCCGCAGCACGCAAGGCCCCAAGGGACATTGAGTCATTGGACACGAACACACCGTCGAGGTTAGGAACCCTGTTGAGCAGGGTCTTCATAGCGGTGTAGCCTCCAGCGGCTGTCCAATCACCGCGCACTACCAGCCTCTCCAGGTCGTGCTGCCCAGCCTGCAAGAGAACGTGCTGCCAACCCAAGGTGCGTTCACGCGCCTCCCACCATTCATCGGGACCTGTGATGATTCCGATGGTGCGGCAACCCTGCTCCAGCAAGTGCGCGGCGGCCAATGTGCCGCCCAGCTTGTTGTCTACCGCCACCAAGGATGTGTCGGGGCGAGGCCGCATGCTCAGGAAGACTGCCGGTGTGCTTTCATCCTGGAAATGATCATACAACCAATCGCGCTCATCGCCAATTTCGGCGACGGCCCAGATGACGCCGGCAACCTGATTGGCAAGAAGATCAGTGAGGGCCTGCCCGCCGCCATCGATCAGGGGATTATTGAGGAGCCTGACCATCAAGGAATAGCCATATTCACTCGCCTGCCGCTCTATGCCTATCAGCGCGCGTGACGGGCCGTAGAACGCAAGTCCAGAGCTGACCACGCCGATGGTGCTGCTACTACCCTGGCTTAGAGTGCGAGCGACTGCACTGGGCGAATAATCGAGATCGGCGATGACATCCTGGACGCGCTGGCGAGTTTGGGAGGAGACGTCAGGGCGGTTGTTTAGCACGCGCGATACCGTCATGGGCGACACGCCTGCAGCCCTGGCGACATCCTTGATAGTGACAACTCTGGCCATTCCCCTGTTCCTTGCGGGCCGAATGTTATCGGTACCGTTATCGGTAACAATATGGTATCTGCGCTTACTCCAGAGGTCAAGCCTCGTGCGGCTCAAGTGTGATCGAATTGTTTCGTTTTTGGAGAAACAATTCGATCACGTAAACATAATGTTCGGCGAGGCTGATCCAGCTGATCCATGTCAGTTTGTGATTACTATGCGCAATTGACTATGAATAGCTCTGTTTTTCGGTGAGTCAGTGCCTAGCAAAACGAGGGTGCAGCTGAGCTATCCGTCACGACCACGTCGACGTGGTGAAGCGGAGCGAGATGGGCAATATGTAGCTACCGCACTTGCTGAGATCGGCGACGGCGATCAGGAGGCGTGACAATTGGATCACCATCTGAAGGGTGATGGATCAGGCCAGGCATTGAAGGTCAGCTGACCCTTCTCCGTTATAGCGCTTGCTGCAAGCCATACCCGCTGATGCGCAATTATGAACAGACCCAAAATCCGCATGCACTTATGGCGGAGTGCCTAATCGCGCCGGAGCAACTGGGGTTTGGACCTGTGGTGAGGTCGAGCCACAACCACACGGGTCATATGGTTGGAAAGACTATGAGACCATTGTTGGCAGCTAATCGCAACTTGATAGTTCTGGTTTTTGCTACAAATCGCGCGCATGCGACCGAGCGTGTGCAGGTTGCCCCACAGCGGCTTGCCACAATCGTCTGTATCAGCCCGAACTCTGGGCGTTTTATACGTTGCCTGCGGCTCAGGATGACCTGGCTGTAGACGGATATGGGCAGCACAGGATTATTGGGCTGGTTGTCCAGAATGAGCCGTGAAGGCCCTCTTATCGTCCGATTAGCCTTCACTATTGGACATGGTTGCACGGCTGGAGCTGTTTGCGATCCGGATGGCGATGCTTCCGATCAGCGGTGGTGATCCGGCGCGTGCCATGTCCGGACAGACGTATCTCCCGATGGCCAATGGCGAGGGCTGCAGTTTTGAGTTGCCCGAACTACTGGCGCATGATGCGTTGACAACCGTATACCGAAATGAGCGCCAGCAAGATGATCCCCAGAATAACCAACTGGTACGCTTCTGGCAGCTGCATCGAGCGCAGGAGACTGGAGATAAGAGTAAGCACCAATGCACCGGACATCGTCCCCCAGTAGCTGCCCTTGCCACCGGAAAGCAGGGTGCCAACAACAACTACCAACGAAGAATAGCAGCACCGCCAGCAGCAAGGCGATGAGCGGCGGGGGCATCGCTATGCGCGGCCGTTTCTGTTCTACTGTATTTGTCGCAGAAGTCATGATACTTATCCAACATATCGAGAGAAAGAATCGGTTGCAGCACGGACAGGCATCATGTGGCAGACACCGGTTCGACTATGGCGCTATTGCGTTCTCTGAAGAAATGAATCAGACCAGGTAGAGCCAGCGCAGAGAGAATGATGAGAGCATCCACCAATGTCTGCCACCATGTTGGTACATCGGAGAAGGAGATGATGTTGCGAATTAGTCGCAGGATCAGCACCCGCAACAGGGCGCCAATAACACTTCCTCTTCCGCCGCTTAAGTTGATACCGCCCAGAACGACCGCAACAATGGACGGCAAGGCAATCGCTTTGCCAATGTTCGGGTGTCCGGTTCCTGTACTCGTCGTCAGGGCAAAAGCCGCGAGGGCTGCAAAGATTCCAGAAAGGGTATAGGTGCTCCAACGCACTCGGCTGACGGGAATACCAGTGGCGTAGGCAGGCCACCCACAGCAAACAGATATTGGCCATAGCGGATTGAGCGTACGAGTAGCCAGAAGAGAATGATGCCGATGATTACATAGACGGCAAAGGGGATATTGCCCGGCGTGGAGCGATACAGGCGCGGCAGATCGGCGGGCAGTTTACCGCCTGGACGAGGTAATATGTATACGGCAATACCGGTAAAGATAAAACTGCTGGCATAGGTCGTGACAATAGGCTGCAGGCGCATATATGAAATAGCCAGGCCGTTGACGGAACCGGCCAATACGCCTATGGCACAGCCGATCAGTAAGCCGAGCAGAACCGTACTGGGTGACGACTCGGGAAGAATCACTGTAACAAGGACGGCGTTGATCATGGAGGCCATTGCGCCCACAGAAAGGTCAATGCCGCCGCCGATGACAACTATCGCCTGCCCTGCAGCCAGTAACATTGCAGGCAGGAAGATGCGCAAGTTACTGTTCAGAGAACGTAGCTCAAACAGGTTGGGCTGCAGGTAGAAATTTGCGGCCAGGGTTATCAAGAACAGCAGCAGAGCCGAGAGAAAAGGGCTTGTAGCGGTGCGGGAGGTGCGCAGCCCATTCATCATGGCGTTTCCTCTTTTAGAGATGCAAGGTCGTTGGTAGCGCCCAGGCTGGCGGCGACCAAGTGCTTGCGATCCAGCGTATCCCCAGCCAGTTCGGTTTGGATGCTCCCATCATGCATGATCAGGATTCGATCACAAAGGCCAAGCAATTCTTCGTGATCATTGCTGTAGAACAAGATAGCAGTGTCGGATGGGCGCAATTCAATCAGTAGCTGGTAGAACTCCGATTTAGCCCCGTCATCAACCCCTTTGGTCGGATCGTTCAGCACGAGGAGTTTAGGCTCACGTAGCAGCCTTCTGCCGATAACAACCTCCTGCGCATTGCCACCGCTGAGCGTGCTCACCGGGGCATCGAGTGAACTCATCTTGAGTTTAAGGCCGGAGGCTACTCTTTCGGCAGCGCCCTGGCGCATTTCATGTCGATCGGAATGCCATATTCAGGCCAGGAGGGTAGCTGCAAGTTTTCCAGGATAGTGCGAATTAGCAGAAGCCCTTCCTCGGCTCGATCGCCGCGGACGAAGGCAACATCCTTTTTCATGGCCTGGCGAGGACGTGTAAATTTTACCGATTCGCCGGACAAGGCAATGTCACCGGCATATGGAATCGCTCCAAACAGGGCCAGCGAAAGGTCATTTTGACCCTGGCCCTGCAGACCACCTATTCCTAGTAGTTCGCCATCGCGCACCTCCAGGCTGACGTCATCGACTATTTGAGTGCGCAAATTCTTCACTTCCAGACGCACGGGAGCATCCGCGGCCACAGAATGTTTGGCGATTCCTGCGCCCTCGGCGAGTACAGCACCTTCGATCACAAGATCGAGTATTTCTTGCTCGTGGGTTTCTTCGATTGTCATCGCGCCAACGGTACGGCCGTTGGTCAGCACCTCCACCCGATCAGCGATAGGAAAAACCTCGTTCATGCGATGGGAGATAAAGGCAATGGCCATGCCCACTTCGATCCACCCTTTGACGAGCTCAAAAAGGCGGGCGACCTGGCGACCGTCGAGGCTGGCGGTTGCCTCGTCGAGTATCAGCAGCCGAGGTGCATGGCTGTAGGCCTTGAGGATTTCGACGATTTGTCGCTCATCAGGAGATAGAGCGCTTACGGATATGTCGGGCGTCAGGTCCGATTGGAATGTACCGGCAAACAATTCCAGGTGCTCTTCGGTCTGCCGGCGCATGGCTTTGCGGTCGATGCCGATCCCTAGCTTGAGAGGCTCGTGTCCCAGCCAGATGTTCTCGGCCACGCTCAAATAGGGGATCAGGCTCAGTTCTTGATAGCCGGCCGTAACGCCAGCCTTTGTCGCTGCCTGGGGGGTAGCAAACTCTACTAGTTTGCCATCGAGTTATGGTTGCCCCTCATCGGGGGCAACTACACCTGTGATGATTTTACTTAGAGCGCTCTTGCCGCTGCCGTTCGCGCCCAACAGGGCGACAACTTCACCCGCCCTGATTTCCAGGTTGCCGTCCGCCAGGGCAGTTACACCACCGTAGTGTTTGACGACATGTTGGGCAGTAAGCGATACGCGCGTCATGAGCAATCACTCTATTTGCAGTACGCAGCTGCGTCTGCCTGGGAGATGATGCCGTCCAAGGTGTAGGACTCGGGTGCATCTTTGTACTCGGCCAACAGTTCTTCGAAATTGGACTCATCAATCGTGTAGGGAATCGGCACGTGAATCGTGCTGTCATAACCGCCTTCCAAGACTGTGGGGTCAATTTCGCAGCCGTTAACCAGGACTTCGTACAATACACGCAAACCACTGGCTGCCAGCCCGGGTGGATTCACAGCAGCGAACGCGCTGAAGTCCGGGTTTTCCTGGCGTACCTCAGCCCACAACTGCAGGTACCCTGCCCGCCCTTCGCCCAGCATAATGGGCCAATCGTCCGGGTTGGCGGTCTGCACGGCGCGCAGCGCACCCACAGCCATACCATCTTGCGTCCAAACACCGTAGATGCTGGGGATGGAAGCCAGGAAGTCAGACATGACCTGCTGTCCCGTAGCCTGGTCCCATTGGCCGGTGTCACGGCCAACCACGCCGGAGAAGGTGAGACTTCACTGCTACGGGCGCTGCGACCGGACCTGGTGCGTCTCGATGCAGTGCCGGAGGGCGAGGCGTTGGATGGGGCTCTGGGGCAGGACCCTCGAGGCGTTGCGAGCCAGGAACGGGGAGAAGCACTGTTGGCGGATATTGCCACATCCACAGCGGAGGTGGCGCTGCGCCTATGGAGGCCTACAACGACTGCGCAGCGAGCCGATTATCTAGCGGCCGTAGCAGCCGGTGTTACCGTGCTGGCCAAGACCCAGGCCCTGCGCGAGGAACGAATCAAGTCAGAGGTGCCGTCAATCTCTACACCAGCATACCTCGCACACTGCCAGGCGATGTATGCCAGCGATTATCGGGCAGCGAAAGCATACGCCGATAGAAAACTGGCTGATCTCAATCTATAGGCGAGTATACTCTGGAATAGGGTCAGCGTGGTCGCAACGGACGAGGCAGCAACCCCGCCTCATCAATGATTTCCGCAACGAGCTCTTCTTGACGATAGGCCATGACGTGCACTCCAGCCACGCCGACGATTTCACGTACCTGCTGGATGATCTCGATACAAATGCGCTTGCCCTCAGCCTGCTGCTGATTCTTGGGCGTCTTGTGCAGCCGGTCCAAAATTTCGTCCGGAATGCGGACGCCCGGCACATTGGTGCGCATGTATTCGGCCGCACGTTCAGAACGAAGTGGACCAACGCCAACCAGAATGTATGCCTGCTCGTGCAGGCCCATATCGCGTACACGGTCCATGAAGGCAACCAGACGCGGAACGTCGAAACAGTATTGCGTCTGGATGAAGTTTGCTCCGGCGGCGATCTTCTTGGCCAAGCGAATCGGCCGCCAGTCAAAAGGCTGGGCAAAAGGATTGGCAGCTGCCCCCAACAACAGCCGGGGGGCCGTGGTCAGTTTCCGCCCGCTGAGTAACACGCCTTCATCACGCATGATCCGTGCTGTATTAAGCAGTTGGATGGAGTCAAAATCAAATACACGTTTGGCTTCGGGCTGATCTCCGGCAGAAACGTCATCGCCGGTGATGCAGAGCACGTTATGGACGCCCATCGCCGCCGCACCCAGCAAATCGCCTTGAATAGCAATGCGATTGCGGTCGCGACAAGTGATCTGAAATACCGGCTCATACCCAGCCCGAACCAGAAGGGCACAAATGGCCACGCTGGACATGTGACAGTGGGCGCCAGAGGCGTCAACTGCGTTAATAGCATCACAAACCCCGGCCAGAACGAGTGCCGCCGAATAGACATCTTCAGGGTCAGCGCTGTCGGGTGGGTTGAGTTCCGAGGTGACGGCAAAGCGCCCAGAACGCAGCACACGTTCCAAACGGCCGTTGGTTTTGGGCTCCTGGTCGATCATTGTGTCTGCCTGTCTAGCTGCACGCGAACGAGTGCGGGTGTTTTCCAGCCATTGGGGGTAATGGTATCAATCTCATGCAACATATTGATCCATGAGGAGGTACCTGTCAACCGGCGATTGACTGGGGGCTGGATCTCGATAAGCTCGTGGCCGTACTTCTTCATTTCTTGCGAGCGTTCGTGCGCCCGCACCCATACACAACGCATTTGCGGCTGCACCTCACAGTGGCCGTTGACGCGCACTCCGCCACAGGGACCATTACGCAAGTTTTTGGGGCAGTTCATGGAACCAGTCATGCCGGTGCTATGCAGGATGCATTGACCGCACATCTGGCAGTTGAAGACAGCGCCCTTGCCGGCCTTTTCACTCCGGATCACCAAGGGCTCGAACGCGCTCCCGGGCCGCAGCCACCGTCGAAACGGAGCAATCAAGGTATAGACCGCATCATAGGACCACTCCATGGCCCGAGGATAATCTTGCAGGAACTGCAGCATTTTGTATTACTCCCTTCGCCTACTGACGCTGCTTGCTGCTTGAATAGGGGCTCCGTGTCAATAGGGTGCTCGTTCAGCGGCGTAGCGCACCTGAAGGACGTTTGGCATTGGATGGAAGTGTTCAATCCTCAACATCCGGTTTCTCGTGGTATCCCTTATTGCGTATGAGGGCCAACAAGATCTCGTCCGGATAACGCGTCTCAATGTCCAACAGGACAGCACGAAGGGCTTGCTGGGGATCGCCCGGGTGAACCTGCCAGTCACTGCTGTTCCAGGCGGCCATGTAGGATTCGCCAGTGATAGCCTTGGCCCGAAAGGCAGCCCGTTTGACTGCTTGCTGGAACCGGTCAGGCAGGAGCATGGTGTGGCGATCGGAATCAGAGCGAACACGGATCTGAACCGGAATATTGCGCCAGTAGATGATCTGGTATGTGCTCATGCGAAGCGCAAGCCCTAAATTGCGCTAGTTGGGCTCGGGGCACTGCAAGCAGCCGCTGTATCTTTCAAGCTCTTCCTCACGACCTAGGTTGGGGACGAGACGCCCGCGCCGCCACTGGTTTTCTATTGGCCATGATCCAGGCCATGCAGTTCTCGTCGTGACCGGCAAGCATATCAGCGGCAAGAATTGCCTCTTTGATACTTTCTTCCATCGGGTTCGTGATCGCGGAAGTGAGTCCATGGGCAATAGCCATGGAAACGAAATGGGCATTAATGGCCGGGCGATTGGGCAAGCCAAAGGATACATTACTGGCGCCACAAGTCGTATTGGCACCCAAGTCTTCTCGAATCATGCGCAACAGCCTAAAAACTTGCTGCCCTGAGGTTGGGATGGCGCCAACAGGAAACACGAGCGGATCGATAAGTACATCCTCGCGGGGAATACCATGGTCTTGGGCGCGTTCAATGATCCTTTTGGCCACGGCAAAACGTACTTCCGGGTCCTCAGAAATGCCGCTTTCATCATTTGAAATGGCGATTACGGCCGCACCGTGCTTTTTCACCAGCGGCAGCACAGCCTCCATGCGCTCGTCCTCGCCGGTAACAGAATTGACCAAAGCCTTTCCTTCATAAGCCTCAAGGCCGCGCTGCAAAGCCTCCACAACTGAAGAATCTATTGAGATTGGCACGTCGGTCACAGACTGAACGATGCGAATCGCCTCGGCCAAAACGGCGGGCTCGTCGATCAAGGGGATTCCAGCGTTGACGTCTAGAACGTGGGCGCCGGCAGCAACTTGCGCCAAAGCATCGCGTTCGATGCGACTGAGATCACCTTCGGCCATTTCTTTGGCCAGAAGTTTGCGCCCGGTTGGGTTTATTCGCTCCCCGATAATAGTGAAGGGGCGATCGGGCGAGATAATGACGGTGACTGACCTAGAACTAATAATTGTCTCCATTGGCTGGTTCCTCCACTACTACACGGCGAGGCCGATCAATTGTTTGGTCAGGCGAACACAAGAATTAGCATCGGGGGTAAAGCCGTCGGCCCCAACCGCTTCACAGTACTCCTGCGTAACAGGCGCTCCGCCTACCAAGATTTTAACCCTGTCTCGCAGGCCCGCAATCATTATTGCCTCAATGATGGTACCGAACATCGGCATCGTTGTCGTCAGAAAGGCACTCATACCGACGGCGTCCGGCTCATCTTCGAGTATGGCCTCAATGAATTTCTCAGGAGGGCCATTCACTCCGATATCTATCACCTTCAAGCCGGCACCTTCCTGCATAATATTACACAGATTCTTGCCGATACCATGAATATCGCCCTTCACTGTGCCCATTACGAAGGTATCTAGGGGCTCAGCGCCACTAGCAGCGTTGAGTGGTTTCAGGATTTCCATAGCTCCGGACATCGCTTTGGCGGCGATAAGCATTTCCGGCACAAAATACTCACCAATTTCGAACAGACGGCCGACTTCCTCCAGGGCAGGAATCGGGCCATCGAAGAGCAACACCATGGGATCCATGCCGAGTTCCAGGCCTTCTTTCGTTAAATCGACCACTGGTTGGGCAATGCCATTCAATGTGTTTTCGTACAATCCATCGAGGATAACGTCTTCGCGACTCATTTCTCTGGTTTCCCTCCTCTACTTATAGCCACGATTGGCAAGGTCATACATCGCAAACACGTTTTCCAAAGGGGTGTCCGATTGAATATGATGAGAACTCGCCAGAATGGAGCCGCCACCTTTGCCTAGCACGCGAACACGCTCCGCGACTTCATCTTGCACATCTTCGACCGTGCAGGAGCGAAGCGGGCGAACTGATCAAAGGAAAGCACTCGACAATCTACTTCAAAGTGGCGCAAGACTGCTTCCCAGGCAGGATCAAAATAGTCGGACTGCCCCACAGCGGATACGTTGGGTTGAATTGCATCAAACAGTCGCTGCCAGATTTCCGGTATGGTCAGAAAGTCCACGGGGACGCGGTCTGGCTGCTCATGGCGCAGGGCGGTCAAGACACGCTCGCGCGGTGTGATTTCGCTTAATTTGATGTTACTCACTTTTCTGCCTCACTTACATAGTATTGTCGTTGGCCGGTCGCCTGTAAAATGGTAACAAGAGCGCCGGCGTATTGAGTTCGTGGCGGGAAATGGGGTAACCCGCCGGTCTGGGCTACAGGGCAACCTCTGGAGGAGCGGCGGTGTCTTCGATCTGGGTATCTGCGACAGCGATTAAATCAGGGCCCGCCGCCGATGGCATCTCCGCCTCATTGTCGCCGTCTCCAAGATCCATGATTGCCCGCACATCACCTCGGTGCTGCAGAAAGGTTGGTTCGCTCAAAGAGAGCAGTTCGGGGAGCCCCAGCGAGTCCAGCATGACACTGAAGCCCTGCGCTGCGATGAAGACAACTACCGCAACCAAGAAGGCGAAAATGCCAATCTCTTGCGCGCTAGAATTGGAGCGCACTTTGGTAAGTGAACGGTCAAAAGATGAAGGTTGTGCAAAGGAAGGGCAGTATGGGGCAAGTGGCTAGGGAAAGCGCGGCCAGAGCCAGGCAACAAGGCCGCTAGCGTAGGTCATGAGATCACGATTCGGGCATGGATGTGATCATAATCGTGTTGCGTAAAGCGACCGGCACCAACCACTAGAGTGTTGGCGGCGCCCGCAGCAACGCCAACCCTGGCGGCCTCGACCAGATCAAGACCGTGCGTGAAGCCGTAGGCAAGACCGGCGAGCATACAATCACCTGAACCAACGGCACTGATCGCTTCGACGGGCGGACTCTGCAAATGCACGGCCGTTTGGCCATCCGACACCAGCACTCCATCCCGCCCGAGCGAGAGGGCAACGTTTGTGTGGTAGCGCGAGGCTATCTCCAGCGCCGCGGTCGCGAAATCTTCGCGGGTCAATAACGGGCGTTCGACCAGAACCTCGACTTCTATCTCGTTCGGTTTGATCAGGAACGGCCGTGCCGCCGCGCCGAGAAACAGCGCTTCTTTGCTGCTGTCGAGGAAGACAGGGACGTTTGCCTGGCGCGCAACTTCGATTAGCCGGGCGTAGAAATCGCTCGGCACGCCAACAGGGAGGCTACCTGAGAGGGTAACGGCCGTGTAAGCACCTACGGTTTCGCGAAAATGGTCCAGCAGTGTTTCTGCTTCCTGGAGCAGGATGGGGTCACCTTTCTCATAGATCTCAGTAATCAGCTGGTTGGCGCTATCCAAAATGGACAAGCAAGTGCGCGATTCTGCGTTTACGTAGACAAAATCCGTTTGAATGCCTTCTAGTTGCAGGCCTTGATTGATGAACTGGCCGGCCGCACCGCCGACCCAACCGGTGACTACAGGCTGCTCGCCCAGGCGCTGCAGCGCACGCGCCACATTGCAGCCTTTTCCACCCGGCAGAGAATGCACAGCCTGCGGCCGGTGGATGGAACCCAACTGAAAGGAATCAATGATAACGGTCTTGTCGATGGCCGCATTCAGATTTACGCAAAGAATCATGGTGGACCCATTGTCTCAGCCATGCTCGCCTTGCCCGCCGCCCCTACGAAACGGATTCGCTCGCGCACGGCTTCGATCTGAGCGTCCCGGCCTGGTCCCAGATATTTACGCGGATCGACCATCTCTTCGTCGGCAGCCAACACCTCGCGGACGCGCACGGTGAAAGCCTTGCTAAGCTGCGTGGCAATGTTCACCTTGGCCAGACCGAGGCGGATACCAGCGGCAATATCCTCATCCGTAACTCCGGAAGAGCCATGTAAAACTAGGGGAATGTCGACCAATGAGCGGATGGCTGCTAGGCGAACTAGGTCGAGAGAGACTGACTTATCCTTAAGGCCGTGCACGGAACCGAGGGCTATGGCCAGAGTGTCCACCCCTGTTGACGCGACAAACCTCTGGGCATCTTCGGGGGCTGTGAGCCGGATACTAGCCGGGTCATAGGCCACACCGTCGGGTTTGGGGACTTCACCAATCTCGGCTTCCATGCACACGCCGGCTCCATAAGCAATCTCGCGCAGCCGGCTGGTCTTGGCCAGATTTTCGGCGAGAGGCAGGTCATCGCCATCAAACATGACCGAGGTGAAGCCCATGGCCACGGCCTGCAGCACCTCGTCTTCATTGGCATGGTCTAGATGCAGAGAGACGGGGACATCTACGCTGGCCGCGGCCACCTTGCCAATTGCGGCCATATACTGGAGACCCCGTATCTCATTGCCGCTGCCGACGTATTGCAGGGCACGATGGCTGATCTGGATGATTACCGGGGCATTTTCGGCCTGTGCGGCAATGACAATAGATTGCATTTGTTCCATCGTATTGGCATTGAAGGCGGCTATCGCAAACCCTTGATGGTGGGCCCATTGAATCCAAGGCAAGACGTTCTGCAGGGTCATTGCACAGTTCCCGCAGGATGAAGCATGATTTTGCGATGCACGAGTTCATGGGCGCCTATCCGGGCAAAGACCTCCGGAGCCTGGGCCAGGTTAAAGTGGTGGGAGATCATGGTATCCATGTCAAGACTGCCATCGAGGAGAGCAGTCACGGTTTCGGTCCATTCGTGACCGGGGAAGGGGGCAGAATAGGACATGAAGCAGCCAATGATGGTCAGTTCGCGACGCATCATATCTTCAATGAAGGCCAGGGGAAGCGTCTGATTGAGAGGCTGGTTGCCACCACAGATCACCTTACCGCGCGGCCGGGTAAGAGATACCGTTTGCAGCAGGGTCTGCGGTACGCCGGCGGCTTCGAGGGAAATATCTACGCCTTCCCCAGTAAGGTCACGCACGGCAGCGACGACATCATCACGCAAGGGATTGAGGGTCATATGTGCGCCAAGTCTGTGAGCGACGGCCAGGTTGTCGTCAGATATGTCGGTGCAGATAATTAGGCTGGCACCCAAAATGCGCAGCCACTGGACAATCATCAAGCCAATTGATCCGGCACCAAGCACAACGGCCGTTTCTCCAGCCTGGAAATCAGCAAGCGCCAGCATATGGCGGGCTACGGTGGATGGCTCGATCAAGGCAACATGATCGAAGGGCAACTCGTCGGGCACGATCAGAGCATTGCGCAGCGGCAGTTCTACGTAGTCAGCAAAGCCCCCGGACTGGCGCGAGCCGATGAAGGAGTAGCTGTGACATGCGGAATAATACCCACGATGACACGGTTCACATTCGAAGCAGGGCACAACAGGAACGACGGCGGCATGCGCGCCGACCTTGTCGGCACTCACCCCTACTCCAACTGCGTCAATGGTTCCGGAGCATTCATGTCCCAGGATAAGCGGATACATACGGTGGCCAGACACAAATCTCTTGATATCCGAGCCACAGATGGACGCCGCTTCCACCCGCAGTCGTACATGGCCCGGAGCCGGCTCGGGGGTTGGCACTTCTTGATAGGACATGACACCTTGACTTTCCAGGATTACCGCGTTCAATCAGTTGATCTCCATATCCTGTCCAGGTCGGCGAAGTCCGGCAAAAGCTTGCGCGAGACATTACGGTATACCTGGAAAAGGTCTTGATATAGCGCATGGTTGTTGGGTGACGGCTCGTACTTCCGCCTCCTGGGCAGGAGGGAATTGACACAGTCACCGATATCGTCTACCAGACCAACGGCGTAGGCAGTAAGAGCGAAAAGTCCGAGGCTGTGCCCACCTTCCCCTCCGTCAGCCCGCTGGGCCACGACAAAAGGCTTGCCATAGATGTCAGCCTTGATCTGGCACCAAATCGGACTTTGCGTTGCGCCTCCGGAACCAAGGTATTCGCTTACGGTAACACCGTGTTCCTCGGCGATGCGCAGGTTATCGTATACCGCGAAGGCACAGCCTTCCATGATAGCGCGCAGCAGGTCAGCGCGTCCCGTGGCGTAGGAAAGGCCAAAGAAGACGCCCCGAGCCGTGCTGCTCCAGAGCGGCGTGCGCTCGCCAGCCATATAGGGCAGGAAAAGGAGTCCATTGGCTCCCGGTACGCTTTGGCCAGCTTCCAGGCTGAGAAGGTCGAACGGGGATTGGTCCAGGAGGGGAGCAACGGCTGTTTCTAGCTGGCCAAATTGATCACGAAACCAACCCAACGACCCTCCGCCGACGGTGCCCGCCGCCAGCAAATACTGGCCGGGCATCACGTGGTGCGAGAAGATCAGGCGAGGTTCAACCACCACCTCTTCCAGGCTGATGCCGAGACCTCCAGCCTGGCCACCCTGTTCATTGGTCTGCCCGGGCCGGGTAACGCCGGCCCCCAGGGCACCGGCAGCGGCATCCAGGCAACCGGCAATGACCGGGATGCCCGGGCACAGGCCTGTCTCAACGGCCGCCTGCGTGGTGACACAGCCCACCAGCTGGGTTGTGGGGCACAGACGGGGCATTTTATCGAGGGGGATTCCGATGAGGGCGGCCGCTTCTTCATCCCATTTCTCACCCCTGATATCAAAGAAGTGATAGCCGTAGGCCTGAGTATAGTCGCAAGTGAACTCGCCCGTGAACCTGGCGGCGATGTATCCGCTGGCGGCCAGGAACTGGTGTGCTTCGTCAAAGACCTGCAGCCGGTGTCGCTGCAACCAGAGAAGCTTGGGCGTGATATAGGCCTCGTCAAGAGGGTTAGCGACCAACCGCACGAGGCTCTTCGCCTCTGGCAGGCTGTTGAGCCAGGCTGTCTCTTGGTACGCACGGCGATCAAGCCAGATCATCGCCGGAGCAAGCGGGGTTGCCTTGCGGTCAACCGGCACGAGGGTCCAGCCAACGGCGTCGAGGCCAATGCCGCCGACGTCGTCGGGGCGCAGCCTGGCCTGGCCCATAACTTGCTGGATGGTGCGGCAAACAGCCTGCCACCAAACGGCCGCATCTATTTCAGCCCACAGCGGGCTGGGGCGTTGTAACGAATAGGAAGCAGATGCCTCGGCAAGTGCATGACCATCAGGGCTCCAGACGGCCGTTTTGGTGCTGGAGGTGCCAACGTCTATCGTTAGAATACAGCGCTGTCCCATGATGACTTGCCCTATGCCTCGACCACTACCAGGGGATGCCTGATGCGCGTCATCACATGGAAGCTATCACGCCATCCTGATCCCACAGGTCTTCCCAACCGTGTGCGCCTTCCCAGAGAAATACCTGGCCTTTGATCAGTCGACAGTTCTTGTCTATCGCAGCGATCGCAGCCATCTCCGCGTCCGACAGCGGATCGACTACTGCGGCTTGCAGATTGTTCAGATATTGGCCACGGTGCACCGAGAACGGAATAGGGACTTGCCCGCGCTGAACGGCCCATTTCACGCAGATCACGGCGGGGTGTACCTGGTGGCGCTCCGCGATGCTGACGATGACCGGGTCCTCAATATCTACGGTATCATCCGGGGTCGTGTCGCGGTCGGGCCTTGTAGGGGAGCCGATGGGTGAAAAGGCTATGGGCACAATACTCTGCTCAACACAAAAGTGATAGAGCTCCGGTTGTTGGAAATGGGGGTGCAGTTCCATCTCGTTAGCAGCCGGCCTAATATGGGCATCGCAGAGCAACAGCTCTAGTTTAGCCTGACTCATGTTGGAGGTGCCAATGTGCTTGACCAAGCCCATATCGACCAGCTTCTCCATCTCGCGCCAGGTTTTCATGTAGTTCTCGTGAATATAGGGCAAGGCATAGGGGTCGCGCGCATTGACATCAACCCCGGGATCATGGTGGTTGGGGAAGGGCCAATGGATGAGATAGAGGTCCAGGTAATTCAGCTGCAGGGCCTGGAGCGTCTGCCGGCAGGCAGGGATCACATCGTGGGGAGCGTGTTTGTCATTCCAAAGCTTGGAGGTAATCCATAGCTCTTCGCGCTTGACCAACCCGCTGGCAAGGACGTCGCGGAAGGTCTCTCCGATTAAGTCTTCATTGCCATAGACGGCTGCGCAGTCCACATGGCGGTAGCCAACGGCGATTGCACCTTTCACGGCATTTGCGATTGCCGTGCCGGAGAAGCGGTCGGACCCAAAGGTGCCAATGCCAACAGCAGGCAGCGTAGCCCCGGTGAAGGCGGTTCGCAAGGGCACGGTCTTGGGGTCGACGCCATCTTCAGCGAGCACAAAAGTAGGATTGCTTGGCATTGTTCCTCCGCGGATGTGGGCGGGTTTTTCAACAGGCAAACGAAGGGCGGCAGTACATCCCTGCTACTACAATGTTAGGCATAACATGACGGACCATCAAGTCACCCATCCCATATGTTATGCGTAACATTATAGATTCTCCCACCCGATTGTCAACCATGTCGCAGGTACCCTGGGGCGGACGGGGGTGTCCAATCTACCCAAAGGATATTGACTTTACTTGTGAACTGGTTACAATGTTATCCATAACATGTTACGCATATCATGTTTGGCAGTGAGGAGGCGCTTTGCCCACAATACGTGATGTCGCTGAACAGGCCGGAGTCGCTACAATGACTGTTTCACGCGTCATTAATAACTCCGGGTATGTTAGTGAAGCCACCCGCTCCAAGGTGGAAGCAGCCATTTCAGAACTTGGGTACGTGCCTAATATGCTGGGTCCAAGTCTACGCTTCAACCAAACCAAAACGCTGGCAGTAGTGCTTACAGACATCACGAACCCTTTCTGGACAACCGTGGCGCGCGGGGTGGAAGATGCAGCACAAGAGCAGGAGTACAGCGTTATCTTCTGTAATACCGACGAAAACTTGCTAAAGCAAAACCAGTACGTCACGATGCTGCTCAAAAGGCAAATCGATGGCATTCTGTTTGTCCCTGCCGATGATCAGGCTGAAGCGGTGCAGCTAATTCAAAAGCAGAACGTTGCTGTGGTGGTCCTTGACCGGCATGTGCCCGGGGTTGACGTAGATATTGTACGCGGAGATTCGTTCGAGGGCGCCTATCAGCTGGCAAAACACCTCGTCGAGTTGGGACATCAAAACATCGCCGTTCTCTCCGGACCGCAAAACATCTTTACTTCGACAGAGCGAGTGGCTGGTTTCCGCAAGGCAATGAGAGAATCTGGACTTCTGCACAATCTCGATCATGTCTATTGGGGATCGTTTCGTGAAAACCCTGAGGACATTGCCAATCAGGCTTTGCAAGCAGATCCGCGTCCAACCGCGTTCTTGGCGGTGAACAATTTCATCGCCAATGCGGCCCTGCAGTCATTCGCAGAGGCAGGTTTGCGCGTACCCGCCGATATATCGCTGGCCACTTTCGACGAAATCCCCTTGCTTATTAAGCCGGAACCTTTCTTGACCGCCGCGGTTCAGCCCGCATATGAGATGGGCTTTCAAGCGACACAGCTGCTACTTGGTCGCCTTCTAGCGGAGGGTTCACCACAATGTCAAGAAATCGTGTTGCCGACCGAAATCTTCATCAGGCAGTCAACGGCACCTCCCCTGGAAGCCGAATAGACCGGCTGCAATGATGTCTTACCAAAGGAGGAGCTGTTTATGGATTGATGCTTCCCGTTTTTTTAGGAAAAGAGCGTGTTGATTCATCCAGGTTAAGCACTGGAAAGTGAATTGCGTTCTTATAACCAGTATTGTCCTAAACAAAGAGAGTCAAAAGAGGAGATTTGAGACATGAAAGCCAAGTATTTCGCCCTGTTACTCGCACTGCTATTTATTACCGCCCTGGCAGTGGGTTGCTCTCCGGCAGCAACGGCGCCCGCGCCCGAAGCCCCGGCTGCTGACACCGCTGCTGACACAGCCGCTGAAGCGCCGGCTGCCGAGGAAGTCCCCTATATCGCTGTCATCTCCAAAGGTTTTCAACATCAGTTTTGGCAGGCCGTTGAAGCAGGCACAGAGAAAGCAGCCGCAGATTTTGGTGTAACGGTCACTTTCGAGGGCCCGGAGACCGAGGCTATGGTAGACAAGCAGGTGGAGATGGTACAGGCGGCACTTGACAAGAAGCCGGCGGCGCTGTGCCTAGCGGCCCTCGACACTCAGGCGCTCATCCCGATGTTGGAACGAGCCAAGGCTGAGGGCATTCCGGTCGTCGGTTTCGACTCCGGTGTGGATAGCGATATCCCGGTGGCCACGGCCGCTACTGATAACCTGGCCGCTGCCGCATTGGCTGCGGACAAGATGGCTGAACTGATCGGCGGATCTGGCCAGGTAGCCGTGATCGTCCACGATCAGACCAGCCGCACCGGCATCGATCGTCGCGACGGCTTCCTCAACCAGATGGCAGCCCAACACCCGGACATCGAAGTCGTTGACGTACAGTATGGTGGCGGCGATCAATTGAAGTCCACGGATCTGGCCAAAGCGATCATCCAGGCACATCCCGACCTCAAAGGCTTCTTCGGAGCCAACGAAGGCTCGATCATCGGTGTGTTGAATGCCGTAACTGAGATGGGCAAAGAAGGCGAGATTGTCGTGATCGGTTACGATTCCGGCAAGCAGCAGATTGACGCGGTCAAGAGCGGCCTCGAGGCTGGCGCAATCACGCAGGACCCGATTGGCATTGGGTACAAATGTGTGGAAGCGGCTGTTATGGCTTTGAATGGCGAAGAGGTTCCGGCGATGATCGATACCGGGTTCCATTGGTACGATGCGACCAATGTTGACTCTGACACGATCCAACCCTTGTTGTACGAATAAAGGATGATGGCCCACAAGGGCCTGCCCGCGATGTACAGTGAGCAGCGCTTGAATGTAACTGCTCACTGTACACTACACTCGCGGCAATAGGGATCTAGATGGACGAAACCGTCGTATTGATGGAAGGTATTGACAAGAGTTTTCCGGGTGTACACGCCCTGGATAACACGCGGTTTGACCTTCGTCCCGGCGAGGTTCATGCCCTCGTCGGCGAAAATGGCGCGGGCAAGTCGACCATGATGAAGGTGTTGGCCGGGATCTATTCCAAGGACGCCGGCAGGATCTTCGTCAAGAGAAGAGAAGTCGAAATTCCGAGCCCCAAGGCCGCGCAAGATTTGGGGATAAGCATGATTCATCAGGAACTGAACCTGATGAATCATTTGACTGTCGCGCAGAATATCTTCATCGGACGCGAACCCAAGCAAGGTATGCCCTTTCTGCTAAACGAAAAGGCGCTGAACAGCCAGACCAAAGAACTGCTCGACAGGATGCATTTGAATGTCAACCCGCGCACGAAGGTTGCGGACCTGACGGTAGCCAAACAGCAGATGGTGGAAATCGCGAAGGCACTTTCCTTTAACTCGGAAGTGCTAATCATGGATGAGCCCACGGCCGCGCTTACAGACACGGAGATTGATGAGCTGTTCAGCTTCATTCGAAAGCTGCGAGCTGATGGAGTAGGCATTATCTATATCTCGCACCGGCTGGAAGAACTGAAGCGGATCACGGATCGGATTACGGTGATGCGCGACGGCCGTTACATCGATACCGTTAAGACCGATGAGACCAGAATCGACACGATCATCAGCATGATGGTCGGGCGAACCATTTTCGAAGCGACGCCGGAAGTTCCTGAAGATGCGAGCCAGGAGATCGTGCTGGAGGTGAAGAACCTTAATCGCGGTCGAGTTCTAAAGGACATCAATTTCACCTTGAAAAAAGGTGAAATCCTCGGTTTCGCGGGGCTGATGGGCGCCGGCCGCTCGGAGGTGGCCCGCGCTGTTTTTGGCGCGGATCATATTGACTCCGGCGAGATTTATATTCATGGCGAGCAGGTACAGATCAAGAGCCCAGGGGACGCTGTCAAGCACGGGATCGGATATTTGTCGGAAGACCGTAAGCGCTATGGCTTGTCGGTAGGCATGGATGTGGAAACAAACGTCGTACTGGCGGCATTCAAGAAGTATCTGGGCTTCGCCGGTTGGGTGAACACAGCAAAGACGAAGGAAACGGCTGTACATTACGTAAACGCCCTTTCGATCAAGACACCCGGGATCAAACAAAAGGTCAAGAACCTTTCCGGTGGTAACCAGCAGAAGGTGGTCATCGGCAAATGGCTTACGGCCGATACGGAAATCCTGATTTTCGACGAGCCAACCCGCGGTATTGACGTGGGCGCCAAGAGTGAAATTTATAAACTTCTAAACGATCTGGCGCGGCAGGGCAAATCAATCATCATGATTTCATCAGAGCTACCGGAAATCCTGCGTATGAGTCATCGCGTCATCGCAATGTGCGAAGGGCGCATTACAGGCGAGCTGATGATCGAGGAAGCAACCCAAGAGAAGATTATGAAATTTGCTACGCAGCGCAATGGCAACGAAGTGGTTGCGACCGCGACATAAGGTGGACCCGCCTGATGACTACAGAGCCTGTACCTCAGAAACGTTCAATTCTAAAATCCGACGCGACGCAGAAGCTGCTGGCTTTTGCCGGGCTGATCATCATGCTCGTCTTCTTTTCGCTGGCCTCACCGAACTTTTTCCAGTTCAGCAATATCGTCGGTATCTTGTTGGCTACCTCCGTCAATGGTATTTTGGCCCTTGGCGTTACCTTTGTGATCATATCGGCCGGTATCGACCTTTCAGTCGGAACCGTTATGACCCTGTCTGCAGTCATGACTGGCGTGTTCATAACCAACCTGGGATTTCCCATCTGGGTGGGCGTGCTTGGAGGGTTGTTGACCGGTGGTCTGGCCGGGTTTACCAATGGTACCGTGATCGCCAAGATGCGCATCCCGCCCTTCATTGCTACGCTGGGCATGCTCTATATCGCCAAAGGGTTATCGCTGGTAATATCCGGCTTGAAGCCCATCTACTTCACCGATACCCCGGCTTTCAATCAGATTGCTATGGGATCGATTACCGGCCGCATCATTCCCGGTTTTGATATTCCCAATGCGGTCCTGATATTTTTCCTGGCGGCCATAGTTGCTAATATCATTCTGACCAAGACGATATTGGGCCGCTACACCTTCGCAATTGGCAGCAACGAAGAGGCCTTGCGACTGTCCGGTGTCAATGTCAGCGCGTGGAAGATAGCGGTCTATACCTTGGCCGGGCTGTTTTCGGGCCTCGCCGGCGTAGTCATCGCTTCGCGGCTTAATTCGGCGCAGCCTGCGTTGGGCGCGGGCTATGAACTGGACGCCATCGCAGCGGTGGTTATTGGCGGCACCTCGTTGAGCGGGGGAGAGGGCACCATTTTGGGCACCGTGATCGGCGCTTTTGTAATTAGCGTGCTGACCAATGGTCTGCGGATCATGTCTGTACCGCAAGAGTGGCAGATAGTGATTACCGGCGCCATTGTTATTCTGGCGGTTTGGGCCGATATGCTGCGCCGCAATCGTTCATAGTTATTGTCGCTTCCAGGACCTTTCCAGCAGATAGCCTGCCTCATGCAGGAAACTGCTGGTCCAATGAATAGGAGATCGGGAAGAGCCAAAGTCACAAGCGAGTAAGGGTTACGAGTTCCTTGTGCTGGCTCCTACCAAAGAGAGTCAGAGATGAAAGTGAGTCCGCCCAGCAATCGATTAATTGGCACTGTACCAAAGATAGGGATTCGTCCCACCATCGACGGCCGTTATGAAGGCGTGCGCGAATCGCTGGAAGAGATAACCATGGGCATGGCGGAAAACGTTGCTAGGTTCTTGAGCGTTAATTTGCGGCATGCAAATGGCCTGCCGGTGGAGTGCATCGTTGCGGATACGTGCATTGGGGGTGTGAAAGAGGCGGCGGAAACGGCTGTAAAGTTCGATCGGGAAGGCGTGGGCGTATCGATTACCGTGACGCCTGCCTGGTGCTATGGGTCCGAGACCATGGACATGGACCCGTTGATCCCGAAAGCTGTTTGGGGTTTCAATGGTACGGAACGGCCGGGGGCAGTATATCTGGCGGCGGTGATGGCAGCGCATGCGCAGAAAGGGCGGCCGGCGTTTTCGATTTACGGCCGTGATGTGCAGGATGTCGGCGACACGACCATTCCCGCTGACGTGCAGGAGAAGTTATTGCGCTTCGCTCGTGCCGGACTGGCGGTAGCCACTATGCGTGGCAAATCCTACCTAGCGATGGGGGGCGTGTCGATGGGCATTGGCGGTTCCATCGTCGATCAACCCTTCTTTGAGCAGTATTTAGGTATGCGCGTGGAAACGATTGATATGACAGAGTTCACACGTCGCATCAACCAGGGCATCTACGATCCCGATGAATATGAAAGGGCCCTGGCCTGGACGAGAGCCAACTGCCACGAAGGCAAAGACTATAACCTCGATGCGCACAGACGTACACGCGAGCAACAAGATGCAGACTGGGCCACGTCAGTCAAGATGGCTCTGATCGCCCGTGACTTGATGATCGGCAACTCGCGTCTGGCGGAGCTTGGCTTCAAGGAGGAAGCCAATGGGCATAACGCGCTCGTTGGCGGATTCCAGGGTCAACGCCAGTGGACGGACACGTTCCCAAATGGGGACTTTATGGAAGCTATCTTGACCACATCTTTTGACTGGAACGGCATCCGCCAGCCCTACATGGTGGCCACGGAAAACGATGCGCTCAACGGTGTGAGCATGCTGCTGGGCCACCTGCTCACGGGTTCAGCGCAAATCTTTGCCGATGTACGCACGTATTGGAGCCCGGTCGCGGTGCAGCGTGTCACCGGATATGCGCTGAGCGGTATGGCCGCGGACGGGATATTGCATCTGATTAACTCGGGCCCAGCCGCCCTGGATGGCACAGGGGCGCAGGAAGAAGGCGGGCAGCCGGTGATGAAACCATGGTGGGAAATCACTGCCAGAGATGCAGAAGCCTGCCTAGAAGCTACGAGCTGGCATCCTGGGATGACTGAATACTTCCGCGGCGGTGGCTGGTCTACTAAGTTCCGCACGCGCGGTGGTATGCCTATGACCATGAGCCGCTTGAACCTGGTCAAAGGATTGGGGCCAGCACTGCAAATCGCTGAAGGATGGAGCGTAGATTTGCCTGATGAAGTACACGAGATCCTCGATGAACGCACGAATCCAACCTGGCCCACGACCTGGTTTGTACCGCGTACCACCGGGGAAGGACCTTTCCGCGACGTGTACACGGTCATGAGCCATTGGGGAGCCAATCACGGCGCGATTTCCTACGGACACATCGGCGCGGACTTAGTTAGCCTAGCATCATTGCTGCGGATCCCGGTCTACATGCATAATGTAGAAGACGAACTGGTCTTCCGACCGCATGTCTGGGCCGCATTTGGGGCGATGGAGCCGCAGGGAGCAGACTTCCGTGCGTGCGCCCACCTGGGACCCTTATACGGCTAGAATTTCTGTGCCGGCTATTCTTTAAAGAAAAGAGCTAGAATCGAGGAAGCAATGCTCAAAGGAATTTCGCCCCTGTTCAGCCCTGAATTTTTGGCGGCCATATACCGCATGGGGCATGGTGATGAGATTGTTTTGGCAGACGCCCACTTTCCCGGCGACACCATGAACCGCTTTGTGCTACGGGCCGACGGGCTGAGGATCGCGGATCTGCTGAATGCCATCCTGCCGCTGTTTGCGCTAGACAGCTATGTAGACGATCCGGTCGTGATGATGGCCTGTGTACCCGGGGATGTGCCGGACCCAGCTGTTGAGGCGGATTACCACGCTGCACTCCGTCTTCACGCGCCGCAGCAATCGAAAATACACTTTATGGATCGGTTTGCGTTCTATGATCGCGCAAAGGAGGCGTTCGTAGTGGTCATGACCGGGGAAACACGTAAATATGGAAACATCATCCTCAAAAAGGGTGTATGTTAAATGGTGACGGGTTGAAGCACGTAACCGTTTTGGCAGTTGACCTGGGTGCTGAGTCCGGACGGGTTATGGCGGTACACTACGACGGCCAGAAGTTGAGCCTGGAGGAATTACATCGCTTTGCCAACGAAGCGGTTGAAGTCCACGGCACATTGTACTGGGATATCCTGCGCCTATGGAGGGATATTCAGATAGGAATCGCGAAGGGAAGGGAGTACTTTCCAGTAGGCATTGGTGTGGATACCTGGGGTGTGGATTTTGGCCTGCTCGATCGTCACGGCCGTTTGCTGGGCAATCCCGTCTGTTACAGAGATGATCGCACTGAAGGTATGATGGAGACGGTCTTTGCGCGGGTGCCCCAGCGCGAAGTGTTCACCACCACGGGCATCCAGTTCGCCCGCTATAACAGCCTGTACCAGCTAATGAGTCTGGTCAGTGAAGGCGCGCCAATCTTGGAAGTAGCGGACACAATGCTCTTGATGCCTGACCTGCTGAACTACTGGCTGACCGGCGAAAAAACGGCTGAACACAGTATCGCCAGTACGACACAGATGGTGGATATTCAGACCCAACAATGGGCTACGACGATGCTGGAACGGCTGGATATTCCGCAGCACATCTTGCCACCTATCGTGCGGGCGGGGACGCGTCTGGGAAGTTTCGGGGATAGCTCCGTGTTTGCGGTAGGCGGCCATGACACGGCCAGCGCTGTAGCGGCCGTTCCCGCCCGGACAGAGAACTTTGCCTATCTGAGCAGTGGCACGTGGAGCCTATTTGGTCTGGAAATGCAGGAGCCTATCGTCAGTACTGCCGCTATGGCGGCTAACGCGACAAATGAGGGCGGCGTCTACGACACTATACGCCTCCTGGAGAACCTCATGGGCCTGTGGATTGTGCAGCAGTGCCGCAAAACCTGGCAGGCAGAAGGTCTAGCTTTTTCTTACGATGAACTGGTAGAATTGGCCCGCTCTGCCCCACCCCTGCGCTCCCTGGTCTACATCAACGATCCCGCCTTTTTGCCACCGGGCGATCATGTCCATTTGATACAGAATCTTTGCGCTAGCAGTGGCCAACCAGTACCAGAAACTCCGGGGGAGGTAATTCGTACCGTCCTCGAGAGTCTGGCGCTAGGCTACCGCGCAACGTTGAACGATCTGCTGACCATTTCCAACCGGGCGATCGATGTCGTACACATTGTGGGTGGCGGCATCCAAAATGGCTTATTGAACCAGATGGCTGCCAATGCCACGGAACGGCCCGTCATCACTGGGCCTGTCGAGGCAACGGTGATCGGCAACGCAATGGTTCAGCTCATCGCGCTGGGTGAGCTGAGTGACATCGCGGAGGGCCGAACCATGATTGCGGAGATGGCTCCCTGGGAGCACTACGAACCGGCCGCGGCAGAATTAGAAGCGTGGCGAAGCGCCTACGGACGCTACCAATCCCTTAACGGCAGTCAAAACAAGTTGGGCTGAGAGCTAACGAGATCAGGGTTCCAAGGCAGGAGAAAACGGCCGATTAAACTGCGTAACAGCCGTTTCTTTTGCCCTGCTCGTCTACCATTTCGCGTACGATTCGCTGTGCTTCCGGTATTCGATCATCTCCTCGCCCAGAAGCTTGTGCTCTAGAATAATGTCGCTCACTTCTTCCAGGGCAGAAACCCAAGCATATGCTTCTTCCAGCGTCTGGCCTATGGCAAAACAGCCGTGTCCGCGCTGCATAATCACCTTATATCCTTGCAGGGCCTCAGATACTTTGGTCGCCATTTCCTTTGATCCTGAAGCGAGTTCGACCGTAACCACCGGGATCTTGCGCAGCAAATAGGAACCTTCGTTGTCGATGGGGATGATTTCGTCACGGCTGAGGCTGAGCACTATGGCCGTGCGGGGATGTGCGTGAACAACGGCTAACGCCGATGTCTTTTCATAGATAGCGCGGTGGACGATCAGCTCGGTGCTGGCGCGGATGATGCCGCTGTCTTTCTCTTCGAAGCTGGTCTCAACGAAATCCGTTGGCTTGAGCCGGCCAAGCTGCGCGCCCCGGCGCTTGATGATGATTTTGTCCCCAACACGAACACTCATGTTGCCACCGTGGGAGCTGGTCATGCCCGTCACAAATATATCACGGCCAATATCGCGGAATTCTTCGTACAGTCGTTGATCAATCATTCTGCCACCTCAATTGCAAATTGTAGGGAAAGCTCTTTCAATTTCTTTTCGCGAGGCACGCCATTCTTATCCCAGCCCCGGAAGGCATAGTATTCCTCTAACATCGGGGGGATTTGCGCCGTAAAGCCTTTGCTCGGACCTTCAGCTACGGGTTCGTTCAGCAGCCGGTCCGGAAGTGTATCATCTGCTTTGGTGAAACCCTCGCGCAGGTTGTAGAGTCTTTCGAGGGTCCAAACTCGTTCCCCAACCATCATCAGGTCATCTGCGGTGAAGGTTTCGCCGGTTACGGCCGTTAGCGTGCGGGCAAAGAACTCCTCCGCGACAGCCATGTTGGCAAACTTGCAGTAAACGAGACTATCAATCACGGCGGCGGAGTTCTGGTGCACAGAAACGATACCCGCCTTTCCCTGCGTCGCGAAGCGGTCAATCAGACGCGGCAGGGCCAGCACTTCCGGACCCAGCATGTTGCCGGTTTCGTGGCACGCTCCGCGATTGCCCGTGGCGTAGACCAGCCCTTGTCCCTGCATACCGCGCGGATCATAGGCGGGCATTTCCAGCTTTTTGACCGTCATTGACAACTCCGGCGCGCCGTATTTGGCCGCCATACGGAAGCTGCCCTCGGCAAGATCGTTGCCCAAACCCTGACGATAAGCCGTGTCGCTGATCAATCCCGGCAGAAGATCCGCCCGGCCAAAGCGGAGGTCACTGTGCAGGAGCCGCTTCTCGGCCAGTTCCATCGCGCAGCCGATCGTATTGCCCATGGAAATGGTGTCCAGACCCAGGTCGTTGCAGAGATAGTTCGCTTCCGTAATGGCGTCTAAATCATCGATGCCGCACTGTGCCCCAAAAGCCCACGCGGACTCAAACTCGGGTCCTTCCCCTTCTTTGCCGCTGCTTGTCTTGGTGATGCGGGTACAGGTGATGGGACAGGCCCAGCAGGCCTGATTCGTCTCCAAAATGGTGTCTGTTATCGTCTCGCCGCTGATTTGATCTGCCCCTTCAAACTGCGACTGCTGGAAATTGCGGGTTGGCAGGGCGCCTATTTCGTTGACGACGTTCATGACCACGGCCGTGCCGAATTCCGGCAACGCCTGAGATGTGAGAGGGCTGGCCTTGAGCAATTTACCCGTTTCGTAGAGCATGAATTTGAACTGCTCCTTGTCGGCGGGCTGATTCTTCTGCGTGCCTTCGACGACGATGGCCTTCAAGTTCTTGCTGCCCATGACGGCGCCAGCGCCACCCCGCGCGAGTGCGCGCTCTTTGTCATTCATTATCGCGGCGATGCGCACAAGGTTCTCTCCGGCAGGGCCAATACAGAGCACGTTGCGTTTGTTACGATCTTGACCCAGGGCCTCCGTGGTCTCGAAAACAGTCTTGCCCCACAAGTGGGTCGCATCCTGAAGGGACACGCCTTCGGCCGTAATCTCAATCAGGGTAGGCTTTTCGGCGCTACCGCGCACAATCAGCGCATCATAACCGGTGCGCTTGAACTGCATGCCCCACCAGCCGCCACTGTTGGCATGGAGTATCGTATCTGTAAGCGGGCTCTTTGTGCTGACGTTAAAGCGGTTACTTGTCTGGGAGGCGCTGGCCGTGATTGGCCCAGTCGTAAAGATAAGCACGTTTTCCGGTGAAAGCGGCTCGACCTCTGGACCTACCAGGTCCCAAAGGAGGCGGGCACCCAGCCCTCGCCCACCAAGAAAGAGGCGCGCCATCTCGTGATCTAGCGGCAGCACATCGATCGCGCCGTCGGTAAGATTGATATCCAGTATGTTCCCTGCCCAGCCTCGCATAAGAGTCTCCTTGATTAGTTCGATGTTTTCATGGCGACAAATTGTCGATATTGTTCTCTATTATCTAGCCACCTGCTATGGGTGGGAAAACGGCTATCTGATCCGCAGGGGAAAGATGCGTTTCCAATCCGTCGGCAAGTTCACTGTCACGGCCATTGATCATTACCCGCACATGAGGAGCCAGAACATCCGCAGCAAAGATGGCCGTTCGCAGCGCGGTATTTTCTGCACACATTTCTTCCAGCACTTCACGCAGCGTTGCGCCGGACACTTCCCGTTCGGCCACACCCGCTTTCTGACGCAACCCGCCATACAACTTGATTTTCATCGGCAGCCTACGCGCTGTGCCCCGCACCATAAGAGATGGGTTCGAAAAGAGACAGTTTCAACCAATTATAGCTCTCCATGTATAAGTCGGCTTGAAAATGGCCGTTAGCTGCATTCCTGATAATGCCCGAATCGATTGGGCCAGCCACGTCATGCCGCAAGAGGTGCGATTACGATAGTTCTTGCTACGACAATATCACGTACGGGATCTCCATCAGCTCACCGACTTTGGCAAAAAGGGAAGCATTATGACCGACAGACATGGCGCAGTGGTGAGTAGGCGCTTCTGCGAACCAGCGGCTCATGTATTCGTCAGGAGGTAGGTTGAACTTAACCGGAGTTTGGGTATTGCCAATCTGCATGATGGGGCCGTTGGTAGACTGTCCCTCGCTAATTATCAGCTTCAGGTTGCCATGACCGGTCTGGGTCACGTTTAGCGTAGTGATGGGACCGGAGCGAACTTTGGCTTCGACCGAAACCCCGGTGCCCTGTTTTCCATGGTAGAGTCCCATGCCGCGGAGAATCGGCTTGCCTTCGGCAATGGCAATATGAAATGGGCCATCATGGCCAAGCAGGATGGTCCCGTCGATGTAATCAACCACAACGATTTCGGAATAACTGCCTCCTGTGCCGAGGGTGTCGCAAATTTTCATAGCTACGGCCGTCTTGAGATCGCCCTCCCCCGCACATGGAATCCCGCGTGCCGTCAGCAACGAATGGCCGACAATAAAGCCGGACTGCAGTTTTTCATCCTCGCCACCAGGCTGGCCGTGATAATAGTAGGACAGCGCATCAAGATCAAACTCACGCACGAGCTTCTCCTGCGCCGCGGCGACGGTGCATGCCCACACCATTTGTTCTTCCGTCGGCTTCCGGGCGATGGGGTCAGCGGGTGAGTCACCGCTGATCTGGAACATGGCGTTAACCTGGTCACGCTGGTTCTGGACCGCGTGCGGGGTAACCTCGCGGAGCAACCGCTCCAGATCACCCATTTCCAGGACCTCGACGTGCAAGCCGCTCTGAGCCTGGATCATCGTGAAGTCACTATACAGATCGAGCATACCACTGTAGGTATTGCCGAGAAAACCAAAACGGCTGTGTTTGAATGTCCGTTTGACTGACGCCGCATGAACCCATTCTTCTATCTCACGCCAGGCAGCGACTGCCTCGGGGCGTTCGTTCGTGACTTCATCAGTGAGTGAAATCTCAGGGGTATAGTCCAGTCCGAGTAGGCCGTTGACGCCGCGGAAGGGAATGCGCGCACGATTGAGAGCGTTGGCGAACTCCGGTACCGGGCAGGCCCCGCAAAGGGCCAACCATTCGCCGGTGGTAGATTGCTCGTAGTTCAAACGAGCGGCAGGCTGCAGGTTGAGCACCACGAGCGGCGCTTTGCAGATCTGATGTACGGGCAGCATAGTAGAGCTGGTCGCATAGGTCGCAGCGTGGCAGAAGACCAGGTCTACGTTCAGGGCTTGAAGCCACTCACCGGCAGCACGCCCGGCGCCTTCTGTGTCTACCAGGCCAAAGTTGTAGACCTCAGCCCAAGCGGAAATGCGGGTTTCGATAAAACGGCCGTATTCAATCAGTCGCTCCCTAAGACCGGGAAACTGATCCCAATAGGCTTGAAGCCCCACTGAGTAAAGGCCAATTCGCGCCCTTTTGGTGGGCTTAATAGGGGTCAACATCCAATTACTTCTCCTGTTTTGTTTTCGCCGACGGCCTACTCTGTTTCGATGCCGCTGCGATTGGCGGTCCTCAGCATTGAAGGGCGCGTGCGGGGCAGCTGGGCAGGTCGGGTGTCTACACCTTAGAATAGTGCCCGGACCCAAACTCTTGTTCCTGTTCTATCAGCGCCATGCCTTCTACATATCGATCAATGAAGTCAGGATCGGTGTCCAAATCAATCTGCTCTGCTTTGGCAGCGATTTGACGAGCGCGGACATAGCCTTCCGGGGAAAGGAAACAGGCTGCACCCAGTCCTGCGCCGTTAGGGATGCTTTTTATAACCTCAAACGGCACCGGTGGAATCAGGCCAATAGCTCGTGCCGCCTCTATATCTATCTGGCCACCGAATGATCCGGTCAAGATCAGAGCTTCCATGTCCTCAGGACGGAGGTCAAGACGCCGCATCAGGATGTTGATCGTGGCGAGGATCGCGCCCTTCGCTTTCTGGAGTTCGCGAATGTCCCATTGATTAAGGGTAATGTCCCCATCAGAAGTCAAAGATATGACCCGTCTGGTGCGCCCAGAGCGAGTTACACTGGAAGTCACCAGCGTGGAGGACTCGTTGATGCGGCCGGTTGGCTCAATCGCTCCAGCCTGGCGCAAGACATGAGTTGCACTCAAGAGACCCGACCCGGTCAACCCTAGTGGGGGTTCATCATTGATCGTCTGCAGGACGAGCCGTTCGCCCTCCAGCGAGAGGCCGGTGATCGCACCATCAACCGCTCTAGAACCGCAGGAGATGTTAACCCCTTCAAATGCAGGCCCGGCAGCCGTGGAGGCGGTCAAGATGCGCTTGCCATCCGTCACCATCACCTCCCCGTTTGTCCCCAAATCGATAGCAGCCATGGGGCCCGCTGCCGTATCAAAGCCAAAATAGGCCAGACAAGCCAGCGCATCGGAACCAACAAAGCCGCCAATAAGGGGTGGCAATGAAACGCGAGTAGACTGGGGCACGATTCCGCCAAACAGATTGGACGCATCATCGATCGAGGTTCTGATATAGGGCTGAAACGGTTTCACCGAGAGACTTTCTACGGGCAATTCCGCCAGCAGATGATGCATCGCCGGATTGCAGACAACGACCATGCGTTCGATACGGCTTCTTATCGCAGGCGACAGATTAAGTGCGTCTATCGCCTGATTGATGGAGGAAAGGGCCAGCCGATGCAGACGACCAGCATCGGCCGGATTATTACGCGCTGCAGCCAGGCGTGAAATGACATCTGCGCCATAAATAGTCTGTTGGTTCAGGGCGGCCGCCCCAGCACATACCTCGCCATTATCCAGCATCGTCAGGAAGGCAGCAGCGGTGGTCGATCCCAGATCAATGGCCAGACCCAAGGGAACAGCTCGCTCCTTTTTATAGCGGTTACTCGCCTTGAAACTCTTGTTTGAGTACACGACCACCGGAGCCAGGACCGCGCGTGCATCACTTCCGATACGCGCCCGGCAAGCCAATCGATTGCCCACAGCAAGTTCGCCATCCGTTAAGTGTTCTCGCTCGATCTCATCCGGCGGCATCATTCCGCCTTCGTTGAGGACTTTGCACTTACCGCACGTACCACGGCCAGCGCAGGGCTGCTCCAAAGGCAGCTCTAACTTGACGACTGCCTCACCCAGAATGGTGCCGGCGGCAACTTCTATTTGACGTATCTGGTCTCCCAGGATAACCGTCAGTGTGGGCATAAGCTCCCTAGAACTGGTTGCGCATGAACTGGCTTTGTTTGAGTGTGCCACCGGGGGAAATCATCACGAAGTCTTCGTTTGATTGGTGCAGTGTCGTAATCGCGTGCACCAATCCGGCAACATAAGCCTCCGATCCCAGCATCTCGCTGAACTGCATGCCCCAGCGTTGACAAAACTTGGCGACTTCCAGCGCCCGGGGGCGATACTTGTCAAGATCTTCCTGGGTGTGTGCGATGAAGATTAACTGTTTGTAGTGCCGGTACTGCTCATCCATCAACCATGTAGCCGTTTCTTCTCCGTATTTCTCCACTAGCGTATTATGCTCTCGCAGCGGGTCGCTTCCCGATTCCAACCACCCTTTGGTGAGGTAATAGGTGCCAGGGTTTTCATTGAATACTTCCAGGAACTTGTCGTACGAGCCCATCAAAATGGCTATGCAATCATCCGCGCGGGGAACGAGGAGCGTGTGTACACCAGCTTCTATGCCGTTCAAGCCGTTGCCACACAAACCGTAGCCCAGAACAATCCGGCTCGGCTCGGAAACACTGTCGATCGTTTTCTGAACGGTTGCTTTCAGATTCTTGGGCACCATATGCAGACCATAATCCAAGAACGTGACTTCCGCTGAGAGCTCTTCGGGTAGCATTCTTTCAAACAGGTGCTGAAAGACCGCACATGAGATAATGACCGCGGGTTGTGTAGACTCTGGCATGCAGCTTACTCCTGGAGAAGCGTAAATCGGCAATTGCTCTGGGATGGACGTAACGACCATTACTCTCTATTGGCAAGTTCTGTTTGTTCATAGGCTCGGATATCGTCCATGAAGCTATATCCAACCGGCACATCTTCCTGCAAGCAGTAATAGTCCCAGACCGCGCTGGCAGGCATTTCTTTCGCGGCTTCCTGCAACGCCAGCCGACCGGTGAAATCACCCGCAGCTTCCAGATCACAGAGCATCTCTACCGGATCGAGAAGGGCCAGCGACAACGCTCTCAGGCTGTTGCGCGTGCCGATTACCCAAGCCGCGACCCGGTTGATGCTGGCGTCGAAAAAGTCCAGCCCAATATGGGTTCTTTCGAGGAAATCGCCGCGGACAAGTTCCTGCATGATCATCTGCAATTCATCAGTCAAGGTGACAACGTGATCACTGTCCCAGCGCACGCCCCGGCTGACATGCAACAGCAGTTCGGGGACGTACATCAGCACCGACGATATCTTGTCAGCAATGGTTTCGGTTGGGTGAAAGTGGCCGGAATCAAGACACAGGAGCGTTTGACGAGATGCAGCATAGCCCAGGTAAAACTCGTGCGACCCGACCACATAACTCTCCGAGCCAAGGCCAAAGAGTTTGCATTCTACTGCATCCAGGTTGTGCTGCGGATCCAAACCGACGCTGAATATCTTGTCGAGTGATTCTTCCAAGAGGTGGCGGGGGGTCTTGCGATCCACGGGTGTATCCTTCAGACCGTCGGGTATCCAGATGTTAGTGACAGCCGGAGTGCCCAACTCCTGCCCAAAATAGGCGCCTATCTCACGGCAGGCCATGCAGTGTTCGATCCAAAAGTCGCGAACGCTATTGTCGCGATGAGCAAGGGTGAAGCCGTCTTCGGCAAGCGGGTGCGAGAAAAGTGTCGGATTGAAATCGATACCGTGGTTGTTCTCTTTAGCCCAGCCGACCCAACTGGAGAAGTGATGCGGCTGAATCTCATTGCGGGGCACGGCTCTATCACTCTCCAGGTAGATGGCGTGCAGGTTTAGGCGATGGGTCCCGGGGATCAGGCTGTAGGCTTTGTCTAGGTCAGCGCGAAGTTCCACGGCCGTGCGCGCCTTGCCGGGATAGTTACCCGTGGCCATAATACCGCCGCCAAGAGCCTGGTCCGGATTCTCGAAGCCGGCTACGTCATCTCCCTGCCAGCAGTGTAAACTGATCGGGATTTTTGCGAGCGCCGATAGCGCGGCATCACTGTCTACTCCAAAATCAGCATAGCGCTCTTTTGCTAACTGATAGGCCTGGACAATACTTTGCTCGGACGGCATTTTGCTCATTTGTCTTTCCTCAACGGTGTCTGATTACACGTCTCTACTTGTAAACGCCGTGCTTCTTTGCGGCAGCGATGAAAGTCTCCACATTGTCCATCGAAACGTCGGCCTGGATTATATGGGCAGGTGAACACATATAGCCGCCACCAGCGCCCAGTACGCGAATCTTTTCGGCAACGTCGGCTTCAATTTCTTCGGCCGTTCCGTGGACCATTAGGTGCTGCTGATCAATAGCACCCCAGAAGGCGATCCTTTCACCAATCGCGTCTTTGAGTTGTTGCGGCTCATGACCGGGGACATTGGGCTGCACAGGATTAAACACGTCCATCCCAATATCAGCCAGGTCGCCCAATATGGGCGCGATTGCCCCGTCGCAATGATACATCACCAAAACCTCGGGGTTCACCGACTTCAGTTCGGCGAAAAGTTCCGCGAAACGAGGCTTGAAGATTCTGCGCCACATGTCCGGGGAAATCATCATGCCCTTCTGCGCCCCAAAATCATCGCCGGTCCAAATACCATCCACACCGAGTTCAACCAACTGCTTCCCAACACCAATGGTGAACTCCTTAACCCTATCCAGTAGAGCTTCGATATAAGGTTCTTCCAGGGCCATGTCCATCATAAACTTCTGCAACCCCACCATGTGCCAGGCCATTTCAAACATACTAAGTTCCAGGTCGCCGATAATGAAATAATCGCCTCTGTACCTCTCGATGTACTGCCGTGCGTCATCGAACCTGCCCATCGCATATGGATCAGGCATTGGAAACGCCATTACCTCATCCACAGTTGTTACGTTAGCCAGGGGCTCTTCAACAACTTGCATATACAGCGGTCCCTGGCGCATCTTCATGCCAAACTCATTGATGATGCAGCCATCCTCCGTGGCCGGGTGGCTGTAGTCTGCCGGAAGACCGCCGCCAACCAGCACACAGTCGCTGCCCATTGCCAAACGTAGCTCATTACCTGACAGACGGTAGGTTAGGTCTTCGTAGTATGAAGTGGTATAGTGGACAGGAATCTCGTACTTACGACTAAAATCCTCTAACAATGATCGGCTCAGGTCAAACTGCAGCGGCACCCGGTCTGGTTCAGAGCGGCGCAGCGCCGTTAACACACGTTCTCTCGATTTCATTAATAGCTCTCCAACCTTTGTCTCCTGCTAAATGGCAGCAGGCAATTTGCGATCGAACCCCACGAATAAGCAGCATTCAGTCAGGAAAGGAATCGCCCCCGCTCTAGTCAATGTGGAAGACTTCCTCCAATTCGATCATGCTTTCATCGGCATGTACCCCGTCCAACCCTTCAAAATAGGGCGCCATGAACTCTTGCCAGCGCGCATTGACCTCCTCACCAGACATCCCTTCAAGTGCTGCACCTAAGCTTTCAGGGGTTTCGAAGTATCCAAACAGCAGGCCGTCGTCTCTCATGAAAAGTGAGTAGTTGTTCCAGCCTGTACGCTGAAGGGCATCAACCATCTCCGGCCACACTTTTTCGTGGTGCATTTTGTATTCGGAAATTCTGTCTTCCCTGACCTTCAATAGAAACCCAACGCGTTTCATTTACATACCTCCCTAATTTGTTTGCAGTGCTGGTCTGATAACATTTGAAGCGAATGAATGAGGGCTAATCTGTCAAGCCGATCAATTGCTTGGTTAAGCGCACCGTGGAGTTAGCATCAGGTGCGTATCCATCTGCGCCCACGGAATCAGCATACTCCTGGGTCACCGGCGCGCCACCCACGAGAATCTTGACCTGATCGCGTAAGCCGGCTTCCGTTATGGCTTGAATATTCACTTTGAACATGGGCATTGTAGTGGTGAGAAAGGCGCTCATGCCCACCGCATCAGGCTGGTGTTCTAGAATTGCCTCAATGAACTTGTCCGGCGGCACATTTACCCCGAGATCAATGAGTTCGAAGCCCGCTCCTTCCAACATGATATTGCAGAGATTCTTGCCGATGTCATGAATGTCCCCTTTTACGGTACCCATGACGAACTTGCCAATAGGCTTGGCGCCCGTCTCAGCAATGAGTGGCTTGAGTATGTCCATCGCTCCCTGCATGGCACGAGCAGAAACGAGCATTTCCGGCACGAAGTATTCCCCGATTTCGAAGAGACGCCCCACTTCTTCCAAGGATGGGATCAACGCCCCAAAAAGAAGTTCTAGAGGACCCATGCCCAGCTCAAGTCCTTCCTTGGTCAATTCAATAACAGGCTCGATCTCCCCGTCCAAGGTATGCTCGTACAGCCCATCTAAGATTTCATCTTGTCGACTCATGCTTACTCCTTACTTGATGCCTATACCAAGTTTTCCTGCTTGAATACTTCCAATGGTTTTTTCCAGTAATTGACGCTGGTGAGGTATTCAGCCAGTTCGTCGGGGTCGTCAGGTCCGGCCTTGATAGGATATGCCCCAAATTCATAGGCCGCATCCACGGCCGCAAGGATATTTTCAGGGGGTACATCACCCAGAATATTATGGATCGAAGCGAAAATATAGCCTCCCCCTGGAGCAAAGATTTTCATTCGCCGCCGAACGTCCTCGCGGACTTGTTCGGGCGTGCCCATGGGCAGGACACGATGTGAATCTACACCACCACCCCAGAAGGTTATGTCTTTGCCGAAACGTCGCTTGAGGTCCATGGCATCCATGTCAGCGGCATCGGTCTGCACCGAGTTGAAGCAGTTTATCCCCGCTTCTATGAGGTCAGGAAGCAGAGCCGCTACACTACCGTCCGTGTGGTAGAAAACAGCCGCGTTGCTGTTGTCGTGCACAGCCTGAAAAGCAGCTTTGTGACCCGGGAGCACGAATTCCCGGTACACTTCCAGCTTCATCATTGGGCCACGCTGGTGCCCGATGTCGTCAGCGAACATAAAGACATCAACGTACTCACCCACGGCTTCCAGGTAGCGGACTATGCCAGTTACCAGTTCATGCGAGAAGCGCTCGAAGAAATGATGGGCCAGTTGAGGCTGGGCGATCATGTGCATATAGATGGTGTCCCAACCCATAATCCCTTGCGCGTTCTCCAGCACAGTTCCGAAGTAATCGGCTACGATCGCCTTGTCGGTGGTTTCCCGCAAATGCCTGGCAAAATCACGCGCCCAGACGAGTTCTTCGTCCGACACATGAATGCGTCCCACGAAATTGCCTGCGTAATTATCAAACCAGTCGTCAATCTCTTTGGTCGTCGAAGCTTCCCGCAGCGGGTGATAGCGGAGGGAGAAACCGTGAGTACCTTCGCCCGGCGCTTCGGCCAAAAGCTCACCATTTTCATACCATTCAAAATCCCCATACTGGTTTTCCCTGGGGTTGAAATCCACTGGCACCAGGAATTCCGTGCCATCCACAAACGTCCATGGCTTGAATTCTACATTGGGAATGCCCAGCGACATACGATAGCGCGGCAAAGTCACCGTGTCCACATGGAGCCGGTTCGCAATAGCAGCCTCAATTTCCGGGGCCTGAATCCAGGTATGGAAGACTCGCGCCTGGCCATCGGTCAGACCCAAGTGACGTTTCAGATTGCCATAGGCAATGAGATTGATATTGGTTACGCCAGTGCCGCCGATATCAATAGGCACTCTGTCCGCTTCTTCATGCCTGATGGCAGCCAAAACTCTCTCGCGTGAATTCATCGCTGTTCTCCCATTCGATTAGTTCGACAAGCTGAACTCCCATTGTTGTCCTCTGCCAGCGACTCTTACCACGCCAGACAGATGCGGGAAAGCAGCATCAAATCTAAGCTTTAGTTGATCGTCGGGAAGTGCGCCTCCTGGATCTTCCCAGCCGCTGTAGTGAACCAGATAAGCTCCGTAAACATCCCGTTCAGGTGACCACTTAAGCTGCAAGCAATCAAGAAACCCACTATGGACCAAATCCTCAATGTTCGTATGACCGATTTGCGCGGCCTGTGAGGTCCAGGTAGTTGCCTCAATCAGAGCCAGCGAAGGGCTCTGAACCTGTTCAATGTGCTGCGACGGCAGAGTCGTCATGTCCCAGGCGATCAGGATTCTGTGTCCCTCGACATCATCCACATCGATTACGAAGATGACCGCCCCTTCAAAATGGTCCACGGAAAGCGGGGTGATGCGAAAAACGTCGATCTCAACGGCCGTACCTGGATCAAGCAGGCAGTGCCGAAGTGTCTGACCCCCGGTATATCCCCAGCGATGCGTGTTGAAGAGATGCTTTTGCGTCTGCATGGTGCAGTAAACTTGCAGCGGGGGTCGGACGTCCTCAATGCTTGTGCCGCGACGAGTGCAGTATATCTCGGCCAGGACCATCAATTCGGCATGATGATCAATGTGGCCATGGGTAATGAAAATGGCTAGCGGTTCATCCCAGAACAGATCTACACAGGCATCGGCGATACCTTCGATAGTGCCCAGGCCCGCGTCGACCAGGATGTTCTGTTTGACACGGCCATTCTCGAGATGGGTAATCAAGCCAGAGACATTTCCGCCCTTCATCTGGCCCAGGCGTCGTTTCTCGATCCAATAGGCATAATCCTTGTTGATCTGCCGGTAGATGACCTTGTTGTTCACAGGGAAGGCTGCTCCTGCAGGATTTGAGCCAGGTGATAACGCGGATGTGCAGAGAAGGCATGACACTGCGAGCCATCAGGAAAGTCAATATTCCAGTTTTCCCAGACGGTTGGATGTCCGGAATCAACCCAGCGTCCCCAACGCAGGCGGATAATCTCCACTACCTGCTCTGAACGGCCGCCTTGGCGCAATGCTTCGAATATATAGTGGTGCATGAAGGGACTGGCCAATACCATTTTGTCGGGCAAAGGCCCGTCGTCGGGATCTAGCGAGCGAACCGCGATTTGGTCCAGCAACAATTCGCGTTCCTCTGCTACGACCGTGTCCGTCAGCAGCGCAAAAGCTGCAGCAAGCTGCGAGAAGGTGGTCTGTTCCTGATCATCGTACCAACGGCCCTCACGCCAGAAAGCATCCCGGCAGGCCACCTGCACGGCGGCGGCTCGATTCCGCCAGATTGCTGCGTCTCCGCTTCTGTTCCGACAGCCTTCGGCCAGGGCAACGGCTTTCTGCAAGGCCAATAGATAGTGCAGGGTGTATACGGCGTTCGGTTCTGAACGCGAGAGAGGAGCCCAGTCCAGGAACAAGCGCCTTCCTGGTTGGCTAATCAACAGACCAGAGTAATCGAGGTCTTCATGAAAGCGATCCAGCATCTTGCATAGGGTCATCCAGACGCGTTCAACGAGAGCATTGTCATCGGTGAGCTGAAGGTAGATTCCCAACAATTCGATCCACATGAAATTGTAGTCAATGACCGCGTAAGAGTGCACCTCACCAGGCAGCACGCTGGGCAGGATGCCGTCGGGGTATGCACCCTCCGAGGCCATTACGATCACCTGGCGCAAAGGGCGGATATCGCTGGTCATGGACGCCATGATGAGGCTTTGGGGCAGCGCATCACCCAGCCATTGCGAACTCTCCCGCCAGGTGCTGTCAACGAAACCGTCCTGCAGACAAGCAGCGAATGTATCTTCGCAAATGGCCATGATTGCGCTCAGGCGATCATCTATTGGCGGCAGATTGTAAGTAGTCTCGAAAGGGTATTCCGAAATACGGGCTTGCGGGCGTAGTCGGAAATCTGGGCCGGTAGGGCCGGTCACTTGAAACAGAAGGTAGCGCCCACCACGGAGGGCAAATGTCTCCGCATGCTGGCTGCCGGATCGCAAGTGGAAGTGGTCTGTCAACCGGACGCGGCAATAGGTTTCAGGATCGGAGATTATAAGCTCTCCATTACGAATAGTTTCAGCATAGCTGATGCACAACTGCTCCTGACCAGTAGCTCCCACAATCTCTGCCCAGCCCTGGCAGGCATAATCGCGTCCCAAGTCGAAAAGCCAGTAGGCCGATTCGCCGGTTTCCAGAACGGCCGTCAACCAACCGGATTCTGGCAGTAAATCGGGTTGTGAGGCCGAAGCGAACCAGCCCGCACGTAAGGCGAGATGGGGATCGCGATCTACGGCTGTACCGCCCTTGCCACGTCGTGCCTCCAGAAAAGTGAGGGAAATCGGCCGTTCGACCAGGAGGGGTAGCTCACGCAGGCGCAAAGCAGTCCAAGGGTATGCACCGATGTAAGCCACTATCCGCGCGTGTGCCCAAGCGGAGTCATTGTAGTCCAGATCAGTCCAGTCGTCGGCCAGGTTGAGGTCTCTTTCTTCGACTCCGCTGCCATAGATGGAAACTCGCGGAACCAGCGAGTGAAATGAGGGATCGCGGCGCGTGCGCCACGTAGAATTGCTAACGAGGGATGTCTGTCCATCACAGGTCAGATGGGCCAGCATACCGGCCATGCCGCGGTGCAGATAAGAAAAGTGCGAATAGCCAGGTTGGTAGACCTGCACCGCGATCGTGTTGGCGCCAGTTCGCAGATAAGCCGTCAGGTCAAGCTGGTCCACGGACTGCGTCTGGGGGTAACTGCGGCCCGGCCCGCGAGCTACGGCTTTCCCGTTGACCCACAGCCGGTAGCGGCTGTCGGCGGTAATGAATAAGACGGCCGTTGCCGGAAGCTGATCTAGGTGCCAATCATTCGGAGACCGAAAACAGGAATAGGCCTCGTAGAGATCAAACGGGTGGTCGGATCCAATCCAGACAGCATCTTCCGGGAACTCGAGCTCGCGTCGATTCATGTACCGTATCTCGCCGCCAATTGATTTGCAACCGTGTAAGCCCGCACCAGGCGCTGAGGCGGGATATCAGGCTGCACAAAATGACCTGTATTAAAGATGAATCCTCCATTCGGCGCATAGATTGCGAACCTATCGGTGATATAGCGGTCCAGGTCTTCACCGTCGAGCGCAAAGAGACCATCGATTACATCCAAGGAGCCATAAATAACCAGCTTTTCACCGTAGTCGGTTTTGATTGTCTGAGGATCCATTCCTGCACTCTCCTGTACAGGATGCATCAGACTAAACTGCATCTCAACGAGATCGTCCATTATTTGCATAATGTATCCATCACTGTGCAGGTTCACCGGAACGCCTCGTGCGACCGCGCGTTGAATAACACGCTCGGCAAACGGCTTGACCATCTTGCGCCACATCCGGGGGGAGAAGAGCATGTTCTGATTGCTGCCCCAGTCGTCGGAGAGGGTAATGATGTCGACTCCGGAATCAATACAGTTATCGACTAAATCGCCAAGCCAATCGGCATAACGGTCAAACCAGGCCAACATTTGATCTCGATTCATGCTTAAGCCTGCCCAGCAGTTCTCGATCCCTACGAAACTGCTTGTACCCTCGACAATCCCCCATATATGCGCAATCGTCGCCCGGCGGTCGCCATGCTGAGACACCGTTTCTTGCACACTTACACCGGCAAAATCAGGGTTCCAGTCATCAAAGGTCACCCATTTCGGATCACGAGCATCCTCAAGTTCAAGATCTGCCAGCTCTTTCACTTCGATTTTGTGACCAAGCTGGTTTGGATACGGCACAAAGCCGACAGCGATATCGATATTGAACTCATCCATAAACTTCTCGCGGGAACCATACTCCGCAGCAAGGTTCTCATTGAACTGCTTCTGATACAACCAGCAGTCGAGGGGGGTGCGGTCTACAGGCTGCCGGCTGATCGTAGCCAGAACACGTTCTTTGGAATTCATGATCCTTGTTTACTCCTCTGGGTTCAGGTTAAGGATTTCGTCCCATGTAGACAAGTCAATCGAGTTGACATAACCGCTATGGAACTCCTCCAGGTAGACCTGGTCCCAAACAGGTACCACGGTCTTGATCTCACCCGGCAAGCTCTGGATGATTTCGGCATAGGCATGCTCAAGCAGGCGATAACCAGAACTTGGCGACTCAGCATACCTAGGGTGCGGCTGGATGATGCCATCGGCGACCATCGTCTGATCGAGGACGTCAGACATTTGGTTCAGTAGCTCATACTTTCTCTCCCACGGCGTAGATAGGCTGACCGCTTCATTCACGATGGGCAAGAGTGGGTTAGCCAATCGAGGCAAACGCGGGAAGAAGGCCATTACCCACTTGTCATAGGGGTAGTACTGCTTCTCGAGCATGAACGCCAACTGAATCCCCCAGCGAATGGCCTTGCCAAATGCGACCACAGCAAAGTACTCATTGTCACGCAATAAAGCTCGCCTGAGGGCGTAGGTTCCCATCCCGGAGAAATAGCGGCACCAATGTGCAATTCGGCGTAGCCGCACTGGTTCAGGGTAATACTCCGTAAAGACGCGGCGAATGTTCGAGAAACAACCCGATGGATCATACCAGATCTCGCCATTAATCACGTGCATGACGTCTTCTTCTGGCACCCTGAGCCACTCCTGATAGGTTTCCGGCGGGTAGTCTATCCCCACGGTCCGCTGCAAGAACCCCTCCAGGCTGTCAATCTCCAACGATGCTACTCCAGTATACCCTTCACGCAGCGAGTGACCGCGAAAGGTCGCGGGCAAGTCATCCGCCACAGCTTTTAGCATCAGCTCCCGGCGAACTGGCATCAAGTAGTCGGGCATTAACGCATTAATACGCAATCCCCAATGGTGGTCACTGGAGTATTCGTCATCCAGCTTCAACACCTCGGAACCATAACCGAATACGCCAAAGGCAGTCTGTTCCGTCTCGGCCGGGAATTCACGTTGTAAGATAGGCTTCACGATCTCGTGAAAGAAATCGCGGCTGACGTCTGTGATTTTCTCGGTCATTGCTATGACCCCTTTGCTTGTTTACAGCAGACCGGTATGCGTGCTGGGAAGTGCAATCTTGCCTGCAACAGAACCTAGATTATGCCGTGTCGGTCAATCAGGCGATTCAATTTCTCGCGATAGTACTTGAACTCCGCCCACGGAACATCAGGAGGAATTAAGTGATCTCCAAACGGGATGTAGCCGCCCTTTCCCAGAAGGAAATCGACATCTTCCAGGAACTCATCAATCCGCTTGCGCCCCAGGGCAATATCGCTTTTGGGCACACCACCCATCATTTGCAGCTGCGGATATTGTTTGCGAGCCTTGACAACATCCATTCCAGCACTAACCTCCATGGGATAGAGACCTGTAACGCCGCCTTCCAAGAATAGGGGGATAAGACGTTCGCAGTTTCCGTCGGTATCGACAAGGATAGTTCTAATCTTATGCCCCTTGGCAAAGTCGCTGACCTGTTTGTAGTAGGGGACCATGAACTCCTTCACCGTTGCTGGACCAACCATTGAGTCTTTCGTGGCGGAAATGTCTTCCCAAATGTGGATGAGGTCCACGTCCACATAGGACAACACCTCTTCCCAAATGGTTAACCAGAGCGTAGTCAGGTGCTGGAGGATGTCGTGAAGCAGGTCAGGCTGATCATAGTAATAGTAGAACAGGTTCATGTAGCCGACAAAATGGACAAGGGTGCCAAAGAATCCGAGGGGAAAGCCGCCCAGGGCCAAAGGGTAGTCGCGGTTCTTATATTCCTCGACCAGTTCCAGCCAATTCGGTGGGAACCGTTCGGAAATATTATCGAGGCGCAGACGTTCATTCTTGGCCTCGTTCCAACTGTCCCAGTCCTTGATCGGCCAGGACATTGAGGTGGGGATAACGCCTTCCTCCTTCTGAAAGCGCCGGGTAATCCCATCGATGTCGATATAGTTGAGATATCGCTCGTCCTCATTCAGTATCACCGGTTCATAGCGGGGATAAAGCAGCTGCTCCACGTGGACGAGAGCCGTACTGCGGTCCATGTTGAAGTAGTCGGCCACATCCAGGTCCAGGGGGAAGCCCTGGCTAGGCCAATATAGGGCACCGCCCCACACGGCAATTCCATCCGGAAGCTCAATTTTCTGCTGGCGTTCGCCGAGGGTGTGCTCGAACAGGTTTCTACTCTTGCGCCACTCGTTTGTCCACGCTGCCGAAAAGACAGTTGAGTGAATGGTAGAGAGCCTTGTGGGAAGGGCAGGGTAGTTTTTCTCCGGCAATCCTTCCTCATACCAACGTTTGATTGTGCCGCCCCAATAACCGAATTCCCATTTGACCGCTCGAACATCGGGGTTAAAACTCATTACCTCTAAGAATCTTTCGCGTGAGTTCATTTTTGACTCCCTGGCCAAGCACTAGGCCACACCCAACAAAGCCCTGGCAATGCGAGGGGCGCTCCCGGCGTCTGGGGCATACCCATCTGCACCAATTTTGTCCGCGAAATCCTGGGTAATTGGTGCTCCACCAATGATGATCTTCACCTGGTCGCGCACACCAGCCGCGGTTAAAGCCTCTATGGTTGTGGCGATCATGGGCATTGTTGTGGTCAACAATGCCGACATACCCACGATATCGGGATTCCTGTTCTGCACAGCAGCCACGAAATCGGCAGGTTTCACATCGGTGCCCAGATCAATAATCTCAAAACCAGCGCCTTCCAACATCATCGCTACCAGATTCTTTCCGATATCATGCAGGTCGCCAGATACCGTGCCGATTACCACGGTACCCAGGGACTGCACGTCCTCTTCTACCAGGAGTGGTTTGAGGATCTCCAGTGACGTCTGCATGGCACGGGCGGCTATGAGCATCTCCGGGACAAATACGTCCCCTTCTTCAAAGCGCTGTCCAACTTCATTCATGGCCGGGATACAGGCCTGGTGCAGGATTTCCTCTGCAGACAAGCCGGCATCCAGAGCGGCCCGGGTTTCTACGGCCGTGGTCTTTGCATCGCCCCGCAGGACCGCTTCATATATTGTGTCAAGACTCATTTCGTGACTCTCCTTTGCTCCAAAACTAGCGAATACACAATGCCTCTCACATCAGTGTGCCGGTAAATAATCAAGGTTGATGCTGCCTGAACCAGTTGTCGAATTGGGTAAGCGATCCCTCAAAAAATAGAAGCTCACCGCTGATTCTATGGCGCTCCTGCGGGCCGAGGTCCGGGAAGATCGGATCAACATGCATGCAAGGGTGTTTAGGGTTGGACATAAGGGACGCGGAGTCTTCGTACCAAGTCATGGCCACCAAACGCGGGGCCAGATTGGATATGGTCGCGAGGAGGGGCAGATCGGCAACGGCCGTGCCTTCGCCTCTAAACCCCAAGCGGTACCTTCCTGCACCAATAAATGATTTCGCTCGCTCGAAATCGACCCAACCTGCACCATCTACATGAACGAACTTATTCGTTACCGAGAAGTCCGCAAATTCCTTGATGGCGCGAAGGTAAACGCACGCCTGGAGCCGAATTCCCTTAAGCGTTTCTTCGGAACCGTTGTCGATAAATAGCTCAAGGGCCACAATTGATTCGCTTTTGGCCCAAACTGAGCCTCCAAACTGCACCCCATTTGGCAATACACGCGTAAAAGACAGGCCATTCCCGCTCCTATTCCACGGTACCGCTGGCAAGTTTGGGAAAAGTACGGGATAGTCCGGATTGACATGACTGAGATACAAGAGGTCCGTCAAAGTGAAGATCGCCTCAGGAAAGTCAAGCCAAAGATAATCCTGGCTTGGCCAGGGCGGGCTTATCCAGGCTATTTGCTCAAAGGGATAGTGCGGACGCCACTGTCCCGGGAGGACTCGAATGCCTTTTGCTTCTTTTTCGTAGGCCCCGTTCGTCATTTCGCTCTTGAGCCAGTTGGCTCAGACAATACCTTCAGGATGGTATCCAGAATCAGGGTCTGCCCGTGGGGGCTTGGATGTAGTCCGTCCGCAAGATACATGACGGGATCAGGATCAGGGCCAAAGAGCTCAAACAAATCTATCAGCAACAGTTTATATGCACGGGCGAGGTCATGCAGGGTCTCTGCCCTGGCCTGGAGATCCGTATTGCGCCAGCTCATGCCCATAGCCTGAAAATCAGGGCTGCCGTTGACAATATCTTCGATCACGGGCGTCGGGGTAAGCAAGATGGGATGGACCGACGAATGTGCCAAGAACGCCTCGACCATAGCGTTCATGTTGGCGCGGTACTCCGCGAGTGTAACCAGGGTTTTTGATTCCGGGCCGCCGAATATCTTGCAATCATTTACTCCGAACATGATCAGGACCGCGTCTGGCTGATGTGCCAGGAATTGGGTGAAGGTGTTTTCGAGCCCGTGTGTAGTGGTATAACCGGATTGAGCTACATTCAGAAAGCGGATGCGGTCGTCAGGCCGCGTTTGTGAAACCAAGGCGGCCAGTAATCGAGCATAACTGTAACGGTAGGTTGTGATCGAGTCACCGACGGCCATGATCAACCCTTGCGCCGGAACGTCCAGTCTCTCCAAGGCTTCGCCTACTCGCGGCTGGTGAAGGTAGGCAGCCGCGCTTTGCCAAACGCTTGTTTCGACTTCCTCTGCATAGGTACCGAACTGTTCCTCCGTGATACCGAGCATCGCCGCCGCGGCAGCCGGAGAGACCTCCAGGCCCAGGGCGGCAGGGACCCAATGAAGATTGAAATCGATCGCAAAGGTCACTTCCGCTGGGAGGACGATCCGCTCTTCCATACCGCTCTCTAAAAAGCCCTACCCAGCGGAGCGATTCATGCCGCCAATACGGAATTGGTCAAGTACAACAGCGAGAAGCAGGACCAAGCCCTGCGCGATTTGCTGGTAGTAAGATGAAACGCTCAACAAGACCATGCCGTTGTTAAGGGTGGCCAGAATCAGCACACCTATAAGGGTACCCAGAATGGTCCCTTTGCCGCCGGCGAGGCTGGTTCCTCCCAGGATTACAGCCGCAACCACGCTGAGCTCCAGGCCAAGCGCAGCCTGGGGCGCGCCGGCTCCCAAGCGCGACGTCAGGAGAATGCCCGCTATACCTGCACTCAAGGCCGAAAGAATGTAGGCGATCAACTGATAATTCTTGACCTTAATGCCGCCAGCGAGATGTGTGGCTGTGGCGTTACCGCCAATGGAGTACATGGCACGTCCGTATTGGGTGTATTTCATCACGGTGTAGCAGCCAATCGTGGCCAAAGCAAACACGATTACGGGACCCGGGATACCGCTCACAAAGCCCCGGCCCAATTGGCCGAATGTTTCGTCCAACATGGGTTCAGTAAGTCCACCAGAAAATACAAAGGCCAGGCCGCGGACAATCGAGAACATACCCAGCGTAGTGATGAGCGGATTGATACCAGCGCGTGTAACCAGCAAGCCATTGGTGATGCCAATAAGCAGAGCCACTATCATACCGGCAGCTACCGCGCCCCAGACACCAAGGCTGTATTGTGCGTGGGAAATAACCACACCAACCAGAGCTACTGTCGAACCGACCGACAGATCAAGCCCACCACCCACCATCAGCATCGTAGTAAACATCGCGATGATGCCAATCGTTGAACTGGCCAGGAGTAGATTGACGGCGTTTTTGGCGCTAAAGAAGTAGGGGGATAGCAATGACATGGCAATCACAATGGCGATGAACATCGCCAGCAGTCCCGCTCCTTCTTGTACAGTGGAGGACTTGAAGCGATCGCGCAGCGATGATTGCCCAGATGCCTGTACGACATCGGAATGTTCGCTCATGACTCACCTCCGGCGGCCGCGTGCAGCAGTTCTTCCTGATTTGTTTCACCAGCCATAAACTCTCCTGTGATGCGACCTTCGTACATGGTCAGGATGCGGTGGCTGACGGACAAGACTTCCACCATATCGGAGGACACCATCAAGATAGCCAGTCCCTGTCTGGCCATCTCCTCCAACTGGTCGTAAATATCGGACCGGGCGCCCACGTCAACACCCCAAGTGGGCTCGTTGAGCAGCAGAACTTTTACCTGGGCTTCCATCCAGCGGCCCAGCATGACTTTCTGCTGGTTACCGCCGCTCATGAAACGGGTTTCGACCTCCATGCCGCCGGCCACGCGGATACCCAGGTTATCGATCCACGTCTGAGCATGCTGTTTTTCCACTTTTTTCTGGAAGAAGCCGTACCTGGTGACCGCAGGCCAGTTGGAGAGAGTCAGGTTTTCCCGTACGTTCTCAACCAGTACCAGGCCCTGAACCTTGCGATCGACGGGGACCAACCCGATTCCGGCCCATCTAGCGTCCGTGGGCGAATTGATTCCTACCGATTCGCCATTCACTGTGATGGCGCCACCGTCCGACTTTTCAGCCCCATAGAGCGTGCGGGTCAAGGCATAATGGCCGGCGCCAAGAAGTCCGAAAATGCCAACAATTTCGCCGGCACGAACCTGAAGGCTGATGTCATTGAAGTCGCCATGGCGAGTCAGGTTTTTCACGTCCAACACGACTGGAGCCATACGGGACACGGCCGCGCTTTCGTCGGCGGTAGGCGCGCGCTCATCAACCTCATGGCCGACCATCAAGCGCACTAGGTCCTGTTGCGTAACATCAGTGACCCGGCAAGTGTCTACTTTACGGCCGTCGCGTAACACTGTCACCCGCTGGGCTACCCGGAAAATCTCGTCGAGGCGATGAGAAATATAGATGATCCCCACCCCTTGTTCGCGCAGAGTGGCGATGATCTCAAACAAGAGATCGACTTCATGCGGCGTGAGAGCGGCCGTCGGCTCATCCATTACGATGATCTTGGCCTTAAAGGAAACTGCCTTTACGATCTCCACGATCTCTCGTTCGACAACGCTCAAGTCTCCCATGCGTGTCCTAGGATCGATGGAGATGTTGAGCATGCCGAGATGCTCCTCCGTCATGCGGTATGCCTCATCCCAATCAACCACATACTTGCCAAGCCAACCTTGTCCGTGCGGCAGGTGTCCCAACAGCAGATTCTCGGTCACCGACAGATCATGACAATGATGCAGTTCCTGGTAAATCATGCGGATGCCCAGGTCTTCCGCGTCTTTAGGATGATCAATCTCAACCAATCGCCCTGCTATCTCAATGGAGCCATCGTCCTTCTGATAGTCGCCGTTCAGAATCTTGATCAGCGTGGATTTTCCAGCGCCGTTTTCACCGATGAGGGCCAATACCTCACCTGGAAAGAGGTCTATTGAAACCTGGTTTAGCACACGCACGCCGTAGAAGCTCTTGGAAATATCCTGCATTTGCAGGAGCGGCTGCGGAATTGTTACATGGTCCATAGATACACCCCCTATTTCGCTCCTAACCGGGTCCGTACCTGATCCAGACCGACAGCCAAAATCAACACAACGCCGCGGGCAACCTCCTGATAGTAGGACGAGACACCCGTCAGAATCAGGCCGTTGTCAAGCGTGCGCAGGATAAAAACGCCGATCAGGGAACCAATCAACGTGCCTTTGCCGCCAGCCAGGCTTGTCCCACCCAAAACCACGGCAGCGATGACCGTAAATTCCATCCCCGTTGCTGCCTGTGGGGCACCGGCGGCCAGCTGCGAGGCCTGCACCAATCCACCAGCGCCCGCCAAGAGGCCCGAAAGTGTAAAGACAATGATCAAATAGCGGCGGATTGGGATGCCGGACAGGCGAGCGGCCATGGGATTGCCGCCAATTGCATACAAGTCCCGACCAAAGCGTGTTCGCCTCAAAATAAAGATGAAAACTCCGTACAGGATCAGCATGATCACGAATGGAATCGGAACCCCAAGAATGTCACCGCGTCCAATTAGTTGGAACTGGGGGTTCGTCAACTGGTTCATCTGTGCATTGGTCAGTACGAAGGCCAGGCCCCGAACGATAGAAAAAGTTGCCAGTGTGGCAATTAGCGGGTTAATGTTCACCTTTGCTACCAGCAAGCCGTTGGTCAGGCCCACAAGTACCGCCGCTGTAAGCCCCGCTAGGGCAGCGAGCCAGATGGGGAAGTTGTACTGCTCCCAAAACAAGCCCGTTACCACCCCCGACAACGCTGCCACCGAGCCCACGGATAAATCCACACCACCGGTCAACAGGACCAAAGTTTCACCGATGGCTACAATTCCGACTACGGGTACCGTCTTAGCGATATTGATGAAATTATTGACGGAAAGGAAATAGGGCGACAGAAAGCTAAAGACGATGCACAGAACAAGGAAGATTAACAGCAAGCCTAAACCAGTGGTGAATTTTGGCCCTTTGCTCTGCGCTCGACCAAGGAGGCCGGAAGCGGAGTCAGGTGTGACGGGTGGGGTGGAAGAAGCCATGGGACACTCTTTGAAAGATCTTACGGGATGCCCGAAAAATAGCCCAACGAAAAAGCTAGGGAGGGAGGCTGAGCTCCCTCCCTAGCCACTATAGAAACCTACCCGCAACTCTCATGCTCAGGATAGTACTCACACATATTGTCTTTGGTGATGAAAACGTGATCGACGTAAATGGAAGGCGGCAAGGGACGGCATTCCAGCGCATCAATCATCGCCGGAACGATGTATTCGCCATACCGTTCCGGGAAGTACCCCGTTGCACCCAGATAACGGCTGCCTTCTTTGACGAATTCATCCTGTGCAGAAGGATCGGCACCTTGTGCCACGGCAATAAGCTGATCCGCACGGCCAGCGGCCTCGAAAGCGGCTATGGTGCCAAGTGCCGTGCCGTCATTGATGTGTACGGCAATGATGTGCTCCGCATTGGGAATTTTGGGCAGCGTGTCACTGACCACGCGGAAGGATTCATCCTGAGTGTTCTTGCTGTCCAGCTTGAAGATCATGTCTTCGGGGACCGGGTTGGCGAGATTAGCCTGCACACCTTCCAACTGGCCCTGCATGCGCGCTTCTGGTACGGGGCCCGATTGGGGCAGTTCTAGGATCAAGATAGCGTCTACCTGGCCATCCCAGTTTTCATTGGCCCATGCAGCGGCCGCCTCACCAGCCATGAGACCAGCCTTGTAGTTATCCGCCCCAAAGAAGGTTGCGCCGGGCATCGGGATATCGATGGCAATCACAGGAATGCCCTCGGCCCGGAACTTTTCCATCATGACGTTGCCGAATTTCTCGTCCGTCTGAAACTCGATGACCCCATCAACACCTTGCAAGATGAAGTTATCGGCATTGGCCATAGCCGTGGCACCGTCCAGCTTATTGTCTGCCAGGACCAGCTCGATGTTGCCCGCTTCGGCTGCGGCCTGTTCGATGCCTTCACGAACCAGTTGTGTAAACACAATATCTTCGGTGAGGTTGGCAAAGCCGATCTTGTAGCTGTCCTTTCTGGTAGCGCATTCGGCCACAGCCTCAACTTCTACGACTTCTGTTTCGGTCACCACGCGGGTCACTTCCACTTCTTGCACAATGGCTTCGGCCGTTTCGACAATCGTTTCTGTCTGTGTCACGACACGGGTCACCTCTACTTGCACCTGCTCTACGATCGTCTCCGGCGCAGCAGGCGCCGCACAGGCGACCATCAAAAGGCCAATCAGTACAAACAATAGGCTTACTTTCAATGTCTTCGAACGAAACATGGGTCTCTCTCCTACTTTGGTCAATGGAAAAGTCTTGAATCTTGGTTTCAAGCACACGGTGACCTACACCAATTGCAGATCGACAGTCTCATTAATTCAATGGCACCTCCTTTCCAGCTTGACGAATGAGTGAGCAGTCATTTGTGGCCATACGGCCGTTCACAAGCAGGACTTCCTCTTCGCATCCAAGCGAAGCAGCCTTCGATGCCAACACCCTGGATTGCCCGGTGTTAGCGCCGAGGCCAGACTCGTTCACACGGTCATTGAATACACGATCGGCAACGTTGGTCTTGTGGTCAATCGGGCTACCCCACATGTCATTACCTTGCTTATGAAAAGTAAGGGGTGGGCACGCCTGTAGGCACAAACGTGGCAGCGTCACATTATTCAAAAGCGTGGAAAGTACGAAGGCAGGGTCGTTTATGGCGCCAGCGAGATGTCCCGCCCCCTGACATGCCAGGCACTTGCAACCCGTTCCCCCGGTGCATGGCCCAAGGCTCCCAAGTTCTGGCAAAAGGTCAACATGCTGCCGGCGATTGCGCATCACGATAAGTCAGTTAAGGGGCATGGGTAAGGTCACATTAATTCACTAATGAAAACTGTTGAAAACTGATGAAAACTGATGAAGATTTATAAAGGAGTCTATCATGCGGCTGAATATATGTCAAACAGTTCCCCCAGGAAGAAGAATTGACGTTCTGGCAAAGCTAGATTACAATGCTTGGTATCGTTACCCACAAGAAACGTCAAAAATCAACAATATGCGCGAGCGCAGCTAATGACCAGTTTTGAAAGGCGGCAACGAATCATTGCGCTACTGCGTGAGCGGCCAGGCCTTAGGGTCTCCGAATTGGCGCAGTTGCTAGGTGTATCGGACGGAACAATTCGGAATGACCTAAACGTGCTCGATGAAGCCGGGCAGGTAACGCGCGTACGTGGCGGGGCAGTCCTGCGAGATGAATTTCAGGATACCCCTCCCGCACTAATTGACCAGGCTCGCAAAAACGCCAGTGCAAAACAGCGCATCGCCCGGTGGGCGGCAGACATGGTTGAAGATGGCGACTCTATCCTGCTTGATGCCAGCACCACTGTGTACCATATGGCCACGTTTTTACAGGATCGTCACCACCTGACCATTTTTACCAACGGGATCGAAGTGGCACGCATCCTGGCGAAGAACCCATCCAATACCACAATCCTTCTCGGCGGGGTGGTTCGTCCGAGCGGGTCTTCGGTAACGGGACATTTGGGCTACAAGATGCTGCTAGGGCTGCATATCGATACGGCGTTTGTCTCTTGCTCCGGATTCACGCCGGAGGCAGGGTTGACGCATTTGGACATCGACGAAGCACAACTCAAAATTGAAATGATCGGTTGTGCAAAACAAGTTGTCGCCTTAATTGACTCCACCAAGTTTGGTGAGACCAGCCTGTCCCAGTTTGCTACACTCGAAGAGATAGACTGTATTGTTACTGACCAGAGCATTGATCCTAGTTATGTGGAAAAGCTGCGCCAAGCGAACACCAACTTGACGGTGTGCGGCAAGACTACGGCAACCACTTTTTCTGCAAGTGGAAGCGAGCGCCCTCATTACCGCATTGGCTTCGCCAATCTGGGAGAGGATATCCCTTTTGCCGTGGATGTCCGGCACGGATTGGAGCGAGCGGCCAAAGAGGCCGGCAATATCGACTTAATCGTGGCAGACAATCAGTTGAACGGAGAAGTTGCCTTGCGCATCGCGGATCGCCTGATTGAGAAGGAAGTTGATCTGGTCATTGAATACCAGATTGATGAGCGCGTCGGGAACCTGATCATGAACAAATTTCAAAGAGAACAGATTCCTGTAATCGCCATCGACCTCCCCCTGGTGGGAGCCACATTCTTGGGTGCAGACAACTACCAGTCTGGTTATATGGCCGGGGAGGCTTTAGGAAGCTGGATCAGAAAGAATTGGCAGGGCGAGTTTGATCGCCTTGTCATTCTGGAAGAACCACGGGCTGGAGCGGTTCCAACTTCGAGGATGAACGGGCAATTGGATGGACTACAATCCGTGGTTGGAGAAGTCCCCTTGAAGAAGAGGGTTTATTTAGACAGCGGCAACAAGTGTAGCATCAGTGAAGAGGAGGTAGCCAAGGTTTTGGCGGCATGTCCTCAACAACACAGATTGGCCATTATCTGCTTCAATGACGATGCGGCGCTGGGAGCTTTGCTGGCGGCACGCAAAGCCGGGCGAGAGGTTGACGTGGCCATCGTCGGTCAAGGGGCAGATCGCATGCTGCGGCCAGAGATTCGACGTGCCAGTTCGCGCGTTATTGGTTCAACGGCCTACAGGCCGGAGAAGTATGGCGAGAAACTAATTGACCTGGCAAGCAAGATATTGCGAGGCGAATCAGTAGCGCCAGCGGTCTTCGTTGACCACACATTTATCACGGCCGAAAACATAGACCTTTTCTATCCCGAGGACGAGGTTTTGACAGTGCCAATCTAGTCCGCTACTCCTTCTCTACCCCTGGGAGCTGGACCGCAATATCTGCCGCGCTCACCCACCCTTTCGGCCGTTCAGTATCGATGCCATAGAGCATATTTATCCATGAGGAGGTGCCCAACAGCTCCCGGTTAACGGGCGGCTGTATGGCCACTAGTTCCTGGCCATATTTCGGCATTTCCAGGGAACGCTCATATGCTTCGACCCAAACGCAGCGCATCTCAGGTTTGACCTCGCAGTGGCCGTTGGCCCTTACTCCACCACATGGCCCGTTGCGCAGGTTCTTGGGGCAAGTCATGGAGCAAGTCATACCTGTAGAGTGGAGAATGCACTGGCCGCACATCTGGCAGTCAAAGACAGCGCCCTTACCTATTTTCTCTACCCAGATCACGGCCGGTTCAAGAGCCGAGCCTGGTTTTAGCCAGCGCTTGAAGGGCACGAGAACACGTTCAAAACCATCGTAGATTACTTCCAAGGCATGGGGGTACTCTTGCAGGAAGCGCAGCATCTGGCTATAGCTCGGCTCGTTCGAGACCAAACTGCGCGACAAGCCGGCGCAGGCGCTCGGCAGGGTAGTTGGCCTCAAGTTCTGCGGTTACATCATCAGCCACTACCGCCAGTTCTCCTTCACGTGCCACCCAATCACTCTTGCGCCATTCCGCCAAATAGGCACCCGATTCTGTCAGGCCAGCACGCATGGCTGCTTCATCTATGGCCACGTTGAAGCGTTTGGACAGCTCGCGCCCTGTACGGCCGTCCTCTCCCCTGGCCTTGATTTGGGCCGGAATATCGCGCCAGAAGATAATCTGGTATTCAATCGTCATTTGTTGTGGGTCCTTTGCTGGAAATCAGATTGGTGGACAGTTCATCAGAAATCGTGGATTGATATTCACTTGTATTCATGATCGATCCTGTCGACACGACCGTTTCGGCTTACTCATAGTCACCGGGAAGCTGGCCGGAATTCTCTATCAAAGCCGCCAGCCGGCTTTCCAAAGCGCCATAGCCAGCCGGCCGCACTTCCAGTGGTAACCGAAGATAGTCCGCCGCCGCCTGTGCTTTCGCTAGCAATTCTGGATCGTTACGCTGCGCGAGATAAAGGACGCGAGTGTAGTTCTTAAAATACATTTCGCGCAGTTCAGGGTGGCGTGCCAGGCCCATTCCTTCAATCACCAGATGATCGAAAGAGCAGGTAAGGTAATCGGTCAAAAAGTATGTGCCGGGCGCCTCCTCCATCAGAGCAGCAAACGTTCCATCGGCATACATTTCATAGCAGTGCGGTCCAGCGACACGTTCAACACCTTCGGCAGCCAGCATCTTATCCAGCGCACCGGCGGTTCCACAATCACCGTAGATGACGATGAGTCGCTCGTACTTTCTACGGAGTTCCACGATTCTTTTTTGCACGGCGGCTGGGATTCGCGCCGGCGTATTGTGGAACAGCGCAGGCACGCCCAACACGTCGGCCCGCCAAGCATGCCTATCACGGATGGCGATGACTTCCCGGGCAAGGGCGCCACAAACAATCAGCGCCGTGTGCGCCGCGCTTCCTTGCGCCAACCTGGCCCGGCTCTCCTGGGAAGGTCCATGGGTGTTATACAGGGTCACGTTCAATAAGCTCCCGAAACAGCAGTCATGCGTGCAGAACCTGCCGCCTAGAGCGGCGCGAGGAGCCATTATCAGAGAGTTCTGGCTGCTGGGGCAGGAGGCCGGCAATATGTGAAAACGTGTCGTTCGCGTGGGGAATATGGATAGCGTCGGCGAATTCCGCCTGGAAATCCGGATCCACGGCCGTTTCGACGTATGTAACCCACTCCACCAATTCCTGAGCCTCGATCCGCTTATCCTTGTTAAGTAAGGCGATCCGCGCGCCATCGCCAGCGGCGTTACCCACGGCAAAGACATTGCCCAGGTCACAATCAGGAACCAGACCCAACACGAGCGCATGTTTGGTGTCGATGTAACTCCCAAACGCTCCAGCAAGGATCACCTTGTCAACCTTTCGCACATTGGCGCGATTCATGAGCAGTTTGGCTCCAGCGTACAGGGCTGCCTTGGCCAATTGAATGTTGCGGACATCGCGCTGCGTGATAATTAAAGGACGACCGCTAGTGGTTTCAATATCAGTGGCCAGCTCATAAAATCCGGCAGGGCCATCCCAATGCAATCGTGAGGACTGGCAGTCGGGATTAAAACGGCCGTTGGCCAGCAAAACACCGGACAGATACATCTCCGCTACCGCCTCAATGATCCCGGACCCACAAATACCGGCGGCCATAGTCCTGGGCTGATTTCCCAGCGGCGCATCGGAAGAAAGGTCCCATTCATCTGACCATTTCTCCTCGCCGATTACGCGGAAACGAGGTTGCTGGGTGATTGGGTCAATACGTACCCGCTCGACTGCGCCCGGGGCAGCGCGCATGCCATGGAGGATCTGCGCCCCTTCGAACGCCGGTCCAGTGGGGCTTGAGGCGCTGAACATCCAGTCCCGATTGCCTAATACAATTTCGGCATTAGTGCCTACATCCACCAAGAGAACTATGTCGCTCTGATTGTACGGTTCTTCAGCAATCAAAGCGCCTACATTGTCGGCGCCAACATGGCCCGCTTCGGCAGGGAGGATATGAACACGCGCTCCGGGATGCAGCCGCAGCCCCATCTCTTTTGCCGTCAAATCCATGGCGTCACGATTGGCCAGTGCAAACGGGGCTCCCCCAATCTCAATGGGGTGAATGCCAAGCAGCAAGTGCACCATCGTAGTATTTCCTACGAACACCGCCTCCTGGATATTGCGAGCCCGCAGACCTGCAGCATGCGCGGCCTGCGCGGCCAGCTTATTCAGCGAGTCGATGATGGCCTTGTGCAACTTCTCAAGGCCGTCGTCGTTCTCAACGGCGTAAGAAATTCGACTCATCAGGTCTTCACCATAGGCCACCTGGGGATTCATCATCGACTCCGTCGCCAGAATCTCTCCCGTCCGCAGGTCACAAAGATATCCGGCCACGGTCGTGCTGCCGATATCTACCGCCAGCCCATAAGTGCCCTCAATGTAGCCGGGCTGAACATCAATGACCATCTGATTCTGCCAGATGGTTACTGTTACAGCCCAATTGTCCTTTCGCAGTACCGCCTGCAGCTCGCGCAGAACCCGCAATTCGATCTGCAAATCGCGCATATCCCATTTTTCAGCAAGGGTTGCCTGGAGGCGGCCCCAGTCTCCGCGATGTTCACCCAGCTCTGCGCGGTCCACTTCGACGTAATATTGGCGGACAGCAGGGTTGATGTTTATGGCACGTTCAGTGGCGGATTTCCGGATAATCTGCTTCTGACCGCGACTTTCTTCCGGTATGAAAATAAGGGCGTTGTCAAGCATTCGCGCCTGGCAAGAAAGACGGCAGTCCAGACTGTCCAGTTTTTCCAGCAGTCGCTGTTCCTGGTCACTCATGGGGGACAAATGGTCAGCACTGGAACTGATTCCGTGTTTGGTGAAATGCCCCTCTTCGACGCGCACCAAACACTTGTTACAGGTCATCTGCCCGCCACAAATACTCTCAATCTCTACGCCAAGCTGGCGGGCCGCTTCCATGACCGTGGCACCGTATTCGATGCTTCCGCGGCGACCGGAAGGCATAAAGATGACCGAAGGGGAATTTTTTGACTTATCACTTTTCATGCGGGTATGGCCAGAGTGGTAAACGCAGGTAGCTCATCTCGATGTGGGCAGCGGACCTATTGAATGTCAAAAGTTTTCTAGTATTTGATTTTGAAGCTGTAGGCCGTTACGGCCGTGGGGTTCCTTTCAAGCCATCCATTGGCTATGCGCAGAGTCGTTCTGGTATCATGTACGTTGACAGTCATCTTCAGCCTTCTAGCACACCACCAATCTGCGATAGCTGTGTAGACTGGCAATTTGACTCAAGCGTTACCTGTTCAACCTCCAGACTATTCCGAGCGTTATTGTACAACGGCGCGGCGTACTGCAAAGTAACAAGGATCAGGCCCTAATCCAGTTGACCCATTTTAGTCATAATGCGGATGCCACAGATCGAGAATCATCCTACGCGCAACAACAATTTTGTGCAAAATTCATCATATCTGATAAGATGGTAGCGGCAATGTGGAGTAGTGTCAAATTCTTGGGAAATTTTGACAGTTTTCGCTTGGGGTACGCATTGTCTAGTTCCTCAACTCGGACAAGAGCGATGATTGCATACGAACGCCAGCAGCGTATTCTGGGTTTGCTCAGAGAAAAGAAGGGCATCAAAGTTACGGAGATGGCCAGTCTCCTGGGAGTATCGCGCGGTACTATCCGTAACGACCTGCTTGGTCTGGAGGAGCAGGATCTGGTCAGGCGAGTACATGGCGGAGCGGTACTGCTCGAGAAAACCTCGGATGAACAACTGCCACAGGTGTCGTTCGTGGTACAGGAAGAGTCAACAGAGAATCTGCAGGGAAAACGGCGAATCGCTCGCTGGGCGTCAGAGCTGGTCAAAGATGGAGACGCAATTCTTCTTGGAGCAGGCTCAACCGTGAGGCAAATGATCCCCTACCTGGCTGAAAAGCGTGATCTGACCATAGTGACAAATGGGCTAGACAACGCGCGACTTCTCAAGGAGAAAACTGCCCATACCGTGATCCTGTTAGGTGGGGTTGTGCTCGACCACGGAAATGCAACCGGAGGACTGATGAACAGCGATGTTTTGCAGCAGCTCAACATTCACACTGCCTTTCTCTCCGGATCTGGCTTCACGACTCAGACACGAATTACCGAACGTTCCCTTGAGCACGCGGAGCTAAAAAAGAGGATTCTGGATAAGTCTTTGAAGACTGCTATTCTGATGGATAACACCAAGCTTGGCAAAGAAGGGCGGTTTCCATTTGCGGAACTGAACGGTGTTTCCCATTTCTACACGGACAATGACGTAACCGCAGAGTTGAAGGAACAGATGCTAGCCGCCCACGTAAACCTGATGATCTGCGGACAAGACACCGTTCGTTCCTATCTGGTGGCAGATGGCGAGATGCATTATACGCTTGGATTCGCCAATCAGAGCGAGGAACTTCCCTTTGCTATCGAGGTACGTCGCGGGCTAGAACGGGCTGTTGCGGACAGGAAGAATATCGACTTGGTCATTACAGATAACAAGCTAAGTGGTCAGGAGGCACTTCGCGTTGCCGACCGATTAATCTATCGTGATGTAGATTTGGCGATTGAATATCAGATCGATCACAACGTTGGCGGACTGATAATGGATAAGTTTCGCAAGGCCGGAATTCCAGTGATTGCCGTTGATATCCCCATGGTGGGCGCGACTTTCTTTGGAATCGACAATTACCGCGCTGGACTTGTTGCCGGAATCGCTATGGGGCAGTGGCTGGCGAGGGAGTGGGATGGCGCGTTCGATAGGGTCCTCATACTAGAAGAGGAGCGCGGGGGTGCGTTGGTTGCATCACGCATTCAGGGGCAGCTTGCCGGAGTCGAGGAAGTGATTGGGGAAATACCCAGGGAAAGACTGCTTTTTCTGGACAGCGGGAACAGCAGTACAATCAGCGAGTCTAAGGTGACAGAGTGCCTGCAAACGCTGCCGGATTGCAGGCGCATTGTGGTTCTACCAGTAAACACAGACGCCGCTATTGGCGCTCTACGTGCCGCCCGGCGACTCAACCGCGAACACGACGTGGTCATTGTGGGGCAAGGGGCTGACCGATTTCTGCTGCACGAACTCCGGCAACCGAACTCGCGGGTGATTGGCTCAACGGCGTATATGCCGGAATTATATGGACCCCAGCTATTGGAACTAGCGCAAAAGATTCTTGATGGAGAATCCGTCCCACCGGCAGTATACACGGATCATGTGTTCCTGAATGCTGAAAATATCGACAAGTATTACCCACCTTCGTAAAGGGGTATAGCGCCAGTAGCCCAGCCAACATTTGCCCGTATCGGGCCAAGTGGGACACCGCCCACGTGGCCCACTTGGATGACCGAAGCACGGTACAGCCGGGACACTGCAATCCAACACGAAAAGATGAGGACAGTATCATGAAGCAGAATTATGAAATCGAAGACGAGAAGATCCGCAACGGTTTCCTGGCGCTCAAGAAGGTGAATCCTGAAGTCTTTGAAAACCGGCTGTCCCTGTCATGGAGCAACTGGGGCTTTGGAATGGAGGGGCTGCAAGACTCGGCTGAGAGACTCAGTAAACACGACATCCGGTGGATTGAACTACACGGCAACCATTACGGCCCCGATTTAGGTTACGAACCAGGATTGACCCTGCGTATACTTTCTGATCATGGGATCAAGGTTGGCGGTATTTGCGGCATGTTTTCAATCGACAATGACCTTTCCAGCAACCGTGGCGTGCAGCGCCAGGCAGCCGTCGACTATATCGGGCGAGAGCTGGAGTTCGCGAGTGAAGTCGGGGCGGGTTACTTATTGGTGGTTCCCGGTGCAGTTGGCCGTCCCGATGCATATGACCAGAGCGAATTTCTGCGCAGTGTGGCCACGCTGCGAATTGTGGCCGATCTATTCACAGAATATAACATCCGTTGCGCGATTGAACCCATACGTTCCGCCGAGGTCAGCTTCATTCACACGATCGCGGACGCCAAAGCGTACATCACGGCCGTTGATCGACCCGGCGTCGCGCACATCAACGGGGACGTTTATCATATGCAGGCTGAGGAACGTCACATAGGCCAAGCTATTCTGGAAGCCGGCAAAGCACTCACGAACCTACATATGGCGGACAGTAATCGCAGTGCGCTTGGGGATGGATCGATGGACTTGGACACCATCATTATGGCTTTGTATCTGATTGGTTTTAACCAACCAGGGAGATTTGTAACGCCCGAACCTCTGGGGCCAGGAGGTTTTCCTTATCCGGCGATGCACGGGATTCCAGACCAGGCGAGTCTAGACCGGCTGGTTGAACAAACGGCAACGTACTTCCGGGAAAGAGAAGAGGCTGTATTGGCCCTATAATACCCTCGGGAGATAAGCCAGGTCCGATTGTACTGGTGCCGGCACAAAAACTAGGAGCGGTTTGGGGACAGCTAGACTGGCAACTGCGTTTCCAACTCTCCAAAAAGGCGAAGCATTGCTGCATATACCACCGCCTTTTTGAAGGGATTGGTCCCTGGATCAATTGAATTATGAGGAATCGCCAGTTCGACCGGGAACTCCAGCGCTTGTGCAGCGGTGCCGTTCTGCCGCCAGAGATCAAGCAGGGCGGTGGTGGTGGCGTTATTGGCAGTGTCTTCCACGGCCGTTGTTAGCGTAGCGACCGGACCTACTGGCGCCAGGCCTGCTCGACCTTGACGCAGAACTTGTTTTCCCAAGACCAAGAATGCAGCAATACCGCGGGTCGCCTCGCCGCGATAGGCCCACGCACGTTCGCGCTCATGCGGGCTATGAAATACCACATTAGGGATGCGGCTGAAGGCGTTACCCAGGATTGCCGTAAGTGGCTCAGGAATCCTGTGAATACCGAAGAATGGGGCAAGAAGGAGGCAGCGCTCAACCTCTGACCGGTTCTGGGCCATCCAGGCCGCAACAGTTGCACCACCGGAAATACCGGCCACGACCAGCTCATCTCCCATTCCCGCGCCTATGTCCACGGCCAAGTCTGCGTATGCACGCAGGTGCCCAGCTGTGATCGGCTTGAGTTCTGCCACATGGTGGCTCAGCATGCCATGATAGGGCATGCGCAAGATCAGGACGTTGTGGCCAAGATCAAACAGAATCCTGCCCAGCTCCTGCCACTGCAGCGGCGAATTCGTAATTCCGTGTACCAGGATGTAAGCGCGAGCTGTTTTGAAGCCATGGGTAAGAAGCAAGGAGGCACTTGCCTGATCGACGTAAGCGCGTTCGGCGACTCGTATCTGCCTGAAACGGTTCACGGCCGTGTCGTACTCTACGACAGGTTGCGGACGTGCCTGCAGATCCTCCTGGCCCAGCGGCCACAGGCCCAGCCAAAGCAGTAGAAGGACCATGCCGCACAGGGCCGCAACGATCAGAAAAGCAGCAGGTGACCTTCGTGCAACGCCCCCGCCATCCGTATCCATGGTGCGCTCGGTCTACTGATCCAGCATGATGGCATACTCATCAAACCGCGCCTGGACGTTGCCAACATCGCCGGCGCGGGACAGGACGCCAAAGTATGACGGGTCGTCATACCTGCTGTCCTGAGCTGAACCGGGTAACTCGTCGTTGTTAGCCTTGAATGTTATATCGCCACGCACACCATAGCGAACTTGCCATTTGATCCAGTTCCCGGCTGTGACGCCATCCGCTCGCGTCCAATCCACCAGATCTTCACCCTGCTCGATATTATTGCCGTCATGCCCGTCTATGCGCCGTAGACGATACTCGAGGAACTCGTCCCCGTTTACGTCACGATAGCGCACCCGGAACTCGTAATAATGGTTAAAGCAGGCAGAATTGTTGTGGCCAGGGCAGGGTGCATCCTGCCAATCCGCGCCAAATACGGCACCAAGTTGGTGCTTGTCCTCACGCTCATGGAAGCGGGCACGGAACTCGATCACATAGGGCCGTTGCGGTCCTAAAATCAAGGGTGAGGCAATGGCATAGCTTTCGGGTTTATCGACACCCAGCTCCAAAAAACCGCATTGTCCGCTGTCGCAGCTGTCTTCGTGGGCCAGCTCGAAAGCCGTATCCTTCTGCCAGCGCACAACGTTCCAGAGATGGATGCTGTCCGTAAACTCCGCCTTGTAGCTCTCGACAGGAGCGACGGGACTGGAGACAAACGGCAGAAAGGCGATAAGGCCCGTATTCGGCCGTGCCACCACAGGAACGGTAACCAATACAACAAGAGCCACAATCGCAGCTATGAAGCCGACGATTCGCCATATCTTTTGGTTTATGTCACCCATCGCATTATCTCCCTCTCGGCAAACAAATGAACCGGTGACCTGAAACATACGCCTTCTCCAAACCGCAACGCGGTCTTTCTAGCTTAAAAGACACGGCGAAACTAGCATACGAGCAAACCAAAAGGTGAGATCCAGGGCCGAGATTACCGGCAAATCTGTGCGCCCTCGGTCAAAACAGCAGACTTATCCTTCTTGCGAAAAGCCGGAATCGCCCGGGAGAATGGATCAGCCCGATTTTTCGCAAATAACCTGTTCGTGGTCTAGTTGGCGTAAGGAGCCCTATTCTTGCCGCGCCTAGAAGTGCGGCGCTGATTGTTCGGACTGCCATGGCCCTGTTGCGGTCGGGCGGGATGCTGTTCAGGCTGGAAACTACCGTAATCGAAACCATCAAGGCGGCGGCGTTCGATGGGCGAACCGAGTATTTTTTCGATTTGACTTACGAGGGCTTCGTCTTCCTGCAAGGAAAAGGTGAATGCCTCGCCACTTTCCTGCGCCCGCCCAGTTCGGCCGATGCGATGTGTATAGGCGTCAGCGGTGTCAGGCATGTCGAAATTAATCACATGCGAGATTTCAGCCACATCAATGCCACGCGCGGCCACATCGGTAGCGGCCAGGATGTCGATCTTACCCGTACGGAATCCATCCATCGCTTTTTGGCGCTGGTTCTGCGACATATTGCCCTGCAGTGCGGCCGCACGATATCCTTGGCGCTCTAAATCGCGAGCCAGGTTGCGCGCCCGGTACTTGGTACGCGTGAAGATCAACACGCGTCCGGTGGCCATGTTTTCCAGCATGTGCAGGAGCAGGCTCTTCTTCATCGTCTGTGTCACTGGGTACAGGGCATGTGAAACGGTCTTTGCCGGAGCGATAGCCCCAATCTGCACTGTAGCCGGGTTGTGCAACTGCTGATTGGCCAACTGCTTGATGTCTTGCGGCATTGTAGCCGAAAAGAACAGCGTCTGTCGCTGTGAAGGCAAGCGTTGGATAATGCGCTTGATGTCGGGCAAAAAGCCCATGTCAAAGAGGCGGTCAGCTTCATCGAGAACGAATACCTCAATGTGGCTGTAGTCGACGTGCCCTTCGCTGGTCAGGTCCAGCAATCGGCCGGGACAGGCAACTATGATTTCGGTGCCGGCTTGCAGCGCCTTGATCTGAGGGCCTTTATTGACGCCGCCGTAGATGGCAGCAGCGCGGATCTTTGTATGCCGGCTCAAGTCGGCCGTTGCCTGCCGGATTTGATCTGCCAACTCGCGTGTAGGAGCTATTATCAAGGCCCGGGTGCGCCGCAGTGACCCAGTGGTGAGCCGCTGCAAGATAGGGAGCATAAAAGCGGCCGTTTTGCCGGTGCCGGTTTGTGCCAGGCCCATGACGTCTCGCCCGGCCAAGATATTGGGGATCGCTTGTTGTTGGATGGGGGTTGGGTTGACAAACCCTGAGGATTTGATGCCGGCCATCAGGCGCCCATCAAGGGAAAATTGTTCAAAACTCATAACGAAGACTCCTTGGCTTCGGTGAGCCAAGTCGCCTGCTCAGCTCTGCAATCGTGGGTTTGGCCACCCAGGCCGGACAAAATGGTTGGCGCGCTGTCATGAGACTGGCGCAAACGCGAACTGTCTGCCTAGTTGTCTGTCACCAACAATTGAATGGGGTTAAAGATTTCGCGAAAGGTGAGTTTCACGGTGGCGAAGTCATAACATTACCTTCTTGCCGCACAACATGCTAATTTGCTCATACTCCTGCACAAGAACTATTTTGAGCGCGGCGACCGTTGCGCTCACTCTTGTCCGTTATGGCGAACCTTGCCCATAACAAGGCAGGCGTTTTGTCCGCCCATGCCGAATGAGTTTGAAAGAATTGTCTGCAAAAGCGCATCGCGTGGTGCGTTGGGGACATAGTCCAGATCGCACTCTGGATCAGGGAACTCGTAGTTCCAGGTCGGCGGAATGGTATTTGTGTTCAGAGCATAGCTGCACAAGATGGCTTCGATCGCACCGGTAGCACCCAGCGCGTGGCCGAGAACTGATTTCGAACTGCTTACTGGTGTTTCATAGGCACGTTCACCAAAAAGTGTCTTGATCGCTAGGGTCTCCATGGCATCGTTCAGCGGCGTAGACGTGCCATGGGCGTTGATGTAATCAATTTCTTCAGGTGCCACACGCGCATCCTCGAGGGCCCAGCGCATAGAGCGAATTGCCCCCGCCGCCACAGGATCGGGCTGCGAAATGTGATAGGCATCGGAAGAAACAGCAAATCCGAGTATTTCAGCATGGATTGTAGCTCCACGAGCCAGCGCGTGATCCAATCGTTCCAAGATTACGATACCTGCTCCTTCACTGATCACGGTACCGTCGCGATAGAGATCGAAGGGGCGACAGGCATGTTCCGGGTCATCGTTGCGAATGGACAGGGCACGCATGGCGGCGAAACCGCTGATCGATGATTCATGTACCAACCCTTCCACTCCCCCGGCAATGGCCATGTCAGCACGGCCGTTGCGAATAAGGTCCAGCGCTTCGCCAAGTGCCTGTGTGCCACTGGCACAGGCGGCGACTACCGTACTGATATATCCCTTGGCCCCAGCCAAGACACTGAGATGATAGGCGGGCATATTGACCAGGGAACCAACCATAGCAAATGGGCTCACGCGATTGAAGCCCTTGCTGCGCAGGACGCCCAGTTCACGATCTGCGACGTCGAGACCACCCGCACCCGTGCCCACCACCGTGGCCACGCGCTCGCTATGAGCGAGAGGCGCTTCTAGCCGGGCATCCGCGAGAGCCATCGTGGTAGCGGCAATGGCCAGCTGTGAAGCCCGCGACATACGCCGGGCTTCTTTGAAGTCCATGTAATCACCGGGGATGAAATCTTTGACCTCGCCGGCGATATGCACCGGTAGTCGGCTGCTGTCGAACTGCGTGATCGGACCAATGCCGGAACGGCCGTTTAGCAGGCTTTCCCAGTTCTCGGCCGCGGTGTTGCCGAGAGGGCTAATGACGCCAATGCCTGTGATGACCACACGGGGCCGGCGGTTTTCAGAATGCTCGCTCATTTCGCCATCTCCCAACGAGTATGGTTATTGCCTATGATGCGCCTGCTGCACGGTGCAAAGTGTGAGAGTCTCAACTAGAAGCATACCCTTGCCGCGGCCTGCATGCCAATGACGTCATTTGAGGTTCTGGATTTTGTAGTCAGGCGAGGTACGATGCTCGGCTGTTCGCCGGCAATTCTTTGTGATACGCGAATTGATCAGCGGCAAGATCATGCTTTGAGCCGCTGCACCGTGTTCTCGATGCCGGCCAACTTGTCCTGTAAATCCTTGTTGGTCTCCTGATAAGTCTGCAGCATTTTCCTCATCTCCTCAATCTGTGCAGCAAGGTCATCTGGACCAGAGGCAATTGTCTCTTTGCCGGCAACCGCTCCTTCACTTTCCTCAACCGTTTCGCCTTTGGGCTGAACGAAAATATTGGCAAGAAACGCCGTAATCGTGCCAAACAGACCGACGCCGACGGTCATAATGATGGTACCCAATGTGCGTCCAGCATTGGAAACCGGATATTGATCGCCGTAGCCGACCGTAGTGATTGTGACGTACACGTACCATACTGCATCTGAGGCAGTGGTGATATTTGCGTCTGGCACCCTGGACTCCACCCACAACATGGCCAGCCCACCAAACTCCAGAATCAAGATCATCATGAAAAGCAGGACCAGCAGGGCACTTCCACCACGGTTGGATACAAACTCAGTGATCATCCGCTTGCCGCCGTAAATCTTCATCAGACGGTAGACGCGCACGATCCGGAACGTGCGCAAAATCTTGAACTGAGGAGCAGGTAAACTGGCCAAAAGGTCAGCCCAACCCATTTGATGAAAGAAGTAGGTAGATTTCGATTCTGCAGTAAACAGGCGGTACAAGAAGTCAGTTAGGAATATGGCACTCAAAAGAGCGTCTATGATCAAAATGACGGAGGCGATGTCCGGATCAGCAGCGATGTAGTAGAGTGCCAGGTTGACAATGGAAAGCACAGACAACGAACCAATGAACAGTTCATAGGAAGTGTTCTTTAGTTCGCCTGATTTTTGGACCATGATTGCAACTCCTCACAGCGCTAATTTGATACGCACTGACCTAGGGCAGAAAAGCACCAGTCTGCATGGTCAGGTTGGATTGCGCGGACTTTCTCAATTCTGGCGACCGTGAGTATTGGCCCTCATCAAGGCTGTCTCGCTGCTTCTGAGTATTGTTTCTCGAATATGGGTGGTATGCAACTTGGAGAGCTTACCAAGTTACATACCATTTTCCGGATGTAGAGCCGAGACTGCTTTCCGGGTATCATATGCTACTGGTTATAGTCCAAATAGCTTGGAATGTACCGGGCAACGCGCTTGCTAACTGGGGTGTTGACAGCTTTGCCGCGGCAGCCACCCACGCCTTATCCATGGACGCCCCAATACCCGGTTCGACGGCGAAAATATTCTCCTCGCCAATCCGGTTGTCAATACCCGTTTTAGTGAACACTTCCATTAGGTGTGGTTCCACACCAGCCATGAGGACCACATTTCCGCCAGCCTGGAGATCTCCGACTAAATTCTCGAGCCACTTCAGGCCTGTGCTGTGAATCATTTCTGAGCCTCGCAAGCGAAGGATGACGGCTGCGCCGGTCACATCTCGTACCGGAGGCATCAGTTCCGCCAGGACGGGCACTTCAGCGTAGAATTCAGAACCATTGAAATCAAGAGCCGTTACCTCATTCGAGGCCAGCGTTTTCGGAACTTCTCGTTCTTCCCAACGGCCGTCTTCGTTCTTCACCAGTTGATTCAGGGTCGCACTCTTTGAACTGGCGACTATGTATAGGAGCAATGATAAACCTGCCCCCAGAAAGATGGTCCATTGTAGTGGAATGAACAGGGCCGAAAGAAAGGTGAGCAGCCCGGCCGCTACCGAACCCCAGGACGACTGCTGAACCACTCTTGCGTCCGGCACACGTCCCATGATGAGTTCCACGCCAATGACGACCAGCATGCCCGCTATGAGAGCGAGGGGCACTAACTCTGCTACCGGCACAAACAAGATTACAATGAGGGCCAACCACAAAGCGGCAAAAAATCCAGCCCAACGCGACTTAGCGCCAGCGCCCACACTGATTCCCGTGCGCGACAGAGAGCCACCTGTCGTCATCGACTAGAAGAAGCTGCCGAAGAGGTTGCCCAGGCCTTCGCCAATGAAGCACGACTCTGGCTGGATCTGCTACCGTCCGGGTTCGGCATTGCAGTGCTGATCCCCGCGCCTTGCACCAATGCTACCAGGGCCACGGAGACAGAACCCAATGCCAATTGGGGTATCAGGCTAAAGGTAGGTACCATAGGCGCCGGTAGACCACGGGGAATGGTGGCGATGCTGCCGACCAGAGCGACTGTGGACAAACTGAGCAGGTTGACGATGATCGTACCCAAGCCCAGAGTGATGACCGCAGCAGATTTTTCCGTTTTCGAGATTCGCTTGAAGAGAATCTTCAGGAGGATGGTTCCCATTCCAACGGCCGTAGTTGTCAGATCCCAGCTGGAGATATTAGCCAGCCAGTTCCGAACCTCGGCTACTTTGTTTGCTCCGGATGGATCGTAGCCCGTCAAGTCACCCAGTTCGCCGATAATAATGAGCAGGGAGGCGGCCGCTACGAAACCGGTCATAACCTCATTCGAGACATAATTTACTAAGCTGCCCAGCCGCGCCAACCCCAGGACGAATATGGTTGCCCCCGCCAAGAAGGTAATCGTAAAAAGCGCACCTGGCATTTGCGAACTCGTTATGCCTGCTACCTGCATCACACTGGCTGTGGAAAGCGCGATTGCAGTAGTTAGGGTGCTGATCATCAAGATCGTGCCGGTAGTCACGGACGCAGCAAGGGTGCCCACCATGCCCGAATATAGACCGTATACCGGGTTTACCCCGGCCAACTGGGCGTAAGCCATCCCTTCAGGAATACTAAACAGACCGATGGCAAAGCCAGACATAACGTCGGACCGCAGATTTTTCGGATCTGGTTTCAGCGACTGCAAGAAGCTCATGTGGTTCCTACTGTGAGACTACAAATTATCCTGGAGGCGGATGAGGCAACACTGGAGCCTCATCCGCCCGCTATCGCAGCTAGTCGGATCCTAGCCTGCCGCCCCGCCACCTACAGACTGGACTGCATGGTGCTCATGCAGCGCCATTTCGTCCTCATGGTTCTCTGGCTTGAGGTCAAAGATTACGTTCTTTACCGTACCAGTGAAGACATAAGGAGCCTTATCTTCATAGTCGAGATCAACAACGAGACCGTTGTCACGGCTGATGTCCATGCCCGAGTAGGACGTGAAGGCGATAGGCACGGTATGATCGAGACGGCCCTCGCCAATCTGCTTGTCGTTGGCCCACAGGGTTACTCCTCCGCCGCTGCCCGGTTTCGGTTCGTCACTCTCGAACAACATCTTCACCGTGATGTCCCCTGTGGGGATCTTCACCGTGGAAGTCTGCTTATAGGTCTCCACACCCAGCCAGGAATAGGTATGATGCAGCAACCCTTTCTCATCCACCCACAGCGCAAAGCCGCCGATGAAATCAGCATTGGCCACAATAACGCCCTCTGCGCCGCCTTTGGGCACATTCAGCTGCGCCTCGATGGCGTAGGAGCGACCTTGGATCCGGGGCGTCATTCCGCGTTGGATATTCTGCACGTCTCCCTTGAAGCCAAAGCGCGTCACCGTCGGGAGTGGCGGCAGGATGCCATAAAAGACGGAAATACCGCCCATGAGCGGGAGAACGCGGTTGCGCTCTGCCTCGCTCCACCACAGGTCCTGCAGTTCCTTGACCTTTTCGGGATGTTGGTCCGCGATATTGTGGGCCTGCGAGAAGTCTTCCTGCAAATTATATAGTTCCCAGCCGGTATCGCGGTCGGGGTCCCAATCAGATTCGGGGCCGAATTTGGCGATGGTAGGCGGCGAGAAATCCCAGGGCAAACGATCCGGCCGCGAGGCAGCCCACCAACCGTCTTTGTACATGCCGCGGCCGCCGAACATCTCGAAGTATTGGGTCGTGTGGCGCTCGGGTGCAGCCGCGTCGTCAAACGTGTAGAGGAAACTCGTGCCGTCCATCGGTTCCTGGGCGATGCCGTCCACCATTTTGGCTTGCGGCAGGCCCGCCGCCTCCAGGATGGTCGGACCCACATCGATGACATGCGTAAACTGGGTACGCGGTGCCTTGTCCGGCTTGATCCTCGCCGGCCAAGCCATGACCATGGGATCACGCGTGCCACCAAGGTGGCTGGCAACCTGTTTGCCCCACTGGAAGGGGGTGTTCATGGCATGGGCCCAGGCCGCGGCAAAGTGGGGGGCGGTGTGATCGCCGCCGAGTGCCTCAACGCCACCATACTGCTCAATCAGCGCCATCTGCTGATCGGCGTCCAGCACCAGGCCGTTCAAGAAGGTCATTTCGTTAAACGAACCGGTTATGGTGCCCTCCATGCTAGAGCCATTATCGCCCCAGATATAGATGATCAACGTGTTGTCGAGATCACCAAGCGCATCAATTTCATCGAGCAGCCGCCCGACGTTCCAATCAGCGTTCTCGGAATAGCCGGCGAACACTTCCATCTGCCGCGCGTAAAGCTTCTTCTGCGAATCAGTGAGTGAGTCCCAGGCCGGGAAGGCCTCGGGGCGTGCCGTGAGTTCGGTGTCCTGCGGAATGATCCCCAGCTGCTTCTGCCGTTCGAAGGTCTCCTCGCGCAGTTTGTCCCATCCCTGGTCAAACTTGCCCTTGTATTTGTCAGCCCACTCCTTGGCCACATGGTGCGGCGCATGGCTGCAGCCAGTCGAATAGAACAGCAGCCACGGCTTGAGCGGATCCTGTGCGCGCACCTGATGCAGCCACTCGACGGCCTTGTCAGTCAGGTCATCCGGGAAGTAATACTGCTCCCCGTCCTTGCCTTGCGGCACACCAAGGGTCGAATTATCCTGGGTGATGATCGGATCATATTGCCCGGCGGCGCCGCTCAGAAAGCCCCACCAGTGATTAAACCCCCAGGCCATGGGCCAGTGATCAAACGGGCCGGCGGGACCCTGGACGTTATCCGCGGTCAAGTGCCACTTACCGAACCCGCCGGTAACGTAGCCGTTCTCGGCGAGGACGCGGGGGAACGGGACGCAGCTCCTGGGTACAGAGGCAGTATAACCGGGGAATGGGCCGGGATATTCCGCAATCGTGCCAAAGCCGACGCGATGCTGGTTACGGCCGGTCAGCAGCGCCGCGCGCGTCGGTGAGCAAACGGCCGTAACGTGGAATGTATTATAAGCAAGGCCCATTTCCTTCACCCGCGTATACGTGGGCGTGCTCAACGGACCGCCAAAGGTATCCGGGCCACCGAAACCGGCATCATCGATCAGGACGAGCAGCACATTCGGCGCTCCTTCCGGAGCCTTCGGCCCGGGGATCATCGTCCAATCGGCCACAGAATCTCGTAGTGTGCGGCCCATGGTGCCACCGAAAGTGCGGGTCGGCATGGGCAATACGGTGCGGTCCAGGTTGAACTTTCCGCCGGCCTCAGCCAGGGCTGCTTTGAGGTCCTTGTCGTCCACCACAGCCACCGATTTCGCGGGTGAGCCGGCGAGCGCCTTCTCAGCCGCCAGGCGATCCTCTTCGCGGACGATCGCCAGAACAGCGGACATGCCCGGCTTCAGATTCTTGCCAATGCCATCCTCAACACCGCTCTCCATCTTGTGCCGCGCGAATTTACTCACGACAGCCCCAGCCGCCGCACCCACTGCTACTGAAGCCAACATCGGCGGTGCAGCGAGTCCCACGAGGACACCCGCCCCACCACCCCAGCCCATCCCTTTGCGGCCGAGGTGGTCGCCCGTCTCACTGACCGTCACCTTGCCATCCTTGTCCTTTTCAACAAGGATCATGCCGTCGCTCTTGATTTTCTTGTCCTTCGCCAGCTGCGCCAGCTGGTCAAAGTCTTTACTAGCCAGATCCCCATCCGGGTAACCGGCTATGATTACAATGTTCTGCTTTTCACTCACTGGAATTCTCCGTGTCTACAGCTGTTGCTTTCTATCGTAAAAACAAGCCAGCCTATACCGCTTCCTCTAACGCAATAGGCCCGGACCATTGCGGCGCCTTCCTACCCCGCCGACAGGTCCCGGGGGATTCGGTCCCCGGCCAACGCCACCGACGGGTCCGGGAGGATTCGGTCCCCGGCCAACGCCACCGACGGGTCCGGGAGGATTCGGTCCCCGGCCAACGCCGCCGACGGGTCCCGGGGGGTTTGGTCCCCGGCCAACACCACCTACAGGTCCTGGAGGATTGGGTCCTCGTCTTCTTGCCATATGGCTACCTCCTACCAACTAGTGACTATCAAACTGGTTCTCTAATCGGCCGTTTCCGCATCCAACCCCTGCAGGAACTGCTCGACCACTTCGGGCGCAATTTGTTCGCGTTCCACCAGCCGGCCACCGCCGTCCAGGAGCGCTCTGCGCAGATTGGCAGCCCACAGGTTCTCCCACAAGATAAGCACCGCCGCCGAGCTGTCGGGCAGTTTGCCGGCGGCGATCTCCAGATCATCGGTTGTGAACAAGCTGGAAACGTGCTCCCCCATGGGTACGAACAATTCGTATACCTCAGGGGCCAGATCGTTCAGCTCAATGGTATGTGTCTGGCCGTCTTCATCTTTTTCGATAAACACGATATCTACAAAGCGCACGATCTGGCGCTGCGCCAGGTCCAGCAGCTCGGGAACGATCTTGCCTGAGAATCGACTGTCTTTGAACTCAATCAGGGCATATTCGAGAGGAAGGTCTAGCATGATCCGTTGACTCCTACCACCACCAATCGCTGCTGCACCACGCTAGCGCCGCCGGTCCTGGCGCCGGTCTCGCCGGTGCATCCCAGCCGCAGAAACCGGCGAAAGCGGACGGCCGATTACATCGATAAACAACGCGTTGGGGCCACCGCTCGCCGGCATCTCGCCGTCGAGGATCGCGATATCGTAGGTCAGCTGCTGCCCATCCAATTCCGGATTCATCAGCTCCACGACGACGTCACTGACACCACCGGGATGGAAGATCGACAGCACCGCATTGGGTGGGTTGGATGCAAAACTATCATCGCCCTTGTCCCACGATTCCACGAATTCCCGGGAAGTGATATGGCCGGTGACGCGGTCGGGACGGTCGGAGAAGAACAGAGTCGTCGGGGCCAACGTATGCAGCGTCAACCTTCCGTCGTCATAGCTCACATCATGCGCCGTCTGTACATAAAGGGCCTGAATCTCGTCAGTTCCAAAAACCGATTGTACGTCTTTGTCTTTTTCATCCATTTGAAGGTTCTCCTTGTAATTGAGAGGGTTGAGCACAACCCGGTTTGGCAATGTGACTTACTTCTCTGCAGCAGGCACGGCATCCGCTGCTCTAGCACCCATACGGCGAGACACCGGCAACAGAACAAGCAGCAAGAGGATCGCGCCAACAAGAACAAACGGCAGGGTGTCGGTGCCGGAAAAGTTTTGGGCACTGACCAGGATCGCCGCAGACACATTACGCTGCGCGGTCCCCAGGCCCATGACACTACGCGTGCTGCTCTCTCGTCCGCCCAGGACCATGCCAATGAGCAGCGAACCGCCGATAAAGAGCAGCAAAGCAAGAATGCCACCTGTGCCGATGAATCCGATGATGTTCGAAAGGTTTAATCCCAAGCCCACAACCATCAGGACGATAAGAGCGAGGCTGGAGCTTTTGTTCATCAATGGCTGCCAATGTTCTGCCGACTCCGGCGAATGTGACCTGGCCAGCAGGCCGAGCGCCATGGGAATCAGCATCAGCACAATCAGCGACTGGGCAATCGACCAGGGATCCACCTGTACGCCGGTCAGCAGCAGCGGCAGGACCAAAGGCATATAAACGATTGTGACCACCATCAACAGAACCATCAGGCCAACACCGAAGGCAATGTCACCTTTCGCCCCCTGGACCAGCTTGGGCAAGAAAGGTGCACCCGCCGCGCAAGCCAACACAACTAGGCCTATCGCTGATGACTGCTCCATGGGAATGATCTGGATGATCAAATAGGCCAACAGGGGCACCAACACAAAATTAGCCAGGAGCGCCAGCAACACCAGTCGCACATTCTTGAGCGGCTGCATGATCATCGGCACCGTCAGGCTCAGCCCCATGGCCAGCATGCTTGTGACCACGAACAAGAGGCCTGATAATCCGGCAATGGCACCGAAAAACTCCGATGTACTCATCTAGGTAATGCTCCCTTTGGGCTCCGAGCCAAGATGTTGCCACCAACATCGGCGACGGTGCCCACCGAATAGGTGTTATTCATACTTCGGCTCCCAATCCGGCTGCATTTTCTCTTTCAAAGACTCGCGCCGCTCGATCTCACCCATGACGTGCTCGGGCAGCCGGGGCAGTGGCTCTTCCCAGGCGAACCACAGGGCGGCGACGCGGAAGAAGAAGCCTACAAAGAAAGAGATCAGCGTTGCCGGCCAGACTGTCAGACCCAGATATTGATAACAGATCAGATAAACCAACGAAGTGAGCACGGCCGTGCCCACAAACCATTCACTGCGAACGAACTGCTTCGCGGCCTTCCCGGCGGTGATATCGATCAAGAATCGACCAGCCGTTGGGCCTACCACACCAACCGCCACCGCGGCGATATCCGGCAGACCGGCAGCCAGCGATGCATTGACGCCAATCGCCGCGTACCAGGGCAGCGAGAAGGCGGTCATAAACTGGTAGAAGGTCTCGCGAAACTTCTGGCCGGCCTTATAGGAGATCACGATCCCTACCACTCCAGCCAGCAGGCACAAAATCAGATACCAGGGATTGGTCAAGGCCCCAGGGATCTTATTCAGTAAGACGTCGCGCGAGACGCCACCTCCAATGCCCCCGAAGATTGCCAGCAGCAGGATACCGATCAACGACCATGAATTATGGCGGTAGTAATCAGGTCGCTGGGCCAGCAGGGCGCCATTGAGCGCATTGGTCGTCGCCGCGATCAGGTCGATGATCAGAAAACTTCCCGCGGCCAAGAAAGATGCCAGATATGCAAAATATGACTGTAAATCCATGCCAGTTCACCTAGATTCCTTCCACCCAAACCAAAGTTGGGCCATAGCAACGGGGCCGGCCGGGCCGGCCCCGCCAGCCGTTTAACCGGTTGCCGCCGGAGCCGAAGCTGCTGCGGGCGGAGTATTCTTCGCCATGGCAGTCATATCCTCTACATGATAGCTCGTCAGCAGCTTCACTTCCTCCTCCCGTTTGGGGTAGAGGAAGAAGACCAGCGCCGCACCGAGTAGGACAGCGGCGATACCGGCGAGGTAGGCAAACTGATCGCCGTCCAGGAACGACTGCTGCGCCGCGGCCGTGATCTGCTCCGCATACTGCGGGTACTCGGCAGCGACAGCCATCGCTCCGGAGTAGGACATGGTCAGATTGCTCGTGACAGATGCCGGCACCTGTGACGCGTCTGGCGTGGCGGCCAGGGCCGCGGTCATCGCTGCGGCATATCCGGCGGCAAGCAGCGCCCCAAACAGCGACTGCATAATCGCGCCGCCTAGGTCGCGCTGCAAGTCGGCCGTTCCGGAGGCCATACCCGCCCGCGTGACCGGCACGGAGGCAGTCAGCGAGCGGCTGGCCGGCGTTCCCGCCAGGCCAATTCCGATGCCCACAAAGGCATAAGCGAGGCCGACCGGCCAGTAGGAAATGCCTTCTTTCCATGACAGCAGCATGGTCAGGAATCCCAGCAGCACAAAGACATAACCAAACAGCAGCGTGTCCCGCGACCCGCGTGATTCCACAATCTTGGCCGACCGCGGCGCAACCAGAATCATAAGCACACCCGCCGGAAGTACGGCGAGGCCGGCATTGACTGTCGAGTAGCTGAGCACATCCTGCAGAAACTGCTGGCCGATGAACATGGCGCCCATCAGAGAGCCAAACACGATGATACCTGCCACGGCAGCCACCCAAAAGGTCGGCCGTTTGGCAATTTCGAGATCATAGAGCGGGTTCTCGGCCCGGCGCTGGCGAAGCAGGAACAGCACCAGAGCAATCAGGGTGATACCCAACAACAAGATTACCGCGTTGCGAGCGCCAGCCACGGGCGCGAAGTTCAGGGCCAGGATGAAGGAACCCACCAGGACGACGGAGAGAATACCACCCAGATTGTCCACGGATTCGTCGGTTTCGTTGATATGGGCCGGGATAAAGCGGAGGGCCATAAGCAAGGCGACCACAGCCAGCGGCAATACAGCTAGGAACACCGATCCCCAGTTAAAGAACTCCAGCAGAATGCCGGAAAGCAGCGGGCCGGAAACGGAAATCGCGCCGCCGATGGCCGCCCACAGGGCGATCGAACGGGTGCGCCCCGGTCCGGGCGCCCACAGCGCGGCGATCAAGGAGAGCGTTGTCGGATAGGCCATGCCGGCGGCAAAACCGCCGAAGATACGGGCGCCGATCAAGACGCCAATACTCGGCGCAAAACCGGCGAGCAGGGCTGCCGGCATGGCCAGGATCACACCGAGCGTGCACATCAGTTTACGGCCGTAGCGGTCACCAAGCGCCCCCAGCCACAACACCGAACAGGCCAGGCCCAGCGAGTAGCCCACCGCCACCAGGTTCAGCTGGGTTTGCGAGGCATCGAAGGCCGTGCCAATGGACGGCAGAGCAACGTTGGCCATGGCCAGGGGCAGGTTGGCCACAGCGGCAACGAGGATGAGCGAAGCAAGAACCATTTTGGCATTGGCTGGAGCTCCGTCCGTACCGTTAGCCTGGGCTGTTCCCTTAGATTCAGGTATGGCCTTAACCATGTTGCGCCTCTTTGATGGTCATTTCGGCACATGTTCCTGTGCCGAACAAATGGCGACTAGACTGCTGGCAACAGCTAGGGCCGGTATCCAGCCGCACTGCATCAGGCGGCAAACTGCCGGCGGCCGGAGCCTACCAGCAGTCTGCCGGAAGAAGGCATTGAATCAACTGGCCAGCAGTTTTGCTTTGGCCGCCGCAAATTCGTCGTCACTCAAGACGCCGGCGTTGTGCAACTGCGAAAGCTGCTGCAGCTGAGCGGTGAGGTCAGACCCGGGAGCAGCCGCAGGAGCCGCTGGGGCTTCGTCATAGTACTCCGGTTCCGGGGCGGCCTGCTGTTGGTCCTGACCAGCCCACTTCTCGTTCTGGTGATGGCGCACAGCGCCCGCAGTGCCGGCCACAACGGCCGTTGTGGCCGCCGCGCCTACTAATCTCCTGCGTCGCATTCGTCTTCTCATCATTGGCATGGTTTCTTTCTCCTAAAGGATTGTAATGTGGAGTTCGTCAACAAAATGTTCAGATTCAACTATTCAATCTCGTCAAAGTTTGCCATATCCACCAGCGCTTCCAAGACGACTTCATGCGGGATGCGTTCTTGCATCAGCACACGGCCGTCGGCCTCGATGATGGAATCCTTGAACTTGACTGCCCACAAATTCTCGAACAACATTACCGCCGACGTACTGTTGTTGGTCAGTTGCTCGGCCACCATTTCGATGTCACCCTCGGTGATCATCCCCGTGGCCTTAACCTCCGTTGGATCGAATATCGAGAGGAGTTCGTCGTCAAGCTGCTGAAACTCGCGTACCACGACCTCGCCGTTCTCATCTTTGAGAATAATGACGAGGTCGATCACGCGCACAATTTTCTGCTCGACCAGCTCAAACAAGTTGGCGAGGATATCCCCTTTGAACTTGTTACCCTCAAACTCGAGAGCGATAAAATCAATAGGTCCGTAGGTCATAACAATTCTCCTTTAGCTAATGGGTAACAATGAGACAAGAGCCCGCGCTGCTTCCATTCTCTCGAAGCTGCGGCCAAACTCGCACCCCTCGCGGTCGGCGGTGTCCGGCCCAGGTCGCCTGTCGGGACCTGCTGCGAAGCTCGTTCGCAAGCTGAAACAAACACCTAATGTGTGACACTACTCGTCCGCGCCCGCTCCGCGTAGTGTCGCAAAGCTTCCAGCAGCCACTCTGGCTGGTCGCCCTTGCTAACAAACGCATCAGCGCCTGCCTTGAGGATCGATCTCCCATCGTGAAGGTCGGTGCTCATGACAACGACCGTCGGCCGCGGCTCCAGCGCAAGAAGCTCCTTGAGCAGCGGTTCGACCGGTCCCTCGACCAGTTTACTGTCCAGCAATACAAGGTCCGCCCGTGTAATTGCCGCCACTAGCGTCAGGCCGACAGCATCCACCGCTTCACCAACAACACTCATTCCCGGCTCCTCCTGGATCAAAATCCTGAGGGCCCCGAGCGCTATTGGATTATGGTCTGCTAGAATAATGCGCACCAGGACTACCCCTGCTTTGCTTGCTGTGCAGATACGAGAATTCGATTGTTCAGGGCCAGAAGTTGTGAGCAGGCGTTCCACAGTTCAGCAAGACCACGATTCCGTAAAAATAGTATAGCTGGTTGGAGGAAACGACGGAATAACCGTATGGAGAGCTGATGGTCTGGTCTTTTGCCTGCCGACAGGGCGGGCTGGATACCTACCCTTTCGGATAGGTACAGTGGTAGCGCGTCTGCTTTCGCTTTCTAATCGTGCTTGGAGAGCAAGTGGTGCTGCAGGGCAATCGTAGCCGCTTCCACTCGGTTTCGCGCCCCCAACTTGGCAAAGATATTCGTCAGGTGAAATTTGACAGTCGCCATGGCAATCGACAGATTGTCGGAAATCTCCATATTAGACAAACCAGCAACCAGCAAGGCGAGCACTTCCTGCTCCCGTTCGGTTAGGTCAAAGCCCACTTCATTGCGCTGGCGTGTGGATCTGATTAACGCCTCGGTGGCTTCGGGCGCCAATGTTGCCTGCCCAGCGTAAGCCGCCTTGATCGCCGCTGCAAGGTCAGCGGCGCTCACACTTTTAAGTAGATAGCTTGTGGCGCCCGCCCGCAGCGCCTGCTCCACCAGGTCTTGCTCGTGAAAGCTAGTGAGAATGATAATCCGCACCGGCTTGCCGAGCGCCACGATCTCACGTGTGGCCTCAGTGCCGTCCATGTGAGGCATGATCATGTCCATCAGAACCACATCCACGTCATGCCGCGCGCAGAATTCCACCGCCTGAGCTCCATCCCCAGCTTCGCCAACCGGCTCCATCCAATCATAACCATAGATGAAGTTCCTGAGCCCGCTGCGTACCATAGCGTGATCGTCGACAATCAGGATGCGAATCGCTTCAGTCTGACTCATCGTTCCTCTGCCACCGCTCCGGACCAGAGCAGTGTCACGCGGGTCCCTTGCCCGACCTGGCTCTCTACCGTCAAGGATGCGCCGATGTCCGCGGCGCGTTCGCGCATGATACCCATACCCAGGTGCTCCAGGTTTCCGTTCTGCGGCGCAAAGCCAGCTCCGTCATCCTCAATTAAGAGCCGCACTTCGTATCTTGCGGCACCAGACGGGTCGCGCTCCACAGGAGCTGCACTCAGACTGACTGTAACTTGTCTGGCTCGCGCATGTTTGGCGATGTTATTAAGCGCTTCCTGCGCGATACGATAATAACTCAAATGCACCGCCATAGGCAGTACGGGAGTCTTTTCTATGAAGAGCTTGAATGGCAAATCCGCCCGGCTCGTACTGGCTTCAGTCAACTGTGTCAGCAGGTCTGCCAGGGGGGATTTCGCTACCGCAGAGGGACGGAGTTCAAGCAGCATAGCGCGCATTTCGGCCAGGGCCCCGCGCGTTAGTCGGCGCAGGTCCTGGAGGCTTTGCATGGCCAGGGCCGGATCGCGCCGCCAGATTTGCGGCAGAACCTCGGCAACCAGGCTGGCGGAAAAGAGCACTTGCGTCACCGAATCGTGCAGGTCACGAGCCAGGAGGTTGCGTTCTTCACTCGCAACCAGGGCGCGGGACTGGTCGAGCATGGTTGCGTCTTGAGACAGGGTGGCCAAATCAAGCGCTATTTTTGTCACCAGTTCATTCTGCGCGGTGACAAGAGCCTCCTCGGGGCAGGCCAGCGCGACGCCCAGGACACCGGTTGCCCGTTCTGCGGTGAACATGGGAACAAGCAGCAGAGATTGGAAGTCAAACCCGGAAAAACAACTGCCCAGGGCACCAAATACAGCCATGGCTTCCTCTGCGGACAATAGAACGGTCTCGCCCAACTCCAGCCTGCCCCGCAGCACAGAATCCGCGCCGAAGGTGGGCTCAAGACCCAGCCCTGCGGCAGACTGAGTTGATGGCCGCAATCCGCACAGGAAGTCGACCTGCGTGTTACGGTTGTCCCAACTGAGCGAAAAGACCGAACCGGCGTCCAAGACCGGTAGAATCATCTTGGACAATTCTTCAAATGCGGCGGGCAAATCGGTCGTTCCGCGAATTTTGCGCCGCACAGCACTAAATGTGGACATCCAGGCGATGCGCCGCTGCAAGAATTCTTCAAGCATCGCACGCTCTTGCGCTTCGTGCGAAAGCATACGGTTGCTGATGCTCAATTCTTCCGTCCGTTCTTGCACGAGCCGCTCCAGCTGCCGGCGATACTCACCCAGTTCGGCCTCCTGCTGTTTGCGAATGGTGATGTCTTGAAAAGCGACCACGGCTGATTCAACGTTGCCCTCGTCATCCAGGATGGGGCTGGCCCATACCTCCAATTGGACGCGCCGATCCAGCAAGTCCGCCTCGAGGTCGTCCTTGGTCGCCGCTTCGCCCAATACTGCGCGACGAACCGGCATTTCCTCAATTGGGTAGAAGCGGTCACTTCCGGCTATGCGAAAGGAGAAGTGGGCCATCATCTGTTCCAAAGTGCGGCCGGCGGACAAATCCGGACCGATGCCTTGCTCCTTGCTGGTCAGGATTTCGGCCGTGCGCCGGTTGAGGAACGTTGGCTTTTCGTCCGGTCCATAGACAACTACCCCTACCGGCATTGCTTCCAGGGTCTGTTTCAAGCGATCCTGGGAACCCTGTAAACTTCGGTTTGCGCTTTCTGTTTCGGCTTGCAACAAATTGACGCGATCTGCCAAGGCGAGAGACCAGCATATTGCCGTCCAGGAAAAGGCCAGACGATAACTGCTTTCCGTGAAATCGTTGCTGGAAAAAATCCCAAGGCGCAGCAAGATGAACACCAAAGTGCCAGCCAACAGGACCAGCCAGGCGACCATAAGGACTCGCGCGGAGCGAAAGCCCTTCCGCCAGGCCACAACCACACTTGCGGCGGCGGCCACCAGCGTGACTACCTGCAAAGGAGCCATAATGGTGGCCAAAGTATGATAACTGACGAAGAATGCTGTCACGATTGCGACAACCCATAGCCCGATCAGAAGCATGTTCAGCTTGTGCATTCTGGGCAGCAACGTATTTGCAGACAAAAAAGAATCGTTGAAAAGGAGAAGGGGAATATAGATCAGTCCGACCGCCAAGCTAATCACATACTGCTTGACGGGATAAATCCCCGGAGCTACGTAGACATCAAGGACCCTGGTCTGGCTAATGTCATACAGAATAATTCCTCCCAGAAGCAGTACGAGATAAAAGTGGTCCAAGTCGCTCAGGGAAAAGAACAGAAACAGGTTATAGCCCAGCAAACCGGCCATAACACCAAGAAATAGCCCTTGCAGCAGCTGATCCTTAAGAGAATCTGCGTAGAAAGCATCCGGAGCCCACAGAGAAAGGGGCAGAGTCATCGAGGCACCATTTTCAAAGCGCAGGTAAAACGTCCTCTGGCTGTGCGGCGGAACTGTAAGGTCCAGCAGGATGTGAGGATGAAGAATGTCCCAACGTGACGCCGGGCGCATGGCTCCTGTTTGCGTGACCTCAAATCCGTCACTTCCCGGCAATGGACTATACAGGTCAACGTAATGCATATTCGATCCCACGTCAAGAAGCCAGCGATCTATTTCCGGGTTTTGGTTTTGCAGGCGCACCCTCACCCAGTAGGCGCTTTTCGTGAAGCCCAAGTTCGGTATTTCAACATTGCTGGGTACAAACCGCGCCGCGTACTCCGAGGACGTGACATCCGCGATGGTCAGTTCACCGTCCGGATCTTCGAGCAATTCCATATGGAGACCCAGCGGAATGCCGTTTTCAGCGTCAGTAAGGATGAGGGGAACAGGGTCAGGGGGATCATCCGCCTGCGCAAGAACTGGAGTCCACCAGGCCGCGATAAGCAGGAAACCGAGGAGTGGGATACTGTATCTCATCGAGCCACGACACGGTGTATTATAGCAGAAGCTCACCAGGGCAGCCTGCTGATCCACAAGTGCGTGCGGCAAACGACAAGTTTCAGGTACAACGTGTTTTCCCTTTTGTCAACCGCGAACCCACTAGTCTACCAGCTATACATTTATGTCAAGTAACGGCTGTTCTCGCAAAAACAGACGGTGGTACTCTGCGACATGATGGATAGATCGCGTCCACTCGGTTTGGGCCAGATTCAGTGAAGCAATTCAGCTGAGTGGGTAGAATCACGGCCTCGGCAAAGACACGAATGCCTTTGCCTGATCAATTCTGTTTCGACCGCACGCAGGCCGTCAGTGTTTGCACCGTGCGACGCTTGACCCACCTCAACATCAGTTCAGACGAGTTTGTGCGCACCTATTTTCGCGGACCATGAAGCTGCATCAGCAAGCCCTCTACCATGTCATCGGCAGGCATCGACAAATAGCTATGCTGGAACACCAGCACACTACCGAGGGTCATTTCGGCAAGCATTTCCATTATATCCATACCGATACCCACATCACCGTCCTCGCTGAAGAGAGAGCGACTATGTTCTTGCATCTGTCCAAACAGCGGGCTCAAGACTGCAGCTCCGCGCGGATCGGTCATCCATTCGCGAATGGTGGATTCTTTGTCAATGATACAAGGCAATTCCAAAGTTGACTGGAGGGTCGCCGTTAGCGTATAGCGGATATCGGCAGCGGATGCACCCAGCAGGATATCAAATTCTCCATCTTCGGTGATCCACCTATGGTACCTAGGGTGGTAATAAGCAAAAGAACGGAAATCAAGGGCAAAGGAAACTGTTTTCGTCTCCCCTGGCTGGAGCTCCACCTTAGCAAAACCTTTGAGCTCCTTTACCGGGCGCACCAGGCCGGCGCTGCGATCGTGCACGTAAAGTTGAACGATTTCCTTGCCAGCTACGCCACCGGTGTTGGTGACATCTACCGATACGGTCAATCCATCCACATCCTTGAATGAGGCGGCTGATAATACGGGGTTCGCATACTCGAACTGGGTATAGCTCAAGCCATAACCAAAGGGGAATAGAACCTCTACGTCTTTGGCGTCAAAATACCGATAACCAATGAATAACCCTTCACCATAGTGAACCTCACCGGCGCCGCCTGGCCAATTGATGAATGCCGGGGTGTCAAGCTCCCGGATCGGGAAGGTTTCTGCCAGTTTGCCGCTGGGACTCACCTTTCCAAACAGGATATCGGCGATTGCGCCACCGCCCGCCTGCCCCATCATCCAGGCTTCGAGCACGGCCGCGACATCGTCGATCCAGGCGCTCATGGCGACCGGCGCGCCATTGTTCAGAATTACGGCCGTATTCGGCTGAGCACTCGCCACTGCCTTGATTAGAGCTACTTGTTGTTCGGTCAGATCTAGGTCGGGCCTGTCATAGCCCTCAGACTCCTTAGAGGATGGCAATGCAATGTACAGCAGCGCGGCATCAGCGCTTTGAGCCAGGGTCACCGCCTCATCGATAAGATCCTGGCGGAACGTGTCATCAGTGGAGTAGCCCTCTACATAGCTGAGTTCGACACCCTGTGCATAGTTCTGCAGTTCCGCGAACGGAACCGCTACCTTTGTCGGATTGATATGGGAACTGCCGCCACCCTGATAATGCGCCTGTTGGGCAGCTTTGCCGATTACCGCGATATGCTGCTGCCCCTGCAAGGGAAGCAAGCCATTGTTCTTTAACAGGACCATACCCTCAGCAGCGATTTTGCGTGCCAGAGAATGGTGCGCCTCCAGATCAAACGCGCCTGTCTTCGGTGTCTCCTGCGCTTTAGAAACGATGGTCAGAATGCGCCGCACCGATTCATCCAATATGGCCTCGTCCAACTCGCCTGAACGAACGGCCGTGACAACCGCCTGAACGCGACTGTCCTGGGGGCCGGGCATTTCCAGATCCAAACCACCACGGAGTGAAGCAACTCGGTCGTGAACAGCTCCCCAGTCCGAGATAACCAGGCCCTCGAACCCCCATTTATCCTTGAGAGTATCCACCAACAGTTCATGGTTTTCGGAGCAGTAAGTGCCATTCAGCTTGTTATATGCACACATTACCGTCCAGGGTCGAGCCCGCTTCACTGCGGTTTCAAATGCCGGCAGGTAAATCTCGTTCAAAGTGCGCTCATCCACTTCTGCGCTGATGTTAAACCGCTGGAATTCCTGGTTGTTAGCGGCAAAATGCTTGAGGGAAGTACCCACCCCTTTGCGCTGGACGCCTTCAATCAAGCTCGCTGCCATCTCTCCGGCGAGGTACGGATCTTCAGAAAAGTACTCGAAGTTACGCCCACCTAACGGCGAACGTTTCATATTGATCCCAGGGCCAAGCAGAACATCTACGTTTAGAGCGATGCATTCATCCGCAAGTGCCTCGCCCATCTCGCGCAACAAGTCCACATCCCAAGTTGAAGCCAGGGAGGATGCCGTGGGGAAGCAAGTGGCGGGCAGGCTGCTCATCATGAGCGATTTGCCATCCGCCACACGGCGGACACCGTGAGGTCCATCAGAAACGAACATCTCGGGCACACCAAGTCGCTCAATCGGCACAGTTGACCACGCGCTGGCTCCCGTGCACAGCGCCGCCTTTTCTTCCAACGTCATTTTTTCAACAATATCTTGAATATCGTTCATATCAGGCTCCTACTCCAAAGAAGGCAAATCGTTCTATTTCGTGCCACGGTGATCTCCCGGCATATCGACCGAGTTAGACAGCAGACCGAAAGCCGCGTCTATTGCGACATTTGAGACCGCACTTTCACCAGCGCAACTGAAGGAATCAAATGACCGTAAACGAATTATAGACAGAACGAATGCACAGCGCGGCTTCAGCCTGTGCTAGACCTATTCCCTCCGGCAGCGCACAGGTGACAGTCGCTGGGCGGCCTGCAGGCAGATCAAAATAGTTGTCACTGAAGACGACATCCATTCCATCAAGTGACAGTTCTACCAGCCGAGCCAGGGACCGCGCAGTCGCATCGACATATAGCAAACCTCTGTCCAGGCGGCAGGTTGTCTCAATCTGCGGATCGGCTAGGCACAGGTGCTTTGTCGGCGCGAAAAACGAAACTTGCTGCGCCGCACGGTCGTTGTGCTGCCACAGTTCCGCGCAAAAGAGTAGTTCCCGACGGTTGTCTTCGGTAACTCGATCAGCGAGATCAAGAGTCTTGACGTGTGTGGTTGACAAAGGTGACGCCTGCACCGGCACCACACCTGAGGCCAGCACTTCCCCAGCAAACGTTTCCAGCGACCAGCGTACGCTCCCTGTCCATTCTTCGCGGAGGTCACTGGTGACGTAAACCCCCTGGCGTGGAGGATCATCTTCTATTGAAAGCAGCACCGCAGAATAGAAGCGGCGCGCCGCATAGTGTAGTGCCTTCCAACGGCCGAAGTAGTCGAGGCTGGACCAGGAGGCCACAGGCCAGCAGTCATTTAGCTGCCAGTACAGCGTTCCCGCTACCCGCTCTCGGCTACGCCGCCAGTGTTCCACGCCGTAACGAATTCCCTCGGCCTGGAGAACCATGCTTAAATAGACGAGAGAAGGGAAATCCTTGGGCAGACGGAACGTATCAAGCATTTGCCCGACCATGAGACTGTTGCCACTGTCGTTTTTCTGGTGTTGTTCCATGATAAAAGAGGTCATGTTCCAATCGACCTCATCGGCATAGGTGCGAATAGTCTCCAACGGCGGCAGCGCCTGGAAGCCGAATTCGCTCATAAAGCGAGGAAACTGAGCGCGGTAGGCGGTGAACGGTTTACGGCCGTGCCACACATCCCAGTAGTGCGCGTCTCCCTCCTGCTGGCCGTTAGGATCAACAAATGGCGTGTCTGAAGAGGGGGAACTTGGCCAGTAAACCGTGTCCGGATCCTCGGCCATGCACCACTCGGGCAGTGTTTGGTGGAAGAAGTGGTCATATGCACTCTTCAAGTCGTCCAGGTTGGGCTGTTGGCGCCAGGCCCAATCAACCCAACCCCATTCCATTTCATTATTGCCGCACCATAGGGCCAGGCTGGCACGGTGGCGCAGCCGGCGTATGTTCTCCAATATCTCCACACGCACGTTGTCTAGAAACTCCGGATCATTTAGAGGATAGACGCTGCACGAGAAAATGAAATCCTGCCAGACCAGGATGCCGTATCGGTCACACAAATCATAGAACCGCTCTTCCTCGTAGAATCCACCACCCCACACGCGCAGCATATTCTGGTGTGTCGCTGCAGCCGCACTGAGCAACGTTTCAAGGTTCTCGGCAGTGATCCGCGTGGGGAATGAGTCGGCCGGGATCCAGTTGGAGCCCTTCGCAAAAACAGGGACGCCATTAACCATAAATTCAAAGGAGCGTCCCCAGGGATCTTCCTCCTGGCGCAGGGCGATGGTGCGCAGTCCAAGCTGAAACTGACGCTGATCCAGAACCTGATCAAATTTTATCAGGGTGACAATCGCCTGATAGAGAGGTTGTTCGCCGTAGCCATTGGGCCACCAGAGCTGTGGTTGGGCGATAGGCAACTGGATGACGGCGGGCATACCAGTGACCACGGCCGTTTCTGCCACCGTTTCCTCACCATCCGGGGCAATAATCTGGAGCCGCGCTGTTAGCGTTTCGTCCGTCCATTGGTCCACGGCAAGGGAAGCGGAGACGGAAACCTGACCGTCCGTGTGACTCTGGCGCACATGAACATCCCCCAGTCGGGCGCTGCTTGCACCTTCCAGACGAATGTCCTTCCAAATGCCAATCGGAGGAAGTTGAGGTCCCCAGTCCCACCCGAACTGGCAAGGTGCTTTGCGCAGGTAAGGGCCGCCGGGAATGGCTTGCGAAACGCCGGGCATTTGACGAATTGCCTGCTTCGCCGCTGCATACCGCACTGGTGAAGCGAACGCCACAACCAGTTCGTTCTCCGTATCCTGCAGGAGATCCTTGACCTCCCAGCGGTACTGGCGAAACATGTTATTGGTCTGGGCCAGGACACGGCCGTTTAGCGACACCGTGGCCAGTGTATCCAACCCTTCGCAGACCAGCCAGATTTTTTCCTCTTCTAGAAGCCTTTGACCAGCGCCGAATCGCCGGCGGTACTCCCAATCCGCTTCAGCCACCCACTGCACGTGTTTTTCGTTATCACCTACAAAAGGGTCGGGGATGTGACCTAGGGCCAGAAGGTCGGTATGTACGCCGCCGGGCACCATGGCCGGCAGCCATCCTTGTGCGTTAGCCTGTCGAAATTCCCAGGCGCCTGTTAATAACTGAGTACTCATATTCGTATTCCTGCTATGTCAGATTTCTGCCCAGGAATCCTGCAAAGCACGATAGTCCAGCAAGGCGATCCCTTCTGCTCCGATAAGCTCTTTCGCTTGCTCAGATGTCCAGAAATCGAAGTCAGTCTGGCGAAACTGGTTTCCACCACGCTCTAGCTCAGGATAATCTAGCCCGGGATGTATCGCCCACTCACTAAGGCCAGCAGGTAATGTGTGTAAGCGATCTGCATAAATAGCGGCCCTATTGACCGAATCAAGCTGGGAGCTGTCCAAAAAGTCGAAATCAACACATGGGAGGCCCTTGTCTTGCACTTTCTGCCTGAAGGACCGTCCCCGCACACGAAATGCCAAACCGTATTCTCTCGCCAACCGAAACATTAATTCAGAAATGTCAAGCCTCTTATCAATACGCAAACAATGCCAATCCAGATGTGTAGGCATGAGACCTGCGGCCAACACAGCCTCAATTTGCGCCCTGAATTCCAGTTCCAGTTGATCAAACTCAACTTGAGCCAGGAACTCCGCCATCCGTTCAAAGTTGTAGAAATAGCCTGCTTCATTGATCAGAGAGGGAACCATCTCTCTGGGGGCGACCGGTCCCCAGCGGTAATCGATCCAATCAGAGATGACAGTGAGGTGGACACCGAAAGGGATCTCAGCATGATGGCTAAGGAAGTGCATGGCGTGCGTCATCCAGGGGCATGGAATCATTAAGGTTGTGGAGCGGACTACACCTTCGGTCAGCACACCAACAATGGCTTCGTTTACGGATTGGCACATCCCGAAATCATCGGCGTTGAGTATCAGCAGGCGTGCATCATCCGGATAACCAAGCAGCCTGTTCGTGTTGGTTCTAGTCATCTCAACGTTAGGAGTCGCTGGCTGAAGTGGGTGCGCACCCTTCACACGGTCGATAGATCCCATTCCTCATGAATCTTCGGGACGTCATTGAGCAGGCGTTGCGTGTATGCTTCCTGCGGGTCGAGGATGCACTGGTCAGCCGTTCCGCTCTCGACTACCTTTCCGTTCTCCATGATATAAACGGTGTCGGACACGTAGTACGCCAGGCCAATATCATGCGTGATGAAAATCACCGTCATCCCGACTTCATCACGCAGTTTCATCAGCTCATCAAGAATAGTGGCGCGTGAACAGGCGTCGATCATCGATGTCGGCTCATCTGCCACAAGGATTTTCGGGTTCAGCAGGAAGATTCGCGCGATCATCAGGCGCTGCATCTGCCCACCGGATAGCTCAAAAGGATACTTGTTAGTCAATTCCGCAAACTCCAGATTGACGAATTTGCACGCCTCTGACATCAACTCAACTTTTTGCGCTTGCGGCAGTTTGCCGTCTCCGCGCATCCGAATGCAATCCAGCAGCACCGCATCGATCTTCTGGAAAGTATTGAATGAAGAAAAGGGATCCTGGAATATCGCTTGAATGTTCTTCCAGTATTCCTTTTTCTTCTTGCGCGACCTGATGTCGCGCGGTTTACCCTCGAAGTAGATTTCACCGGCGGTGGTATTGATTAATCCCAGCAGCATCTTGGCCAAGGTAGTCTTCCCACTCCCAGATTCACCCACAATAGAAACGATTTCGCCCTCATAGAGAGTGATATCCACGTGGTCAACCGCGACGGTTTTATTGCTGCCCAGGCCAAACACTTTTGTCAGGCCTGAGGTACTGAGGATAACCGCTTTTTCATTGTTCATGTTTATAGATCTCTCGCAGTTCTTCTTCGGGGATAATACAGCGATAAGTACGGCCGTTGCCAGCCTCCCGCAACGTGACAGCAGTCACTGTGCATTCCGGACGCACGTATTTGCAGCGCTCGGCAAATCGGCATCCAGGCGGGGGGTTTTTGAGGTTTGGCGGCACACCGGGAATGGCCGTCAGTTTCGCGTCCCGCAAACCACTCTCCGGCACAATGATCGATCCCATAAGGCCCCTGGAATAGGGATGGAGTGGATCAAACACGACTTCTTTGGCGCTACCCTTCTCGACTATCTGGGCGGCGTACATAACCATAATATCATCAGTCACGTTATAGAGCAGTGGGAGTTCGTGCGTGATGAAGATAAGCGCTTTGATGTACCCTTGATCCATCAGTTGGCGCAGCATTTTGATGACCATTTTTTGTGAGGTGACATCGAGCGCCGAGGAAGGCTCGTCCGCGATCAGGACGATGGGCGAAAGAATTACCGAGATGGCGATAACGGTGCGCTGTTTCATCCCGCCTGAAAGCTCAGTGGAGTATTTCTGCAGCACTTCAGGCGGAAGCCCTAGGTTCTTGAAGCTGGCCTTGGCAAGTTCGTAGATTTCGTTCTTGGATACAGTTGGATCGTGCGCGTGAATAACGTCCTCGATGATACTGATGACCTTCTGTGTGGGATTCAAGGCGTTCATGGCGGCTTGAGGGATATACGCAATCTCGTTCCCCAAAACCGTTTTCCGCACATCATCGGGATCCATGCCGGTGATAGTACGGCCGTCGATGACAATCTCTCCGCTCGAATAGTACAGCGGTGGGAAGTAGTATCCCATCAAGCTGAGCGCCAGCGTTGACTTTCCGCAGCCCGATTCTCCTGCGATGCCCAGTGTTCTCCCGTCTTCTACTTGAAGAGAGACGTGGTCAACTGCATACACATCTTCGCCATAACGGGTGATATATTTCGTAGTGAGTTCTGTAACATCTAAGATTGCATCAGCCATAACCTTAAGCTACTCCCTCAACGCCGGGTTGTATATCTGGTCCAGGCCCGTGTTCATCAGATTCAAAGAGAACGTAATCAGCGCGATGATTAAGATGACTGGGAAATACGCCCACCATTTACCAAGCAGATGCGCCGAGTAAATCATCGACCAGTTCATCATCAAACCCAATGTAGGCACTTCCGTTGTGCGTGGCCCCAAGCCCAGGATGGACAAGCCCGCCTCGGCCAGGATACCCGAGGATATTTGTAGGATAAGGGCCATAACGACGTAGGAAGCGATGAAAGGGAGAATGCTCAGCAGGACAATGCGAACTGTTGAATGCCCTGACAATTTGGCCATGTTGACATGATCGCGATTGCGCAGCGATACCACCTGTGCGCGTACAGCCCTGGCTGTCCAAACCCAGGCTGTGAAACCGATTACCGCGGCGACCGTTGTGGCGCCGCGGTGCTCCTGCCCGATACTGTAGGTAATCAAAATCAACAATACGAAACTCGGGATGACGGTAAACATGTTGGTGAAAAACATAATGATGTCATCAACCCAGCCACCCATATACCCTGCCAATAGTCCCAGGGTTAAACCGATCGAAGTTGCAATGAGACCAGCGATTAAGCCGATTTTCAGAGAAGTGCCGGTGGCCGACACCAACTCTGTAAGCACATCGCGGCCAAAGTTATCTGTTCCAAGCGGCAACACCCGCACATTAGGAACCTCACTGATATTTACGTAATCAGTTTGTCTGACGACACCTGCCTCTTCCAGTGCCCCAGTTTCCTCGTTTTCGACGGCAATTGTCACCCCTTCCGTTGTCAAAAGGCCTTGCAGTGAGTTGTTGAGCCGCACAAAGTATTGGCGCCGGGCATTTGTCATCCCCGCAATCCTCTCCGCAGGGTCATAATTGGTCGTCCAAAGTTCAAGAAGGCTTTCGGTGTCCGCCTTGTCAATCTCGCTTTCGGAAATCCCATATGCCACAAGCCATTCGTGCATGTCCAGCCGTTCCTGGTCGCCCAATTTGCCGGCAATACGCTTGGCTGAAGCATCCTCCAGTTTCAGTGTGTGCGGGCTAGAACCAATGCTGTCAAAAACACTTACATAGACTCCGGGGGGGAAGAAAGTACCTTCACCAATGATTTCCAAAGGATCCGCTCGTACAAACAGAGGGTAAACGATCACCGTCAATAGAATAAGCACAAAGATGACAAATCCGATAACAAACCGGGTAGAGCTGAAAACCTGTCGGAGAGTATGTTTCATGGCAGCAAACCTCCTTAATCAGACTGCGCCGATTTAATGCGCGGATCGATGATGCCGTACAGGATTTCGATACCAAAGGTCGTGAGCAGGACCATCAATGTGATAATCAAGGTGGAGGCTTGAATCAGGGGGTAATCCTGGCCCCGGACAGCGTCCAGCAGCGTCGAGCCTATGCCCGGGTAACTGAAGATGATCTCTGCGACCAAGGCGCCGCCAACGATGGTTCCAATCGCCAACGCTAAGCCGGTAATCTGCGGCAGCATGGCATTTCTAAAGACATAACGAATTATCTTGCTATCCTTGATCCCCATAAATCGGCTGTATTTGACATAGTCGGCATTTAACTCATAGATCACCATGGAGCGCATACCTATTGCCTGGCCCCCAATAAGAACGATCACGATCGACCAGAACGGCAATTGGTAATGCATGAACATTGACCACAGGAACTGCGGGCTAAAGTTGGGAATCATGTCAAACCCATAACCACCTGACGTGGGGAACCACTTGAGCGTGATTCCAAAGACGACTAATAGAATAACCGCCATACCAAACGCGGGTATGTTGCTGGCAAAGATGCTGGCGGGCATGAGGACTTTGTCATAACCTCCACGATTGTAGGCAGCTAGGGCACCAAGCACATTGCCTATCAGCCAGCCGGCAATAATCGCCGGTAGCTGGAGACCCACCGTCCAGCCGATCGAAGATGCGATAATGTCAGCCACCGGCCGCGGATATTGGCTGAAAGATATACCAAAATCACCCCGCGCTATATTTCTAAGATAGAGTAGGAATTGCTCATGCATTGGCAGGTTGGTGCCAAAGAGTTCAGCGTACTGTTCGTAAACTCTCTGGATTCCGGCCTGGCTCTGCATACCCGTGGTAACCCTCTGGGTGATGACAGCCACAGGATCACCTGGCATCAGTCGCGGCAAGATGAAATTCAGCAAAAAGGCAACAAAAAAAGTGAGTATTAGCCAGGCAAACTTCCCACCGAAGTACTTGAGGTATCCTTTCAAGCTAGCACCTCCTCATAGTCGAAGTAGTCGATTTACAGAGAGGCAGCCATGTTCCGTTGTTCGCGGAACATGGCTGCCTAGACCTTCTAGGTTCGCTAGTTACTCAACAAGTTCGAGATTGTACAAGCCCGCGGCGCCGTAACCACGAACCAGGTTCGTCGGCGGGACTGGTGGATCGGTACCATCGTCCACCTGCGGGAAGTTCGTCCAAACAGTTTCATTTACGGCATGGAACCAATCCGGCCGATACATAAGCGTGAAGGACGGTACATCGGTCAGGTAGATCTCGGTCGCTTCCGTGTAAAGCTCATTCAATCTATCGGGATCGGTCGTCAGGGGAATCTCGGCAATAATTTCGTCAATACGCGGATTGACATAGCCGCCCCAGTTGCCGTTCCAGTTGCCGGACGTACCGGCAAACTCGGAACTCATGAACTGACGTACACGGCCCCAGGGATTGGTTGGGCCAGCGCCGTTACTCCAAACCATAAAGATGTCGTAATCGTTGACTGCCGCGTCAGTAAAGACTGTCTGGTAGACGCCCCACTCCGGGAACTCGGTCGTGATATCGATACCTATGTTTTCGCCGGCGGCGGCAACGATCTCAATGGCCGCCTGCCAGTCAGACCAGCCGTTGGGGCAGAGAGCGCGGTAGGACAGGTTCTGGCCGTCGATTTCGCGAATGCCATCACCATCGGTATCGACAATCCCGGCTTCATCCAGCAGGGCGTTTGCCCCTTCGATGTCATTGCCAGCCCATTGCAGGTCGGCCACCGCGTCGTGGTCGTACAGGACTTGCTCACCTTCCGTCGGGTTCATGACGGAGCGCGGAACCTGTGCGAAGGTTGGGGACTGGTTGGTCATGGCGTTGGCAATGATCGTGTCATAGTCAACGGCCATGGCGATCGCCTTGCGAACCGTCGGGTCGTCCAAACCAAAGGAGTTCACGTTGAAGTAGGCGGTCGGAAGGCTGGCCGTAATGCTGTAGGGCGCATCGGGCAGATAGGTCGATACGGGCAGACCTTGATCAAGCCACAACTCCTGGACATTGGCGTTGAACTGCTGGCTGACATCCACCTCTCCCGCCTGAAGGGCGACAAACCCGGCATTGTTGTCAGCATAGATCTGATGTGCCAAGTACTTCGGCACCGGCAATTTGCCCCACATGGAGGCATCCTGTCCCCAGTAGTCATCATCACGAATCAGGACAACTTTCGTGTCGTCAGTGAAGAAGGCGTGGTAGGGACCAGAGTAAACGACGTCATTGGCGCCGTCAGCCTTAAAGGCGGCCGGATCGTCGCCGGCGCGCGCTTCCAGTACTTCGGTCCATGCCTTCTGTAGGACATAGGCTGAGCTGACGTAATTGACGACTTGCAGCGGATTTACGGGCTGGCCTGCGTCGGTCAACTTGGCCTTAATCAATACCGTCTGGGGGTCCACGGCCTCGATGGTGTCAATGAAATCCAAGTAGCCCACGCCTTGCGTAGTCTCATACTTGAGGTGGGTAGCCCAGGTGTAGGCTACATCGTCGGCCGTTATTGGGGTACCGTCGCTCCACATCGCGGCTGGCTTAAGTTTAAAAGTCAGCTCAGTCTGGTCTTCATTCCACGCAAAATCACCATCAGCCAACAGCGGATATTGCTTGCCATCCAGCGGATTGTACATGTACGGTGTTTCGAACATGGTCACCGTGGTCGCGGCATTTTGTTCAAAGGCAAGTGGGTTGTTGCAGTTGGCAGAGTAAGGATTCCAGCAGATGACCGGGCTCCACTGGAAACCGTTGAAGTAAAGGGTTTCTTTGCGTGGAAGATCGGTCCCGGAAGATTCGGCCGGCACCTCAACTACTACTTCTTCGGTCACCACGCGCGTGACTTCAACCGGCACCTCAACTTCCTCAGTCACGGTTTCGGTGACGACCCTCGTCTCGACAACGGTGTTTTCAACCACTCTCGTCTCAACCACCGTAACGACTTCGGCCGGTGTAGCCTGGCAGGCAGCCAGTACCAAAACGGCAACCAGCAGAACGCCTAGTAGAAAGACTAATCTCTTTTGCATCTTAATCTCCTTGCACCCGTTTGGGTGATCTCAGAAAACTAGCAAGAAAACGGTTCGTGACTTCAGTGGGGGCTGGGACACAACTGACGTGGTCAGAAGACCCGCCACAGCCAGCCCTGAGGCTAGATAACCAATAAGAAAGTTCTCTCGATACGGAATCGCCTCCTTCGAATTCGAATTGTTTTGCTGCAATCACTCTTTCTGATCAATCGGAAAGGAACGTACTATCATCAGCGTGTGACGATGCTCGCTCCACATGACTCGCGAATAACCAGTTCGGTATCAAAAATGACCCGTCGCGGAGGCAACGGGCCATTCTCAATGACATCCTGCAAAATGTTGACCGCCTCACCGCCCGTGCGTACGACAGGCTGGCGAACTGTTGTCAGCCGCGGCCGCCCAGTGCCCGGAGGCTCAAGGTCATCAAAGCCTACAATGGCGATATCACGGGGCACGTGCAGCCCAACCTCACGCAGCGCACGCCAGGCGCCAAGGGCCATCTGGTCTGAGGCCGCGAATACCGCATCAGGGCGGGCAGCCAGCAGGCCCTGCATCGCCATGTAGCCGCCGGCCTCGCTAAAGTCCCCTTCGTAGACAAGTTCCTCCTGGTACAGACGGCCGCGATCACCGAGCGCTTTGCGGTATCCTGCCAACCGATCTTCGCCGGCAGACATGTTTAGAGGACCACTAATGTGAGCGATACGCGCATACCCAAGGCGCAGTAGGTGGCTTGTAGCGACATAGCTGCCATTTAGGTTATCGATATCAACATAGCTCACTTGCGGGTAGAGGTCGTGCCGGCCGACTAAAACGAGGGGCACTCCATTTTCCATCAGATGGGGAATGAGCGGGTCATCATTTTGCGAGGACGCCACTATCACCCCATCGAATAGGCTGGCATTGGCGATACGCCGGGACAAACGGGCCTCCTCTTCCTTGTTATGGGACAGGAAAAGGGTCAAACTAAGGTCATTATCATTGCAGGCTAACGTAATGCCCTTGGTGAGTTGGGGAAAGTAAGGGTCACTAAAGAGGGTGGTAGACGCGAGGGGGACAACGAGGCTGATGATACCAGAACGATTGGAAGCGAGAGCACGAGCGGCCAAATTGGGGCGATATCCGGTTTCTTCTACTACCTTCCAAACTCTCTGACGGACATCGTCGCGCACACCTGGTTGTTCATTCACAACGCGAGAGACGGTGGAGCGAGATACACCTGCCAGCTCAGCAACAACTTCGAGGGTCAGACTACTCATATGCAGTCAAATCTCCTCGTTTCCTGAGAGCGCTTCCAGATACATGGTCAGAATAACCAGTTGCCGGCTCCATAATCGATCTTTCCAAGACAAATTCTACAATATCCCGCGATCTCAAGGTCGCGCAATCTGGGAGCGCTCCCATCATTAGCAAAAGATTAGCATAGATCGAAATAGCTGTCAATATGGTGTTGTACGTAGGGAGTGTCTAACTTTTCGGGTATTGGGATAATAGAGTCCATGAGCACATGTCCCCATTGTCAAGTTGAAGAACAGCAAGTCAAAGTAGGCTGCAATCCGTCCGGCAGTCAACGATACCGGTGCAATGTGTGTAACCGGAAGTACACACCGGAACCTAACGAAGCGGGCTATCCGCAAGAGGTCCGTGACCAAGCGGTGCGGATGTATGTCGACGGACTCAATTTCCGACGCATTGCCCGGACGCTGCAGGTGAACCATCAGTCGGTCATCAATTGGGTCAACGCCCACGTCGCCAGTTTGCCCGATTTGCCACCGTCCACCGACGGCCGGCCAGAAGTGGTCGAACTGGATGAGTTATTCACTTTTATGGGTGAAAAAAGAAACCAGCCTTTGTGATTACGGCTGTTGACCGGGCTACACGGTGTATTGTGAGTTGGGATGTGGTCTGGGAACGCACAACGTCGACCATGCAGGCAATGCTCGACCGCGGTCCGCGAGCGGAACAATACTATAGCGACCTGTTCAACACCTACGGCACTCTCGTTTATCTGCCCGGACAGCATGAGTACATCGATGACAAAAGCGAGACCTACTCCGTTGAAGGCGACAACGCTGAACTACGGCACTATCTGGCGCGTTTGGGACGTAAGTCGCGCTGCTTCTCACGCTGCATCCGCGCCTTGTGGCGGGCCGTCAAGCTGTTTGTTTATGCCTGGAACCGTCGCCAACTCTACAAACGTCAATATCCCCACTACCCAGCTCATTTGGCCGATTTCGTCTACCCATGAATTTAGACACTCCCTTGTACGTAGAATTTGTCTCGCCTTTCGGGTTTTCAGACTTGTAGCAAGGGTGCCAGCACTGTGACGGTCATCCATGCCAACTCGTGGGTACACCCGCTGCAGGACGCGAAGAGACTCCATGAGAACAGTAAGTAATACCCTCAGCAGACATCGTTCTCAGCCGACTCCTCTGTGCCCAGATCGATGCCTTTGTCTGAACAGATCTAGAAGCCTATACAAAAAGATTCAGGCGCGAGCGAAGGCACAGTGCTCCACAGCGCATCGGGACGATGACCTTTAATATACTGCCGGTTCCGCCCTGTTGGTCCGGTTGCCAGGAGCACTCGCCAAGGCTGCCCGCTGCGCCACCGCGAACCTGGAGAACCTGGCACTTGAGGACTGTTGGCAAAAGCAAAGGTCGAAATCCGGAACCACATCCATCAAATGATCGAGAGTCCGGGCCTGGTAGGCAATCCCCGCTTAACTTTCAAGCAAAATTGGCCGTCAAGGTCTCTTCTGTAGGTCGAGCTGCCTGAGCTTGGGAAGACGCAGGGGACATAGTCACGCTGCGACTTTTTTGTTGTTTGCGAAATAGCTTTGTACCGTTATGAACAAGAGAGTGAGTGCGCCGACCGCGTTGTGTGTCCACCAGGAACTCAGCTCACCGTTGAACTGAATTAGCATCTGGATAAGACCGGTTACCAGAACACCGAACAAGGTGCCGAAGACAAATCCCTGCCCTCCGGTCAACAACGCGCCGCCTATAGCAACGGAGGCAATGGCGTCCAGTGCAACCCTCGCCCGTGGCCCGATAGCAGGGAAATACTAAAAGCGATACCCGCCAGCGCTGAGCAGAAACCTCTAAGCGCATAAACTGTGACTTTTGCGCGCCCAACGGGCAACGCCATTTGTAAGGCAGATTGTTCGTTTCCGCCTATGGCGTAGATAGTACGGCCGTAGCGCGTATAATGGTCCACATACATGCCCACAACCAGCACCACCAAGGCAATGACAGCGCCGATGCTTAAGAAAGCCTATTCGAAAAATGGAATCGGTATTCGGGCTAAAGCCAGTGTCCGATCAAATGGATCCCTGATCGGAATAGCATCGAGGCTAATGAAGAAAAACATACCCCTGGCAAAGAACATACCTGCCAGCGTCACGATAAATGGCTGTACCTTGAAAAAATGGGTGATGGCGCCCATTGTTCCGCCGAATGCTGCACCCTTTAACAGCATCAATGGAAGAACCACAAATGGGCTCATACCGAAGTCTTCAAGCAAGGCGGCAGACGCCACAGAAGTCAGGGCAATCATGGCTCTCACTGAAAGATCGATGCCTTCAGATAGAATCACAAACGTCATTCCAACTGAGGTTATCAGCAGAAACACATTGTTGATCAGAAGATTAAAGAACGCCTGCGGCTGGCGCATGCCATTGTACTGGAGAGCACCATATACGTACAGCAGGATAAAGACACCAATGGTTGCCAGGATGGGGACGAAACGATGACAGAGCCTCTTTTCCCAGTCAGCAATATCTACCCGAACTCGGTGGTTGTCTACGGCGACACAACTTATTCCTTGGCCACAGCCTTGGGCAAAAAATGGTTGCTGGTGATGGCCTGGCGGTCCTGTTCGTTGGCGATTATGTTTCGGCATGGAGTGCAGCGGCTAATTTGTCCTCGGAGAGACACATGATTTGGGTGGATAAGCCCTTTCAACGGGTTCTTTCTCAGGCGCCACCTATGTATGATGAACTGTGGACAGTGGCAAAGGCAATGTCCAAACTGGAGCTGGCGCTGGCAGAAGGCGGCGAGTTGATTATCTTTGCCCCGCACCTGGAGGTGGTGAGCCATGTCCACGGCAACTACATCCATGAGCTGGGCTACTACGTGCCGCCTTATTTCCTGGCGCAGTGGGAACGTTTCAAGCATGTTCCTCTGGGTGTTCTGGCCCATAGCACCCGTGTGCGCGGCGACGGCCGTTATGAAAATGGTGTTGAATATCCTCGGGCTAAAGTGACTCTGGCGCTCGGCTACCAGAATCCAGACGAAATTGATGTAACAACGTGGCGTGGTCTGGAAGAGGAGGGCGTTTTATATGTGCCGAAAGCCGGCGAATTTTTATATCGCTTGAAAACCGCTGAGGATGCGCTTTGAGCGAGCAAGGGCCCAGGTTCTTCGTAGTGATGGGTGTCGCCGGCTGTGGCAAGACGACCATTGGGCGGGCGCTTGCGGCCCACCTCCAGTGCCCGTTTTACGATGGCGATGATTTCCATTCACCAGCGAATGTACGCAAGATGGCCAGCGGTGTCCCTCTGAATGATGATGATCGCGCGCCGTGGCTGGCCAGCCAGGCGGAGTTAATCTGCGGGCATCTGCAGCGCGGAGAAACGGCCGTTTTGGCCAGCTCCGCTTTGAAGCAAGGATACCGAGATCAGTTGCGAGTCAATGATCAGGTACAATTCATTTATCTGGATGGGGATTTCGACCTGATCTTGTCGCGCATGGAGGCGCGCCAGGATCACTACATGAAGCCGGAGATGTTGCACAGCCAGTTTGAGACGTTCGAAGAACCAGATGCCATTGTCGCAATCACCATTCCGATTGATCGCTCCGTGGAAGACATCATGACCCTGATATTGCAGGCAATTTAGCTCAAAAAATGTGAGATGGAAAAGTGACAAAACAAGCAGATATTGGCTTAATTGGTTTGGCCGTAATGGGCCAGAATTTGGTGCTCAACATGGATGATCACGGCTATGTGGTTGCCGTCTACAACCGCACCACTAACAAAGTCGATCACTTCCTGGAGAACGAGGCTCTCGGGACGAACGTGATCGGGACGCATTCGCTTGAGGAGTTGGTTTCTGTGCTTAAACGGCCACGGCGGGTTATGATCATGGTCAAGGCCGGCGGGCCGGTTGATGCGACGATTGCCCAGCTTGTGCCTTTGCTGGAGCCTGGAGATATCATCATAGATGGCGGTAACTCTCATTACCCGGACACCACGCGGCGCACCAAGGAATTGGCCGAACGGGGTATTCTGTTTATCGGTACTGGAGTATCCGGGGGCGAGGAAGGAGCTCGCTATGGCCCGTCGATCATGCCGGGAGGCGCGCCGGAGGCTTGGCCTCATGTCAAGCCCATTTTCCAGGACATTGCGGCCAAGGTGGCGGATGGGTCACCTTGCTGCGACTGGGTCGGTGAAGAAGGGGCAGGCCACTTCGTAAAGATGGTGCATAACGGCATCGAGTATGGGGACATGCAGCTCATTAGCGAGGCCTATGATGTGATGAGCCAGGCCCTGGGGATGTCGCCGGCAGAGATGAGTACAGTCTTTGGAAAATGGAATGAAGGCAAGCTCGATTCCTATTTGATTGAGATCACGGCCGAAATTCTGGCCTATGAGGATGGGGACGGTTTGCCTATGGTGGACAAGATCCTGGACTCGGCCGGGCAGAAAGGTACAGGTAAGTGGACGGCCGTTGCTGCCCTGGAGTTAGGTATTCCCCTTACCCTAATTGGCGAAGCGGTTTTTGCGCGCTTCTTGTCCGCGCTTAAAGCAGAAAGGGTCTCGGCTGCGGCTGTCTTGGGTGCGCCCATCCCGCATTATGAAGGTGACCGGACTGCACTTGTCTCTGATCTGGAAGAGGCGCTTTTTGCATCCAAGATCATCTCATATACGCAGGGCTATATGCTCATGCGCGCCGCTTCTGAGGAGTATGGCTGGAAGCTGGCCTATGGCAATATCGCCCTGATGTGGCGTGGCGGCTGTATTATTCGCGCCGCCTTCCTCGACGACATCAAAGCCGCCTTTGATGCAAACCCAGGACTGAACAACTTGCTGCTGGCGCCATTCTTCACAGAGCAGGTGCAGAAGGCGGGAGACGCGTGGCGGCGGGTTGTCGGTACGGCCGTGTCCTTGGGCATCCCGATTCCGGCAATGTCAAGCGCCCTAGCCTTCTATGACGGCTACCGTCGCGAACGGCTGCCGGCCAACTTGCTGCAGGCGCAACGAGACTATTTCGGTGCCCACACCTATGAACGTGTTGATCAACCGCGTGGTGAATTCTTCCATACCAATTGGACCGGGCAGGGCGGCGATGTGACCGCCTCGACTTATGATGCATAGATAGGCAATCTGAGCCTGCTACCG
>CAWAYB010000002.1:0-1037695 GCA_963786145.1 uncultured Chloroflexia bacterium
TGCCCGTTGAAATGAGGTCGCGGATCTGCGCAAACTTAACCTCTCCGATACCCGGCACCTCAAGGATTGACTCTATCTTCGGGAACGGTCCATGAGCTTCACGATAATCAACAATCTTCTGCGCGGTACTTGGACCTATACCGGGAAGCGTCTCCAACTCGGGCTTCGTCGCTGAATTAATATCGATCAGCGCGTTGCCGCCTTCAATGGTCATAGCTCGCGATGACCCATTCGTACCGTTTTGCAGCACCTCTGGTGGAGGAGGTGTTTCGCCGACTTCCGTCACGTAAATATACATACCATCGTGTACCTCCTGGGCCAGATTAATGGGGATCGTATCCGCGCTTGCTGTATAACCACCAGCGGCGGCAATGGCCTGCTTGATCCGGCTGCCTGGCGGTAATACGTAGACATCAGGGTGAGCTACTGCGCCGTTCACGTACACCTGCAAGGGCGTTTCAGTTGCCGTGGGCAGGGCCTCAGGCGTAGGCTCTGCCGTGCTGATAATCACCGCTCCCGCTGTCGCGCGCATGTCGAATATCAACAACCCCGCACCACCAATCGCAACACCCAGCAATAGAATCGTAGCCACGGCCATCACACGACCTACCATCGTTCTATCCCTTCACTACAGCGACCGGAACCAGACGTGCCACTTTGCGCGCTATCCCGGCCCCATGAACTACTTCAATCACTTGATCCACATCTTTATAGGCTCGCGGCGCTTCTTCTGCCAGACCACGCAAACTGCCGGCACGTACCCGGATGCCCCGCGCTTCCAGCTCGCGCCGCAACTCTTCCCCCTGAACCGTCTTCTTAGCCTGCGCTCTACTCATCGTGCGTCCGGCCCCATGACAGGTAGAGCCAAAACTCTGTGCCATCGATCCCTCCGTACCAACCAGCACCCAGCTGGCAGTTCCCATCGAGCCCGGCACGAATACCGGCTGGCCAATTGCGCGATAGCGCTCAGGCACGTGGGGAGACCCAGGCCCGAATGCCCGCGTTGCCCCTTTGCGGTGCACGCACAATGAAGCCTGACGGCCGTTTATCATGTGCGTCTCGATTTTCGCCATGTTGTGGGCAATATCATAGACTTGATATACATGATGATTCTTCACCCGTCCCGCAAGAACCTCCTCAAAACTCTGCCGGATTAAATGCGTCAGGACCTGCCGGTTCACAAACGCATAGTTCGCCGCTGCTTTCATCGCCGCGAGATAATCCTGCCCTTCTGGGCTGCTCAAAGGCACGCATACCAGTTCCCGATCGGGCAGTTCGATCCCATATCGATGCACTACCGGTTGGAAACGCTTGACGTAATCCGTACAGATCTGGTGCCCGAAACCCCGTGACCCGCAGTGGATCTGTACCACAATCTGGCCTGGAAACAGACCCATCTGTGTGGCGGCACTTTCTTCGAAAACTTCGTCAACAACATCCACTTCAATGAAATGGTTCCCCGACCCCAGAGTGCCAATTTGATCCCGCCCTCGCTCAAAAGCGCGCTCGCTGACCTTCGTTGAATTGGCACCGCTCAACTGACCACCCTCTTCCGTATGCTCCAAATCAGCCGGTGTGGCGAACCCGTTCTTCAGCGCCCACTGTGCTCCCTGCTCCACCAACGCCACTAAATCGCGCGGCTTAAGCTGCACACTGCCACCTCGCCCGACCCCATGCGGACAGTTGCGCTGCAATTGCGAAGCCAGTTCATCCATATAAGGTGCAACATCCTCTTCATCGAGCGAGCTCCCCAGCAGGCGTACGCCGCAGTTGATGTCATATCCGACCCCCCCTGGCGATATCACTCCGTCTGGCATCTCGGTCGCCACTACCCCGCCAATCGGAAAGCCATAACCCTGGTGAATATCCGGCATAGCCAACACATATTGCACAACCCCGGGGAGCACAGCCGTGTTCACCAGTTGCGCCAGACTCTTGTCATTCAGCGCCGCCCCGAGCAGCTCCGGGCTCGCGTAAAACCGCGCCGGCACACGCATATCAGACCGAAACGATCGCGGAATCTCATAAAGAAAAGGCGACAACTGCTGAAAATCTGCTTTCTTCATTTGCACTCACCCTCATCCAGGTCAGTTTACACATCAAAGACGATCGTCGCCTGCAGACCATCACTTGTTTGTTCAATCTCCAGATTATGATAGGTCACAGCCTTGATATGTTTATCCAACTCCGGTGCCTTCCCACCCCTGACTACGGCGCAAATTTCCGTAGGAGAGAGGTGCTGCACGCTAAACTCACGCATGACGAGCTGCTCCCTCTCTGCCCAATAAGCCAGCTCGCTCAGCCACTCGACCAATAGACTCTCTTGATCAAACGCCTCCAGCACAACTTCTCTCTGTACGTCTTCCGCAACCTCTTCCAGTTTGCTCACCAGAAGACTGTTCATGCCCTGCGCCGCATAGACAAACAAAGTCATCAGGTCCGGCGCAGTAATGCGTAGTGCCCAATCGGCTGTGTGTTCCACTACTTCAAATGGGCGTATGGACATGCGACCCCCTACCAGCTGACAGAGCAAACGATACTCTACCGTGAAGCCAAACTCATTGTAACATGCCTCTTGAGCTGGCTCAATCCTCCTATTGGGGGGCGGAAACAGTCGACGAAAGCTCTACATATCTTGCCCTCGCAGCGCGCAGCAGAAGCGTTGTCAGGTCCGCGGAAATACTGTATCTTTTTTGCACAGGCCAGATTCAATGATACGCTGGGCGAACACGATGAATGACGAACCAACTTCCAAACCGCATGAACCAGATCAGAAACCGGAAAATCGCCGGGTAAGGCTGGACATCCCCAAAGAACTGCAAGCCGTCTATGCCAACATAGCCATGATTACCCATGCCCCATCAGAGCTGATCATCGACTTTGCCCAGGTCCTGCCGCGCGGGCAGCACGGCCGTGTGCTCTCCCGCATCATCATGACGCCAATGCATGCCAAACTGCTGCAGCTGGCTCTGGTCCAAAACCTGGCAAATTATGAGCGCAAATTCGGCGAGATCACTCTGCCGCAGGCAGGCTCCGCCCTTGCTAACAGCCTCTTTCGAGCTTCGCAAGAGGACCCGGACGAGGATAGTTGAACAAACTTCCCTGGTACAGCCTCAAGGAATAACGTTTTGAACGATCTAGATCAAACAGCCGATGTGATTCGCCAGGACTTTGAGAAGGTCAACGCGGCTCGTGACAAGGCATATGAGCGTTCGCGCAGTCTGATCAGTCTGTGCGCCCGGGCCATACGCGCTATCCACCGCGAAGAATGGGCCACGGCTGAAGCGCTTATCAACGAAGCGCGCCTGGCCACGCAGGCCCTCTCTGACGACGTCCGTGACTATCCTGCCCTCTATTACGCCGGGTATACCCAGGATGCGATCAAAGAGTTCGTCGAAGCCAATCTCACCTACGCCCTAGTACGCAATCGCCCCATACCCCGCCCCGAAGAACTCGGCGCCGAATACAATACCTGGCTCAACGGTCTCGCCGAAGCCGCCACAGAGCTGCGCCGCCGCATTCTCGACATCATCCGCCACGGCCACAGTGACGAAGCGGAGCGTCTGCTTGACGCTATGGATCAGGTTTACAGCATTCTGGTTACCTTTGACTTCAACGACAGCATTACCGGCGGTCTACGCCGACGCACGGACACCGTTCGCGCGGTCCTTGAACGGACCCGTGGTGACGTGACTACCAGCCTGCGCCAGGCAGAACTAGAGGCCGCTCTTGAAGGCCTGGAAGCGCGACTCATCGCTCTCTCGGTCACGCCTGATCGCCCAGCCAATAACTAACGCTCGCGTCGCACCAGTGCAAGGCGTAACAGCCCCACGCCGATCCCCCCTACAAATCCGGCCAATGACCACAGCGGGATCTGTTGCCCAACCCAGGCCACTTCCATCGCGCTGAACTCCGGGCCATGCGCGTGAAGCCCGGTCTTGACCGCCATCAACAGCAGCGTAATCAGACCACTTGCCAGTCCCCATAGTCCGCCCCAGGTTGCAGTCGCCAATACGGTCGACGCCCCGCCCCTTCCCCCCCACCCTCCCAACCGCCTCCTGGCATACACTAGCGCCATCAGAGTGCTGTAGACACCGAAAACAACAGCCCTCTGCAAGTTCCCTTCCAGCGCCATCCACAAGAAAGCGAAAATGGCCCAAAAGAGCATACTTGCGCGGTACAATTCGGTTCGATCAGGCTTTTGCATCTACTTTAGAATACACAGCTTCTCAACCTTTCTGATGCTAGACTGAACACCAGAATTGACTACCTATCGGCCCAAGGAGGTTTCGTATGTCAGATGATTCCATAAAAGACGCCCTCAATCGCATACCCTACGGCTTCTACAGTCTTACTTCTCACTATCATGACGACTACAACGCCATGGTCTTCAACTGGTTTACCCAGGCCTCGTTCACCCCGCGGCTGGTAGCCATCGGCCTAGCGCGCAAGTCCTACACCCACGGTTTGATCGAAAGCAGCGGTGTTTTTGCCATCAACATTTTCAATAAAGAGGACAGGGATTCGCTCACCCGTTTCACCAAGGCACGCGCCAAGCAGCCCGAGAAAATGGACGGCGTCAGCTTCGCTCATGGTCCCGAAACTGGCTGTCCGATCCTGGAAGGAGCTGCTGCGTTCCTGGAGTGCAAGGTCGTGCAAATGGTAAGCACGGGCGGCGACCATGATATTCTGGTTGGAGAAGTCATAAACGCCGCCATTCTCATGGAGGGGGAAGTAGAAGACACGCTCACACTGCTCGATCTTGGCTGGAGTTACGCAGGCTAAAATGGTAATGCGGTTGCCTTCGCGGCACCCGCGTCCGATTCATGGTGTAGGAACGGGCGTAAGCGCAAATCCCTTAGGAACTTCCTGCACATATGCTGGCGCCGGTTTGGGCCTTTCATCCGTAAAGATGATGTTCTCAAAGCCCAGTTCTGACAGGAACGTGGTCATAAACTCGCGCGCATTATTATCCGCCCGCTGCAAGATCTGGCTCTCGTCCGCCGCCTCCCGAATCGCCTGTTCGGCCGCCTGGCGCACCTGCGTTTCCAGGTTGGGATCGGCCCGCGTCAAAATGCCCGTATCCCTGTCGGCCACATAGGAAAGATCATTGTTGAGGATAGGCACATCTTCAAAAATCTGTGCCTTGGGCATATATACATATACTGTCACCGGGTCATACACCTGGATATCCCCGTCAGCCATGTCGGCAAAATCCACGCCGGCAAACACTTTGCCGTTAGCCACAAAGATCAAGGACTCTCCCAAGGCTCCCCAAAGGATATCCTGCTTGGTTTCCGCCGTAATAATCTTCTCAAACTCAAAAGAAGCCGTCTCAAGTCGTGACAAGTCCTTAATCTCACGCAATATCGTCGTCGGATTGGGAACAATTTCTGGCGTCACAGGAAGCACTAGCTGCCTCACTAGATCGCCCACTGGTTCGATTACACTCTCATTGGTACGGTTTATCCCCAACGCGACCAGGACGGCAGCAACGCTGGCGATCGTGAAGAAAACAATCACAGAACCAAGGGCCAAATTGCGCATCCACTTTCCACCTGAAGGAGCCGGAGCCGCCTGTGGTGCGTTTGCATTCGGCTTGCGCTCCGGTGTATTAGCAACGTTTTCATCGCCATTCGAGACTGGTTTCATTTCATCCATTTGCGACAACCCTGGTATTTTCGCCTCTGCCTCCAGCCTCACAGTCCGCAAGACTGAGTCAAAACTCTTACATGACTGGATGAACCCTCTTCCACATCAAATGCTACGAAACTCTTCAGCCACTTCATATTCCTCTAAGCCCGCTCAAGCTGGCTTCCACTCAAGGCTTGAGAGACAATAAAGATATGCACGTCGCCACCTGCGTAATCAAACTGGACCTTCCCGGCGTAGCCTCTTTGAAAGAAAAGCGCAGCATAGTCAAGTCGATGCTGGCCCGTCTCAACAACCAATTTAACGTCGCCACGGCCGAAATCGACTGCAAGGACCTCTGGCAAACAGCCGTAATCGCCCTCGTCACTGTTGGCAATGATCCCGCCTACCTGCACGGCCTTCTCGAAAAATCCGTCTCCTGGATCGAAACTGCGCGGCCAGATGTACCTATCGCCGAATACTCCATCGAATTCTGGTAGCCCACTGCAGACTAACGCCGTTTCGCCAACTCGAACTGCAATTCAAGTTCCCTCTCGCGTCGCAACCGCGCTGCGTTCGCCTCTTCCACGGCATCATGCCAGCGCGTCTCAACCTCTTCTATGAGGTCTGCTCCGGAAGCCGGCGTTAGCAACAGGGTGATCGTCCCTCCCACTAGCGCCCCGGCAATCATCCCGGCCATGAAACTGAGTATCTTCCTCATAATAGCGAACTCCGCGCCGTTTGCTCATCCACTTCCGACAGTCGTATCTTGCGCTGCATTATACCCAAACCTGCCCCTTTCCCCTATACTCTACGCGGTTTTTGTCTGGCGGCTTTGCCCGCAGCCGCACTTCGAGGGTTGAACGCCATGTCCGAGTATATCGAAATAGAGACCGCCGGGAGCGATGACAGAACATCCGTAACCTTCTTCACCAACCTGCGCCTTTCCTCCGGCAGTCTGGAATCCTACGATTCACTGGAGGAAATGGAAGAAGGTTCGCCCCTGGCCCAGAGCCTCGCCGTCATTCCCGGCCTTTCGCGCCTGCGTATCGCTGGCCAGGAACTAACGATCTGGCGCGAGCCCGGCGCAGAGTGGTACGCCCTCGTGGAAGACGTAACGGCCGTCCTGAAAGACTTCTTCCTTTAGCCCATCCTTGCCTACGAAAAACCGGGTTCTGCCCTTCAACAGCACCCGGTCCAATACCCAATCAGATTCCAAGTTCTTTCGACAGAACTCCCTTACGCACGATCCCCCTTTGTATCCGTCTGCGTCACGCTGATATGCAGCTCGTCCAACTGGCGCGGTGCAACAATAGAAGGTGAGTCTGACATCAGATCGGTTGCCTGTGCCGTCTTCGGGAAGGCCATCACCTCGCGTATATTCGGTTCTCCGGCCATCAACGCCACCAGCCGGTCAATTCCGGGTGCAATCCCACCATGCGGTGGCGCGCCATATTCAAAAGCCTCCAGCATGTGCCCAAACTGATCCTGCGCCTCTTCAATACTAAAGCCAATCAGCTCCATGATCTTGCGCTGTAACGGTCTTTCATGGATTCTGATACTGCCGCCCGCGACCTCATAGCCGTTGCATACCAGATCATACTGCTCGCTGAGTACCGCCCCAGGATCGCTGTCCAACAGCGGAATCTGCTCACGCTTCGGGGACGTAAACATATGATGGCTTGGCGCATAGTGCCCATCTTCCATACCCTCCTCGAACAGCGGAAAATCCACCACCCAGAGGAAAGCCAGCTTCTTCTCACTTGTATAACCCAGGCGCGCCGCCATCTCCATTCGCAGCGTGCTCATTGCTGCGTTGACCACGCTCCTTTCACCGCTGGCGATCAGAATCAGGTCATCCGGTCCGGCCTGCATGCGCTCCGTTAACGCCAGCAGCTGGTCTACCGTGAAGAACTTGGCAATTGGTCCTCGGATCTCACCAGTTTCCGGGTGAATCGCCAGCCACGCCAGCCCCATCGCCCCTTGCGCCTTGGCCAGGTCTTCCAGCTCAGTCAGTTGCTTGCGACTGTAGGAACCGCATCTCGGCACACAGATCGCCTTGATCGGCTTACCCGCCGCCGCGTTCTCTGCGAAAACACGGAAAGAACTACTGCCTACAAGGTCGGCGATATTCGTGAGTTCCATCCCAAACCGGATGTCCGGCCGGTCCGTGCCATACCGGTCCATTACCTGGGCATAACTCATCCGCGGAAACGTCGTGCTGGCCAGGGGCACAAGGCTTGCTGTTTCCACCATGCCAATCGTCAATTCCTCGATGAGGTTCAATATATCGTCCCGCTCAACAAAACTCATTTCCAGGTCCAGCTGCGTAAACTCCGGCTGCCTGTCCGCACGCAAGTCTTCATCCCGGAAACAGCGCGCGATCTGGAAATAGCGCTCATACCCGGCAATCATCAACAGCTGTTTCAACTGCTGGGGGCTTTGCGGCAGGGCATAGAATTTGCCCGGGTGGACACGGCTGGGAACCAGATAATCACGCGCACCCTCCGGCGTACTCTTGAAAAGGATGGGTGTTTCTATTTCCAGGAAGTCACGTTCGCTCAGAAAATCGCGGATGAATTTCACTGCCTTATGACGAATAGTCAGGTTGCGCTGCAGACGTTCGCGCCGCAGGTCCAGATAACGGTATGTGAGACGTAGGCTTTCGTCAACCACATCATCGCGGTCAAGCAGGAAAGGTGGATTCTTCGCCGGGTTCAACACCACCAATTCATCCGCCAGAACTTCGATCTGGCCCGTCGGAAGATCAGCATTTTCCATCCCTTCCGGCCGGGCCCCGACCTCGCCCATGACCTGCAGCACATATTCGTTGCGCACTTGTTCTGCCGCCGCGAAAGCCTCTGGTGAGCGCCCCGTATTCACCACAACCTGCACCTTACCGTTGCGATCGCGCAAATCAATGAAGATGACTCCACCCATATCGCGGCGCCTGTTCACCCAACCTGCCAGCGCAACCCTTTCGCCTACGTTTTCCAATCTCAATTCACCGCATGTATGTGTCTTTAACATAGTTGCCAATCCTTAACAACAAAGGCGCACCGTTCTGCGCCTCCAGATATCCCTTATTTGACCGCCTGATATGACCAGATTAATGAGCGAAATTGTATCATGCCCCCGATAGAGCGACAATTCTCCGATAGGTTTTTGTGCAACAAACGGCCGCTGGTCACCCTCGCGGATTATTATCAAAATGTTGATAAAAATTGACACGCACGTGGCCCTCTGCTAGAATCGTCCTATTGATTTTCCTAAGTTCCATAGGCTATACCTATATATGAGGTGATAAGGTTATGATTGATTCAATTCCGGAAACAACGATAGAAACCGTTGAGACCATTCACCTGACCGAAGCGGCCGTTACAACCGTCCACAACCTGCTCATAGAAAAGAACGTGCCAGATTATGGCCTGCGCGTCTTCGTTTCCGGTGGTGGGTGCTCAGGTATGCAGTATGGGATGGCTCTGGAGGCGGAAGCCCGCCCCTACGACCATGTCATCGAGCGGGATGGCGTGAAAGTCTACGTCGATCCGACCAGTATGATGTACCTGAATCAGGCCACCATTGATTACGAAGAGAGTTTGATGGGTGGCGGGTTCAAGATTGAGAACCCGAACGCGGTTTCCGCCTGTGGTTGCGGGTCTTCCTTCAAAACTGCCGAAAGCACTGGCGCAGCGTCAGGGGGATGCTCCTCCTGCGGCTAATCGCGCTCGTGGAAAGACCGCTGAGGTTCTGGGTCTGATTCGACTATAGAGGCGGAGGGCATGCTCGCGGGCATGTTCTTCGCCTTCTTGCTAATGACTGTACGATACTTCACTCTAGAAGAAGCCAATGACTCGTTGGTCGAGCTCGAGCCGCTGATGCAACAGTTACTGGAGCGGCGTGCCAAGGCGGCCCACACTCGCAAACAGGTCTCCGTTCTCCTAGAGGATCCCCATGCCGATTTGGGCGGACCCGTTTTCGCCGAAATGACACGCGATTTCGTCGTTATCGAAGACCTGATTCAGCGCATTCGCAGCACCGGCGCCGTAATCAAGAGCCTGGAAGCCGGGCTGCTCGATTTCCTGGCCCAGCTTAACGGCCGTGACGTTTACCTCTGTTGGCGTTATGGGGAAGCCCGCGTTAACCACTATCATGAGCTCCACACCGGCTTTCGCGATCGTCGCAGATTGGACTAGAAAACGCCTGTACTCCTACGCCAAAGCCCTCTATAATTCGCAGCCACATGGTCGTTAGTGCGTGCTATGGCACAAATCGACGGTTGAGCTGGGAGGTTCATTTGTGCTTAGGATACGCTGTACCGAATGCAATATTCTACTGAGCGACGACACCGACGTTTGCCCCCAATGCGGTAGCAGCTACTGCGCTGACTGCGGCGCATTGCTGCCCGAAGATGCCACTTCGTGTCCATCCTGTGGTGCAGAATTCGCGATCTTCTGTTCGGCTTGTGAGCGAGAGGTCTCCGCAGACGACATCATCTGCCCCCATTGTGGCGTTGACCTGATAGAAACGGCCGCTGACTCCGCCCCAACTCTCAATGGGCTAAGCCTTGACTTCGTCTTGCCACCTCGCTATACCGGTCAGTGTCCCGCCTGTGACAGTCCTCTGTTTCTGGAAGATGGCTTCTGCAATCAGTGCGGCACATTATTTTGCACTCGCTGTAGTAGTCTCGTCAGCGAGGACGACCATATCTGCCCCCATTGCAGTTCCACTCTCTTCATTGACTGCCCGCTTTGTGGCTTCGAATTGACCGCGGGCACTGACCAATGCCCTAACTGCAACGCCCTGATCCCCAATTACTGCACCCAATGCACAGCTGCGCTCTCTGCGGAGAGTGACATCTGCCCCCAATGCGGTGCGCCAGTCCAAATCATTGTACGCACCAGCTCGCGCGTCGTTCATACTTTAAAGCTCAGAGAGCAAATCGTGCAGGTAGCCGCCTGCCCAGGGTGTGGCGGGCGCATACACGTTCACGAGGGGCAGTGCCGATCCTGCGGTTATCGTATTTGTGTGAGCTGCCAGATTAGCCTCGAAAAAGAAGAGAAGACTTGCCCGCGTTGCGGACCGGACAGAGCACAGATAGTCCTTGTCCCCGAACAAAAGCGGCATTGCCCGTCTTGTGGCCAACCGCTCGCCCCCCTTGCCGATGAATGCCCTCAGTGCGGCCAGTTCTTCTGCCCCGAATGCCTGACCAGTGTCGATGGGGATGCTACAAGTTGCCGCAACTGCGGAGTGGTTTTTGATTTTGAATGCCCTTCTTGTGGTGAAGCTGTGAGCGCCGAAGCGGAAACCTGCCCGCGCTGCGGAGCATTATTCGAAGACTGACGCCCAACATTCCGAATACGAACGCTCAGCCCACGTTATCTGCCGCAAAACGCAGGGCCTCTTCTCTGCTGCTGATTTCCCCCGCAGCCTGGCCTTCCTCGATCAATCGCAGCAGCCGCCCTATCTCTGGTCCCGCGGGCAGGTGTAGCTGGAGCATCAGATCACGGCCGTTTACCAGCATCGGTGGCTGCACCGTGGACGTGAACTGCCTGAAATAGTGATCCAGCAGGATAGTGCTCAGACCCAGCAGCGTCTGCCACTCCTCCTGGGGACCCGTTCCATCATACGTCGCCATATGATCCGCCAGAGCCAACAACACGACATCCAACCCGTTCACCCCTGTCGCCTGGAAGAAGCGGTAGATCGCCCTGCGCGAGGGCTCCGTTCCTAGCGCTTGCGCCAGCAATAACGGTCGCATATGTTCAGAAACAATACGCGTTATGTTCGTAATTGCCTCATTGCTCAGGCACAACGCTCGCAGCCGCAGCTCCGCTATCCCCGCCCCGACTTCATCATGGCCGAAGAAATGAATACGGCCGTCTTCATCCGTTGTTTTTGTTTTGCCTTTGCCTACATCATGGAAAAGTGCCGCCAGGTATAAGATGTGCCGACCATCTACCGCTCCATCCAGTGGCCTTTCTAGATGCTTCAACAGGGCAGAATTGTACGGCGCCAGCATCAACCGCACCTCTTCCAGCGCTCCGTCACCTTCTTTCCCTGAAGTTTGGCGCAAACCAGCTTCCAGGGCCTCCAAGCGGCGCAACACTGAAACTGTATGCGCCAGAACCGTTTCATGATGCGGTGGAGATTGGGGCACTTCTGCCAGCGCAGCAATCTCCGGCAGCACAACAGGCAGCAGGCCAAGCCCAAACATCTCCTGTACCGCGTAGTGACTGCCCGCGTTATGCAGCATCTTCAACAGCTCATCCCGTACTCGCTCCGCCGAGGTAAAAGCGACCAGAGGAGCTGCAGAACGGGCCGCTTCACTTGTCTGCAGGCTCATTTCGAAACCGAGGTCTGTCGCCAGGCGTACAGCCCTCAGGCAGCGCACCGGGTCATGCTCCAGCGCCATGGCGCTCGCCAAATGAAGGCGGCCTTGCTCCAGGTCCATCAGACCCCCGGTAACGTCTATTACATCCGCGCTGGACACGGCCGTCGCTGGCAGCGCCAGAGCATTGATCGTAAAGTCTCGATCGCGCAAGTCTGCTTCCAGATCAGGGCCGCGAAAACAGCTGAAATCAAGCACTGTGCCTACTTCCGGGAGCACCACACGGCCCGTATCTCGCTCCTTGTCAAGTATGTAAGCAGGTGCACCAAGTGCATCCCCAACGCGAAACGCCAGGCGCACGGCCTCTTTTGCCAACACAAAATCAAGGTCATTGCTTGGTTGGCCCAGGAACGCATCGCGAATCGCGCCACCTACCAGATAGATGGGTTGGGGTTCACGCGCCAGAATTGGCCGTAACCGCTCCAAGAGGGGCGACAGCACAAAGGTTTCTTGCCTGGAAATCGGAAGGTCTCCCTTCTATCGCTGCGGGCACGGCAGGAGGTTGGATAAAGCTACTCGGCAAAAATGTACTCAAATACGGATGGTTTCAGCACCGCGATATAGGGCAAGTTGCGATACTTCTCCGCGAAATCCAGCCCATATCCAACAACAAATTCGTCCGGGATCTCAAACCCAATGTAATCAACCGGGACATCCACTTCGCGTCTGGATGGTTTGGAAAGGAGCGAACAAATACGCAAACTGGCCGGACCGCGCGCCTCCAGGCTACGGCTCATGTACTGCAGCGTACGCCCGCTGTCGATAATATCCTCTACGATCAGCACATTCCGGTCCACGATCGGCGACTTCAAATCCATGATGATCTGCACTGCCCCACTGCTGGTCGTTCCCGCACCATAGCTAGAAATTCCCATGAAATCCAACTCGTGGGGCCGCTTCAAAGCCCGGCTCAGGTCTGCCAGGAACATATAGCCCCCTTTTAGCACGCAAATGAGCAGTAGATCTTCCTGATCCGCATAATCGGCCGTAATCTGTGCAGCCACCTCGCCCACGCGCTCCCGCAGCTGCTCCTCGTTAATCATCACAGAAGCGACATCGTCTTCTAAATCAGTTGCAGAGCTGGTAGACATCACACGACCTCCTCTCTGGCCGGGCGTACTACGTGGCACGCGCGACAGCGCGCCTCATATACCTCTGCAGCGCCGACGAGCACCACGGGATCGTCATATGCGGCTGGCTCGCCATCGATCAGGCGCTGCGTCCGGCTGGCCTCATCCCCACATATAACACAAATGGCATGCAGTTTGCTGACATGTTCCGCGCGGGCCAACAATTGCGGCATCGATCCAAAAGGCACGCCGCGGAAATCCATATCCAAACCTGCACAAATAACGCGCTTACCCTGTTCGGCCAGCGTTTCACAAACCTCAAGCACACCCTCGTCAAAAAACTGCACCTCATCAATCGCCACAACCGTCGTCTGCGGGTCCAGCTGAGCGAAAATATCTTCGGCGCGGTCCACGGGTTGGGCTTCAAAGCCCATCCCATTGTGCGAAGTCACTTTTTCGGTGTGAAACCGGCGATCAATCGCCGGCTTGAAGACCTGCACGTTCTGGCGCGCGATCACCGCCCGTCGTATCCGTCGAATCAGCTCCTCCGTCTTGCCGCTGAACATACTTCCGCAGATGAGTTCAAGCTGTCCCTGCGTATGTCTCGTCATGCATCCTCCTCCGTGCTTCTTTCGAGAATGTACCGCCCACGGCCGTTTCTCTCACCAGCCATGCACGGCCTAACTCTATCCCTCTTTGCCATTGCTTTCAACCCATCGCCGCCTTGCAGGGAACAAAAAAGGCGAACATGTTCGCACATGCTCGCCTTACAAATACGCACCTTGTTGGCCGAACCTAATCGATCAGACCCTCGCTGCGCAAGAATCGTTTCGTATCGATCAAAGCCTTCTGGCCTATGCCCGGTAGAGCCAGGAGCGCATCGTCCCCTTTTTCCAGCAGCACGAGAACATCACCAACCGTGGTGATACCGGACTCGATAAATGCATTCGTCGCACGCGTGCCCAGATCCATCGAATCAACGGTCAATCTGGTTGGATCGCGCTTCTCCGCGAGCTCTTCTTCAGCCGTGCGTAACTCCTCGCGACGCTGCAGGCGGCGCATAAAGCGATCAACCTGGCCCTCCGTATCCAGCAGACGCTGTGTACCGGTATAGAAAGGATGCGTGCCTGACCAGATTTCCACATTAATAACTGGGATCGTCGAACCGACGGTCATCACCTCATCGCCTTCCACGATCACCTTAGCCTCGGGATACCATTGCGGGTGTATTCCTTCTTTCATGATCGTTTCCCCACTCAGTCTTCCACCGGATAAACGCTTACGATCTTACGGCCGTGTTTCGTCTCAAACGTAACCTGCCCTTCAATCAGCGCGTAAATCGTGTAGTCTTTACCAAGCCCAACGTGGTTGCCCGGCTTGAGCTTCGTCCCGTTCTGGCGCACGATAATATTGCCCGGAATGACAAATTCGCCGCCATAGCGCTTCACGCCAAGACGTTTGGAATTGCTGTCACGGCCGTTGCGGGTGGACCCTGCGCCTTTCTTATGTGCCATTTCATTCGCTCCTTATCACCGTCAGATCCACAAGAACTCTAACCAACTACAATTTCGTCAATGTGCAACCGCGTGTAACTCTGGCGGTGGCCTTGACGTCTGCGGTAGCGCTTCTTGGGTTTATACTTCCAGACGAAGATCTTCTTACCACGATACTGTTCAACAACTGTGGCCTTGACACGCACACCGGAGACAGAGGGCTGACCTACCTGAATATTCACGTCATCCGCAAATAACAAGACGTTCGCAAGCTCAATCTGTTCACCGACTTCGTAGGGCAGCTTCTCGACGGAGAAGGAGTGACCCTCTTCGGCGCGGTATTGCCGGCCACCACTTTCTACAATCGCGTACACGGTTACCTCCAAAAAGAACCGACATCAAAAGTGATGCCGGCCCGGTTAGTTATAAAATGCATGGGTAGTGGTAGTTAACCCATGCAACGCGACTTATGATTATAAACGCGCGGCCCAGAGGTGTCAACACGCCTCCCGGCCTCTCATTTTGCCCGACCCTACACTGCCTTAGTCTCTTGTTCCTCAGCTACGGTGCTCTGCAAACGCGCTAGAGTTGCTGGGTCAAGCCCTACCAGACGGGTGCCCTGCCAACTGCAGTTGCGACAGTTGTATCGCCGGATGGGAAAACCAAACGTCGTCAGCACATGGTCCACACGTGTGCGCCGCACCCGAAACAAATCATGCTCCTGACATTTGGGGCAACCCGCCTCAAAGTAGAGAGCAGAATTTCGCAAGATCCGATGACGGCCGATAACGGCCGTTACTAACGCTACCATGCTCAGGCCCAACGCCCACTGCAGACCCTGCCACTCTTCTGTCCACCACGCTTGTAGCGACGCGACAAAGGCAGCCTGAATTCCCAGGAAATCCAGCACCTGAGCCACAACTGGAACCGCCAGCAGCAACACAATACCCGCCAGAGCCACGAGGAATACCAGGAACAAGGCAACCAGGATCTTGTCTTGCCGGCGCAGTTTCGCGGCCCTGTTCTCGTTAACAACCGGGGTGCTCTGCAGATGGAAAGCAGCAAATTCATCCATGTCACTCTTGTCTAGCTCAATCATAGCCTTCACCTCTACCTAACACCGCCGTTATCATGGCTGACCTGCGTTCAAAAATCGCCCGATATCCGTAAATAAATCGTAGGCAAGCAAAACCTGGAAAGGGTGACAAAGCCTTTCCCCTCATGGTAACATAGTAGAGACTGAACCTTACAAGGTAGCTTACAGTGTGGGTTGGACTGAATTTGCGTGTGCTGGCTTCTGCCTACTCAGTGTGAGGTGGAGGGAATGACAAGCAATATCTTGTTACGGTGAATCCGCGCCGCCAGCGGGTCAATGTCAAGTTCGGCCAAGACCTCATCTGGACGCCCGGTCTTGCCCGGCTCCAATGCCAGGTCCATAAACAAAACAGGCGCCCCGTCTTTGCTGGCTGCAATAGCGAGAGCATTGATTAGTGGGCGCAAATCGTACTGCTTGACCTGTTCCTTGCCACGTTGGCGTTGACGGGGCAAAACTTCAGCAGCCAATAACCGTGCAATTCGCCGCTCCAGTTCAGCAGGTGCGATTTCGTCGAGGAGAGTAACCGTGTACGTAGCGGAAACAGTTAAAGACTCTAGCGAGGGCCCGGAAATCGGAACCTCCTCCACGCTGCGTATCTCTACTCCCGGGGCCATTTTGTGCATCATCTGTTTTTGCGCCACGGAAGGGTCAAGGGTTTCCTTTAACCAGATATCAGCCAGCTCGCCGTCGCTCGTAAAGCCCAGCGGCAGCGCAGTCGCCAGAGCCATCCGTGGGCGGCGATTGAAGCCTTGCGAGTAGGCAATAGGAATTTTCGCGCGCACCAGAGAGCGTTCCAGTGTCCGTGCCAGATCCAGATGCCCGATATACTGCGTTGGGCCGGTCTTGCTGAAGGTCAGTCTGAGGCGTTGGACATAATTGGCTTGCATATCAGATACCTGATTCGACCTACTTTAGTCAAGTAGGAAACAACAATTGTAACGTAATTGAATTCTAATAGTACGTTGCGATCTTACCAATCTGCAGTTTGCTTTCAAGGTAACGATTAGGTCTAGAGAATGAAGATGAGAGTATTAAAAACCATGGCGGCTTCCGCAGGGCTCTTGCTTATCCTGGCGCTCTTGTTCCAGGTGGCCTTGGCCCAGACCATTACCATCGAGGTGGTAAAAGTAGGCATGGGCACCGTCGTAGTAGATCCAGTCAAGGACCTTTACGACCTCAACGAGACAATTGCGTTAACGGCTACGGCCGAATCTGGTTGGGTCTTCGCTGGCTGGCAGGACACAATCAATCCTTCCCAGCTGGACGGAGAGACGGCAACTTCCGTCAGCTACCAGGTCACGGCACAAGACGATGTCATCACCGCTACTTTCACCGAAGTAATCACCTGCTTGGCGCTGGAAATTGCCATAGTTCCGTCCGATAGCGGCACTGTAAGTGTCAGCTCTGACAAGACCAGCGAGTCATGTGCAGAGAACTCCTATCCTACAGGAGCAGTTGTCACCTTGCAGGCTGCCCCGGCAAATGGCTACAAGTTCGATAGCTGGGCCGGTGCAACGCCGGGCATCGATCCAAAATCCGCCACTGTGACTATGGACTCAGCCAAGTCCGTGACGGCTACCTTTGCCCTGCGCTGCCAATCTCTTCTGTTTTCGCATACCGACAATGGCAGCGATCCGGCGGTATCCTCCACGGTCCCTTCCCCTTCGGGTTGTGAATCAGGTCTGTACAAGCCCGGAACTCTAATCAACCTCAGCGCCACTCCGGCAGTGGGCTGGCGGGTCGCTAGCTGGCAAGAAACAAATAACGACGCCAGCACTGCGAACACCAATCAGCTCACCATGCCCTTCTTGCCCGCCGACAAAGGGCATACGGTAACTGTAAACTACGTTCAAAAACCAACCTTGAGTTTCGCGTCGCCGACATTCCAGGTCGATGAAAACGTCGACGTCGGCACAGCTAGCATCACCGTCAATCGCCTCGGTGACTTCTCACAAGCTGTAAGTGTGTTCTACGACACAGGCGCACCCGGTGACACGGCCGTCCCAGGCCAGGATTACGTAGATGTAAACGGCCCCATCAAGCTGGACTTCACCGCCAACCAAACCAGCAATACGTTTCCAATCACAATCATCGACGATCAGCTTGCTGCCGGCTCGCCGGAACTCACACTCACCCTCTCCAGCCCCACTGGCGATGGCGCTGTATTGGGAACCATCACGAATGCCAAACTTAAAATCAACGACGATGAAGGAAAGCCGCAAGTGCAGTTCAGTGCCGCAAACTACTCCGTCGGTGAAAGCGACGGTCAGATTGCCGTAACAGTGAACCTTTCCCCTGCGCCTGCCCAGGATGTCATCGTAGATTTCCTCACCGCTGACGGTACCGCTACCGCCGGCCAAGATTACACCGCCATCGCGCGACGGACATTGCGCTTTCGGTTTAACCAGGGCGAAACTACCAAGACTATTCCTGTCCAGATCCTCGGAGACACCTTGGACGAGGAGGAAGAAACTGTCCAGCTCATTCTTGAGGACGTAAGCGGAGCGACCCTGGGTGACAATGCTACGGCCGTGCTTACTATCAACGATGATGATGACACGCCAACCCTGCAGTTCAGTGCAAGCCAGTACTTTGTCAAAAAGGGCCAGAGCAGCTCAGCCGTATTGCCAGTTAATCTGAGCACCGCCTCTGGCCTTGCCGTTGAGGTCGACTACACCATTACCCTGAACGAATCCGGCACTCCTTCCACGGGCACCCTGGTCTTCGCCCCTGGCAGCACCACGCGTGATATCACCGTCCCTCTTGCAAGCGCAACTGTTGGTGACCAGTTCGCAGTACAACTTCAGGACGCTGTCAACGCAGCCCTGGGAGAACCCGCAGCGGCTGTCCTTTATGTATTGGATACCGACATCACCGACTGTCGTCTGCTTGAATTCACCTTCACTGGGTATGGCGAAGCCCCTGCACCAGCAAGCAAAGAAAACTCCCTTGGCTGCCCGACCGGGCAGTATGTCGCCGGAGAGACGATTAATATCTTTGCTCGCCCAGCAACGGGCTGGTTCGTATCTCAATGGAGCGGAACCATAGACGATGAAAGCATCGCCCTGCAGAATGCTGTAGAAATGCCGGACCAGGACCATACAGTTCACGCGGACTACCGGGTGGCGCTCTTCCTCCCCGTCACCAACGGCCCCGTACTCTTCTTTGATGGCCCCGACGAGGAAGAGCCAAACAGTCTCTTCGCCGACGCAAACGGCCCTATTCTGCCCGATCGCACCTACCTCGGCGGCTTCCCAACAGCCGATGACGGCGACGATCGTTTCTACTTTAACCTTGCCCAAACCGCCGGCATCACAGTCACCCTGGACAGCATGGAAAAAGGGCAAGATTACAACCTGTATGTGTATGATACCAACTGGTCGCGAGGTCACGTTGGCTATTCCGGCCAGCTTGATAACCTCATGGACAAGATTGTTCTGAACAATCTGAACCCGGGAAAATACTACATTCGCGTCTTTCGCGCCGAAGGGGATCCCACCTCTGACAAATACGAACTGCGGCTGACCATAAAATAGCGCTCGTTGTGTGCACGACCCTCGGACGCGTAACCTGGCAAATAAAGGAGCACGGCCACCCTTGAAGGCAAGAGTGATAGGCCGATCACGACTTCTGCTGTCTGCTGCTTTGCTTCTGCTTCTGATGGCAGTTGTTGCCTGTGTGCGCCCCGGACCTGCCGGGATCATTTCCGGGGTCGAATCGGGTGCCGGCGGACGGTCCATGCCGGTCGCCGGCGACGCGCCTCCCGACGGCAAGGTTGCTTCTGCCCCCATGGTCGCAGCGGATCTCACGGTCCCCGCAGAAGCCACTCACATTGTGCAGCTTGGCGAAACGGTTAACCTCATCGCGGCCCAGTACGATCTCCCGCCTGCGGATTTGATTGCCCACAACGAGATCACTGACGTCAATCTGCTTCTCCCTGGCCGCGTCCTGCGCATCCCCGCCTCCGGTGCCACCGTTCCCCTTGCTTCACCGCCAACCAGTCCCGACCTGCAGCTCATACCAGACTCCGAACTAATCTATGGCCCACCCGCCCAGGATTTCGACCTTGCCCGTTTTGTATCTGCATTTGACGGCTACCTGCTCGATTACGAAGAAACGGTCGAAGGGCAATCTCTATCGGGGCCCGACATCCTGCAGCTTGTCGCCGATCGCCACAGCGTCAACCCACGCCTGCTTCTTACAGCGCTGGAATTTAGCTCCGGCTGGCTGACGCAGGCTCAACCGCCCGAAAAAGAATACCCTTTTGGCCACACTACCGTGGGATCAGAAGGCCTCTATAAACAAGCGAGTTGGGCCGCAAATCAGCTCAATCTGGGCTTCTACGGCCGTGCCGAGGGCGGGCTGACCACCCTGCTTGTTGGTGAAGGCACGAGTATCCCCGTGGCTCCTCAGGCAACGTTTGGCACTGTCGGCGTGCAAAACTATCTCGCCGCTCGTGATGGCATCACCGTCAGTGCGTGGCTTCAAGCCGCTGGTCCGGACGGTTTCCTGGCCACCTATAGGGACCTATTTGGCGATCCCTTTGCCTTCGAAACTACTCCTCTTCTTCCCGAGACCCTCAGCCAACCGCGCTTCGAACTTCCCTGGCCTGCCGGAGACACCTGGTATTTTAGTGGTGGTCCTCACGGTGGCTGGAACAGCGGATCTGCCTGGGCGGCGCTTGACTTTGTGCCACCGGATGTCCAGGGCGGCTGCTTCCCGTCGGAATCCTGGGTCACGGCCGTTTCCCCGGGTGTGGTGACGCGCAGTAGCCTCGGCGCAGTAGTGGTCGATCTCGACGGTGATGGCTACGCAGGCACCGGCTGGACCGTCACCTATATGCACCTGGACAACCTCGATCGCGTGGCCGTCGGAACCAAGGTTGATACCGGAGATCGCCTGGGACATCCTGGCTGTGAAGGAGGCTTCACCAACGGCACCCACCTCCATATTGCCCGTGCCTATAACGGCCGTTGGATCTCTGCCGACGGCGCAATTCCATTTGATTTTGCTGGTTGGGTTTCCCAGGGCGAAGGCTACGAATACAACGGCTGGCTCGTCCGTGGCGACGAGACCAGAACAGCCGACATCTTGCGCAGTGAAGACAACGCCATCACCGCCGACTGATGCCTAGTCGCGGGCAACCATCGGTCCCAACGGCCGTCCGCCAATTAAATGCAAATGCAGGTGGTATACCTCCTGCCCGCCGTGCTGGTTACAGTTGATGATCAACCGGTACCCATCCTCGGCTACCCCTTCTGCTTCCGCCAAACGCCTCGCGGTCAATAACATTCGCCCGGCCAATAATTCGTCCTCATCCTTCAAGTCGTTCGCCGTCGCCACAAACTTGTTTGGTACAATCAGGATATGCGTTGATGCCGCCGGGTTGATGTCGCGGAAGGCAGTCACCAGGTCATCCTGGTAGACAATGTCGCCCGGCAGCTCTCCGCTAATGATTCTGGAGAATATCGAACTCATCCCCTCGCTCATAGACCTACGATTCGACGAATTCCCCGGTAACCATGAAGATCACCCGCTCCGCAATATTGGTGGAGCGGTCTCCGATCCGTTCCAGGTCATGCCCGACCCACAGCAAGAAACTTGCACGCCGTACATAGTCGGGGTCATCTCGCATTTCATCCAGGATCTCGTTGCGCAGCTGGTAGTAATGCCTGTCAATCTTGTCATCTTTGCCAATCAACTTGTAAGCGGCTTCAGCATCGTGTTGGACAAAAGCGTCCACGGCGGCCTGTACCATCGTACGCGCACGCTTGGCCATCTTGGGCAATTTGTGCAGCGTGTCGAAATCTCCTTCCCCTTCCAGTCGTTCGGCCAGGCTGGCGATATCCTCTGCATGATCGCCAATGCGCTCCAGCTCCACCGCAATGTGGATCACCGCAATCAGACGGCGCAAGTCGCGGGCCGTTGGTTGCTGCGTAGCGAATAGGCGCAGTGTGTCCTCTTCAATCTCATAGCGCAGTGCATTCAGCACTAGATCACCCTGGATTACCTCGCGTGCCACTTCCACATCGCGCTCGTACAGCGCTGTCATGCTCTTTTCAATAGCAGAATCTACTATACTGCCCATCTTGACAATCTTGTCGTCAAGCTCCTGTAATGCTCTGTCAAAATTCGTACGCGTAGCAAATGGCATGGGTACCGTCCTAAAATACTGTAGGCATAAAACACCCCACAAATGGATTGTAGAAAATGATTGTAGTCGCTGTCCCAGGCAATAGCAAGCCCGCTCCAGTGCGATCCTGGTAACCTTATGTCGACTTTTCCCATCACTATAACCCTCTTACGTTCGTCAGCAACCGATTATCCTCGGCCCTTTCACATTTTATGTTACTATGGTAGAAGTCTCCTTGGTTATGTTCGCCGTTTCAAGCAATCTTACCCTCAAGTGCCGCTCACAGGGGCAAAAAGGTGATGATCCAGACCTATGCCACTCGCCAGGCATCCACAGAGGATTTTGAGTTCCTTTACCGCTTACATGAATCCACAATGCGTTGCTATGTTGAAGCCACATGGGGCTGGAACGATGCCTGGCAGCGTGAATACTTCTCCGGCAAGTATGACCCGCGTAACCGCCAGATCATCCAGCTCGGCGATCGCGATGTTGGAGTGCTAGTCCTGGAAAAAAGAGCGGATGAACTCTATCTTGCCCTGATCGAAATCCTACCCGAATTGCAGGGCCAAGGTCTCGGCACCGCAATTCTCCTACGGCTGATCGAACAGGCCACCCTTCTCAGCCTACCACTGGCCCTGCATGTTCTGAAAACAAACGCACCTGCCCGTCGTCTTTATGAGCGCCTGGGCTTCCAGCTCGATGAAACCGAAGTAAACGAGTGGAAAGTGAAAATGCTCTTTCCATGTCGCCAAGAACAACGGAGTAAACAACAAATGTTCAAGACCATCATCGAACCATTCCGCATCAAGACGGTCGAGCCGATCCGCCAGACTACGCGTTCACATAGGGCACGGGCCCTTCAGGACGCGGGCTACAACCTCTTTCTTCTGCATGCCGAAGACGTGCTTATTGACCTGTTGACCGATTCGGGTACCGGGGCGATGTCGTCCGCTCAATGGGCCGGTATGATGCGCGGTGACGAATCCTACGCCGGCGCGCGCTCGTTCTATGCCTTTCAAGCCGCCGTGCAGGAAATCACCGCCCTGCAGCATGTGATCCCGACCCATCAGGGCCGCGCCGCTGAACGTATACTTTTCGGCTCTTTACTCAAGCCTGGCGATATCGTGCCCAATAACACCCACTTCGACACTACCCGTGCCAATGTCGAATATCGCCGTGCCACTGCCGTAGACATTCCCATTCCAGAAGGTCGCCAGCCGCAGCTCATTCACCCTTTCAAAGGAAACATTGACCTCGAACAGTTGGAAACTATCCTTATCGACAATCCGGGCCGCGTTCCCCTCGTTATGATCACCGTCACCAACAACTCTGGCGGCGGACAGCCGGTCAGCATGGCCAATATACGATCCGCCGCTGAGACCTGTCATCGCCATGGCGTACCCCTGTTTCTCGATGCCTGTCGCTTCGCTGAAAACGCCTGGTTCATCAAGCTGCGTGAAGACGGTTATGCCAGCAAAACCCCACTTGATATCGCTCAGGAGATGTTCAGCTACGTTGATGGCTGTACGATGAGTGCGAAGAAAGATGGCCTGGCCAACATTGGCGGCTTCCTGGCTCTGAACGATGCTGAGCTCGCCCAGCGCTGCAAAACCAACCTCATTCTTACCGAGGGCTTCCCTACGTATGGTGGACTGGCGGGTTACGATTTGGAAGCCATTGCTGTCGGACTGCATGAGGTCGTGGATGAAGATTACCTGCGCTATCGCATTCGCTCTGTCGCCTATCTTGGCGAGATTCTCACCAACGCTGGTATACCCATCGTCCAACCCCCCGGTGGGCATGCAATCTACGTCGACGCTGGAACAATGTTGTCCCATATCCCTCAAGCGGAGTATCCCGCCTGGGCCTTGTCCCTGGCTCTTTATCTCGAAGGTGGTGTCCGCTCTGTTGAAATCGGCTCCGTCATGTTCGGGCTGCAGCCGGACGGCTCTGAAAAACCGGCCGCAATCGAATTGGTTCGCCTGGCCTTCCCACGTCGTGTCTACACTCAGAGTCATGTTGACTATCTGGCCGAAGTCCTGCTGCATGTCTATGCATTGCGGGACCGGATCCGTGGTGTGCGCATCGTGGAATCGCCTTCTGTATTGCGCCACTTCTCCGCCCGCCTTGAACCGGCGCACGAGCTACTGATCCTCTAGGCCAAAGAAACGCTCACTCGGAAACTGCTCGGAGAAGCGAAGCCACAACGGCCGTTGCCGCTCGTTCCCATGAGAACCGCTGAACGTTTTGCCGGCCCCTGGCAACCAGCTCCTTCCTCAAAGCCGGCTCAAGAGCCAGCCTTCTGATCCCCTCGGTCAGCGCCGCCGTATTAAGTGGATCCACCAGCAGAGCGCTGTCCCCTGCGATCTCGGGCAAGGAGCTGCTGCTAGCTGCCAACACGGGAGTATCGCACAGCTGACCCTCCAGCAGCGGAAAGCCAAAACCCTCATGCAGCGACGGATAGAGCAATCCCTCTGCTCCTGAGAGCAGCGCCCCCTTATCCGCCTCATCCACATAGCCCGGCAGGTGAATCTTGCGCCGCGTCTCAAAATCCAGCGCCGAAATCTCGTCCAGCAGCGGTTGTGCTCTCCAGCCCGGCTTTCCTGCTAGGATCAGTCGGTGCGGCAAATTCGCTGCTACAAAGGCACGCACTAAGCGCGACAGATTCTTCCGCGGCTGCAGCGTACCAATATAGATAAAGTAAGGCGTCGTTATCCCATACTTGCGCAACGTGCGCGCCAGTTCCTCTTCCTCTGTAATTGGGCGCAGCCATGGGTCTAGCCCCGGATAGATTACATCTATCTTTTCCGGTTCAACCTTGTATAAATGCTGTAAATCTGCCTTGGTAGTCTCAGAATCAACAATGACACGTCGTCCGAGATGGGCATTCATACGGGTACTCAGCTGCAGATAGGCAACTTGCCGCCGCGTGTGCGCATCCGGAAAATAATGATAGCCAAGGTCATGGACCGTCGCCACACTAGCTCCCCGGTACACAAAGGGGATTACATGTGCTGGGGTAAAAAAGATATCCGGGGGCCGCTGCCGCAGTTCTCGCGCCAGGCGCACATGCGTCCACAACCGAGGCAGTGGTATGGTGCAGTACTCAACATGAGATGACTCCGGGAACAACCCCTCGGCCGGAGCCTCATTGAAGTAGAGCCGAAACTGTATGCCCCGCTCGGCCGTTTGGTTAATGATCGCTCGGATAAGGAAGTAAGCGTAGGCTTCAGTACCAGTGCGCCGTGGCGTCACTGCCCGGCTTGCATCTATGCCGGCAAGCATCTTATTCGCACGGGGCGCGGATCGTCAGAAAATCCTGCGCGACCCAACCTTCATCCCCACCAACCAGCCGTACTTTTCGCCACACCAGCCCGCCGGATTCCTGCGGTTCGTCCTCCAGTACTGTGAGAACCGAACCGTCAGGCAGAATGGCGATCTCTTCTCCTCCTGGCACATCCCTCAGCGTCAGACCGTTACCGCTGGTTCCATCCACAATCGCCCGGCACACAATCGGAGTCGCCGTTGGCGTGGGAATGTCAACATCAGGTGTTGCCATCGCCGTCGGCGGGAATTGCTCCAACGCCACGGTAGGCGTAATGGTCGCTTCTACAAGCTCACCTTCGCCAACCGCTGGTTCAAATACTGTTTCAGGAAGCCCTTGTTGCTGTTGGTAGATCAACACTCCAACTGCAGCTGCGAAAAAAAGTACGCTTGCAAAAAGCGTTAGCGAAGCTCGCCGGAGCATCGCCTCGCGTTCCAATGTGTAATAACGAGCGCCACCGCGCCGGATACCGCGATAAGTAGCCAGTGCCGCGATGACCCCGGCAAAAGCAAGCGCAAGAGGAATGAAATAGGTGCCCATGATTCGCCTAGCTGGCCGCAAGCCCCAGATCTACTGCGCTCAACGGACCGGCGCGCAGGATGGTCAGTTCCGGTGTAGTACAGTCCAGAACGGTAGAGGCCAGCCCTCCTCTGCACGGGCCACCGTCAACCACCACTGTGACTACTCCGCCTAGTTCCTCCAGCGCCTCTAAGGCCGTCTGTGCCGGATCCCGTCCTGATCGATTTGCACTGGTCATCGCGATGAACCCACCCGCCTGCCGGATCACCGCCCGTGTAAGCTCATGATCAGGCATTCGCACTGCGATAGTCTCCGAATTCGACAGGACCGCGGGTAGTTCCGGTCGGCGTGGCAATATCAGGGTCAGCGGTCCCGGCCAAAAACGCTCGATCAGCGGCCACGCTGCCCCTGGAATATCCCGCGCCACACGTTCAATTTCGGCTGCGTCTGACAGCAGCAGAGGGATCCCCTTCTCATCCGGTCGCTGTTTTGCCGCGTACAGGTTGATAATCGCCCGTGCATCAGTAGCTCTCGTACCCACGCCATAAACCGTGTCGGTCGGCAAGACCACAAGCTCACCGCCGGCAATTGCCGCAGCAGCCTCTGTCACGGCCGTGGCCTCTGTGCCCTTTACAACGCGCGTCGTCACTCGCTTTACCTCAGTGGGCATAGGTTATTCTTCCATCTGAGTGGACCGCTGCACAGCGCCTGTGCCGTTGCCCACCGTCAGACTGCCACCCTTACGATGCGATCGTGGCCCGCATAGTCAGGAAAAACGGTTGTTATTGCCGTGGGAAAATACACGCGCGCCAATCGCTCAATTGCTGGACCCTGCTGAAATCCGATTTCCAGAAACAGGGCACCCCCGGACCGCAACATTGCTGGAGCCTGCTGCAGCAGCAAACGAATCAGATCCAACCCATCTTCTCCGCCGCCCAGGGCCAGCGAAGGTTCATACCATTTTACCCCATCGTCTACCATAGACCACTCGCTATCAGCAACATATGGCAAATTGGCGACGATTACATCCACAGGTTTCACAACCCCTTCCAGAAGATCGCCCTGCACAAATTGAATGGCTCCGGGAGCCAGCCGCTGCCCATTCTCGCGCGCCACTGCCAGCGCCCCTACGGAAATATCTACGGCCGTAACATTAGCCTTCGGCAGTTCCCTCGCCAAGGAAATCGCAATACAACCGCTCCCCGTGCCAACATCAACGATCGTCGCTACTTCGTGTTGCCCTGCCCATTCCAGCACCTTATCCACCAACTGCTCTGTCTCCGGCCGTGGGATCAGCACATCGGAACTGACCCGAAACATCAATCCGTAGAATGGCGCTTTGCCAAGCAAGTAGGCGATGGGCTCCTTAAGTTCAGCGCGGTGCAGTAATCGTTCATACTGCTCTTTCTGCTGTATATCGAGGGATTCTTCGCCATGCGCAACCAGATAGCTGTGTTCTCGCCGCAAGACAAATTCCAGCAGCAGCCGCGCATCTAACTGAGGTGTAAAAGAAGCCTGGGCCAGACGGCTAGCGCCATCGGCCCAGGCTTCACGAATCGTCACGTTTGACAATGAACGTATTGAGTTCCCTGGAAAGAGGAAAAAGCTCAGGCCGCCTGTGCCGCGGGAATGTAACCCAACTCTTCCAGTTTATCGAGGATAACCTGGGCCGATTCTTCCGGCGTACCTTGGTCAGTACGCACATGAATATCCGGGTTTTCAGGAGCCTCAAACGGATCAGAAATGCCCGTGAAGTTAGGAATCTCGCCAGCGATGGCCTTCTTATACATACCCTTCACATCGCGCTCGATCACAACATCCAGCGGTGCGTCAATATATACTTCCATAAAGTTGGTCGTGTTGGCGCGGACATTGTCCCGAATCGATTGATAAGGCGAAATGAAGGAACAGATCGCCCCTACTCCATTACGTGACAACAGCTTGGCTACAAACGTAACCCGCTCGATATTCTTGCGCCGGTCTTCAGCGGAAAAGCCAAGATCGGCCGTCAAGCTCTCGCGAACCACGTCGCCATCCAACCGCTCGACCCGCTGTCCGCGGTTATGCAATTCTTCTTCCAATATCAGGGCAATAGTGGTCTTGCCGGCCCCGGAGAGGCCGGTCATCCATACTACATACCCTGGTTCGTTTACATAGTTCTTATCTGCCATGAGTTCCTTTCTTACCTTCGTTCGTTAATCTGCTTATATCTGGGCAATCGCCGGGATGTTCTCTTCCTCGCGAATGAAGCCTCTTTCGATCAGTTGTGCCAGGATGGCCCGTGCGTTCTCTTCCACCGTATGGTTCACGGTATCTAGGCGCAGTTCTGGATTCTGCGGAGTCTCATACGGATCGTCTATGCCCGTGAAGCCTTTGAGCTCGCCCCTGCGGGCTCGCGCATACAGACCCTTCGTATCTCGCTCTTCACATACTTCCAGCGGTGTATCCACATAAGCCTCTATGTAATGATCGCCACCGACCATATTGCGCACATCATTCCGTGTGGCGCGATACGGACTCACCGCCGCGCAAATGACAATTCCGCCGTGGCGCGTGATCTCCGAAGCCACATAACCCATTCGCCTTACGTGGTCATCTCGATCTTCCTTGCTAAAGCCAAGGCCTTCGGAGAAGTGGGTGCGCACAACGTCCCCATCCAGAAGGGTTACCGTACGGCCGTATTCCTGCAGCAGTGAAGTCAGCACTGCTGCCGTCGTCGACTTACCCGCGTTATGCAGCCCGGTAAACCACACACATGCCCCTTGACGGAAACGCGGTGGGTACGTCTCGGCCAGAATCTCGGCTACCTCAGGGCGAGTGAACCACTCTGGCAACGAACGGCCGACCTGCAGATACTCCTCACGCACCTGGGTCCCCGAAATCGAAGCCGTTCGCGTCTCGCCGTCTACCCGCGAAATCTCTTCATACCGTTCTTCATCTGGCAAATATACCATCATACGGAAAGGCACAACCCCTACGCCCAGCTCCTCGCTCAAGCTCTCAACAAGCTCTTGCGCATCATAGGGCCCATAAAATGGTTTGCCCGTGGAATCGTTGCCCGGACCCGCGTGGTCGCGACCCACTATCAAATAATTCGCACCGTAGTTGCGCCGGATGAGCGCATGCCATACCGCCTCTCGTGGTCCGGCCATACGCATCGCCAGCGGTAGCAGCGAAAGCAGAATGCGATCGGGATCATAGTACCGTCCCGCCAACGCACGGTACGTACGTACGCGCGTGTAATGGTCCACATCACCGGGCCGGGTCATCCCCACCACCGGGTGCAGCAAGAGCACACCGTCATGTTCAATCACAGCGCGTTTCGTCAATTCCTCATGAACGCGATGCAGCGGATTGCGCGTCTGGAATGCAATCACGTTCTGGTGCCCGAAAGCCTCCAGTTTGGCCCTCGTTTCCGCCGGCGTCATCCGCAGATCCTTGAAATCATAATTGGACGGCATCTTCACCATCCGTAGCGGCCCGGATATATTGTACTTGCCCCAGCGGTGCATTTCAGCCACAAGCGGGTGACGCAAATCTGTCGTACCGAAAGCCTTCTGCGCCACCTCTTCAAGATTCCATTCGTAGATCTCTTCTACAGTCATGTAAGCCAGGAGCTCGTTGCTGGGACTGCGTAGAGCGACATCCTGTCCGATTTCAATCCGTTCTTTGTCTTCTTCGTCAACAGGCAAAGGGACTGGTATCGGGGAAAGATACCCGTTCGTCAGGCGCATCGTGTCCAATACGCTTTGGTGATCAGATTCGCCCATGAAACGATCCAGCGGCGAGAAAGCGCCCGAAGCCAGCAGTTCAAGGTCGCACACCGCCCGCTCCGAAATCCGGATAGAGTCCAGGCTGTTTGCGTAAGATATAGCCTCTGCAAGCTGCTCAGCCGGCACCATCAAATTAACCAGCTTTCCGCCATAAGGTTCAATCAATGTTGTAAAATTCTTAGTAGCCAACAACGTCACATACTCCTTTGGTGCATCTATTCCTCTAAGATGCTATGCAATCAAAGCGCCAGATGTCCAGCGGTCGAGCATCCCCAGGCTGCACGTGCCGTGCAAACAAATAAAACGCCAGAACGACGCTCTGCGGCGGTATCTGGCGCCTTGCTGAGTAATTACAAGCTAGACAAACGCAATCTATGAAATGGTTTTAAAAAACAACCAGGACCTGCGGCAATGCAGAACCCGCACGCCTTACGGTAACCGTGGCACCTTACGAATCAAATTAACGGCCGTTATCCAAAAGCCTCTCTATGGCTCTACAATCGCTGTCTCCAACATAATCCCCACATTGGGAATGTTCATGAAGTTCTCCCCGCGGAACGGGAAATACTTCACCGACATATCAGCGATGCTCAATCCTGGCTCTAATTCCGCAAACGTGACCCCAACGCGGTGCCCCTCCGGCAATTCCGGCACGGTAATCGAGAACGTTCCGTCGGCCGTTGACACTCCCGACCCCAACAGAGCGCCATTGAACGTCACGTCGACCAGGGCGAGCGCCAGGTTAGGGGGAGCCTGTCCGGTCACCATCCCCGCCCCTGCGCTGCAGCGGCAAATCAAATCTGAACCTCGGTTCTTGAAACACTTCCGCCGGCGGCGGATATACATCCGGGAAGGGAGTTTGGGTTGGAGGAAGAACAGGGGCCACCGGATATCCCTCCTCAGGCACTTGAGGAAGCTGTGGCGGCGGCGCAGGATACCCGTTTTCCACCGGCACGGCCGTAGAGGTGGCTTCCGCAGGCACTGCTTCGCCTGCTTCCGATTCAGCTCCATCTACCGGAGTCGACGTTACTATGCTCGGACCACAGCCTACTGCCAACAGTACAAGCGCCAGTGCAAGAATCCACCGTCCGCGCTTCTGCACAAAACCACGAACTACTCGACCTGCTACTTGAGAAATCATAAACACCTTGAGAAGTCTAGATCAAAGTTGCATTATACCGGATGATACAAATTGACCCATAAAAAAAGGAAGTCACCCTTGCGGATGACTTCCTATACTTAGTCTGTGCTAAGCTTCAAGCCGTTCTATTGGCTGAAGCCCTCGTAGTTCTTCGTGTCCTGGCCGCTCGGACTTGGAGCCGAGCTGCTCTCATTGGCAATGGCGACAATCGGCTCGTCGGCCGTCGCTACGACGCCGTTTACCGTGCCAACCATATTGCCGGACGTGTTGACCACGGTCCAGCCCACAGGAGTGCCAGAGGCGGCATACGCCGTGATGCTTTCACCAGGGGAAATTGCATCCGTGCTCTGGATCGTGCGCGAGGCACCGCTCGTCGCCTTGTAGACCAGCGTTACCTTGGTGTCAGCTGCGCCAACATTCTGGACCTGGATACCGGTCGTGTTTCCACCGGCGAATTCCTTGGCCAACGGGATGTTGACGGTTTCACCGCCGCCACCGAAGCAAGCGTACGTCGTCACGCGATCGACACCACCCTCAGTACCTCTGTCATTCACCACAGCGATCACATTGCCGGTGGCCTCAATCGTAGCCGAGCCAACTGCTCCCGCCGGGATGGGCAGTGTGGGAGCATAGAAAGTAACGGATGCTCCGTTGGCAACATTAGTCTCATTAAACGGGCCGAACGTACTTCCACCCGCATTTACGGTGAAGGAAATGTCAACAGGACCACCGGAGACATTCTGCACCTGGGCGCCCGTCGTTTGCGCTTTCGCCGTGTGCGCGTTGCGGTACAGCGGGCAGTAAACCGTCGTCGCGCCATCAGCAGCGACGAAGGCCTTCGAGGCCTGCAGGTTAGCGCCAACAGCGGCGGTCGTCTGATGCTCGAGTGAGGATCCAGCCAGCGGCTGCGTGCCAACAACCGTCAGGCTGCCGACGTTGCCGTTACCAGACGGTACCGGAGGCGTCGTGTCCGAGGGATTGATTACAACCATCGCGTTGCCTGGAACGTTGTTAAAGGCCTTGGTGTACGTGTTCCCATTGACGCTGAAGGTGGCGGTGATGTTGTTCGGGCTCGTGCTTGCGTTCTGAACATAGAACGTCGTCGTGCGGCTGACATGGTTGTTCTTCACCAGCGGGAATGAAATCGTCGTCGCTACATCAGCACCATCGGTGCCCTGGTATTGGCCGGCAGCCGCGCCCGTGCCACGATTGTTCACGTTCACAATCGCCGCTATGGGCTGATCCGCGCTAACCACGGCCGAACCGATGAAACCAGCCGGGACCGGGCAATCGACATCTGTCAGGTAGGTCGCCGAAGCGCCTGAGGCAATCGTCTTTTCGCCACAGTTGAATCCAGCGCCGCCGGCATCATACGCCGTGAATAAGACCTTGGCCGACCCTGTGCCCACGTTCTGAATCTGCTGGCCGGATTTCCAACCGGAACCCGGCAGGCCACCCTGGGCCGCAACCAGGCCAACGGTAACCAGGACAAGCACTATAACAAGAAAGGGTAGTAGTTTTTTCATGTGTTTCTCCTTCACACAAACTAAGTAATGATTAACTACGGTGATTATAAGGGTTGCCATTGGGCCAGTTCAATAGCCCATTAGAAGTATTAGAGGGGTAGATCTGAGTCAATTAGCCCAAATAGCCCAGTTTTCGCAGTCGTTCCGTAATCTCTGCCTCCGCTGCCGCGTCCCACCCTGCTGGCGCATCGTCACGCCCGGAAATTGCCCTTTCCTCATACTGTGGCGGCCGTTCGTGCATCATCTCAGGAGCGAACAGCGCGTCCAACAAACGGCCGTCCATATACGTCGGGATTAGGCAGTTCTGCATATAAAGCAGCGTCGGGGCCAGGTCCTGAATCTCTGCCTGGGCCAGCCTCCCCCGCGCAGCTATATCCGGCCCGGCCGCGATAAGGATACCTTCCAGGCGATGGCTGCCCGTCTCCCTTGTATACGGCTCACAAAACAATTCGCCTCGCCTCGCTGCAAACTCATAGCCCTTACGAGTCATATACGTAAACCCGCGCATCGTGGCCAGCAGATCAGGTGCATCCTCTACAAATGTGCCATGATACAGATCCTCTTTCAAATACACTTCATCTACGACAGGCTCGCCATCTGCCGGATCCACAAGGTATCGCAGGCATTCCGCGATCTGGCCGCGTAACTTCTCATACGCTTCGCCCGCCGCGACAATGCCCTGTGGCTCACGGCCCTGCAAATTAATAAATATCTGGCCATAGTAGCCAAAGCTGTATGCCTGTGTCCGGGACCAGTCAACTGCGTTGAAGAACTCCGGTCTTTCGTCCCGTGGAAGCACATAAATGCGATCTCCCAGAATCTTCTTAATCAACACTTCCGCGCGGTGCAGATTCAGGCGCGTCAACGTGTTCGAAATATTCTCTCGCGTGAGCCCCATTTTGCGTACGACGCTGAACCAACCCTGCTGCGCAGCAGGCTCCTCTTTTAACCTCAACCAACCCTGCTCAATTAGCCACTCATTCAGGAAGACATCCTTATATAGGGGCCCCGCCCCATGGTCAGACATGACCACGATATTCGCCTCCGGGCCGGCGGCAGCGACAACTTCACCCACCCAGCGGTCAATTTGCTGGTACAGGTCGCGAATAGCTGTACGATACCGTTCCGGCGCCTCCGGGTCGTGCGCCGGATGCGTCTCATCCATGTGGTGCCAATAAAAATGGCAAATCTCATCACTGTTCCGAAACACTACCATGAAGAAATCCCACGGCCGTTCGAGCATCAGCCGTACAGCCGTCTCGCCCCGCATATCCGTAATGGCATGAATATCCTCCAGCCACTCGTCTTGTCGCTCCGGTACAAAAAAGAACTTTTTGTTAACCCGGTATCCCAGCTTGTCCAACTCCTCACTCATTTCCGGTGGGTAGCTGTAAGGAACATAATCGGGGGTGCCCAGACCGCTGAGCACGAAACCATTCACCGCTTCAGGCGGGTAAGTCATCGGCACATTCATGACCCCTACCTTCCTATCCTGCTCGCTCAACAATCGCCAAAGGGAGGCGCCTTCGATCTGATCCGCCCGGATTACCTGCAGTTCATAGCTCTCCGGCTTACGGCGCACAAAATCAAAGACCCCATGCTGGCCTGGATTCAGACCAGTTAGAAAAGAGGCCCAGGCCGTCGGGGAATGTACGGGCATAGTTGACTGCAACACACCAAACCCACCCCGTTCAATTAACTTGGCTAGGTTAGGCAAATACCCCTGCTTGCACCAATCATGAATAAGGTCAAAGGGCGCCCCGTCTAGGCCGATAACGAGCAGCTTATTCACCGAGCTCATTACTCTTCCCAGTGTCATGAATCGGTTTCTTTTCTGCGATACAGACCCACCCCATCGTATGGTCCTTCACCTTGTCAATGCGGTCTAAATAGAAAAGCAGGACCGGTAATGTGACAAAGAATACCGCCTCCGTCATCACTTGATACGGAAGCTGCACCCACCATTGCCAGCGTTTCTTAATCGGTGGAAACAACCAGAAGTGCAGCATCTGCAAATTGAAAGAAAGAAACCAGAAGTAGCCCCCCATTGGCCGCATCTCCAGCACTCGCATTCCACTTTCTTCCAACAGATGGCGGAAACCAAAAGAAGTATATCGAAAAAAGTCATGTGGCTTCTGGTGCTGGTGCCACATCATGGGCGCGGACAAATAAAATCGGCCTCCCGGTTTGAGGGTACGGCCGATTTCACCGATCACCTGAAACGGATCATTTACGTGTTCCAGAGTCTGAACACAAACGGCCGCGTCAAATGTCTCGCTGCCAAACGGCAGCTCCCGCAAATCGCCAATCGCGTCCAGGCAAGTATAATCCCACGTATCGTCACCGACAGTCAGGTCCAGGCCCACGTACTCCGTATGATCAAAAAACTCCCGGTAGCGCCCCTCTCCGCTTCCGGCATCCAGGACACGCGCCCCTGCCGGAACCTGCTCGCGCGCCTGTTCCAATAGGCGCAGGGATTCATACCAGTTCACTTCAATTCGCGTCTGCAGCCACTGCGGTAGCATCGCCAATTTGCGCTTTCGCGTCATTTTCTGCATGGGTTCCCTCGTTTACCGGGCGTGGAAGCATTGCACCTCAAGATTCAGTAATTGCCCTCTGTTCTATTTGGTCAAGCTTTCAAAGCAATCCGACTCCCAATTCTATCACACGCTGCTTCACATATTGGTCGATTGCCCCATGGCTTGACGACGCCGCACGCCGTGAAACTATGATTCTTGCCCAAGGTTCGCTGTGTTTCTTCTGTATATTATTCATAGTTGACAAGAAGCTCCCCTGCTCGTATAGTGTTTCCACAACTGCATAGATGTCACTTTTATCCAGAGAGGTTGAGGGACCGGCCCTATGAAACCTCGGCAACCCGGTGTAGACGGTGGAAGCCGCCTCACACGTTAGGGTGCCAAGTCCGGCAGAGTATTTCTGGAAGATGAGAGGCGACACATCACAATGTCCCACTCCCGTATTACGCGGTGTGCACCAGCGTAAAACACAAATCCAGATTTATTCCCCGACTCTCTGCTCGAAATAGCAGAGTTTTTGTTTTAGCATGACATGCCACCAGGTGTACCCCCCGCAGCCGGGGCCCGGTGTTCGCGACACCATACGTACCAGGCGACTGGGGTGCATCGGAAGGCAGTCACTTATCTTCGAGGAGAATAAATCATGAGCGCACTCACAGAAAACGGCCGTACCTTCGGCTTCACTACCCGCCAGTTGCACGCCGGGCAGGTCCCTGACTCGGCAACCAACAGCCGCGCTGTGCCCATCTATCAAACCACGAGTTACCAGTTCCAGGACACCGAACACGCCGCTAATCTCTTCGCTTTGAAAGAGTTCGGCAATATCTACACCCGCATCATGAACCCCACCTCAGATGTGTTGGAACAGCGCATCGCTGCCCTGGAAGGCGGCGTCGGTGCTTTGGCCGCCGGCAGCGGGCACGGTGCCCAAACCATGGCTATCCTGGCACTTTGCGGAGCGGGCGACCACATTATCAGCAGCAGCCGGCTCTATGGTGGTACCTATAATCAGTTCAACTACACCTTCCCGCGCCTGGGCATAAAGGTAACCTTTGTTGACCCGACCGATCCGCAGGCCTTTGCCGCGGCCATCCGTCCCAATACCAAGATCATCTATGGCGAAACACTCGGTAACCCGGACATCACCGTGTTTCGCTTTGAGGCAGTTGCCGACATCGCCCAGGCCCACAACATTCCGCTCTTTATCGACAGCACCTTCGCCACACCATACCTCTGCCGTCCCTTTGAATGGGGCGCCAACATCATCACCCACAGCACCACGAAGTTCATCGGCGGTCACGGCACCACGATCGGCGGTGTCATCGTCGACGGGGGCAATTTTGATTGGCGCAGCGGTCGTTTCGACAACTTCACCACTCCCGACCCGTCGTATCATGGCCTCGCTTACGCCGATCTGGGCGCGCCTGCCTTCATTCTAAAAGCAAGAGTTCAGGTCTTGCGTGACATCGGCGCTTGCCAGGCTCCCTTTAACAGTTGGACTACCTTGCAGGGCCTGGAGACCCTCAGCCTACGTATGGACCGTCACGTTGGGAATGCGCAGCAGGTCGCCGAGTTCCTCGACGAGCATCCAGCTGTTTCATGGGTCTCCTATCCTGGCCTACCGAAGCATCCTGATCACGAGTTGGCCAAGAAATACTTGCCCAAGGGTCCTGGCGCCATCCTTGGTTTCGGCATTGCCGGTGGCCGGTCGGCGGGAGAATCATTCATTGACAACTTGCGGCTTATCAGCCATGTCGCCAACGTTGGCGATGCCAAAACGCTGGCCATCCACCCTGCCAGCACGACACACAGCCAACTCAGCGCAGAGCAGCTGCATACAGCTGGTGTCACAGAAGACTTCGTGCGCCTCAGCATCGGCATTGAGGACATCGAAGATATTCTCTGGGATATTGATCAGGCGCTGCTTGGCGCTACAGCCTAATTGACTTGTAAGCAACGGCCGTGTGCGCAGCGGGCTGCGCACACGGTCCTCCTGGAATTCCCATGAACCTTCCCGCAAACTCCGTTGGCCTCGTCCAACCCCAGGTCTTCCAATTCGCCGCTGGCGAACCATACGAACTCGAGAGCGGCGCATCCTTGCAGCCGGTAACCCTCACATATGAAACCTACGGTCGTCTCAATGCCGCCCGCTCCAACGCCATCCTCATCGTCCATGCTCTCAGCGGCAGTGCGCATGCCGCGGGCTACCATGCCGCCCATGACGAAAAACCCGGTTGGTGGGACGACTGCATTGGCCCTGGCAAAGCTTTCGACACAGACCGTTTCTTTGTCATCTGTAGCAACGTGCTGGGTAGCTGCTTTGGCTCCAGCGGCCCCATGAGCATCGACCCTCTCACCGGGCGGCCGTACGGCCTGCACTTTCCCGTCGTCACGATCGGCGATATGGTCCACGCTCAGGTCAAACTGCTTGACCACCTTGGTATTGATCAGCTCATGTGCGTGGCCGGGGGTTCCATGGGCGGCATGCAGGCCCTGGAATGGGCAGCTCACTATCCCCAGCGTGTCAAAGCTGCCATCCCACTGGCCACCACGGCCCGTCACAGCCCGATGCTCATCGCCTTCAGCGAGGTAGGACGCCAGGCCATCTACGCCGATCCTGCCTGGAACGGTGGTGATTATTACGATCAGCCGCAGAAGCCTGATGCTGGCCTGGCTGTAGCACGTATGGTCGGCCACATCACCTACTTGAGCGAGGCAGCGATGCACCAGAAATTCGGCCGTCGCTTGCAGAACCTCGAGCGCTACGGCTATGAATTCGAAACCGAGTTTGAGGTGGAAAGCTATCTCAAATACAACGGCAACAACTTCACTCGCCGTTTCGATGCTAACAGCTACCTCTATGTCACCAAGGCCCTTGACTACTTCGACCTCACCAGAGAGACAGGTTCACTCGCCGCGGCCTTCGCCGCCTCCACCGCCATCAAATATCTTGTTGTCAGCTTCACCAGCGATTGGCTCTATCCCAGCTACCATAGCAAGGAGCTTGTAAGCGCCCTCACGGCCGTCGGCGCTGATGTAACCTATCTTGACATCAAGAGCACCTGGGGCCACGACGCTTTTCTTCTGGAAGTGGATACAATGACGCGCTTATTAGGTAGCTTCCTCGAACGCCTTGTTCAGGAAGAAAACATAGCGCCACCGGAAGGGTGGCCTACCTGATGTTGCCCATGCTATGATTGACGAAACGCTGCAAGCCGAAATCAACTTGCGTCCCGACCTTCTTGCCGTTGCCGAACTGGTTCCTTCCGGGGCCTTGGTACTGGATATCGGTTGTGGTGATGGCGCCTTGCTCGCCTATTTACATCGAACGAAGGAAGTGCGCGGTCGTGGCGTCGAGATCAGTGAAGAGGGCGTGCTAGCCTGTGTGCGGCGCGGACTGAGTGTCCGCCAGGGCAACTTGCAGGAAGGGCTGGCCGATTATCCCGACAACAGTTTCGACATTGTCATCCTCAGCCAGACTCTGCGGTATCTGGACGATCCCGCCATGATCATCAGGGAGATGTTGCGCGTCGGCAAACAAGCCATAGTCAGCTTCTCCAATTGGGGCTATTGGGGTGCGCGGCTAAACTTGCTGCTGCGCGGCCGAATTCCAGAAGCGCCAGATCACGTCCAATCCTGGGAAGAACCCCCTCGCTGGCAGGCCTTCACTGTCGCCGACTTCACCGATTTCTGCTCTCGCCACGGCTTCCTCATCCGCGACCAAATCTACCTGTCCGGCAGCCGGCGCGGCCGTTTGTTCAGCAATCTAATGTCCAAAACGGCCGTCTTCACTCTCGAACAATCCTAGCTTCCACTGAACAACCGTTTGCGCACCATCGGCACGCAGGCCGCCAGTTCCCCCGCCAGCATTCCCGACTCTCCCCACTTCTCCTTTGCCAGCTCCGCTGCGCCGGCGTGTAGATAGGCACCGAGCACGGCCGCCTCAAAGGGCTGCATCCCCTGCGCGGCCAGTCCCGCAATCATGCCCGCTAAGACGTCACCACTCCCACCCACGGCCAGCAACGGATTGGCGAAAGGGAGTTGGGCCGCACGGCCGTCTGCCGCCGCTACCACGGTATAGGGACCCTTCAGCAGCACCACCTGCCCCCAAGCCTGGGCCATCTCCATTGCCAGCGTGACCCGATCCCCGCGCTTCAGCACGGCCAGTTCCACTCCCATAAGCCGGCTCATCTCGCCCGGGTGCGGCGTCAGAATCGAATTTGGCGGCAGTTTCTCCCACCACCTATCCATACGCGACAGAATATTCAGTCCATCTGCATCCACGATCAGCGTCGGCCATCCCTCCTGCCTGCCGTCTTGCAGAAGGGTCCGTACAAACGAATCAGCGCCCCCAAGGCCCGGACCAAATAGGATAGCTTGCGCCCGCCTTACCTGCTCCAGCAAGAATGTTGCGCTCGCCCCGTCCAACGTCTCTGTCGCAGCCACGGCAGGATAGGTGGCCTCCGGCAGCTGCGTGGCCACCGCTGCCCGAACGCGTTGCGGAACCGCCAGCACCACCAGCCCCACCCCGGCCCGATAGGCCCCGTGCCCGGCCAGCACCGGCGCCCCCCAGTAATCAGCCGAGCCCGCCGCGATCAGTGCTGTACCAAATGTACCCTTATGCCCATCAAGCGGGCGGTCCGGCAGTAAGGCCCAGGCATCGTCCGCGGTTACAATCGACAAAGGAATGCCCGCCACTTCTGGCAGATCGGACGGGATCTGAATGTCCGCTACGACCAACTCGCCGCACGCCGCTGCTCCGGGAAAAGCCAGGTGGCCCCGTTTTGGTCCCGCAAAAGTCACACTTAGATCTGCCGCAATCGCCAGCGGGTCCAGTGCGCCCGTATCACAATTCAAACCGCTCGGGCAGTCAACTGCGCACACAAATGGTCTGAACTTCTCGCCTCCGACTCGCAGCCGGGCAACGTTATGCAAAGCCACGCCCGTCCCCTCGCCACCCGTTTCTGCGCTCAGGTTCGCGCCTACCTGCTTCATAAGCGCTGCCATCTGCCCCTCAATCGGCCGTGTAACCCCAGTCCCCATCAAGGCGTCAATCACAAGCTCGCTAACGCCGAGCCGCGTCCGCAGCACGCGAAAACGTTGATCTTGTGCCGCCACCGCCACAAACAGGCCCAGCTCCTGGATCAGACGAAAGTTGACATCTTGTTCCGAATCCCGCTCTTGATACAAGTAAAACGCGACATCTGCCCCCGCCTCGGCCAAATACCGCCCAGCGACCAACCCGTCCCCGCCATTGTTACCCGGGCCCACCAGGACCAGGACACGACGGCCGTGCACATCCATCCGCGCCGTAATCGCCTCCGCCACCCTTCGCCCGGCCGTCTCCATCATGGTAGCGTAGGACAGACCAGCTCTATCGGCCGCGCGCTCAGCTGCAACCATCTCCGCCACGGTAAAAACCTTGGTCCTCATCCGCTTACTCCCTCTAGCGTCACCGCGCGCTGTAGGTAACAAAAAGAGCCTGGCCGAAGAATCAGCCGGCCCTTGAAGACGGTTACGCGTGTGCCACATATAAGTCGTGCCACAAAAAGAATACCCCAGGAGGGAATCGAACCCCCAACCTACGGATTAGAAGTCCGGTGCTCTGTCCATTGAGCTACTGGGGCCGGAACGCCTGCACGCAGACTGTAATTCTAGTCAGCTTGGAGGGGACCGTCAACCGCGCGGGAATTGGGCACAACCTGTTCCAGATGTCCGTTCTCCAGCAAAGTCAGGAAACTCTGCAAATCTGGCAGCACCTCGTTGGCGGTAAAGCGAATTGCCCAATGATGAACGTGCGGTGTGATCGCAACGATGTAGGTATTCGACTGAAAAGCCTGCCACATCTCCATCGCCGTGCCCATACTCACTGTTGGCAAATAAGCGATCAGCAGGTCCGCTTCACCTGCCTTGGCCGTCATTGATAGGAACGTCTGCCTGGCCAACGGCTCGTCATACTCAACACTATTGGGGTTCAGGGCCCAGGGGTCAGTGATCTGCGCCTCAGGGAAACGGTTGTGCAATGCTTCGGTGATTTGTACACGATAGTCTTGCGCGTGAATCTGGTTATCAAGGCGTGCGCCTTGCATCACTCCGGCCAGAAAAATGTGCATTACTCTTCCACAACGGGCCGGATCCCCTGATAAATGGTTGAGGCTCCCAATGTCTTAACTACAACATCCACAGGACGACCAATCCTGTCCGCAATCTCCGCCGCGCTCATCGGCTTATTAGCGTTCGCCAGCAATACACTGAACGCGGCATCAACCAGCGATGCCTGCGTAATGAAATCATCCGGCATCTGGTGAAAATAAGTCTGCACAAGATATTGGAAACCGTCCACCTGCAGCACTTCGCCCGTCTCCGAGTCTATGAGGTCTACTTTATCAAACTCGGAATCGAGGGAGGCGTCCTCGCCCAGGGACAATCTGGTGAGCAGGTACGTCTTTAGATCCAGGTTAGACTCTTCCCACCAATCAAAGTCGATGTAGAACTCCGTTTCTGGATTTGCTCGGCGTACATTCCCCAGCTTCACTTTGGGACGTGGATTATTCGACAAGGTCACACCTTTCCTTAGCTGCCATCTCGCCACCGCGCCGCATCAAATACCCAGTAGTGATCACCAACCTCCTGGAAGGCGGGATGCCGCACCAACTCAGCAAAAAGCGGACCCGGAGGTGTGCGGCGCAGCATATTCACGGCGCTGTAGAGAGTCTTGGCGTGGACCGTATTTTGCGGCGTGAGGGCGGCCAGGGATGGGAAGGCTTCCGCCATGATCGACACCAGCGAACGATTGCTTGCCGTCGCCCGCCGCCATAGCGCATCGATCGCCGCCACGACATCCGTTCCTACAATCAATAGGTCGTCATATCCGCAGCCCACCGCTCTGCGCTTAAGCTCGAAGTGAATCCGGTTATCGACCACCGTTGCCAGCCGCACCCATTCTCGCTGCGGTCGTCGACTGTCAAAACCAATCGACAGATGCCCTGGTTCCGAGCCAGGTCCCAGTTGAACAAATCCCCCAACTGGAATTTCATGCTCCGCGTACCATTCCCCCAGGCCATAGACAAAACGCCCCTCAGGTACGACCCAGCCAACGATCTCTTTATTCGTTTCTTCGTCCTGAAACACGACGCGCTGTCGCGGCACCTTACCCGTGTCAAATAACGGCCGTAATCGTGAACTCACCGGCAGTGTTCCCGCAAGCCGATGCGGATAGGTGATCGAAAGGACCGCCGGCTGCGCCGCCGCCACAGCCTCGAATTGCGACCACTCATCATCCAGTTCGTGCTCCAACAATCTCAACTGGCCGTTCAGCAGCGTCCGGTCATATTCTACCGGCTCATACTTCAAGCGCTCAGGGGTGCTCAGGACACCTTGTGGCTCCAATCGCTTCAGGAACCAGGCCACGCGCCCCTTTCCGCCAACCTCATCAAAACGGCCATCCTGCAGCAGCGCATAATTCAGCGAGAAGCGCTGCACGCTCGGATCAATCCCAGGATCCAGGTCCAGGTTGGGCAAAATTTCCTCCGCGCCCATCGGTCCGCCTTCGCCTATCTCTAACACCGCCTCCGCCAGATGCAGGTGCCCAACATTGATCTCTGCCATTAACGACTTGACAAACCATTCGGCACCTAGCTCGATAAAGTCGCTGTGCGCGACCAACGCCTTGGCCACCTTAGGGGTCACGCCCGCGCCGAATTGCTCAACCAGCACATAAGCATCCAGGTTTAAGAGACCCCTTAAATCGCTGCCACCGTCGCCGTTCAGCACATGGGGCTGCCCATACCCTGCGACGAATTCTCGCTTCTTACCCGACAAATGTACCGCGACTACCTGGAACTCCCCTTCCTCAGGATTGAAACCGGGCCGCACACCTGTGACTGTTCCCTGCGCGAAACCCAGGGCCGGAAACACCAGGTCACTCCCCACATCATAGGTTTCCTGCGGCTGATAGACTGTCCGCCCTTTCATCGTCCGCTCAATCGCGCGGACTTCTTCGTTCACTCGATGCTGAAACAGCACCTCTACCAATGCACTTATTGGCTGAGGCTTTTCCGTCTCCAGCAAATGGTTATAGAGTTGCTCAATGTCAGATTCGGTGAGGGAAAAACGCCTCCCCCAATAATCTGCCGTTTGCGTCTGAGCCTGAATCACAATTGTCTCCTAGCTTGGAAGCGACGCCACAATTCGTCGCGCAGAATGCTGCGTACCCAAACAATTATTATAGCCAACTACATAGGTACCTGCCAGCATTGGTCAACGCCACATTTGTGCCTTCCTCGCTTCCTACGGCTTTATGGAAACCGCTCCTCCGTCCAGCGCATCCCGTCTACCGGCACTCCATTCACCTGCAGTTCCCAATGCAAATGCGGACCCGTCGATAGCCCGGTCGAACCTCCTAAGCCAACCGCCTGCCCTGCTACAACCTGCTCTCCCAGCTCTACCAAGCTCTCGGAAAGATGATAGTAACCGGAGAACACCCCGAGACCATGGTCCAGAATCACCGTATTGCCGCGCAGCGCGAGCTCGTCGCTAAACGCAACCACACCGTTCGCTGCGGCCAGAATTTGCGTGCCCAACGCCCCGTCAAAATCGGTGCCGGAATGAAAGATCGATACCGATCCTCCATTGTACGAACGGCCGCCGCCGTATGGTGCAGTCACAACCGTGGTTGTAACCGGCACTTGGAACAAATCATCCCATCGTTTCTCTTCGCTGAATTGCTCGTAGAATGTCGCTAAGAATGCGTCCTCTTCGCGCCTCACCTGAGGGTCCAACAGATCGCTCTGCTCGTCCGGAATCGTAATCGCCTGGCTGGGAAAACCGGAAGAAATCACTGCCACGTCTTGCTCATACGGGTACCACGGCCGTTCACCCGCCCCCCCCAACTTCAGCGTAGTTCGTCCCGGCTCGGCGAACGCGTCGATTCCCGTCAGGGCAACCCACCCGTCCTCAAACTCTGCAAACCGAAGCGCCCGGCCGGCCAACTCGCCGGAAGGACGGCCGTCGAGCAGGTTCCTCACGAATACAGAAACAGTGTCACCTTGCGCAATCACCTCCGGCCTGATGCGCATCTCCACCCACTCACCGGGCAGATCATAGTACGGCTCCTCGCTGGGAATTCGTAGTCTCTGCCCGGGGAAAAGCAACACTGGATACTCCAACCCATTCACATAGGCCAGGTGAGAGGCCGGAACGTTCGTGCGCACCGCCACATCAAACAGCGTCTCCCCTTCCTTGACAATATAAGGGCTACCCGTAACCGTGACCGGTTCGGTCGCTCCGTCAGCGCTTTCAATCGCCAGCTGCTGTCCCACCGCAGGAACATAAGCACGATTCATTGTCCGGTTTGTCGCCAGAATCTGCTCTATCGGACTGCCAAACCCGTTGGCAATGCGCTGCAGCGAATCCCCGGGCTGCGTAGTATAAATCTGGATCAGCGGCACGATCTCGCCGCCCGGAATAATCAACTCCCGGCCCACACCCAGCACATCGTTTTCGGTCAAGTGATTCACTAACTCGAGATCTGCGACTGTCACACCGAACTGCTCGGCAATGATCGTCAGATTATCGCCAGCCTGAACTTCATAGCGTCGCGGCCCAGACGCAGGTTCTTCCGGTTGCGCCTCCTGCGCCATGACCCTTGCCGTGCTCCACAAAACGACGCACAGCAGCACGGGCGCCAAAAAGATTGCCAGCAACGGCTTACTTAGGGAATATCCACGTGAAAGCATAAGGTGGACAGTATAGACCAGCCGCGTTCCGTGGTAAACAGCAGGAACACCTCGCCGCGCGATTATTCTTGCTTTCTTAAGCTACGCAGCTCGTCATAGAGAGCCTGCGCTTCTGCAAAGTGAAAGCTGCGCGGCTTGCTCCAAAACTCCGCCAGTTGGCGATTCCCAGTCTGCTGTTCATAGACAAACGCCTGCAAGAACATATCCAGGCCATCTGCATCGTGCACCAACCGCGCCTCTGCCGTTTCGTTCGCGCGCAGTTCCTCCCATAAAGCTAATGTCTCCACCGCTTGCGCCGACTGGCCCATGATCTTCTCCATCGCTTTGCGCTCCACGGCCGTCTTAACACCGGCCGGCAAGTACTGCCACGCCGGTGTGGGGATGTCCGTGGTCAGCGCTTCCGGCAAGTCGTGCAGGACAGCCATGGCCAGCGCCCTGTCCAGCAACACCACCTCGTCTACAATCCGCGCCAGCATGAGCACGGTATACGCCACGCCGTAACTGTGTGCGGCAACACTTTCCGCCTGTGCAATCCCGCGCTGACTCCAGCCCGTGCGTGGCGTGCGTTTGAGCTGATTCCCATAACCCAACAATTCCAGCAGTTCCGAAACATGCATTTCGTATCTCCCTAAACTCGCCTGTGACTTTTTCCCCACTTCCGTGTTCCAGCAATAGACAGAACATAATTGACTGGAGAAGAAATCTGGGACTTGGTCTGTAATTGGCCTACTGTAACGAGACCTTGGCCCCAAAAGCAAGGCAAGGGTGTAAAAGAGCACAATGCAGATTTCTGTGATCGCCACCGTCAAGAATGAGGGAGAGCACCTGTACGATCTCTTGAATTCTCTTCTTGACCAGTCACTTCAGCCTGATGAAGTCGTCATTTGCGATGGTGGATCAACAGATAGCACGCTGTCCATTTTGGGCGAGTACAAACAGTGGCTGCCCATCAGTATCATCAGCGCGCCGGGGAGCAACATCAGCGCGGGCCGAAACAAAGCCATCGCTTTTGCTCAGGGCCCCATCATTGCCGCGACCGATGCCGGTGTCACGCTTTCTACGCGCTGGCTCGAGGCCATCACACAGCCGATACGCCAGGGCGAAGCGGCCGTAGTAAGTGGCTGGTTTGAAGGGGATCCCTACACGGACTTCGAAGTCGTGATGAGCGCCACAGTTTTGCCTTCTGTCGAAGACATCAACCCCGATACTTTCCTCCCTTCCAGCCGGTCCGTCGCCTTCCTCAAGAGCGCATGGGAGGCAGTAGACGGCTATCCGGAGTGGCTCGACTACAGTGAAGACCTCGTCTTCGATCGCGCCCTGCGCCGATTGCATGGACCTTTCCCCTTCCAATCTGAGGCCACCGCCTACTTCCGCCCCCGGGGCAGCCTGCGATCCTATTTCGTGCAATATTACAGATATGCCAGAGGGGACGGCAAGGCCCACCTGTGGCCCTTGCGGCACATCATTCGTTATGCTACTTATCTTCTGGGCTTGCCCTTCATTCTTGGCCTCATTTGGCGTGAAAAATGGGCCGGTTGGTTGCTCCTGGCCCTAGGCACCGGCGCATATACTCGCCGCCCCGCAGAACGGCTCTGGGAAGACACTTGGGGCTGGCCGCCGCCGGCGCGCCTGCGCGCCTTTGCCCTCATTCCCATCATCCGCGTTGTCGGCGACATCGCCAAGATGCTGGGTTATCCCGTTGGGCTGCTCTGGCGCCTGCGCAACAGGCACGTTATGCCCGAATAGCAACTCGTTTTTGGTTTTTCTCCCATCTAGTGTTACGGCAGAATAAGAGAACCGCACACAAGCGCCCGCCATCTTGACGCTCGCCATCGGCCGGTGCTATGATGCCCTTGCGGCGCTCCGCCGACGCTCTGCGTCGGTTTTTGCGTAACAAAGGCAAATTCAGACGACCTATGATTATCGAGCGCAAACCTCCGCGCCACCCTCGTCAGGGCCCTTCTTGCTTGCTCGTGCTCTTTGTCCTCTTTGGAATCTCCGTCAGTTTCTACGTGATCCAAAATCGCGACGAAGTACGCGACATCATCATTCCTACGCCCACCAACGAACCAACACGCACGGCAACTGAATTCGCGGTGCTGGCTGAACTTAGTAAAGACGACAGCGAATATGAGGAAGCAATCGCTTACTACACCGACGCCATCGAAGCAGACGGCACCAAGCCGGAGTTCTATATCCGCCTGATCGATCTACTTGTCCGGCAGGATCTCTCCGAAGAAGCAGTACAGAAGGCAGAATTGGCCACCGTCTTGGCTCCGGACAACGACAATGTCTGGACCTCCGCTGCCGCCGCCTATCTCGCCAATGGCGATAGGCTCGCTGACCAGGGAGACACGGCCGGAGCCGACATCCAGTACGCGACCGCCTTCCAGGCGGCCAGTAAGGCCATCGGCATCAATCCCCAAAACGCGACCGCCCACGCCTATGCCGCTGCCGGTCTGGTTTTGCAGGGCAATGCCGATCTGTATGCCCAGGCTCAGGAGCTGGCCGACACCGCCATTTTCCTTGAACCCGAAAACCCTATCGCCCGTCTTTATATGGCCACTGTCTTCACCTACGAGGGTTATTATCCGGACGCGCTGGAGCAGTACCAACTCGGCCTGCAAGTCGAACCGACAAACGCGGACCTGCACATCGGTCTCGCCTACAACTATTATGGCGACGGTCGTATTTCCGACGCTATCATCAGTTTCGAAGATGCCCTCGCCGCAGACCCCAATAATGCTTCCGCTTATGACGGTCTTGCCCATATGTATATTCAGCTCGGCGATGCCCCCCTCGCTGAACAAAACGCCTTACAGGCCGTTGAATTGAATCCCAACATCGCCCGCGCCCAGGGACGTCTCGGCGAAGCCTACTTCCGCCAGAACAACTATTTGAACGCCATCCCGCCCCTGGAAGAATCCGTCCGCTTATACGGCCGTGCCAATGACCTGAATGCCCGCTTCTTCAATATGCTTGCCACAGCCTACATCCGCAACTCCCTCGCCGACTGCCCCAAAGCAGTCCCCCTATTTCAACAGGTCCTCAGCGCCACTGGCAACACGCTTACCCTCGAAAGCGCCCAAGAAGGTCTTGATGAATGTCGTCGTGCGGAACTCGAGCGCAGTCCATAAACATCCCATCAGAATTTGGCACTCAGGCTGGTCAAGTGCCAAAAAGTTCTTGACATTCAACGTTTCCATGTTACAATCCTGTTGTTAGATTTAGCACTCTGTCACTGCGAGTGCTAACCCCCAACATTAACACCAGTAACTTAATAGAACTGGAAAACTTCCACAAGGAGATAAAGCTATGTCTGAAAATCTCAAGCCGCTTGGTGACCGTCTGGTTGTGCTGCCTCAGGAGCAGATGCAAATGACTGCCTCTGGCCTGGCTCTACCTGAGACCGCCAAGGAAAAGCCGCAGCAGGGAGAAGTCATCTCTGTTGGCCCCGGTCGTCGTGACGAAAACGGCAACCGCGTTCCCATGGATGTTGCCGTTGGCGACATCGTATTGTACGCCAAGTACGGCGGCACCGAAGTGAAAGTAGGCGAGGACAAATTGCTCATTCTGAAAGAGTCCGACGTCCTGGCTATTGTCGAGCAGTAAGCCCTAACGGGCCCCACAAAGCGAAAACCCAATACGGAGAAATAATAAATGGCAAAGCAACTTGTATTTTCTGAAGATGCGCGTCGCAAACTCAAGGCCGGTATCGACATGGTCGCAAACGCTGTCGCAACGACCCTCGGCCCCAAAGGGCGCAATGTAGCAATAGATAAGAAATTCGGCGCACCGACCATCACGCACGACGGCGTGAGCGTCGCCAAAGAGATCGAACTGGAAGATCCCTACGAGAACATGGGCGCCCAGTTATTCAAAGAAGCCGCAATCAAGACCAACGATATCGCCGGTGACGGCACCACGACTGCGACTGTCCTGGCTCAGCACATGGTACACGAAGGCCTCAAAAATGTGGCCGCCGGCGCAAACCCGATGCAGCTAAAGCTCGGGATTGAAGCTGCCACCGCCGCCTTGTCCATGCGCATCAGCGAAATGGCCCGTACCATTGATAGCTTCGACGAAATCGCTTCCGTTGCCTCCATCTCTGCCCAGGACCCCGAAATCGGCCATCTGATCGCCGAGGTAATGGACAAAGTCGGCAAAGACGGTGTTATCACCGTTGAAGAGTCCCGTGGGCTCGAGTTTGAAACCGAGTACGTCGAAGGCATGCAGTTCGACCGCGGCTACATCAGCCCCTATTTCGTCACCGACACCGACACCATGGAAGCTGTTGTCGAAGATGCCTACATCTTGATTTACGACAAGAAAATCAGCTCCGCCCAGGACATCGTTCCGATCCTGGAAAAACTGGTGCAGATCGGCAAGAAGAACCTCGTCGTTGTTGCCGAAGATGTGGACGGTGAAGCGCTCGCTACCCTTGTCCTCAATAAACTTCGCGGCATGATCAATGCCCTGGCCATCAAGGCCCCCGGCTTTGGCGACCGTCGCAAGGCTATGCTGCAGGATATCGCTGTGCTCACGGGTGGCACACTGATTACCGAAGAGATGGGGCGCAAACTGGAAAGTGTGACCATCGCCGACCTGGGCCGCGCCGCGAAAGTAGTCTCCACCAAAGACGAGACCACCATTGTCGACGGCCAGGGTGATGAAGGTGAAATCAACGGCCGTGTCGACCAGATCAAAGTCGAAATCGATCGTAGCACCTCCGATTACGACCGCGAAAAACTGCAAGAGCGTCTGGCCAAGCTGGCCGGTGGTGTCGCCGTGATTCGCGTCGGTGCTGCCACGGAAGTGGAGCTCAAAGAAAAGAAGCACCGTGTCGAAGATGCCCTCAGCGCCACGCGCGCGGCTGTTGAAGAAGGCATCGTGCCTGGTGGTGGTGTTGCACTGCTGAATGCACTGCCCGCGCTCGATGATGTTGTCGTAGCGGAAGGCGATCCAACAACGGGTGTTGGCATCCTGCGTCGTGCCCTTGAGGCACCCATGCGCAAGATTGCTGAAAACGCTGGCGTCAATGGCGATGTCATCATTCAGAATGTGCGCCGCGCCCAGGAAGAAAGTGGCGACATGAACATCGGCTATGACGTGCTCACCAATGAGTACGTGGACATGCTGGATGCCGGCATCATCGACCCGGCTAAGGTTACCCGCGGCGCTCTGGAAAACGCGGCCAGTATCGCTGCCATGATCCTCACCACGGAAGCTCTGATTACCGACCTCCCGGAAGCTGACAAGCCGATGATGGGTGGTGCTCCCGACATGGGCGGGATGGGCTTCTAAGAAGACCTCGTTCTCAGCCCGAGAACCAGCTGGCAAACAAAAAGGGCTCCGATATGGGGCCCTTTTTTGTTTCAGTCTGCCTTCCCTTCATACCTCGGTCCTGCCAGATCGGACAAGACGCCACCATCGCCGTCTGAATCAGCTTCCCTGAGATAAGCCATCACTGCCGCACGCACCTGTTCAGGCGTCATCCCTGAACTATCAAGGTAAAAATCACAGCAGGCTCGCGCATGCGCCAGGCGAGCCTGCTGGTCGGCCATTCGCTGTGGCCCACCGTCAATAAACGGCCGTCTCCGTCGTGCCTCCGCATAGGATACATCCAGAAAGATGAGGATGTCCGGTTTCGTCACCCGCTGCCACATATCCAGCACATAGGAATGCTCCTGGGCCGGCTGGCGCGCTTCATAACCTGCCGCCTTCAGCACAGGAATCAACGTGCTCTTTCCCGCAGAGCAAGGTCCGACAATAGCGACCCGCAACCTCTTTGTCTCTTCCTCGCGTACCGATCTCAAATGGGGATGCTTCCTTGCAGGTAACGCACCTCGCTGGGCGAAGCATTATTGCCCACAGAGACCGTCAGAATGCTGATGTCGTCTCTCGGGCGGCCGTCATCCATCGCCACCGCTTCCTGCAACAGCGTGTCGGCCACAACTTGTGCATCGTGATTGCCGGACTCCACTAGTCGTCGGGTTGCCGCAAAAGGATCATATGCCCCCTTCCCTGCTAGGCTTCCCGCATGCCGCAATCCATCCGTGAACACGACAACCAGCATCCCAGCGCGAATCGGGATCTCCGTGATTACCGGTTTGGTGTGACGGTTCACGCCCACACTCCGTGAAGGAGCGTCCAGCAGATACAACCCTTCCTCCGCACTGTATACAATCACCGGAGCTTCGTTATTACGCGAGATTACAATCGTCTTGGTATCTGTATCCACCGATAATATATTCAGCGTAGCGCTCACTTTTCCCTTGCGATAGGTGTAGAGGTAGTCATGTGCCGCCCTTGCCGCCGCACCATCACGCACGCCTTCGGCCAGAAGTTGGATCGCTTTGCGCGCCACCACGTTACTGATCACCTTTGCCGATTTTCCGCTTCGCTGACCGTCCACAAGCACGAGCGAGATACCTCCGTGCGGCCGTTCGATCATCTCCAACGTGTCACCGCTTTCACTGCTCGCATACTTGCTTACTTTGGCCACCGCAAATTTGACTTCCATACGCGTAGTATACTCCATTCTGGCCAAAGCAGGCTTGAGGGTAGATCACCAAAGGCAAACCTGCTGGCTCTGCGCTGCTGCCATCTTTCCGGCCCATTTTGCCTGTGGTATACTCCGCGAGCTGAATACCATCAGCTCTCTCTAACGGTTTGCGAGTGGTTGATGCGGGTTCGTAAAACCCTTTGCGGCGCCCCATCTGAAGTCCTTGTATTCCGCTTTTTCAAAACGCCGGAGTTAGTGTTGGAGAATTTGCTGGCCAATTTTTCACGCCTCAACCTGAGCAGCCTGCTCGACATACTGCTCGTTACGGCCGTAATCTTCACCCTACTTATGCTCATTCGCGGCACACGCGCTGTCCAGGTACTCCGCGGCGTGCTGGTCCTCACACTTATCGTCCTCTTATTGATCACCCTCTTCGACCTGCCCGCCTTCTCCTGGCTAGTCGACAATAGCTTGCCCGCCCTCCTCGTGGCAATCCCCGTCATCTTCCAACCTGAACTCAGGCGTGCCCTGGAACGCCTGGGCCGCACTTGGGGCTACCTCGACTTTTCTCGCGGCAGTCGCGAATACCCCGCCGTCAAAGCCTTCAAGGATGCCAGTCTGCGCCTTTCTCAACGCCGCCACGGTGCGCTGGTCGTCTTTGAGCGCGACACCGGCCTCCAGGAATACATCGACACCGGTATTTTGCTCGATGCGCTGCCCTCGGCAGAGTTATTCCTGACCATATTCAACAAGACAACGGAACTCCATGACGGCGCCGTTATCGTGCGCGACGACAAACTGGTCGCTGCGGCCTGTGTCCTTCCACTCTCCACCAGCAGCCTCTCCGACCGGCAAATGGGCCTGCGCCACCGCGCCGCGCTGGGTATCAGCGAAGTGAGCGATGCCGTCACCGTGGTCATTTCTGAAGAAACTGGGCAGGTCTCCATCGCCCACAACGGCCGTATCCTGCGCAAGCAAGACATCGCGCGTCTGGATTCAATTCTGCACGCATTCCTGCAGCGTGGCCCCACCAATCTGGAGGATGCAATTCAGTGAGCAACTCTAGCCGTGTTGTCAGCTATGCTGGCAGCTTCATTCTCTCCCTTGTCCTTGCTGTTTTCATTTGGCTGGCAGCCACCGAAGCACAGGACCCTGTTGGCGGCCAGTTCCTCTTGGTAAACGTCGATTTCGTCGGTCAGCCCGAAGGCAGCATTCTCGTCCAGCCACAGCGCCAGAGCGTGCAGATTCGCGTGGAAGGACCGGAATCCGATCTACGCCAGATCTCGCCCGCCAATTTCGACGCTTTTGTTGACCTGAGCCAGGTGCCTTTCGGCGAAATTGTACCCGTCCCTATCCGCGTTTCTTCGGGCGCCTCCAATGTGGAATTCACTTTGGCCATACCGGAGCAAGTCGATGTCCTCCTCGAAAAGCAAATCTCGCGCGAAATTCCCCTTAACCTTGATTTGCGCGGGAGCGTCGCGCGTGGGCATAACCAGGGAGATCCCCTCATTGAACCGGCTACTATCACCGTTTCTGGCTCTGAGTCTCGTGTGCGCGAAATCGACCTGGCTCTCGCTACCATTTTTCTCAACAGTGCTCGAGAAACAGTAGTTGGCACGCACCGCCCTGTCTTCTACGATGCACAGGGTCGTGTTGCCAGCACCGTAGGCATGGAAATCAGCGCCGATGAAGTGCAGGTGACGATTCCAGTGGAACAGTCCGCGGGCTTCGCTGATAAACTGATATCCGTGGAGTGGGAGGGTGAACCAGCTTCAGGCTATCGCCTGCTCAACGTAAACGTGGAACCTCCCAGTGTTTTGGTAGAAGGCCAACCAGAGGTTGTCAATGCGCTGACTCGCCTTCAGACCGAGCCCATCGATATCACCGGATTGACGGAGTCGTTTGCACAGCAGGTGCTACTTGATCTCCCACCCGGAATTTCGCTGGACCAGGATCAGGAAATCTTTGTCAGCATCGGTATTGAACCCATCTTGAGCACAGACACCCGAAGACGCGGCGTGGAGGTCCTGGGGTTGAGTGAAGAACTGGAAGCGATCCTGGATCCCGATCAGGTGCGCGTAATCCTCTATGGGCCCTTGCCGGTACTGGATGCCCTGGCCCCGGACGACGTGCGTGTGACCGTTGACTTGTTTGGCCTGGAGAGCGGCGAGTACAGTATTGAACCACAAGTAGATTTGCCGGACCGCGGTCTGGAGCTACGTTCTGTGCAGCCACGCGCGGTGCGAGTCCTGATCACCAGGACCCTCACCACCACTAACGAGATTTCGGGCACGATACCAATTACGGAAACCAGCCAATCACCGGGGCCGAGCCTACCGATGATAGCTGAGAGCTTGACTCTACGTACGCCGGCAGAACAGGCGGTTGCCCGGCCCGCCCTAAGGTGGTGGGTGAACAACGCACTCACCTGGTTGCGTAGCTAACTAATCAGTCGCATACTACGGTTTGCGCTTTCATCACCTTGGAGTGATTGCAGAAGATCTAATATGAGCAACAAGCCCCTAATTGCCCTCGTTGGTCGCCCAAATGTTGGCAAATCTACGCTCTTTAACCGCATTGTCGGTCGGCGCCTGGCGGTGGTGTCTGAAGTAGCAGGTACGACGCGCGACCGCCTGTACTCGGACGCCGAGTGGGCCGGCGCCGTCTTTACTGTAGTCGACACAGGAGGCATTGAAGTAACTGAGGGACGGCACACCGAACCGCTGTCAGAAGATTCAGAACGCTTCTTGCCGGCCATCCGTCAGCAGGCTAACATTGCCATTCAGGACGCAGACGTCATTGTGCAGGTCGTTGATGGTCAGGCAGGCATTACAGCCGCCGACCGTGAAGTAGCTGCCATTCTGCGGCGGTCCAAGAAACCGGTAATCATTGCCGCCAACAAGCTGGAATCCTCCCGCCTGTGGGATACGGCCTATGAGTTCTACGAACTCGGCCTTGGTGAAGTGTTCCCAGTCTCCTCCCTGCATGGATCAGGTACTGGTGACCTACTAGATGCCATAGTCGAAGCCATTCCACCCGTAGAAGGCGAACTTGACGAAGATGATTCGCTGAAGATCGCCATTCTGGGACGGCCGAACAGCGGCAAATCCACCCTGCTCAACAAGCTCATCGGCGAGGAACGCACCATCGTGAGCCCCATCGCCGGCACTACCCGCGATGCCATAGACACCAAGATCAAATGGCACGGTCAGGACCTGACGCTCATCGACACCGCCGGCATCAGGCGGCGCGGCCGTATTGACCCGGGCGTCGAAAAGTACAGCGTTTTACGTGCCATCAAAGCGTTGCAGCGCGCCGACGTCGCCCTGCTAATGGTCGATGCCGAAGAGGGTGTGACATCCCAAGATGCCCACATCGCTGGCACCTTGGCCGAAGCTAATGCCGGCATCATTATCCTTGTCAACAAGTGGGATCTTATCGACAAGGACACCTTTACAATGAACGAGTTCGAGCAGCGTGTTCGCCAGGACCTGAACTTCATTCCCTACGCACCCATTCTTTTCATTTCCGCCGAAACCGGGCAGCGCGTCAACCGCGTCTTGCCCCTAGCCATCGAAGTGAACGACGCGCGCTATCAACGCGTTCCTACCAGTACGCTGAACAAGTTCATGCGCGACGCCACTACACAACATCCCCCACCCAGCAAGACCGGCGTTCGTGTCAAGTTCTTCTATGCTACCCAGGTCAGCACAGCCCCGCCCACCTTTGTCTTCTTCGTCAACAAGCCGGATTGGGTCCACTTCGGTTACCAGCGCTATCTTGAAAACCAACTGCGGGAAACCTTTCCCTTGGAAGGCACACCGATCCGGCTTCTCTTTCGGGCCCGCAGTGAAGATCGCTTTGGTGCTTGAGCGCACGCAACCACTGGCCAGTTCGCTACGCTGCCTATGACTGCTAACACCGCGACATCCTACTATCTTCAGACTATGCCCGGCGTAGAAGAAATCGCCTGGTTGGAAGTCCGGCGCAAGTTCCCCGATGCAAGGTTCGGCGCCTACTCCTTTGCCAAAGATCAGAATGGGCTTCTTCTGTTTGAGATGTCCGGCGATCCCGGTGGGCTCCTCGATTTACGAACGGCCGAAGACGTCTTCTTTCTGGCGATCAACGAAGAGCGCATGACGCGCGGTCGCCAGGACCTACAAACCATCAACGAACTCGTATCACGCGGTGAGGACTTCGGCCGCGCTGCCAATTCCTTCCTGCGCCACCTCAAACCCAGCGTGCCACCCACCTATCGCGTCATCAGTCGCAAATATGGGCAGCACCAGTATCGGCGCATCGACCTGGAAACGGCCGTGCTGCGCGGCATCCAGCAGCGCTACCCTCGTTGGTCAGAAGTGGAGGATGGCGGACAAATCGAAATATGGGCCAACATGCTTGGCTCCCAACTTATTGTTGGTCTGCGCCTATCGGATCGATCCATGCGCCACCGCTACCAGAAACGCGTGGAACTGCCTGCTTCGCTGCGCCCATCGGTCGCTGCAGCCATGGTCCTGCTCACCGAACCTGAGGTAGGCGATGTTTTCCTCGACCCAATGTGTGGAAGTGGCACAATCCTCCTCGAACGCATCAATGCTGGTCCGTACCATCAAGTGCTCGGAGGCGACGTCGAAGATACCCGCGTCACTGCCGCGCGCCAGAACCTACCCCAACAGCGCAAAGGTCGCAAAGCAGACAAAATCATCGTCCGCCAGTGGGACTCCCGCCAACTGCCCCTTGATGACGGCTCCGTCCACAAAGTAGCCACAAACCTCCCTTTTGGCAGGCAGCTCAGCGCCGGGCAAAATCTGGAAGCACTGTACCAGGGCACCTTGCACGAACTTGCCCGTGTCGTCCACCCCGGTGGCAAGATCGTTTTGCTCAGCAGTGAATATGATCTCGTCAAACAGTGCGTGCGTCGCGAAGAGAAGCTCAATATCCTCACTGGCTATTCGGTAGCCGTCCTGGGTCACTGGGGCCGCATCTACCTGATCGAACGCTTGTCCTGATAAACCACTGACGGCATACGAAGTACTTGGCGTCGTCCAGGTCCGGCGTATGCGCTACAATCAATCCAATGAAAATACATCTTAACAGCATCGGCTGCCGCCTTAACCAGAGCGAAATCGAGACCCTTGGCCGTCAACTTCTGGCCAGCGGGCACGAACTTGTTGCCGATCCCAACTACGCTGATCAGGTGGTCATAAACACCTGTGCCGTGACGCGTGAAGCCGCCCGCGATGCCCGCACGCAGACCCGTCGCTTGCACCGTGACAACCCCCAGGCCAGGATCTATCTGACAGGCTGCTATGCTACCATCGGTTCCTCCGAGTTAGCCGTGCTGCCCGGCTCGCCTCAGATCGTTCCCAACAGCGCCAAAAACCAGCTGATCCAGATACTGGACCCCGATGCGAGCAATGATTCTCCACTTTTTGATCAGGAACCTGTCCTGCGCGAGTTTCTGGCTGGGCACATGGGCAATACGCGCGCGTTCGTAAAGGCTCAGGATGGCTGCGACAACCGTTGCACATTCTGCGTCACGACCGTCGCCAGAGGCGCAAGCAGCAGTCGCCACCTGGGTGACATCGTCACTGAGATTCAATTGTTCGCCCAGTCCGGCTACCAGGAAGCTGTGTTGACAGGTGTGCACCTGGGCAGTTACGGCCGTGATCTGGATCGCCGCGTCGCCCTGGGCGATCTCATCCGCGCCATCCTTCACCATACTACCATTCCCCGCCTCCGCCTTTCCTCTCTAGAACCGTGGGATCTGGAGCCCGAGTTCTTCCGGCTCTGGCAGAACGATCGCCTTCTCCCTCATCTCCACATGCCTCTTCAATCCGGCAGCGACACCGTTCTGCGGCGCATGGCCCGTCGCACTTCTCGTGCCAGCTACCGTCAGCTGGTCAACGAGGCCCGCGCGAGCATACCTGGCCTCAATTTGAGCACCGACATCATCCTCGGCTTTCCCGGTGAAACTGAACAGGATTTTCAGCAGAGCCTTGATTACGTAGAGGAAATCAACTTTGCCCGGCTGCATGCCTTTACCTACAGCGCCCGGCCCGGAACAGCCGCCGCCAGGATGCCTGCCCAGATTACGAAGCAGATCAAGAAAGAACGCACCCGCCAGATCATTGCCTTGGGCAACAGGCTCAGCAACCTGTTCCACGAACAGAACCTGCATCAGGTGCGGCCCGTTCTTTGGGAACAGGTCATCGGCGCTGATCAGAACGGCCTGCGCTGGAGTGGCTACACCGACAACTACATTCGCGTCGTGGCGCACGGCCCCCAGGAATTGTTCAACAGGATCACACCCACCAGACTGCTGGAGGCGCATAGTGACTATATCACCGGTCAAATTCAGGACGTCTCAGAAACCAACGGCTCCTTTGCTGGGCTACAAAGCGGATACTCCCCAGCCTCCTCCGGCCATGCCGCGGCATAGAAGGTCAGATAATCGTTGACGTGTGCAGCCCAATAGGCTTCCTCATGCCGCCCCTCTTGCAGCACCCACTCGTGGGCAATCCCTGCCGCTTCCATCCGTTCGTGCAGCCGCTGCACATTGCTGATTACCCAATCGTTCTCACCAATATCTAAGTACACCCGCAAGTCACCTAATTCGTTTGTCAGGCCCGTATCTTCAGGGTTGATGGCTTGCCCGCCATAGTTGTCCAGAAGAGCCGCGCTGTGTCCACCCACGCTGGCAAACTGCTCTGGGTGACGGAAGGCGATCTCTAGCGCCCAATATCCCCCGCGGGACATGCCTCCGATCGCGCGCCCCTCACTCGCCGGCCAGGCACAGTATTGCGCTTCAATAAAAGGCACGAATTCCTCCAGAAACAGATCCTCATAGGAACCGGGTCCACCGGAAGTATTATCGGCTAGGTATCCTCCGGCGACCATGACGATCAGGAACGGGGGAAAGTGACCCCCGCGAATCGCCTGCTCTGCCGCTTCATCCAATCCCAGATCATCCCAGATGCTGTCCGTGTAGATATTACCAGGCAGCATATAGAGTACCGGGTAGGTCTGTGCGTCTTCTCCATAGCATGGGGGCAAATAGACGCGGTAGCTTAACGGTGGGGCATAGGAATTTTCGAACACCCCCTGCACCATGGTTCCCGGCGCCACGCATGGCGTAGGCGAAGGCTCAGGTGTCGCCGACGGCCGTACCGTCGCCGTGGGCGCTACTGTCGCTGTTGGAGACGCCAACAGCGACCTACGCAGCTGCGATAGCAGCGGATCACCGGTGGCCTTCGCTGCCACAGGAGCCGCTCCTACAACCGCAGCGTTCCCCTCATACGCCACCGCGACGATGGGCATACTTACCACATAACTGGCATCCGCATCTAGCGGAGCATCTGGTGTCAGCGCTCCAGGTAGGGACGTGCAGGCTGCGAGCCACAAACAGGCACAAATGCCTGCCACACCATGCCATGTCCGTGACCAACCCCAACGCTTCATCATGCGCCTCACAAAAAAGTCACCCGTCCTGCCAGGGAGTCTTGCCTACTGGCTGGCTCAGTAAAATCCGGTAACTTCCTTGCCACGCGTTTGCCTTACGCGTCATCGTCTTGATCTGGATGTCCGCAAAACGGGGAAATAAATCTGCCAGAAGTTCCGGCAGCAAGTCCCAGGCGCTGTTACGAATCACGTCCTCCATGTTGGCTGCCATCTCACCCGTCCAGTCCCATTCACGCAGAAACCGTTCCGCCTTCATCCAGTAGTCTCGCTTTTCCCACGCTGCGACCGTTTGCTCCACCCCTTCGTCAATCTCTCGCAGCGCAAATACGATTGCCGACGCCATATCCTTCGCGTCCTCGTCCATTTTTGCCTTCTGGCTCAGCCGCCGCAGTAGTTCAGCGATCGTTCGCCGATTCGCGTTTCGTTTCTTGGCAGGGTTGTCAACATTGATAACACGACTCATAATCACTCCTCAATGGATAAAGTTCTGCGCAGGAGCGCGCTTGCGGCAAGCAAGCTGGAGCTTGGCCCGCAATGCCGCCAGGGGCAGCCCCTCCACAGCGTGATCTTAGCATGGCCCGGCGGCGTCCGCCAATGGCAGGTGTTTTGAAACGTAGTACGATTGCATCCTGATCACGGCAGCGGGAAAGCGCAGCAGTGGTGTAGAGCGTTCAAACGATAGCTGGGAGATAATCTGATGAGCAACAACGATGATGTTCTGGGCCTCATTCTTGGCGGCGGCCAGGGTGCGAGACTTTACCCTCTCACGGCCCAACGTGCCAAACCGGCAGTTCCTTTGGCGGGCAAGTATCGTCTCATTGACATCCCTATGAGCAACTGCTTCCATGCCGACATTGAGAAGATTGCCATTCTTACGCAGTTCAATTCCGCATCACTCCACCGCCACATCTGGAACACCTACAATCGTGATGTATTCACCAGCGGTTGGGTGCAAATCCTGGCCGCCGAACAAACACCCAAGAGTGCCGATTGGTATCAAGGTACGGCCGACGCTGTGCGCAAACAAATCGTAGAGATTAAAGAAGCCGACGTGGGTTATGTGCTCATCCTTGCGGGCGACCACCTGTATCGAATGGACTACCGTGCCTTCATTGATGACCACATTAGCAGTGGCGCCGAGCTTTCCATTGCCGTTCAGCCGGTCGCCAAGGACGAAGTGGCTGGTTTGGGAATCCTGAAATTGGATGATGCCCGCCGGATCACCAGATTCGTCGAAAAACCTAAAACGGATGAAGCCCTGCAAGGATTTATCAGCGGCAGCGACCCGTCAAAACCCTATATGGCCTCCATGGGTATCTACGTCTTTAATGCGGACGACCTCTTCAGCCTGCTTGAAGAAGTTGGCGATGACTTTGGTCACGACCTCATTCCTGCCGCGATTAATGCGGGGCGCAGCGTCCATGGTTATGTTTTTGAAGGCTATTGGGAAGATATCGGAACCATCCGCCGCTTCTATGAAGTCAACCTCGAAATGACCCGCGAGGACGCTCCATTCGACTTCTACGAAGCAGAGCGTCCCATCTACACCCACGCGCGCTTTCTTCCTGGCACAGAGGTATATGACGCCCATCTTCTCAACGTGCTGTTGGCCGACGGATGCCGCGTTGAGCGCGCAAGCGTGGAAGACAGCATCGTTGGTGTGCGCTGCTTCATTGGTCAGCAAGCTGAAATCAAACGTTCCATTTTAATGGGCGCTGATCATTTTGAAACGGAAGAAGACAAGGCTGAAAACAGGCGTCTTGGTCGGCCGCACATCGGCATCGGCACCAATTCAATCATCCACGGAGCGATTATTGATAAGAACGCCCGCATAGGGGACAATGTCACCATACGCGAGATCCCAGATCGCCCGGATGCCGACATGGGCAGCTGGGTCGCGACTGATGGTATCGTGGTGGTGCCCAAAGGCGCGATCATCCCCAATGGAACAGTAATTTGATCCCTATCTGAGCCGGGGTCAAGACCAGGGTTGCAGCCTTACTTGTTTTCTGTGAAGTAGCTCACGGCCGTTTCAGGAGAATCGTATGTGGCGTCAAGATGACCGTAGATCTGGATGCGTCCTTTTTCACTCTGGATGATCGCCGGCACCCAGGGAGCATCAGGCAAAGCCTGTCGAACAGCACCGCAGTACCCTTTCCTTTGTCTCTGTGGGAACTGCCAGATGACCCACTCTCCAAGGTCACTGATTCTCGCCATCGTCGGTCGATCGGGCGCCAGCTTTACCCCACCAGTTGCTGTTTCCATGCCGCTCCTCCTTGCGTCTCACTCTCCCAACAGCGCCGACAGAACTGCTTCCGTATCGCTCAGATCCTCAAACAAGAAATCGGGGTGGTAGTCCGCCAGCGTGTCCCCCGCGTGCCAGCCGCTGGCCACAGCTACGGCCGTGGCCTTCCCCGCCCGGGCACACAATACGTCCGCCGGTGTATCACCGATGATGACCGCATTATCACCCGTCAACGGTTGTCCGGTCAATTCCACCGCGCGCTGGATAGCCAGGGCCGGCAGGCAGTTGCGGTCCATATCATCAGAACCATAAGCGCCGACCCGAAACTGCGCCAGGTCAATGCCTGCCGCTAATAGCTTCAGTGGCGCCGTTGAATACGAATTCCCCGTAACCAAGCCGATCAACACATCTTCCCGCTTTCGCAGTTCGGCCAGCAACGCTTCCACACCGCTACACGGTTCGATACCGCGTTCGGGGTAAATGCGCTTCGCGTGCTCCGCCATTAGCGCATAAACCTGTGGTAGTCTGGCCCTGATCTCCCCCTGTGGAATACCCGCGGCGATCATCAACTCCGTGATAATCCGCGCATCCGTCTTGCCCCCCATGCGATAAGTCTGCAATGGCCCAGTTGTTCCAAACAGATCTTCCAGGGCAGCGCCAAGGGCCATGCGTCCGGCCTGGTTACTGCGTATAAGCGTCCCATCGACGTCAAACAGCAGCAGCCTCATTGCACCAGCAGGGTTTGCATCTCGGGCCAAAAAAACGCTTCGGCCGCTGGAACTGGGGCCACGGGAGGGCCGACTGGAATACCACGCGCCGCCAGGACTGCCTTGATCGCCCCGATACGTGCGCCAGCGGGCAGCATCGGCAGCGCCCGGTTGATCAATCCTTGCAGCTTCTCTGCCAGGTCTAGATCGCCCTCGCCTATCGCCCGTGTCATGGCTACGAAAGGTTCAGGCACGGCCGTGCTCAGTCCGCTGATCATTCCATTCGCCCCTGATTGCATGGCAGCGCAGGCAATGCTCTCGTTGCCTACGAGCACCAGTCGCTCATCCGGAACCACTTGGCGCAATCGATTCACCGCTTGCAAATCCTTGTTACTTGTCTTCAATCCCGCCATCATCGGAATCTCGGCAAAGAGCTGTCCTGCCAGCGCCGCGTCAATCCCATTAACCGCCATTTGCGGAATATCATAGGCAAACAGTGGCAGGTCAGGCGCGGCAGCGGCAATCGTCTGGTAATAGGCCAACTGTCCCTCATTGTGCATGCCATAGAAATACGGTGTAACCGCCACCACAGCATCAGCGCGGATTTCGGACGCATGGCGCGCAAGTTCAACGGCTGCACTCGTAGGCATGGCCCCTACATGAACCAGCACCGCCGCCCGCCCGTCTGCCGCTTCCACCGCCCGCTCATGCAGCTTGCGGCGCTGATCTTGAGCCAGCAAGATACCTTCTCCAGTAGTACCCCCGACAAACAACCCCTTCACCCCCTTGTCGATTAGGAAATCGACCAGTTCTGACACTACATCGAGGGCTACTTCCCCTGACTCATCCACAACAGGAGTAGCCATCGCTGGCGTAACCCCATAGGAAAGTTGCTCTTTCAAGCGCTCAAGTTTGCTTTGCATCAATAGATCCCAGATCCTTCCAGTATACGTAACAGCAAGACCGCGTTGCCGGCTCACGCCGCAAAAGCGGGTTCCAATTCCTCGAGGACGCCGGAAAATATCTCCAAACCTTCGTGAACCAGGTTCTGGGGAATATTCAGCGCCGGAGTCATGCGAATCGCATTGCGCCCACAAGGAATGAGCAGCAGGCCCTCCTTAAAAGCGCGCTGAATGATCGCGTCGCGAAGCTCCGTCGCGCGCTCTTTCGAATACCTGTCCTTCACGAACTCGACGCCGATCATCAGTCCCCGGCCCCTTACATCCCCAATGCTGGGGTGGCGCGTCTGCATCTCGCCCAGGAAGTCAACAATCTGTTGGCCCGTGTTTTCCGCCATAGCCATAAGCCCTTCTTGTTCAATCACGTTGACCGTCGCCAGTGCCGCCGCCGCCGCAACCGGGTTTCCTCCAAAGGTGCTGCCATGCGCCCCCGGACCCCACACCATCGCATCCTTCCGCGCCAGTATCCCGCCGATTGGCATTCCGCTCCCAATGCCCTTAGCGAAGCACACCATATCGGGCTGGACCTCTTCATGCTCTATGGCCCACCACCGTCCCGTCCGCCCTGCACCACTTTGGATCTCGTCGGCAATCAGCATTATCCCGTGCCGATCGCAAATTTCCCGCAGTCGTGGGATGAAGTTCGCCGCGGGAATCACATAACCGCCTTCTCCCTGGATCGGTTCGATCATGATCCCGGCGATATCTTCTGGCGATACCAACGTCCGGAAAATCTCGTGCTCCAGATAATCTGCGACTACATCACCATAACCACGGCCGTCTGCCCCGGTCAACATTGGACGATACGGGTCAGGATAGGGGATATGATAGACACGAACGCCCAACTGGTATTTGGCCCTCTGTACATATTTACTGGCCGTAAACGACAGTGATCCCAGAGTTCGGCCGTGAAATGCGCCAAAGAAGCCCACAAATTGTTTGCGGCCCGTCTTATACATCGCCAACTTAATCGCCGCCTCCACCGCCTCCGTGCCCGAATTGCCAAAATACACCTGCGTCTCCGGCATTGGCGCGATAGCCTGCATCCGTTCCGCCAATTCCACCGCTTGCGGATAATAGAAATCTGACAAGCAAATATGCCAGAACTTGTCGACCTGCTCCTTGACGGCCTCCACTACCGCCGGGTGGCGATGACCAACATTCAACACGGCAACCCCCGCCATGAAATCTATATAGCGACGGCCGTCCATATCCCACACCTCAGAACCAGACGCATGATCTACCACAAGAGGGTATTCGCGCGTGTAGGAAGGCGAAAGTGCCGCCTGATCCCGTTCGATAACTGCCCGGCCCACCGGCCCCACTAGACTCAAATCAATCTTCATCTACCTAGCTCCTGAACTTTTAAGTTCAACTCTCCGATTCCACTGTAAACAGCAATGGGTACCCTTCCAGGCTTGCCGCAAAATGTGCCTTGCCAACCCGCGACTTGGCCTCAGTACAGGGGAGAGTCGTCACATAGGCCACACCAGCGGTATGGGCAAGAAATGTAACTTGCTCTGCTTCGACAAAATCAAGCATGAATATGCGCTGCAAAATCGCAATGACGAAGTCGAAAGGGGTTACCTCATCGTTGTGAATCATCACGCGGCAGTTAGGCTCCAGGGCATCCTCGAGATGCCTTTCCAACTCGCGTTCAAGCTCAGGCGCTGCAATCTGAAATATGCTGTTTGGCATAGCAAGTAATCCTATGCCCCGATTGTACGCTATCGCCAAAGAGCCTGACAAACGTTAGCGTGTCCTCATGACTCCTCCTCGATTGGTTTCAGGGTGATACGTCGGAACGCTTCCGCGTACGCAAAACCTACCTTGGCTCCTGCGGTAGCGCTCCACTCTTTCAGCATGTCCGTCGGGTCCCACTCACCAAGTTGGCTTTCATGCTGCCGTAAGGCTTTGATCTTCACATCGATCCAGTCACTGATATCAATATAGACATTAGGGTCTTGCCCCCAATGCACATAGACGTAATTAACCTTGTGACCCGCCAGGCCTTCATCGGCGAGGTCAGGATAGAGCAAGGACATCTCCGAAGCGGGGAACACTGCGTCCAGGGCTACCTGCGCTGCTGCGCGATGATCGGGGTGATTGATATATGTATCGCTGGGGAAGTAGAGCGTTGGATCTCCACAGACTACGGCGTTGGGCCTGTGACGACGGATCAGGCGCACCAACTCCTTGCGCAATTCAAGGGTAGGCTGCAGCAACCCGTCATCGTGACCGAGAAAGATGCATTGTGCGCCGACTACCTCAGCTGCGGCCGTTTGCTCCGCGCGCCGGATACGGGCTAGCTCTGCCACAGACATACCATCTTCATGGCTGCCCACATTCCCGTCAGTCAACAACACGTAGGTAACCTCGCAGTCCGCTGCCGCCCATTTGGCAGCCGTACCGGCCACCCCAAATTCAATGTCATCCGGGTGTGCATAGATAAACATTGCCCGTTCGGGTACATATCCGCTGCTCATAAGGTTATAATCGCCTCCGTTATAGGGTGTCCACTCATTATACTAAAAGAATGATCGCTTGGTTACCGTGTCTATAATTCTGGCGAGAATATGATAAACTTGCGAATTCCGCCACGCGATGGATGATGCATCTCCCGTGTTCCCAACTGCTAAAAAGATTGAGGTTTTGAATGAGCGATTGGTATCAACTTGAAACGGACGAAGTTCTCGAAGCACTTCAGACCGATCCGGTAAATGGATTAACTACTGCTGAAGCAGCCATTCGTCTTGAGAAATATGGCCCGAACGAGCTGGTAGAAGAGGGGGCGAAAAGCCCATGGCTGATTCTTTGGGACCAGATCCGCGAGTTGATGGTTGTTATCCTGATCGTCGCCGCTGTAGTCTCCATACTTCTAGGCGAATACAGTGACGCTGTGATTATTCTGGCAATTGTGGTTCTGAATGCCGTCATTGGCTTTTCACAGGAATACCGGGCCGAGCAGGCGATTGCCGCCCTGAAGAAGCTTTCCGTACCCACCGTTCAAGTTAAGCGCGATGGGCACACCGTTGAAATATCGGCTCTCAACCTTGTGCCGGGCGATGTAGTCCGTATTGAAACCGGCGGGCTGATCCCCGCCGACGGCCGTCTCATCGAAGAAGCCAATCTGAAGATTGAAGAAGCCGCCCTAACCGGAGAATCCGAAGCAGTTGAAAAGACTACCCAAGCCCTGCCCGGTGAAGATCTCACGATAGGAGATCGCAAAAATATGGTCTTCATGGGTACCGTGGCTACCTATGGGCGCGGCACGGCCGTGATTACCGAAACCGGTATGCAGACCGAACTCGGCAACATCGCCGATTTGATCCAGGGAGTTGAAGTCGAGCAAACACCACTTCAGCGCCGCCTCGATCATCTGGGCAAGGTCCTGGCTGTAGGTGCTCTGGGTATTATCGCCCTGGTAGTCGTACTCGGCTTGCTGCGCGGCGAATCGCTTGAAGACCTGTTCCTCGTTGGCATCAGCATGGCCGTCGCCGCCGTCCCCGAGGGCTTACCCGCTGTCGTGGCCATCACGCTCGCCCTCGGCTCTCAGCGTATGCTTAAGCGCAATGCCTTGATTCGCCGCTTGCCTGCGGTAGAGACCCTCGGCTCCGTTACGGTCATCTGTTCCGACAAGACGGGCACCCTTACGCAGAACCTGATGACCGTGAAGCTGCTCGACGTAGTCGGTCAGACTATGGAAGTGGAGACCATCCTCAACAGCAAAGGCTTTCTGAACAACGCCGAACTTGATGCTGCCAGCCCGCCCGAAGAACGCACCCTGAGCCTCCTCGTCAAGGCGGGTGCCCTCTGCAATGACGCCTTTATCGAGCGCGATGAAGACGGCACCGAACATACTATCGGCGATCCAACTGAAGGGGCGCTAGTGGTTGCCGCTGAGAAGTTAGGATATCCCAAGGCTGTGCTGGAAGCCACCCTCCCGCGCGTCGCCGAGGTACCTTTCACATCCGAACGCAAACGTATGACGACCATTCACGAGGTCTCCTTGGAACGGCCAAATATAGAAGAAGCGTGGCGCGATGTTCCCTACGTCGCCTTCTGCAAAGGCGCTGTCGATAGCCTGCTCGAGGTCTGCACACAAATTTGGACCGGCGTAGAAATCCTGCCCATTGATGATGAAGTCACCCGGCGTATAAACGAGGCCAATAGGGAGAAGGCACAGGAAGGCCAGCGGGTCTTGGGCGTCGCCTTTCGCGGCCTGGAAGAACTGCCTCCCAAAGTAACCGCAGAGAGCATCGAACATGACATGATTTTTGTGGGCCTAGTCAGTATGATCGATCCGCCGCGCCCCGAAGTTAGAGATGCCGTGTCCGTCGCCAAAGGCGCAGGTGTGCGCCCGGTGATGATTACCGGCGATCATCCCCTTACTGCGCAGACGATAGCAAAAGACCTGCATATCACTGACAACAACCAGAATCTGACTGGGCAGGAGTTGTCACAAATGTCTGTCATCGAACTGAAGGATGTTGTGAACGACGTTTCCGTCTATGCACGGGTCTCGCCGGAGCACAAACTCAACATCGTTGAAGCTTTGCAGGAACAAGGTCATGTTGTTGCCATGACTGGCGACGGCGTTAATGACGCGCCCGCCCTCAAAAAGGCCGATATCGGCGTGGCTATGGGTATCACCGGCACCGATGTCTCCAAGGAAGCCGCGGACATGGTCCTCCTGGATGATAACTTTGCCACGATTGTAATGGCTATCGAAGAGGGTCGCACTATCTTTGACAACATCCGCAAATTCATCAAATACACCCTCTCCAGCAACATCGGTGAGCTCTTTGTCATGCTCGTCGCCCCTTTTCTTGGCATGCCGCTCCCCTTGATGGCTGTCCAGATTCTGTGGATCAACCTCGTCACAGACGGGCTCCCTGGACTTGCTCTGGCCCTGGAGGATTCGGAGCGCGGCATTATGCAGCGCCCCCCGTGGCGGCCCAATGAGAGCATCTTCAGCCGCGGCATGGGCTGGCGCATCCTGATTATTGGCTCCCTGATGGGCATCGTCTCGCTGGGAGTTGGCTACACGTATTATCAGATGGATCCGAATGGCGTCTGGCAAACGATGGTCTTTACAACGCTTGTCTTGGCTCAGATGGGCAATGCCATGGCCATCCGCTCCAACACCGACTCGGTATTTAAGATGGGTCTATTTTCCAACCGCCTGATGGTCATTGCAATCACTGTGACCTTTGTCCTGCAGCTCGTGCTTATTTATGTGCCGCTGATGCAGCGCTTTTTTGGCACAAAGCCGCTCTCCGCAAGAGATCTGGCAGTCGCTTTGGCCGCTAGCTTGATCGTATTCTTTGCCGTAGAAATTGAAAAGTGGATCAGGCGAACTCTGAACATGGAATCGTGATCCGCGCAAGATCACTGAATCGCCTTTAGTTGAACGGGCCGGAATAGAGCGTGGTCAAATTCCGCAATTCTTTCTGGCCCCAATGCTACCAGAGCCTCATAGACGGCCGTAGCATCGTTCCGCAGCCGCCCTACCTTAACCCCCCGGCACACCTCCGGCAGCGGCTCCAACCACTGCCGGGCGCGCAGCAGCATCTTTGCCGCCCCGCGATAATTGCCACGCTCAATCTGGTAGTAGGCAATTCCGACCTGCAGAATGCCGCGGTATAGTTCCCGTGCTGCCCCGTCATCTTGTCGCCATGCTTCCTCTAGGTCATCGTGGCTGGGATAGTATGCACCCCGGTTAAACTTCTCAATTCCGCTCAACGCCAGCGGTGCCAGTACTTCCGCACAGGCAGCGCCAATTGCCTCCCAGTCCGAAAAGCGAGCGTGAGTCTGCAATAGTTGCGGCATATCAGTCGTAAACCGTGACCGCGCCAGCACCTGGTCAGCACCGGCCTCTTTGGCGACCTTCAACATCGCCACATTAACATGAGAGCCGTAAGCGAGGACCGGGATGCGACGCGTTGCCGGGGAAGACTTCAATACAGGTATCCAGCGTTGCCACGGGATATCCTCGTTTCCTAAATCAAATAACAGCAATGCCGGCTGCCAGCTTGTAATCTTGTCGAATAAGTCGCCTTGCTCTCCATGCAGTCGCTCTCCCGGCCTTCCCGCTTGTTCCGGCGCCTGCAGGGAAATATCCCGCGCCTTGCTAACCCAGCGTACCCGGTAACCAAGACCGCGAATAACGTTTTCGATCTTGCTTGTAAACATGAGATCGGCCACGAATGCCACAACCAGAGGTGCATCGGTGCTAGGATTCATACCAGCAATTGTACCAAACTAAGCCCGGAGCGTGACGGAAAAGGTTGCTTGGACTCACGCTCGAGGCCTCCCAGACCATAGTTAGTATCAGAAAATACGTCGCTATTTGTCTGTGATTGGCTCTACTGCGCGTATCCCCCGCAAGTTGACATTTCCCCCTCCTGTTCTATAATCACCTCTGCTGACTGGAGAATGTATCCATGCGTACTTGGCAGTGCGGCTTTGTATAGCACGGCCAACCAGTCAAGAAGATACGAATCTAGCGCACGTAACCGGTAACCTAAACTGCATCACATGTTCGCCGACAAATCGAGTAAGGCTGTCACGAAGCCTGGACACCAGGGGGTGCTCTAGAGGTGTCTAACACGAGCGAAGAGCCTCCTGATCAACGTTTCATTTCTTTCGTTGCTACAGCTAGTCAATTGATTCCGAAAAACCCCGTGCGGAACTTGATCCTTGCTTGCAGTCTGGGGCTGCTATACCACATGCCGCCGGCTCCCGTGATTGGAAAACCCCTGTCCGTCTGCCCACTATGAGCTGGTTAATCGTCATCGCCACTGTCTCGTTGATGATCTTCTTCAACGCCTTTTATGTGGCGGCGGAGTTTGCAACGGTCTCTTCGAGACGAACAAAAATCAGCCAGATGGCCGCAGAAGGCGATCGACTGGCGCGGGCTCTTTTGCCCATCCTGGAAAACAGCGAATCGCTTGATCGCTATGTAGCAGGCTGCCAGATCGGGATTACCATCTCTTCCCTGGTCCTTGGTGCCTACGGACAGAATGTAATCGCCACAGCGCTGTCCCAGCCAATAGCCGATCTGCTTGACCAATTTCCGTCTGTTATCACCTTCCTCGGCGGCGATGGCGGGGCCGCCACGGCCGTGCTGGCCAATTCTCTGTCCGCTACCATCGTACTGATCGGCATTACTACCCTGCAAGTGATCTTTGGCGAGTTGTTCCCCAAGTCAATTGCCATTCAGTATCCCGAGCGCGTGGCCATGAGCGTAGCCTGGCCCATGAAGATTTCCCTTAAGCTGTTTGCCCCGCTGATCTGGCTCTTTAACGGCAGTGGAGCGCTTATCCTGCGCTTGCTCGGCCACAATCCCGGCGAAGGACACCTGCAGATCCATTCTGCCGAAGAAATCGAACTCCTGGTTACTGAGAGCCATGAAGGTGGTTTGCTGGACGATATCGAACGCCAGATGCTGCGCAACGCCTTTCGCCTGCGCGATCTGACCGCGCGCCAGGTAATGCTGCACCGCACCCGTCTTTTCGCCGCTTCAAAAGCTTCCTCCGTACTCGAAGTCCTTAACATGGCCATTAATGAAGGACTATCGCGCATTCCCATTTATGAAGAGTCCATTGACGACATCATTGGCTTCGTTCACGTTAAAGACCTGTTCCGCTTATACGTTGAAGGAGAAGCCAGCCTTGACAGCGTAATGCGCGAAGTTGTCTATGTTCCAGAAACTATGCCCGCCAGCGACGTATGGGAGAAACTCGATGCTCGCGGGAACTATCTGGCCATCGCCTTTGACGAATTTGGTGGCACCGCAGGCCTGATTACTTTTGAAGACCTGATCGAGGAAATCTTCGGCGAACTCCAAGATGAATTCGACAACGAAATGGCTCTTATCTCACGTGACAAAGAAGGGCGCATCTATCTACGCGGAGACCTCTTGGTAAGCGACGTCAACGAATATCTTGAGCTTGAACTGCCTACCGAAGCAGACACGTTGAGTGGTCTCGTATTCAGCGTTCTCGGCCGGCCTCCGGAGCAAGGCGAAGAGATTTCCGTCGCTAACACTGTCATCCGGGTAGAGGCACTTGAAGATCTTGGTGTACGAGAAGTATCCTTGGTCCTGCCAACCATTACCCAGGGTACCTCTTTCTCCGATTGGGAGGTGGCTGACCATGAGTAAGCTGCTCTTGTTTTCCGTAGCAGTTCCTGGCGCCAGCCTGACCTTTCTTCTCTACCGTGCCGCCGAAGCCGGTCTTCCTTCGCTGAGCACCCTTATCGTGCCGCTCATTGTCATTGCCCTGCTCGTTCTCCTCAACGGGCTGTACGTCGCCTCAGAGTTTGCCATCATCGGCGTACGGCCGACTCAGCTCGAACAAATGGCCAGCGAGGGCGATGCCCAGGCCCAACAGGTCCTGGACGTAGTTGAGTCGCGCCCGGCTCAGGATCAATACATTGCCACAGCGCAGCTGGGCATCACCCTGGCCTCGCTGGGCCTTGCCATGTATGGCGAACCAGCCGTCTCACACTTCATCGAACCCTACCTGATCGCCTGGTTCGGCCTGAGCGAAGCCACCGCCAATACGGTCGGCTACTTTCTCGTGCTGGGTTTGCTGACCTATCTACATGTAGTCATTGGCGAAATGGTACCTAAAACGCTGGCCCTTATGGATTCTTCCACCATGGCCATTCGCCTCAGCGGGCCCATGCGCATAAGCCAAAAGATCCTCTATATCCCGGTCCGAATCCTCAACAGAATTGGCAATGGTTTGCTCAAACTGTTCCGCATCCCTCCAGCCCATGGCCAGGCCCGACTACTTGCCCCAGAAGAGCTAGAGCTGATCGTATCCGAGAGTGCCGAAGGCGGTCTGATCCTGCAAGAAGAGAAGGTCATGATCCGCAATATCTTCGATTTCAGTGATCGAACCGTAGGGCAAGTCATGACTCCACGACTCAAAGTCCAGTCCATCCCTTTGGACATGCCCCACGATGAACTCCTGAGCCTTGTCACTGAAAGCCGCCACAGTCGTTTCCCCGTCTACGATGGCGATCTCGACCACATCGTTGGAATCCTGCACCTCAAAGACCTCATCCGCCAGTCTATCAAGCCTGGCGCTAAACTCGACCTGCGGCTCATCCTCCGTTCCGCTCCTGCAGTACCCGAGGATCAATTAATCGAAACACTCCTGGCCGCCTTCAAAAAACAGAAATTACACATGGCCGTTGTCCTGGATGAGTTCGGAGGGTTATCTGGCGTTGTCACCCTGGAAGACTTGGTTGAAGAGGTCGTAGGTGAAGTGCGTGATGAATTCGACCTTGAACCGGAGCCCTATTTGCAGCTCTCCCCGGGCCATCTGGAAGTTGCCGGTGACTACCTGGTTGATGACCTGCAAGAGCAAGTCTTTCTTGGCTCAGAAGAAGCTTTGCCAGACGTGGAAACGGTTGGCGGCCTTGTGGTTGCTGAATTGGGCCGCCCGCCTCAAGTAGGAGATAAGGTTACCTACAACGAAAACGTGCACTTCACCGTGCTGGATGTGGATCGACGCGCCGTGTCCCGCTTAAAAATAGACTTCCCCTCGCCCGATGACCCAGACTCCCATGCAGGTGCGGATGAACTGCAACAGAACGGGCATGCCTAGCGGACGTTCTCATACACCAATATCTACAATCACCTACCGGGACGAAACAAATGTCTCGGAAAGGTTAACCACACAAGGTAAGGAGTAAGCAAGACATGGATTTTGTTCTGACATTACACGGCGAAATAAGATGGCTCGTTGCCCTGGTGGGATTGATCGCCATCATAAAATTTGCGGTCGGCTGGCTTGGAAAGCGCCCCTATACCAGTCTGGATCGGGGTCTCATGAGCGCATTCACGATTCTACTAGATATTAACTTGCTGTTGGGGCTGATCCTCTTGTTTGCCTTGGGCGGCGGATTCCCGCGCTACCGCCTCGAACATGCTCTCACAATGATTCTCGCCGTCGTGGTTGCTCATCTTTCCATTCGCTGGCGCAATTCAGACAATGAGGCAGAGATCTTCCGTAACAACCTAATCGTTATCCTAATCGCGCTCGTTTTAATCTTCATCGGCGTCACGATGTTGCGTGGGGCATGGAACTTCGCTTCCTGATCAACTGTCAACATTTGGAAGGACCAAAAGAGGGAGGCAGCACGGCCGTGCTGCCTCCCTCTTTTGCAAACCCTTGGTCTTGCCTTCTCAATCAGCTCAGGCGATAAATATCCCCAAACTTCGCCCACGCATAGCGCATGAACGCCTCGTAACTCAGATTCTCTCCGGTAACATGCATCACTAACTCACGCGGCGTGAACTTACGGCCGTGCTGGTGAATATTCTCTCCCAACCACGCCAGCAGTCCGTCCGTTCCTCCTTCCGCGAGCTCCGTCCCAATGCGGGGGTTTTGCGCCACAGCCGCTTCGTAGAACTGCGCCGCATACAGATTACCCAGGGCATAAGTCGGAAAATAGCCAAAGCTGGGCCGTGTCCAATGTACATCCTGCAGGCACCCATCTGTATCCGTTGGCGGTACTACTCCCAATAGCTCCTCCATCTTCGCGTTCCATGCTTCGGGCAAGTCCTTTGCCACCAGTTCTCCGTTCATTAAGCCCTGCTCCAGTTCAAATCGCAAGATGATATGGAAGTTATAGGTCAACTCGTCTGCTTCAACGCGGATCAACGATGGCTGGACTTTGTTAATTGCCAGGTAGAAATCCTCGGCATCAGATTCCCCCAGTTGCTCCGGGAACGTAGACTGCAGTTCCGCATAGTGCCTTCGCCAAAAACCGCGACTCCTTCCAACGAGGTTCTCCATCATGCGTGACTGGGATTCGTGAATTCCCAGCGACGTCCCGCGCGCCAGCGGCGTTCGTGCCAGGGCTGGGTGTGTCCCCTGTTCATAGATCGCATGGCCGGATTCATGCAGCGTTCCAAAGAGCGATGGGCTGAGAAAGTCAGGATACCAGCGGGTCGTAATGCGCGAATCGTCACGACTGAAGCTAGTTGCGAATGGATGGACGACGGTGCCCAGATGACCGCGTGCAAGGTCGTAGCCGACCTGAGGCGCAATGTAACGCGCGAATACTTGTTGCTTCTCAACCGGGAAAGCTTGATGCAGAAGGCTGTCGTCGACCTGCCACCCCTGCGCCTCGATTGCTTCCCGTAGGGGAACAAGTTCCTCACGCAGTGCCGCAAAAATAGCACGGACTTCAGCAGTTTTCATGCCCCGTTCGTACTTATCAAGAAGCGCGTCATACTTCTCATCCTCATAGCCATAATACTCGGCCATCTCCTGCCCCAGCTCGACCACCTGCTCTAGCCATGGCCGGAAAGACACAAAGTCGTTTTCCGCTCGTGCATGCACCCATGCCTGGTGCGCGTGACCACCGACGTCACTGACCCGCGCCACAAACTCCGCCGGCAGTCTGCGCGCGTCAGCGTATGTCTGTCGTAGTAGACGAATCAAACTCGCTTCATTACTTTCATAGGCCGCGCCGTTAAGTTCTACTGCACTGTCCTCAATAAGCCGGCCCATCTCATCGTCCGTGAAGAGCAGATGCGTAAAACGGTTCAAAGTCGTCATCTGCTGCACGCGCGCCGCAGCCCCCGCTTTAGGCATATTGGTCTCTCGGTCCCAACCCATAACCGCCAGCGCCTTGTTCAGATCGTCGATTTCCTGAACCTTCACCAGCAACATTTCATAGCTGCTCATCTATAAGTCTCCAAGCTTGCAGAGTGTTTAATCTCAGGCGGCAAACCGGCCATTAATCTTCCGAACTTTTGACTATCACCACGGCCTTCATTGCGCGCCAAGTCTAGCACAAAGGACGCGCAATCAAAGCCCTAGCAGGACGGGGAAGTCACGCAGCACAGCCGTGAAGAACACCGGCAGGATCGTGCCGCTATTGGGTGTCCGATACTGCCAGCCAAGTTCCTCGATCATCACGTAATCAAGAATGGCCCACAGACCGTAGCAACCAAAGGCAATCAACACAATCGCGAAAGCAATGCTCAAGACCAGGCACGCTTGTGCACAGCCGACGCTGCCTGTCGGCAGGGCTCTCACTTTGGAACGTTGTTCACCCACCTCGGTGGCCGCCTCCTGTTCGCGTCCCCTTTGCCGGGGCGGATCGACCTGGCGCGACAGGATCTCGCCCTGGCCATCACAACCATAAGCCGTACAGTGATTGTGATTCGCTTCCCAACAATGTATATGGTGGCGACTACCATCTGCTGGGCAAATAACCAGTTCATCCCCAGCATCAAACGGGGACTTACAGAGCGCGCACCCCTCTCCCAAGAAAGGGGAGAGTTCGTCGACAAAGACGGGCCGAATGTACGACCTGGGAGGCATCAAGAGGGAAGAAACATTACGGCCGGATCAAGTTCAATGACAGCCGCCTGGCAGCAGCCTACTCACTGATTCGAATCTGGTCAAGCAACCATTGGAAAAATCGTTGCAGCAGGCTGGGGCGTCGTAACTGCTCGACCTGCCGTCGCTGTTCATCCTTCAGTCGGCGCGTCGTTGCGCCGGGACCGTTACCGTTGGGGCCTGGATGGGCGATATCGTCATAGTGAACTTTCAGCGAAGGGCCCAGATCGCGGCCGTATACCCTGTACTTGTCATGGCCACAGCCCAATATTGCGCACTTACCACCGCTTTGTTCCCAGCACGCCTTGTGGTAAAGCGTGCCGCAACTGGCGCAAACGACCGGTCGCAGCTCATCACCGTCGAGATTCTTCTCCACAGCGCTGGCGCAAATCGGGCAGTGCAGGCTGAGTTGATTAGCCTCAGCGATATCGTTATCCGTTATGCGAATGAACGGATTTTGTTGCTCATCCATACTACTTAGAAGCCTAGATCGGATTCACCGAAAGGTCAAGATCCTACAGCCGTGTCTTAGAGTCAATCGCAGCGTTACCACGATTCCGCGGCCCATTCCGGCCATGCAAACTCATGGCGGCCCACGCGGCTCTGCGGCCGGTCCCAACAGAAGAAACCGCTCGTTCGCGCTTGCGGGTCCAATACCATCGCCACATGCCAGATCTGGGTGAAAAAGTTCTGGTGAATAAACAGGTCCATTCCCGACAAAAAGATCCCAAATCCCGGGTGTGTATGGTACCAGCCAACCATCACCGCCGTGTCATCCGGATACCGCTCGTTGAGCGTGTCGTTCAGATAACGCCAGCTTTCCGGAGTGTAGGTCACGCTCGCGCCCTGCATCACCGTATGCTTCGCCACAATCGTATCAAAAATATGCACCAGATATCGGCCATCCGGCTGCTTTTCCGGCCTACGCCCGATTAATACTCCTGCCACCTCACGATTCAGGCTGCTCAACGCATGCGCTTGCGCAGCCCGCAAAGCCGGCTCATCCATCAGAATATCCACCGCTGCCCACGTGGGATCGCCAAGTGGCAAACGTCCCCCTGCCACTCGTACCCTCGCCTGGCTCGGAATGACCCCGTCTTGCCCGGCGGCCGGCACTTCATCGTCATATACTCCGCCTACCTCAACTTCGATCTCCGGGAACACCAGCTCCGCCTCGGCCACAGCTACCCCCGGTAGCTCCCCTTCTGCGACCTGGTCATCCTCCTGCCCGTCTTCAGACCGCGGTTCGCTGTCCCCATTTTTTGCAGTCTGGGCATCGTTACGCTGTGGTTCACTCGGTGCCTCTTCTGGTCCGACTTCCACGTCCGTCGTACCGATATCCGCCGGAGGCATGACCAGCACCTGTGTCGGCCAGTCTTCTATGCTTTGCAGAGCCTCATCGGGCAGCATTACCCGCACCTCTACTTGTTCATCAGCATCTAGCTCAGGCAGCGTGATCTGCTGGAAGGTCTCCCAAACGTCCGCTTCCAGTTCGGCGGCATACCGCCGCAAATCAGCCAGCGTGCAATCTCCTAGCGGTTTGGCAAGTCCACCTGTGCTGACAATATCGCCCGGCAAGAGGCTCACGGTCATTGAGACCGACTCCCCCTGGCCGGGAAGTGAAATAGTAATCAGCGCAGCGTAAGTCAAATCTCTCTTTTTCGGCATAAGTTCACATACTTGGCCGCCAGGCGGCCTCGTCCGCGTACAGCGGGTATATGCTAGGAGGTGACCTCAACGGCTATCAAGCAGGAGGGGCTGCTCGACAGGCGGATGTTGTTGTTATCCACGGCTGAAAGGCGCATCTCGTATACGCCGGGAACAACGGCCGTAGTGTCCCATCGCGCTAATTGCCCTAGTTTTAGCTCCCCGCGCCGCAGACCAATCACCGACCACGCCTGGCCGTCATTTGGCCTCACGTCAACCTGGTAACGCGTGACTTCCGGAACCATCGCTGTTCCCGTGACCTCCAGCAACTCGCCCGCTCGCACCTGCTGCCCCACCAATGGCGCCAGAATCCGCAGGCGCATATCCGGGCAGAGTGCGGCGTTACTCTCCGCCAGCGCCGTATCTGCCAGGACCACCACCGTATTTTGCAGGCGGTCCACTTCGCGCGTCAACGGAAGCACCCAACCCAACAGCATGATCAGACTCAGCAGCATCCCCAACGCGCCCAAAGCATAACCGAAATAAGGCACCAGGGTGGCCACCACGGGGCGCAGGTTGGGTGACAAATAAACCGTGCTGCCCGGCGTATAAGCAGATCCATCCGCCTCATAAGCATAAGTATGATCCCAGACAGTGGTTTCCGCCTGCTTCCAGACCATCAATGAATCTGGCTGTAGGTCCAATCGCTCATAATAACCGCTGATCGGTGCCAGTTCTCCCCGTTCCCAGCCGAAAAAGCTGGTTTCCTTACGCAGTGGGTCGACGACCATGCCCACATGCCAGGGCTGCGTAAAGGCGGCGCTGTGCACCACCACATCATCACTGGAATAGAAGACACCCAAGTCCGGATGAGTATGGAACCAACCTACGATATCTAGGTCAGAGTAGCGCTGTTCGCGATCCCTGTGTAGTTGCGACCACGCGTCAGCCGTAAACGTAAAATGGACGGGACCATGGTCATCAGAAATCGCAGGGATAGCCGCCATGACATCCACATAAGCTTCATCCTGCCAGCGATAGGCGCGTCCAAGCAAAGCGCCGCCAACTTCGCAGGTTGTGTTGCTGCTCGCGTGCGTTGCGATTTGCTTCAACGCAAGTTGGGAAACGATCACCGTGACCTCATCAGCGGAGGGCATACGGCCGTGCAGCACCGCCACCTCCTCAAAGGTCGGGGGCCGGCGGACCGGGAGGGTTTCCAGACCGGTGCCACGTGGGACAAGCGGTTGCTCCGCCTTTTCTGGGGCTGCCTCCGGAGTTGGTCCGCGATCAGAGAATGTTGATGCTGAAGTCACCTGACTCCTCATCGCCCAACACGATTAAGTCAGCAATAGATTTCCCTTTAAGTTCGCGCGCATCAATCGGAAACAACGGCTTGTTTCGCAGCGCCCAGGTTGCCGCGCGTGAGTTCATCGGGTCCTGCGGGTCAAAGTTCTTGTATTGAACCATCTCCGCCAGGGTCAGCAGCAGTTCATCCAGTGTCTTTGCCGGCCACCATGCGCCAATGCATACAGCTCCTGTAATGTGGATGTTGGGGTGAAAAATGGGCGTCAGCCATTTCAGCTGTGGCTGCTTGAGTGGGTACTCCGAATGTAAATAAATGCTGACCTCGTGGTTATCACGATAGACTGGCTTGCCCGTTGGTGCTACCTTTTCCACACCCCGGCACGTGAATCGGATCAGGTACTTCTCCGCCGGATCGCCCTCCGTGGCTACCACATGGATAAATTCGCTTCGATTCACCAGATCAACGATGCGTTGATGGTCGTTCCGCAAGCGCGTTTCGCGAATATCAAAAGACATAAATGCTACTCCACCAATTGAGCGTACTTCGCATAAGAGGGAAGAACGAAAGCAGCTTACAAACCGCCTTCACTCTTCCCTTTCTTATGTGCACTGTGCCTCTCCACGACCATGCGTGGGCACGAAAATGATTGGTCCGAAATCGCCTAGCCTGCGGTCACTTCTGGGAAGAGACTCAGGATGTCATCCTCTTGAACACCCGCATCATGCAGAGATTCATCATCACCCAGACGTTTACCAGACGCGCGATGGTCCAGCCGGTATGTAATCGGGTTCGCACCCTGGCTGGTGGGCAAGCCCATCTTGCTCACCAGAGCTGGCACCAGCCGGCGCATCGGAACATCATCGGGAAGTTCCACTGGGGTCTTCTTTGAACCCGTTGGATCGTAAATAATAACTTTTGTATTCGCCATTTGGTTAAGCCTCCAAAACCTTTGTGGTCACAAGTATATCACTAAGCATTACGTAAGAGCTTATCCTGGGGTTGCGCCGCCGCGCAGTCGCTCAGCAATCCTCGGACAAAGAACTAAGAAAACTCTAGAAATGTTTCCCGGTCGCCGGTCAGCTCCAGATAGATGCTGCCTTCTTTGCTGCGCGCGCGTACGATATCTAGCGCAGGTAAATCAATTTCGGCCAGCGTGCGCTCCAGGAAATACTCGTTCCCGCTGATGCGATGGGTAAGGATCATCTCGCGCCGGTTACCACACTCCGGACAGAGCGCCTCGGCTTCATACAAGCGTGCCATACGCTTGAACACGGCCGTCTCTTTGTCACAGTGATTACACTGGAATGCTACCACCAACTCACCAGTAAACTCCAGCTGCGCCGCTGGGCCAAGCTCCTCTCGACCAATAGCCAGCAGTTCACCAACCGTAGTCGTGTCCGACCGGACTTGCGGCAGCTCCAGGATCGGCTCCAATCGCGAGTGGCTCATGCACATCTCTTTTTCCGGATACTCGGTCGTGTAGATATCGTTAGTCAGACCGTTGATTAGCAGCGCCTTTCCGGGCTGCACCTCCATATTGTGGATCAACTTCAGTGCTTCTTGCGTCTCAAAGGCCGCCACAATAGAGGCGCTTGTCGGTGTCGTAGCCACCTTGCCCATCAGCAGGTTGTCACGCGCCAACAATGGGCAGGAATAGCGCAGGCCTATCATCTGGTAATCATGGTCGGTCAATGTGCATTCGTAACAGGCTCCCTCGCCCGGCCAAAAGACCCGCACAATCCCCATGAGTTCCTGGATAGCGCCGTCTACCCACGGCCTTCCTACTGCCCAGCTTGCCCTGTTAATCGACAGTCGCGCCTCGCGATTGTCAAGACAGCCTATGATCGCATCCACGTGCCTGTACACACCTAGTCCGAGCTCGAAGTTGATGTCCCCGTGCCATGCTTTCACATTCACATCAGGATTCAACTCCTTAACCGCCTCCGCCGCAGCATCCACCTTGCGACGTCCGTTGTCCGCTTCTCGAAACAAGACCGAACGGCTCAAGTTGCTGTCCTCGATGGTGTCAAAATCAGCGATCAATATATTGCCGATACCCATCAATGCCAGGTTCTTGATGACCTCGTTACCGAGTGCTCCGGCGCCTACCACAAGCACCGTGGCTTTTCGCACGACCTCCTGCTGCCACCAGCTGATATAGCCAAATGTATGATAACGATCCTTGTCCGGATCAGTAATTACAATCGTTTCTGTTTCTTCCGTCATTCAGAATTCCTGTACGATAGAGTCCAACGTCGACCAACAATAGGCTTAACTCAGTTTTGCAATGAAGTTCTGCGTCAGCATTAGTGATCCGCTTTCATCGTAAGCCACACCAATGCCCAGATGTGTCCAGATCGGGTTCAGCAGATTGCCGCGGTGATTTGCCAATCGCCTCGGCTGGTTCATGAACGCCCGGTAAATCTCGTATACACCCTGGTCGCTGTGACTGGCGGCGCCATACACAACCCCAATATTCTCTCCACAGGCCACATAACGAACTCCATATTGCTCGAGTCGCCGGGCCACACTGACGCCGTCCGGCGAAGTATGTTCTACATAACGCCTCTTGAGCATATCCAGGGAATGCCCTCGAGCCACGGCCGCCAGCTCTTCGTCCCAGCGCAAATTCGGGTTTCCAAGCCAGCGTGGCAGATTCTGTTGCCGGGCACTGTTGACGAGCCCAAACATCAGCGTCTCCAGTTCTAGCAAATTGGGCAAATTGCTTCTTTGTGGGGGAACGGCGATCAGATCATCGGCCGTAATGCGCAGCCCATGTTCTGTGTGCACGCCAGAAACAGACGTTTCCGGCAGAGCATCTTCGTGACCAATCCGGATCACTGCAGGCGTTGGCGGCGCTTCCCGCGCTTGGGCTAGGACCTGCTCTATGTCCTCTTCCGTCAGCTTAAGCCGCTCGCTCATCTTGGGGCACGAAGCATGGTTATTACTGGCAGCTGCGGCAATGCCCAACTAGACTTTTTCGCCGGGGTTCAGACGCCGATAAAAGGGCAGCGTAAACTGCGTCCGATCGGCATGCAGCGTAACCGACTTGCGCTCGATCTCACTCCCCAATTCACGTGGCCACGTCACTTCAACATCATAAGTGAGCCCCGACTGTTCAGGAACCGGTAGCTCACAAACAAACTCGCCTTCGCGCGTGGTAACGCCTGCCACATGGCTCTTGATGCCCTTGCAGCGCACGCGCACCTGCAACCCGTACAAACCCGGCCCGTCTGCATATTCCTGCACCACCACCTTGAGCTTAGTCGCCTTCAGCGTGCCTTTACTGCGGCGCACCTTACGCCGCACTGCCCGTGAAAACTCCGCGCCCGTCGCCACCGTCGCGTTGGGCGTCACCACCTGCGACGTCCGTGCCCGCCCTGCCTCATCCCCCGTGACTTGGATCGGAGCGCGGTAGCTGGGTGCAGTCTGTGGAGCCTCGCGCACGGGCGCCAGATCGTCACTGGTGATCGTGATTGGGTTGCCTCTGCTCACAGCTCCGGCATCACTTCCGGCATCAGGCTCGACCCGAATCGTCTGTGACGAAACCTCCGGGTATTTGACCGGGATCGGCGTCCGGTAGTAAGGTGGAAGGGGAGCCACGACGCCTCCCGATGGTAGGTTATCCAGACCGGGTACGCGCCCGGCGACATAGACAAGCTGACGCCCCAGTTTCTCGCGCTCCGTGGCGCTCCGCAGCACCTGCTCGCGCATATAGTGCGCCGCCCGCTTCAGCACCTGGCCCGCTGGGCTGTATGGGCTGGGCGGCGAGGCCGGATCGAGCTGGTAAAGCTCATACCCATTCTTCGACGCAAACGCGGCGATAGCCAGACCCGGCCAATCCACTGGCAGCTTCGATTCCGTGTCCGGAGCTGCAGCCACCCCGGCCACCAGTGCAGGCACTTCCTCGTTTTCTGCCAGTTCACTCTTGACCAACAGGTCATACAGCGCCACCCGCAGAGCGGTCTCGTTCTCCATCAAACGCTCGAAGCTATGGCGCGTCGGATCATCAAGCAAGTCCGCTGCGCGCAGTAAAGCCCTCGCCCGCGACTCCGTGAAGTCGGGGACTGGTTCATTGCTGCGATTGAGATCCACTACTAGCCACTGCCGCAGCTTCGCAGCTAGACAAATGATGTGTTCGCTGTCGGGCAAGGATCGGATCAGGTCTGTTGCTGCATCCTTCATCAATTGCACCTCGCGTAGGTTCGGTTCACTTTCCTAAGTCCTTGACGGGCAGACCACCGTTGGATTTGTAAACGGCCGTCTACCCGCCATCCGCCTCATTTACATCGCCATTCTGGTTTCCAGGTCATGCAAACCTTCCCAGATGCGCATCAATGCTTCCAGATCCGATACAGATTCCAGATCAATCTCCATCGCTTTGCGCAGTTCCGCATCACTCAGATTGCGATCATGCTGCTTCAGCATCGGCTTGACCAGCGCATTATTGAAATCACGCTCTGCCTTGGTTGCTTCTAACCAGAACAAGCGGCGCAAGCGTGGCAGGAGTTCGTCGTCGCTGAAAAGGTCCTGCACGATATTGTCAAAAATGCGATTGACCTTCACCGATACATCGTCCAGCTTATCGGCATAACTGATTTCCAGCTCTGCAGCACCCATCGCCGCTGCGCCATCTCCCAGGAAACTGATATCAAAATCAGGCTGAGCCGACTCATCTAGGATGTTGATCTCCACTTCAGCTTCTAGTTCTACAGCCTCACCGGTCTGCCCCGGCGCGTTACTCGACGGTGCCGGCATCATCTGCGCCAATTCTGCACGCACTCGATCTGGTCCGTAGAGAGCAACATCCAGCAATCGTTCGCTGCTTGGCAGCGCCAGCTCGCGCTCGCCCTCCTCAAGCCGCGTATGTACGGAGCGACCTGGCTTCATTAGCTCATACATCGTGGCCTGTTGGCAAATATGACGGTAGTTCTGCGCCACGCGCTGGATCAAGACCTGGTAAGCGTGTTCCAGATCGGTAGGCTCTACGCCTGCATCACCAGGGATCACGTATGTGTACTCACGCCCATAGCTCGCCCGTTCAAGGCGCGACAAAATCTCATGCGCCTCCAGGGTGCGCTGCAGCTCAGCCGCCACAACATCCGCGACCTCTGGCATAAACTTGGAGACCGCCTCCTGCATCATCAGCTCCACCTGGAACAAGATGCGCTTGATTGGGATCTCTATCCCGCTTGTTCCCCAGATAAGATTGTCATAGGTCACATCGCGGTCGTCCCAATACTCGGTGCCATAACTCTCCAGCAGCGTTTCCACCTCCCGCTGGATCGCGTTCTGGACCATCCCTTGCACGCCGTTCAGCGTCGGCCGCAGCAAGCTGCGGAAACGCTCGTCGCTATTCGTTCGTGCGCTCAGTTCCAGCAGAGCATTGTGGAACGCGCGTGGCAGATCTTTTTGCTGACGCAGCAGCACGTTCTCATAGCGGCGCTCCTGCAGCTGTTCCCAGCTGTTGGCGAAGGGCGGTTGTACGCCACGCGCAGCAAGCTGCTTTTCATAGTAGTAGCGCAGCGACTGCAGTGCATTGCGTATGCGTGTTGAAGCCTCGCGAAGCTGCCCGCGCACACGCTCTGTCTGGATGAACTCCACCAGGTTGTCGCGCAGCAGCGGTACCTCGCTCAGCTTCAATAGGGCCGCCTTCGTGTCTGGATCAAATGGGTCACTCAGGTCCACCGGGCCCAGCTGATCCCTGAAGACCTTGAGAATGCGTTCGGTTTCACTCGCAAACTCGCCGGGAGCATGATCAGGATCCTGCAAATAGAGCGCCGGCGGGGCCATCACCAGAAAATACGGCCGTTTGTCCCCCCGCCCCATATATCGCTCCCAATAATTCGGGGCGATATAGCGCGTCACTTCCTTAACTTCGAGCTCCGCTTCCGGCAAACCGGAATTCAGGCGGTCAAACGCCTGGCGTACATTTGCCCCGTTCACCGCCAGGAAGATCTTCGCCGCGGCTTCATCCAGATCGCCGCCCTGCAGACCAAACAGGCGGTTTTCCTTGATCCAGTTCACCGCTGAAAGCGACTTCATTTCGTCCACGCGCTGCCTTCCGGCATCCGTCACCAGGACAATCATCGCGTCCTCGCGCTTCATCTCTTCCAGCGTGATCGCCTCATGCAGACGCATACCCGCGCCGAGGCCCGGGACGTCTACGATGCGCAAGTACCCATTCATCAACAGGTTCGGTACCCCGGGCTGCGGATGGATGCGGAACGTCGCCGACTTGATCAGGCGAATCTGCCGCTTATCGCTCCCCTTGAAGGAGTCTTCGCGCAGGTGCTTGTAAGAATCCTCATCCTGTAGCGAAAGACTGATCGGCGGAGGTGCATCGATCTTGTACAGTTGTTTGTTGTTTTCGTAGCTGTGAATGCAGTCGAGCAGAATCTCCAAGTACTCGTCCCGCTCCGTCTTAGCGGAATCCTGCCCATCTACAATAACGGCCTTAATATCTTGCTCGGCTTGCTGCCGCTCACCTTCGTTGGTAATGTCAAACGCATCAACTTCAGCCAATTGACACAGGCGGCGCACACGTTCAGCGAACTCTTCCTTGGTCCAATAAGTTAGCACCAGCGTTTCCGCTTCGCCTTCATCTGCCTGCTCAATGTAGACAATGGTGCCTGTCACGGCCGTAACTGCGCCTGTCGGCAACAAATTTCGCCCCAGCAGCGCGTTTATCAATGTGCTCTTGCCGACACCTGTCCCGCCAAAGAACACAAGTGTATAAGTCCGCTGGCCTAGGATCTTCTCCGCTTCGTCGATACTGAATTGGGCCTCAGGCACCGCACGAATAAGGTAATCCCGCGTACCATCAATGGACTGCTGCAAGTCGATCCATTGGTCCACCTGCGGTGGGCTTATATAGGGCAATGCTTCGAGCGATGTGCGCAACTCAGCATATTTATCGGCTTTCTTGGAACTCATCCTGAACTTCCTTTGCTCTTACTTAGGGTATAAAGAACGGCTTTCTGTTACCTGAGAGGAACACGGACCACATAGCCACGAAATCGGGAGCACACCCTGACCATGATTCCCAAAGAACTAGCAAGGTCCTAAGTACTAATTTCAATCTCTACTCAGATATATCATAGCAAACATGTCAATACACTTCTCACTACGCACACTAGGGCCAAAGGTTGCAGGAGATGAGTGCTTGTTGCTAAGGCTGAACCGCCATGCTATCATTTAATTGACGCAGTGCGTCATAACAGGTGTACGATGGATAAAACCGAAATCATAGAAACGTTCAACACGAAGATGGGGCAGACTATAAACTTGCGGCTCCTTACGGTGCACGATGCACCCTTATTGGTAGATATCTTTGAGCATATGTCATCCAACAGTCGCTACCATCGTTTTAACCAGAGCCTGGACCACGTTTCCGCCCAGCGCGTTTTGGAGGAAGCCAATGCCATCACCAGGGCCGGATTGGACAAAAACCTCGGAGTAATTGCCCTGGCTGATCTGCCCGGCGAGCCTGGTGCCCCGGTCGGTGCCGCACGTCTCGTGGCCACGGGACCAGGGCAGGCGGAGGTGGCATTGTCCGTGCGTGACGATATGCACGGGCTTGGTGTCGGTACCAATATGCTGCGTAAACTCGCCTGTCTCGCACGCGACAGCGGCTATCTTGAGCTAATAGCGTCAATACGAAACGATAATCCGGCGGTCTGGCGCGTTTTCAGCCGCTTGCCGTTCGAAGTAGTCCGTACTCCTGGTGGCTGCTATTCCGATATCACCGTGGATCTGACGAAGCCCACCGGCGCGCTTCCTGATTCTCCGGTCCCCGCGCGTACTTAGCCAGAACGAATAAGGCCCGCCCAGTTAATTGGGCAGGCCTCTCGCTGTTCGCCTGCTTCCTTCTTGGACGAAGGAACCCTCTGCCTCTACATGTCTGTGGCGGGGAATTCTTTTCCTACGTCGGGAAGTTGTTTTTCAGTGAAATCCTTAAACGCCAGCGTGAATGCGGAGGAATGGAACGAAGTATAGATCGAACGAATTGCTGCTCCCAGGACAGCCATGACTAGGAATCCCAGAACCATCAGGGCGATTTCAAAGCCACCCACTTGCTCGCCGGCAAATAAGCGCACGGCCGTAGGGCCCACCGAGAATATACCCAGCGGGATCATGATTACCGCTACACCGATCCCAACAGCCAGCCCGATCAGCAGGAAGAGAATGAGCAGAATGATTACCTCGCTCAAATTATCGCGCACTACATGCCACGCACGCCGGATACTGCCGACGACCCCCTGGTCTTCCAGCACCAGTGCCCGTTGCGCGAACGTATAGACAACACCCACGGCAAGACCGAGCAGAATCAGGCCGCACATGAGGCAGCAGAACAAGGCGATCAGTCCGACTCCCACGCCAGCCAAAGCTCCCAACGCCTCCTGACCACTGTAGGCGGCCCCACCAATAGCCCCGACTACGCTCACACCTAGGAGCGCCGCAATCAAAAGCGCCAGCAGCGCCAACGGCCAAAAGAGCAAAATGTTAAGACCAACCAGACTGCCAAGCTTGTGCCAACCAGTCGACATAGCCGTGCGAAAACTCGACTCCTGACCGCTGTCCAGATGATAGGCAGCATCGATCAATCCCGCCTCTGATACCAGCTTCAACAGCCAGAAGGCAATACCAAGAATAAACAGGAAACAAAAGGCACCCATTGCCAGCGCGCCTAACGCAGGCAACACAGCATCCATATTGCCGTCCAAAAAAGGTACGGACTGCAGGTCATTTGCATTAGCGCGATAACTACTGCCGTTGCCATTACTGAAACCGCTGCCCAATGAAGCCAAGAATCCCAGCAGGATCATGAACTTATACTGCCATGTGACCTGCCACGAACGACGTAAGAGATTACCGTAATCCATCTAGAACCTCCTTATGCGATGCGCCTGCTCAAGCGCCCAGACCAGTGTGCTCGCTCCCTGCTCTCAACAGGGGCTGCCGACCTAACCATCTATACGGCGGACTCGATTCGGAGTTGCACCGAAAGAAGGTGGCCGTCGTTCATTCCCACTCAATTGTGCCCGGCGGCTTGGAAGTGATGTCGAGCACCACGCGGTTCACCCCCTCTACTTCATTGACAATACGCCGGCTAACCCTGGCCAGAAGGTCATAAGGCAGCCGCGCCCAATCGGCCGTCATAAAATCCTCCGTGGTCACCGCACGCAAAGCGATCACTTCTTGATAGGTACGGCCGTCCCCCATCACCCCCACACTCCTAACTGGCAGCAGCACTGCGAATGCCTGCTGCGTGCCCGCACGCAGCATATCCGCCCGGCGCAGCTCCTCCACAAAGATTGCATCCGCCAGCCGCAGTCGCTCGAGGCGCTCCCAAGTTACCTCGCCCAGGCAGCGAATTGCAAGTCCTGGTCCAGGAAAAGGCTGGCGCCATACTATCTCATCCGGCAAACCCAGTGCGGTGCCAATCCGCCTTACCTCATCCTTGAAGAGCAGCCGCAGAGGCTCCACCAATTCAAACTCCATATCATCAGGCAATCCGCCTACATTGTGGTGCGTCTTGATCACATGGGCATCCTTCTTATCCTTTCCCGCACTCTCAATAACGTCAGGATAAATGGTTCCCTGCGCCAGGAATTCAATCTCGCCCAGCTTCAGCGCCTCCCGTTCAAAAATACGGATGAACCTCTCACCAATTATGCGTCGCTTTTCCTCCGGTTCAGTCTCACCTTCCAGGAACTCAAGGTATTCTTCCACAGCATTCACAGCCACCAGATGCATGCCCATTTCGCGATCAAAAGTTTCAATCACTTGCTCGGCTTCTCGCTGCCTCAGGAAACCGTGATCCACAAAAATGCATGTGAGCTGCGTTCCAATCGCGCGGTGAATCAGCGCCGCAGCCACGGCCGAATCCACACCCCCGCTCAGGCCCAACACCACCCGGCCGTCACCCACTTGCTTCCGGATCGCCTGCACCTCTTCCTCAATAAAATTCGCCGGTGTCCATTCCGCTCCGCAGCCACAAATCACGTGCACAAAATTGCTCAGTATGCGCCGCCCCTGCCGCGTATGCACAACTTCAGGATGAAACTGCACCGCATACAGGCCGCGTTCCGTGTCTGCCGAAGCTGCCAGCGGCGAATTCAGTGTATGCGCCAGCGCTTCAAAACCACGTGGCAGACGTTCCACCTTGTCGCCGTGGCTCATCCACACCTGCTGGCTCTCCTCATCTTCCGTTATCCAACCCTGAAACAGAGGATTGTCTGGTGCGTCTACGTGCAGCTGCGCCGGGCCATACTCCCGCTTCTGACTCGCGTTCACCCGTCCGCCAAGTCTGTCTGCCACAAGTTGCATCCCGTAACATATTCCCAGCACAGGGACCCCGCTCTCCAACACATAGTCCGGCAAAAATGGCGCCCCCCGATCGAAAACGCTGTTCGGCCCGCCGCTCAGGATAAAACCCTTGGGCTCGCGGGCCCTGATCACATCGGCTGCCGTGCGCCAGGAATAGAGTTCGCAATAGACATTGGCTTCGCGCACGCGCCGGGCAATCAGTTGTGAGTACTGCGAACCGTAGTCCAGAATGACGATGGTGTCGTGTTTCATGGAAATCATGGGGGGCCGTTGTTTGCCCGAAGATCAGGCCACGACAATACGGCCGTTGCTCATGTCCGTTATGATCGCAATCGACTCGATCGGCACTCCCCAATGCGCAAGAAGCTCCCGCCCGGACTCGAAGCTCTTTTCTACCACGGCTGTGATCCCCACCAGTTCCGCACCGCTGCTGGCCACGATCCGCCCCAAAGCATCAATAGTACGTCCCGTCGCCAGAAAATCATCCACAATCAGCACCCGGTCAGACTCGTGCAAGAACTCAGGCGAAACCATCAAAAACACCTCTCCCCCCTTGGTATGGCTTGGCGCGCCGTCTACGTAAACCGGTTCCTCCATCGTAATCGGCTTATGTTTGCGCGCATAAAGCACGGGCAGGTTTCCTAGCGCCTTGCCCGTCATGACCGCCGGGATAATACCGCTTACTTCGGCGGTCAACACCAGCGTTGGTTTAACAGCCACAAACCGGTGGGCCATCTCTTCGCCAACGGCCTCCATCAGCTCAGCGTCTACTTGGTGATTCAGAAAACTATCGATCTTCAGAATGCCCCGACCCAGGTTACGGCCGTCGCGCAGAATTCGTGCCCGTAAAGCCTCCATTTTCCTTCCTCTCCTTTCACGACGAATTTCCTGCGCTGCTTGGTCCTCTCGCCGTAATCATGTGGCTGCCCCAGGCAGCTTGCCCACTTCATGACCACCCTCTGCTATTATGCGCCAGCCGCCAGCAAGAGGCCAGCTTAGCAGATCGTCAGCGCTTGGTGACAAAAAGCGCAATCGCGTTGACGCTCCTCCACGACTCTCCTATAATCGCATTACAAATCGTTCAGAAAAATTTGAAAGTTGCGAACGAGGCGAGGCATATGTCCACTGACAACATTGAGAAAGGCATAGCTGCGATCGATAACATGCTCCTGACCGTGATCGACAGCGACATCGAGGTTCTGCAAGATGCCAGCACCCATATTCTGACCTCGGGCGGCAAGCGAATTCGTCCCCAGATGGCACTGCTTTCCTACCTCGCCGCCGGAGGCAAGGACATCGAAGTGGTGCTGCCTGTAGCCTCTGCTGTAGAAATGGTGCATACCGCCACTTTGGTTCATGACGACATCAATGATCACAGCCTGACTCGGCGCGGCCGAGCAACGGTACACTCCGTGTGGGGGCGAACATTCGCGCTGCTCACCGGCGACTACCTCTTCACGAAGGTATATGAATTGATGGCGCCCTATGGCCCGGAATACAACGTAATCATGGCCGAAGCGTGTACCCGCCTCGTGGAAGGCGAAACGCTTCAAGCCCATGCCGCAAAACAAGGTACCATTGACCGCGAGACCTACAAGCAGATCATTGCTCTGAAAACCGCCAGCCTTTTCGAGGCCGCTGCCCATATGGGTGCCAAGCTGGCTACAAGTGATGAAAACATCATCGCCAGTCTATCAAGCTATGCCTATAATTTAGGCCTGACTTTCCAGTTGGTAGATGATATTCTTGACGTCACGGGCAACCCGGAAGAAATGGGCAAACCCGTTGGCGCCGACCTGCTGCAAGGGCGTGGCGTGCTCGCCGTCAAAAATGGTATGGCGTCCTCCGACGGGGATGTAACAACGGCCGTTGCCATCGAGCAAACGGCCGTGCAGGACCCCATTGAAAAGCTGATGGCCCGCCTACGGGATTCCGGCGCCCTCGAAATCGCCCGTTTACAGGCCGAAGAAACCGGCCAGCGCGCCCGCGACGCCCTATCCCCTTTGCCCCCATCAGCCGCCCGTAAACAGCTATTAGACATTGTTGATACGGTGCTGAACCGCCACAACTAGGGCTAACTGGAAACCACTTCTACCCGGAAATATCGAAGAATCTTACGCCCCCGCTGCCTAGGCAGCGGGGGCGTTTTGGTTTTTTGGAAGCACTCCTCCTCGCGGTATTAGGTACCACGATAATCTCCAATTATTGTTGACAACTAGCATCCGCTGCTATAACATCCGCGATTAACCTGTTGTACATATCCAACACAATTAGTGACTCTTTGCTGGACATTGTACGACATTCTCGGACAAACTTTGTATTGCATGAAGGAGAAGAAACAAATGCGCAAAGTAATTTTGACTCTCGTATTGCTTGTCGTAGTTGCCCTTGCTCTCGCGGCATGTGGTGGACAAGTACAGGAGGCAGCTCAACAAGTTGCCCCGACAATCGCTGCTGCCGTTGAAGAAGTCGCCCCGACGGTCGCCGCCGCGGTTGAGGAAGCCGCCCCTGCCGAAGAAGCCATGGGAGAAGGCAGCATCTGGGTTTTACTGCCCGACAGCGCCAGTTCTGCGCGCTGGGAGACCGATGACCGTCGTTACTTCGAAGAGGCCTTTGAGGCCGCCGGTGTAGAGTACAACATCGTCAACGCCGAAGGTGACGCGCGTACGCAGCAGACCCAGGCCGAACAAGCCATCACTGCCGGGGCCAAGGTCATCCTGCTGGTGAATCTGGACTCTGGTTCGGCAGCGGCGATCATCGCCAATGCTCGTGATGCCGGGGTGAAGGTTGTAGACTACGATCGCCTGACCATCGAAGGTCCAGGGGCAGATGTCTATGTGAGCTTTGACAACGTGCAGGTCGGCGCGACCATGGGCGAGGTCCTGGAACCGCTGATCAGCGCCCAGGAAGGAACACCGCAGGTTGTGCTGCTCAACGGCGCGCCGACGGACAACAACGCGACCTTGTTCCGCGAAGGCTACTACAGCTTTGCTGAGCCGCACTTCGCGGATGGTTCGTGGGAATTGGTTGCTGACCAGGCTGTCCCGAATTGGGACAACCAGGAAGCGCTGGTGATTTTCGAGCAGATCTTCACCGCCGCGGAAGGCAATATCACGGGCGTATTCGCCGCCAATGACGGCCTGGCCAGCTCGGTGATCTCCGCGTTCATGAGTGCGGGCGTTGATCCGGGCGATGCGGGCATCCCCATCTCCGGGCAAGACGCCACAGTTGGTGGTATCCAGCACGTGCTGGCCGGCGACCAGGCGATGAGCGTTTACAAGCCGATCAAGGCTGAGGCCCAGGCTGCCGCCGCCGCAGGTATTGCCCTGCTCAAGGGTGACGGACCTCACTGAACTGACCGGTGGGGTGACGCTCAACAACGGCACGAACGACATTCCATTCGTTGCCTTGACCCCTATTGGCGTAACCAAAGACAATGTTGGCGAGACAGTCATCGCCGACGGTTTCCGCACCTGGGAAGAGCTCTGTGTGGGTGACTTCCAGCAGTATTGCCCTGAGGAACAGGGTGGCATGGCTGCTGCGGAGTCGACAGAAGAGATGGTGGAAGGCAGCATCTGGGTTTTACTGCCCGACAGCGCCAGTTCTGCGCGCTGGGAGACCGATGACCGTCGTTACTTCGAAGAGGCCTTTGAGGCCGCCGGTGTAGAGTACAACATCGTCAACGCCGAAGGTGACGCGCGTACGCAGCAGACCCAGGCCGAACAAGCCATCACTGCCGGGGCCAAGGTCATCCTGCTGGTGAATCTGGACTCTGGTTCGGCAGCGGCGATCATCGCCAATGCTCGTGATGCCGGGGTGAAGGTTGTAGACTACGATCGCCTGACCATCGAAGGTCCAGGGGCAGATGTCTATGTGAGCTTTGACAACGTGCAGGTCGGCGCGACCATGGGCGAGGTCCTGGAACCGCTGATCAGCGCCCAGGAAGGAACACCGCAGGTTGTGCTGCTCAACGGCGCGCCGACGGACAACAACGCGACCTTGTTCCGCGAAGGCTACTACAGCTTTGCTGAGCCGCACTTCGCGGATGGTTCGTGGGAATTGGTTGCTGACCAGGCTGTCCCGAATTGGGACAACCAGGAAGCGCTGGTGATTTTCGAGCAGATCTTCACCGCCGCGGAAGGCAATATCACGGGCGTATTCGCCGCCAATGACGGCCTGGCCAGCTCGGTGATCTCCGCGTTCATGAGTGCGGGCGTTGATCCGGGCGATGCGGGCATCCCCATCTCCGGGCAAGACGCCACAGTTGGTGGTATCCAGCACGTGCTGGCCGGCGACCAGGCGATGAGCGTTTACAAGCCGATCAAGGCTGAGGCCCAGGCTGCCGCCGCCGCAGGTATTGCCCTGCTCAAGGGTACGGACCTCACTGAACTGACCAATGGGGTGACGCTCAACAACGGCACGAACGACATTCCGTTCGTTGCCCTGACCCCTATTGGCGTAACCAAAGACAATGTTGGCGAGACAGTCATCGCCGACGGTTTCCGCACCTGGGAAGAGCTCTGTGTGGGTGACTTTGAACAGTACTGCCCCGCAGATCGCTAGTTTCTAGACTCGTCTACCGCGGGGACGCCCTGTGTGGGCGTCCCCGCACTCTGTAATCAGGAGGATGTTATGGCTGATGCGCCCTTGCTGGAAATAAGAAAGGCGACGAAGCATTTTGGCGCTGTGCAGGCCCTCACCGATGTTGATTTTGAAACCAGGGCCGGAGAAGTCATGGCCTTGGTGGGTGATAACGGCGCCGGTAAGTCGACTTTGATCAAGGGTATTGCTGGGATCTATCCCTTTGATGAAGGGGCTATATATATTGACGGTGTCAAGGCGGATATCCATGGCCCTCGCGATGCGGCAGCTTTGGGTATCGAAATCGTATACCAGGACCTAGCCCTGGCGGATAATCTTGATGTCGTAAACAACATGTTTCTGGGCCGCGAACGTGTTACCGGGCTGCACTTTCTAGATGAAGTCAGTATGGAACAGGCCACCTTGGAAACACTGGATTCCCTGTCCGTGACCACCATTCGTTCTGTGCGCCAGCAGGTAGCCAGTCTGTCTGGTGGCCAGCGACAGGCAATCGCGGTGGCCAAAGCAGTAATGTGGAACTCCAGGCTGGTCATACTGGATGAGCCCACGGCCGCGCTGGGAGTAGCCCAGACGCGCCAGGTGCTCGATTTGGTGCGCCGTCTAGCCGATCGCGGGTTGGGAGTCGTCGTCATTTCGCACAATTTGCACGACATTTTTGAAGTATCTGATCGCATCACTGTTTTGCGGCTGGGACATCGCGTGGCTGAATTTGAGGCCAGCAAAACCACACAGCAAGAGGTTGTGCACGCGATCACGGCCGGGACACTTGATTCTGTGCCGGGAATGGAAGGGGCAACAGCATGAGCCAGGATAGCAACGACGAAATTACCCCGGCGGAAATCCGCGAGGCCATTGCCTACGCAGCATCGGTTGAACAGGAAACGGCTGACGTGGCTGGCGTCATTATTGCCGAATCGCCGGACGAGACTGTAAGCGAGGTCTTGGCTGATTGGTGGCGGCGGGTCAAGGTCGGCGATCTCGGTTCGCTGCCCATAATTATCGGGTTAATGCTGATCGGCGTCATTTTCTACATCCTGGAGCCATTGTTCTTTAGCCCGCGCAACTTCGTCAATCTGCTGCTGCAAATGGCCGGTGTGACCACCATCGCAATCGGCGTGGTCTTCGTGCTGCTGATCGGCGAAATCGACCTTTCAATCGGCTATGTGAGTGCCGTGGCCGGCGTGATGACCGTACTGCTGCTGCGCCTGCCGACTCCGGCGCTGCCATGGCCGGCGGCCATTGGCATTGCTCTGCTTTCGGTCGTCTTGATCGGGTTTTTGCAGGGCTGGATTATCACACGTACGGGGGCTCATTCCTTCGTAGTGACTCTGGCCGGTCTGTTAGTGTGGAGCGGCGTGGTGCTGATCATGACCACGGTTTACTCCACGGCGGGGACGATTGTGATCCAGGATGAGGTTGTTATCGGTATCGCCAACGATTACTTGCCCGCGCAATGGGGTTGGGCGCTGTGGGCGGTGACCAACCTGATCTTCATCTATGGACGCCTTTCGCGTGAACGGCAGCTGAAACGACAGAACTTGCCAAAGGGACCGATGCTCTTGACGGTGCTGCAAATCGCAGGTGTAGCGGCTATTACCGGAGGCGCAGTGTGGTACGCCAATCAAGATCGAGGTGTGCCTGTAGTGTTTATCATATTGCTCGCTTTCCTGCTGTTTTGGACGGTGATCGCCAGCCGCACAAAATTCGGCCGTTACGTCTATGCCGTGGGCGGCAACCCGGAAGCTGCACGGCGGGCCGGTATCAATGTCAACCGCATTCGGGTCATGGTGTTCATGATTACGAGCTTCATGGCCGGGGTTGGCGGCATCATCCTTGCCTCACGGCTGCGTTCAGTTGACACGGCAACGGGTGGCGGCAACCTGATGTTGAACGCCATTGCTGCGGCCGTGATCGGCGGCACCAGTCTCTTCGGTGGTGTCGGGTTCGTGATGAGTGCCCTGCTTGGTGGTCTGATTATCGCCGCTGTGGAAAACGGCATGGGTTTGCTGGGCTGGCCGTCGGGCGTCAAGTTCGTAGTCAATGGTCTGGTCCTGTTAGCGGCCGTACTGATTGACGCGCTGTCACGGCGGAAGCGGGAGTCATCGGGTATTGTCTAGCATAGACTGGGCCGGCCAACGCTCTGCTGCGGCGCGCCGGTGCCGGATTGAAGCGCTCGGGCCATAGGTGGTAAGTGTGCATAGGCCCCAATGCCAGGTTGGTGTTGGGGCCTTTTTTTGCGACAGTTGGCACGCGGTCGTTTGCCCTCAGCGCTTGTCCTCGGCCCAGCGCCTCCTGCCTGAACACCGCTGCCACCCGTGTCAGTGCAATGCCCTCCTCTTCCGGTAGTCCGCGCAGAGCCCCTGGCGCCCCATGGGGAAAAAGTGGGCAAGCCACTGAAATGCGCTAGAATCTCCTTGCGCATTACCGCAGTACTATCAGCTGTCTAATTCAACCATTTTTTGGAGGGCCCATGGCGTTCCTCAAGATCAACGGGTTCCACACATCCAACACCGGGCGATCCGAAGGAATCGGTCGATTCCTCCATGATGTCGATGCCGCCGGCGTACCTTTCTTCGCCTACTGCGTGGACGGCACAACCTCCCTCCTCGACGCCCAGGCGATCATGCGCCGCAGCCAGGTCAAGCATCATGCCGTCTTCCGCCAGACGTACTTTCCCCACAACCAGGGCGGTTCAGACGTGCCCGACTACACTATCGACCCCAAGGATGCCGCGCTCAAGCAGTGGATTTCGCATCGCGATCGCTGGCCTAAGGAGCTGGATCCGCAGCTGATCTACAGCGAAACCGTCAACGAGTTGCGCAAAGAAGTGGAGTGGGCTGACTGGATTGGAGACTTCTGTTTTCACACGGCCGTCCTGGCTCTCCGTGACGGCTTCAAATGGTGTGGGCCCGGATACAGCGCCGGGACCCCGGACGAAGGATCATGGGAAACACTCGGTATGCTTCGTTTCCTGGACCTGGCGCAGCGCCACCCCGACCAGTTCGCGGTCGCACTGCACGAGTACAGCTATACCACCAGCGATATCTGGAATGGCGACGGCGGTCTCATTGGCCGATTTAAGCTCCTGGTAGAAGCCTGTGAGCGCCAGGGCCTACAGCCCCCTCCAATCTTCTTCACCGAATGGGGTTGGAGTCACAACACGGTTCCCAAACCAGAACACGCCCTGAAAGACATCCTCGAAGTCGGCGAACTGTACGCCCAATATTCCTCTATTAAAGGCGCGGCTATCTGGGCCCTGGACGGTGGTTGGAACAGCCTGGATAATCAGACAGCCCGCCTTATGGAGCCTCTCAAGCAGGCGCTAATCCACTTGCGCTTCCCAGAACCGGAGAAGCCACCGCTCGTCGGCGACGGCTCCACCCGTGGTGCGCCGCGCCTGCAATACGGCCGTACCTATCTCGTCGCTCCCCCTGCGGCTACCATGGAAGAGTGGCTGCAAATCTGTCGCCAGGCCTATCCTCTCAAAGAAACCGTTGGCTTCTCCAATGATGATGCCGGGCTGGGCGCATTGGACCGCAAGACCGCGATCTTGTATGATATTCCCGAATCAGAACGCGAGGATTACCTGACCTGGTACAACAAATATTACCCTGACACCAACGTCTCTTTTCGCCAGACACCTCGCTAGTCACCGGCCCATCAACCGCCCTCGCGGAGGAATTTAAAATGCCAGCCAGTAACTTCACAGAAACCGGACGGTCACAAATATCCGCGGCCTTCGCCAAAGCCTCTGCAGAAGGCAGCGCTGCCTTCATGCCCTATTTCACGCTGGGATACCCTGATCGCGAAACTGCTCTCGCCGTTATCGAGGCGATCGCCCCTTTTAGCGACCTGCTTGAATTGGGCGTGCCCTTCAGCGACCCGCTCGCCGATGGACCTACGATTCAACACAGCACCCAGGTTGCTCTTGAAAATGGCACGACGGTAGCCGCCTGCCTGGATATGGTGCGAGAACTGCGTCGCCGAGGTGTAACCACCCCGGCTTGCTTAATGGGCTACTACAATCCGATTTTGGCCTACGGTCTGCAGCGCTTTGTGGATGATGCCCGGGATGCCGGCGCGCAGGGATTCATCGTGCCCGATCTTCCCCCGGAAGAAGCCGCCGATTTGGAGCAGCTAGCCGGCGAAGCCGGGCTGGCCTACATCTATTTCCTGGCCCCAACCAGCAGCACAAAACGTATTCAGCACGTGGCGGAGCACGCGCAGGGGTTTATTTATCTGGTCAGTGTGGCCGGCGTAACCGGCGCGCGCCGCAGCCTAACGGCCGACCTGGCTGATTTCGTGGGTCGCGTCCGTGCCCAGACGACCGAACCTCTTGCCGTTGGCTTTGGCATCAGCACGCCCGAACAGGCAAAGGCTGTCGGGCGCCTAGCCGATGGTGTCATCGTTGGCAGCGCCCTGGTCAGCGCCGTCGACAGCGCTGACGAAAAAGCCCTGGCTGCGGCAGAATTTGCACGAGCAATGGCTGCGGTCTTGCATTCCTAACCGATCTCCCGCCTCGAGCCAGCCAACGGCCGTTCTCTGAGGAGCAAATCATGCCCAACAGACTCGCTGACGAGACCAGCCCGTACCTTCTGCAACATGCCGGCAATCCCGTTGATTGGCACCCTTGGGGCGACGAAGCCTTCGCCCTGGCCCGCCGCCTCGACAAACCTGTCCTGCTCAGCATCGGCTATGCCGCCTGCCATTGGTGCCATGTCATGGCCCATGAATCCTTCGAGGACGAAGCTATCGCCGAATTGATGAACCGCAATTTCGTCAATATCAAGGTCGACCGCGAGGAGCGTCCGGACGTTGACAGCATCTACATGAGCGCCGTACAGGCTCTGACCAATCAGGGAGGTTGGCCCATGACCGTCTTCCTGACCCCCGAGGGCAAACCATTCTATGGCGGGACGTACTTTCCACCCCAACCGCGATACGGGATGCCCAGCTTCCCCCAGCTGCTGCATAGCATTACTGACGCCTGGCAAACGAAGCGCAGCGAAATCGAAAACAGCGCGGACGGCATTGCGAAACACTTGCAGGAATCAACCGCGTTGAGCATCCAACGCGTCGCCCTCTCCCCAGATTTACTGGATCAGGCATTAAACGGCATAATTCGCAAATTTGACGCCGAGCAGGGAGGCTTTAGCGCCGCGCCGAAATTCCCTCCGTCCATGACCCTCGAATTCCTCTTGCGTCTGGCCGCTGCAAATGATGCTCCTGTGGCCCTGCAAATGGCCGAATTTACGCTTACCAGGATGGCCAACAGCGGATTGTATGATCAGATCGGCGGCGGCTTCGCGCGCTATGCCACCGATAACGATTGGCTGGTCCCCCATTTTGAGAAAATGCTCTATGACAATGCCTTGCTGGCCCGCGTCTATCTGCATGCCTATCAGCTGACCGGAGAACCACTCTACCGCCGTGTCGCCACGGAGACGCTCGACTTCGTAGCCCGTGAACTGCGCGAAGAACAAGGTGGCTTTTTCAGCAGCTACGATGCCGACAGCGAAGGGCAGGAGGGCAAGTTCTATGTCTGGCAGCTGCCCGAAATTGCAGCCCTGTTAGGGAAGGATGCTGCTCTTTTTTCTCGCTATTATGGCGTGTCCGCAGCCGGGAACTGGGAACAGCAGAATATTTTGCATGTCACCGCTGATCTGGACACGGTTGCCATTGAATTTGGCCTGACCACTGCCCAAGCCCGGCAGCGCTTGTCCAGGGCCAGAGAAATATTGTACGAGGCCCGCTCCCAACGCATATGGCCGGGATTAGACGACAAGGTTCTCACCTCCTGGAATGGTTTGATGCTGGCTGCCTTCGCCGAGGCGGGACGCGTTCTCAACCATGAACCGTACACCCGCATTGCCAGGGCCAATGCCCGGTTCCTGTTCGACACCTTGCGGCGGGAGGACGGCCGTTTGATGCGCACATGGAAAGTCGGCGCCTTGGCTAGGTACGATGGATATCTGGAAGACTACGCCTATCTAGCCGACGGACTTCTGGCCCTCTACCAGACCACCTTCGAAACACAGTGGTTTTCCTGGGCCGTGGAACTGGTCGAGCTGATGCTCGCGCACTTCTACGATGAAGAACAGGGCGGCTTCTACAACACGGCCGACGATCATGAGAGCCTGCTCTACCGACCCAAGGATCTTCAGGACAACGCCACGCCCAGCGCCAATGCCATGGCTGCGCGCGTTCTGCTCCTGCTGAATCTGTATACTGGCGACAGCCGGTATTGGGATATTGCTGAGTGGGCCATTTCCGGGCTGTATGAATTCCTCGCCCGTTACCCGACGGGCTTTGCCCACTGGTTGGGTGCAGCGACGATCATTCTCGGCGATCCGCTGGAAGTCGCCATCATCGGCCCATTGGAAGACTCCGCCACACGGGCCTTGTTGGATGTCACCAACACCGAATTTCGGCCAACCACCGTCGTTGCTGCCGGCCAAAGTACCCCGATCATCCCTCTGCTGGCCAATCGTGTGCAGATTGACGGCCGTCCCACGGCTTACGTTTGCCGGCGCTTCGTATGCAATACACCCGTCACCGATCCACAGGCTTTGTCTGAGCAGCTCACTTGAGTCCATAAAGCCCGGGCTGGTCAACCTTCGATAGAACGCAAGATGAGAATTGGCTGTGTTTTGCCGCCTAGGAAAAAAGAGGATTTGCATCGCGAACAGTTTCTGGTACACTTTCCATGGCTCCCCCCCAGAGATGTTTCCCGTAGACGCCCGTCTGCGGGACATCTCATTTTTTTTGCCTTGTTACGGCTATTTTTCCTCATCCGCTCCCATAAACGTAAAGTGCAGACCGTCTTCATCGCCATCTACCACAACTTGCCCCACGGCCCGACCTGCAGGCTGCGATAAGAGAAAGTCGGCCAGGGGCTCCCTCAGATACTGGCCGATAATGCGCCGCAGCGGCCGTGCGCCAAATTCAGGTTGGTCGTTTTGGGCCAGCAACCACGTTTTCGCTCCCGGCAGTATTTCCAGCTCAATCCCCTGCCTGCTCGCCATCTTCTTTTCGTTGGCCACCATCAGGTCCAGAATCTGTGCCAACTGCTCCGGCGTAAGCTGGTGAAACAATACAATGCTGTCTAATCGATTCAAAAATTCAGGGCGGAAGAACTGCCGCACCCGCTCCATCACTGCTTTTCTTTCACTTTCCCCCACAACCGGAACCAGCAGGCTCCGTGCTCCCAGATTGCTGGTCATAATAAGTGCGGCTTCGCTAAATGTTGCCGTGCGCCCCTGCCCATCCGTCAGCCGGCCCTCGTCCATCACCTGCAGCAGCACATCTAGGACCCGCGGATGAGCTTTCTCTACCTCGTCCAGCAAGATCACTGCGTAAGGATTTTCGCGCACGAAATCTGTCAGTTGCCCTCCGCCTTCAAAGCCTACATAGCCCGGCGGCGCGCCTATCAACCGGTTAACACTCGCTTCATCCTGATACTCACTCATATCCAGTACCAGCATGGCCTCTTCCGCACCGAACATGAATTCGGCCAGCGCCTTGCCAAGTTCTGTCTTGCCCACCCCACTGGGGCCTAAGAACAGGAATGAACCAATCGGCCGTTTTGGATCGCGCAGCCCTACGCGGGCAGTCTTGACCGCCCGGCTGACCGCGCGTACCGCTTCGTCCTGGCCGATAATGCGCTCATGCAGCCGTTCCGCCATCTGCGCATACTTGCTCTGCTCATCCTCGCTCAGGCTGGCCAGCGGAATCTTGGTCATGATACTGGCCGCCATCATCACATCTTCGCTGTCAACAACACCGTCCGGCGTCACTTCTGGCAGTTGGCCCAGTTGCTCCTGCGTCACCAGGCGCACTAGAGCACATGAACGGTCCATCAGTTGCACGGCGGCTGCGGGCAGAGCAGTGGTCTTGATGTACTGGTTCGCCAAGGTAACGGCTGTTTCCAGAGCCTCACGCTGCACACTCACTTCATACTCCTCTTCCAGGCGTGGACGGTGATACGTTAGCATGGCCAACGCCTCCGCCTCATCAGCCGCGGGCACATCCAGGCGTTGTGTGTTTTCCCGAATGATCGCTTCTTTGACCAGCCGCTCATACTCTGCGGATGTCGCCGTGCCTACGATTACCTGCTCCCCATTCAAGAGCGCTTTCTGTAGCTCTCGCGCCACCTGCTGTGGAAACGGAGCGCGAAACTGATCCTCAAAAAAACGCTGAATGCCCGGCACCAACAGAATGCCTCCGCTGGCACGGCGCAGTGCGGCTCGCATCGTAGCCAGTGGATTTTCGAGCAGGGCCGTCTCGCTCATTTGCACCACGGAACGGAACTCGGTGGGGCCCTTGCCCTCGGCCAACAGCTGTGCCAGGCTATAAACCAGCGTTCGCCGTCCCGCGCCTTCTGGACCAACCAGAACTACATGGCGTCTGTTAGAAAGCGAAAGTAGATTCAGCAGCTCCCTCAGCAGCGTTTCGCGCTGGTATACGGCCGTAGCCTTGCCCTCCTTGGCCTCTTGCATGAAATCACGGATGATTGGCGATCCTCCATCCACGACCATTTCATCGAGCAGCGCCGTTACCGCTGCCGCTGATACCCCCGCCCGCTGCAGCACACCAAACGTGGTCACATTCGGCTGCGCCATCGCCGCCAGTGCATGGCTGCTGCCGGCCTTCAATTCTTCCCGAGCCTGCGCGATGCTCAGCGCCTCGTCCAGAACCACCAGCATTTCCTGATCCAGTGGCACCTGCTGGCCAAAATCATCCGTGAAGCTGAAATCGGCGTCCCGCCCCAGGTTACTCCTTGCCATCATCTCCACACGGCGTGCCAGATCGTCATAGTCGGCGCCTCGTTGTTCGTGGAGTCGCTCCACGATCTGCCGCGCCGCAGACTCTTTCTCCGTCAGGAAAACGTGCAGCAGAAGCTGCGGCGTCAACAGCTTGAGCCCAAAGGTCGTTCGCTGCGCCGCTGCAGTGCTCATCAACTTCGACAACTCCGCGGATGGAATATTGGGGTTAAGAGTACTCATTTTTTATTCTTACCTGCGAACGGTTCATATTCTCTGCGGCACAAATCCAAACTCATCAATTTGCTCTACTAGGAATTCCCACCGCGGCGGTTTGTTTCGCACAAGGGCCCCTCGCTCTTCCTCCACTGGGTAAGCGACAAACCTGCGCTCAAAGGACCACAGACCCTCGTGCCATGTGAACAGGCCGTATTTGGCGCGCCCATCTTCATCGCCCGGCATCGACACCGAGCTGATGTTCACCAACTGCATATCGCGCCACTGCCGAATCGAAGGCACATGGATGTGACCGAAAGCCAGGACTGCGGCTTGCACGCCCTTCAACATGGGTGTCAGCTCTTCGTCAGCCTGAACCACACGGCCGTAGCGCGCTTCCTGCATCCGCTCTGATGGGTAGATCAATTGGTTCACATCGACTGGGTTGGCATGTACCACCAACAAACCGTCATCCGGCTCTGCAGAGACCTGGAAACGCCGCCCAAAAGGCAGACTTTCCAGCCAGGCAAGTTGCTCTACCGACAATTGCGCCGCCGTCCAAGCAGCAAGTTCCTGCACTTGCTCAGGCGGCTGCTGTCTACCTAATACAAATTCATCCGTGTTACCATAGAGGGCTATTCCCTCCCAGGCCTGCAAGCGCGCCAGGCATTCCGCCGGCCGCGGTCCCAGAAGGCAGAGATCTCCAGCAAAAACCTCGCTGTCGACGTGCTCGCTGGCGATACCCGCCAGCACAGACTCCAGGGCCGTCAGGTTGCCATGCACATCTGAGAAAACAGCTACGCGCATCAAGTAACTCCTTTGTTGGACTGGTTGCGCGTAAAGTACCATAGCGAACCCTGGGGAGCAACAACCAGCAGATGGTCCGGAAGATTCACGGCGAAACCAGCAAGGCAAGGTATAATGGTGCATGGCCCTGGGCGTAATCTATCTTGGCTATGTGTAAGGAGTGTTGGCATGAGCCTAATCGGCAACATCATCTGGTTAATCTTTGGCGGCTTCATCGCCTCTCTTGGCTACATCGTGGGCGGCATGCTCTTGTGCTTGACTATCGTAGGCATCCCCTTTGGACTCAAAGCGATCCAACTGGGTGTGGCCAGCTTCGCTCCTTTTGGAACAGAAGTCGTGGAAAGCGATTCCAGGGGTGGCTGTCTGCAGCTCGGATTCACCGTAATCTGGGTTCTGCTGTTCGGTTGGGAGATCGCCCTGGCGCATTTAACAGGTGGCTTGCTTCTGGCAATCACCATCATTGGCATTCCCTTTGCCAAGCAGCATTTCAAGCTCATCCCTGTGGCTCTGTTTCCCTTCATCTACAATCTCGAATAGGCGGCCTTCCCCTGCATTGTAGCCGACCCGTGCGGACCCATCTCCTCAAGACGTGTGGGCAGTCGCGCCCACCAGTCCTCCGCCGCGCGCACGCGGAGCAAGTGGGACGTACCATCTCGATCCTGAGCACCCAGACCAGGGGCGAGCACGGCCGTCGCTGCATCATTTACCAGCATGTCCGCGATTTCAATCTCCAGCGCCTTGGGGCTGCGCAGCACAAAAACTTGGGCCAACGCTACGTTCGTATCCTCCAGCAGAAAGTCGATGTGCCACCACGGCCGTTTCCTGGCTGGTGGCTCAAGATCAGGTGGCCCCAGCCCCAGCGCTCGAAAGCTCTCACTCATAGTCGGCCGCAGACCCTGCGGGGTGGAAGGATCTGTCCTCGTAGCATGGCGCAACAAGCGGCGTGCTAGAGACGTGGAGCCATGCTGGCTCATTGCCGAGCCAACGTACAACGCCTCTCCCCGTGGTACAAAAACCGCCTGCCCGTTCTGAAATCTGCCGAATTGCAGCTGCAAATCGACCTCAACGAAGAGCCGCAGCACATAAGTGCCACTCTGTGAGCCATCACCAACCACGATGATCGGGGCAATATTGGTCATCCGCGAATCCTTTGAGGGGCGTTGGTTTCCTACTACCGCTTACGCAGTGGCCTACCGGAAATGAACTGATGTGACACCAATTCCACACCTCGTTACAATCACTATATGCAAATTAGCGGCAGCGAACAAGAATCCATCGACCTTTACGGCCTCTCCCGCGCCCAGCTCGCCGCCCTGCTCCAAAGCTGGGGGTACAGCGACTATCACGCCGCGCAGCTCTGGAGGTCACTGTATCGTTCATCGGAACTTGGTCTGCAAAGCGGCAAAGATCTGCGCTCCGATCTTCTGACACGTCTGCGCTCCTCGGCGCGAGCCGAACCTCTAGCGGTCTATACCCAGACTGACAGCGCGGACGGCTTCACGCGCAAATTCTTGCTCCGCCTGTCGGATAACCAGATGATTGAGACGGTGCTGATGCGCTTTCAGGGCCGGGCAACAGCCTGTGTCAGCACCCAGGTTGGCTGCGCCATGGGCTGCGTTTTCTGTGCCACCGGACAAATGGGGTTCACGCGCCATCTAGCTGCAGGTGAAATTGTAGGGCAGGTCTTGCACATCTGGCACCTGCTGCACAAGCGTGGCGAAACCCTCCGCAACGTAGTTCTGATGGGTATGGGTGAACCCCTGCACAATTACGATCAAACAATGTTGGCCCTTGAGATCATCATGGATCACAATGGTCTGGCTCTGGCTCCCAAGCATATAACCCTCAGCACCGTAGGCATTGTACCGGGGATCCGTCGCCTGGCGGATGAGCAACGGCCGTTTCGCCTCGCCGTCAGCCTTCACGCTGCCACAGACGCCGAGCGTGCGGCCCTCGTCCCTCCAGCCCGCCGCTGGCCTCTCGACGAGTTAATAGCCGCCTGCCGCTACTACAGTCGCCAGCGTCGCCGCCGCGTATTCTTTGAGTGGACTCTGATCGCCGGCAAAAATGATACGGCCGACCAGGCCCATGCCCTGGGTCAACTATTGCACGACCTGGATGCCCACGTCAATTTGATCCCGCTCAACCCCACCCTAGGCTATCAGGGCATTCCTGCCCATCAAACCAGTGCAAACTCCTTCCAGGCCATCTTGTCCATGTATGGCCTGCCCAGCACCATCCGCCAACGCCGCGGCATTGACATCGCCGCTGGGTGCGGCCAGCTCCGGGCGCGAGAAACGACCCCTCCCGCCTTCTCCATTCCCCCGTCCCTCGAACAGCCCAACGGCTAAACAACCGTTCGCAAAGCCCTTTCCGTCAACTCCCCAATCGCCGCAATACTATTACCGGCCAGAAAATGCTCATACCCTGCTCGCGCCATATGTTCGCGCTGTTCTGGTTCTGCCTTCAGTGTCAAGATCGCCTCCGCCAATGCGGTCGGATCGTCCCGCGGCACCAGCCAGATATGCTCCCCTGGCGCTAATGCCTCGCGGATCACGGGCGAGTCACCCGAGATAACCGGCCGCGCCAGCGCCAACCCCTCCCACACCTTGTTCTGAATCGTATAGTTCGACTGTTTGGTTGTGCCGAATACGCCCAGGCAAATATGGGAAGCAGACAGACTGTCCAGGAGTTCTTCTTGTTCAACGTACCCGTGAAATCGAACGTTCGTCAAACCGGCCTGCTTCGCGATCTCCACAATGCGCATCTTTTCCGGTCCCGTACCGAAGAAATGGAATTCGATCTCTTTTTGGTCGGCCAAGACGATCGCTGCGCCGATGATCGCGTCAAGGCCATGAGAGGGCAGGAACGTGCCGTGGTATGTGATCCGAAAAGGCTCTGCTGGCGGCTCAATGGTGCGTGGGAAAAACACGCGATCATCCGCGCCGTGCGGAACTCGTTCAAACCGTTCAGGGCGTAGATCATATTGCTGGCAGTAATACCCTTCATAGGCGAAGTTTTCGGAAATCAGCAGATCTGGTAAGTGCAAACCGCCCTTCTCCAACGCAAAAATCAGACGGCCGCTCGTTGGGCTTTTCTCTATCAAACCTCGTTCCTCGGCAACCAGGTGCAGCGACATCAAGATATCCAGGGCCATCGGCCTTCGCCTCCACCAGGTCAATACGCGGCCCAAATAGCTGTCAAACTGGCCCGGATAGCCGATCAGCATTACATCATAGTCCGGCATGTGATTGTGTGCGCGAAACAGGCGCCAATACACGCCCAGAACCCGCCCCCAAAAACGCGGGTTGCGCCAGCCGCCGCTCGCCTGCGAAACACGATCTTCGATGCCGTGCCACAATTGTTCATGGCACTCCATTACCTGCACATTTTCACGGGCCGCCAGACCCGCCAACAGAATCTGGTTGCGCGTGTAACCGGCGCGATAGCTGCCAAAGTAGCAAACGCGCAGCGGATGGGGAGGGGGACCTTCCTTATTCACAGTCAGGGATTATAGCGGAGCCCCTGCGAACACGCCTGCGGGACCCGGATCGACCCTCCTGGGGCTTGCCTTAGATGCCGCAACTGACTTGACCAAAGCACCCAGATCATAGAATATTGAGTAGCGAGCAAGCTTGTGTTGGCCGGCAAGTATCTGGCCAACACAATCATCCCACTATGTAGCTTAGAGGAGTTTTCCATGCTAGTAAGTGAACGTATGTCCTCCCCTGTGATTACCATTGAGCCCGATATGCCGATCATGAATGCCCTGGAATTAATGAAACAAAAGGGCATCCGCCGCACGCCAGTCATGAAAAACGGCAAAATGGTCGGCATCGTCTCTGACAAGGATTTGCTGAATGCTGCGCCCTCCGACGTTACCTCGCTCAGCGTTTGGGAGCTCAACTACTTGCTGACCAGGATTAAGATCAAGGACGTGATGACCAAGAACGTTATCACCGTCGGCGCCAACACCCCTCTCGAAGAGGCCGCTTACCTGATGGCCGCAAACAAGATTGGCGGTCTCCCTGTAATGGCGAACGGCGAACTAATTGGTTTGATTACCGAAACCGATCTATTTCGCATCTTCCTGGAACTCATGGGAGCACAGCAGGATGGGGTAAGAGTCACCGCTCTGGTTCCGGACAAGTTGGGTGAATTAGCTGTGCTTACCCACACTATTGCGGAGGCTGGCGGCGAATTTGTCGCCTTTAGCCAGTTTGCCGGCGAGTCAGCTGCGAATCGCATTGTCACCTTTAAGGTGCGCGGCTTGACAGAAGACCAGGTTCGTGAAAAGGTGGCCCCGTACATCGAGAAGCTGGTAGACATCCGCACATTCACGTCATGATCCTGCTTTCAGGCCTGACCAAGAACGGCCGTTGACCGCGCTAACGCTCGTGGCCACCACTCCATGATCCTGGTCACTGGTTCCACAGGATTCGTCGGGCGTTCCGTCACCAACCTGCTCTCCCTCAACGGGTACGAATGGCGCGCGTTCGAAGGTCGAATAAACTCGCCCGTCACCTTGCGCGAACAGTTGCTTGATGTGGAAATCGTTATCCACCTCGCCGGTGCGGAAACACGGGGTCGCAAACGTCTTCTGCGCCACGTCGATGTTGAAGGCACCGAGCGACTGCTGGAGCAAGCTGTCCGCAGCGAGGTCCGGCTGCTCATCGTTCCCAGCCGCCTGGGAGCGGACCCACACTCTCTGCATGCTCTTTTGCGCGCCAAAGGGGAAGTGGAAAGACTGGTGCGCAATGCCGGCATTCCCTATATCATCTTGCGCTCCAGCACCCTGTTCGGCCTTGGCGACCGCTTCACCGAAATCGTGCTCAGTCTCGCTCTCTGGAGCTGGCCTTTCGTCTGGCTCCCCGGTGGTGGTGAGGTCGCCATGCAACCTCTTTGGGTTGAAGACTACGCTCGCTGTGTCGTCGCCTGCCTCGAACGGCCTGACCTCGTTAATCAGTCCATCATCCTCGCCGGGGATGAACGCTTTCGCTATCGCCAACTGGTACGCCAGATTCTGACCGTCGAAGGCGTGAACCGCATCTATGCCAAATATACCCTTGGTCTGCTGCGGCCATCCGCCGCGTTTCTTTTCGGTTGGTGGCGCTGGCCCGCTGTAAGCCGTTTCTTCGTTGACCGATTCTTCGTTCCGGAAGTCGCTGACCTGGACTCCGTTCGCAGCGACTTTGGATTTAGACCGCTCCGACTCAGCGAAACCATGGCCTATCTTCATCGCCCAGGTATGCGCTGGCGTCTATTTCGCCGCTAGGAGCGTATGGCCTTACAGTCGTAGCTGCGCGCCCAAGGTACGCTCTAGCTGTTTCAAGATACGAGTCCGCTGTTTGGAAACGTCGCTATCCGTGAGTGTCTTGTCCGGCGCCTGGAATGTCAAATGATATGCCAGGCTTTTCTTGCCCACGGGGATCTGTGTGCCCTCATAGACATCGAACAGCTTTGCTTCTCTCAACAAGGTCCCGCCCGCTTGTCTTAGCGCTGCCGCTACTTCTGCTTCGGTCAGACTCCGGTCAACAACCATAGCCAGATCCTCGCGCACTGCTGGATAAGAAGAAACGGGAACAAACACGGGCACAGCCGATACGTGCGCCAGAAGCGTCTGCAAGTCGATGTCGGCGGCCAATACCGCCTGTTCACGACCCGCACGAATATGGTACTGCTCGACTACCCGCGGATGTACCACACCCATTGTCCCAACAGGCTTATCACCTACGAATATACGAGCCGTATATCCGGGACGGAAAGTAGGCTGACTTGCCGGTTCAAAAGTGACTTTCAGATCTAGGGCCTCAAACAGTGTCTCCAGGATTCCCTTCAGATCGAAGAACTCAAGCGTGGCCTGCTGCTGATCGCTCTGCCAGTGGCTTGGCATTCGCACCCCAGTGAGGACAACAGCAAGGCGCATGGGCTCATCGGGCAATGGGCCATCCTCACTCTCCAAAAACACCTTGCCGATCTCGAAAACCGCAATGCGTTCCTGGAAACGACTGTTCTGAGCCACTATCTCCAGAACCGAAGAAAGCACGCTGTGGCGCATCACCGCCCGCTCCGCCGAAATCGGATTAGTCAGGGTCACATACGGCCGGTCATCCGGACCAACGCTGCCACCGGCGGGAATCAACTGTGCTTCACGTTCCGCGGCTGTCAACCGGTACGCAATCACCTCTTGCAGACCGGACTGAACCAGAAGGTCACGCACACGCTCCTCCAGTTCCAGATCGCGATTACCACGCTGCGGGGGAAGTTCGTCGGCAATCACCGTCGACGGAATCTTGTCGTAGCCAACCATGCGGCAGATCTCCTCCACAAGGTCGTGCGGCCCCTCGATATCCAGGCGGTGATCCGGAACCGCAACGAGAAGATGATCGCCGTATGGCTCCACGCGGAACTTAAGTCTCTCCAACAGCTCTGCTATTTCAGCTGCTTCCAGATCAAGCCCACTGAGACGACGCGCATACTCCGGGCTAAGTTCTACTCTTACTTCCTGCGGCGGGTTGGGATAATAGTCAATGATACCTTGCATGACCGATCCACCCGCCAGGCGACGCATCATCTCCGCAGCTCGCCTTGCGCCAAGCACCGACTGGCTAGGATGGACACCACGGCTGAATCTGAATGACGCATCACTGTTTATTCCCAACTCCGTGGCGCTGCGCCGAATATTTATGTAGTCCCACGCTGCTGCCTCGAGCAGCACATTGGTGGTAGACGGCCGGATCTCGCTGTCCTCGCCGCCCTTGATCCCACCCAAACTCAGCGCGCCGACCTGATCTGTTACTAGAATCGTATAATCGGGCAGCTTGTGCTCAACGCCGTCCAATGTCGTTAGGCGCTCCCCTGGCTCAGCCAATCGCGTGCGTATATGGATCGGTCCGTCCGGATCAACTTGATCCGCACGGCCGCGCAGGAAATCATAGTCAAACGTGTGGTTGGGTTGACCCATCTCCAGCATGACGTAATTGCTGATATCGACAACAACATTGATCGAGCGTTGGCCCGCCAATCGCAGGCGATATTGCATCCAGTAGGGGCTTGGGTCTTGCTTCACGCCTTCGATTATCAACGCCACAAAGCGGGGATTTAAGTCCGGTTCATCTGTGGAAAGAACCAATCGTCCGTCTGAAGCCGGTCCCTCCATTACGACTTCATAGTCAGGCTCGCGCAGCTCCTGAGCAGTTAGCGCCGCATATTCCCGGGCCACGCCCACCATGGAGGCGCAGCGTGCGATGTTGGGGATAATATCGATCTCCAGCACCGCGTCCCCCAATACATCCTGTACAGGCACGCCTGCTTCGTAAGTGGGCGACCAGGCATTCTTCCGCATGAGGATTATGCCCTCATGTTCATCGCTGATTCCCAATTCCTTCTCGGAACACAGCATCGCGTCGTTGTAGATTCCCCGCAACGGCCGTCCCTTCAGCGTCGCCTTCTTGCGCTCCTCTTTGTGCCCGTCATAGAGGACCGCGCCCTCCAGAGCCAACGGCGAGTACAGCCCCAGGTCGCTCAGATCGCCCTGGCCAATATACTGGAACAAATTTGGCGCGCCGGTAACCACCGTCTTGGGTTCCTCCGCACCGTGGTCCACCGTCGCCAACACCAGCCGATCAGCATCGGGGTGTTGTTCAACCCGCAGCAATTGCGCCAGCAATATTCTTTCGCGATCCCATTCCAGATCCGCACCCGGCAAACCCAGCAGTTGGATCTGCTTCACCTCCAGGCCGGCATTGGTCAATAGTTCGGCAGCTTCCACGACAGGCAGATCAATATCTACATAATCGCGAAGCCAGGAAAGTGGTACAAGCATGAGATAGTCTCCAGTTCTCTCCGTCTAGAATTGCTGCAAAAAACGCAAGTCATTCGCCCAGAACTGGCGGATGTCGTTAATGCCATACTTGAGCATAGTAATCCGTTCCGGCCCCATACCAAAAGCGAACCCAAAATAAAGCTCCGGGTCATATCCACCATTGCGCAGTACTGTGGGATGGACCATGCCGCAGCCCAGGATTTCCAGCCAGCCCGTATACTTGCACACTTGGCAGCCTTCCCCGTCACACAGGAAACAACTCACATCCATTTCTGCGCTAGGTTCCGTAAAGGGAAAATAACTCGCCCGAAATCTTGTCTGCCTGTTTGCTCCGAACAACCGCCGCGCAAACTCCGTTAGGGTCCCCTTCAAATCAGCAAACGTAATGTCATGCCCTACAGCCAGTCCTTCCACCTGCGTGAACTGGATCTCGCTGCGCGTTGTAATCTGCTCGTTGCGGTAACACATGCCGGGCAAAATGACGCGCACTGGATCGGGAAAATACTCGCGCATGGCCCGGATCTGTCCCGAACTGGTATGGGTGCGTAGTATGACGTCTTTCTTGGTCGTGTAGAAGCTGTCCTGCATGTCCCGCGCGGGATGATGGGGGGAGAAGTTTAACAACTCGAAGTTAAATTCGTCCGTCTCCACATCAGGGCTGCGGTAGATCTGGAAGCCCATGTCACCGAAGATGCGATAGATCTCGCGCATCGTCTTGGTGATAACATGCAAACCGCCCAGCGGTTGTTTACGCCCCGGCATGGTCACATCAATCGCGTTCCCGGCCATGCTGGCATCTAATTCCGCCGCTTCTAGTTGGTCCAACCGCTCATCGTACTTGGCCTGCAGCTCTTGTTTAACCTCGTTCAGGCGCTTTCCAAACAACGGCCTTTCTTCCGGCTCCAATTCCCCCATCTGCCGTGTGAGGAGGTAGACCTCACCTTTGCGACCCAGGTTCTCGCGATACCACTCCTCCAGATCCGCCGTGTGTTGGGCACCCTGCAAGCTGGACATGGCCGTGGCCAGAATTCTCTCTAGATCAATCGTCATAATCTCATCCCACCAGTCGTTCGTCGACCCAACCCTATGCCGGAGCAAACACCTAATTATACTTGCTCGCCACCCAAACAAAAAAGACGCAGCTCTGCGCCACGTCTTGTCCGAACTTCCTACGATTCTTGCCTGGAACAAAGCAAAAGCAGCGTTTTCCGGTTTAGACAGCGGCGCGCAACTGCGCACAATACAGGCTGAAAAATCGGGTTTGGCCGTTTTTGTTCATGGTACTCATGGTAACATCAGCCTTTGGGCAAGTCAAATATGCCGCGGCATCCTTCAGCGTCCCCAACCCTGAGCCGTGAGCAGACAGAGCAGGGTGCCTGAAGCAACCTCCACCGTAGCCAGTGGAGCAGTAAGCATGTTGCTCACGCCACGTGCCGGGCCGAACACCAGCCATTCATCGTCAAGCGGCCACTGCAAACCGTGAGTACTCGCTACTAGTACGTCTCCTCCGAGCGGGATCAGCGAAACCGTATCTCCCACTGCGCCCTGTATCTCCGTGAAGTCGCGCACCAGCCAGGCACGCTCGTACTGCGTCTGCAGTTCAATACGACGGCCGTCCAGGTGAGGATGGGCTAGCAGCATAATATTCGCCAGTGTTTGGTCAAAGCGCCCGCCAAAGCCCCCGATAACTACAAGGTCATCATCATATTGCTCCGCGGCGTGCAACAGCGCCAGTTCCAGATCGGTCTCATCCTTCAAATGGGGATGAACGATCAGCGGCACATTACCTGCCTCCAGCCATTCGCGCACCGGCCGTGGCAGTGAATCCATGTCGCCGATCACCACATTTGGAAGGTGATCAAGCCGCCACAAGTGACGCGCGCCTCCATCGGCAGCTACCACCGCAGTTGCCGCAGCTGAGCATGGGTCTAATCCAGCTCAATCCTTTAAGATCACCATTAGCGAAGATAAGTGTAGTCACTGTTTTTCCGATTATCCGCAGTTGAAGGCTACGGAGTTGAATAATATGCGATGCGCTGAGGTTTGTCGATGAGACACCAAAAGACGCTCGTCCTGAACACGCTTCGAGAAAAAGGTGAGAGATTCCCAATTCTGCTATACTTGGGCGCCATGCAATCCTTGTGAATTCTGGAGCTTACAATTCGTGAACGAAATGCAGGAACTGGTTACGTCCGCCTTTGCGCAACGTCTTGGCACCACACCCTCGTTGATCATTCGCGCACCGGGTCGCGTAAATATTATCGGTGAACACACCGACTATAACGACGGGTTTGTGCTGCCCATGGCCATCGACCGCGCCGTTTGGCTTGCCCTGCGTCCACGCACCGACCAGCAGGTAATCCTCTACGCCTTGGACATGGATGACGAGGGCGTATTCCGGCTCGATGACCTCGAACCAGGACAGGGCTGGTTGGAATATGTTAAAGGTGTGGCTCACATTCTGCAGGAAGAAGGTTTCAGCCTACAGGGCTGGGAAGGCGTAATGGCGGGCGACGTGCCCATTGGCGCGGGCTTGTCCTCGTCGGCCGGGTTGGAACTCGCTGCTGCACGTGCGTTCACGGCCGTTTCCGATGTGTCCTGGAACCCCAAACAGATGGCGCGTTTCAGCCAGCGGGCTGAAAACGAATGGGTGGGCATGAACTGCGGCATCATGGATCAAATGATCTCCGCCATGGGCGTCGCCGACCATGCCTTGCTCATCGACTGTCGCTCACTGGAGACCGAAAACGTACCCTTACCGCCCGGGACCAACGTCATTATCCTGGATACGGCTACCCGCCGCGGGCTGGTCGACTCCGCCTACAACGAGCGCCGCCAGCAGTGTGAAGCCGCGGCAGCCTACTTTGGCGTACCTGCCCTGCGCGATGTGAGTGTCCAGACGTTCAATGCAGACGCTGACGGGCTGGACGATCTGACACTCCGGCGCGCACGGCACGTCATTACTGAAAACAACCGTACGCTGCAGGCCGCAGCGGCCATGCGTGCCGGTGACGCCCTAACCCTGGGACAACTGATGGATGCGAGCCATGTCAGCATGCGTGACGATTTTGAAATCTCCAGCCCGGAACTTGACCACATGGTGGATATCGCCCAGTTGCAGCCCGGCTGCTATGGGGCTCGCATGACCGGGGGTGGCTTTGCCGGCTGTGCCGTGGCACTCGTCGAAAGCAAAGAGGCCACTGCCTTTGCTGAAAACGTGTCTGCTCAATACGCGGCCGTCACTGGTCTCGACCCCCAGATCTACATCTGTACTCCTACGGACGGAGCCGAAGTCATTTCGTAACCTCCGAAGGCTTGGAAATCATTGCGCCAACACCATTCTTGGGTTGGCCCAGGAGATCAAGGTCAATGAGCAAAACGGGCTATCCCTTCGAAGTGCATATCGAAGTCGCGTTCCGCGACATAGACGCCTTTGGACATGTCAATAATGCCGTCTTCTTCAGCTACATGGAATATGCCAGAGTCAAATATATCATGAGACTGTTTGAGGGTACGCCGCTGCAAACAGAGGGATTGTTGGACATCCCCTTGATCCTCGTGGAAGCCACGTGCACCTATCGTTCGCCTGCCTTGCTGAACGAAATCATCACCCTGGGCGTCGGCCTCTCACGCTTCGGAAACAGCAGCTTCGACCTCATCTATCGTTTCCTTGGACAGGACGATCGCCTCATCGCCACAGGTAAGACCATACAGGTCATGTATAATTATGCATCCAGCAGCGCTTTTCCCATCCCAGCAGAGGTCAAAGCACAGGTACAGTCCATGCAAGGCGACTGGCATCCCACACAATAACCTTTCCTCATTCCGCGACCTTGCACCCCTTCAGCGGAAAAAGTTCACGCCATCTTCACGGATTACTTGACATAGGGTTTTCGATCGTGTATCGTTACGTCAAGTTGAGACGCGAGTCCCGTACTGTAGTACCGACAATCAAAGAGTAAGAAACGATCGCCTGGACGCACACTGTCGCAGTTGATCCTCCACCGGATCATACCTGCGCTCTGCGGACTGCTGATCAATTCTATTCACTCACAAGTTTGAAGGCAGGACCTTGTGTCGCTGTCAAATCTGTTTGCTTCCGGGTCATCCATTGTCCCGGCCAGTCGCTATTATCCTTATCCACAGGCATGAGCCGGATGCCCTTGGGCACCAAGACCTGCCGTGCCGTCGTTCCGTAAGGGGGCAAGAAAAATGCAAAGAGCATCAACCTTAGAAAGCATGGCCGTGATTCGCATCGTAGGAGTCGGTGGAGGAGGGAGCAACGCCGTCAATCGCATGATTGCGGAGGGCGTCACTGGCGTAGATTTTGTTGTAGTCAATACCGACAATCAATCTCTACTCCTTTCGGACGCTCCCGTACGCGTGCGCATTGGCGACAAACTGACGCGTGGTCTGGGTGCGGGTGGCAACCCCGAACGTGGTGAGAAAGCGGCCGGAGAGTCCCTGGATGAATTGTACCAGGTCCTGCAAGGCTCGGACATGGTCTTTATCACCGCTGGCATGGGCGGTGGTACGGGCACGGGCGCTGCGCCAATCGTGGCCAAGGCTGCCCGTGAACAAGGTGCGCTGACGATTGGTGTGGTGACACGGCCGTTTCTGTTCGAAGGTAGCAAACGCGCCAACTCCGCCGAACAAGGCATCGAACAGTTACGTGAATGCGTCGACACCCTCATCGTCATCCCTAATGACCGCCTGCTCGAGCTCACGGACAAGCGCATGTCCCTCACCGACTCGTTCCATATGGCCGACGACGTACTCCGCCAGGGCATCCAAGGCATCACCGAGCTGATCACCACCCCCGGCCTGATCAATCTCGACTTCGCCGACGTACGTGCCGTAATGTCCGAAGGCGGTGCCGCGCTTATGGCCGTTGGTGTGGCCTCCGGCGAAGAGCGCGCCCGCGTTGCCGCCGAACAATCAATCAGCTCCCAATTGCTGGAAGTCACCATCGATGGGGCGCGCGGCATCCTCTTCAACATCACCGGTGGGCCCAACATGACTCTGTTTGAAGTGAATCAGGCTGCTGCGATTATCCGCGAGAAGGCTCACCCTGACGCCAACATGATCTTTGGTGCCGTCATCGATGAGAACATGGGTGATGATTTGCGCATCACTGTCATCGCCACCGGATTTGAGCAGAACCCCACCCGCCGTCAGCTGATTCCACGCTATAGTGGTCAGGAGCAGCCTGTACGCGTAGGTACCAACACGCCTGCACGTGAACCGGCAACTGCAACCAAAAGTAGAAAGGACAAGAAAGCTCCAGAACCAGTACCGGCCATGGCCGAAAAACCCACTGGGCAGCCCCAGCGGGAGACGACAGATGCGCCTGCCCCCGCCGCCCCAGAGGGCCCTCCACGATTCTCACCGAACAATCTTGATATACCGGCCTTTCTAAGACGGCGTTAGCTCCAGCGAGATACCCGGACAGATTCTGTCCGGTCCAACCAGGACCAGCTCCCTGGTCTTGACTATCCCCCCTCAAGCAACTCCTCCCGTACTGCGCACGGGGGGAGTTGCGATTTTCTACTTCTTCTAGTCGACCGTCGGGGCAAGCCAAACCGCAAAAGGTGCGCTCTCTCCCCGCAGGGTGATCAGCGAATTCGTACGGCCGTTTGCATTGCCACCCTTGATATGCCATTCCATCGCCGCGACCGACCCGACTGAGACAAGATAACGCTCTTCCGCCGCCCACACGGCCGTTCCCGTCTGTTGATCCGCCTCTAGCACCATCTGCTGCGCTGGCGCCCCCATCCGCCCCACTGCGTAGAAGCCAGCCCCCGCATAGAGAAATGACTGGCTCTCCCGCGACCAGGCAAAGAATCGCAAGCCCTCACCCCCGGTATATGGCTCTGCCGCGTCCCCTTTAGCGTCAGCCAACAACAGGCGTGGCAACTGCGCGCCCGCGCCAATCGACTGCTGGACAAACGCCGTCCTATCACCCTTCTCCGCCCAGACCACTGGCTCACTGATGTGGACATTCTCAAGCTGCCCCAACAAAACCGCCTGTCCGATCGTGGGTATCTGCCAGAGCGAGGTTTGTGCGCCTTCCTCCCACGGATTCCCTGCCGGTATCGACACAAACGCCCCCGCCTTTGTAACTTGCGGCCTGGGGTAATACGCGTACTCACTCGCCGTATTCACGATCGGGAATGCCAATACGCCCTCCGTAACCGAGCGGGAAAGGTCAGCACGCAGCAGTTCATCCGCGCGCCCAAGCAGCGCCTGCTCCTGACTGAGAACCGTAACGCTGCCGCCCCCGTCGCTCGCGGCCAGGATCGCGCGCAGGTCTCCACTAATGGTCACCGACCACAAATCTTCCTGGCTCTGCAGACCTCCGCTGCCTGTCCCCGCCAGAGCAGTGTTAAACACAATTTCCCGGCTGTCAGGAAGCCACTCCATCTCGTCTATCAAGACGTCCTTCTGCCCAGCATCCCCTTCCGGTGCGGGGATGGCCTGGGATGTCACCAGCAAAGTTGGTTCACGGCCGTTCAGTTGCACCACATGCAGGCTGTTCCCCTCATCGTCCTCAGACAAATAGGCGATATATTGACCATCGGGAGAAAAGCTGAAGGCGCTCAGAGCGGCACTTTCCGTCAGTCGTAGAGGAGGGGTAGCCAATTCCGGTAGATCGTTACCCAGTTCGAGATCTGCAAAGTAGAGTTGGCCGCCGCTGACATAAGCCAGCCGTCCTCCAGGCTCCGCAAGACGGGGTGCATCCGCCGTTGGCGTCGCCGGCACCGGTACGCTCTGTACGAGGTCTGCTCCTGTTACCGTCACGAACTGTGGTCCGCCCGCGACCCAACACTCTCCTTCACCTACGTCCGCCGGGCAGGCGATCTTGTACCATTCGCTCTGCGGATCACGACCGGTAATCACCGCCGTGGCTCCTTCTGATAGGTAACCCCGGCGCTCATACTTGACCCCTGGTCCAGCGCGCACATTGAGATCCACCAGCACCGACAGCTCCGCCTTCTGAATTACGGAAGAATCAGCCGGAGTGACCGACGCCACGGGGTCCGTCGCCGGCATTCCTCCTCCAGCAGGTGTAGGGGTCAGGAAATTGCCGGCGAAAGCATTGCAGGCCAGACCAGTCAAGAAGAGCGCGGTTGCAAGAAACAACAAAGCCCCGTTTTGTTGGGGGTACCTCCAGCGCGTTTGAACGTTGCCTCTTGGGTTCATAACCGGGATAATCAGCGCATGCTAATAAAGTCTTCCGGATGGATCGCTTCGACCATCAGGTCGGCCAAGCCAACACGTTTGGACCGACCATTCTCTCAGTATACTGGACTATGATCGCACATTTTGGCGTTCTCTGCGAACAGGCAGTGGCGCTGCTTGTCATCGGCAGGATTGCCACTTTAGCGCATACTTCTGGACCATAATATGCCCTGGTGCAAGCCATATGAGCCTTAGAACCCTTCTTGAAAAAATCCGGCAGCAAGGTGAACTTATCATCGTAGACCACTCTGTGGATCCTCGCTTTGAACTGGCCGACGTCGCCCACGCCCTGGAAGGATCAATGGTTCTCTTCACCGCCGTACAGGGACATCCTGGTTGGCGCGTTTTGTCCGGCCAATGCGCGGACAGGCGCTTCTTCGCCATTGATCTGCAAGGTTCGCCCAGTGATCTCACCCATCGCCTGGCAGCAGCCGTTGCCAACCCAGTCCTACCACCCGTGCTCGCATCCGGCGCTTGTCAGGAAATCATCATCGAAGACGTCAATCTGAACGAGTTGCCAATCCCCTTACATCTACCGGAAGACGCCGGCCACTATATCGCCAGCAATGTTGTCATCACCAAGGACCCGGAACTGGGACGCAACATGTGCTACCATCGCCTGCTGCGTCTGGACGAAAAGCACTTCGCCGCGCGTATCGTCGAAAATCGTGGCACCCATTCCGCGATGCAAAAAGTGTCAGGCGATTTGCCGGTAGCAATCTGTATCGGCGTTTCGCAGGCCGTGCACCTCGCCGCGTCTATGTCACCTCCCCCTGGAGTAGACGAGCTTTCCGTGGCCCACGCCCTGGCCGCCACACCCCTTGTCAAATGCCTCACCAACGACTTGGAAGTCCCGGCGGATGCCGAAATCGTGCTTGAAGGACGGATTACCCACGGCCGTGTCGCTGAAGGTCCCTTCATGGACTTGACGGAAACCATGGACATCGTGCGCGATCAACCCGTCATTGAAATTGACCTTATCACCCACCGCCGCGACCCGATCTTCCACGCCCTCCTGCCCGGCGGGCTGGAACACAAATTATTGATGGGCATGCCGCGTGAGCCAACTATCCTCGCCGAGGTGAACAAGGTAACCCGCTGCACAGGTGTCTCCATTACTCCTGGTGGCGCCTCCTGGCTCCATGCCGTTGTGCAGATTGAGAAGCAGGGCCCGGAGGACGGCCGTTTGGCCGTCGCCGCCGCTTTCCGTGGTCACAGCTCACTTAAACACGTCTGGATAGTCGACACAGACATAGACATTCACAACCCGCTCGAAGTCGAATGGGCCATGGCCACACGTTTCCAGGCCGACAAAGACCTGACTCAGCTGGAGCATCAACCTGGAAGTTCGCTTGATCCCTCTGGAGAGCACGTGCCTGGGCAGAAAAGTCGTACAGCCAAGCTGGGCTTTGACTGCACAATCCCGTGGGGCGCGGAGCGCACTAAATTTCTGAAAGGAACGTACGGAACAGTGAACCTGGCTGACTATCTGCCATAGGCAGGTTGATTGGCACAGCATCATTTGCTGGAGATTAGGATGGATTTCGCCCTACAAGTGGCCGAAGAAAGCGTTCTAGTACAGGCAGAGGTAAGTATCGTTATCCTGCTGTCTATTGCCGCGCTCGTGGCCATTATCAGCCGGCGTATCCGGCTGCCTTACACCGTCGCCCTGGTCTTGGTAGGCTTGCTCCTTTCCTTCTTCCCCAACCCCTTGCAGATCGATGTCAGCAGCGACCTCATCCTCTCCATTCTTGTCCCTCCTCTTCTCTTTGAAGCCACCCTCCAAATCAAGTGGGACAAGCTCCGCAAAGATCTCGTACCGATCTTGCTCCTGGCGGTAGGCGGCACGTTAATGAGCACCGTAATAGTCGGCGCGATTGTCTCCCAGGTACTGGCCGTTCCCTTGCTTGCCGCGGCGGCATTCGGTGCCCTCATCTCCGCTACCGATCCCGTTGCGGTGGTGGCCTTCTTCCGCAGTCTGGGCGTCAGCAAACGCCTAAGCATGCTTGTGGAGGGCGAAAGCCTGTTCAACGATGGTGTGGCCATTGTGTTATTTAACCTCGCTCTCGGCTTCGCCGTTTCTGGTGTCGACATGACCGGCCAGGCCGGATCACTCCTTTTTGAGGGCGTCATCGAATTCTTTCGCGTCTCTTTAGGTGGAATAGGTATCGGGCTGGTCCTGGGATTTGCAGCCTCCTATCTGATCCTCAAAAACGTCGATGATCATCTGATTGAAACCTCTACGACCGTGGCCCTGGCTCTGGGCGCCTATGTCCTGGCCGAGAGTCTGCATGTCAGCGGTATCCTTTCCGTCGTCGCTGCTGGGCTCATGGTGGGCAATATCGGCCTGAAAACCACTTCTCCAACCACACAATTGTCAATCGAACATTTTTGGGAATTTTCGGCATTTGTCGCCAACTCGTTGGTCTTTTTGTTCATCGGCCTGGAAGTACATATCAGTCAGATGGTTCCGTTTCTCCTGCCCATCCTGGTTGCTGTAGTCGCAGTTCTCCTCAGCCGGGCCATTGTCGTCTACGGAATCACCGGCATTTACTCACGTTCTGTGGGCCCAAGGCAGAAGATACCCGTGCCCTATCGTCACGTCATGTTCTGGGGGGGCTTGCGTGGGGCGATCAGTCTGGCCCTGGCCCTCACGTTGACCGGTGATGTATTCGGCGAGACTTTCGCCACAGAGCTGCGCGTGATGACTTTCGGAGTAGTGCTGTTCACGCTGCTGGTACAGGGCACCACTATCGAACCACTTATTCGCCGCCTTGGTCTTGCCCATCAGCCCGCCCACTTGCTGGAATATCAGCGGCGTCAGGCACGCCTTTTTTCCAAGCGCGCCGGCCTGCGCGAAATGAACCGTCTGCGCTTGGAAGGTATCCTGTTTAAGGATGTATGGGACTCGGTGGATGCTGTATACACAGCGGAGATTAACGAACTCAAGTTGTCGGTGCGCGATCATCTGGAAGCCCATCCGGAAATCGAACAGGATCTATTCCTCCAGGCGCGCATGGATGCTCTGCGGGCCGAACGTTCCTCGCTCACAGATGCAATGCAGCGCGACTTGATTTCAGAGCAAGTACATGAAGAATTGGCTGCGGAAGCGGACCGCCGCTTAACGGCCGTTGCCCTGATCGAAGAGCAGCGTGCCGAAATTGCTACGACCGCCCAGGTAGCTCCGCCGCGGCCCCTGGACCAGCCCGCTGATGAATGAAATTGTTTGTGCCACCAGAGGCGGAGAAGGAAGTCGTGCCGTCCAATTGGCGGCCATCGACGAGGCCCGTCGCACAGGCAACCCTCTCGTCTTCATCTATGTAGCCAGCCTGGCCAACATGGGAGAAATTGAGCATGGCATGGAAGTCGCCGTGCGCGACGAACTACTCTGGCTCGGCAGAGCCATTCTCCAGGTAGCATATGCCCGCGCTCTTCAGTCAGGCACGCAATCTCGATTGGAGGTTCGTGCCGGCCGCGTGCGGGATGAAATTTGTGCCTACCTCATCGAAACCCAGGCCAGCCTGCTCTTGCTGGGCGCCCCTCGCGCAGCCACTACCACAGTTTTTGGTGATGACCCTGTCGAACTGTTCGCCTCCTCCATCCACGACACAACCGGGGTGCCGGTCATGATTGTACGCCCCGGTTCGGAAGACCTGGGTTCCTATACCACCTGGCAAGATACGAGAGACATATCGCAGTAAGGGGTTCGTAGTGACTGGCAAGATACAGCTCAACCAAGAACAACAGGCAATGCTCACCGGCCAAAGAGGCCTGGCCAAACAAATGGCTATGCGCCTTCTGCTGGATATGGCCGCAACTGCCGGCGCAACCGAACTCGTGCCCATCCGGAGTGCGCACCTTTCTGGTGTTTCTCCCTTGACTGGAGGTCTTGGGCTGCGCCGCTTCCTGGCTCGATTGGCCGGTGATGGCCAGGCCCGTGTTGCCGTTGCCACGACCCTCAATTCAGCAGGTTGTGATGAAGCGCAGTACTCCAAAATGCGTATCGCTGTGCCCGACTTCCGCGAGCACAACCACGAGATCGTGGCCCTCTACACCCGGCTTGGTGTGCGGCCCACACAGTCTTGTACACCCTATGAGTGGGATGGCGTGATCACAGAAGGCCGCGCGGCGTGGGCCGAGTCCAATGCCATCTGCTTTGGCAACTCCTACTGCGACCTCTTGACCAATCGCGAATCCGGCTTGTCAGCCCTCGCCAGCGCCCTCACCGGCTACGCGCCCTACTATGGTCTGCTAGCAGAGGAAGAAAGACGGCCCAATCTCGAAGTCCTGGTCACGGCCGATTTGAGCGATCCGGCCGACTTCTCCATCCTCGGCGACTGGATTGGCAAACAGCGTCAGAGCGACTGGCACATGCCCTACGGCCCGATTCCCGCCTTCAAGGGTCTCCCGCCGGACATCAACCACGAACAGAAGAAAGCACTTTCCGCGGCGGCCGCCAATTACGGCTGCCCTTTGCTCTACTTGGACGAGCATCCGCCGGCGAATTTTCAGGCTCGCCTGCAATTTGGACCGCAAGACTTGCGCCGGCGCTATGAACAACTGCGGCCGCAGATGGCCGTTTCCCTGATTACCATCGGCTGCCCCCAGGCTTCCCTGGGCGAGCTCAGGGCCGCAGCCGAGCTCCTCCACGGCCAGACTGTTACCGCAGACCCGGTTCCGCCCGGTGAACCACCGCCGCTCTGGATTTTTACCTCGGCCATGAACATGGCCATTTCCGAGCAGACAGGTCTGGCCGAGCGCATCCGCCGCAGCGGCGCCCTCCTTCTGGAAAACACGTGCCCGGAAGTAGTACCCTACGATCCCGCCTGGGTAAAGCACATCCTCACCAACTCCATGAAAGCCGAGCACTACATCAAATCCGGCTTGAACGGTATCCCCGCTTCTGTAATGACCCTTGCCGATTGCATAGCCATAGCCACCGGCACCCTTACAGTAAAAAGCGTTTCCCCGGAGGATGGGAGTCTCCGCGGATCGCCCGGCAAGCCGGCTCGTCCCTCTATGCCCCGCGCGGTCGCAGTAGGTCCTTTTGAGACACAAGGACACGGCTTACCCTCGCAGGGCGATTTTCTTGTTCGCGGAGAAGCCTTTGTATCTCCGGCCCCCGTGACCTTTCTCGGTTACGTGAACCGTGAAACTGGAGCTATAGAAGAGGCCGGGCACCCACGCGATGGGGAAACCTTGGCGCACAAGATCGCTATTTTTCCGAAAGGCAGCGGTTCATCTGTGGCCCCTTACGTCTTGCTGGAGCTGTTCTATCGCCAACAGGCCCCGTTGGCCATCATTAACACCGAGATCGACCAGCAGAGTGCGCCGGCCTGTTCATTGGAAGGCATCCCCTATGGCTTCGACTTTGCTGATGACCTCCTCCGCCAGGTCAATCACGGGGATCTGGTCGAATTTCAGCGACAAGGGGAAATCCTCACCTTTCGCGTCGTTGGACGCGTAGCATAGTTCTCCGGTCACCAACCATGCCAGCCTTCCTAGCGGACCTCCCTCGCGCAAAATCTATACAAAATATTGACAGCACAGTTGCTTTTGTGTAGAATTTAGGTGGCTTAGATCAATCGACGTGGGAAAAGCAGGTCAGCGCTGCGGCTGCAAGCGAGCAGGTAGGCACAAATGAATGTAAATCTTGAGAATGGAACCGCGCCCGTCTATAACCTCAAAGCGGTTGTCATGGAAACGGGCCTGAAACCGCCAACCATTCGCGCCTGGGAGCGGCGCTACGGGTTGCCTCAACCTCATCGCACAGATGGGGGTCATCGCCAGTATTCGGAACGCGACATTGAAACCTTAAAGTGGCTCATGGCGCGCCAGGCGGAAGGAATGTCTATCAGCCACGCCGCGGAACTTTGGCGTACCCTGCTGAAGCAGGGTGAAAATCCCCTGCAAGCAGTCGTTGAACCGGCAAGTTTCCCCGAATTTTCGGCCGTAGCGCCCCTCGTGGAAGTAGGCACAGAAATCAGTGAGTTGCGCAAATCATGGGTTGATGCCTGTTTGCGCTTCGACCGGCAGCGTGCCGAACTTGCCCTGTCGCGCGCCTTCGCTCTCTTCTCGCCTGAGATGGTCGCCACGGAAGTGTTGCAGAAAGGCCTGGCCGAGGTCGGTAAGGGCTGGTACAACGGCGACGTTTCAGTGCAGCAAGAACATTTCGCCTCCGCTTTGAGTATCCAGCGCCTGGAAATGCTGATTGCTGCCTCGGCCCCACCCACCAGGGCGGAGCGCATTCTTGTCGCCTCAGCCCAAGGTGACTATCATGTATTCAGCCCTTTACTGCTTACCTATCTCCTTCGTCGCCGTGGGTGGGATGTCATTTACCTTGGCGCGAATGTTCCCGCCGCGGAATTGGCCGAGACGGTCAATTTGGTTAAGCCGGACATAGTCGTTGTCGCGGCTCAACTGCTTCATACTGCCGCAACCCTGCCCGAAATGGGGCGAGACCTTCAGGATCAAAATGTTGCCCTCGCCTATGGTGGCCTGGCCTTTAACCTCAATCCCGAACTGCAAAAGCGGGTTCCCGGCTACTTTCTCGGCCCCACAATTGAGGGAGCAGCAGACCGAATCGCCGTCTTGCTGCACAACAGACCACCCCTACCCGCGACAGAGCCTGTCGACCCGCAGTTTTCCGCGGCCTTGGAAGAGTTCAAAGAGCACCGTTCTCTGATCGAATCGCATGTTTGGGGCACCATGGTCGCCAACGGGCAGCCCACCGATGATCTCGCGGAGATCAATAATGAACTTGCCCAGATCATCACCGCCGCGTTGAAACTAGGCAACGCTTCTCTGCTCAGTTCTGATATGGAATGGCTGCAATATCTTGTTGTGAGTCACCGCTTGGACGAAGACGCAATCCTTCAACATGTTGCCGCCTACGCGCAGGCGGCGCGCGTTCACCTGAGTCCTGGCTTGGTTCTGGACTGGTTGGAACAGCTCACGGCCGAATCAGTCGCAGAAGGCTAGAAATTGTTTCTTTCCTCAGAATGGCAGACCGCGTTTCCCGGGTGAGATTCACCACAGCCGGCCCAGAGGGGGCAGGCAGATCCTCTTTGCGAAATGGTAGGCACAACTCTCATGACCAAAACACAGCGTATTACACCGCTGCCCGGGCAGGAGTCCGTCTGGGATTACCCACGCCCTCCCAGACTTGAACAGGCGCCGCAGCGAATTCAGGTCTATTTCAACGGCGTCGCTCTCGCCAATACGGCAGGTGCTTGGCGCGTCCTTGAAACCAGCCACCCTCCTGTCTATTACTTGCCGCCGGGCGACATCGCAATGGACTATCTACATCCGGCGCCGGCCCAATCCTGGTGCGAATGGAAGGGCCAGGCAACCTACTATGACGTGATCGTTGTCGGGAGAACCGCGCATCAGTCCGCCTGGACATATCTCCGTCCGTCACGGCCCTATGCGCCAATTGCGGGCTATATCGGCTTCTACGCCTGGGCGATGGATCAATGCCTCGTCGATGGCGAGCAGGTAACCCCGCAGCCCGGAGGTTTCTATGGCGGCTGGATAACCAACAATATCGTTGGACCCTTCAAAGGCGAAGCCGGCACTACGGGATGGTAATGGCTGCGCCTGGCATAAGGCATACGGCGATATGGTGGATTCGCCGCGACCTGCGCTTGTCCGACAATCCAGCTCTGTCTGCGGCCCTACAGCATGCCGCTCAGGTGATACCCCTCTTCATCCTTGATCCCGCGCTGCTGGGTTCATCTTACAGTGGCCCCAAGCGATTGGCCTTCTTGCTCGCTGGGCTTCGAAGGCTACAAGGAGATCTCGCAGCGCTAGGCGGGCGTCTGATTGTGCGCCACGGCGCTCCCCTGCCGGAACTGCACCAGCTGCTGGTCGAAAGCGGAGCGACGGCAATCTTCGCTGAAGCTGACTATTCCCCCTTTGCTCGGCAGCGCGATGGCATGATACAAAAAACGCTGCCCTTATCCCTGCTGACGGGACTGACCATTTACCCGCCCGACCTGATCAAAAAGCAGGACGGGCAACCCTACACTGTCTTTACTCCCTACAGCAAAGCCTGGCGCGCTCTGACTGCGCCGCAGTCGAGCGATCTCCTTCCCGCGCCCCAGTTCCTGCGCGTTCCGCAGGATTTGACCTCCGTGCCGTTACCAGCGGAACCGGACCTTTCCGCCGCCATTCCGTTTCCGGCTGGTGAACAGGAAGCCCGGCGCCGGCTCGCTGAATTCACTGCGGGAGCGGACCCCGCACTCTTCCGTTACGCTGAAACTCGCAATTTACCTGCAGTGGGGGGCACGTCAGAGCTGTCGCCCTACCTGCGCTTCGGCATGATCTCTGCCCGGCAGACGGCCGTGGCCGCCTACACGGCTGTGGATCAGGCGCCCAGCCCTGACGCGCGACAGAGCGCCTACACCTGGCTCAACGAACTGATCTGGCGCGATTTCTATATCAACATCCTCTACCACTTTCCCTACGTACGCCGACACAGTTTTCGGGCCCAATACGATACGATTCAATGGGCCAATGACGAAAGCGATTTGAGGGCATGGCGCCAAGGACAAACAGGGTACCCTATCGTCGACGCGGCCATGCGCCAGCTTCTTGCCACGGGTTGGATGCACAACCGCACTCGCATGATCGCCGCTTCATTTCTGGTCAAGGACCTTCTGATCGACTGGCGAATCGGCGAACAGTGGTTCATGCAGCACCTTGTCGACGGCGATCCGGCCGCGAACAACGGCGGCTGGCAGTGGACCGCGGGCGTGGGCACAGACGCAGCGCCATACTTCCGCATTTTCAATCCCATCTTGCAGAGCATGAAGTTCGACCCTACCGGGTCCTATCTGCGTCACTGGCTGCCGGAACTGGCGCACGTTCCCGAAAAATACGTCCATGAACCCTGGACCATGCCCCCCGCGGTGCAGGAAGACGCCCAATGTCGCATAGGCGGAAACTACCCAGCGCCCATTGTTGATCACTTTACTGCTCGCGATCGTACCCTCGCCGCCTACAGGTCGGCCGGTTAACGGCAAAACCGGTCAGTCGTGACCCTGGCCATTCCTCTTTCCCATCATTTCTTTTCCTATTACTTCGACAAAGCCCCTTAAATCTATACAAATATTAGACAAGGTTGAGAGATTATACTGCAAAACCTTGACAAATGGGTGGTGGCTTACTATGCTCTACTCATCACAAGTGCAGCGCAAATCAAAGCCGAGCACATGATTGCCCAAATCTGCACCCGGTTCAACAATCACAAAGGAGATTGAAGAATGAAACGTTTAGAACGCTTGATAGGCATTAGTTTGTTACTCGTGTTAGGACTTGTATTGGCCGCTTGTGGGGCTACGCAGGCCCCCGCCGAGGCTCCCGTAGCCGAAGAAGCAGCAGAAGTTGTGGAAGAGCCGATGGAGCAACCCGCGCAGGAGGAAGCGCCCGGCTCTATTGTGGATATCGCCGTGGCCGACGGCCGTTTTAGTACACTTGTCGCCGCCGTGACTGCCGCCGGTCTGGCTGACACGCTCGCCGGTGATGGCCAGTTTACTGTTTTTGCGCCCACTGATGATGCCTTCGCCGCCCTGCCGGCCGGGACCCTCGAAGGGTTGCTGGAAGATCCGCAGGGCACTCTGCGTGACATCCTTCTTTATCACGTCGTCGACGGCGCTGTCCCCGCCGAAACTGTTGTCACTCTGTCCGAAGCGACAACGCTCGAAGGCGAGCCTGTGACGATCAGTGCCGTAGACGGCGAAGTGGTGCTCAATGACAGCGTCCGCGTGATCATCACCGATATCATGGCCAGCAATGGCATCATCCACGTCCTTGATGCCGTGCTCCTCCCGCCAAGTCTTGCCGCAGCGGGTGCAGCGTCCGAGGTGATAGCCGATGAGCCTATGGGCTCCATCGTTGACATTGCCGTGGCAGACGGACGTTTCAACACCCTCGTCGCCGCTGTGACCGCCGCCGGCCTGGCTGACACGCTTGCTGGAGAAGGCCAGTTCACTGTTTTTGCGCCTACTGATGATGCGTTTGCTGCTTTGCCCGCTGGGACAGTGGAGGGTTTACTCGAGGATCCTGAGGGCGCCCTTCGCGACATCCTGCTCTACCATGTCATCGATGGAGCCGTGCCCGCCGACACCGTGGTCACCCTCGACAGCGCTACCACCCTCGCCGGAGCACCCGTTGACATCAAGGTCATGGACGGTTCGGTTTTCCTGAACGACAACACCCAGGTTACCATCACCGACATCAAGGCTTCCAATGGCATCATCCATGTAATTGACAGCGTCCTGCTCCCACCCGCGGAGGAAGCGATGGACGAGCCGGTGGGTTCGATCGTGGACGTTGCCGTGGCTGACGGCCGTTTTAACACCCTCGTTGCTGCTGTAACAGCCGCTGGCCTGGCCGACACGCTGGCCGGTGAAGGCGATTTCACTGTCTTTGCGCCTACGGATGACGCATTTGCTGCTCTTCCTGCCGGTACGCTGGACAGCCTGCTGGCCGACCCGGAAGGAGCACTGCGAGATATCCTCCTTTACCATGTTGCCGAGGGCGCGGTACCGGCCTCTACAGTTGTAACCCTCGATGAGGCGGCCACGCTGGCAGGCCAGGCCATAGCGGTCCGCGTTGATGGGGACGACGTCATTCTTAATGACAGTGTGAAGGTACTGGTTACCAATGTGAAGGCAGACAATGGCCTCATTCACGTCATTGACGGTGTGCTCCTGCCTGCTGCTGCGGACGAAGCCGCGGCCATGGCAGATGAAGAAATGATCGCCAAAGGCTCAATCGTCGACGTGGCGGTGGCTGACGGCCGTTTCAATACCCTCGTAGCCGCTTTGACCGCTGCTGGCCTGGCGGATACCCTCGCGGGCGACGGCGCATTCACAGTCTTTGCGCCCACTGATGACGCCTTTGCCGCCCTCGGCAGCACGATTGATGCCCTGCTCGCCGAACCGGAAGGGGCGCTGCGTGACATCTTGCTCTACCATGTGGTGGACGGCAAAGTCATGGCGGCCGACGTCGTCAACCTCGACGCCGCCCCGACCCTTCTCGGCCCTGACATCGCCATTAGCCTGGGCGACAATGGCGACGTTCACCTGAATGACACGGTGCGCGTCATTATCACGGATGTTGAGGCGGACAACGGTATCATTCATGTTATTGACGCCGTCTTGCTGCCGCCACAGTAAACGTTCTTTCCCCTTTTGTGAGGTCTGAGAGATCATCGTAGCAATTACTGACCTCGAGTTCTCTCTTCTCCTTGTGCAAGGTGAATGCGGGCCAACGTCGTGACAACATCGTTCAACGGTCCGCATTCACCAAACACAAAAACAGCTTCCCCGGTAAAATTTTAACAGACGTAAACTTGGCAAAAGGGTAGATTATGAGCAAGGCAATGATTTGGGGTGCAGGAGGCGCGATCGGCCTCGCCTTGGCGGAAGAATTAACAGCTCAAGGCTGGGACGTCATTGGCGTTGCCCGGGACAGTACTTCCCTACCTGGCAAGCTTTGGCTTCCGATTGAAGCAGATGTTAGTGATGAGTTCTCTGTACGTCAGGCTCTGCTTACCGCCAGCCATGAAGCAGAAAGTATTGCCCTGTGGATCTATGCCGCTGGCGATATCACCTCCGCAACAGTACGGGAAATGCCGCTGCAAACCTGGAAGCGCATCATGGATGCCAACTTGCATGGAGCCTACATGGCCACGCATCACAGTCTGCCCTTGCTCGCCCCGGACGCAACTCTGGTCTACCTTGGTGCCGTCAACGAACGATTGCGGTTGCCCGGCCTGAGCGCCTACGCTGCCGCCAAGGCCGGCCTGGAAGCGTTCGCCGAATCCCTGCGCAAAGAAGAGCGTATGCGCCGTGTTCTCGTTGTCCGCCCCGCTGCGGTAGACACTGCGCTTTGGGACAAGGTGCCTATGCGAGTGCCCAAAAACGCTGCGCATCCTCAGAAAGTCGCCCAGCGCATCATTGAAGCCTACACGCTAGGTTCGAGCGATGTTCTTGACCTCACCTGAAACGATAGTTGTCCTGCACACTGCCGCCAACTGGTCATCGCTTTAATATTTCCATTTCGCGCGAACTATGCTACTATCATATGCTGTAACATCAAATGAGTTCTACAGCATGGGAGATGAGATATGACTCTGGCTTTCGACCTGTTCAAAGATGCCAAAAACCAGCACAAACTAACTACGGGCCAGCTCATATTCGAGGCGGGTGAAAAAGGGACCGAGATGTACGTCCTCCTGGAAGGTCAGGTTGATATTGAGGTCAACGGCAAAGTCTTTGACACGATCAGCCCAGGGGAGTTCTTTGGCGAGATGGCCCTAATCGACAACAGCCCGCGCAGCGCGACTGCCCGCGCTAGCAAACCAAGCGTTGTCGTGCCCGTCGACAAATACAATTTCACCTACTATGTCGAACACTCTCCGTTCTTCGCCCTGGATGTAATGTCGGTCATGGCTGACCGCCTGCGCCGTCAAATTGACGTCTACGGCCGTTAAACTGGCCACTAGATCCTGATACATCCCGTGGGAACGTTCTCCGACTAGTCAGGACATTGGTAGATACTCTGCGTTTTTCCAAAGCGGGTTAGGCGTGACGATTAATCTGGCCCCTCTCCCATCCTTTGCACTCGATGCCGGTGCGCAGCGTGACGACAGCATCTTCCTGTCCCCCGGTCGCCGGCGCCGCTCCCCCTGATACTCCCCACTCTCTGTCGCGCCTGACGCAACACTACTCGAGAAGGAAACACCCCGTCCATCAACCAGGGTGTCCACTACTAAGCCCGAAAATACAGTAACAACGTTACACTATCTTCGGCTGCATCGGCTTGCCCCGCCACAACCTTTTCCTCTTCAATCGCGGCCAAAATAGTCTGACGAGTCGGGCTTAAGGTAGTCCTAATTGATCATGGGATGCCAATAGTAGGATCACTAATTCACTAAGACCTTCCTCTGAATATTCCAATCCGTGGGGTCAGCAAAGCTACTTTCTGAGTCCTAACCACATATTCCATGCCCATATAAACGAAAAACACCCTGGTCTTCACACCAAGGTGCCATATATGGGCGCGGAGGGACTCGAACCCACGACCTCACGAATGTGAACCCGGCGAACGGGAATCACGACCGTAATGTCATTCTACTCGTCGTAGAATCCATTAACATTTAGCTGTTATGTTAGAAACCGTGAGGTCTGATTTGTAGTGTTATTGTAAATCAGCCTCTCGGGGCTAAACTGATGTATCTTGTCGCTGTTCTTCAGCTACTAGTCCAGATTTCGATACCGGCCAAGAAACGCTACCAACTCTGGTTTAAGAGGATCCGAGCTACAGTCATGAAACCTCCCCTTCAATTCCGGTCGGCACATCAGTCACCCACAAATAGATTGACTGGATCCGATGGCAAGCCCACGGTGGCCAGTTCGGCTTCACATTCGGCTACTCGGGCCGTGTTACCCTGTTTGGCAAAGAGGGTCAGGCACTCACGGTACAGACGTTCGGCCAAGTCAAGGTAACCGTGGGCTTGTACAAATCTAGCTAGGTTGAACTGCACCTCAGCGATGCTGGCCTCAACCCCCATTTTCCGCAACAGATCTAGGCTCTCCCGATACAACGTGGCCGTCTGTTCGAATTCACCTTGACGTTGGCCAAGTTGGGCCAGGAAATTGAGCGACATAGCCCGGCAGAAGCGCTCGCCGACTGCGCCCAGTAAATCAACACTCTCCTCGAGTTGGGTCTGGGCGGCTGCCAGGTCGCCAAGCAGCAAGCTAGCGTAACCGAGGTCCATGAGGGCGATGCCTGTGGCCCAGCGGTCGCCGGTCGGCCGCAACCACGCTAGCCCTTTAGCAAAGCAGGCGCGGGCAGCCTGACAATCCTGGCCCAGAAGTGGGACTTCGCCCAACAGGCACTGGGCCAAGCCCATCCCCCAACGATCCTCAAGTTGGCGAAACAACGCAAGTGCTTCGGACGCAGACTGGTAAACTGCCTCAGCGTCGAGTTGGTAGATCGCGATGTTGGCCAGGCCCATCAGAGCCAAGCCCAAGTTGAAGCTGTCTGCCTGGCCTGACCGCCGGCACAAGGCAATACTTTCTTTAGAATAGGCGCGAGCAGAGGCCAGGTCGCCCTGTTGCCAGGCCAGGCCGCTGGCTGAAATCAAAGCTTGTATGCGGGCGTCGGTCTGGTTTTTGTCGCTGGCCTGCAATGCCCGGGACAGCCAGTTCTGCCCCTCGCTAACATGGCTGCGCATGTTCCAGAACCAGGCCAGAGCGCTAGCCAGCCGAAGGCCCCGGTAGCCATCGCCGGCCGTGTCCAAGTACCAGCCCAGTGCCTGCCGGAAATTACCGCGCTCCTCTTCCAGGCGGTCCAGATACTGCAGTTGGTCGGCAGTGCGCAGGTGAGGTGAGGCTTGCTCGGCTAGCGACAGATAGTATGCGGCATGCCTCATGTGAACAACCGTCTCTTCGTCCGAGACGGCTAATCGCTCCTGGGCATAGGTCCGGATTGTCTGCAGCATGCTGAAGCGCGGTTCGCCGTCACGCCGCGCCAGCACCACCAGGTTCTTGCTGACCAGGGAAAAGAGTTGATCAAGGGCCACTTGAACCGGGCAGTCGCCTTGTATCGCGGCGGCCGCCTTGGCCGTCCAGCCGCCGCTGAAAACGCTCAGGCAAGCCAGCAGCCGCTGCTCGGCTGGATCTAGCAGCCCGTAGCTCCAATCGATGGCCTGATATAGGGTCCGGTGCCGTTCGGAAAGATCGCGCGGCCCGGCTGTCTCGAGCAGAGTCCGTCCACGGAGCTGTTCTAGGACCGTATGAAAAGACCCATGGCTAACCCCCGCCGCCACCAGCTCAATCGCCAACGGCAAGCCGTCGAGGCGGGCGCAGAGAGCGATGATGGGGCCGACGATGTCAGCCGTCAACACAAAGTCGGGCGTAGTGTCTTGGATCCGTTCGACAAACAAGGCGACGGCCGAATAGTCCAGCAGTCGTTGCGGATCGGCTGGCCGGGAACGATCGTCAGGTAGGGTCAAGGGTGGCACCAGTAACTGCCGCTCGGCCCGGATAGCTAGCGGGGCACGGCTGGTGGCCAGGGCCGTTAGCAAAGGACAAGCGGCCAGTAGAGCGCCGACCAGCGGCGCGGCGTCCAGGATGTGCTCGAAATTGTCCAGCACCAGCAGAAGATTCTTTTCGGCCAAGTACTCTTTCAGTCGGCTTCTATAGCCGCGATCACCTATATCGTTGACCCCTAGGACCTGGGCAATGGTTTGGGCGGCTTCCTCCGGATGGTTGATAGATGCCAGGGAGACAAAGTAGACCCCATCAGCGAAGTTAGAAACTAGGCCGGCTGCTGCCTCGATGGCCAACCGCGTCTTGCCGACCCCCGGCGGTCCGACCAAGGTCAGAAGCCGACTGTTCTCCGGGCGGGAGCTTCCTGCTGCCAGCCGCAGCTTGATATTAGACAGTTGTTGTTCGCGGCCGATCAAACGAGTAGGCGGCCAGGGCAGGTTGGTTGGCCGCTGCTGCCCACGTGGCCAAGCTTGGCGGATGGCTTTCTGAGGAGCAACAAAGTGTTGCCCCTCAGACCCGAGACGGGCGAATGCGATGAAAGCCTGGTGGTCACCCGCCGGTATCTGCAAAACGTCGGCCAGTATCTGGGCCATCTGTTTGGATGGCCGCCGACTGGCTGCTTCAATCTTCTGGATCGTCACTACGGCGCAGCCAACTTCACTGGCCAGTTCGGCCTGGGTCAAATCGAGGATACTGCGTCGGGCTTTCAGCCATGCCCCAAACGCAGCCCCACCCTTACCCTCCATGCGCCAGCTCCTTCGTCCGGCCAGATTTCCAGTTCACAAAACATCCAACACCATTATTATACACCGGCTGTATGGGGAACTGTACGCCCTTTTGTATGACCTGACGCTTTCGCCAGCCGGTCTGTTCCCTTATTATGGAATTACCATCTTCTGCACGGGCCTGGCGGACGATGATCGCCAGGCCAGAAGCTGTGAAGGAAAGTCGAATTAGGGAGCACAGCGTTGGAATATGTCTTCGCCGTGAGCCAATATGTCTCAGTCTCGCATCAGGAATAGATTACCCAAGGAGGTTTGCCATGCAACGTCCGCGTTTCGGCCTGACTTTAGCGGGCCTACTCTTATTGTTTCTGCTAGCGGCCATGTTGTTGACAGGCCCAGCGAGCGTTTATGCCAATACCCGCACCGAGGAGGCAGGACTCGACCTCCCCTACTATGCCCGTATCGAAGGGACCGAGGAGCCTTTTCACGATGAGAACTGGGCCCCTATCGTCTTCTACCGGCCGCCAGGATGTGTCCGTGATGACTTTAACCTTCTCGAATTCTATGATCCTGAATTCGCGTTCGATTGTGAGCCGCACACGACGGACGGCTTCATACTTTGGGAAGGTGAGCCGTACATCTCGTTTCCTGGGTTGATTAAACTGCACGGTCTGGGGACGGTGCCCGTATGGTTCGTGGAGTGGCCCAAACTGCAAGAAGCCATCGCGGATGATGAACTACTTATTGGGGAGTTGGAAGGTCTGCCAAAACTGGTCGGTTCAGCCGGCTTCTACAATGAGGTGCTGCACCCGGGTGTAAGCATCAATCTGGTGGCCAGGGGCGCGCTGGAAGACGGCCGGGTCTTTCAACTCCACGCCAACTTGCTCGCGGGAGGCGTTCCGAACGTGCAACTTGACATGCGCTAACACAAGCATAGACGTGTCAAAACCAGGCACGCACGTTGGCCGGAAATCGACCACAGCCTACGAGTTCGCCAGGTCAAACTGGTTACAGTGTACTTGACACATGAGTGTCAAGTACGCCGTCCTCAGGCAACGGCCAGCTGTTCAGAGGGTAAGGATGATCCAATTTTGCCAATCCTTGGCCTTCACTTACGGCACGATCGCTCCAATAACGCCACGGCTGTGGACGTGTCACCTTGGGCCAGGCTCAGACTGTACCCAGTGATCGACCGCAACCAAACGAGACAAGTAAACGCTACCATGTGCAACGGAGGACAGCTGCACCCGCACCTTGGCGCGTCGTACAACTTGTAGCAGCAGCAACCAACAGATCTCGACCAGCGCTTGATTGTGACTCGCCAAAGGCCAAAAGCCGACGGTGCCTCAACGATCTGATCGTCGATCAAGATCTGCTGCAAAATGGCGACTTGGAGATCAAAACAATGGTCTTGTCATTCCACTACTCGGTGTACCAAGCACTGGAAGGGATTAGCGGCCAGTAGGGATAATAGTCTACATGTACAAAGAAAAAGGACTGCACAACTTGTCGCTGCGCAATCCTCGTAGACTGTGGGCGCGGAGGGACTCGAACCCACGACCTCACGGATGTGAACCGTGCACTCTAACCAGCTGAGCTACGCGCCCTAAGAATCAAAAGTATATCATTCTCACAACTGTCCAGCAACCAGGCATTACATTGTTCTCCTGGCTTCTACCAGTCATTGTTCCCAACGTTATGTCAACGCGAGCAGGTTGGATCCCCAAATTTGACTCAATCTGCTCACGTCGTCCTCTTTCTCTAACATGGTGCACCTACCCCTGCAATGCCGCCGCGATCTGCCCCGCCACCAAACCATTATTACGCAGCAAGGCCACATTAGCCCGCATGGAACGGCCGTTGGTCAACTCCACCATCCGGCGCAGCAGCCATGGTGTAGAAGCTGCCCCCCGAATCCCCGCATGTTCCATTTCACGCGTAGCCTGCTCAATGGCCGCCTCCGCTTCGTCGGCGCGCATGGCCTCCGGCTCAGGTACTGGGACCGCGACCAGAATACCATTCTGCAAACCCAGGTCCTGGTGCGCCTGCCATGCTTCTGCCACCTCCTGCGGTGTGTCAAGTCGTTGATCCACAGCCAAGCCGCAGCCTCGCGCATAGAAGGCGGGCATCTCATCCGTGCCGTAGCCAATAATAGTGACCCCTTCCGTTTCCAAAACCTCCCGGGTCGCCGGAAGGTCCAGAATAGATTTCGGCCCGCTCGAGATGACCGCCACCGGCGTCCGGCCAAGCTCGGTCAGATCGGCGCTCACGTCAAACGGGTGTCCACGGTGCACTCCACCGATACCTCCAGTAGCAAAGACTTCAATCCCCGCCAGATGGGCCAGGATCATCGTCCCAGCCACGGTCGTAGAGCCATCGCCCCTTTCGGCCATCACCAGCGGCAGATCGCGCCTGCTGCACTTACGCACGCTCCCTTGCCCCGCCTGTTGCCCAAGATATGACATGTGCTCGAGGGAGAGACCAATGATTGCCCGCCCTCCGATAATGCCCAGCGTAGCCGGCAGCGCACCGCCTTCCCGCACGGCCGCTTCCATCATCAGCGCCGTTTCCACATTCTGCGGGTAAGGCAGCCCGTGAGTAATCACGGTACTCTCTAGGGCGACAACTGGCGCGCCTTCCAACAAACCACCACGCACCACAGGATCAAAATCAAGACGGGCTAGATTCACAATGGGCCATCCTTCTGCATTTCACACTTTGACAGGGGCGTGATCATGACTCAAAATATCCGAAAATCAAGTCTCACGGCTGTGAAGTAGCCATTCTGGCCAACCGGTCGCGCTCATTGTGCTGCAAATTGACCCTTGCGAACACCTGGACCGACCCTATTACACTGGCAGAGCTCCGTTGTGACGCCACAGGGACTTGGTTTGGACCTTCCGCCTGACTCGTCCACATCACCATTTTTAGGAGTTTGGCCTGCACGAAAAAGACATGTCATAATTGGATGCAATTATTCGTCTGGTCGGCAACGGCCGTATTTCCGGATCGAAAGTGAATTGCGCCGGTTTTCATTCACCAGGGCCTCATTTCGTCCGGTGTTTAGCATTCGCAGAGGAGCGAGAAGATGAACAGACAACCGTATTTATTTGTTGTGGCCGCCGTTCTCCTGGCCCTATTGCTTGCCGCTTGCGGCGGCCAGGTGCAGGAAGCGGTAGAGCAGGTGGCGCCGACTGTAGAAGCTGTCGCCACGGAAATCGCCGTAGAAGAGGCTGCGCCGGCTGAAGAGTCAGCACCTGCCGCAGAGGGTGGTTTGCCCGATCTGGACGGTCGTGAGATCACCATCACCGTTGAAAACGCCTATCTCCCCTTCAACTACATCGATCCCGAAACGGGCGAACCTGCCGGTTGGGACTATGCTGTTTGGGATGAAATCTGCGTCCTACTCAACTGCACCCCGGTCTACGTCGAATCCGGTTGGGAAGGCATGATCCAGGCTGTGGCCGACAGCCAGTTTGATGTTGGCGCCGACGGCGTGACCATCACCGAAGAACGCGCTGAAATCGTGGACTTCTCTGATGGGTATATCAACATCGAACAACGCCTGCTGGTCCGCAGCGACGAGGATCGCATCGAAAGCATCGAAGACATTGTCAACGATGAATCGTTGATCCTGGGCACGCAGACTGGTACCACCAACTACGAGACCGCCCTCTCCTATCTTGGCGAAGGCCGCATCCAGGCCTTTGAGCAGTTCCCCTTCGCCGTGCAGGCCCTCATCGCCGGTGATATCGATGCCGTCATCATTGACGAGGTCGCTGGTCAGGGCTATCTCGGTGAGAACGCCGAACTGTTGAAACTGGTCGGTCCCTCCATGTCAAGCGACGAACTTGGTTTCATCTACCCCAAGGGTAGCGACCTCGTTGAGCCAGTCAACCTGGCCCTCCAGGAACTGAAAGCCAATGGCTTCCTGCAAGAAACCAATGCCTTCTTCTTCGGCCCTCAGTTTGACGTGACCTATGACGATCTCTTCCCGGAAGAAGAAGCCGAAGCGGAAGGGGCAGCCCTGCCCGATCTGGACGGTCGTGAGATCACCATCACCGTTGAAAACGCCTATCTCCCCTTCAACTACATCGATCCCGAAACGGGCGAACCTGCCGGTTGGGACTATGCTGTTTGGGATGAAATCTGCGTCCTACTCAACTGCACCCCGGTCTACGTCGAATCCGGTTGGGAAGGCATGATCCAGGCTGTGGCCGACAGCCAGTTTGATGTTGGCGCCGACGGCGTGACCATCACCGAAGAACGCGCTGAAATCGTGGACTTCTCTGATGGGTATATCAACATCGAACAACGCCTGCTGGTCCGCAGCGACGAGGATCGCATCGAAAGCATCGAAGACATTGTCAACGATGAATCGTTGATCCTGGGCACGCAGACTGGTACCACCAACTACGAGACCGCCCTCTCCTATCTTGGCGAAGGCCGCATCCAGGCCTTTGAGCAGTTCCCCTTCGCCGTGCAGGCCCTCATCGCCGGTGATATCGATGCCGTCATCATTGACGAGGTCGCTGGTCAGGGCTATCTCGGTGAGAACGCCGAACTGTTGAAACTGGTCGGTCCCTCCATGTCAAGCGACGAACTTGGTTTCATCTACCCCAAGGGTAGCGACCTCGTTGAGCCAGTCAACCTGGCCCTCCAGGAACTGAAAGCCAATGGCTTCCTGCAAGAAACCAATGCCTTCTTCTTCGGCCCTCAGTTTGACATCACCTACGATGACCTGGAATAGGAACCCTTTCGCCGGTCTTGCTGCCTGAAATCGGCAAGATGAGCCTTCGTTGAAACCCAAAGAAGCGCCGTATCACACGGCGCTTCTTTGTATTTACGCGCCTACAAAGGTATTATCAATAGAAATCAGCAGAATGAGGAGACGTAGCTATGACGGGACCAGAGATCCAGGCGCAGCCCGACGAATCTTGGAGCAGTAGCTGGCGCGAATTCCCATGGTGGCTGGTGGCCATATTTGGCTTCCTCGGTATTATGGCCATCCTGGTCATCACCCAGCCAAACTACCGCGAAGCTTTCGACTTCATTGTTCGGGGTATTGGAGTTACCCTTTATACGACGTTTGTCGCTTTTGGGTTTGCCCTTATTCTGGGACTGCTGGCAGGACTGGGCAGGATCAGCAGCAACACAGCCCTTCGCAACATTGCCACTACGTACGTCGAGTTTATACGTGGTATACCCACCCTCGTTCTGATTTTTACGGTCGCCTTCGTGATTGTGCCACCAGTTTCTGAAGGGTTAGGGATCGACAACCGCTTTGTTTCACCCAATACGCGCGCCATCATATCTCTTGCCGTCATTTATGGTGCATTCCTGGCCGAGATCTTCCGGGCAGGCATAGAGTCTATATCTAAAGGGCAAATGGAAGCGGCCCGATCACTGGGCATGACCTACGGGCAGTCTATGCGGCACATCATCCTTCCGCAGGCCATCCGCAACATCTCGCCGGCCCTGGGCAACGATTTCATCGCTATGCTCAAAGATTCATCGCTGGTATCCGTTCTCGCCGTACGTGACATTACTCAACAAGCGCGTCTGTTCGCAGGCAGTACTTTTCGCTTTCGCGAGTCGTACTTGGTTCTGGCGTTTCTCTATCTGACCATGACCGTTGGCCTAAGTCTTCTTTTGCGCTGGTACGAGAACCGCATCGGCAAGAACCAGAGGTAATCCCATGAACGATGACATTATCATCATCAGCGACCTGCACAAGTATTTCGGCCAGATCGAAGCAGTCAAAGGGGTAGACCTGAATGTTCGCCGCGGAGAAGTGATTATTATTGTTGGTCCGAGCGGATCGGGGAAGAGTACGGTCTTGCGCTGCATAAATCACCTGGAGTTGCCCACCAGCGGTTCGGTTACTATTGACAATGTGAATCTGGAGGATAAAGACACCAACCTTAATGCCGTACGCGCCGAGGTAGGTATGGTCTTTCAGCAGTTTAACCTCTTTGCCCATCTCACCGTCCTGGAAAATGTCTCTATCGCCCAGAAACTTGTGCGTAAGCGGACACAGGCCGAAGCGAACGAGATTTCCATGGTTCAGCTTGAGCGCGTAGGAATCCCCGAGAAGGCCGACGCGTTCCCAATCCAATTATCCGGCGGCCAACAGCAGCGCGTGGCCATCGCCCGGGCCTTGGCAATGAACCCCAAAATCATGCTATTCGATGAACCTACCAGCGCGCTTGATCCGGAAATGATCAAAGAGGTGCTCGACGTTATGCTAGACTTGGCCAAAGGTGGCATGACTATGGTTGTCGTAACGCATGAAATGGGTTTTGCCAAAGCTGCCGCCGATCGTGTGGTCTTCATGGACGAAGGTCAGGTCATTGAAATCGACGAACCTGAAGTAATTTTTAGCAAACCACAGCACGATCGCACTAAGCTCTTCCTGAGCAAGATTCTGCAGCATTAGGGAACCGGTAATGAGTTCGCAACCGCTTGTGCTGACTCAGGCGGCACTTCGTGACTTTGCAGCCTGCCCACGCCGATTCCAGCTGCGATACCTTGTGCGTTTACCGTGGCCAAATATGCCGCAGGACGGCAAAACGGCCGTCGCCATCGCCCGCGGCCACGCCTTTCATCGCTTTGTGGAACGGCACTTCCTCGGCATACCTACAGCGGAAACAGAAATTGAGGACTGTGTGCTGCGCTCCTGGTGGCGATCCTTCATGTCCAGCAGCTTGTCTATGGCCAACGGCCGTGCCTGGCCGGAACAGCAGCTGACCATACCTGCCGGCCAGCATCTACTGAACAGCCGTTTTGATCTCGTCGTCGTCTCCTCCACCCCGGAAGGCGCCGCGGCTCATCTCTTTGACTGGAAGACTAGTCGCCCACGCTCTGCGGCCAATCTTCGTCTGGACTGGCAGACGCGCCTCTACCTCGCCATGCTGGCTCAAAGCGGTACTGCGCTCACCGGCATGCTGCCACCGCTCACCCCTTCTGCGTTGCAAATGACCTACTGGTATACAGTTGAACCCGATTCCCCTCGGACCATCCAGTACAGCCAGGCCGCTCATGAAGAGTCTTGGGCCGAAATCATCCGTTTGACGGACCGTATCTCGACCTACCAGCGTGACGAGAGCTGGCCCCTCACCGCCGATCTGCCGCATTGTCGCCATTGTCCATACCAGGTCTATTGCGGGCGTCAGACAGCCGGTCAGCAACCTGAGGCAGAGGTAGAAGAATCGGCCGCAGAACAGCTTGACACTCTTTTCCTGGAAGCTCGCACGCCTTAGAGTCCCTCGTCTCAAAGAAACCACGGTTGCCTGAATGGAACGTGATCAATGGCAGTTTTTGATTTCCGACCAGGGCCAACAACTGCTCGCTGAAACAGCCGATTTCCCCCTCACTCAGCAGAACCATCTCCAGTTGGCAAGTCAATTGCGAGAGCAAGTGGCGCCGAACCTTGCCCATGCGGTAATGCAAACTACCTGGCTGCGCCAGCGTGCAGCCGCAAAATTCAGTCATGCCGGGCAGATGTATTTCACACGGGAGGCGCTGGAACAGGCCTCCGCTGAAGTGATCGCGGGGCACCGCGCACGGCGTTTCTTTATCGCGGGTGTTTTAAGCGTAGCGGACCTCGGCTGCGGCATCGGCGGTGACGCCATCGCGCTGGCCGCTGAGGCAGCGGTCATCGGCATCGACCAGGATTGGATGCGGCTAGTCATGGCCCGCGAGAACGCCCGTGCATACTCGCGAGGCGCCGGTTTCGAACCACTGCAAGCAGACCTGCATGATCTTGTCCCCCTTGCTGTGCAAGGCGTCTTTTTCGATCCCGCGCGCCGCGACAACCGCGGCCGTCGCCTGCGGTCCGTAGCCGACTACCGCCCTCCCTTGGCCCTGATAGATCTCTGGCGTGCACAGACGCCAAACGCCGCAGTTAAAATCAGTCCGGCGGTTAACTATGCCGAGCTGCCTTCAGAAGCAGAAGTGGAATTCATTTCTGTGGAAGGCGACGTGCGCGAAGCCGTGCTGTGGTATGGCGACCTGAGACGCCGAAACGAGCGGAGGGCTACTCTCCTGCCGGATGGGGCCACGCTGACGGAACTCGATTGTCCCGGTACGGCCGTGGGCTCAACCATCCCTGGCGCATTTCTATATGAGCCTGATGGTGCAGTTATTCGGGGCCACCTGGTACAAACCTTAGCGCGCCAATTAGGGGCCACGCAAATCGACCCGGAAATCGCCTATCTGACGGCCGCTGAGCAGCTTCCCACACCATTCGCGCGCTGCTTCAGTCTCGAGGCGTGGTTTCCCTTTCAGCTGAAACGCCTGCGTCACTACTTGCGCGAGCATGATGTAGGAGAAGTTATAATAAAGAAGCGTGGCTCGCCTATTGATCCACTCGCTCTGCGTCAACAGCTTCGCTTGCAGGGAACGGAGCAGCGTGTAATATTCCTCACGCATGTTCTAGAAGAGCCGGCGGTTCTGATCGGCCGTTCCCTCTAATCGGCCGTTGTATTCTCCAACGGTGACCAGGAATCCAGCTGCAGCAACAGCAGTTCTCGCACGATTTCCGGGTTCCCTTTGCCCTGCGTGGCCCGCATCACCTGCCCCACAAACCAGCCGAGCAGTTTTTCTTTGCCTTGTTGGTAAGCCAGCACCTGACCATCGTTTTCGTCCAGGATCACTGCAATTATCGTGGCTAGCGCAGCCTCGTCAGAAATCTGGGCCAGCCCCTTCTGATCAACGATAGCTGTCGGCGGCTCACCACTGGTAAACATCTCAGCCAACACCTCTCTAGCCGTGCTGCTGTTGATGAGCTGCTCGGCCACCATGCCACTCAAGGCCACCAGGTCCTCGGGTCGGATAGCTAATTGCTCGATGCCTATGCCCGACTCGTTCAGTAGGCTGAATAGATCATTAATTACCCAGTTCGCCATCGCTTTGGGGTCACCGCCCGCATCCACGGCCTCATCAAACCACTGTGCAACCTGGCGGTCCTCAGCCAACACGGCTGCATCATAGGTCGAAAGACCCAGGCTCTCCCGATACCGCGTCACCTTCGCATCTGGAAGTTCGGGTAGATCGGCTCCTGCGGCAGCAATCCAGCCTTCATTCAGGCGTAGCGGAGGCAGGTCAGGTTCAGCAAAATAACGGTAGTCATCCGCTTCTTCTTTAATCCGCTGCGAAAATGTTTCACGGCGCGTATCGTGCCAACCACGAGTCTCCTGCACCACTTTTCCTCCTGATTCGAGCACCGCTGCTTGGCGCGCCAGCTCAAAATCGGTTCCGTCCGCGAGCGAGCGAAAACTATTCAGATTCTTCAGTTCCGTGCGCGTGCCAAAACTCGTGCTACCCACTGAGCGTATGCTGATATTGGGTTCCACGCGCAGCACCCCTTTTTCCATGTCTCCGGAGTTAACCCCCAGGTAGCGCAGAATCTGGCGTATCTTAGAGGCATAGGCGCGTGCCTCTTCACCGGAACGAATATCAGGCTCCGAGACGATCTCCAGCAGAGGAACCCCAGAACGATTGTAGTCAACCAGCGTGCCCCCTTGCTCCAGGTGCGTCAGTTTGCCGGTATCCTCTTCCATATGCACACGGCGGATTCGAACGCGTTTTGTATCACCAGAATCAAGCTGGATATCAAGCCAACCGTTTACGGCCAGTGGCAGCTCGTACTGTGAAATCTGGAATGCTTTTGGCAAGTCAGGATAGAAGTAATTTTTGCGTGCGAAAACATTGTACAGCTGGATTTGGCAGTGGAGCGCCAGGGCAACGCGTAGAGCGTACACTACGGCACGTCGATTGATCACCGGCAGCATACCAGGCATGCCCAGGCAAACTGGACACACGGCCGTATTTGGTGCTGCTTCTACACTGTCCACGACCCGGCAACCGCAGAACATCTTCGACTCGGTCATCAATTCGGCATGGATTTCCAGACCGATTACTGGCTCGTATGGTGCCATTGCTATTGCCCCGTCTTGACTTCTTGCACTGTGTCAATCAGTAGGTTACTTCCCGCGCTTGCCATAATGGACAGGGCACTACCGTGCACCTCTGCTCCATCACCAATAACTGCGCCATCCAGAACCGCGTCTGCCACTTGCGCCTCTACGCCAACCAGTGTGTTGCGCAGAACGCTGTTTCTGACTACCGCTCCAGCCTCGATATTCACAAAAGGGCCCAGCACGGCTTTTTCAATCTCGGCCGTTTTATGCACGAAGACGGGCGGGATAACGGTGAAGTCCTCCAGATAGCTGCGCTCTATTGCGTCTTCTGACCCGCTCCCAAGCGCCAGCAACCGCGCATTTGCCGCCAGTAGGCCCGCCAACGTACCGACATCAAGTCGCGAAGTGGTCTGCTGCCACAACACGTTACGTCCGTTTGCCGCCAGATACGTCGCCAGATCAGCCAGAGTTATGGCTCCCTGTGCCCGCTCTAGTGCGATGAATAGGTCCGTATCCTGGCGGAACCAGCACGCAGCTGACTCTCCCCCTTCAGCATAGCAAACCACGTCTGCTTCGGTGTCGGCGAGATTTAGATAGTCCGCCTGCGTAATAGTATTCCCTTGCACGAGCAGCAGCTGCTGTCCGTTCAAATACGGCCGTAGTGCCAATAGCGCTTCCAGCGGCTTAACATCCCCATCCAGCTCTAATGCGCGCAACTCCAGGCCCGGATCCCATTGCCCCAACCAGTCAGCAAGTACACCGGCATCTCTTCCCGCCAGGATGACCAACTCCGGCCCGATGGTATTCTCCAGCTCCTGGAGAATGTGGCTCAAGACGTTTCCTCCCGCTAACCAGTGCAGGCCAAGTGATTCTTCGCGCTGCACTGGCAAAGGCGGCTTCAGACCCGCAAACGAAATCACCGTACGCATCGTTAACCTCCCCGGGCAAAAGCGGGAATTCGCTGATGCCAGCTCGTGGCCTGCTCATATGCGTATGCTGCATTGAGAATAGTCTGCTCTTGCAGCGTGTTACCAATAAGCTGCAGGCCAATGGGCAGGCCCTTCTCATCAAAACCACATGGTACAGAGAGTCCGCAGCTGGCGCTAAGGTTCACCGATAGCGTAAAGATGTCGGCCAGATACATACTCAGCGGATCCGCGACGCGCTCTCCGATAGGAAAGGCGGTCGTCGGGCTGGTAGGGCAGGCGATAACATCCACCTCCTCAAACGCTTGCAGGAAGTCATTCTTAATTAGGGTGCGCACCTTGGAAGCACGCCCGTAATACTCATCGTGATAACCCGCACTCAGAGCGTAAGTTCCCAGCATAATCCGCCGCTTGACCTCGGGTCCAAAGAGCGCCCGTGTCTGCTTGACCGAATCAATCATGTCGTTTCCGTCACGACGCGGGCCGTAGCGAATGCCATCATAGCGGGCCAGGTTCGCACTGGCCTCTGCCGGCGCAAGTAGATAGTAGACCGGCAGGGCATAGCGCGTGTGCGGAAGGCTGATCTCTCGCACCTCAGCACCAAGTCGTTCCAGTTCGCTGATCGCCGCGCGTACAGCCACTTCCACCGCCGGCTCGATTCCCTCAATGAAATACTCGCGTGGCACACCAATGCGCAGCCCCTTCACATCTCCTCTCAGGGAGGCGGTGTAATCTCCAACGGGCACGTCTAGAGAAGAGCTGTCGCGCCGGTCATAGCCGGCCACAGTCTGGAACATCGTCGCACAATCCGCGACAGTACGGCCAAAGGAACCTATCTGATCCAGACTGGAGGCAAAAGCGATTACTCCCCAGCGTGACACACGGCCGTAAGTGGGTCGCAATCCGACGACCCCGCAAAAAGATGCTGGCTGGCGCACACTTCCCCCCGTATCCGTTCCCAGTGCCCCCAGCGCCAGGCCGGCAGCCACAGCCGCCGCGCTTCCGCCGCTGCTGCCGCCCGGCACGCGCTCTAAATCCCACGGATTCCGGGTTGTGACATAAGCCGAATTCTCCGTCGAAGAACCCATGGCAAACTCATCCGTGTTCGTCTTGCCCAGAATAACCGCACCTGCTTCCGAAAGGCGATCTACCACATGCGCGTTGTAAGGCGGCAAAAAGCCCTCCAGTATCTTGCTTCCTGCTGTGGTTTGGATACCGTTGGTGCAGATAATGTCCTTAACGGCGATTGGGATGCCCAGAAGCGGTGCATCCTCACCCGTGGCAAGGCGTTTATCTGCGGCAGCGGCTTGTTCCAGAGCCAGCTCATCAGAAATCACAAGATAACTTTGCAGCTCATTGTCAAACTCTACGATGCGGTCCAGATAAGCCTGCGTCAGGTCCAGGCTTGTTATTTCCCCGCTGCGCAGAGCAGCAGAAGCCGTGGTGAGGGTCAAATTCGTTGTGTCCATATTTCGTTTCAGCTGCTGGGCGATGGAAACGGCTGTGGTCCAGGTAAGGCGGTACCTCTCAAAGTGGCGCGGACGTGCGTCTAGTCCGTCAGCACCGGCTGGATAAGGAATTGATCCTGCTGCTGCTTTGCGGCGTTATACAGCACATCCTCCAGAGCCAGGGATGGTTCGACAATATCGTCGCGGTATACATTATCGCGAGCCACGGCATGAGCCGTGGTTTCTACGGTACTGAGATCAAGTTCATTCAGCATTTCGGCATACTCCAGCACGGCCGAAAGCTGTCCCTTATATTCCGTCAGCTCCGCCTCCGTTAGTGCCAGTCGAGCCAAATGAGCGACCTTCTCTACTTCTTCACGTGTCAGTGTCATGTCTTTCTCCCGCTACATATCGGGCGTGGGTTCTTCTTCATCAGATCCCTCTACCGCTTCGTCGAATTCAGCCTCGGTCCAGAAATTCTCCGGATCGGTCAAACGATCTATATAAAGCACTCCATGAAGGTGATCGATCTCATGTTGGAAAATGCGCGCCGTCCAGCCTTCCAGTCGCAGTTTGATCTTCTTGCCATGCCGGTCCAGCGCGCGCACGCGAATCGCCTCATACCTCTCTACCTCACCTAGATAACCTGGAATCGAAAGACAGCCTTCAATCCCTTCCACAACGGCCGTGGAAGTCCATACAATCTCCGGGTTGGCAATAACGTGCAGCTGGCGGGTGCCTTCAATCTCCTCGCCGTCATCATCGGTTTCGGCCAACGTCTCGATTATGGCCAACTGCAGCGAACGGCCAATCTGCGGCGCCGCAAGCCCCACACCAGGAGCCACTCGCATGGTCTCGATCATGTCATCAATTAGCTGCTGAAGATCAGCATCAAACTTCGTTACTGGCCGCGCTTTCTGACGCAAGATCTGATCTGGTAATTTTACAATCTCAAGTGTTGTCATCTTCGATACAGATAGCGCGCACGTTATTGCTGCAAGCGTGAGCTGCGCGAAAGGGGGATCGTAGAACGAAAATTCCTATTCGTCAATTGGGGATAAACGAGTAGGGATGCGGTCACGCTCCAGTTCCTGTTTATAAACATCCAGCAAGACTGCGTATTCTTGGCGACGGGCCTCGCCTTCTCTCGTACGTTGGCTCTCACGATATCCTTCTAGCCGGCCGAAGATGTCGCTCAATACCAGGCTCGGCCTGGGCACCTTATCGAATACGATATTGGCATCCGCGCCCGCCGTGTCAATGTACACGTTGCCATAGTCAAACATGGTGGCAAAAAATCCCGGTCGTTCAGCTCGCACATTCTGAATGTTCTGCAGAGGAGCCTGCTTGCGGCTCTCTCCAAAACCGAAGGGTTTGCGATCAATATCAATCACATCGCGATCGGTCAGCTGAAAGATATCGTTGCGCCAATCTTGATAGCGCCATAGAAGCCAGAAGAAATCAACCAGCAAGACGATCGCTACCCCTGTAAAAAAAAGCGGTCCGCCCGCGCCCAGGTATGTTGATGCCAACGCAGTAGCAACGCCCAAGACAAACAACAATAACAGCGGAGGCGCCAGATCCCAAAGCAGGATCAGATAATTGCGTCGATAAGTAATCACGTTCCCTTCTTCGACACGCCAATTGACAAGGCGGCTCAAAGCCCTGCCGAAACCATCATCCCTCTGTGCAAGCAGCAGCAGGTTCTCATCTTGGAGGAGTTCTCCATCTTCTGTGATGGCCTCTAACTCTGCATCCAATTGAAAATGCCTTTCCACAGATTGGCGCATATTGGTCTGGGCCACGGCCGCATCCATTTCTTTCACTCGGAGGCGCAGCCTATTGAGCACCTCCTCCACTTTCGCCGGGTCGTCAATACCCTCAAAAGTAATCGTGCCCACATTGGCGGCCGTGGTAATCCGTACCGATCCAATGTCAAAGAGATTGGCCGTAAACGTAGGCTTCAGCACCGAAACACTCTGCACCTGGGCAATGGGAACCTTATTGAGCTGGGTGTGAAACGTACGCAGTTGAAACTCACGGTGCGAGATATGTTTGTTAGTAATAATCAAATAATCGTTACGCCAGTCGAGCAGGCGTAGCATGATTAAGATCGCCAAGAGAACTATCGGCAAGAAAATGGCCGCCAATCGTAAGGCGCGCATAATCGCCGTGTCGGTAGGAATGAGAAAATACGCCAGCATAGGCAGTAGTACAATGGCAAATACTGGCAGCAAGAGGCTTTCCAAGAGAAATATCGGACTGCGGCGCGAGTAAAACTCTACAATTTCATCGTCCAATAGCCTAACCGGACCGATACGCGACCGTTTTTCGATCAGTGGCATCTTATCTGCCACTTCCCACGCCTCCGGCGGCAGGCCACCGTAGAAGGTACCGTCTGGTTCTACGATCGGTTCCAGCTTGCGAATGACAGCAGGATAGGCACGCAGGAAGCGTCGAAAGTCCGCGCCCCGTAGTACCAATACATGACCGTCTACAGAACCAAAAATTGTGGCTGGGTGGGCACCCACATCGAAAAGCCACTCCGCGCCAATATAGTCCCCCGCATCATAGTAACGCGTGCCCGCCCCGCGGGCGACACCTTGCTCATCCACGGCGCGCGCATAGAGACGGCCGTCACGCACGATAAACATCGCATCAGCAACATCCCGCTGGTAGGCTAGGACAGACTGCCCGGTGAAGGCATACTCCTTGGCCACCTGGCTGAGCGCCAGCAACTCGTCATCGCTCAAACCAGAGAAGACTTCGTGATCTGCTAAGAATTCGAGTTTGGTTGTCACACTTCACATCCGCGAATCATTTTAACATAATCACAGACCATAGGAAAGCCGCTGTTGCCGCATGAATTGGCCTATTGTATAGTCCAATAGTTGGCCACGGTGGCGCACAAATTGGCGGCATAAGGCTTTCCTCCGCGGTCAACAGGGCAACATTGGCAACCTATGTCCATGGTAAATAGCCTCTTCGATATTTTAGCTCTACTCTACATCATTAGAAGTGTTCAGTTGAGCATCACGATCTGGCGCGATTGGTCGAATATCCGCGCCGAGCCGCTTACCGCCCAGAAAAAAGCTCTCGCCGAGCAGGCAGCTTTCTTCATCGCCGTTCCCGTATCTGTTTTCGTCCATGAGGCCGCCCACGCCCTCGCTGTATGGCTCTGCGGTGGCCGAGTGGTCGAATTCCAGTACCGTGTCTTCTGGGGCTATGTTGTCCCCCAGGGCAGTTTCAGCCCACAGCAAATGTGGTTCATCGCTATTGCCGGCACATTGGGTTCACTCCTTTTTGGCCTTTTGGTCTGGCTTCTCGCGCGCAACAGTCCATCGTCCAGCATCCGCTATTTCGGACTCCGTGCCTTCCGCTTCCAGGTCTTCTTCTCCCTCGTGTATTATCCTCTCTTTACTCTTTTTGGTTTCGACGGTGATTGGCGAACCATCTATGACTTTGGAGCAACGCCACTTCTCAGTGCACTCACGGCCGTAACCCATGTCGGCCTTCTAGTCTTATTCTGGCGCGGTGATCGCCTTGGCTGGTTTGAAGCGCCCAGCCACCGTTCCATTGCCGAGCAGTCTCAGTTCGACGCGCTGCAAGCTCAAGCCCTCGCCGATCAGGATAACGCCGCCCTGCAGTTGCGCTACATTGATGCCTTGCGTCGGGGTGGCGCCGATCGGGCCGCCCGCCACAAACTCGACGTACTGCTCCAGATGAATCCACAACTCGCTATCGCCCATTTGGAAAAGGCGGCTTTGTTGAGCGCCGGCAGCGCCCAGGTAACCCGTGCGGCGAGCGAAAGCGCCGCGACCGCGGTTGCCCTGGGTCTGGATACTATTCAGCAAGAAGCCTATGCCTATGAGTTAATAGGACGCTACGAGTTTACGGCCGATCACGTGGATAAGGCCGTAGATAACTATTCAGCGGCCATAGATGCCCTGCAGACCAGCGTGGCTGGCCGCGCAGAGGCTTCGCAATTGCATCATTTACTGATTCAGCGGAACGCGGCCTTTCGCCGCTTGCAGCAGTATGATCTTGCCTTCCACGACTTGCAAATAGCCCTGGACTATGCACGCCGCGCTGGCAGTGGTGCGAGTGTACAGCAGGTACAGGCGGAACTTGATGTGCTAAATAGTCACTCAAATCGTTCTTTCGCATTGCCGATGGCCGTACTACCCGGACCTGATGGGTAACAGTCCATTTCAGGGCAATTATCACGACGATCGTCATGCAATTTAGGGAGAAATGTCATTGGCGCAATACTTTGACAAACTGTATTCTCAGGGTAATGCGTCAAAGAAACTGGTTGTCCTAACCAGAGAAAGAGAGAGGCATTTGCACCAGTAAAGACTCGGAACGAGGAGGTGATGCAAGCCATAGGACGAGATTCATGATCCCGCAGCTGCAAACCATGGTCTGACGCCGGCTCGGTAACGTTTCGGTTTGAGACCAATGCCTTCAAGAATTGTTTTCCGTACTCAAGTCAAGCATGTCCTCGCACAAATGCGAGCATGGAAAGTTTAGAGGAGAAACAAGAAAATGAGTTCTAAACGCCTATGGACACTGTTGTTGGTTATTCTCGTCAGCGGACTTGTATTGGTAGCCTGTGGTGGCACGGCTAGTGCCCCACCAGCGGCTGAACCTGCCAGCGACGAAGTCGCTGAATCTGCTCCGGAAGAATCTGCCCCAGCAGAACCTGCCGCCGATACTTCGGAAGGCAAATATCAAATTCCCGCTATCGAAGAAGGTAAGTACAACGTTGCTTTTGTTTACGTTGGACCGCACGATGATGGCGGCTGGTCCCAGGCGCACGATGTCGGGCGCATACACGTGGAAGAGAATGTGCCGGAAGTGCACACCGCCTATGTAGAGAATGTTGCCGAAGGCGCAGATGCCGAACAGGTGATCCGCTCGCTCGCGCGCAAAGGCTTTGACACAATTTTCACCACCTCGTTTGGTTTCATGGATGCTTCAGAGATCGTGGCGAATGAATTCCCTGACGTGGATATCATTCACATCAGCGGCTTTAAGTCTAATGAAGACAACTTCGGAAACCTGATGGGTGCCATGGAAAACATCAAGTACCTTGCCGGCATGCTGTCAGGATCTCGCGCCAAGGTTGATGGTAACCCGAAGGTCGGTTATATCGCGACCTTCCCTATTCCTGAAGAGCTTCGACTCGGCAATGCCTTTGCCCTTGGGCTGCAGGAGACCTGCCCCGAATGCACCATGGATGTGCGTTGGATCTTCTCCTGGCACGATCCCATCTTGGAAAAGGAAGCTGCCCAGTCACTCTTCGATGGCGGCGCGCAAGTCGTTATGACCGGCGCGGATACACCGGCTCCTGCGGAAGCAGCCCCTGAAGGCAAATGGGGCGTCACCTATGACTACGTCGGCAACTGCACCCTCCCAACATGCCTTACCTCTATGTATTGGAACTGGGGACCTGTCTATGCGAATATCGTTGAGGGATCTCGTGACGGCACTTGGGTCGGCGGCTGGGATTACTTCGACGGTGATGTCGGTGGCATGGGCCTCTACGGCTTCATGGAAGGCGAAACGCCCCAGCCCGGCGTCGAAGGCCTGCCGGAAGAAGACTTGCAGTTGATCCGCGATACGCTCGCCAAGATGTTGGCCGGCGAATTCACCCGCTTTGACGTGTTCAAAGGGCCGATTGTCGATAACCAGGGCAACACCGTTCTGGAAGATGGGGTCAGTATGGAGCAAGCAGACCTCGACGGCTTCGCCCAGTTTGGCAGCAACTGTCAGACATGTATGTACTGGTGGAACGAAAACATCACCGCCGAACTACCCGAACTGGAGTAAGGTAGATTAGAGTTAGCGCCCGGTGCTGTATACAGCGCCGGGCGCTTTTCTTCCTATCCAACTATCGCTACTATTACAATATAGACCGAGCAAGAGGAAATTCTTATGGTCGAAACCACACCTCCCCTCGCGGTGCAAATGGAAAACATAGTCATTCGCTTTCCTGGTGTGCTGGCCAATGATCGGGTTAACTTTGATCTGAGAAAAGGCGAGATCCATGCCCTTTTAGGGGAAAACGGGGCCGGGAAAAGCACCCTCATGAATGCTCTTTCCGGTCTCTACCAGCCGACCTCAGGCACGATCAAGATCCATGGCACGGCCATAGATTTCCACTCCCCTCGTGACGCCATCGCTGCCGGAATCGGCATGGTGCACCAGCACTTCATGCTCGTTCAGACCCAGAGCGTAACCGAAAATATTCTTCTCGGCCTAAAGGAACCGCGCTTCTTCATGAACCTGGCGGAATACGACCAGCAGATCCTGGACCTGCAGGATCAATACGGTTTGCGCGTGGATCCAAAGGCCAAAGTATGGCAGTTGTCGGTCGGCGAACAGCAACGTGTGGAAATCCTGAAAACCCTCTATCGCGGTGCCAATATATTGATAATGGATGAGCCTACTGCCGTCCTCGCCCCGCAGGAGATTGATGACCTAATCGTTACTATGCGCAATCTCGTGGATGACGGCAAGTCCATCATATTTATCAGCCATAAGCTGCAGGAAGTAACGGCCGTGGCTGACCGTGTGACTGTCTTGCGCAAAGGGCGCGTAACCGCTGGCGGCCTGGACATGGAAGGTATTACCAAGCGCGAACTGGCACAGCTGATGGTTGGTCGCAGCGTGGTCTTCGCCGTAGATAAGAAACCACAGACACCGGGGCCCGTTGTACTCGAAGTACACGACGTGAGTGCCGAGAATAAAAAGGGGCTGCCCGCTCTACGCGAGCTTTCGCTCGAGGTTCGCAGCGGAGAAATCCTGGGCCTGGCTGGCGTCTCCGGCAACGGTCAAAGCGAGCTCGCCGAAGTTATCACCGGATTGCGCCCTTGCACGGGCGTCATCAAGGTCAATAGCGTCGAAGTGAGCAACAAGCCGCCAATCCAAGCCATTCGTAGCGGCGTCTCTCATGTTCCCGAAGACCGCACTCATGTCGGGTCCGCGCCAAATATGAGCATCACTTCCAACACAATCATGAAGTGCTATCGCGAATCTCCGGTAGGGTCGGGGATGAGTATCAATTTCACCACAGCCACTGAGTTAGCTAGTGATCTGAAAGAAAAATACGACATATTGGCCCCCAGTGTAGAGACAATGGCCCGCAAGCTGTCCGGCGGTAATCTGCAGAAAGTGATCCTGGCGCGCGAAATCTCATCCAATCCACAATTGATGGTCGCTGTCCAGCCAACCCGCGGCCTGGATGTGGGTGCAATTGAAGCCATCCAGAACCACCTCCTCGCCCAAAGGGAGGCTGGCACAGCCATCCTGCTTGTCTCCGAAGAACTGGATGAGTTGCTGGCCCTGAGCGACCGCATCGCCGTTATTTACGAAGGTCGTATTATGGGCATACTCGATGCCGAAGAGGCCACGATCGAAGAGGTCGGCTTGTTGATGACTGGTTCGAAAGTAGCCGTGGAATCATAGCCAGTCACTTGTATCGCAATACGCTGACAAAGGAACGGTACCATGCCATTTAAGGTGAGCATAGAAAAACGAGTGGAAGACGTCCCCAAATGGATGCCTGCGGCTACGAGTATCGCGTCCGTGCTAATAGCCTTCTTAATCAGCGGCATCATTCTCAAGCTAATTGGTGGTGAACCTCTCCGCGTTGCCCGGTTCTTCTATGAGGCTACCTTTGGCACGTGGGCCGCATTCTCAGACACCCTCGTCAAAGCAACTCCACTGATCTTTGTTGGCCTCGCCTGTACGGTGGCCTTTACCATGAAACTGTGGAACATCGGCGCAGAAGGCCAGCTTTACCTGGGTGCCTTTGGCGCCAGCCTGGTTGTGCTAGTCCCCCTTGTCCCCCCGGAAAGCCCGCGCATTGTCGTGATCGGCGCCATGATTGTGATGGGGATGCTGGGCGGGGCGCTCTGGGCATTCATTCCCGGTTTCCTTAAGGCTCGCTACCAAGTCAACGAAATCATCACCACGCTGATGCTGAACTACGTAGCCATTTTGTGGAATAACTTCTGGATCTTCAACAAATGGAGCGATGCCGGTTTTCAGATGACACCGACGTTTGAAAAGTCTGCCTGGTTGCCACGCCTCGCTGATTACGCCCGTCAATACTCCGCCTTCTCTGGTATCACGCTTCATCTCGGCTTTGTATTGGCCCTCATCACCACCGTGATCGTATGGTGGATTCTGGCTCGCAGCAAGTGGGGGTATGAAATCAAATTGATCGGGGACAACAAAGAAGCCGCGCGTTACGCCGGCATCAATATTGCCCGCAACATCATCCTCGTGATGATGTTCTCCGGGGCGCTGGCCGGTTTAGCAGGCATGTCTGAAGTAAGTGGAGTCGTCCATCGCCTGCAGGAACGTATTTCCCCCGGATACGGCTTCACAGGCATCATCATTGCCTGGTTGGCCAAACTTAATCCGTTCGCAGTTGTGCTCGTCTCCATATTGTTTGGCGCCTTAATCGTTGCCGGTCGCGAAATCCAGCCATCCGGCTTGGCGCAGCTCTTACAAGGGATCATCCTTTTTATGGTGATTAGCAGCGAATTCTTCCTGCGCTACAATGTGAGCATTGAACGCACCAACCAGCCGGCCGCTGAGGAGGCGCAAACCGTATGAATCCGATCATTATCCTGCACTCAGGAATCGCTACCGGAACTATCCTGCTGTTTGCCAGTATTGGGGAAATCTACGCAGAGCGGTCCGGGGTAATGAATCTGGGGGTGGAAGGTATGATGCTGCTCGGCGCAATGGCCGGTTTCAGCACCTCCTTGGCAACGGGCAACCCGTGGCTTGGCCTGCTGGTAGCAATGGTTGCCGCCGGAATCCTCAGTATTTTGCATGGCATAGTTACTATTCATCTGCAGGCCGACCAGGTAGTAAGCGGCCTCTCCTTGACATTCCTTGGCACCGGACTGGCGCTAGTGTTGGGCGAAGGCTTAACTGGTCAGAATCCACCCCTTATTCCCTCGATGGATATTCCATTCTTGGCCAACATCCCTTTCATCGGCCCGGTATTCTTCATGGATCAAAGCATCCTCGTATATCTCGGCTACGTTCTTGTGCCCCTCTCTTGGTACTACATCTTTCGCACCCGGCCAGGAATGCATCTGCGTGCTGTTGGCGAAAATCCCGCCGCAGCGGACACCTTGGGTATCAATGTGTACGCCACTCGCTACTTTTATGTTCTCGTGGGCGGTTGTCTGGCAGGGCTGGCCGGGGCTACCATCAGTCTTTCAGTCTCCCCAGGATGGTATAGCGCCCAAACCACTTCTGGACAAGGTTGGATCGCAATCGGGCTGGTAATCTTCGGCCAATGGAACCCCGTACGAGCCGCAATTGGTGGGTATTTGTTCGGCGCACTTCGGCGCGGCATTCTTGACCTGCAAGGGCCCGCAACATTGCTCGGTTTTGCCAACCCGCTGTACGTGAATTCCAACTTTGGCTTCTTTCTACAGATGACCCCCTACCTCCTTACTATCCTCGCTTTGGTTCTCGGCTCTCGCGCGGCCGTTCGTGACAGACTCGGCGCACCCGCAGCGCTGGGCGAACCTTATGTACGCGGAGAGCGGGGACTCTAGTAATCACGGTCCTTCTCCTTAATATCTGCTTCTACAATGGCGGGACAGGTTACGCTGTCCCGCTTTTCTATCCAAATGGTGCCCGTTCCAAACTGCCCTTCGCCAGGGCAAGCAGAGTATAATTCTCACTATGAAAGACAAACTAATTAGTTTAGTAGCGATTGGCCTCGGCATAGCCCTGCTGGGGATACTGGGACTATTCATCCTCAATCTATTGGATGGAAGCGCGGCAACTACCCAGTCTCGGCCGTTTGCCGCCCCGGACGGCGAAAGCGCCCGAGTTACCTACGTTTACGATGGCGATACAGTTGAGGTAGAAATAAATGGCCGCACCTACAAAGTGCGCTACATCGGCGTCGATACACCTGAAATCGATCAGTTCTATTACGAAGAAGCGTCGGCCGAGAATCGCAAATTGGTCAACAACGCACGCGTCACCCTTGTGCGCGACGTATCCAATACGGACCAATATGATCGCCTTCTGCGCTATGTCTACCTTGCTGACGGCACCTTTGTCAACGCAGAACTGTTGGAGGGGGGATACGGCCGAACCATCAACATTGAGCCAGACACACACTATGAGAAAGAGTTCGCGAAGCTGCAGCAGGACGCCAAAGACAATCAGCGGGGCGTTTGGTCAGACGAGCAAGCCTCGTCCTTGCCCGACGGCTGTAATACTTGCACCAAGAATGCCTACGATTGCAGCGACTTTCGCACACAGCGACAGGCCCAGGCCTGCTTTGAGGCCTGCTTTGAAATCTCGGGCGAAGATATCCATCATCTAGATGGCGGCGGAGATGGTTGGGTCTGTGAGTCCTTACCCTAGACGCTGAAAAGAGGCTGCGCTCACCAGCACAGCCTCTTGCTTTATCCCCTTCAGCACCCTGCCCTCACGGGACAATGGTCCCTATCACTAATAGCGCAGAATCGCCCCAATTCGCCCGACAGCTTCCAGTTCCGGATCCTCGCTGATCACTTCGACGTGGCCGCCCTGCGCAATGGTGTAAGCCACAGCCGAATCAATCACGTCTGGCACATTGCGCAATTCTTGCTCGCTCAGCGGGCTACGCGCCAGGTTAGCAACCACAAAAGCCGCATCTTCTTGCACATAGCCGGGCACACGCAGGCCATCGCTCAGTATCAAGGTCTGTACACGCTTGTCAGAAATCGCCTGTAAGGTGTCGTCAAGGCCTACCGTACCGTTCGCGCCTTTGGCCTGAGCCGTAATCATCGTCTGGACCAACTGCCTTTCCCGCTCCACGTTGTAATCCCGCAGCATAGCCAGAGTCGCATCGCTGACCTCATGCTCACCGGCGTTCATATCCATAGCAAACGTACCGGCGACGCAGCTCTGCAACTGCTTGGAAAGCATCTCGCGAAACGGAGCCACATTCTCGGCCGTGCCGCCGATAAAGAGGCGCCGGATAGGTTTGTCGGCAAAGAAATGACCCGCTGCATCGGCGGCTGCGCGCATATTTCGCTGTGCGATTTCCTCTTCATGACGGCTTCCCCCTTGTACCCCCCGCGCACCCCCGCGCATTCCGACCGTAGACGAACCACCCCCTTTCTTCAACTTGCGTACGTCTTCGCCCATGACGCCTTCGGTCGACTGCAGTTCACCGAGGTGATATTCAAAAAAACGTGCCCCCACGCGATCAATCAGAATGACGCCGTAGTGAGCGTAGTGATCCAGCAGATGAGCCAGTGGCTTAACATATGGCTTCGGGCCCACGCGAATCCGGTTGCGAAAAGCTACGGCCGTCGGGTAGGCCCGGAAGAATTCATGTTCCGCGGACGAAAAAAGCGCCATACCTGGGCTGGCCCAGTCGTAGCTGTAATTGAGATACTGGTCGATTGCCTCCCCATCCCGCTCATTTGCGGCGCTAAGCTCCTTCAACAACCCCTTGGCTTGCATCTTGATTGTTTCAGCAGGCTGCTCTGCACAATCGGTGTTGAGATACACGCTCACAACATTGGATCCATTGGCCTCATATCTCAATAGCTCCTGTAGTTGTTCCTGCGTTAACATAAGTACCTCCTGCTACCTTGTACTTGGAACCGCGTAAGGGCTTTCAACCCCTCGCACGGTTCTGAGGGATAAGCGGTGCCGGCCACAGTATTTGCGCACCGGCGCATAATATCTGACACGACGGGTTGGGCTACGGCCGTTCGCCCAGTGTCAGCGGTATCACAATCTCCTCGTTGTCACGCAAAATAGTGAGATCAACCGTCTGTCCCACCTCTGTGTTGAAAACAAGGTACGCGATCAAGTCATCGGAAGACATGATCTTCTGGCCGTCTACAGCGATGATGAGGTCACCCCCTGGCCCATTTGCACCGATAATGTCTGCGTCAGCGGCTGGCGAATCCGCGGTTACCTCGGTCACATACGCGCCTACCGGCTGTGGCAGCTCCAATTGCTCCTGAAGCTCTAGATTTAGACTTAGCATACGAATGCCCATAAAGGGGTACACATACGCACCGTCATTGATGACACCAGGGACAATGCGCTTCACCGCGTTGACGGGAATTGAAAAGCCGACTCCGGAATTGGTGCCCGTTCGTGTCGATATCGCACTGTTGACGCCTACAACTCTCCCTTCAAGATCAAGCAACGGGCCACCGGAATTACCGGGGTTGATTGCTGCGTCGGTCTGTATCACTTCAGGCAGCGAATAGCGTCCGCCACCATCGGCAATTCGCTGCGATTCGAGCGTACGTCCCAAACCGCTTACAACTCCGATAGACATTGATCCCGCTTCCCCAAACGGATTGCCGATCGCTACCACGAATTGTCCCACTTGGAGGTCATTGGACTCGCCAAGCTCCAGCGGTACAACCCCCTCTGGGATTTCGTCCACCTTAAGGACGCCCAGATCGCTGTCCACATCTGTGCCCACCAGAGTTGCTGCTCGTCGTAGCCCATCCGAAAAGACGATTTCGAAGCTGTCCCCTTCGGTAACGACATGGTTATTGGTAACAATATGACCCTCGGTATCGTAAACAAAACCGCTGCCGGTGCCTAGAGGCAGTGAGGTGCCCTCAATCTCATCAAAAACAAAAATGTGTACCACTGCTGGGTTGGCGTGTGCATAAACTTGAATTAACGCGTCCTGCAGGCTTGTATCATTGGGTGCCAACTGGACCGCGGCTGCCGTTGGCGCTTCCACGGGCGTTGGCACAGCCGTTAGTTCCGCTTTCGGCAGCCGCGCTTCCACGGTGGCCACGATGGAATCAATGGAAGACTGTGCCTCAGTTACATTTTCGCTGGCAGCAGGTTTAGGCACAACGCCCTCAAAACCCTGGCAGGCCATGAGCAGTGCTGTCAGGGCAATCAAGAGCGCTATAAAGAAGTAACGAGGCGATCGAATCATGAGGGGAAAGATACTCCAATCAAGTAAGGCACGATAACAGGTCCGACCATCTTCAGGGCGGCCCGAAAACGAAACCAGGCGCGCGGTGCGTGCTGCTGCACAGACGCCGCTCGCAAAAAAACGCGCCTAAAGAATATGCGTTTGCTGAACCTGTCCTGAAAGACCTTGGTTTGCTGCCTGGGATGCCTGCGGGGCAAAAAGAATGACCTGTTGTCTTGTCATCAGCGCGCTCAATACGCCGAACTTGTGGGTGTTCCCGGTGTTCCATTCGTGATGACGTAGGCATCCTCAGTCTGTTAATGGGTTGCTCACTGCAACTGTTTTATCCATTGTAAGTTCGAGGTAGCCGGCGTGTCAAGCGGCCGAAGTGTTATTTATGGACCCCTAACCAGTATCGGCTGCAAAAGGAGCGCACCACGTGGCAGTGCTGCGCTCCTTCAGCTCCGCTGGCCAACAGCCAAAGATCAATACAGGAACATCGGTTTACCTAATACAGATCGAACTTTGGGTACGTAGTTCTTGGAATCATATAACTCGTCTACATCAACGCGCTTCACGCCACTCGTCACGGTGCTCATGGGAATATGGGTATACGTACCGTCCCGCAGGGCAACCATACGGCCGCTCGCGCCGCTTGTAATCAAGTCCATCGCCAGATGCGCATAATTCGAGCCTACCATCAGATCAAGAGCATCTGGCGCACCGGAACGCATCAGGTAAGCCACACGCTGGCTAATGATATTTTCGCCAGTAATCTGTTTCAACGCTTCGCCGGTGATCTCCCCGATACCGCCCAATTTCTGGTGACCATACGCATCCGTCTCGCCAAATTCCACCACCTTACCACCAACCATATGGGCGCCTTCACTAATGGTCACCATAGCGTAATTACTTGGATTGCCTTTCTTGTCACGCATAACCAGATCAGCTAGCTTTTCCGGGTCAAAGGGCACCTCGGAAATGATGGCCCGGTCGACGCCTGCCAGATAAGAACTAATCAGGCTCGTTTCGCCCGAGTTCCGGCCAAAGAGTTCAATTACCGCGATTCGTTCATGAGAGCCGGCGCTAGTACGCAGTTGGTTAATCATATGCACGCTGCGCGTCACAGCCGTGCTGAAGCCAATACAGTAATCAGTACCGTAGACATCGTTGTCCATCGTCTTCGGAATAGCAACCACCGGCACGCCCTCACTGTGCAGCCGCTCGCCATAGCTAAGCGTATCATCGCCGCCGATCGGAATCAGCACATCGATACCCAGATGCTCCAGGTTGCTCATTACATGCGGTGTGAAATCGCGAGGACGAGGGTCTTCTGCCTCAGCGTCCAGGTGCTCCGGATCCTTCAGGAAATCCGGCACCTCCGATGCCCGTACACGCCCCGGATTTGTGCGGCTGGTGTGTAAGAAAGTGCCCCCGGTTCTGTCGACCGTACGCACTTTGTGCTTATTCAGTGGTGTCACATAATCATGGGTTGTCGGGTCTTCCGGGTTATACCAGAGCAAACCACCCCATCCACGACGAATGCCAACAATTTCGTGCCCCTCATCTATGGCCCGATAGACCACTGCTTTGATGCAGGGATTAAGTCCAGGAACGTCGCCGCCGCCTGTTAGAATGCCTATCTTCATAAAATCAATCCTCCAAGATGTTGTAATGTTCGCTGCTGGCTGAACAGGCGGTCTCGCGTGGGAACGAGGACACAAGCTTACCTTAGGGTAGCAAAACCTGCGAATGGCTACTCGATGTCACTGGTCATGATGAAGAGCGGCTTCATCTCAAAGCTCTTGTACAGGGGACGCAGGCGTTCCTGGTTGTAATGCCTATCTACATCAACCACCTTGCTCGTGCTCGTGACAACATCTACCGGCACATTATCATATCGGCCGTTCTTCAGCACCACCAGACGGCCGTGCACACCCGAAAGTATCAGGTCCAGGGCCAGGTTGCCATATGCCATTGGCACGATGGAGTCAATCGCATCTGGATCACCAGAGCGCACCAGATAGCTTAGCTTCTGGTAGATCGTGTCAATCTTTCGGCCGTTATTAAACTGCGGCGACAGTCGGCGCAGCTCCACCGCCACAACCTCGCCGATACCGCCCAGCTTCATGTGCCCATAAGCATCGCGCTCTGTCGCCTGGAAAACCATCTCCCCGCCGGCAAACATTGCGCCCTCTGAAACCAGCACCACCGAATAGCGGCTGGGGTTCTTATTGCGATCAGACGTCATAAGTTCCGTGAGCAGGTTGATGTCAAATTCATACTCCGGGATCACGCAGCGGTTTGCAGCGCCAGCCATCGTCGGCAGCATCGCCGTAAAACCCGCATAGCGACCAAAGACCTCCAGCACCAGAAAACGCTCATGTGATCCGGCGGAAGTGCGCAGGCGATTACTCATTTCAATAGTGCGTGTTACACAGGTACTGAAGCCAATGCAATAGTCCGTGCCCGGCACATCGTTATCCATCGTCTTTGGAATAGCCACAAGCTTCACACCTTCCTGGTAGAGCCTCACCGCGTAGCTCAAGGTGTCATCTCCACCAATGGGAATGAGATAGTCAACGCCCAGCCAATCCAGGTTCTTCAGAACCTCCTCAGTCATGTCGTTGTATTCTTCTTTAAACTGGCTCTGCAAGTGGGGTGGAACATCTTCCTTCGCGACATGGCTGGGACGCGTACGCGAACTATGCAGGAACGTGCCGCCCGTGCGACCAGCTTTGTTCACGATTTCGTCCGACAACTCCCAATAGCATTCCGTGTTGTCCGCATTTTTGTCGCGAATAATATCTACGAGGCCCGCCCAACCACGCCGGATACCAATTACCTTAAATCCTTCCCGCAAAGCGCGAATTGTCACTGCCCGGATCGCGGGATTTAGGCCTGGCACGTCTCCGCCACCGGTCAGTATCGCAATAACGCCCTTAGTTTGGTTCAGGTTTGCCATAACTACCTCCTCCTAATAGATCCGCTTTCTGCAGCTCTTGCGGTTGAGACTGGGACATGATGCGTATAATACCCCGCAATGACATCCACCACTGCTTCTTCGGCCGCGCATGTTCTACATCAAGCTGGCGTGGTATATCCATTAACTCGGTAAACAAGATCTCTCCCCCAATCTGGCCCATACATGCGCTTGTATACTCCGCGTCCGGGATTTGGCGCTCCAGGAAATCAATAGCTCCCGCCGCCAAACGAGTCCCGTAAATGCGGTCAAAGGGCGATGGATCACCGCCTTGCTGCATATGGCCCAGAATCGCCTGGCGGACGTCGAATAGATCACCGCCTTCTTCTTCAAACACGGCCGCCATAAACGCCGTAGTGTAAATCTCATTTGCGAGTTCATTCCGAATGATCAGCCCCAGGCGCTTGCCTTTTCGGAACCCTTCTTTGAGTCGTTCTACGTCAAACGCCATATCATAGAGCGTCACGCCCTCTTCATTCAGATAAGCCCTCTCCGCACCGGTCGCCATTGCGCCCATCAGTGTCAAATAACCACAGTAATGTCCCATAACTTCCACCACGAACACGCGCTTTGAAGCCACGGCCGATTGCTTGATCTTGTCAACTGCCCAGATGATACTGTTCAGTGCGGTGTCCGAGCCCACGCTCAGCTCCGTCGCCGGCAGATTGTTATTGATAGTCGCCGGCAAGCAAACCATTGGGATATCAAACGCGGGAAAACTGGCCCGTTGATCATAGAGCTCCAGCACTGTCTGGTAGGCAGACCAGCCTCCAATGATGAGCAGGCCTTCAATTTGATGTTCCTCCAGCGAGCGCGCAATAGCATAAAAGTCTCGCCCCTCCGGATGATAGCGGTTCGTACCCAACTCGGCGCCGCCTCGCGATGTGTAACCCGCCACACTCATCCAGTCCATCTCCTCAACCTCACCATCAATGAGGCCGCGAAAACTATTCCTCACGCCAAACATAATATGGCCGCGATCGGTCCCGAGCCGCACGGCTGCACGCACGGCCGTGTTCATCCCCGGCGCCGGGCCACCCCCATGCATGACCGCAATGCGCAAGCGGCGCTGCCCCGGCGTCGGCAGGTGCGGGAACGTACGCACCATCGTGCGCAGAATCTGGAACGCCTCCTTAAAACCACTGCCGCGCAACGTAAGAGCCCGATCGTAATCCTGTACGCGAATAGCCTCCGCCACGGCCCAGGTCTGTTGCAGGCAGATGCTTAAAGGCGTACGCGTGATCTTGTTGCCTTGAATACCAACTACCACCGGTTCTTCCTGCCGCTCGTCAGTTAGAACCGCTTCAATCGCATCAGCGCCAAGCAGGGTGCTCATGTTGCGGTCGAAAGCGCTGGGAGAACCGCCGCGCTGCACATGGCCCAACACCGTAACGCGCGCATCTTCCCCCAGCTTGTCTTCCAGGATTTCCTTCACCTGCTGGCTCGTGATCGGGTTGCCGTACCGATCTTGCGCCCCTTCCGCCACCACCACAATACTGTCGCGCCGGCCGGCGGCCCGTCCCTTATGTAGCACCTCGCACATTTTCACTTCCCAGTCATCGACGTCCGGTGGTGATTCGGGAATAAGCACCCAATCTGCGCCCGTAGCAAGAGCGCTCATTAAGGCCAAATAGCCACAGCGCCGCCCCATCACTTCCACGACGAAAGAGCGCTGGTGGCTGGCTGCGGTGCTGGAGATTGCATCAATTGCATCTACAATTCGATGAAGTGCAGTATCCGCCCCGATAGTCATGTCTGTGCCATGCATATCATTATCGATTGATCCAACAAGTCCAGCGATAGTGAGGGCATGGGCAGCCTTCGCCATTTGAGTGGAAATCTCACCTGACAGCACCAGCTCTTCAAGCAAGCCAGCCCATTCTTGCTGCAAGATATGAGCGCCGGTTAGGCTCCCATCACCGCCAATGATGACAAGCCCCTCAATTCCGTTCAGCACTAGGTTAAGCGCAGCCTTCCTACGGCCGTCACGCTCACGGAACTCCTCGCAGCGAGCCGTGCCGATTATCGTGCCGCCGAGCTGTAAAATGCCACCTACATCATTCCAGTAGATCGGGCGTATCTGGTCTCCACCGTCAACCATCCCCTGGTATCCTTCGTAGATTGCAAACATCTCTGCGCCTTTGTCCAGACCTGACCGCACAACAGATCTGACTGCCGCATTCATTCCCGGGGCATCCCCACCGCTGGTCAATACGCCAATACGTTTCATAGATTAACTTCCCAACGAAACCCTGTTTCGAATGGCTAAAGTTGCGTCAGTGATAGAGTAGCAGGCGTCGGAAGCTCCTGTCGCTCTTCGCTCCAAAAAGCGCGTCGGCGTCGCCCAATGGGCTGTCTGCCAACACTATATAGTACTGATTTCGGGCCGAGTGGCAACAAATTTACTGGCAACTACTTTTACCTGTCGGCGTCGTGCGTAGCACGGACCTGTTAGTCCGCTGCCACTTTCATCATCTCTTCCCACGCGCGCAAACGGCCGTCGGGGTTAGCGGTGTGGGCCCGCCAATCACTACTGGCTATCTCGGGCAGCGCTTGCACCATCTGCAATCGGCCAATGCAAACCCACGCCCGCACTCGTGGTTTTCCTATGGCCAGCGCAGTGCGCCGCACTCTAAGGAACACGCTATCAGAGAGATTTTGCCCATCAAATCTCTCCAGGAAATCCATATGCCGCAGCACGACCGTACAGTGACCTTTATCCACCCATACCAGCTCGCCGATCACTTTGCTTCCGGCCGCTTCTACCAACATAGGATAGAACCCGCAGTCATAGAGGCGCACGCTTCCCAATTCGGCTGTGCAACGTGCCACAATGCGATTCTGCCACAACCTATGATTGGCCGCTCCAGCCAGCACCAAAGAACGGGTAATAGAGGGGCTTCGCTCCGCTTCTCATGTTCTGCTATAATTCGCTCCGCTTCGACCAGCGATTTTTCGTCACTTATTCAAGCCCTCGTAGCTCAAAGGATAGAGCAATCGCCTCCTAAGCGATAGATGATGGTTCGAGTCCGTCCGGGGGTATCTACCGGCATCCATTCTACAAAGTACTCTGTGGATCGATGTCAACAATCCACGGACGGGGGATGGGAAAATCACGCAGCAAACGCAGCGGGTCTGGCGAGCGGACGAGGATTTGCCAGCGAAAACGGCCGTCCACGCGGCTGAAATATGGGGGAACTGGCCCTGTTAGCTCCGTCAATGTCAGCTTCCTTTCCTTTACTTCCCGCCGCAATTCCGTTGCCATCTCCTCGGCTTGCCGCTGGCCCCGACCCGCCACGGGATCAGCGATCTCCAGCCTAGCCAATCGCCTGAATGGAGGCAGAAGTTGCTGCGTTCGAAATGCAATCTCATCCACAAAGAAACCGGCATAATCATGCTCAGCAGCATTGCGAATCGCATAATGGTCCGGTTGGTAAGTCTGGAGAATCACACGGCCTCCTAAAAGACCACGTCCCGCCCGTCCCGCTACCTGTGCAAGCACCTGGAAGGTGCGTTCCCCTGTGTGAAAATCTGGTAGGCCCAGCGCCACGTCCGCCGAAATGACTCCAACCAGGGTAACCAGCGGCAAATCTAGCCCTTTGGCAATCATCTGCGTACCGATCAGAATGTCCGATTCCTGGTTAATGAAGCGCGCCAGGAGGTTCTCGTGCATGTCCTTGCGCGACGTCGTGTCTCGATCCCACCGCGTGACACGCGCCTCGGGCCAACGGCTCCTGACTTGCGACTCCACCTCTTCAGTTCCCAATCCAAAGTGTCTGATTCGCTTTGATCCGCACCGCGGGCAAGTCTCATGAGGTGTCTCTCGGTGCCCGCATTGATGGCAAACAAGCATCATCCCTGGCCGGTGATACGTCAGCGGCAAATCGCATCGCGGGCAAGCGAGGGTATGGCCACAGTCACGACATAGCACAAATGACGAGGTACCGCGGCGGTTAAGGAAGAGGATAATTTGCTCTCCACGCGCTAGTGTTTCTGTAACGGCCGTATCCAGCGCACGGCTGAAAATGCTGCGATTCCCGGTGCGCAGCTCTTGCCGTAAATCCACAACTTGAACCGGTGGCAACGGTATCGTCAACGCTTCTTCCGGATCTCCAGCCACGTTTTCATATCGACTCTTGACCCGCAGTCGATCCGCCTGGCTCGACACTCGCTCCCGGTGCCCCATGACTCGCTTTGGTAGTTCCAGCAATTGGTATCCCCCGCCCAGCGCCGCGTGGTAAGTGACCACTTCGGGCGTCGCGCTGCCCAGGATAACCAGCGCCCCCGTCTGGCGCCCTATCTCCTCTGCCACGTCTCGGGCATGATAATAAGGAGCTGGTACGGGTGGCGTCTGTTTATAGCTGCCGTCGTGCTCCTCATCAACGATAATAACGCCCAGGTTTTCAAATGGCGTAAACAACGCGCTGCGCGGTCCAATCACAATATCAAATAGACCAAGCCGCGCCCTTCGCCAGGTGTCAAAACGCTGCCCATCACTCAGGTCGCTGTGCATGACCGCCACGCGTCCCGGGAAACGAGAGGCGAAGCGCCGCACAGTCTGCGGGGTCAACGCGATCTCTGGCACCAGGACAACAGCCTGTTGGCCACGTCCTACAGCGAGATCGATCGCGCGCATGTAGATCTCAGTCTTCCCGCTGCCCGTCACACCATGCAGCAGGACCGCCTTATCCGGCCCCAAACGCAAGTCAAGCGTCCGCCGCAACTGCGCCCATACTTCTGCCTGGTCCAACGTAAGTTCCGGGGCTTCGCCCGGGACAAAATCACGATCCGCCAATGGATCACGCCAGACCTCTTCCGCGCCAAACTGAACCAGCTCCAGCTTAGCCAATCGCTGCAATTGGTCACGGCTGATACCTGAAGCCAACACATCGCTCAATTCCAATGGCTGTCCGGCAGCGGTTAACAAATTCAACGCCTTGAAATACCCGGCACCTCCTCGCAGTATGAGCAGAGTTTCCAACATCTCCTTGCGTGCCCTTGCAAGCCCTACCGCTGGCGGTTGTTCTTCAGTCCGTACAATGCCCGCTTGCAGCAATTCGGCTAATGGCCCCCTGAACTCTGACAACGGCAATGGCAGGTCAGCTGTAAACGCCGTGCCCTGCTCCTCAGCCCCTTCGCCGCCCGCAGCCGCAAACAATACCTGTTCCCCCGGCGACAACCAGACGATCCCCTGCTCTTCGAGGTTTTGCAGAACCATTCTAGAAGCCCCCGTGGCTTCCAACACCATATCGATGGCAGGCAAAGGATCATCAGACTCCAACAGAAACGAGACCACATCGGCCGCTCTGCTGGATCGCCCCATTTCCCTTGCAGCCAAGAGCTGCCGCTCATAGCTCGCGCTGAGGCTCACATTGCGTACCTTCTTGGGTCGTACCCGCGGAGGATCGAGCACGTAACCCCGACGCAAAATATCGCGCCGCACCAACTGTTCGACCACCGGAACCCATTCTTTCTTTTTCCCCAATGCCCGCCACAACTCTCGACCCCGCAGAACGCCCTTTTCCTCCAATAGGGAAATCACGACATGCTGCTTATCCGTCAGACGACCCGCCCGATCCCAACGCGGATTAATATCTATACGCGAATCAGCCCACCGCGTCAATCCTGGAGGAAGCATGAGGCGCAGGCAAGCATTCACTGGAGTCAAGTAATGCACACTCATCCACCGAGCCGCGGCTATCTGCCACGGCCGTACCACCGGCACTTCATCAATCAGGCTGATCACCGGCTTCGTATCCTCCACCGGTGCGACTTCATCAAAGCCTACGACAATCCCTTGCGCCAGCCGTTTCCCAAACTCCACCTCAACCAGATGGCCAACCTCCAACTGCTCGCGTAAATCGCGTGGCACATGATAATGAAAGGTACCCTCAACGGGCGCCTCCACGTTAATAACCAATTCCGCAAACATGGTTCCCATTCTAGCAGGTAAGCTCCCCCCTGGCAGCGACCTGCCAGCAAGTCAACTCACTCACCTCAAGGCGTCGGCCTGCCGCAATCAAAGAAACGAGACAAATCACAAGGGTACGTCTCATGACAAAACCAAAGCTGAACCAGTAATCTGAGCGTGAAATATCCCTGCGCCCTGTTCATACACCAGGTCGGGGCGCACCCGACGTTCTCACGCCCATTTCGCAATACATCGCGCTGATCTGGTGATTTTCTCCCTGCCCGCTCGGAGTCAACCGCCAACTACTCCGGCATTATGTCAACGCGAACGAATTGTTTCTCCAAAAACGAAACAATTCGTTCACACAGAGCTTGTGCCCCAATTCAGTGCACCCTTTTGCCCCACCCCTCTTACCGCTCTGGGTGTGCCTCTTCTAAAGTAAGGCGAGATGTAGACTCTGAGAATGGAGATTCCCTGCCTTCCGTTCATGCACCAAATCTGGACGTGATGAAAATCAAACGTGACCGTTCCAAAAATGGGGAGAAGCTGTGATATCCTTTAGCGATAGAGAAGGAGGATATCATGCGCATCCGAATGCAACTGCCCCGCGTTCAACCGGAGAAATATGAGATGCCCTCCATCTGTCCGTATGAGGACTGTGCTGGGGAGCACTTCAAGCTTCACCAACGGCATTGTCGGCGTTCCATCGACGACACAGATCATGACGCAGTGAACGTGCGGCGCTATCGCTGTCTGAGTTGCAAGCAGACATTCCGGGTCTATCCGCGTGGCGTAAGTGGCGCGCAGCGCTCAGACCGGCTCAAGGCAATGGGCATCATGTTGTACGTACTGGGACTGAGCTACGGCGCTGTGGAGGATGCGCTACAGGCGCTGGGCCTGGCAGGCAGCAAGGCCAGCGTCTACCGTGATGTGCAGGCAGCGGGCGAGGCTGTGCAACGCGTGCGCCAGGCACAGGGCGAGCGCAAGGTGACGGTGATGGGCGCCGACACGACGTTTGTCACGTGCAACCGCCAACAGGTGACCATTGCCATGGGCGTGGACGCCTTGACCGGTCAGGTGCTGGACATCGAAATAGTGGACAGCGAATCAACTGAGACCCTGCTGCCGTTTCTCGAGGAATTGCAGGAGCTTTTCGAGGTGGAAGTGCTGGTCAGTGACGACCAGGACAGCTACAAAAACGCCGCCGCAGAGCTGGGACTAATCCATGGTATCTGTCGCGCGCACGTCAATCGCAATGTGGCTAAGCTGGTGGGTGAGGTGGGACTACAAGCCCTGCGCCGTCCCGACCCGCCGCCTGAGCTTCTGCGGGTGACGGTGGACGACTTTCTTGACGACTTGCACCTATTCCAACTCATTGTCGCCTTGCGTCCTGCCAGCGGTCAGGGCCAACTCTGGCAGATGTTTGAGCGTTACCGTTACGCACCGCCACCCGCGCCCGGCGAGCGAGCCACGATGTGGTACCGCTTTCGTCTGGCCCTTCAACGTTGGTGGAGTCACTGGTCTAGCTTGACCCTTGACCAGCGTTGGCGTGGTCCTGGCGGCGCGACCCTGGATGGTACCAATAACGCAACAGAGCGAGCTATCGGCTGGTGGGTCAAGGAGCGTTATCGGACAATGCGCACCTACAAGCGGCTGGAGTCGGTGCTCAATGTCTGCAACCTAATCTGCTACCTCGGTTCCAACAGCGGCGATGTCTCCCTAACAACACTGTTGAATGCCTGATAGCGAACAACCTCTTAGGCGCTCTGCGTCTCTATGACTTTCTTCCCCATCTGTGAAACAGTCACAATCAAACTGCAGTGTTGACCAATTAGAACATCTGTGCTATCTTATAGCGAAACATTTGTTCGGCTATTTATCAAGGGCCTTGCGGAGTCTCCAGCTGACTCCTACGAGCCCACCAGGAGGTACTCGTGAGCAAGACATCCTATTCTAGCAACGCCTTCGCACTGCAGTTGTCCAGATTTAGCCTTGGCAATCAGCGTGCCATCTTCATTGGCTTGATCCTACTCATTGCCTTGCTGGCTTTCGAGCTTTTCAACTTTGATACCACTCAGTTCGCCCTTAGTGATCTTCTTGGCGAAGTGCGCTTTCTAGGGATCAAGTGGGCTACAATCCTCGCTATTGCCTTCTGTGCTATCGATTTCGCGGGGCTTTTCCGGCTGTTCACTCCAGATCGCGGCCGTGATGCCAATCGTGAAATGTGGTACCTTATGGGTGCGTGGCTGCTGGGAGCAACGATGAATGCGGTAATGACCTGGTGGGCCGTTTCTGTGACCTTGCTGGACAACAACTTCGGCAATGAAGTGCTGAGCCGCGAGCAATTATTGCATTACGTCCCCATATTCGTAGCGGTATTAGTGTGGCTAACGCGTATTCTGTTCATTGGTGCATTTTCAGTTGCTGGCGAACAATTGTTAGATAAACGACCGTCCGCGCATGGAGGAAAGGCAAAACCTTTCAACCAGCCAAACGCGACTGCGGCAAGCGCCTCAAGAAGCGCTGCTCCCCCTTCCCGACTGAAAACCATGCCGTCTGCCGGGAAAGCCAGTAGCGCAAACACGCCCCGACCGTCTGCTACTGTTGCCACCACTCCTGCATCACCGCCTCCCCCGGCGCCAGCTGTGCCCAGCTATCAGAACAGTATTCAGAACGGTACTCAGAACCCTCGGACGTCACGAGTGCGACAGCGCCCTCCGGTGCCCAATAGCAGTGTTCGTCGTCCTTCGAGCGGTTTACAGGCTCGCAGCCGCACCTAGAATTCGCGCACCGGTAAGCTGGTTTAAGCTGGCACAGGACAAAGCGGCAACGCTCTCGGAGATTTGAAATGGCCCCATTCAGTGAAGCAGTCAGTGTTATCGATAGCCCGCTAAACGTCTTGGAGGACGAGTACTACTATTACGATGAAAGCTACTATGTCTATGAGTCGCATCGCCAGATGCAGAAGCGTATGCTCTTCATCATGATACTCGTACTACTTATCGTATGTGGCCTCAGTATGTTTGTATTACCGGCAAGATCCACCGCAGCTAGGTCTGGTGTGCAGCCCGTTTCCGCGGCTCAGGAAGAGGTCCGGGCGGCCAACACGGCCCTTGTGGAAGGATCACTCGACCAGCCCAATACTGTCGCCGAGCAGGACCCTTCCTCCGCTGCTCTAGGAATCGCCGGCTTCTTCACTCCCGAGGTTATGTATTGGGAAAGCGATATTCTTCGCTGGGCTGCGGAATACGACCTTGACCCCAATATTATAGCGACTGTTATGCAGATCGAATCCTGCGGCAATCCCCGGGCCGTATCCGTTGCCGGCGCCCGGGGTCTGTTTCAGGTGATGCCTTTCCACTTTAGCGCCACCGAAGACATGCTCGATCCCGACACCAACGCTCGCCGCGGCATGAACTTCTACAATGAGCAGTTGCGGTACACAGGTGGGGACAAGCTGCTGTCTTTTGCGGGATACAACGGCGGTTACGCTGCATCCGGCGGAGACTATGCAGGATGGCCCGAAGAGACGAAACGTTACTTCAAGTGGGCCAAGGGCATTTATGAAGATGCCGCTGCAGGCGCCGCAGAAAGCGCGACCCTAAATGAGTGGCTGGCTGCCGGCGGTGGGCCCGGCTGTGACATCGCCGCCTCTTCCCTCGGAATCCGTTAGCCGCCAGTTTCCTTCCTGAGGCTTCTTCTTAATTAGAAGTAGAAGCAATTCACCGGCCCATTTGGGCCGGTTTGCTTTCCGGTTGCCGGGGTTATTTCTGCTATACTTGATGGTGTTTTCGTGGTTTCGGGCGGCAAAGGTGTGCGGCCGGCCCCTAGGTCTGGAGTTAACGATGGCTATTCATATTACGTGGCATGGGCACGCAACGTTCTCGCTTGAAATCGGCGGTTTCAATGTGGTCGTCGACCCGTTTTTGGCTGGTAACAATCCCGTTGCCCGCCTCGGGATTGAGGAAGTCAAAGCCGACTTTATCCTTCAAACCCATGGTCATTTTGACCATATTCTGGACACCGTGGGCTTGGCTAAACATACGGGTGCCCAGGTCCTGGCCAGCCTCGAAATATGCAATTGGATCAATAACCAGGGTCACGACCGCACATGGGCGATGAACATCGGGGGTGCTCATCAAACCCCGTTTGGGCGCGTCAAAATGACCCCAGCCTGGCATAGTTCCGGACTTCCCGATGGAACTTATGGAGGCAGTCCAGGCGGTTTTCTGATTGAGGCCGAAGGCAAGCTTATCTACATTTCGGGAGATACAGCACTGTTTTCCGATATGGCGCTTATTGCCGCACCAGGCATTGATCTGGCCATTCTGCCGACTGGGGATAACTTTACGATGGGGCCCGAGGACTCACTGTTCGCCCTTGGCTACCTCAAACCTAGCGTGGTCATCCCTTGTCATTTTGGGACCTGGCCTCCAATTGAGCAGGATATGGTGGCCTGGGCGGCTCGGGTGGCGGCAGAAACAGATGTGGTCCCCGTTGTGCTTGAAGTTGAGGGAAGATATCAACTGTAGGTTCGGGCGGGCTGTTTTGTGCCTGCCTTCCGCCACTGTTGGCGGTGCGCTAAGTAGCCAGCTGCCCACTTGGCGTAGCGACCATGCTTTCGTCTCCAGCCCTCCCGGAGCAGAGATGTCATGCAAACGGTTGCCTGCCCCCAGGACTCGGTGGCAAGGTATTACGCTTGGTAGGGATTCGTGGCGTTGGCGCTTCCCACAGCGCGCTCGGCCTCAGGTTTGCCTAGCGCTGGTGCAATATGGCTATAGGTGCGTGTGTTCCCATGGGAAATGGCCTGAACCGTATGCAGCACTTCTACCCAAAATGGGATCTTGTAGGAACAGTCGATGTTTAGGGCGAACTTCTGTCGCCCGCTCCGGAGACACTGCTGCAGTTGTTCCGTACCGGCTCCAACTTTTACATCCGCTACAGTCGGATCGTTCGCAGTATACTTTTTCAGCTTGGCCTTGAACCGATGACCATCTCCCCAATGGTCTATCGCTACGAGGCCCCTCTACGATACGGCCGTCCAGACTAATGTCCGGAGTAATCAAGCCCACATAGGAGTTGGCACCTTCTGTAACTTTGCCACAGTCACTTCGTCAGATCTGTTTGCCATACCTGAGGTGGTAGGCCACGATTCCAAAAGCCACGGCCACATTGAGCGACCTTTTGGCACCACCCATGGGCAGAGAAACCATGTACTGGCATTGCTCCAGAATCCCAGGGTCAATTCCGGCGCGTTCATTGCCCACAACTATGGCCAGCGACTGTCCTCCCAGGGATAGGGCGTCGTCAAATAGCGGTTGCGCCATCGCGTCGGTTTCCACCGCCAGGAGCTGGTATCCGTCCTGCTTCAGCGCTCTGGCCAGGACCGGTCCGTTAAGAGCATAGGTCCAGGATACCCTTTCTTGCGCCCCCAGGGCCGCTTTGGTCAATTTCGGATGGGAAGGCGTTGCCGTGATGCCGCTCAGAAAGAGGTGCTGCAAGCCGGCGCCATCCGCGCTCCGGAAAATAGACCCAACATTGTGTATGCTGCGGATGTTGTCCAGCACTCCCACGATGATTGTGCCATCCCTAGCTGGGCTTGGCCCTTTATCGCCAACCGGATGCGCCACAATGTGCGTCGCCGCACCGCACTTAGGGCAGCGGTTACCGCCCGGCATACCCACCTGAGTCGGAAAGCGAAATAGGCATCCCTCCCATTCACATTCCCGAAACTCATATTGGTCCATTTAACCTTCCAGGGCACCAAGGATGACTGGCAGCAATTGCTTCTTCCGCGACACAACACCTTGCGCGTCCAAAGTACCATCAGGTAGGTGCGGGTACGGCAGGACATCCAATGCCGGGACGTGCTCTGTCACAAGCAGCCGGCTGGTACCACGGACTACGTCTGTTACCATGAGCACCACGAAATCTAGGCCTTTGGTATCCGCGAGTTCTACCAGTGCCTCACGCAACACGCCTAGATGCTTACCCAGTTCTCTGAAGTTGGTTACCTCAGCCTGCCCGATACCAAAACGATGGCCGTCGGTGTCGTAGACCTTAAAATCTGCACCAACGATATCACGCGGGTCGCGCGTGGTTAACCCTGAGCCGGCCTCCAATATTTGCTCGCCATACGATTGCACGGTTTCACCTTCCAATGGGGAACCCGTCATAAAGGCCCAGCGAGACAATCGATCAGCAGCCGCATGATCCCTCTTCGTCGTCGTAGGCGATGTAAGTATCAGGGTATCCGACAGTAATCCGGCTAGGAGCAGGCCAGCCAGCTCGGGCGGCGCGCTCAGACCGGCCTGATCTATTCGTTCGGAAACGAGTGTACTGGTGCTGCCAACCACATCTACCGTGAAGCGAATCGGTTCATGCGTCGTTGGATTGTCGAGGCGATGATGATCGAGGATCTCCAGCAAGTTGGCTTCTTCTAACGCAATAAGCGCCTGTCCCTGTTCATTGTGGTCGACCAGTATTAGCTTCAAACGCGGCGGGTTAAGGGCCTCGCGCTGGCGGGCAATGCCCACATAGGTATCGTTCTCGTCCACAACCCAGAACTCGCTACGTTCCTCGCGCAGAATCCGGGGCAAGGCATCCTTAATCCGCGTGTTGACCTGAAAGCGGGGCACGGCCGTGTCGCAAGCCTCGCTGCAAGGTTTGTCCAGCAGTTCACCAATGCGCATTTCTTCGCGCCGCTTGTGCGCACCGACAGAACGGCTCAGAAAATCAAACAAGCTTAGCACAGACACAAGGCCAAACGGCGTTCCGTCCGGATTGAGCACCGGAGCGACGCCGCCAGTGCGATTCGCAATCGCCCAGGCCTCCCGTAAAGGACGATCTGGAGTTGTAGTATTCATGCGATGCGCAATATCCGAAAATCGTGCGGAGGCATCCGCCAGCAATATCGGAGGCTCTAGTCCCAGGCGACTTAATACCCACGTAGTTTGGGGGTTGAGTTGACCGGCGCGAGCAGCCACCACTGTTTCTTTGATTTGATCCTGATATAGCCAGGCATAACCCATCGCCGAAGCGATTGCATCAGTGTCTGGATTCACATGACCAATCACATAGATAATGTCAGTGCGCTTTGTCGGCGTTAAGGGCATTTCTTTCTCTCCTCTCGAATCTAGCCCGTTGAGTTGGGTAAATGGGGACGCAAGACCATGTGTTTCCAGGGTTCTGGCTCCTCCACAAAGCCAAACCGGCTGTATAGACCATGTGCATCTGTGGTATAAAGCGTCCAGCGCGTGATTGAAGATAGACGCGGGTGGGCAAGAATGGTGGAGATCAGCCAGGTGCCCAGGCCATGGCCCTGCTGGTTCGGAACCACAAAAACATCAGCCAGGTAGGCGAATTTAGTATAGTCCGTGACTGCTCGCGCGAACCCAATCTGCCTCCCGCTTTCCTCATAGAGGCCAAAACAAAAAGAATGCGTAATGCTATCGGCGACGATTGTTTCCGTTGTTCCTTGTGCCCAGTAAGACTCATTAGCCAGGTAATCGTGGATGACCTGTATCTGCAGCAGGTCGCGGTCTGTGCTGATCCAGTACCCGTCCTGCTCATAGCGCTGTTCAACAATACGATCTTCTACGGGCATGATGATCACAGTAGGCGATAGAACACCTGGTTACTGATGAATCGCGCATCATCTGTAAGATATAGCCGCGCCCGATCCTGACGCAACAATCCCCATCCTTGGAGCTGCGAGACCATTCCACCCGAGGTCTCTTCCAACGTCTGGCCAAACTGCCTTTGAAACGCACCCAGGTCAAGGCCCTCCTGAAGGAGCCGCAATTGCGTAATGACCCTATCACTTATGGCTTCCTCTCGATCGACAAGGTGACCTTCAGCAACGGCCGCGCTGAGCGGATATGGGCCAGCCCGTTCTTCGGCCATGCGTCGAATATACGCCCGCGGCTGCTTCACCAGCGCATAACGATATCCGCCTGCCTTGCCATGCGCTCCCGCGCCCAGCCCGAGATATTCTTCGTCCCGCCAATAGGTCAAGTTATGGCGGCATTCGAACCCCGGTCTGGCCCAATTGGATATTTCGTACTGCACGTATCCGGCGGTAGCCAGCAGTTTACAGGCGATCTCATACTGTTCCGCAGCAATGTCAGGATCGGGTGCCGGAATACGGCCGTTCTGCAGCCACCGCTGCATCGGCGTTCCCGGCTCAATAGTCAGGCAATAGAGACTGAGATGCGGCGTATCCAGGTCCAGGATAGCACGGAGACTGCGCCGCCACGTGTCTACGCCCTGACCCGGCAGACCATAGATCAGATCCACGCTAAGATTACGGAATCCCGCCTCGCGGCTCTGTACAACGACTCGCTGCACCGTCGCAAAATCATGGCTTCGTTCAAGCAAGGCCAGCTCAGCCCGATTCGCGCTCTGTACGCCAAAACTCAGGCGGTTGATCCCTGCCTCACCCAAACCTTGCAGGTACGCCTGGTCCACGGTGTCCGGGTTAACCTCCAGCGTAACTTCTGCGCCCGCAACCAGGCCAAATCTTTCTCGCGCGTGGCTCATAAGGGTTGCCACTTCCTGCAGGGAAAGCAGTGACGGCGTGCCGCCGCCGAAAAAAATCGTCCCCAACGGCCGTAACTGGCCGGCCTCCTGCGCAAGTCCTGCCACTTGCGAAATCTCTGTCGCCAGAGCGCTCACATACTCCCCTTGCAACTCGGACACTGTGGTATAAGTGTTGAAATCACAGTATGCGCAGCGGTGGCGGCAAAATGGAATGTGCAGATACAAGCTCAAGGGATTCATTCCCGTGATTATACCCATATGCAGCTTACAGTGCGTATTGCGCTGGCTGTACAGAAGACGCACCGTCAACTCCTTTTACATTCGCCCTACCATGAATTACAATGGACCGTCAGGATGATATGGGGATGACTCCCGGATAGGCCAGCTGCACGTCAGTTCACTCCCTGGGCTATAATAGCTATGACCAGAATTACGCTACACGTACAGGGCATCGAACAGGAATTCGAGATAGATCGCCAGTTCGATACTCTGCACATCGATAATCAAGAATTGAAAGTTGATTGCCGCGTTATCGATCAGGACGGCGGCTCATTCGTCCTGGCCTGGACCACGTCTGACGGTCGTAATCGCCACCTCCATGTTGCCGGTGCGGCCCTGGGCGACCGGCGCCAACTTTGGGTAGATGGCCGCACGTTCACGTACCGGCGTGTGGCCCCGCGCGCCGTCGAACGCGATCTCGCGGGCTCATTGTCCTCCTCCATTCCGGCCATTGTCACAGAAGTGCTGGTGACCGCTGGCACGGCCGTGGCCACCGGCGACAAACTCCTCCTACTGGAATCAATGAAAATGATCATTCCGATTCAAGCGCCCTTTGATGGGGTCGTAACCGCCATTCATTGTGCGATCGGAGAATCAGTACAGGCGGGTATTCCCCTGCTCGAAATCAGCGAGGCAGCAAATACATGAACAATAATCGTATACAACGACTTCAAGAGCAATTGGCTGCCCATGGTCTGTCCGGTATGGCCTTCATGCCCGGCCCGAACATGATTTATCTTAGCGATATCCATGCGCACATGAGCGAGCGCCCAGTGCTCCTGCTCGTTCCGGCCGCCGGCGAGCCGGCTGTCATCATTCCGACGTTGGAGGCCATGAAAGCGCGTGATGCCGGCCTTGGTCCCGAATTGATCTTTGACTGGAACGACGTGCAGGGGTACGTCGGGGCCTTCTCTGGCGCGGCGGCAGCGCTCGGGCTCTCTGCCTGGCAGTTGGGAGTCGAAGGGTTGCACATGCGTGTCCTCGAACTAGATCAATTACAGCGGGCCGCACCCGGTCTGCGGACGAAGCAGGCCGATGCCGTCATAAGCATATTGCGTAGTGTCAAAGAAGAAGCAGAGGTTGCCGCGATGGAGCGTGCAGTTGCCGTTGCCGAACAGGCTTTGGAAGCGCTGCGGCCCAGAATTGCCTTTGGTATGACTGAGAAGCAGATCGCCGCCATGCTGACACAGGAGCTCTTGGCAGGCGGTGGGGAGTCTATCGCCTTTGGTCCTATTGTCTCTGCCGGGCCCAACGCTGCATCACCGCATGCGGTCCCCACTGACAGACCGCTTCAGGAAGGCGATCTGTTGGTCATTGATTGGGGCGTCTATGTCGATGGCTACCCTTCTGATATCACCCGCACGTTTGCCGTAGGCGCCATCGATCCCGAATTGCAGCGAATTCACGACGTAGTGCAGCAAGCAAACGCCCAAGGCAGGCAAGCGGCGCGCCCCGGAGCCACGGGGCAGGACGTGGATCGCGCAGCCAGAGCCGTGATCGATGCGGCCGGCTATGGTGATTACTTCTTTCACCGCACAGGTCACGGCCTGGGGCTGGAGATTCATGAGGAGCCGAATATGATTGAGGGCAACACAAAGCCCCTCGAGCCAGGCAATGTCTTCACCGTGGAACCCGGGATCTATTTGCCGGGCCGCGGCGGGGTACGGATCGAGGATAATGTATTGGTTACTCCAGACGGTCATCGTTCTCTGACCTCGTACCCGCGCCAGCTGCTGACCGTAGGTCGCTCATCCTGAGGCCGGCCAACCTGACAGGACAGGAACAACCGGCTCCACACCCGCTATAGGAAACAATGGGTCTCACTTGGCCGCGCGCCATTTTGCACCTCGATATGGATGCTTTCTATGTCAATGTGCACCTGCTGGATCATCCCGAAGATAGAGGCCTACCCTTGGCCGTGGGCGGGCGTCCTGATCGGCGGGGAGTGCTAGCTTCCGCCAGTTACGAGGCGCGTCAGCTGGGCATTCGTTCCGCCATGCCGTCCAGGCGAGCAATGCGCCTCTGCCCCCAACTGCGCATCGTTCCAGCGAACTGGCCACGAATTCGGGCGTGTTCCAGCCAGGTAATGGATATCCTGATTGATTTTGGACCATTGGAGCAGATGAGCGTCGATGAGGCCTATCTTGATCTGACGGCAATGTCCCGTCCCGAATCTGTTGCCGCGCATGTCAAGCAATCGGTCGCCGATGCCACCAGCCTACCCTGCTCCGTCGGCCTGGCAACCAGCAAACTCGTCGCCAAGGTTGCCTCAGACCACGACAAACCAAATGGTTTTACAGTTGTGTGGCCAGGGACCGAGGTTGAGTTTCTGAAGTTTAAACCTGTGCGTGCCCTCTGGGGGGTTGGTCCGCGCACCGCTGAATCATTGGCTGCCATCAACATTCATACTTGTGGTGATCTGGCTGCGGCAAGCCCCCAAGCGCTGCAGAATATCGGCGGGCGGCTGACATCCGAACTCATAGAGCGGGCCCAGGGCATCGACACACGTGCCGTGCAGGCCGCTCGTGGTCCGGCCAAAAGCATCAGCCAAGAATGGACATTTTCCCATGACCTTAACGACCTGGCACTGCTGCAAGCCAAACTTGCTGCGATGTGCGAATCAGTGGCCGGTTCACTAAAGAATAAGGGCCTGCTCGCTCATACGGTCGTGGTCAAATTCCGTTGGAGCGATTTCACTACATTTACCAGGCAGAAGTCGTTGCGCGTGGGATCGGATAGTGCTCTAGAAATATACAACCTGGCCAGCGCTATCTTTATCGAAAACTGGCCACCCGACCGGCATTTGCGTTTGCTGGGCGTAGGCGTGAGCAAGCTAACCGAAAGCACCGCCCGTCAAATGCGATTGAACTTGAACCTGGAAAGTGAAGAAGATGGCGCCTGAGCCTGAGTGCGCTAGTCGGCACCAGCGATCTGAGCCTCCGTACGGCTAATTACGCGCCCAGCATCACGCGCAAACCCGACTACATCAACCCGAGTAAGCGCGGCAACGGCTCCGAACAACCCCGCCGCCGAGATCGCGAACACCAGTGCATAGCTCGTGGCCGCAGTCAAGCCTAGGTTTAGATAGAATAGGTCGCGTAGCGCTCCCCCGGCAAACGTCCCCAGGCCCTTGAAAACCAGGATTGACACGGTCCACAATCCCAAATACGCCCCCGCCTCGCGATCTGAGGACATCACTGCCATCAGGCTCAGGCCGCCAAATGTGTAAACACCAAAACCCGCCCCAAAGACCAGGAGCGCTAGGTCGAGCAGCCTAACCTGATCAAGGAGCGCAGCGACTACCAGCAAAACCATCCCAAGACCCATCGTGAACAACCCAGTCCCTGCTATCCTGCCTTGATATTGGGGTGGCCGTTTCCGCCAGACAAGAGCGCTACCAATAAGAGTAACGACCGTCGCCGACTGCCAGTAACTATTGAAGCGCGTTGTGCGCCCCGCGCTCAGGCCAAACACATCCGCCCCGAAGGGCTCCAGGATAGCATCTTGCATCCATGCCGACAGGGTAGCCAGCGAAAGAAAAACAAAGAAAGCTCTCGTGCGCGGATCTCGCCAAATAGTATGTAAAGTCTGTCCAAAGCCACTATTTTGCACAGGGGAGTTTGTAAGCCCTTGCCCTTCCGCAACCCTTTTCTCAATTCCCGCGATAGCAAAGAACCAGAAGAATCCGCCAATCAGAATCGTCGCTACGATCATCTGCCAAAATATTAGCGGATCATATACTTCCATCCACATGCCAAATGTGACTCCTACGACGGCAAAGAAGATAATCAGCGCGGTTTCCACTGTGCTAATCGCCAGGCCTTGTTTCTCGGGCGGCGCCGAGTCACGAACCAGGGCCAGGAAAGGGCTGCCGGAAAGCAGCGTCCCCACACCATAGAGTAGGGAAGAGCTGGTCGCGAGTGCCCAGGCTACAACATCTTCCCGGCCCGCCCCGAAACGCATCAGGCTGAATCCCAGGAGAGGCAAGGACACGATCATCAGGGAGCGACCGAGCCAGATGTACGGCGTGCGCCGCAAGCCGAAAAACGCATGCGCATCGGAACGGTATCCTGCCCATAGACTTAGTGGAGAAATCAGGTAACGCAGCGCGATGAGCAAGCTTACTGGTGCGGCGGGAATGCCAAAATTAGAGATCATAACCCGGTTCCAGATGCTGGTAACCAGAATATCTCCCATGGCCGACCCAATCTGGAACGTGCTGAGGCGCAACAGGCGCCAGAATGTCCAATCCTGTTGCTGTGGCGCACTCATACTATTGCTGCCTTCTGTCTTCATAGCAGATCGTGCCAGGTTTCCATCCAGGCTGTGAATCCTTCCCTGACCTGAATCTTCTGCCCGTGCGGGTGGGTCCAACCTAGAAACCATTGATGGTGTTGTCCTCTATGCCAAAGATCGATTGTCCATACCAGCCAATCATCATCCGGGGCTGGACCCAAATCTACTTGTACACAAGAAGGTGGCTCCCACTGAATCCAAACGATTGGGCGTTCCTGATCCACAGCCCAAGCGGAGATATGCTCGCTCAGCGCTGCTCCTTTGTCTCGCAAATACATTTTGATATAGGTGTTATAGCATATCACTGGCACAGAGCCGGGGCGAACGGTACGCTCAAGGAAATATGGCAGGCCATCGGGTAGAATCAGCTTGTGCAGTTGCACGGCTGTTTCTCTTCCTTCAACCTCCCTAAACACCTCGATTCCGGACCGCAGCCGCTGCAGGCGCTCCACCTGATCGGCCCAGATGAATGCCGCCAATGTTTGCTCATGGTCCCTGCTTTTCAGAGGAAACGGATGAATATCACCACCGATCCTGGCGCGAACATCCGGGCAAGTCCACTTTTGTAGCGCCAGTTCTGCGGACCATCCGTCCACGCGCACTGTAATGTCTGTTCGCCTGCCTTGACCCAGATCGACGAGAATACGGCCGTCGCCTGCACCCACAAGCGTATACCGCCGCCGCTCCGCAACCAGATTCAGGCCCGCACTGGCGCCCAAATCGACGAGGTCTACTTCGCCCATGCCCGCAGCAGCCGCGGGCAGCAGCCAAGCCAATCCCCGTCCTGTTTCATTGGTCTGAACCGCGTTGGACTGTACAAATGCTCCTAGATACGGCCCGCGTGTTAACAGAACGGATTCCAAAGCATCGCGAAACCGCGATTCAATCCGCCATGAATCTCCCAACATCTCCCCCGCACGCTTGCTTCCGCCAACGGAGGGATAAAACGGGCGCAAGGAGTCGGCTGCCGGGTTCCCAACCAGCACATCGCGATGAATGGCCGCCGCGAGCAAGAGCGTAACATCAAAAGCACTCTGTTCAGAAGAGGACCCAACCAGCCAAGAGGCCACCAACCCGGCGGGTTCCTCCGACAACCAGTCAGCGATGGCCCCGAAAAGGGAGGTATACAGCGGAGAATAGGAGAGACTAAACTGCTGTTGCTGGCGAAAACGATCGTAGAGTTGCGCGTGCGTATCTAACAAGCAGCCTCAGATCTATACCTGCACCGCGGAGTCACAGCTCGCTTCCACACCCGGAGGTAGACCGCCATCATTTGCAGGTGGCGCCTCTTCGGTAGCCTCACCTTCGGGGATCGCCTCTGGCATAGCGCCGGTTTCTGGCGTGGGCTCCACGCTTTCTTCCTCGATGACCGGATCGGGGAAATAAGGTGCATCTATATTGAAGTGATTGTATACCTCTCGCGAAATCTCGCGCAGAATTGGGAAACTAATGTCATGGATCAGCCAATCAGTATTTGGTTGAGCCAAATATTCCACAATTACATAGTTCGCCCCTTCAGAATAGACAATTCCTGCATCACCGTGCGTGTTACCTGCCCATCCGTGTTTGTGCGCCACGGTTAAGCCCTCTGGAACACCAAAACGAATCAGGTTGCCTTCTACATTCTGGGCCATGATGTCGATCACTGCCTGACACTCAGTGGGGGTCAACTGCTCCGGATATAGCGCCAGCAACGCGCCGCCACCCTCAGCGCAGTAATATACCATGGCCAGCAGCGTCCCCATGTCTTCTGCCGTAGTCTGCATGGTCGGGTCAGGGTTAGTGTAAACATCTTGGCGCTGGTTAGCGGGAGTGCTGAGTGTGCCCCTGCCAGGTCGGTCCGGCTCTTCATAAGGAGTAACAATGAACGTGTTCTCCAGCCCTAGGCGCTGCATAGACTCCGTCAGAATGTCTACGCCCAAATAAGCGTTGTCCTGCCCTGCTACAATGTCCAACAGTAGATTAGCGCTGTAATTGCCGGAATTGATGCCGGTTTCGTTCAAGAGTTTCAACTCGTCGCTGTTCGGTTCCGAATCGATCGCACGAAATGTCTCCAGCAAGATCGCGATCTTGACCACACTTAAACCGGAAACGGCTACATCCGCATTGATCCCTAGTTCTTCGCCCGTCTCCAGATTGAGAATGTAGATACTGCCCAGGCCGTCAAATGCCTGCAGCTCACCATTGATAGATTCCTCTAGCAGGGTCATGTCAAACGGCAGCGCTTTCTCATCCACCGTGATCAATTCCGCCGTGCGCTGCTCCAGGTCTGCTTCATATAGGGCCAACTCAACCGCCGGAAAGCTTGCCTCGATATCGGTCAAAAAGCCATCCATGCCCATCAAATAGGACTCGGTTTCAGGTACCAGCCGCGGACCGGTGGCCGGCTGATCCATGAAACTGGCCAACATCTCCACTTGTCGCCGCAGTTCTTCCCGGTCATGGGTCGCGTGCAGTTCTACTGCCACCGGCTCCATAGAACGACCGATGACAAACTCGGCAAATGCCTGCCACTCATTCTCCGATTGGCTCGCTTCATCAGCCTCGCGCAGCATCGCCTCCATATCCAGCACAAATCCCACGTCCGCTGGGTTCATATCAATCTCTTCCGTGCGATGTACAACACGAATGGGCGCAGTGTAGCGCGCGGTTACCGCTTGCTCCACCTCTTCCAGTGTCAATCCCGCCACATCAACCCCCGCGACTGTCATACCAACTGGCATCTTGTCACGTGCGCGGTAATACAGAAAACCCTGATAGGAAAGAAACAACACTAACAGAGTAAGAAATACAATCGTCAGGAGCTTCTGAAATGCCTTTAGCATGATGTTCGTCTTCAGTGCCAGTGAGCGCTAATTCGACGTGGCTTCGCCAAGGTATGGCGCATCAAAGTTAAAATAGTTGTATGTTGCACGTGAGATTTCAGTCAACAGCGGCGAGCTCGTCTCCCACTCCAGCCACTCCGGCCGATACAGATAGGTAACAATCACGTAGTCACCACCTGGGGTCGAAACAACTCCTGCATCCGCGTGCGTATCACTGATCCAGCCATGCCGGTGCGCCAGGGGCGTTTCCGGGGGCACGCCGGCTTCAATCAGGCTGCCGATCCTGTTCTTACTCATGAAGTCCAGTATTTGTTGGCACTCCTCCTGCGTGATCTGATCCGGATAGACAGCAAGCAAAGTACCCCCTGTCCCCTCAGCGCAGTAGTAAATCATGGAGAGCAGCATACCAATGTCCTCGGCCGTTGTCTGAATCTCTGGGTCCGGCCGCGTACGTGGCGCCTCCACCTCGTTGGCCGGAGTCTTGGGTGAGGGAACGCCTGGCTTGAGTGGCTCGTCGAATGGCGCGGCAATAAACGTGTTGGCGAGACCCAGACGCTGCATAGACTCGGTAACAATCTCGGCACCGCGATAAGAGTCCCCTTCTCCGGCGATAAGATCCAGCAGCTGATTGGCGCTCGCTGCCTCCGGCTCGACAACCAGCGTGTTGGAAATGAGCTCGCGCTGCGTAAGCGTCGGGAACTGGTCCAGGGCACGATAGGTTTCGAGCACGATCGGAAGGCGCATGATGTCGATCCCGGACATGGCTACGCTCTCGTTGATGGGCACCACACGGCCGTTTCCCAGGTCCATTATGAAAGTGCTGGCCACTCCTCCAGTATCTTGTTCAAACACCTGTAGGCGGTTGACCATCAGCCGCGCCAGCAAGTTAATGTCCGGCCTTTCTGCCTCGCGGGGTTCAACAACGAGCCGGGCCTCGCGATTAGTAGGCCTGTACAGGGCCGTCTCCACATCGGGAAGGCTGGCCTCAATGTTGGTCACCGTACCCGAAGTACCATATTGGAAGCTCAGCGTGGAAGGGACGGGCTGTGGCGGCTGCGCAGGATCATCCGCCAGACTGGCGATCTCCCGCAGAACATCGCGCAGCGCGTCGCGATTATGCGTCCCTTGCAGTTCAACAGGTTCAACCTCAACCGGGCGACCCCACAGAAATCCCCAGAAACCAGCCCAGAAATCCTGCTGGCTGCGCTGGTAATCGGCCGCGGTCAACATAGATTGGATATCCGGCGTAAATTCAGCGCGCGCCGGGCTGATATCAAAGGTCTCATCCCCATGAAAAAGCGTAACCGGCGCCTCAAGATAGCGGCTGGCGATTACTTCCCCGACCTCTTCCTTATTCATGCCGCCCACATCAATTCCTGCGACCGTAAGTCCGGTAGGGTAAAAGCTGCGGGCCCCGGCGAACTGGTACACCTTATACAGCAGGAAAAATGAGACCGCAACCAGGACCGTAACGGTGATCCACTGGCCCAGACCGGCTGTTGAAGTTCTGTTCATAGTTCGCTGCTGACTACCTTACCATCCCACCAGAAACGCAAGCTATCAATGTTATTGGCGCTCATGATTGCATTCTGAATAGAGCGGGGAGTCTTATGCTGTTACGTGTCGCGTTCACCGAATCTCAGCGTGTTTCCAAATCTCGCTTGGCAGTATAACAGAATCGTAATCCCTTTCCATGGAACCTAATCCGCCATTCAACCTCATCCCCGGTGTTTAAAGCAGAGTGTAGCGCAGCAGGGATACGGATCCCCGCAGCAACTTTCACCCCCTCACCTCGTATAGGTGCACAGAACAACGCCCATGGAGGTCAATGGCATGTCTGAAACAAAACTTACACGCAGCAGCAGCGACCGCATCGTCGCCGGCGTGTGCGGCGGCCTTGCTAAATACTTGGGGATCAACGCGATCCTTGTCCGGTTGGCTTTCCTGGTCCTTCTATTTGCCAGTGGGATTGGTTTCCCCATCTACGTCATACTCTGGATCGTTATGCCCGAGGCGAATGGCACAACTCTGGACGGCCGTGAGCCTGTTCAAAAAAGCGTTGCCGAACTCAGCGAGTCCATGCAGACAGGGCTCAGCCGCATCGGCCGGCCCGGCACGTTCGGCATCATATTGATATTGCTGGGTGCCTTCTTTCTATTGAGCGAAATTGGGTTCTTTGACTGGATTAACGGCGCCATATTCTGGCCGCTGCTGCTAATTGGTCTCGGTATTTACTTCCTGGTCCGTCGCCGCAGCAAAACCGTCTAGTCATACCACGGCCTAACCGCCGACCCTTACCGTCTCAGGTTCGCGCCCAGACCCCTCAGGCTTGGGCGCGTCTTTTCTGGCTCCTTCACTTCAACGTGGGTCGGTGACGGCGCAGGCTCATAAATCGGCAAAGTGACAGTGAATGTTGTACCCTCGCCCACCGTGCTGGTAACACGTATCGCGCCGCCATGAGCCTGAGCAATCCATTTAGCAATCGATAATCCCAGACCAGAACCTCCCTGTGCGCGCGTCCGTGCCTTATCCACCCGGTAAAAACGATCAAAGATATGTGGCAGGTTTTCCGCGGGAATGCCGATTCCGTTATCCGACACTTCCAGCTGCGCCCAACTCGCCTTTTTCGTGAGGCTTAACCGCACTTCCCCGCCTGCAGGCGTGTATTTGACTGCATTCTCCACTAGATTAATGAACAGCTGTTTCAAGCGATCAACATCGCCCATCACCGCTGCCTGGTCCACTTCGGTTAACTCCACGGCAACCGGCGGATCCATGATCCTGACCTGACGGTAAACTTCAAACAAAACATTATCCAGTTCCACCGGGCGGCGTTCTAGTGGCAGCCCGCCCGAATCCGCCCGCGCCAGCAACAATAGATCACCAACGAGCCGCGTCATTCGCTCAATCTCAGCCTGAATCGCCTCCATTGACTCCGGATCGGCTTCGCCCATACGGCTCATCAGGTCCAGGTTGCCACGGATAGCCGTAAGCGGCGTACGCAGCTCATGCGACACATCCGCCAGGAGCCGTTGTTGGGTGCGAAAAAGCCGCTCCAGACGTTCGAGAGTCTGGTTAAACGCGCGTGCCAGATCGCCGATTTCGTCAGGTCGGTTGGCATATGGCACCCGTCGGCTCAAATCGTCCGCACGCGTTATCTGGCGTGCCACCGTGGCGATATCTTCCAGTGGCTTGAACAGGCCCGGTGTCAGTAGCACGGCCACAAAAAGCGAAGCCGTGGCCGCAGCGAAGCCCATGAGCAGCGCTGTGAGCGATACCCGATTGAGATGCTCGTAGGTATCCAGGAGGCGAGCGACTTGCAGGTAGTAGTGCACCCCCTGGCCCTCTGTATCTGGCAGAGGAACCGTATAAACCCGCAGCTGCGTGTCCCCATGCCGCACAATGGCGTAGGACTCCGAATAGGGGTCCGCGTTCACATCAAGCAAGTCATTGAACATAGTGAGATTGCGCGAACGCGCCACAATCTCACCATTTTCGTCCGCGACGATTACAAGTGTCGAAGCCGTCTCAAACGTTTCCAGAACCTCCGGGAGTGATCCCGGCTGTACAACCTCTCTGGCCAATGCTTGCAGGTCGCGATCTATTTGCGCCAGGATGCGAGCGCGTGGTAGTTCGTAGACGATCACCGCAAAGACGATGAATGCCATCGAAAAGATGATCGTATAGATAATGAGGAGGCGATTCTGAATAGACAAAGGCTATCCGTCCGTCAGGCGGTAGATTCGTCCCGCAGAACATATCCGATGCCGCGTACAGTATGGATCAACCGCGGCAAATCACCCTCTTCGGTTTTCTGGCGCAGATAGCGTACGTATACTTCAATTATGTTGCTTTCGCCGCCAAAGTCATAGTCCCACACGCGATCAAAGATAATATCGCGGGTCAACACCTGGCGTGGATGGCGCATGAACAGCTCCAGAAGTTCATATTCTTTCGCGGTCAGGTCAAAAGTCTGCCCGCCACGACGACCTTGGCGCGTACCAGTATCGAGTTCAAGGTCAGCAAAACGATAGACCTGCGGCTGGGTGGGTTGCGCGCGTCGTAAGAGTGCCCGCACACGCGCCATCAACTCGTCGAAGGCAAAAGGCTTGACAAGGTAATCATCGGCACCGGCATCGAGCCCAGCCACGCGATCTTCGACCGCTTCCTTCGCAGTTAACATTAGGATGGGCACTTCGCTCACGGCGCGCAGCCGCCGGCAAACTTCCAACCCGTCGATACCGGGCAGCATGAGATCCAGCAAAACCAGATCCGGTGGATTATCACGGGCCAGATCGAGACCCGTCTGACCGTCCTCCGCGGTATCCACACGATATCCTTCGAAACTCAATCCTCGCTGCAAGAACTGACGAATCCGTTCCTCATCCTCAATCACAAGTATTTTCGCTGACATCGTTTCCCTCCGCTCAGCTTGTCACTCACCAATTTCGCGCGTAGTCGCCATTCTTGCCGCACTCATCGGGTAGTGAACTCTTCTTCTCATGACACTTGCCAGTAGCATAGCATGAGCCAACCAATCTCGTCACTCTATTGGCTGGTTATCTACTTTGATTATAATCAGCCGAGAAAGGGGCGCAACAGGGCTGAATTGACGCCAACGGCTGTTTCGCACTAGAATCTCCCCCAGGAAATACTTGCCTCCCTCCTTGCCCCTGGGAGCCGCCTGCTGCGGAGGTCAAGAAGAGGAACTCAGTAGATGGATGGACTGACGCAATTTAGCCTCGAATTCACGCGCTGGTTGCAGGAGAACTACCCGCAGTTGGAGGGCTTCTTTCAGGCCATTACTACCCTGGGAAACGAGGAATTCTACCTGGCCGCGCTCCCGCTGCTGTACTGGTGCATTGACAAGCGCTTGGGCCGTCAAATGGGCTTCATCTTCTTTGTAGCAATTGGCGCCAACACCATACTTAAGCAAGCATTTCGCGGACCACGGCCTTTTTGGATTGCGCCCGAATTGGGCCTTGCCGATACCGGCGGTTACGGTATTCCCAGTGGGCACACCCAATATGCGACAACAATCTATCTGCTAATCGCCGCCGTTGTGCAGCACTTCTGGGGCTGGCTTGTAGCTTTCATTATGATCTTCCTCATGGCTATTAGCCGGGTCTATTTAGGCCAACACTTCATACATGATACTATCGCCGGCATCTTGGTTGGCCTGGCCCTCCTGGGAGCACTGGCCTTATGGAATCACTACGCCGCTGCAAGCTTCGGCAAACGCCTTCTGGGTCAGCGTATGCTGGCTGTCCTGGGGGTAGTTTTCGCCTTAGGCCTTGCCTATGCCAGCGTTCGCTATGTCATCGGCCAACCGGACCTGACCGTTCCTTGGTCCTCCTACATCCCTGAAGCCGAGCTTTCAAGCATTACCCAGATGGCTACCGCTCTGGGCACCCTGCTCGGTTTTGGTGTCGGAATCCTATTTGAGGGCAACCGTGTGCGTTTTCGGACGGACGGCCCCGTGGGCAAGCGCCTTGGGCGCTACCTCTTGGGCATCGTCGGCACGATTGTCATTTGGCAAGGTTTAGGCGCTCTGTTCCCCCGTGACCCGCTGTGGCTGGCCCTTCCCCTGCGCATATTCCGTTACGCCCTCGTCACCTTCTGGGCGGCCTATCTCGCACCGCTCGTCTTCGTGCGCCTGGGATTAGCCGAAGCCGATCCGCCACCGAGCATGAGCCTGCGCTTCTGACCCGCACACGAAGAGCGATCAAACTGCGGCTGACCTGCCGCCCACGGCCGTCAACAACAGGCGCTCGCTTTCCTCGGTAAACGGGCGGCTGTCATAATCACCCATCAATCCCACCATCCGCAGCCCGCTTTCGCGCAGCAGTATTTCTAGCTGGTGCGGGTAGTAGTAATGGTAATCCATCTTCACGATCTGGGTTGCCCCTGGTTCGGCCAGGTTCTTGAACTGCCAATAAACCGTATATGTCTGCGCTTCCGAATCCAGGCGGGATTGGCTCCACTGCTCGATTTGTGCCCCCGTTACCTCGTCCTCAATGCGCGCTTCCAGGACGGGTATGGCCGTGTCCACCTGCTCCTCCAGCACAAGAGGTGCAGCAACATCGACCAATAACATGCCATCCTGCCCTAGCAGCCCTGCCACCTGTCGAAAAATCATGGCGACCTCATGTGATCGAAAGTGCAGCAGCGTATTGAAGGGCACGATGGCAAGGCTGTAGCGTTCCGCCGTAACACTGATCGGCAAATGAAGCATGTCCCCCTCAATCAAAGTTACCCTTGCTGCCTCGCTCGCACTTAGGTGACCCAGCTGTTGCCGCGCCAGAGCAAGCATCGCTGCTGAGTTGTCTACGCCGACAACAGCAAACCCGGCCCTCGCCAGTGGTCGGAGCAAGCGTCCTGTTCCGCAGCCCAGCTCCAGTACCTTACCCCTATGATCTTTTGCCAGCCGAAGGATCAGACCCACATCTTCAGTAAGAGAAAGATGCAGTTGGTCGTAGTAACGTGCCAGGGATTCGTACATATGCGCGCCTACCCCGCATCTGTCTGCTGGTTGAAAATCGGCGGCCGTCTTTCAGCAAACGCCTTCAGAGCCTCAAGGTGATCAGGCTTCCCCCACAACGACGTGAACATCTGCGCTTCCAGCGCCTGCGCCGCAGCCATATCTAGATAGGGCGCGTCCAGGACGAGCTGCTTCAGAGCTGCCGCGGCCGTAGCCGGTAGCCGGCCCAGCTCATCTGCCCACTCGAGCGCCGCTTGCAGAGCCGTTTGACCGTCAACGGCCAGGCGTTGAATCAGGCCAAATTGCTGGCCCTCAGCGGCGGTGAAGACGCGTCCGCTGAGCAATAAATCCATGGCCCTGCCCTGCCCGACCTGGCGCACCAGGCGCCTCGTACCGCCCCAACCGGTTGTCAGCCCATTGCGCACCTGGGCGAAGCTCAGACGCGCCTCTGGCCGCGCCACCCGCAAGTCACACGCTGTCACCAATTCACAACCGCCGCCAAAAGCGTCCCCATTTATCGCCGCAATTACCGGAAAAGGCAGTGCCGCTAATTCGGCCAGAGCCGCTCCCATCCCTTCGTTCAGACGCTCCCCTTCCTCCCGGGTCGGCGCGCAGCACAATTCTTTCAGGTCCCCCCCGGAGACGAAAGAACGCTCGCCGGCACCGGTGATGATCAGGATCCGCACGCCCGGCGTGACGGCGACTTCCGTGATCGCGGCGGCGAAGTGCGCCTGTGCCGTCCAGTTGAGCGCGTTGCGGGCTTCTGGGCGGTTCACAATCAGAGTTGCGATTCCGCGTTCGTTGATCTGCAGGAGGATCTTATCAGTCTTGCTCATAGGTAAAGTGTAACAAAAACGGTCGTTATGAGCGCAATTGTACGTCTGCCCATGGTTGATGACAGCGAGCTCCAATTCTGCAGAGAAAGCATTAATTATTGACATACTATTCAATTAGCACTTTATTTATGAACGCTTTTGACTGCAGGGGTCTTCCTGGCAAGGTATGATAAAATCAGCTCTCATGAGCAAGCGTCCATATTACATCGATTCCTACACAACGAGCTTCCAGGCCCGTATCGTGGAGCAATTTACCGCCGGAGAAAACACGGCCGTTATCCTTGATCACTCCTTCTTTTATCCGACGTCCGGCGGCCAACCCCATGACACGGGCACCATAAACGGGCAAGCCGTGGTGGATGTGCAAGGGCGCGTTGAGGATAACGCTGTTGTACATCTTCTCGAAGAGCCGCTGCCCGCTGAAGAAATCACGGCCGTGGTAGATTGGGAGCGGCGCTTTGATCATATGCAGCAGCACACGGGGCAGCACATCCTGTCTCAGGCCTTTATCGCAGTGGCCGGTGCCCACACAGTTGGTTTTCATCTGAGCGAGGCAAGTGTGACAATCGACCTGGACCTTAGGGAGCTCCCTGACCAATCCGTCACAGAAGCGGAACAACGGGCCAATGAGATCATCTGGCAGGATCGCCCGGTCGTCGTTCGTTTTGCCACTTTGGAGCAGGCGGCCGGCCTGGACTTGCGCAAGCTCCCACCCACGAATGGCGAAGAACTACGTCTGATTGACATAGTAGGCTTTGATCTGACCGCATGCGGCGGCACACATGTGGCGCGCACTGGTGAAGTAGGCATGATCAAAGTCCTGAAGCGTGACCAGCGTGGGGAGAAAACGCGCATTGAGTTTCGCTGCGGCGCGCGGGCGCTCGCACATTACTGCGCCGAGCATCAGATCATTGCACAGTTGACCACGCAGTTGACTACCGGGGCGGAAGAGCTGGCCACGGCTGTGAACGCGATCAGAGTAAGTGAAAAACAGGCGCGCCGCCAGTTGAAGCAACTGCAGGATCAACTACACCAATACCAGGCCCAGGCGCTCCTCGCAGGAGCAGAGGCTGTGGGTGAGTTGCGTATTGTTCGCCACGCTTTCTCGGACGTGGAGCTGGGCGATATGCGCACTTTGGCCAGCATGCTGGCCGCGAACGACTATGTCGTAGTGTTGTTTGGCCACAGTGGCCCCAGGGCGCAGTTTGTATTCAGCCGTTCGGCAGAGGCGCCCGGAGCAATGGACTTACTTCTACGCGAAACGCTGGCCTCTATCGGTTCCGGTGCCGGCGGCGGTAGTGCAGTGCTGGCACAGGGCGGCGCACCCAACCTGACCACAAACCAGGTCATAGCGTCTCTGGATTGGGCTCGGGCCCGATTCCTAGAGCAATTTGGCCGCCTGGGTTAAAATACGGATACGGGCGCCGTCCACCATTTCGCGCCCAGGGAAGAGGATCAACAGGAATGGAGAAACAAGACGGGAAAGCCACCCATGCCCTGCGCATGGTACCCTTCTTTGCCGAAATGAATCTGGAGGAAGCTGCGGAGCTTGCTGACCGCCTTGTTTTGCGGCGCTTTGGCCCCGGACAGGTGATCTTTCATCATGGCGATCCCGGCGGGCTGCTTTACATCATCAGCAAGGGTAAAGTGAAAATCAACTATTCAACCCCGGAAGGGCAAGAAGCAACATTGGCCATCCTGGGCGCAGGTGATTTCTTTGGCGAACTGGCCCTATTGGATGATTCTCCAAGGTCCGCTTCGGCCCAGGCCCTGGAAATAACAGACACTCTGACTCTGCATCGTGAGGATTTTAGACGTTACTTGGGCAGCAACCCCCAGTTTGCGCTGCATGTTCTACAGTCAATGGCCCGCAACATCCGGCGGCTGAACAGCCAGCTCAGTGACATTTTTTTCCTGGACTTGCCCGGTAGACTGGCGCGCACCCTACTGCGTCTGGCCGACCAACACGGTCGTCCGGCGGAAGAGGGCATAGTGATTGAACTCTCGCTAACACAGACAGATCTTGCCGAGATGACCGGAGCCACGCGAGTCAGCATCAACAAGGCCCTAGGGCGTTTTCGGCGCGCTGGTTGGATCAAAATAAAAGGTCGCCGACTGACCTTACTCGATCGCACCGCTCTTGAAAACCTGATCCAGGCTTCCGGTGGAAATGTGCTTGGCTGACTCTTCGCCGTGATGGCCCTCAACCGTCGCCCAGTTATGCTGGCCCCATCACGCCCAACCGTCTACTCCACACCATTGTGAACCATCAATCCACCATTTCTTCTTCGAAATTGCAGCGAAGGAAACTGCCTTGAGCCACCTCTCCCGATCGCGCTACTATGCCTCCTCGATAGCAACATTAATGGCTGGGGTGCAGAACCCACTCCAGACGGTGGCCATCTTTGCCGGATTACCAGGCGCAGCCCCGGCCCAAATAACCTTGCGCAAAACTGGCTGGCGCTTCCGCATACGAACCCCCATGGATGTCTGGGTCATCAAGGAAACCTGCCTGGATGAAGATTATCTGTGGGCCTCGGGCGCCCTCCAGTCTGACTGGAATATAGTGGATATCGGGGCCGGGTTGGGAGACTTTACGGTTTATGCGGCCAAGCACTGCAGCGAGGGCTCCGTCCACGCCTATGAACCCCTGGCGGAATCATTTGCACTGCTGCAGCACAACCTGTCGCTGAACAATATTGGAAATGTGCGCGCATTCCCCGTGGCCGCTGCCGCCCATAAGGGTACTTTGACCCTCGCCGCGAGGGAACAAGAAGCTGTTTCGCAACGTTTTGTAAATGCAGGGGAAGGCAGCCAACAGGTTGCTGCGGTGACTCTAGAGCAAGTACTGGCGACACTACCGGGCGCGACCTGTGACTTCATGAAGATTGATTGCGAGGGGTGTGAATTCGATCTACTGTTGAACAGCCCGGCAGAAGTAGTGCAGCGTTGCCGCCGGATTAGTATGGAGTTTCATGACCGAGTTCTCCCGCACAGCGGAGTGGAGCTTGGCCAGCGTCTCTCGGAATTGGGCTTCCAGGTGCGCATGGAGCGTAATCCCGTGCATGATGGCCTGGGGTTTCTCTATGCGGAACAACTGGATGGAGCAGCGTGATGACGGGCTTCTGTGAGCCTGGCGCCGTTATGTCGTGTATAGTAGGCTACGCTCTGCTGGGATCGACGTTCCTCAGTGGTCCGGTTTATATCGCGTGTTGATTGGATGGATACGACAGATACCGTAGCTTCCGGTAGTTCTAGGAATTGGGCGGGTGAAACGCTCATCGCCCTGGCTCTCGTGTTGATCATTGTGATCGGCGCGTTTTTTCGCTTCACTGGGCTGAACTGGGACGAAAACTACCACCTGCACCCGGATGAGCGATTCCTGACCATCGTGACCAGTTCCCTGCAGCCGGTGAGCGATCCTCTCAGCTATCTGCGCACGTCGGAGTCCACCCTGAATCCCTACAACGTAGGACAGTCTTTCTATGTCTATGGCAACTTTCCCGTTACAGTAACTCGTTACTTTGCAGAGGCGGTTAACAACGCATGTGGCTACTTCGCCCCATCGTTTGGTTCCGGCCTCTGCCTGAAGGACTACACGGGCTATGACGGCGTGCACCTGGCGGGGCGATTCTTGTCTGCCTTGATGGACCTGTCTACCGTGATCTTCACCTTCTTCATTGGGCGCAGGCTCTACGACTGGCGCAGTGGACTCCTTGGCGCGCTCTTGTACGCGACATCGGTCCTGGCGATCCAGCACGCCCATTTCTATACGATGGATACCTGGGCGGCAGCGTTGACCACGATGACGCTTTATACGGCCGTTCGCGCCGCCACACTCGGTGACGAGACACCACGATGGCGCGCAATCTGGTACATCCTCTTCGGCATCGGGCTTGGACTAGTGGCGGCCTCCCGTATCAACCTCGCTCCGCTGGCGATCATGATTGCTGTGGGCGCGGGTATCTGGCTGCTGCGCGCCAATGCCATCACCGTACCCACCATTGCGAATTTTCGCGCCTTACCCAGCCCCGACCTGAGCAGGGCCATCTTCGGCGTAGCCCTGGCCGCGGTCATATCGCTGCTGGTGTTTCGCGTGGCCCAACCCTATGCTTTCACTGATGGCGCTTTGGCCAGAGAACAACTCCTGACCCAAACTGGCGTTGAGCCGGGCCCCCTTGGCACGGCCATCCGCTCCATCCTCGGCTTTAATCAGATTTGGGTCTCCAATATGGAGGAAATCCAGCGCCTTCAGGCTCCGGACGCCATGTTCCCCCCGGCCAATCAATGGGTCGATCGCCCGGCCGTCCTCTTCCCCCTGACAAATCTGGTGCTCTACGGCATGGGGCCGGTCACCGGTATCATGGCCTGGCTCTCCTTGCTCTGGGCCTTGTGGCGCATCGTGCGTTTCAAACCGGGCTGGATGAACCATCTTATTCCCGTCCTCTGGTCACTGGGCTATTTCCTGTTCATGGGCACGCGCTGGGTAACCTCGATTCGCTATTTCTTGCCCATCTATCCTACTTTACTTCTGCTGGCAGCGTGGGGCGTATTAGCCCTTTGGGACAGTGCCAGAAGCAGTTCTTCGCGCCAGAATCTGAAACAGGCCGGCGCAGTAGGCCTCGCCTTGCTTATGGTGGGCACGACGCTCTTGTGGGCCAGCAGCTTTGCCGGAATCTACCAGCGTCCTGTCACGCGGGTTGCCGCTTCAGACTGGATCTTCGAAAACGTTCCCACTGGCGCCACGCTAGTCTACACAGTAAATGGCGAGCAGCGCCAAATACAACTTCCCCTCAAAGAGTTTCTTTTTGAGGCGGGGGGCTCGCCCCTGATTCTGGATTTCAGCTTGCCTGAAAACGGGAAAATAGACGGCGTGCGCCTGAACTATCTTTCTACGGCACCTGCTGGAAACGCCCCCGTGGAGCAAGCGCACATTTTTGATGTTTCGCTCAACGGTAGCAGCGTCGGGCAGGCGGCCGTCTCCAGGGCCGGCAGCGAAGCCCAGCCGCACCTCCTCGACCTCGTAGACACGGCCGTTGTCGGCCAGCAGCCGCAGCAGCTGGCCATCCAGTTGGTGACAGGCGGCCCTTTGCAGGCACGCACCAGCTTCCTGGCCAACGAAGAATGGGATGACAGCCTGCCCGTAAATACCGGTGGGCGCAGCGCCTTTTCCTCCTATTACGACGGGGCCACCCACCCCGTTACGCACCCTGACAGCCCTGAGAAATTGGAAAATCTGACCGCCTGGTTGGAAGAAGCCGACTATGTCGTGCTCAGCAGCCAGCGTGCACTGTGGTCCCTGCCGCGCCTGGCCCTGAGCTTTCCACTCATGATTCGCTACTATCGTGGACTATTCAGTGGTGAGCTTGGCTTCGAACTTGTGCATCAGGAACATGCTGACTTGCGAATCGGGCCGCTCTTCCTTAGCGATACCACCGGCCAGATTGGTCTCGGCGGTCTGCCAAACATCGGTTGGCCGCCTCCGGGCGCCATGGCCGCCGAAGAAGCTTTCAGCGTATACGACCACCCACCAGTGTGGATTTTCCAGAAAACCGATGACTATGACCCGGCCAGAGCGCGGGAGATTTTGAGCAGCGTCGATTTGAGCCACGTAACGGTCATGAACCCGCTGCAGGCCACGCAGGCGCGCAACGGTCTGCTGCTTTCCCCCGCCGATCAGGCGCGGCAGCAGGCCAACGGCACCTTCAGTACCGTGTTTGCTGTGGATGGGGTGCTCTCGCAGCAGCCGTTTCTCGCCGCAGTGGTCTGGTGGCTGGCCGTGGTCGTTCTGGGCTGGCTGGCCTTCCCTCTGTCCTACGCGACCTTGCGCGGTCTTCCCGATCGGGGCTATGCTCTGGCGCGCATCCTGGCCATGCTTGTCGTCTCCTATTTCGCCTGGCTTATGGGCAGCCTGAAATGGCTACCGCATACGCGGGAAACTCTCCTCATCGGTGTTTCCCTGCTTGCCGTGGTCAGCCTGCTCATTTCCTGGCGCCGGCGACGTGAAATTTGGACCTTTGCTCGCGAACATTGGGGCCTACTCCTTTCCCTGGAGCTGATTGGCGTGTTCCTTTTTGTACTGCAAATCGGCATCCGCCTGGGCAACCCGGACGTGTGGGACGTAATCTGGGGCGGCGAGAAACCGATGGATCTCTCCTATTTCACGGCCGTGATGAAGTCCACCACCTTCCCGCCCTATGACCCCTGGTTTGCCGGTGGCTACCTGAACTACTACTACTACGGGTTTGTCTTTGCCGGGGTGCTGGCCAAGCTGCTGGGCGTTGTTCCGACAGTGGCCTACAACCTCATCCTGCCCATGCTCTATAGCTTCGCCGGCCTGGGCGTATTCAGCATTGCCTATAATCTGGTACGCTACCGGGATAGGAACAGCCGCGGAATCAACGAGCAGCTCGGACAGCGCAGGGCTACCTGGGCCGGATTCCTGGCCATGGTCTTGGCCGTCATCGTGGGCAATCTGGCGCAGGTGGGCGTCTTGCTGGATGCCTGGTACCGGACGGGAACAGAATCACTGGCCTCGCTGCCGCTTGTTGGCAACCTAGCGCGCACGGCAGATGGTGCGATCAAGGTCCTCAGTGGGCAGCCCGCTCCCCTTTATCCCGGCGACTGGTTCTGGAATGCCACCCGTGCCCTGAACTATCTGGAAGGAGAAGCCGCGCCGATTACCGAGTTTCCTTTCTTCACTTTTCTATACGGAGATCTGCACGCGCACATGATCAGTATCCCGCTGCAGCTGTTGGCCCTGGGCTGGGCCATAGGCCTTGCGCTGCAGGGCAACGGTGAACTTGTACCAAATGACATTAAGGCGAATGAGCGCATTCTCGCCTGGTGGGAGGTCGCATTACAGTGGCTGGTGGGGGCTCTAGCGATCGGCTCTTTGCGGGCCACAAACACCTGGGATTGGCCTACCTATCTGGTCATTGGCTCGCTGGCCATTGCGTTCATGAGCTATCGCCAATACAGCCGTCTAGACCTGCGCGTCTTCGGCCAATCACTCGTTCTAGTCAGCCTGTTGCTAGGCCTTTCCACGGCGCTTTTCTGGCCTTTCGCCGCTAACTACGGCACAGGCTATAGCTCGCTCTCCCTTTGGCCCGGCTCCTATACCGAAGTAGGGAGCTATTTAAAAGTCTACGGTGTATTCCTCTTCTTTGTCATCACCTTCCTTCTCCTGGAGTTTCGTGGCTGGGCGCGCACATGGACGCAGGAAGGACTACGGAAGTTGGAGCCCGTGGCTGGCATTCTCGTCTTGGCGCTTGTGCTCTATCTCGTACTGCTGTTCCTCCTGATCGTGCGCGGCTATTGGGTTGCACCCATTGTTCTGACCCTCATTATCGCCTCCGGCCTGCTTGGGTTGCGACCGGGCATAGATGCCGCGCGCCGTGTAGTCCTGATATTGATCTCCTGTGCCCTGGGCCTCACCCTGGCGGTCGAGATTGTGGTCCTGAACGGCGATATCGGTCGCATGAACACAGTCTTTAAATTCTATATGCAGGCCTGGCTCTTGCTCAGCGTCACTAGTGGCGCAGCGGCCGTGTGGAGTTGGGAGTTGATTAGCAAAAAGGGCAGTATGCGCATTGTCTGGCAGGTAGCGGTTGCACTCCTGCTCGCTGCTGCAGCTCTTTATCCCATCCTCGCCACACAGGCCAAATGGGATATTCGCATGAGTAAAGAAGCGCCTAACACCTTGGATGGCATGGCCTTCATGCCCTATGTCGAGTACAGCGATAGTGACTTTGCGGGCAACAGCGTCACCGTTCCCCTGGCCAACGATTATGCCGCTCTGCAATGGATGCAGCGCAATATCAGCGGTTCGCCGATCATTGCTGAAGCCCATAGCGGCAATCCCTATCGTTCCATCGCCAATCGCGTGGCCATGTATACGGGTCTGCCCGCAGTAATAGGCTGGGATTGGCACCAGCGACAGCAGCGCGCCGTCATCGCCGGCGAATTCGTGACCGATCGTATTCAGGATGTAAACACGTTGTATACCAGCGCCGATATCCCGCAGGCGCAGAAAATCCTCGATAAATACAACGTCGCCTATGTCTATGTGGGCGACTTGGAACGTGCCTACTACCCGCCGGAAGGGCTGGCCAAATTCGAGACCATGGCCGCCGAAGGCCTGCTGCAAATCGCTTATCAAGACCTTGGAGTCACCATCTACAAGGTGGAGGAGCCGCAGCAGACCGGCTAGGCACACTGCCTTCCTCTGCGCAGGTGGAACCATGCCCCTCTCAGATTTCTATGCGGCGCTGCGCTGGTGGCTTGTCTTGCTCGTACTCGGCTTGGCGGTCTGGCCGCTTGCCTTCACCCTCTTCGGCCGTCTTTCCGACCGGGGCTATGCCTTCACCAAGATGCTGGGGCTGCTGCTGGTTGGCTACCTGGCCTGGATTCTGGGCAGCCTGGGCTTCCTGGGCAACAACCTGGGCGGCATTCTAGTCGCTCTGGCGGCCGTAGCGGGTCTCTCCTATTGGCTCTACTGGCGACTGGAACGGCCGTCCCTCACCGCGCCGGAGAACGGCGATGGCCGCACCCTGACCAACTGGCTGCGCCAAAACTGGGTGCAGGTCTTACTAACCGAATTGGTCTTCGCCGTAATGTTTGCCGTATGGGTTTGGGCGCGCGCCCAGAACCCGGCCATCTCCGCTACCGAAAAGCCCATGGAGTTCGCTTTCCTGAACGCGGTGGGGCGCAGTGATACCTTCCCACCACTGGACCCCTGGCTCTCCGGCTACGCCATCAGCTACTACTATTTCGGATACATCATGTCATCCCTGCTGGCGCAGCTGGCACAGGTCTCCGAACCAATCGCTTTCAACCTTTCCGTGGCCTGGCTCTTCGCTGGAGCAGCCACGGGGGCATTTGGTCTGGTCTACAATTTGTTGGCCGCGGAAGGCGCCGGGCACAGTGCCCGCGTGTTGGGCCTGATCGCTGCGCTGGCGTTGCCTTTGGCCGGCAATCTGACCATTGGTTTGGAAATTGCGCATGCCAACGAGGTTGGTAATCCAGCCTTCTGGCAGTGGCTTGACGTGCGCGAGCTGAATGCCCCACCGGAAGGCGCGTCGCCTGCACGATTCGAGACCAGCAACTGGTGGTGGTGGCGTTCCTCACGGCCCTTGCGCGAATATCATCTGTCTGGCCGCCCGGAAGATGGGCTGGAACCGATTGCCGAGTTCCCCGCTTTCAGCTTCGTGCTCGGCGACCTTCACCCTCACGTTCTGGCCCTGCCCTTCGCCTTTCTCAGCCTGGCACTCGCACTTCTCTGGTGGTTGCCCCGTAGAAAAGAGCCTGATCCTGACGATCTCGGGCAAAGCGCAGACGATGGTTGGCTCGCGAGCTTGCAGAGCCTCGTGCATGAGATTGGTGTTCCACTGTGGCTGTTCAGCGCGTTGGTCATGGGCGGCCTCGCCTTCCTGAACACATGGGATGTGCTCGTTCATCTACTCGTGATTCTCGGTGCTTTTCTACTGGCAAAGTGGCGCGACGAAGGGTGGCACGCTCGTCTGCTCAGCCAGACAGTGTTGGTCGGCTTACTACTCCTGATCCCAGCCATCTTACTCTACTTACCTTTCTTCCTGGGTTTCCGTTCGCAGGCTGGCGCACCTTATTTGCTGCCCATGCTCATGCGCCCGACACGCCTTTCCCAGTTCTTGATCATCTTCGGCATGCCATTGTGGGCCATTACTATCTTCTTGCTGGCCCTGGCCGCACGGCAGAAGTTCCGTTACTGGCAGTCTGGGCTGATCACGGCCGTTTCCCTCCTTCTTGGCCTGTTAATCTTTGCCCTGCTATTCGCCTCGGTTGTCGCAATCAGCCCGGAGGGTGCCTCCCGTGTGGGCGGTCTGGCTGGCGAACTGGGCATCCCCTTGCCGCCGCATCCCGAACACAACCTGGCCATCGGCTGGGGTCTATCCGCGGTATTCGCTCTGCTGCCTGCCTATTTGGGCGCGCGCATCGCCGTGCCCGCCTTGACCCTCTTGCTCCTGACGATTATCGGCCTGGTCGTCATGATTTGGCGCGACCTGTTGGGCCGCGAGCCAGGGCCAGGATCGGCTGGCAACACCACCGCATTGCCTTTCGCGTTGCTGCTGATCGGCATCGGAGCCTTGCTGACGCTCGGCCCGGAATTCGTCTTTTTGCGCGACAACTTCGGTGCGCGTTTAAATACGATATTCAAATTCTATTACCAGGCTTGGGTTCTGTTTGGGGTGGCTGCACTCTATGCCATCGGCTACTTGTGGCTGGCCTGGCAGGGCCGCGCACGAGTCGTCCCGCTGGTGGCTACGGTAGGCTATGCTCTGGCGCTGATGGTCGCCTTGTTGTTCCCGCTGTACGCCACGAATTCGCGAGCGATGGAGTATCGTGGTCCGGCCACGGCCGAAAACCGGCTGCCGCCAACCTTGAACGGTTTGGCACAAACGGAGCGCTTCAATGCCGATGAATACGCCGCCCTGCTGTGGTTGCGCGAACAGGTTTCCGGGACGCCTGTGATCCTGGAGGCAGTAGGCGGGCAATATAGTGGCTTCGGCCGTGTCTCGGCCGCGACCGGCTTACCGACTGTTCTGGGTTGGGCCGGACACCAGTACCAATGGCGCGGCGAAACGCCCGAACCTGGCGAGCGCGACCCGGCCGTGCGGGAAGTGTACAGTCAGCCTGATCTGACCGCAGTCGCTCCCATTTTGGATCGCTACAATGTCCAGTATATTTACGTCGGTGGCCTGGAACGGGACACCTATGGCCTGGCCGGCCTGGACAAGTTTGCAGAACAACTTGATCTAGCTTATAGCAATGGCAGCGTCGCCATTTACCGCTGGCAGCCCCAATAGGCGTGATGAGCAAGGCAAGTACATTTGTTGGGTTCAATGGCCGATGAAATGATGGCGAATTCCGCCACGAAGAAACCGCACGCACAGGTGCCTGGCAGCACCTCTCGGTTAGCACGCCTTTCGCTTGCCGACGGTCTATACGGGCTTTTGCTCCTGGCAGCCGCTTATATGCGCTTCTCAGACCTGGGCCGCATACCCCTTTCTCCCGCCGAAGCGTTGGAAGCTCTGGCGGTCTGGCAGGGTTTGCAGCCCGGCTCCATAGCACCGGCCATCGGCAGCCCGGCCTATTTTTCGCTGACCAGCGTGTTCATGACCTTCCTGGGCGCAAGCGACGTCACGGCTCGCCTTATCCCGGCGCTGTTTGGCTGGGGGCTGGTTACTCTGCCGTGGCTGTTACGCAAGCCTTTGGCCGTTTCCGGTGCCCTGGTCGCCGGGCTATTCATCACCATCTCGCCCCTTTTCAGCCTCAGCAGCCGTACATCCGGAGGGAACGCAATCGCCCTGTTCGCGCTCCTGCTGTTGGTCACGGCCGTGCTTCGTGCAGAAGAACATACCACCGCTCATTGGACCTATGCCGGGGCAATCGCTCTGGCCCTTGGTGTGACCAGCAGCACCCTATTTTATAGCGGCCTGTCAACTCTGATTCCCGCCTGGTGGATTGCGCACCGTGTCGCCCCCGCTCCATCCCGTTTCACCTGGCCCTCAGGCGTGCCGTTGCGTAACGCGCTGCTCGTCACTGCGGTAACCGTGCTCATGTTGAGCACTCGCTTCTTTACCTATCCTCAGGGCCTAGCCGCCACTGCCCGCCTACTTGGCGACTGGTTAACGCAGTTCAGCCTTAGCGGAGAGCTGCAGGCCCTCATCGCTCCGGTGCTGGCTATAGGTCGCTACGAAACTGCGGTGGTCTTGCTGGGCATACCCGCTCTCATTTGGGCGATCTGGCGCAATCATCCCCTGGGTACATTCCTGACCTATTGGATTTTGACCGCCTTCGCTCTGATCCTTGTACAGCGGGGAGTCATGGATAACGCCCTGGTGGCCATCCTACCTGCCTGCTTGCTCGCAGGCCTGTTCTCCGGGCAAATCCTGGTCCGGCGGCCAACGACCTGGACCTGGGTCGTAACGGCCAGTATGGTTCTGGTAGTAGGTATCGTCGTCGTAAACTTGGCGCGCTATCTGCGTGTAGCTCAGACCGGAGACGATCTGAGTAATCTGTGGTTTGGCGTTCTGGCTCTTGCCTCTGGGGCCATTGCCCTCTACTATTTCTGGTCCATGACCAACGCCGCAGTCGGGCAGGGCGTACTTATGGCAGTTCTAATTGTGCTGGGAATCTACCAGTGGGGAACCGCATGGTACCTGACTCACCAGGCCGCCAACGACCCACGTGAGCGCTGGGTGCAGCAGGGCACGGATGACGACCTACCCGTCATGCTGGACACGCTCCAGGAAATCAGCAACCGGGTCACCAATGCCGACGCGGACATTCACCTCTATAGTGCCATTGACTCGCCACTGTTGCGCTGGTACTTACGCGATTTTTGGCGGGCCGAGTTCGGCGCGACACTCCCCCCGCGGGCCCAGTTTGAGGCTATCCTGACCTGGGCTGATGTTCCTGATCCTGCGCTGGGAACTGATTACTTGGGCGGTGATTTTGGCCTGCTGCGCAGCGGCGCGTCCGACCTAGTTCCCAGCGCAGTACCCTGGACTAATAGCCTGCGTTCCTGGATGTTCCATGAATCATCCTTGGAAATACTGGAAAGGCGCGTGGTGCTGTGGCTGCGCTCAGACCTCGTACGGGAGCAACCATAACAGAGTGCGAATGCAGAGCAATGACTGATTCCATCCCCTTACCCTGGCAAGCAGCCACCACGGCCGTATCCTCCCCGCAGGAAGACACCGCGGTGCTGATCCAGCGCTGCCTGTCCGGGAACGATGCAGCTTACCTCATCCTCTATAGCAACCACGCGGCTATGGTCTATCGCCTGGCCTATAGCCTGCTGCAGCAAGAAGAAGATGCCGAAGAGGTGCTGCAAGATAGTTTTGAATACGCCTTTCGCAAGCTCGCCCATTACGATGCGCGCAAGTCCGCTTTCACAACCTGGCTCTATCGCATTACCGTGAGCCGCTGCCGCAATAAGCGCCGCCGTAAATGGCTCCCTTCCTTTTCCATTCACGAGCTGGACCACCAGGACATCCCGGACCGCGACGCAGCGCAGCCTGACGAGCTGCTGCTGCAAAGTGAGCAGCAGCGCCGGGTCTGGCAAGCCCTGGCCGCATTGCCGCCTAAGCTGCGCGAAACGGCCGTCCTCCGCTATTACCACGGTCTGCACTATGCGGAAATCGGCGCAATACTCGACATCTCACCCAAAACGGCCGAGTCGCGCATGCGCATGGCGCACAACCAGTTGCGGGTCCTGCTGGGTCCGGAACTATACCAGAATGAAGAGTTGCCCTGAGCGGCAGGAACGCAATACGCTGCTGATCGGTGTATAAGAACAAGATGAACCACGAAGATGTCCGTGCTTTATTATCTGACTATGTACTGGGACTGCTCTCACCTAAGGACAAGAGTGAGATCGAGGGCCATTTGGCAAGTTGCACATCATGCCGGCTGATCGCGCAGGAAGAACGGCTCATCGGCCTTCTCGTGGCTGATACGCTCAACGCGACCATTCGCACCGATGCGGTTCGTTTGCGGCGGCTCATGCCGTCAGCAGCGCCGGCGCGGCGTACGGCCGTGTCCTTGCCGCGCTGGGCGGCCCAGCTAGCGCCGGTAACAGCCGTGTTGTTGTTGCTCCTCTTCAGCTTCTTGCTACGCGCCCCGCAAGAGCCTCGACCCTTGCCCGCCATTCTGTACACAACTTCAACTGCTACTATGACCCATACGCCCACGGCAACACTGTCCTTTGGATCGGCAACCACAACGCTGGCAGCGCCGCATTCCGGGCTGGATACAATTGGCTCCATCATGAATCACGTGCTGATTGCAACTCCCAGTGCGCCCTTGGTGCCCGCCGCGCCGCCGCTTTCCATCAGGAGCAAATGATCCTTTGCCCGCGAGTTGCCTGGCGATGCTGCAGAGATAACAGCGAAGAAGATTATGAGTGAGATTACAACAACATCACCTACTGCGGAACAGCCTTCCGATTTTCTGTCCCGGTCTTTCTTGGGCTTGCGCATTCTCAATTGGGAGCAGGCAATCTACTTGCTCTTCATCATCCTGGCAATCGTGACTCGTTTTTGGGCTCTCGGGAACCGCGTTATGAGCCATGATGAAAGCCTGCATACCCAGTTCTCCTACCAATACTTCGATGGCCAAGGGTACCAGCACACACCTCTGATGCATGGGCCATTTCTGTTTCACATTACAGCCTTGTCCTATTGGCTTTTGGGTGCCAGCGACTTCGCGGCTCGTTTGCCCGTGGCTATCTTCGGCGTGATCCTGGTAATCAGTCCCTATTTCCTACGGCCGTGGCTGGGCCGCGCTGGTGCGCTCGTCACCAGCTTTGTCTTCCTCATCTCTCCCTACGTCACCTACTATTCGCGTTACATCCGCCACGATGTCTACGTAATCATCTGGTCGCTCATCGTTTTCATCGCCATTTGGTACTACATTCGCGATCGCCGTGATCGCTATTTGTGGTGGTTCGTCGCCGGAACAGCCCTGATGTTTTCCACCAAAGAGGTGGCGTTTATCTACGTGGCTATCTTTGGCAGCTACCTCGTCATCCGGTTGGCGGTGCAAATTTACAGCAGCGGCCTGCTGCGCGCTTCCTTGGATAAACTAAAAATGCCCGCCTTGCTCGCCCTCCTGGGTCTGCTATTGGTGGGTGGCGGCTTCTTGGGCACGCGCGCCGGGGCCGGGACGGAAACAACTGCCGAAACGAGCGCCGCAACCGAGGGCTTCGCCGTTGATCCCAACGCCGAAACGAGCGCCGCCATACCCGCTGCGACCGACAATTCCGCCGCTGCCTTGCGCTGGCTAACGCTCGCTGGAATAGGTGTCACCGGGGTAGGGTTGTTTCTCGCTGCGCGCGCATTGCGCCCGGGCATTGATGACTCACCAGACTTTGACCTGATCATTCTTTTTACAACCCTACTCCTGCCTCTTGCCTCCCCATTCCTAACCAAGCTGGCGGGCTGGAATCCAACCGATTACACGCTCAATCACTGCGTACTCGAAGGGCAAGAAAGTCTCACTGCCTTGCAGCTGCTTGCTGCCCGCGTGGGGAACACCTCTTGCTGGACCACCATGGCCCAATCCGGTATCACCCGTTCAGGCCTCTTCCTCGTGATCGCCATGGCGGTCGGTGTTCTGATTGGTCTGTGGTGGGACAGGCGGCGCTGGATCATTGCCGCTGTCATCTTCAACGCCATCATCCTTGTGCTCTATACATCGTTCTTCACCAACCTGGGTGGCTGGACTACAGGAGTTGTTGGTTCATTGGGCTACTGGCTCGAACAGCAGGCTGTACAGCGCGGCAGCCAACCGTCCTACTATTATCTTTTCGTCGTGCCCTTATATGAATTCCTGCCGCTGATCTTCTCGCTCCTGGCCATCTGGCTGTGGATGAAGATCCAGGGCACCAATCGTGTGATCGGCTACTGGATCGCGACCCTCCTGCTGGGCTTGCTCGCCTTCAGCCTGGTCAACTGGGTCTATGCCAACGCCACGGCCGTAGGCGGCATTGTGGAACAAACCACGGCCGTGCCCGGCCTTCTCGCTGGAGGCGGAATCCTGCTCCTTGCCGCCCTTTTCTGGTTCGCGCGCTACCGCCCACGGCTGATCGCCGAACTGGAGCTCACCGGAGGGTTAAGCCAGCTGTTCGATCTGCGCTCTCTCCTGGAATTTGTGCCCTTCGTCATCTGGTGGCTCCTGCTCACCTGGCTGGCCTATAGCTATGCCGGCGAGAAAATGCCCTGGCTCAGCATCCATTTCGTCATCCCCATGGGCATGCTCACTGGCTGGTACTTCAACGAGAAGTTGGCCGGAGTCCGTCTTCGTGAACTCGTATCCCGGCCATCCTTAATCTTGGGCGGCTTGACCGCCCTGCTGATCATTGCTTTCATGCTCGTCTTTGCCCCGCTCTTCTTGGGACGTATCAACCTAGGTGACCAGCAGTTGGCCAGCCTCACCGCCGTGGGACGACTCCTGGGCACGCTCGTGCTGTTCAGTTTGGTCTATTTCATTTGGCGTCGGGCCTTCCGCAACACGGATGCCTCGCTGCGTAACCGTGTTCTGACCTTGAGCATCTTCGGCCTGCTGGCCATCCTGACCATTCGCTTTACCTACATGTCCAGCTTCACCAACGCGGACTACACCAACGAGTTCATGGTCTACGCACATGGCGCGCCCGCTACCAAGAGCGTCGTGCTCGATCAGCTGGAAGAACTATCCCTGCGCCTGCATGGTGACAAAAGCATCAAAGTCGCGTTTGACAGCGATGTGTCTTGGCCCTTAACCTGGTACCTGCGTGATTACCCCAATCGTGTCTTCTTTGGTACGAATCCCAGTCAGGCATTGAACGAATCTCCGGTCGTGATCGTCGGCGCCCAAAACTGGGACGTTGTTGAACCCTACCTAGGCAATAATTACGAGTCTACCGAACACACCTTCCTGTGGTGGCCCATGGAAGATTACCGGCGTTTCTCCTGGAACGCGCTTCTGGGTGATCCCCAGATGCCGGCGGATCAGCGCCGCGGGTTGGGCAACCCAGCCGTCCGCGAAGCACTGTGGGACATCTTCTTCTTTCGCAACTACGAAAAATATGGTGAAGTTTTTGGCGGCACCTACACGGCCGGCGAATGGCCTCTTCGCCATAACCTGCGCATGTATGTGCGCAAAGACGTTCTTGCCAGCTTGTGGGATTATGGCGTAGGTGCAGTGGCCGTAGCCGAACTCGCAGACCCCTATTCCGAAGGGGCCCTGGCTGCACAGCCCGTATTGGCGATTAATGAATCCGGTATCGCGGGATCGGAAGAAGGGCAGCTCTCTGCGCCCCGCAATGTGACCGTGGGGCCTGACGGCCGTATCTATGCGCTCGATTCGGGCAACAACCGCGTGCAGGTGTTTAACCAGGACGGGTTATTCCTCCAGGCTTGGGGCAGCTCCGGAACCGGGGCCGGACAGTTTAATGAGCCCTGGGGTATCGCCGTTGACGAAACCAACGTCTTTGTGACCGACACCTGGAACCACCGTATCCAAAAGTTCACCCTGGACGGTGAATATGTAGCCAGTTTTGGCAGCAGCGGGTCACCAAACCCGGACTCCGGGGACGAAGGACTGGGTCTCTTCTTTGGCCCACGCTCCATCATGAACCTGGAAGACAGCCGTCTGCTCGTCACCGACACCGGTAACCACCGCCTGCAGGTACTGGATAAGGAAGGTAATTTCCTGTTCCAGGTCGGCGGCTTCGGCAATGGCCTCGGCCAGATGAACGAGCCTGTCGGCCTCAGCCAGGGGCCGGATGGCTCAGTCTACCTGGCAGACACCTGGAATAGTCGCATCCAGCAGTTTGCTCCCGAACTTTTCGCCGTAAATGCCTGGCCGGTTAACGCCTGGGAAGGCACCTCCATCAACAACAAGCCCTACACAGCCACCGACAGCAGCGGCCGCGTTTACACCACGGACCCAGAAAACTACCGTGTGCTGATCTTTGAAGCCAATGGCGACTACGTGGGGCGTCTGGGTGAGTTCGGTGTGGAAATCGACCGCTTTGGCCTGCCAAACGGCATCGCCATCGATACTCAGGACAACGTCTTCGTCGCCGACGCAGGTAACAATCGTATCGTCAAGTACGCGCCACTTTTGGGTCCTGGCGTCGGCCCCAGCACATCGGACCAAGAGGAAGCACCCCCTCCACCGCCAGACCAGATTGAGGAATCGGCCGTCGAGGAGGATATGCCGCTGGCCTCACCTACTCCCACCGGTGGGTAAAGAATAGGAAAGCGCCTAGGTTCTGTTGACATTTTGAAAAGATAGTAAAATTGTCTCATGTCAACTGTGAGACTGGAAGATACGCAATGGGCAAAGATCCGGGCATTCCTAAAAACGGAACTGAATGCCTACGTCGGAAAGAATGAAGTAGAATGTCGCCGTTTCGTTGAAGCGGCGCTCTGGATAAGCCGCAGCGGTTCACAATGGCGGCTGTTACCAGACGAATATGGGAAATGGAACAGCGTCTACAAGCGATTTGCCCGCGGGTGCAACAATGGCGTATGGGAACGAATGCTCGTGCACTTTGCTGAGGATCCGGACATGGAGAACGGGATGATTGATAGCACTGTCGTGCGGGCTCATCCCTGTGCCGCCGGCGCCCCAAAAAAGTGGTGGCCAGGAAGCACAGGCGTTGGGCCGTAGTCGTGGTGGCGTCAGTACCAAGATTCATATCACTGTTGATGGATTGGGCAACCCCTTGCGTTTGCGCTTGACGGCTGGACAAGCATCTGACCTTGGCCAGGCTATTCCATTAGTGGATGGTCTCGCTTTTGAGCGCTTGATTGCGGATCGCGGTTATGCAGCCCAAGAGTTCTAAGAGTGGGTGATTGAACAAGAAATGGAGCCGGTCATTCCACCTCCTGCGAGTGCCAAAGGTGAAAAAGCGGCTCGCGCCTATGGCAAAGTTGCTCTATCGTGAAAAGCACCTGGTAGAATTTTTCATCAACACGATCAAGCATTTCCGTCGTGTATTTTCCCGTTTTGACAAACTTGCTGGACGTTACCTTGGTTTCCTGCAATTTGTCAGCACATTAATTTGGCTGCGCTGAAATGTCAACACGGCCTAGTCTTTGGCAGCCATTTCTTCGCCGAAGTCCAGCAACGCCTTGACGCGCGCGTCATTCGGCGCCTCGGCGTAAACTCGTAGGACGGGCTCCGTGCCCGACGGCCGTATGAGCAGCCAGCTCCCATCGTTGAGGTAATACTTGACTCCGTCGGTAGTCTGAATGTCTTCCACCTCGACGCCTGAAATCGAGCTTGGCGCCAGATCGACAAGCATCTTCACCATATCGCTCTTTCCAACGGGTCGCTTAAGCTTGATGTCCGTTCGCGCGTACTGCGCCGGGCCATATTCCTGCAGCAGATCTTCTACCAGGACATGCAAGGGCGCGCGGGCTTTCCGCTATCACTTCTAGCAGCAGCAGTCCCATCAGCACGCCATCCCCTTCCGGGATGTGACCCTGGATTGAGATTCCACCTGATTCCTCACCGCCCATCAAAACCCCGCCCTGCAAGATGTGATCGGCAATATGATTGAATCCAACCGGCGTTTCAATCAAAGATAAATCATAGCCCGCAGCGATCCGATCCAGCATGCGCGTGGTGGACACAGTGCGCACAACTGAGCCGCGCATCTTACGCTTCGCCAGCAAGTAGCGCAGCACAAGGGCATAAATGCGATGCGGGTCCACAAAATTACCGAGGGCATCAACCGCGCCTATACGGTCCGCGTCCCCATCGGTGGCCAGACCGGCATCGAAATGACCGCCCTGTATCACGGACATCAGCTGGCCGAGATGCAACGCGATCGGTTCCGGATGAATGCCGCCAAAACCAGGGTTCATCTCGTGGCGGATATCATGCACGCGCGTCCGCGTGCGGGCCAACATCTCGCCAATGACCCGCCGCCCGGAACCATACATACCATCAGCCACAACCCGCAGTTCGCCGCTGGAAATGGTGTCTAGGTCGATCAACGACCCCAGATGTTCATAATAGGCCCAGGCTGGGTCGAATTTGACAACTTTGCCGCTTTGCACGGCCATTTCCAGGTCCATCAAGTTGGGGCCGTGAACTGTCTCCTGATTGCGCTGCAGGATCTTCTCGACACGCTTGTTTTGCGCGGGGCTTGCGCTCCCGCCGTAGGCAGCCTTCAGCTTGACTCCATTGTATCGCGGAGCATTGTGGCTGGCTGTGATCATCACCCCTGCCGTAGCACCTTTGTTGACCACTGCATAACTGATCGCCGGCGTCGGCGTGTCTGCTCGCGCCAACCAGGTCTGGATATTGTTGGCGGCCATCACTCGCGCCACTTCGGCGGCATATCGATCCGAAAGAAATCGTGTATCAAAGCCCACGACCACACTTGGATTGCTGCTCTCTTCCTCGTGGACGTAATCAGCGATCGCCTGCGCTACCAGACGCAAGTTGGCAAAAGTAAACGTATCGCTGATTACGGCACGCCAACCGTCCGTTCCAAAATGAATACTCATATAGTCGCCTCACTTTGCTTGGGTTGAGTACTGCCGGTTGTATCCGGACTGCCGGTTGCTTCCAGTTCCGGATACGTCAGGATGAAGAGCAAATCATTGACGTTAGTGCCTGTGCTGCCAGTCTGCACGAGGGTCGTTGGGTTGGAGTCTGTCTCTTGCTCTGGTGTGGCCATAGCGACATCCAGGCGCTCGAAGAAGCCAAAGCTATCATTTGCAGCCAGGTACTCTTCCGGGACCAGACCGTGAGCGCGGGCCTCCACGGCCGTCTGACCGCTGACCCTCGCTCCCGCCGCCGATGTAGGACCATCTTCGCCGTCAGTAGCCAGGCTGGCCACGACCACGCTGTCCATTCCTTCCAGCGCCATTGCCGCAGCCAGGGCCAGTTCCTGATTGCGCCCACCCCGCCCCGCCCCGCGCACCGTAACCGTTGTTTCGCCGCCAAGGATAAGGCAGCGTCCTGGAAAAGCATCCTTTGCCAGCGCAGCGGCGACCCGGCCAACTTCGCGCGCCTCTCCCTCCAGGTGAACGGTCAGCAGCTGCGACACAAAGCCCAGCTGCACCGCTCTGGTCAAGGCGGCGATAGCAGCTATACGCACATCACCGACAATATATACATCATTCACGACAGGCATAGCCACGCGAGCAATCGTCAGTTCACGCAGAGAGCGTTCCACGCGCAGGTAGGTCGTCGCCGGTAGGCAGCTCCTGATATCAAAGCGCTGCAATACCGCCAGGGCATCCTGCGCCGAATCCGCGCCGGCCACCGTTGGGCCGCTGCCAATCGTGTGCATGGGATTGCCAACAACGTCACTTAGGACCAGGGTAATACAGCGTGCCGGCGCAACAAGCTGAGCCAGTCCCCCACCCTTCACCTGGTCAAGGTGCCGCCGTACGGTATTCAATTCGTTGATGGTGCAGCCGCTGGCCAGCAGGGCGTTGATAAGAGCCTGCCAGTCAGCAAGCGGAATGCGCGGCTGCGTCAGTAGCGCCGATGCGCCGCCGGAAATTAAGCACAGCACCAGGTCTTGCGGCCCTGCATCTCGAACAGTTTCAATGGCCACGGCCGTTGCCGCCACGCTGGCTGCATCAGAAACCGGATGGCTGCCATAAAGCAATTGCACGGCCGCATTACCGGACAAAACGGGTTCTACCTCCACGCCACTTCCCCGCTTGTCAATCACAACCGCCGCCGCAAGGCTCTGGCCCACAATTTCTACCGCCGCTGCCGCCATCGGCACCGCAGCCTTGCCCACGCTGACCACAAAGACGCGGCCCTCACTCAAATCATAGCTTGAATCGGCAGCGCGTATAATGAATCCTTCGCGCTTTAGGTAGCGCTTCACGGCCGTCCTGGGATTTACGGCTGCGAGGGCGGCGGCATATAGCTCCTCCACATGCTCCCCATAATCCCTAAACCGTACCATCCGAACTTTGCGCCTCTCAGGCCTGCATGGCCGCAACGGCCTCTTCGGCGGCCGCCTCCGCGCTCATAGCTCCGGAGACAACCTGTAACACAGCATCGCCCAGCACGGTCAGGATCCGCCCAGATGGGGATACGGGAAGCGCCTGTGCACGTTCCAATTCTTGTCGCGCAAAGCCAATATAAGGATCATCCTCAGTCCACAAGGCCAGAGCATCACGATCGGCAGGCAGTAAAAGGCTCTCTTCGCTCCACCGCGCAAGTGCGGCCGGAGCCACCAGTTCTTGCAGCAGTCCCAGAGCTAGAGCTTGCTGTGCCGGGTCATTCGTGGTAATTGCCCAGGCCCACCCGCCAACGACCGGTGTCAACGGCCGGTCCAGGCCCGGGATGACAGTAAAGGAAACAGGTAGCCCGGCAATCGTCTGCGCCAGGTAATGATCCGCTACTGTATGCGCGATGTTTGCTCCTCCACTCAGAAACACCTGCCACACTTGTGCGGTGGCGCTCAGGCTGCTGCTTTGCGGGGCAAAGAACCCTTCGCTGCGAGCATCTTCCATCTGCTGAAGTGTAGTGGTCAGCGGCTCCAGCTCCAGCAGCGGCTGGCCGCTTTCCGTTGCCACCTTGCCACCGGCGTCCAGGTAGAATTGCAGAGCCAGAATTGCCCCGCTGGGTCCGTCCGCCGCCAATACCATGCTGCGATCATCTTCCGTGATAAGCCGTTGCCAGGTGAGCGGCAGCGTATCGGTCAGGACAGTGCTGTTATAGGCCAGGTGCGGCAGTCCCGTCAACACAAATGGATAGCCCAGTGTCGGACCCTGCGGCTGGGCCATTGTCCTCGCCGCCGGGAAAAGCCCTTCCAAGTTCGTCTCGTCAAGGTTCGCTCCCAGGGGTACGATCAAATTCTCGCTCGCCAGTACAGGTAAGAGATCACTGGGAATCGCGATCAGGTCCGGAAGCACCCCTGGAGCCACATCACGTCCGGTGCGTAAATAGGCCAGCAATCCTCCCGGGCCACTTACTTCTTTTTGCTCCACCACCAACGCCGATTCAGCATGGGCAACATCATAAGCAAAAAGCTGGTCTGAGAGGACTTTTGCCCCCGCATCCGTGGATACCGCAATCGCCGGCGGAATCCACACGCGTAAGTTGCTGCTTTCGTCGATCGGAGCCACCTGCGTAGCCAGAATAGGCACGCGTGGAGGCTCCGCCGCCGAAACCGTTGCTGCCACCATAGGCTCAGGCGTACCCGGGATCTCTGCCTTGGCATCTTCCTCTAACTGAGCACACCCATTGAACACCATAGCAGCCAGGAAAAGGGTAATTATGGTCGTAATCAAGCGCATTGCACCGAGTATAGTCAGGAAAACGAAAACAGTAAACTCTTGCTCTGGCTCTGCCTGGCGCCGCGCCCAATCGCGGGAGGCCCATTCGGAAGCACTGTCCCACGCTTGCTTTGCCGTCACTGTTCAGCTATTCTTCTCGCTATGACTGTTCCTCATCTGACTGAGAATCGCCCTTTCTGCTCCCATTTTCTGGGGTCCAAGTGGGCACAACCCCGGTTAAGCGCGCCTATTTGCTGAGTATTATGTAAAGTAAATTGCAGTACTTGGAAAGTCGAGGCGCCACCCGCCTCGGCTTTTTCTGTTTTCGGAGAACCACCATGGCCGAAGTCATCATCAACCTGGACAGCATCAACATGAGCCTCGCGGGCAGAGAAATCTTCGCTGGCCTCGACTGGGAGATCCAGCACAAACAGCGCATCGGCCTCGTGGGACCCAACGGTGCAGGTAAATCAACCGTCATGAAGATTCTGGCTCAAGAATGGACGCCAGATGCTGGCAGCATTTACCGCCGTCCCGGCCTTACAGTGGGGCGTCTCACCCAGGAACCGGATCTGCCGCCTGGAAGCACCGTGCTGGAGGAAGCGCTCACGGCCGTACCGCAATTGGCGGAAATCGAGGCGGAACTTACCGGGCTTGAGGCGCGCATGGGCGACCCCCAGATCTACGGCGATCCCTCCGCGTTGGCCCGGGTTATCGCCCATCATGAGCGGCTTCTCGCCCAATTCGAGCTGCTAGACGGACCGCGCTATAGCAGCAGCGTGCGCGAAACGCTCACCGCCCTGGGACTGGATGCCGCGCACTGGGACACGCAGACCGAGCACCTGAGCGGTGGGCAAAAAAAGCTGGTCCTGTTGGCCAAGCTGCTTGTGCAGAAGCCCGAACTACTGCTGCTGGATGAGCCGGATAATCACCTGGATATCCCAGCCAAACGCAATCTGGAACAGATCATCCGTGCCTATGATGGTACCGTAGTGATCATCTCCCACGATCGCTACCTTCTGGATGAGGTTGCGGGCCATATCGCGGAAATGGAAGCCGGACGTCTAACCACGTTCATAGGTAACTACACGGCATACGCGAACGAACGTGCCGTGCGACGCCTGCGCCAGCAGCAGCTGTACGCCGCGCAGCAAAAAGAAATCGCACGTATCGAAATGGCAATCAAACGGTTCGAGCTCTGGGCTTCGATGGTCGTAAACGAGCGCCATATCCGCCAGGCACGCAGTCGCCAAAAGATGCTGGATAAAATGGACAAGGTCGAGAAGGTAACCGAGGAGCGGCGTCTGAAACTAGACTTGGGCGGCTGGCGCGGTAGCAGGAAGGTCATCAACATGGTGGATGTAACCCGCCAGTTCGACAACGGCCGTACCCTCTTCCGCGATCTCAACCTCACTTTGTGGCACGGCGAACGCGTTGGGCTTGTCGGACCCAATGGTGTTGGCAAATCGGTGCTGCTCAAACTGCTCCTTGATCCTGATTCAGTCTCTGCCGGCGAAGTCAAAATCGGCCCCAGCATCAAAATCGGTTATTACGCGCAGGAACAGGAGACTTTGTCTGACGAGCGCGATCTAATCACCGAGATCAGGCAGACCGCGCCGGTCAGCCGCGAAACGGCCGTTGCTTTCCTGCTTCGCTTCCTCTTCACCTACGAACAGATGCAGCAGCCTATCGGCAAACTTAGCGGCGGCGAGCGTAGCCGGCTGCAGCTGGCCAAGCTCGTGTTGGAGCGCCCGAATCTACTCGTTCTGGACGAACCGACGAACAACCTCGATATCCCCGCCATTGAGGCCCTGGAAGATACCTTGGACGAGTTCGTGGGCACCGTCCTTGTCATTTCACATGACCGCTATTTTCTGGACAAAGTCGTTGACCGTATAGTGGAACTTCGCGACGGCCATTTGGTCGAATATCTGGGCGGATACACCGACTATCTGGAGGATACACGGCTACATCGTATTAGCGCTTAATGATCATCAATCTGCGGCAGCAGGCAGACTGTCTAGAATAGCGGAAACGTTCACAATTCGACTCGGCTGCGCCGGATTCGAAATTTCGCACATGCCGCAAGCCTATGCCGCAAAAATTTAACTGGCACACCGACGAAGATTTCGATTGGGATGGGTTACCTCCGGAGCCGGGGGAACAGCCGGCAGGCACGCCCCGTCGTTGGCCCGTGCTGGTAATCCTGACCGCTCTGCTTCTCGGCACCGGGGCGGTTATCGCGCGCCAGGTACAGCAGCGCGCCGCTGCAAACACCTCTGCCATGCGTGCCGATGTCATCTCCAGCCACAATCTGATTGCGCTTGCGGACAATGAACAAGATGTCGAACTATTCATTTCCCTGTTGTCAGGTCGGGACAGTAACTGGACAACAGCGCAGCAGGATCTCTTCGCGGAGGGGCTGCTGCGCGATCGCGCGCCGTTCGGACTCAGCATCCAGGCAGCTCAGACACCGCTAATTTCCACAGAAGAATACGACATTAACTTTGCCCCTGACCTTCTTTCCGCTGAACTGGTGACCGGTGTCCCCTATTCCGTCCAGATAGGGAACGGCCTGACAGAGACCGTTACCTTGCAGGAAACGGCCGTCTACCGCCTGGGGCAGGAGCGCTGGCTACGCTCCCCGCCGGACCCCGAATTCTGGGGCCAGCCGTCCTCGCAGCGTGGTACCAAGATATCACTCACATACCCGGAGCGCGACACAGCCCTCGTTGCTCGGCTGCTACCGGATCTCGAACAGAAGTTGGGCGAACTGTGCAACCAGATAGCTGGCCTGAATTGTCCGCCCGCCCTGCAGGTGGAACTTATCTTCAGCAGCGACCCCGCCACTCTGGCAGCTGCGGCAGCGCCTCTGGCGATCGGCCAGGCAGCGGAGACATTACAGATAACACTCCCCACCCCGACCTTGGTTGGCGTACCACTGGATGACGCCGGCTACCAGGCTCTCTTTCGTGGCTATGCTGCGCAGATCTCCACCGCCATTATCGCCCGCCAAGTTGGATACACCTGCTGCGAAGGATCGCCTCTATTTCAGGCGCTGGTCGACTATCAGCTAAGCCAGATCAACCTTCGACCTTGGCCCGTTGGCGAAGCGGAGTATGCGCGGGTAGTAGCGGAACAGGTACGCCTTCAGGACCTCGCCAGTCTCTGGAACAGCAGTAATGCTACCGAGCTTTCCGGCGAAGGGGGCTGGCGCATTTATACGGCCGTGGATTACTTCCTCAGCACCAATCCCGGATTAACCGCCGCAGATATTCAACGCGAACTGACCGAACAGGAAACCTTCTTTGGCTGGCTGAACGCTCTACTTGCGGAACCCGACGATCGGCAAGAAGTCAGCCCTTACAGCCATCTCATGCGTGATTGGTGGATGCGCGGTTACGCGGTAACCCAGGATAGCCAGCAAGGCGACAGCACGGCTTTCCCCATGCAGGACCTCTATCTGACCTGTGTCGTGCAAAGCGAGTTTGATGAAGATGTGCAGATCGCAACCCTCTATCAGGGGGATCCGCTGGCCGAGACTTGGGTAAACGTGTACGAAACCGGTAGCTTCCTGCTTGTCAGCCCCCTGCCAGGTGATGATGCTCTCATGCAGCAGGAATTCCGCTTTGATGACCAGCGTTGGAACACCGATATTCGCCGTGAAGATGAGGTTATCCCCCTGTTCGCGAACCCGGCTGACTACACCGTATCCTTTGGCCAGACCGACCCTTCTGGGCAGCAATTGGCTGCTTTCACCTTCCCCGCCGACAACAACCGCGCCACAATTGTAGCCTTTGACCTGCAGAACTGCACGGCCGAAGGTTGTTCCAACCACCCACTGCCTGGAATCCCAATCTGGTCACCCAACGGCGAGCGTGCCCTGTTTACGATTGATCCCGACACCCAGCTTGCTCTACTGCAAACCGAACTGCGCACAGTTCTATTTAACCAACGCGCCTTGACCCCCACCATGGACCTCTATGTTGGAACTCGTTCCGACCTGCTGGACGGCGCACCAATCAACAACATAGCAGACCTGACCAGGGTAGCGCATGGTCACGCCCCCTTCTGGCTGGATGACGATACCATAGGTTATCTTTCCCTGGGCGAAGGCAGACTCGGGCGGACCAATACCATCGTTACCTTGCCACTGGTGGGGGAAAGCGCGCCTCAGCCCCTGGCAGCGCTGGACGATTTCCTGGCGCACCTTGATACCGGAACAGACAACTCACGGATGTGGTGGCTGCACTATGTCATGGTGCACCCGGATCAACCCGACAGGTTAGTTGTCGTAGTGCTGGACGCGGGCCAGCGCAACGCGCACGTGTTTTCTTACCACCTGGCCAGCAAAAACATCACACACCTCATGAGCGCCGGGTATGGGGCCAACCATTCGGTGGGCATTTCGCCCGACGCCCGTTACATCGTCCTGACAGGTGTTGACAGCGGCGATATCGACCAGGGCGAAGAAAACGCCTATATCCAAGTCTATGACTTGGCCAGCCAGAAGGCAATGCCCTTCCTCTCCCTGGCGGCCGATTTTCCGCCGTTCTCCACCTATGACTGGTCCGCAGATGGCCGCTGGCTGGCGCTCATGCTGGAAGAAAACCTGGTCGGCGTGTACGCTCCTGAAGAGAACTTCCTGCGCTTCCTGGATACGCCGCCCGGCGCTTGTGCTGCACCGGCCTGGATAGACGGCTAGAATAAACCCCAGTATGTTCCCCGCAGCAGACATCCGCACTGTGCAGCAGATACAGTTGGCACAGGTCCTTCATGCTTGGATCGGTGACATCGACCCACAGCGCATCCTGGACCTATCTGGGCGCAGCAACTTTAGTACTGGCCTCACCTTGCCTCATGCTCAGTCAAGCCTCCAACTGGTACTCTGGTCACATGGACCTTCGCGTTGCGCGGGCGTCCAGCGGGCCCTGCACGAAATCGCGCGAGTGCTGGCGCCCCAGGGCCGTCTGCTGCTCCACGACTACCTGGTTCCCGGCAGCAGGCTGCGTGGCAAGAAGGCGCGGCGCGAGCGGGACGCCGGGCACTATATCAACCTCTGGACCAGATTGCGCGGGCAAGAACACTATGCCTACTATGCAGTCGACGACTGGGTATATATGCTGGCGCAGGCAGGATTGCGCTCCATAGAAACAGAAACTGAGCAGCGGATCGTAGAATTTGCGGACTGGCTAGGCGACCGACCACGTCAGCTGCACGAACGCCAGCGTCTCGAAGCTATGCTGCTCCAGGCTCCTCAGAGAGTAGAGGCGTTCTTGACGCCCATGCAATCCACCGCTAGAATCACTTTTCAGGGTACGGAATTCTTCATCCTCGCCGAATTGTCAAACCAAAACCCCTGATTTCTGCCGGCGCAAAAACGACCCCTGCAGTGCGAAAAAACGCCTGTCTTGATTGAGTATGAGCAAGAAATATCACTTCTGGATCACTGGTTGCCAAATGAATTACGCCGATGCCCGGCGCGTAGCTACCGAACTGGAGCGACTCGGTTACGAAGCGACGCCTAGCGCTGAAGAAGCAGATGTGGTCGTGTTGCAGACCTGCACCGTGCGCCAACAATCGGAAGACAAAGCCAATAATAAGCTGTACACGCTGCGGCCGTTGAAAGAGCAGCGTGCGGACCTAACGGTGGCGGTGATGGGTTGCGTGGTTGGCGTGCGCGGCAACGAGGCACTCCAGCAGCAGTTTCCCTTCGTGGATGTTTTCATGGAACCGTCAACCGACGGCGCCCCGCTGATCTCGCATTTGCTGCAGGAAGACGACTACCTGCTGGATCAGACAGAAACGGCTGCGCGCCATGCCCTGCTGGATAGCGAAGTAATCTTGCCCGCCGATCAGCGGGGCCTGCTCATCTCGGCTCCCGTTTCCATCGTCTACGGCTGTTCCCATGCCTGCACCTTCTGCATCATTCCCCAGAAGCGCGGCAAGGAACGCTCCCGGCCCATCGGCGAAATCGCCGCTGAAACCCGTTCGCTCGTTGCCCAGGGAGTCAAGGAAGTAGTTCTATTGGGTCAAATTGTCGATCGCTACGGATATGATGTGCCTGATGGGCCGGACCTGGCCGATCTGCTCACAGCTGTCAACGAAATTGCCGGGTTACAGCGCATTCGCTTCTTGACCAGCCACCCCAACTACATGACCGGCCGCATCTTGCGCGCTGTAGCGGACCTGTCGAAGGTCATGCCGCAGATTGAAATTCCTATTCAGGCTGGTGATAACGACGTATTGCGAAATATGAGACGCGGCTACACCCGTGAGCAATACCGCGACCTCATCCACCATATCCGCGACGTAATTCCTGAGGCGGCCATCCACGGGGACATTATTGTGGGCTTCCCCGGCGAGACCGCGGCTCAGTTCCAGCGCACCTACGATATTCTGGCCGAACTGCGCCTGGACAAAATCCACCTGGCTCGCTACAGCCCTCGCCCTGGCACAGTCAGCGACCGCACGATGACCGATGACGTGCCAGACGAAGAAAAGCGCCTCCGTTTCCATGCCATTGAAGCGCTGCAGAAAGAGATTTTGCAGGAGAAGATGAGCCACTACCTGGACAGTACAGTAGAAGTCCTGGTCGAAGGAACCCAGAAAGGGCGTTGGCGTGGCCGTAATCCCCAGAACAAACTGGTTTTCTTTCCAGACCCACGCGATCTTTTGGGCCAGATGGTGCACGTCCGCGTCAACCATACGGGCCCCTGGAGCATGTCCGGCGAAGCAGTCGACAGACCATCTCCGACGCTCAACACTCTGCCCGTAGCGGCCAGCATTCCCCTCAAACTTTTCTGAGCGACAGCTCAGGCCCCGATCACATGTGTCCCTTGTGCTTTCCCGCTGCTCAGAACGGCTGCCATATCATCCCCTGCATTAATCAAGTATGCGCCCAGATTATTAGCCTGCAGCAGGCTCAAGAGTGGTTCTGCTGATCGCGTCCCTCCGAACGACTGCGGGTTAATCAACACCGTCACCACGCGCAGACCTCGACGCTGCAGTTGCCGCGCCATCGTGGCCCATTTCTCATCAGCCTGCGGGGTAACGACAATCACGGTCGTGCCCCTCGGAAAAAGATGCGATTCCGCCTGAATCACGTCAGCCACCGGCACGCGACCCTCGGCTCGCAGTACTGCCAGCGTTTCGAGAACACGATTCAACTGCCTTTCACCGCGATCAGCCTGCAAAATCTCGTTGGACTGGCCATACGCCAACATCCCTACAGCACGATCCTGCCGCAGAAAGAACTGCGCCAGCGAAGCTGCCGCCGTCACCGTATATTCTTCCGTGGTCTCCGCCAGCTTGAACTGTTCGATTACCATCCACTCCGGCAGGTTCTCTGGTCCCGCCGGAGCTACGGACGCAGGCATCACGTGGCCGAACGACGCCATATCGACCACAATCCAGATATCCGCCAGTGGGTCGAGTTCGAACTCCTTAACGATCAGGCGGTTGCGATGCGCCGTGCTGGGCCAGTGGATGCGACTGAAGCTGTCCCCTGGGGCGTAGTCCCGCACACCTGCGGCATTTGTGGTCACATAATGAGTGCGTCGCCGCAGCGCGTCCCCGCCTGGTAACATGCCCACCGGCAGGGCAAAGCGATAGATCTCAAAAGTCATGGGGTACACAACCACATGCGATGTGGCCGGAAGCTCTCGCGACATAGGGAAAAGCCCAAATGGATCGCTGGTGCTCAGACGTAGCGGGCCCAGCTGATAGCGTCCGCGCTGGCGGCACACGGTCGTCACTCGCCAGGAATAGGCAGACCTGGGACCAAGGCTGTTAATCACGCGGCTGGCATAGTGCCGCGGCAGGGTCGAGTAATCGTGTACTTCCAGCCATAGTTTGGGCAGCACGCTTGTGTTGTTGACAACGAAGCGTTCTTCTACCGGACGACCGACTTGAGTCCGGCGCGTGCGCGTCATGCGCGAAAGGTGCAGCCAGTTGATGTTCGACAACGACCAGGCAAGTGATAGGATAAGCAGCAACCCTAGCAAATAGGCCAGCGTGAACCAGAGATCTCGTCCCGTCACCAGGCCGCCCACCAGGGCAGCCAGGGCCATCAGGAATACGGCCGTGCGGCGCTGGTGTAACATTCTTAGCGCGAAGTCACCTGGGCCCCGGGCACCGGGGTCTTGGCCACAATATCCTGCACAATCACCTCCGGCTCAATATCCTTGATCCGCGCTGCCGGACCTACGATCACGCGGTGCCCCAACGCCGCCGCTGCAAGAGCTTTGATATCGTCGGGCAGAACATAATCCCGTCCAAACATCGCTGCTCGTGCCTGGCCCAGGCGATACAGCGCCAGTGCCCCGCGCGAACTGGAACCAAGATAAACATCCGGGTGTTCTCGCGTCTCGTGCACCAGGTTCACGATATACGACTTCACCAAAGCATCTACATAAATTTCCTTGATCGCTCTTTGTGCATCCAGCAGTTCCTCCACCGAAACAACCTGCCCGATACTGTCGATAGGATGTTCCTGTCGCTGCCGTTCCAGGATTTCCATTTCCTCCTCTTTCGAAGCGTACCCGAGACGGATACGCATCAGGAAGCGATCAAGTTGAGCTTCGGGCAGCGGAAAAGTGCCTTCGTATTCAATCGGGTTCTGCGTAGCCAGAACCATAAACGGCGGGCCCAGGCGGTACGTGGTACCATCTACCGTCACCTGGCGTTCCTCCATAGCCTCCAACAGCGCTGACTGCGTCTTTGGCGTAGCGCGGTTAATCTCGTCAATCAACACGATCTGGGAATGAATGGGGCCGGGCCGGAACTCAAACTCGTAATTCTTTTGATTGAACACAGAGACACCAGTCACGTCACTGGGCAGCATATCAGGAGTAAACTGAATACGTTGGAAACGGCAGCCCACACTCTTCGAAAGAGCCTTTGCCAGAACCGTCTTACCCACGCCCGGCACATCCTCAATCAGCAAGTGGCCCTGGCAAAGCAAGCCCAACACCGTTAACTGCACCGGTGGCTTCTTGCCGACAATGACCTGTTCTACATTTTCGACAATGCGGTTGGCGATAGCCTGAACATCAGTCATGAGTAGAAATCTCCTTGGGGAATGTGGTTTGCCGGATTGTGATCTGCTCGCTCCAGTATACCAACTTTACAGGTGCAAAGTAGTCAAAGGGTGACAATTCAGGGTCATCCATCATCAACGCCTCACGTTTTGTTTCTTTCCGCACCTCCTGACGGTCGCCTGCCGGCAGGGAGTTCCCGTACATAATAGCTTTCATAGATACGTCAGTAGCGACGCTGCCGAGGTAGCTCAGATGAGCGAATGATGGTAAAATATACCGGTTAAAACGATGCAAAAACAAGAACGAACTGCCGTTACGCCGGGCGTCTGGAATGCCATCATTACTGGGCTTGACTTGACCGCCAAACATCTTTGGTTGTTGTTGCTCCCAGTTCTCCTGGACCTGTTTTTCTGGTTGGGTCCGCGCCTCCACTTTCAGACGCTCATCGAAGAAATGGTTGCCGCACTGCCGCAGGAAACCGACCTGCTTGAGTTTGCCGCACCTCTTCTGGAAGTAGCCCCGCGTACCAATGTGTTCACCGTTCTGTCTGTGCCATTCATCGGCGTGCCTACTCTGATGGCAACTTTGTCACCTGAAACGTTGCCGGTGGCCCCAAGTTCAACAGACATCGATTCCTGGGGCGTGTGGATCGCGCTCTTTCTGGGGCTGATGGTGCTGGGATTATTTCTGACGGCCGTTTTCTACGTCATGATTAGTTCCGTTGTTGCCCCTCCGGCAGTGGGCCGAAGTTTCGGCTCCTGGCTAGCCGTCAGCGGCAAGGTGTTCCAGCGGCTGCTACTCCTCACGCTCTTCTTCATCGCCGTTTCATTAGCAATCTACATACCCATCAGCCTCGTCGGCGCTCTCGCTTTTGTGTTTAGCGCACCGCTCGGCACATTCATTCTGCTTGTTGCGCCGTTCGTGTTGATTTGGGTCGTGATTTATCTGAGCGTCGCCCCCCAGATCATTGTTTTGGATAATCAGCCTGCGTTGCAGGCCGTGCGCGGCAGCGTGCTTTTCGTGCGCCATAACCTTCTAGCCATCCTGCTCCTGTTGTTGTCGATCATTCTCGTGGGCACCATCGTGGACTGGCTGCTGGTCGTTGCCGAAAACGGCACCTGGTTTACATTCGTAAACATCCTTGGCCATGCCTTTGTCAGCACGGCATTGGTAACCGCCCTGTTTGTCTTCTATCGCGACCGTTCGGCGCCTCGCGCCCCGGCAGATAGTGCGACCGGTTCAGCCTAGCCGCACCCGTGCTGGGTCCACCCGTCCGGGTTCATTAGCTTAGTAGTGGAATTATCTATCTATGTGCTTCGTCTCACAAAAGATTTGAGATAGGCTGATATTGTTTCCGCCAAACATAGGGATGACGGTGTTCATTCCAGTAGTCTGTACTCTTAACAATCGAAGAACGAAGTGCCGCTCCTTCATCAAATCGGCGTCCAGCCAAGGTAAGGGAACGCAATGTCTTCCACCACGGTTCGATCAAATTGAGCCAGGGCGCATAGGTTGGCTGAAAAAGAAACCTGACCCGTTCGTGGGCCAGAGCCCATAGTTGTACATTGATGCTGCGGTGGATTGACAGGTTGTCCAGAATCAGCACCAGTTCATCGGCCGGCCATGCCTGTACAACCGCATTCAGCAGTTCGATGAAGTCCAGGCTACACCGCTGCTCGCGACACAACGTAAGCGCCTTGCCGGTGCTTGGTTCGAAAGCGCCAAAGACCCACACCTTTGCCCGGCGGCCATAGTCAGGTTGCACAGGGGGTCTTTGACCTTGTGGTGCCCATCGTTTTGCCGGGTATGTCTTGGCCGATACAGGTCCCATTTCATCAAGGCAGATAACGCGTGTTTGTGGCGGTGGCTCCGTGTAGTAGCCTATGATGGCCCGCTTTTTTTCGCAAACTGTGGGTCAGGCCGTTCGGTGAAGTAGGTCTTCTCCTGATACCAGCGCAAGCCTTCAGCCTGCAATATGCGCGCTAGCTGTGCCCTGGAAACACCGATTTGGTCTTTGTTACGCAGGTAGTCTACTAAGCGATCCAGGGTCCAGTGTCCAAAAGGCAAGCCTAGTTTGTCAGGATCCGTGCGAGCTAGGGCGATCATCTGGCCACGCTCTGTTTCCGAGTAAGTTGGTTTGCGACCTTGTCCTGGCTTATCCTGCAGGCTGGCGATACCTTCATCGTCAAAACGTTTAAGGCGCAGGTATACAGACGCTTTGCTGCGGTCTAGCTTGTTGGCAATCTGTTCAATAGGCATGCCTTGATAGGCAAGTAGAATCATTTTGGCGCGCTCAACGATTCGATGTGATTCTGTCGCTGATCGGCTAAACTTTTCCAGCTGTACTCGTTCTTCGTTTGTTAAAGTTCTTAACTTGATTCGTTTGGGCATTTCGGCCTCCTCGAATCAAATTATAACCTATAATCTAATTCATTATGAGATGGAGTACTATGGTTACGAAAGCAAAAGATTCAAAAACCAAATACGATGCCAGTAGTATACAGGTCCTCAAGGGTCTGGAGGCTGTGCGGCGACGCCCCGGTATGTACATCGGTGGCACGGACAACAAAGCGCTGCACCATATCGTCCACGAAATCGTGGACAATTCCATTGATGAGGCCCTGGCCGGACGTTGTGATCGCATTGAAGTGACGATTCACGAGGACAGCAGCATTTCCGTCAGTGATAACGGCATCGGCATCCCGGTCGATGTGCATCCAACAGAGAAAATTTCCGCTCTGGAACTCATCCATACCAGCTTGCATTCCGGTGGCAAGTTTGACAATGCTGCCTATAAAGTGTCCGGCGGCCTGCACGGTGTGGGCGCCGCCGCGGTAAACGCGGTTTCTGAATGGATGGTCGTCACCGTAACACGAGATAAGTACGTGTGGCAGCAGCGCTATGAGCGCGGCGTCCCAGTTACTCCCGTGGAGCAGGTCCGCAAAATGAAACGCGGTGAGCCAACCGGCACCACCACGGTGTTCAAGTTTGACGAGACCATTTTTGAAGAAGATAGGGTCTTCCGTTTTGAGCTACTGGCTAACCGCTTTCGCGAACTGGCTTTTGTCGCCAGTGGCGTCCTTCTGCGGCTCGTCGATGAGCGCCAGACTCCACCCCAGGAGATGAATTTCTATTTCGAAGGCGGCGTAAAGTCATTTGTGCGCTATCTCAACCGCAATCGGAAAGTGCTGCACGATCCTGTCCATGCCCAGAAGGAAATTGACAACATTGATGTTGAGGTGGCTGTGCAATATACGGATGGCGTCGCCACCTCTGAATACGCCTTCGCCAACACCATTCATACACCGGATGGTGGTACCCATCTGACCGGGCTGCGTACAGCCTTGACGCGCGTGGTTAATACCTACGCGCGCAAGAACAATTTCCTGAAAGAGAAGGATGCTAACTTCTCCAGTGACGACACGCGCGAAGGTGTAACGGCCGTGGTCAGCGTCAAGCACCCCGACCCGCAGTTCGAAAGCCAGACCAAAGTGAAGTTGATGAACGCCGAAGTGAGTGGAATCGTGGCCAACGTCACGGCCGAAGCACTCACTGCCTACCTGGAAGAAAATCCCCGCGACGCCAAACGGATCATCGAACGCTGCCTCACCTCCTCTCGGGCACGCGATGCCGCCCGTAAGGCACGCGAACTGGTCATGCGCAAGAGCGCGCTGGAAAGTATGACCCTGCCTGGCAAGCTTGCCGACTGCACAGAGCGTGACCCGGAGCGCTCCGAAGTCTATATTGTTGAGGGCGACTCCGCAGGCGGCACTGCCAAACAGGGCCGTGACCGCCATTTCCAGGCCATCTTGCCATTGCGCGGCAAGATCCTCAACACGGAACGTGCCCGTCTGGACAAGATTTTGGCCAACAATGAAGTGAAAGCCTTGATCTCCGCTTTGGGCACCGGCGTCGGTGAATCCTTCGACCTCACTAACCTGCGTTATGGGCGCGTCATCATCATGACCGATGCCGACGTAGACGGCAGTCATATCCGCACCTTGCTGTTGACCTTCTTCTTCCGCTATATGACCGAACTGATCGAAGAAGGGCATCTCTTCATCGCCCAACCTCCCCTGTATGCGGTCAAGGAAGGCAAACAAATCCACTATACATACACGGAAGCGGAGAATGCCGCCTTGCTAAAGTCTCTGCAGGGCAAGAAGTACTCCCTGCAGCGCTACAAGGGTTTGGGCGAGATGAATGCCCAGCAGCTCTGGGAAACGACCATGGATCCCAGCGTGCGCACCCTTCTGCAAGTTGCAGTGGAGGATGCCGTCAGCGCCGACCGCACCTTTGACATGCTCATGGGCAGTGAAGTACCGCCGCGTCGGCGTTTCATTACCACCCATGCTGGTGAAGTACGGAATCTCGACGTATAGCGTGAAGGATCCTATTTCAAGACTGGCCGCCTTGTAGGGTGGCCAGTTTCTCTCATGAAAATCGCCGTGCTATCCGATATCCATGGCAACTTGCCCGCTTTGGAAGCCGTGTCCGCCGATATTGCCCTCTGGTCACCCGACAAAGTGATCGTCAATGGAGATACAGTGAACCGTGGGCCGCTCTCTGGGGCTTGCCTGCGCTATGTCCTCCAGCGGCGCGACAGCGTGGGTTGGGTGCTCCTGCGCGGCAACCATGAGGAGTACCTGCTGGAGTGTGCGCGGCCGGACTTCCCTACCTCCGGACCGGATTTTGAGCTGAATCGTTTCGCCTACTGGGCCTACCAGCGGCTAAACGGTCAGGTCGGACAGCTGGCACATCTACCAACCAGGTTCACCTGGGTAGCCCCCGACGGCCGTGAAATCCGTGTCGTCCATGCTGCCATGAACAGCAATCGCACGGGTCTCTACGAAGAACTAACCGACGATGAATTGATCGAGCGGATAATCCCGGCGCCCGCAGTGTTTGTAACCGCCCATACGCATCAGGCGTTTGTGCGCCAGGTGCAAGGTACCTTGGTGGTGAATACGGGTTCGGTTGGATCGCCGTTTGACCGGGATTGGCGTCCAAGCTACGGCCGATTCACCTGGGATGCCATTTCCGGCTGGCACGCAACGGTCGAACGGGTACTCTATGATCGCTCCGCCATCGAAGAGGACTACGTATCATCTGGCTTTCTCGCCGAAGGCGGACCGCTGGCGCAGCTCATGCTGGTGGAACTGCGCCGCTCAGGTGGTCTAATCTTTCGCTGGGCCTCGCGCTACCAAGAGGCCGTCCTTGACGGTTCCATCAGTCTCGAAGAAAGTGTGCATCGTATCTTGCTGGATGAAGATGTTCGGCCGTTTGTCGGCGCACCAGGCTGGGACATATAAGGCCACTTCACAAGCATAGCCTTTGCTCTTCTTCCATTGCTGGAATCCGCCAACTATGATAAAAATTCACCAGGGATAAACACCTGGCCATCACTTTGCGCTTTCGTACGGAACGCAAGCCTCTCCGGGAGAAACAAGGATGACAACCGATAGCATCGCAGTACGGCTGCAAGAACAGGCCCGCATTAGACCAAACGCCCCTGCGTACTTTGAAAAGGTCGGCGAAGCCTGGGTGCCTACCACCTGGCGCGAATACGGGCAGCAGGTGCAGGAAGCCGCGCGTTCTCTCGTCGCCCTTGGCGTAGAGCCAGGTGGAGTAGTGAGCATTCTCGGCTTCAATCGCCCGGAATGGGGCATCATGCTGCTTGCAGCAATGTCTATCAACGGTGCCGGAGCCGGCATCTATACCACAAACTCGCCACCTGAAGTTCAGTACATCATTAATCACGCCGAAAGCCGGGTCGTCCTCCTGGAAAACGAGGAGCAGTGGCAAAAAGTAAATCAAATTCGCGGCGAGCTGCCGCTACTGCGCCATGTGGTCATGATGCGCGGCACAAAAATTGACGATCCGCTAGTGTTGACCTGGGAAGAATTTCTGGCCCAGGGTGCTACCATCGATCAAGCTCAGTTCGATGAGCGCTTCGCCGCAATTGAGCCCGAAGACCTGGCCAGCCTAATCTACACCTCAGGCACAACCGGCCCGCCTAAAGCCGTCATGTTATCCCACGACACTCTGGCCTTTACCGGCTACGAAGCGCCTAAGCTTTTTGATTTGACCCCCAACGATCGGCTGGTCTCCTATCTTCCCCTATCGCACATCGCCGAGCAGATGTTCACCATTCACGGTAGCGTCACGGTCGGTTATGCTGTCTATTATGCCGAAGCCCTGGAGAAGCTGCTGGACAACCTGAAAGAAGTCCAGCCCACGATCATATTTGGCGTGCCGCGCATCTGGGAGCGATTCCAGAGTGGCGTGCAGCGCCAGTTGGATGAAACGACCGGCGCAAAAGCACGTATCGCTTCCTGGGCCATGGGCGTGGGGCGCCAGGTCTCTGATCTGCGCAATCGCGGCCAGGAACCTCATGGTTTGCTGGCCACACAGTATAAACTCGCCGATCGCCTCTTCTACAGCAAAGTCAAAACGGCGCTCGGTCTGAACAATGTCACCACGGCCGCCGTCGGCGCAGCTCCCGTGAATAAGCAAATTCTGGAGTTCTTCAGCGGCCTGGACCTGATTATCTATGAAGTTTATGGGCAATCGGAAGGCTGCGGGCCGACCACTTGGAACCATCCCGGAGCCACCAAATTTGGCGCTACCGGCCCCGCCTTCCCTCATACAGAAGTGAAGCTTGCCGAAGATGGTGAAATCTTGCTACGTGGGCGTAACGTCTTTTCCGGGTATTACAAGGAGCCGGCCGCCACGGCCGATACTCTGATCGACGGCTGGTTGCATTCCGGTGACCTGGGCCAGTTCGATGACGACGGCTTTCTGACTATCGTGGGCCGCAAGAAAGAAATCATCATCACCTCCGGCGGCAAGAATATCGCCCCGAAAAACATCGAAGCCGCACTCAAGAATCTGGATCTTGTCGCTGACGCCGTCGTCATTGGCGAGGCCCGCAAATTCTTATCCGCCCTGGTCACCCTGGACCCGGAAGCAGCGGAGCGTTTTGCTCTCCAACACGGGTTGGAGGGACAGGTGCTGCACGAGCATCCGCTGGTGATTGGCGAAGTTCAGCGGGGCATCGACGAAGAGGTCAACCCCCAATTTGCGCGTGTCGAAAACATTCGCAAATTCACCATCCTGCCGCGCAGTTTCACCGTTCAGGACGGTGAGCTAACCCCCAGCCTGAAGATCAAGCGCAGGATTGTCTACGATCACTTTGCCGACGAGATCGAGGCCATGTACGCCGGTCTCGACTAGCGCAGGGCACTGTACTCCCCAATGTACCAGCGAATCGTGGTCAAGATCGGCACGAGCGTGCTTACGGGCGGGACCCCCTATCTCGATCGCCCGCGTATGGTCGAATTGGCCCGCCAGTGCGCCGAGCTGCACGGCCGTGGCAAAGAAATCATCCTCTGCTCCTCCGGTGCCATCGCCGTCGGTCGCGAACGGCTTGGCTTCCCGGAATTAGCCCCGACCATCAGCAACAAACAGATGCTGGCCGCGGTCGGCCAGAGCCGCCTGATGCAGATGTGGGAACGGTACTTTGAAATCTATGGCCTCCATGTGGGCCAAATCCTGCTCACCCGCGGCGACGTGGAACATCGCGGCCGTTTTCTGAATGCTCGCGACGCTCTGCAAGCCTTGCTCGACCAGCGCATCGTGCCTGTCGTCAATGAGAACGACGCCATCACCACCGAAGAAATCAAAGTGGGAGACAACGACAATCTTTCTGCGCTGGTGTCGATCTTGACCGATGCTGACCTCCTCCTATTGCTTACAGATCAGCCGGGTCTATTCACGGCCGATCCGCGCACCGACCCCGGAGCTCAACTAATCACCGAGGTAGTCAAGATCGACGAAACATTGCGCAAACTGGCCGGAACCAGCGTAAGCGGCTTGGGAGTCGGGGGTATGGCCACCAAGCTCCAGGCCGCCGATGTGGCTCGCCGTGCCGGCACCGACGTAATCATCGCCTCCGGCCACGCTCCCGACGTCATCATCGAAGCCGTGGCCGGAGACAGACGAGGTACCCATTTCCCGGCCCTCGAAAACCCATTGGAAAGCCGCAAACGCTGGATCTATGCCGGACCCAAAACATCTGGCTACCTTGTGATCGACACGGGCGCCCAGACGGCCCTATGCGAACACGGCCGTTCACTCCTGCCTGCTGGCATCCTAAGCGTTCACGGCGACTTCCAGCGCGGTGATACCATCATGATTAAGAGCCATTCCGGTGAAATCCTTGCTCGTGGCATCACCCGCTATTCCAGCACCGATATGAAGCAGATCAGCGGCTGCCAATCGGATGAAATCGAGGGCCGACTTGGCTACGCCTATGGGCCGGTAGCCATCCATCGCAACGACTTGATCCTGGTATAAAGCAGTTACAATCTCACAAACTGCAAGGAGCATAGATAAAATGACTGACCTGACCGCCATGGGCAAGGCAGCCAAGGTTGCCAGCAGAGACCTGGCTACACGTACAACGCTTGCCAAGAACGCCGCCCTCGCTGCCATCGCCGACGAACTGCAGGCACAGTACACGACCATCTTGACCCAGAACGCTCTGGACATCGTCGATGCGCGCGCCCACGGCCTCAGCGAGGCACTCGTTGACCGCCTGCTCCTAACTCCGGAGCGCTTGGCCGCTCTTGCCGCTGACGTGCGCCGGGTTATCGACCTGCCCGACCCTGTGGGCGATGAAATTGAAGGACGTGTTCTGGAAAACGGGATGCGCCTGAGCCGCCGCCGCATCCCCATCGGCGTTCTGGGCGTCATCTATGAAGCGCGGCCCAACGTCACCATAGACATTGCAGCCCTGAGCCTCAAAACGGGAAACGCTGCCATTCTGCGCGGCGGCAGCGAAACCCTGCGCAGCAACCTCGCCCTGGTGCAGGTAATTCAGGCCGCCCTGGAAAGCGCTGGCTTTCCAACCATGGCCGTGCAATATATTGCCGATCCCGACCGCGCCCTCGTAACAGAAATGCTGCGCCTGGACGAATACATCGACATGATTATCCCGCGCGGTGGGCAGAGTCTGCATCGCCTCTGCCGCGAACAAAGTACCATCCCCGTCATTACCGGCGGCATTGGCATTTGCCATATCTACGTGGACGAGAGTGCAGACCTCAACCGTGCCGTAGACATCGTCGAAAACGCCAAGGTTCAGCGTCCCAGTGTATGCAATTCTCTGGATACGCTACTGGTTCATCCCGCTGTCGCCGCCGACTTCTTGCCCTTGGTAGCGCGGCGCCTGGCGCAGAGTGCGGTGGAGCTGCGTGCCGCGGGCACCGCCCTGGAAATCTTGCAAGCAGACGGGCACGATGCCACCGTTGTTCCCGCTGGTCCGGATGATTTCGACCAGGAGTGGTTGTCCCTCATCCTGGGCGTCAGGGTTGTGGACGGCCTGGAAGAAGCGATCGAGCATATCCAGCAGCATAGCACGGAGCACAGCGAAAGCATCCTGACCAACGATCTGCGCAGCGCGGAGCGCTTCGTCAATGCCATCAACTCTTCGGCCGTTTTCGTCAATGCCAGCACGCGCTTCAACGACGGCGGGCAGTTTGGCCTTGGCGCAGAGGTTGCGGTCAGCACCCAGAAGTTGCACGCGCGCGGCCCGATGGGTCTGCAGGAATTAACCACCTATAAGTGGGTCGGCATCGGCGATGGGCACATACGGTTGTAAAGGAGGCACACACTATGAATCAACTCGAAGATGCAATCCGCTTGGCCCTGGAGGCGCATGCGGGGCAACTGGACCGCGCCGGGCAGCCCTATATCCTCCACCCCCTTCACGTAATGCTGCAGGTGGAGGGCCAGGATGCACAAATCACGGCCGTGCTCCACGACGTCATTGAAGACTCCTCCCTGGAACTGGCAGACCTGGCCGAGAAGGGCTTTAGCCCGCGTGTGTTGGAAGCAATAGACCTGATGACCCACCGGGAAGGCGTCAGCTACGACAATTATGTCCGCGGCTTGAATAAAAATGCGATAGCCCGGCAGGTGAAATTGGCCGACCTGGCCCATAACATGGATATGCGCCGTATGGCCAGCCCTCTGACCGACAGAGACCTCGATCGGCTGGCCAGATACCGCCGCGCCTGGGCAATTCTGAAGGGGGCGTGAAGCTACTCCTCTCGCGCCGCGTACAATTCGCGGTAGATGTCGAACCCGGCATAGATGCGCTCGATATACAGTTCAGTTTCTGCGAAGTCAATCGTATCCACAAATAGATCGAGGTCGCTCCCGGCTGTTTCATACCAGCGCGCCGCGTTGCCCGGACCAGCATTATAAGCAGCTAGCGCTGCATGCACATCCCCATTGAAGTAGGCCAGCTGTTGGGCCAGATAATAAGCGCCAAAGTTCAGCCCAACCCACGGCTTGAATAGATCGTCATTCTCATAGTTGGGCCAGGCCAACCTTTCCGCAATCCAGACACCCGTATCGGGAATAACCTGACTCAGCCCTTGCGCTGCCGCGCCGGACCGTGCAATGCTGTCAAACAAACTTTCCTGCCGCACCAATGAAAACTGCAGGCGGGGATCAAACTCGTACTGCTCGGCCAAAGGCAAGATGAAATCGGCGTAGTAAATTGGGTAAGACAGACGGCCGATTGCTGGCGGTGCCTCCAGTTCATGCTGCCCGGCCAGGGTGAGCAGAGATACTCCAGCAGCAATAGATGACCGGTACAATCCCAAATCGCGCAAAAACAGGGCCAGCTGGTACGTTTCCAACGGCTCCCCGGCATATTCCTGGCGCAGGTCCTCCAATTCCTGCTGCGCTTCTGCCAGGAGCCCTAACTCCCACAGCCGCTTCCCCACTAGCAAACGCTCGTCGCCTGCCAATTCAGGACTGAGAGCGCCAGCCACATCCGTTGCCTCCAGCTCAAACTGCTCTACCAGCCAAGCTTCCGCTTCCGCCGCGTCGCGCTCATCTCCGACGGGAATCACAAACGCGGGCTGCGGCGCAAACGGCAGAACGTCCTGCACAATATCCCTGGCGCGCAGCGCCTGATAGGCAATCGTACCCGGCTCGGCGGCCAGTTCCTCAATCTCTGCCCGGATTTCAGCCTCTTCCGACGGCACAAAACGCACCAGTTGTAGAAGGGCGGCGCTGCCGTATTGGCTCCTCGGATATTCGCGTGCCGCCCGCAGCCACAACTCCACGGCCGTGTCCTCGTCTTCGTTTTCCCACGCTAGGCTTCCTGCTTCATGGAGGGCCTCCGGTGCATCCACATGATCCGGATATGTCTCCGCCAGCCGCACGAAGCGCTCTATAGCCGCCTCGACCTCCCCCTGTTGCACGGTGAGCGCCGCGCTCCACCACGAAGCGAAAGGCGCTTGCTCACCTTCAGGATACTCGCTAGCATATTGCTCATAGAGGTCTACAGCCGTGGCCGCATCCCCCACCCTCGCCTGTAGCTTCGCTAGTTCCAGCAGGCCATTCTCCGGCTCCAGCTCCGCATACAATTCCATCTGTTCCAACGCTTGTTCCCTATTGCCGAGTGCCTCCTGCGACAATGCCAGATAGAGGTGCGTTTCCGGTTGGTAATCAACCGGATTTGCCGCCAAATAAGTGTTGAACGCTTCAATTCCCGGTGCATAGGCGGCCGCGTTGAAATCTACCAGACCGCGCTGAAAATCGTCTACAGGGACGTCGGCCTTCACCAGTTCCACCAGCCCCAGATAACTCTCGTATGCCCCCGGATACTCCTGAATGGCTGTTTGGAAGCGCTCATAGGCTGCCTCGATATTCCCGTTCGCCAGTTCCGCCGCCCCGGCCAGATAGATCATTTGCCCACGAGTTGCTTCCGTTTCTGCCAGATCGTGAATCGTGTCAAACTGGGCCACAGCCTGCGCCGTCTGGCCGTCGGCAAGATAAGCATCTGCCAGCAAACGGCGAGTATTGATCTCCTTGAGTCGGTGCGCCGGGCTTTCCAGAGCCGACTCATAGGCCGTGATCGCAGCGCCGGTGCCACCAGATGCGCTGTGGGCCTGTGCAATTAGCGGGTACACGTACCCTCCCAGTTCCGGCGCCTGGGTTAGGAATTCACTGTAGGCTTCGATCGCTCGCTGGAAATCCTCCTGCGCCAAATACGATTGACCCAGGAAGAATTGGGTATCCCCAGGCGCGGAATCCGTAAACGCCAGTAGCTGATTGAAAATCGTGGCAGCATCCACCCACTGTTCTTCGGCCAGATAAGAACGGCCAAGCTTATATAGCAGCTCCGCCTGCTCCTCCTCAGTCAGACTCGAGTCCTCGCGTAGCAGCTGGCTGAACTGCTCCACGACCGTCAGGTAATCAAGCGCAGCGAACGCCTCGTCGCCGATTTCCAGGCGCTTCGCGGGCACAGGCGTTTCTGAGGGCACGACCGTAGGCCCCGCCGGCGTGGCCGTAGCTATCGGTGCACTTGTGCCCGCCTGTTCCGTCACAAATGGTGTGGGCAGTGACCGCGTGGGCGCGGCGGGGTTCAGCGTCGGGGTCGGCAGTGCTGCGGCCTGTTCCAGTGCCGGCGCCAGAGTCGGCAGAGGCGTGGGCACGGCCGTGTTTAGCACTCCTTGTTCTCCCCCGCACGCTGCCAGCAAGAACACCAGCAAGATCACGGCTGCGAGAAACCTGCACCAACGTCGGGCGCTACCCTGGAAACAAATCATTCTCTTCGTGTCAGCTTGTTTCTGGCCCAAAGGCTACGCATCCGCATCGTCGTTTTCGTGGTCGAAGGCAGGGTCGGCCTCTGCCGCGGCAACTAGCGCAGCCGCTTTTGCAGCCTTCTCGTCAGCCAGATCTTCCGCGCGTTCTTCCAGGTCTTCCTCCACTTCTTTGATGATCGCCTCTGTGTCGCGCTTACCGGTCATCAACTCCCAGCCCACATAGAGCGGCGCCAGCTGCGTCAATGCCAGGGCCAGAGGCAAGATGGTACCGACCAGCTTGATCATCGACAGATTCGCTGCCACCTGGCCCTGAACCTGCCCCAGACTAGCACTAACTTGGTCGATAATGGCCAGATAGTCATCTAGCAACGGGATGAAGGCTGCGATGTCCTCATTGATGGCCTCAAGATCGCCGGAAGCATTCTGCAAGTCGCCCCCGACCACCCCCAGGTTTGCTGTCGTTACCTCCAGATCAGAACGCAGTGAGCGCAGCTGCTCCGGCAAACCGTCCAGGCTGGTGCCGATCGCCGCAAGCGATTCATCGAACGGCTCAACCGGCTGGTAGTCAATCCCTAAATCAAAATCCAGCGTGATCGGGTTGAAAGGAATCGGGATTGTCTGGCTAACGCCAAAATCACTCAGTGCGGTCAGCGCATCATCGACCACGCCCCCGACTGCGGCGATATTAGGAATAGCCGCCTGTACGGCCTCGATATTCTGCGGGGCCTGCTGGGCGATTACGTTCGTAATCCCCTCCATCAGCGGCTGCGTGTCGTAGATCGTTTGTGCCAGGCTGTCCGTAGTTTGCGTCGCTGTGCTCATGGTTGCATTGACTGATACCAGCGTCGCCTGCGTCTGCTCCAGAGTAGACGAAACCGTGGCCAACGTTTCATCCGTTAGGGCCAGGGCATTGTCCAGACCAATCGCTACTGAGTCAACCACCGGTCCTATGGCAAACGCAGTAACTAGAAGCAGGATCAACACGATCAGCGAAGCTATCAATATGACAACACCCAAAATTCGTTTAAACATCTTGTCCTCCGGTTGATTTATGCCCGGCCCCCTTAGCGGCACCGTACAACCTTAGTTATACAATGATCGCCGCAGTTTGTGCAGGTCTGAACGCAAACATGGACCACTTGTGCGCCCTGTTACCCTACTACAGCCGATGCCCGCCTGAATCCTGCCATCTCCTTCGAATCGCAGCCGCGGCACGAAGTCATTCAGCATACACTACTGCCCTTATTCCGGACCCGTCTCAACTGCATATACAGAACTGCGATCAATGATTCCTGTTTGCTGCTTTGCTTCCGCAAGGATTTTCCATAAGCGCTGGAATGCATCATAAGCAGCTCCCGCATAAGGGCCAGGGGTTTCATCAAATGGAGTCACGGCCGTATACGCTTCCACAAACTCGTCCGTCAGATTTGCCGGATCAGCAGCCCCATATGGCTCTTCTCCTCCGACCAGGTAGGCTAAACCACTCTGGTCATAGCGGCGCCCGGCTACGGCCGTTGTCTCCGGCAGCCAATTCCCCACCACGGCCACAACCTCCGGATCGACCAGCAGTGAATTAGCCGTGGCTGCCGCAAACTCCGGGCTTCCGCCGTCATCCAGCGCTACCAGGGCCACCCGTGTGCCGTCGATCCCCCCTGCCGCATTGATCTCGCGTACGGCTAGGCGCGCACTGTAAAGCACATCATAGCCAATATCGCGATGGCGCCCCTCAAACGGTGCCACCAGCCCAACCTTCACCACCGGCACCACACTGCTGCACGCCGCCACGATCAGCAGCGAAACCACGCCCAGTCCCAGAACCACCCGGCGTGTCAACTCTGCCTGTCGCGTTCCGAAATACTCAGCGGCAGCGCGCCACATTTTCCAGGTGTTCCTCGTAGGTGCGGCCAAATTTGTGGCGTCCCGGCGGCTCAGACTGGCAATCCAGCACGAAAAACAGGTAATCCGTCTGCTCCGGTTGTGCCGCGGCCTGCAGCGATGCGATTCCCGGACTGGCAATCGGCCCTGGCGGCAGGGCGGGAATCATATAGGTGTTGTAAGGATGGTCAATTCGCAGATCATTCAGCGACAGAGGCGCCTTCCACCAGATGTCTCGATCCGCTTGATATCCGATAGCATACTGCACCGTGGGGTCCGCCTGCAGCGGTATGCCCGCCTGGACGCGGTTAACATACACGCTGGCGATCCGCGGCCGTTCCTCATCGGTGAATGTCTCGCGCTGCACAACCGAGGCAATAGTGACGGCTTCATGCAGCGAAAGGCCAAGCGCGCCATATGCTTGCCGCATGGCCGGCGTTACCTGCCGATCGAAGTTTTGCAGCATCTGATCCAGCAGTTCCGCAGCGGTTTCATTCGCCGCAATCGTATACGTATCCGGAAACAGATACCCCTCCAACGATACTCCATCAGGCAGCGAATTCAGAAATGGATAGCGGCTTAAATCAAACGGCCGTTGACGGCGTGTCAGGGCTAGAAACTCATCCGCATCGATACGCCCCGGCTGGACTGCCTGCAAATAGGCTGCGACTTCCTCCAGGCGCATACCCTCCAGGAAACGCAGGGCCACATCTTGCGCCGAACCTTCAGTGATCGTGTCAGCCAGGATGGGGACCGTCATGCTTCCGTCCAGTGTGAACCGCCCGGCCTGCAGCCGCGAATCAAGTCCATGGTAGCGCAGATAATTGACGAACAACTCCTTGTTCTGCAGTAGCCCTGCCGCCTCCAGCTCGCCCACCGTTTGGTTGGCCGTGGCTCCAGGCGCAATCTCAAAGGCCACCTCGCCCGCCGCGCCGATCGGCTGCTGTAACTCCGCGCGATGCGCGATGAGATAGTTCTGCAATAGCAGCCGTCTCACCGGATTCAAGTCGGGGTTCGCCGCCCCAAGGTCGATGCCGCTCTGCTCAATCGATGCCTGCCACCGGCCCCCCAGGACTGCCAGCGCCCCGAACAACACGCCTACCAGTAGCAGCAGGAATAGCATCGTGCGCCAACAGCCCCGCCCTCCGCGCCCGGATGACCTACTCATCGAACTCATCCCCCTGTTCAATGGCGCGCTGCATATCCAGAAACTCCTGCAAAAACACGGCCGCGGCAACCGCATCTACTTGGTCGCGCATGCGCCTCCCCTGTCGCCCCCGCTCGAATAGGCTGGCTTCCGCCTGCTTCGTGGAAAAGCTCTCATCCCAGAAGACTATGGGGATGGAGATATGTTCCTGCAATTCGGCCGTATAATCTCGCACCCACGCTGCACGTTCGCCCTCAATGCCATGCAGCGGAATCGGCAGCCCCATCACCAACAGGGTAATATCCTGTTCTTCGATCAGACGCCCGTATCGCTCGTAATCCTCGCGGCGCGACTTGCGCTGCATCACGGAATGGGCGGCGGCGATCAGCCGCGTCGTATCGCTGATAGCCAAACCGATGCGCTTCTCGCCCAGATCAATCGCCAGGACCTTCCCCTTTGTTTCCATAACGTCGATAGGATAGCAAAAAAGGGTCATTTTGACCCTTCATTTGCCACACGATCCCTGTGCCCTCAGGTGCACCTAAGCTGCGCTTCAGGCTTTCTCCTGCATCACCGCCGCTTCAATCAGACCGGGTACGCTTCCCAGTGCCTGCGGCAGCTTTTCCGCATCCCGACCGCCCGCCTGGGCCAGGTTCGGCCGTCCCCCACCGCCGCCGCCGACAACACGCGCCACCTCGCGCACGAGATCGCCTGCCTTAACGCCTAGACTGATCGCATCATCCGTCACCGCGGCAATGATTAACGGCTTGCCCTCGCTCACTGTCGCCAGCACCACTGCGCCCGAAGATACCTTGTCGCGGAACCAATCCGCCATCTCGCGCAGGATATCCACTCCGGCAACATCAACCTGCGCCACCAGCAGGTTAACGCCCGCGACTTGCTGTACCTGATCTAGCAACGTACCGAACTGGATACGTGCCAGCTTGCGCTGCAGGTGCGCCTGTTCCTTCAACAGCGCTTTCTGCTCGCTCAGCAGCCCCTCCAGGCGCGCGACAGCCTCCCCGGCCGGAGAGTTCAGCATGTGCAGCAGCTCATCCAGCAGTTCCAGCCGCTGGCTCACAAGCGCCTGCGCCGCCGCTCCCGTAACCGCTTCGATCCGCCGCGTTCCTGCCGCCACCGCGCCTTCGCTGACCAACACAAATTGGCCGATATCATTGGTCTCCGAAACGTGCAGCCCGCCGCATAGTTCATAACTATATGCCTGTGGTCCGCTTTCTTCACCCACGCTGACCGTGCGCACGATCTCACCGTACTTCTCACCAAACAGGGCCATCGCCCCCTGGCTGATTGCTTCCTTCTGGCCCATGAAATTGATCTTCACCGGCAAGTTCTGGGTGATTACATGGTTGATATCTGCCTCAATCGCCGCCAGGGTTGTGTCGTCCACAGCTTCGCCATGCAGAAAGTCAAATCGCAAGCGATCCGGCGCCACCAGCGATCCCGCCTGCTGGACATGCGGACCGAGGTGCGCACGCAGCTCCTTATGCAGCAGGTGCGTTGCCGTGTGGTTGCGCCGAATGTTCCCCCGCCGCACATCATCAACCTCCAACACAACCTCATCTCCCAACGTCAAGCTGCCGGACAACATCTCGCCTCGATGTACTACTATGCCAGGCACAGGTTTGTGGGCGTCTAAGACTTGGAACACGGCCGTACCATCCGCCAGCAAGATCTGCCCCGTATCGCTCACCTCGCCACCCGCCTCCACATAAAATGGCGTCGCCGCCGTGATCAGTTCACCTTGTTCCCCGGGCCCAAGCTGCGAAACCAGCTCCCCTTCCTGCACCAAGCCCACCACCTCTGCGACCAGGCTCGCTCCTGTATAAGGATCGTACTCCACTCCGTCACCCAGCTGTCCGCTGGAGACTAATTCGCTCAGCAGCCCCGCGTACACCGAATCCTCGGTATCATACTTGCCAAAAGCGCCGGAGCCGCTCGCCAGCGCGTGCGCAGCCCGTGCTTCGTTATATCCCTGCACATCGATCGTCAACCCACGGCCATGGATCAGATCGCGCGTGATCTCCAACGGTAGCCCGTACGTCGCATAGAGCGAAAATGCCGTCTCCCCCGAGATCTCGGTTTCGCCACGCTCGCGCAAATCTTCATACACTTCCAGCAGCTGCACAATTGCCCTGTCCAGCGTGCGCGCAAAACGTGTCTCTTCCTGGGTCAAGGTGCGCAGGATATGCTCTCGGCGTTGGCGCAGTTCAGGGTAGACCTCACCCATCTCGTCGATATACACCTCCGCTATTTCGGCCAGGAATGGCTTCTGGAAGCCGATTTGGCGGCCGAAGCGGGCCGCGCGGCGGATCAACATGCGCAAGACATAGCCCGCGCCAGTGCTGCCGGGCCGTACGCCGTCACCCAACAGAAAAGTAGCTGCACGGCCGTGATCCGCAATCACGCGGTAGCCGACATAATTCTCTTCTCGCTCCTCGTCCGTGTCCCCCAGCAGTTCCTGCACTCGATCTAGCGCGGGCAAGAATAGGTCCGTTTCATAGTTGGTTTCCACGCCCTGCATGATCCGCGCCAATCGTTCGAAACCCATGCCCGTGTCCACCGATGGCTTGGGTAGCGGGGTCAGGCTGCCGTCCGCTTCGCGATTGAATTGCATGAACACTAGGTTCCAAAACTCGAGGAACTCCTCATCGTCATCCGCATTCAGACGTGCCGGGTCGCAGCTCTGCATGTCGCCAATATAATAGAAAATCTCTGAATTCGGGCCGCACGGTCCCGTCTCGCCCATTTCCCAGAAATTGTCCTTCTTGCCAAAGCGCAAGACCTTCTCCGCCGGCAAATACTTCTGCCACAGTTCGAACGAGTCATCATCATCCGTATAAATGGTGGCCCACAAACGGTCCGGTTCCAGCTCCAATACGCCGGTCACGAACTGCCAGGCGAGGTCAATGGCGCCTTCTTTAAAATAGTCGCCAAAGGAAAAATTACCCAGCATTTCAAAAAACGTGTGGTGGCGCGGCGACGGCCCTACGTTTTCCAGGTCATTATGTTTGCCGGTCACACGCATACATTTCTGCGACGTCGTCGCGCGAGAATACGGCCGTTTCTCTTTCCCCAGGAACACATCCGCAAACTGGTTCATACCCGCGTTGGTAAAGAGCAGTGTAGGGTTGTCGTGCAGCGGCAGCGGCGCGCTGTCCACAATCTCATGCCTATGCTCCTCAAAGAACTCCAGAAACGCCCGCCGCAGTTCACTACTTGTCGTTGGTTTCATCATTTCACTCCACGATAGATCCGTACGATTCTATCCTAGCAACCAAAAACCGCCAGACTGGTTCCCCTGTCTGGCGGTCGTTCAAGCCTCTTGCTTTTCGGTGCAAATCAGGCAGCGCAACACTCCAGACCATAGGTCCGGGCTGCAGCGGCGGCAGCGAACATGCCCTTCATAATACTCGTGACTTGCCTCATCATCGCGCACAAATGGTAACAAACACGGTGCTGGGTGTCAACCTGCCGCGCATTGCCGCAATAAAAATGTTACCGAAGACAAAGTGGTTGTCTCAAAATAGATGTTACCTTCGTCGCCATGATGAAGGAACCGAAAATGAGTCAACAAAGCAAACGGGAATTGGTCGAACGCATACGGCACCGCTACCTGCAGGGGAGCCGGGCGGAGAAGACAAGGATTTTGGATGAATTCGTTGCTGTTACCGGGCTACATCGCAAATCAGCCCTACGTACGCTGCGCCAAGGATATCAGCGAGGGCGGGAGCAACGGGGTCGTCCGCGAACCTACACGGGTGCCAGCGTTGGCGCCCTAAAAACGGTCTGGCAGATCTGTGGTTGCATCTGTGGCAAGCGCCTGCAACCCTTCTTGCCAGAAGTAGTACCCATCTTGGAGCGGCATGGCGAACTACAATTGGATGCGGAGACCAAGGCGTTGTTACTACGAATGAGCGCGGCCACGATTGACCGCAAGCTGCGACCGCATAAGGAACGCCAAGGGCGTGGCCTAAGCACAACCAAACCTGGAACATTGCTTAAGCACTCCATTCCCATACGGACCTTCACGGAGTGGGATGATGTCAAACCTGGTTTTGTGGAGATAGACCTGGTTGCCCACTGCGGAGACACTACGGAAGGGCAGTACTTGAACACACTGACGGCGACAGATATCGCCACGGGCTGGACCGAGTGTCTTCTGCTGCGCCAACGCAGCCAATTGGCGGTTGAGGCGGCGATGGGCAGCCTGCAACAACGTCTGCCCTTTCCCCTCTTGGGTATCGATTCTGACAACGATAGTGTCTTCATCAACGGCACGCTGAACCGTTACTGTGTCACGAATCACATCACGTTTACCCGTTCGCGGCCTTGGAAGAAGAATGACCAGGCTTGGGTGGAACAGAAAAACGGCGTTGTCGTGCGCGGCACCATCGGGTATCGGCGTTACACTTCGCCGGCTGCGGCGGCCCTGTTGCAAGGTATCCATCTCGACCTGCACGCCTATGTGAACTTCTTTCAGCCCGTTCAGAAACTGGAGGAGAAACGGCGTGATGGCGCGAAAATCTACAAGCGTTATGATCCAGCGAAGACGCCCTACCAACGGACGATGGCCGACGACACTGTGAGTGGCCTGGGCAAGGTGCGTTTGCAACAGCTCTACCGGCCACTCAACCCAGCTCAACTAAGGCGTCAGATTGATGACAACTTGCGGCGATTATGGCAGCTGCCAGAGTAACACTATTTATGAGGCAACGATTACCACTTGGGTAACGTTTTGTTGGCAATACGACTGCCCTAAACTGAGTTCCGTCGCGGCAATCCTCACAGCCATCCATACTTTATGTCAACGTGAATAGATTGAATCTCCAAAAATGGATTCAATCTGTTCATCTGGCGACCTCTCCGCCTCATCATTCGTCTTGAGGGTGTTGCCGGTACCAGTTTACCGTTGCCGCAATAGCTTCCGGCAGTGGAGTCGGCCTCAACCCAAACGTACCCTCAAAGTCCGAACTGTCAACGACATACGGCTTCTCAAAGGAATATGCCATTTCGACGGACTCCCTCGCCTCTGGAATGAACAAGCCTGCCAGACGCAGCATCGTCTTGCTGAGGCTGCTCACTTTCGGCGCAGTGCCCAATTCCCTGAAGACCAGCTCCGCAAACGCACGCTTGGTAATGTCAGGCTGATCATTAGGCACATGCCAGGCGCGTCCAAAGCCCCGCTCATCCCCACCAAGGATGACCATAGCCCGGCCAAAGTCGCCGATGAAGGTGTTGGTATGCGGCAGGTCTGCATCTCCCATCACTTGCGCGGATTTACCGGCCAGCGCCGGATAGAAGAGGCGCTCGCCTACGGCCGAATCAAGCGCCCAGGGTCCAAAGAAGTCCGATCCTCGGGCGATAGTCACTGGCAGCTTGCCCGCTTGATGGGCCGCAAGGGCTTCTTCCGCCATCTGGGCGCGCACCCGCCCCTTGCGCGTCTGCGCCGCATACGGCAGGTCTTCGGAAATACGGCCGTTGACCGGACCATACATGTACAGGTTATCACCTATCACCAGCCGCGCTCCACTGGCCGCCGTACCATTCAAGATCGCAGCCTGCATTGGCGGGAACTTCTCCGCCCACTCCGTATAACCCGGCTGGGCGCACTGGTAGACCACAGCCGCATCACTCGTCAACTCAACCACATTTGCTTCGTCGTAGGCATCACCGGCCACGATCTGGACCACGTCGGATGCCTCCGCCATATACCCGCTCCGATTGACCATCCGCACCGCTTCCCCGCGCACCATCAACTCTTCCATGACCGATCGACCAAGCGGTCCCGTACCAAAAACAACATGAACCTTTTTCTCAATTGCCATCACTTTTCCTTCTGCCATTCAGGCGCCACCACACCGCGACACCCAACATCGTCATCTGTCTGTCGCCTTCACAACGGCCAACACCAGCAACAATACACCCTGACACAGTGTCAGAGTCAAGCCCGAATGATTTTGCAGCTTCAAGATTGTGCGAAAGGAATTAGCTTCTGTGAGTGCGTTGATAGGGTGCGTTGCTTTCGACCGGCACCAGAATTTCAAATACAACGGGGGTGCGAACATCGTCAGCGCATACTTCCATCTCACGCCCAAAAAGATGAATCTCGCGATAAGGCCCGTTGCTCGCGAATCCATTGACGCCCAGCCAAAGAAATAGTTCACTCACTACTTCGGGGATATCCAGTATTGACCCATTGTGAACAATGCTGGCCACCTGAGAGGCCGCCGGCAGTTCCAGCTTCTCGAAGGGAGGCAGCAGGACCGTTTCCCGATATTCACCTTCGGGCAGCACAACTGCCACTGACATATCAATATGGCGCTCATCGTAGCCCTGCAAATGATAAGCGACGACCTCCTGACCGGGGGAAAGACGCTCTATCTCGATGAGTCTATACAGTTGCTGCAGCATCTCGCTTCGGTAAGATGGCATTTGTTCCAACGTCGGTACCACGCGCCGGACGGTAAGCAGATCCTGGCGCGGCACCTTCTTCAGGACAACATCGTAGGCAGGTGCCGGCTCAGGTCGCGCTAAACGGCGCAGATGCGCATCAATCCGCTGCAGGCGTGTCCCTTCCTCGCGCAGAGCTGCCTCGACTTCGCGCTGTTTCTTCCGCAGCATCTCCTGCAGCTGCGCCTGCGGCAGAGCCTCTTCCGTCAGCAGCGTGTTAATCTGACCCAGCGAAAGGCCGAGATCACGCAGTGCTAGAATGCGATGCAGACGCGACAATTGCTCGATCTCATAGTAACGATAGCCACTCCACTCGTCCACATGGCCGGGCTTCAGCAGGCCAAGCTTGTCGTAGTGGCGCAGCATGCGCACAGATATCTGACCTATTTGCGAGAAATCGCCAATCTTCAACATCTGGACATTGTAGCAAACAACCGAACGGCCGTGCCATGGTCGCGCGTGCCTACCGCTCGATTTTCTCCTGCAGCGGCACGCGGTCCTCGGCGAACCGCACGCCGCTGGCGCCGTCAACGGCCGTCAGCCGCGAGTATGCCGCCCCATTTGGTCTATAGAATCCCACCCCGACTTCAAAATCCCCTGGCCCGACCCCAGCCAAGTCCAGAGTGACTGTGTCCGCCACGACCTCGCCGGGCAGCCACTGGCTTGGGGGATAGCTGTTATTCCGCGGCATACCATCTACTTGCGCGGCGATTTGCTCGGTCTCCGGATCGAAGATGTGTACGAAGCGGGTGACGTCCTCGGTGACGGGCGCAGGCGCCTCCCAGTACAACGTCACCTCCAGCGTGTCCCCATCTTGTCTCCAGGTATACCCGTGCAGACGGATGTTTCCTTCAAACACGGCCGTTTGTCGGCTTATCGATTGCGGCAGGTCAAAGAGCGGCTGGTTCTCCTGCCACACGGACGTTTCATCCTGGATAGTCACCTCACCCAGGCGGCGCGTTAGCATTACATCGCCGCTCTCCACTTCATATAAGCGCGCCACAAGTGCCAAGGGCACGCCCTCGGGTGTATTTGCCGGTAGCTGCAGCGTCAGCCAATCGTGAATCCATTCTCCTGGCGTCCATTCACTGCTGGGTAAGAATCCATATCCAGGCTGTGTATCCAGTTGCGCCAGCCAGCTGCCATCTTCATCCAGTAGCAGCAGTGATGCATTATAGTTCTGGCTGAGCGAAAGCGCGGTAGACCATGCCAGCCGCACGTCCAGCGCCTCAGGATCGCGAAAGGCAACCCGTGTAGCCTGGACATTCAGTGCTGCGTCTCGCGCCTCTGGCACCGCTACTTGGGGAGTCACCCTCAGCGGCCGCAGGAACAAGTCACCGCGAGTCTGTCCGGAAGGCATCAGAGGACGCCCCACGGCGAAAGTCAGGCGCGGGATCATCAAACCTGCCGGACTATCCTCCGGCACAACCAAGTCGAAAGAAAGCATTTCCCGATCGAGTGTCTGCGTCTCTGTGGCTATAGGTTCGGGCAGCGGAGTAATATCCGGCCTTGCCAGCGCCGGTGAACCTAGCGCCAGGGTCAGCACATCCTCATTTGCGCCTAAGAATACCACAGTGATCCGCACAGTCTCGCCCACTTGTACCGTATCCCGATCATATTCGTAGCCCTGCAAGCGCACCCCGTTATTGAAGAGCACTCCATCTTGATCATGGTGCAGATAGGCCATCTGTCCGAAATCCCAGGTCAGGTTATCGGTGGTCAAGGGCTGCACCGGCCAGGCGCGTAAGATCAGGGCTAGACCCACCAGCAGTGCCGCGAAACCTACTGCATAGCGTGCAAGCGACAAATCACCACGTGCCTTGTAGAGTATGAACAGAACCGACAACAAGCCGGCCAGGGATAGCATTTCAGCGCCAAGGCGCACGGCCGTCCGCTCCAGCTTCAGGGTAACAGTATGTACCCCGGCTGGAAGATCCAGTGCGATCAGACCACTACCCGGCGATGGGCGCAGCTCACTGGTCTGGCCGTCCACCTCCGCCACCCATCCCGCCCACGCCATAGTTGGGAAGACGGCCGTTGCACCGTCCCTACCTACGTCCACTTCCCACACCTGGCGTTGTGTCTGGCGCTCCCGCAATCGCACGGCCAGCAGCTGGCCCGATAGCGACCGGACCACATCACGCGTTTCCGCATTGAGCCAGGCGCTGGTGTAAAACCGTGGCTGCATCGTGGGCGGGAGGTACTCCGCGCTCACAGTGCTGCCGATATTGCCGCCAAACCACTCGTATTGGGCCAGCCTTTCTGCCGTGACATCACTGTCATCTAGCAGTAGCTCGTCCGTTTGCAGACCGGACATGCCGCTGATGACCAGCAGTACAACCGCGGTGATCGACACGACCCGGCAGAACGGCAGTAGCGCCAGCGCCCCAATTGCTAACGCCGCAGCAAACGCCTGCACCGACAAAAATCGCCAGGGAAACTGCGTGAACGACAGCAACGGCAGATGATCCCACAGCCATTCAGACCAGGACGTGATCATGAACGTCGCTACGACCAAGGTCAAAAGAATAAACAATGCGGGGACCATACCAACCGCTTTTTGCCGCCATGCGGCCCAGGTCAAAGTAACCGCACCAATCACCGCAGCCAATCCCTGAACCAACCCCATACTGAACGCCCCACCACCGGCAACACCATACTCAAAGACGAAGCCTCTTTGCACCAGGTCCGGGCCGCGAAAATGATTGCTGTAATGGAAATAGCCAGCGGTCACCGGACCCAGCTGCGCAAGTCCCCGCTCAGCCAGCGCCGGGATGACAAACCAGGCAGACAGGGCCAAAGCAAGCAATCCAGCCAACAAAGGCGGTCCCAACAACCTTACCTGCGCTGCCAAGGAAGCATCTTCGCCAGCCAGCCGAGCCTCATACAACCAACCTAACCAGCGCAACGTCAGGAACAACAGCAGGAAAGGGGTAAAGATGAGCGCGGAAATGTTATGGCTGAGCAGGAGCGCCGCGTATGCTAGGGTAAAGGCTAGAAAACGGCTGTACGGAAAGCCCCCTTCCCGCAATTCAAACAAGCGGTCTGCCGTAAGAATGACCCACGGATAAAGCGCCATAGCCCAGAACTCCGCTAAGGAATCCCCGCGTACATACACGTTGACCATGTGAAACGGAGCGACCGTGTAGGCGACGGAAGCCAGCAGAGCGGCCCAGCGGTGACGATACCAGCGCTCAGCCAGAAGGTAAACTCCCCAGACTGCAGCTATAAAACCAGCCACCTGCGTCAGTTCTATGGCGTGTACAAAGCTTGACCCCAGAAAGCGGAATATAACAGCGATATAAATGGAGAGGGGAGCATAGAAGTTGTAGAAGGGATAGCCAAAGCCATAATTAGCATCTGGCATCCAGCGCGCGGGGAAATGGCCGTCACGCAGGGCAATCTCGAGCTGCTGCACGCGTTGCAGTAGGAAGGGACTGTCGCCGCCACCGCGCGTGTTGAGCAATCCCGGCTCGCCGATAAGCGGCCAGGCCGCGGCAAGAGCCAGCGCCACGGCACCCAGGGCAAACCACGGGATGCGGTGAAGAATCTGTCTTACGAGTGGGGGGCTGGCTGGTACGGATGTTGACATGACCGCTGCGCCAATGGGGTCAGGCAGGAACACCTGCGACGAACGGCCGTTTGCAGGACCACTCGCTCATCTTTTCCGTTCTGTCATGCAGTTTCCTGCTTACTGACCGCGCAGCAAGAAAAACAAAAGCGCACCCAGCAGCACCACACCGACCAGGATCACCACCAAGCCACTCACAGCCAGGAGGTCAAACCCCCCTGTCTCAGAGGGCGCTTGAGCAGCTTCGGCAACCGTAGCCACCACCTCAGCCGCACCTGCTTCAGGCGCGGTCACAGGTTCCTCCTGACGCAAGCGGCTGCCAAACTCCAGGCCCGTCGTCATATTATCGGCCACAGAGACAACCGCATTAGCCGCCGTGGTAATTTCCAGGCGCCCTGGAACCTCTTGCGCTACTTGATAGGCACCGGGGGCGAGCCCATGAAAACAGGTCGGAAGATCGGTGCCATCCGAAATTGCCTGGCCCACTATTGCCGACTGGCTGGCAACAGAAAAGGTGACCCCGGCCATAAATCCCTCACTAGCATCGTGCAGCCCGTTTGCATCCTCATCATAGAAAGCATTAACGCAAATTGTGCCGCCCGTCATGCCCGCAGGTTCAGCAACCTCAGACGGCTGTTCAGGTTCCGGTTCGGTGTCCTGCTGAGGTTCCTCTGGGGCATCGGCCACGGCCACGGTCGTGGGTTCAACGACCGGTGCGGTTGGTTCCAGCTCCGCCACCGCAGCGGGTGTTTCCGTGGCCGCAGGTGCTGGGGCTCGCGTCGGCGCCGGCGCGGCGCTGACCGCTACCAATTCCGCCTGGTCGTACCAGGTATCCATAAATTGGCGACATTGGTTCACGTTGGGCACGCCGAAGTTGGCCGACGTAAATACCGTGATCCTCTCCCCGGTAGCGGTAGTCTCCACACTCACCTGTTGCCAAGCATCGTGCGGGGAAGTAGAGGCGCCCCACACTACATCAGCATCATTCCACTGCCCACTGCCATTGGGGTCAATCCCCGCGCGCACATTCATATTGACGCCAGTATCCGACGGCTCTGGCGACCCCTCATTGCTGGCTCGACCTTTCGCCGCAAATGTAAAGCGATAAGTTACGCCCGGCGCAACATCCACCGTCTGAGAGACTCCTCCTGACCAGGTGTCCCAGTTGTTACCCACGTATTGCGAAGTCACTCCCCCGTTTACAAAACTGCCCCCGGTTTCCACATTCCACTTGGGTTTATACTGGTACCCAGAGAGGCACTCTTCATCCTGCTTCTCTTTCTGTAAGAACCAACTCGTCCAGCCTTCTGCCGCACCATTGACAAACGGCTGTTCAAATCCACCGTTTGTCAACAAATTACCTTCCTGTGCAAGCGGCGCAGCAGCAACCTTTGGTAAATCATTAACCCAGATCGTCAAAGCCAGGATCAGACTGGAAACTATCAAAATGCTCTTCTTCATCTCTTACCCTTCGCAGCAACATCAACCTTGTGCGTTTCGTCTTGAAGCAAAAAACAAGGTTAACACAGCGAGGCTTAACAACAAAACAAAACTAGCAATGGCTAAGAGAAGCCAGCGAGACGAAGAATCTGCGAATCCCGTCTCAGATGCTGTCAACGTTGGCGTGACTGGTGGTTCGACGGCGATCCGAGTCTGTAATTGCTGCTCCTGATCGGGTGTTGGCTCGCTGCTTGCGACTTGATAACTACCAAACGCCAGATTGAGCACGCTGCCGGCCGCCAGGTTCAACGCCCAATCCCCTTCGGTGGTCAAAATTTCATCGCGCAGTAACGAGCGCGTCACATGATACACTCCCGGAATAAGACCTTTCAGGCAATAGGGTTCGGAGCGGCCATCAGTGACATAGTTGGCGACCACAGTCTCTTCGTTAAAGACTGTGAAGGCTACGGCGGCAAGCAGCGGTTCTGCCGAATCCAGCGTGCCGTCCCGGTTCTGATCATCAAAGGCAAGGATACACACGGCCGTTCGCGGCTTCTCCGCCGTGGCCGTCACCGTGGGTGGCGGTTTGGTAGCTGTGGGAACATCCGACGTCGATGTAGCCGGCGGGGTCACTCGACCTACGATCAACAGGTCTCCTGGCCGAAGCACCACATCCTCGGTCAAATCATTGAGTGCGAGCAACTCCGGTATCGTCAGCCCTGCCCGCGCCGCTAGGCTCCAAAGCGAGTCATCGGGCTGCACCTCCACTACAATCTTGCCCTCCGCATCAGGTGTGCTTGTTGGCGCATCCTGGGCCGCGGTGGAATTGGCCCAGCTCATCAGCAAGATAATCCACAGTGCGAGACATGCACTGAGTAAAACACCACGTAGAAGTATCTGCTCAAGATCGTTCTGTTTGCGAAACACCTTTGCTATTCTCCGTTCATTCCGGAAGGACAACCCAGACATCGCCCAATGGTTCCCCGCTCTCCACCCCGCTTACAGGTAGCCGCTGTCCCGTCTCCGCGTCATAAAGGCCGATTGTAAGCTCATGAAGAGCCGGATCGTAGGTTTCATGTAAAGTAAGCACATGACGATCACGAAGCATCAGCCCTGGCCGCCACCAATTGGCGGACCACCGCCCGCCGCCAGGCGGGGCGTCATGCTGTCCGATAAGTTCGTCGGCGCCCGTCACATGGACAAAGGCGATCAGATTATCGGCCACCGCCCCCCCAGCTTCCCAGTATATATCAACCTGGATCTGGGTTGGGTTAAGCACGGTCACATCCGTCTGGCGCAAGAAAAGCTGGTTGCCGAAGGCCACCCGCCGTGCTGCTGTCACGGCCGTACTGTCCTCCACACCATAACGCACATACAAAGGGTATGCTATCTCCTCCTGATCGCCACGGGCCCGGCTCCCGTCCTCCACAGTGATCAGCGCGACTGGGGGCAGCATACGAGCCACTGCATCCAAGTTGTCGTAAGGCCAGGCATAAATTGCGCCGGGTACAGCGGTCTGCAAACGAGACGCGGACACAGCGTCGAAACGGACCAAGTTCCGCGTCTCCGTTACAAGATAGGAAATGGAAGGCCAACTGGACCAGAAGCGTTCATCCAGGCGCACATCACTGTCCGGCGCTTCGCGGTTGATCTGCGCCGCCAGGTCTATGGCCGCCTTCTCAAAGGCAAACTCAACCTCCGGATCGCTGCCGTAAGCTGTGTAATCGCTTATGGTCAACAGCAGGCTTAATCCCACAAGTCCGGCCACCAGCGCTGACTGCCCAGCAGCGGGAACGGGCAGTCGCCGTCCAAACCAGAACAAGCCGAGGGCCGGAAGATAGAGAACGCCCGGCAAAACCCCCATAGCGCGCAGAAAATGCGGCGCATCAGCCGCTAGGATCGTGGGGCCGAGCATAATCGTGGACCAAAGCAGAACCGTACTGGCCGGCGGTCGCCGCCACCTCCTGACACACCAACCTACGCCAATTAGAAACGGTATGGCCATCACCGTATCAAAAACCGGCCGTCCCGGCGGATTGTGCCGCAGGATATCATCACCCTGCCAGAAATACATCCCTAATGCGGCGCCCATCTGTCGCCATAAAGTGGATATGACCGAGCCACCGCTCACATCTGGATTAAGGATGGACACCTGGCCCGTCCGGCCCAGCAACAGTACGGGTTCGCGCCAATACGTAACCAACAAGGGCAGCACAACAATCACGATGCCCAGCACAAACCACAGAATGCCCGGCCAAAGGCGCCTTCCGCGATCAGTCAGGAGCAAATAAACCGCCAATGCCAGCAAAAGCAGCGGCGTGAAACGCGCCACTAGGTAAGTGTAGAAAGTAAGGCCGGTCAACACCCCGCTCGCAAACCATAGCCAGGCGCGCTGCCTCCTGTAGGCCAACGTGCCCAGCCAGAAAGCCAGCGCAATTAGGGGCACAAATAGGATCGGGCGCAGACCGACACGGCTGAGATGTATCGGCCACAGAGTAATCGCCCATAACCAGGCCGCAATGAGACCCACCCTCGTGTCGAACCACGATTTGCCCAACAAAAACACAGGTATTGTCGTCAGGCCACCAATTACAGCTGCAGCCACGCGCACGGCAAAGGTCGTCTGGCCAAAGAGAAAGACCGCAACGGCCGTTAAATAGATGTAGAGCGGTTCACGGCCGTTATTTGCGGTGAAGATAATTGACCGATTCCCTTCCAGCACGCGCAGTGCATCCAGCCCATTATAAGCCTCGTCACGATAGAGACCAGGTGGCAACTGATCCAGGTTCCAGAGCCTCAACAGCAGGGCCGCTGCAACCGCCAATAGCAACAAAGCCCACTCCAAATTGGAGGGGCTCAGGAGCGAATTTGAAACTGATTGTAGGCGCTTGTGCATTGTTGTCAAAGCGGGGCAAGTATAGCAAAATAGCCTTTCGAGTCAATATGCGACGCGTTAGCGTTCGCCCGGGAGGCTCCGTACTTGTTACTCTGTGCCGGCTCAACACCTTGAATCTAGCGGCTAATTGTATGCGTGTACTCATGCTTTCCAAGGCTTGCCTGGTGGGATCCTATCAGACAAAGCTTGAGGAAATCGCGCGATTTGATGATATCGAGCTGCGCGTCATCGTCCCTCCCAGTTGGAATGATCCGGCAGGAGCGGTTCATCTGGAACGTAGCCACACGCAGGGTTACGATCTCTTGGTCGATCCAGTCCGCTTCAACGGGGATTTTCATCTCCATCATTACCCAAAGTTTAAGGAACGCCTGCGTGAATTTCAGCCTCATGTCGTTCATCTAGATGAGGAGCCGTACAATCTGGCAACCTGGATGGCCTGGCGGCAGGCAAATGCGCAAGGAGCGAAAACGCTCTTCTTCAGTTGGCAAAACCTGTATCGCCGCTACCCCCTGCCGTTTCGCACGCTTGAGCAGCAAGTGCTGCAAGGCGTTGATTACGCGCTCCTGGGCAACCAGGATGCGCTTCAGGTCTGCCGTAAGAAAGGCTATCATGGCCCAGCGCGCGTTATTCCCCAGTTTGGAGTGGATCCGCAGATCTTTCACCCGCCCGGCACCAAAGATCACGGCCGTGCGCTGATCATTGGCTCCGCTAACAGGCGCCTGGTTCCGGAAAAAGGCGTAGACCTACTTCTGCAAGCCCTCGCCGACCTGCCGGGTATCTGGCGCCTACACATCGCCGGAGACGGGCCCGAGAAAGCGGCGCTGATGAAGTTGGCTCAACAGCTAGGCGTTGCTGAGCGAGTTTCCTTTGACGGCGCGATTTCATCCGTGCAAATGCCTGCCTACCTTAGAGAGCTGGACATTCTGGTGTTGCCTTCGCGATCCCTGCCCAATTGGAAGGAACAGTTTGGGCGCGTCCTGGTGGAAGCAATGGCCACGGCCGTGCCTGTCATTGGCTCCGACAGTGGTGAGATTCCAAATGTCATTGGCGATGCCGGCCTCATCTTTGCCGAAGGAGATGTCGGCGCGCTGCGCGCGCATTTGTTAGAATTGATGCAAGCGGAAGAAGTGCGGCACGCGCTAGGACAGCGTGGCCGCCAGCGCGTGCTGGATTATTACACCCAGGCACAGATTGCTCAGCAAACCGCTGACGTTTACCGCGAGATGTTGACCACGTAGGACGATTCCTTCCTGTGCAGCTTGGTCCTGGTGCTCATCGGCACCTTGCTCAAACAATGAACGAACAACTTCCCGATCTTCCACCAGGAGCAGAACCGCGATCAGGCTGGCCACTGACTCGGATTGCCGGCCTTGGCCTACTGCTATTGGTCATAGTTGCCGCCATCTATATCGCCGTCGGCTATTTCGCCTGGCAGAGCGGGCAGATCTTGCGCGACGAACGCCTCAGTCAGCAGAAGACGGAACAATTGACCCGCCAGGTGGGGCTTGCACAAGAGGATATTGCCGCAGGTAGTTACAATCTGGCCATCCATCGGCTGGACTGGGTTCTCGAACGCGACCCTGCTAGCAGCGAGGCCGAGGCATTGCGCCGCCAGGCTCAGGCCGCCCTGAAAACCGCGCTCACTCCCGCTGCGCCTCCCTCCCCCACACCCCTTCCAGAACCAACGCTGGCGCCCGGCGATGTTATCGACCCTGCTGTTGAGCTGCAGCGCCTTCAGCGGCTGGACGATCGCCAGCAATGGGAGCAGTTGCTCGCCGGGACGCTTGTCCTGCAGCGCCAATTTCCTGACTTCGAGCGCTTCGAGACAGATCGGCTCCTATACGATGCCTACTTGAACCTGGGACTTCAGAATATTCAAGGCTCTCAAATCGAAACCGGCATTTATCACTTATCGCAGGCCGAGAAGCTTGGCGACCTTCCGCAGGAAGCGCTCGATTACTGGCTGTGGGCTGAACTCTATCTAGAAGGAATTGCCTACGTCGGCGTGAACTGGGGGGTTGCTTCCAGCGTCTTTCGGGAACTCTGTCTCGCCGCTCCGTTCTATCAGAACGCGTGCGACCGGCTTTTCGCTGCCCTTCTCGCGGAAGGAGATCGGTACCGCCTGAGCGGTGAGTACTGCCCTGCCGTTGACTTGTATCGTGAAGCGCGTCAGCACGGCAGCGGAGCTGCCCTGAACCAGAATCTGTCAGATTCACAGGAGGGCTGTGCCCTGGCTACCCCCACGCCTATGCCCATCTCAGATACACTGCCCATCACAGGTACCGTGCCTCTTCCCCTGCCAGCGCCAAATGAATAGCTTTCGTACAATCAAGAACGCGTCGTTATAATCAAACTGATGGCTGAACCTGGGGAACCCTTAAGCGAGAGAGAGCTTGATGTCCTGCGCTGCGTTTCCCGCGGTGCGTCCAACAAAGAAATCGCTTCCGATCTTTCAATCAGCGAGAACACGGTCAAAGTACACCTTCGCAACATTTTCGCCAAACTTGAGGTCTCTTCGCGCACCGAAGCGACCACGGCCGCCATCCACCAGCGCTACATCACTGTGCCGGGGCAGGAGGGCACGGCCGATTTTGAAGACCCAGAACTCGCTTCTCCAACAGAGGTGCCGCCAGGGACATCTGGGCCCGCAGCCGACCCACTGCTTCAAACCGCTGGTCCTCAAAGTGACAATGCTTCCTCCGGTTCAATGTGGCGCAATCTGGTCGTTTCAGCCTTGCTGCTCACGTTTATCGCCATCGCCGCCTTGGTAGGTTGGCAGATGCTGCAGCAAAACCAAGTCTCTGCAACACCCGAGCTTTTCGCCGAATCGCCCATTGAGAATACACGCTGGCTGCGAAGCAGGCCCATGCGCGAGGGACGTGCGGATATGGCGGTGGCTTCGGTAGGCCTGGATGTCTACCAGATTGGCGGGGAGACCGCCAACGGCGTGGATGGCGTCGTGCGTGCTTTCAACAGCCGCGACCTAACCTGGCGAGATATGGCTGGCAAACCTACCCCCGTGGCCGGTGCCAGCGCTGCTGAACTATACGGCGAGATTTATGTGCCTGGTGGACGACTGGCTACTGGCGAGCTTTCAGCCGCGGTTGAAGCATACAGCCCCGCCCAAAACGCCTGGCGCCCAATCGCCGCCTTGCCAAGTCCCTTGACAGACAGCCTCACGCTGAGCGATGGATCGTTCTTGTACGTCCTTGGGGGCTATGATGGAGACACGTTTCTAGACACGGGGTATGTATATGATCCCGCCGCTGACAGTTGGCGTCCTTTGCCACCGCTGCCCACTGCTCGCGCTTTTGCCTCGGGCGGTACACTGACTGGGCAGCTTTACGTGGTAGGTGGTCAAAATGAAAACGGTGCCTTGGCCGACTGCCAGCGTTATGATCCAGCCGCTGAGGCTTGGAGCGACTGTCCTCCGTTGCTGGCTGCCCGATCCTCCGCAGGATCGGCTGTTCTGCTCAATCGCCTCTATATTATCGGGGGTAGTGCAGAAGGAGACGGCGTGACCTTCAGTGAAATGTATGATCCCACCACCGCTACCTGGCAAGTGATTAACACCCCTTCGCTCGCTGAAGCAGCGGGCTGGCCCGACCTCGGGGTTGGGCAGGTGGAAACGCGCATCTATGCCCTCGGTGGGCGACAGGACGAAGTTCTTTTGGATACCACTTTCGTCTTTGCGCCCCTGGTCTATCAGACCTATATTCCCGCTGCTTCTTCGGCCGACAACGAATAAAGCAGATCCGCCAGCTTAGAACCTGGCTAACCGATAACCCTAGATCGGGCCCAAATCGACAGGAGTGCCGCGTTTCTCCACTACCTCATCAAATGAATCTGCATAGTACCAGGTCAAAAGCTTGGCATCTGACCAGGGCTTTAGCGCCGCCATGAGCTTCATGCCTACTGCGGAAGTGATCGACAATTGAAAACTTCGCTCCGTGGCAAAGTAGAGCGAAAAAGCCATATGGAAACGTGAATCACCACCCGGCTTACCTTTGATCCGACTGACTTCTCGTCTCACCAATCCCGGCAGCTGCTCCGCCAAGGGCAAATGAACAGTAGAAAAAAAGTTCTCTAGCGCTTCTTCGTCATCAACCCGGTAGTAGATGGTAGTAAATTCAAACACGATCGAATTCCAGCTTTGCTACTCCTGGACAGCAGAAGCCGGCCAGAGCAGCACCAGTTTTTCAATCAGTGCCGTGCGGCTCGCCTGGTACGTATCTTCATCCAGTCTGCCCGCTTCATAGGCATCGTCCAGCTCAGCAACCGCAACCAGCAGTTCGTTGATTTCGCTCGGGGATTTCTCGACTTCCTCTTCTCGCCAGCTGCGCAGTGTATAGGCCGCGCCGCCCACCGCAAGCAAGAAGATCGCTCCGCCAAACAAGAGCGCGGCCGTATCATTCATACCGCCTACTGCCCCACTACCGCCCACCGTCGCCGCTGCCGGTGCCGCAGGGCGGCCGCTCAGCTCAAATCGTATCGTATCTCCCGCCGTCAATCCCGGCCGCGCATAGCTTGTCACCGTTCCCGCGTTGCCCATCTGCTGTGTGCCTTGGCTGGTCCAACCTTCCCCTTGCAGTTCTACACCCGTATCCGGCATCACTACCGTGGCATTGGCCGTCTCGTAGAAGACCGGGTGCTCCAGGACCATCCCGTCCTCATATGGCAGATCATACGTCACCAGCAAATTCATCGCCCCATCCCCAGGCCGGATCGGCACTGTGTCTGCATATCCTTCTCCTACAGGAATCACTTCCGTCGCGGGCAAAAAGCTCTCGAAGGATCGAAAAGAGCGCTGGAACTCGACATTTTCCGCGCCCGAGGGTAAACGGATTTCCAGGGTGCCTTCATCCGACACCCCGGATTTGCCAATAAAGACGGCCGGGTCCCGGTTGCTAAGCACATAAATCTCACTGACCAGGACACGTTCGCCGGCAAAATCCAGCAGCATATGCACCTGGTCAATATTCACCGCAGTGGGATCGCTCGTCGTCTCATAAACCGTGATCGGCATGTCAAGTTCAGGATCACGCCTCTCCAGACGATCGGGATTGCTGCTGAAGTTCAGGTCGTTGAACTCCGTACTTGCCAGATAAACCCAGTCCGGCGAAACGCCCGTCAGGTCAAAGCTGAAACGGCCATCCGGACCAATTTCCGCCGTCATCGTATCCGCTTGCTGTAAATCCGATGTGAAGGCACGCAAAAGCACTGTTCCCGCTGTAAGCGCCTCACCGGTCGAACCATTGACGACCAGCCCCCCGATACGTGCGGCCTCAATCGGCGCGGCCGCCGCCTGCGGGTCGACATAAAAATAGCTGAACGTGCGCGCATAATCGGTTACATCCCACAGGGCATCTTCATCTAGATCATAATCATGATCTACAACCGCCGGGTCTTGCATTCCCGCGAACACCATTTCATTGCTGCGATTAGACCAGTAGCGCAGGTCAGAAAGATCAGTAGGCGGCGCCGAGGAGGACGCTGCCTCCGGACCATCTCCCGCTCCCATCTGGCCGTGACAGCTAAGGCAGTTTTCTTCATATACGGCCGTTCCGCGAGCCAACGCCTCCGGTGCCGTTCCCAGACTGTACACCGCCGCTACCAGATCCCACTGATCGGCCGGAGCAATAGGATTGCTGCTCGCCGGTCCAAACGGCGGCATCCCCGCGTCCAGGCGACCCTCGTTGATCGTCTGGAACATCGTCGCCGGAAGTGCGGCCCGTAAATACGCTGGATCCGTGAAATTGCGTGGTGGCTTGGGTAAATTGGCTGTCAATTCGCCATCACCCTGGCCGGCGGGCCCATGGCAATTCGCGCAGCGGTCGGCAAAGAGAGGCAGTCCATTCTCGGCATCAGGCTTGGCCGGCGGTTCCAATGGTTCCTGAGCTGCAGCGCGGCCGTTTATCGCCAGCGCCAAGGCAAAAGATACACATAATAGGGCGAGCAGAAGGAAGGTGCGCTGCGAAGTAGTGCGCCGCGCTTCGTTGATCTCGTTATTCATCATAGGTTGGCGCTACGTGGTCGGTTGGGGAAGAGGGACAGGATGGCCGCAGCGCGCGCAGAAGCGATCTCCCTGATCAAGCTCCTGGCCACAGGTTGTGCAATAGCCACCACGGCCGTTGCTGCCCGCCGGCACGACCCCCGGGCTGGGCGCCGGACGGCTCCGCAAAGCGACAATCGCTTCATTGATCTGCGCGATAACGTCGGCTCCTGCAGTAGCTTCCGGTAGCTCATCCAGCTTCTTGAGCGTGTCCGCGGCCTGTTCCATCAGGAAAACTCGCTGCAATTCATAGACTTCCTGCGGAATCTTGTTCGTTTCATAATCAAAATCGAGAGCCCGAATCTGATCCAGGATCGCCGCTTTCTGATCAAGCAGCTGTTCTCGCGGCGTGAGCGGCCTGGCTTCAGCCGGCGCGGGCCGCAATAACGGCCGTGCAACTACCATAATAACGATGACCAGCAGCGCCAGTCCAACTAAAAGAGAAGCGACCGTTAAGAGAGACATAAAGATACCAGCTAGCGGCTCCAAGCCCGAAGGCAGGGGCTCACCCAACTATCTATGGGGAGGCTACCCACCTTCCTGCAAGAGGCGCTGGATAACACCATTCAACATTGTTTCATTCAGCGGCCCGATCTGTACATGCCCGATAACGCCATCTTTGCCGATGAAGAATGTCTCCGGCACGCCCGTGATTTCGTAACTATCAGAAATGTCTGTGCCCAGGTCAGGCCCATTGGGGTAACTGATGCCAAACTCCTTCATATAGGCAATCGAGTTCGGCTCCACATCTGCGTAGGCGACGCCGAGAAAGATCACATCATCATTCTGATACTGCCGCCACGCATTCTCAATCAATTCAGCTTCCAGGCGGCATTCTACACACCACGCCGCCCAGAAATTCAAGACCACGACATTGCCACGCATATCCGAGAGGTTTGCAGCAGGCATATCTTGCCAGGTATAGCCATCAAAGAATTCGATGTCGAAGTCCGGCGCGGGCTGACCCGCCTCAGGGCGTGTTGCATTTGTCCGAATCAGCGCCCAGCCCAGGAGTGCCAGCAAGGTCAACAGAGACGCCCAGAGTAACACAGTCCCCCAACGAATTCCACCTGCTTTGCCTGTCTCAGCAGGCACCGGCGTTTGGGTCATTTCACTCATCTTTTTTACCGAGTTCATCCTCAATTCGCGCCAGATAGTCATCTGCGGCCAAAGGGGTATTTTGCTTCGTCTGCACGGCCGGCGCATCTGTGAACACGGCCGTTCCCTCCGCGCTCGCCGGTACCGCGCTCAGCCTGCGCATGGCCACGCTAAACAATAGCGCCCCTAACAGAATGACAACTACCGGCAGGATCCACAACATTACCAGACTGATCCCGCGTCGCGGCGGATTCGCCAGCACACCGTCCCCATATTGGCGGCCGAAATAATCAAAGATTTCTTGTTTGCTCTGACCTTCCGCCAGCTTTGTACGAATCAATTCGCGCCAATCTGCGCAGGCCTGCGTCTGGCACACATCCAGGGGCGTGCTCTCGCAAACGGGGCAGTACACATCTCGCGCGATCTCGTTGACCTCATCATCGGTCACATTGTTATCCTGGGCCAACGCCGGCAGGGCAACCGCGGTTGTCAAGAGCATTGCCAGGAGAAGTATGCGCAGTAGTCTGGACATCATCCTATCACTTCAGAAGCAGCAAAGACAACGCCATGCCCCGCACAGCGCTGCCTTCCTGCAAGCACTCTTCGTCCTACCGGGATCAATCCGCCGCACCCAGCGCGGTACGGCGGGGATCCAGTACCAGCACCTTCTCCTCGCGTCGATCAGGCCAGGCAGCAATTAACGTGCCAATGACAAAGACGACGCCGCCCGCCCAGATCCAGTTAATCAACGGATTCAGATAAGCGCGGAACGTAGCTTGATTCGGTGTCAAAGGCTCCCAGTCAACGAGCAGGACATAGAAGTCCTCCGTCACTGTCGAAACCGAGTCAGGAATCGTCATCGGCTGCATCGTGCGCGTATACAATTCCGAGCGTGGGCGCAGGGTCTCCACCAGACGGCCGTCTTTGTACACTTCGGCCGTTGCTTCGGTAATCATCAGATCGTCAAGGCCCGCGAAGCGGTCCACGGTATTGAACACCATCTGATACTCACCCAGGGTGAGCGACTCACCGCTCTGCAAACGGATCTGGGTCTCTTGCTGGAACAGCTCCGTGCCAATGATCCCAAAGGCCATGATCAGCACGCCGATATGAATCCAGTAACCGCCATAGCGCTGCCGATTACGGGCCAGCAAGTTCATGTACGCTTCCCAGGGCCCCTCTCCACGGCGCATACGTGCTCGCGTACCTTTCCAGAACTCCAGCAGTGTCAGAATGGCTGAGAAGCCCACGATCCAGAAACCCAGTAACGCCCCCCAACTGCGCATGCCGAAGGCAAAGAGCACAGCCACGAACAACGTTGCAACCAGCGCCGGCCATCGTACTCCCATCTCAATACGCTTCGCGCTGGAGCGATACCACATAGTCAAAGGCGCAACGCCCATCAACAAGAGCAGGAGCGCAAATAACGGCGCCAGCGCACGCTCATAGACGGGCGGTCCCACGAACCCTTTTTCCCCGGTAAACAGCTCGGAGATAATTGGGTAGTAAGTGAAAATAAAGACCACAGCCAGAATAGCAATGATCAGGAAGTTGTTGTACAAAAAGGCTGCTTCGCGGGAAGCCATCGACTCGATATGATTCTCAGAAGCGAGGTCCGCACGCCGCTTGCTCATCCAGTAGGCCGACAGCACAAACATGAACGCGATAAAGCCAAAGAACAAGGGACCGATCGCTGATTGTGCAAACGAGTGCACAGAAGAGATCACACCACTGCGCACCACAAACGTGCCCAGAATAACCAGACTATAGGTCAGGATAATCAGGAACATATTCCAGGTCTTGAACATGTCTCGCTTTTCCTGAATCATCACCGAATGCAGGAAAGCGGTACCGGCGAGCCACGGCATTAGCGAAGCGTTCTCCACTGGGTCCCAGCCCCAATAACCACCCCAGCCCAGGACATCATAGGCCCAACGTCCCCCAAGGATCAAACCCAAGCTCAAGAATAACCAGGCAACCAGCGTCCAGCGGCGGGTCGTCAAGATCCAGCTATCATCGAGTCTGTTGGCCATTAGCGCGGCCATGGCAAAGGCATAGGGAATCGTGAACCCGACAAAGCCCAGATAAAGCATGGGCGGATGAATGATCATCCCTGGATGGCGAAGCAGAGGGTTGAGGCCGTTGCCATCGGGTGGGACCACATCCAGCCGAGCAAAGGGAGTCTCGATGAAAACGACCAAGAAGAGGAAGAAGATTTGCGTCAGGCTGGCAACCATCAACGCGTAGGGCATCAACTCACGCTGTTCATCCCATTTGCGGGCCATGGCCGCGGCCGTAAAAGCCGCAAGCAGCAAGTTCCAGAACAGCAGTGAACCCGCTTGCCCACCCCACAAGCGCAGTTACTTTGAGATAGGCCGGCATATCAATACTACTGACACGCCATACATATTCAATGGAGAAGTCACTCCGCAGCAGCGAGATTACCAGCAGGAGACAGGCTGTGAAAACAAGCGGGAAGACAACAATCGTCGCATTCCGTGCGCTTTCCACCCAGGCGACCTGACCGGTCCGCTGTCCGTACCATGCTGCCACCACTGAAAAGATGGCACACAGGAAGGCCAGGACTAAGGCAAAATTGCCGATATCAGCCAGCATTATACTTCCGGCTCCATCTCCTCATAACGAGTCGGGCACTTCAGCATAAGACCGCCAGGGATAGAGGTAAACACGCCGTTTTCATCTCCACGTCCTTCAACCAGCGCCTGAGCCTGATGCTGTAGCAGATCAGGTTTCGGCTCATTGAGGACGACGACATGCAGCTTCTGTTCCGGCCGGGCATAGTCGTCGACAATATCAAACTCAAGCCGCGAATTCATCGCATCAATCTGGGTATACTGGATGGAGTCGCCCAGGACCCAGCCCGCCACACGCAAGTCGCGTCCAGCTAGGCGCGATTTATCGGCGTAGAACTCATCGACTGTCTTATACAACTGCGTGCTGCCGCTCATGGCATTCACAACCAGGAACGCAATGGCTGCAATCAGAACAGCACCGCCGATGATAAACTTCAACCGGCTGTTTTTGCTCGTTTGCGTTACGTCACTTTTTTGCGTCTTTGTCCACGATGCCTGTGTCATAACGTTCTCCTTCACTCTGGGTTTCAGATTACCGGGACCGGGTGAGTACGCGCAGGATGATAAGATTCACAAGTGATTTCCATCGCCACCTTCTCTACGAGCCAATGAAACCGGCCGTGTACGAGCAGGTTGCGGGAAAAGCCTGGTGGTAGTCAGGATTAAACTAACTACCTGTCCATACAGAGTCACCCAGCAACCGGAGCGGTTTACTGAAGGCATGCTCTGCAGGGCACACCTCGTGCGGATTATAGCGATTTCCAGCGATTGTCAATTCGCGTCTCATGCTGTTTTCAACAGCGGTCCATCCGTAACGCTTCCGATTATAGACCACATCTGCATGATTGCCAGCGTCATTCTACACCCTTTTGGCATGACTTTCATCACCAAGCCACGCCACGACGTCGAGAAGCTGTGGATAAAGAGAACGCAAGGATCCTCCACTCTCAAAGCCCTGACCCTGACCTAAGGAAGGACAGGCCCAGGGCGGCAAGAGGGTGGGGTGGCGGTGCTGAATTGGGCCGAGCGAGGGTGTGATCGAATTGTTTCGTTTTTGGAGAAACAATTCGATCACCTTGACATAATGTTTTTGATGGCCGGTTTTGAGTGGCCAATGGGCAAGGGAAAACCCACAACGATGGCGCTGCGTGCTGCGGGCCAGCGCGAAGACTTCGGAGGCGTCCAGGTTTAAGGACGATCAGGCCACAAGGCTTTTCCATTCTCAGAATCTCTTTTGGCTATACACCACAGAAAGCATACTTCGCGCGGCAGTATAACACTACTTTTCAGCAGCCTGCCGCTGCTCGTCCATTCCCCACGATCCAAACATGCTATACTTACTGGCACTATTTCATGCGCAGAGGAGGCGGTCGCACGGAGCGTGTTCACCGCTGAGGAAACGGGATGACTATGTCTGAAATGGATGCACTACTCGACGCTCTGGACGACAGTCGTGAGCGGCTGCTGGTTGCCATCGAACCATTACCGGATCTGGCCCTGCTCGAGAAAGGCGCGGTAGGGGAATGGTCTATCATCGATATTCTGGTCAACCTGACGGCGTGGGAAGCGGAGTTGGTCACTGGGCTGATGCGCCTTGACCAGAATAAACCGCCGACCCGTTTGCTGGCGGCTTTAACCGATCCGGAGGCCTATGACCGTGAGCGATATGCCGAAAACCAGGATCGTGACCTGGACCAGATCTTCGATGACTTTCAGTTGGTCCGCCTGAAGACTGAAGATTGGCTGGCTGGAATAACGGAGCGTGCGCTCACCGAAAAGCGGAAATACCTGGACGGCAGAACCCTGGCAGAGGTTGTTGCGGCTACCACCTTTGGCCGCGAGCGTCGAATCTTGGCGCAGATAGAGGCTTTTGCACAGCAGTGGTTAGATGAAGAAGAGCGGTTTGAGGAGAGCATCATTCCGCTCACGGCCGTAGATCTCACGATCATGGAAGACAACAATGACGACACAGATTGATCCCCTGGTTTTAGAAGCAGCCCAGCACACGGCCGTCATCACCGACCGCAGCGATCTTGGTATGCTGAAAATAACCGGCGCCACTCGCCTGGACCTCATTCACCGCATGTCTACGCAGACTGTGAAGAACCTGGAGTCCGGGGAAGGTACCGCAACGATCTTGACAACCGACATCGGGCGCATGATCGATCGCTTGATTCTCTATGCCGGCAGCGACACAGTCTATGCCCTGACAGGTGAGAACAACAGTGACGCCATCGCGCGCTACTTGCTGCGCTTCGTATTCTTCAACGATGATTTCCACTTGCAGGACATCAGTGCGCGCACGGCCGTTTTCGGAATCTATGGACCGCTGGCGATGCAGATCCTGGGTGAAGAAGCCGGTTACCCCGAAGTAGATATCCCCCTTCACCATTGGCGCGAAGCCGAAATCGCCGGCGTCGACACCTATTTGCACCGTACCGATCCGATCCATGGCGGCGGCTACTTCGTCATGTGCGAAATGTCTCAGCGCGACGCCATCTGGCGCTATCTGACGGCCGTTGGCCTCGTCGAAGCGGACGCCCCCGCCTTCGATTACCTGCGCATAACCGCCGCCCTGCCCCGCTTTGGAACCGAAATTACCCAGGAATACATCCCCCTGGAAGCCGGTCTTTGGGCCGACGTATCCTTCTCCAAGGGCTGCTACACTGGGCAGGAGATCATTGCGCGCATGGAAAGCAGGGGGCGCCTGGCAAAACGATTGCTGCCGCTGCGCGCCTCCGCACCACTTTCTGCGGGAACTGAAATCACAGCCAGGGGAAAGAACGTGGGCACGATCACCTCTGCCGCCGAGGGCCCCGCGGACATTGTCGCCCTGGGGTACATCAAAACCGGGGCGTTGGAGCCAGACGTTGATTTCGAAGCAGCGGGACAACCGCTGCAGATTGCGGATGATCAAGCGCTTGCCAGCGCCGCCTCCTGAGGATCATTGGATGCACAATACGAGGAATCCGGCTTGGGTCAACTCCGAGAGGGGCTATTGCCGTTCAGTAACCTTACCCGACTTCGCTGAGCCATGGACTTCCTGACGCCATTATTGCAGCAGAATCTCGTCGTCATCTATTTTTTCTATGGTCTGGCATTCTTCACGATGGGCGTTGCCATCGCCATCGAATCCGGCCGATCTTCCGATTTCCCGTTTGCCCTGGCCATGGCCCCACTTGCCGCCTTTGCGATCTTGCACGGTTTGCACGAATGGTTGGAAATGTTCCAACTGCTTAACAGTACAGGAGTTACCAGTGTTCCCGCCTGGACTCTCAACGACAACCTGCGCATTGCCCATCTAGCTTTCTCGTTTGCCTTTCTGATCATATTTGGGGTGCAGCTTATCTACGCCAACCACCGGCCGCAGGAAAACGGTCGTCTGGTAGCCTATACCGCGGCAGCAATCATGCTGGCGATATGGCTCATCAGCGTATTGGCCACACGGGCACTCTATGGACTGGATCACCAGAGCACCATCGTCATCTCTGATGTCCTGGCCCGCTATATGCTCGCCATACCCGGCGCGCTTTTTGCGGCCTGGGCCATCCTTCTGGAACAGCGCACCTTTCGCACCCGCGGAATGCCCGATTTTGGCCGCGCTTTGCTGGGCGCAGCCATAGCGCTGAGCCTCTATGGTATCGCCGGACAGCTGTTTCCGAAGCCCAGCGTTTTGTTCCCCTCCAATGTGCTGAACTCCCAGGTATTCCTGGAGATCACTGGTATTCCGGTGCAGCTGTTTCGCACCTTCTGCGCCATCCTCATGACGTTGTTTATCGTCCGTGCCTTGCGCGCCTTCGATTTGGAAACACAGCTCAAGCTGACCGCGGCGCAGCAAGCCCAGGAGCTGGCCCAGGACGAGTTGGGTGAGGCCATGCGCAATCTTTCGTCACTGTATTCCCTTTCCCGAGGCCTGGCAAAGACAATCAATGAAGAAGACGTACTAGCCGTGGCCCTCAACGAATTTGTCAACGCGGAGCCCCATATCGACGCAGGTATGATCTTCTGGTGTGTTGATGAGGATCATGAATCTGAGCCCGCGGTCATGACGCAGTGCCCTGCGGATCCTACTATTAAGGCCAATATGTACGCCCAGGCGGTAGCGGTTGGAAAGTTCGTCATGCAGAACGGTCAGGCGGCCTGGTGGGACGGAGAAAAGGCCGCCATCCTGGAAAATGAGTCGCAACTGGACCGCAACTTCTATGCCGAGCGGCCGGCAGGTTCTACAGCAGGCCATACCGTGGGTGTTGTCCTGGCCAGCAGCGGGAATCTGGACGGCAGCCTCGTCATGTGCACACGGCCGTCACAGGCTCCGTTTTCCTCCCGCGAGTATTCGCTGATCAATACCGCAGCGGAACAGATCAGTATTGCCGCCCAAAACGCGCGCCTGTACCGGGAGTTGCAGGATCGCGAAGAACTGCGCGGCGAGCTGCTTCATCAAGTTGTAACGGCCCAGGAAATGGAACGCCAGCGTATTGCCCGTGAACTTCATGACGGACCCGCCCAAACGCTAACCGCGCTCGGGCTCGGCCTCGCCGCTGCGCAGAGTCGTTTGCCGAATGCAGATGACAAAGTGGCTCAGCAGGTCGCGGACCTGCGTGAACTGTGCGGCACAGCGCTCACAGAACTGCGCGATGTACTGGCCGACCTACGGCCGTCTGTTCTGGACGACCTGGGCCTTGTACCTGCCCTGCGCGGCCAGGTACAATCCTTTGAAACGCGGAGCGGAGTCGAATCCAGCCTGCACATCAGCGAACCTGTTCTGCGTTTGCCCCCTGAAATCGAGACTGTCATCTTCCGTATCGTTCAGGAGTCGCTTAGCAACATCCAGAAGCATGCTTCGGCCCATGCTGCGCAGGTAGAGCTGACTTTTCAATCTGATCACGTGCATCTACTGATCAGCGATGATGGCCGCGGTTTTGACGTGCAAAATATGTTGCAGCGCAAGCCGCACCGGCGCCAGGCATGGGGCCTGTTGGGCTTGCAGGAGCGGGTTGCACTGGCCGGAGGCTCATGTACCATTACTTCAACACCCGGGCTAGGTACCATTATTGACATCGAAATCCCGGTGCAAAGCAGCGAAGGAAGGACCGTTGGAGAAAATTAGCCTGCTTCTGGTAGACGATCACGCCGTGGTGCGCTCGGGATTGCGGTTGCTTCTGGACGCCCAGGAAGACATGCACATAGTCGGCGAGGCAGAAACGGGGCAAGAGGCGCTGCGGTTGGTGGCTACTTTGCAGCCTGATATCGTCCTGATGGACATCAAGATGCCGGACATGAATGGGATCGAGGCAACGGCGGTTATCAAGGAACGTCATCCCAACACGGCCGTGCTGGCTCTCAGCATGTATGAAGACGACCAGTACTTTTTCGAAATGCTCAAAGCCGGCGCTTCCGGCTATATTCCCAAACGTGCCGCCCCCGACGACCTGGTTCACGCCATCCGTACCGTCAGTAAGGGAGACGTCTTTCTATACCCGACCCTTGCCAAACGGCTCGTGCAGGATTACCTCCGGCGCGTCGAGGCGGGGGAAGAGCTGTTCCATGACGACCTGACACCGCGGGAAAGAGAGGTTCTGGCTCTCATCGCCGAAGGCTATTCCAACAACGAGATCGCCGAAACTCTCGTGATCAGTTCCAAGACCGTGGAACGCCACCGCGAAAACATCATGCGTAAACTGGATTTGCACAGCGGCATCGCACTGGTCAAATATGCGATCAAGATAGGTCTGATCGACCTCGACGACTAACCTTTCCCGCCACAAGCACATCGATCCCCACAACATCAATGGGGCAAACTCCCCACACATTAATGGCCCGATTCCCCGATGCGGAGGGCGGCTTGAACGTGTATCCTGGTAATAGTGGCAGGCATTTACAGAAGTCCTGTCACGGGAGTCAGCAATGGGCGAAGCACAAGCAGCGGGCATCATGGTTCTGCTATTTGCCTTGCGTTGTATCGTGCCCCTGGTTCTGATCTCAGGCATCGGCTATTTCACCAACAGGTTGGTTGACCATTGGGAAGCCGAGGCTGCTGAGGGCAAGAGTTCCTCTAAACAACGGCCGCCCGCAGTAGCTGCGCAAAGTAGCTTATCCTTGCCCTGTTGGCTGGTACGCAACTGCGATCCGGCCACACGCAGCAGTTGTGCGGCAGCGCGCGAAACTTCTAAACCGTGCTGGGTCGCCCGCACCGCGCAGGAAGGGGCTTTACCAACAGGCTGCAGCGCTTGTCCCATTTACAATGGGCAGCAGCTCGCCATTTAGTTCAGGTTTGCACAGCGAGTGAAAGGTCCATCCAACCACAACTAGCTCGCTGTTGGTTCCAGTCGCAATTGGACCTTACTCCGGGGCCACCCGCAGCGGTCCAATCTGAGCCACGTTGACCAGGCATCCCGTGTCCTCTGGGTGCCTGGTCCTTCCTTTTGGTTTAGCCGGGTTATTGAAAAGAAAATGTCCCGCTGCATATTCCTTCAGCAGGACACCAATTGTCCGTACGGGTGTGGTCCTCGAGTCAGTCTGATTGCCACGCGGACCGGTTTTCGCGCTGGAGCATTTGGACTGCGCTCTGCTCTTTCGACAGCCTGACCAGAGCAGAGCGCGCCCTTTCTCTAGTCGCCGCTCGCAGCGTACCTAGGCTGCGGCAGGGCGATTTGTTCAGACTCTTCGGCCTCGGAGGCGGGAAAGCCATGGTCCACTACTTTAAGGTAGCGTACACCCAGGGTAAACATCAACAGGCCGTAGGCAACGACCCCTGCTCCGGCAGCCATCTCAATTCGCGAGGGAGAATAACTCGTATAGGCGGGGATGGTTCCCTGCATCAGATTATTGAGGACCACCAGTTGGCCGACAAGGTTCGTATTCCAGCGATAGGCAACAACCCCACCTACCACCAGGAACAGCGCGAGAACTTGGAGGCGGTCATGGCGGCGCAAACGGCCGCTGAGCAAGATCACCATCGGCACTACAATACCCAGCAAGATCTCACCACCCCAGAAGTGAAAAGCAAAGGCGCCGTGCGTCAACATCTCGAGCGCCTCGCTGCGTCCCGGGAGATAGGTGTATTCTGTGGCCAGGAAGTCCCAAACCCGTAGATAGAGATAAATGACCAACGCCCAACCAAGGTAGTGCGCCACGGTATCGAGCAGCGAGGGGTTGACATTCGCTCTTTTGCTGGCGCGACCGGCCACTCTGGAGGCAAACACTGTCAGTGCCAGGCCACCCACGATGGCTGAAGCCATGAACAGGATCGCCAGACTTGGCTTGAACCAGAACGGCCGTGCCTTCAAAATTCCGTACGTGGCGCCCAGCGATGACTGGTGCAGCATTGAGAACGTGAGGCCTGCCAAAGCCAGGAAAGGAGCCAATTTGTGCAGGCCGCCAAGCCTATGTCCCAATTTCGGCCAGCGCCCCTGGATCAGCGAAGACTCCCCTACAATCGGCGTCACTTCCAGGATCAGGACCGTGAAGTATAGGGCAACGCACATTGTGACTTCCCACAGAGGCGAGTGAATGTTCCAGTAGACCATGCCGTGCCAGAAGCGATCCGGACGGCCGATATCGAGCAGCAAGGTCATGACCGCCATGCTGTAGCCAATCAGGCCGATGAACACGGCCGTGCGCGCCACCGGCTGCAGCCTCTTCAGCCCCAGCAGATATACCGCCGCCGACAGTAGAAAAGCCCCGGCGCTGAGCGCGATACTGGACAGATCAATCGAGATCCAAAGTCCCCACGGCACCAAATCGGTGAGATTCGTCACCACAAGACCCTGCGTGAAAACAGTGTATGCAGCGCCCAACCCAAGGACAATCACAACCGAAAGGCCCAGCACCCACCAGAAAAAGGAATGCCGCAAAAACTCTAAACGGCCGCTGTTCATGCGCAACCCTCCTCGCCGACATGTTGTGCCGGCAGATAGTAGATACGTGGTTCTGTGCCCAGGTCTTCCCGCAGGCGGAAAGATGGGTTCGCCGCCAGCAGCTGACTGACCTCAGAGTTAGGATTATTAAGGTCACCAAAAACGCGAGCTTTCTTGGTGCAGGCCACCACACAAGCCGGCGTTGCGGCCTGGTCAACACCGGGCGACAGCCCAAACGAAAGGCCGCGGTCGATACGCTGTACACAGAAGGTGCATTTTTCCACAACGCCTCTTGGCCGGCGCGGAACTTCCGGCTGACCCCAGGCGGGAACTGCAGGATTTTGGCCTTCAAACGCCTGCCAGTTAAAAGAGCGCGCGCCATAAGGGCAGGCAATCTCGCAGTAACGGCAGCCGATGCAGCGCTCATAATCCATCGTCACGATACCGTCGCTGCGCTGGGCACTTGCGCCAACAGGGCAGACATGCACACACGGAGCATCGGCACAGTGCATACATTGCACCGGTAGATAGATCTCCTGACCGTTAATGGGCTGCGCTTTTTGTACCCGCGTCCAGGCGATGTCTGGCGAAACATCATTGTTTGCCTGGCATGCCAGCGTACATTGTTCACATCCGATACATTTCGACTGGTCGATGACCATTGCCCAGCGATGGGTGCTTCGTGCTTCTTCAAGTGGGTCCGCTTCCACAGGCGTATCTTTTTGCGTCCAGGCCACACCTACCGTGGCGCTGGCCAAGCCTACGGCGCTAAGCTTCAGAAAGGAGCGGCGATCCAGAGTGCTGCTGTTCATTTACTTGTCCTCCCTGCGGCGGCGGTACAGGTTCTCCGCAAACGGCGCGATCACCACACCAAACATCAGGCCGATTGCGGCCGGCAGGAAATAGACCAGGGGATTGGCCTGCTGAGGCTCTGCCTCAATAGGCTGCTCCGGAGCCACCGTGGCCCGTACCATGTCGGTCCGGTAGCAGGCGACATCCTTGCTGGGCGCGAGACCTGCCTCCTGTTCCAGCGCCGCATGCATGTCGCCTTCGTGACACTGGTTACATGTTTGGAGGTCCACCTTGAAGCTGTGGCTGCGCGAGCCATGACCTTCACCGAGCGCGCCATCCTCCACGGTCAGGTGACAGTCAGTGCAAAGCAAGCCCCTCCTTGGCGTGTCCCGTAAAGGAGAAGAAGTGGGATTGATCCTGGTGGCACTGCTGGCAAAGGGCCTGCGCACTTTCGACACGCAGGTCGGCCGTATGCGGGTTGTGGCATTGGCTGCAGGCCATATCCTCGGAAGCGTGATGGCTGTCCTGCCACTCGCTGAATGTCTCCGTATGGCAGCTTCCGCACAGCCGCGAGGAAACATCTGTGGGCATATAGTTGTCCGGATGGTCATCCATCACGGGATAGTGACAGGCCACACAATCTACGCCTTCGGCGAGATACTCTCCTGTCGCTGCGTCATAACCGCTGGTGTGGCATGCCAGGCACTCAGCAGGTTGACCCTGCTCTTGCCAAGCAGCCTGAAACACCGGATCGGACAGTGCCTGGGAGTGCGCGCCATGCTCCCAATAATCGCGCAGCCCTTCGTGGCACCCAATGCATTCGTCTGAATCGCCCTCGGTAGGAGCATCCTGACGCGGCGGTGCCGCTTGCGCCACCGCCACTATGCTGACTAGCAGAAACGAACATATGAACCCTGCCAGGACTCGTTTCGCTATCTCCATTTGTACCTCCTCTTTGGTGAAGGTTATACCAATTACCTTCTGGACCAATTCCTGGTGAGCACCCATCTCACAAGAATGAGGAAGCAGAACAGATATAGTGTAGCAAGACGGTCGTGTGGGGTAAATCAGGGATTGAGCCTATCCGTGGCTGGGGTCATGGCCCCTTCTTGGGCCACGTTTTGGGTAGCGCAGGCTGCAACCAGCCCAAAATTTGCCGGCCGGCCGTTCGCCTACCCACGCCCCCTGGGCGATATACCCCACTTCGTGGCCGAAAATCGACTTCTAGAGCTCGAATCATAGGCGCCGGTGGCTCGCGCCTTTCCGGCGATACCCCATAGAAGAATGGTTTCTTTACCCGATAGACCGGGGCAGACGGCCGTATTATGCTTTACTCAAGCAAATAAGTTTGAGGAAACGCAATTGTTTGCCCTGGTGAGCACCCAACCAGCAGCTAGTGAAACGATAGGGGATAAATGATGAGCATTTCAGCGGCAGCGGCAGTAGTAATATTTCTTTTTATCTTGCGCTTTGCGATGCCTCTGGGAGTCGTGGGTGGCCTGTGTTACCTGCTTAATCGCACCTGTGACCGGTGGGACGCTGAGGCTGAAGAGGCCAGGCGCGCCCAACAGGCGCAGCAAAGTACTCTTCAGACGTAACGGACCACAGGAACCAGCCTGCGATTGCACAGCAGGATCAAAAAAGGCCAAGTCTTGATGACCTGGCCTTTTTCGTTACCTTCAAGAAGTCAATACTGGCTAGCTTTCCGGCGCAGCAATCTCAGCCCGTGTCATACCCGCTGTGCTGCCACCAATGTTGGCCAGCGAGTCGTACAGTAGTTGTAACACGTAGTCTGCGTTATGCGCAAAAGCGCCAGGGTCCTTGGCTGTGTACTGGTAGTTGTAGGCGGCACGAAGCAATTTGGGCGTCCAGGTATTGAAACCATTTTCGCGATTGACCTCATCCGCGTCTGCAACACCGTCACCGTTCAGGTCTGTGAAGAAGTACGGGTAAGCCGACGGCGACCAGATGATGCCGCTACCAACCGTGTTAACGGCATAGGCCTGCATCGCCGCGTACAATGCTTCACGCATCGTATCCACTTCGCCGGCAATACCTTCTTCTACATCACCGTCACCGTCATAGTCGACCTCGCTCACACGAATGCTCGTCAGGTCATCCTTGACTTCGACACCCTCATGGCAATCACCGCATTCTTCAACTACAACTTCCAACTCGTGAACGCTGTGACATTCGGTGCAGGTGTCAAACCCAGGCACGTGCTCGTTGCGACCGCTGTATTCCTGCCCGTCATACTGGTATCCACCCTGCGCCTCGCTCCCGAAGAGCGTCGCGCCGGCGGCAAAGTAGTGGACATTCAGGAAACGCAGCGCATCTGATTGCTCATCGTCCGTCAACTCGCCAATCAAGCGATTCACGCTGACGGTAGATTCACGTCCTTGATGGCAGTTGATGCAAAGATTGCTGCCCGGATCGTCAAGCGAAAGCATAGCGCCGCTGGGGAACTGTACCTGCTCAAACTCGTAGATGGAGTAATCTTCCAAGTTGCTGTGACAGGTGGCACAGTTCAAACCGTTGGCCGGATGCTGTGAGATGGCTACGCCTTCCGTTGCATACAACGGCAGGCCGGCAGCGGAGTGGCACTTGCTGCAAGAGCCGGGCACCATTCCATCCTCATCCCAATGACGGAACGCCTCTTCTGAACCGGCGAAATGACCATGATCGATGCGTCTGGCATTGGTCAGATCAATCGGTTCAGCAATCGCTCCATTCAGATCCTCAATGGAGTCATAGAGCAGCTGGATGATATACTTTCCGCCATGCGCGAACCGGCCCGGATCCTTCAGCGATACCTGGAAGTTGTAAGCCGCTTTTGTCAGGCGCGGTGACCAGGCATTGTACGCATTATCGAAGACAGCCTCATCCTCACCGGCTTCACCGTCCCCATTCCCGTCAATGAAGAAATAGGGATAGCTGGCCGCGTTATAGGCGATCGGCGTTCCGGTCACTTCTGTGGCATAGGCCTGCATTGCTGCATACAGCATGTCACGCATGCCTTCTATCTCGTAGTAGATACCTTCTTCGATGTCCCCGTCACCGTCATAGTCAACGAGGGAGCCATTCATGCGCACGTCCACGAAATCGTCGACGGTTTCTACGCCTTCATGGCAGGATTGGCAATCTGCTACTTGGACTTCCAGCGTGTGCGGATCGTGGCAGGAATTACAGGTGTTGAACCCTTCCACATGGTCAAAACGGGCATCGTAGGACTTGCCGTCATATTCGAAGCCACCTTTGGCCAACGTTCCATATTGCGTCGCTGCCGCAGCATAGTAGTGGATATTGGAGAATCCAAGATCCTCACTTACGGCATCAGGCGAATCGACCATGCCGGCCTCTTCGATTTTGGCGTTGACGCTGACCGTCGATTCCCGGCCCTGATGGCACTGCATGCAGCGGGCCTCAGCCCCAAGACCGGTGAGTTCAATACCGGAGGGCATGACCACGCTGGTCATATTGAAGGTGCCTTCGTTATGGCAGGCTTCGCAGGTAACCGTGGTGCCGATGGGGGCGGGATTATCTACAACACCCGCTTCTGTGCCGTCAGCACCTACATAGTCCAGATATCCAGGCGTGCTGTGGCACTTGGCACAGGACGTGGGAACTTCTGCAGGATCGTCTTCGTTCCAATGGACAAATGCTTCCGCTTCGGCGTCATTGTGCGGGGATGCTGCCCATTGTTCCTCGAACGGGACCACATCCACGGCCGTTTCCGGCTCCATCATCACTTCTACGACACGCGTCACCTCAACCTGCACCTCCGGCCCAGGTACTTGAACCTCGGCGCCCGGTATTTCTACGACACGCGTCACTTCGACGGTCTGCGGTTCTTGGCTGCATGCCACTACCACAAGACTTAATAGTAGCAGCGTGCCCAAGAGCAGGAAATACCGTCTCTTCGGACAACACTTCATAGGTTTACCTCCTTTCCTTAATTGCGCGACAAGAGATTCTTGCCAGGTCTCGTCGCATTCTCCATTAAAAAGTCTGGCCCTGTGGGCCTCGTTCTACGGTAACGGTGTTCGTGTCACCGGTACGAAAACTTCTCGGGTAACAGCAGGCAGTGTAGTAATGGCCGTCTCCTCAAACGTGAAAAGGTAGACCAGCACCGCAAAAATCACCGTGCCCAGCACCGCGCTCACGATCAAGAAGTTGCGTTGTCTGTGCCCGGGCGCATCCAAAGCTGCCCCAGGAAACGGATCGCCGCCAGCCTCCAGCCGTTCCAACTCCAAGGCGTGTTCCTCTTCCATCTGGTCACGCGGCAGCGAACCAGTCCACATGCTGGGGTTGAAATTCTTAATTAATACATTGTACAGGTGCCAAATAACAATGGACACGGCCGCCAGGATCGCCTCGCCGCCATGTGCCGCCTTCGCTGCCGGGATAAACTGCCCGGGCAAGAAATTGGTCACAGCGATCGGGTTCCAAAGCATGAACCCGGTCACGATCATCACGCCGGTGCCCCACACCACCGCCCAATACTCGAACTTCTCGCCGAAATTGAACTTGGGCATCCTGGGGTGGTGCGCCACCAGGCCCAAATTATACCCCACCCAATTCTTTAGATCGATAGCATCCTGCCACGTGGGCAATACACGCATCCGCTCCCGCTTGACGTACAGACGATAGGCGGAGGTAAACAGATGATACACCGTACCCAATACCAGGAAAAACGCGGAATAACGGTGTACGATGCGGACCGTTTCAATACCGCCCATGGCATTGATCATGCTCTGTGAAATATCCGCAGCCGCATATTTCTGGGGGATGCCCGTGATACACAGCAGGGTAAAACTCAGCAGCAGGATGATATGCTCGATCCGCGCCATGAGGCGGAAGCGCGGGAATTGTTGTTGCTCTTCAACGGAGTTCACAATTATTCGCTCCTTGAGGAAGACCCCAACCGCGTGCGCACACGCCGGTATACATCGGTCATCACGAGAAATGCCAAGCCGCCGGCCGTCAGCGGGATGATGATTTGATAGAACAGATTCACCAGGTAGACCAGTGTGTTATGCTCCAGCGAAGGCTCGAAATGGCTGGTCCAGGCGTTCGGGAAGTTCGCGGTGGCATCCGGATGGCACTGCTGGCAGGTCACCAACAGGTTCTCTTTAATTCCTGCGTCGGGATCGTCCGGGCTCTTGATGTTGTGCACACCGTGGCAGTCATAGCACACGGCCGAATTCGGGTGCGCGTTTGGATCTTCAGGGTCAAACAACATCGTTGTCGTACCGTGGAAATCGGCCACGTAGGTGTTGAAGACCTCAGTGGAGATGTCGTACTTGTCCATCAACTCCTGATCCGCATGGCACTCGGCGCAGAGCAAAGGCGAACGCACGCGGAAGAGCGTCGTGGTTGGATCGGCGATGTCATGAACGCCGTGGCAATCGATGCATGTCGGCACATCTTCATTGTCATCCAACAGCAGCGCCTCACCGTGCACGCTTTCGGCGTACTCCTGGTAGATCTCGCTGTGGCACTGCTCACAAATCTGGGAAACGCGTGCGCGCGGTTCGTCCGGCACAGGCGTATCGTGCGCGCCGTGACAATCTGTGCAAACGGCCGCGTCCAAATTTCCCTCCATTAGGGCATCGCCGTGTACACTGTCCAGGCTCTTCTCGAAGTTACGCTCATGGCAACTGCGGCAAGTTTGGTTGCGCAAAATGGTATATTCACGCGCGCTGTCTACTTCGACCGGCTCATGCGGGAAGCGGTAATCCGTGTGGCAATCGGCGCATATCAAGGCATCCCACTCGTTACTGGCGCCGTGCACCGAGTCATGCAGTGCCTGGGCATCCACCGTTAGCGACACAACCTCACCGTCTGGAAACTCCATCGTCAGGCCCGGTTGGCCATGACAAGCCAGGCAGTAGTCACTGTTGACCTGCTGCTGTGCAAACAGCCCACTGTTGATCAGTGCCGTAAGCGCGGCAGCATCCACCTGTTCAATGCCTGATTCGGTATGGCAGGTAACGCAGGCTTCGGTACCTTCACCGGCGCGCATTTGCTCTTTAGTCAACACCTCATGCGATCCATGACAGTCTGTGCACGCCACCGGGTTCTCTGAATCAGGTCCAGGATGACTGGTTACATGGGGTTCCTGGTGGCAGGTCTCGCAAGCAGTGGACTGCGCAAGCTCAAATTCACGCAAGTCAGCCGCCTCTTGCGGCGGGTGCGGGAACTGGTATTCTGCCGGTTGGTGGCAGCTCGTACAGGCCAGGGGGTTCTCGGCCTGGTCACCGTGGGCAGAAGCAGCCAGCGCGTCCATATCCACAACTGCGGGCACGCTTTCTCCTGACGGGAAGGTGACAACCGCTTCTGTGTCTACGTGACAGCTGCGACAGGCAAGATCGCTGGCCGGGTGATCCTGCGGCAGTGGCCGATCCTGGGCCACGAGCAAACCCTGCCGGGTGAAGGAGGGTGATTCCGTACCAGGATCTGCCTGGACCGCGTTCGGAGGGAAGACAAAAAACGCCGCCACCGCACAGAAAACGATGGTGCTGGCGATTAGCCCAAAAGCAAGAGCCTTTTTCTGCGATGTAGGGTGCAAGCAATAACTCCTTGCTGAACTATCTCACGACCAATCCTGCGCCCCAGACGAATAACAGTCAGAAGCGCAGGGTTTGTTCTTGGACTATGCAGCCGCGGCCGTGGAGCGAAGCCTAATTCGCGCCAGCCGCCTCGCCTTCCACCGGCGCCACTTCTTCCACAGGCGGAACATGGTAGCCACGGGCCACAGCCTGCAGCTCTTCGTCCGTTACCTCCGGCCCAAAACCGTCTGGATTGTGACAACTGCGGCAAGCAAAGCTGAGCGAAATCTGCGGCACGGAAACGAGTCCATCGCTCGTTTCGACAAACTGTTCGATCTGTTCCGGATCAATAGCCACCGCATGAGTACGGAGATCGCCAGTGAACTGTTCCGGGGCGCCGACAGCGCTCTGGATCAAATGCGGCATATGGCAGCCAAGGCAATCCACTGCAATCCGATCGTGCACCCCACCATCATCATTGGCAGCCTCAGCAAAGTGGCAGTTCTCACATCCCACGCGCGTCGTCGCTACGCCGGCAGCCGCTAATTGCACAACGCCAGTATGTGGATCATGGCAGGAAACACAGTCCAAAACAGCGTGCTTGCCGGGGAATAGATCCTGGTACTCGTCCTGATGCTGAATGAAACCTTCCGACGCGCTGACCGGACCGATGTCCCCGCGGGTATGGCAAGAAGTACAGGCTTCCGCATCACGATCAATGATTGGCCGGATGGAAGCTGGGTTGTTGACGTGTAGACTGCCAGGGCCATGGCACCCTTCACACTGCACCCCGGGAAAAGCGAATGTACCTACCATGCCAGGCATTCCATCCTGATTGCCTTCCGGACTGTATCCCGTAGTGTGGCAGGAACCACAATCATAGGCTTGTTCTTGTCCCGGATGGTAGGCGACCCAGTCGTCGCCCAGATCCAGATCTGGATTTTCAAGATTGTATTGTGTGGTTGCCTCTTCACCGCCCGTGATGAGATAGCCCTCGTTATCAACAAAGCGTGCTTTCCAGTTATATCCACCAACGACATAGCTGATCTCATCCCATGTGAACCCTTCCGGTGGACCATCAAGTTCGCTAAAGGGATATTCTGGAGCTTGTCCGTCAACAACAGGGGTCAGTTGGTGCGGGTGGCCGCTGCCCATGAAGACATCAACCGTCTCCTGGTGGCATTCGGCGCAGGCTTCGCTGCCGACATATTGGGGGGGCTGGAAACTGACTCCGTCGGCGCCAGCAGGTCCAGCGGGACCCGCTGCACCGTCGCGTCCGGCAGGGCCAGGCAAACCTTGAGGGCCTTCCGGACCAACTGGGCCGGCGGAGCCTTCAGCACCTGCACAACCGGCAATGACAAATGCCATCACCAATAGCAAAATAACTAGGCGTCTGCGATCCACAACACCCTCCTCAAGGTCCATCCGATGCGCAAAGACGAAAGTAGCCAGGCAACCAAAACCACCGATTACCCGTTTCTGTCGATTGTTCTTCCTAATGATACACGCTCAGTAATAGATGACAATAGTGATCATTGTCATGCACAAAACATGACAAGGGGTGCTTGCCCGTCAGAAAGCTACGCATAAGCATGCATCGAAGAGGGATTGGATGGAGAAACGAATGCAAAAACGGCTGTCGAAACAGACGGCCGTTATTGCATGAGTTGATGGCGGCAGCTTTACGCTTTGTTACTCGCGCTTAATGCTCTTTGGTGCCAGTCGCATAGGGGAACAATGGCAGGTGCCGTACTCCGAGGGTAAAGGCCAGCAGTGCATATCCCGCAATACCCACACTCACCGCTACCTCTACCAGTGAAGGAGAATAGCTGAGTACAATGATGTTCCCGAGGATGCCCGGTGACCAGCTTGGTGGCACAACCAGGCCAGAAAGGGTCACATTCCAGCGATTCACGACCAGGCCAACTACGGCCAATCCCAGACCAAGAATTAGCGCCCGGTCATTGCGGCGCAGCGGCGGGTACAGAAAGATGAACGCCGGGATAATTGCGCCCAGAAATACCTCTACGAACCAGAAAGTGCGAGTATAAGGCGTCGTCAACTGCAGGCGTAGAAATGCATCGGCCGTGCCCGGCGTGTGGCTATAATAGGAAGTTGCCGCCCAATCCCACAGTTTTAAGTAGAGGTAAGCGAGCATCGCATAGCCGGAGAACCGGGCGATGCGCCACTTCAGCTCGTCACTAATCAGATCTTTGTGGGTGAACTTTCCCGCCACAAGGGTGAGGAACAACGTCAGCGCAGTCCCCGCCGCAACGGCCGACATGATAAACATCACCGGCATGGAGGGTTTGTACCAGATCTCGCGCCCCGTCAACACCCCGTAGGTCGCCCCCAGAGATGATTGGTGCAGTAGGGACAGGGATAAGCCGACAACCGCGAAAGCCGGCGTCAGCCTGTGCAGGTAGTCACCAACAACCCGCAGCTGCGGCCAGCGATCAAAATACTTGCTGTCCAAGAGGATGGGTAAGAACTCCAGGAACAAGATCGTGGAATACAGGATGACACACCATGTGATCTCCCACAACACCGAATGGACGTTCCAATAGACCAGTGGATGCCAGAAGCGATCCGGCCGCCCAATGTCCATCGCCAGAGCAATCATTGCCGAGGTATAGCCAATGAAACCTACGAATACGGCCGCACGCGCGATCTCACGAAATTGGGTGAACTTGAACAGATAAGCAATGGCGGAAAAGGTAAACGCCCCGGCTCCCAGGCCGATGGCTGAAAGATCATGCGTAATCCACAGCCCCCAGGGAACCTGGTCGGTGAGGTTCGTAACCTGCAAGCCGTGCAGCAGGGTCTGGATTGCCCCCCAGATGCCAATCGCAATGAGGATAGCTAGCAGACCGTACCACATGGTGATCGGCGCAATGATTCTCCGTTCTTCGGCCGTTATTTGTCCAGCAGACATATCAGACTTCCTCCAACGCTGGCCGTACATAATGGACTTTGGGCTGCGTGCCAAAATCCTCGCGCAACACAAAGGTGTCGTTATCTTCCAGGAAGCGCGAAATCGGGCTTTCCACATCGTTAAAGTCCCCAAAAACGCGCGCGCCGACCGGGCAGATGTTGACGCAAGCCGGTGTTACCTGTGGATCGACCCCAGGCTTGAGGCCGTACTCCACAGCCCGGTCAATACGCTGCACGCAAAAGGTACATTTTTCAACCACACCACGCGGCCGCCGTTCCACTTCGGGCGTGCCCCAGGTCGGAACATATTCGTTTTCTTCTGTGCTTTGCTTCCAGTTAAAACGGCGTACGTCGTATGGGCAGGCAACCTCGCAATAGCGGCAGCCGATGCAGCGATCATAGTCCATCGCCACCAGCCCGTCTTCGCGCACCCAGGTTGCACCTACGGGGCACACTTTGACACACGGCGCTTCCTGGCAGTGCAGACACGGCCGTGTCATGAAGAAATCTGTCGCGTTCTCCGTGCGCTCGTCAAACCCGACATTCCAGCGCATATCGTCTTCCGGCACATCATTGACAGCCTGGCAAGCCCACAGGCAATATTGGCAGCCGATGCACTTGGACAAATCAATGCCCATATGCCATTGATTGGCCGAACTCGCCTCCGTCTCGCGTGACAAACCCTCGATCGCCTCGGCCGACAACGGTCCGCCGGAGAAAAGCTGTGAGACAACCACGGCCGCGCCGGTCACCCCGGCGATCTTCAGAACATCGCGACGGCTCAGAAGCGCGGTGCCATCCTTTTTCTCCCCATCACCTTTCGTCATCGTGCTCTTCCTCTTCTGCCGCGACCGCTTCGGCATCCGCTTCCTGGCGGCGGCTCCGGCTGTTGTTGGCTACAATCCAGGCGGTCGATCCTCCCAGGACGAGACCAATGAGGCCTCCCTGGAACAGCAGTGTGGCGTTCTGGCTGGCTAGCGCGGATTCCAGGGCTTGAATCTGCTGTTGAGGTGACAGGCCGGTTTCTTTTTCAATCTGTTCCACAACAGGCATGTCTTCACTCGCTGCAGCGCTTTCGTTGCTTACGCTTTGTACGGTGCTGGCCCCACCCTCGTATCCGGGCAAGGAAAAGCCGGCATGCAAGGCATCGGTATGGCAAGCCACACATGTCTTCGGCGTAATCGTAAAAGCATGCCCCGTGGGTACGATTCCATCCGCCGGGGGAGTCTCGGGTGGGATCACCAGCGCATGGCAATCAACACAGCCAATATCCTTCGTGTGATGCGTATCTTCCAGGTACGCATCCATGGATTCGCCATGACAATTAATACACATGTCATCCGGATTCTCGAACAGAGCCTGTTGGCTGTGCGGATCATGGCAGGCCGAGCAGCCGATGGTTTCCGTGGCGTGCCCGGTAAGCCGCCATTCCCCCAGAGTCGTGGTGTGGCACGTGCCGCAGTACTCGGTATCGGCCAGGATCGGCACCGGCGCCGACGGGTGGTCCGTCGCTACCTGGCCGTGGCAACCCTCACAGCTGATGCCTTCGGCGTCATATTCACCGGTGGACTGCACGTAGTTCGTGGTGTGGCAGGCCAGGCACTCTCCTGGCTCGCCCATACCCAGCCAACGCTCCTGAAACACCGGATCGCTGTACGCATTGGCGTGAGGGCTTGGCTCCCAATGACTGGAAACATCGAGGTGACAGTCCTGACACTCCTGCGTCGTATAGTACTCAACCTCGACAGCACCTTCGGGAACGGGTTCATCGTCCTGTCGTGAGTCCGCAGCGGCGGCAATCTGTACCGTTAACATCAGACTCACCAGCCCAACTGCAAGTCCTGCAAGAATGGCTCGTATGTAGGGCTGTAAGCGCGTTTTGTTACTCATAACTCTCTCGCAGTGAGATACCTCTTGTGACACGCACCGGTATATCCAGGCGCCCGTCTCCTTGCCAAACTTTGCTCATGGTGAAGGAAGCGCATTCCGTTTCAGGGCCGCATTTGCTTCCTGCTGTGCAATCTCTCGGGCAATAAACTCCCAGAACGCTTCCTGAGCACCCGTTGCCGGCTTGCGCTTCTGGTAGCCGATGTGAATGTCGCGATAGATGTCGAGGCCACGGACGTTCACATGAGCTACACGGCCGTCGACCAACCTGGACACCACAATTTGAGAGACGAAGCCAACCCCCAAACCCTCCTTCACAGAGAGTGCAATTGCCTCCGAACTTCCCAGAATGAGCATGGTGTCTAGATCTTCGATGTCCAGGCCAACGCTGGTCAGCCCCCTGCGCACCGCTGATTCAGTTCCCGAGCCTTCTTCTCTGAAAATGAATTCAGCCTCCAACAGTTCCGCTGGCTCAATTTCACCCCGGTCTGCCCACGGGTGATCTGCCGGAGCAATGAGAATTACCGGGTCAATCGTGAACCGGCGCGTCTCAACCGAGTTGCAGATCATGAACGGCTCACTGACCATCGCGATATGAACCTCGCCATCACACAGCATTTCAAATGCTTGCCCCTGCGAAGTCACGTTACACGATACACGCACCAACGGGAATTGACGGTGAAAACTGGCCAACAGCTGTGGCAAGATATATTTGCCTGGTGTCGTACTGCACCCCACTAACAAATGCCCGTGCACTTCGCCTTCCAGAGATTTCATCGTTTCCACAATTTGCACCGATCGCTCCACCATATCGCGCGCCAGGGGTAGCAGTGCCATTCCTGCTTCGGTCAGTTCCATATGCCGGCCCGAACGGTTAAACAGAGTCTGCCCGAGATTGAGCTCGAGAGACTGGATGTGCTGGCTTACGCTGGGCTGACTCATATGGAGCAGGCGCGCTGCCTGCGTGAAATTCAAGGTTTCCGCGGCGACAAGAAACACATTAAGCTGGTGGGTATCTAACATGGTCGACCTCTTGTTTGTGAATATTGTAACAAAATCTATTATCAACTCAATAGTCTAGGTATCAAGTTTAATTGCTTTTCCTTATGGAGACCAAGAAGCAAAAGCTATAAGTAAAACCTTGTTTTGTAATTGATTTGACTATTGATTTGGTTATACTTTTAGTGAAATATTTCACTGGCGGTGCAGAATTTTGTGGTGGTCGCCCCGCTAGTCTCGATGGAAGTAAGGAGAGCACATTGAAGCGAATATCTAGAAATCAGGGGGGGCTCTCTCGCTTGGCCCTCTGCTGCGGGGTGTTTGCCCTGGCGTGGCTGGCAGCTGGCTGCAGGGGCACAGGATCTGCGCCGGACACAGCCGTCGCCGGCGCCCCTCTGCTCGAACCAACGGCCGCCGGCGCCACGGCCACCAGGGAAGCAACGCCGGAACCAAAACCCACGGCCATGATTGCCGCCGCAGGCCCAGATACCTGCACTGACTGCCACACCGACAAGGACCTTCTGATTGATACTGCTGATCCGGTGGAGGAGGTAGTGAGCGAAAACGAAGGCGAAGGTTGAGGTGGTGAGGTGGCTCCGTTGGAGCCATGGGAAAAAGTACTCGTAGACGGCGAACTCTATCCGCCAACCGTTCATGGCCAGATCCCCTGCGCCGACTGCCATGCCGGCGACCAAACAGCGACAGACAAGGCCGTTGCCCACGAAGGGTTAGTCGACAACCCCAGCAACGACCCCGACGCAACCTGTGGCGAGTGTCACCCTAACGTCGTGGCGATGAATGAATACAGCCTGCATACGAGCCTGCAGGGCTATTGGACCGTGCTCGATCAACGGGTCATACCTGAAGATCACGAGCAAGTCGAAACGATGTTCGGCAACCACTGCAACTCCTGCCATTCCAGTTGTGGCGAATGCCATGTCAGCCAACCCAATCTTGTCGGCGGTGGCCTGATCGAAGGACACCTCTTCAATGAAACGCCTTCCATGACCCGTAACTGCACTGCCTGCCACGGCAGCCGCGTGGGCAACGAATACCTTGGCAAGCACGAAGATCTGCGCCCGGACGTTCATTTCCGCCAGGGGCGCATGAGCTGCGTTGACTGCCACTCCGGCCATGAAATGCACGGTCAACCTGCCAATTGCGAGGAATGCCATACAGGTCCGGAAGCGCAAAGCGTGCCCCCCGCCGATCACCGTTACAGCGGCGTTCAGTCGCCACGCTGTGAAACATGCCATGTTCAGGTTGCTCTTGGTGACGATGGCATCGAGATGCACGAGCAGCACTCCGGTGATTTATCTTGCCAGGTGTGCCATTCCATCGCCTATACCAGCTGTGACGGCTGCCACGTAGCCATCAGCGAGACCACTGGCAATGCGTTCTACGCCACGGACGGTTCCTACTTAGACTTCAAGATCGGCAAGAACCCGCTGCGCAGTTTTGACCGGCCGTATGAATATGTCACACTGCGCCACGTCCCGGTTTCCACGGATGCCTTCGACTTCTACGGTGAAGCGCTGCAGAAGAATTTCGACGCGCTGCCGACGTGGACCTACACCACTCCGCATAACATTCAACTCGAGACACCGCAGACGGAAAGCTGCGAAGCGTGCCACGAGAATCCTGATCTGTTCCTCACGGCCGATAAAGTGGCCGAGAACGAGCTGCAGGCCAACCTGCCCGTCATCGTCGAAAGGATCCCACCGCAAACTTTGCCAGAGGTCAGCATCGAACAATTGCTGGCCGATCCGACCACAGATATCCCTCCCGCCGAGGGTGATAGTGCTCCCGCGGAGAGTTCAAATTAGGGTAAGCATACCCATTGAGGAGAAATGCAATGAGAAAGTCTACTTTGTTCACGTTCATTCTGCTGTTGGGGCTGCTTCTTGCAGCCTGTGGCGGCTCCGCCGCCACAGCGCCGGATGCGGCTGCACCTGCGGCCACGGCCGTTGCGGAAGTTGTCGAAGAAGCTGTCGCTGAAGCAGAACCCGTCGTAGAAGAACCAGTAGTCGAGGAACCGGCGGCCGAGCCGGAAGCCGAAATGCCCGCCGAGACAGGCGCCGCTGATCTGGATACCGCCTATGCAGCCTTCCTGGGCGGGATGGAAGCCTATAACACCATCGGCATTGACGAAGTCAACGAAATGATCGCCGAGGGCAACGCCCCCTTCTTGCTGGACGTCCGCGAACCCGGCGAACTGACCGAGAACGGCTGGATCGAAGGCGCGGTCAATATCCCGCTGCGTGAAGTCGCTAACAGCATCGCCTATTTGCCCAGCTTTGACACCCCCATTGTGAGCTATTGCGGCAGCGGTTGGCGCTGCACCATCGCCCTGACCGCGCTCGAAGCTCTGGGTTGGCAGGACGTGAAGGGTCTCAAAGGCGGCAGCTTCGGTGGCTGGGTGGAAGCCGGCTACCCGATCGCCGAAGGCGAAATCCCCACGCTCGTCGAACTCAACGCCGCCGAACCTGATCCGGCTCTCCTAGCTGCTATGCAAGAAATGCTCAGCGAGGTACCGGAGGGCTTCGGCGTCATCACTGACGAACAGCTCGATACAGAGCTGGTAGAAAACCCTGATCTGATAGTCATCGACGTGCGGACCCCCGCAGAGGTCGAGGAGCAGGGCTATATGGACGCGCCCAATCTGCTGTTCATTCCTCTGGAAGAGTTTGTCGCCAGCCAGGATATGTGGCCCGCGGAAAAAGACGCGCCCATCGTGGTCTACTGTGGCAGCGGCCACCGTTCCACCATCGCCATGAGCATCCTCTGGTCCTATGGCTATACCGACGTACGCAGCCTCAAAGGTGGCTTTAGCGAATGGGCCGCCGCCGGCTACCCGTCCGTGGACGTTCCCGAAACGGCCGTGGGTGAAGGCAGCCCGCTGAATCCAGGTTTTGTCACATTCCTTGCGGGCATGGAAGCCTACAACACAATTGGTCTGGAAGACGTGAGCCTGGCACTTGCCGAAGACCCACCCCCCTTCCTGCTTGACGTTCGTGAACCGGGCGAAATCGAAGAAAACGGTTATATCGAAGGCGCGGTCAACATTCCCCTGCGTCAGGTTGCCGACAACATCGCCTACCTGCCCAGCTTTGACACCCCCATTGTCAGCTACTGCGGCAGCGGTTGGCGCTGCACTATTGCCCTTACCATTCTTGAAGGCATGGGCTGGGAGAATGTGACCGGCCTTAAGGGCGGCAGCTTCGGTGGCTGGGTTGACGAAGGATACCCGGTGGCCGAAGGCCTGCCCCTGGAGCCAATGGAATTGAACGCGGCCGATCCCGATCCGGTACTCGTCGCCGCTGCCCAGGAAACGCTGAGCAACGTGCCCGACGGCTTCGGCGTCATTACCGTCGATGATCTCAACACTGCCATTGTGGAAAACCCGGACTTGATCCTGATCGATGTGCGCACCCAGGAAGAAGTAGAGAAGAATGGCTATATCGATGCGCCAAATGTTCTCTTCATCCCTCTGGAGGAGTTCATTGCCGACCAGGACATGTGGCCCGCCGACAAAGACGCGCCGATCGTGACCTACTGTGGCAGCGGCCATCGCTCCACGATTGCCATGACCATCCTCTGGGCCAACGGCTACAGCGACGTACGGAGCATGAAAGGCGGGTTCAACGAATGGACCGCCGCAGGCTATGCCACAGTGGGAGCGCCTGAAGCCGGGGAGACCGAGACAGCTTCTGCCCCCGTCGATCTGGACGCCGCCTTCGCCACTTTCCTGGCCGATATGGAAGTGTATAACACGATTGGCCTGGAAGATCTGAACCTGGCCCTGATCGAAGACCCGCCGCCGTTCCTGCTTGATGTGCGCGAGCCAGCGGAACTGGAAGAAAACGGGTACATCGAAGGCGCGGTCAACATTCCATTACGTGAGGTTGCCGACAATATCGCTTACTTGCCCAGCTTTGATACGCCCATCGTAAGTTACTGTGGCAGCGGCTGGCGCTGCACCATCGCCCTTACAGCCCTCGAAGCGATGGGTTGGCAGGATGTTAAGGGTCTGAAGGGCGGCAGCTTCGGCGGCTGGGTCGAAGAAGGGTACCCCTTCGTGGAAGGCCTGCCGTTGGAGCCGGTTGAACTGAATGCGGCCGATCCTGACCCGGCCCTTGTAGCCGCCATGCGGGAAATGCTGCAAAACGTTCCTGACGGTTTTGGTGGAATTTCCGCCGATGATCTGAATCTGGCCATCATCGAAAACCCTGACTTGATCGTAATCGATGTGCGCACCGATGAGGAAGTGGCCGAAGACGGCATCATCGAAGCCGAAAACTGGATTCACATTCCTTTGGAATCCTTCATCGAGGAGATGGACCAATGGCCGGCTGACAAAGATGCTTCTATCGTCATCTATTGTGGCAGCGGACATCGTTCCACGATCGCCATGAGTATCCTATGGTCCTACGGCTACACGGATGTGAGCAGCCTGAAGGGTGGTTTCAGCGCCTGGGAAGCCGCCAGCTACCCCGTTGCTGAATTCGCAGCTCCGTAAGCACATTCTAGGGATAAGTCGCCTTGAAAATGGGGGTTCCCTTCACTGGAAGGGGCCCCCTATTTTGATCTCCCGTTGCCTCGCTCAGTCCCTGTTCATAAACTCGCTGGACCCCGGCGCTTAGGGTATAATTGGGGACAATGTAACAGCTATTTTCACCATGAAAATTCGCCCATCCTGATGGTGAGATCCCGCACCAAGTTTGTCAGAAACACAAGGATAGGAAAACACCCGTCACGGCCGACAGCCCCACAAATAGCGGCTGGCAAGTGGCAGGGAGGTTGGCTTGGAAATCGGTACGGTAAACAACATCGATATTGACGAGGAAATGCGCACATCGTACCTCGATTACGCCATGAGCGTCATCGTCGCGCGCGCGCTGCCCGATGCCCGCGATGGGCTTAAGCCGGTACACCGGCGCATTCTCTATGCCATGTACGACATGGGCATCCGTCACAATACTCCCCACCGCAAAAGCGCCCGTATTGTTGGTGAAGTGCTGGGCAAGTACCACCCCCATGGGGATACATCCGTCTATGACGCTATGGTGCGCATGGCCCAGGATTTCTCCATGCGCTACATGCTGGTTGACGGTCAGGGAAACTTCGGCAGTATTGACGGCGACAGCGCCGCCGCTATGCGTTACACCGAAGCGCGGCTGGCCCGCATTTCCAATGAGCTGCTTGAAGACATAGACAAAGACACCGTCGATTGGGGAGCTAACTTCGATGACAGTCTGCAAGAGCCTGACCTGCTGCCTGCGCGCCTGCCCAATCTCCTGCTCAACGGCTCTTCGGGCATCGCCGTGGGTATGGCGACAAACATCCCGCCCCACAACCTTGCCGAAATCAGTGATGCCCTGATCTATCTAATCGATCGGCAGGACGACGCTGACGAAGTTACTCTGGACGAGTTGATGGAGTTTGTCAAAGGCCCGGACTTTCCTACCGGCGGCATCGTGGTTGGCACCGAGGGGATTCGTAACGCCTTTGCCACCGGACGCGGCCGTATTATCATTCGCGCCGTAGCCACCATTGAAGAAAACCCGCGCCATCCCGGTCGCCAGCAGATCAACGTCACTGAGCTGCCCTTCCAGGTCAACAAGTCGCTGCTCATTGAACGCATCGCCGAACTGGTGAACAAGGGCGTCCTTTCCGATATATCGGACCTGCGCGACGCCTCCGACAGGCGTGGCATTTCCATCGTCATCGAGCTGAAACGCGGCACCCAACCCATGAAAGTGCTCAACCAGCTCTACAAACACACCAGCCTGCAAACCACCTTCGGCGTGCAGATGTTGGCCCTGGTTGACCGCCAACCGCGCCTGCTTTCCCTGAAACGCGCGCTGCAAATCCATATCGACCACCGCATAGAGGTTATTACCCGGCGCACTCGTTTCGAAATGGACAAAGCGCTGGCCAGACAACACATCCTGGAGGGCCTGCTCATCGCCCTGGATAATCTGGACGAAGTGATCAGGACCATTCGTGAATCCGAAAGTGTTGATGATGCGCGCGCCAGCCTGATGGCCGATTTCAACCTCAGTGAACTGCAAGCAAACGCCATCCTCGATACCCAGTTGCGCCGCCTTGCCGCCATGGAACGGCAGAAGATCGTAGATGAACATCGGGAGATTTCCGAGCATATTGTCTATCTCCGCAGCCTCCTTGCCGATCAAAAGCTGATTCTTGGCCTCATCAAAGAAGACTTGGCAGCGCTGAAAGATAGTTATGGCGATGCGCGCCGAACCGAAATCGCCGTTGGCATGGATGCAGACTTCAATATGGAAGACCTCATCCGTGACGAAGATGTGTTTATTTCTATTACCAGACGCGGCTATGTGAAACGCACTCCCGTCGCCGCCTATCGCAAACAGGCACGGGGTGGGAAAGGTCTGATTGGCATGAGCACGCGCGGCGAGGATGAACTGGAGCACCTCTTCTCGGCGGGAACGCTGAACAGCATTCTCTTCTTCTCCGACTACGGTAAGGTCTATTCGATCAAGGCCTACGAAATTCCGGAAATGGACCGTACCGCCAAGGGCAACTCGCTCATGAACATCCTGCCCCTGATGCCGGAGGAGAAGATCACGGCCGCGCTGCCCGTCCACAGCTTTGAAGACGCTCAGTATCTGACCATGATTACACGCAAAGGCAGGATCAAGCGCGTCGGCATCGAAGCATTCGAGAAAGTGCGCCCAAGCGGTCTGATAGCTCTTTCCCTGGATGATGATGACCGACTAGGTTGGGTAAAGTTGACCCATGGCGAACAGGATCTGATCATCGTCAGCGAACAGGGCAAAGGCATCCGCTTCAGCGAAGAAGATGTGCGCGAAATGGGGCGTGGAGCGGCCGGTGTGAACGCTATGCGCCTGGACACCTGGGATAATATCGCCGGGGCTGATGTGGTTGAGCCTGGTGACGACCTCTTCGTCATTACAGAAAAAGGCTATGGCAAGCGCACTGACCTTGACGAATACCGCCAGCAAAATCGCTATGGCCAGGGTGTTCGCGCGATGATCCTTGATCCCCAGCGCACGGGCAAAATCGTCGGCGCGCGGGTTGTAGCCAGCGGCGACGAAATCACCTGCATTTCCAGCAATGGCATTATTCTGCGTACTTCAAGCGACTTCATTTCACATCAGAGCCGCTCTACGCAAGGGGTGCGCGTGATGGACTTGCGTGAGGGCGATACAGTCGCATCCATCGCCGTCGTGCGAGAAGGCCGGCTTTCCAAAGCGATGAGCACCGAGAATGGCGAACAAGAGCTGCTGGCGGACACGTTCGTTTTGGAGCTTGACGACCTGCCCGAGGCAGACCCTAACGGCCGTCCTGACCAAGATCCGGATGAGCGATTGGCGGACGATAGCATCTAGCGCTTTCTTTTACAGAAGCCTGGCCAACATGAGCCAGGCTTTTTTGTTCGCTCGCAGCCCATTGCCACAAGAAGAATATGACATTCGTCGCTGCAGTCACGGCCGTTATTCACTATCCTGCCCAGTCTCATATCTGCCATACTGACTCTGTTGCGCCTCGCGCAACGGTTGGACATTCACTCACGCCGCCCAGGTAGGAGGTCAAGCAGATGGAGAAATCCGTTATCATCATTGGAGCAGGCATTGCCGGGCTTTCCGCCGGTTGTTATGCCCAACTCAACGGCTACAAATCACAGATCTTCGAACTCCACGAACTTCCAGGGGGATTATGTACGGCCTGGGAACGCAAGGGTTACCTCATCGATGGCTGCATCCATTATCTGTTCGGCACAGCGCCGGACCAGCCATTTCATGACCTCTGGACGGACCTGGGAGTCCTGGAAGATCGAACCATTATCAACCATGATGAACTGATGCGCGTCATTGAACCCGATGGGCGAACCTTCCACGTCTATGCTGATCCAGATCGCCTGGAAGCGCACATGTGCGAACTCTCGCCAAACGATGCCGATTTGATCAGTGACTTCACCGCGGGCATTCGCCAGTTCATGAACTTTGATATGGCGATCATGCAGAAGAAACCTCGTTCCCTGATGAACGCTGCTGACTGGCTGGAGTTCAACCGCGAAGTCCTGGGCTACGCGATACCGATGGCCAAATGGGGCCAGACCTCGGCCAGAGAATTCGCGGACCGTTTGGAAAACCCCCTTTTGAAGCGCGCCTTTCCACTTATTTTTGGCTGGGAAGATATTCCCGTTATGGTTGGCATGTCCGTTCTGGCCTACATGGCCACGGGTAATGCGGGATTCCCTGCCGGAGGATCTCTAGCGTTCGCTCAGGCGTTGGAGCGCCGCTACCTGGAACTTGGGGGCGAAATTCACTACAAGGCTCAAGTTGAGAAGATTCTGGTTGCGCACGGACGTGCCGTTGGCGTGCGTCTCTATAGTGACGAAGAGCATCACGCCGACACGATCATCTCCGCCGCTGACGGCCGGGGCACTCTCTTCGACATGCTGGGCGAAGCATACATCAGCAAAGACCTGCGCAGGCGCTATGACACCCACCTGCCCATTCATGCCCAAGTGCTGACCGCGCTTGGCGTCAACCGCGACCTATCCTCTGAACCCCATTGGGCTGCTTATCTGCTCGACAAACCCCTGCTGATTGCTGGGAAGGAGCGTAGCGCCATCGGCGTCAAGACTTACTGTTTCGATCCTGGGCTGGCCCCACCCGGTAAGTCGGTCATCCAAATGACCCTCGACAGTGACTATGGCTACTGGCAGCGCATCTACGGCCGTCGCCTTTATGATCTCGAACAGCTCCAGGTTGCCGATATTCTGACCGGCTTCCTCGAAAAGTACTACCCCGGTATCACGGCCGACATTGAAATGACAGACGTAGCCACGCCGCTGAGCTACGAACGCTATACCGGAAACTGGTTGGGTTCCACCTGCGGCTGGCTGTTGACCGATAAAACGATGATGATGATGGTTAAGGGATTGAGCAAGACTCTGCCGGACCTCGACAACTTCTATATGGCCGGGCAATGGGTAGAGCCAGGAGGCAGCGTACCTATCGTAGCCATGTCCGGTCGTAATGTCGTACAGCTGCTTTGTGCCGCCGACGGCCGTGAATTCGTCAGCCGCAGGGCGGAGTAGGCGCTTCCACCAGCAGGAGTGAATATACCGGCCATCTGGCCGGGAAACTACCGCGTACACAACAAAAAACGGCTGGTCCCTGGTGAGACCAGCCGTCTGCGATCTAGCTACCTCGTAGCTTCCTAGTGAACAGTCACCGCCATCAACGGTCGGAACTTGTATCCGTAAATAATAACCCCTTCCTCACCATCGGCCCGCAGCTTGCGCGTCACCATCTCGACGGGCATGCCTATATGTACCTCGTCGCGATTGACGTCTGTCAACTGCGCCGTCAGAAGGGGCCCCTCATCTAGCTTAACCAGGGCCACCATATAGGGAGCATTATGTTCATACCCGGCGGGCGCATCATAAATAGTCGTATAAGAGAAGATCTCGCCTGTACCTGCAAACGTGTAAATTTCTTTAGCCGGCGCCTCACAAGCCAGGCAGACATCACGTGGCGGGAAAAGCTTTACCCCGCAGCTGTCACAAGTCTCGCCAACAAGGCTGTATCGCTGATCGTTTAGGCGCCAATGACGTGATAATTCCATGGTTCTCGTTTAACCTCCCAGTTCGCACTGAGTCCAGATTTCAGGGTCGCGCAAGCATGCACGCCCAAATCTAATTATGCACACGGGTGCTTTCATTCGCTGTCAGGCCAGGGAAAAAGACTGTCAAAACCTATCAACCGCCAGCAAAACTCGGTTATTGCCGCGCGGAATGACTCCCCAACTATTCGTGAAGGCGCAGGATGTGGGTCACGGCCGTCGCCCCTGTAATGCCCAGATTTTGCGCCATGCCAATACGCGCGCCCTCAATCTGGCAGGGTCCCGCGTCGCCGCGCAGCTGCTGCGCCACTTCCACGATCTGGTAAACTCCGGTTGCTCCCAGCGGATTGCCACGGGCTTTTAGCCCGCCAAACGTGCTGATCGGGATACGGCCGTTGCGCCCAATTTCTCCGTCGCGCGCCAGCTTCCAACCTTCCCCCGGCGCAGCGAAACCCGCTGCCTCCAGTGACAAGGCAGCCATTACCGTGAAGGAATCATGCAGCTCGAACAGATCAATATCTTCCGGGCTGACGCCGGCTGCGGCCATGGCCCGTTGGGCGCTGCGTTGCGCTGCCGCGAGATGCAAAATATTGGTCCGGTCATGAAGCGCAATAGTGTCCGTCGCCAGCGTCGAACTGGCGATCTCCACTGGCCGCGGCACCATATCCAGTGCCAGTTCAGTTCGGGTGACGATCACTGCCGCCGCGCCATCACCTTCCGGGGCGGCATCAAAAAGTGAAACAGGATCCGCCACAAGTGGGGCCGCCGTAAAACGATCCGGGTTCAAGCGGTTCTGGTACATCGCAAACGGATTGTCTGCCCCATTTGCGTGGGCATTCACGCTGAAGCCGGCGAAGTCGCTCACCTCCAGGTCATATTCGTGCATGTAGCGACGCATGATCAGCGCCCCAGCCCCAGCCACAGTTAACCCATGAACAGCCTCATAGTCAGCATCCAAGCCGCTGGCCATGGCTGCCAACACCGGTGCGCCCGTTTCATCGGTCATCTTCTCGACCCCGACTGCCAGTGCCGTATCCACCATACCGCTCTTGACCGCGAGCACCGCCTGGCGCACGGCCGCGCCGCCCGATGCATCCGCCGCTTCCACAGTTACTGCCTCGATGCCCCGCAGACCCGCAAAGTCGGCGACCAGCGCGCCCATATGGTTCTGGTTACTCAGTTGTCCGGCCAGCATATTGCCCACGAAAACAGCGTCCACTTTGCTGATCGCCGCATCATCCAGCGCGCCTTCAATGGCATACCAGGCCAGGTGGCGCACGGAAGTGTCCCAGTGCTCGCGAACATCGATCTTTCCAATGCCAATAATTGAAACGTCTGTCATATTTTTAGCTCACAGCCGGCACACGGAACCGGACCCTGGCATCTGCCACGGTCGTATCCCGGCACTTGTTTAATTTCAGGACAGCTTCAGCTTGTCACGATATCGCGTGTAGGTGGCGTAGTTAATTACGGTCCGCCGCGCAATGTAATCTTCCGTTGAAGGTGCCAGGCCACGCATCTCCGGTAGGCGCTCGGTTGCGATCAGATCAAATGCATCTGAACCCGCGCCCGACCCATAGCTCACCATGAGGATACGGTCTCCCGGCTCAGCTACATCCAGCACGGCCGTCAGTCCAATCATGGCTGAACCCGAATAGGTGTTGCCGATGCGCGGGCTAAGCAGCCCGGGTGCGATCTGTTCCTTCGTAAAGCCCAGCATCTTGGCTGCTCTTTCCGGGAACTTGGCATTGGGCTGGTGAAACACCGCCCATTTGTAATCCGCGGCAGTTCGGCCGAGCCCCTTCATCATTGCCTCCGCCGCGCCCATGACATGCCGAAAATAGGCTGGTTCACCCGTGAACCGATCACCGTGAGAAGGATAGTTGGCATGCTCACGCCGCCAGAAATCAGGCGTATCTGTGACGAAAGAATAGGATGCATTGATTAGCGCCAACGCCTCCTCGGCCGGGCCGATGAGGATCGATGCGCCGCCCGCCGCCGCCGTATACTCGAGGGCATCCCCGGGCCGGCCCTGCGCCGTATCCATGCCAATGCTCAGAGCGTATTTCGCCATGCCTGAACCCACGAAGCCCATCGCCGCCTGCATCGCTTCCGTGCCGGCCTTGCAGGCGAATTCCCAGTCTGCCGCCTGCGTATTGGGCACCGCACCGATCGCCTCGGCCACAATCGTGCTGGTCGGCTTCACCGCGTACGGATGGCTTTCGCTGCCCACCCACACCGCGCGAATCTCGCGCGGATCAATCTGCGCCCGCGCGAGGGTGTGACGCGCCGCTTCGATCGACATCGTCACCACATCCTCGTCCAGACCGCTTACTGCTTTCTCGATAATCGGTGTCCCGCCCACGCCATCGGTCCACATTTCCGATACCTCGGTCGCCGGCAAGCGATAGCGGGGCACGTAAGCGCCATATCCCACAATCCCGACCGGGCGGTCAGACTTCATCAACCCATCGTGGGGAGAAAAAGCGTTCATCTGTTTAGCCTCTCTGTTCCTCAGCCAGTAACTCGGCTGCTCGTTTTACGTTGATTTGTTTCTCGGCCACCAGCAAGTTCGCGATATGCTGCGCCTGCTCTTCACTCGCTCCCGCCGCCATCGCCACCTGCCGCGCATGCAGCCGCATATGGCCGCGTTGAATGCCCACGGTAGATAATGCCTTGATCGCCGCCAGATTTTGCGCCAGGCCAACTGCGGCCATGACCTCAGCTAGCTCCACGGCCGATTTCACGCCCAAAATCTTCATCGCGATCTTGGCCGTAGGATGCACCTTCGTGGCACCACCAACCATGCCCACCGCCATCGGCAGCGTGATCCGGCCGTAGAGGTCCCCATCTTCGTTTACATGCCAATCCGTCAACGACTGGTAACGCCCGTCTTTCACCGCGTAGGCGTGAGCACCCGCCTCAATTGCCCGCCAGTCATTCCCGGTGGCAATGACCACGGCGTCGATGCCGTTCATGATGCCCTTGTTGTGTGTCGCCGCGCGATAGGGATCTACGATCGCAAACGCATTTGCTTCTTCAATCAAACGCGCCACCTGCGCTCCCGGGATACCGTGCGAATCCAACATCTCGGCCGGGATAACCCCACTGGCTGTCGCCAGGCGCTGGTCGGCCAGGTTGGACAGAATACGCAGGCTGGTTCGCCCACCGGTTAATTCAGCCACCATGGGTGCGAGGGCTTCCACGGCCGTGTTTACCGAATTGGCGCCCATCGCATCGCGCGTGTCGAAATGCAAGTGCACCACCAGCATTGGTCCCACAGGCGTATCAGGGAAAGGACGAGCAACAATATCCCGCGCGCCGCCCCCAAGGTCCACGATGATTTTGTCGCAGCAGTTCGCCTGTTCCAGCAGCGCCGCTTTGTTCTTCTCTATTGCAGCGACCGCGGTGCCCAGATCAGGCACATCCAGGACCTGGATCTGGCCGATCATGATCGGGTCTGTAGCTCTAGCTTCGAATCCACCCCCAGCGCGAAACAATTTAGCTGCGTGACTCACCGCTGCCAGGACACTCGGCTCTTCCACGGCCATCGGCACCAGGTAATCCTTGCCATTGACCAGGAAATTGACCGCGATTCCCAGGGGTAATCCAAACGTACCCAGGGTATTCTCGATCATCAGGTCGGCCTGTCGCGAGTCAAGGCCGCCGGTTGCCAGCTCCTCTTTCTCGGTCTCGCTTAAGCCGGCCCACTCTGCAATAATGTCCAGACGCTCTGGGAGAGATAACTTGTAGAACCCGGGCAATCGGGAAGAACGGCCGCTGCTACCTTCTGCTTCGCTCATAGTACCTTCCTTGTATGCAAAAATATCCGACGGTACTATAAGCTCCTTTTGCTGCCAAAACCTATCCAAAGCGCCATGGGGAATCTATCTGAGAAAGTGCTCAGCAATGAACCGTCCTCCGACGCTGGTATTGACCTTCCGCTTGCGCCGCAATTCCGTCCGGCTGCTACCGGGCCAGGATGGTGAAGACCCCGTTCCCCATCACCACATCCTGAACGCGTAGACCCGCCGGCAGCGCGCTGATGGCCTGGCCAAGCCCAACATTGACTCCCGTCTCCAGCAGTGACAACATGGAGCCAGGCACAGGCAGAGAACCTGCCGTCGCATCTATGGCCGCAAAGCGCAAACGGCCGTCTGTCACTACCGGTCGAAAACGCGCCGTGATCGACACAGCCACAGGGCTGGTCAAGTCGCCATTCAGCACCACGGCATCGGGCAACGTATTGATGCGCAGGTTATCGATCCGCGTATCGCCGGCCGCAAAGCTGCCACCCTGTGCGGCCAGCAGCAGGGCCAGGTCCTGATCGGTAATCGGAATGGCGTAATTTCCGTTCGCATCTGGTCGAACCGCCGCCAACTTCTCCTGCAACGAGCTCGCCGGCGCAGCCGTATCTCCGGCTACAGCCGTGGCCACCAGGCTGTCTCCCTGGGTCACAGCCGTGGCGGCAATTCGCCCGGCCTCACCGGCTAATGCGGCTGCGGTAGCGGCCGCTACGGCCGTGCGGGTTGCCGCCGCGGACACCTGTTCCTGGCTTATCGCAACGTCCGGCGCACCGACATTCCAGGGCAGTTCAAGGCTGAAGCTGCAGGCCAATGTGCTGAATAACAAAAGGATCACCAATGAGAAAATGGCGCCATTCTTTCTTTGCATCCCGTGCTCCTTCAGGCCGGCTTGACCACCGATCTTTCCTCGTGTAGCATTCAAATCGGGCCAGCCGGGTCCAATCGTGGTCCATTATAGCCAGATGTGCGACTTGGTCGTTTATCCTATCGGAACTATTAGAGATGAAACCTTCCACCCTTACGGCCATGGCCCTAACCCTTCTCATGCTGCTTCTCGTCATGCTGGCCTCCTTTGTATTCCTCTTTCAGGGCCAGCTTGCTTTGCGTGATGGCCTTGGCGCTGCCGAAGTGACGATCCAGAGCCTGGAACAACAGGAAGCTCATGTGCGCATCGAGGCGGCAGCGGCGCAGGCCACTTTGACCGCGACGGAAAACCTGCAGGCTACAACGGCCGCCGACTCCGCCTTGCTGGAATCACAGCTCGTGCAAAGCGAACAACAAACGGATCTACTCGAAGGGCAGTTAGCCGATGTCCAGGATGAGCTGGATTCCGCGCGCGCAACGCAAGAGAATCTTGAAAGCCGTGGGCCAGTCGTGACCATCATCCAGCCGGAGTCTGGATCAAACGCCGTCGTTGGCCAGCCCGTGGATCTGGTGATCGTTGCCAGTGACCCGGCAGGAGTGAAGACTGTGACCATCAGCATCAATCGGGACCTTCTGGACACGCCTGTGACCCCTCAACCCGGCGTGGTGATTGCCGAAACCTGGGTGCCCATGGCAGCTGGATCGTCAATCATCTCCGTATCCGCCGTCAACAACAATGGTGTAACAAGCAAATCGAGCATGGCCGCTGTGCAAGTCGCGAACCCGGCTCCCACTCCAACCAATACGCCGCTGCCGGCGCCATAATTGGGTGGTAGCTGTCTGGTTTGCAAGTATAATGAGACCGGATAGGAGGTTCTTATGGTGGCAGTAGCTGGGCTGAGGGAGAACGGCAGCTTCCCCTATCGGCCCTCGCGCCCGGCATCATAGATTGCCATCTCAAAAAGAGGAAAACAAATGTCTGGAGCTAAACTGAATCGACAACCCGGCCCTATGAATGAAGACGCGCTTTCTTTGCTGCGCGATGCGAACGTCCGTCGTGGAACGGAAGTCTTCTCCTCCGACGGTGAATTTCTTGGCAAAGCCCTCAAGATTCATCATCGCCAGGAAGAAATCGATCCCGACCTGAAGCTGTATGCAGCCTATCTGGAAGTCTCTAATCTGGCGGTGGGTTCAAGCGTATACGTGCCTGTTGAGTTCATAGCCGGCTACGATGCCGCTGCACAGCAGCTGAATCTGTCCGTTTCAATGGCCACAGTAATGGATGAAACCTGGGATCGCGAGCTAACCTTCATAGCGGGAGCCCACGAACATATAGAAGCACTTGCTGCTTAATCTGCTGTCTTGGTCCTGGCTCGAGGCAGGCTGGGCAGCGGGGGGCCGGGCTAGCCGTCGCGTCCTGCCGGGGTCCAGCGTTGGCTGCGATTGGCGACCTGTGGCGCGGGCGTCTTGGTCTTCATCTGTTCGCGAGCTGCCTGTTCCATGAGCGTATGCACGGCTAGCAAGAAACGTTCGTCAAACGCTACACTTCCACACATATCGCACCTGGTAGCCGGGGCATTAGGAAGCACGATCATGTGGGGCCCAAAACCGTGGATATAGGGCAGCGCCAATGGCCGGCAGCGGCCCACCAGACACTCCTCACACTTTTCTACCACCATAGCTTCTTCTCCAGCTAATGCGCGGCTTGCGAGTAGTGGGGAACTTCACCCCAATCCTCAGGTGGCCAATAGACGTACATGGCTTTGCCCAGCATGTTTTCCACCGGCAAGAAGCCCCAGGAATGTGAATCGCTGGAATTGTTGCGATTATCACCTAAGGCAAAATAGTGTCCCTCAGGCACATCCCATTCACCATTATAATTTGGCGAATCGGCGATATATGGCTCATTGTACACTTCGCCATTGACCCATAATGTCCCGTTTTCAATCTTGATATGATCGCCGGGCACTCCGATCACGCGCTTGATCAGGTTAAGATCGTTTCGTGGATGGCGGAAGACAACGATATCGCCTTCCTGGGGATCGTCGAGCAGGTACACCAGGTTGTTAATAATCAAATACTCGCCATTCTGCAGCGTCGGATTCATGCTGCTGCCGTCGATGCGATAGCGGCCTACCAGGCTGTGTACAATCCAGAAAATGAAGAACGTCAGCAGCAAGGTCTCCACAATCTCGCGCACAAAGACTTCCGTCGGTTGGCGGAATTCCGGTTGCGGGTCTTTGTCCGCGCTTGTTGCCGCTGGTATGGGAGAGGTCCGCTGAGATTCGGCAGAGGGAATATTGGCTTCAGCCATAGAGACAGTTCACCTGGTTAAACGTAGATGGGAAGCGCGAGAATATGGTCCCACTATCCTACCCAATGAGCGGCGATTATAGACGGGGCGCCAGGACAGCGCAAACCCCATTCACCCGCGGTTCAGCAACGCAAACGGCCGTCCCGTTTTTGCGGCCGCCCACGGCCGTTGCTCTGTTGCACACCCCCCTGCCCATGCTATAATCGCCCTCTGTTGTGGGCCATTAGCTCAGTTGGCAGAGCAGGTGACTTTTAATCACTTGGTCAGAGGTTCGAGTCCTCTATGGCCCACCATACAACGGAAGGCCTGGGAGATTTCCCTGGCCTTTTCCACTCTCAGTAGTACGTAATCATAGAATCCCTTAGCTCTCCGTTTGGTTTGCGTATCGGCGGTGTTTCTTTGCTGGCGCGCGCGAAATGGGTCAGGCGCCAACACAGTGATTTATTGATTCAGGCTTGTCCTCGCCGCTACTCAACGGCAGATTGTTCTTTGCCTGCAAAACCCTGTGGATTCTGGGACCAGCAACGCTACCTTTCTAAAACAGATCTGATCGAGCGTGCACACGGCCGTCAAACTCCATCTCCCTTTCTGCCTTGGCCACATCCTCGACTGTATCATCTCCTGGGCCGCAGCGGCACTACCCGATACGGAATTGCCTTATCGCATGCCCGTTCAAACGCGGCAACGACCTTAGAAGCACGTGGAATTGGCCGTTGCCCGTCGAAAACGCAGGGCATCTGGCCACCTTACGGAGTGCGCAGGCGCTCGCGTACCGCCGTTGCCCCGCTTCGCAAGCCGCGCCAAAACCTGTGCAGGTACAAGTACGGCAGGAAGTCTGTGAGTTCGGCCTGGTAGCGTTCGCGCATATAGGCCGGCGATGGAAAGAGGCTGATTCCTGCATAGTTCAGGCGCTCGCGCCAGGTGGGCATCTGGGAAAGATCGGACCAGAATCGCTGCGCAACCGGCCGGTTTACGGCCGTTTGCGCAGCAAATGCTTTTTGCTCCTCTGTTGAAACCTCCAACTCCTGCAGTGCTTGCACTACATTTAGCGGAACCGCTGCTTCCCAGTCCACCAGTAGCGTTTCCAGTGTTTTCCGTACTGCCAATACGAGATGGTAGGCCTCCGTTTGTTCCAAGAAAACGCTCCAGTCGATTTTCTCTTGCTGATGTTCCAGGATCATTGCCAGATCATTGAGCCACAGCATGACCGGTTCGTGAGCGTGATGCAAAGCCAAATGTCCGCAGAGATAGAGAACCTCCGCGCTTGGTGAAAGTTTGTAAAAAGATCCGGTCGGAGTTTCAACCACCTGCCTTGTCTGCCAGAACCAATCGAGGGGCATCTGCTGATAGAAAGGCGAGTCAAACAGAGCCCAATGGATTTCCAGGAGGTAGGATTCCATACCCGGCTTGTGGAGCGCAACTTCATTTTCATAAACCAGCGCCATGCCGTGTTGTGGTTCTGTGCCAGGCACGTATCCAGCGTCGGCAAGACTATCTAGTGCACGGGCCGCATCTTCTGGACTCACTAGCAGATCGATATCACCCATCGGTCTAAGCGCAATATTCCCGTAAATCGTCTCTGCCAGGGCGGCCCCTTTGAGCACAAGCGTCTGGATACCGGCTTCGTTCAAGTGTTCAAGAACTTTGTTAAGCTCATGGAAGAGAAACAGGTTTCGTCTGGCAACACCCAGATATTCCCGTTGCAGCGCCATTCTCACCGTTGTTGGAACAATGCTCTGATCCTTCAGCTCCTGGTATAGGAGGGGAGCTACACGGTAGCTAGTTGCGATCTCAGTTACCAAATCCCATTCGCTCGGCACCGTAGGGAGGACTGTTTGCTCCAGGTCGGGTTGCATCCCTTTGATACCTTTAACAAGTACGTGATGCACAAACTCTGAAGCCGCCGCTATGTCCGCCCAGCGTTCTTCAGTTTCAGCCAGCCTGAGTGGTGGTTCTTTCTGGTATCCGTGATTCGTTTCAGTGCTCTCGCGCATGGGCAACCTGTTGGCCAAGGCGGTCTAGCAATTGGCATGTTCCTGTTCGAAGTCGCGAGCTACTGAGCTCCTTGCGATCGGCCCCATTATACCAAACCTCATTCCCGAGCCCGCTGTAACATCAGGAATGAGTCTACTGTGTACTTTTCGTTGCACCTTCGTTGTTCGGGGTTCGGGTGAGACAGGTGAAATCCCGTTGACCTGTGCTAATCGTGCTGGCTGGTTTGCGTGGGACTGCGTTTGAAAGCAAGTCGAATGTCTTCAAGAGCATTAGACCAGCCAATGAACACAGTGATGGCGTAGATGAGGATAATGCCATTGAGAGCACCAAAGCCGGAATCGAGCCAGTGACGATCGTAGAGGTCAAAGGCGGCTGCAGCAAGGCAATAAATTGCAAGCACGATCTCGAATAGCACCAGCCACGCGGGTGAGGCAGTTCGGTGTTCCACTTTCGGTGTTCGCGCAAATGATCCACGCTGGCCGGTGAGGGCCTGCTGGACGGACTTGAAAGCCCCGGCCAGATTCACGGGTATGAGTAGTAGATTCAGCGCCCATACGCGTAGAAGGTCTCGCCGCTGATACCCGGCTTCCTTCAAGCTCAGAGCGTAGATGAAAAAGTAGATGAAGACCGAGATCAGGAGCCAGGGACTGAGCATGACAAAGTTAAAACCATAGAGGATAAGGATAAGCAAACCCAGGTTTGTCATCGCCGAGGAGATCAGGTAATGACTTCGCAAGAACCCTTCTGGCAGTCTGCGCAGCCGACCTGGGCTACTGAACACGTAGCGAACCATCTTGGGAAAGATGATAAGCCCTCCATTTGCCCAACGCCGCCTCTGGATCAGAAGGGTGCCAAAGTCGGGTGGTGTGGCGCTATAGGCCAACCTCGCTGGATAGTTGAATAGGTGCCAGCCGCTTTCAACCAGGTCAATGCTGGACTCCGTATCTTCGATGACGGTGCGGTCCTGAATATACTTATTGACCATATGCCCGCGATCCTCTTCCTGGAGAACAATCTCGTCCAATGCTTTCTTGCGCAACAGGGCATTTGCCCCAACCCAGAAGGTTGCCTTGTGTTGTGTAAATCCCTGGTGGACGACATACTGCATATCCGTTTGAGCTCCAGCAATAATCTCGAGTGGTACCGCTGCACCTGGGAATGCGCTGTAAGGAGTCTGTATGATAGCGGTTCGCTGATGTGCCGGCCGGCGCATTTCGTGGATAAGACGCAGAGCGTAATCGTTGACCAGTAGGCTGTCGGCATCAAGGGTGATAATGTAATCAGCCGCAGGGATGCGCAAGTCACCTTGCCCAGGTGGCATCTCCTGCAAGTAGGTTTTCTCGCCGTGTTGAAACGAACGCCAGTTGCCGCCCGTGAGCCCAATGTAACTGTTCAGGTTCATGGCTTTATTGGACTCGTGAGACAGGTTTTCGTACTTCTTGCGCTCGAAACTGTCCAGCTGGACGTCAAATATACTGGACAGCCGCCTGTATTCACGATTGAGCCGCGCCAGATATTGGGGCGACTGTTCTTCCAGGCTCAGGGCCAACAGTTCCAGTGCTTGCTGCCGATGGGCTTTGGCCGGCTCGAGCAGAATCTGCTCTACAAAAAATTCGGCCGCATGATCAAGGGCAGGATACAGGCGCGCCTGCTCTTCGAACCAGCGCGCCACATTCTGGGAGAGCTTGGCCAGATGCACCAATTCGACACTGACATCAACGGATGCTTTGGATTGGCGCAGTTCAAACATATAACGTGCTGTCGCTAGTTCTTTGGCCAAGGGGCGAAGCAAATTCGCCACATCGACCGGTAGCTGCCGCGCGGCGGCAAGTAGCGCCTGGTCTGACTCAGTACGGGGAGTTGGCGGATCATCGATCAAGAGGACAACCCGTCGCCGAGGATATTCTAGAAGCGCTGCCGATAGTAAGGTGCGGAACACTATATCGGGCTCTTCCTTATAGGAAGGAATGAGAATGGTCAGCGCAGGCGGCTCAGAGATGTCGTAGATATGGGCTAGCTCCTCGTAGGTTGCAGGCCGGTGCCCTCGCTCGCGCTGCAAATATCCCAATCGGGTCAAAATAAAGACAAAGCTGCCGTAGAGCAAGAGGTTGATCACCAGGCCATAAATTGTTATCTCGATCAACTTTGACAGGTAGGGATAAGCTACAATCTTGAAACTCGCTGCTCGATCCAGTACCTCGTGTACATGACTATACAGATCGACGTTAAGCATGAACCAGGCGCAGCCAGTTATTGTGAGGGCTACTACAGTGATGCCTATTTGCAGCCTCAAGTTTGGACGCATGTATGTGCTCACTACTACTTGATTTTTGACGTTTCATCGACTGGAAGTGCAACCGGCCGTTCACTTGTCCAGGGTTATCACAATGGTGAGATTAGGATATGACAAGGTCCGGTTAAAGAAAGTAGTTGACTCGTGAATACAGTGTGAAGGGGTTGTGAAAGATGGCTCAGCCGAGTTGGTCTGAGATAACTGTTCTTCCGTTCATCTCATGATCACGGTCGAAGCACTACCGACAGATGGCAAGAACGCGATCTCTGCCACAAGATTAGCGAGTCCTGTCCCCGCCTGCCCGGCACCGGTCTTTCGGAACAGTATGTAAGTTGAGGAAGAGCTACAGCTTCGGACATTCGCTCGACTGCGCTGCGTTATTAAGTTTGATGTTAGTTTGGCCTGAATCAACTTGCGTCAAATGGGGTTGTGTTTACTATATGTGGTAGGTTTTTGGTGCAGGAAGCGGAGCCAGTAGGACAAAGCCTTAGTTGAATGTCGTTGATAACTGCGACTCACTTTTGTCGATTCAGTGAGATAAGTCTCTGGAAAGGATAGGGAGATGTGGTCGCGGCCTGTATGGGCCAGGAAGGTCTTTTTGAATTCAAGAAACAGAATTAGGAACTTGATAAGTAGCTTAACGCTGGCGATTACTGTTATCCTGATCCTCTTTGGCCTCGGTCGGAAAGGAGTACTCAGTAGTTACCAGGAGTCACTACAAACGACGAAACTTTTGGATGTTGGGTCTGCGTCTGCAGTTGCATCTGAGGACAACACCGATGCAACGTTGGCTAGTTGCCGCTACGGTGTAGCAGCGGGGGAGGCTCAGGTCGACGTGATTACAAGCCTGGGTACCGGTGTCTTCTACAAATTCGACTATCCGGTATGGGTGGGGCCTCAACCACAGAATCGGGCTGAACAGCTTCATATGATCAGGGTTACGCAGAAGAAGACCCCCTCTGGCGAGTACCTCCCGGGTTATAAGACAAGCGTTCCTTTGGATAGTGAGCTCGCCAAATTTGTGCGCCAGAATCCCGGGAAACTCTGGATGATTGGGAACGAGATTGAACGAGGGCCGGACCCGGGGAAGATCACAACCGCACAAGGCGATATTTACCCGCAAGTGTATGCTGTTGCCTATCACGATCTCTATAATTTCATCAAGGCCAATGACCCGACTGCTCGAGTGACCATTGGTGGAATGATCGAGCCGACTCCCATGCGTCTGCAATACCTGGACATAGTCTGGGACACCTATCTTGCCAAATACGGAGACTCCCTTCCGGTAGATGTCTGGAACATTCACCTTTACCCGCTGTCGGAGGTCAAGAGCGACGGCAAACCGAATAACATCGCCAATGTTGCTCTGGGTACCGACCCCGCGCTTGGCAAACGTATGGCTGATTCAGCGAGTGATTGCCCGGATCCGGATGTCTATTGCTATGCTGAACACGACGATCTTTCGATTATCATTGAACACCTCATTGCTTTTCGTCAGTGGATGAAGGAACACGGTCAGCAACACAAGCCATTGCTCATCAGTGAGTATGGTATAGTCTTCCCTACCTGGAATGTGGACGAGTATGAGAATCAGTTCAGTAACACTCGGGCACGACTCTTCCTTCAAGAATCGCTTGACACCTTACTCAAACAACGCGACCCTGATCTTGGGTACAATCTTGATGACCATAGACTTGCCCAGCAAGTAATCTGGTTCAGCGCCTATCACAAACGCGGATTCAGCAGCAACCTTGCTGCCGAAGGAACTGGCAGCAAATTGTCTGCCCTTGGCGAGGCTTACCGTGACGGCATTGCCAGTGAGGCTCCCTACGTGAATCTCCTCTTGGAACGTGTTGGTCCAACCAGTGTAAGGAAAAATGCTTCGGGATCGTATGACATAAACCTGGTGGCAACGCTGCGCAATAATGGCAACACGGCCGTTGCTGCGCCATTCATGGTGAGCTTCTACAAAGACGCAGGGCTGACCCAGCCAATAGGCTCCACCACGATAACCCCACTGGTGCGCGGCTGTGCGATGCAGGCATATGAGGCCGGCATCCTCTGGCAAAATGTAGCCGAAGGTACCTATCAGGTATGGGCCAAAGTGGATAGTCAGGGCGTCATTGGCGAGAGTCAAGAAAATGATAATACCGGCACTGTGCGTTTTGCGGCTGATGGCTCGGCCAATTACTATACGTTGGATGTTCAATCTATCAGCGACGGAGAGGGCGAAGGCGGTACCGTCAGCGTGTCACCGAAGCTTTCTGCTTATCCGGCCGGAACAGTAGTGAAATTAGCGGCTACTCCTTATCCGGGATGGTCCTTTGTTCGTTGGACGGGCGCTTTGACGGGAACCAATCCGGAAGCCTCGCTGCCGATGAACAGTGACATGCAGGTGCAGGCACATTTTAGTAAAGACGCCTACACTATTGACTATCAAGCCATTGGAAACGGGCAAATCCAACTGAAGCCGGCCAAGGAAACCTACGCTTTCGGTGAATGGGTCACCGTTTCGGCCATACCGGCGCGCAAATGGCGTTTTGTTGCTTGGAGTGGTACTGTGGAAGGGAACGAGATGACTACCTATTTTCGAGTGGAACAGAATGCTTCCCTGGTAGCGACCTTTGCACCGGTTGCGGATGAGCTCTTTGCGCCCATTATCAGGGGCAATCCTTAGCAGGCGGTTGGCTTCAGATATTAGCCAATGATCTGAAACAACGGTCTATCTCCTGGGCCCAGGCTTACAGCAAGCCTGGGCCCTTCTGAATCCTACGGCAGGATCGCCACTTCGGGTCAAACGCAGGTAGGCTGCATATCACCGTCGTAGGTCCGTAGTAGTACGCGCCAAGCAAGTAAAGTCTGCTGAAGGTGCTGCCCTGGACTCTTCCCGACCGGCTAACAGGTCTCATTTGCTCGTAAGGATTTTTGACAGATACATTGCGTAAAGTAGACTTGTTAGCGGCCAGTTATTGATCTCGATTGTTCTAGACCAAACTTTGGCGCCGGTTTGGGATAGGCGCTGCGGCTTGATTGAAGTACATATAGTTGAATTGGCGATTACAGAGCTGATTGTAACCCGTGCTACCTCTCTGAACTGCATTAATGGAGTGTGCAGGTTCAGATTGCTTTCTTTCCGGCCCATTCTCAGAACTTACGAGCAACTGATCGCATTTTGGGCTCCTTCATATCGGATGCCTAAGCATGGTTGACCTGTTTCAGGTCATCTAGTCCGTCTATCGGGTTTTGCTTGGGCTGTTTGGGCACATTGTGTGTTCGATTGGGCGGAGCGTGCCTGGTGAATGCCTGGACTCGAAAAGTGGTTCCCTTGAAAGTGAGACCGATGGTACAGGGTGCTGACCCTCGACTGAATAGATGATTCACGGACTGATGCTCTACGTCAGACGCCAAGCCTCTGGTTTGGGTCGTTATATAGGCGAACAGACACTCTATTTGCTCCTGGGTTGGATTCCGACCCTTGCCGGCATTGCCATCCGTGGCCTGTTCTACCGCCTGCTACTCAACATGAATGGCTGGGCGGCGATTGAAAAAGGGGTGCGGCTGCGTTTCGCCAACTACATCACCCTGAATCATGGCGCGTATCTTGATGAGAACGTCTACCTGCATGCATGTCCCGGGGGAATTTCTATCGGTGCCAATACAATCGTAATGCATGGGGCTATTCTGCACGTTTACAACTTTCGCGATTTACCCGGAGCCCATATTACGGTCGGCCAGGACAGTTTGATCGGTGAGTATACCGTGATCCGCGGTCAGGGCGGCGTCCAGATTGGGAACCGTGTGTACACCTCTCCATTCACTCAAATTATCGCGGTGAACCATGTGTTTGATGATCCAACACGGCCGTTTACCGAACAAGGCATCACTGCCGAGGGTATTACCATTGAAGATGATGTTTGGATTGGGGCGGGTGCTATCGTGACTGACGGGGTGACCATTGGACGAGGTGCCGTGGTTGGGGCCGGCGCCGTCGTGACCAAGGACGTGCCGGCACATACCGTGGTGGGCGGTGTGCCGGCCCGGGTGATCAGGCAAATCGAACCAGGATCGACACCTGCGGAGAAGACAGCTGTTTACCACAGTCGTTGAGGAGGGGAGAGCGCGTCATGACAACCTTATCCGTAGTAATTCCAGCCTATAACGAAGAAGACGGGATTGCAGATATCGTTAATCGAGTTCTTGAAGTGCGAGAAGAGCTCGGCATGGTTGGCGTGAATGACCTTGAACTGCTCGTCGTGAACGATGGCTCATCAGACAAGACGGCGGAGATCGTTACCGCCATCGCGGCACAAGATAGTGACGTCCGCCTCATCTCGCATGAAACCAATCACGGTTATGGTGCAGCCCTCAAAACCGGCTTTTCTGCGGCGCAAGGTGAATTGGTAGGGTTTCTGGACGCCGATGGTACATACCCTCCGGAGTATTTTCCAATCCTTTGTCAGACGGCAATGAACGGTGCGGATCTGGTGATTGGTTCTCGCATGGCGGGTCAAGACAGTGAAATGCCGACTACACGACGCGTGGGCAATCTTTTTTTCGCCAGCCTGCTCTCGCTCGTTGCCCGGCAAAAGGTCTCTGACAGTGCAAGCGGCATGCGCGTCTTCCGCAAAGACATCCTCGAACGAATCTATCCCCTGCCCGATGGCCTTAATCTGACTCCAGTCATGAGCACACGTGCCCTGCATGAACAGGTGACCATTGAAGAAGTCCCTATCCCCTACAGTGAACGCGTAGGTGACTCCAAATTAAGCGTTGTCAAAGACGGATCTGTGTTCTTGCAGTCGATTGTATGGACATCACTGACGTACAACCCGGTGCGAATTCTGGGTGGAATTGGCCTCGCGGGAATGCTTCTAGCCTTGATTATTCTTCTTGGCTTCTTTATTATGCGTCTCCAGGGAATTACCACGCTGGGTCCCTGGGGTGTTGTCGCTCTCTTCGTTGCGGTTGTCAGTGGCTTTGCCGGCTTCAGCATATTTTCCCTGGGAATCACTTTCAACTATATGGTCTCGCTTTTCTACAAGGAACCGATCCGGCAGGGGTTGTTCGGAGAGCCTTTATTAAAGAGTCCGGTCGACCGTAATTTCTGGTGGATGGGAGGGCTGGCGCTGTTCTTCGGTGTCACGCTGGGAATTGTAAGCATCGTTTTGGGCACACAAGGCTGGGATATCAACCGGCTGTGGTTTTATATGCTGGGCAGCGCTATGCTCATCCTGACCGGTATACAGCTATTCATCTACTGGGTGCAAATGCGGGCCCTGGAAGAACTCAGCAAACGGGATAAATTGATTGCCAAGGACTTGGACGTAAGAGAGGGTCAGGGATTATGACAGCTAACAACGCAGAATCATCTTGGAAGAACCTTGGTGCTCGACGAATGCCCAAATTGCGAATGGCAGATTTCCCCAATGCAGATGACATTGTGCATGAGGGATTGCTGGACACACCACGGTCACCTGAAGCCGTTGACATCGTTTTGGTGAACCCCCCGACACCCGATGGTGAGCTATGGATTCGCACGCAGCATCGCGTTGGTCGACGCACGCGCGAAAATATGGTCTGGCCCCAAGTTTCCCTTGCTCAGATGGCCGCGATGTTGTATCCGCAATATAAGGTAGCAATCATTGACGCCAACGCGCTCCGCATGGGTTGGCCAGAATTCGCACGAGAGCTAGATCGCCTGCAGCCGAAGTATTATCTTACCCAGGTGACTGCGCCCACACTTGAAAATGATATGTATGGTTGCTTCCTGGCCAAGGCGCGTGGCGCAGAGACCATCGCCTTTGGCACGCACGTTACCCCCATACCACGCGAAACCATGCGGCCGTTTCCTGCGCTTGATTACATCTTGCTCGGTGAGCCAGACTTGACTATCCGTGACCTACTGGACCATTTTGAAGGCAAAATTGAAGAACGGCCGTCCAATATTCAAAAGCTCTTCGCTGACCATGATCCAGCTTACCAGCCGGCGATAATGCCTGATGGCGGAATCAACATGAGCGGTATCAAGGGCCTGGTTTGGCGCAATGGAGATGAAATCGTCATTAATCTCACGCGCCCTTTTATCCCCAACCTCAGCGACATGCCCCTGCCAATGCACCACTTGTTGCCTTTGGATAAGTACCGCATGCCCATGATACGCGGCCCATTCACGTTTATTGTTACCAGCCGTGGCTGCCCCGCTGGCTGTACATACTGCATCAAGCATGTGAGCTACCAGTTCGGGACCCGTGTACGCACGCCGGAAGATATTATGGAGGAGCTGTGGACGCTCAAGAAATTGGGCATGAACAATATCCACATGTATGCCGATCTCTTTACCGTGAATCGTGACCAGGTTATGGGCCTCTGCAAGCTGATGATTGAACAGAATATCGACATCAAGTGGACCTGCAACAGCCGGGTTGATTATGTGGACGAAGAGATGCTGCAGATGATGGCCAAAGCCGGCAACCGGCTTATCTCGTGGGGGATTGAAAGTGGGAACGAAGAAATCCTGCGTCATGCCCGCAAGGGAGCTTATCCTGACAAGGCCGAACGTGCTTTGCGATGGTCTCATGAAGCCGGCATCATGAACTGGGGCTATTTTATCATTGGCCTTCCAGGGGAAACAGAAGAAACTATTCGCCAGACAATTGACTTCGCAAAGAGCCTGCCGCTTGACATTGCGCTCTTCCATGTTGCTGCTCCCTATCCCGGTACCCCATTCTTCTTCGAGGTTGTGAAAAACAACTGGTTTAGACCAGGCACGCGATGGGAAAACGTGGATATGGACAAAGGTACCGTACTGGACTATCCGCAGTTGTCAGCCGAACAACTTCTGTATTGGCAGAAGCGTGCATTTCGGGAATGGGCAATGCGGCCTGGCCCGGTCAAAACGTACTTAAGGATGCTTGCTTCTGACCCGTCGACCTTCCGGACGGCCATGAATGTGGGGCTGCAACATCTGAGTTGGGTTTCAACAGATAGCGGTTCACCAGCATCCGCTTAGCAAGGTACTGGTTCTTGAAGATGATCCAACGCATTCCAGTGTGGACCGGCCTGGTCCTGATGGCAGTCGTCGCAGCAATGTTCGTCTTCAGTGCTGCGCTGCGCCCGGCGGCGGTTGCTGCGCAGGAAGCCACCCCGGATCCGGACGCCACCGAAGAGCCTGCGGCAACACCGACGCAGGAGACGGCACCGGTGATCGTGTACCAGGTGACGCCCACGGTGATCCCGGAGTTGGCCGAGCTCTTGCCGGATAACTGGCTGAGACCCGTGAATTTGTCTCGCTCGGGAGCCACAGAGGATCCACAAATGGTGCGCGACAGCAATGGTACCTACCATGTGTTGTGGCGCGACGCGATTGATGGCTTTGTCTATACCAGGGGGAATGACGAGGCCTGGAGCGCGCCTGGGGCCCCAGAGCTGCCGTTCGCCACGAGGCGCTTTTTCGAATTGGATCCGGAAGATCCGACACCTCTGTTCAGCCCCACACTGGTTGCGGACAAGCAGGGCCGCATCCATGCTTTCTGGATCGACACGGCAAGCGCGGGTGGCGCTTTGTTCTACCACAGCAGTGTGCCTGCGGAATCCTTTTCCAATTTTGATGCATGGACAGCACCGGTTGGTCTCGACAGTGCGGGGCTGAAAATGGCCGCTGCGGCAGATGATGCGGGAAGGCTGCACCTGGTCTTCATACGGCCGGATGAATCGGCGACCCGGCCAAGCGGTGTCTATTACCGGCGATTGGAAACCAATGGCACCTGGTCAACACCGGTTCTGCTCTATTCCTCGCGCTATTTACGGGCAATCCCAGCGGAAGAAGCGAATGTGGGTATCACCGTACAAAGTGGCGATGATTTGCTGGTCGTCTGGGATGATACTGGGCGCGAGCAGGTGTTTTTCGCCCGATCGTTAGATGGAGGCACCAATTGGGATCCACCGCAGGAAATCGACCGGCGCGCACCGGAAGACGACGCCACCGCCGCAGGGCCGAGCAATCTGACCGTCGGAGCTGATGGCGGAACTGTCTTGCTAACCTGGAGCGCCGGCCATGAGCCAGGGCGTGAGTGTGTCCAGTACGTCAGAAGCTCGAGTGATGGGGGCGCCAGTTGGACTGTTCGCCGGCTGTTGGATGCAATTCCTGGCTGTCTGGCCAGCGTCCAGTTCACCAACAGTGACCAGGGTTTGTTCCTGCTGGGCACGACGGAGCAAGAAGGGCAGCAGCGAGGTGTGGCTGACAGAACCGCCTATCTGATGGCCTGGAATGGCAGCAGCTTGAGCGATCCTCAGACCCAGGAAGTGCTCTCTGTCTTTACCAATCCTGACACATTTCAGCCAGTGACCCTGGGCTGTCATCAGGCCGTCGGTGACGGACCGATGATGAAAGTTGTTGGCTGTGACAGCGGCCTGGGTGAGGATATCTGGTTTACTCAGCGGGAGATAGGGGATACGGCCGCCTGGTTCCCTCCGGAGTCGGTCTGGACCGGGCCAGTTCCGGCCGGCAGTACAGTGACCAAGCCCCTGGAAATGACAATGATTGCGGACGGGCTCGGTGGTGTGCACGCTTTCTGGTTCGATGGCTTGGGGCCGGATATTTTCTATACCGGCTGGAATGGCCAGAGTTGGAGCGCTGCCCGGGCGATTGGCAGAACGCCCAACGGCCGTGTTGAACAGCTTGCAGCGACCGCGTCAAACAATCGGCTCTATTTGGTTTGGCGTGATAGTTCCTCTGGATTACATCTGAGCGAAGCGGCCGTGGAGCGCCCGTCAGAATGGTCCGAACCACGCCCTCTGCTTGAAGACGAGCCTGCGGCTAGCGCACCGAGCATTGTGGCGGATCAGGGTGGCGGCGTTTTCATCGCCTATGCAGTCCCGTTGAACGAGCCACGAGGCATCTATTTGCTGCGCTCGGCTGATGGGGGTGCAAGTTGGGCGGCCCCAACACGCGTCTTTGACGGCACAGCTGCCGGCTGGGAAATGGTGGACCAACCGAGCCTGGCGCGAACAGTGGATGGTCACCTGTATTTACTCTGGTCGCGACGCTCTTTGCCGCCGAACAGCAGTACGCTCGCTCTGGCCGGCAGCCGTTCTGAAGATCTGGGCCAGACCTGGGCTGCGGCAGAGACGGTAACTGAAACGCCGGCCGTGTGGAATACCTTGGTGAGCAGTGGCGAACGATCTGTACATCGCTTGTGGGGCGAAGACAGCAACGGCCGTCTGATCCTGTGGCATTCCTATTCTGCAGATGGCGGGCTAACCTGGCAACGGGCAGAGCAGATCATTGGATTGACTGAAGCTACTGCCCCGGCAGTAACCGTGGATCTCGGTGGCCGGCCGCACATCATTGCCGTGGACAGCGGTCGCTTGCTGGACTGGCTGTGGGACGGCGAGCGTTGGGTACAGGAAGACAGTCTGGATGTACCCTTCACCGGGGAAGGGGTTCTGGGTGCGGCGGCAAATCAGGCAAGCCGCCTTGTGGCACTATATGCCGGTGAAATACCTGGCGAACCGCTGGAAAACAGTGAGGGCAGCAACCTGTATAGTATGGACCGGATGCTGGAAATCCCCGCCGAATTGCAGGGCCCCGCACCTACGTTGGTCCCCACTCCTGTTCCAACCGGAACGCCGGCACCTACCGCCACTCCGGCGGCAACTCCAACCGTGAGTTTTTCCACAACCCGGGATGCAGGATTCATCGCAACTGTGCCGGGTCTGCCAGGCGAGTCCGGCCAGATTCTGCTGGGGATTATACCGGCCGGATTGATCCTCCTCATTAGCATTTTTGTTGGTGTCCGGATCCTCCGCAGACGATGACATTCGAAGCTGTCTTCCCCTACATCAATCTGTTGGCCACCGGTGTAGCGGCAGCCATCTGGTATGTCGCGCCGCAGCTTGGGCCGTGGCCGCTGGTCCTGGCGGTACTACCGTGGTTGTGGCGGCTGGAGAGAAAAGGGCGTTGGGATTGGCACTCGCCCTTTGATTGGCCGCTGCTGCTGTTTGTGCTGACCGCCGGTGTAGCCGTGTGGTCGGCCTATAATCGTGAGGCGGCATGGGCCAAGTTCTGGCCGATCGTGGGCGGTGTTTTCTTGTTCTATGCCTTTGGGGCTTTTGCCAACAGCAAAGAAGAGCTTGCCTTTAGCAAGCGGTCGGGGGCGGAAACAGCCGCCTGGCTCCTGGCAATTTTCGGTGGCCTGGTAACGTTCTACATGCTCGTTACGCACGACTGGAACGAGTATCCTGCCCCCACGACAATGCTCACAAACCTGGGCCTGGGCCTGCAAGGGCCACTGCCGACGTTGCCCCTGCACCGCCTGCACCCCAATGTGATTGGCGGCATCCTGGCAATGTTGCTGCCGTTTGCCGTTGGCTTGTCCTGGTTTGCGGCGAGACAGCAAGCCTGGCTGGAAACCGGCATCGGGGTGGTTGCGGCCGGGCTGATGCTGTTCGGGCTGCTATTAACCGGCTCACGCGGAGCATGGTTGGCGCTGGCTGCTGCCTTCGTTCTGGCGCTTCTCTGGGGGTTCTTGGGTTGGATTGTAGGTGAAAAAAGCAGCAGGCGGCTCTGGTTTGTAGGTATTCTAGGGTTCCTGATCCTGGTTGGGTTGGGAGTGATCTTGCTTGCTCCAGACGTGCCGCGCGGGATGATAGAGCGCCTGCCGGCATTAGGGGGTGGTGACAGCCGGCTGGACCTGTTCCGCAACAGCTTGATCCTGGTGGAGGATTATCCTTTCATCGGCGCGGGGCTGGATGGGTATATGATGCTCTATTCAACCTACGCCTACTTGCTGCACGTCGGTTTCATCGTGCATTCCCACAACCTGTATCTGGATGTGGCCATAGAGCAAGGGCTGTTTGGCCTGCTGGCGCTGGTCTGGATGTGGATCCTGTTTGGCATAGCGCTGTGGCGCGAGTCCGAGGATGGTTACCTTAGCATGGCGACAGGGATTGCCGCGCTTTCCCTGACAACCATTTTGCTGCACGGGTTGGTAGAAGACGCGCTTTACGGCAGTCGCGCGGTGATGCTGCTTTTTATTCCACTGGCATTTGCCCTGCCCTATCCCGCATCTGCGCGGGTTGCGGCGCGACGGCCGTCCTGGATAGCGCTGGCGCCGGTGGCAGGGATGGCAGTTGTCGTGCTGCTTATCTGGGGATCATCGCTGCGATCGCACTGGACCAGCAATATGGCGGCGGTGCAGCAGAGCCAGGCGGAGCTGAGCCGCTACAGCTGGCCCGAATGGCCGATTCAGGACGCGCTGCGGCGCGAACTGGACTTGAGCGTGGTGATCGACGGCTACCAGAAGGCGCTGGTTCTCAATCCTGGCAACGCGAGCGCGAACCGCCGCCTGGGGCAGATAGAATTATCGTTGGGGGAGTATGAGACGGCTCTTCCCCTCCTGCAGGCGGCGTACGAGGCACGGCCGTGGGATAACGCCACGCGGCAGATGCTGGGCGAGGCGCTGCTGCTGAATGGGCAGACTGCGGAAGGGCAGGCGCTGCTGGCAGGGGTGAATAATGCGCAGAATCAGCTGGGGGCGCGAGAATATTGGTACCGGTCTATTGGCGCTGAGGAGACGGCCGTGTCCCTGGAGAGTGTTGCCCGTGAGCAGTAGAAAGCGCATGGAACCATGCTGCGCTGAGATTGGCGAAGGAGCAGGTCACCGGTAATGGATTCGATTGCAGACAACAGCCCTGAATTGGCTGGAACGGAACAATCTTCCGAGCAAGCGCCTACGGTGGTGATCCAGGCCACGAGCGGCCTGTCGGCCTTGCAGCTGAAGGCGGTATGGGAATATCGGGAGCTGCTGTATTTCCTGGTGTGGCGCGACGTGAAGGTACGCTATAAGCAGACGGTCCTCGGAGTTCTGTGGATTGTGATCCAGCCGCTGGTCACGATCGTCATTTTCAGTTTGTTGTTCGGCCGTCTGCTGGGCGTGCCTTCGGGGGACGTGCCATATCCGATCTTCCTCTACAGCGCGATGCTGCCGTGGCAGTATTTCGCCAACTCGCTCACGCGCTCCTCAACCAACCTGGTGGACAACGCGAATCTGATCACGAAGGTGTATTTCCCACGGCTGATGGTGCCGTTGAGCGGCGTGCTGTCGGGGCTGGTGGATTTCGGGGTGGCTTTCCTGGTGCTGGCGGCGTTGATGGTTTATTACCGTGTGGTGCCCACGGCGGCGATCGTCTTCTTGCCCGGCTTTATTCTGCTGGCGATGGTGACGGCGCTGGGCTTTGGGCTGTGGCTGTCGGCGCTGAACGTGCGCTACCGGGATATCAAGCACCTGGTGCCGTTCTTGGTGCAGACCTGGATGTATTTGACGCCGGTGATTTACAGCGCCCTGATGATCCCGGAGCAGTACCGCTGGCTGCTGGCGCTGAACCCGATGACGGGCGTGGTGGAAGGGTTTCGCTGGGCGCTGCTGGGCAATTATGTGCAGGATGTGCAGCCGCCGGGGGCGCTGTTCGCGGTTTCGGTTGTCATTTCCCTGGTCGTGTTTGTCAGCGGGCTGTATATGTTCCGCGCCACGGAGCGAACGTTTGCCGACATTATTTAGGACATTGTCCGGGGCTTCGTAATGAGTGACATCGCCATCCGGGTAGAGAATCTTTCCAAGCAGTATCACATCGGGCAGACTCAGCAGCGCCATGATACGCTGCGCGATGCGCTGGCAGCCGGGCTGGGACGCCTGCGCAGGAATCGGAAAAGCGAAGAGCGCAGGCCAAGAGATGACACATTCTGGGCATTGAAGGATGTGTCGTTTCGAGGTGAAGCGCGGCGAAGTGGTGGGCATTATCGGCCGCAACGGCGCAGGCAAGAGCACACTGCTGAAGATCCTGTCGCGGATCACCGAGCCGACGAGCGGGCAGGGCCGAGATCCACGGCCGCGTGGGCTGCTCTGCTGGAAGTCGGCACCGGCTTCCACCCTGAACTGACCGGCCGCGAGAACATCTACCTCAACGGCGCGATCCTGGGCATGCACCGGACCGAGATCGAGCGCCAGTTCGACGAGATCGTGGCCTTCGCCGAGATCGAGAAGTTCCTGGACACGCCGGTCAAGCGCTACACCAGCGGCATGTACGTGCGCCTGGCCTTTGCCGTGGCCGCGCACCTGGAGCCGGAGATCCTGCTGGTGGATGAGGTGCTGGCGGTAGGCGATGCCGCGTTTCAGAAGAAGTGCTTGGGAAAGATGGGGGATGTGGCCCAGGACGGGCGGACGGTGTTGTTCGTCAGCCATAACATGGGAGCGATATCTGCACTTTGTACGAGAACTATTCATCTTAGCAGTGGCCATGTTCATCGAGTTGGGAACACCAAGGAAATTGTTGATGGATATCTTACGCAGCTCTTCCACCACTCGTTCGAAGACTTGGATGACCTTAGGTCGCCGAAGTTCGGGAATACTGTCCGGTTTACGGAAATACAGCTGAAGTCTGGTACGGATTCGAAATTACTGTTTGGAGAACCGTTAGAATACCAGTTTACCATTCTATCTAAGACCGATCTTGAGGGCCTAAGTCTGGGGTCAAGCTTCTTCGACCCGACCGGTTCCTGTATTGGGGGTTTGGTAACGAAGGAGACTTTTTCCGTTGAAGCAAACAGACCGCGGAGTCTTCGGCTATCAATTCCAGGCATGAACCTTGCTCCAGGCAACTACTATGCAGGGTTCAGTATTGGAGAGGGTGGTACAACTGGCCCAAGATATGATCATGATATCGTCGCTGGTCCATCACTTTTCTTTCAGATTCTTCCGGTGGCACAATCAGATGGCGCTCCAATAAACTGGAGCCCTGGTTGGGGTGATGTCATTTTTCGAGAGACAAGTCTTTCTGTTGAGGAAGATGTTCGCGATTTCGCCATCCGTATGAAATGACTTCCTTCAATCCTCTTAATCATCCAGTTTGTCTTATGCAGCCAAGACTCATCGCGCCGTCAGGATGGTTGGCTCACATACCTTTTGGGATGTTTCTTGTGGACATTCTTCGACCGCAGTTGATCGTTGAACTAGGAACCCAAAGCGGAGTATCTTACTGTGCTTTTTGTCAGGCAGTTGATACCCTGAACTTGTCAACGCAATGTTTTGCAGTAGACACTTGGGAGGGCGATGCACATGCGGGCCTCTATGGCAGTACAGTTCTGACTGATTTGAAGCGACACCATGATCCTCTTTACTCTGAGTTCTCTCACCTGATTCAGGGAACATTTGACTCTGCTCTTGACTGCTTTGAGGAAGGCAAGATTGATATCCTCCACATAGATGGGTTCCATAGCTATGAAGCTGTGAAGCACGATTTTGAGAGTTGGCTTCCAAAGATGAGTAGGCGCGGCGTAATGCTCCTGCATGATATTGCGGTCAAGGATCTTGATTTCGGAGTCTGGAGACTCTGGAGTGAAGTCAAAGTGTCCTATCCCCACGTGGAGTTTGACCATGGATTCGGATTAGGATTGCTCGTAATCGGGGAAGAGGCTAATCATGCCTTGAGTTCATTACTAGACCATACTGCCGGCGAGATGGAGATGGTTCTGGAATTGTTCAGGCGTTTCGGTACAATCCTGGAGCTTGATGCTCAGCTGTCACACGCAAGAGTACTCTCGGGGAGAAATGCTGAACAGATAGCCGCTCTAGATCAGCAGCTTCGAATTCTATATTCGCTTCATCAAGAACCATTAGTTCGGGTTGCTCTTGCCATTACACAGGGCAATTTGCACAAAGCCCTAATACGTAGAGTAACTGGTCGCTTCAACCGTGGTCTAGATAGAGATGCCTAAAGTTAGCGTAGTTATTCCATCATTCAACCACGAGAGGTACCTAAAACAATGCATCGACAGTGTATTGGCGCAAACCTTCCGAGACTTCGAGATCATAGTGGTGGATGATGGCTCCAGCGATCAGTCTATAGACGTCTTAGAAGGTTACGGCACTCAAATCAATTTGATTAAGCAGAAAAACAGGGGAACACAAGCGGCAAGAAACCGAGGGGTTCAGAATGCAGTGGGAGAACTCATTGCAATTCTCGATTCAGATGATATGTGGTTACCAGAGAAGCTCGAAAAACAAGTAGAGGTGCTTAGTCAGCTACCTGAAGTTGGCCTAGTCTACTCATTTGCCAATACTATAGACTCGGATGGTAAACGACTGAACCTAGACTGGCACCTAGGACAGCCACTTGGTCATCCTTCAGGTGCTTTGGCTCAACTTCTTCTTGGTTGCTTCATTCCAGCGTTAACAGTTGTTTTCCGCAAGCAGTGCATTGATGAGGTCGGTTTGTTCGATGAGAACCTGCTTGGCTCCGGTGATTGGGATATGTGGCTGCGCATTGCGAAAGATCACCAACTTGCTTGCGTAGAGGAACCTCTGGCTTTGTATCGCGTGCATGCGACCAACACTACCAAGCTGCTCTATCATACAAAAGCAATTCGGTCGGAGCACGAGCAAGTGCTTCGAAAAGCATTTCAAGCCCCTGAAGCAAGATCTTTACCTGAAGCGATCCGCAACCAGGCGTTAGCCAGGACTTGTATAGCTGGTGCTGAGGCGGAAGCTCTCGCTGGAAGTGCTGAAGCCGTAGGGAGGGAATTAAGGAATGCCTTCGAACTTGACCCAACGCTTCTTGAGGACTGGGACGAACTGATTGGCCTGTTTGTGCATTGGTCACACCTTTATGCTCTGACTGACCATCAAGGCAATCCTTACCGGCGATTTGTCTCCAAAGCCTTTGATGAGATACCAAATGAGGTTCCTTCCCTGGTTAAGTTGCGGCGAAGTGTGTTGTCGAATGCAGTCATGTCGATAGTCTTCTCTGCGCATCAAGCCGGAGATCGTAAACTCGTGCGCAAACTGATTATGTCTGGGCTTTATGCGAATCCAAGCTGGCTTAGAAATCGTGGTGTATGGTCAATTATGGCGGATGCTTATCTTGGAAAGTCCGTCACCACCCGCATCCGCGGCAGTTTGAACAGATTGCGTGCCTAGAGGGCTGCAAGCCTTCTGGATGCCTGCTTGCTTAATTGGCATCTGGAGATTGGGCAAAGCAGAGTAAAAAGGCTGCAGTAGAAATGAATGATTTCTTGAGACCCAGAAATAGTCTGCCGTACTCACTGCTGGCTCTCCTACTTATTTCTGTATTGCACAGCATTAAGCCTGTCCTTGGGCAGTCCGCAGATGATAGTTGGATGCCGCCACTCAACTTGTTCGAAACCAACGGCCGTGCTTCGGAGGCCGAGGTCGTGGCTGATCCGTCTGGTGTCGTGCATGTTTTCTGGGCCTATGGCGACCCTGAAAATCTGGAGTCCGGGGCTTTTCAGTCCATCTACCATGCACGCCTCGAGGACGGTGCATGGTCCGCGCCGGTCGATGTGCTGGTGTCCCCCGGGGGGCGCGTGGCCCGTTTTCCCAGCGTCGCTGTCGACAGCCAGGGCTACCTGCATGCCGTCTGGTCGGGAGGCAATGAGCTGTACTACAGCCGGGCCTATGCAGCGGAAGCGGGCAGCGCCGCGGGATGGTCGTCCCCGCTGGCGCTGGCGTCCGGCGCCGGGGCGGCCGAACCTTCTGTCGCCGTCGATGCCGATGGCCGGGTCTTCGTCGTTTGGACGGAGGCCGGCAACGGCCTGTTGTTTGCCATGTCGGAAGATGGAGGGAACACCTGGGCGGGATCACAAACGATCTATTACGCGGATCAAAGCAATGAGCTGGCTCGCTGGGGACGCATCGCCGTGGATGAGGCCGGGCGTTTGCATGTCGTCTTCACCTACACGGAGCGTCTGGAAAGTGCTGCAGCCCAGGGACGCGAGGATCCGAATACGCTTTATTATTTGCGCTCGGACAACCTGGGCCAAACCTGGAGTGAACCTTTGCCGATTACGCCGGAGCTCGATTTTGGTGAAGTCAATGTGGTTACGTCCGGCGCAGACACGGTGCACCTGGTGTGGAACGGCCGTGCGGGGCGCCACGGCCGTTACCATCGCTGGTCAGAGGATGGCGGGCAGACCTGGAGCAGTATCGTGGAGGTCCTGGCGCCGGCCCCCCGCAGTCCGATCGGTACTGGCGGCCTGACCGGTTTCCCGGCCCTGGCCACGGACGCGACAGGCGCGCTGCATATGGTCTCGGCGACGGGCGGCGACCATTATTTTCGCTGGCAAGACGGGACCTGGTCCCCACCGGTCTACATTTCGCCGGGCCTTGATGGGAGCGGCGTAACCGGCACGAATAACTCACTGGAACAGCCATCGATCGCCATCAGCGAAGGCAACCGCCTGCATGTGGTTTTTCATGACGGCTTTGAGCGCATCTGGTACACGACATCCACCACTGACGCGCCGTTTCAGCCGCCGGTGGCCCTGGATGCGGGGCGGGCGGCCGTGGAAGCGCCCGCGGCGTTGCCGCAGGAGACACCGGCCGTCGATGAGCAGCAGACACCCGCGCCGGTCCAATTTGACCGGACGGTCCCTCCTGACGGCAGTTCTGACAATCTGCCTCTTCTGGCCAGCACGGCCGCCGCTTTGCTGCTGGTGAGTTTGGTGGTCCTGATATTCAACAGGCGGCGCAGCCAGTAGGGTCCTTGGCCATGATGCCACCAACCGCAGTTCCGCGCGTCACGGTTATTATCCCCACCTTCAACCGCGCCCACTTTCTGGCCCAGGCGATTGCCAGCGTACTGGCGCAAACCTTCTCTGACTTCGAGGTTATCGTGGTAGATGATGGCTCAACCGATGACACGGCCGTGGTGGCGACAGCTTTCCAGGATGACCGTGTCGTCTATGTCCGCCAGCAGAATGCCGGGCGCAGCGCCGCGCGCAACCGTGGCCTGGCCTTGGCAAGAGGGGAGTTCATCGCCTTCCTGGACGATGATGACCTGTACTTGCCCCACAAACTGCAGGAACAGGTCTCTTTTCTTGACCAGCAGCTCGAAGTTGACATCGTTGTATCCGACAGCGATATAATTGATGCTTCCGGCAAAACCATTGACACCTGGCGGCGTTGGGAGCAGCACCCCGACCTCACGCTGGATAGCTGCGTATTGGCTTGCCCGATCTCTACATGCACGGTCTTGCTTCGCAAGGTCGCGTTAGAGCGGATAGATCACTGGTTTGACGCTGATCTGGACCGCGCCGAAGACACGGATTTCTACCTGCGTCTCTTTGCAGCAGGAGCATTGGCGCGCTGGTTACCAATCATTGTCAGCGCGCGGCGCCTGCATGCGGGTGACTCTCAGAACTCCGGAGCGAAATACGGGGCTGCTTACCTGACGATGCTGGACAATCTGTTTTCCCAACCGCGGCTCCCTGAGAATCTCGAAGCTCGCCGAAACGAGATATACGCCGCGCACCTGATCAACGGCGCACTGCTGGCGCTGCATGACGGTCAGGTCAATATGGCCGCAGACTATGTGGCCCAGGCTCTGGAGAAAATGCCGCAATGGTCACAGGGTGGACTTCCCGAACTGTCATTGCGGCTTGCGGCCTTTACCGAGACCCGCTGGTGCGATGAACCGCTCGCTTTTATTGATACCTTCTTTGAGAAGCTGCCTCCATCTGCTTACGGCGGGCGACGCAGAAGCTTGCGCAACAGCACCCTTAGCGCTCTCTTCATGGGGCGCGTGTTCTCACTCAAAAACCGGGGAGAGCCCGTGCTGATCAGCGATTGGATAAGGGGAGTCTCGTACAATCCGCGGTGGCTTACCAATATCGGAGTCTGGTCCATTCTTTTCGACCCGGTTCGACGGCGGATCAAGGACTTTCATGGTCTCTCGCCTGCGTGAGCGCTTAGTCCCCTCCGAGATTCGCGACGACGGTTTGGCGAAGGCGCTGCAAGTTCTAAAGGAGTATCAGCCGGCAGACTTGCCAGGCCGAGACCAGGAGCGGCCGATATTCATTCTCAGTGCGGGGTGGCGTTCCGGTTCCACGTTCCTGCAAAGACTGGTCTGTTCTGATCAGGAGACCATTGTCTGGGGAGAACCATTCGGGGATTTCATCCCCATTTTGCGACTGGCAAAATCGCTGGCCGGATTTGAGGTGAATGACGAGCATCTGCTGAATACGATCGGCAATTTTGAGGGCTCCTTGGCTGACAGCTGGATTGCAAACCTGAATCCGGGCCCTTCCGTTCTCTGGCGTGCCCACCGCGCATTTTTTGATGAGGCATTTGCAGCGCCGGCGCGCAAGATTGATTACCGGCGCTGGGGAGTCAAGGAAGTGCGGCTTACCGGCGCGCATGCCCAGTATTTGCGCTGGCTTTATCCGCAGGCCCGTGTTGTATTCCTCGTGCGCAATCCTCTTGATGCCTATGCGTCCTACAACGCCAAAGTGCACGGAACAATTCAGAACTCATGTGGCGGAGCGCAGTTGGCGCTATAAACTGCTGCACCCATCCAAAATGAATCGCATGCGGTCTGAAAAGCAACTGGTACACCGTTAGGCCAGATTACAGTATGGACAGTGCCTACAAGTTCATGGCTCACTGGGCCTATCTTACCGATACGTTCTTGGAGATGCGTGACCAGGACGAGGTGGCGTGGTTCCGCTATGAGGACTTGCTAGCGGACCCTGCCAGTATTGATAGACTGGGTGACTTTTTGCAGGTAGCGATTGACCGGAAGGTCATCGATCACCGCATCGGTGGTTCGAGTGCGGGCAAGCGGTACAGTGCCGAGAGTCAATTTGCGTATTGGCTTCTTGCTGCAAGAACTGCGCAACAGGCCGGTTACTGATTGCCAGACGGATCGTTTCGGCTTGGTGCGGATAGGCTCGACGAATGAAGGTTGCCTGGTTTCCGAAAAGTGAAGACCTTGTTGGAAATCCCTACTGGGAATGTTTGCAGGCCGGCCTGGAAGCCCTTGGCGTAGAGTTCGAGACCTCACATTCCAGTCACTGGATGAGGCGCAAGTGGCTGCTGGATAATCGCGAGGCTGTCGCGGTGCTTCATTTCCATTTCGTCCAGAGCCAATACGTGGGTCAGGGCGAACGCCTGTCAGCGCGCCGGCTGCTGAAATTCACGAGCGACTTGCTGCTGGCGCGGCTGCTCGGTTATCGTATTGTTTGGACCATGCACGATCTGATGCCAACCTGGCCCAAAGAGCCACGCTGGGTAGAAATGCTCGGGCGCTACGCCATTGCCTGGCTGGCGCACGATGTCATTGTGCATTGCCAGGAGGCGAAGCGGCTGTTGGCACAGCATTTCGGGCGCCGCGGGCACGTTCACGTTTTCCCCCACCCGAGCTATGCCGGCGCTTACCCGAACGAAGTATCTGCCGCCGAAGCCCGCCGCACGCTGCAGATCGATTTTGATCGCTTTGTGCTTGCTTTTGTTGGCGGAATTCGACCCAATAAGGGGTTGGAGGAGTTGATAGCGGCCTTTGGGCAGTTTGATGATCCACAAGCCGTACTACTGATCGCCGGACGGCCGTGGCCACCAGACAGCTATGTGGAACAGATTCGCCGCATGGCGGGTGACGATACGCGGATTCGCCTGCACGCGCAGGAGATTCCAGACGAGGAGCTGCAGCTCTATCTCAAGGCGGCGGACGTCGTTGTGCTGCCGTTCAAGAGGGTCTTGACGTCTGGTTCCGCTATCCTGGCGATGTCTTACGGCCGCGCGGTCATCGTGCCGCGTTTGGGCTGCTTGCCGGAGCTGGTGGGAGCGGACGCCGGGTTCATCTATGACGCGAGTGACAGGGCGGGGTTAGCGGAGGCGATCAAGCAGGCAGGCGCATCCGACCTTGAGGCGATGGGCCATGCCGCGGCACGGCGGGCGAATGTCTTCCGTTGGTCGGATCTGGCCGATGGCCTGCTGCAAGTGTACAGTTCAGGATGAAGATCGCTTTGTACCACAATCTGCCCTCTGGCGGTGCCCGCCGCGCCATGGTGGAGATGGTCAAGGGGCTGGTGGCGCGTGGCCATATTGTGGATGAGTACTGCCCGGAAACGGCCGATCTCTCTTTCCTGCCCCTGGAAGGGTACGTGGAGCGTACAGTGGTTCTGCCCTTTGAGCCACGCGGGGTTTCCACCAAGCACTTACCACTTCTGACTCCCTATATTACCTCGGCTAGACTGGCCCGTGATCTGAGTGCGCTAGCGACCTTAGGGCAGCAGGCCGCCGCACAGATCAATCAGGGAGCGTATGACGTGGTGTTCAGCCACGACTGCCAGCTGACAATCGTACCGGATGTGCTGCGGTTTCTGGAGCTTCCCAGCGCGCATTACTGCCACGCCGCCACCAGCGCTAGTCTTCGTGCGCCAGGGGGCGGGCGTACCGCAGACGATTTCGCGCAGAAAGTCAAACACCTGTACTATCGACCGGCGCATTGGGCCTATCCCTGGCTGCGTTATCGCCGGACCCAGCAGAATCTGCAGTCTGCGCGACGCGTATTGACAAACTCCTGGTTTGCCCGAAGCGAGCTGCACGATGCCTTTGGAGTGACCGCCCAGGTGTGCTATCTGGGCGTTGATCTGACGCGATTCCGGCCGCTGGGCCTGCCGCGTGAGGAGTACGTGCTCAGCGTCGGCGCAGTACACCATTACAAAGGATACCGCTTCCTGATCCAGGCCCTCGCCAGAATCAGCGAAGGGCAGCGCCCTCCCCTGGTGATCGCGGCCAACAGCACTGAACCTGCGGAACTCCAGACGCTGCAAGCACTGGCCGCTGAACTGCGTGTCAGCGTGACTGTGCGCAGGGTGGCGGATGAGAACGAGCTGGTTGATCTCTACAATCGAGCCGCCGCCTTCGTCTACACCCCCATCCGCGAACCCTGGGGGCTGGCTGCGGTCGAGGCCATGGCCTGTGGCACGCCGGTAATTGCGGTTGGTGAGGGCGGCATACTTGAGTCGGTCGTCGACGGCGAAACCGGCTTGCTGACTGAGCGAGACGCGCAAGCATTTGCATACGCCTTGGGAAACGTTCTTGCCGACCCAGGCTTGGCGTTGAAACTGGGTGAGGGGGGTGCAAGACGAGTACACGAGAGGTTCACCTGGACCAGCACAGTGGCGCGCCTGGAAACGATATTATCCAGCGCAGCGCAGGGCCAACCAGTAACGCGGGAGGCTGTCGAACCATGATCGCAGGCGCAGCACCACTTGTACATGTGCTCATCGTCAATTGGAACGGCCGTGATCATCTGCTGAGCTGCTTACCCAGCCTGCTGCAAACGAGCTATCCTAACTTCCGGATTACCGTGCTCGACAATGGTTCGACAGATGGCTCCGTTGCCTGGCTTCAAACTACATTTCCCGAGCGTAGAAGTTGTCGCCCTGGGCCAGAATCTCGGTTTTGCAGCCGCCAACAACGCAGGGCTGCGAAGGGCCATGGCTGCAGGAGCGCGTTACGCGGTGATTCTCAACAATGATACGCGTGTCGATCCGTCCTGGCTGGAGGCCTTGGTGACGACAGCGGAAGCCGATCCCGCCGTCGCCATTTGTCAGGCACGGCAGCGCACGTGGGATGGCAGCAAGGAGATCTTGTTCCAGCTGATCCCCGACTGGGCAGAGGCGGACCAGAGGCGCGTGCCTGTGGCGGTGCCCGGCCCGGCGGCACCGACCCCTTTTGCTTCGGGCTGTGCGATGTTAATGCGCTGCAGCACACTGGAGCATATCGGCCTATTTGACGAGCGTTACTTCATGTACGTGGAAGATGTCGATCTGACCCTGCGCGCGTGGATCGCCGGCTATCGCGTCATGGATGTACCCGCGGCCATCGTCTATCATCGCATGACTGGTTCCAACAGCAGTTCGCGGCAACGCATGTTTTGGGGCTACCGCAACCAGCTCAGCACGATTGCTCAAACTGTACGAACTGGAGACCTTGCCGCAGCCTGGCCGAATCCAATTTCACGACGCTGGCTGCGAACGCGCAACCGCATCGCTTTGCGCGGCACGATGGCGGCGCTGGGGATGTTACCGGGCACACTGGCGCGCCGGCGTCAGATACAGCGGAACAGACGCGCCCCCGACTCAGCCTTTCTGGAGCTGTGTGATTTGTGAAGATTCTGCACGTAACCGACATCTTCAGCCGCCCAGGGCGGCGTACAGCAGTACATCCTCAGCGCCAGCCGCTTGTTAGCTGAGGACGGCCATGGCAATGCAATCCTCTACACCGAGGAATCGCCGCAGACTATTCGCAACGGGGTATGGCCGAGCCATCATGTCGATGTCGCCGCCGAGCTCGGAACCCAGGTGCAGCGGGTGCTGGAGATGGAACAGCCGGATGTGGCCTATATACACCATGTGTCATCTCCTGCCTTGATCGAGTACATCGGCCACCGGCTGCCCGGCGTAGCCTATGTGCATGGCTTCACGGCCGTTTGTCCTGGACTGGGCAAGTACTATCGCCGGGGGGACGCAGTTTGCGAACGGCCGTTTGGATGGGGCTGTGTGCCCCTCCATTACCTCCGTCGCTGCTCCGCGGCCCGACACCCCCGGACACTCTCCCGGCTGATGGGCAACACGTCGGAGCTCCAGCAGGCGCTCCTCAAGCTGCCTCGATTTCTGGTGGGATCGCACTACATGGCCGATCTTCTGGCGCAGAATGGGTTCCCGGCCGAGAAAATCACCGTGCTGCCACCGCATTTCATCTCTGACGATGACCGCCCGGCTTACCTTCCGTCCACAGAGCCAGACTGCATCCTCTACGCGGGGCGGCTGGAAGTCGAGAAGGGATTCCCCTACTTGCTTCAGGCGCTGGCAGCATTGCCCGGTACAGGTAGGCTCCTGGTAGCGGGCGATGGCACGCAGCGAGCCATCTATGAAGCAATGGCGCAAGAACTGGGAGTAGGTGGTAGAGTTAGCTTTCTTGGTTGGCTGGATGAGCAAACGCTCAACCAAGTTCTGCGGCAGTGCAGCCTAGTCGCGATGCCCTCGATTTTTCCAGAGCCATTCGGCAAGGTTGGGATTGAAGCGCTCATGCAGGGGCGCCCGGTGGTAGCATCTGACGTGGGCGGCATCTCCGACTGGCTGGAAGACGGCGTCAACGGGTTTCTTGTACGTCCCGCCGACAGCCAAGCGCTGGCGGCAAAGATAAACCAGTTGCTGCACGACGAAGCGCTGCGTACGGGAATGGGCAAGAGCGGACAGAATTCCGTGGTTCGACGTTATAGAGCTAGCCAGCACCTGGAGATCTTGTTGGCTGCCCTTGCAGCAGCAAGGGATCTGGGTGGCTGAGGATGTGGAGAGGGTCTGCCGCCTGAAGTAATGAACATCCTCTTCTTATCCACCTGGTTTCCCAACCCCCCAGACAACGGCTCCAAGCTGCGCGTCTATCACCTGCTCGAAGCGCTCGCGCAGCAGCACCAGATCACCCTGCTGTCCTTCGCCTTCGCCACGGCCGATCCCAAGCTCAGCGGCATGCTGCAAGAGTGGTGTGAAGAAATCCACGTCGTGCCCCTGGATCCCTTTGCCGCCAACCGCGCCGGCAGCTTGCGCACCTTTCTCTCGTCCCGCCCGGTGGCTTACGTCCATCCCGGCCATGAGCCAACTGGTGACTGAAACAGTGCGTTCACAACAATACGCAGCCATAATTGCCTCTACCGAAATCACGTCGCCTATGCGCACGTCCCATCCCGGCCATGAGCCAACTGGTGACGGAAACAGTGCGTTCACAACAATACGCGGCCATAATTGCCTCTACCGAAATCACGTCGCCCTATGCCCTGTTGGCGCCCCAGGACACGGTCAAGATCCTGGAGGAGCACAACTCCATGAGCCGCTGGATGCATGATCGCTTCCAGAACGCCGGCTCTGCCCTGCAACGCGCCCGCTGCTGGGCCAGCTGGCAGAAACGGCGCCGTTATGAGGGCAATTACTACCCTCACTTTGACCTGGTCACCATGGTGTCCGAAGAGGATCGGGCCGCAACCGCGGCAACCGTCGGGAAGCGTCCGCCGCGCGTCGAAAGCGTGCCCAATGGCGTGGACACACGCCACAACCGGCCGGGCCTGGCCGTGGCTGAACCCTGCCGCCTGGTCTATAATGGCGCGCTGACCTACGGTGCTAACTACGATGCCATGCAGTACTTCCTGTCCGAGATCTATCCGCTGATCAAAACGGCCGTGCCCGGGTGTATCCTTGACCATTACCGGTTCGACGAAAGGGTGTTAATCTGGCCGGGCTGGCACTGGACGAGAGCGTGCGCCTGACAGGCTATGTGGATGATGTGCGGATCCCGGTGGCGGAAGCGGCCGTGTGCGTGACGCCAATTCGGCAGGGCGGCGGGCACGCGGTTGAAGATCCTGGAAGCGATGGCGCTGGGCACGGCCGTGGTGTCAACTTCTAAAGGCGCGGAAGGGCTGGACGTGATCGATGGCGAGCATCTGCTGCTGGCGGATACCCCGGAAGCATTCGCCTATAGTGTGGTAAGCCTGCTGCGGGATCCCGCCCGGCGTCAGCAACTGGCGGCCGAAGCACGCAAGCGTGTGGAAGAACGGTACGATTGGGAACTAATTGGGCAGCAGTTTGTGAGCTTGGTAGAGTCCACCGTAGATATCAGACAATCCAGAAGCCCGAGTTAATTCACCATGCAAAACAGCATCCGCCAACAATTGACGACCCAACGCTGGCTGCCCTGGCTGCTTGTGCCGGCGATCTTCGGCCTGGCGGCCTTCCTGGGCCAACGCGCCAGCACGGGCTGGTTGACGCTGCTGCTGGCGGGCGCAAGCGTGTTGCTTCTCCTCTGGCGGCCGGCGCTGGGACTGACAGCAATTGTTGTTGCAGCACTGGTGGCGACCCAGGAGCTCAACACGGGAACGGCCGTGAAGCTGAACACGGCGACGTTGTTGGTGGTGGTCATGCTGGGGGTGTGGCTGCTGACCATGGTGCGGGCGCAGAATATCAGTCTGGTGAAATCACGGACGACGCTGCCGCTGCTGCTGTTTGTGGGTTTCGGCTTGCTCTCGCTGCTAATCGGCAACGCGACTTGGGACCCCAATATCGCGCGGAGCGGAAACTTCATCACTGTACAGTTGGCGCAGTGGGGCATCTTCGCCCTGGCAGCGGGCGCTTTTCTGCTGGCGGCAAATCTGATCAAGACAGAGGCGGGGCTGAAGACGTTGACGTGGAGCTTTCTGTGGCCGGCGGGCACCATCGCCATTCTGGGCAGCCTGCCTGTGATGGGCAGTCTGGTGCTTCCGGTGACGACGCTGGTGTTCATCCGCGCACCGTTCTGGGCGCTGCTGTTCAGTCTGGCGGGGGGACTGCTCTTGTTCGACAAACAAAAAACGGTAGGGCGACGGCTGTTTCTGGTGGCGACGATTACGGCCGTGCTGTACCAGGCATTTGGACCGCAGTTTGGATCTTCATCGACCTGGGTAAGTGTTGTAGCAGCCGCAGCGGTCCTGGTGTGGCTGCGCTGGCCGAAGCTGCGCGGGCCGGCAGCGATCGCGGTGCTGCTGTTGGTTGCTTCCAATATACTCTTTCCAACGCTCTACAATTTCGCCGGCGGGGATGACGAATGGTTTAACACCGGTGGTTCACGCATCGCGCTCATTGAGCGCGTCATCGAGGTGACCATGCATAATCCGGTGACAGGGCTGGGGCCTGCTTCATATCGGTTGTACGCCAATGCGCGGCCGCTGACCTATGAGCACATTACCTGGTTCAACCCGCGCGTTTCCTCGCACAACAACTACGTGGATTTGTTCGCGCATTTTGGGATCATAGGCGTGGCGCTGTTCGCATGGCTGGTCTTCGAACTGGCTCGACTAAGTCTGCGACTCCATCGCCGGTACAGGGATGGTTTCCGCGGTGCCTACACAAATGGCATGATGGCTGCGGCAATCGCCTCCCTACTGCTGATGACCTTCGCCGATTGGATCTTGCCATTTGTCTATAACATCGGCTTTCCCGGCTTTCAGGCCAGCATTCTGGTCTGGCTCTTCCTGGGCGGCCTCGTTGCGCTCGAAAACTTGCCCGCAGACGAGTTAGCTGAGGAGTAGGGCAAGTTGCTGCACGGTGATGGTTCCAACACCTTAACAAGACGTAATCTACAAAAGTACGTTCGGTATAGCCTGGAGCAAAGAAGCTTCACACCCGATTTTGAGTTACCCGGTATTACGCGAGAGGCGGTCGATCAGGCCGAGAAAATTCGGGGGAAAGAGCGCCCAGCAGCGATTCTCCTCCATGGAATTATGCCCCGGGCAGGAACGGTATATGTGGGCGAGCTGCTGCGGCTGCATCCGGATATTGTCGCTTATCCGAGAGGGATCTGGGAATTCCCGTTCCTGCAGCAAGCCCAACAAATTGCCCTGTTGCAGGAGGAATTCCTGTGGGCATACGAACAAAACATGGGCAAGATAGGAGAGCGTGATTTCTTGCCGTTGGTTGGAGCGGCAGTGATTGCTCATCTATATGCTGAGATTCCCCCTGGTAAGCGCATGCTGCTGAAGGTACCCAGTGTGCAGTATTTGCAGCAGTTCTATGACGTATTTCCTCATGAGCAGCTGCTGGTGCTTGTGCGAGACGGGCGCGATCTGCTGCAATCGACGCTGAAGACTTGGCCCCAATTACGTTTCTCGATGGTGGCCAAACGATATGACCGTGCGGCCAGGATGGTTGCAGGCTGCGATGAACTGTTTGGTCAGCGCCAAACAGGTTATTGGCGGGCCAGTTTTGAGGATGCGGTGGCTGATCCCACTTCTTTCGCGCGTACAGCTTGCATACGCTTTGGACTAGATCCGGAACAGTTTCCATACGAGCAGATCCCGACCCTGCAAGTTCGCGGCTCGTCACAAAACAGGGAAACGGGCCAGGTAAGCTGGGCCCCGAAGCCCAAGACCAGGGACTTCAAGCCGGTCGGTCGCTGGCAAAGCTGGCCGGCGCACAGGAAATGGCTCTTCAAACGACTCGCCGGTACGTCGCTGATTGAACTCGGGTACGCTAGAGACGACAGGTGGTGAATGCGAAGCCGGTAATTTCCGTTGTTGTCGTCAGCTGGAATACGTGCGCATATCTGCATAAATGCCTCCATTCGATCTATGGCACGTTGGGTGCTCTACAGCCGGGGCAAGTAGAGGTAATCGTAGTAGACAATGCTTCGGTCGACGGAAGCGTGGAGATGGTGCTAAAGCAGTATCCGCAGGTGCTGCTCATTAGAAACCAAGAGAACGTGGGCTTCGCGCGCGCAAACAACCAGGCAATCAAAGGGAGTAGGGGGAGGTACATTCTCCTGCTCAACAGCGATACCGAAGGACACCCAGGCGCCCTGCAAGCCCTAGTCGAATTCATGGATGCCCACCCCAGAGCCGGGGCATGTGGGGCGCGACTACTCAATCGGTGATGGATCTTTGCAGCCGGCATGCCACCCTATGTTAACCCCGGGGCGGGAATTCTGGCGGCTCACCTTTCTGGACCGGCTCTGGCCGCGAGCGACGTACAGGATGGAGGCCTGGGACATCGACACCCCGCGACGGGTAGAGGTAATCAAGGGAGCGTGCTTGATGCTGCGGCGTGAGGCCCTGGATAGGGTCGGCTTGCTGGACGAACGGTACCATATGTATACGGAAGAGGTAGACCTGTGTTACCGGCTCAGCGCAGCCGGTTGGGAACTATGGTACGTGCCCGGCGCGGTGGTAACGCATTACGGCGGGGCAAGCAGCACACTGGCGGCAGAAGAAATGTACGTGCAGTTGTATCGGAGCAAAGTGCAATTTTATCGCAAGATGGGCGGGGAAGCGGCGCGCGCGGTGGTTCAAGACGTTGACAGCAATGGCATACCTGCCGCGTGCTTTGCGCAGCCGCGGCAACATGTGTATCGCCGCTTGCTGGCGGAGCTGCCAGGAATGTGATGCAGTGACTATTCCAGAAGACAGTATCCAAGCGAGCCGGCGAAAAGGAACGCAAAATCCTAGAGTGCTGCTGGCAATGATTCTTTTGACCAGCGTCCTCTTGCGCGTGGGGGTTGCGCTCTACCTGGGAAACTCAATCACCGAGACTCGTGCCGGGACCTACGACCAAGTCTCCTATGATGCGCTGGCGCAAAGGGTGGCTGACGGGCATGGTTTCAGCTTTGCCAGCGATCACTGGCCGTACGCGCATGCCGATCAACCCACCGCTTTCTGGTCCTATCTTTACACACTGTACCTAGCCGGTATCTACGCCCTTTTTGGTCACCAGCCACTCATCGCACGGCTGATTCAGGCCATGGTGGTTGGCTTGTTGACCCCGTGGCTAACATACCGAATTGCCAGCAGGATCTTCAACGAGCAGGTTGGCATTATGGCAGCGGCGATCGTGGCAATCTATGCCTACTTCATCATTTACGCTGGTTCACTTATGACTGAGGCGCTTTATATCGTTAGTGTTCTCTGGTGTGTTGATGCAGGTATGCGGCTGGCAGAAACGACAGTGTCACCGGTAGAGCGGTTTCCAGCCAGCGATGGCTGGCCCCGAATCTTTCTCGGACTGCAACTGGGGATAGCTTTTGGCGCAGCGATCCTCCTAAGGCAGACCATCGTATTTTTTCTTCCAGCATTGGTTGCATGGTTACTCTGGATAGCATGGCGGCGCGGGCGTGCGTCAACAATGGCTGCACCGGTGTTTGTAAGCGGGCTTGTAGCCCTTCTAATGCTTCTGCCATTCGTCTATCGTAATTACCAAGTATTTGATCGCATCGCAATGCCCAACACGAATGCTGGATTTACTTTCTTCTGGAGCAATCACCCGATCTACGGTACTAAATTTGAATCAGTGCTTTCCGACGCTCATGGTAAATCATATCAGGAGCTTATCCCGACCGAGTTGCGTGAGATGAATGAGGCTGAACTGGATCGAGCCCTACTGGTCCGCGGAATCCGGTTTGTTACTGAGGACCCCGTCAGATACATTCGCCTTTCGCTGAGCAGGTTCCCGGTGTACTTTCTTTTCTGGCCAACCACTGATTCGAGTGTCATCAGCAACTTTTCACGCGTACTGAGTTTTGGTTTGTTCCTACCGTTCATGATTGCCGGCCTGGTGCTCGCTATGAAAGGTCTTCCCATGCGTTGGCGAGAGTCTGACGTCAACCCGACATTTGACCATACGATTCTACTTCTGCTGTTCGTAGTGGTTTATTCAGGAGTCCATTTGGCCTCTTGGGCCAATGTACGTTATCGCCTCCCTGTAGACGCCTTTCTCATCATGTTTGCTGGCTATGCAATCAGTCGAGTCTATTCGAGATGGCTAGAACCAAGAGTTCCATCCACAATCATATGAAATCAAGGAGGTTGTATGGAGTTCAGTGAAGCAGCATTACAGAAGGTGGTAGAAGATCGCTTACTGATTGATAAAGTTGATCTGTGGCTTTACGACGAGATTAAACCCTATATAGGGCAGCGGGTTCTGGAAATCGGCTGTGGCATGGGCAATTTTGCACGCTATCTGGTCGACCGCGAATTGTACTTAGGAATCGATATTGGCACTGAAAGCGTCGACTATCTTAACAATCGATTCGGTACTTATGCGAACGTAAAAGCGATCGTTTCCGATGTTACCAATGATGATTTCTTGAAGCTGGAAAGTTACAGCATCGATAGCGTCTTTTCACTCAATGTATTCGAGCATATTGAGGATCATGAGAAGGCGTTGAACAATGCGGCACAAGTTCTTCAGCCGGGTGGGTCATTCATACTAGGAGTACCCGCCCACAATTGGCTCTATGGGAGCATGGACAAATCTATTGGACACTATCGCCGCTATGATCCGCAGATGCTCCAAGAACTCTTTCATGCCGCCGGCATGCAGTGTGTTAAGCAAAAACATATTAATGCCGCAGGTGCAATTGGCTGGTTCGTGAACGGCAAAATTCGCCGACAGGAGACTCCCCCATCGGGCCAACTAGAACTAATGAATAAGGTTGTTCCGTGGATAAGAAATTTAGAAGGCATTGTGCCGATGCCATTCGGAATCACCATTCTTACCGTGGCGAAGAAGTCATAGTCAACGGGCCCTTTAGCACTTCTCATGATTGTGCCCAACATTAGTGTGTGGTGATCATTCGGTACCTGCTGCTGGCAAGATGAGTGCCGCCAGGAGTGTTATAGTCAGGAACTAAATCACTCATCGGCTGAGAAACATCACATTTCCATCCGTTCACCATCTGCACGTTGCGCACTTTCCGTGCCAGTAAAGACCACAATCCGGGTTTGTTCCAGCAGCTGGGCAGCAGAGCGGTCTGCGATTTTCCTGGGGATAAACAATGCGCATCTGCTATGTTTTATTGTCACCCACATTCGGCATGCACCAATACACGGCCATGCCATACACGGCCGATCTGGCCAACCGCATGGCCGCGGCGGGGCATGACGTTTCTCTGGTAACGACGGAGCCACTTGCCGCGCGATCGGTATGCGCCGGAGGTGCGGATCGAAGACGCCGGTGGCACTGCGCGGGACCGGGTTGGGGACGGAGAGCCTGAATCTCCGCGCGTTGAACCAGCCGCCGGAGATCAATCCTGGACCAGCAGCCGGATGTAGTGCATTTTACGGGACCGCACTGTGGAACACGCGGCTAATGAAGCAGATGAAAGGTAGCGGCATCCCGTTGGTGCACACGATTCACGATCTGGACCCGCACGAGGGGATGCGCCTGGGCACGCTGCTGACCTTATGGAACCGGGCGGTGCTGAGAACAGCGGACAAGGTGTTGGTGCACGGCCGTCAGTACAGGCAGCGGCTAATCGCCATGGGGATGCCCTCGGAGCGGGTTGTCTATGCGCCGCTGCTGCATCTGTTCCTGAGCCATGAAGTGAGTTCATCGCTGGTGGATGATTGCGCGGTGACCTATGAGCCTTTCGTTCTCTTTTTTGGCCGGTTGGAGAAGTACAAGGGTGTCGAGCATCTGCTGACGGCTTTCGCGCAAATTGAGCGCGAGCAGCCTGATTCTTTCCGATTGGTATTGGCCGGCCCAGGTAAGCTGCAAAAGGTTTGGGCAGGCCATCTGCCAACCGGCGTGGAGCTGCGGCAGGGGTTGATCGAAGACGAAGAAGCGCTGGACCTTTTCCGCCGCTGCAGTTTGGTAGTGCTGCCTTATATTGATGCGACACAATCCGCGTTGGTTGGTGCAGCATACTACTTCCAGAAACCGGTCCTGGTAGCGCGCAGCGGGGCACTGGCGGAGTATGTGGACGAGGGGCAAACTGGCTTTGTCGTTGAGCCTGGCCACCCGGCCTCGCTGGCGCGCAAACTCATGGATGGCGTGGCCGATTCGGCGCGGCTGCAGCACATGGGGCAAAACGGGCGGCGATGGTATGACCGGCATCGGGTCCAGGAGTGGCACGCCCTGGAGGAGCTGTACGGGCTGAAAGGACAGGCATAGCGGCCAACCTGCTCAATGTAAGTTGTGTTCCAGGCGAACTGCAAGTATACTGAGGTGGCGTGTCATTGTAGAGACAGGGTAACGGCCGTGATACAGTTCCAGTAGCGGCCGGCTTATTTCGGCAAATTTGGTTGGTGCCTTCCAAGCCAATGCTTGCATCTCAGGCCAGAAATTTGCTCGTTTCACGGGCGGACTGAATTTGGATCCATCTGACGTTTCGATCATCCCCGAAATCAAAAGCGAGGACCCCCCAGTGGTGAAGCGGTATAGTTTACCTTCGCTGGGACTCCGCGTCTCTGAACGGCGCATGCTGTTAGCCGTTGTTGATGTGCTGCTGCTTTGGGCTGCGCTGGCAGCGGCACTAATGCTGACGACGGATCTGGTGCCGGATACGGGGGCGCTATTCGCAGCGTGGAAGTGGTATTTGACCTTGGCGGTTATCTGGTTTGTGTTTGCAGCGCTCTTCGACGTTTATAATCTGGCCCGGGCGGCCAGCACGATCTACAGTACACGGGCTGCGGGATCTGCGGCGCTTCTCACTACGGTAATCTACCTGGCAATTCCCTGGTTGACACCCACTCTGGTGAATCGTTCTTATGCTTTCACCTTGGTGCTTCTTGGAGTGGGAAGCATCCTACTTTGGCGGGTCACCTATGCACAGTTTTTCACGCAGCCGACTTTCCAGCGGCGCTCGCTGATCGTTGGTACAGGCGCTCGCGGACAGGCCTTGGCATTGGCTCTGCGCAGCCGCTTTGCTCTCGAAGACGCTAACCCGTTCCGGGGAACCGGAAATGTGCCGCTGGGCTTTGTAGAAACTTCAGAAACGGCAGGCGCAGAGCGAGTAGTGGGTCTCCCGGTGGTGGGCAATGCGCGTGATTTGGTTCGCCTGACACGCGAGTTCGCTATTGACGAGATTGTTCTGGCCCTGGCGCCTTACGAGCCTATCAGCGGTCAGTTCTTTGAAGCCGTCCTCGACTGTCGCGAACTGGGCATCCCGCTGACCAATATGGCAACCGTCTACGAACGTTTGACCGGCCGTGTTCCGATTGAGTTCGCCAATTGGGATGTAGAAACGGCCGCAAGCATGGATGATACAGCGTTCTTGCGGATTTACCTTGCGCTGAAGAGAGTCATCGATGGCTTGACCGGGCTGGTCGGCTTGCTGATCCTGGGTCTTATGATCCCCCCCATAGCTGTCGGCAACGCCTTGACGTCACCTGGGCCCCTCTTCTACCGCCAGCAGCGCGTTGGAAAAGGGGGTAAGCCCTTCCGAATCTATAAATTCCGCTCGATGGGCGTCGATGCGGAGGAGCAGGGTGCAACCTGGGCACAGCCTGAAGATGATCGCGTAACCCCGGTAGGCAAATGGTTGCGGCGTCTTCACCTGGACGAAGTACCGCAGGTGATCAACATTTTGGGCGGTGATATGAGCCTTGTTGGACCGAGGCCGGAGCGGCCGGAATTTGTGGGCCTGCTGGCGGGTGAGGTTCCGTTCTTTCGTGCGCGGCACAGCCTGCGCCCCGGTGTTACCGGGTGGGCACAAATTCACCAGGACTATGGCAGTTCGATTGAAGATGCGAAGGTAAAGCTAGAGTACGATCTTTACTACTTGAAGAATTTCAGTTTCTGGCTGGACCTTGTTATCATGTTACGAACTGTCACGAAGATTCTGGGGTTTAAGGGCCGTTGACAACGACGCAACCGCGTATCTTATTCCTAACTCAAGTACTTCCTTATCCTCTGTACGGCGGGGCAAAGATCCGAGCCTATTTTATGCTGCGGCATTTGGCCAAGACACGGCCGGTAACCCTGGTCTCCTTCATTCGCGAAGACGATGAGCCGGATCATGTCGAGCACTTGAGACAGTACTGTACGGCCGTGCACACTGTGCCCATGTCTCGTTCGCTGGTCAAAGATGGATCGGCCCTTCTGGAAAGCCTGCTGGGGGAAACCCCACTAATCATTGCGCGCGACCGGCTGCCGGAGATGGAGGCCTTGTTGCGCCGTCTGGTGAATGAAGGCGGGTTTGAGATAGTTCACGCAGACCAGACGTCAATGGCCTATTACGCGCTCTTCGCTCGGGATGCACATTTGCCAGAGAAACGCCCAAGCACGGTGTTGGATCAACACAATGCCTTGTTCCTGGTAGTAAGAAGACAAGCAGCCTATGAGCGCAACCGGTTGAAGCGCCTGATCTGGGAACGTGAGGCAAGGCGGCTGGAAGCTTATGAAAGGTTATTGTGTCAGAGCTTTGACGAGATAATTACCGTCACCGAAGAAGACCGTCAGGTACTGCTTGGCTTGCTGCCGGATGAGATGGTAAGGGAACGCGAGCCTCACTTTACGGCTGTACCTATCTGCGTCGATCCCGCAGCGCAGCCAGCGATCGAACACGTTGAAGTGGGCCCACACATTTTGCACATGGGGACGATGTTCTGGCCGCCCAATGTGGAAGGAGTCCTCTGGTTTGCGCATGAGATACTCCCGCTGGTTCAGCGCGAGGTACCGGGCGCAATCTTTACGATTGCGGGCAAGAACCCGCCGGCTGAAATTCAACGCCTGGCAGCCAGTTCATCTCAGCCGGATGCGCACGTACGCGTTACTGGTTTTGTTGCTGATCCGGCGCCCATGTTGGAAACTTGCACTGTTTTCATTGTGCCCCTACTGGCGGGTGGGGGCATGCGCGTGAAGATTCTTGATGGTTGGCAGTGGGGTCTGCCTATTGTCTCCACGACTATCGGGGCCGAAGGTATTCTCAGTGAACCGGGAGAGAATATCCTGATTGCCGACGATGCGCGTGCGTTTGCGGCTGCAGTAGTACGGGTCCTGAAGGATCGAGACCTGAGTGAAAAACTCCGTAGAAACGGCCGTGCGTGGGTCGAGGCACATTATAATTGGAAGGAAGTGTATGGGCAGGTCGACCCCATATACGATCGACTGGCACTGACAACCGCGATTTGATCTCGAGAGACCGGCAAGCCCATGCAAGGTTCTCTGGTAAGGTGAGCGGTCAAGAATAGGGACAACCAATGGAACTCAAGCAATATGTAAGCCCTCTAATCAAATGGTGGTGGTTGGTACTGGCCTCTACACTCATAGCGGCCCTGTCTAGCCTCTATGCCGTAAGCCGCCAGCCGGACCTGTACCAGGCACGCGCTACACTCATGTTGGGCCAGGCGATCAACAACCCCAATCCAACTGGCAATGAATTCTTGCTAACGCAGCAGTTGGGACAAGCCTACGTCAGCATGGCGAATCGCGAACCTGTGCGGCAAGGGACGATGGATGCTTTGGGTTTGGAGTGGCTGCCCGAATATAACGTGAGTCTTGTTCCGGATTCTCAGCTGCTCGAGATCAAGGTGAACGACACCAACCCGCAAAGGGCCATGGTTATTGCCAATGAATTGGCGAACCAGATCATCTCGCGCAGCCCGACCAGCGCCCGGGAACAGGACGAGCAGGAACGCTTGGCCTTTGTCCAAACCCAACTGGATGACCTGGAATTGCAGATCGAGACTACCACAGAGGAAATTGCGGCCAGGCAAGCGGAACTTGGAGAGCTGTTCAGCGCCAGGCAGCTGGCCGATACCCAGACACAGATCGCCGCGCTGGAGAGTAAATTGCGGTCGCTGCAAACCAACTATATAGATCTCTTATATACAACGCAGCAAAGGGCGATCAATTCGCTGAGTGTTTTCGAAGTAGCCGAAGTGCCGATTACCCCGATTGGACCGAACAGAGCAATGACCGTCTTAACGGCGGCTGCCATCGGTTTTGTGCTTGGAGCGATTGCTGCCTATGTCCTGGAATATCTGGATGATACGGTGAAGACTCCGGATGACGTAGAGAGCCTGGCTGAGCTACCCACGTTAGCAGGAATTAGCGCCTTTGGCGACAAAAACAAGACCCGTCGTCTTGATCACCCGTGATAGTCCGCGATCGCCGGTTTCGGAAAGCTACCGCGGCCTGCGAACGGCCATCACATACACCAATGTAGATGACCCCGCCCGCTCGATTACGATTACCAGCGCCGGTCCGGGGGAGGGCAAGAGCACGACTTCTGCCAACCTGGCTGTTGTTATGGCCCAGGCAGGTAGACGCGTGTCCTGCTGGTTGATGCAGATCTGCGCCGGCCTACGCAACACATCATCTTTGACGTAGCCAGCAACAGAGTGGGTTTAACAAATCTACTTCTAAATATGCATCTGGATCCGAAAGATCCATCCTCTCTCGGCAATATACCGGAGCTTCTGGAAGGCACCATTCAGGAGACATTGCAACCGGGCTTATTCCTGCTTACCAGTGGCCCTTTGCCGCCGAACCCGGCTGAGTTAGTGAGTTCCGAGAAGATGGAGAAGTTGCTCACCGTCTTGGAATCCTATTTTGATATGATCATTTTGGACAGCCCTCCCGCTCTGGTGGTGACTGATGCCGTTGTATTGGCCACGCGTACCGACGGCCTGGCTCTCGTAGTCAAGGCGGGTAAAACGCGCCGAAATGAGCTTGAACAAGTGGTCGCCCGTATCAAGGAAGTTGACGCCAATATTCTGGGCGTTATTCTGAATCAACTCACGTCCCAAACGGGTGGACAATACTACACGTATTATAGCCGAGCCTACTACGATGAGGGCAAGAGCGCCAATGGCGATACGGATAGTGGCGCAGCCATTGGTAGCAAGGCACAGCCTGGCCTGCCAGTAGAGCCGTCCAAGCCACCCGAACAGAAATCCCCGCTGAGACCGTTTGCACGCTCGGGAAACTAGCCAGGCACTCGTCAGCACAAGATCTGACATTGTAAGGTATGCCGAAAGGAAATCAATATACCGTTTAGGGTAGCACATTGCTGAAACCTGCTGTCAGGACTGTGCCATACTACACTTCGACACTATTCGGTGGTAACAGGGAAATAACGTTTAGCATAAGTACGTGATATGGGATTGGCTGAGGCTTCTAACCATCTAGAAATAGCAAGCGAGAATGTTCAGGACTCTGCAGGAGTCTGTCAGGAGACTGTTGTGGCTATTATTGCTTGGGTTCGCTGCTGCCGCTGCGCTCTACGTCGCAGCGGGTCTACTTCTGCTGAGATCCTCTGGCACATCTGCCCAGAATATTACGGCTCTGTTGCCCTCGCAGGTCTCAGCGGGGATCGTACTGTCTGTTGCCAGTGGCGCGGCCATCCTATCAATCTTGATGTGGTTACTGGGTCGTTGGCGCATCGGAAAGCAGCCGGCGTTCCAAAGCGTTCATGGTTGTCCGGCATGTGAGCGACATGATATGCTGCGAATCCGGCGTCAGCGTTGGGATCGCATCGCCAGCAAGCTTGTCTTCTTGCCACTCGAGCGGCATGCTTGTCGCAGTTGTACCTGGCAGGGACTTTTGCTCGGCTCGACTAGCAACGCTCCCATATTGGCGTCTGAGGATTTGGCCGAGCAGGAACTGGCCGCAAATAGAACCAGCGGTAGCGATCACACCAACCCAACTAGAAACGGCACAGAATGAGTCTTCGAATGGCGCTCCGTTGCTTCTACTCACCGTGACGGCACAATCTGTGAGCACGGCCGTATCTCCGGTGCCCGAGACAACAGAAACTGGTTCACCAGAGGCTGAGGACGTGGCGCCGGAAGCAAATGTCGCTGTACAGCCAGTTTTGCAGGCAGTCGAAACTCCCGGCCAGATACCGGAGCAACCGGCAACTGCGCAGCAGCAAGGGCTCACCGCAGAGGTTCAATTCAAGGAGCCAGAGGCAAAAACGGTTGCCACGGCCGTTCCTCACCGGCAGCCAACGGAGGCTGTTACTTCTTCGCCCGGGCAGCCGGTGTCGACCGTTAGGCCGTCCCAGGGGTCCCCGGCGACGGAGCGTTCCAGCCTAGATGCAGCTCCGGTCCTGGTACCATTTGTGACCGCCGTGCGCAGGCGCAATGAGAACAACGTGGCGGTTGAGCCCCTCAGCACTCAAGCTAAGCAGCCTTCCTCTGCACCACCGGCTCCAGCGGCCCCCCTGCCGGAGCTGAAATTGCGTGGCCTTGACGGCAGCGCCATGACGATCAGCCCTCGCCAGGGGCTGAACATAGAGACGCAAACAGCAGCGGAGGTTCAGGCACCAGATACTTCCGGCGTCGCAGAGGAGAAACAGGAGCCTGGGGCGAACGGAACAGTTTCCAGGCCAGTTCTTTCCCCTGCAGAACGAACGGCTCTCCCAACTGGAAATCACGCAGCGGGAACGGCGATGGTGATCGCGCCCTTTGGACTTACGCTGCGCGAGGCGCCGCATCCAGACGCTGCGGTGCTAAAAACATTGCCCCTGAATGCATTGGTTCACTTGCAAGGGGATATTGATCAGGCAGCTGGTTGGCGTGAGGTCGAGGTTGACGGCGCGAAGGGCTGGGTTTCAGCCGCGTTCCTGATGACGATTTCTTAATCACAGTCGCATTTTCCTTCGTCGTGCCGCAAATCAAGACCTCTGCTTCAAACCTCACACAAAGAGCTGCCGAGGTTACTATGCGAATTCTAGTTACTGGTGCCAGCGGCTACATCGGCAGCCACACGGTTGTGGAACTGCTGAACAGCGGTCATGACGTGGTTGCGATAGATAACTTGAGCAACAGCAAGTTTGAGTCGCTGCGACGAGCACAGGGCCTGGCGGCTAAACCCCTAACCTTCCACGAAGCCGACATACTGGATGCGGAAGCCCTGCGTGGAGTTTTTGGCTCGGCTCCGATGGATGCGGTAATCCACTTTGCGGCGCTGAAGGCGGTGGGGGAATCGGTTGAACAGCCCTTACGCTATTACCTTAATAACGTCAGCGGCACGTTGACGCTGTGCACGGTGATGCGCGAGTTTGCGGTCAAAAAGATGGTCTTCAGTTCTTCTTGTACGGTCTACGGGGATACGGAGACAATGCCCCTGGCAGAGGATTCGCCATTGGGACGGCCGAACAATCCTTACGGCCGCAGCAAGCAGATGACGGAAGATATTCTGCGCGACCTGCAAGCCTCGGAACCGGACTGGAGCATCATCGCCCTGCGCTACTTCAACCCGATTGGCGCGCACGAAAGCGGCCGTATTGGTGAGGACCCGCAGGGCGTGCCCAACAACCTCGTGCCTTATGTCGCCCAGGTGGCCGTGGGGCAACGGCCGTATGTGCGCGTCTTCGGCGATGACTATCCCACGCCGGATGGCACGCCTATTCGCGACTATATCCATGTCGTGGACCTGGCGCTGGCTCATGTCAGGGCCCTGGCGAGGCTGGCGGAGCAGCCAGGCTATGCCGTCTACAACCTGGGTACCGGGCAGGGGAGTTCTGTCCTGGAAGTGATCGCTGCCTTTGAGCGGGCTTGCGGGCGCAAAGTGCCCTATCGAATTGAAGCCAGGCGATCAGGAGATGCAGTGATGGCGTATGCAGACCCGGGCAAGGCCCAAGGGGAGTTGGGCTGGTTGGCCAAGCGCAACCTCGATGATATGTGTGCAGACACCTGGCGCTGGCAGTCCTTGAATCCACATGGGTATGCAGATGTGCCATAGTTTTCTATCCGCTTTGGAGCGACCGCAAAGATGAATCTGAACAGCAAGGTCGTCGTGCCGGAGCATGTTCTCTTTCGCGAACTCGATGGGGAAGCTGTGCTGCTTAACCTGGACGATGAAGCCTACTATGGTCTCGACCCCGTGGGTACGCGGATGTGGCTTGTTCTCGGGGCCACAGAATCGATTGCCGCAGCGCATGCCCAGCTGCTCAACGAATATGACGTGGACGAGGAGCGTCTGCGCAACGATTTGATTGCCTTGATCGAGGAGCTAGATCAGCGCGGCCTCGTTTTCATTGGCGACAGCCAGTGATGCGCGATGGCGGCTTGAACTCCGCCTGTGCCCGGGTGATTTATAGACTTGGGACCATATTGGAGGGTTTCGTATTCCATATTTTAAAGTACTGTTCGGGAACAGGAAGTTATATGCCTTCTATTGCATTGACTGTCCCGGCGCAATTCGGTATGATAGGGTAGTGTCACCAGTATCAGTGCCCGGATCACACGGCTATTGGCCGCTGACGCGTGAGAGCGCGGCTGTGAGCTGCCTCTCTCGATGGTAATGTAGGTCAAAAAAGTTGCGCTTTGCCAGGTTTCTTTGGAATTACCCAGGTGATGGGATTTGCCAGTATCGCACAAAGTGCTTCAAGTACAATTCGTTGTGTATAGGACTGCCGTTCCGGCAACGTAAGGAGGGACAGATAAATGTCTGACCAAGAAAATAGGCATTCTGAACGTAAGGGTATGAGTAGTGGGTCGCGAGGGCGGTTAATCCTGATCTTCCTTGTCGCCCTGCTGCTGCTCGTGGGGGTAGCCACGGCGGCAATGGCCGAAGGTGGCCCCATGAGGTTCATCGATCCCGTCGCTGAGGCTCCTGTACCTACGGCGGAGGATCTGCAGTATGCCAGGGTCCTGCAAGGGATGGGACTGAACACGGTTGTACCGAACATTAGTTGCTTCTATGCGCCGCCGAATACTCCGAGCGGTAACTTCTGTACCGCCAATGATATCGACCTGGGTACAGTCTCAGACATTCAGGTCAGCGATCCTTGCAGCGGCGTTCCCGGAGATACGATCACTTTCACAGCAACATTCGAGCTCATTTCCAATGCTACGAACCGCTATGATATTGGCTTGTGGATAAACACAAACAATGGCCTGCTCTGCAGCAACAGGCACGCAATGCAGTGCTGCAAATTTGGATATCCCCCCCGCCACAGACCTCGACGGTGACGCTTGCGGAGACATTAACAGTGGTGCCACTGTTTCGAACCAGTTGACCTTCACTGCGGAATGTGACGCGCTTGTAGACGGGTTGTTTGACCTTCCCTATTGCACGACATGGGACAACAACGCAGGCGGTGTTTGTAATACCGGTTCGCAAACCTTTCCCAGCCAGACCTCGAAGTGCAATTGTGATGACGATTATATCTTGAACAACGAGGTGGTAATCGACAAGAAGGCGCCGGACACGCTTCCTCTGCCAGGGGAGCAGTTTGAATACACCCTTCTGGTGACCAATAATGGGCCTCTCGGGGCATCACAGCTTACGGTTGTAGACACCCTGCCTCCCGAGGTGACCTTCGTTGGCTATCAGATCAATTACTTGAACGGCCCGGTGGATAATGGAGCAACTTGCACCCACAATGGTGTTAACCCGGGTGGTACGCTCACTTGCGGCGCCAGCCCCAATTATTTACCAAACCTTCCTGTCAATACTGACTCACCCGCAGTTACGCCAACCTCTCCGGCAATTGAAATTGTCGTCACGGTCGAATTAGCGAAATATCTGCCTGACGCTACCGATGTCTACAACAATGCCTGCGTTACCTGGGCAGGAGATCCAACCCGGCCCGAAGCCTGCGATGACGTGACCATCACGGTCCCGGTGACTGTGGCCCTGTTTGAAGCGGCAGCCGATGGTGAAACGACGACGTTCAACTGGACCACCAGTTCGCAAACGGCCAATGCCGGCTTCAATCTCTATGCCCTGGTGGACGGTGAACGCGTGCGCCTGAATGATGAGCTGATCTTAACTGAGGCGGTTGATTCCGCCGCCCCGCAGGATTACAGCATCAGCCTGCGCAATGTGCCCGGCACAACCTTTGTCCTTGAGGACGTGGCCGCGCGCGGAACGGGCCGCATGCACGGGCCTTTTGAATTGGCTGAGACATACGGCGCTCGCCCCGAAATGGAACCCATTAACTGGACGGCAATCCGGGCGGAGCAGGAGAACCTGGCCGTGCAGCGCAATGCTGCCGCCGCCAGCGCGGCTCGCGCCAAGCTGGAAGCCTCGCAGCCGACGGGTCCCCTGGCTGCCGTGACCTCATGGGCACGGGGAGCACTCGAGAGCGCGACCGGCGTCAAACCGGCGCTGCAGAACAAGATTGCCTATCCGACCTTCCAGTTGGCAGTGGATGCGGACGGCCTCTACCGGCTCACCTACGAAGAATTGGTTGCCGCGACGGGCGTGGGCCTGGCCGGTGCCAGAGCCGATGAGCTGGCTCTGACCAACCGCTACGGCGCTCCTGTGGCCATCACAGTCTCCGGCGGGCGCTCGTTTGGGCCGGGGAGCTACATCGAGTTCTACGGCGAAGCGCTGGACACACTTTACACGGACACCAATGTCTACACGCTGGCCGTGGACGCCGCTTTGGCAAGTCGCGTCGCCGCCAGTTCGACGAATGTTCCGCGCAACGCGCAGGCCGCGACCTACTATACGGAGGCTGCCTCCTTTGAGGGCAACAACGAGTACAGCTATCTGTCGCCTCTGGCCAACGAACCCTGGTTCGACACGCTGCTGCTGGCGCAGAAAGCCAAGAGCTGGTCGTTTGCCATGCCGGTGGACAACTACGTTCCGGCCGGCGGCCAAGGCATTCTGACCCTGCAGCTGTGGGGCGTGAATGAGATCACCCATCGCGTGCTGGCCCAAGTAAACGGCAAGCAGGTGGGAGATCTCTCCTTTGCCAATCAGGATGTGGCCGAACTGGCTGCTCCTGTAGCCTTGAACGAAGGTGCCAACACGCTGGTTCTCAGCGTGCCCAACGACCAGGGCGCTGCTTTTGACATGTCCGTCCTGGAAGCCTATGGTCTGACCTACCCCCGGGCGTTTGTGGCGCGCGACGACCGGCTCAGCTTCGCCGGCGCGGACGATCTCTTCACGGTGAACAACCTCTCCAGTGATAAGGTAGTGGTGTACCGTCTCGAGAACGGCGCCTGGCAGCGGCTGACTAAAATCAAGACCGCGGCTGCGGGGACCGGGTACAGCGCGAGTTTCGCGGGCAGCATGTACACTTCGAAGTACTTTGTAGCCACCGAAGGCGCGCTGCGGAAGCCGGCTGTGTCGCTGGCCGCCTCGCCTGACGGCTTGTTGGGTGGCAGCGCGGATCTGTTGATCATTGCCCATCCCAGCTTCATCGACGGTCTGGCCCCGCTGGTTGCCGCCCGCGAGGCGCAGGGTTTCACGGTGAGGGTGGTCGATGTGGAGCAGATCTACGCGGCCTACAGCGGTGGCGTGTTTGACGCCGACGCCATCAAGGCGTACATCCGCGAGGCAATCAATGGCATGGGTGTGCAGTATGTGCTGCTGGTAGGCGGCGATACGTATGACTATCGCGGCTATACAAACGCGAACAGCATGAGCTTTGTGCCTTCTCTGTACGCCCAGACGACCGAGGTGGTGAACTTCGCTCCGGTTGATCCACTGTACACGGACTTGAACCGTGACAACGTGCCCGACGCGGCAATCGGCCGCTTCCCGGTGCGCACGCTGGCGGAACTCGAATTGATGGTGGGTAAGACCCTGCAGTATGACCAGAAAGGCTACCAGTCAACGGCCGTGTTTGCTGCTGACAAAGGCTTTGGCGTATACAGCGATGACTTTGCCGGTGCTTTGGGCGCCAACTGGTCCGTTGAAAAGGCCTACCTGGCTCAAAGCAGCGTGGCCGTGGCCAAAGCCAAGCTCATAGAGTCCCTGAATAACGGTGTGGCCTATGCCAGCTTTGTCGGGCACTCCGGCAAAAACGGCTGGACGTTCGACGGCTTGTTGAAAGTCAGTGATGTCAAGGCTCTGACCAACTACGGTGAGGCGGCTCTGGTTTCGCAAATGGGCTGCTGGAACACCTACTATGTGGATCCGACCTATAACACCATGGGCCATGCCTTCCTGCTCAGCGGCACTAACGGCGCGGCGGCTGTCACCGGCTCTACGACAGAAACGTACATGAACTCGGAGTACCGGCTTGGAAAACTGTTGACGCCCAAGATGGTGCAGCCCGGCATGACCGTGGGGATGGCCATGCAGACTGCCAAAGCAGACCTGGCGCTTAGCAATCCGGATCTGCTGGACGTCTTGTTGGGTTGGACATTACTTGGCGATCCTACCATGGTAGTACAGCCATAAGATAACGGATGATTGATTGCCGGCAGTCGTGCAGAAGCATGGCTGCCGGCAGCACAAGAAATAAGAACACGACCGATCAAAATGGCGTAGTACCTTGATGGAGGAGTTCATGAACGAAAATAGCACAGCGCTTAACGGAGCGCTTAATTTCAGCGAAAAGCAAGCATACCAGACACCCGTACTAACGATATGGGGTGACCTGCGTACGCTGACCTTGTCCCCAACTCCTGCCCCTTCGACTGAAAGTGGGCGAGGGGTAGGCTTTCGGGACAGTCTGAGCACGCAGCCTGATAGTTTCAATTCCGGTTCATCCAGGAACAGTACGGATTCCAGCAGCACGAGCCGGAGCGGTAGAAGTAACGGCCAATAGCGTGAGTTCCGCTTACGCTGCGGCCGCTCTATGTTGCAGCTGAACCATTTCGGTTCTCTGCCGCTGCATCATTGTAGCTACTGAGGTCGCCCAGGTCGTCAGCACGAGTACGCGCTGACGATGACCTGGGTGACCTTTTTGTTTGGGGGACTCTTGGCAACTCCTGTTTGCATCACCCGCTTCGGAGCCGCTTTTCGCCCATGAGCGCCATCATCGCCATCTTCCATCGTGACGGTTCCGCGGTTTCCCCGCGCCTGATCCAAACAATGCTTGCCGGGCGCCCGCAGCGAGGCCCAGATGGCGCACGCACAGTGGTTCGCGAAGCAGTGGCCCTGGCCCATCAGCACTTCTGGCTGCTGCCGGAAGAATGGGGAGAGGAACAGCCGCTGGAGGCGGGCACCACCCTTCTGAGTGCTGACATACGCCTGGACAACCGCGAGGAGCTGGGCCGCCTTCTGGAGCTGTCCGGCACCGACCTTCGCGCCACCAGTGATGCGCGCTTGTTCTTGCACAGCTACCAGCGCTGGGGCAGGAATTGCCTGGACTACCTCTTGGGAGACTACGCCTTCGCCTTGTGGGACGCGCAGAAGGAATGGTTTTTCTGTGCGCGGGACGCGTTGGGCGAGCGCGATCTCAGCTATTATCTGACCGACGATCTATTTCTGGCCGCATCCGAGATTTCGCAGTTGTTGGCCCACCCTGCCGTCCAACCGCGCATCAATGAAGATCGTGTCGCCGCTTACCTGGCCGACCTCTATGATGATCAGCAGGCCTCGTTTTTCACGGATATCTACCACCTGCCGCCGGCGCATGCTCTGCTCGTCACGGCGCATGGGGTGGAGCAGTGGCGTCACTGGGACATCGTCGAAGGGTCGACCCTCCAATACAGCGACGAGCAAGAGTACGTGGAGCATTATCGATCCTTGCTTTCCGAAGCTGTGCGCTGCCGGCTGCGCTCAAGCGGCCCGATTGCGGTTTCCTTGAGCGGCGGTCTTGATTCCACCTCCCTGGCAGCCCTCGCGGCACCGCACCTGCAGGGAGGAAGCCAGGGGCAGCTGCATAGTTTTTCGTATGCATTTGATGAGCTGGCGAGCTGCGATGAGCGCATGTACATTGAACCCATCGTCGACCGCTATCAACTGCAGGCGCAGTATGTTCCCTGTGACGATAGGTGGACGCTGAAAGACCTGCCGGAATGGCCTGTCTCGCGCGACTTTGTATTCTCGGATCCCTTTGCGCTGCTGCCGCTGGCAGTGATGGAAACCGCGCAGCAGGCGGGCACCCGGTTGCTGTTAGCCGGCTATTTCGGCGACACGCTGTCGGGAGGTGCGCATTACTGGGCGCTGGATATGCTGCGCTACGGGAAACTTGGCACATTGGCCCAGATTATGCGTGCGTATCCTTCCTGGGAGCTGTGGCAGGAATCTGTAGTCAACAGAGGTGTACGACAGCTGCTGCCATCCTCTATTACCGACTCGTATCGGCGGGTGCGTCCCCGCCTTACGGCCGTGGAAGCGCCTGGCATGCACGCCAATCTCGCGCAGCGCGCGGCAATGCTCGCCCAGCGCGACCGGGAAATGAGAAGAGCCAAATTCAGTTCTCCTGGGCTTTCACATCGGTACTTCGCTCTCATGTCTAACAGCTTCAGCCAGGGCATAGCCGCAACGCGCCACCAATATAACGAGCATGGGCTGGAAATCACCCAACCCTACTTCGATCGCCGGCTTGTGGAATTCATGTTGGCTGTTCCCGCTTACGTTTTGGGGCGCCCAGGGTACACGCGCCTTCTGCAGCGTCGTGCTATGATTGGCTATCTGCCTGAACTCGTCTGGCAGCGTCCGCAGCGCACTACCTTTGCGCCCTTGATGAGCAAAGGAGTGCGCGAGAAGGAGAGCGCGGCGGTCGGGCAGCTCTTGACCCATATGCAGGCAGCAGAAAGGCAATACGTGCGTCAGGAATGGATAGACGAGTACCGGCAGGTGCCTTATGAACCCACCCGCGAATGGAATTTTCTTTGGAAATGCATTTCGTTGGAGCTATGGCTCCGGCGCTACTGGTCCTGATTGTATTTGAGGCCCGTTCTCCGGCTGGAAAGCTACTGATGACGCAGATTGAGCTTAGAATCGGCAAAGGCAGCAAGGCAAGGCCTGCGCTTGCCTACAACGTAGCCGGCATCCGCCTGATAACTGACGTGCAAGCAGATAGCCTCCGGCCATATGCCCTCCCTGACCCTGCCAGTTGGTCAAGCGAATCATTAGAGGGATCCCCTGGGCCCATATCTGACGGTACCATCACTTTTGCAGGGAAAGGATGGATTGACCATCGTTGGCGCGAGATTGTGTGTCGCCGCACCGGCACGGGCTACTACCTGCACATTTCTGGGCTTGCTTCTTTCTGGATTGCAGAAGATGGCTACCGCCTGATCCTCCTGGAAGCCGATCCCTCACAGACAGACCAGATGGTGTCTGAAACAGCGCTTGGTGCGCCCTTCGTACTGGCACTTGCCCTGCAGGGAGTCTTCTGCCTGCATGTCTCTGTCGTGCGTGGTTCCGACGGCCTGGTGGCATTTGCCGGCGAATCAGGACAGGGCAAGTCCACGTTGGCCCGCCACCTAGGTTCTGAAAGTGGTCTCGGCTGGCGGCGCATCATCGATGATACGCTGCCGATTGTGCTTGATGATCAAGGAGGGGTGACCGCCCTCCCTCATTTCCCACAGTTGAAACTGGCCCAAGAGGACCAGCCGGCTACGCTCAGCCCACCCCGCGTGCCGCTCAGAGCACTGTATGTCCTCGCCAGCGAATCAGAATCTCAAGACAAATCAGTGCGAATCGAGCAACTGACGCGCAGGGAAGCGACCCTGGCTATTGTGCAGCATACTGTCGGCGCACGTCTTTTCGACCGGCATTTGCTGCAGCGCCATTTGGTGTTTTGCGACGACATGTCGGCGAAAGTCCCTGTGCGAAGGCTGACTTATCCACGTCGCCTCGATGCTCTTCCGGACGTACGATCCGCACTTGAGTCAGACCTACAACTTTCCAAAGAAGCACATTTGCTGGATAATGCTGAGTAATCCAAATTGGAGTTGGAAATGAGAACATTTCGTTTGGTCATCGCGGTATTGGGAGTTGCGTTTGTGGTCGGAGTTGCCGGGTCCGTCTTCGCTTCATTTGATGCAAGAACGGTCAATACGATTATCAGCCGTGGAGATTATGCTGCCAAGCAAACGCACAGAGTAGGGATTGCGGATTCGGTCCATCCCAATGAACAAGGGCGGGTGGTGGCGTGCCCGCAGGTAATCGTCAATCCGCAGCTTAATGTTGTGGAACTCGGACCGAATACCGGCGCTGCTGAACCCTGGTTTTTCCTCGAACCGATCATTTACTTCCTGAAAGAAGGCGATGGCAGCGGCCTGGCCTATGACGGTTATTCGCTTATACTGCCTGATGGCGATGTTGGCGATCCATCCCCGCAAAGCGATATTTTGAGCCAGATCGTTGCGCTGGGACCAGAGCTAGTTTCAGTAACCGTCAGCTATCAGCACCTGACGCTTGACAGCAACCCGCAGGACAATGCTTTTGGTGAGTTGTGGCTGCTCACTGCGGATGGCGATATCGATCTTACGAATCCAGCTCAGTATCGCGCGGCTCGTTGGGAGATCTCGGAATCTGAAGATGTCTGGTCCAAACAGACTGTCGAAGTCAGCGAAGCAGCCCTTGCAAAGCTCGCTGGCCAAGATATTGCCTTATTACTGCGCACGGTGACGGACGGTGGCGGCCCGACGGAAGCTGATAAGGAATGGGTGCTTTTCGACGACGTGACCATTACTGCTTGCTCGTCGAGTGACAATATGGGCGGCACGATTTATCTGCCTGCCATCCTGCGCAATTAGGTACCTACCTTTCCCGGGACTGCTGGCGAAAGAGGTAGGACAGAGCGCGGTTTACTCGTTCTTGTGAACCTCGGCGGCGGCCTTCAAAATCTCACCGCGCGATTCGCGCATCCGTCCACTGGCGTTCCATGAATCGGCATAGAGTTTGTTCAAAACGAGCAGCTCATCGTGCGTACCCGATTCGACAATACGGCCGTTGTCCATAACATGGATGACATCAGCATACATCGCCGTGCTGAAACGATGTGTAATCAGCAGCACCGTTTGGTCATGCGCATAGCCCTGCAAGCGCTGCAGCCACTCCGCTTCAGCCCAAGGATCCATTGCGCTTGTCGGCTCGTCGAGAACCACGATGGGCGCCCGCCGTAGAAAAGCACGGGCCAGGGCCAGGCGCTGCCACTCTCCAATGCTGAGCTCTGTGCCGTCGCCAAACCACTTCCCTAGCATGGTTTCGTACTGCGCAGGCAGGCGCTCGACAATCTCATCACTACCGGCGGCGTGTGACGCGGCGTGAATTTTCTCTGTGCTGGCGTTGCGCACATCACCAAAGGCTATGTTTTGGTACGCAGTGTCGTTGTACTGCACGGGATCTTGAAACAGGACCGTGATCAGCCGCCGCAACTCTTCCTGGCGCAGCTGGCGGATATCCGCGCCACCTACGCTAATACGGCCGTTGTTCACTTCATACAATCTGGTCAACAATTTAACCAACGTACTCTTGCCTGCGCCATTCTTGCCCACGATGGCCACAAACTGCCCTGGTTGCACAGACAGATTGAAGTTCTCCAGGAGGGCCCGTTCACTATTTGGGTAACGAAACTCTACCTGCTCAAAAGTGAATCCTGCTCTTACGGGTGACGGTGGCGGCAGTGGAGCCGGTGGATCTGAAATCTGCGACTCCAGGTCAAGGAACTCGAACAAATCCTCGAGGAACAGGCTGCTGGCATAGATTTCGCCCACGTTGTTCAGCAGTGTTCTCATGAGCGACTGGCCCGTATTGAACGCCTGATAGAAGAGCGCCAAATCGCCCAGCGTGACTAACCCCAGGATGGCCTGCCAGATCATCCAGGCCATAGATAGTCCCAGAGTTAGCAAGCCAAAGAGGCCTGCAAATAGTTCGCTTACGCCCTGCTTCCTCGTGATATTGAACTGTTCTTCACGTAACTTGGTGCGCAATTCGCGGTACGTCCCGCGGAACATCTCGCCCAGATCGAATAGTCGTAACTCCGGGGCCGTCGAACGATCCGTAAGCAGCCAGTCATAGTACCAGCTGCGCCGCTCGTCGCTCGTGACGCGCATGCGCCAATCATGCATAATCACGCGATTGTGCAGTACAACAAAAAGCGCCGGAATACTACTGACAAACAGAGCCAGCGGTAAGATCACGCCGTACTGCAGCAGTACGCCAGCCATGGCCACCAGCGTGATTGTGTTTTGGGTCAGGCTGCCAAAACTGCGTACCAGACTCAAGGGGCGGTGCGCGCCTTCATAACGCGCCCGATACAAGCGATCGTAGTATTCCGGTGAGTCGTAAAAAGCGAGATCAACCTGCATCGCCTTCCCCTGCACCAGGTCGCGCACATTATCACCAATAAGTTCAGCTTGCGCGGTCAGGACGATTCCTGTGAGGCTGTTTATCAGGGCAGAGGCAACCATCACCAGGGCCATTGCGGCGATGGCTAGTAGCGCAGGTCTCAAGGTCGCTGATTCCAAACCCGTATCGACAAGCAGAACCAGGCTGTTAACCAGGTACTTGGTGAGGTAGACCGAGGCAACCGGCAGCAATCCGCCAATGACGAGCAGGACGATCCAGACGGCCGTCCAGCCGGGTGCACCTTTCCATACCAGCTTCAGCGCGCGCACAACGTAGGGCCACAGCTCCAGCATCCTGCTGACACTGCTGCGTATTCTGGCGTTCCAATTCATAGGGCTCCTTGTTGAGCCAACGCAACTGGGGGACGCGAAGCTGCTACCCTGTCTGTAATCATCTCAGTATGTTGGGAAGTTGATTTGTTCAGAAGACCCACTGCCCTGCAAATCTACATGATGCGTTCATAGGTCTCAACAACTTCCTGGCTGTCATTCACAACCTTGCCAGCAACTTCGACCCAGGCATGGGCTTCCAAGTTGTCAGCCCGTTTGCGCACACCCAAACACAACGCACTGTCTATACCTTTGCGCCGCAAGAGCCACCAAAGGACAAGGGAACGACGAAGGCAGGTGGACTCAAAAGGATTGCGTCGCGAGGCCGCAGCGACTAGCTGCGCATATCTTTGAGCCGCTAATAATTGTGGGGTCTGTGGCAAATCTCCCTTCAGGGGGGTCCGCTTCCGCAGCTTCTCGTATATCGACTGATAGCGATCAACCCGCAGGGCAAGGTCTGCCAAGGGCAGCAACAGCAGCGCCTGCAGGAATACAAGTCGTTCCGACCAGGCAAAGGAGCGCCAGGTTTGCCAACTGCCCTTCATCGTGGTTGGTGCACTAACCGTTATTCAGCCTGTGGGCCAAATCCTGAAACCGGTAGAATTGTTCTTGGGATTATCTGTGTTGCAGCGCCTCTCAGCGCCCCTCAACTGTAGATCGTCCCGTCCGACCTTCCGTCTTGGCCTTCACGAAATACGCACCTCCAAGAGCCGGGCTTCTTTGCTGGGTGTTTAAGCCTACAAAGCGAATATCATTCAACTTGAACGATTCTCCAAAGCTATCTGTACCCTGATACACTTCTAAGTACCAGGCATACTGGCGTCCGGATTGGATCTCTGGAGGCAAGGAGTTCACTGTGAAAGCACCAACGTCGCCCAGATCGTTTGTAAACCAGTAGTCGCCACTGGCCTGATCCAGCAGCGCTACCCGATAATTATCACCCTTTACACCACGCGGTTCCCAGGTAAAAGTAAACGGTAGCTTGACACTAGCACCGGATCGCGGCGTCAACAAGGTCACATCGGCGATGTCAAACGTTCCTCCAGAAACGCTGTCACCCACAGAATATGTGGAGATTATTGGGCCATACCACGAGTAAAGATAAGCTGGGTTAGTCTCATTGGGGCCGTAGCGAACATAGTATCTCTCTCCTGGTGACAGGGGAGCAATACCTGAGAAGAGGTACCTTCCATCACGAGATGTTGTCGTAGATGCTATTGGACTCCAGTCAGTTCGATCGTAGAAGTATAAGTCCAACATGGTGTTGGCGGAGGGAACCCCGCTATAAAGAACCTGCCCTGTAATGTCTGGAGGATAGCCTTCAAGGATTACTGGCAGGTAATGGGCTACGTCCAATTCAGAAGTACTGCTATTTGCTGTAACAGAGCTGACGGATTGCAGAACGGAAAGGAGAATGAACAGACATGCCACAAGGAATGCCATCTGACCCCACGTTTGCCGCTTGATCCGTCCAGATCGAATACAACGCAATACGAATCCTTCTTTGCTCATGCCGCCTCCAAGTTCCACTGCATATTAACGAACAAAACGCCCGCAAATCGATCTTGCTTGGTAGTTGCCGCCGCAGTCAAGGTGAACAGCGCTTCATCAAGATCTGACTCAGAGCCGATTTGCCCTCCTGCTTTCGTACCTGACTGCTTGACTCGCCACGACTGGCTCCATTATAGGCGCCCCCTCTATCACTGTCCAATCAGCAGATTGTCTGGAGCAATGTGCCGGCAAAACACGTGGTAGTTGCCGCGCAAGGAAATCGGATCGATTGTCAGAATGAAAAAGCGGATAGAATCTCAAGAAAGCAAATGGGAAGTGGCTGAAGACCAAATTGGTACTGTCATAGGGTCCCTTCCTGAGAAAAAATGTCGGGTGAACCTATGCAGACTCGCTTGCTGCATATCGACAAGGGCTAGGTTAAAGGGCGCCAGCCAGCACGACCTTCATACTCGAGAGCAGCGACTCTATATCCGCCGTGGTATTGTACCCCTGCACGGAAACACGAATGAACTGGCGATCCCGCCATTGGATGAAAGGCACCTCCACGCGGAATCGCGCATAGAATTGCTTTTTGAAGGCAGGAAGATCCGGGACGGGTGGCAAGGGAGCCACGGCCATCTGCACAAAGTCATCGTTGTCCGCATATGCTGGCGGCAGACCGGTGAGGGCGTTCACGCGCTCCAGGGCCTGGCTCAGCAGATGGTGACACTCGCGGCGCACGGCCGTCCAGTTGTTCTCCCGCTGAAATTCGATCGCCGCCGGCACGCTCAAATAGGCCGATAAATCGTCTGTGCCTAACCACTGCAGATAGTCCAAGTAATCGGAACCATAAGAAATGGTTCGCTGCGGCCCCCAGCCCCAACCCACTACGAGCGGCTCGATCAGGGCCTGTCGTTCGCGGCGCGTATAGAGGAAGGCCGCGCCTTTAGGCGCGCTCAGCCACTTGTGCAGATTGCCGAAGTAGAAGTCGGCGCCGAGCGCGGTCAAATCCAGGTCGATCTGGCCGGGGGCGTGCGCGCCATCGACGATCGTGAGAATGCCCGCCTCGCGAGCGCGGGCGCAGATGGCAGCAACGGGAAATTGCACGGCCGTGGGCGAGGTGATGTGGCTGAGGTAGATCACACGCGTACGCGATGTCACGGCCGACCACAGCTGCTCGACAAATTCTTCCGCGGGCGGCAGGGGCAGCGGAACAGGGTGCGCCCTGTAATTGAACCCGCGCTTGCCGCTCAGGAAGCGCCAGACGTTGTCGCAGGCCCCATATTCATGATCGGTGGTCAATACTTCGTCGTCGGGACCAAGTTCAAGGGAGCGAGCGACAATATTCAGAGCGTGGGTCGCATTGGGGACGTAGACCACATCGTCCGCCCGTGCGCCGACATAGGCGCCCAGGGCCGCGCGAGATTGAGCCAGAAGATCGGGCAACTCATCGACCAGGAACTGCACAGGCTGTCGTTCCAGGCGCAGCTGCCATGACTGATAGGTCTGCATCACGGGGCGCGGCGTGGCTCCAAAGGAGCCGTGGTTGAGGAAAACCACATGCGGGTCGAGCAGATATTGTTCGCGCAGGCTCATGTCTGTGCCCCAGGCAGCCGCGAACTGGATCACTCCCCAACGGCCGTTGACCAGCCACGTCGGGTCTTCGACGTTCAGGCGCTCAATTTGATCCCCTGCAATCCCGGCAGCAAGCTCTGACTTGAGCGCGCGCAGCGCCAGCAGGGGGGCCGGGGTATAGGTCATGATCGCCGTGAAGGGCGTCGTGTAGGGCCACTGGCGATCGCCCAGCAGGCGACGGTAGTTGGCATCGCCCTTGCTGATAATCAGGTCTGAACGGCCGAGTTCGGCGCGCAGCGCGGGCGGTGCCTCCCAGAAGGCCAGGGGCGAGACCCAAAAACCGTCCGCCAGCAGCTGCAGGCGGCCAGCGGTCAGGTAATCCTGCAGGCGCTGCCCAAATTCGGCCGTGGCAGCGTCTCCCTGGCCGGCCAGGAACGTTACGGTGGCTGACACATCGCTGCTCATGGCATCGGAAACGAATGTGGGATGGGGTTTGAGATGGAAGACCACTGTGCGCGCGGCGCCGGCGGCCAGGAGATAGTCGGCCAGAGCCAGGTCAGCAACCAGCTCGACGCCGGCATTGTCGATCAGGAAGTCCAGACGAGCGGGCCGGCGTTCACTGAGATGGCGCACGGCAACGGCCGTGTCATCGGCCAGGGTGTGCCCGGCGGCCGTGTTCCAATCCATCGCCTGCGGATGATCACCGGTCTCATCCGCGGGCCACAGGCTGAGGTCGGCCCGGTTGCCCCATAAATCGATCGCCAGCAAATTGGCGCAGTCCTGTTCCTGCCAACCCCGCGCAATGGACTCGCTCAACAAATGAGCGATCTGTTTCGTGGTGTCCAGCGTGGTCAGCAGGCCCTGTTGTTTCTGATAAACGAAAGGGTCCAGATGGTGGCCGGGGCCTGGGCCGAAGTAGCCCGTTGCTTCCAGCAGCCGGCGATAGAAATAGGTCTCGGCAAAGAACCAGGGCGGAGCGAGCCAGTTCTGTCCCAGGTGCGGCACAGTGTACACAGCCCAGGCCGCTGCATCAGGCGCTTCCTGCTGCAAGGAGCGAATCGGCTCCTGCGGGACCGCATGTACCAGGGCCGTCACAGCAGCGACGATTTCCGGCGGGAAGTCGTTTTCGATGAGCGTCCGGCGGGCCGTGTTCGGAAGGCGAGACGCAACTGTATCATAGGCCCAGGTACCTGGAACATCGCTGCGGATTGGGGTTGGAACAGGTAGATCGGGTTGCGCTGAACTTGAAGGGAACATAGGTAAATTCTTACCAATCAGGGGAGCTTGTTCTCAACATATCCTCAAAAGCTATCCGAAAATAAGGCCAAAACCAAGCAAAATAAGGAGTATCAGGACCAGTTTGCGAAAGAGAAGCGGATTAATGTGCCTGGCAGCTGCAAATCCAACAATTACACCCAGAACAAGACCGGGGATGGCCCAGAGAATATTCTGCCACACCTCCGCCGTTATGTTTCCACTGAGGCCGTGGATGCTGGCGACAACGATGCTGTTGACCAGGAAGAAACCCTGCAAATTACTCTTGAATTCATCCGGCGGCCACTGGCGACAATTGCCATAGACGATGACCGGAGGCCCGGAGGTGTTGTACGCGCCGCCCAGGATGCCGGCGACAAAACCAAACAGATAGGACCAGGCCCTGCCGGCCAGTTCCGGCAGGTGCGGCGCCGTCAGGGCATAGACCGCATAGACAAAGATCAGCACGCCCAACACGGTGGTAACAATCTCGGCGTTGATGGTGCGCACGGCAAAGATGCCCAAGGGAATACCGACTAGCGCGGCGACGGCGAGCTGGGATACCACGCCGAGAGTGATCGCCTGGCGATAGCGAAGCAGAATAATGGCTTCGGCCAGTATGGCCACGATGGAGACAAGAGGGGCAGCAATCTGGATGCCGACCAGGGCTACCAGGAGAGGCATAGACACAAGTCCCAGGCCAAAGCCGATGCTGCTCTGGATAAAGACGGCGATGAAGATGATCAAGGCTACAAGCATACTGATCTGCGGTAGACCAGGCTTGAGCTATCCTGTCCTAGTCTATGACCGGAGAAGTGTATCACGTTCTCAGGGAGCTGGTTGTTTAGTGACGTGGTGCCACTGCGGAATGCCGATGGGCGTCAGTTGGTAGCCGTCCAGGGCAGGTTTGACCAACACGGCCGAAATACCGTGGCTGGTAAAGACAACAGGGGCCGCGGCCACGACCTGCCGTTCAATTTCCTGATACATCGCCAGACGCCGGTCCACATCTGACTCAATACGGGCCTCGTCCAGCAGGGCGTCGATCTGCGGATCGCTGAAGCGGGACAGGTTCTGCTCTGAGCTGCTGTAGTAAAGGACGTCCAGGAAATTCTGCGGATCGGGATAGTCAGCGCACCAGCCGGAAGAAAAGAAATGACCGATGTCACCGGCGTAAAGAGCGTCAAAATAGGTGAATGGCTCAAGCAGTACGGGCTCGATCGTGACGCCAAGGGCCTCTTCCCAGAGGGTGATCACGGCCGTGATGTACGGTCCCACATCACCATAGCCCTGCGCAGTGAAGGTCAGCGTGCCCATGTCTGCCGGGTCGGCATATCCCGCTTCGGCCAGCAGCGCGCGTGCCTGGTCTACGTCATAGGGATAGCTTTCACCGTCCAGGCCGCCATAGCCGGGCATGCCGGGAGGCAAGGGGCCGTTGGCGATCAGGGCATTGCCTCCGGCAAAGGTTTCGATCAGCCGCTGCTTGTCCAGGGCATAGTTGAACGCCTGGCGCACGCGCAGATCATCAAAGGGGGCCAGCTGGTTGTTCAGGCCAATAGAGGAGGTGCACATGTCGACGACTGTTTGCAGCTCCTCACCGAGGGGATTATTCGGGTCTTCCACCCGTTCCAGGGTATCGCTGCCGATGCCAACCAGGTCGATCTGTCCGGTTTCGTATTGGGACAGAGGCAGGCTGGGACCCATATCATAGACAACATGGCTGACGGCAGGAGGTTGGCGATAGTACTTCTCATTGCGAGCCAGAATCAGAACTTCATCGTCGCGCCAGGCTTGCAGCGTAAAAGGTCCGCTGCCGTTGGCCCTGTGCTCCCAGTCCGGCTCGTTCACCTGCTGCGGATCCACGACGAAGGCCACCGGATAGGCCAATTTGGACATGAAAGTAACATCGGGCGCGGTCAGGCGTACGGCCAGGGTGTGGTCGTCGATGACCGTCAGGCCGCTGATCAGGTCCGCCTGCCCGGACAATTTTTCGCGGACACCTTCGATATTGCCCAGGTAGGTCATCGCCGTATCAGAGCCGGTGGCCGGGTCGGCGGCTCGTTCCCAGGAGAACTGCACATCGGCGGCAGTCAGCGGACGGCCGTCGTGGAATACTGCATTCGGCAGAAGATAGAAGGTATAGAGCAGGCCATCCTCACTGACCTGCCAGCCAGCGGCCAATTCGGGCTGGAGCTGCAGGTTCTTGTCCAGCACGACCAGCCCGCTAAAAATGTGGCCAAGTGCATCATCCGGGCCGGCAAGCGTGGTGGCGGGGTCCAGTGTGCGCGGTTGGCCGCCGGCAAGCATGATCGCGTTCTTTGGGTCTACTCCTTCCGATTGCCAGCTCTGGTTGCCTGCAGTACGGCCGCCGCGTCCGCAGGCGCCGAGCAGCAGGAGTGTGAGCAGTAGGGGGATCAGGAGTCGGCGGCGGTTCATGTGTGATCAGGCCCTGCTGCGTTTCCTGCTGTGCCAGGAAAAGACCCCCAGGGCAACCAGGGGCGCAAAGCCCAGCCCGCAGACGCTCAAACCGGAAGAGGTTTCCTGCACCGCAGCGGGAGGCGCCGTCAAGGCAGGAGTGGGCAAGCTGACCGGCCCCGCCATCGGCGCATAGGTGGGTATGGCAGCGGCGCTCACAGGCGTGGGTGTCGGCGGTACGGGGCGCAGCGGCAGGCCCATCCAGGCGCGCCACTCCTGCTCCAGGCCATCCACATTGAAACCGTAGATTTCTTCGAGAGCACTGTCGTAGCTGTCCCCCTTGGCCAATTGCTGGATAAGCGCCTGCACGCTTTGACGGCCGTAGGTTTCGGTCAGGAATTGGATGACGCTGTAACTCTGGCTGTAGGCGCTGCTGGCTTCTTCACCGTGGGCCGGGAAGGCGCCATTGAGGCTGCGCAGGGGAGTGAAGCTGTTGTCCCGCCTGGCCTTCTCCAGGTCGCTTTGGACCTGATCTGAAGCTTCTCCTTCGGCGAACATGGCCAACCCTTCTTCAAGCCAGGATGGACGACTGCCGCCGACGCAGCTGCTGCCATATTGCCCCACGACGAGATGAGCCAGTTCGTGGCGCACAGTGCTGCGCCCCCAATCTTCAGCGATGCTAGGCGGCACACCCATCAGGATCGTGCCATATTCGGAAAAGGCTACTCCGCCCGCCCAGTCCTGGATATATAGCACTGCCTCGCGCATATCGTCGGAACTGCCGTAGATATAGAACTCCACGTCATCTTGCAGCTCTATGCCCAGGTCCTCTTCCAGGACAGCCAGGCCAGAAACCGCGGCTTCCAGCAGCAGTGGCCCAACGTTCTGACCTTCGTACCAGTGCAGCGTAATGTCGCCTTCGCTGACGGTTTTCCAGTCGAAACGGTCGTCAGTGAAAGTCAGCTCCTGCCGTGGCGTAGTGATGGTCTGGCCCTGATCGTCGGTGAGAGTCCACTCCCACCACAGGGTAGCCCCCGGCGGGGGATTGCCTGAGCGAATCATGACCCACTGCCATTCGAAGACGGAACCCTCTCCCTCAACCGGTACCTGCGTGCTGACATCGAGGCAGCTGGTCTGATTCACGTCATAGGTTAGAGTGGCGTCGACAATATTTACGGCCGGTTCCGTTTCCAGCCGGAACGTGACGGCATTGGGGTAATCGACGAGCGCTTCATTGCTAACGACCCAGGCATCGGCGGACTGGGCGAAGACGGCCGTCTGCCGCTGAGCAGCACGTGGGTTGAGCCAGACGCCCAGCCCCACAATGGTCAGCGTGAATATGAATAGAAAGCGTCCGGACATTTCACCCGGAACGATAGCAGACAGCGAGGATTGGTCCAAGCTTGCTTACGCACTGTTCAGCACGGCCGTTGGCAGCGCGTGTACGCTACAGGACTGCGGTACTGGACAAATCAGGTGGCTCTGTTACAATATGCCTATCATTTGTAGTATGTCAACTGAATATGTCAACTAAATCAGCTAAGCGAAGGGGCTCCTATGGCTGCGCTTTCCAACCCCTATATTGCCGGGAATCCAGTGCGCGGACAAATGAACTTTGTCGGCCGTCTGGACATCCTGCGCGATGTACAGCGCGTTTTGCGCAATCCCAATGCCAATGCCATTGTTCTATACGGGCAGCGTCGCATCGGCAAGACTTCGATTCTCTTCCAGCTGGAACAACAACTGGCGGAAACAAAGGAGTATTTGCCGGTCTATTTTGACCTGCATGATAAGACAGATTTGAGCTTGGCCGAAATCCTCTATCGGCTGGCCGCGCAGATTGCACGTTATGTGGACATAACCGGGTTGGACCGGGCCCAGTTTGATGACGAAGGCAGCTTTTTCCGCAGCGATTTCTTGCCCGAAGCGATCCGGCGCACCAACCGGAGCCTCATCCTGCTGTTTGACGAATTTGACACGCTAGACCGGCCCTACAAGGGGCAGGTGGCCGCGTCCTTTTTGCCGTATCTGCAGCGCTGGATGTCGCGCACGGTAGATATCCATTTTGTGCTTGCCATGGGGCGACGGCCGGAAGACCTGTCGCCAACCATGTTGAACGCCTTTAAGCAGGTGCGGGCGCGCCACGTGTCCCTGATGGACATGGCCGAAAGCCTGGCTATTGTCCGCCAGTCGGAGGATAACCATTCCCTCTATTGGGCAGAGTCGGGCGTCAACCGCATCTGCTACTGGACGCAGGGGCACCCCTATCTCACTCAACTGTTATGCGGAGAGATCTGGGAAGAGGCGTATGACGAAGCGCCTTCAGAGCCGCCTACGGTTTCCGCCGACGACGTGGACTTGGCTGTCGAAGCGGCACTGGAGCAAGGAGCGAATGCCTTTCAATGGATCTGGAATGGCCTGCCGCCAGGGGAGCGCATCGTCATGGCGGCGATGGCGGGCACGGGCAAGTTGACGATCACGCGTGAGCAATTGCAGGCTACCCTGCAGCAGGATGGCGTGCGGCTGCTGCTGCCAGAGCTGGAACTGGCGCCGGAAAATCTGCTCAAGTGGGACCTGCTGCGCCGCACGCCAAACGGGTACCGCTTTGCGATCCCGCTGCTGCAGCGCTGGGTAATGGAGAATAAGCCCTTGCGGCGCGTGAAGTCGGAACTAGACAGTCTGGAACCGATGGCTGAGAAGCTGTTCCGCGAGGCGGTAGATAGTTACAAGCTTGGCGATCTGGGCGATACGGACCTGCTACTGCGGCGTGCGCTGGCGCTCAATCCCAATCATGTGCAGGCGCGGCTGCTGCTGGGCCGCGTCTACCTGGCGAACGGCCGTCCGCTGGAAGCGGTGGGGGTGACAGAGTCAGCGTACCGATCAAATCCGCAGGCCGCGCAGCAGGGGCTGGTGGCAGCCCTGCTTTCGCTGGCGGAGACGCAGGCCGATCAAAACGATCAGTGGCGCACCTTCAATCGCGTGCTGCGTATTGATCCCCGGCAGCCCCTGGCGCGCGAGAAGCAGGAAGCTATCATGCGCGGCTGGGCAGAAAAGGCGCTCGCGCAAGGCGATTACGAAGCGGCGCTGCGTGCCTACGACCAGATCGGCGACACCGAAAACAGCACGGCCGTGCGCCGGCAGATGCGCTGGCAGGGCCTCGCCGCGCGCCTGCCGCGTTTTTCGCGCTCGCAAGCGGCAAAGTAGGCCGGAACAGCAAGAGGATGAAAGCAGTGAGTCGATCTCCCTTTGTGCACGGCGGGCCCGTCACGCCCAATGATTTCTTGAACCGGCGGCGGGAATTACAGCGGCTGTTGAGCCGCCTGGAGAAGGGGCAGGCTACGGCCGTGGTCGGCCAGCCGCATACGGGCAAAACATCCCTCCTGCGCTATGTCCTGGACAAGGTGAAGCGGGACAGTATCGCCGGCGACAAACTGGATCGCGCCTGGTTCCGGGACATTGATTCGCACATGCTCAGCAAGACCTTTACCCAGGAATCGTTCTGGGCCTATGTATTGGAACCAATCGCCGTGTATTTCACTACGGGCGAGCTGCGCAGCCTCTATAATCTGGCGCGCGAAAACCAGTTCGGGGCTTTCACGCTGATGCGCCTGTTTACGGCCCTGGATAACGCCGATTTGCGAATCGTGGTGTTGTTGGATGAATTTGACGCTCTACTTAGCCACCCCATCCTTAACAGCGCGGAGTTCTATGGCAGCCTACGATCCCTTTCATCTCGCTTCACAAGTCTGGGCCTGGTCATTGCCACGCGCCGATCGTTGAACCAACTCAATGTCGATACTCAGCAGATCAACCCGCACAGCTCGCCTTATTTTAATGTGTTCACGGAGCTGCGCTTAGGGCCGCTGCCCAAGCGCGATGTAGCTACCTTATTGGCCCAGGCAGGAACCCGCTTCAGCAGCCAGGACCGCGAGTTCATCACCCTGGCTTCAGGCCGCCACCCGTACTTGCTGCAGCTGGCGGGGGACATCTTGTGGGAAGTTGACCTGGAAGGGCTGAAGGGCACACAGCGCTATGAGCATGCGGGCGAAGAGCTGCAGCTGCAAAGCGAACGCCATTTTACAGATACCTGGCGCTCGTGGTCCAACGCGGAACGAAAAGTGATCATGGCCATCGCGCTGGCCCAAATGTCGCTGTTAGCCGAAGATCACTATTTTGAATGGACAAATCTGGTCGAGGACATTACGGACTACAGCCCGGAAATTCGTGGGCTGGAGAAGTCAGGTACCATTGTGCAGACAGGCACGGAGAACTGGCAGATCACCCAGCGCGCCCTGTTATGGTGGCTGGCCGATGAGATCAAGCGCGAAGTGCGAGATGAAGCGAGTCTGGAAGCATGGCTGGAGGCCCAGGAATTCAGCGGCATCCTGACGGTGAAGGAGAAGCGTAGCCTGGGGCAGGTAATCAAACAGTTGGGCGGGGTGCTCAGCGCCGGCGCCTCTACCCTGATTACGGCTTTCGCCAAGGGCGTAGGTGAAGGACTTGGTGAATCGGTCGCGCGAGGAGGTTTCTAGCCCGGATCGGTTACCAGGCTTCAGCTCCACAGCCAACCAGGCACTGATCACAGTGCAGCAGCCCGACCGCTAATGGCCGGGCTGTTTTTCATACAGTGCCTAGAATAAATGTGCTACAATTGTGACCCTTGCTGAAACCCAACCAGGATGGCTGACCAGAATGGATATTGCTGATTTCCGGACGTACCAACGCGAATCCCGCAAGACGTGGAACGAAATCCCGATGGACCACACCATTGTCTATCCGACCATGGGCCTGGTGAACGAGGCCGGCGAGGTAGCTGGTAAGGTCAAGAAGATCTTTCGCGACCACGGGGGTGAGATCAGCGAAGAGGACCGCCAGGCGTTAAAAAAGGAATTGGGCGACGTTTTGTGGTACCTGACACAGATTTGCACGGAGCTGGACCTGACCCTGCAAGAAGTAGCTGAGGTGAATCTGGAGAAGTTGTTTTCCCGCCTGGAACGTGGGCAGATTCGGCGGCGATGGGGATGAGCGCTAGGCTTTGGCGGGCGAGTTGGGAACTGGGATGGCCAATACGATTTATGTTGCCGTAGATGTAGAGACAACCGGGTTTGATCCACTGCGCGACGCGATCATTGACGTGGCGGCGATTACGTTTCAGGGAGATACCATCCTGGAAGAGGTGAACTCGCTCGTTTATCCGCAGCGAGATGTGCCGCCGGAGATCACCCGCCTGACGGGAATTACCCCGGCGATGGTGGAGGACGCGCCCACGATGGCCGATCTGCGGCCGCAGCTGCGCGCGGCGCTGAACGGCCGGGTGCTGGTCGGCCACAACATCGAGTTTGATCTGGGCTTCCTGCGCGAGGAGCGGTTGGGCATCGGAAACCAGCGCGTGGACACACTCACCCTGGCTTCCATCCTCGTGCCGGAGGCCGGGCGCTTTGGGCTGGAGGCGCTCGCCGACTTTATGCAGCTGCCGCTGCCGCACGGCCGTCAGGCACACCGGGCCCGCGCCGACGCCGAACTGACGATCGAGCTGTTCCTCGCCCTGCGCGAACGCGCTCTACAACTCCCCCTGGCGCTGCTGGATGAGATCGTACTGGCGGGGCGCAACCTCGGTTGGCCGGAGACAATCTTCTTTGAAGAGGCGCTGGCCGAGAGAGCGCGCAGTGCCTTTTCCGAAAAAGAGCTGCGCCAGCGCGGCGCTGTGCCGCGCCTGTTCAACCCGCCGCCCCTGGATGGTGAAATCGTGGTGGCGCAGGAGGAAATCGTATCCCTGGACGTAGAGCTGCTGGCGGATATGATCCGGCCTGGAGGCAACTTCAGCCGCACCTTTGCTGGATTCGAGTACCGTCCGCAGCAGGAGGAAATGCTGGTGGCGGTGGCGGACGCGTTTAATCGCGGTGATCATTTGCTCGTCGAGGCGGGCACGGGCACCGGCAAGAGCGTGGGCTATTTGCTGCCGGCCGCATTTTGGGCAGTCGATAACGGGCGTCGCGTGATTATCTCCACTAACACCATCAATCTGCAGGACCAGCTCATTCACAAGGACATTCCCGAACTGCAGCGCAGTTTGCCATTTGAACTACGGGCGGCGGTGCGCAAGGGGCGCGGGAACTACCTCTGCACCAGGCTTTTCCAGCAGGCGCGGCGGCGTATGCCAGTCAATGCGGATGAAATGGTGCTCTTCGCCCGGATTCTGCTGTGGCTGCCGCAGACGCAGACGGGAGATGTGGCCGATTTGCCGCTGCGTTCACCGGGCGAGCGCATGGCCTGGTCGCGGTTAAACGGGGAGAACGCCGTGTGCACGGCCGAACAATGCGCCGCCGAGCGCTGCCCGCTGCATCTGGCGCGGCGGCGTGCGGAACAGGCGCACTTGGTGATCGTCAACCATTCGCTGCTGCTGGCCGATGTGGCAGCGGAGAATCATATCCTGCCGCCTTTTGTAGATTTGATCATTGATGAGGCCCACCACCTGGAATCGGCGGTGACCAGCGGCCTGAGCTTTGAAGCGGACAAACGCTTTCTGGATACGATTTTGAAGGACATTTCCGCAGAGCGCAGCGGCTTGCTGGCCGATGTGCAGAAGAGAATGCGTGCCGCGCTGCCGGAGCACATGCAGGTGCAAATTGACGACTTTGCCAGCCGGATGCGCGCCGAGGCGCTGGAAGCGGAAGTAAGTTTGGAAGAGTTCTTCGCTACGGTAGATTTCTTTTTGCAGGACCATCTGAGCGCCCGGTCGCAATTTGCCCAGCAGATTCGCCTCACTTATGCGCTGCGTGTGCAACCGGGTTATGACGAACTGGAATACGGCTGGGAGAATTTGAACCGCCACTTTCTACAGCTGGGACGCCATTTTGAGAAGCTGGCTGCGACCCTGGAAGAAGTGGGCACCCAGGTTGATCTGGAGGATGAGGAGGAGATGCGCGCGGCGCTTCTCACAAACGGCCGTGCCTTGGAAGAAGCACGCCAGAACCTGGACCAGATCATCTCCGCGCCACAGGACGAAATGATTTACTGGGCGGAAGTACTGCGAGAGCGCACATCGCTGCATGCCGCGCCGCTGCATATCGGCCCGCTGGTAGCGGAGCACATCTTCGGCAAGAAGGAAACAGTGGTCTTGACTTCGGCGACCCTGCGCACGGCAGGACAGGGCAGCTATGGCGAGTCGAATTTCGATTATGTGCGCCAGCGTTTGCAGGCGGACACTGCCAGTGAACTGGCGGTTGGCTCTCCATTCGATTATGAGCACTCTACGCTGCTCTACCTGTCGAGTGATATCCCCGAACCTAATCAGCCGGGGTATCAGCAGTATGTAAATGAAGCGGTGATCGAAGTGGCCAAAGCACTGGGTGGGCGGACAATGGTGCTATTTACGTCCCACAGCCAGCTCCGGGAGACGATGCAGGCCGTGGAGGGGTCTTTGGCCACAGCCGGGATCGAGACGCTGGCCCAAACGCAGGGCTCTTCGCGGCAGAGGCTGCTGGCGCAGTTCAAGGAACCGGGCGCGCACGCCGTGCTGCTCGGCACGCGCTCGTTCTGGGAGGGGGTTGATGTGCCGGGGCCGGCCCTGCAGGCAGTGGTGATCGTCAAACTTCCGTTCGACGTGCCTTCAGACCCGGTGTTTGCGGCGCGGTCGGAAACGTTTGAAAGTCCGTTTTTCGAGTATTCGATTCCGGAAGCGATTTTGCGCTTCCGGCAGGGATTCGGCCGCTTGATCCGCCGTATCGACGACGAAGGCATCGTGGTCATCCTCGACAAGCGCGTGCTGACCAAGCGATACGGCCAGTTGTTTGTCGAGGCCCTGCCGGGGTGCACCGTATTGCGGCAGCGCAACGGTCGTGTAGGGGAAATCGCCCTGCGCTGGCTCAATCGAGATAAAGACGCCGGTTAACCGGCACCCATCTTACGGCAGGTCCCCTAGCACGTTAAATGTATTGAGCACCTGGTCGAGCGCTTCAACGTCAGCGTCCGTGATGGCTTGGCCGACAACGACCACGCCATAGCTCTGATCGGCGGGTTGGGCGGCCAGGACCAGGAGGATGGTGTCGGTGCCGTCGCACTGTTGGTAGAGATCGAAGACGCCGGTGAAGACCGGGTCTTCATAAGGAGAACGGCCGTCGTAGACGCAATCCTCGGAAAAGTCGAAGGTGTCGACCAGTTCGTCCATCGTCGAGGTCCCCAGATTGGCGGAGGCGAGGAGAAGTACGCCAGGGCTCGTGAAGGAGTCATAGAAGGCCTGCAAGTCGGGAGCAGCGACTAGAGATGCGCCTAGTACTTCACCGTCTTCCTCCCAGAGCGATCCATCCACGTCTGCCCAACTGTCCGGCACTTCCATGTAGAGAGCTCCGGTATCGTCGCCGATGCCGACATATTCCTGGCCGCTGGTATCCGCGCTCTCCTCGGGCACGATGTTTTCATCCGCGAGTTCCTGGGCGAAAGAGAAGGACTGCTCCAGGGGGCGGCCGTTGATCTGTCCTTCGAGTACCTCCTGGGTATCATAGCGCAGCACTTCGATCCCAAGTACATCACCAGGGGCATGACTGCGCAGGATTTTGCAGTAGTCGGCCATGGTTCCATCCGTAGCCAGGACAAGACCTTCCATCTTGGTAATGATATCGCCGGCGCGGACGCCGGCTGTGTCAGCAGGGGAGCCCGATTTGACGGACGAGACCCAGACGCCGGTCAGGCCTTGTTCGTCGTTGATCGCGGAGCCGTTGACCCCAATTGCCAGGATATCTTCACCGGCGCTTAACTGGTTGACTACCTCCCTGGCCACATCGGCGCCGATGCCAAAGGCCTGGCGCGCTTCATTGTAACCCGCGTAGTGCACTGCCAGCACACGCCCGTTTTCGTCTACTACGGCGCCACCCGAATTGCCGGGGTTGGTGTTGGCGTCGTACTCCAGCACATGAGCCACGGAGGACCACGGTGTCTCCCCGTCGGCCTGGCCTTTGGAGATGATGCCGCGCGTGAGGGTGTACTCAGGATCGCCAAGTGGGAAACCGGCCACGTAGACCTCGGTGCCAACACTGGCGGGCCCCTCGTACCAGGTCAGAAACGGGAAGCCGTCGCCATCGATGTCGATGACGGCCAGGTCAGAGCATTCGGAAACGCCGAGAATACGCGCCGTGCGTGGTCTGGATTCGCCCCCGACCCACACCTGCAAGAAGGCGGCGCCGGTGACGACGTGGTTATTGGTGACGGCCGTGCCGGACGGGTCAATAATGAAACCGGACCCACGACCCGCGCTATTGAGCTGTAATCCTTCGGCGGGATCAACAAAGCTGCCCTGAGCTTCGATTTGAATGATGGCCGGTTTCACATCCTGGAAAGAGGAGATCGGCTGTGGTTCCTCGACGGGGGCGGGCGGTTCCTCCGTTGGGGGAAGGGTGGCCGGCACGGGCGTAGGGACGGCTGTTTCCGCTGCCGCAGGCGCTGCGGTAGGCACGGCCGTTGCGGGAGCACCAGCGCAGGCAGCAAGGGCCATGGAGAAGATAACTACGACTAAAACGGCGACGAAGGTAGTGGATTTCTGCATGATATTCAGGCCCTCTTGAGATGGATCCCTATCGATTGGCAAATGCCGCATCATGTGGGGTTGGCAAGCCAGGTCGCGGCGCTTGACAAACTGGTCGCAGGACGGGTGTTGCCTTCACCGTGGGCACACGGTGTCCAGGGCAAAAGCCAGTAGATTATATGGTATGCAGTATAACGGATTTAACTGGTCGATATCAAGAGGCCGCGCCGCTTTCAGACTTCTTTACTTGCGCCGAAGCAACATTATGTCAAAATGATCGTTTTGTTTCTCCAAAAACGAAACAATTCGATCACACCCCCGCATTATGCATGATACTAGAGGAGTTTGTCGGCAAAGGCGGGCAGAGCGGCTGTGCCGCCCGTGTGCCAAAAGAGCACGCGCTGGCCGCGCGTAAAGGCCCCCCAGCGAATCAGATCAATGAGCCCGCCCATGGCTCGGCCAGTATACACGGGATCAAGCAAGATACCTTCTTTCTGGGCGACGAGCTGGATGGCATCACGCTCCAGTTCGCTGACCATGGCGTATCCTTTGCCGAGGTAATCGTCATTGACGGTGATATAGGGCAGCAAGGACTGGGTGCCGAGGCCAAGGTGGGTGGCGGTGGCCGTCGCCAGAGCGCCAACCTGGGTTTGCAGCGCTTCAGCGGGGTGATCGACGCTGATGCCGAGTATGCTGCCCGTATAGCCATAGACATGGGCGCCAAGAACAATACCGGCCTGGGTGCCGCCGCTGCTGCTGGCAAAGACGATAAAGTCGATGTTAAGCTGCATGGCCGCCAATTGGCCCATCAGTTCGCCCATGGCAGCTACGTAGCCGGTAGCGCCGACCACGTTGGAACCACCAAGTGGGATGACATAGGGTTTGCGGCCCATGGCCTGCAGTTCGGCTGTGACTGCTTTCATCACGACGTTGTTGTCGCGGTCGCCGGTCCAATAGACGTGAGCACCCAACAACTCATCCAGGAGGTAGTTACCCGTGATTTGTTCCGGCTGGGCTCCCCGCAAGACAAGCGAACAGCCAAGGCCCATGTGGGCCGCGGCGGCGGCAGTCTGACGGCAGTGGTTGCTCTGGGGAGCACCAGTGGTCACAAGGTGGTCGCAGCCCTGCGCCAGCGCTTCGGCGACGAGAAACTCCAACTTGCGCGTCTTGTTTCCGCCTGTGGCCAGACCCGTTTCATCATCCCGTTTGATATAGAGATCGGGTCCACTCAGATAACTGCTCAGGCGTTCCATGTGTTCGATCGGCGTGGGCAGGTGGGCCAATTGGACACGCTTGCTGTAATTGGGTTCCATAATATCCCTTGACCGCGAGATTGGTGGCGTGACGCACGGCCCTATGGCGCTGATTATAGCCAGAACTGCTGCAGTCGTCAGTAAATCAGCGCCGCGCACACTCCCTGCGCGGCGCCAAGAAGGTTGTCAGGCGCCGTGACTGCGTTACTATAAGGTGCAGGCAGGCGACGGCCTGTACGTTCATGATTTCGGATTCCTCTATGAACCACCAGTATCCCAACAAGCTGGGTCGGCTGTACCTGATCGCGCTCGAAAATGCGCTGCGCCACAGCGGCTACGTGGCCCTGCTCAACTGGGCGGGCCTGGCTCGATGGGCCCAAGATCCACCTCCCGACAACTGGTCCAGACAGTTTGACTACAGCAATATCTCGCGCCTGGACGCCGGGCTGACGGATCTGTATGGCCCACGGGGTGGGCGGGGACTGGCGACCCGCGCCGGACAGAGGTTTTTTGAACAGGGGCTGAAAGAGTTCGGGCTGCTGGCCGGTGTCAGCGACGTGGCGCTGCGGCCCTTTCCGGTGCAGAGGAAGTTGAAGCTGGGGCTGACGGCCGTGGCCCGCGTGTTTACGCAGTCCAGCGACCAGAATACTTGGGTCGAGGAAGACACCCATTCTTTCAGCTATCATGTGCAGGATTGCCCCATCTGCTGGCAGCGTCAGTTAAGCGAGCCGCGCTGCTATTTTACAGTAGGGCTGCTGCAAGAAGCAGCACAGTGGTTCAGTTCAGGGCAGAGTTTTCGCGTGCGGCAGGTTTCCTGCCAGGGAATGGGACATGAGGCGTGTGTGTTCCACGTGAATCGCGAGGCCCTGAAATGACGGGCTTCGCGCAGACCGCGACGTCGATGATACAAGACGCCCGGCCGTACGGCAAGCACTGGTAGAGCATAGGTTGACGCTCAAGAGGGAGTCGATTACTCTTGCCTGGTCTTCCCGTGACGGGATCTGCTAGGCGCAGGTGCGGACGGCAGCGAGTAGTTGAAGATTCTATGAGGCGGTACCAGAAGGTTTGGGTCGATGTCGTCATTGTGGTGGGATTCTTCATCCTGCCATTTTTGCTGTATGGCGCAGTTACACTGGGCGGCCAGACGATGCTGCCGGCAGATAACCTGTTCCAGTGGGCGCCGTGGGCGGCAGCGGCACAGCGAATGGGTGCGGCTGTACCGCAAAACAGCCTGCTTACCGACCTGGTGATCGAAAATTACGCCTGGAAACGTTTTGCGGTGGAGAGCCTGCGCGGCGGCGAACTGCCCTTGTGGAACCCCTACCTGTTTGCCGGCGCGCCATTCCTGGCCACAGGCCAGCACGGGATGCTGTATCCGTTCAGCTGGATTTTTCTGTGGCTGTCGCCGGAGAAGGCCTATGGCTGGTATACGGTGGGGCAGCTTTGGTTAGCAGGTGCGTCGATGTATTTTCTGGGTCGCGTGCTAGGAATGAAGCGCGGCAGCGCGGCGATTGCGGGGCTGATCTATCAGGGCAGCGGCTTCATGCTGACCAGTTCGGCTGTGTTCCCCATGATCATCGGTGCGGCGGCCTGGCTTCCGCTTCTGTTGGCCTGCATAGATCGCGTTGTGAGCACCGCAGCACGGCGCACTGGGACGACGATGGTGTGGATGGGCCTAGGCGCTGTGGCGCTGGGTGTGCAGATCCTAGCGGGGCATATTGAGATTACCTACTATACCCTGCTAATCATGGGCTTCTTCGCGCTGTGGCAGCTGCTGGGTGTAGGGCTGGCTGCGCGGCACGACCCGCAAGGGCAAGGAGCGTGGATTCATGCCATGCTGCAGCCGGCGCTATGGTTGGCCGGCCTTGTGGGGCTGGGAATTGCTTTTGGGGCAGTCCAGCTGGTTCCGTTCTACGAAGTCGGCCGTCTTAATTTTCGTGAAGGGTCAGCCTCGTTCGCGGAGGTGCGCAGCTGGGCGTTTCCGTGGCGGCGGGTATTGACGCTGTTGCTGCCCAACTTCTTCGGAAACCCGGCGCATCACCGCTATGTAGATGTATTTAGCGGGCAGAGCGTACCCTTCACGACCAACAGTTTTGGGGAACTGAATCCGCAGGGCGCGTACAGCAGCCATTGGGGCATCAAGAACTATGTCGAGGGGGGCATTTATTTGGGTATTTTGCCGCTGTTCCTGGCGGGGCTGGGGGCAGTTGGCGGGTGGCGCGTGGGGGCCGGAACAAGGCGGCGATGGCTGACTCTGTTCTTCGGGGCTTTGAGTTTCTTTTCCTTGGCGTTCATTTTTGGCACCCCTCTCTACGGGCTGCTTTATTACGGGTTGCCGTTCATCAACCAGCTGCATACACCGTTTCGCTGGGTATGGCCGCTCTCCCTGGCCGTGGCCGCGCTGGCTGGCTTCGGAGCAGACGCGGTATTAGGTTGGGAACAGCGACCGGCGGACGAGAAGAACCGGAATTGGACGACACGGGCGTTCGCAACAGCAGCGGCCGCAGGAACGGCCGTGCTGCTGGGGCTGCTGTTCTCGCGCCTGTTCTATGCCCAGGTTGAGCCTCTTGTGACCCGCATTTTCCAGGGCATGTCGCTGGCGAATACGGCGTTTGCGGACACGCGCGCGTTTTACAGTTATGAGTTCTGGCAGGGCTTGCTTCTGGGTGGGGCACTTATGTGCACGGCGGTGGTGCTGTGGCTGGGACGGGGGAGGCAGACACGGCCGTTTTTGATCCTGGCCGTGATACTGATTGTGGCCGATCTGTTCCTGGCGAATCGGGCGTTCCGTGCGGCCGTGGATCCGGCACTGTTGGCGTATAAGCCGGAGCTGATAACCTGGCTGGAGAAGCAGCCGGGGGAGTGGCGATTGACCAGCTTTACGCCACACGGAGACAAGCCGCTGAATGCCAACACGCCGTGGCTCTATGATCTACAGGATGTACGCGGCTATGATTCGATCATCCCCAGGCAGTATACCGACTATATGGCAGCCATTGAGCCGCAGAACGAGCTGCCCTTTAATCGCGTGCAGCCGGTAGGCAATTGGGAAGCGCTCAATTCACCGCTTCTGGATGTGTTGGGAGTGCGCTATATTGTTTCGTCGGCGGAGATTGATCTGCCGAAGCTGCGCGAGGTATGGGTAGGAGAAGGGCTGCGCATCTATGAGAATTTGGCCGTGGCGCCCCGTGCCTACGTGCTGCCGCAGACGGCCACGCACGTGGTGGAAGATGACCTGGCGGCGTTGGCGCAGTTCGACCCACGGCAGTTCGTCGTAGTTGAAACACCTGACTTGCCTGCGAAAATGGAGCCGCGTGCCGGTGAAGTGGGGCGGCTGACCGCGGCACAGGTGGTTTCTTACGGCAATATCGAGGTGCAGGTGGACGCGGGAACGGATGCGCCCGCCTGGCTGATCCTGAATGACAGTTATTTTCCAGGTTGGAAGGCGTATGTGAGGCCCCAGGGAGGCGTGGAGAGCGAGGAAGTAGAGGTGCCGATCACACGTGTGAATGGTAATTTCCGCGGGATACTGCTGGAGCCGGGGCAGTGGACTGTGCGCTACCGTTACAGCCCGGCAAGTTTCCAGTTGGGCGGGTTATTGTCGGCAATGGGGGTCATTGTGCTGTTGTTTGCGACAGCCGTGTGGAGTTGGCGCAGGTTGTATAAGCCACAGGGCGAATTGTCGACAACGCGCAGCCTGGCCAAGAACAGTGCCTTGCCCATGGGTCTGAACCTATTCAACCGGATGATTGATTTTGTGTTTGCCATGTTCTATTTGCGACTGTTGGGGCCGGCAGACGCGGGGCGGTATGCGGCGGCCATCGCTACGGCGGGCATTTTTGAGATCCTGGCCAACTATGGACTGGACATCTTGCTGATTCGGGATGTTTCGCAAGACAAAAGCCGGGCCAATCATTACCTTTTTAATACGACGATCCTGCGCCTGGCGGCGGCGGCCGTGGCGGCGGTGCCGGTGCTGATCTTCCTGTGGAGCACGCAGTTCACGGAGAACCCGCTGACTGTTGCGGAAATTGCGGCGGTGCTGTTAATCATGGTCGGGATGGTTTTTTCGGGAATGTCGAAGGGCGTGACAGGGCTGTTCTATGTGAATGAAGAGGCGGAGACTCCGGCGGCGATGACCACGACGACGACCATCCTGAAAGTAGGGCTGGGCGTCGTGGCACTGCTTCTGGGCTACGGCTTTGTAGGACTGGCAGGTGTTTCGATCGTGGTCAACGTTATCACCCTCGGCGCACTGCTATTTATCGCCCTACAGCGCTTTGGGCTCCAGGGACCTTGGCGGTTCGATATGGGCTTGCAGCGAGAACTGGTGCACAAGGGTTTCCCGCTGATGTTGATTCACTTGCTGCAGACGATCTTCATCTCCGTTGACATTATCCTGCTCCGTCTGATGCTGTTGAATGGGGAAGAGGTGGTAGGCTGGTACCAGAACGCTTACAAGTGGTTTAACGCCCTGCAGATCATCCCTTCCTTTTTCACGCTGGCCTTGTTCCCGGTTATTTCGCGGGAGATCAACCGGTCGCCGGATTCGGCGCGACGGATGTACAAGATGTCGCTAAAGTTGATGCTGTTGCTGGCGCTGCCCATTGCGGCAATGACGACATTTATGGCCACGCCGCTGGTGCGCCTACTGGGCGGTCCGGAGTACCTGCCGCATGGGGCGATAGCGCTGCAGATTGTGATCTGGTCGATTCCGTTTGGCTGGCTGAACAGCGTGACGAACTATGTTCTCATTGCCCTCGGACTGGAGGGGATGCAGCCGCGCGCATTTGGGATCGCGGTGGGGTTCAATATCATTACCAACGTGCTGTTGATCCCGCGGTTTTCTTATGTGGCAGCCTCGTTCACTACGATTCTGTCCGAAGTCGTGCTGATGGTGGTCTTTGCGTATTATCTGCGGCAGCGCATGGAAGGGATTTCCTGGCCAGAGATGATCTGGCGGCCGTGGGTGGTGACGGGAGTAATGGTGTTGGTGATGTGGGGCGCAAGCCAATTCAGCCTGCTGCTGGCATTGCTTTTGGGCGGTATTGTCTATCTGGCGGGTTTGTTCGTGTTGAAGATCCTGGGTGCTGAAGAACGGCAGGTGTTGGCAGCGATCTTGCCGTCCTCGTTGGCCGGGCGGCTACGTCTGACGTAGCTGGGAATTGCAGGGATGCCTACCAGCAGTGACTCGGGGAGCCGCCGATCTTTCCCACGCGCGACAATGTGGATGATCGTTGTCTTGCTGTTGGGGGCCGGGCTGCGAGTGGTTGGCGTGTATGGATTGTCGCCGCCGGGGCTCGAGCACGATGAGGTAGCGAACTGGCTGATTGACCGGGATATTCTGGACAACGGCCGTCTCACGCCCTACTTTAGTGAGGCATATGGCCACGAAGCGGGTTTTCACTATGTCCAGGCAGCTTCCGTGGCCCTGCTGGGCGACAATGCATTTGCGTTGCGACTCCCGGCGATCCTATTGGGAATCCTCGTTATAGCGGTACATTTTGCGCTGGCACGGCGTCTGTTCGGAACCCGGACAGCATTGCTCTCGGCAGCCCTGTTAGCAGTGTTATTCTGGCCCGTCTTCTACAGCCGCCTGGGCTTGCGGGCGATTAGCTTGCCGTTTGTCTCGGGGCTGGCACTCCTTGCCTGGTGCAGGGCGTGGCCTCTGGCGGCGCGACCGGCAAGGCGAGCGGAATCGGCCGTAAGCTGGTTTGCCGTGTCCGGGCTGCTAAGCGGACTGACGCTCTACACCTACATGGCGGCGCGGGCGGTGCCGATCTTCTTTGGGCTGTTTCTTGCCTACCTGGCGCTGACTCAGTGGGCCAATTTCAGGGCGAATTGGCGCGGAGTTGTCGTGTTCACGGCCGTGTTTGCAGCTACGGCGCTGCCGCTGCTGCTGTATCTGCGGGCGAACCCGGGGGCGGAGTTTCGCATCGCCGAGGTGGACGCGCCGCTGCGCAGTTTCCTGGCCGGGGATGCGCGCCCCGTTCTGGAAAACGGATTAAAGATTGGCGCCATGTTCGGTTTCGCTGGCGACCCATTGTGGCGGCAGAATGTGGCGGGGCGCCCTGTATTTGATCCTGTTCTGGCGATCCTGTTCTATATGGGAGTGGGGGTTTCTCTGTGGCGATGGCGCGACGCGCGCAGCATGCTATTGATCTTGTGGCTGGCGGCAGCAGCCGTGCCCAGCCTGGTGACTGTTGATGCACCAAGCTCCATCCGCATGATTAACGCCTTGCTCGTCATCACCATCTTCCCCGTATTGATTTTGAACATATTCACCGCGTTTTCCACAAAACGAACGGGGTTATCCACAGATCTGGGCTACCTGTTGGGGCTGCTGCTGGTGGGATACCATATATGGTGGACAGCCACGGGCGTTTTCCACATCTGGCCGCAGAATGATGAGGTGCGGTTTGTGTGGCAGGAGGCGCTGACAGATACGGCTGCCTTTCTCGACCGGTCAGTGGAGAATAGCCCGGTAGCTGTGGGCGGTTGGTCGCCGGGGACGCTGGACGGGCCAACAATGGAGCTGAGCATGCAGCGCGAAGACCTGTCGCTGCGCTTTTTTGGCTCAGACGCTACCAACGCACCGATCGGCACGTTGATCATCCCTCAGGCCGCAACGGAAGAGACGGTGCGCATCACGCGCCCTGCCAACCGCGAACTGGCGGCAGGATTGGAAAACCAACTGGAGACCTGGGGCGCTGTGCCGCAGAATGAGGGCTCCTTCGTATGGTATGAACTGGACCCTGGGGATGTTCTTGAGGTAGGGAATGGACAGGTGGAGACATTCGGCAATGAACTGCGGATGTTGGGGTATGGTCCACTGCGATGTGAGGGCGGGGTTTGCGAGGTTCTATCCTATTGGCAAGTGTTGGAGCTGCCCGCAGGGGAGCGGCGCTTTTTCCTGCACGCTGTCGATGGCGCGGGAGTACTGGAGGCGCAGCATGATGGTCTGGATGCCCCAGCGCAAGGATGGCAAGTAGGTGATCTGCTGGTGCAGGCGCATACACTGACCCTGGGCGAAGAAACAGGGCTAGCGTTGCGGCTCGGTGTGTATGATCCACAGGACGGGCGCCGTCTGCAGTTGGCGGAGGGCGGGGATTTTCTTGCTTTGCAGTAGGGTGTGACTCTGCCATCGAACATCGATCCTATAGGCGGTAATCTGCGCAGGCGAGAATTCAGTGTGCCTTGAATTGCCGGGATTATGGTAAACTAATTCCAGGCAAGGAGGCCTGTCATGTCCGATCGCACCTACAATATCATTCTCGCTGTTTTGATCACCGTCGCCTGCGTTATCGCGGCAGCGCTGATGTATGTGATCTACCGCTCCGTGGCTCAGCCACCAGTGACGCCAACCCCGACGGCAACGGCCGTTGCGCCTTCCGGGAATGATGAGGCGTGGCAGCGGGTGCAGAGCTCAGGGATTCTGCGCGCAGGTACGTCAGCCGATTATCCGCCGTTTGCTTTCCGGACAGCTGAATTCGAACTGGACGGCCTCGATATCGCGCTCATTCGCGAAATCGGGCGGCGGCTCGGCCTGAGTGTTGTACTGGACGATATGGCGTTTGAAGGCTTAGGCGGGGCGCTGCAAGTCCAGCAGGTAGATGTAGCTATCGCCGCGATCTCTGTCACGCCGGAACGATCGGAACTGTTCGATTTTTCGGATGTCTACTTTGTGAGCGAGGACGCTGTCCTGGCCCGCGCCGACTCGACGATACCAACAATCACGCGAGTGGAAGACCTCGCCCGCTACCGGGTGGGCGTCGAACGGAGCACGGTGTACAGTAACTGGTTGACCCAGACGTTGGTCGACCCCGGTTTCATGCCGTCGAGCCAGCTGAGCCAATATGAAGATATCTCGTTCGCGGTGCGTGATTTGCGGGATGGTCGAATTGACCTTGTGGTCCTGGACAAACCTCCAGCCGAAGTGGCCGTCAACCAGGGCGGGGTCAAGATCAACGGGCAAGGTTTGAATATTCAGTTCTTCGCGATTGGTTTATCCAAGGGAGAGCCAACGCTGCAAGGACAAATCAACACGGTGCTGGGGCAAATGATGGCGGACGGCAGCCTTAACGCGCTGGTAGAACAATATATCGGCGTGGCGCCGATGCCCTTGCCTACGTCTGTGCCTACCGTGCCGCCTACGCAGGCAACGGCGACTCCGTTCTTCACGCCGACGCCAGCTCCCTGTGTTGACGGCATGAAGTTTGTGGCAGACCTCAACCTAGACGACAAGAATATGACCGCGCCTCCTCCAATGCCACCAGGACAGCCGTTCCGCAAGGGCTGGCGTATCCGCAACAGCGGCACTTGCACATGGGACAGCCGGTACACGCTGGATCCTGATGGCGGTAACAGCCCAGCGGCGACCATGGGTGGTCGCCCGACACCGATTCAGGGACTGGTTCCGCCCGGCGCCGAGTACGATATTTTTGTCGACTTGGTTGCCCCGCTGACCCCCGGCATATATCAGGGCTTCTGGGTGATGCATAACCCGGCCAATCTGAAGTTTGGTAATCGTATATGGGTAGGTATTGAGGTTCCCAGCCCGCCCACAGCTACTCCTCTGCCGACACAAACGCCGTCGCCAGGGATCAATTTCACCGTAGACCGCACGCAGATTTTTGCCGGAGAGTGTGTCACGTTCCGCTGGTCGGTATCGAACGTGCAGGCGGTCTACTTCTATGAACAGGGTCTGCCATGGCAACAGTACCCCGTGGCGCCGATTGGCAGCAGTGTACAATGCCCGCCGGTCACGACCACATACGACCTGCGCGTACTGAAGCGTGACAACACGACCGAGGTGCGCGAGATTACGATTTTCGTGCAACCGAAACCCGGTGCACCGGTGATTGACCGCTTCACGGTGGTTCCATCAACTCAGATTATGCTGGGACAATGTGTTGACATCACATGGCAGGTATCCGGGAACGTCAATACAGTTCGCTTGCGCCGCGACAGCACGATGTTGTGGGACGGCGCGCCTGTCAGCGGGACGACGCAGGATTGTCCGCCCGCCGTAGGACAGGTGAACTACATTCTGGAAGCTACAGGCACGGGGGGAACCAGCCGCCTGCAGCGCCCGGTCACTGTGGTTGCGCCGCCACCGCTATCAACAGCTACTCCATTCCCTTCGCCGACGCCGCCCGTCCCGCCAACTGCGACCGTGGCTCCACCCGTTATCTTGACATTCGCTTTGAATCCACAGCAGATCGAAGCGGGTCAATGCACAACGGTCTCATGGCAGGTAACTGGTGAGGTTACGAAGATCACAATCTCTCGAGACGGCGCGATCTTGTTGGACAATGCGCCCTACAACGGGAGGGAACAGGATTGTCCGGCGGAAGCTGGCGCGCACGTCTACCGTCTCGATGCCGAGGGCCGAACCGGGCTGACGGCGTTCGCGCAGCAAACGCTGACGGTAACGGCCGCGCCGAGCGGGCCGCCGTTGGTTGGAACGAGCTGGTTCTTGCAGTCGTACTTTGACGGTGTAGGGGCGCAGCTCAATGTACTGCCGGGCACTGCGATAACAGCCGTGTTTGACGGAAGCGGAACCCTGAGCGGTTCGTCCGGCTGCAATAGTTACACTGCCACGTACAACGCGGGAGACCCCGCACTGACGATCGGTGCGGCGGCCGGCGGACAGGTATTCTGTGCCGAGCCGGAGGGAATCATGCAACAAGAACAGGCCTACCTGGCTGCGTTACCCGGAGCGGCGTTCTATGAAATTTCCGGAGAAACGCTGACTATCTTTGGCCGGTCACGCAACGTCTTGCTGCAGTATACGGCCCGCCGACAATAGGGGCAAAGCGACGTTCTTTGCCGGCTGCGGCTGGAAAGTAGGTTTTGCTTTCCAGCCGCGGTTTTGTTTGCCGATGAGAGGTGCGTGAAACCTTGGCGATGGGCGGCGAACATGCGTGCTATAATTCGAATCGAATTCAGGCGAGCCACCGCACGAGGGTAGCCCGCTGTGTAGAGATGGATGCATGGTAAATCAAAAAGCTTTTGCCTTAACCCTGGTACTCACGATTGGCCTTGTGGTTGCCGGCCTGTGGTTTCTACCTTCCGGGGGCAAGGACCTGGCGGCGCCGGTTCTGGCCAACGAGCCTATACTCCCTTCCGCTGAAGACCTCGGCGCTGGAGCCAATGTGCAGCTGGCGACGGGCGACCACTTGCCCTTGATGGTACGCTGGTCCAACTGGCGGCCCGAGTTTGGGCCAGCGATCGTTTATGCACGGGAGGCCGATCTAGATGGTATGCTCAATCTAGATGGTCCGTTGGAGAAGATGCTGATGGTTACGTCCTACGAGGAGGTGCAGCGTTTGATGACCATGAGCGATCAACTCAGGGCAGCCGGCGTTTCAACGATCGGGATCAACACTGAAAATGGTCAGGGCATGACCCCAGGCGACGAAATGGCCACTCTGGACAGCGCGGACCCGCGCGTCAATATGGTTGCACGCGCCGCCAAGCTAGCGACGGAGAATGGATTCAAGGTAACCTGGGGACCAGTGCGGGCGATGACCGACAATATCAGTGATGCCGCGGTGCGGACAATGATGGCGGCGGGGGTCAGTGGGCTGGCAATCCAGGAACAGAAATTCATTGAGAATCAACCTGCCGATTCACGGCTGATGGCTGTAAACCGCACCAGGAATCGCTATCTGCGCCTGGCTGAGCAGGAAGGGTTAGACCAATTCACTTTCCACGTGCAGATTATGCAGCAGCGTTGTCCAGATTTGCAGAACTGCATTGCTTTCGTAGAGGGTCTGGAAGAGATTCCGGTTGACTCGATTGCGATCTGGTCAAATGGGCCAATCCCAGCCGATTTTGTGTCAGCGATACGGATGGAATAGAAACGGCTGTGGCAGAAGACGCCGCGCTGTGATGGAAACAAAAAGAAACGCCTGGCTCGTGGGAGAGAGCCAGGCGTTTCTTTTTTCTAGGGCTACGGTTCGTAGGTCTGGAGAATCAACTATACTCGGACAGCGGCACGCAGCTGCAGAAGAGGTTGCGATCGCCGTAGACATTGTCAATGCGACTGACGAAGGGCCAGAATTTGCTGGCACGCACCCAGGGCGCGGGATAGGCGGCCTGCTCACGAGAGTAGGGTCGATCCCATTCGTCGGATAGAACAACTTCGGCGGTGTGGGGCGCATTGTGCAGAGGGTTATTGAGCGGGTCAGAGAGCCCCTCTTCTACGGCGCGTATTTCCTCGCGAATAAGGATCATGGCCTCGCAGAAGCGATCCAGCTCACTCAGGGACTCGCTCTCGGTGGGCTCGATCATCAGGGTGCCGGCGACAGGGAAAGACATGGTTGGAGCATGGAAGCCAAAGTCCATCAACCGCTTGGCGACATCATCGACGGAAACGAAGTCTTTGAGATGGCGAAGTTCGACGATGCATTCATGGGCAACACGGCCGTTGGCCCCACGATAAAGTACAGGGAAGTGCGGCTCCAACCGTTCGGCGATGTAATTGGCATTCAGGATGGCAACCTGGGTAGCGGCTGACAAACCCTCTTCACCCAGCATAGCGATATAGGCGTAGGAGATTGGCAGCACGCTGGCACTGCCCCAGGGTGCGGATGAGACGGTGCCGAGAGATTGGGTTCCGCCCACGCCAGGCACAACAGGGTGGCCAGGCAGGAAAGGTGCCAGATGCTTTGCGACACCGATCGGACCGACCCCGGGACCGCCACCGCCATGAGGGATAGCGAAGGTCTTGTGCAGATTCAGATGGCAAACATCCGCGCCAATGAAGCCGGGGGAAGTGAAACCGACTTGGGCGTTCATATTCGCGCCGTCCAGGTATACCTGACCGCCATTCTCGTGCACAATCTGGCAAATCTCCTTGATATCCTGTTCAAAGACGCCGTGCGTTGATGGATAGGTGATCATGGTGGCGGCCAGGGTGTCGCGATACTGCTCGGCCTTGGCGCGCATATCCTCTATGTCGATGTTACCGTCGTCATCGCAGGCGACCACGATTACCTGCATACCGGCCATCACGGCGCTCGCAGGGTTGGTACCGTGGGCGGAACTGGGGATCAGGCAGACGTCGCGATGAGAATGGCCGCGAGATTCGTGATAGGCACGAATGACAAGCATGCCGGTGTACTCGCCCTGGGCGCCGGAGTTGGGCTGTAGGGAGACTGCGGCAAAGCCAGTGATTTCGGCCAGCCATGTTTCCAGGCGGTCGAAGAGCTCCTGATAGCCTTTGGTCTGGTCCAAGGGCGCAAAGGGGTGCAGGTGGCCAAACTCAGGCAGGGTAATCAAAAGCATCTCGGCCGTGGCATTGAGCTTCATCGTGCACGAGCCCAGGGGAATCATAGAATGGGTGAGAGAAAGGTCGCGCTCCTGCAGGCGATGGATGTAGCGGAGCATCTCGGTTTCCGAGAAGTAGCTATTGAACACCGGGTGGGTTAGAAAAGCGCTGGTACGGCCGTGGGGGGCGTCGAAATCCAGCGAGGCTTGATCAGCCAGTAAGCCCGCTTCAAATTGATCAGGAGCGGCACCAAAGAGTTGCAACAGACGCAGAACATCGGGGGCGTTGACGGTCTCATCGAGGGCGATGCCCACGGACCCATCCTCGTTGTAGCGCAGATTGATCCGTGCTGCGAGGGCGGCCGCACGAATTTGTTCTTGCGAACGCGGACCGCTGTTGACAGTGAGCGTATCGAAAACCGGCGCATCATTCAGGTGGTAACCCAACTGCTTCAAGCCATCGGCAAGCATTGCCGTCATCAACTGCACGCGCCGGGCAATGCGGCGCAGGCCTTCCGGGCCGTGATAGACCGCATACATGGAGGCCATAATGGCCAGAAGGACCTGGGCGGTGCAGATGTTGCTGGTTGCCTTGTCGCGGCGGATGTGCTGCTCACGCGTTTGCAGCGACAGGCGATAGGCGGTTTTGCCGTTGGCGTCCACGGAAACACCAATCAGGCGGCCGGGCATCGTGCGTTTGTAGGCGTCGCTGGTGGCCATGAAGGCGGCGTGTGGGCCGCCGTAACCCATCGGCACCCCAAAGCGCTGGCTGTTACCGACAACGACGTCAGCGCCAAACTCGCCGGGCGGGCGGAGGAGGGTCAGGGCCAACAGGTCGGAGGCAACAACGACGAGTGCGCCGGCTTCATGGGCGCGGGCGGTGAAGGGCTCATAATCGAGCACGTCGCCGTTGGTGGCCGGATACTGAAGCAAGACGCCAAATGTTTCTGTGCCGAGTTCGTACGTTTCATGGTCCCCAACGACGACGTTGATGCCCAGCGGAATCGCACGGGTTTGGACGACGGCCGTAGTCTGCGGGTGGCACAGTTCGGATATGAAAAAGGTGTTAGCAGTCGACCCGCGAGGCATGGAACGCTGGCAGAGAGTCATGGCTTCTGCGGCGGCCGTTCCTTCATCTAACAGGGAGGCGTTGGCGATCTCCATGCCGGTCAGGTCCATAACCATGGTCTGAAAGTTGAGCAGCGCTTCGAGCCGGCCTTGGGCGATTTCGGGTTGGTAGGGTGTGTACTGGGTGTACCAACCGGGGTTCTCCAGGATATTGCGCTGGATAACGGGCGGGGTGATCGTATCGGCATAGCCCATGCCGATGTAGGATCGGAACACCTGGTTTTGCGATGCCAGGTCACGCAGATCCTGTAGGACGGCCGATTCGCTGCGCGGTTCTTCCAATTGCAGTGGTCCAGGCAGACGGATGGCACCAGGGATGGCCTGGGTGATCAGTGCGTCGAGCGAGGGAAGATGAAGCTCCAGGAGCATACGCTCGATTTCATGGCGTCGTGGTCCTAGGTGCCGGGCAACAAACTGATCGGCCGGCTGCAGGAGTTCGCGGTTGGGAAGCGCACGACCGTTGCTGTTGTCGGCAGAGGGGAGATTACGCTGTTCCATGTGGGAAGGAGTGGAAATGGTCATAGGTTTAGCCCTCAGGGAGGCGGCAGCGGGGGAGAACCCAGCGCGCTGCCCTATTCTCGGTCGGCACAATAGGCGGCGTAGGCTTCAGAATCCATCAGCTCTTCTAACTGCGCAGGATCACTGATTTCAATCTTCACTAGCCAGGCGCCAAAGGGATTCTCGTTCAGCATCTCCGGGGCGTCCAATAGGTCTTCGTTGACGGCCGTGATTTCGCCCGAGACAGGCATGAGAAGGTCGGCTGCGGCTTTGACGGATTCGACGACGCCAAGCGTGTCTCCTTTCTTATACTTGGCGCCCACCCTGGGAAGCTCCAGAAAGACGATATCAGAGAGGGAATCCTGGGCATAATCGGTAACACCAACAATACCGGTGTTTCCTTCGACGCGGATCCATTCATCATCATCCGTATATAGATGGCCGGGTTCAATTTTCGTGCTCATGGTAATCTCCTAGATTGCGACGTCTGTAAACAAAAAGAACGCACGGCAAAGCAGTAGTTTGCCGGCGTCCTCTGTCCATTACCTGAGAGTTTCACCAGAATAGACCTGGCTTGCCCCTTCGGTGCGATCCACCCCGTTGGGTCATCGCTTTCCAGAAAGCACCTGTCCGCCCGGTCCTTTTGCCTGAGAGATTCACCCGCGCTACGGGCTTGCCCCTTCGGCGATCCCCACGAATGGGTGAGAATTCTCTCCCGAACGGCCGTTTTTAATCCTGTATGTTATTAGCGTGCCGTAGAAGGTTAATTCTAAAGCGCGAGCGGCAGAAAAGCAAGAATGGATTTGACAGTAACAGGCGGCGTTATCTTTTGCGGGGATATCGCCGCAACAGCATCAGAATAATGCGGACTGTGGGGTTGATAGGCTAGAATACGCGCATGGTGATTAACGGAGCAACGATCAGTGAGAATGGCGTATTACGACCAACGAATGTCGAAGTCTCGCTCGATCGGCTGACGGAAAACTACCGGGCTATTGAGCGCGCAGTGGCACCGGCACAGGTCATGGTGATTTTGAAAGCCAATGCTTACGGGCACGGGCTGGTTCCTGTGGCCCGCCACCTGGCTGCGATTGGCGCACCTTACCTCGGGGTGGCTTTTCTGGAAGAGGGGATCTTGCTGCGCGAAGCTGGCATCCGAACCCCCATCCTGGTTTTGGGTGGCATTATTGGAAACCAGGTGCCACTCTTCCTGGAACATGATCTTACCCTTACGGCGTCCTCGATTGAGAAATTGCAGCAGATCGATGAGGCGGCGCGAGAAAGAGGTGTTGTGGCCAGGGTCCATTTGAAGATCGACACAGGGATGGAACGCATTGGTGTGCACTACTACAATGCGCATACGCTGCTGGAAGCGACTTTTGCATACCCAGCCGTGGAAGTAGAGGGTATCTACTCACATTTCGCCAACGCGGATGCGGTCGATCTCAGTTCGGCGCGAATCCAGCTGGAGCGCTTCCAGGAAGTGTTAAAGTTCTATTCCGAACGCGGACTGGAACCTCCGCGCCTGCGGCACATGGCGAACTCCGGCGCGATCTTGCAGCTGCCGGAAAGCCATTTCGATATGGTTCGCCCAGGAATCTTGTTCTATGGCGTGTATCCGGCGGCAGAAACAGTACGCACCATCGCGGTACAGCCTGCGCTCGCCTGGAAGTCGCGCGTCGTATATTTTAAGGTTGTCCTTCCTGAGCACCCGGTCAGCTATGGGTCAACCTGGCAGAGCGAGGAGATGACGCGCGTTGTAACCGTTCCAGTAGGTTATGGCGACGGCTATTTTCGAGCGATGTCGGAAGCGGCGAAGGTGATTATTCGCGGCAAACGGTACCCGGTAGTGGGCCGCATCTGTATGGATCAAATGATGGTGAATATCGGTTGGGAAACCGCGTATAACACCGATGAAGTCATTCTGGTGGGCGAAGACCCGGTAAGTGGGGCGATGATTGCGGTAGAGGAGTTGGCGCGCTGGGCGGGTACGATCCCTTACGAGATCCTGACCAATATCAACACACGCGTACCTCGGGTTTACATCGGGTCGAATCAGGGCCCGAAGCGATCAAGTACGGGGGCGTAGAAGCAGCGACAGCCCTGGGGATGGGAACATTCCTCGTGAGGCAGCTGCGGGACGTCTTCAAAGGAGTAAGCGCCTTCCATAGCACTGCAAAAGGGGCAGCAGTCACGATGGGTCAGAATGCGGACTTGCGTGGCGAGCCCGTTACGGATCTTTTCGAGGGCTTCTGCTTGTTCAGCCTGTTTATCAGCAAAAGTTGTTGTAGACACAATGGTCTCCTTGAGACATGGTTAATCAAGAGGAATTGTACGAATCTGCTGGTAGAAAGACAACCGATGCCAGTTGCAGTATGTGGTTGGAAGTGAAATGTGCGACGAATTGAGGCGGGATACTGCGGCCGTGGAGGCGGGCCGGTTGATGATGGCGCAGGAGCTGCAGAAGATCATGCTGCAGGAGAAGATGTTGCGTAGTGCGGTTGAGCGCACGGCCGTGCACGAGATGCGGAAGGCGATCCGGCGCACGTTTACGGCTTATCGCTTGTTTGGTCCCTATTTTGCACCAGGGGTTCTAAGGTATTACAGGCGACGCTTGCGATGGCGGATGCGCCGGCTGGGCCGAAGCCGGGATCTGACGATTTTTCGCGACGGGCTGGCAGCTGGCGATGCTAAGGTGCAACGGCCGCTGCCGGGTTTGACCGCCTATTGGGACGATCAGCAGCGGGCAGCGGATGAGGCGCTGCAGCACTACCTAGGCAAGCCCAAGCGGGAAGTGTTCTTAGAGCGTTACAGGCAGTTCTGTGCAACTGCGGGTATGGGTACGGCTCTGGCTGGCACAACAGATTTCCCGCCCAGAATCGCCCACGTGGCTCCGGTCCTGGTCTATGAACGCCTGGCATTGGTTCGGGCAAGGGGCGCTCAACTGGAGAATCTGAGCGTGCCGCAACTTCATGAGCTGCGCATTCAGTTCAAAGAACTGCGCTATACGCTGGACTTTCTGACTCCGATTCTAGGCCCGCAAACAACCGATCTATTAGCTTCTTTGAACCGGTTGCAGGATCACTTGGGGGCCATAAACGATGCGCGCATTGCGTTGCTCTTACTAGATGAAGTGCCCGATCTGGCTACAGAAGTGGCCCACTATCGCGCCTTTCAAATACAGGAATTGGAGCGATTAGTCACTACATTCCCAGAAACCTGGGCAGAGATTGACGATCCGGATTGGCGGCGCGAATTAGCGGGGGCGCTAGCAGTACTATAGCAATTCAGCGAAAACAAGATGGGAGAATAGCGATGGGTTTCATCAAGAAGCTGTTTGGCGCACAAGGTAAAAAGCCATCTGAATATATCGACACGCGCGGAGTGTATTTCTATGTGCGCTGCGATCACTGCGGGACAATTGTCAAACTGCGTGCGGACAAGGAATATGACCTGGAGCGGATGGCCAATGGCTACGAGTGGCACAAGACCGTTGTGGACAGCCGTTGCTTCCGGCGCATGCCGACGGTGGTAATGCTCGACGCCGACTTCCAGGTGGTGGATGCGGAGATAAACGGTGGCAGGTATGTTACGGAAGAAGAATACTTACGGTCTCTGCAACCGCCCTCCCCGCCTGACAGAGTAAGCGAACCTACGGGAAGCAAAGACCCTGGCTGATAGACTTCAGGTCACGCCAGCCAGTGCGCAAGCTTCAATGGCCCTGAACCGGTTGATAAGGAGAGATCGATGACGGAAACCCTGACGGTATACGTATCCAAATACTGCATGCATTCACGGAGCGTGGAAAGACTACTTCGTTCGAACGATATCGAGGCGAATTACATTACTATTGATGGCGACCCAGAGGCGCGGGAAGCGTTAATGGCCCTCAACCGCGGCTACGCCAGCGTGCCTACCCTGTTGTTTCCAGATGGGACACAGATGACAGAACCAGCGCTGGGTGCGGTGCGCGCCAAGCTCAATATAGAGTCTGATGGGTTTATCGAACGGATCAAGAGCGCGTGGAAAGGTGAATAGTATTCAACTGTGGCCTGCCACGGTTCCTGCTCGCGGCCGCGTTCAGCGCTGCCTGGTTGTCAAATCGGTCGAGCAGCTACTCCTTATTCTCCCGATCCTTCTGCTTCATATAGTATAGGGCGGTGGCGGAGATCATGCCCGCCGCGCCGAGAATACTCCAGCTAAGCTGGCCCAGGCGCCGGGTCAGCTGCTGCTGGTGGCGCTGCGAGGCCGGGTCGGTGCGATTTTGCACGACCAGGCGACCGCTTTCGGCCATTTCCAGGAGCCGCAGGATGCGGGGAGGCATGTCGAGGTACGGCCGCAGGCCTTCCAGCAACAACTCAGAACTGAAGTCGCGCAGTTCCTCGGTGCGCTGTGATTGCAGCAGCTCCTTGCCGTATTTTTCTACCTGCTCCCAGGCGTCAATGTCGGGATCAAGTTCGGAGACAAGCCCCATAACCATGCCAAAGGCGCGACCAAGATAGATGAAGTCCTGTGGAACCTGAAAAGGGAAGTCAAAAAGCAGGTCACGGAATTCGGCGGTAAGTTCGGCAACTTCTCTGGGATCGGGGCGTGAGAGTTCCAGCAAGTTGCGACCCCACATGCGGTTCAGAACAGTAGTCTGCGCTTCGATAATTCGTTCAGTATCGGCGCCAGGCAAAAGGAAGCCCAGGTCCTGGTAGGTTTCAGTCAGTTGGCGGGCATCGCGCTGCATGACGCCGATCATGACTTTGCGCAGGTTGTCGCCCATCAAGTTGGGAATTTGGCCCACCATGCCGAAATCGACGAAGATGAGGTGGAACGGCCGTGTGCCGGGTTCACCGTCCCAGTCATCTGAAGGGCGGATGAAGAGGTTGCCGGGATGGGGGTCGGCATGGAAGAAGCCGGCTTCAAAAACCTGTTTGAAGTAGGCGTCCAGGAGCACATCGGCGACCGCTTTAGGGTCAATGCCGAAGTCAGCAAAAGCAGCAATATCGGCCATCCTGAGTGCCTCGACGTTTTCCAAGACCAAAACCTTCTTGGTTGAATGGTCGCGGTAAACGGCGGGGATGTAAATGGCATCGTTACCGGTGTGAATGGCGGCGAGCCTTTCGGCATTTGATGCTTCCGATTCGTAGTCTAGTTCTTCCCAGAGGGTGCCGGCGAATTCTTCAAGCAAGGCGGGCAGGTTGGCACGACGACTGATGGGACCGTAATACATGAGCCATCTCGCGACCACGCTGATCGCAGCGAGGTCGGTGCGGACCATTTCTTCGATGAACGGCCGCTGGACTTTGACAACTACGGCCACTTCTTGCTCCTGGCCAGCGGCTTGCGGAAGGAGCCAGGCACGATGGGCCTGTCCAAGCGAGGCCGCGGCGATAGGCTGCTGCTCGATGGACGCGAATCGGTCCGCGGGGTCGCCCAATTCCTGGCGGATGATGCGCTCGACGTCACGCCAAGGCACTGCCGGAACCTCATCCTGCAGGCCCTTTAGCTCGTCGGTAATGCTCTTGGGCAGGACATCGACCCGGGTGCTGAGGAATTGGCCGAGTTTGATCATGACCCCACCCATTTCCACGGCGAGCAAGCGGAAGCGCGCTGCCCAGGCGCGATGGCGTGCCGTGCGCGAGCGTCGCGCGGATTGACCTGCCAGAGGCAAGGGGCTGACCAATAGATCCCAGCAGATAACATGGGTGATCAGACCGGCAAAAAAAGTCAGGATGCGACGGTAACGACTGTTCTGAAAAATGGAGGGGGATTCGAGGATGATGTTATCCATGGATGCAAACAGTCGTTGGAAACGCCTTTGCGCCGCCGGCGTGCCGCAGGACACGGCGCTTAATGGAAGAAGGCTTCACCCAACTGCGGGTGAAGCCTCATGGTGTGCCCCATAGGGGACTCGAACCCCTGTTTCGGCCTTGAGAGGGCCGCGTCCTGGGCCACTAGACGAATGGGGCCAAAGCAGGTGAGATTCTAGCAAAGGGCAGAAACCCTGTCAAAAGCAACGTGCAGAAACTCAGGATTAACGTACTATTCTTCTCCTGTAATGAGATCGAGAAGCGAGAGCGAACTTGGGCTATGGTTGGCGGCTACACTGATGGCCCAAACGGCCTGGGGTGCCTATCCAGTTATTGCGCGTTATTTGCAGACAATAAGCGGACTGCCCAGCATGTCGATCATTGCCCTGGGTACGTCGATTGCCTTCGCAGTGGTAGCAGTGCTGTTTCGTGGGCGGGTGCAGTGGCGGGGGCTGGCTAACCGGCGCCTATTAATCTTTGCAGTGATTGTCGTAGGACGAGGAATCAGTAATTTCCTGGCGGCGCGCTTCACTCTGGCAATCTATGTGCAACTAATTACGATGCTGACCCCTTTTCTGGTGGCGGGGATGAGCACGGCCGTGTTGCATGAAGCACTGCCCAAATATACCGGGCGAGCGCTGGCGTTAAGTATGCTGGGGGTCGTGATGATTATCGGCAGCGACCTTTTAGGCGTACAGAACATGCCGGCTGCAAATCGCACAGATTGGCTGGGTATCGCGTTGGCACTGTTGGGCAGCCTCCTGTTGGCCGTCTATATGATCGTGGTGCGGCGTTCGAGGCAGCAGCAGATTCGAGGGGAGCAACTCCTGGTGGTGCAGTTGGCAGCGTTGGCGAGCACGGGCTGGATCCTTAGTTTCCTGCTGGGTGAATCATGGACGCCTTGGACGCAGCTCGCAACGTTTGATTGGTTTGTCTTTGCTTTGGGTGTATTTGGAGTGTTGATTGGCGCGAATATCGGGCAAATCGGGGCAATCCGCCATTTGGGGGCGGCGCTGGTTAGCAACACGTTGCCCTGGCGTTTGGTGAGTGCGATCGTTGTCGGCGGTTTGCTCCTGGATGAACGTCTGAGTTCTATCTGGCAGGTAGCAGGTGTGGCGCTGGTCCTTGGTACAATCACCTGGTTTCTGTGGCAGCAACGCCAGGGAGCAGGCTAGGGAGAGCCTGCCGAAGGTGGTATAATCGCAACCCTCAGCAGGGGAAGGTGACACCCTTGCCCGCTTTTTTGATTGTCACAATGGGCGTTCTGCCTTAACCTGCCAAGTAGATTGCCTTATGAGCGACATGTTTGATGGACTAAACGAGGCCCAATTCGCGGCCATTACGGCTCCGGCCGGGCCGGTGTTGGTGCTTGCCGGTCCCGGCAGCGGCAAGACCCGCGTCCTGACGCACCGTATCGCCTACCTGATCCGGGAGCTCGGGGCACGGCCGTGGCAGATCATGGCGGTCACATTCACAAACAAAGCGGCGAAAGAAATGCGGCAGCGGGTGGACAGTTTGTTGGGTGGGCAGGCAGAAGGGCTGGCAATGGGCACGTTCCACGCCACGTGCGCTCGTATCTTGCGCCGCGAGACGGATAACCTGACTCACTACGGCCGTGATTTTGTGATCTTTGACACGGCCGATCAGCAGCAGGTGATCAAGCAAGCGCTTAAAGACCTGAATCTGGACGACAAGAAGTTCCCGCCGAACAAGATGCTGAACGGCATCAGTAATGCCAAGAATGAGCTCATTACACCGGAGTTATATGCGGCCACGACTTATATCGCCGAAGTAACACGCCGCGTTTACGAACAATATCAGGCCGTTCTACGAGCCAACAACGCCATGGACTTTGACGATCTGTTAATGAATACGGTGCTGCTTTTTGAAGAGAGGCCGGACGTTTTGCAGGGATACCAACAGCGTTACCAGCATCTCCTGGTCGATGAGTTTCAGGATACGAACACGACGCAGTATACGCTGCTGCGCCAGTTAGCCGCCGGGCATCACCACCTATTCGTGGTGGGTGATTCTGATCAGTCCATTTATAAGTGGCGCGGTGCTGATTTTCGCAACATTGAGCGTTTCCGGGAGCAGTATCCGGAAGCCCAACAAATCCTTCTGGAGCAGAATTATCGCTCGACACAGATTATTCTGGATGTGGCCAAGGCCGTGATTAAGCGCAACCCTAATCGTGTGCATAAGGAATTGTTTACGATACGGCAAGGGGGTGTGCCCGTATCGCTGCGCGAGGCCTATAACGAGCAAGAAGAGGCGGAATTTGTGCTGGACACGATTAACCAGCTGCGGCGTGAGGGGTACGGGACGGGTGACATGGCAGTCATGTACCGTACCAATGCTCAATCGCGCGTCTTGGAAGAGTATTTTCTGCGCATGGGCTTGCCGTATCGCGTAGTGGGAGCGACCGAGTTTTACAAGCGGCGCGAAGTAAAGGACGTGATCGCGTATCTGCGTGTGGTGTATAACCCGGCAGACGCAGTGAGCTTTAATCGCATTCTGAACGCGCCCACACGCGGAATTGGGGCGAAAACAAGGGAGAGTCTGCAGGAATGGGCGACGCGGCAGAACTTACAGCCGGCGGAGGCGCTGATGAAGCTGGCACAAGATGCCAACGTACCACATCCATTCAACGGCCGTGCACTCAACGCACTGACGAATTTCGGCCTGCTGCTGCAGACATGGACAGCGCTGCGAGAACGGGTAACCACGGCGGAACTACTGGATGTGATCCTGGACCAGGTTGATTATCGGAGTTTTGTGGACGACGGAACAGTGGAAGGGGACGAACGTTGGGAGAACGTACTGGAGTTCCGCAATGCTGCAAGCCAGGCAGAAGAATTGACACTGGCGGAATTTTTAGAACAGGTGGCATTGGTATCAGAGACGGATAACCTGGAGGATGAGCTAAACGCGGCGACCCTGCTTACCCTGCACGCAGCCAAGGGCTTGGAGTTTCCGGTGGTATTCTTGACGGGTCTGGAGGATGGCTTGCTTCCGCATAGCCGTTCGCTGGATGACGCAGAGGAGCTGGCCGAGGAGCGACGCCTGTTCTATGTAGGCATTACGAGGGCCAAGGATCGAGTCTATATGAGCCATGCCTTCCGGCGCACGTTTTATGGTGATTCGTCTGTAAGTGTGCCCTCTCGTTTCCTGGAGGACATTCCGGAGCAGTTCATGGAGGGGCAGGGCACGGCCGTGCGCCGCCAGAGCAGCAAGGCGCGGGCAAGCAGCTGGAGTGAAGGCGGCGCCAGGGAGACAGGCGACAGGCAGATGTGGCGTGGCCGGCGCAGCCCCTCTTCAACGGATTGGGGCAGCCAGTATGATCAAACCAGTACCAAGCCGCGGACCGCACAATCACTGCCGACACCACGCGCGGAACAGGTCAGCGATCAAGTGCCCAGCTCCGTAAAAAAGGCGGCACAATTTCAAACTGGGCAGCGCGTGCGCCATGCCCGTTTTGGGGAAGGCACGGTCATTGAAAGCAAATCGACGGGTAAGGACGAGGAAGTGACAGTCGCCTTCCCTGGCGAAGGTATCAAACGTCTGGTAGCCAGTTTTGCCAATCTGGAAGTACTCCCCTAGTCGCGGAAAGTTGCGTAATGCAATATCTAATCGACGGGCACAATCTGATCGGTAAGATGGCAGATATCCGGCTGGAGGATCCCGATGACGAAGTGGCCCTGGTGCTACGCCTGCGCCGTTGGGCGGCAAAGGGGAGCAAGCGCCAAATATTGATCTATTTTGATCGCGGGCTGCCAGGGGGGCAAGACAAGGGTTTGTCTACTGGCAATGTAAAAGTTGTGTTCGCGTCCAGCGGCCAGTCGGCGGACAGCTTGTTGATCCGGCAGATACAGCGGGTTAAGAATCCGGGCGGATATACGCTGGTTTCGAGCGACAATCGCATCCGGAAGGCGGCGCAGGAGCGGCACATGCCGCTGTGGCGAGCGGAAGAGTTCGCGGCACGGATGGCCAAGGATCTAGCGCCGGGGGCAGCCACGGACATAACAGCGGTGGACGATGACCCGCTGAGTATCGATGAGGTAGAAATGTGGCTAACCCTGTTCGAAGTGGACAAGAGGATGAAAGGGGGACAGAAGAAGCACGGCCGTGAAGAAGAATCTACCTGAAGGAGTTTCCCGCGTGGTACGGGCAAAAAAACGGGCACCCGGCAGTGACCATGCCGGTGCCCAGGACGACAACGATACGAGATGCTCCAACCGACCAGAGATGGCGCTATTAGCAAGCGCTACTTGTCCTATACTTAGCTTATACGGAACGTGATGGGAGCAATAGTGACAAATGTCATGTCCCGGAGACGACGAATGTCAGTACTCAGAGGGGACGTGAAAAGCAGGAAAAGAAACAGATGAGTGCGCGGCTAAGTGCTAGACAACAACAGAAAAATGATGTAGGATAGCTGCAAGCTAGTCAGGTTAGAGGAACTCCTCCCCCAAACTGGCACGAGAGAAACGCGACTGGAACAACCCTGACTATGCCCAGGTTAATATCCGCCCTCCCTCGACCTGGATATTGACCGAAATGGCTTGAAGCACTGCCCTCCTGGTGCAATAGCCGCTAAACCGCCCTTTCGGGGGCGGTTTTTGTTTTCCTGCTGACCTTCTTTGAAGAGAAGGGGAAGCTTCAAACAAAAAGCCACCGCATCTGGTGGCTAGCTGTAGAGTACAAGACTCGAAGTCCAAATTCAGCAACTGGGGCAATCCCACGAGAAAGCCGACCAAGACTTGCCTTGTATCTTAAGGATTGTTTGACTCACGACGCCCGCTCACCAGTGCGGTAGCTACTACCATCATAGCAGAAATCAGTGGCTAAGTGAAGCATGATCCAGGTGTTTCGTTTAATCTGTGCGAACGGCAGCATCCGGCAGCTCGTAGAGTTCGACGAGGACACCGCCCGTACCCTTGGGGTGGATAAAGGCAAGCTTCTTGCCACCGGCCGTGGTCTTAGGCTCTTCGTCGATGAGGGGGATATCGGCCCGCTTCAGTTGCTCCAACGTGGCCGCAATGTCATCCACCTCCAGGCAGATGTGATGAAGGCCGGGGCCGCGCTTTTCCAGGTAGCGTGCGACGCCGCTGCCATCATCTGTAGGCGTCAGCAGCTCGATGTGACTTTCGCCGACAGGAAGGAAGGCGACCTGGACCTGCTGATCGGGGATATCTTCTACCTTTTCCAACGGCAAGCCAATTGCCTCCAGCCAAAATTTGGCGCCGCTTTCGAGGTCGGGCAAGACGATGGCGATGTGGTTGATTTTCATGTTATTTCGATTGTTCCTTGCGTAACGAACATAGCGTAGGCAGACGGTGCGGGAGAGGTATTTACCAGTTCGAGAAAAGGCTAGAAGGCGTAACTAGGCCGGTACTCACCCCATACTTGACGCAGCGAATGGCAAATCTCACCCAAGGTTACATCATTCTCTACACACTCAATAAAGAGCGGGAGCAGATTCTCGCTGGACTGGGCCACAGATTGAACACGGGCAAGCAGTTGAGCGACCCTCTTGTTGTCTCGACGGGTACGCAGGGCAACCAAACGGTCTGTTTGTTCAGCTTCAATGGCCGGGTCGATCTTGAGAGTGGTTATTTGCAAAGCTGTTTCTTCAGCAACAAACTGGTTGAGGCCAACGACAATCGCTTCTCTTGTTTCCAGGTCGCGCTGGAACTGGTAAGCGGCCTCCTGAATCTCATGCTGCACGTATCCATCTTCTATAGCGGCCAGCATGCCGCCCATTTTTTCGATGGTGTTGATATAGGCCAGCGCTTCCGCTTCCAGGGCATCGGTCAGGTATTCCAGATAGTAGGAGCCACCCAACGGATCGATAGTGTCGGCAACGCCGCTTTCGTGCGCAATAATTTGCTGGGTGCGAAGGGCGATCTGGACAGCTTCGGCTGTAGGCAAAGCCAGCGCCTCATCGCGGCTGTTGGTATGAAGGCTCTGGGTGCCACCCAGTACGGCCGCGAGCGCCTGCAGGGCTACGCGCACGATGTTGTTGTCGGGCTGCTGGGCGGTCAAGGTGCTGCCGCCGGTCTGAGTATGGAAGCGCAGGCGCCAACTGTCGGGATCCTGGGCGCCAAAGCGCTCACGCATGATGCGCGCCCACATGCGTCGCGCGGCACGGAATTTGGCGATTTCTTCCAGGAAGTTGTTGTGAGCATTAAAGAAGAAAGACAGCTGGTTGGCAAACTGATCGATGTCCAACCCGGTCTTAAGGGCGGCTTGTACATAGGTGATGCCGTTGGCTAACGTGAATGCGATCTCTTGTGCGGCCGTGCTGCCCGCTTCGCGAATGTGGTAGCCGGAGATAGAAATAGTATTCCAATGCGGCACTTCCCGGCTGCAGAACTCGAAGCTGTCGGTAATCAGCCGCATGGAAGGCTGGGGAGGAAAAATATAGGTGCCACGGGCAATGTACTCTTTGAGAATGTCATTCTGGATGGTGCCGCGCAGCTTGTCCATGGGTATGCCCTGACGCTTCCCAACGGCGATGACCATGGCCAGGAGGATGGCAGCCGGAGCGTTGATGGTCATGCTAATGCTGACTTTGTCCAGTGGGATGCCGCCTAAGAGGATAGCCATATCGTCGAGGCTGGAAATACTGACGCCGACTTTGCCGACTTCGCCAGCTGCAAGTGGATCATCGGCATCGTAGCCGATCTGCGTAGGTAGATCGAAGGCCACGGAGAGGCCGGTCTGGCCCTGGTTGAGCAAGTACTTGTAGCGTTCATTAGACTCCACGGCCGTGCCGAAACCGGCGTATTGGCGCATGGTCCAGAAACGCCCACGATACATCGTTGATTGGACGCCACGTGTAAACGGGTACTGACCAGGGAACCCCAGTTCTGTGGCGTAGGCCGGGTCTTCACGATAAGGCGTGTAAAGAGCCTCTACAGGGATGCCCGAACTCGTCTCGAACCGGGTGCGCCGTTCCGGATAACGGCGTATGACGGGATCTACCGTCTCTTCTTGCCATTGTTGCTTGTCGTCAGCTATAGTCATGTCTTCCTCGATTACGCGCGGGGCGGGGCTGGGAATATCCCTCTAGAATATCATGCTCACCTGATCATGCGAACGCCGATTGACACCAAAACGGAGTGAGTATTGTCATGTCTGCGCGAGTATAGACAGGTGCAGATGTAAAGTAGTTAACACTTTTACTGTATAGAAGTGGCTAATCGTTTGAAAGTGGGCTGGTATAATTCTTATATAAATAAAGTTTATAGTAAAAACCTATAGACTTTCCTCTTTCCTCCTTTTCTCCTCTTCCCGAAAAGAGCTCCGCACCTGCGGGGCTTTTTTCGTTTCCAGCCGATATAATGATTCGATAATGCCCAGACTCAGTGAGCAAGATGCGGCGCGAGGAAACGGGAGAGAAACGCTATGTTCGATTTGGTGATCAAGAATGGTCTGGTGATAACGGGCGGACCCGTGGTAAAAGCGGATGTCGCGGTACAAGGGTCATCTATTGCCGCTATCGGGCAGGGATTGGATGGCCGGCGCGAATTGGATGCGGGCGGAAAGTTGGTGACGCCCGGCGCGGTTGATATCCATGTTCATTTGCAGATGCCGATCGGCCCGTTTGTTTCCACAGATGACTTTTTTACGGGCACAAAGGCGGCAGCGTATGGCGGGACTACGGCTGTGGTCGATTTCGTCGAGCCGCATGGCAGCGAGTCGCTGCTGGAGGCTATGGCGATGCGCCGCGCGCTGGCGGATCCGCAGGTAGTCATTGATTATGGGCTGCATATGACCATTGGTCCGACCGAGATTGCCAAGTTGGATCAGGTCCCGGCAGCGTATGAGGCGGGCTGCGGCAGTTTCAAGCTGTATATGGCATATGGCTTGCGGTTGCAGGATGGGGAGTTGTTGCAGGCACTGGAGGCGATCACGGCCGTTAATGGCCTGCCAGTGGTTCATGCCGAGAACTGGGATGTGATCACAACGTTGGTTGCGCGTAACCTGGCAGCGGGGAATACCAGCTCACACTGGCATCCACGCAGCCGACCGGCGCTCTTTGAGGGTGAAGCGGTAGGGCGAGTGATCGCCCTCGCTATGTTTGCGGGCGCAAGGGTGCACATTTTTCATGTGACCTGCGTGGAGGCAGTAGAGCAGATCGCGGCGGCGCGGCGGGCGGGCCTGTCCGTGACCGGCGAAACCTGCCCGCAGTATCTGCTGCTGACGCAGGAGGCGTATGACGCTCCCGGGGTGGCGGGGGCCTTGCCGGTGTGCGCGCCGCCGATTCGCGAGCAGGCGGCTCAAGATGCTTTATGGCGAGCGCTGGCGTGTGGCGACCTGCAAGTGGTGACGACGGATCACTGCCCGTTCACACGTGCTGAGAAAGCGACAGGGATGGGTGATTTTAGTAAGATTCCAGGGGGAGTACCTTCGATTGAGAGTCGCTTTGCAGCGCTGTACCACTTTGGCGTGGCACCGGGCTATTTGACAGTGCCGCAGTGGGTTGATGTCTGCTGCACGGCTCCGGCCCGGCTGGCTGGCTTCGAACGCAAAGGGGAGATTCTACCAGGGTATGACGCAGACCTGGTGATCTTTGACCCGCAGTACAAAAAGATCCTTTCTACAGAGACTCTGCATGAGGCAGCGGATTGGACGCCATATGAGGGTATGACCGTAAACGGCTGGCCAGCGACGACGATCAGCCGGGGGGAAGTGATTGTGGAGAACGGGCAGTTTGTAGGGCGGAGGGGGCACGGCCGTTTTGTGGCGCGGCGGTTCGATTAGGCAGGGAGACGGTTTCATGACACTGCTCCTCAAGTAAGAGCCTATCCGCCAAACTGTGTGTCCATTTTATCCAGGCTGGATCAGGCGGCATCTGGTTGCAGGCAGCCCTTTCTCACCCTCCTAAAGGGGCTATCCCTTCCGCAAGCAGATTGATCACCTCACCCTCGCGCTGCACGACTCCCGCGGCCAACAATAGACGCGCCCCGCGGATGATGTTCTGGTAATGACCGTATACCTGCGGCCGCACAATGACGTTGATCATCCCGTCCTCGTCTTCCAGCGTCAGGAAGTGAAAGCCCTTGGCTGTCGGCGGCGACTGGTGGACAACCAGCAGTCCAGCCACTCGCGCCCGCTGGCCATTGGCACATGCCGCCAGGCCGCGGCTGCCGTGGATATGCTGCGCCGAAAGCCGCTGGCGATAGAGGGTCATGATATGATCTCCCGGAGACAGGCCCATCATCTCCTGTTCCGCCAGCATCGACTCGGCGAGGGTTTGCACCGGCAAATCGACGGCCTGGGACTGGAAAACCAACTCCAGCATCTCCTCCTGCAAGTTCAGCGTACCCAATTCCCACAGCAGATGGCGGCGCGGCAGGCCCCAGCTCATCCATGCTCCCGGCCATGATCAGGTTCTGCACGCCGCCGCGACTGAAGTGCGTACGCTGGCAAAAATCGAGGAGGGAGTCAAACGGCCGTTGTTCCCGCTCCTCTAACAGCTCCGCCACCTGATCTTCGCGCAACCCCTTCACGTACTGCAGTCCCAGGCGAATGCCACCCTCCTCGACGCTGCACCAGGCCTGACTGCGTTGAATATCTACCGGCCAGATCGTCAGGCCCAGGCGGCGGATCTCGTTGACCAGCACGGCCGCGTTCCAGAACCCCATCGGCTGGTTATTCAACAGCGCTGTATAAAATGCCGCTGGATGATAGCGTTTGAGCCAGGCCGACTGGTATACCAAGCACGGCAAACGCGGCGGCATGACTCTTGGGAAAAGAATAGCCCGCCAAAGGCCAGCAGCTGCGTAAAGACCATCTCCGCCACGTCCTCCGGCACCCCCTTAGCCAGCGCCCGCTTCCACAAATACATCATGGAAACGGGCGATCTCTTCGGTAGCGCGCTTGGCTCCCAATGCGCGGCGCAGCTGCTCCCCCTGTCCCGCTGTGAACCCGGCCAGATCGCGCGCGACCTTCAGCACTTGCTCCTGAAAGAGGATCACTCCCAGCGTTTCAGCCAGCGCCGGCTCCAACAAGGGATGCGCGTAGGTGACCGGCTCCAGGCCCTGGCGGCGGCGCAGGTAAGGGTGCACCATGTTGCCCTGGATCGGGCCGGGGCGGATCAGAGAAATGCCGACGATCAGATCGCCAAACTGCTGCGGCTTGAGGCGCGGCAGTACCTGTGCCTGGGCACGCGACTCCACCTGGAACACGCCAATCGTGTCTGCCTCGCCCAGCATGTCGTACACGGCCGGATCGTCAAAAGTGAGGGCGTCGAGGTCCGGGGTCAGCGCCGCTGCTCTCGGCCTACCAGCGCTGCCGCTTCGGTCACGGCCGTCAACATACGCAGCCCCAGAATATCGATCTTGACCAGCCCCACTTCCTCCAGTGCTTCCTTATCCCACTGCACTACCACACGTTCCGGCATCGTGGCCGGCTCCGTGGGCACGCGTCCCATCAGCGGCGCGCCGGTGATGATCATGCCTCCTGAATGAATGCCCAGGTGGCGTGGGAAGCCGGCGATCTGTTCGCTTAATTCCAGCAGCAGGGCCATGGGGGCGCGCTTGTCAGCCGCAGCTTCTTGCACAATCTGCTGGTCTTCCTGGGCGCGCACGGCCGTGGCGATCACCTCCGGCGCCAGCCCCAGGGCCTTACCGATATCGCGGATGGCGCTGCGCGAGCGAAAGGTGACAAAGGTGCAGGCCATCGCCGTGTGTTCCGCACCATACGCTATCATAAATATACTGGATCACTTCTTCACGCCGCTGTGCATCAAAATCCACATCGATATCAGGCACTACCTGGCGCTCACTAGACAAGAAACGTTCAAAGACCAGATCATGACGGATAGGATCAACAGGGCTGATGTACAGTAAGTAGGCCACCAGCGAGTTAGCCGCTGAGCCACGCCCCTGGCAGCGAATCCCCTGCTCACGTGCGAAACGTACAATATCCCAGACGATCAGAAAGTAATTTGCCAGCCCGGCTTGTTCGATGATCCGCAGTTCATGCTGCACCTGCCGCCGCACGCGCTCCGGCACCTCCTGTCCATAGCGCTGCGGCAGCGCCTCATGGCATAGGCGGCGTAGGTAGGCGCTGCTGCTCATGCCGTACCGAGTAGGAAAATGGGGCAAGTCTTGCAAACCATAGCTGAGGTCAAAATGGCAGCGTTCAGCAATGACCTGCGTATTAACCAACGCCTGCGGTTGATCAGGGAAAAGCGCGGCCATCTGTGCCGCCGACTTCAAATAATACTCGGAATTCAGGCGTCGCAAATGTGTGGCCTCATCCAGAGTCGTCAGGTGGCGAATGCAAACCAATACATCCTGCAAACGCTGGCCTTCGGGCCAGGCATAATGCACGTTATTCGTCGCTACACAACCCAGACCCAAATAGTCCGCCAAGGCCGCCAGGCGAGGGATCAGAATGTCATCATCGGGTAAGAAGTGCCGCTGCAGTTCAATCCAGAAACGCTCTCGGCCGAACAGATCGACATAGCGGCGCGCTGCTGCCACGGCCGTATTCCGGCCATTCTCCTGCAGCAGCGCCTGAGCCGGAGCGCCACAGCGACAGCCGGAAAGGGCAATCAAGCCGTCCGCGCAACCCACCAGTTCCTGAAATGGTAGTAAGGCCTGGCCTTTGGGCGCGGTGTGCCGAGCCCGGCTGATCAGATAACACAGGTTATGCCAGCCGGTCTGATCTTCAGCCAGCAAGGTGATATGGTGCGTTCCCAGTTCCGCCCCGCCATCAATCGTCAATTCCGCGCCCAAGATGGGTTGAATACCCTGCTCGCGCGCCGCGCGCACAAAGCGTACCGCACCATACACGGCATCATGATCGGTCAGCGCCAACGACCGCATGTCCAACATCGCTGCCTGCGCGATCAATTCTTCCGGGTGACTGGCTCCATCCAGCAAGCTGAAATTGGAATGACAGTGCAGTTCTACATAACAGGAAGGCGTGTTCATACGTCTAAAATCAATCGTAGAGACGCTGCAAATACCATTGATCCGCCAGCAGATCATGGTAAACGACGAGCAGCAGCCCCGTCGTTGTCGTCAGTTTAAAATAATCACGCCACATTGGTTCGTTCCACCAATCCCCGCGCACCCGCCAATGGCGCGTAACCTCAGCCACGGGGTGTGCCTGTCCCCGCCAAAGAAGCTGCTCCGGCCCATCCAGACGTTGGCCAATCACGTCGATCAAGTCGCCGTCAGGCCACAAACGCGTCATATGTCAGCGGGTAGAATTGGAAACGTCGCTCCAGCAGCGGGTGATCCGCATGAACGGTTTGCACGCGCAAAAAACTGCTCTGCCGGTATTTCGCCAGCAGGTTACGCAGCGTGCGCTGGGCCTGTGGGGGCACGGCCTTCTTATCGAACAATGTTAACTGTCGCGCCTGAGCCGGGCTGAGATCGCCGATGCTGATCTGCAAGCTATATACCGGGCCATCCAGCGACTCGTTGGCCAACAGTTCACGCACAGCCGTAGCCAGATGGCTCGTTTCCGCCGTCGGACGGAGCAAGATCACGTGGGGGCGGCGCAGGGCACCGTCTTCCATCTCCAACAGCAAGTGCAGTTCACGGCCGTGCAGCCCGGCCATACGCAAGCGATAGGTCAGCTCTTTCACCAACTGGTCGGCGGCCGCCAGCAGCGTCTGAAAATCATTCACTGCACCGTCAAAGACAAGCTGGACAATTTCCCGCTGATCCACTGGTTGGGCCGCCACGCGTTCCTCATCCTCGCCTTGCGCCAGACGGTAAAGCGGCGCAATCGACGGCCCAAACTGTTCACGCAGTGCCGCCAGCGGCAAATCTGTCAGTTGACCCAGGGTATAGATGCCTAACAAGCGCAAACGCTGGGCCATGCTGCTCTCCAGGGCCAGGAAATCTAAAGAACGGCCGGCGAGGAACTGCGCGTCCGCTCCTGGTTCAACCGGCAGGGCGCGTTCAGCCCGGCATACCGTCGCCGCAACTTGTGCCGTAAATTTATGTGCAGCCAGGCCGATCGCCGGGGCCAATCCCGTTTCACGGCGCACGGCCCGACCCATCTCCTGCGCCAAAGGCAGGGCTTCCCGCTGGGGCAACTCCTCCAGATCGAGGCAAAAGTGGGCCGGCAGTGCGCGGGCCATCGCCGTAACCGGCTGGCGTGTTTTCTGGGCCAGCGGATGCCACCATTCCTGTGGTTCAATCAGAGTGGAAAAATCAAGCAGCACATCGATCACCTCGCCGCTGGCACTGCTGTAACGCGTCTTGGCTGCAGGCATGAAATGGGATTCCGGCGAAAGAACCTGCACCAGCCGCAAAGACATACCTATTTCCACCCCCCGGTGTGCCACTTCTTGCGAGAAAGCGTAGATCGGCCGTGCCTCCCAGGATTGGCCACCGATGGCCAATGGCTTTGGCTGTAACGCTTCATCATGACGCCGCTCTACTGCGGCCGCAAAATAGGGAATGGCCAGACACGCTATCACGGATCGCTCCCTCCCCTATCGTCAAAGGTAATGGTAATACGCACCCCAGGGCCGGGAGCAGCCAGCTTGTTCTTCACCACCAGCACCTGCGCTTCATAGCCGACGACATCGCGCTGTCTGTATACCCATTGTTCTTTCTCCAGCAGCAGGCGGAGCGAGGCAAAGTGGGGCAAAGTACCCTGCCGGGGATAAGCAACGGCAGTGCCGTTTGTGGCCGGCAACGTAGTCAAGAATAGCAGGGTACCCATGCCCCTACTCAAAGAAGCCAACAATCGTCCCAAAGCGGAACTGAGCTTGCGCGCCAGGCGCGACTCCTCCTGCAGGCGGGCGGGCATATCGAAAAGCACCAGGTCCACCGAACGTTCCGCAAAAAAATCGGGCAGCATAGCCAGCGCCTGGCTGGCATCATAGGGGTGAACCAGTGTTAATGATGCCAATGTCACACCACAGCGCCGCGCATAGTCGGGATCAAAGGTGCGTTCCAGATCGATGTACACGGCCGTGTCGCCGAGAACCTGAGCGTTAGCCAGCACCTTCAAGGCCACGGTGGCCATACCCGAGGTGGGCACGCCCATTAACTCGCTGATCCGCCCGCGGGGAATGCCGCCAACGCCCAACACACTATCTAAGGCTGCAAAGCCGCTGGGAATGTGGGGGATGGTGCGCTTCGGTCGTGCGACCGAACGGCCGATCACATGCGTCCCCCAGCGCTCCTGGATCGCCGTGATTGCCTGCTCCAGCTTCTCTTTCTTACCAGCCGCCATATGTATCCCTATCCCTATCCTGCTCTTCACCAACAGCGGCGCACAGAGGAAAGAACTTATGTTCTATATCGAGAATAAGATTGACGCCCAAAACAAACCGTAAATGGGGCGTTAATTCCAACAAATACACAGCCCCAACCGTAGGTACACAAAAGTCGAGCAAGTTGCACAGGTGTGGTTGTGAGATAGCATTAGCCCCATGGCTTTGCACCTTTCCACACGCGACGAAGCGCTGTTAAACGGTGAATTGGGCCCGGCAGCGCAAATGGCCATGCGCATCTTGACCACAATGGCCGGCGTCTACGACGCACAAGCCCTGCTGGACATCGAGTCGGCGCATATTGACGGCTGCCTCTATCATGGTTATTCAGGCCTGGAATTTGCACGGCGGCTGGTGGCCGGCAGGGCACAGGTTGTCGTGCCGACAACGCTCAATGTTGGCGCAGTAGACTTGCTGCACCCGGAAGCGTTCCAGGGCACGGCCGAAGTCGGCCGTTTTGCCCAGGAACTGATGCAGGCCTACGAAAGCATGGGCTGCCGCCCCATCTTCACCTGCGCACCTTACCAGGCCACACAGCGCCCCGCTCTGGGTACGCAGATTGCCTGGGCCGAAAGCAATGCCATCGTCTTCGCCAATTCGGTGCTTGGCGCCCGTACTAACCGCTATGGAGACTTCATTGATATTTGCTCTGCCGTCACCGGTCGCGCCCCTGCCATCGGCCTACACCTGACCGAAAATCGCCGCGGCCAGATTCTGTTCCAACTGATCGATATCCCCCAGCGCTTGTTGTGTGAAGACGTTTTCTTCCCCGTGCTTGGCTATCTGCTTGGTGCGCAAAGCGGCACGCGCATCCCGGTTATCGAAGGTTTGCATCCCGATACAACAGAAGATGAACTGAAAGCCCTGGGTGCCGCATCCGCCTCCTCCGGCGCAGTGGCCCTTTTCCATGCCGTAGGCGTGACTCCCGAGGCGCCCACCCTGGCGGCTGCTTTGCACGACCGGCCACCCGAGCAAGTGATAGATATCACCCTGGCTGATTTGCGGCAGGCCCTGACGCAGATGAGCACGGTGCCGGACGGCCCCATCGCCGTGGTCGCCCTGGGTAGTCCTCATTTTTCACTGGATGAGTTTGCGGCGCTGCTGCCTTTGCTGGAAAAGTATCCCCCGCATCCCCAGGTTGAGTTTATCGTCTGCACGCAGCGCCTGGTGCTGGCGGCATTGCAAAAGCGCGGCTGGCTGGACCTCTTACGCGCTGCCGGTGTACAGGTCATCGTGGACACATGTGTGGTCGTTACACCCATCGTGCGTGCCCAACACGGCAACTTGATGACCAATTCAGGCAAGTTCGCCCATTACACGCCCGGCAATACCGGCTTGCAGGTTATCTTCGGCAGCCTGGAAGAATGCGTACGCTCCGGCTCTCTAGGGCATGTCTGGCGGGATGAGGGGTTATGGCAAAGATGACGGGTCTCTCCTTCCAGGCGCAGGTCTTGGTCCCGGGAGAGGGCGCAGGCAAGGCCTTGGTGCTGGCGGAGCCGCTGAGCCTGTGGGGCGGTCTGAACCCCGAGACGGGGGCGATCATCGACCAGCGCCATTCCAGCCTGGGGGAGAATGTGCACGGCCGTGTGCTCATTCTGCCCGCCGGCCGTGGTTCCAGCAGCGCCAGCAGCATCCTGCTGGAAGCAGTCCGTCTCGACAAAGCGCCCGCGGCCATCATCACAGCCGAGACAGACGCGATTCTGGCTCTCGGCGCGGCTGTGGCTCGCGAGATGTATGACCGCGCGCCGCCGGTGCTTGTCCTGCCGCGGCCAGACTATGATGTGTTAGAAAACGGTCGTTGGATCACCATAGCCGAAGATGGCACCGTCACCATCACGGAGTGATCACCGCAACTCACTTGGGTGGCCGGCGCAACAAAAATAAGATATGGGCACTGAAGCCGCCGCTGCCGCGGATATTCACTGTATGGTACACTTCCCATCCTTCCTTCTGGAGCTGATCGAGCGTGCGCAGGTCTTCGTCACTCAGTTTGCTCCAAACGCCCAAGTTCGGTGTTGTGCGAAACTGCAGGGTGCGATATTCCCAATCCATTACCTTCACTCCTTGCTACTTGCGGCCACAGAAGCCATCTCTTGCCCTCATCTACTCTAAGGGTTCCGGTAGGCACTATACTATAGCGGGTCTAGGCACGCTGAGCATGGTCCAATGGCTTGAAGCAAGACGCGCCTACTAGCTTGTTTTTACCTTACATTCATTGGAAAAAAGGCGGGTTCAAGCTATCCTTGCCCCAAGTTCACCGGCCTTCAAGGTCAAGATCGGAACGTGTGGGAAAGACAGGACACACCATGGTAGACGACCTCACCAACAATCTAACGGGTGAAACCATCGAGCATTATGGCCTGGAAGGGGTTATTGGTCGTGGCGGCATGGGCACGGTCTACCGGGCTGTCGATTTGAACCTGGCCCGTCCGGTGGCGATCAAGGTTATGCATGAACGCTATGCCAGCCAGCCCGAATTCCAGGAACGCTTCCAGCATGAAGCGCAGGCTGCAGCCAGATTGGAACACCCGTCCATTGTGCGCATTTACCATTTCGGCCGTGAAGATGGCCAGCTCTATATCGTCATGGAGCTGATTCCCGGCCTCAGCTTGGGTACCTATATCAAACAATTGGCCAACAGCAACCAGGTTATTCGTCTGGAAGAAACCCTCTTGCTGATGGCTCAGGTGGCCGAGGCGCTGGGTTACGCCCACCGTAAAGATGTCGTCCACCGTGACATTAAGCCGGACAATGTCCTTGTTAAGGAGTTGGAAGAGCCGGGGCGCGATGGCGAGCCCCCGTTGCGTGCGGTGGTCACTGATTTTGGCCTGGCTCGTCTGCTGGACGAAGGTGTGGAGACACCACCCGACGCCTTAATGGGCACTTTGGCTTACGCCTCACCGGAACAGCTGCTCGATCAGCCACTCGACGGCCGTTCAGATATTTACTCTCTCGGCGTGGTGCTTTTCCAAATGGCCACCGGCCAGCTGCCGTTCCTGATCAAGACTCCCGCCGATGCCTTGCAGAAACATGTCCATGAACCACCGCCCGTACCGCATGAGCTGTATCCCGGTCTGCCCATATCCGTCGGCCAGATCATCTGGAAGGCGATGGAGAAGCAGCCCGAAGATCGCTACCAGACCAGCGAAGAGATGGCCCGCGCTCTGCGCCAGACCCTGGAGAATTTGAGTGACGATGAGATTAACTTTGTCTCCGACCTAAGTCAGAGCAGCGTCGTCAGCATGGTTGTCGTGTTGGACGAGGACCCGAATCTGGCTGATACATCGCGCTGGTTGGGCGATGAGGTGGTGCGCGCGCCGGGATACGATTCGCTCTTCATTGTTCGCGAAGGCAAGGAACCGGAAGTCTACAGCCTGCACAAACGCTCCTTTACGATTGGCCGCAGTGAAGCCAATGATATCGTGCTCGTCGGCGGCAATGTTTCGCGTTGGCATGGTCGCCTCGATTATCTGGCCGATGGCTGGCATATCACGGATACGGGCAGTACCAATGGCACTTTCCTGGACAACACACGCCTGGAGTTGGAACGTCCATATCCCTGCCACAGCGGGCAGGTGATTCACATCGGCCCGTTTCAGCTGCATTTGCGCCTGGCCGGCGAAGCATCCCCTGAAGCCATCGCCTACGTAACACCTCCATCGGCTGTCGAGGCGGCACAGATCGCCGCTGTGGCGGCGGTCGCCCCCCGGCCAGAAGAGTTGATCTCGGCCGATATGCGCCCTAGAGAATTGAAGCGGCTGGGAATCAGCCGCGTCTTGTTGTTGAATGAGGGTTTGTATCGTACGACCGTCACGGTGGCTGCCACAGACCCGCGCAACCGTCTGCAGATTGACGCACCCACCAAACAGGTGTCGATTTCGCCGGGCCAGAAGGGCGTGGTAGATTTCTATCTGGAGGGCAAACGGCCGTTGATCGGCCGTCGTCAGGCCTACCCATTCGTTATGCAGATCACCACCGAAGCCCAGGATTGGGGTGGCTTACAGGGGTACGTCAAAGTACGCCCGGTCGTTTCCATCTGGCTGCTCCTCTTCTTTATGCTTACCTTGCTGGCAATTGCCGGTTTGATTTATGCCTTCGTGGAAGGGCTACTGCCCTATACACCGGAGTCCTTGTTCGATGCCCTCGTCGCCTATTTCCAGAGTTTATGATCCTTCCCGGCTTCGCTGGCAAGCCCTTGGCGTTGGTTGGGACTCCGTTTGTCTAATTTCACTGCCGGGCTTATGATTCCCACATAGTTTCTTGCTAGAGGAAGATCAGGAGAACTGCCATGTTAAACACCCAGACCGCCCGTGTTAATGAAGCATTGCGCGTGGATGTGGGGCAGCTTGATATGCCGCCGCGCATTCTGCTAGGTCCCGGACCCTCCAACGCCCATCCCCGTGTCTTGCAGGCGATCGCAATGCGCCAGGTCGGGCATCTCGATCCTTCTTTTATCCAGGTCATGGATGATGTACAGGAGTTGCTGCGCTATACCTGGCAGGCGAGTGAGGGCTTCACGTTCGCTGTCAGCGGGACGGGCAGCGCAGCCATGGAAGCCACGATCGCCAACAGTGTTGAGCCGGGGGATGTCGTGCTTATCGGCGTGATCGGCTACTTCGGCGAACGCCTGGTGGAAATGGCCACGCGCTATGGTGCTGATGTGCGCGTGATTGAAAAGCCCTGGGGTGAAGCCTTTTCAACCTCCGAACTGCAGAGCGCGATCGAGGAGCATCAGCCCGCAATTCTCGGCCTGGTCCACGGCGAAACATCGACGGGCGTGATGCAGCCGCTGGAAGGGGTTGGGGAAATGTGCCGTGCGGCCGGCTGTCTGCTGCTGGTTGACGCGGTCACCAGCTTGGCTACAGCACCCTTCTTTTTCGATGAATGGCAGATTGATATGGCCTACAGCTGCTCGCAGAAAGGTTTGAGCTGCCCGCCCGGGCTGGGTCCGATTGTCTTCGGCCCGCGCGCGCTGGAGAAGATTCAGAACCGCCAGAGCAAGGTCAGAAGCTGGTACCTGGATATCAATCTACTGGTCAACTATTGGGATGGCGATGCCCGGCGCTACCACCATACCGCGCCGATCAACATGAACTACGCCCTGCGCGAGGGTCTGCGCCTTGTGGCCGAAGAGGGCCTGGAACCACGCTGGGCACGGCACCGCGAATTTGCAGGGTTGTTTTATGACGGCCTGGCGGATTTGGGCCTGGAGTGCCATGCACCCTTGGAGCTGCGTCTGCCTGCCCTGACGACCGTACGCGTGCCCGAAGGCGTTGACGCCGGGGCTGTGGCACGGCGCCTGCTCAATGAATACAACATTGAAGTCGCCGGCGGCTTTGGGCAGTTGGCCGGCAAAGTATGGCGCGTGGGACTAATGGGCTTTAACAGTCGCCGCGAAAACGTCGTATTGCTGTTGGAAGCGCTGGATCGCATTCTCCTGGGCGGTTAACAGCGTAGAACCTGAATGCACAAAGCCCTGCCTTGGTACGAGCAAACGCTAGGTGGGGCTTTTTTTTGACCGCGGATAGGTCTATGCGGTTGGTGGTGGATCGGCCGGTATGGATCCGAGGGGCATGATGGTCTCGGGGTTGGTTTCTACAATCTCGGCTTGAAGACGGCCGTGTGACATTTCCCCCAGGGCTTCCTGAAATCCGGGAAAATTTGCCACGGTGAAGAGGGCCGTGATTGTCACATCTGCCGCGAACTCCTCGTCCAGGATCTGGGCGTTCCACGACTCTATGAGCAGTTTGACTTGCTCATAGAGCGGGTATGGGGTGGCGAGCAAGACCGTGTGCGTGGGCACTTTTTCGGCGCGGGGCAGCGCTTCCAGCACTTTCTTGACCGCATCGCCATAGGCGCGCACCAGACCACCCGTGCCCAGCTTTGTGCCTCCGAAATAGCGGGTTACGACCACGGCGATATCGCCCAGGCCGCTGCCGTGTAAGACCGCGAGCATGGGCCGCCCCGCCGTGCCTGAGGGCTCTCCGTCATCGCTGCAGTGCGCCGTGACAGATGGCCCGTGGCCAATTAGGAAGGCAGGCACGTTGTGCGAGGCATCGCCGAATTCATCTTTGATGCGGCGAATGAATTCCTTGGCTTCATCCACGGAGAAAGCGGGCACGGCCGTGGCGATAAAACGCGAGTTGGATACGCGCAGTTCGATGCGAGCCTCTCGGGCGGGGATCAGGGTTCGATCGGCCATGCTGCCTATTATACCGCAGCGGTTATTCAGTCGTTGATCTGCAGCGTGGTCTGACGCTGGCGGTTGAGCACGAGCCGGGTTACATCGGGGCGCGAGTAATGCCCCACCGGATCGAAATTCTGGCGTTCCTCACGCACGCGCTGGTGGTCAATCGTGACGACCTGGATCATTTCTACTTCGGTCTGCGGCTCGATGATCCAGCTGCCGTCGGGCGCGGCCAGGCAACTCCCACCGTCAGTCAGGAAAGGCGGAGCATCAGCCACGATGGCTGCGCGATGTGGAGTGTCTGGTGGGATGTCCTCCGGGCGCATCAACGCGGAAACGGAAAGGACGTAGGAACGCCCTTCCTTGGCAATGAAGCGGGTGATGTCGTGCGTGTTGCGCTTGCTACCAGGCCAGATGGCTACGTGCAGGTCTTCACCCTGGGCATAGAGCGCCGCCCGTGGCAGCGGCATCCAGTTCTCCCAGCAATTAAGACCGCCGACAGTGAAGACGCCCAATGGATGGACTCGCAGGCCGTGCCCATCGCCTGGCGACCAGGTCAGGCGTTCTTCGTAGGTGGGCATTAATTTGCGATGTGTGGAGAGGATTTCACCGCGCGGTGAGACAGTGACCAGGGTGGCATAGACGCTGTGGCCGCCGCGATCCAACGGCCGTTCGGCGCAGCCGACGATGACCATCATGTTTGCTTTCGCAGCCGCCGCCAACAGCGGGTCCAGGTGTCCTGCTTCAATCTGCACGGCCTGATCGAGATAGTGGGCATGCAGTTGTTTTTGGCGCGCATCATTGAAGCGCGCTCCGTCCGTGCGTTCGATCCAGAACGGGTAGCCGGGCAGCAGCGTCTCGCCAAAAGCGAGTAGCTGGCACTCTTCCTGGGCCGCCGCCTCGACGGCTGCGACGATCTTAGCCAGGGTGCGGTCGCGGTCAAGCCATACGGGAGCCAGTTGGGCGATGCCAACCTTTAGATAGTCTTGTTCGCTGTTCATCTCGTGTTCCTCTGAGTGCGTAGGCCTGGGTATTTGGCTGATGCCTGTCTGGTCAACCAGGATCAAGGCAGTTCCAGAACGCAATTGGGTGGTATGCATTCGCGAATCAGGTGTGCAGTTGGGCAGTTGGGCGCATTCTAGCATAGTTGGGGCGAAGGGTACGATATTCGTTCGCCGCATGACCCATAGCATGTGAGCGTGCTACACTTAATCCATGAGCAGAGAACGCACATTTCGCACGGAAGCGGTGGTGCTGCGCCGCACCGATTTTGGTGAAGCAGACCGCCTGCTGACGCTGTACACGCACGAATTGGGTAAAATGAAGGCGGTGGCCAAGGGGGCACGCAAGCCGCAGAGCCGCAAAACGGGCCATGTGGACCTGTTCATGCGCAGCAACTTCTTGATCGCGAAGGGACGCGATCTGGATATCATCACGCAGGCGGAGATCGTTGAACCATATACCGCACTGCGCTCCGATCTGGTGTCGTCCACGTATGCCTCTTACGTAGTGGAACTGCTGGACCGCTTTACGGTGGAAGAGGACCGGCACAACGGCATCTACGATCTGCTAGCCAACACATTATCGCGGCTGGCCGGCACGGCCGATGTTCGTCTTGTCGCCCGCTATTACGAGCTGCATTTGCTGTCTTTTACCGGCTTCCGACCGCGCCTGTTCCAGTGCGTCTCTTGTGGCGAAGCCGTTGTTGAGCAAGACCAGTATTTCAGCCTGGAAATGGGAGGGCTTCTGTGCCCTGATTGCCGACAGGTTGATATGGGCGCGCTGCCTATTTCGGCGCGCCGCCGTCAAAGTCCTGCGTTATCTACAGACCCGTTCCTGGGACATGGTGCAGCGTTTGCAGCTGCGGCAAGGGCTTTGGCAGGAACTTGAGCAGGTCATGCTTTCGTATATCGTGCACACGTTGGAGCGGGATCTGAAGTCGGTGGACTTCCTGTACCGGCTGCGCCGCGAGGCCGGTCGCTTTGGAAGCAGTGAGGGGATTGGCGGGGTGTGATCGAATTGAATCAATTTTGGAGATTCAATTCGATCACGTTGACATAATGTTTTCCGCAGTACATTGAGGGGGAGCCCACAGCAGCTTTGTGCGCCGCATCTCGCGCCGCGTACCTGATTCCACCTTCTGAACTGGCCATGCTATAATCGCCGTTTGGATTTTTGCAAGCGGTCCCTGCTGCGGCGCGCTGGTTTGGGGCCTGACAGGACAAACTATGAGCGAACAACTTAGCTTCCAACAGATGATCATGCGCCTGCTCAGCTATTGGGAAGAGCAGGGCTGTCTCATCCAACAACCATATAACGTGCAGGTGGGCGCGGGCACAATGAACCCGGCCACGTCGCTGCGTGTGCTGGGCCCGGAACCGTGGAATGTAGTCTACGTGGAACCGAGCATTCGCCCGGACGACGGTCGTTTTGGCGACAACCCCAACCGCATGCAGATGCACTTCCAACTGCAGGTGATCCTGAAGCCGGATCCGGGCAACCCGCAGGAACTGTATCTGCAGAGTCTCGAAGCGATCGGCATCGACCCCCGCGAACATGATATTCGCTTCGTGGAAGACAACTGGGAAAGCCCGGCCCTGGGCGCCTGGGGCCTGGGCTGGGAGGTGTGGCTCGACGGGCAGGAGATTACCCAGTTCACCTACTTCCAGCAAGCGGGCGGAATGGAGCTTGATCCTGTTTCCGTGGAAATCACTTACGGCCTGGACCGCATCGCGCTGACCCTACAGGGCACGGACAGCGTGTGGGAGATGGATTTTGGCGCCGGGGTCGGTTATGGTGACGTGCTGTTGCAGGCGGAAATTGAACATTGCAATTACTATTTCAACGTGGCGGATGTTGAGGCGTTGAAGGGTATTTATGATGCCTATGAGGCGGAGGCAAAACGCTGCCTGGATGCGAATCTCGTTGTGCCTGCCCATGATTACAATCTCAAGTGCTCGCACCTGTTTAATGTGCTGGATACGCGCGGCGCGATTGGGGTGACGGAACGGGCCAATTATTTCCAGCGCATGCGCACGATCGCCCGCCGCGTTTCAGAAGCATATGCAGAACAAAGGATGCGTCTCGAATATCCTTTCATGGATGTTCCCGGCTGGCAGAAAGGCAGCACGACGGAGACTGCGGTTCAGCTGCAGCCGGCGGCCTATGAAACACCACAGGAATTCGTGCTGGAAATCGGGGGCGAGGAACTGCCTGCCGATGATTTGACCTCGGCCCTTCGCCAATTGCGCACGGCCGTGCCCGAGTTCCTGGCGGCGCAACGGCTGGGTTTTGATGAAGTGGTGGTAGATGGCACGCCGCGCCGGCTGTCGGTTACGGTGCGCGGCCTGCAGCCGCGCCAGGCAGATCTGGAAACGGTCGTTAAGGGCCCACCGGCAGACCGCGCCTTTGACGCCGAAGGCAAGCCGACCAAGGCGGCGCTGGGCTTCGCCAGCAGCCGCGGGCTGCCAATGGACGACCTGCAGATCGTAGAAGAAGCGGGGCGGCGCTATGTTACGGCCGTGGTGCGCGAAACGGGGCGGCCCGCAGCGGAAGTCCTGGCAGAGCAGCTTCCCGAACTGATTGCCGGGCTGAAATTTGAAAAGAGTATGCGCTGGAACGAAAGCAACATCAGTTACAGCCGGCCGCTGCGCTGGCTGCTGGCATTGTATGGCGCGGATGTGATCCCCTTCCGCTACGCTGGGGTGCACAGCGGGCGCTTCAGTCGCGGGTTGCGGCCGTTTGGTTCGCCTGCGCTGGAGGTTGCGGACGCCGCCGGCTATGCACGAACCATGCATGATAACCTGATCAGCCTCGATGGGGATGAGCGCCGTGAAGCGATCGCGCAGGGCGCGGCCGAGCTCGCGGCCACGGTGGGCGGCATCATTCCGGACGATCCGGACTTGCTGGAAGAAGTGGCCAACCTTGTGGAGCATCCACAGCCGCTGCTGGGCCAATTTGAGGAACGCTTCTTGCAGCTGCCGGAGGAGGTCCTGGTGGCCGTGATGCGCAAACACCAGCGCTACTTCCCCGTGTACGGGCAAGACGGTCGTTTGCTTCCCTATTTCATCGCTGTGCGCAACGGGGATGACCAGCATCTGGATATCGTCAGGGACGGTAACGAACACGTGATTCGCGCCCGTTTTGCGGATGCGGAATTTTTCTATAACAAAGATATCCAACGGCCGCTGGCGGATTTTGTGGCGGAACTGGAGACGTTAACCTTCCAGGGTGATTTAGGCTCTATGTTGGACAAGAACCAGCGCCTGGAGAAACTCGTGCCCGTTGTTGCGGGTATGCTGGACCTGGACGCGGTGGAAAGTGAAGCAGCACAGCGCGCAGCTGCACTGGCCAAGGCTGATCTGGCTACGAGCATGGTGGTGGAGATGACCTCGCTGCAGGGGCTGATAGGCGGCCATTACGCCCGGCGCGCCGGCGAGAGCGACGAAGTCGCCGCGGCGATTGCCGAACAGTATGGGGCGCTGAGCCGTACGCGTCCGGGCCTGGCCCTGGCCCTGGCGGATCGCCTGGATAGTTTGAGCGGCCTGTTTGCCGCCGGGTTGGGACCGAAAGGCTCGAATGATCCGTTTGCCTTGCGCCGGGCGGCGATCCAGATGATTGAGAATCTGGTGGCGAACAAACAGCCGTTTGACTTGAATGCCGGGCTGGCGGCGGCGGCGGCGCTGCTGCCCGTGGCCAGTGATGAGGCGTTGTTAGGCGAAGTAATGGGTTTCATCAACGGCCGTTTCGCCGTGGTACTGCGCGAGGAAGGATACCCGGCCAGCGTGGTCAGGGCCGTCCTGGCCGAAGCGGGGCATGATCCTTATCTGGCTTCACGCACTGCCGCTGAACTACAGCAGGCGATGACCAGCGCCGATTGGCAGGACATGCTCAATGCCTATGCGCGCTGTGTGCGCATCACGCGCAACCTGGACGAAGCCTACCCGCTGCACCCGGCGGAGTTCACGGAACCGGCAGAGCGGGAACTGCTGGCCGCCTATCAGACGGCGAGGTCCGCCGCGGATGGCACCCTGCCCACATTCATCGCCTCCCTGCGTGAGCTGGTCCCGGCCATCAAGCGCTTTTTTGAGGAGACTCTGGTCATGGCTGACGATCAGGCAGTGCGCGAGAATCGCCTCGCGCTGCTGCAGCATGTGGCGGGATTGTCGGGTGGCCTGGCTGACCTGTCAGAATTGGAAGGCTTCTAAACGCCTACTAGGCCCACAAGAGGAGAAGATGGGCTTGCCTGGACGGTTGTCCGGGCGGGCCCTTTTTTTTCAGAAATGGCTATATAAATCGAATAGCCATAGAAACTTCAAACTGGTTGCAGTATAATCGACACGCAATTGAGTTAGCAGTGGTCCAAGATAGACAGCCCCTCCTGTACGGCCGTTGGCCAGGAACCCGCAACCAGATAGAGCATGAGCGTCTCGACCGAAGACATCAAGAGTCGATTAGATATCGTAGACATCGTCTCCGAGTCTGTGAACTTGCGTAAGTCGGGGCGCAGTTACTCCGGCTTTTGCCCCTTCCACTCCAACACCCGGACGCCCTCCTTCCACGTATTTCCGGACACGCAGACCTGGTATTGTTTCGGTGAGTGTGCCGAGGGCGGCGACGTTTTTGCGTTCGTGATGAAGAAAGAGGGCTACGACTTCAAGGAAGCCTTGAAGGTGCTGGCCCAGCGGGCGGGCGTGACTCTGGAAGAGCCAAGCCCGCAAGAAGCAAAACGCCGCAAGTCGGAAGACAAGCTGGTTGATTTGCTGACCATGGCGGCGGAGTATTTTCACCAGCTCTTGCTGCATGCGCCGCAGGCGGCGGGGGCGCGGGCGTACGTCGCTGACCGGCAGTTGAACGAAGACACGGTGGCGACATTTCACCTCGGCTTTGCGCTGGATTCATGGGACGCCTGCCGCAGTCATTTTACGGACCAGGGCTACAGCGATGCAGAACTGCTGGCAGTGGGGTTATTGACTGAGAATCCGGACAAGGGTACGCGGTATGATCGCTTTCGCAACCGCCTGATGATTCCGATCCGGGATGTGGACGGCCGTACCGTGGGTTTCGGCGCACGCACGCTGGACAAGGATGGGGTGCCGAAGTATCTGAATTCGCCACAAACGGCCGTGTTTGATAAGAGCCATCTGTTATTCGGCCTGGATACAGCCAAGCGCCATATCCGCGAAGCGCGGCAGGCGGTGATTGTGGAAGGCTACATGGACGTGATGCAGGGCTGGCAGGCGGGCTATCGCAACATGGTGGCGCAGATGGGCACGGCGCTGACAGGCGAGCAGATGCAGCTGCTGAAACGCTCTACGAAACGCTTTGTGTTGGCCCTGGATGCGGACGCCGCCGGGCAAAAAGCGACGATGCGCAGCCTGCAAGTGGCGCGCAATACGCTGGACCGTGAATACGAAACGCGCTTTGATGCGCGGGGCCTGGTTCATCAGGAAGGCCGGCTCCAGGCTGAAATCAAGGTGGTCACTTTGCCGGAAGGGTATGATCCAGACCGCATTATCCGAACTGAGCCGGAGCGCTGGCCGTTGTTGTTGTCCGAGGCGCAGCCGGTTGTGGCCTACGTGATCGAGACGGCCACACGCGACCTAGATCTGGATGACGCCAGGGTCAAATCGGAAGTGGCTCAGGAAATCAAGCCTCTATTGGAGGACATTGCCGATCCGATAGAACGAGACCATTACCGGCAACTGCTTGCGCGGGCACTACGTATCGACGAGCGGAGCTTGCGGCTTGTGCCTGCTTCTTCGCAACGGGCTCCTTCACGCATGCCGCCGCCACCGGAAGCGCCGCCGCTGGATGAAGCTGGAGCGCCCCAGCAGATTTTGGCCGTCGTGCCCGACGCATACAAGCGCGAAGCCAATTTCCTGCGGCAGTGCCTGGAGCATCCACACTTGATCTTGCAGGTGAACCAGAAGCTGCTCGGCCAGGGACAGGACGCCGTGCGCAGCGATGACTTCTCCGTTTATGAAGACCGCCTGGTGCTGGCTCAGATTTATGAGCGTGCCGATCAGACGGCGGTTGTCGCCATTGCCGAATTGTGCGATAGTTTGGACGAGGTGCTGGCCGGCCGTATCCGACGATTGCTCGTGTTGCCAGTCACGCCTTCGTCGCAATTGGCAAACCTGCCCAGGAGCCTGGCGTTGTCGGTTTTGGACTGGCGCCTGGTGGCGGTGAACGGGCAGATGGCGCGCCTGCAGCAATTGCTTTCAGAGCCGGTGCAGGCTGATGAAAACGGTGAAACTCGCGCTCAGTTAACGGGTCGTCTGGTTGAGTTGAGCCTGATTAGTCGCAGGATTAACAAAGCCAAGTATGCGATGTCCGCCGCCGGGCAACTGCGCGCTGGTCAGGAACACGGCCGTTGAGCGCGGGGCTTTTGGCCCGAACTGCTGGTGCGGGTGGCCTGTGATGGGAAGCGGCTGAACAAACTGTCGGGTTACCTGGCCTCAGAAAAAATGGCTTTGACGTGAGCAAACGTGCATGGATTCTGAAGAACTAGATTTTGAAGCCCTCGTAAAGAAGGCCCGCCGTTCGCATCGCATCGACGAGGCGGACGTTCAGGCCATCTTAGCCACAGCCAGCGACGACGAAGCAGAATTACTCTACGAGCGTTTGCAGAAACTGAATATCCGCATCGTGGGTGAAAACGGCGAGACGCTCGATGATCCCGCTGAATCCACCGGCCTGATGGCCATCGTGGACGATGACGATGACCTGGACGACGATGATGACTCCGATGATCTGGGCGCTTATATCGTCGAAGATGATCCCGTTCATACCTATCTGAAGGAAATTGGGCAGGTGCCGCTGCTTTCCGTGGAGCAGGAGATCTGGTTGGCGACCCAAATGGTAGCGGCCAAGGTGCTTGACCGGCTGACGCGTGATGCTATCTCGGAGTTGAATGAAGAGGATCAGGATCACGTGCGCGCGCAGGCCATGATCACCAACTATGCTAACTTGCTGGAGAACAGCAGCTGTACCAAAGAAGCCAGCAGCATACTCAAGGTGCGCCCGCCGGATCTGGTGGCGATGATCGACGAAGCACGGCAGTTACGGCAGGATTGGCGTGAAAGCACGCATTCCTATGTGCGCGAGTACCTCATTGACGGTAATTGGGGCCAGGATGAAACGTGGACGGACCTGGCGGAATGTATTTTCAATATGTTCACCGGGTTTTACTTGCTGCCGAACGAACTGGTGCAGCGCGTGACGGAGCATTATGTGGCCTACGGCCGTATGCCGGACATTGATACGTTTCGCGAGTGGATGGCAGAGAACGAGATTGCTCTTGAGTACAACTCGTTCATGATTTATCACCTGGCCGAAGAGGCTAAGTCGAATTTGACCCGCGCGAACTTACGGCTGGTAGTCAGTGTGGCCAAACGATATATGGGGCGCGGGATTCACCTGCTGGACCTGGTGCAAGAGGGCAATGTCGGCCTGCTGCGCGCTGTCGAAAAGTTTGATCACACAAAAGGGTTCAAGTTCAGCACGTATGCCACCTGGTGGATCCGCCAGGCGGTGAGCCGGGCCATCGCCGACCAGGCGCGCACCATTCGCATCCCGGTGCATATGTACGAGACGATCAACAAGATCGTCAAGGTGCAGCGCGAACTAGTACAGAAATTAAGTCACGAACCATCCGTGGAAGAATTGGCTCTGGAATTGGACTATCTGACCCCGGAAGAATCGGCAGCCATCAAGCAGGCTCTGGAACGTGACGAAGCGATTGACCCGGCATTGAATCGCAAGTGGCGCTCGGCCGTGAGTAAGATTCGCGATATCTTGCGTATTGCCATGGACCCAATGTCCCTGGAAACACCGGTTGGCAACCAGGATGATTCTACGGAACTCGGTGACTTCTTGCCTGATGAGAGTGTACTGGAACCTGGTGACGCCGCGTCCAAGGAACTGCTGCGCGAACAGATTCGGGACGTGCTCGCTTTCCTGACTGATCGCGAACGCGAGGTGCTGGAAATGCGCTTTGGTCTCAACGACGGAAAAGATCACACTCTTGAGGAAGTAGGGCGCAGTTTTGGCGTCACGCGGGAACGTATCCGGCAAATTGAGGCCAAGGCCCTGCGCAAGCTGCGGCATCCCAGCCGCAGCAAGTCTTTGCGCGACTATCTGAGCTGAGCACATGGCCTCGTTTCTAGGCAGATTGGTCAAGTGTTAAAGAAGGTCCGGTTCCATAAGCCCTCCATCTATAGTAAATAGTGCGCAAGGGCTGATTTTGCTGGCACATTTTGCTTGTGATAGAATGCACACAGGCAAATGAAACTTCAGAACGCCTCAGACAAGAACTCAGTTTATGAATGAAATACTTGTAACCTATCTGCCCATTGCTGTCTTGCTGGGAATCGCTATTTTTTTCGCCGTCTTTCTGCCCGTTGCCTCTGTGAATCTTGGGCCAAAGCGTGCGGCGGGACGCGACCTTTCTCCTTACGAATCAGGCATGACGGCGATTGGTGAGGCGCAACGAAGACTGCCGGTCAAGTTCTACCGTATAGCGGTTCTTTTTATCCTTTTTGACGTGGATATCATCCTCCTCGTCCCCTGGGCCGTATCCTTCCGGGATCTCGGTATGTATGGCCTGGCGGCAATGCTGATCTTCATGTCCATGTTTATTCTGGGCGATGTTTGGGTCTGGAAGAAAGGAGTCCTGGAATGGGAGTAGAACAGAAACTCGGTGATATGGGTATTGTCACCTATCGTCTGGAAGACCTGGTCAACTGGGGTCGAAGCAATGCGATGTGGCCCTTGTTGTTTGGGCTGGCTTGCTGCGCAATTGAAATGATGAGTGCCCAGGCCGCACATTATGATCTGTCGCGTTTTGGGATGGAACTGAATCGGCCGTCGCCGCGCCAGTCTGATCTTATGATTGTCGCGGGTCGCGTTTCGCGCAAGATGGCCCCCGTGGTGCGCCGCCTCTATGATCAGATGCCGGCACCGAAATGGGTTATCGCCATGGGCGACTGCGCTTCTTGCGGTGGCATTTTTAACAACTATGCCATTGTACAGGGAGTGGACGAAATTGTGCCGGTGGACGTGTATGTGGCTGGCTGTCCACCGCGCCCTGAGGCGCTTATTGACGGGATCATGGCCTTGCACGAAAAAGTCCGTGGCGAAAAACTGAAGGATTGGGCCTGATGGAGCGCCACCAATTTGTTGTTGATCGAATCAGCGAAACCCTTCCGGAGGCGATTGAAGAAGTCCGGGATTTTCGGGGTGAGCGTACACTCTATATCAAGCCGGAGCAGATCAAGAATGTGTGCCAGCTCTTGCGCGACGATGAAGCGCTGGCCTACAATTTTCTTTCCGATATCTGCGCCGACGATTTGCTGCCGGAATTCCCGCGCTTTGCGGTGAATTATCATCTGTATTCGATCGCCAACAAGCATCGTTTGCGCTTGCGCGTTCTGGTTGAAGATCCGGATCATGGGCCGCCGACGATGGACTCGATTTGGCCCATTGCCACGTGGTTGGAAATGGAAGTGTGGGACCTGATGGGTGTGCGCTTTGCCGGCAACACCAGTCTGAGACGTCTATTTTTGCCCGAAGATTGGCAGGGGCACCCGCTGCGCAAAGATTACCCGCTGGGCTACGAAGAAGTGCAGTTCTCCTTTAACTGGGAAGAAATTGGCGGGCGCAAACCCTTCGCTGAAGAGTAAGGGCGCACCCCGAGGTATATGATGGCAACTGATCCCCGTACGGCCGCCGCTACCAGCAGCGGCTCCATTCAGGAAATGAGCGTTGAAGAACTCCGTGCCAAATTTGGCACGGGGATGGAGATTCTGGACGCAGAAGAGCACATGCTGTTGAGCATGGGCCCGCAACACCCCAGCACGCACGGGGTGCTGCGCCTGCTGCTGGAACTCGATGGCGAGACTGTGGTCAATGTGGCCTCGGATATTGGGTTCCTGCACACCGGCGTCGAGAAGAGTATGGAGTCCAAGACCTTCACCAAAGCGATGGTGATGACCGACCGCATGGACTATTTGTCGCCGATGACCAACAATTTGGCCTACATCATGGCCGTGGAGAAACTGCTGGGGGTGGAAATTACACCGCGGGCCAAGGCGATTCGCGTGATTATGTCGGAGCTTTCGCGTATCGCCAGCCATCTGGTGTGGTTGGGAACGTCAGCGCTGGACCTAGCGGCGATGACCGTTTTTCTGTATTGCTTCCGCGAACGGGAGTATATCCTGGACGTGTTTGAGATGGTGACGGGACAGCGAATGATGGTCAGTTATTTCCGTCCCGGCGGCCTGTGGCGCGATGTACCGGAGGAATTCGAGCCGGCAGTGCGCCAGTTCCTGGATTTCTTTCCTGGCCGCATTGCTGATTACGAGGCGATGCTGAAAAACAATCCCATTTTCGTGGGGCGCACAAAAGGCCTGGGGGCTATTTCGGGCGAGGATGCCATCGCCTGGGGGCTCACGGGGCCCAGCTTACGCGCTTCGGGTGTGGACTGGGATATTCGCAAAGCGGAGCCCTACCTGGGCTATGAGCAGTACGACTTCGATGTCCCGGTGGGTACAGACGGTGACATCTATGCTCGTTATCGCTGCCGGGTGCAAGAGATGTGGCAAAGCATGCGTATTATTGAGCAGGCGCTGGACAGCCTGCCCGGCGGGCCGGTGAATATTGATGATCGCAAGATCGTGCCACCGCCGCGTTCCGAGTTGGGGCGCAGCATGGAGGCAGTGATTCACCATTTCAAGCTGTGGACCGAGGGTTTCAGCGCCCCGGAAGGCTTTGTATACCAGAGCATAGAATCGCCACGCGGCGAGTTGGGCTGTTATTTGCGCGGGGACGGCGGGCCGAATCCGGCGCGCGTGCACTTCCGCGGGCCTTCTTACGTGAATCTGGCAGCACTGCCGGCGATGGCCAGAGGGCGCTATGTGGCCGATCTGGTGGCAGTGATTGGTTCGCTGGATATTGTTTTGGGTGAGATCGATCGTTAGCCGGGTTGGCGGCCCCACACGGCTGTTTCCTGGCAACACGTTCCTAGGCGGAGAATTGACTCTTGATACGTGATACTTATGCGGAAGAGATAGCCGGGCTCCTTGCCCGCTATCCGGACAAGAAATCGGCCGTGCTGCCGCTCATGCATCTGGCCCAGGAAGAGTACGGCTACATGAGCTACGAGGCCATGCGCGAAGTGGCCGAACTCCTGAACCTGGACCCAACCCACATTCTCTCCCTGGCCGGGTTCTACTCGCTCTACTATGAGGAGCCGACCGGTACCTATGTCCTGGAGATTTGCAATGACTTGGCCTGCGCCCTGCGTGGTGCTGACGAGTTCGTGGAAATGGCCACAGGCAAGCTCAATATCCCCGTGGAAGGAACAACGTCAGATGGCTTATTTACGATTAAGACGGTGATGTGCCTGGGTGCATGTGACCGCGCGCCGATGCTGCAGTGCAATCTGAAATTCGAAGAGAATCTGGACGAAGCGAAGTTTGACGAATTGCTGGCCCGGCTGCGGGCAGAGTCCGCCGGGAATGTGCGCCCACCATCCGTTGTGGAACGGATCAACGCCTTTGCCAGGCAGACTGAATAGGAACTGGCGCTGAACGGCCTGTACGGGCCGTCAAGGACTACACGACTGGAAACCATTATGGCTCACATCCTACTACGTCACAGGGAGATTCCCGACCTCGAAAAGCTGGACGTCTATCTGGCAAATGGCGGCTATGATGGGCTCAAGAAGGCCCTGAGCATGTCACCGGAGGAAGTCACCTCCGTCGTTCGGAGCGCAAATTTGCGCGGCCGTGGCGGAGCAGGATTTCCCGCCGGCATCAAGTGGGGCTTCATTCCTAAAACAGACGTCCCGAAGTATATCTTGATCAATACGGACGAATCCGAAACGGGTACTTTTAAGGATCGCGAGTTGGTGGAGCGCAACCCCCATCAGGTCATCGAGGGTGCGATTATCGCTGCGTATGCTGTAGGGGCAGAACTGATTTTTAACTATTTCCGCGGCGAGTACATGGATGCCGGGTATGCATTTGAGCAGGCGCTGCAAGATTGCTATGCGCAAGGCTTGTTGGGTCAGGATATCCTCGGTTCGGGCTTCAGCTGTGATTTTTACTGCCATTATGGCGCCGGGGCTTATATTTGCGGCGAGGAGACAGCGCTCATCAATTCGCTGGCCGGCGAACTGGGACAACCCTGGTCTAAACCGCCGTTTCCGGCGGTGGAAGGCCTCTATGGAAAACCCACCGTGGTCAACAACACGGAGACTTTGGCCAACGTCCCGCCCATTCTGGTGAATGGCGGCGAATGGTATACGAGCATGGGCGTGGAAGGCAGCCCCGGGGTGAAGATCGTTTGCATGAGCGGGCACGTGGAAAAACCCGGTAATTATGAAGTTGAGTTGGGGGTCACGTACCGTGAGTTGATTGAAATGGCGGGTGGGATGCGCGGCGGCAGGGCGTTTAAGGCGCTGCTGCCCAGTGGCGGTTCGGGCCCGGTGGTCACGGCCGAAGCGCTGGATGCCCCGCTTTCGTATGATGGCCTGACGCCGTATGGTTCGGTTATGGGTTCGGCCTCGGTCATTGTCATGGACGAAACCACGGATATGGTGTGGGCGGCCTACAAAATGATTCATTTCTTCCGCCACGAATCATGCGGCAAGTGCACGCCCTGCCGGGAAGGGACGTATTGGATGGAGCAGGTGCTGGACCGGATTTATCACGGCCGTGGTACCGCTGCCGATATCGCCGTGCTGGAAGACGTGGCTACGCAAATGAAGGGCAAATGCCTGTGCGCCCTGGGCGAGTTCGCGGTCAGTCCGGTGTTGTCTACCATTGCGCACTTCCTGGACGAATACAAAGCGAAGGTAAGCTTGTCGGCCAAAGCTGAGTTAATTGAAGAAGCTGTCCTGGCAGCGGCTTGATCTCTTCCGGTGAGGGCCTTCAGAATCCGGACTGATCAAGACGATAAAGCAGCCACGGCTGCATGAGGATCCGTATGAGCGATCTGGTTACACTGAGCATTGACGGCATCGAACTGAGCGTCCCAGAAGGAACGCTGGTCGTCGATGCTGCCAAGAAGGTTGGGGTAGAGATCCCTGTATTCTGCTATCACCCGAAACTGGAGCCGGTGGGCATGTGCCGCATGTGCCTCGTGGCGATTGGACGGCCGATTTTTGACCGGACCACCGGAGAACCTGTTCTTGATGAAGATGGTATACCGAAAATCAATTTCGGCCCCGGCCTGCAAACTGGATGCACCGTGCCGGTCAGCGAGGGTATGGTGGTGGTGACCGATAGTCCAGCCGCCGTGGAGGCGCGCGCGTCGGTGATTGAGTTCTTATTGTCCAGCCACCCACTGGACTGCCCTATATGTGACAAGGGCGGCGAATGCCCACTGCAAAACCTGACCATGGAATATGGCAAGGGCGAGTCGCGCATGAACTACAGCGATAAATTAAAGCTGGACAAGCATGTGCCCTTGGGTGATCTGATTTATCTGGACCGGGAACGCTGTATCCAATGCGCGCGCTGCATTCGTTTCCAGGATGAAGTTGTGGACGATCCGGTGATCGCCTTTCACAACCGGGGGCGACGGCTCGAAATTGTCACCCTGTCAGAGCCGGGCTTCGACAGCTATTGGAGCGGCAATACCACGGATATTTGCCCCGTAGGGGCGCTGACCACGGCTGATTTCCGCTTTGGCGCACGGCCATGGGAGTTGAATCCTGTTTCGACTGTTTCTGTCCACGGACCGGCAGGAAGCAACATGACGGTCAGCACGCGGCGAGAAGCCAGGGCTGGTGGCAGAACCGTGATCAAGCGCGCTTTGCCCCGCCAGAACGAGCTTGTCAATGAGATCTGGATTTCAGATCGCGACCGGTTTGTCTATCACTTCGCCGATGCGGAAGATCGCTTGCGGCAGCCAATGGTGCGTGTAGACGGCCGTTTGCAACCCGCCACGTGGGATGAAGCGCTGGATCTGGTAGCGGCCAAGTTGCAACAGCATAAGAGCGCTGCAGCCGGGTTAGCCGGGGATCGACTGAGCAATGAAGATCTCTTTCTTTTCCAGAAGTTGTTCCGCAAGGGGCTGGGGAGCAACAACCTTGATCTGGCAGACGGCCGTTTGGCCGGCGGCGACATTGTTGCCCAGGTTGGTTTCGTGAGTTGGCCTGACGCCTCCGCCCCACACCGGTTGGGCGCAGGCGATGCTGTTCTTGTGGTCGCCAGTGACCTTCACGAAGAGGAACCGATCTGGTGGCTGCGCGCCAAGCAGGCCGCAGAACGTGGAGCGACGCTGGTTGTCTTGAACGTGCGGTCCACGCGTCTGGACGAGTATGCCAGTCATGTCGTGCGTTACCAACCCGGTATGGCCCTGGAAACTGTGCGCCAGCTGCTTACCGCGGCCAAGGTGGAAACGGATTCGCAGGAGGCTCTCACCAGAGCGGCTGCGGCTTTGATTAAGGCGCAAAACCTGGTTGTTTTCTACGGCTACGAGGGCCTTACCTACGACGAGACGGATGAATTAGCACGGCTGTTGGGTAACCTGCTGCTGTTGAAAAATGAAGAGGGTATCAATCATGTCGGCCGTGCAAACAACGGTTTGATTCCGGTGTGGCCGCATAACAATACGCAGGGCGCATGGGATATGGGCGTTCATCCTGCGCTTGGCCCTGGTTACAAGGCAGTTGGCGCGCCGGGCCTGGATGCACGTGGTACCTACGAGGCGGCGCAAAGCGGTGCTTTGAAGGCCCTCTTTGTTCTGGGCGCGGACCCTGTGGGAGACGGCCTCATGCCATCCCGCGGAGCACTTGATTTTCTGGTGGTGCAAGAGTTGTTCCTCACGGCAACGGCCGAACTCGCTGATGTCGTCCTCCCTGCCCAAAGCTGGGCCGAGCGCGACGGTACGTTCACCAGCGGGGAACGCCGCATCCAGCGCTACTTCCCCGCAATCCAACCCTTGGGTGAGGCTCGCTCGGATTGGCAAATCTTGAGCCTGCTCTGTGAACGCGTTGGACTGGGGAAACCAGCGGTTGCCGCCAGCCAGATATTCAACGAGATCAGCAAGAGCGTCCCGCAATACAAAGGCGTTGACTATCGCGCCCTGGCCAGGGTCGAAGAGCAGTGGCCGGATGTTGGACATGATGACATCTATTACGGGGGTACGGTCTATGAGAACCGTTCCGGGTTGGGCCACCAATGGCCGCCCATGGCCACGGAGGCTACTGAGCCTTTCGACATTTCGGACCGCAGCTCAACTACGGAAGCAGCGGGACTGCAAGTTATCAGGCCTGCGGCTCTATTTACCCCCGGAATTTTGATTAACCATACGGAAGTGCTGGAGAGCCGGTTGGCTGTGCCGACCTTGCTGCTCAACAGCGCCGAGGCAGGCAGGCTTGAGCTGGAGAGTGGTGATCGCGCGGCTGTTTCTGTGCGCGGGCATGGCTTTGGCGCACTGATTCTGGTAGATGACGAGATCGCTTCCGGGCTGGCCTTGCTGCGTGGGGTGCCCTATTTCGAGGGCCGAGCTACGGCCGAAATCAACAAGATCGCCGCCTTAGAAAAGGAATTTGCAGCATGACAGAAGGACAAATCGCTTTGCGCGCTTTGATCGTCGGCCTGATCATGTCATTGGTCGTGATTACGGGCTTCGCCTACACTACCCTTCTGGAAAGGCGACTTCTGGCTCGCCTCCAGGCGCGTGTTGGCCCCAACCGGGCAGGCTACATCCCGGTTCCCTGGCCCGGCGGGAAAGAACGCAAACTGCTGGGTGGTTTTTTGCAGCCCGCGGCTGATGCGGTCAAGCTGTTCATGAAAGAAGATCCTACACCGGCCAAGGTAGATCGCCCGGTCTACAATCTGGCGCCCATGCTGGCGGTGATCCCGGCCATCTTGATCCTGGCCGTAATCCCCTGGGCGCCGGCCATTAATATCTTTGGCGTGGAATTCGAACCCTACTTCGCCATCGCTCCTGGCGTCAATGTGGGTGTGCTTTTCATTCTGGCTGTTACTTCCATTGGCGTCTACGGGGTTGTTCTAGCCGGTTGGGCTTCCAACAGCAAGTATGCGGTTCTGGGCGGTATACGGGCTTCCGCGCAGATGATCAGTTATGAACTCGCGCTCAGCCTGGCTGTTTTAACGCCAATCATGATCGCTAACTCCATGGATCTGGGGGTGATTGTTGAAGCGCAAAAAGGGGGATGGTTCGCGTTGCTGCAGCCTCTGGCTGCGTTGGTCTTCTGCATCGCGGCCATGGCTGAACTGCAGCGCTCCCCATTTGACCTACTTGAAGCCGAACAAGAATTGTCCGCCGGTTTCAACGTGGAATATGCAGGGATGCGCTTTGGTATGTTTTTCATGGCCGAATACATGAAAATGATCATCCTCAGCGCCATTGCCGCCGTGTTGTTCTTTGGCGGCTATCGCGGCCCCTTCGTTGATCAGTTCCCGGCGCTTGGTTTCGTCTACATGGGCTTGAAAATCGTGGTTGGATTGGTGCTGATGATTTGGATCCGCGCCTCCTGGCCGCGCTTGCGCTACGACCAGTTGATGAGCTTTGGCTGGAAAGTACTGCTGCCTATCGCGGTACTTAATTTTATCATTACTGGCGTCTTCCTCGTCCTGTACGAGGAGGGCTACTTCCAACCGATAATCGCAGCGATTACAGGCTTACTCCCTGGTTGATAATCGTCTCCTTTAGGGCGCGGGGGTGTTCCCCGGCTGGAGATCACTATGATTGGTGAATTACTGAAAGGGCTGGCTACAACAGCCAAGGTTTTGTTTCAAAAGCCGGTCACGTACCAGTACCCCGAAGTGAAGCGTCCGGTTCGCAACCGGTATAAGGGCCGCCACGAGCTGAAGCGATATGACAACGGCCTGGAAAAGTGCATTGGCTGTTCGCTTTGTGCCGCGGCCTGCCCAGCGGATGCCATTTTCGTTGAGGCATCGGAAAACAGTGATGATGAGCGCTACTCGCCCGGAGAACGATATGCGAGTACGTATGAAATCAATATGCTGCGCTGCATTTTCTGCGGATTCTGCGAGGATGCTTGCCCGACGCAGGCAATTGTTCTGGAACACAATTATGAGTTAAGCTTTTACGATCGCCCTGGCGCAATTTACACAAAGGAAATGCTGCTGGTGGATATTCCGATCAATGTCCAGGGGACGCCGCAGCAAGTGGAACCCGGCAGCTTTGATCGCGCGATTCCTGATATGGAGAATCCACAGTAGGTCTGGCAGGGCATTTGCCCGCAGGCTGTACAGGGAATGGCAGGAAGGTATTGGCTGAGGTAGATATCAGGCGACGATATGGGTAATCCGATCTTATTCATCATTCTGGCGGCGATTGCAGTTGCCGCGGCGCTGGGCATGCTGCTGAGCCGCAACGCGGTGCACAGCGCGTTATTTCTGGTGCTGAACTTTGTTACGATCGCCATTTTCTACATCGTACTCAACGCTCCATTTCTGGCCATGGTTCAGGTGACAGTATATGCCGGGGCCATTGTGGTGCTGTTCTTATTCGTGATCATGCTGCTGGGCGCTGAACGATTGCGCGGCGTGGGTGACGTACAGGGTAGTGAACAGTGGCAGCGCATTTTGTCCATAGTTCTGGCAGTGGCCTTGTTGGGCGTTTTTGTCTACATGCTCTTTACCGGAAACCTGGGCAGCGGCGGCGAGATTCCGCTCATCGACTCCAGCCCACAGGCTTTGGGGTTGATCCTCTTTGAGCGCTACATCCTGCCTTTTGAGTTAACCGGGGTCTTGTTACTGGCAGCGATCATCGGTGTTGTCGTTCTGGGACGCAGCAAGAAGGGGGGCGAGAATGCTTAGCAGCGTAACGATCGGATGGTATATCGGCTTAAGTGCCCTGATGTTCACGCTTGGCGCGCTGGGCGTGCTGCTGCGCCGCAATGCGATCATTATCTTCATGTCCATTGAGTTGATGCTCAACTCGGCCAACCTCCTGTTTGTCGCATTTGCGCGTTATCTGGGTGACCTGGAGGGACAGGTTCTGGTCTTCTTTGTCATTACAGTGGCCGCCGCGGAAGTCGCTGTGGGGCTGGCGCTCATTGTGGTGATATTCCGCACTAAGCATAGTATCAACATTGACGACATGGACCTGTTAAAAGGATAGGAAGCAGGAAGGGTTAAGGAGGAAGTGCACGGCCGTCGCCAAGTCTGGCCGGCACAATTCATATGAATGCTTTTGCTTTGGCGCCCCTCATTCTGGTGCTCCCCGTCATCGGCATCCTTTTCAACGGCCTGATAGGCCGTCGTTTCGTGGTTGCCAATCGGAAATCCGGCGAGAAATGGTCGGGCTGGTTCGCCACTTCCATGGTCCTGGGAGCATTCGTTGTGGCGCTCATGCTGATGGCCAGTCTGGCCAGCCATGACTACCACACCGAAATCATTCCCTTATTCACGTGGATCAACATTCCCGCCGCGAATTTTACTGTGCCGTGGGCGCTGCAAATAGATACGCTCTCGGTAACTATGATGCTGGTGGTGACCGGCGTTGGGTCCCTAATCCATATTTATGCCATCGGCTATATGCATGGCGACCCGAACTTCTCCCGCTTCTTCGCCTATTTCAGTCTCTTCATCTTTTTTATGCTGATTCTGGTCAGCGCCAATAATTACCTGATGACTTTCGTCGGCTGGGAAGGGGTTGGCCTTTGCTCCTACCTGCTGATCAGTTTCTGGTGGGATCGGGTAGATGAGGATGGCGTGGCTATGAACGCCAACGCCGGCCGCAAGGCTTTTGTCGTCAATCGTATCGGCGACTTTGCGGTCATCCTGGGCATGATCATGCTGTTCTGGACTTTCGGTACGCTGAACTACGAGCCGATTTTTGATTCGGCCGTGGCTTTCTTCGAAGAAGGGCACATCGTCGAGTTCGGTCTGTACAGCGCGCCCATCGGCGTCGTTCTGACCACGGTGACAGCCTTATTCCTCCTTGGGGTTGCCGGGAAGTCGGCCCAGATTCCATTGTATATCTGGCTTCCCGACGCCATGGCGGGCCCCACCCCTGTCTCGGCCTTGATCCATGCCGCGACAATGGTCACCGCCGGCATCTTCTTGATCGTACGCAGCAATGTACTTTATGAGATCGCGCGTGAGAGTGGTGATCTGGTGCTGGGTTTGATCAGTTCGCCGGACCTGGTGGCGTATGTGGGTGCCTTCACAGCCCTGCTGGCCGCTTTGATTGCCTTCACCCAGTGGGATATCAAGAAAGTGCTGGCTTATTCCACCATTAGCCAGCTGGGTTTCATGGTTGCCGCGGCAGGCATGGGGGCCTATGTAGCCGCCATGTTCCATCTGATCATTCATGCCTTCTTCAAAGCTTTGTTGTTCCTCTCCGCGGGCTCAGTGATCCATGGTGTGGAGCACGGGCATCACGAAGTCAGTCACGGGCATGACGAACACGGCGACTTCGATCCGCAAGACATGCGTAATATGGGTGGCTTGCGAAACAAGATGAAGACCACCTTTTTGGTCTATATGGTGGGCTCGCTGGCACTGGCCGGAATCATTCCCTTCGGCGGTTTCTGGTCGAAAGATGAAATCCTGGCGCACGCGAATGAGCACATGATCGGCGTCTATATCATCCTGACCATTGCTGCGTTTGGTACGGCTTTTTATGTGGGGCGCCAGGTACTGATGGTTTTCTTTGGCAAGCCACGAAGTGCAGCGGCAGAACATGCGCATGAAAGCCCGGCGCTCATGACTGTGCCGCTCATGGTACTGGCGGCGCTGACGTTCTTTGGCGGCTTGCTGAACCTACCGTTCTTCACGAAAGTGCTGGCGGAAAGCAACGGCAATCATCCGGCAGGGATCTGGCTGCGGCTTGAAGCGTGGCTGGAGCATTCCATTGGCGCGTTTGAGCTAACCGAAGAAGGACTGCTGCATCTGCCACACACACCAATCGTATTGAATTTCATGGTTGCTCTGCTGTCCGGCGTGTTCGCGCTTATGGGGCTGACTCTGGCCTACTTTGTGTATCGCGGCAAGCCAGAAACAACAGCCGATCCAGATCCACTGCAGAAAACACCGATCTGGTGGTTCAGCATATTACCGCTCAACACCCTCTACATGAAAGGCATTGTCCCCGGCTTTAACCGCTTCTCCGCCTGGCTGGCCAACGTAGTAGAGTGGGAATTCTGGCATGATTTTGTGCATGACAACGTGATCCGGGACACCTTTGTCAGCTTCTCCGATTTCCTGGCCAACGTCTTCGACGCCCAGGGGGTGGACGGCACCGTCAACGGGGCCGCCAAAATCACGCAGCGGCTGTCCGGAGCACTGGGCCAATTACAAACCGGATATGTACGCACCTCCGCGCTGAGCGTCTTCTTCGGTGCCGTGTTACTGCTCATCTACTTCTTGTTCATTGCAAGCTAAACGGGAACAGCACAAATGGGTATCTTAACAGCAGTCATTTTCTTACCCCTCATCGGCGTTGCAGCCATCTTGCTGCTTAAGCCGTTGCGTCGGGAGTCAGACGAATTAATCAAGCGAATCGCCCTTGGCACATCCATCCTGACGTTCCTGGGCACACTGGTCGTTCTGTTTCTCTATGACCCCAGCCAGCCGGAACTGCAATTGGTGGATCGTGTTAACTGGATCCCTTCCTGGGGCATCCAGTACTTTGTTGGTGTGGATGGCATCAGTATCCTGATGGTCTTGTTGACCAGCTTTATCTCCGTGCTGGCCATCTATTCGTCTTTTTCGGCCATCACAAAACAAGTGAAGGCATATTACATCTTCATGCTGCTACTCGAAATAGGCATGATGGGTGTTTTCCTGGCGCAGGATCTGTTTCTGTTCTATGTCTTCTGGGAGTTTACGCTCGTACCGATGTATTTCCTGATCGGTATCTGGGGCGGCGAACGGCGCGTTTACGCCTCGGTGAAGTTCTTCCTTTACACCATGGCGGGGTCCTTGTTGATGCTCCTGGCGATCCTCTATATGGGCATTAACGGCGGCACTTTTTCGGTGCCTGACCTGATCGCCCAGCGTGGGGCCTTTGCCAACGTGCAAGCATGGCTATTCCTAGGTTTCTTTATCGCCTTTGCGATTAAGGTGCCTGTGTTCCCGTTCCATTCCTGGCTGCCTGACGCGCATACCGAGGCTCCCACCGCCGGTTCCATTGTCCTGGCCGGTGTTCTGCTGAAGATGGGCACCTACGGCTTCGTGCGGTTCAATCTGCCGCTGTTCCCCGAGGCATCTTCCTCGTTCGCGCCCTTCATTGCGGTGCTGGCGATCATCGGCATTATCTATGGCGCAATTGTTTCTTTTGCGCAGAAAGACGTGAAGAAGCTCGTGGCATATTCCAGCATCAGCCATCTGGGGTTCGTGACCCTGGGTATCTTTGCGCTCAACAACGCCGGCATCCAGGGCGGTATCCTGCAAGGCGTGAATCATGGTATCAGCACGGGGGCTCTGTTCTTCCTGGTTGGTATTCTTTATGAACAGCGCCATACGCGACAGATGTCAGAGTTTGGAGGTATCTGGAAAGTGATGCCGGTGTTCACGGTGCTCTCGCTCATCGTAGTTCTTTCCAGCATGGGTTTACCCGGGTTAAACGGCTTCGTAGGCGAGTTCACGATCTTGCTAGGGTCGATGGGTTCCGAGGCGCTGACGCCGCAGCCTTGGATTTACACCGCGTTCGCCACCAGTGGGGTCATTCTGGCCGCCGTGTACCTGTTGTGGATGTTCCAGAACGTGTTCATGGGCCCGCTCGATAATCCTGAGAACACCGCTTTGCGTGATTTGAACCGCCGCGAGCTGGTTATCATGCTGGCATTCATCCTGTTCATCTTTTGGATCGGTATCGCTCCGTCCGGCTACTTCGCCCTGATGGATTCATCGGTGGCGGCACTGGTCAACGAGATTGGCGCCAGTGTTATAGCCATGCCCTAGAACGGCCGTAAACCAAGAGCACAGAGGGCGACTTCAGTGGACTGGCAGCAGATTCACTGCAGTCGCTCTTCTTCTGCCAGAGTTATCAAGCCAGACGTGACAACCGAACCCGTTTACTTCGTTCAGATCAGCGACACCCATTTTGGCCCGACACCTGGCTACGCCCGCCACGGCAAAGTTGCTTTGCCGGCCGCGCAACTCCTGGTCGACACGATCAATCAGCTCCCTTTTGCTCCAGACTTTGTGATTCACACGGGCGACGTGGTCACAGCGCCCGATCCTGCGTCTTATGCCCTTGCTGCGGAAACGTTAGGGCAGCTGCGAATGCCCTGTTACTATGTGTGCGGCAATCACGATGATCCGGCCGATATCGAATCTTTCATGACTATGGGAAGCAAACAGGACCTGGTGGTGGATTCGGAAACGCTGTCTTATGCGTTCGAGGTCAAGGGCGTTCGTTTCCTCGTCTTTGACACACATGGTCCAGCGGCCATTGATCCCCATGGCGTGCTTTCAGAGACGCAATTGACGATTTTGCGCAGGGAGACGGAAACGGACGGCCTGCCCCTGGTTATCTTCTGGCACCATCCGATGTTGCCTATGGATTCGCCCTGGATGGACCAGAACATGCTGACCACGAATGGCGAAGAGGTACACGAACTCTTGCGTGCGGCCGGGGAGCGGCTTCGGGGCGTTTTCTACGGCCACATTCACCAGTCATTGCAAACGATACGCGACGGAATCTTATACGTGGCCGCGGGCAGTAGTTTTGCCCAGTTCTCGTCGTGGCCGAATGATGAGCGCGTCAGTGTTATGGCCGAGGAACCGCCTGCCTTTCATTTTGTGCGCGTGCTGCCGCAGCAATTAATGATTCGCCAGCACAGGGTGGCCCTTTGATGAGCCAGAGACGGGTCAAGGGAGCGTGCCCGCACGACTGTCCCGACACATGCGCGGTGGTCACTACGGTGGAAAACGGCCGTGCTATCCAATTCAACGCTGAACCCGATCACCCAGTCACACAGGGCTGGCTGTGCGCCAAGGTCCGGCCCTACCTCGATCACGTTTACCACCCTGACCGGCTGCAGGTCCCTATGCGCCGCACCGGCCCCAAAGGCGGCGGCTCATGGGAGCGAATCACCTGGGAAGAGGCTATTGATGACATCGCGGGACGCTGGTCAGAGATCATAGACACCTACGGCGCGGCAGCGATCCTGCCTTACAGCTACAGCGGCACGCTGGGCCTGGTGCAAATGAGTGTTGCCAGCGCCCGCCTTTGGAATCGATTGGGTGCGAGCCGGTTGGAACGTTCTATTTGCGGAGCAGCCGCCGAGTATGCCGTCAACCTTACGCTAGGGGTGCGCCAGAGCCCGTCCTACGAAGACGTGAAGCACAGCCGGCTGGTCATTGTCTGGGGCCACAACCCTGTGTCGACAGCGCCGCATTTCATGCCCTTCCTGCGCGCCGCGCAGCGGGACGGCTGCCAGCTTGTGGTCATCGACCCGCGGCGAACGCGCACGGCCGTTGGTGCTGATTGGCATATCGCTCCGCGACCCGGCACTGACGGCGCGTTGGCCCTCGGGCTGGGGCACCTCATCGTCGCGCAAGGGCTGCATGACGAGCCATGGCTGGCTGGACATACCGTGGGTTGGACGCAGCTGCGGTCGCGCCTTGCAGACTATCCCCCTGAGCGCGTGGCGGCAATCACCGGCGTGACGGAAGACGATCTAGAGAAGCTGGCCCAGCTGTACGCCCGGACCCAACCGAGCCTGATTAAGATAGCGGACGGCCTGCAGCGCAATTTAAACGGGGGCCAGGCCGTCCGCGCCATTCTGGCCTTACCCGCCCTGACCGGTCAATACGGCCGTCGCGGCGGCGGCCTTTCCTACAGCGCCAGCGGCATGCTGAGTTGGGATGCGGAGGCAGTGCACCATTGGTCGGAATGCCCACCACCGGCGCGCAAGGTGAATATGAACCGCCTGGGGGCAGCGCTCCTGGGCGAAGTACAGGATCCTCCTATTCAAGCGCTTTATGTCTTCGGGTCGAATCCCGCGGCGATCGCGCCCAATGCAGGGCAGGTGGTCGCCGGGCTGCAGCGCGAGGACCTGTTTACGGTGGTGCACGAACTATTCCTGACCGACACGGCCGATTATGCCGACATCGTCCTGCCAGCCACTTCTCAGCTGGAACAGACGGACCTGCACAAAGCGTACGGGCATCCAGCGGTGGTCTTCAACGAGCAGGCCATCCCGGCGCTTGGCGAGGCAAAGAGCAATTGGGATGTCATGCGCCTGCTGGCAGGGGCCCTGGGGCTAAATGATCCCTGGCTGCGGCAGGGCGCGGAAGAAGTAATCGCGGAAGTATGGGCAGCAACAGCTGGTCGGGCGCCGGCACTTACCGGCCTCACGCTGGAGACTCTGCGCGCAGAGGGGCATTTGCCGCTACACATCGAGAGTGATGTTCCGTTCGCGGACGGCCGTTTCCCTACACCCAGCGGCAAAGTAGAACTTTACTGCCAGCGGCTGGCAGACGAGGGTCTCGACCCTCTGCCGGGATGGACAGATCGGGAAGATGACGGGTCTAATGAGGGAAAAGCGGAAGAATTCTTGTTCAGGGATTCATTGTCGCTTATTACCAGCGCGGCCCATCATTTTGTCACGAGCAGCCTGGCAAACCAGTCTGGCTTGCTGCAGCGAGAAGGAGAACCGTTCCTGGAGATCCACCCGAACGATGCGGCAACACGGCAGATTTCAACCTGGGATCTGGTAATCGTGGAAAACGGTCGTGGTTGGTGCGAACTGCGGGCTATGGTCACAGACGGCATTCGCCCCGGTGTAGTGGCTTCGCCCAAAGGGCGCTGGAGCAAGCTGGGGAACGGTCGTAATGTGAACTGGACCACGCCGGATGCCCTGGGTGATCTGGCGGGGCAAAGCACCTTCCACAGCAACCGGGTCTGGGTTCGCAAGAAGCAGAGCGAAGATGAATTCCACACCCCTGCGTGAAGAGGTCCACGATAGCACAGGCTGTTCATTGTGGTATTATTGTGAAGAGTAGATCAAGGCGAAAGGTCAATAGCATATGCCGTTCCAAGCTCCTGAAATAAACTACGTACTCATGGGCCCGGTAATCATCGTCGCGCTTACCGGCATGCTCCTGATGCTGTTGGAATTATTCTCCTCCAGCTTTGTCAAGAAGTGGGCTCCCTGGATCACGCTTATTGGTTTGGGCTTCGCCCTGGTCCAATCCTTCGCCCTGTGGAATCACCCCGGTGCTACCTTTACCCCGACCGGCGGCCAGCCGATGGTGATTGTCGATAATTTCGCTGTCTTCCTGAACATAACGCTGCTGCTTACAGGCATGCTGACGGTCCTAATCTCCATCGATTTCCTGGAACGCACCGGGCTGGACCGGCCTGAATACTACATGCTCATGCTCTTTTCGCTTACGGGCATGATGCTGATGGGCATGGCCAATGACCTGATCTTGATCTTCATGGCCCTGGAACTGTTGTCGATTCCGCTCTACATTATGGCCGGTATGGCGTGGCCACGGCCGGATTCAGAAGAGGCATCGCTCAAGTACTTCTTGCTGGGAGCGTTTAGCTCCGGGATTTTCGTCTTCGGCATTGCTCTCATGTATGGCGCGGCAGGTTCCACAGCTCTGCCGGAGGTACTTGCGGCGGTTCAGAATCCCAGTGCATTGGCTCTGGCGGCAACGGCTTTCCTACTTGTTGGTTTCGGTTTCAAGGTCGCTGCTGCTCCGTTCCAAATGTGGACCCCCGATGTCTATCAAGGTGCACCCTCTTCGGTGACGGCCTTTATGTCGGTAGGGGCCAAAGTGGGTGGTTTCGCAGCCTTGCTTCGAGTTCTAATGATGGCCGTGCCGGATCTTGATTATGCGTGGGTTCCAGCCGTGGCGATACTTTCGACGCTATCGTTGATCGTGGGCAATATCGCGGCTATTTCGCAGGGAAATATCAAGCGTATGCTGGGCTATTCCAGCATCGCCCATGCAGGCTATATTCTGATTGCCGTAGCGGCCAGCGCCCAAACCCCCGATGGCTCCAGTGCGGCTCTCTACTATATGTTCGCCTATCTCTTCACCAATCTTGGTGCATTTGCCATCGTTATTGCCATGGAGCACCAGCTCGGGGAAGGGGTCATGTTGGAAGACTACAAGGGTCTGGCGAAAGAGTATCCCTGGCTGGCCCTGGCCATGACCTTTTTCATGCTTTCCCTAGCGGGGGTGCCGCCCACAGGTGGCTTCACGGGCAAATTCTATGTGTTCCGCGCGGCAATTGAGGCGGATCTCATCTGGTTGGCGATCATCGGCATTGTAACGAGCGTGATCTCTACCTTCTATTACCTGCGGGTGGTCTATCTCATGTTCATGTTTGACGGGGACGTCAAGCTGGATCAAAAGCCAGCTCTGGTGACGGCCGTGGTCATTACGGTCGCAGTGACTCTTCTACTGGGCATTCTACCGGCCTGGGGCTTTGACTTCGCCAGCAATGCGGTCATGCAGGGTGCGCAGGCGCTGATCGCCGGCGGTTGATCGGTAGCTATTTGACGACGAAACGACTTGGGTCGTCCTGTGCAACAGGGCGGCCTTTTTCATTTTCGGCGTCAGAAAAGGCGTCCCTGCTTCATCGGCCGGATTTCGCCCGGGTCCAGACCGGCCAGGGCCTTGAAACGGCGGCACGAAGCCGGCGCAAATCCGGCGTAGTCGTCATTAAAGAAGCCGTATATCGCTTTGACACTGTCCAGCTTCGGCCGCAAATGCTGCAACCACAGCTGCATATCGTCTGTGCGATCCAGGATTTGACGATTCTTGTCAGGGAAACGGCCGTGGTGTCCGAGGAAGCGCAGGTATAGAAAGTCGGTAGTCAGAATAATGCGCCGCGCCATATGGATGTAGTCGGCGGAAACAAGGCAGTGGCCATGTTTTTCTAGCAGAACGGCCGTTTCGGGCTGTTCCCAGGAACGATGGCGAAATTCGAAGGCGAAACGCAGGTCTTGGGGAAGGTGCGGCAGGTAACGAATGAGGGCGCTGACTTCGGATATGGTGAAATCAGGCGGGAATTGGAGCAGAATAGGCCCCAGGTGGGAATCAAGGCGACGCATGTGGGCAAGAAATTCGGCCGTGGCCGCTTCAGCATCGAGGAGGCGTGCGTCGTGGGTAATAGCGCGGGGCATCTTGGGGCAGATCACAAAGTCGGGAGGCGTGACTCCGGCCCAACGTTCGACGGTTGATTTTCTGGGTGTGCCGTAGAAAGTGGAATCCATCTCCAGCGCGTTGAAGCGTTCGGCATAATAAGCAAGATAGTGACGCGAATTCAGGCCATCCGGATAGAATGGTCCTACCCAGGGTTTATAGCTGAACCCCATTGTTCCGAGGTACCACTGCGTCACAGGTCTTCGCCTTCGCGCGGCCTGCGCAACTCAAGAGGAGCGGTTATTTTTCCGAAAGCATCCGCTCCAACGGATCATCGTCCTCGTCCGTATATGTCTTGCGCGTTTTGCCCCCTGTTTTGGGATCTTCTACCAGACCCATCTCGTAAAGATGTTCCATCAGCCGGGCGGCTCTGGGATATCCTAGCCGTAGTTTGCGCTGCAGCAGGGACGCGGAAATGTAGTCGTTCTTTTGCGCTAGTTCGATCGCTGACTCCAGCAGCGTATCTGTTTCATCGAGCAAAGCGTACTTGGCAATGAGGGTCTCCCATGGCGGCGAGCCTGGCGCATGATCCGGCCGGGCCTTCTTCCAGTAGGAAACCAGTCGTTCGACCTCTTCGTCGCTCACATAGACGCCCTGGATACGCGCCGGGCCGCTGGCGTCAGCAGACAGAAACAGCATATCACCCTTGCCCAGCAAATGCTCGGCGCCAACGGAGTCGAGGATGACCCGGCTATCGACTCCGGAGGCGACAGCGAAAGAGAGGCGCGCCGGGAAGTTGGCTTTGATCAGGCCGGTGATGACATCCGTAGACGGCCGCTGTGTGGCAACTACCAGATGAATGCCTGTCGCGCGAGCCATCTGCGCCAGGCGGCAAAGTGTACGTTCGACATCGCCAGGATAGGTGTACATAAGGTCAGCCAGCTCATCGATGAACACCGCAATATGGGGCAGCGGTTCACCGGCGGCCTGGTCACCCGCCGCGCGGCGGTTGTAGCCGTTCAGGTTGCGCGCTCCGACTATGGCAAACATTTCGTAGCGGCGATCCATTTCGGCCGTCAGCCAACGCAGGACACCGACGGCGCGGTCGGCTTCGGTCTCTACTTTGCCGATGACGTGGGGCAGCCCGTTAAACCGCACAAGCTCAACCTTTTTGGGATCGATCATGATGAGCTGAAGTTCTTCCGGCGTATTGTTAAATACCAGGCAGGAGATGAAGGCATTGATACAAACGGATTTGCCCGACCCGGTTGTGCCGGCGATGAGCAGATGGGGAAGTTTCGCCAGGTCTACAGCATTGGGGAGGCCGGAGACATCGCGACCAAGACCAATGGTCAGGGGGGCTTTTACCTGCGCGAATTCTGGCGATTCGACCACATCTCTTAGACGCACCAGATAGACTTCGTCATTGGGCACTTCCACACCCACAACGCCGCGGCCAGGAATTGGGGCCTGAATGCGCAGACGAGGGGCAGCAAGGGCCAGCGCCAGGTCGCGGCGCAGCGATGCGATCTGCCCGATACGTACTTTGTGCATTCTGACTTCACCATCCGGCCCGGTGCGTTCTATGTAACCGGGAAGAACGCCGTATTGGGTGACGGCGGGGCCGCGGCGTATTTGTGTCACCTCGGCGGGTATGCCAAAATCGGCCAGCGCCTGTTCGATAGTCACTTTCTTCGCCGCTACCTTCGTTTCATTCATACCGATTTGCGCACCTTGCTCGAGGAGTGTCAGCGGCGGCAAACGACGCGAACGGCGGCGGGGCGGCGGGACGGCAGGGGGAACGATGGTAACTGGTGGGACAGGTTGGGTATCACGAACAGGAACGGCCGTGGCCGTCTTTTGCGGTTGGGGACGGCTGCGCGGCGGTGGGGTCAACTGTGCCGCCAGGTGGCCGAAGCCGGTGGACGAGCGCTGCAGAACCTGCTGGACATCGTGCCAGCGGATGCCAGCGAGCAACGCCATGCCCCACAACAGCAGCGCCGCATATAGGACCACGGTTAGAAAGGGGCCAAGGAAATCGAGGAGTGGTTCGGCCAGCGCCCACCCGACAAGGCCACCGCCCTCTCCTTGATAGGCGTCCTGCAGGGTGCTGGAGGAAAACTGGTGGCTGAGGGCCAGCGCGGTGAGCAAGACAAGCTCGAATCCAATGACCTGTGCCGGGCGGAACTGGTATGGCTTGTCTATCTTGCGCAGGATCATGTGCACACCCACAGCAAATAATAAGAGACAGAGCGCGTATGTTCCCCAACCAAAGGTCTGGTCGAGTAGACTGGTCCACCAACCCAGCCACGTTGACTGAGTCAGGTCCAGCATAGCCAGCACGGTGACGGCAGCTATTAGGACCAGCAAAACTCCAGCCAGCTCCAATCGATAAGGCGTGAGGCCGCTGATCAGCTTCTCATCCCAGGTAGCGGGTGGCGGGGGCTGCGGTTTGCTGCTGCGGCTTGCTGCTGCTTTTGTACGGGCCATAGACGATACAGAAGAACCAGGAAACAGGAATGACTATGGTCCCATTGTACTCGCTCGCATGTTCGCGATCAATGTGGGGTATGTGGTTTGGCGCTGCGAAGAGGGCTTGCGCGGCAAGTATTTGCGGGCAGATGGGGAGGCTGGCCGGCTATTGCAGAGAAGGTTGAGAGATCGTTGTTTGCTTTTTGCAGAAACAACTACCTCTCCTCATGCAAAGCCAAGTGGGCGGCGATAGGTCCTCTAGAGGTTGCGCAGGCTCAAGGCCAGACGCTTTTTTGGCCCATTGACTTGCAGCACGCGGGCAGTGATCTGATCACCTTGATCGACTATGCTGCGCGGGTGTGAGAAGGCGCCTTCGGCCAGCTCAGAAACGTGGATCAGGCCTTCCAGTTCGGCTTCGACCATGAGGAAGACACCGTAGCTGGTGATGTTGCTGACCACACCTGTTACGAGGTCGCCCACCGCGTAGCGCGCTTCGGCCGTGGCCCAGGGATCAGGTTTGAGCTGTTTGTAGCTCAGGGAAATGCGCTCACGCTCGCGGTCTATGCGCAATACTTTGACTTTGATATTTTGCCCAGGCTGGACAATGTGGCTGGGATGGATGACGCGGCTCCAGGATAGTTCAGAGATGTGGATCAGCCCTTCGATACCACCCAGGTCTACAAAGGCTCCAAAATCTGTGAGGTTGGTCACGCGGCCCAGCAGTTCGTCGCCGGGACGCAGCTGGTAGAGAATGCCCACCCGTTGTTCGACATCCACCAGGGCAGCGCGCTCGGACAGGATGAGGCGGTCTGCTTCCGGGTTCAGTTCAATGATTTTTAGGATGAGAAACCTTCCCTGCATTTCGATCAATGCTCTCAGGCGCTCGCGGGCGATGTGGAGCTGCGGAGAATCGATGAGTTGGGAGGCGGGAACAAAACCTTGCAGTCCCAGCCAATGGACAAGCAAGCCGCCTTTGTTGTAGCCAATTACTTGCAGTTGCAGGACCTGATCGGCACGAAAGGCTTCGGCAGCTACCTGCCAGGCATCACTTCTGGCCGGGCTCTGGATAGGGGGAAATTCGAAGGGGGCAGGCCAGTGTTCCGCAGGGGGAGAGGTGGCCTCCTGCAATTTTTCCTGGTTAAATAATGCTGCCCAATACGATTCGTTTGCCTGAACGTCACGTGCGGTATCCTGCTGCTCACTACTCATGATATGCACTGTATCCTTCTGTACGGTACCGGAACAAGGCGTGAAAGAAGCGTGAATTTTACACACTCGTTATTATAGGGGATGATCCGGGCTTGTCAAACCGGGTGTTGCTTTGTGGCGCAAGAGTATGGCTTAGGCAGGATGGAATCTACATGAATGACTCGCTGGCGGCTACGGCTGTACAACAGGCCCTGCAAACCAAGTGGCTCGGGCGCACCTACCACTATTTGCCACACACCGGCTCGACAAACGACTTGCTCAAAGCGCGCATCAGGGACCGTTCGCAAGCGGATCTCGCGGCGGGCGCGGTCTACTTGACCGACTTTCAGGAAAGCGGGCGCGGGCGTATGGAGCGCCGCTGGCAGGCGCCAGCAAGCACCTCGCTGTTATTTTCCATCCTGCTGCGCCCGGCATGGAGGGCGGAACGTCTGGCGTGGCTTCCCATGTTGGCGGGCCTGGCCGTTGCACAGGCCGTCGAAACGGTTGCAGACCTGCCGGTGCGGCTGAAGTGGCCCAATGATCTGGTGATCTGGGAGGAGGGGACGTGGCGCAAGTTCTGCGGCATGCTGCTTGAAAGCGAATTTCGAGAACCAGACCAACTCAGTGCGGTAATTCTGGGCATCGGGGTGAACGTTAACGTGCACAGAGATCAACTCCCGGCGACGTCCTTTCCAGCCACGAGTCTACTGGCTGTCCAGGGGAAAGCCGTGTCGCGCCTAGAGTTACTGGTCGCGATTCTGGCCGAATTGGAGGATCTGATTGAAGGGGCAGAGCAGGGGCAATCACCGCAGCCGGCTTGGAATGGACGGCTGATCATGCTGAACGAAGTGGTCGGTATCAGCCGACTGGGGCAGGAGATCGACCTGGTGGGCGTTTTTGAGGGCACGGATGAGCAGGGGCGGCTGCGGCTGCGGGGGGAAGACGGCCGTTTGCACTTCATCGCGGCCGGAGATATCTCCCTGCGTGCCCTATAAAGACAGTTCGGCGGTCCGGTGTCTAGGATCAGGTTGCTAGCTGCGAAAAGCAGATTTTCGGCTAGAATTAGCGTGTCGCGTGAGTTCGTTGATCAGGAGATTAGTTATTGTCGGAGATGGGTAGCGGGCACTGCTGGATAAGATCCGCATCGTGGAGCGCAATCGCAGTTCTTTTTGAAAGCGAGTTACCCAACGAATCAAGGGTAGGAAACAGTTCGTTGTCTCCTACACCAGAGGGAAAAAGGTGCAGCACAGTTATGAAGAAATCCTCTATTTTGGTAATTGCGGGCAGCGGATTGGTATTTGGACTGCTTGTGTTGACTCTGGCTATATTTCCCGCATTATCGTATGCGGCCGGTGAATGGCAGGCCAGCTACTGGAATAACATGAACATGAGCGGCCCGCCCGTACTGCAGCGTATCGAATACGAAACGCCTGATGTCGGCTGGGGAAACAATTCGCCGGCTCCCGGCATCGTTCAGGCGGACGAATTCTCGGCGCGCTGGGTGTCGACGCAGCATTTTGACCCCGGTCAGTGGCGCTTCAGTGTGCGGGCTGATGACGGTGTTCGCTTGTGGCTGGATGGCCAACTTCTGGTCGACGAGTGGCATGACAGCACTGGCGAAACCTACGCGAGGGATGTTGATATCACCACAACGGGCCCCAAACAAATCATGCTGGAATTCTTTGACAAGGGCGCCAATGCCGGGGTTCACCTTAACTGGGAACGTCTGGGAGGAACTGTCGGTGTTAACGATTGGCGAGCCGAGTACTTCAACAACAAAGAGCTGAGCGGTGCGCCAGCCTATGTGCGCGGCGAGGGCGGCCTGATTTCCCACAATTGGGCCAGCGGCGCCCCGATCCCGGGGATCATCAATGCCGACAACTTCTCCGCCCGCTTCCAGCGCTCGGTGAACTTGCCAGCCGGACTATATCGCATCACGGCGACAGCAGACGACGGGATCCGGATCTGGATGAATGGCCAGCCGATTATTGATGATTGGAATGCCAGCGGCACGACAAGTCACACCGTGGACGTGAATTGGCCGGGCGGTATCTCCAATTTCGTGATTAATTACTTCGAGAATACCGGCAATGCCCTGATCACGACAGGGATTACGCGCCTGGACAATGGCGGTTCGGGCGGCAGTGGCGGCTATCCGGGGTCTGGCGGTTCCGGCAGCTATCCCGGGTCCGGCGGCTCGGGCGGCGGTTTCGGCGGTGGCTCGTCATCTGGTGGCTCTGGTGGATCCGGCGGCGGTTATGGTGGCGGCACAGCGCCTGCGGGGACGACCGGCACAGTGAACACAACGGCCGTTTACCTGCGCTCCGGTCCTGGTACCAACTTCGAGCCCATCGGCACCCTCACAGAGGGCACGGTCGTGCAACTATCCGGACTGTACCAGGACTATTGGGTCAACGTGCGCGATCCGAACGGCTTGACCGGGTGGATTGCGTCACAATACCTGGATTACAATATTCCTGTCTACCCGGCAGGCTAGTTAAGTCTACAAGACATTCGATGCATGGGTGCCAGGCGAGAGAAACCTGGCGCCCTTATGCTCGACCATAAGCAAGGAGGCTATTGCCATGTTGGTAAGAGTGCAGTCATGGGAAGCGAGGCCGGCGGTGAAAAGCATGGCGCTTTTGCTGGCCGTGGCGCTGTTTATCCTCGTGTTGAGCGCGCCAGTCTATGCCGCTGACCCGTGGACAGCGAGCTATTGGAACAACACTTCTCTTTCCGGCCCTCCGGCGCTGCAGCGCGCGGAGACAAACCCACCTAGCTACAACTGGAGCAACGGCGGATCACCCGCCCCCGGGATTATCCAGTCCACAAATTTTTCCGCCCAGTGGCGCACGAACATGCACCTGGATCCGGGGCGCTGGCGCTTCGAAGTGACCATGGATGACGGAGCACGCCTATGGGTCGGTGACAAGTTACTGATCAATCGCTGGTACAACAATAACGGTGGCACGTTCTCGGCCGAGATTGATATCTTCCAGTCGGGCCTACAGCCGATCGTCCTGGAATATTTTCAAACTACAGGCAATGCTGTTATCCGATTGGCATGGACCCGTGTAGACGGCAATATCAGCACAACGGGACCAATCAGGGCCGAGTACTTCAGCAACACCAGCGTCTCCGGTCAACCGGTGCTGGTGCGATATGAGAGTACTCCGCTTTCCCATAATTGGGGCACTGGTTCTCCGGCCCCAGGGCTGATCCCGAGCGACAATTTTTCCGCGCGTTATACCTACACGTTCGATGCCCAGCCTGGCCGGTATCGCATCAATGTGCAATCACAAGATGGCGTCCGGTTGTGGGTGAATGGTCAGCTGGTCGTTGATCGCTGGCAGAATGGGCTGCAGCAGCAATCCGTTGATATTGATTTGCTGGGTGGTATCCAGCACCTCATTGCCACCTATTACAACAGCGTCGGGACGGCCAGCATCAACATCAATGCCTCGCAGATTGGCGGCTCCGGTGGCGGCACGGGTGGCGGCACCGGCGGTGGCAGCTCGGCCGGTCTGACCGCTACAGTGGATACCAGCTACCTGAACATGCGCTCTGGCCCCAGCGTTGAGTTCCCGGTGATCACCGTGCTTTCGCGTGGCACCATTGTTACGCTAACCGGGGAAGTCAGTGACTATTGGGTGCAGGTGCGCGAACCGGGTGGTCTGGTTGGCTGGGTCAGCAGCAGCTATCTGGATTACAATAATCAGAGCATCACGACGCCTTCCGGCTAAAGCGGCTTGCTGACACGTGAGCTGCCCTGTCAAACGTAGGTGATTGTCAAATGGGCCAATCAGCTTGGATTGGCCCATTTGTCTTTGGCACATGACGAATAGCGAATTAGAGCAGGAACCAGGGCCCGGCCCGCTGGCAGTGCTGGAGCAAAGCCGCTTGCTGGAACTGGCCCGTATGGGCCGGCTGCGGCTGCCGGAAGCGTGGTTGAGCAGTTCGCCAACCCTTATTAACAAGGGTCTATATCCGCTGGCCGCGCTGTTTTTCGCAGCGCTGGTGCCGCAACTGGCGGCTCTGCTCGGATTCCCGGCGGCGATGTTCGCTTTTGATCCCAGGGAGCCGTCCAGTCTGGGCTTCACAATTTTGCTTGTGGCCAGTTTTGCCCCATTCTTTCTCCTTATCTGGTTGTGGCTGCAGGCGACCGAAAAACGGCCGTTATGGACGGCCGGGTTGGAACGGCCGTGGTTGCGGTCTTATCTGCGCGGCGTGGGCGTGGGGCTGGCGATGTTCGGCACGGCCGTGCTGCTGTTGGCGGCACTGGGCTTTGTCGAATTGGAGCGCCCGCTGGGCAGCCTGGGCCTGGCAACGGTGGGCGGCGCGCTGCTTCTATTCGTTGGGTGGATGGTGCAGGGGGCCGCGGAAGAACTGCTGACGCGGGGCTTCTTGCTGCCCGTGCTGGGGATACGCTGGGGCACGGCCGTAGCGATACTCATTTCTTCGTTGTTGTTCAGCGCCCTGCATCTGGCGAACCCCAATGTCAGCGCGATCAGTATTCTCAACCTGGCGCTTTTCGGACTTTTCGCCGCACTCTATGCCCTTTATGAAGGGGGCCTATGGGGTGTATTCGCCATCCATGCCATCTGGAACTGGGCGCAGGGCAACCTCTTTGGCTTCGCCGTGAGCGGTATGGAAATCAAGGCCGGCAGCCTGCTTGACCTGATGGAAGCCGGACCCGACCAGCTAACCGGAGGTTTGTTTGGGCCGGAAGGGGGTCTTGTTGTTACACTTGTGCTGATAGTCAGCATTTTCCTCGTGGGTTGGGCAGCCAGCAAACGAGCATCGGCGCATCCGGCTGATTTGTTTTGATCGCGCCGGCAGCAATCCGTAATTTTCCTGAAGAGGCACCATGGGTAAACGGCCAATCCTTGTAACCATCATCTCGGCATTATTGCTTTTAAACGGAATCCTTACGATCGTCAACACCTTGCGTTTTGACGCTAACCCGACCTTTCTGGGATTAGGCGCGTTTGCCGTTATCCTGAGTCTGGGGCTGTGGCAGCTTTGGTCTTGGGCCTGGTGGGGCACCATCTTGCTGCAGCTTGTCGCCCTGGGCTTCGCCTTCTACGATTGGTTCACGGGAGGGCCCATCGACTACCTGGCCATTTTTATCGGCGTCGGGGTCATTCTCTATATGCTGCAGGCAGGAACACGCGCCGCATTTTCGCTGGTCGGAGAGCCTGCTGAGGCGCGGGAGTAGCCCAAGCTACTGACGCCTGTGGAGGCGGCTGGTGCGCAGCCAGACAATGCGGCCGTCTTCCGCGCGAATGAAATCTGCACGCGTGCCCTCCAAAGGCTTGTCAAGAGCGATGATCTCGTCCGCGGCAGTGAAGGCAATTCGGGTGGGCGGAGGAGCCGGTGGTGGCGGCGAGTTTTTGTCCGGGAAGCCACCATTAGGAAAGTAGTGCAGGATCAGAGAGCCATCATCCAATTGCAGCATAAGGTTGGCTAGCTGGGCTTCGTATTCGCCCACGTACGACCTGAGTTCTTCTGTAGAGCGTTCTTGAGGCAGCGGCCGCGCCTCTTTCAGGTCCAGGTAGTGCTGTAAAGCCCATTTTGTCGCCGCCTCATAGACCTGCGCCCCGTCACTACTGTTGGTCAAGAAACAGAGGGCAAATTGTCTTTCCGGCACCATCAGGAGAAATGCCTGCTGTCCTCTGGTTGCTCCCCCGTGGCTTACCAGCTTTGTGTCGTCGATCTCTTTGATAAACCAGGTCAAGCCGAACTGGTTGCCCAGATTGGCTGCCGTGCGCGGAGTTTGCATTTCCTGCAGGCTGGCGGGGGTGAGAAAGGGTGAACCATCAACGATTGAACCCTCACCGAGATGCAAACGGGCATAGCGCAGGAGTTCGCCCACGTTTGTAATGACGCCGCCGGCGCTGTGCGCGGAGCGCGCCAGGGGCCAGGGTCGCAGCACCTGGGGCTCCGGACCGGCGTCGCGGCCGCTGTGGCCCACAGCAAAGCCATGGGTCATTACGTCGCTGGGAAAGAAGTAGGCATCTTTCATGCCCAGGGGATCAAAAACCAGCTCTTGCATAGCCTGCTCATAGGTCTGGCCGGTAATCACTTCAATGATGCGTCCGGCGAGGCTGAAGCCGGAATTATTGTAGGCCCACACTTCACCGAGGGATGTTAACTGCGGCAAACCGGCCATTTCAGCGACGTAGCGGGCGAGGGCATTGTCACCCAGGCCAGTATCTGAAAAGTAGTCGCCTGCCCAGCCACCGGTGTGGTTGAGCAGGTGGCGCAGAGTGACGTTTGCCGCGACCTCTTCATCCGCAAGGCGCAGTTCGGGCAGATAGCGGCGCACGGGCTCATCCAGATCGAGGAGCCCACGTTCGACAAGCCGTATCACGGCCGTGCCCGTCATTGTCTTGCTGATAGAGCCAATCTGGAACAAGGTATCCTGGTCAACCGGCAATGGGTGATCCACGTTGGTTACGCCAAAGCCATCTGTATAGGTTTGGCCGTCAAACCAGACGCCAACGGCCACTCCGGGTACGCCGAGACTGGCCATTTCGAGTTGAATCACGTCGCTCAGTTGGGCAAACAAGTTTTGGGTCATCTGGTACTGTTCCTCTGTATCGCGTCTCCTGGCGTGATGTTGATGCACGCAAAGAGTACGTACCTTGATAGTCCAGCGCCGGGCGCGCTGCGCCGCCGCAGGAATGATACCTGAAGAAACGTGAACAAGGTATGCGGCTCTTTTCCCCTGCTGTGATTCACAGATATAATCAGACTGATGAATGGATGGTCCGCTTCACAGATGATCCAAGGCCTGTACATTGGGATTCTGTTTGTAATTCTCCTGGTAGATGTGCGCGAACGGCGCGTGCGCAACGCGCTCGCGCTGCCGGCGACCGGATTGGCACTGCTGGCAGGGCTGCTGGACGGCCGTGAGGCTTTTCTGCTGACCGTGAGTGGTGCGCTGGCCGGCTTCTTGTTCTTCTATGGTCTCTACTGGCTGGGACGCAATCTGTACGGCAGGTCCGTGCTGGGCTTTGGAGACGTGAAGCTGGCAATGCTGCTGGGCGCGATGTTAGGGCTGCAACAGGTGTTTCCGGCACTGGTGCTGGGCATCTTGCTGGCCGGTTGCAGCGGCATGATCCTGCTGTTGACGAAACGGGCAGGACGGCACAGCACGCTACCCTACGGGGCATTCCTGGCCGCCGCGGGCATCCTGATGCTCCTTGGCGGAGCTTTCTGAGCTACCCAATCACACTCTTTTTGCTGGCGGAGTTCTTATGAGTGAAATTGAAATACGGCCGTTGACACGACTGGCCGAGATGGAAGAAGTTGAGGAGATTCAACGCGTGGTATGGACACGCGATGAACGCGAAGTCATCCCCGCGCATGTTTTTCACGCCATGCAATACAACGGTGCGGCCGTGCACGGGGCTTTTGCCGGGGAGAAGATGGTAGGCTTCACCATGGCTGTGCTGGCGACGGTGGAGGGTTTGGACCACCGCATTGACCAGGTGGCCGCGGCGCGCCTGAAGATGTTCTCAGTCATTGCCGGGGTGCTGCCCGGATATCGCGACCAGGGTGTCGGGTACCAGCTGAAACTGGCGCAGCGCGACTTCGCCCTGCGCATTGGCGTACGGATGATTTCCTGGACGTTTGACCCACTGGAGAGCCGCAACGCGCGGTTCAATATCGGCAAATTGGGGGCGGTGTGCCGCCGCTATGTGCGCAACTTCCACGGCGAGATGTCAGGGTTAAATGCAGGGCTGGAGACGGACCGCTTCGACGTGGAATGGTGGGTCACCAGCAATCGGGTCAAGAGCCGCGTGGCCCAGGAACGGAAACCGTTGTCGCTGCAATCATTGCTGGCCGGCGGCGCGATCCTGGTCAATGAATCCACGTTCAGCAGCGCGGGATTGCCCGTGCCGCCGCCTAACTACATCAATCACCCCAGCAATCTGATGCTGGTAGAAATCCCGGCCGATTTCCAGGCGCTCAAGCAGCAGGATTTCCCGCTGGCGCTGCGCTGGCGCGAACATACGCGGGATTTGTTCGAGAAGCTGTTTGACAGCGGCTTTCTGGTTACGGATACGGTGCGCTATGAAGACGAGGAAGGGCACGAGCGCAGTTTCTATTTGTTGACTTTTGAGGATGCATAGCGTTCATGAAAATTGAAGCGATTGATCTCATTGCCATGAGCCAGCCGTTGATACGGCCGTTCGCCACCAGCTTCGGCGAGCAGTTGGAACGCGACTGCCTGCTGCTGGTGATGCACAGCGAGGGCCTGAGCGGGTGGGGCGAATGCGTGGCCACCAATGATCCCGGCTACAGCTACGAAACGGCGCAGACCGCCTGGCATATCCTCAGCGATTTTCTCATTCCGGCGGTACTGGGGCGCGATCTGCAGGAACCGGGTGATTTGCAATCCTGGATGCGCAGCGTGCGCGGACACCCCCTGGCCAAGGCGGCGCTGGATCAGGCGGCATGGGATCTGACGGCGCGGCGCGACGGGTTATCAATGGCGCAGAAACTGGCTAGCCCTTACCCGGAAGGGCCACGCGAGCGTGTGCCCGTAGGTGTCAGCATTGGCATACAGCCATCGCTGGCCGCGACGCTGGAGCTGATCGAGGCGTATCTCGATCAGGGCTACCGGCGGATCAAGTTGAAGATCAAGCCAGGCTATGATGTGCAGCTGGCGAGGGCAGTGCGCGGCCATTATCCTGATCTGAGTTTTATGCTTGACGCCAATTCAGCTTATACGCTGGCGGATACGGCCGTGCTGCAAGGATTGGATGAGTTCGATCTGTTGATGCTGGAACAGCCCCTGGGCCATGATGACATCTATGATCACAGCAAACTGCGGCCTCAAATCGAGAGCCCGCTGTGCCTGGATGAAAGTATTGTGTCCCTGGATCACGCCCGTTTCGCTCTGGAAATCGGCGCTTGCGATATCATCAATATCAAACCATCGCGCGTCAGCGGCTGGACCGTAGCGCGCCAGATTCATGATCTGGGGCGCGCTGCTGGGATCGGGCTGTGGGTGGGCGGCATGCTGGAAACGGGCGTGGGGCGCGCGGCGCAGCTGGCGCTGGCAGCACTGCCGGGGTTCAATCTCCCTGGCGATATTTCGGCCACGGAACGGTACTATGACCCGGACATAGCGACGCCATTCTTTCTCAACGGCGAGGACAGCACGATCACGGTACCCACCGGACCAGGGCTGGGCATTGAAGTAGATCAGGAGCGGCTGACGGCCGTGACTACCGCGCGGCGCAGGTTTCGCGCGGACGGATAACAGGAGAGGCGCATGACGGAAGAAGAGAACGGAGCGAACGCTGGGGCAAGACAGAACTTCAGCGATGTAACCATCGCCTTTATTGGTGGGGGTGTGATGGGCGAAGCGATGATCCGCGGCTTATTAAGCCAGAACATTGTGACTCCGGAACATATCATCGTCGCGGACCCCTGGACCGTACGCACGGCATTCCTGGCAGAGACATACGGTATACGCGTCACACAAGACAATCGCGAGGCGGCGGAGGCGGGTCAGATCGTCGTCCTTTCCATCAAGCCGCAGAGTATTCCCTATGTGCTGCCGGAAATCAGGGGCCACCTACACCAGCGGGACCTGCTGCTTTCGATTATCGCCGGCACACCGATCCGCCAGCTGGCCGATGGCGCAGCGCATGCTTCTGTGGTGCGGGCTATGCCCAACACGCCGGCACAAATCGGCATGGGTATCACCGTATGGACGGCCACCCCGGAAGTGAGCGAGGCGCACAAGCAGCAAGCCCAGGCCATCCTGGGGTCGCTGGGCGAGGAGATCTTTGTGGATCAGGAGAGTTACCTGGATATGGCCACAGCGCTCAGCGGCTCGGGTCCGGGCTACGTGTTTATGATGATGGAAGCGCTGATCGACGCCGGGGTGCATCTGGGCTTCTCGCGCCATGTTGCCGAACAGCTCGTTTACCAGACCATGCGCGGTTCCGTCGAATATGCGGCACAGTCGGGCAAGCATGTGGCCGAACTGCGTAACCAGGTGACTTCGCCCGGCGGAACTACGGCCGCGGCGCTTTATCACATGGAAAAGGGTGGTCTGCGCACGGTCATATCGCGCGGCATCTGGGCGGCATACCAGCGTTCGGTGGCCCTCGGCCAGGGCGAGGATGTCAAGGGCCCTGGCTGATGCTTGATTCTGCAAGAGGGCAAGCGCTTCGTGTTGGCCGCCGCTGATTCTTCGCTCGCGCCCCTTACCCCAGACAAGAATGCGGTCGTCTTACAGGAGGGCCGGCAGACCTGGCTCTTTCGCGATCCGCTGCGGATGCTGGTTGCATATGAGCCGCAGGACGTGCTGCCGCAGCTGGCGCTGGTCGAAAAAGCGGTGGAGGAGGAGGGCTGGTTCGCGGCCGGTTTCCTATGTTATGAGGCAGCGGCGGCGTTGGACCTGGCGGCTCATGGACGGCCGTCGGATGCGCTGCCGCTGCTCTGGTTTGGATTGTATGAGCAGCGCGAGCCGATCGCCCTTGCCGCGCACGCCGCGGGTGCCTACCGGGTGGGAGCGTGGGAAGCGGCGCTGGATGAGGCCGCGTACAGTGACAAGATCGCGCAGATCAAGGCTTATATCGCCCAGGGGGATACCTATCAGGTAAACTTCACCATGCCGCTGCGCGCCTCGTTTCAGGGTGACAGCTGGGCGCTCTTCTGCGACCTGGCAGCGGCGCAGCAAGCCGGGCACATCGCCTATATTGACCTGGGGCGCTATGCGATTTGTTCTGCTTCCCCGGAACTATTCTTTGAGCGCACGGGCGAGGAGATTACTTCACGCCCCATGAAGGGCACGGCCCGGCGCGGCCGCACCCTGGCCGAGGATCGCGCCAACATGGCGGCGTTGCGCGCTTCGGAGAAGAACCGGGCCGAAAATGTCATGATAGTCGATATGATCCGCAACGATTTGGGGCGCATTGCCCAGATCGGCAGTGTACAAGTTCCAGAGTTGTTTACGGTGGAGCGCTACCCGACGCTGTTGCAGATGACTTCGACGGTGACGGCGCGCAGTAGGGCCTCAACCCTAGAACTGCTGCGGGCGATGTTCCCCTGTGCTTCCATCACGGGGGCACCCAAAGTAAGAACGATGGAGATTATCAGGGAATTGGAGCAGGATCCGCGCGGCATCTACACGGGAAGTATCGGCTATTTTGGTCCGGGGAAGCAGGCCGGCTTCAATGTAGCGATCCGCACCGTGGTAGTGGACCGCGAACAAGAGCGTGCCGCCTATCATGTTGGCAGTGGGATAGTGTGGGATTCCATGGCGGCGCAGGAATACGCCGAATGCGCACTCAAAGCAGAAGTGCTGCTGCAGCAGCGGAGGCCTTTCGCTCTGCTAGAGACGATGCGCTGGACGCAAGCGGAAGGCTATTATCTTTTGGAACTGCATATGCAGCGTCTCCTGGCGTCGGCAGAGTATTTCGGCTTCAACGCTGAAGAGACGTCTGTCCGGGAACAACTGTCCGGCGCGACGGTGGGATTCTCCGTGCCGCAAAAAGTGCGTCTGCTGCTGGCGCGAGAGGGTGAAATCACGATTGAAACTGCGCCCTTGCCTGTTGGGCAGGCGGTCGCCCCGCTGCGCGTAACGCTGGCGCGCACGGCCGTAGCAGCGGACAATATCTGGCTCTATCATAAGACGACGAGGCGCGATAATTATGAACAGGCGCGAGCGGAAGCGCCGGAATATGATGAGGTCTTACTGTGGAATGAGGATGGGTTTCTGACCGAGGCGACGAACAGCAACATTGTGCTGAGGCTGGACGGACGTTTGGTGACTCCTCCGGTTGCGGCTGGATTGCTGCCGGGGACAATGCGCCGGTTTTTGCTTGAAGAAGGAACGATTGCGGAATCCCCGTTAACCAGGCTCGATTTGGCGCGCTGTGAAGAACTCCTGCTGATCAATTCCGTGCGCGGCTGGCAAAGAACTGAGATTGTTGAAACAAGTCAATACCCCATAAGCAGGTGAACCCTATGCGTGTCTTGGTAACCGGAGGCGCCGGCTATATCGGCAGCCACACAGTTCTCGAACTCCTGAACAGCGGCCACGAAGTCGTAGTGGTCGACAACCTGGTCAACAGCAAAACCGAAGCCCTGCGACGAGTGCAGGTGCTGGCTGGAAGAGAGATGGCTTTTCATGAAGTAGATATTCTCGACAGGGCAGCGTTGAGTGCGGTCTTTGCCGCAGCGCCTGTTGACGCAGTCATCCATTTTGCGGCGCTGAAATCAGTGGCTGAATCGGTCGCGGAGCCTTTGCGTTACTACCATAACAATGTGACCGGCACTTTGGTTCTGTGCGAAGTAATGCGCGATTTTGGCGTGCGCAACCTGGTGTTCAGCTCGTCGGCGACGGTCTATGGCAATGCTACGGAAATGCCGCTGCAGGAAGATGCGCCCATGCTGCCGGCGGAGAATCCTTACGGCCGTACCAAACAGATGATGGAAGACATCCTGCGCGATCTGCATACCTCAGATGAAAGCTGGCAAATCGTGGTACTGCGTTACTTCAACCCCATCGGCGCGCATGAGAGCGGCCAAATTGGCGAAGATCCAAACGGCGTTCCTAACAACCTGGTGCCCTACGTGTCGCAGGTCGCAGTGGGAAAACTGCCCCGGCTGCGCATTTATGGGAATGACTATCCCACTCCGGATGGTACCGGCATCCGGGATTATATCCATGTGGTCGACCTGGCCATCGGCCATCTGCAGGCGCTGGCGAAATTGGAAGCAGCTCCGGGCTATACAGTCTACAATCTGGGCACGGGGCAAGGAGCCTCGGTGCTGGAAGTGGTGGCGGCTTTTGAACGGGCCAGCGGGCAGCCCATTCCTTATGAGTTTGCACCCCGGCGACCGGGAGATGTGGCTGTCTCCTATGCCGACCCGGGCGCGGCGCAGCGCGAACTGGGCTGGACGGCCGTGCGGGACCTGGACCAGATGTGCGAGGATACCTGGCGCTGGCAGTCGCAGAACCCGAACGGCTACGCAGACGTGTAGGGCCGGTCGGGCTCCAAAGCTCGAGGTTACCTTCCTTTAAATTCCGGCGGGCGGCGCATGAGCATGCTCTGAGCCCCTTCCAGAAAATCTTCCGTGGCGAAAAGCTGGCTCTGCGCCCAGCCTTCCAACTGCAAGCCGCGATCGATGTCCGCCAGGCCGTCGATGACCCGCTTGGCCATGCCCACAGCCAGCGGCGCTCCCAGGCTGATTTCTCCGGCCATAGCTTCGCCGGCGGCGAGCAAGTCGGGTTCAGGCACAACTCTGTTAACGATGCCCCATTGTTCGGCTAGTTCCGCGTCGATTTGTTTGCCGGTGAGAATCAGTTCCTTGGCCCGCGCCGGACCTGCGAGACGCACGAGGCGCGTGGTGCCGCCGACATCGGGGATGATGCCCAGGCGTGTTTCGGGCAAGCCCAGGAGGGTACCCTCGGCGGCGATGCGCAGGTCGCAGGCGAGGGCCAGTTCCAGGGCGAGGCCGAGGCAGCGGCCGTGCAGCAAGGCAATAGTGGGGACCTCCAGGCGCTCCAGATTGGTGAGCACGGCCTGGTAGTCAGTGGTGATGCGCCGGGCGTGCAGCTGCCACTGAGGGCCATACTTCTCCGGCAGGCGCAAGAAGTCGGTGACGTCGATGCCGGCGGAGAAAACCGGGCCGGCACCGCGAATCAACACGGCGCGCAGGCCGTCGAGCGTAGTGGCTTCGGTGACGGCGGCGTCAAAGGCGGCATACATCTCACTATTGATGGCGTTGCGTTTGTCCGCGCGGTTGAGCGTGATTTCCAATACAGCGTCTCGTCTCGCGGTTAAGATCAGATCGGTCATAGTTCCTCCTCGGTCTACCCGTCATTATAGCGAGGAGCGGCGGGCAGGGCATGGGTATGTACGGCCGTTGTTTATGATGGCTCCCTGATCTCCGGCGATGAATGGTTGTCGATTTGCCGAGCGGATTGCTATCATCAATGGGCATCTGTTTTGCCTGCAAGGAAAGCTGCCATAAACGAATCCCTATCTCCAGTTACCCCAGCCATAACCAGCCTGCGGCGGCGTTGGTTCCTGGTCGCCACGTTGTGGCTGCTGTTCTGGTTGAGCGGCTACATCTTTTTGCGCAGCCAGTGGGCGTTCGCAGATCGCTGGGCGGCGCTGGCAGTCCTGACACTGAGCTTGCTGTTGTGGAACCTGTGGCGCAAACTGCCCTTGAACAGAACACCGGGAACGGATGAACTTCAGGGCACATTTGGGCCCGGCAACGGGCTGTCTCTGGCGCGCGCCCTGGCGATCGGCTTGCTGGCGGGGTTCCTGTTTTCTCCCTGGCCGTGGGGGGCACTGGCTTGGGGCATTGTCGGGTTGTATACGGCTGCCAGTATCGCCGATGGCTTTGATGGCTATATCGCGCGGCGCAGCGGGCGGGTAACCGAACTGGGGCAGTGGCTGGATGTGGAGCTGGATGGACTGGGCGTGCTGATCGTTTGCCTGTTGGGCATCAGCTATGGCCAGCTACCTTGGTGGTTCCTGAGCGTGGGGCTGGCGCGTTACGCGTTTCTGGGCGGGTTGTGGTGGCGCGAACGGCAGGGCAAGCCCACCTATGCGCTACCCCCCAGCGTGCATCGCCGCATTCTGGCGGGGATGATGATGGGCATGATGACAGTCGTGCTGTGGCCGATTGTACCCGCGCCCATGTCACAGCTTGCAGCGCTGATCATCGCTATCCCGGTGCTGCTCGGTTTCTGGCGCGACTGGCTGTTCGCGAGCGGCCGTCTGACGAGCGATAATCCGCAGTACAGACGCGCGCGGGATTTCCTAGTTGCGCTGTTTGGGCGCTGGCTGCCGCTGCTGTGGCGTCTGGCGCTGCCCGTGGCGATGTTCCGCATCGTTTCCGGTTCGGAACCTTGGAGCCAACCGGCGGCGTGGGTGGCAATAATCGATTCGTGGGGGGTGCCCGGCGCGGAAGTACTGGCGAGTCTGGCGGTGATCACAGCTGTATTGGGCAGCTTGCTGGCCGTGTTGGGGATCGCCGCACGACTGGCGGTGATTCCGCTGTTGTTCCCGATCGGCTTCGACATCAGCACTCTGGGCCTGACCTGGATCAACGGTATTGCCCTTGCTTCCGCCCTGGGCATCGCCCTGTTCGGCAGCGGGCCCTATTCCCTCTGGCACCCGGAGAACGCGCTGTTGGTGCCGCGCGGACGGGCCGCAGAAGATCAGGTCGCCTCCTCAGTCACATGAACTTCATCTCGCGTCATCAGAAACGACTGCTCAAGGTAGCCCTGTGGCTGGTCGCGCTCCTGCTGCTGGCCATGGTGCTCGGCACGGTTTCCCTGGCCGACACGTGGGTGGCACTGCGCCAGCTCACGTGGCCGCAGCTGTTGGCGCTGGTGGCCGTCAATCTGGCGATTTTGGGTCTGCTAAACACGCGCTGGTGGATCATCCTCGGCGGCCACGGCCAGAGCGTGCCATTCCTGCCGCTGCTCGGTTACCGGCTGGCTACGTTCGGGGTCAGCTACTTCACGCCTGGCCCGCATTTCGGCGGGGAGCCCCTGCAGGTCTATCTGGTGGAGAAGGAGCAGCAGGTGCCCCGGGCCACGGCCGTAGCCGCGATGACGCTGGACAAGGCGCTGGAGCTGTTGGTCAATTTTCTATTCCTGCTGGCTGGGGTGTCCTTGATTTTGCAGCAGCGGCTGTTGTCGGGCATGGCGGGAGGCGGGATTCTGATCGTGCTGGGCGTTTTGCTGCTGCTGCCGTTCGCCTATTTGAGCGCGATAGCTCTGCGCAAACGGCCATTGGCCGGGCTAAGCGCGCGGGTGCAGGCGCGAGGGACTTGGCAAAGCCAGCCGGGCTGGGAGAAGCGGCTGTCGAACGTCACGGCCGTGCTGCAAGAGAGTGAGCAGGCCATGGGCCAATTCATGCGTCGCAGCCCGGTGAGCCTTCTGCTGACACTGATCGTCACTTTGCTGAGCTGGGCGCTGATGATCGGGGAATTCTGGCTCATGGCCTCCTATCTGGGGGTGCCCCTTACGCCTCTGCAGCTGGTTACCGCACTGACTGCAGCGCGATTGGCAATCCTGTTGTTCCTGCCCGGTGGGTTGGGCGTGCTGGAAGGGAGCCAGGTCCTGGCTTTCACGTTGGTCGGCCTCAATCCGGCCATCGGAATCAGCGTGGGACTGCTCATACGCGCCCGCGACGTGCTTGTGGGAGCGATAGGACTGTGGTGGGGAAGCAGAAAACTGGCGAATATCAGGTCCGCCAGCGCGGGGGCAAGCAGCGCCGGGCGGCTCTAGCCGGCAAGGGAAGCCTGTGCCGTCAGGGGGCCAAACGACCGCAGAAGTCTAGCTGATGGGCGATATAAACGAGGGTGCCGGCGTCGATCTGGGCGTGGCGTTGGGCAATCCAGGCGTTGAACAGATGACGCTCCAGCTGCGGGTGACCATGCAGTGCTTCAGCTATGGTGTTGATCAGGAAGTGCAAGAAATAGGCTTCGTCGTCAGGGTATCCTGAGGGGCCGGCGAAAACGACCCAATCAGAACTTCCGGCGGCCAGGATATCAGCGCCTGCCGCCGATAGCGCGGAGAATAGGCGGCGGCCGGTACGGCTGTGCCCGGAGGGACGGCCGTGGATCACCCGCGCGTCCATTGTCTGGTGATAAAGCGCCAGGACGTGCGCATCAAAAGCGTTGTCGATGACCGGCTGCAGAATTGTCTCCCCATCAAAATTGATCGTGAAATAGAAAAGGCCGTCCGGCTCCAGCAGGTCAAAGAGCAAAGCAAGCGTTTCGGGCAGGGGAACTAGGTCCAGGAAAGCGTGGGCGATAATGACGTCCCAGCGGCGGCGCCCTCGCTCGCGGGCCCCAAATGCGAACAGGTCGACCGCTTCAAAATGGAGAGACCAGGAGTCCGGTGCGGCAAGGTCCCGTGTGTGCGCGGTCTCGATATTGGTCGCCTCGCTATCAAGCGCCAGATAGACCACCGGCCCAGGCAGCGCCTCACGCTCCACCAGCCGCTCAACCATCGTGCCGATCCCGGCGCCTACTTCCAGAATATGCAAGGGTCGTTGGGGTGGCAAATTGTCCAGAAAGGTCTGCCAGACGTGTCCATTAAGAGCGCGATCATCGACACTCTTCTTTGATTCCAAGTATTGCGCAAACGTATAGTCGCGGGTCATGGCTAGTGCAAGGCCGCAATCGTACCAGCCAGTTCGGCCAGAACATCCGTGGGTACTTCCCCGATACCGCCGGGAACGCCCAGGCGCAGATATTCGGGAAACGTTTGCTCGGCAAAGGAGCCATCATCGGCACAATGACATTCAATGCTATCGTGCCACTGCAGCACACCCTGGTCGAGATTGATGCGCAGGGCGCGAATCTCTCCGTCATAGGTCCACATCCAGGCGATCGGCTTTGCGGTTGTGCTCATGATCCATCTCCAATTATCGGCCGTTCAGGCCGTCTCCAGAAGGGTTCCACCTATGGATAGCACATTTGGGGTCCATGGGCAGCGATTCTCAGCAGAAACTCGCGCGCATCGGCCATGCTCTCCGCCCAGGTTGGGGCAGCAGCATAGCGGGCGAAGGCAGCGACACTCATCGAGGCGAGAAGGGCGCGATCCAGCTGCAATCGTCTGAGGCAGCTGGCCAGCGCCGCGACATCCTCCGGGGCAACGAGAAAGCCGTTCTCACCGTCGGTGATTAGCTCACGAGCGGCACCCGCGGTGGTAGCGATAACAGGAAGACCAAAGGAAAGCGCTTCCAGATAGACAATTCCAAAGCCTTCGTATGTCGAAGGCACCACAAGCAAGTCGTTTTGGAGGAACTGTCGGGCAAGGTCACGGTCCGAAACACGGCCGTGCCAGGTGATATCCTGCTGCATTGCGGCAGCGGCTATTTGATGCCGCAGGCGGCGCGTATAGGTTGGTTCACTCTGCGCGTCGCCAACGACAGCCAGTCGCCAGGATGCGGGCGGCAGCTGCGTCAAGGCCGCCAGCAGGACATGAAGCCCCTTGCGCGGGATGACGTTGCCGACAAACAATAAGCGCAGCGGACCTCTGCCCCGTTCGCGGTGCGGCAGCGGGAGGTTGGCGTGGAGTTGATCGGCGGCAGGGAAGGCCACAATGGAGGGCTTCGGCACAGCTGCGAGCGTTTCGACGGCCGTCTTGGTGGTGCGGCTGTTGAAAATATAGCCATCCACGCTGCGCAGGTATGCGCGCTCAAGGAGGCCGTACAGGCGGAGCTGCCGGGCGGGATGGTGCTCGCTGCTACGCAGGTGATGGACAATGGAGACGATGGGGTAGGATATCTGGCCCTGCAGCAAGCGGTTGAGAGCAAAGAGCGAGGGGTGGTTCAGTTCGTCTTGCAGCAACAGATCGAAACGGGCACGGCGCAAGCGGCGGAACAACGAGGGCGAAGCATTGTGCAGGAGGTGACGGCCGTAGCGGGACCAGGGGAGAGAAATGATGCTGACGGTATCTCCTGCCGCCTGCAGGTGGTGAACGAGTTGGCGATCATACAGGTAGCCGCCGGAGAGGGTGTCAAGACGGCCGTAGATGACCAGGGCAATTTGCATCCGCAGCCTAACCCGCGCTTATTCAGGAGTGCAGATCATGGCGGTAGCTGGCCCAGGCGATTTCATTTTCCCAGATCACGACGGTAAGCGCGGAAAGCGTGTCCGCATGTATACGCTCCACCATATTCAAACAGAAGATGCGCGAGAAATGCTCGATGCTGGGGTTGAGGCCGGCAAAGGCGGGCAAATCATTCAGCGTCTGATCGCGATAGGTGGAAACCAGGGCGTCCAAGTGGTGCTCAATATCCACAATGTCAACCAGGTAGCCATGCTGGTCCAGTCGGAGGCCCTCAAGGCGCAGTTCGACGGCATAGTGATGGGAGTGCTTGTAGTTCTCAGAGCCCCAGTCACCTCCGATCAGGTAGTGTTGGGCCACAAAGTCACGTTTGACAGCTACGGTATACATAGTCGCCTCGCTTGCCAGGTTCTCGGCAATGGGTGATTTTGGTGGAAAAAACAGCAGCCGCTCCCAGAAGGAATATCGTGGAGCGGCTGCCTGCAAGGTGGTGCCAGTTGGATTTGAACCAACGACCTAGGGCTTATGAGTCCCCCGCTCTGACCAACTGAGCTATGGCACCGAAGCGTCTCAAATTATAACCAAGGTCCGTTGCCCTGCCAAATTGGGGCGATGGCGCTAAGGACCGACGATCTGCAGAGGAACCGGCACAAATACCAGCAGAAACAGGAGCAGGCTCAGGGCGGCGATCATGCGGCGGCGCGGGTCCAATTCAGTGACCTGATCCAAGGGCTCGGCATAGGTCCGTCCAAGAAAGAACAGGATGAAGATCCACAGGATCCAGGTTGTGGCGCCGGTGATGACGACCAACACCGCCAGGCTGAGGATGATGGGCCAGAAGAGCAGCCGGGCTTTCTCACCAAATAAGACTGAGGCAATGTGACCGCCATCGAGTTGGCCAAGGGGGATGAGGTTGAGGCTGGTGACCAGGAGGCCAACCCAGGCGGCCCAGGCAACTTGATTCAATTGCACATCGAACCCATTGGAGGGTAAGAAACGGCCGTAGACGAGGATTTTCATCAGCGCGTAGAGCAAGGAGTTTCCTTCCATGGTGTAGCCGGTCGCCGGCAGCGGCCCGACGGTCGACGTTGCGAGGCCATAGAGCAATAGAGGCACCGCAAACAGCATACCGGCCCAGGGCCCTGCGGCCCCGACATCGAGGAGGGAGCGCCTGTTTGTTACGGGGCCCTTGAGGCGAATAACGGCGCCCATGGTACCGAAGGAGAAGGGGATGGGTAAGGGGATGAAATAGGGCAGGGTCACGGGAACTTTGTGATAGCGAGCAGCAAAGTAATGGCCCATTTCGTGCGCACCGAGGATGAGCATAATCGTGAGGCTGAAGGGCCAGCCGTTCCAAATTTGCCACATTTCGTCTGTTGTTACAGCCACGTAGCTTGCCCCAACGAACAATGTCGAGAAGATAGTGGCAACAAAGAGCAGAAGATTGACGGTATTATTGGTGGGTGTAGGGCGAAAGACAATGGGGATGGCGACCAGGGCCACGCCCTCCCCTTCCGGGCGCGCACTGGGCGTAAACCCAAGTTGCTCGTAGCGAGCACGAAGTTCGTCAAAACAGAGGGCGGGATCTATGACAAAGCGGCCACGGAAGCGAACGAAACCCGCTTCCGGCGCATCAAGAGTAGTATCCCAAACCTGGAAGAGATCAGTGGTGGACTCCCGCAGGGCCTGAACAGCGTCCAGGGACACGGTTGGCCCAGAGGGGACCATGTGCATTACTTGGTATCCGCTTGTTTGTCTTCTTCCAGCAGATCGGCATCCTCATCATCACCCCAACTGATGATCCAGATGGCGGCTCCGGCGACAAGAACGGTGACAAAGATGAGCCAGAACCATTGGCTACCCTGCAAACCAACCTCGCGAGCCTCAATGACCAAGAGGATGACCATGCCCAGGGCGAGTACAAACCAGGCGGTCAGATTGGGATGGCTGATGATCCAACGCTTTATTGATTCCATACGCTAACTATACCTCTTCCGGCGAAGCCTTGCTGACGGCTGAACCACGATTCTACTATGTTCTCATATGAAAGGGCTATGCTGACGGCGGGGAAAGCGCGGACCACGCCGCGTTGAACTGCCGGGCGGTGTCGCTCATCAGGCCATTGGTATCGATCACGACGTCCGCCTGGGCGATCTTCCAGGTGGCAGAGGACTGGGCGTTGATACGCGCCACGGCCGTGGCCTCGTCCATGCCGCGGCAGATCATCAGACGCTGCAGCTGACGTTCATAGGTGCAGTGTGTGACCCAGACCTGCCGGCACATCTCACGCAAGGGACTCTCCAGGAGCTTGATGGCTTCGATCATCACAACGGGGGCGGTGGCGGCAGCAATCCGTTGAGCCAACAGCAGGCGTACGGCAGGGTGAACTATGGCTTCGAGGTCCCGCAATGCCTGAGGATTTGCGAAAACGATACGGCCCAGGGCGGCGCGATCGATACGGCCGTCGGGTAGGCAAACTTCTGCGCCAAAAACGGCGGCAATCTTCTGCTGCACGGCAGGGTCGGTAGCCAGGATTTCGTGAACAACTTTGTCCGCATCGAGGGCGAGCGCACCCTGTTCCACGGCAAGTTGAACTACAGCCGATTTCCCGGTCGCAATATTACCGGTGAGACCGACGATGATGCGTTCATGGCGCGCTTCCTGGCTTTCAACCAAGCTCATGAGCCGCTTCCCACTTCACCAACACGTCTGCCAACGTCGTTTCTATCACACCATATTCCTGACTGATACGCATAATCTCCTCAACCTCCTGCCGCAAGGTGGCTTCCTGCAGTTCGTCCGTCAGGCGCGACAGCTCCAATTCCAGTTCATGGACCTGATCTTCCAGGTCCTGCAGGCGCTGGACATGGCGGCGCTGGGCGTTTTTGCTGCGCTGCGGTCCGGCCGGCCGGGCGACAAGCAATTCCGGCTCAGCAACAGGTTGGACAATCGGGACCTGCTCCTCCAGACCTTCCTGGTCGCGCTGAACGAGGTAGGTCTGATAACCGCCATTGTAGACCTGCAAACGGCCGTCGCGCAGGTCCCAAACCTGGCTTGCCAACCGGTCAATCAAATAACGGTCATGGGACACCAACAGTATTGTTCCTTCAAACGTTTCCAGGGCCAGCTGCAGAGTCTCTTGGGCCGGGATATCAAGATGATTGGTCGGCTCGTCCAGAAGCAGGAAGTTGGCCCCTTCCAGGGCCAGGATGGCCAGGGCCAGGCGCGCCTGCTCACCACCGCTGAGAGTGCTGACCCGATTGTAGACATCATCGCCGCGAAACAAGTAGCGGGCCAGGAAGCTGCGAGCTTCGCTGATCTGCATCGGGCGGTGGCGCATAAACTCATCCAACACCGTGTTATCGGGCCGCATATCGTCATGGGCCTGGGCAAAGTAACCCACTTTAAGGCTGGCCCCCAGTTCCACTTCGCCGGCAAGGGGCGGTAGCTGATCCAGAATGGTGCGCAAGAACGTCGTCTTGCCTACTCCGTTGGGTCCGATCAAGCCTGCGATCTCGCGGCGATGAAATTCTATGTCGTCGCTTCTAAAAAGCGAGTTGCCCGGGTAACCCACCTCCAGGTCTTTGGTGCGAAGGACGATATTGCCGCTGCGCGGCCCGGCCTGGAGCTGGAACTGGAGGCTGGGCGGCTGAAGGGGTGGCCGTAATTCACTGATGCGCTGCTGGAGTTCGGATATCGTGCCAGCCGGACGTGAATCAAGCCCGACCTCTTGCTGAACCTGCAACCAACCTTTGCTCTTCAGCGCCGTCAGAACATCGAGGCCCCCGGCGTGGATGGCCTCTACCTCGCGGGCCAGACGACTCAACTTGCCCTGCGCCATTTGCGTGCGCTGTCCAGCCATGTAGCGGCGAATGAAATCCATCTCCTTGGCAATGCGCTCCATCAGAGCGTCAAACTGGCGCTGCTTGCGTTCCCATCGCTCGTTGCGCTGCTGCAAGTAGGCAGTGTAACCGCCTCGATAGACCTCGATACCGGCCGGACTCATCTCCCAGATCGTATTGGCGACACGGTCCAGAAAGTAGCGATCATGGCTGACCACGAGTAGCGCCCCCGGCCAGGTACGCAAAGTACTTTCCAGCCACTCAATGGCCTGGACATCTAGATGGTTCGTGGGTTCGTCCAGTATGAGCAGGTCCGGCTTTTCCAAGAGCAGGCGGGCCAACAGGGCACGTGTTTTCTGGCCGCCGCTCAAGTGTTCCAGGGGCAATGACCAGCTGGTCTTGTCAAATCCAAGACCGGTGAGCGTGCGCTTGATCTGCAGCTCATATTCATACCCCCCCAGCAATTCAAAACGTTCTTGCAAGGCGCTGTACTCAGCCAACAGGTCGTCTACAGGGTTGTCGCTCATCGCGTGTTCCATCTGCCGCAGCCGCACAGCTAACTCGTCGAGGTGTGTGAAGACCGTGCGCATTTCGTCGTACACGGTGTGATTGCGGCCGACAAAGGCGTCGGAAGACTCCTGGGAAAGGTAGCCGAGGCGCGTTCCGCGAGCGATTTGCACCTGCCCGCTGGAGGGTTGGGCCAACCCGGCCAGAATGAGCAAGAGGGTTGTCTTTCCTACACCGTTCGGACCGACCAGGCCGACACGGCCGTCGGCGGGAATACTTGCGGACACTCCGCTGAAGACGTCATAGGCGCCAAAAGATTGGCCTACATGGCTGGCAGTCAATACGGACATAGAGGGCGATTATACAGAACGCGCTGCGGCTTGCGTAGGGGCCTCAGCAAAAAGAACGCGCGGCGCCGGCAACGCGTTCTGGGGCAAATGATGTGGCTGCTATGCTGCTATGCTTTTCAGAAGCGTGGATTCGCTGCGGCGCTCAGAATCTCAGCCTGTCAATTTCTCAAAAACCAGGTACTTCATATTGACCCAACCTTCGCTGCCGGAAGCCAGGCGGATGAGGATCCAGGGCTCGTATCCCTGGCTACCAAGCAGATAGACTTCTTCACGGTTATAGGCCACATCAAGCGATGGATACCCCAAGCCAGGGCCGGAGCGCAGGTTGAGAGCGCCGGTATGGATGTAGGCGACATCGACAATTGGCAGCGGCGGCACCTCGGTGGGCTCGACGGGGGGAGGCTCTGTCGGCACAGCAGTCGGTATTTCCGCGGGTAAGGCGGTGGGCTCGCCCGTGGGCAGGCCGGCGGGTTCGGCGGTAGCGGCGGGTTTAGACGGTGGGAAGACCCATTCGATAACGGCAGCGGTAGGCAAAGGAGTTGGGGTAGCCGGTGGGCCGGCGGCGACGGCAGGCACCTGGGTCGGGAGCGCTGTGGGGAAAGGTGTTGCCGCGATCTCGGCTTGAGGTCCAAGGACGACAGCCTGGGCTGTCGCCACGATGGGCGCATCCTCGGTTGGCCGAAGCTGAAGCGCGAACAGTTCCGGGCCAGAATCGGCTATATTCACAGGAGCGGCGGCCGGCACACGATCCATAAAGAGGGGCTGCCCCGTTGTGCCACTGGTATTGGCGCTGTTCAAGGTAGTCAGAGCCAGCGGATCAGGGTTCGGACTCTCTCTGCGCGACTGCCCGTACATTCCAGAGTCCAATGGCTCAGGCACAGGATCCAATGGTTCAGACGCAGGGTGCCCTGAGTCAAGGGGTGAAGTACTCACCTGGGCCAATGCTTCGCCTTTAGCCAGGACCAGGTTTACGTCCTGACCGGGCATGGGCCGCCAGACGAGAGAGACAAGCAGCATCAACAGCAACATAAGCGGGAAAGCGAGGTAGGCGCGCGGCCGCTCGGAGAGTTCCGCCGGCGGCTGGAACCAGCGGCCGATCCGTGTGTCGGGCAGCACAAGAACCTGGTTCAGAGTGCTCCTGGCGGAAGCGAACCCTTCGTGCATTCGGGTTGGCGTCTGAGCCACGCCGGCGCGCAACAAACTGGCACAGGCAATTGCTGCGCGCTTGCTTAAGGCACCGGCGCTGGCGGATGTCCTGTGCAGGAGAACGGCCGTGGTGGAAGAGGCCTCCTGTAGCCGGGCTTTCGATCGGACGGATGCTTCCTGGAAAAGCATGGCAGAGGACTTTGCTGCTTTGTGGAAGAGGAGCGGCACCAGAGCAAACTCTTTCCTAAATGGGTTCTCCGGAATCGCAAAGCTCTCAAGACCCCACGGATCAGGCGGCAGGGTCAGATTGCCACTGAAGAAATCATAGGGGAGGCGAAATCCTTCGCGGAACGGGTTTTGGGGCCAGGAACGGCCGCCAAGCAGGGGCAACGACAACAGGTTCACACCCCTGAGAGAGGGAAGTGACCATTTGAACCAAGGCGAGACCGGAACCTCCTCTGATGACGCGCCTCTTTGCTGTTGAAATACGTAGCAGCGCACATGTTCTTCCGCTAGGCAGAACGACCTCTGATGAGTCAGATCAACTGGCACGGGGGATTGCAGGCGATGACAGTGGTTCGCCTGGTCGGGAAAGGCCAACGCCGTCTTCCTATCTTGCAGCAGGCCCAAATAGGGGCAAGTATGTAGATAGACCGGTTCCTGGTCTAGTAAGTAGCTGGGTCGTTGGGGGGAAGGCGGTTCTAATTCATCTGCCATCGATAGTTCCTTGAAGGCCGGCGCGACAATGGGGGAAGCTTCATGGCTCCCTTTTCCTTGAACGCTTGTGTCGACACTTGCACATCGATCATAAGAATAGAACGGAACGGACAGAGAACCTATTGACAACACGTGAAGCCGTTGTGAAATCGTCGTTAAGTCCAGGCTGTGACGTGGGGGCTGGCGTGCATTGTGCCGTGCCGCAGGCAGAAAATCATGCCGTCCAGGAGTATTTGTTTCTTTATGAAACTGTCACATCGCCTATGCGTTTCACATAGAAACATTTTGCGTAAACGATTGCCAGAGGCTGGCATCGTCTTGTATGCTGGCGAGGTGTGCAAAATCGCCAAGAAGGGGGCCGCTTACTTGACGAGTTTGCACAATGGTTTCTGCAGGTCAAGCTGCCTCAAGGTAGCATATTGGTAGTTGATCCTTGGTGGTGAGTTGCGGAGATGAGTCCGTTCAACCAGACGAGGAAAGGAGTACGCCTATCGACTAAGTTCCCCAACTGCGACTTCTAAAAGTAACAGGTTCCGCAAGCACTGTGTGCCCCTCGGGGAGTATTTCGCAACAGATTCTTGAAAACATCTTAGTCACGTAAGGAGTGGAAAAATGAGTCAGAGAGGTTTGACCGGTGAACTGATTGGTGAGGTGTTTGGCACCTTCATCCTGATTTTGTTGGGCGACGGTGTGGTTGCCAACGTCGGCTTGGCCCCGCGCCTGTATGGTACCGCCTATAACTGGAATACGATAACCATTGGCTGGGCCTTCGCCGTAATCATCGCCGTGTATGTAACCGGCGGTGTTAGCGGCGCGCACCTTAATCCAGCTGTCACAATTGCTCTGGCGGTGAAGCGCGGGTTCCCGTGGGGGAAAGCATTTCCCTATATCGCGGCACAGATGGTCGGCGCTTTCCTTGGCGCGTTGGGCGTCTACCTTGTCTACCGCGACGGTCTGGTGGCCGCGGGTATGCCCAATGTCTGGAGCACGGGCCCTGGGTCGGTCTTCGGACAGGCGTGGTGGGGCTGCAGGGAGCGCTGACGCGACTGGGTCTTATTCGTTGTTGACCGCAGGTATTGCTGAGTTCGTGGGCACGATGGTTCTGTTGTGGGGCATTCTGGCCAGCGGTGACGAACGCAATCTGGGCCTGAAGAATAACATGGGGCCGTTCCTGGTCGGTTTCACGGTGCTGGCAGTTGGCCTGTCCCTGGGCGGCCCTAGCGGGTATGCCATCAACCCGGCGCGCGATCTTGGTCCACGCATATTTGGCACGCTGGTGGGCACACAGGGACTTTGGGATGACCCTGCCTATGCGCTCATTGTCCCTGTCTTGATTCCGGCAATCGCCGGCGCGGTTGGCGTATTCCTCTATGACTGGTTCGTTACCGCTGCCCTGCCGCTGCCGAAGTCAACCAAATAGTTAGTGCAGCCTGGTCATCACTTGAGGCAAAGTTGAATCCTGGAGTGATTTGACCTGAGGAAGAAGAACATGAAAAAACTGATCAACGAACTTGACGACGTTGTCGACGAACAGCTGGAAGGTATGGCGGTGGCACATCCGGATCTGTTGAAGGTCAATTTTGACCCGAAATATGTCTATCGTGCTGATGCTCCGGTAGCTGGCAAGGTGGCGATTGTATCCGGTGGTGGCAGTGGTCACGAGCCGATGCACGGCGGGTTCGTCGGCATGGGCATGCTCGACGGCGCTTGCCCCGGCGAAGTCTTCACCTCACCGACACCCGATCAAATGTATGAGTGCGGCGTAGCTGTTAACAGCGGCGCGGGGGTACTCTACATTGTCAAGAATTACACGGGCGACGTGATGAACTTCGAAGTCGCGGCTGAAACGGCGCATGCGGAAGGCATTCCAGTGCAGAACATCCTGATCGACGATGATGTCGCCGTGAAGGACAGCCTGTATACGGCCGGACGGCGCGGCGTGGGTACCACGGTGCTTGCCGAAAAGGTGGTGGGCGCCGCGGCAGAAGCGGGCTATGACCTGGACCAGTGCGCGGACTTGTGCCGGAAGGTAAATAGTTACGGCCGTAGCATGGGCATGGCCATCACTTCGTGCATCGTACCTGCCGCCGGCAAACCGACATTCGATCTACCTGATGACGAGATCGAAATGGGTGTTGGTATCCACGGCGAGCCTGGCCAGAAACGGATGAAGATGGCCAGCGCGGACGAGATCACGACGATGATGGTCACCGAAATTCTCGATGACGGCGCCTACACGCGCACGGTTCGCGAGTGGGATCGTGAGGATGGCGAGTGGGTAGATGTAACCATGACCGACGAACCATTCAAGTCCGGTGACAAGGTTATCGCCTTTGTAAACAGCATGGGCGGCACACCGGTTTCCGAACTGTACGCCGTGTATGGCAAGGTAGTCGAGCTGTGCGAAGAACGTGGCATCGAAGTAGTACGAAATCTCATTGGACCCTATATCACCTCTCTGGAGATGCAGGGTATGTCCATCACCCTACTGAAGGCGGACGATGAGATCCTGAAGTTCTGGGATGCCCCGGTTAACACACCCGGCTTGCGGTGGGGTGTCTAGGCAATTCGATAGGTGAATGACCAGCAATCAGGAGTCCGGTTGCTGGTCATTCTTCTGAGGGTCGATCACGATGACAGTAACGAAGAACCAGATTGTGACCTGGGTGGAAAAGACGGCCACCGTACTCGTAGCCAACAAGGAATATCTGACCGAGCTGGATTCTGCCATTGGGGATGCTGATCACGGTATCAACATGGATCGCGGCTTCCGCAAAGTAATCGAGAAGCTGCCCGCCGTGGCAGACAAGGATATCGGCAGTATTTTGAAGAATGTTGGCATGACGCTTATTTCAAGCGTTGGGGGCGCAGCCGGACCACTCTATGGCACCTTCTACATGCGCAGCGGTATGGCGGTCGCAGCCAAGGAAGAACTTGACAACAGCGATGTGGTTGCCATGCTGCAATCAGGGGTTGACGGCATCGTACAGCGAGGCCGCGCCGAGCGTGAAGACAAGACCATGTACGACGCCTGGGCGCCGGCCATGGAGGCCCTCAATACGTCATTGGCGGACGACGATGATTTAATCCAGGCTCTTGGTGCGGCGGTTGCGGCCGCGGAACAGGGGATGAAGGACACCATTCCGCTGCAAGCCAAGAAAGGGCGGGCCAGCTACCTAGGCGAGCGTAGTATCGGCCACCAGGACCCCGGCGCGACATCCTCCTATCTAATCCTGAATGCGTTGCTGGAAACTATACAAGAGTAATTTAACTGGACGGGTGCAAGCTACGTCCCCCTATTTCCAAGATGAGGAGCAATAAATAACATGGCCAAATATGTAGCAGCAATCGATCAGGGTACTACCAGTACCCGTTGCATGATTTTTAACCATGCCGGTGAGCCTGTCGGTGTGAGCCAAATGGAACATGAACAAATTTACCCCCAGGCGGGTTGGGTCGAACATGATCCGATGGAAATCTGGGCACGCACCCAGGATGTCGTCAAAGGGGCGTTGAAGGCGGCCGGCGTCAAGCCTGGCGATCTGGCAGCGGTAGGCGTTACGAACCAGCGTGAAACGGCCGTGGTGTGGGATAAGAACACCGGCAAGCCATATTACAACGCCATTGTGTGGCAGGACACACGCACCGACAAGATCTGCAATGCCCTGGCCAAAGATGGCGGCCAGGACCGGTTCCGCAGCAAAGTAGGTTTGCCCCTGGCAACCTATTTCTCCGGGCCGAAAGTCAAGTGGGTCCTCGAGAATGTGCCTGGCGCACGCGAGGCAGCCGAAAAAGGTGATGCCATTTTTGGCAACATTGATACATGGGTGATCTGGAACCTGACAGGCGGCAATCATGTCACAGACGTGACGAACGCGAGCCGCACCATGTTGATGGATCTGAAGACGCTTGATTGGGATCAGGGAATCCTCGACACCATGGGCATTCCGCGCCAGATGCTGCCCAAGATTGTGCCCTCCAGCGATCCCAAGACATGGGGCAGCACGCTTACCAGTGGCCCGTTCGGCGAACAGATCCCGGTATGTGGCGACCTTGGTGACCAGCAAGCGGCCACAGTAGGCCAAGCCTGCCTGAGCCCCGGCGAGGCGAAAAACACGTATGGCACCGGGTGCTTCATGATCATGAACACAGGCACCAAGATCGTGCCTTCGGAGAGTGGTCTGTTGACGACTCTGTGCTACAAGTTCGGGGATCAGCCGGCCGTATACGCGCTGGAAGGCTCCATCGCCATCACTGGCGCTCTGGTGCAGTGGCTGCGCGACAATCTGAACATGTTCGATTTCTCGTACCACATTGAAGACTATGCCAAGACGGTGAATGACAACGGCGGCATCTACTTTGTACCGGCCTTCTCCGGGCTGTTTGCCCCCTATTGGCGTTCGGATGCGCGTGGGGCGATTGTCGGCCTGACGCGCTACGTCAACAAGGGCCATATCGCCCGCGCAGCGTTGGAAGCAACCGCTTACCAGACCCGCGAGGTCCTGGATGCGATGAACAAAGACTCCGGTGTGGAATTGACCGCGCTCAAGGTAGACGGCGGCATGGTCTACAATGACACGCTCATGCAGTTCCAGGCCGACGTATTGGATGTGCCGGTGGTGCGTCCGAAGGTCGCCGAGACAACCGCTTTGGGCGCTGCCTATGCTGCGGGCCTTGCCGTGGGCTTTTGGGCCAACGAAGACGACATCCGCAACAACTGGGGTATGGACAAGACCTGGTATCCGAACCCGGACAGCAATGCCAGCACGGATCTGTACAAGCAGTGGAAGAAGGCTGTAACCCGCACGTTCGATTGGGTTGAACAAGACTAGTGATCGAAGGGGGCTCGGCCGGGCAGAATAGCTGCCGAGTGGGCCCCATTGCAGGGTTTGCAGCATATCAGGCATTCCCAATTAGGTCGTTGAGAAGCCTCCAGGCATTGCCGGATCGGGAGCGCGCCAGGGTTGTCCCTGGACCACCTGGCAATGCCTGGTTTGTTTCTGGAGAGCATAATGATCGGGGAGGTCATGTCCGGAACATGAGAACTCAAAGGTGGGCCCTTCCCAATCGTGATAGAGGGGATAACGGTCGGAAGACTGCATCAGGTTGCACCGACTGCGATACTCCCGTGCGATGAGTTACAATCTGGTTACAGTCGACGCGGTTGACAGAGTGAGGTTGTAGCCGCGAGGCTAATAGAGGGGATTTCATGCAAAGAATCGAAACGGAAGTGCTCGTTATCGGTGGCGGGGCCACAGGAACTGGCGTTGTACGCGACGCGGCGATGCGGGGCTTCAGGACGGTGCTCGTTGAGCGACGGGACTGGTCACACGGGACCACTGGCCGCTATCACGGGTTGCTGCACAGCGGCGGGCGTTACGCGGTCAAAGACCCGGAAGCAGCACGAGAATGCATTGAAGAAAACAAGGTCCTGCGCCGCATTATGCCCCACTGTATTGAGGACACGGGCGGGTTCTTCGTGGTCACGCCCTGGGATGATCCTGCTTTTGGCGATCGCTTTGTCTCTGGCTGCCGCGACGCAAGCATTCCCTGCGAGGAAATCTCCATTGAGCAGATGCTCAAGGAAGAGCCTCTGCTCAATCCTGATATCTTGCGTTGTTTTCGCGTGCCTGACGGATCAGCGGATTCCTTTCTCGCCGCGGAGTGTAATATCGCTTCGGCGGCAAGCTACGGCGCAGAGGTGCTGAATTATCACGAAGTGACAAGCCTGCTGCTGGAAGGCCAGCGGGTTGTGGGTGCCTTGTGCCACGATCTAGTTAATGATGAAGATGTGACTATCCTTGCGGATATTGTTGTGAATGCGGCGGGAGCCTGGGTAGGGAAGATTGCACATACGATTGGCTTGGATGTTCAAGTGGTGCCCGGCAAGGGAACCATGGTCGCGATTGCGAGTCGCGTTCTGAACACGGTGGTGAACCGCTGCAAGATGCCCGCAGACGGGGATATCATCGTCCCGGTGCACACGGTGGCTGTTATCGGCACAACCGATGTGCGGGTTGCCGATCCGGACCACTTCGCTATTGAGCCGTGGGAAGTGCAGCTTATGCTGGAAGAGGGAGAGAAGTTAGTGCCCGGAACCAAAGAGATGCGTATTTTGCGGGCCTGGGCAGGTGTACGGCCGCTCTATCAGGAAACGGCCGCCGCTGATACGCGAGACGTGACCCGCGCCTATACCTTGCTTGACCACAGCCGCCGTGACGGCATGGAAGGATTCATCACGATTACTGGTGGCAAGTGGACGACGTACCGGCAAATGGCGGAGGTCGTGGTCAATCGGGTTTGCGAGAAGCTGGAAACGGAGCGGGCGTGTCGTACGGCGGAGGAAGCGCTGCCCGACATCCAGAACGAACCACGGACGTCTGATGGAAATTACTGGTTAGGGTCGCGGCTGGCGCATATCGAGGAAGAAAAGAAGTATGGCGACTTGGTCTGTGAATGCGAATTGGTGACTGTGGAAGATATCAAGCACGCATTTACTGTGAGCGAGGCCAAGACTCTTGATGACGTACGGCGGGATACCCGCCTGGGCATGGGGCCTTGCCAGGGTGGCTTCTGTACCTATCGGGCAGCGGGCATCTTGCACGGACTGCGCGATCAACCGGTTGAAGCTGCGAATGTCGCCGTGCGGGATTTTCTACTTGAGCGATGGAAGGGCCTGCTTCCGGTGCTGTGGGGCTCACAGCTAAAACAAGAACGCTTGGATGAGTTGATCTATTTGACGATGCTGAACGCCGATCATTTACCTGGCCAGAAAGCGTCGCGTCTGGGGCCGATACTTTACGAGAAGGGAACGGCCGTGACTAGACCGGAGACAGCAAAAACATGAGCAGTGTTCTGATTATTGGAGCCGGATACGCAGGTTTGACAGCGGGTTGGCAAGCGGCAAAGCGAGGACATGAGGTCCATGTCATCGCCAAAGGTTGGGGAGCAACTCATTGGCTTTCAGGCTGCGTCGATGTGCTTGGCTACCAGCCGATTGACAATCCAGAGCCGGTTGTGTCGCCAGCGGAGGCCCTGCCAGGATTGCTGCGCGAACAGCCGCACCATCCCTACGGGTTAATTGGTGTGCACAAACTCGGCGAAGCCCTTGACGCTGTGAGCGAGTTATGCGCCGCGAAGGGCTATCCCCTCCACGGCTCCCTGGACGCAAATTGGCTGCTGCCCTCCGGCGTAGGCACGGCACGGCCGACTTGTCTGGCGCCGACGACCATGATCGCTGGGGACTTACGCCAATCTGATCCTATGCTCATCGTTGGTTTCGTCCAATTTAATGATTTCCACGCCAAGCTGATCGCCGACAATCTGACGAGTTTCGGCGTGCCGGCCACGGATGTGACGCTCGACTTACCTGCCTTGGGGAAGCGGCTGTTTACGAACCCGACGATTTTAGCTTTGCTGATGGAAGAGCCGGCGTTTCGCCAGGAGTTAGTAGACGCTTTGCGGCCACTCCTGGGAAAGGCTGCACGGGTGGGCTTCCCTTCGATCCTGGGTATGAAAGCGAATCTGCAAGTGCTGCAGGCGCTCGAACGGGCGCTGGAGCGGCCTATTTTTGAGATTCCCACGTTGACTCCTTCGGTGCCGGGAATGCGCCTGCAGCGCATTCTGGTGCAGGCGATTGGGGAACAAGGGGGTCGGGTTACACCGGGCATGGAAGCCCTGGAAGCGGCCAGCTCGAACGGTCGCATTACGGCCGTCTATACCGAGACGCCAACGCGCAAAATGCCTCATCGCAGCGATCACTTCGTGCTCAGCACGGGAGGGATTCTTGGCGGCGGCATTGTCACCGATCATGCCGGCCACATACGTGAGACCATCTTTGACCTGCCCGTCGCGGCCCCGGAAGATCCGCTTTCCTGGTTCCGCCGCGACTTTATGGACTCAAGGGCACACCCCATTTATCGCAGCGGAATTGCTGTAGACGAGCGGTATCAACCTGTAAATGGGGACAAGCAAGTCGTGTACGAAAACCTGATGTGCGTGGGCACGACACTCGCGCACGCGGAGGTGGTCCGCGAACGCTCCTTTGAAGGCGTGGCGATCGGCAGCGGCTTTGCCGCAGCCCAAATGCTGTAGGAGCCGACCTGTAACCAAAACTGACGGGAAATTCCCCTGGAAGCAAATCTTATGCCTACTGAAAAACCCGCATTTGTAGAACTGACCCTGGAAAACTGCATTAAGTGCAATATCTGTGTTTCAGCCTGCCCTGTGGCGGAAGTCACGGACCTGTTCCCAGGGCCGAAGTACGAGGCGCCACAGGGTGGCCGCTTTCGCCAGGAGGGGCAAATAAGCCCTGACCTATCCGTAGACTATTGTTCCGGCTGCCGAGTCTGCAATGAGGTTTGCCCGACGGGGGTAAAGATTGCGGAGATCAATGCGCGGGCCCGGGCTCGGATGGTGGCCGAATCCGGCATTCCACTGCGCAATCGGGTGCTGGGGCGCAACGAATTGCTGGGCAGGATAGGCAGCACTGTGCCCCGACTCGCCAACTTCGGCATGCACAACAGCCTCACTCGGATAGTAGCTGACAGAGTTTTCGGCATCGCGGAAGGGGCGCAGCTGCCGCGCTGCAGTACCGATGGAACTTTCCGCAACTGGTTCGATCGTACACAACCAAAGCGCCTGAAGTCTGACAAGAAGGTCGTGTACTTCCATGGCTGCGGTACGATGCATTATGAGCCGTTTATTGGCCTTGCGGCCGTGGCGGTGTTTGAACATAACGGTTACGAAGTGTTGGCTCCAGATCAGAACTGCTGCGGACTGCCCCTGCTCAGTAATGGTGAGTTCGGAGCGGCCAATGAGTATCTGGACAACAATATCAACAAACTTGTCGCCTATGCGCGCAGGGGACTACCGATTGTCGGCACAACACCCAGCTGTACGTTGACCCTAAAGGAGGAAGCTTCGGAGCTCTTGGGACGGTACGATGAAGAGTCCAAGACCCTGGCTACGGCCGTGTGGGACATCTTTGAATGGCTGCGCGAACTGCACTATGCGGGTGAGCTAAGGACTGATTTCAGACCGGTCGACATGGTTCTACCTTATCATGCGCCCTGCCAATATCGAGCGCACCGAGTTGGCAAGCCGGCATTGGACATCATGGCCCTTATTCCGCAACTGGACATCCGCGAAAGTCATGCGCGGTGCTGTGGCAGCGCGGGGACCTATGGCTATAAGAAAGAGAAATATCAGATCAGCATGGACGTCGGCAAGGAACTGTTTGATTTCGTGGCAGACCAGGGACCGGAAGTGACTATGACGGCATGCGACACAGAGACTTGCCGCTGGCAAATGGAGCGGGGCACAATGCTGCCCTCACGACATCCAATTGAAATTATGGCCGCATCCTACGGACTATATGATCTGGAAGAAAGAGAACTAATCAACAACTAGCCGCGTCCCGCGCGCGGGGAAAACTGGAGAAGCAGCTTGGCAAACAAGTCAGAAAAGAAGAAAAAAAAGGGAGCTGAGAAGGAACAGGTTTCCTTTACCTCAGAACCATGGATTGAGAAACGCGCGGGGCTGATCGTCATCGTAGTAGTTGGCCTGGGGCTGGCGTTATTTGTCATCTGGCAGCTGTATCCAGTGATTGGTCCCGAGGCTATCTTGTGGGGTCTGGGGTTTGGCGGCGCGATCTGGGCAATTTCGGGCGTGAGTTATGTATTCAATACTCGCGTGCGGGGCAGAAAGTGAAACAGTCGGCAGCCGCTATAGACTGGGAAGCGATGTGGGCGCCATATGATGAGGAGACGTATGCAACCGTCCTGGAGACCATCTCAGCAGATGATGTGGTTCTCGACATTGGCGCCGGTGACCTGCGCCTGACGCGCCGGATCGCGGAGCGCGCGCGGTCCGTGGTAGCCCTGGAACGGAATCCTAATGTAGCTGCAAGAATTAGTGATGATCTGCCGGATAACTGTGAATTTGTGCTCGCTGATGCGCGCACAGCATCGTTTCCGGAAGGCACCACAACGGCCGTTCTGCTGATGCGCCACTGCGCCCATTTTGCGCTTTACGTGGCAAAACTGCAGGCAATCGGCTGCCGGCGTCTGATCACCAATGCCCGTTGGGGCTTCGGACCTGAAGTCATTGATCTGATCAAGGAGCGGCAGACGTTCGCTTCCGTGCCCGTAGGCTGGTATGCCTGTCTGTGCGGGAGCACCGGATTTGTGGCGGGCCCAGTTGAATCGCTTGAAGATGACGTCATCGAGGTCGTCTGGGAAGTGAGTGATTGCCCGGCATGTACGACGGGCGAAGGCCGGCGCCCGTTCACCATGGCACAGCTAGAGCAGCCAGGACCGTCATTGATGTCGAGTTCCCAGGGGGAGTCATGGTTGGAATTGTAATAGTTTCACACAGCGCGACACTCGCCGAAGGGGTGCGCGAGTTGGCAGAGCAGATGGTGCAGGGGAAGGTTGCCATTGCCACCGCCGGCGGGATTGATGATCCAGAAAACCCCATCGGCACTGATGCCATGAAGGTGCTGGAGGCGATCCAGGCTGTCTACAGTGAAGATGGGGTGGTGGTATTGATGGATCTGGGCAGCGCGCTGCTCAGCGCTGAAATGGCCCTTGAGTTTCTTGACCCGGAGCAACTGGCCAATGTGCGTCTGACAGCCGCGCCTCTGGTAGAAGGCACGATGGCTGCTGCTGTGCAGGCTTCCATTGGGGGCACGGCCGATCAGGTGGTGACCGAAGCACAGGGCGCACTGGGTATGAAAGCCAGCCAATTGGGCGAGGCTGTTCCTGAGAGCGGGCTGAATCCAGCCCCAGGAGTGCCGTTTATAGGGGGGGAGGCGCAGCGACTTTTCCTTACGATTCCCAACCGATTGGGGCTGCATGCACGCCCCGCAGCTCTTTTTGTGACCACAGCCGGGCGTTTTGACTGTGCGGTTCAGGTCATGAAGGGCGATAAATTTGCCGACGCGAAGAGTATCAACCAGGTTGCCATGTTGGGTGCGCGCCAGGGTGACGAAATCGAGATCGTGGCCTCCGGAGTAGATGCTGCGGCGGCATTGGCGGCTTTGGAGGCGCTGGCGGAGGACAATTTCGGAGATGTGGATGAAGACGAGACCCTGACAACCGTAACGGCCGTGGCGCCCATGAGGGGCGAGAGGTTCTTGGGCGGCATAGCGGCCTCCCCCGGAATTGCCATCGGGCCAGTGGCACACTACCGTCCACAGCTGCCGGAGGTAGTCGAACAAGCTGTCAGCGACAGTAGTGGCGAGTGGGCGCGCCTGCAGGGAGCTATTGACGAGGCGCTGCGCGAAATTGCACTGCTCAAGGCCCAGGCAGCCCGGCAGGTGGGAGAAGCCGAGGCAGCGATATTTGAGGCTCACGCTTTGTTCCTGCGTGATCCGGCGCTGCTGGATGCGGCGCGAGAGTCCATTCTCAGCCGGCAAATCAACGCGGAGGCAGCCTGGGAGCGAGAGATCAATGCGATGGCGGAGGGGTATCGCGCCCTGGAGGATACCTATATGCAGGCGCGCGCGGCTGACATTGAAGATGCAGGCAATCGCGTATTGCGCCAGCTCCTTGCCGTGGAAGCACCGACGTTTGATTTCGCGGAACCATCTATTCTGCTCGCCGCAGACTTGTCGCCCTCGGATACGGCACGACTGGAACCAGAGCTGGTGATTGGAGTCTGTACTGAGCTGGGCGGAGCGACATCACACAGCGCCATCCTGGCCCGCGCGCTGGGCATTCCAGCCATCGTAGGCGTGGGGCAACGGCTATGGTCTTTGCAGGACGGACAACAAATTGCCATGGACGGAGCCACGGGGAGGATCTGGCCCAACCCCGACCAGGCACAACTGCAGATGCTGCTGGAAGAACGGGATACCTGGATACGTGAGCAAGAAGAAGCGCGCCAGACAGCGCAGGATCCAGCGATCACGCAAGATGGCCGGATGATTGCGATTGCGGCGAATATTGGTGGGCCTAAAGATGTACAGGTTGCGTTGGGATACGGTGCAGAGGGGGTTGGCCTGTTCCGCACGGAATTTCTATTTTTGGATCGCGATACAGCGCCTTCCGAAGAAGAGCAGGTTGAATCTTATCGCGCAGTGGCCGACGAGTTAGGGCAACGCCCGTTGATTATCCGGACCCTGGACGTCGGCGGGGATAAACCCTTGCCATACCTGGACCTGGGGCCAGAGGAAAACCCGTTCCTTGGCTGGCGCGGGATCCGCTTCTGTCTCGACCGCCCAGATGTTTTCTTGCCCCAATTGAGAGCGATTCTGCGCGCAGGGTATGAGCGCGACGTGCAAATGATGTTTCCCATGATCGGTTCTTTGGCAGAAATTCGAGCGGCGAAGGAAATGGTAGGCCGCGCCAGGGACTCCCTGGAACAAGATGGGCTGCCTTTTTCTGCCGACATGCCCTTGGGCATCATGATAGAAGTTCCTTCGGCCGTGGCCATCGCTGACCAGTTGGCGAAAGAGGTCGATTTCTTCAGTATTGGGACGAATGATTTGACCCAGTACACGATGGCCGCGGATCGAGGAAATACGAAAGTAGCCGGGCTGGCGCAGGCGCTGCATCCAGCCATATTGCGTTTGATCCGGCAGACGGCCGCAGCCGCGCACGAAGCAGGTATCTGGGCCGGCATGTGCGGGGAGTTGGCAGGCAACGCTCTTGCCGCACCTATTCTGGTGGGTTTGGGATTGGACGAGTTGAGCATGAGCGCGCCCGCTATTCCGGCAGTGAAGGAAGCAATACGCTGCCTGAGTATGGAAGAGGCGCGCCGTGTGGCCGAAACGGCTATGCGCCTGGAGTCTGCCACGGCCGTAACGGATTATCTTACCCGTCGCAGAGGCTAAAGAAGGCCAAGTTCCGGCGGTTTCAATTCGGCGTGTTCTGATGTAGAATATCGACATAATGACATCGCCGTATGAGAATAATGCTTGGGACTCGGCCGAGACAAGTTGGCTTTCAATTGTTGGCCGTGTTCTCCCTTTCATTCTTTTCTTGTTGATCGCGGCCGGTGGCATGGGCGCAGTATATCTGTATTTCAGCCCTGCAGACGGCAACGCAGAGGTTGTTGCGGCCGTGCGCAGCAACGGTCTATCGGCGCCCTTCTACAAGCCGGCACCCCCCAAACCGGTCAGCCAGCGCTTGGCCCAAAGTCCCGCGCCACTGCGCATCGGTATTATTTCCGGGCATAGAGGTAACGATGCCGGGGCCGTCTGCGAAGATGGGCTTACCGAAGCTGAAGTAAACTTCAATATCTCGCAGAGTGTAGCCACCGGTTTGCAGGCGCGTGGTTTCCGCGCTGAATTGCTAGATGAGTTCGATGATCGGCTGTATGGCTATGCCGGAACTGCCCTGATTTCCATCCACGCCGATTCCTGTGACTATTTCAACGAGGAAGCCACAGGGTACAAGGTCGCTGGTTCGTATGTCACGGATTCTACCCTGTTGGTAGGTTGTGTGGAGAGTGCCTACGGGCAAGCCACCCAGCTTCCGTACCACGCCAACACGATCACGCCGCACATGACTGACTATCATGCGTTTCGGGAAATCAGTGTCGGGACCCCAGCCATTATTATCGAGACTGGCTTCTTGAACCTGGATCGCGAATTGTTGACGACGCGGGTTGAGGTCCCATCGAACGCGATTCTGGATGGCATTCTCTGCTATATCGAGGCGATTCGCTAGATGCGCAGAATGCCAGTGTTGCTGCAGCCGGAGGAACGGTTTACATGCCCACAGCCGACTTAATGCAACAGGCAAGAATTGCCTTGCGGGAGGGGCAGCTGCCACAGGCGCGGCGGCTATTGCGGCAGGTCATCCATGAGTACCCGGAAAATCATGCAGCCTGGCTGCTTCTGGCTCAGGCGACGCCTGACCCCAGAGTCGCCGCCCAATACCGGCGGCGCGCGGAACTGTTGCGCCCGGACAGCCCGCTCGTAGCCGAAGCGCAGGCGGCCATGGCCGTAACCGCAAACCAAGCAGCGGCGTCGCGTGCCCGGCGTTTGGCCATCGCGGCAACTGCCCTGATCCTGCTGCTGGCGATCCTGGGTTTTGGGTTCGGACGCGGAGCGTGGGAGCAGGTCAACGCGGAACGGGGCGCGCCTGTGAAGGAGCCAATCGCTGCCCTGCGGCAAGCGCCGGAAGGGGAGGTAGCTGCACCCCAGGCAACGGCGGCACAAGTGACAGTGGGGAGCGCACCGGCCACATCCATAGCTCTGTTCCCCGTCACAGCAGGCGATGCAATAGCGGTTGAAGCGACGGCCGTATCCACCCCGGATATTAGTGGCGCGCAGGCCGCAGCAACGATCGCAGCAAACGCTTCACCTTCTGTAGCTACCAGCTCCACTGTGCCGGTCCTCGAGGACGCGGCATTGCCTGAAGCGATTGCCCGCGGCATTGTTCTGGAATCCGGGACACCGGCGGCGGAAGAGATCGAAGAGCAAACGGTTGATGTTGAAGGACCGGGCGGAGCCACTGTTGAGGAGCCCTTGGAAGTAGTGGAAGAGGCCCTGCCGGCAGCAACGGAAGAAGAAAGCATTAAGGATGCTGCGCTGGCTACAGATGAATGGGACCTCGGTGCAATGGCCGGCAGCGCAGCCACAGGCGAGAAGTGGATCGATGTCAATCTCAGCACCCAGACATTGGTTGCCTATGAAGGGGAGATCCCCGTTTTTAACTCGCTCATTTCAAGCGGCTTGTGGGACTTCCCCACAGTTACGGGCGAGTTTCGTACCTGGCTCAAGTATGAAAGCCAGGATATGAATGGCTATCTGCTAGGCTACGACTATTATCTCCCGGGCGTGCCTTATGTCATGTATTTCTATCAGGACTACGCCATTCACGGAGCGTACTGGCACAACAATTTCGGCACGCCTATGAGCCACGGCTGTGTCAATGTGAGCCCGGTTGATGCCGGCTGGCTGTATAATTGGGCGCCACTAGGAACACTTGTAAGCGTTCATTACTAGAAACCGGCGATTTGGCGGAGGGGAGAATCACCATGGCGCTAGATATCGTACTGGGTACGCAATGGGGCGACGAGGGTAAAGGCCACATTACGGATTTGCTGGCCGCACAAGCCAGTATCGTGGCGCGTTACAGCGGCGGAGACAACGCGGGTCATACGGTTGCCATTGGGAACGAAACGTATAAGCTGCATTTGATCCCTTCCGGGATCATCCATGCAGGCGTGACCTGCCTGATCGGCAATGGAGTGGTGGTGAATCCGGAGGTGATGCTGCGGGAAATGGACGATTTGGCGGCACGCGATATTGACGTCAGCCCGCGACAACTGCTTCTAAGTCGCAAGGCACATCTGATCACTCCTGCACATATTGCGCTGGACAAGGCGCGTGAGGTCCAGCGCGGTGACGCGGCAATCGGTACCACACAGCGGGGGATCGGGCCTGCCTACACCGATAAGGCAAACCGCACAGGCTTGCGAGCGGACCTGCTGGACAGAGAGGATGATCTGGCTACGGCCGTGCGCGCTCATCTCGACCACCACAATGAAACCCTTACCCAGCTTTATGGCCAGGAACCACTGGATGTTGAGCAAAATGTTGCGGCCTTTCTGGGCCACGCTCGCCGGCTCGCCCCGCACCTGATCGACGGCGAACTTCTGATCGATGAAGCGTTACGGGCCGGCGCTCCGGTACTGGCCGAAGGGGCTCAGGGAACCCTGCTGGATATCGACCACGGTACGTATCCTTTTGTGACCAGTTCGTCGCCCACGGCAGGGGGGGCGCTGACCGGCCTCGGCGTTGGCCCTAAACATGTGGGGCGAGTCATCGGTGTGGCCAAGGCGTTCACCTCTCGCGTGGGCAGTGGCCCGTTTCCCACGGAGTTGGAGGGCGAAGCGGCGGTACGCCTGCGCGGCACAGGGGCAAATCCCTGGGATGAGTACGGCACCACAACAGGACGGCCGCGCCGCGTGGGCTGGCTGGACCTGGTCATTCTGCATCACGCGCACCGGATCAACAGTCTCACCGAATTGGTGATTACCAAGCTTGATATCTTGAGCGGTTTGGAGACAATACCGGTCTGTGTCACTTACGAACTGGACGGCAAGCAGATCAGACATATCCCCGCGGATCTGGCGATGCTGGCGCGCTGTAAACCAGTCTACGAAATCCTGCCCGGATGGAAAGAAGATATCATGGGTGTAACCCATTTGCAGGACCTGCCAGCCAATGCGCAAGCGTATGTCGACTTCCTCGCGACAGAGACAGGGATACCCGTCAGTCATATTTCCGTGGGTCCGGGGCGGGAGCAGTTTATCGTTGTCGCCTGACTGTCACAACGCCGCAGCATAGAGCCCGACAGGCCCCCTAATTGCACAGCGGGGTACAGGGAAGGAAAAGGCCCAGGTGCATGGAGCTGCTTGCTCCATGCACCTGGGCCATAGAAACCAAGCGCGGCGCGAGTGCAGGCAAGCAAACGGCCGTGACCGCACCAACACAGGCTATATGTGGATCGGCTCGCCTTCCACGCCGTGGGCCGCCTCCATGAGGGCTTCACTCAACGTGGGATGGGCATGGACATTGCGTGCGATTTCTTCGGCCGTGAGTTCGGCGTGCTGCGCCAAAGTCAATTCCGGCAGCAGCTCCGTCACATCAGGGCCCACAAGATGGGCACCCAAAATCTCGCCATATTTCGCGTCGGCGATGATTTTCACAAAGCCCTCCCGTTCGCCAAGCCCCAGGGCTTTGCCGTTGGCTATGAAGGGGAATTGGCCAACGTTGACCTCATAGCCCGCTTCTTTGGCCTGTGCTTCCGTATAACCGAAGCTGGCCACTTGCGGCACTGAATAGGTGCAGCGCGGCATCATCTTCATGTCGAGGGTCATGGTATCGTGCCCGGCGATGGTCTCAGCAGCGACAATTCCCATTGCCGAAGCAACGTGGGCCAGGCGATAGTCCGTGGCTACATCACCAATGGCAAAGATGTGAGGCACGTTCGTGCGCATAGACTCGTCAATAGCGATGTTGCCCCGCTCGGTCAGGGCTACCCCGGCGGCCTCCAGGCCAATATTCTCCACGTTGGGCTGGAAATTGATGGCCAGCATAACTTGCTCTGCCTGCAAGGTGGAACCATCCTGCAGGCTCAACTTGACCCCGTCTTTCCCTTTTTCCACCTTTTCGACACGCGCGCCTGTCTGGAAATTAATGCCTAATTTCTTATAGGCTTTTTCCAGGATTTTGCTTACTTCCGGTTCTTCGTTCGGCAGTAGATGGGGCATCATTTCCAGGATCGTCACATCGACGCCATAGTTGGCCCAGATATAGGCGAATTCGACGCCAATCGCGCCACCTCCGATGATGACCACGCTCTGGCGAAGCTTGTCACTGGTGATGCCTTCAATGTAAGAAATGATCTGCTGGCCATCAAACTCGACGCCGGGAAGTGTGCGCGGTCGCGCACCCGTGGCGATGATCATGGCTTTGGCCTGCAACGTCTGTTCACTACCATCCTTCAAATTCACCTGGATCGCATTGGGTCCGGTTAGCTGGCCAAGCCCTTCAAACAGGTCAATCTTATGCTTGCGCAGCAGAAAGCCGATCCCTTTGACGAGGCGCTCCGACACATCCCTGCTGCGCTGGAAGGCCACGCCATAGTCAAGGGTTAAGTCCTTAAAATCAAAGCCAAATTCTTTGGCCCGGTGCTGCAAAGTGTGGGCCACTTCTGCGTTTTTGAGCAGCGCTTTCGTAGGGATACAGCCAATGTTCAAGCAAACGCCACCGATGAACTCTTTCTCAACGATGGCAACTTTTTGTCCCAGTTGCGCCGCCCGGATTGCCGCCACGTAACCGCCTGGCCCTGCTCCCAAAACCACTACATCATATTGATCCGTCATTGTGCACTCCATGAAGTTTGAAGGGGAAGAAACGTACGAGCCGGGTCTATGGGCCACGCAATAGCTTACCGGCACATGAGACCCAGTGGAGGCATTATACCGTTATTGGACCCGTTTTACACCTGCGCTCCGCTTTTCGTTATAATGGTTCCAATGGGATTTCCTACATGGACTTTGGTGGGAATGGGCTTAACGGCCGTGGGCACACTGCTGATGCTGGTCACAGCTTATGTCGCCCAATCGCCGCGCTTGCTGAAGCGCCTGGGCCTTGCTGGGCATCGACTTGACCTTCGGGCTCGTTCCTTCACCGGGTACGCATTGGCATTATTTCTGCTTGCCTTTGGATTCTTTCTGGCTGGGGTTCCTTTGGGGCCACGTCCGGAAACGGAGATGGCAGCTGTGAGCAGCGAGCCGGAGGATGAGCCAGGTAGTGGTGCAGTGGTTGCGGTGGCAACGGCCGTGACCGCGGATGAGATCGCCAGCGCGCCCACGCCCACGCCAACCCCGGGCGAAACAGATGGTGGCGGGCAGCCGTCTACGGGCGCATTTGCCGGGCCACCCCCCTCGGCGCAGACGGCCACAGCGGCGGCGCGCGATGCATCGGGTGAGGCTGCGCCTGAAACATCCAGCGAGCCCGCGGCCGAGTCCAGCGGCGCGGTGATACCGGTGGAAACACCCACCGCGACTCTGACGCCGCAGCCAACGGCCACACCTACGGCCACCGCTACAACGACCCCCTTGCCCACGCTGACGCCCACGCCGATATTCGAGCAGACAGCAGAGGTTAATACCGGTACCAGCACCTTATGGATCAGGCGCACGCCCGGAGGACGCGATCTTGTGCTGGTGCGCGGCGGCGATCAGGTGATTCTACTTCCGGGTCACGCTAACCAGGGCGGAGAATTGTGGCGCGAGGTCAGCACGGTTGATGGCATAGTCGGTTGGATAGCCGAAGCGTACCTAAACCTGGGCATCGAGGGAGCCAGTGAGGTCAATTAGCAAACCCTCCTCCTACAGCTATTTTGAACTTCTAGACGCCTGCAAAGAGAGAGGCTGCCCAATCTGTCGCCTAGGTAATGCCTCAGCACAACGCCATTTGAGACACCTGATCTATGATGGCGTAAATGATATTCCCACGCGCGCGGTTCTACGTGACTCCTACGGGTACTGTCACGAGCACGCCTGGATGCTGCCGGAGTCGGGAGAAAGTGCGCCGCTGGGGATTGCCATTATCCATCGTGATATCTTGAATTCGCTCTATGCGCGCCTCGCCGAGGAGGCGTTTGGGCCGCAACGCGGTGCTGGACTGAGAGCGATGCTTTCCGGGGGTTCAAAGCCGGATTTGTCCAATGACGCCGGCAGTGCGCGCTATCTGCCAAGCAAAGCCCGTTGCCCGGCATGCGTGCAGCGCGGCGAAGCAGAGCAACTGGCCCTTGCTTCGCTGCTGGAAGCGTTGGACAAGGAAGATGAGGCGATGGCCGTGACGCTGCGGGACTCAGAAGGAATATGCCTGCCACATTTGCGCGCTGCCATGGATCAAGCGCTCAAGGCGAGAACCTTTGAGAGCCTGGTCGAGATCACACGGGCGCAGCTCGCCGAACTTATCCATGATCTGGATGAGTTCGTGCGTAAGAATGATCATCGCTTCCGTGAAGAAAAGATCAGTGCCCAAGAGGCGGAGAGCTGGCGCAAAGCGGTGCAGCGGGTGGCGGGCAACCAATAGGGCTAGCGAGCCAGATACGATTCGAGGGCGGACAGCTCCGCGGCCAGGGAGATGGGTGGCGCGGCCTGGTCCACAGCTGTGCCGGGATCCTTGAGGCCATGGCCGGTCAGAACGCAAACGGCCGTTTTGCCGGTCGGATCAATCGCGCCGTTTTCAATCTGCTGCTTCAGGGCGGCGACTCCCGTCGCCGAGGCTGGCTCGACAAAGACGCCTTCCAGCCTGGCCAGAAGCTGCCAGCTTTCCAGAATCTGGGCATCGGTGACGGCCGTGATCTGTCCATCGGACTCATCAAGGGCTTCCAGGGCCTGGCGCCAGCGCGCCGGGTTGCCAATACGGATAGCGGTGGCGATGGTTTCCGGGTTTTGGACGGCATGACCCAGGACAATGGGGGCGGATCCTGCGGCCTGACCACCCAGGATACGCGGCAAACCACGGCCGTATTGTTGATAGCCCATCCAATAGGCGGTGATGTTACCGGCGTTCCCAACCGGCAAGCAGTGCCAATCCGGGGCTCGACCATCAAGCTGATCACAAATCTCGAAGGCACCAGTCTTTTGGCCTTCCAGTCGCCAGGGGTTCACCGAGTTGACCAGGGCAATCGGATGGCGCTCTACCAGGCGGCGAACGATGTCAAGGGCAGTGTCAAAAGAGCCGTCGATGCTAATGACTTCGGCTCCATAGGCAAGGCTGGCGGCGAGCTTGCCCAGGGCGATCTTACCTTGGGGCACGAGCACAAGACAACGCAAGCCGGCACGCGCGGCATAGGCGGCGGCGCTGGCGGCGGTATTTCCTGTGCTGGCGCAGATGACCGTCTGCGAACCTTCAGCCAGCGCTTGAGTAATGGCGGCGGTCATGCCACGATCTTTAAACGAGCCGGTTGGGTTAAGACCTTCGTATTTGAGGAGTAGCTGCAAGTTGGCCCCCGGGGCCAGATACTCGGCCAGCCGGTAAGCCTGGATGAGCGGCGTATTGCCTTCGTTCAGAGTGACAATACTGGTTTCCTCTCCGAAGGGTAAATAGTCACGATAGTGCTGGATAACACCGGGCCAATTATTCATAGGCATAAAAAGAAGGGTGCGGCAAAACCGCACCCTTGCGAAAGCATTTTTCTAAGCGGCGATCTACCTGGCTTCTGTGGCTCAGCTTTCCGGAACAATCAGCGATTGCCCGGCTTCAAGCGTATAGGGGGAAGTGATGGCGTTGGCCTCCACCAGTGTGGTCCAAGGAATGCCATACTGGAAGGCGATGCCAAAGACTGTTTCTCCCGGTTCAACAATATGGGTCACCCCGCTCACCACCGGGGTTTCTGCGGGAGCTTCAACGGCAGGTGCGTCGGTCGTTTCGGCAGGTGCTGCACCTTCCGGGGCCGGAATGATGAGTTCCTGGCCAGGATAGATGAAGTTGTTGACAATGCCATTGGCGGCGACGATCTCTGTCCAGTTGACGCCAAAGTTAAGGCCGATGCGGAACAGATTATCCCCTTGCTGCACGATGTAGGTAGTCGGCAAAGCGGCCGTTTCCGTGGGTTCGGCAGCGGCTTCGCCAGTTTCAGGTATTGCCTCGGTCGGCGCTGGCTCTTCAGTTGCGGCGGCCTCCCCGTCTACGACGGCTTCATCTCCGGTCGTGGGGATGATCAGCACCTGCCCAACCGAAATGCCGGCCGGGTCCGTAATGCCGTTCGCTGCGGCTAGTTCGGTCCAGCTGATCCCATAGAGCAGGCCAATGCGGTATAGATTTTCCCCGGCAACTACGGTATGAGTGCCCGGGTTTACGGTCGTTTCAGCAGCCGGTGATTCCGCAGCTTCTACAGGAGCCGGCTCTACGGGTTGGCTGCCATCTGCCGGGTAGGCTTCCGGCGTGATTTCAGCGGCCGGCAGCTCGGGCGTTTCTTCTGCGGGAGTTTCTGCCGCTGGGACTTCGCCTTCGGGGGCAGGCTCAGCAGGCTGGTCGGCGTCGGCGGGATAGGCCTCCGGCGCAACATCGCCGGCCGGCAGATCTGGAGCAACACCGGGGTAGCCCTGGGAATCAACATCGGGCTGAGGCACTCCTTCGGGCTCAGACGGATAGGCAGGATCACCTGTTTCCACCTGAGTTTCGGCGTCGCTGTTATAGCCGCCCGGCAACGGCCGTTCGCAGGCCACTAGGAACAATGCGGCAGTCAGGACCAATGCAAGCAACTTGAACCAATTTTGGCGAGATTTCATCTCTTCCACCTCCGCGACCTTGCCGCTCTATGAAGCGGCGTGATTCGAATCAGGCCTTAACCAACGAGCAGATCGTGCCTGTGCTATGCGCAATAGCATCTCAAATATAGCATGATTGCCTCGTTACGTAAAGTTAATCCAGCATAGGGATTTGGACGCCCCGCTCACGCGCAACCTCTATGGCTCGCTCATAGCCGGCATCCACGTGACGGACCACGCCCATGCCGGGATCAACAGTCAGCACGCGCTGCAGGCGCGCCGCGGCAGCCTCCGTGCCGTCGGCAACAGTCACCTGGCCCGCGTGGAGGCTATAGCCAATGCCCACACCACCGCCATGATGGTAGCTTACCCAGGTGGCCCCACTGACCGCGTTAATCAAGGCGTTCAGGATAGGCCAGTCGGCGATGGCGTCGGAACCATCCAGCATGCCTTCTGTTTCGCGGTTAGGGCTGGCCACGGATCCGGCATCAAGATGATCACGGCCGATCACGATGGGAGCCTGCACTTCGCCGTTGGCAACCATTTCGTTGAAACGCCGGCCGGCACGAGCGCGTTCGCCATAGCCAAGCCAGCAGATCCTGGCCGGAAGTCCCTGGAACTGCACTCTTTCCTGGGCCATATGGATCCAGCGGTGGAGATGTTCATCCTCGGGGAAGAGCTCCAAGATGGCCCGGTCGGTGGCGTAGATGTCTTCGGGATCGCCGCTGAGGGCAACCCAGCGGAAGGGACCTTTGCCTTCACAGAACAACGGGCGTACATAGGCAGGCACAAAGCCCGGATAGCTGAAGGCATCCTGCACACCTTCATCATAAGCACGCTGGCGCAGGTTGTTGCCATAGTCGAACACAATGGCGCCGCGCCGCTGCATCTCAACCATTGCCGCGCACTGCCGCGCCATTGACTGCCCTGCAAGACGCTGGAACTCTGCAGGGTCGTTTTCGCGCAGAGCACGGCCGTCTTCAAACGACAACTGGTGCGGAAAATACGCCTGGTAGTCATGGGCGGATGTCTGATCGGTGACGACATCGGGGAGCAAGCGCCGCTCCAGCAGGTCCGGGAACACAGTCGCCGCATTATCAATCAGGCCGATGGAGCGGGGCTCACCTGCAGCCACATAATGCGCCACGCGCCGCAGGGCGTCGTCCAGATTTTCGGCGACCTCATCAATGTAGCGATGGTCAAGCCGGCGCTGGGCGCGCCACTCGTCCACCTCCACAACGAGGGCGACCCCTTCATTCATGGTGACGGCGAGAGGCTGCGCACCGCCCATTTCTCCCAGCCCAGCCGTTAGGACCCACTTGCCCCGCAGAGATTCCCAGCCTGCGTGGCGAGCAGCCGCGGCAAAGGTTTCAAAGGTTCCCTGCAGGATTCCCTGGGTGCCGATGTATATCCAGCTACCGGCCGTCATCTGACCATACATGATGAGTCCTTCTGCCTCCCAGCGGTCAAAGTTTTCCTGGGTGGCCCAGTGCGGCACCATGTTGGAATTGGCAATGAGCACGCGCGGCGCATCGGCATGGGTGCGAAAAACAGCCACCGGTTTACCACTCTGGACGAGCAATGTTTCGTCATCCTCCAACTCGGTCAGAGAACGCAGGATCGCGTCGAAGGCCTCCCAATTGCGGGCCGCTTTGCCCCGCCCGCCATAGACGATCAGGTGTTCTGGATCACCGGCCACCTCCGGATCCAGATTGTTCTGAATCATGCGATAGGCAGCCTCTTGCAGCCAGCCCTTGCAATGCAATTTAGTTCCTCGTGGGGCTTGAATGATGCGCGTCATGGCAACTCCGCTATGCTATACTCGAAGGCTTGTACTCGAAGGAAAAGACCGTTATCTCGGCACGCCGCACTGATTCATCAATCTTTGACGGGGTGAGTACACGTTTTTTCACGATCTTATTATAGAGGATCGCCCAGGGAATGTTAATCCAGGGCGCTTCCTGTACTTGTCTCAGCCACTGTCTCAGCCGGACCGTATGACCGAAACTCATCCTCTCTTGGAACCGCTGCTAACAATTCACGCGCAAATCCGCGATGCGGTAGTAGCGGCATTCGTAGAAGCGGACACGGCCGATCTGGCGCGCGTCGTTTATGAAGGAGAGGGAGACACCATCTACGCCGTCGATCGCGTCAGCGAGGAGCTGCTGGTAGCAAGCTTCGAGCAGTTGATCGCTCCTTTAGCGCCGATGATATTGATCGCCGAGGGGTTGTCGAAGGGGCACGTTGTGCTACCCAGGGGAGCAGAGATAGAAGAAGCGCAATGGAGGATCATCGTAGATCCCATTGACGGCACGCGGGGTCTGATGTATCAGAAACGGAGCGCCTGGATCTTGACGGGTGTCGCCCCCAATCTTGGCCCGCAAACGAATCTGCAGGACATTACGCTGGCGATCCAGACAGAGATACCGCTGCTCAAACAACATCTTTCTGATGTGTTGTGGGCGGAAAAAGGGCAAGGATGTGAGGCCCGAAGGATCAATCGCTTGACCGGAGACGTAAGGCCGTTGGTGCTGCAGCCCTCACGAGCCACAACGATTGCCCATGGCTTTGCCAGCGTGGCGCGGTTTTTCCCTGGTGCACGTGAAGAGTTGGCTGCCATCGATGAAGAGATCGCACGGGCGGCGCTGGGGCCGATTCAGGCCGGAAAGGCCCAGTCTTTCGAAGATCAGTATATTTGCAGTGGTGGACAGCTCTACGAGTTGATGTCCGGGCACGATCGCTTCATCGCCGATCTACGGCCGTTGATGGACCAATTCCTGGCCCGCCGCGGCCAGGCGCTGGGTATCTGCTGTCACCCCTATGATGTTTGCACAGAATTGATTGCTCGCGAACTGGGCGTGATTATCAGCAGCCCAAATGGTAGGCCGCTGCGAGCGGGCCTGACCGTGCACGAAGATGTTGCCTGGACCGGGTATGCCAATGCGGCGATCCAGGCGCAGGTTGAACCACTGCTGCAAGCGGCGCTGCAGAAACGCGGGCTGCGCTAGAGATCAGGTTCGCGCTTCTTCGCGCGGGCCACCATAGAGCCACCAGTAGTCGGGGGTCGGGTAGGCTGGGACCCACTCTTCAGGCCACACGAAATCACCGGCCACCCATTGGCGGCGCAGCTGAGCATCTTGCAAGGCGACGCGCCGCTTATAGCGCGAGTCAAGTTCATAGGGTGGAATTTGCAGTTGATCCACCAGGGCATCGATCATGGCTCTGGCTTCCACAGCCGTGTCGAAATTGCTGGCGCCAAATTGCCCGCGATCGAGTTCCTTCAAGTATTCCTCCCACTGGCGGGAGCGCGCTTCCAGCTCATGGGTAGCCTTCTGCTCAAAGCGCACAATACGTTCCACAAGCGCAGCATTATACTGAGCCACTGCCGCATCAAGTTGGACCTGTTGTTCGGCCGTCAGCAAGTTGCGCAGGGCCAACAGGCGGTGCTGGCGCAGGTGATAACCACCCAGCGTGAGGGCGGGCATGCCTGCTGTGGACATATTCCAAAACAAGACATCGCTGTCCAGGTAACTGTCCATTTCTGCCGCCATCGCGGTGAGGATGTCCAGATCGCGAGCCAACTTTTCTGTACCTTTTGTCATCAACATACCTCCTTATCCGCTGTGTATGATAGGCAGTTGTCTCTTTACAGGCAATAGTTGACACCTGTGCATTTTGGACCTGCGTTGAGACAGGCGTGTATAATCACCCGGCTATGGTAGATCGCAAGAAAACAAGGGGCCATCTTTCTGGCCGGGGCGCCTGGCTGCTGTGGTTGATCGTGCTGCTGTTGTTCTCAGCCCTGGGCTGTTCCAGGCAACGGCAAACCGTCGCCGCAACGACGCCGCAATCTGGAGAACCAACGTCCATATCGGTAACCAGCGAGGCCACGGCCGTTCCGGCCACACCCACGCCGACTCTGCCACCCCCTTCGCCAACCCCGCAGCTGGCGGCATTGGTCAATGGCCAGCCCATCCTGCTGGAATCCTTCCAGCGCGAATTGAAGCGCTACGAACTTGCGCAAGAAGAATTGGGATTATTGCCAGGTGTGGACGGAGAAGATTATCAGCGCGTCGTTTTGGACGCGCTGATCGAAAAAGAGCTGTTGCGCCAGGCGGCGTATGCCGGCGGAACGGAAGTGACGCCGCAGATGGTCGATGATCGCGTTGAACAGCTGCGGCTAGCGGCCAGGGAACACGGCGGCTTTGACCCCTGGTTAGCCGCCAACAAATGGACCCTGGAGGAGTTTCGCCTGGCTCTGGCCGACGAGATGCTGGCTGAAACGATGGTAGCGCGTATTACGGCTGACGTCCCTTATACCGGGGAACAGGTGCGCGCACGATATATCCAGGTGGACGATCTGGCTTTGGCGGAATCGCTGTTGGCGCAGATCAATGAGGGTGCAGATTTTGCCGATCTCGCGGCGAGATATTCGCGCGATGTGGTGACAGGACCTGCAGGAGGGGACCTGGGCTTCTTCGCCCGCGGTGCCCTGCTGGTACCTGAGGTAGAGGAGGCGGCTTTCAGCTTGCAGCCGGAGCAGAACAGTCCGGTGATTGCGGTGAAAGACGAAGCGACGGGGCAGACGATTTACTATCTTTTGCAGGTTACAGAACGAGACCTCCAACGGCCGTTGAGCACGGATCTTCGTTTCAAACTACTGCAAGAGGCGTATGATTCCTGGTTGGCAGACCAGTTCTCGGCGGCGACAATCGTACCCCTGCTGGAAGAGTAGCGAAAAGGCTATGACTCACCCTGGATACGTGTTGCCCAATCTTCGCCAATGATTACCAGGATGTCAAACTCACCCTGGGGGTCAGTGGCTTCCGCCTCGCGCGTGTTAAGCGGCAAGATGCCCATTTCCTGAATGAGATAACGTACCGTCTGCGGGTGGGCGCCATAATCAATGACCTGCGAAGTACTGAAGCCGGAAGAGTCGGCGTTTCCAACCTCGGCTACGGTAATCCCCAATTCCTGCAGATAATCCTGGGTGTTTGCAGCCAGGCCAAATACGGGTGTGCCGTTATAGATGGCTACGCGCGCCTCTTCCTGGCTCATTAGCTGCTGCAAATTGGCGATGACCGGAGTAGGAATGACTGGAGCAGCGAAAACTTCGTCACGCAAAGCGCGGATCTCTTCGCGGCGAGGCACAAGCACCTGGCGGCCATCGGGCGTGGTTTCAATATAGACGTAGTCGTAATCCAGGACTGCCGTGCGAATATTCCCCGCCGGAATTGCCTGCACGAGCATGGCCAGTTCAAGCAGGTCCTGCAGCGGCAGGTTCGTAGTGACATTCTCCTGCAAACTGCGCCAAAGAAGAGGAGCCTGCACTATCAAACCCGGCAGTTGGTCCAACTGAGCTACTTGCTCACGGATAGCCAGCAGGACGGCCTGCTGTCTCTGCGCACGGTCGACATCACCGCCTGGAGTCGCTCTTGTGCGGGCATATTTCAGGGCCACTTCACCATCGAGACGCTGTTTGCCAACCTGGATCGAGAACGGATCATAGCCATAGCAGTTGTCCGGATACGTATCGTCCACAATCGCTTCCGGCACGTCAATTGTCAATCCACCTATGAGATTCACGGCATCGACAAAGGCCTGGAAATCAACCGTGAGGTAATAGTCAACCGGTACGCCCAGCAAAGACTCCACTGTTTCCTGGGCTAAGGCAGGGCCCCCGCCCGGATATTCAAAGGCCTGACCGAAATAGTAGGCCTGGTTGATGCGATCCACGCCAAAACCGGGAATCTCGATCCACAGATCGCGCGGAAGGGAGAAGAGCGCGGCCGATTTGCTCACCGGATCGACCGTAGCCAGCATGATCGTGTCAGTGTGGGAAGGGCCCTGTTCGTCGCAGCGCTGGTCCACGCCCAGGAACAGGATATTGATCCGTTCGGTACCCGACCAGGGCCGGATATCTTCGGGAGCCAATTCTGGAAGGGGTTCTTCGCTTTCGGCTACCGATGATTCATCAACTGCGGCGGCAAAGGGATCTTCTACTTCATCAGTTGTAGAGAGTGAGAATTCTGGGAGGTCGCCGGCGGATGCGGCAGCAGCAGTGTTGCGAATGGTGTTAAACAACCAGACGGCGCTGGCCAACACGGCTACTGCGAAGACAACGCTCAAAAGTCCAAGCGCCCACAGTGGGAGCCGGATCGTGGCTCGCGAACGCCGACCATTCGGTTCAGTAAGATCGTTTTCTTTGTCCTGCAACTGCTTTGCTCTTTTTTGCACAAACTGCAATCGATGGCCGTGATCTTAACGATTCCGCCAAGGCTTGACAAGTCAATCGGCGCACTTATAATGAACAGGGTAGGTATCATAGTTAAAGCGTTGACTGGGACGAGTAATTATTGGGCCTGTTGCAGAGAGCGAACGGTCAGAGGCTGGAAACCTTCGCCGACGGCAAATGATGAAAACCACCCAGGAGCGAATTCCTGAACAGGAACCAGCACACGGCCGTGATGGTTTAACAGTAAGGAGTTCCGGTTTGCCCCGTTAGCAGCAGCAATGAGCGCACACGCAGCTTGTGCTTGTGCGGAATTTGGGTGGAATCGCGGTCGCCATCGCCCCATTGTGGGCTTTGGTGATTTTTGTTTTTAGGGATTGGAGGCAATCATGTCTGTTAATGGAGAGATTCCCTACGTGGAATCCGAGTTGTATCGGGTCCGGCACTCGGCCGCGCATGTGCTGGCGGAGGCTGTGCTATCCTTTTTCCCTGAAGCGCAGCTGGCGATAGGGCCGCCCATCGAAGATGGCTTCTATTATGATTTCGACCTGGGCAAAGATGAGAATGGCAAGCCGATTACGTTCTCGCCTGAGGATCTGGAGAACATCGAAGTCAGAATGAAAGAGTTGCTCAAGAACAATGCGGCCTTTGAGCATTCCACGATGTCGATCTCCGAGGCGCAGAAGTTCTTTGCGGACCAGCCCTATAAACTGGAGCTGATCGCGGAGCTGGCTGCCGGGAAGGTGGACGAAAACGGCGAGCCAATTTCGGAACCAACGGCTGAGGTCAGCATCTACCAGCAGCGCGACTTTGTCGATCTGTGCCGGGGCCCGCATGTGCGCTTCACGAAGCAAGTCCGCGCCAACGCTGTCAAATTGCTGCGCACAAGTGGGGCCTATTGGCGTGGAGATGAAAACCAACCGCAGCTGCAGCGAATTTACGGTACGGCATGGGACAACCGCGTGGAATTGGAGGCCTATCTCCAGCGTCTGGAAGAAGCAAAGGCGCGCGATCACCGGCGGCTGGGCAAGCAACTGGGGCTGTTCCATCTGTCACCGCTTGTAGGTTCCGGGCTGCCTCTATGGCTGCCGAAGGGAACGATCTTGCGGGAGGAGCTGGAAGGTTTCCTGCGCCAGGCGCAGGTTGAACGCGGGTATCTGCCAGTGATTACGCCGCATATCGGCAACCTGAATCTCTACATTACGAGTGGTCACTATCCTTACTACAAGGACAGCCAATACACGCCAATCGAAGTGGATAACGAGCAGTTCTTGCTCAAGCCAATGAACTGCCCGCATCATATCGAGATCTATCGCAGCGAGCCGCGGAGTTACCGCGACCTGCCCTATCGCCTGGCCGAGTTCGGCACGGTATACAGGTATGAAAAGAGCGGCGAGCTAAACGGCCTGACGCGGGTGCGCGGCTTCACGGTTGATGACTCGCATCTGTTCGTTGCCCCAGAACAGCTTGAAGAAGAATTCATCGGTGTCGTGGAGTTGATTCAAGTCGTTTTTAACACGCTTGGCTTTTCTGATTTCAGGGCGCGCCTGGGCGTCAATGACCCTAACAGTGACAAGTATGCCGGCGAGCCGGAGATGTGGGCCAAGGGTGTGGCGGCGATCAGGGAGGCGGCGGACAAGGTCGGCATGGAGTATGTGGTAGAAGAAGGCGAGGCGGCTTTCTATGGGCCCAAGCTGGATTTCATCTTCCGCGATGTGCTGAAGCGCGAGTGGCAGTTGGGCACAGTGCAGGTGGACTTCTTGCTGCCGGAGCGCTTCGATCTGGAATACACCGGGGAAGATGGCAGAAAGCACCGTCCGGTGATGATTCACCGCGCACCGTTCGGAAGCATGGAGCGATTCGTGGGTATTCTGATCGAGCATTTCAACGGCGCATTTCCGTTATGGTTAGCACCCTTGCAGGTGGAAATGATCCCTATCGCTGACCGGCATCTTGAGTATGCCAGGCAAGTCGCGGCAGAACTGCGGGCAGCGGGCTTGCGGGTGCAGGTCAACGAAAGCGGCGACCGAATGAGCAAACAAATCCGGGATGCGCAGTTGCAGAAGATCCCCTACATGCTGGTCGTCGGCGACCAGGAAGTGGCGGATGAGACCGTAGCGGTGCGTACGCGCGACAACGAAGATCGCGGGGCTATTGCGCTGCAGATGTTCAAAGAACAGACGCTGAATCTGATCGACGGCAAGTCATTGGAGCTTTAGAGGCAAAGAGTTGTTCGGAAGACGAGGCTGCCGTTACCGGCAGCCTCGTTTCATTTGAGGATATAGTTTGTGCCTTTCTTGGAGCCGATGCGCAGGAGCAGCCCTTTTTCCACCAAGTCGGCCAGGTCCAGGCGCAGCGTTTCGGACGAGACATGGGGGCATAAACGCTGGTAGTCGGAGTTGGTGATGCTGCCATGATCGCGGACATAGCTGAGGGCCTGCATCTGGCGTTCGTTCATGCTGCGCGCCCACTTGGGCGAGGACGGCCGTTCGCGCTTGTTGGACAAGACAACCGAGAAAGAATGAGGGCCGGCCCGAAACTCCGGCGGCGAGTGACCCGCCTCGACCATCTCTTCAATCATCTGGTCAATGCCCAGCCCCAGTTCTTCGATATATCCCCATTGGTATAACCCGTTCACGAGCCGGGGATTGCGCGAGAAGTGCTCATCGACGAGATTGTCAAGCGTCATGTAGCCGGGCAGGCCTCCGGGACTGATGATTTCCAGGCGATCCCCGTACATGCGAATCTCAATGCGCCGGCCTTGAATGCGGTAATCGCGGTGAGCCACGGCATTGACCAGCGCTTCGCGGACGGCAAAGCGCGGATATTCGGTCAGTTCCTGACGTTCCAGAGTGTTCACGGCCGCACCGACGCGCATTTCTTCAAAGACGACGTTCCAGGCACGGGCGACAAGACGGGCCAGAGGGCCGGTGAGTTCGTCGCGACGGCCGTACCCGATGCCTCCATCACTGCCGCGGGGTTCATTACCAGGGAATTTGACGAAGACGATGCCGCTCTGGGGCAGGAACATTTGCGGGTTTTTGCCAAAGAGAAGGATGCCGGCAGTGGTGGGGTTACCCTGGCGATCGGTGGCCCCGATCTCGAACAGCAAATCTGCGGTAGACCCGACGCGGGCCAGGCCTCGCGTCTCCCGATTGTCGAGGTACTCATTGACGATCTCCTGATCGAAATCGTCCATACGCGCCCCGGGCACAAGGGAGGTTTCAAATTCGGCCGTTTGTTTGCTGTTGGCTAAGTCAAGCACCTCGTCGCCCAGCAAAGCACGGTTGCGACTGCCGGAGCGCACGAGGACACGGCCGTCATAGAGGCTGTGCAGGTCAAGACTGCGCGAAATATTGAGCCCGATCAACTGCCCAGCGGCCGTGTCTACCAGCTGCCACTGGCTGGGTACGGGCGGGCGGCAGAGTCCCGCTGCTTCACGGACAGCGCTTTCGGCCTCCTCTTCCCAGATTTCTTCTGTGGGACGGCCGTTTTCATCGAGGCCAAACACTATCAACCCACCGTCGCCATTGGCCAGGGCGACAATAGTCTCAGCCAGGGCTTCCGGATCCGTATCGGGGAGAAAGGCCAGGCGAGGACCGGGCTGGTTGTTACGCATGCAGACCTCCGTACCAACGAGGCAACACCAATCAGACGGAACAGTCACCGCCTTGCGCGGCGGCCGTTGCGGCGCCGATGATGCCTGCCTCATTCAGTAACTCTGCGGGAACAATTTTGGCCCGCGTCTTGATGTACTTCAGGAACTTGTCGTGCTTCTTGCTGACGCCACCGCCAATGATGATCAGTTGCGGCGTAAACAGAAACTCTATGTGCTGGAAATACTCGTTGAGCCGGCCGCCCCATTCTTCCCAGCTCAAATCCTGTTCTGTGCGAGCACGATCGGAGGTGTAGATTTCCGCGTCTTCGGCGTGGCCCGGTAAGTAGAGATGTCCCAACTCCAGGTTAGGCACGCAGCGATCATTCATGAACATGGAGCTGCCAATGCCGGTGCCCAGGGTGAAGATCATGGTTTCACCCTTCGCCTTCTTGCCGGCGCCAAAGCGCATTTCGGCAAAACCGGCGACATCGGCATCGTTGCGCAAGACGACGTCGCATCCGGTTGCCTTGGCGATGGCCTTCTCAGCATTGAACTCGCGCCAATCGTCATGGATGTTCACGGCCGAATAGAGTACGCCATCGACGACGATGCCAGGGAAGCCCACGCCAATCGGCCCTGTGTACTCAAAATGTTTCTGAATTTTGACGATCGTCTTGATCACCTTGTCCGGAGTGGCCGGGCGCGGGGTCGGGATGCGGTACCTTTCAGTAACCATGATACCCCGTTTGGTATCCACGATGGCACCCTTGATGCCGGTCCCGCCAATATCGATGCCTAGTGCCTTCATAACCGTGTTCCTCGCTTGTCCATCGCCATTTTGCCTGCTTACGGTTTGTGCGCGCTATGTGACCACGCCATAGAAATCCGGCAGCGGATCCACGGGGTCATCCGCCAGGGTGATAGCCGCTAGAATTTCGGCGCCTGCCTGTATCAACCCAGTCTGGTCAGCGGCATGCACCTGGCCTATGATCTGGCCCGCACGAACGGCGTCACCGATCTTGGCCGTCAGCACAAAGCCAACGCCGTGATCTATCTGGTCCGTTTTCTGGTGGCGCCCACCGCCAAGGCGGACCGTAATCCAGCCAAGTTCTCCGGCGTCCATGGCCGCCACGTAGCCGTCGCGCGGAGCGACAAGATCGGCGACGAAAGGGGCCTGGGGCAAGAGGCTGGGATCATCTACCTGGGCGCCGTCACCCCCTTGGGCCACAACCATCTGGCGGAATTTGGTCAGCGCACGGCCGTTTTCGCGCACGACCGTGGCCAGCGCTTCCGCCTCCTCCAATGTGCCAACACGTCCGGCGAGGAGCAGCATATAGGAGGCCACCTTCAGGCAATGGCGCCAGAAATCGCCCGGACCTTCGCCGCGCAGCGTGGCCAGCGCTTCCTTGACTTCCAGGGCATTCCCCACCGCATGGCCGAGCGGTTGGTTCATATCCGAGATCAGGGCAACCGTTTTGCGACCGGCATCCTTGCCGATATCTACCATCAGGCGCGCCAACTGCTCGGCAACTTCAACCGTGGGCATAAACGCCCCGCTGCCGGTCTTGACGTCCAGCACGATCACGTCTGCGCCAGCCGCTAATTTCTTGGACATGATGGAGGCGGCGATCAGGGATTTATTGGCGACAGTGCCCGTAACATCGCGCAGGGCGTACAACTTCCCGTCGGCCGGAGCGAGGCTGACTGACTGACCCGCCAGAACAAGGCCAATCTCTGCGAGCTGCTGTCTGAACTGCTCCAGGGTCATTTCCGCCGACCAGCCGCTGAATGATTCCATCTTATCCAGGGTTCCGCCGCTGGAACCCAGACCACGTCCACTCATCTTGCCCACGGGCACACCGGCCGCCGCCACAAGGGGCTGGACCACCAGGGTTGTCTTGTCGCCAACACCACCCGAAGAGTGCTTATCCACAATCACGGGGGCCACGTCGTGCAAGTCCAGTTGATCGCCGGAAGCAGCCATCGCCAGGGTCAGATCGACCGTTTCGCGCCGGTCCATGCCCTGCAGGAAAATGGCCATAAGCAGGGCCGAGGCCTGATAATCCGGGATGGTACCGGCCGTATAGCCTTTGATGAAGGAGCCAATCTGCTCCGTACTGAGAGGAACGCCTTCACACTTCTGGCCGATTACTTCAGTTATGGTTTTCATACCACCTTCTTGTTTGCGTTTGAACCGGAGCCACGGCCGCAAAGCGAAGGCTCTCCTACGAGGGAAAGCGGGAACCCATGGGCGGTCGGGCCAGCTTAACTTGTGCCATTATATCAGCTATCGGTATAATGCCTGAAATTCCCGAACCCACACCCGGCACATATTGTTCCTGAGGCAACGCAGGTGCGATTGGAGGTCCAGCTATGCCCATAAATGTCGACGTACTCCTGCTAGGCGGCACAGTCGTCACGATGAACGAGCGCTATGAAGTTTACCGTGAAGGCGCTGTCGCGATTAGCGGTGAAACGATCCTGGCCGCCGGGCCAGCGAGTGAGATCACGGCCGCTTACTCGGCGGCGGAAACGGTGGACTGCGCGGGAAAAGTGGTGATACCCGGCCTGGTGAACGCCCACACGCATATTCCCATGACGCTCTTTCGTGGCCTGCATGACGATTTGCGCCTGGACGTATGGTTGGGCTATCTTATGCCGTTGGAACGGGAATTCGTGACACCCGACTTCGTTCGCCTGGGCACAAGGCTGGCCTGTGCGGAGATGATCCGTTCCGGGGTCACCTCTTTTGCAGACATGTATTACTATGAAGAAGCAATTGCCGAAGAGACGGAGCGCATCGGCATGCGCGCTCTGCTGGGTCAGACGATCCTGATTTTTCCCGCCCCGGATGCGGCGACCTATGAGGAGGGGTTAACGCGCTGCCGGCGCTTCATCGAACGATGGCAAGGTCACGAGCTTATCCAACCGGCAGTGGCGCCCCATGCCTGGTACACGGCGACTCCAGAGCTTTTGCGGGCCTGTACGGATCTGGCCATGGCGTTTGATGTGCCGCTACACACTCATGTGAGCGAAACCGGGCTGGAACTAGAAAACTCGCGTCGTGACAATCACATGGACATCGTGCCCTGGTTGGACAAACATGGCATTCTCAGCACGAGGTTGCTGGCAGCACACTGCGTCCATCTGGATCGGGCGGAGATGTTTTTGCTGAAAGAGGCAGGGGCGGGCGTGGCCCATTGTCCAACCAGCAATCTGAAATTGGCCAGCGGGATCGCTCCGGTAGGTGCGATGTTGGAAATGGGCTTGCACGTCGGCGTGGGTACCGACGGTCCGGCCAGTAACAATGACCTCGACATGTTTGAAGAAACGCGACTGGCGGCCATTTTGGCCAAGGCAGCGAGCGGCGACCCTACGGTCTTGCCCGCGCGACAGGCGCTGGAGTTGGCGACCATTAGCGGGGCACGGGCGCTGCATATGGCTGATGTTACGGGCAGTCTGGAAGCAGGTAAGCGGGCAGATATCGCGGTGGTGGATGTGAGCGGCATGCATAACCAGCCGCAGTTTAAGCACAATCCGGATGCTGTCTATTCGCAGTTGATCTACGCGGCAAAAGCGGGAGATGTGACCCATGTGCTGTGCAACGGCCGTTGGCTGCTTCGTGAGCGTACCCTGCTAACCATCGACGAAGAGCTAACACGCGAAGAGGCAGCCCAGATGGCGGAGCGCATTGATGCCTTTGTCGCCGAGCGTGAATCGAGCCCCTATAACAAACTGGTCTTCCTGGCGGGCGTGGAACGCCAGGAGAGCTTCGAGGTGCAGATCAAGGTGCCAATCGCGGACGACACGGCCGTACGCGCGGCCCTGGAAAGCGACGCGCTGGAGATCGTGAAGTACGCGCACTATCGCCAATTTGACCATTACTTCTTTTTCACTCATGGCGATCAGGATGCTGCCCGATTGCGCTATCGCGAAGATGAGTTCATCAACCCGGAAGGAGAGGTGACGCAGGTCCGCGCACGCCTGACGCTTATTGGTGAGGAAGAACGCGACGAGTTCGATCACGCGATCATGCTGTCGCGATCGCGCTTTCTGGCGAGTGCGGACAACAGCCTACGCTTCTACCAGGAGTATTTCGCACCCAGCAGCCAGCTGGGGGTGAACAAAGACCGTTACCGCTGGCGCATTGTCTATGAAGGGACCGATTTCGCCATTAATCTTGACCAGGTGACGAAGCCCGACCTGCCAGGCTATTATCTGGAGATCAAGTCGCGCACCTGGTCACGGAAAGACGCGGATCGCAAGGCTGCGTTGATTGTTGATTTGCTGGAACTGTTGGGCGTGGAACCTGAAGCGGCCGAACGGCGCGAATACGCCCGTATCGTCGCTGAATCTACCTGACAAAGATGAAATAAGAGCCGCATGGCGCGGCTCTTTTCATGTCAACTTACACGGGGCAAGAGTCGATCTACAGACCCACCAGGGTCTGGAACTTCATCACCGAGTTCAGATCCCCATCGACTTTGATCTTGCCCGACATAAAAGCCATCATCGGGTTGAGCTCGCCCGCGGACATTTGGGCGAAATCGTCTGCGTCCATGGTCAGGGTAGCAGCCGGGCTATCGAGGCTCCCCTTGGAAACATCGAGTTTGCCATCGCTGATGCCGGCATACCATTGCCCACCACCGTCTCCGGTGAGATTGAATTGTACTTTGAGATCTACGCCTTCTGCTTTGCCAGCCTGAAAACGGTCAGACATGGCAGCGAAGATTGGTTCTAAATCGGCCATTTGAATTGCGGTCTCCTTCTGCTATGAGCCTGCGGCACTCTCCCCAACGGAAAGCTCTTTGAGAAGCTCGGCGCAAGTATAGCAACGGCCGTTTTTTGATGTCAAGGAAAGTGATGACGCAGAGCGTCACGCTCATGCTGCATTGAGCATTGGTAGATCGCAAGAGCCCGATCAACTGGTGAAGGCTAGCTACCTTTCCCAGTCCAATAGCGTTGAGCCAATTCGAAAGCCAAAGCACCGATTTGGGTGCCCATTTCACGGCCGTGCAAGTCGGCATCCTGGAAGTGGATGCCGCCATACCGTCGTGAAAGGCCGGCTTCATCGGCAGCATCCTGGAAAGTGGGCCACTGCAAGACAACCACCTCAGCGGGACTGGTCTCGAACTTATTCCCTCCCACCGGAACTACATGTTGGCCCAAAACATCGGGAACACCATCATTGTTGAAGTCCTCATAATAAAGGACAGTCTTGCCATCATAGAAGGCATTGGATCCGGAGAAACGCGTGAGCACTTCGGCCGCGGCTGCGCTGAACGTGCTGTGCCCGGACACATATTCGGCGAAAGGCGGGGTCACGAAGGTTGCATGCTGATAGGGTCGCCACTGTTCGGCGGCGATCAGTTGGGTCCCCTGGTCGGGCCCACCCCAGGACAAAACTGTCTGGCCCGCAAATAGATGATGAATCGCCGAGACGGGACGAATATAGTCGAATGCCCGTTTGGCATCCCAGGCCGAAATACTGGCATCCAGAACAGCGCCATTCAGAGCAAAGTAGAGCTTTGCATCCTCGTCTATGCCTAGCCTATCCCGTTCCGATATGCCGTGGGCCAGGGCATTCCAATGGCCGGGAGGAGTCTCAGACCGTGGGCCGTCTGCCCAATACTCGGCAATTACCTTATGACGATCGTTCAGCGCAGCGCTGAGGGCCAGCAGTTCGCCCACCTGCATACGATACGCCTCGTCATTGGTCACCTGGCGGCCGAGACCATCCACATATGGCTCGTCCGATCCGGACTGGGGGGGCGCCGGCGGTCGGAATTGATCGCCGGAAAGGAGAGCAAAAGGAGTTACTGCGCCCCAGTGGGGAGTGAGGAACACCTGCTCAATGAATGACTCGGGAATAGATGCGTCGATTGCGGGCTGGCCGATCTTGTCGGTGACAACGCCGGTAGGAACGCGCAAAGGCTGCCAATGGTTGGGGTCAAAACCGCCCTTTCCAGGCGAATTCTCGGCCGCGGGATCGGCACTATTTGCGGTGGAATATAGGTCCGGGTACTGGTCGGAAGCGAGGTCGACATACTTGTTTGCTATATTGGAGCCGTCTGCGGCACGCCCATCGAGAACGGCGGCAGCGGCCAAGTAGCCTATGCTCTCCGGGGTGGTGCCGTCTCGTGCTTCCGTGACAGCCTTATAGCCCTGCATTTCCAGTAAGGTGCTAAAGGCATGGCTATTGGTTTCGTAGGCAGGGAAGAGGGTTGTCAACATCTGGTAGGCTGCTTGCGAAACCGCCGCGGCCTTGTTGGACTGCGTGTGCTCGCTGAGGGGACGCTTAAGATGAGGGGCCAGGTAAACAGGCGTAGCAGTGGCATCATACGCTGTCCAGGCATCGTAGATCGCCTGGTGCACCATGTATAAGCTGCGGGCCGTTACCGTGGGACGGGGGGCACCGTTGCGGATAGCGGCTAGCATCACCTCGTTCCACAACACCACCGGACTGGGGTGATAGGCCGCATGTTCACTGGCAGTTTCGGGCACGGGCGACTGATTCGCAACGGCCGTTGCAGTGGGAGCGCTATGGCTCACACACAGTCTCGTTCCAACGTAGATGCGATCCGGGTTGTAGATGCCATTCAGGGCCACGAGCTGTTCCACAGGCACATTGTAACGCCGCGCCAGGCTGAATAAGGTATCCCCGGCCTGAACAACATGCTCCTGAGCACAGGCGCCCCTGAGAGGTGACGGGTCCTGCCCCCTCGCAGGAAACCAAACCAACGTTATTAAGAGCAAAGCACAGCATCCCCCTGCTATCAGCCAACGCTTCCAGTTGTTCAACACGTTGACAATAGTTGTCTTGTTAGCCATGCTTATTTCTTTCCCTCTTGCTAAATCTACTTCCCCTTTGCGGGGAAGTTTGAGATGACAACAACCTTGAGACAGGCATTCTAACTAACTCACCGCGGGAACCGAAGATCGCTGAACAAGTTAATCAAGCGCGGCAGTAGGCAATGTAGGGGACCAATGACCACGGCTAAGTAACACGGAACAGCGTAGGGCAGGATGTAAAGCAGCAGATTCTTGAGGCGCGAATTACGATATTGAAGAGACTATAATCGAGGGCAAGCGTGACTGTCAATGCCTTATACGGCATGTTGAGCGGGTTTATCAATTCTTTCACAACCCGGGACAAGAGAAGGCACAGAGGAACCCAAAGCCACTACCTTAATGGGCGCTAACAAAAAGCCGATTGTAAATTAGCGTTTCCTCAATGATTACCCTCCTACAATCGCCATGCTATGCTTACAGCTTGGCAGCATATTACCCGTTGGGTAGAATCGCCGACAGGGTACGAAAAGAGCAACCAGTAGCGGCTTATTGAATGTGATGAGCCGCTTTTTACATCTTTGGGCCGTGGAGGAAATGCATCCTCGACCGGCAGCGCCCTTTGGAGAAGACATGGAAGAAAACGAAACCCCGGGCGCGAGCCCCTCGCGCAGCTTGATCGTTGGCGGCATTATCATTGCCGCCCTCTTGTTATTGGCAGGCATGTTCTTGCCTCCCGTGTCGCTCGGGCAGCGCCTGGGCCTCACCGGCGGCGAGCCCGCGGTGACAGGCGCAGCGGACCCAGCCGGCACGGATCAGGAAGCTTTTGTCGTGGCGGAGGAAGTAGCCGCGCCACAAGGTGTCGCAGTGGCGCTCAGCAACGGTAAAGCTGATGTAACGGCCGTGCCGCAAGGCGAATTCATGGCCACCGCGGCGGAACCACCGGCACAGTTGACGCCCCTTGGAGAGGTCTACACGATAGACACGGGCGGGGCAACGGCCGTTGGCCAGGTGGCATTACCGGTGCCGTCCGGGGCCGCCGCAATAGAAACGCTTGACCTCTACGGCTGGGATGGAGCGGCATGGTCTTTTGTACCCAGCCAGACAGACCCCAGCAGCAGCCAGATCGTCAGTGCTGAAGTGGCTCTGCCGCAGGCATTGAGCGTCATGCAGGCCGGCGCGACAGAACCTCTGGGCATGACGGCCTTTGCCGCTGTAGATGCGGCGCTGCCCACGGCAATGCTGCCTCTTCTTACGGATGTCGTGGTCGATGGGCTGACTCTGAACAGCGACGGCACGCTGGCCGGTACGGTTGAGCGGGTTCCGGACGGCGGGTACGCGCAGTGGGTGCGGGCGACAAATGTGGGACCAATCGTTGATCAAGCCTCACTGGCGGCGCTGTTGAGCAACACGGCTGTGCAGCAGGATCAGGTTGATGGGCTTACAGCACTCGCCGCAGGCGGTGATTTCGCCGGGGTAGTTCTTGACTATCAAGATGTGCCCGATAGCCAGACAGATGCATACACAGCGTATGCCGCTAACTTGGCGGAGAGCTTGCACGCACAAGGGTTGGAACTGGCCGTCACACTGGGTATGCCTGCCTTCACCGGCGCGGGGTGGAATACCGGTGGCCAGGATTGGGCGAGCCTGGGTGCCATCGCCGACACCGTCTATGTTGAACTACCTCTTGATCCAACGCAGTATGACGAGAATGACGCGGCCAGTAAGGTGCTGCAATTCGCTACCGATCAGGTGAGCCGCTCCAAAATTCGGGCTTTGTATAATGCGACGGCCGTTGATCGGATCGGTGAGAGCTTCTCCGCGCTTTCCAATGAGGAGGCTCTCGCCAGCTTCGGGAAACTGCAGTTCGTGGAAGGAAGCGCGGAAGTAGCTCCCAATGCCATGGTGCAGGTCTCGCTTTCAGGCAGCGCCAGGCCTCTTGAGTGGGACGGCGAAAGTCTGACTTACAAATACAGTTATGAAAAAGATGGCGCTGCGCACGATGTCTGGCTGGGCAGTGAAGCCGCACTGAGCCACCGGCTGCAGCGGGCGAACAGTTACCAGTTGAGCGGCCTGGGCTTGCGCGGACTCGGCGGTGTTGAGAATGGGGCCGGCTATGCCGCTGCCGTTGGTAGCCTGTTGGGCACGGCCGAAGCGCCTCAGCCTACCGGTGCGGCCATTGTCTGGACAGTGCGCAATGCCAATGATAGCGTTTTGGCCAGTGAAAGCGGCAACGACCTCTCCTTTTCCTGGGAAGTAGGCGACGCGGAAGGCGAATATACGGTAAACGCGGATTTCGCGCTGGGTGAGAATATTGCGAATCTGGATGCACTCACAGTCGCAGTGGTGGCTCCAACAGAGGAGACGGTGGCCGAGGCTGACGCCGAGGCAGCTCCAGAGGGCGCAGAGGCAACTCCTGAAGCAACGACAGAAACAACAAATGTCACCACCGGGTTCACGGGCGACGCGGATGCCGTGGTGAACGTGGGCGCCAACATCCGCACAGGGCCAGGGTTGACCTATGGTACGCTGAGCGACGGTGTCAATCCGGGTACAGAGTTGAAGATAATTGGACGCAACAGTGATAACAGCTGGCTGCAAGTGCTGCTGCCGGACGGCCGTGAAGCGTGGATCTTCGCTACGCTTGTCACGGTGAATGCAGGATTCAATCTGGGTGGCGTAGAGGTGGTGGAAGCGGCCGCCCCTGCTGCCAGCAGCGCTGCGCCCACAGAAGGTGGCGACTCTGCCGGTGCCGCCCCGTCGGCGGCAGCGGCCCCACCCCCCGTGGCAGCGGCACCGGTGAGCAACCCCGGCTTTGAGTTAGGCGGCCAAAGTCACAGCTTCGCCAATCCGTCGCTGATGGAGTATGCGGGCATGAATTGGGTCAAGTTCCAGCACAAGTGGGGTCCCGGAGATACGGCCGACGCTGTCGCCGGACGAATCAACCAGGCCCATGCCAATGGTTTCAAGGTGTTGTTGAGTATACCTGGCGCAGAGACGTATCCTGGCAGTATTGACTTTGCCGGCTACACAGAATTTCTGCGCGGAGTGGCGGCCCTCGGCCCAGACGCGATCGAAGTCTGGAACGAGGAAAACATCGATTTCGAATGGCCGGCGGGACAAATCGATCCTGCCGCCTATGTTTCGAAGATGCTGGCTCCGGCCTACAATGCCATTAAGGGTGCCAACCCGAACGTAATGGTTATCAGCGGCGCCCCTGCGCCGACCGGCTTTTTTGGCGGTGGCTGCGGGGCATCTGGTTGTGATGACAGTGCCTATCTGGCGGGTATGGCCGCAGCCGGTGCAGCCAATTACATGGATTGTGTGGGCGCGCACTTTAACGCGGGCGCGACTCCACCATCGCAGTCTTCCGGGCATCCGGCAGGCAACGATCACTACAGCTGGCACTTCCAGCCGATGTTGGATCTCTATTACGGGGCCCTGGGCAAGCCGGTCTGCTTCACGGAATTGGGTTACCTTTCCGGCGAGGACTTTGGCGGGGTTCCCAGCCGTTTCTCGTGGGCAGGAGGCACCTCCGTGAGCGAGCACGCGCAGTGGTTGGCACAAGCGGTAAGTATGGCGGCGAACAGCGGCAGGGCGCGGATGGCAATCATCTTCAATGTGGACTTCACACAGTTTGGTGACGACCCCCAGGCCGGCTACGCTATGATTAGGCCAGACGGCGGCTGCCCGGCGTGCGAAACGCTGCGCCAGGTGATGGGTCGCTAGGCTGAGCCTTCATCCTGAAATCAAGTATGGGCGCATCCCGACCGTTGTGGGATGCGCCCTTTTTCTAGGCTAGAGGAAATGGTGATTCTATGAAACGTTGGATTGGCATTTTGAGCGTCGGGTTGTTTGTCATGTTAGTGATGAGCTCTTGCGGCGGTGACGCGACCCCCGAAGCGGGTGTTACGGTGCCGGAGCAGGCCACGGCTGTTCCGGTCGCGCCACAAGAAGAAGCGACTTTGCCTCCCCCTGTTATCACTGAAATGGAGGGGAATGTAGAAGGAAACGCGCCCGTGGACACGGCCGTGGCTGAACCCACGACCGAACAAGCCCCCCCCGCGGAGACCGAGGAAATGCCTGCCGCACCCTTGACGCCCTGGTCACCAGACGACTTTGGTTATGGCACGCAAATCCATGGTAACGCGACGGTCGGCAGCCCTGCCGACACCATGCGCACCGCGCATGAACAGCTAGGCATGGACTGGGCCAAGATGCAGATCCAGTGGTGGCTTGTGCACCCCAGCCCTGACGAAGAGCAGTGGTTCTTCTATGATGGGGTGGTCGATGAGGCACACAATCAGGGGCTGCGGCTGCTGGTCAGCGTTGTTGGCGCACCGGGCTGGACGCGCGCGGACGGTACAGAGAATGGTCCACCCGATGACTACGCTGAGTACGCCAGGTTCCTGACCGAACTTCTGCAGCGCTACGAAGGGAAAGTCGACGCGATCGAGGTTTGGAACGAGCAGAACCTGGACAGAGAGTGGGCGACTGCCAACGGCGTCAACCCAGAGGATTACGTGCGCTTCCTGCAGGTCGCCAATGATGCGATCAAGGCAGCAGATTCGGACGTGATTGTCATCAGCGGCGCGCTTTCCCCGGCGGGCGGCGGCGACTGGATCAGCTGGATTGATGATTTCCAGTGGCTCGATCGTGCCTTGGCAGCGGGCATGCTGAATTATGCGGATTGTGTCGGCGTGCATCACAACGGCTATAACATTGGGCCGAGCGTGACGACGGAGGCTGCGCCCAGTGACCCGGAGGCGGCAACCGCCATCTTCCGCGGCCCCTTCGACAACCCGCACCACAGCTGGAGTTTCAAGACTACGCTCGATACATACGCAGAGAAGGTACAGGCTGTTGATCCGAATATGAAACTATGCGTGACCGAATTCGGGTGGGCCAGCAGCGAAGGATATGACACCTATCCGACAGGATTTGAGTTTGCTCAGGACAATACCTTGCAGGAGCAGGCGGACTTTATCACGCAGGCTTTTACGCAGATGCGTGAATCGGGCAATGTGTGGCTGGCGTTCCTTTTCAACTTCGACTTCGGCAACAAAGGCAGCGGACCGACGGATGATCCGGTGCCCTACAGTATTCTAGACACCCAGGGTATCCCGCGGCCGGCCTTTGGCGCGGTGGCGGCTATGGAAAAGCTGCGCTAGATAATCGAGCGCCGGAAGCGAAACACTTCCGGCGCTCCTGGCTCCTTCTTGCAGGCAAATGAGTCCACGAACAATTCGGGCATGGTCAGGCTGGTTTTTGCTGGCAACACTGGTGCTGCTAGGCGGGTGCAGGCCTGTGGACACGGCCGTTTCTTCTTCCACCCCAGAAAGCGCTGACGATCTGCTCGGCGATGAGCCAGTGCAGCAGTTGTTCGCCTCGCCCGACTATGGCATTCATACCATGTTATGGTGGAAACCAGATCGCATTGAACAGGACCTCACGCTGGTCAATGAAATGGGGTTCAACTGGGTGAAGCAGAAATTCGCCTGGCGCGAAATTGAGGGTATCGAAAAAGGCAGTTATGATTGGTACCGGCCAGACCAGATCGTGGATGCTGTAGAGGCAGAAGGTCTGCAACTCATCGTCCGTTTGGACCGCCAACCTTTTTGGTCAGAGCCCGAGGAGAACCTCTGGCATGAGAACCAGCCCCCCGGCGATCTGCAGGATTTCGCTGATTTTTGCGGCGCGGTAGCCGGCAGGTATCGGGGGCGCATTGGTGCCTACCAGGTGTGGAATGAACCCAACCTCAGCCGCGAATGGGGCGAGCTGCCACCAGACCCAGCGCAGTACACAGAACTACTGAAAGGTTGCTACCAGGCTATTAAAGCGGCGGACCCTGAAGCAATTGTCGTGTCGGCAGGGCTTGCACCAACCGGCACGGATACAGACCAGGCCATGCCGGATACCCGGTTTTTACAGGGAATGTACGATGCGGGCGCAGCGCCCTATTTTGATGTCCTGGGGTTGAACGCGCCAGGGTACAAGGCCCCGCCTGACCTGTCGCCTGCCGCCGCCGAGCAGGCCGCTTATGGAGGGGGGCGCTGGTTTGCGTTCCGCCATGTCGAAGACATGCGGGCGCTGATGGTAGCAAACGGGGACGGCGAGAAGCAGGTTGCTATCTTGGAAATGGGCTGGACCTTGGACCAGGTAAACCCGGACTACAGCTGGTTCGCCGTGGACGAGCAGACACAGGCAGATTATCTGGTCGGCGCCTACGAGTATGCGGCTGAAAATTGGCAGCCGTGGATCGGGTTGATGACAACCATCTACATCGCCGATTATAATTGGACTGCGGAAGCAGACGAACAATGGTGGTGGTCGATTGTTTTGCCCGATGGCTCGCTACGTGAAGCGTATCGGGCTCTGAGTGATATGCCGAAAATTACGGATGTAACGGAATAGCTTTCACTATCGTTGCCCGCTGAGGAAGCGAATGTCCTGGTTACTTGCTTTGTCTTACTGGATCCATTTGCTAGCCACGGTAGTGTGGTTGGGCGGTATTGCGCTGCTGGCCCTGGCGGGCTGGCCGGCGCTGCAGCGCGGCACCCTGAGCGAAAACCAATGGTGGTCTTTCCAGCGCCGATTTGCACCATGGGCCAATCTGAGCCTTATCCTGCTACTGATCACCGGCTTCTTTCAAATGACCAACGACGCCAACTACAACGGTTTCCTGACCGTGGACAGCACGTGGGCCTGGGCACTGTTGCTCAAGCATATCGCTTTCGGGGTGATGGTCCTGATCACCGTCTATGTGCAATTCATGCTGTTCCCGGCGATGGACCGGTTATCCTTGATCGCTGAGAAGCGGCCGTCGCTGGCACAGGAAGAACAGGCAGGCCTGCGAAGTCGGGAGATTGCGCTGTTGCGTCTCAATCTCCTTTGCGCGGCCCTTGTGTTGTTGTTTACGGCCGTAGCAACAGCCTTCTAGAAAACCAAACGCGTCCCGCCTGTCCAGCTTCAGAATACGTAAGTAATTTTGTAAGGGTGTCATCGTACGCTACTAATGGCGCAAGTGTCCGAGCTCGAGTGGCACGGACCATAGACCATAAGGGCGACCCTTCACAATGTTACACGCTCCTATTTCAACCTCAGAAACACTCGGCGAACAATCGGCACTGGTAATCCGCTATCCGGCGCGCCTTGACCAGATTTTGAAGGCAGCCTTTGACTATATCATCGTTGTCCCGGCTTTCTTCCTGCTGCTGCCGTTGTTCCTGGTTATCGCTGTGGCCATCAAATTGGAATCGCCAGGGCCGATTTTCTATCGTCGTCAGGTCCTCGGAGCACATGGGCGCTTTTTCGGCGCCTACCGCTTCCGCACGATGTATGTGGATGGCAATCAAAGGCTGATGAAAAATCGTAGGCAGTGGGTCGCGCTGCTGCGTCAGGAGCCAGAATTCAACGACCCACGCTACACGCGCGTTGGCCGTTTCCTGCGACGCTGCGCCCTGGACGATTTACCCCGCCTAATCAATGTGATGAACCGCGAAATGTCGCTGGTTGGACCGCACTTGCTGAGCCAACAGGATGTAGTGCGCCTAGGACAGCAGCGTGTACGCGCCATTACTGCGGTGCGGCCGGGACTGACCGGGCTGTGGCAGATTCGACGCCAAGGATCCTTAACGGAACGCTCCAAAATGGAGATCGACTATATTAACAACTGGTCGCTGCGCAGCGACGTGCAAATCTTGATGCAGACTTTCCACGCAGTTCGGGAGGGTCAGATCCTCTAGCCCCTTCAGGTTTCGCACCTGAACAGAAAACCCCATGTTGCCAAGCGTGGGGTTTTTTGTTTTCCAGGCCGCTCATGGGCCAATATGCTACACTGCTGCAGTGGTTGAGATGGAACGATTGATCATTGACGGCAGCGTTGGCGAGGGCGGTGGACAGGTGCTGCGAACTTGTTTGAGTCTGTCGGCGCTGACCGGACGGCCGTTTGAACTGTACAACATTCGCGCCAGGCGCTCTACTCCAGGATTGCGGCCGCAGCATTTGACGGCCGTTTGGGCCACGGCAGCAACCTGTGCGGCCGAACTGCGCGGGGCAGCAATCCATTCGCAGCTTCTATCATTTACACCGCGCTCGGCTCCCCAGGCCGGGGAGTATATCTTTGATGTGCAGGAAGCTGCACGGGGTGGGTCGGCCGGATCCGTAACGCTCATCCTGCAGACCCTGCTCTGGCCGCTGTTATTTTCTGCCGGGACTTCCAGGGTCACCTTGCGCGGCGGAACACACGTTGCCTACAGTCCTCCTTATCCCTATTTGGCCGAAGTTGCGCGCCCGGCATTTCATTCCCTGGGAGCGCGGTTTACGATTGCTCTGCTCAAGTGGGGCTGGTACCCGCAGGGCCAGGGCGAGATGCAGGCGACCATCGAGCCGCTGAACTCTCTGCACGGCACATCTTATGTTTATGAGGATGTGGAAGAAGTAATTGGCCTTGCCGCAGCGACCAACCTACCGGCCCACATCCCGCAACGCATGAGCCAGCGAGCAGCAAGTTTATTGTATTCTGCCGGGTTGCGAGCACGCGTCACGCCGCTGCGTGCAAGTGCCCCGGCAGCAGGAGCCGGTGTATTCCTGTGGGTACCGCAGGCCGGTTTCAGCGCTCTCGGGCGCCGTGGGCTGCCCGCCGAAGAGGTGGCGGCCTCTGCCGTTGCTCAATGTCTGGCTTTCATAGAGAATAGGGCGGCAGTGGACCCTTTTCTGGCCGACCAACTGCTTCTGCCGGCGGCACTGGCCGAGGGTCACAGTGCTTTCACGACCAGCAGGCTTACACAGCACACGCTCACCAATGCCGGTTTGCTGCGGCAGTGGTTGGGAGTCACTATTGAGATAGACGGCCGGCAGGATGAACCGGCTCAGATTACCGTCCACGGTGTGGGTTTCAGGCGCTGAAGCGCTGGCTTTGCCTGCCCAACAAGCTTCCAAGACGCACTTCTATGTTTGAATTGATATTTCTCGGCACCTCCTCTTCTGCCCCATCGGTTAATCGCGGCCTGGCGGGGCACATCATTTTGCATCGTCATTATCGTTTCCTGCTGGATGCGGGCGAAGGAACGCAGCGCCAGATTCTGCGCAGCGGCCTCGGCTTTAAGCGCTTGCACACGATCTTGCTCACGCACAGCCACCTCGATCATATCCTGGGCCTGGCGGGGCTGGCGTCAACACTCAGCCGTTGGGAGAATCTGGACTATCTCGATATTTATGGAGGAGAGGCAACTCTGGCGCGGGTTAGGAGCCTGCTTTTTAATGTTGTTTTTCCCGGCAAGCATTTGCCTCTGCCAATCCAGCTTTTTCCTCTTGAGGCGGGCCAGGTTCTGGTGCAGGATGACAAGTTTACATTATCCGCTTTTCCAGTTAGCCATCGCGGGCCCGGATGCTTCGGCTTCTTGTTTGAGGAACGAGCACACCGCCCTTTCCTGCCCGAGAGGGCCGAGGCATTGGGTGTGCCGTTCGGACCAGAACGCGCACGACTGGTTCGTGGTGAGGGCATTACCCTGGAGAACGGCCGTCGCGTGGAACCTGACGATGTTCTGGGACCGAAGGTGCCGGGTACGCGCTATGTCCACATTGGCGATGTCGGCCGTACAGAGGGTTTGCTGGAAATCTGTCGCGGCGCATCCACCCTGGTAATGGAATCCACCTATATTGAGGAAGATGCCGAGATGGCCGAACAGTTCGGTCACATGACCGCGGCACGCGCCGCCCAGCTGGCGCTCGATGCCGGGGTAAAGACGCTTATCCTGACCCATATCTCGCGGCGCTATCGCGAACGGGATGTGCGCAGCGAGGCACGGGCCATATTTCCCAACACCTTTGTAGCACGCGATCTGGATCATTTTGTCATCACCCGCGACGGGGCTACGAGGCCGAAGAAAGGCGCCAAGCAGATTCATGAACAGGACTGACGTGCTCATTTGTGGAGCGGGTATTGCCGGGATCGCCGTGGCATATCAGCTTACTTGTCATTACGGCGTCCAGGACGTCACCCTCGTGGACGAGCGGTCTCCGCTGAGCCTGACCAGTGACAAGTCCAGCGAGGGGTATCGCAACTGGTGGCCGGGACCAGACACGTCAATGGTGCAGTTCATGAACCGCAGCATCGATCTGTTGGAACAGCTTGCCGCAGATAGTGACAATCGTATTCATCTGAACCGGCGTGGATATGTATACTGTACAGCCGATGAGAACCGGGCCTACGCTATGGCAAAGGAGGCGGAGCAGATCAGTCTTCTTGGGGCAGGCCCGCTGCGGCGAGATAGCACGCACTACCAGCCCACGGTCAAGCCAGGAGCGATGGCCCAGGCAGACGGAGCTGATTGGATTAGCAGCCCGGCCACGATTCATGACCACTTCCCGTTTCTGGCCGAAGATACCGTGGCACTGCTGCATGCGCGGCGCTGCGGTTGGCTAAGCGCGCAGCAGTTAGGCATGTATTTGCTGGAGCAAGCGCGCCAGGCGGGGGCGCGGGTGGTACAGGGACGTGTCACGGCTGTATCTACCCACAAGGACGCGATCAAGACAATCCAGGTACAGATAGGGACAAAGACGGAGGAGTTTTCTACAGCCGTTTTTGTGAATGCTGCCGGCCCATTGATCAATGAGGTAGCGGGTCTGCTGGGTCTGGAGCTGCCGGTTAGCAACGAGGCCCACTGCAAGATCGCCTTCGAGGACATTGAGGGCATCATCGCCCGAGATGCGCCCTTGATGATCTGGAATGATCCCATCCTGCTGCCGTGGTCTGATGCGGAAAGCGATGAGCTCGCTGGAGACGCCGAACATCGGTGGCTGCTGGAGGAGTTCCCACCGGGGCTGCATTTCCGGCCCGAAGGCGGGCCAGGCAGCCGGACCATGTTGGCGTTGTGGCCGTATCACACGGAGCAAACGGCTGTCCCTTCCTGGCCCTTGCGGGTGGAGCCTGATTTCGTCGATATTGTGATGCGCGGCCTGTCACGTATGATCCCGAGGCTCGGCGTGTATCTGGAGCGAATGGGGCGACCCTATGTGGATGGCGGCTATTACTGCAAGACGCGAGAGAATCGGCCCTTAATTTGTCCCCTGCCCATTTCCGGGACCTACCTCATTGGGGCGTTATCTGGTTACGGCATTATGGCAGCTCCCGCCGCAGGAGAACTGCTAGCGGCGCATATTGCGGGGGTAGAATTACCCGCTTATGCCCCGGCATTTGACCTGTCCCGTTATGATGATCCCGAATATCAGATTCTGCTGCGCTGTTGGGATGCCACCACGGGGCAATTGTAAGTTACTCGCTCCCGTTTAACTTGCGTTCTGTCCCCTTGGGCAGAGTGACATAGTCCTCAGATTGGGCTACAATGCGCGGCGAATCACACTCCCCACGCGCTGGCGCTATTACCCGCGGAGCAAGACACACGCATGCATCTGGCACTACACTTCCTCGGCCCTTTTCGAGCAACCCTCGGCGGCGAAGCTGTGCTCGAAACCCGGGCCAAGAAGATTGAAGCACTTCTGGTTTTCCTGGCCGTGGAAGCGGAGCATGTTCATCGGCGTGAGCGTCTTGTTGGCCTATTGTTTCCCGAGATGCCGGAGGAACAGGCGCGTTCTAATTTGCGCCAGACCTTGACGCGTTTGCGGCGGTCCATCCATGATGCAGCAGCAGACCCGCCCTACCTGCTGATTTCGCGTGAAGCGACGCAGTTCAACCTCGCCAGCGACCATTTCCTGGATGTGAGTACTTTTCGCGACCTCCTTGAGGGGTGCGAGCGACACGCGCCGGACAGAAACGGAGAATGCGCCGAGTGCATGGAAATGGCCGCCGCGGCGGCTTCCCTGTATGGGGGCCCGTTTCTGGATGGGTTCTTCATCGACGACGGGAGCGAGTTTGATGACTGGGTGCTGGCCCTACGGCAGGAGTACCAGGAACAGGCTTTGGCCGCCATGGACCAGTTGGCCACCTATCATGAACGGCGGGGTGAATATGTTCGCGCCACAGAAATTGTCCGCCGGCAGATGCAGCTGGAACCGTGGCGCGAAGAAGGCCAGCGGCAACTGATGCGGCTCCTGGCCTATCAGGGCCAGCGGGAGGCTGCGCTCAAACAGTACCAACTGCTGGAAAGCGTGCTGGACGAAGAACTGGGCATTGCCCCTCTGCCGGAAACAAGAAGCTTGCGAGATAAGATCATGGCGACGGCCGATTCACGGCCGTATCAGCTACCGCAGCGCAGCTCTATCTTCATCGGGCGGGATGAAGAATCGGCCGTGCTGCGCGCGCACCTCGCCAATCCGAATCGGCGCTTAATTACGCTCTTTGGATCCGGAGGAAGTGGGAAGACTGCGCTGGCCCTGGAAGTGGGTTGGCAGGCTGCAACGCAGTTCCTCGGCCCGTTCCCCGACGGTGTCTTCTTTGTGCCCCTTGCCGGGATCGTCGCCCATACGAACCAACACGGGAATGAGGCTGGTTTTGATCCGTTGGCGACGGCCGTGGCCGAGGCTATCGGCTTCGCCTTTTCCGGGGCGAAGAGTCCGCGCCAGCAATTACTGCGCTTTTTGCACGGCAAGTCGCTCTTGCTGCTGCTGGACAACCTGGAGCATATGCTGCCCAGCGGCCTTGCGTTTTTGCGCGAACTGCTGGAGCAAACCACGGCCGTCAAAGTTCTCGTGACTTCGCGCGAGCGATTGGGCATCCAAGAGGAATGGGTGATTGACATCGCCGGACTTCCTTATCCCCAGGGAAGCGAACGGGTCCTGCCGCCGCTAGAGGTCAGCGAGTATCCGGCCGTGCAACTCTTCACGAAGCAAAGCCAGCGCGTGATGCCCTCTTTTGTGCTGGCCGGCGGACGGGCGCAAAGTGACCCATGTACGCTGAGGGAGGCTCTGCAGATTGTACAGTTAGTTCAGGGATTGCCTCTGGCGATCGAGTTGGCCGCCAGTTGGGTACGAATGCTGAGCTGCGGAGAGATCGTGACACAGATAGAGCGAAGTATGGACTTTCTAAAGGCTTCGACAAGAGACCGTGCCGAGCGACACCAGAGCCTGCGCGCCGTATTTGACTACTCCTGGGAAATGCTGGAAGGGGAAGAACAGGAAACCCTGCGTCGTTTATCCGTTTTTCATGGCCAGTTTGATGTGCAGGCGGCAACGGTCGTGACTGGAGCAAGCCTCACCTGCCTGAGCAGTCTGCTGGACAGCTCCTGGCTGCGCCGTCATGAGTCTGCAGGTGCGGGCACAAGCGAGGCAAGGTTTGAATTCCTGGAAGTCCTGCGCCAATTTGCGGCCGAAAAACTGGCGGAAAACGAGCGTGAACTGTACGAGACACGGCAGCGACATGCGGGGTATTTCATGGACCTGCTGGCTGACCAGAACAGCGATCTGGAAGGAGGAGCGCAGATCAGGGCGCTGCAGGCAATCTCGCGCAATATTGAGGAGTTTCGCGCCGCCTGGCGTTGGGCGGCCGAACACCTGCACACCGGTCAGCTAACACGCGGATTGGAACCATTGAGCCAGTTTTATTACATGCGCAGCTGGTTCGATGAGGGCGCTGAATTGTTTGCACTGGCCGCTTCCACGTTAGCAGCGGAGAAGCACAACGCCCACGTCAGAGCAATCTGGGCCCAGGTCGCTGCGCGGCAAGGCTGGTTCATGTTCCTGCTGGGTCAGCAGCAGGCGGGGCGAGATTTGTTGGTCCAAAGTGCCGCGATTCTGCGTGAGACAGGACCGCAGCCAGCACTTGTCTATGCGCTCAATTTCAATGCAGCGACGTTGAGCATTGCCGGGGATTATGCGAGCGCGGAAACCCTGGCGCAGGAGGCGCGGGCCCTGAGCGGGGCAGACGATGACCCTTATGGTCATGTGATTGCGCACAATATCCTGAGTCAGATCGCCTTTCAAGAAGGCGACCTCGAAAGCGCTCGTCGCTATTGTGAAGAAGCGTTGGCCATGGAGCGGGCTATCCACAATAAATGGAGTATGGGGTTCTCGTTGACCAATCTGGGGCGTGTTGCCCTGGCCCAGGAGGATTTTGCGGCGGCTCAACGGTACTTCCAGGAAAGCCTGGACCTTCGCCGCAGCATGGAAGACGGCCGTGGCCAGGCCATCTGCCTGCGCTACCTGGGCAATACGGCGGCGATGCGCGGAGCGTACGGGGAGGCGCAGCAGGATTATGAGCAGAGCCTCGCGATTTTTCGGGAAATTGGCAGCCAGGACGATACGGCGGGGACGTTGAACAGCATGGGCTGGCTGGCGGTCTACCGCGAAGATATCGATGCGGCGCGGGACGCCTTTTTGACAGCGTTGGCGATTGCGCATGAAGCAACGGCCGTGCCTCGTGTCCTGGACGCGCTGGCCGGGCTGGTACCGGTGGAAGCGCGCTCTGATCCCCCGCTGGCTAGCCAACTCGCGCAGGCTGTGGCCGCACATCCAGCGGCCAGCTTCAGCAGCCGCGCGGTAGCCTCGGAACACCTTCATCGCGCCGGGCAGGCTGTCCCCGGCGCAAAAACTGCTTCCGAAGACGCCCATGCGATCTCTGAGTTTCTCGATCAGCTGGTAAGCAAACTGCTCCTGGAGCAGCAAGGCAGTTGACCGGCGTGTGGGGCAGGTCTGAACCAGCCAAGTAGGCTAGACTCGAGCTATGCACCAGCTAGTTCCTGAATTCATCCTGGAGAATATGCGGCGGAACCGGCTGCAAGGATTCGTCACAGGTTCTGCGCTCTTTATCGATATCAGCGGCTTCACCAAGGTGACGGAAGCGTTGTTGGCGCATGGGCAATATGGCGCAGAAGTGCTGGCTGATATCATGCGTACGATTTTTACCCCTCTGGTGCAGAGCGTGTATGAACAGGGGGGGTTCGTCACGGGATTTGCAGGTGATGCGATCACGGCCGTGTTTCCGCATCTGGACTATCAGGCCAATCATGCGCAGCGTGCCCTTGCTGCTGCGGTACGTATGCAGGAACACATGGCGGCCAATCGAGAGCAGGTCACGCGCCTGGGGACTTTCCCGTTTTCGGCCAAAGTTGGCCTGGCCGCGGGGCAAACAACCTGGGGAATTCTCTCCGATCCGCAGGAGAGGAGGGCAACCTACTATTTCAAGGGCGAGCCGATTGATGCAAGCTCAGCGGCGGAACAACTCGCGCAATCCGGTGAGATTATGGCGGATATCTCCATTTTCTCCGCCCTGCGCGAGCATGTGTCAGCGACAGCCGTGGAAGGAAGGTGGCTGATTACAGAGCTCTTGAGCAGCCCGCCACAGATTCAGGATATTATCCTGCCTGCAGTGGATGTGGAACAACTGACGCGGTTCTTCCCTCGAGCGCTGGTCGAGCAAGTAATCCAGGGAGAGTTTCGACAGGTCCTTAATGTCTTTATTGGCCTGCAAGGAGCGCCCACACACTCACAGCTGGTTGCGTTTATGCACCACTTTTTCCGCTTGCAGGAACAGTATGAAGGCCTGCTGAATCGGATTGACTTTGGCGATAAGGGTTGCGGCCTACTACTGTTCTGGGGCGCACCCATCAGTTACGAGAATGATTTGACGCGAGCGCTCGATTTTGTCCTGGCCCTGCAGGGGGCCAGCGAGATTCCACTGCGCACAGGCATTACGTACCGGATCGCCCACGCCGGCTACATCGGCTCGCCCCTGGCGGAGGAGTTCACCTGTTACGGCCGTGGCGTGAATCTGGCGGCGCGCTATATGACGGCCGCGGGCTGGGGTGAAATCTGGCTGGACGAGGAAGTGGCGCGGCGCGCACGCGCGGAGTACCGCCTGCACGAGCTTGGCGAGCAGACGCTTAAGGGGTTTGCCCAGGCGCAGCCGGTCTGGCTCTTGCTCAGAAAGCGTGAGCAGGTACCGATCCTTGAAGAACGGCCTTTTTTTGGACGTGCAGAGGAACTGCAACTGTTGGGAGAAGCGTTGCAGCCGTTGTTCGATGGTAAGTTCGCAGGCGTGGTAACCGTACTGGGCGAAGCAGGCATCGGGAAGAGCCGCCTGGTTCACACCCTTCTGGAACCGCTGACCGAAGACGGGCGCACGACCGTTTTCGTCTGCCAGGCAGACGAAATCCTGCGCCAATCACTTAATCCCTTTCGCTCATTTTTGCACACCTATTTCGACCAGTCATCCAACCGCGATGAAAGCGCGAATAAGGAGCGTTTTGAAGAACGCCTGCAGGAGTTGCTGGATCATGTGCCCAATGCGGTATTGCAGGAAGAAATCCGGCGCACCTGGTCCTTCCTGGGCAGCATGGTTGGGCTTTCCTGGCCCGGATCTTTGTATGAGCAGTTGGAGCCTGAGCTGCGCTACGAAAACACGCTCGACGGACTGAAAGCGTTGTTCAAGGCGGAGAGCTTACGGCGGCCCGTTATCGTGCTCATGGAAGATGGGCATTGGCTGGACCAAGACTCTGCGGCCTTCCTTGCCCGGCTGACACGTAATGTTTCGGAGTTCCCCTTCACCGTCCTGGTAACGACCCGGGAGGCGCTGGATGTGGACACCTTCGACGCCGATGCCCCCCAAATGACCCTAGAGATGCAAGCTCTCAATGACGATGTCGTGTCGGAGTTGGCAGCATCTATTCTGGACCATCCGCCGTCGCCGCAGTTGATTCGCTTGCTGGGCGAAAGAACGGAAGGAAACCCGTTCTTTATTGAACAGGTTCTGCTCTACATGCAAGAGAACGATCTGCTCGATGTGGTAGAAACGGGTGTGGGGCAGGCAGCGAATGTGGGTGTCTATATTCCCACGGATGTTCGCGCCGTATTGACCGCACGCCTGGATCGCCTCTCGCCTTTAGTGAAGGATGTGGTGCAGAAAGCGGCCGTTTTAGGGCGCGAATTTGAAACGCCGATTCTCGCGCATATGATGGATCACGATCCGGAACTGGAACCATCTCTGGCCACGGCCACAGCTGAATCGGTATGGTACACGCTGGATGAAGTACGCTATCTGTTCAAGCACGCGTTACTGCGGGATGCGGCCTACGACATGCAGGTACAGGCGCGGCGGAGACAGCTTCATGCACTTGCGGCTGAGGCATTTGAGACAGAGCAGCAAATCGAAGGAGCGCGCCCGCCACGTCATGCCACAATCGCCTATCATTTTGATCGCGCGGAAATGGCAGACCGGGCCCGACAGCACTACGGAGCGGCCGCTGAGCAGGCGAAGAGTGACTACCGCAATGAGGATGCAATCAGTTATTACAGCAGGGCATTGGAACTGGTCAGGGAGAGCGACGTAGAGGAGAAGGTGAGACTGCTAAACGGCCGTGAAACCATCTTCCAGTGGCTGGGATTTCGCCGGCAGCAGCAGCAGGACCTGCTGCTTTTGAGTCAACTCCTGGCCGAACACCCGGACGACTTGCTGCTGTCGGACCTGGCACTCCGGCAGTCCTCCTATGCAGTTGTCACCGGCGATTATCGTGCCGCCATTGAGAAGGCCGAGGTGGCTCTTCGCCATGCCCGGGATGCGCACGACACCCAGGCGGCGGCTAAGGCTTATCATCGCTGGGGCCGCACTTTGTGGCAGCAAGGAGAAGCTGAACAAGCCAAACAAGTCCTGGATAACGCCCTGAAGCTTGCCCGCGCAGAAAAAATCCGTTCTCTAGAAGCCGATTGTCTTGCTGACCTGGCCAACGCGCATCGGCTCCTCACTGACTATCGCCGGGCACAACGCTATCTGGAAAAAGCGACGATCAGTTACGAAGTGGTTCAAGACGAGCAAGGTCAGGTGCGCTGCTACAATTTGTTTGGCGTGATTGACTATGACCTGGGCCATTACGCGGAATCGGAACAGTATTACGTGCGCGCATTGAATCTCTGTCGCGAAATTGGCTGGCGCTATGCCGAGACACACGTTCTTCTGAACCTCGGCAATACCCAGTTCGACCTCGGCAGCTATGACAAGGGCCGTGCCTACCTGGAACAGGCGGTACCCCTCGCCCAGGAACTTGGAGACACGCGTTCCCACGCCGTAAGTCTCGATACGTTAGGACTCATCGCTCACTATACAGATCATCCTGATGAGGCCGTCCAGATTTATAGTGAGGCGCGGGACATGCTTCGCGCGATTCATAATGGGCGCGAACTGGGCTTTGTCCTGACCCACATGGGATACGCACAACTTGATAGCGGCTCCTTCGTGGAAGCTGAAGAGAATTTGCAGACTGCCTTTAACCTACGTATGGAGTTGGGCCTCAAAGCGTTGGGGATAGATGCTCTGGGCGGGCTTGCCGCCACGGCCATGGTCACGGGCCGTCTGGAAAGGGCCAGGGCTTTGACGGCCGAAATTGTGGCGTACCTTGATGAGGAGGGGGTCGATGGAATCGAGCTGCCCATTCTGGTCTATCTGACGTGTTATCGCGTCCTGCAAGCCAGCGCTGAAGCGGACGAAGAAGCGCGTTTACAGGCGGAGAAGCTGCTCGAGGACGGGTACACCTTGCTGGCCAAGCGGGTCCGCCGATTGCACGATGATGAAATGCGCACACGATTCTTGGAAGAAGTGCCTTATAACCGCGCCCTGCGGGATCTGTGGTTGGCCACCCAGTCGTAAAGACCGTCTATCTGAAACCCAATCCGCCATCCGGCAAACGAACCGGTGGCGCGAGATAAGGTGTCACCACATTTGTACCCGAGATATCAACCCAATATCCTCGACCGAACCGGAATGTATCCGCGAGCCGATCTACCTCGCTGTCTAGAGTTGCCGTATAGACGCCGGAAACCTGGCCGGCAATGGAACTCAACGCGCTACCCACTGCCTGGGGCTCAGACAAAGGGTACGTGAACAGATTGCGACCCGGATTCAGGGCCGGCATTTGCACGCTGGACATCACGGCATAGGTACCATCGACAGGCTGCACCTTTGCCACAACCAGGTTTTCGACATACGGATCTGTGGCAAGCCGCCGCCAGGTGGTCTCGCCATCAGGCAAGAAATAGACTGCCAGCGTATGCTCATAGCCTTCGGGCACGTCACGCTGTAAGTAGGTTAAGCCGATGATCCGCTCGTCCTGTACCTCGGGGTCCAAGGTAACCTGATAGGCCTGTCCGACCGGAACCAGCCAGGGGTGAGTGTCTAGTTCTGGGACCACGGAGCGGATTTGCAGCGTTTCAACACCGTTATCTTCAAAGAAGCCCTGCGTGCTGTAGACCACGACCTGGGCATCCGCGGAGAGAATGGGCGCATTGAAGGATTGTGCGCCGCCAATACCGCTGCTGCTGGGACCGCCAATACCGCTGCTGCTGGGACCGCCAATACCGCTGCTGCTGGGCCCGCCGATGCCACTGCTGCTGGGACCGCCGATGCCACTGCTGCTGGGACCGCCGATGCCACTGCTGCTGGGACCGCCGATACCGCTGCTGCTGGGACCGCCGATGCCACTGCTGCTGGGACCGCCGATACCGCTGCTGCTGGGCCCGCCAATGCCGCTGCTGCTCGGGCCGCCAATGCCGCTGCTGCTCGGGCCGCCAATGCCACTGCTGCTCGGGCCGCCAATGCCACTGCTGCTCGGGCCGAGAATTGTACTTACTCCTTTGGCAAAGACGGTCTGCGTTACCTCAGTCGCGGGAGCGGGCCAGGGAGGGTTCAACTGGAAGAAGTCGATCGATTCACGGCCGTTGTCTCCTTCGATCCACGTGCGTACAGCCACATCGTAGGCCGGCAAGAGCAATTCGAGCGTGCCCACATGCTGGGCAGCAGATGTGGTCAGCGTTGCCGTCGGGGATAGGCCTCTCTCGCCCGGTTTAGACCAGTAGTGTGCCGGGAAGATCTGTACATTCAGCGGGCTGCCGTCTGCAATCTGCTGTGTGACCGTGACCTGCATGGTACGGCTAGTGACCGGGTTTACCTGAATCTTTGGCTTCCAGTCCGAACTCGTCCTGGACAAGGAAATAGAAACGTCATTGGCGGAGAGCTCTTCGCAGCCGGCATAATGCGTGTCGCCACGATGGTCGAAGAGACACAGCCGATCGCCATTGTAGGCGCCGCGTACTTTCAAGCGATCGCCACCGCCCGTGGGTGTCCCTAAACGGATGAGGACGTCATCGGTCGGATCTTCCAGGGTGCCCTGACGCTGGAACAGATAGGCTTGCGCGCCGGGCAGGCGCAGGCGTTCTTTACTGGTCACTTCACGCACCTCAAAGTTGCGGGCGCGCAAAGTGGGGCGGGCGTCATTGGGGGCCACAAAATAGACCTTGGTCACATCCAGGGGCAAATTACTTGGACCCTCCAACTCGGATTCAGCAGCAGGGGGCCGCAGCATGGGGTAGAAGTTCTGCACCGTGGCCCAGTCATAGCGACCGGTAGTCCTTTCGGCCAGGCTGTTCAGACAAGCATCCTGCCACTTGTCCGCGGTCAAGAACTCGCTGTAGGCCGGATCAAATGTCGAGGTCATGAAGCTTTCCTGACAGTTGATCTTGACCAGGGCATCATCGTCAAAGCCGAGATAGTTATCGGGAAGGAAGAACAGGTAGTGGGCAAATTCGTGCGCCAGGGCCTGCCACCAATCTGTTCCCAGGTCACCGGTATACTCGCCAAAGGGGTCCCACACGGTGCCCATACGAATCTGGTTGTCGGTATAAGCGGTAGTAATCAGTTTTGTTCCGGTCAGGGTGCGTACCGTCTCTGAAAGCGGAATCTGGGTGATGCCACCGATGGCCGCGGACGGCCGCATGGCATTGTTCGCCATAACAATTACATCGGCGCGAGGCCATAGTTCTTTGGCCTGCAAGACGTGCACGCGCCCGAGCGCAGCCTGGCCGTCCGTGATGTCATAGAGCAATTCGGAGGCGCGTTCGATGTCCGATTCCAATTCGGCGAGGAATGCTTCGTCGTTGCGCGCGTCCCATTCCAACGCAAAAGCAACATCAAAAAGCAGCAGGGGGTTATCCGGAGAAGTTTGCAGCACGATTTCACCGGCCTGCGATCTGTTAAACAGGAAGGTGTTCAGGCCCGTTTCGCCGGGGCGGGCGCTGGTATAGTATAGGTTGACTTTGTCCGTGAAGGTGATTAACTCGCTGGCATCCACCGGCTGCAGGGCCACCAGTTGATCGCCCTGCTGGATCAGGCCGCCACCGGGCAAATAGCCGTCAGCATCTGTAGCCAATGGCTGGTAGGGATCCGGCATCAAACCGGCGCCACTTGTCTGGCCCTGGGGCAGGCGATAGACCCAGGCGCCCTCGACAGGGGCGCCATCCTGATCAACAACCTGAACCTGCGTGCCCTGGACGCGGAAAGGGAAGGAAGTTGCGGTGACAAACGGCCGTTGGAAGGAGCCGGCGACGCCATTGTAGTAGCGGTACGTATCGCTGATGATCTCCGTGCCGGGGAGGGGCGCATCATAGGCAACAATACGAACAGCGACGTTGTCTGAACGGCCAAAAAGTTCGCTGCCAAATGTGTCCCACCCATATTCGTGCACGATACCTTCCGGGCTGGTGGCGAGGACGGCTGTCTGGGTCCCGGTGACCGGCGCCGCGGGCTGCCAGTTATCACCACCGTCCAGCGAGTAGAAGACTTCGATCCGGCCCACCGGGATGGCGCGTTGATCACGCAGCGTATAGCGCAGGGTGATCACATCGGAAGCCAATATCTGGGGTGTGGCGAAGAAATTGGCGGATGAAGTCGTGTTCGGTTCGGCAATGCTCAGGCGCGGCAGACCATTGACCAGGAAGTCACCGCCCTGCAAATTATTGTAATACAGTTGGTTGGGCCAGCCGCCGCCGGAGCAGGATTCGCCACCGCAAGTGTTGGCAAACGCTAGATCGAGGTCGCCGTCGCCATCGACATCACCCCAGGCGGCCGCGCTGGATTTCTGCTGTGCCGCAGCGCTCCCAAGTGGGCGGATGGAATTCCAGGCCGCCTCCACAGCCAGCCCGTTGCCGACGTTTTCAATGATCTGGTTTGGTTGGAACCCTTCTTCAGCAGCGTTGGACACGACCAGGTCAAGGTCTTCGTCGCCATCCACATCACCCCAGGCCAGGCTCGTCGTGTTAAAAAGATCGCTGGACAGAGCGCCCGAATAATTCGGGTCGAAGACCAGGCTGCGACCCAGATTGTAGTACAGGCGGTTGGCGCGCCTGGTACCCACGGCAAGATCGAGAAGGCCGTCCCCATTAACATCGCCCCAGGCGAGGCTGGTGGCATCGACGCTGCTATCTTCCCAACCCTTCTGGGCGCGGCGATCTCTGCTTGCTGTGAAAACCAGACCGCCGGCGATATTTTCATAAATACGCACCCCGTCAGGCGTGGCGAGGGCGAGATCCAGATCGGAATCGTTGTCCCAATCGCCCCACCCAAGGCTGCGTACACAGTGCGCTTCGGGCGAGACCCAACCGCGGTCGATGCCGGGCGTCTGGTCGAGCAAGAGGGTGTTGCCATCATTTTCATAGACCACAGCCGTTTGCGGAACCTCGCCTTCGTCACTGCTGGCGCAGGTACCTACGGCGAGGTCGAGGTCGCCGTCGCGGTCCCAATCCCCCCAGGCGAGGCTTTTGGTGTTGGAAATGGCGGCGGAAACCCAGCCGAGAGGATCGATGACGGCCGTGGTATCGGTCTCTGACGGGAGCGTGACAGACAGTGTGGTTCCCGTGTTCTCATAGACGTAGTCCTGCCCCCCATCATTGCCGACGGCCAGGTCTAAATCGCCGTCGCCGTCCCAGTCAGCCCAGGCAACGCTGCTGGTGAGGTCATTTGTGACCAGGTCCGCCTGCCAGCCCAGGCCATCAGCGGGAGCGAAATACAGGGTACCGGCCTCGTTCTCATACACCTGATTGGCCTGCCCGCGATTGCCTACCGCCAGGTCGAGGTCGCCATCGCCGTCCCAGTCCCCCCAGGCAGTGCTGCTGCTGGCCCACGCCTCGTCTGAGACCCAGGGTGTAGGCGTCAGGGAGGCGACGGAAGAGCCATTGCGCAGGATGAAGTTTTCCTGGCCGCCACTGACTCGCCCCCCATTAGCAACGGCCAGATCAAGGTCGCCATCGCCATCCGCATCACCCACGGCAATGCCGTAGGTGGTTTCAGAATTCAGAGTGGGCAGCGTCTTTGACTGCCAGCCGATGTCACGAGATGGGTCAAAGCGCAGGGCCACACCTACATTTTCATAAACTCGGTTTTCTTTGCCCCACCCCTGGCCGGCATTATTACCGGCAACGAGGTCCAGATCGCCGTCCCCATCCCAATCGCCCCAGGCGATGCCGAACGGCTTGAACTGGCTGGTGCGATCGAGCGCTTGCCAGCCGGAATCACCGTCCAGTTCCAGGGAACCGGCTTCGTTTTCATATATTTTGATGAACGCGCCGCATTGCCCGGCGTCGTTGCCACCAGCCGTGGCCAGGTCGGGATCACCATCGCCGTCCCAATCACCCCAGGCGAGGGTCTGGGTGCGCATTTCAAAGTCGGGATCGGATTGGCGAACAGTGGACCCAAGCTCGCACATGTCTTCGTCGCTCAGTTCGATCGGCGCATGATCAGGTGTCTGCCATCCATCGCCGTTGGCCGGGTCAAGGCGTAGCCGGCCGTCGATATTTTCGTAGACTTGGTCGGGGCCATCATAGTTGGCCACGGCGAGGTCAAGGTCGCCGTCCCCATCCCAGTCCGCCCAGGATACGCCCCGCGTCTGGGCATTGTTGGCAGGCAGCGACTCCCAGCGCAAGCGCAAGGTGCCGGCGGCATTGCGAAAGAGTTGGAGGGGCGTGCCATCATTGCCGACGGCCAGGTCAAGGTCGCCGTCGCCATCGTAATCACCCCAGGCCAGGCTGGTCGAGCGTGGGGAGTCAATGGATTGCCATCCGGCCCCGTTCGCCGGATCGAGCAACAGCTGCCCTTCAACATTCTCGTAAATCTCGTTATTTTGACCATAGTTGGCTACGGCCAGATCGAGATCGCCGTCGCCATCGTAGTCACCCCAGGCGACAGTCCGGCTGTCAGCACCGTGATTCCCCAGGTTAAACTCGGTGAAGGTGTTTGATTGGGGAAGGTTGTTGCGATAGATCTGATTGACCTGGCGATAGCGACGCGAGAGTTCGGAATAGCGGCCATTGCCAACAGCCAAATCGAGATCGCCGTCACCGTCATAGTCGCCCCAGGCCACACTCCAGGAGTGGCGAACATCATCGTTTTGGCTGCGATACATCGTGCCGTCAAAGCCATTACCCGGGGCAGTGGCTTGATTTGGCGGCTGGGCGGTGGTGAGGCTAAGGGAGGATCGACCAGCCTCTATGGCCGTGGCCGGGACGGCAGCAGACGCCGTTTGCAGCGTCCAAAACAGGTAGACCAACATGATCAAAGCAGCAAGAAGCGGAACAGGCGTGATCAACCAGCGACGCCGTGCGCGTCTGTTCGTTTCCTGGCGCTGCGGTAATCGGGGCATGACCGCTCCTTATCTGGATCGAGAGTATCTCACGGACCTGCTGCGCGGCGCTTGCTCTTGATTGCCCTCGATGCTTCAAAAGCGATGGATAAAACCAACATTGCGCAGTGAAATGCACCTTGCAAATGGATTGTAACACGTTCTGAGCATAGGATGATATTAAATCCTGTACCATGCCTGGCAGTTGCGGCCAGTTTCATGGGTGTGGCAGTACCCATTTCCGCGTTATCTAGACCACACAGGCTGCTTGACCTGGCGCCTCCTGGAGCATCCAATCGACGTTATTATTATGTCAAATGATTATGTTTACGTGAACAGATTGAATCCCCCAAATTGATTCAAAGGCATCACGTTATCATAGCCCTGTTTCCCGGCGCCTGGACGCCACGTGCAGGCATCCGAGGTTCTGCACGCGATTGCCCTCTGTCTTTTCGTACGTGAAGATGTTCGTTACAATCTGCTGGAACGCGGCAATATCAGCCTGGAGAGTCCTCATGAACGACGATCGTCACCCTACTATTCTCTGCCTGGCCAGCGAATTCAAAGGCCTGCCCTTTCTGCAAGAGACGAAACGCCTTGGCGGCAACCTGGTGGTGATAGCCAGAGAGGGCGTGGCGCAGGAACCCTGGCCGCACGAAATCATCGATACGTTCTTCACCATGCCCGATCTGTACACCCAGCCCAACATTACCCATGCGGTCAGTTATCTGGCACGCAGCCATGATTTCGAGCGCATTGTGGCTCTGGACGACTATGATGTAGCCACGGCGGCGGGATTGCGCGAGCATATGCGCATGCGCGGTATGACCGAGTCTACAGCGCGCCATTTCCGGGACAAACTGGCAATGCGTACGCGGGCGCGGCAAGCGGGCCTGCGCGTGCCGGACTTCACCGGACTGTTCAACTACGATCGCCTGCGCGACTTCATGGCCCGCACTCCGGCGCCCTGGGTACTCAAGCCGCGATTTGAGGCTGGTGCAACCGGCATTCACAAGATGGGCGATAGTGAAGCGGTATGGCGCAAGCTGGACGAGCTGGGTGATTCGCAGTCCTATTTCTTGCTCGAAGAGTTCTTGCCGGGCGATGTTTTTCATGTGGATTCTATCACCTGGGACCGCGTCCCTGTGTTTGCACGGGCCAGCCAATACGGAGCACCACCGCTGTCAATCACGCAGGGAGGGGGCATTTTTGTGACGCGGACTCTCGACCAAGAGAGTGTCACCCATGGAGCACTGGTAGAGGCCAATGCGAATGTGTTGGGCACCCTCGGACTGGAACATGGCGTATCGCACACCGAGTTCATCCGCGCCGAGAAGGACGGTGAATTCTATTTTCTGGAAACCGCGGCTCGCGTCGGCGGAGCCAACATAGACAAGATGATCAAAGCCGCAGCGGGAATCGAGCTGTGGGCGGAGGCGGCGCGAATCACGATGGCTGATATCCAGGGCGAAGACTACCAGCTGGCAGCGCCACGTCAGGATTATGCTGGGTTGATCATTTGCCTATCGCGGCAGGAGCACCCTGAACTAGGCCCGTATGACGATCCAGAGATCGTTTGGCGGTTGGACAAGCCTTATCATGCGGGTTTGCTGGTCGCATCCGCCAGTGCGGAACGCGTGGAAGAGCTGCTGGCGGAATATCACGGCCGTTTCAGCGAAGACTTCCTGCACCACGTGGGACCGAACAGGGAGACGCGCACGACGTTCTAGCGTCGCACCAGCGTCAAAGTTCGAGACGCATGCCTGGAGAGGCGACGCGCGCACGGCCAGCGGCCAGTTGGCTCCGTTCGAGACTGTCCTCATCGAGCAGCGGGTTGGTGTGGTTGAGGTGTGTGAGCAGCAGCTGCCCCGGGATCTCCGCGAAGCGACGCAGGGTATCAGGCACAAGCGGATGCGCAACCGGCGGGCGCCCGCCCAGTTCGGCAATGCTATAGAAGGACCCATCCACCAGGGCCAGATCTGCCGTATCCATCCAGGTACGCGATTCCGGCCATAATTCCCAGGCGTCTATATCTGGCAAATAGAGCAGGGAGCGCCTAGGGCCTCGCACGAAAAATGCTACTGTGCCGGCACCCCACTCATCGCGGTGGGGGACGGGCACGGCCGTGATCTGGAGATTCGGGGCCAGGGTCAGTGTCTCTCCGGGGGGAAACGGCCGAGGTTGAATGCAAGCCAGCAAGGGACGCCACAGCGTTGTGTTTTGCAGGAGGGCCAGGAGGGGCGGCGTGGCATAGACGGGTAAATCCACGGCGGCCATGGCTTCAGGACCAAACTGGGGCAGGCCGCCAATATGACCCATATGGGCATGTGTCAGGAAAATGCCGTCGGGCTGGCGCAGGCGTTCCGGGCGCAGGGGATGAGGACCAAGTTCAGCGGCAAGCTGGGCCAGCTGCCAGGTGACATCGGGCGTGGCATCGAGCAGCCATACGGCAGATGGCGTTGCGCGTCGATCTACCAGGGCCAGGCACGCCGCGTAGAGCCGGCGGCGGGGGTCGTTCAGAGCGGCGGCGCAGCGAGCGCAAATGCAACCAATATGTGGCAGCCCGCCATCCTGCAGGATGCCCAGGACGACGGCCGTTACTGATGATTCGGAACTGGTCATGGTCTAAGCGTATGCAGTATGGGCGTTGTTGACAAGCAAAGCATCATCTCTTCTCGTGATTTAGCTATAGACGAACATGTTTGGTAAGCGTAGAATAGTGCGCTAACCGTGGGCACGAGGGTCAAGAAACGATCATTGTGCCTGAGACGGAAGCTGTTTAGAACTATGAGGAGAGTCCTATGAAACCACTATCTAACCTGGCCAGCAGCATTCCTGCATCCGTCACGCTGGCGGTGAGCGACAAAGCGAGCGCCATGAAGGCCGCCGGGCATGATGTCATCGCCCTGGCCGGTGGCGACCCTGATTTTGCCACACCCGACTTCATCACGGCCGCGGCATTTGCAGCGATTGAAAACGGGGCAACCCACTACCCGGGGCCGGCCAAGGGAATAGTTCCCTTGCTGGAGGCAGTCGCGGCCAAATTCGAGCGTGACAGCGGTCTGACGGTGAATCCCAAGACCGACGTGGTTGTGACACCGGGCGCGAAGTGGGCGATCAATCTGGCCTTGGCGGCCATCTGTGACCCCGGTGATGAGGTCATCTACCTGGAACCGGTGTGGGTCTCGTACCCGCCGATGATTACGCTGGCCGGCGGTGTACCTGTGCCGGTGAGCCTACCCAGCGAGGACAATTTCCGCGTGACGGCCGAGCTGCTGCGCGAGAAAGTAACGCCGCGCACAAAGGCGATCATGGTGAACTCACCGAGCAATCCCACCGGGCGCGTGTTGACGCAGGAAGAGGTGGATGCGATCGTGCAAGTCGCTACAGAAGAAGACCTGTATGTGATCGCCGACGAGATTTACGAGCAGTTGATTTATGACGATCGTAAGCATATTGCCCTGGCAGGCCAACCGGGCATGGCCGAGCGCACGCTGACGATCAACGGATTGTCAAAGGCATACGCGATGACTGGCTGGCGCCTAGGCTGGCTGGTTGGTCCCACCCCAATCTTGAAACTGGCGGCGCGCTTGAACAGCCAGACTGTCTCATCGGCAGCCAGTTTTACCATGCACGCGGCCGTAGCCGCGCTGAATGGACCTCAGGATTGTGTGGCTGAGATGCGCGATTCTTACAGGGCACGGCGCGACTTCATGGTTCCGGCCCTGAATGCAATCGAAGGCATAGAATGCCGCTCTATCGAAGGAGCGTTCTATCTCTTCCCACGATTCCCGAACAGCACCAAGAACAGCCTGGAGTTGGCCGATGCGCTGCTGGACAAGGTGGGCATCGCCGCAACACCGGGAATTGCTTTTGGCAGCAGCGGAGAAGGGCATGTTCGCTTCTCCATCGCTACAGCGCCAAGCGAACTGGAACGGGCTGTAGAGCGACTGGCTACCGTCGCCGCTGAACTCTAGACTGATTCTCTGGCCCGGCATCCATGATTAAGCAGCGGGTGCCGGGCCACAGCTTCTGCCCGTGCTGACGGGCGCTTCTGACACTTCGCCCAGCAGAAGCGGCCCCCTCTGGTCAGCTATTTTCCCTTAGCTGTCTATTTTGGCCTCCCGACCAGCTATATCCTTACTCAGCAGCCTTCACTGACAGGTGTTTCGCGCGCAGCATGAGCAAGCAATTTCAATGGAAATTCGACACGGAAACGAACCCGCCGACAGAAGAACCGCGGCATGGTTCAGGTGGGACAGCCGTGTGGCGCAGAGGGATTCCAGCCTTGCTGGCAATCCTAGCGCTGGCCACGACGTGGCTGTGGCTGCGCGCTCAGAACCTGCAAGCGCAGCAGGTATTGCGGGAAAATGTGCAGGCTGTCCTCGATCTGGGTCAGCTGGCTCTGGAACGCGGCGATGGCAAGTTGTATTTCGAGCTGCATGAGAGCCGCCCAGATTGGTTGGCGACCCAACTAACCGCTTCCCAGCAAAACATGGTTCGGGCCGGACGGCTTGTAACCAAGGTCGAACAGCCGGCTGATACGATTTGGGCGAACGTAACCTGGGAAGAAGCTGGGGATAACTTGCAGCGGATCCAGTTTTTCTCCTGGCATATGGGGCAGCTAAGAGAGGTAGCAACTGATACCGACTATTGGGGCAGAGCCCAAAGTCAGGAGCAGTTATGGGGTGAACTGAGCTGGTTCAGCACCGATGCGCAGTGGGCGGAGGCAATTGGGGCGCATGTAGCTGACACAATCGATCTGCTTTGTGCCGTAGAATGTGCAACCGGGCGGCTGCCATTGAAGCTGCAAGTGCGCAGTGACGCCGCAGCAACGGCCGAACCTGGACATATCACGATGCCTTCGCCGCGGCTTGTTGGTCTGGATGCGGATGGCCGACCGTCGCACAAATTCTGGACGCTCCTGGATGAGCAACTGGCGGACCAACTCATACCCGGCACAGTGCGATTTGCCATTCCGCCACCCCACTTGCAGCGAATCGACTACGAAGCAGCCGCAGCAGCGTTCATGCGAGAAAACGCATCTATCAACCTCGAGCTGGTAGTGCTGGATGACATCTCAAGCAACGCCGAGCAGATTGCGCAGTATGACGGCGCGGCCATTGTTCCTCCTCTCGAGTGGATAACCGGAGGGATAGTACGCGATTTGACCGACTTTGCCTGGAGCGATCCGGCCTTTGACCGGGCGGATTTCTATGAACAGATCTGGCAAGGAGCGATCTGGGGCGACCGGCTGTGGTTCATGCCGCTGGCGGCAGATATGCCGTTGGTTTTCTTTCATCGCGACGCCTACGTGGAAGCGGGACTGATCGGGCCAACGCCAGGCTGGACCTGGGCCGATCTAAAGCGGGAAGCAATGACGCTGCGGGACGGGCGTTTGGAATCGGGGGCCGAGCTGACATGGGGCTATCTCGATCAGGGGTTCAGTACCTTGTACGCATTTGCATTCAGCCAGCAGGAAGCATGCCGCAACAGCACAGTCAGGCCTTGCGCGGCCGCGCTGAGCGACAAGGACATCGCCGCTGCTCTGGCCTGGTATGCTGAATTCATGGAAGATGGGCGCACCACACCGGATATCAGCCAACTCCCGGCAACCGAGAGAGAACGACTGCTGATCAACTCGCTGTTCAGAACGGCCCTCTGGGTGGATAGCCCCGTCTACTTCGAGCACCGCTCACTGATGTTTCCCATGGGAGTGGCGATTTTCCCCGGAGAAGACGGTCTGGGCGGCAGCACGCCGTTGTGGACACGTGGGGGATTCATCAGCAGCTCTAGTAAACGGCCGTTAGCGGTGTGGGAGTGGTTGAAGTTTCTCAGTGACCAACCACCCATGGCGCGCTACCGCTTGATTCCGGCACGGCCGTCGGTGGCAAATACGAGTGGCTACTGGGGCGGGCTGCCGGGCGCCATTGGCGAACCAATGCGCCTCGCATTTCCCTCAGCCCGGCCCGTAAGATTGGCGGATCAGGGGGCGTTTTCGTGGGAGCAAGTGGGGAAGGTGGCAACGGGAGCGATTAGCGCCGAAGAAGCAGTGAGCCTAGGGACGCGACCGGCATGGTTCGATGGATCCGGGCGGGACAGAGCTGCGGGAGAAAACGGCCGTGGATGGTCACCTTAACCTTCCACCTAGTGAGCCAGGATCTGAGACAAAAACATGCGTGTACGTTCGTGGCGCGGGTTGGCGAAAAACTCTGTGGGGATATTCTGCTCAACGATCTGGCCGTTGTCCATGAAGATTATCCGATCGGCCACAGTGCGCGCAAAGCCCATTTCATGCGTCACAGCAAGGATCGTGTAACCCGCTTCGGCAAGGTCGCGCATCACATCGAGCACTTCTTTGATCATTTCCGGATCCAGGGCCGAAGTTGGTTCATCAAAGAGCAATATGTTCGGTTCCATAGTCAGCGTTCGGGCAATGGCCACACGCTGTTGCTGGCCGCCGGAAAGCTGACCGGGATATTTGCCCGCTTGCTCGGGGATGCCTACGCGAGTCAGCCATTTCATGGCGGCTTCCTCGGCGTGGTCGCGGGTCCACTTGCGTACATGGATCGGCGCCAGGGTGATATTCTCCAGCACCGTGAGGTGGGGGAAGAGATTGAACTGCTGGAAGACCATACCAACCTCGCGACGAATTTCGGCAATGTGGCGCACGTCATAGTTAAGCGTCGTCCCTTCAACGACAATCTCGCCTTCCTGGTGCTCTTCCAGGCGGTTCAGGCAGCGAATGAAGGTTGACTTGCCGGAACCGGATGGCCCAATGATAACGATGACTTCGCCCTGTTTGACGTTGAGACTAATGCCTCTGAGAGCTTCAAAGTCGCCATACCATTTGTGGACATTTTGGCAAACAATGACATCTTCAGCCCTGGAAATGCTTTTAGTAGTGGCGTTGTTGGTTGTCATCTGCAAGTTCTCCCTCAACTAATTACCGTTCACCCACGCCAAGGTTCTTTTCCATGCGCCGGCTAGTGCTGGCCATAGCCCAACTTCCAGCGAAGTAAATCGCCATCAGGAAGATGTAGGGTTCACGCCGGACACCAAGCCAATCTGGCTGCGCCGTAATCAAGTTGGCGACACCGAGCAGTTCGACAAGCCCGACAATAGCGATCAGCGTTGTGTCTTTGAACAAACCAATAAATTGTCCAACTATGGCGGGTATTACCGCACGCAAAGCCTGGGGCATGATCACCAGACGGTACTTCTCGTAGGTATTCAGTCCTAGCGCATCAGCCGCTTCATACTGACCCTTAGGGATGGATTGAAGACCTCCACGAACATTCTCGGCGAGATAAGCGGCGGCAAACAAGGCGGCCGCAGCCATAACACGCCAGGTGCTCAAGACCTCCATGCCCGACGGCAAGAGAATCGGGAAGAGGATAATGGACATGAAGAGGACTGTAATCAAGGGCACGCCACGTACGACTTCGATATAGATTGTCGAGAACGCGGCAACCACATTGCCGTCGAAAGCCCGTTGAAAAAGGATAGCCCCGATCATGATGAGCAGGGGCCAGAAAGCGAACAAGCGCGTCCACAAGGAATCTGCCTGTTCCAGGTTCTGCGCTGTGCTGGTGGCCAGGAAATAGGCTGTAATGATTGCAGCAACGCCGTAGGTTACCCAGGCGGGAATACCGCGAATGTCACTGCGCCGCCCAAGCGCGAGCATGACCCCCAGAGGGAAAGAGGCCAGAATGGCGAACACAGCGATGATCATGGTGAGCAGCAGGCCACCCCAGGCAATATCCGGATTCAAGTACGGTATGGGGCTGTTCTCACCCCCAACACCCAGCAAGAGGCCAAAAGTGATAAAGGGGGTAAGGACCCAGACGACTGTCAGCAGGCGGCGAATAGTGGACTTGCGCAGACTTTCCTGGGAGAAGACAAAGGCGGAGACCCCCAGTAAGCCGAGGAGGTAGACGATGGTGGCCCATACACGCCAGGTTTCTTCATGCGGAAAGCGGAACACCATCAAATTGCGCATGTTGTCAATGACCGCACCCCAGTTGGCGCCCGGGTTTGGGTATTGAGCCAAGGTGGCCGCAGCGAGCTCAGGATCGGTCGTGAAGCTGGCACGCACAAAGGCGTAGCCGATGAAGCCCCTGATAGCAGCGATGATCAGCAGGGTGAGAAGCAGAGTCAACTCGACGTTGGTGATGGAGCTATACAGGTTGTTCCTGAGCCAGAGAGTTTGCGAGGAGTGATGGCGGGTCATATCGCCATAGGCGGTCATGGCGACGGTGACAATCCAAACCAGCAACACGATGGCCGTTGTTATGGGTGTCGCACCCAGCTGCTGAACCGTGACGCGGATGGTGAGATAGCTAAGCAAAACCAGCCACAGAAATAAAGGCCAACTGCGGGTGATGTTTTCATGGATGAACTGCGAGAGGTCAAAATGGATCTCGCGCTCGCCGCCAACGCGTTCTTGAAGATTTTGATACCAGGTCGTCATTCCGAATTACCTCTCCACAAGGGCAACGCGTTGATTATACCAATTGAGCAGGGCGGAGATGCTGAGGCTGATGGTCAAGTAGGCGGCCATGACAATCATGAATACCTGCACAGAACGGCCAGATTGATTGAGAGTCGTGAAGGCCACGGCCCAGAGATCCGCAAAACCAACAGCGATGGCCAGGGAGGAATTCTTGGCCAGGTTGAGATACTGGCTCGTCAGGGGCGGGATGATGACGCGTAGGGCCTGGGGCAAAATAACGAGCCGCAGCCGCTGTGTCTCGGAGAGGCCCAAGGCACGCGCCGCTTCGGTCTGACCTTTAGGCACGGACTGGATACCGGCGCGCACGATTTCGGCGATAAACGCGGCTGTATAAAGCACTAACCCGATTAGAAGTGCCGCAAAACTGGGGGTAAGTTTAATACCACCCACAAAATTGAGACCCTCAATACGCGGTACCGAGATACGAATGGGCGCTTCGTCCACGGGTACGATTACCTGGTTAGCCGGGTTTTCAAGGATACTACGCTCGTTGCTCAACGCCGTACGGTCCGAGACCAGAACCTCGCATTCACCGGCGCTATAGGCCGCGGCGGCCTGGTCGAGGCGGGCGCTGCGGTTCACCGTATAGGGGACATCAGCGCGGCGCAGTTGAGCGGTCAGATTCACTTCCGCTGGATCATCTCTGACCGCGCACAAACTGATCGCTGCGGCAGTAACTTCTTCGCTAGTAAGGTCACCGTTGGCCACGGCTGTGTCAATATCTCGCAAATCGTCGATGCCAAGGCGCCCTTCGACCACCCCTGCTAAATCGTCCACCGTTTGCACGCGCGACGCCTTGGGGACCAGCATGCCTTGATTGCCCACACCGGCGCCGCTCACGTACCAGCCCAGGCCCGCCACAAGCAGGAACGACACAATGGCCCACAAGCCACGATTGCTCGACTTGCCGGTCCGTTCCTCACGTTTACCCAGAAACAACCATACAACCTGCGACTGGATCAACCCCAGAACGAGGAATGCCAGCCAAAGGGCAAATGACGGCATCAACACCGGGCCAGGCAGATTGAAGCCGCGCTGGCTCAAAAAGATTGGCAGGTCGAGGAGTTGTATGGCATCTGCAATCGGAGGAAATAGCAGTATAACGCCGAAGTAAATGAAGAATAATTGCAGCAGCAGCGGGGTATTGATGAAAAGATCAACATACCATTTGGAGAGGCTGCTTACGAGCCAGTTATTAGACAAACGCGCGATGCCGGCGACGGTGCCCAGGAGCGTGGCGAATATGATGCCGAAGAAGCTCACCTTAATCGTATTGAGCGCACCGACCAGCAGGGCGCGAGCATAGGGCATGCTCGGGTTGTAGTCAATCATGGATTCGGCGATTTCGAACTGAGCGTCTATGCTGAGGAAGTTAAAGCCGCAAATGAAGCTGTCTGTACCATCGGGGCAACGGAAGGAGCCAAGAGCACTGATGTTGTCGCTTATGTTGTTCAGCAGCCAAGTGGAACCTAAGACGAGGAAGAGGACGAAGGCAATCTGGGCAAAGATGCCAATGATACGGCCGTCACGCCAGAAGGGAATACGCTCCTCCTGCGGCTGGGGGACTTGAGGACTGAGTTCGGCCATATTGTTCTCTCCGTGGAACGGCTAAAACACAGCCCGACAAGCCAGTCGGGCTGTGTTTCTGCTCATACTGGGAGTCTTTGGTTTAGCGGAACGGCGGTGAATAGAGCAAGCCACCTTCCGTCCAGAGGGTGTTCAGGCCACGGGGCAAGTTGAAAGGTGTATCAGGACCGAGATTGCGATTGTATATCTCGCTGTAGTTACCCACTTGCTTGATCACCTGGTAACACCAGTCAGTGGACAGACCCATTGCTACACCCAGATCGCCGGTCTCACCGAGCAGATTCTGGACCACAGGATCTTCGCCGCCAAGGAAGCTATCGATATTCGTAGAATCTATTCCCAGTTCTTCGGCTTCAATGGTGCAATTGACGGTCCACATCACAATATCTCCCCAGTTGTTGTCGCCGTGACGGGTCAGCGGTCCGAGCGGTTCTTTGGACATGGTCACGTCCAGGATTGTGTGTGCATCCGGTTCCGCTAACAGAATCTGCTGGGAGACCAGGCCTGACTTGTCGGTCGTGAAGCCATCGCATTGGCCGGAGTCATAAGCCTCGCGCGTCTTGTCAGCGTCATCAAAAACAACTGGTTCGAAATCAATGCCGCCGGCGCGGAAGACATCGGCCAGGTTCTTTTCCGTAGTGGTACCGGACTGCACACAAATCGTGCCTCCGGCCAGCCCTTCCAGGTCGGTTATACCGCTGTCTTTGCGGACCATCATTCCCTGACCATCATAGAAGGTCGTGGGTTGGAAATCGGCGCCGAGCTGCGTATCGCGGCTGAGCGTCCAGGTAGTATTGCGAATGAGCACGTCAATTTCACCGGACTGAAGAACGGGGAAACGTTCGTTGGCAGTGGTGGGGCGGATTTCAATCGCCTGGCTGTCGTTAAGGACCGCGGCCGCAACGGCGCGGCAGAAATCAATGTCAAAGCCTTCGAAATCATTGGTGTCAGGATTAATATAACCAAAGCCGGGCACCGACTGATTGCCACCGCACTTGAGCGTGCCGCGATCACGGATGGTGTTCAGGGTATCGCCTTCCCCAGCAGGCACAGGCGCGGGAACTTCGGCCGCTTCAGCCGCTACTTCTACCACCCGGGTAACTTCTACTTCACGCGTGACTTCCACCGTTTGCGTTTCGCCACCGCCGCAGGCAGCAAGTACAAGTGCCAGCAACATCAAACCGGCCAACAATCCAACTTTCATTTTCATGAGTTTCATTCTCCTCCGAATGATTTAGGTAAATCACTGATTACAGATGACAAGACAATTCTACGCTGTACATTGCATTATGAAATTATTTTTTCAGACCACCTCCTCACATAGCCTCTTTGTCAGGCAGATCATGCCGGAGCAATGGGTGTCTACATCACATGCACCCTGCCAAATTGAACTTGCGGGCTTGCCTAAAGGGTTACGCGCCCATGATGTGAGCGCCAAAATACTGATGAAGTAACCGCCAGAGAGCGGTCACAAGCTGTGTCCATCGCCCAGTGGTTCAGTGAGAAAGGGGCCGTTGGCGATACATCAAAACGATTGTGGAGCCAGAAACCTCAACGCTGCGGCGTACACAAAGGTGATATTTCTGTGATATTTTACATTCTCTACCCTAAGTATAGTCATCCAGGACGATCAGGCAAATCCTTTTGTAGATAAGTCGTCGGATAGCCGCGGTTTTGAGGTGCAGTCAATATGTTATAATCCACCAGTTATGCTGAAGAACAAGAAGGTCCAGGGGCTCATCCAGGTGCTGTTGAGTGTGACGCTGCTGGCGCTGCTGCTGAGCCGCGTGGGACTTGCAGAGGTCGTGGCAATTCTGAGGAATATCAGTTGGGTGTGGTATATCCCCGCTTTGCTGCTGTTCTTGCTTAACATTGTCATTCGGGCTTATCGTTGGTATATCTTGCTGCATTCAATCGACGATAGACCTTCTTTCGGCCGTCTGCTGTATTTGTATTTTGTCGGTTTTTTCGCCAACAACTTCATTCCGACGGGGTTTGGGGGCGACGTGGTCAAGGTCGTTGGTCTACGGCAGGAATATGGGCGAGGAACGGAAGCGCTCAGTTCCGTTATGATGGACCGCATTACCGGCCTGCTGGGTTCATCACTGATCGCTATGGCAGCCATGGTATGGAACGCTTCGGAACATACTGCGGATGTCAACTTACCCATTGGCGTGTGGATTACGATTGCCGTGATCAGTTTTGGCATTCCCATCGGGTTCTTCCTGCTGCGCTGGACGAATCCTTTTGTTTTTCTAGCGGAACACCTACCCGCAGTTAGCAAGCTTCCTCTGTATGGCAAGTTCGAGCAATTGGCAGAGACGGTGAAGCTCTATCCGCTGCCAACGCTGATCAAGTCGCTGCTGATCAGCATACCATTTACGCTCAATCTGATTTTGATCCAGTATTTGATTGCCAAGTCATTGGACGTCCACTTCCCGATTGCAGTCCTGCCGCTTTTTGTACCTATTATTGCCATTATCAATTTGCTTCCTTTTACGTTTAATGGATTAGGACTGCGTGAAGGAGCTTATGTTTTTCTGTTCGTTCCCGTGGGAGTGTCAGCAGAGGCGGCGGTGGCCATGTCGCTGGCGTTCTATTCCTTGCGCTTCGCCGCGGGAATGGTCGGTGGGATCGCGTATGCCTGGTCGAGCGTGGTACAGGTTCTACGCTCACCGCAGGCTAATAACCTCTAGGCGGGTAGCCCTGGAGCCATCATGGAAACTAGTTCTCGTATTCAACGCCGGGTAGCCGTATTCGGCCTAGACGGCGTGACGTTTGATTTACTGCAGCCGTGGCTGGATGAAGGACGGCTGCCAAATCTGGCTGCGCTGTTGCAGGGCGGTGCACACGGCCGTTTGCGCTCCACAATCCCACCGGTATCCGCGTCGGCCTGGGCATCTTTTAGCACAGGCACCAACCCCGGGCAGCACGGCCTAGTGGATTTTACCTACCCGGTGGAAGATGGATATGAGATTCAGATCACCAACGGCCGTACGCGGGCAGTTCCGGCGCTGTGGGACATCGTGAGCGGAGCAGGCGGACAAGCGGGCGTGATCAGCATGCCAATGACCTATCCACCGCAGCCGTTGAACGGGTTCATGTTGTGCTCCTTTCTTACCCCCAGCCAGGAAAGCCAGTACACCTACCCGGCGTCGCTGCAAGCCGAAGTAACCCAGATTGCCGGACCTTTCCCGCTGCATATGTCAGAAAAGGGTCGGGGGCAGGATCCGCGCATTTTCGTGCGGGCTGTCAAGCAAATGGAGGTCGACCGGGCCGCAGCGGTCAAATATCTGCTGCAGAACAAATCATGGGACCTGTTTCTCTATGTGTTTGAGACCACAGATAATTTGCAGCACGAGGTGTGGCACCTGCTGGATAATTCTCATCCACTGTATGATGCGGACATGGCGGAGCTGGTAGTGCCGGAGATTCTAGACTATTACGAGACGGTAGACCGACTGCTAGGCGAGATGCTGGCGCTGGTACCAGAGGATGTGTTGATCGTGACGCTCTCGGATCATGGTTTCGGGCCTTTCCATAAGTTTTTCCACATCAACAATTGGTTGGCGGCCAAGGGATGGCTGCAGTTCAAGCGTACGCCAGTGAGCCAGTTGAAAAGGTGGGCTTTCCAGCTGGGTATGACGCCGATCAACGCGCTGAAGTGGATTACTGCCCTGCGATTAGGGGGAATGCGCAAGAATGTGAAGCGGGGGCGAGGCGGCAAGACGCTGCGGCGCGTGTTCCTTTCATTCAACGATGTAGACTGGGCGCGAACGAGGGCTTTTTCGGTTGGCAATTTCGGGCAGGTCTATTTGAATGTGGCTGGAAAACGGCGGCAGGGCACGGTGAGCAGCGCGGAGTACGAAGGTCTGCGGGATGAGATCGCGACAGCGGCGATGGCGCTAGTTGATCCGGAAGACGGGAGCCAGGTGGTTCCAACGGTATATAAGCGGGAAGAAGTGTTCCACGGCCGCAGCGCCAGCAGACTGCCTGACCTCGTATTGCACACAGACCGCGCCAAGTATGTCTCGTTCGGCCATGCGGACTTTGGATCCAATCAGATTATTGAGCCTAGCACCGGGCAGACCGGGCACCACCATATGGTCGGTATTACAGGGCTGCGCGGACCAGGGGTGCCAGCAGGCGTGGTATTGCCGGAAGCGAGTCTGCTTGACCTGGCGCCCACCATTCTGCATTATATGGGCCTGCCGGTGCCCAAGTATATGGACGGCCGTGTTCTCACCGAAGCGTTTAGCGATGCATTCAACGCCGCAAACCCTGTGCAGTTCCATGATGTTGATTTGACTGGTGGGGCTGGCAGCGGAGGCGTGTCTGTCGAAGAAGAAGCTCTGGTCATGGAGAAGCTGCGTGACCTTGGGTACGTTGCGTGATGGGGACGCTTTCTCGCATCGGGCGCAGCATGTTACAATCCATCCTATGTGCACCAAGGATCTGAGTCTCGTCATCCCCGTTTATAACGAAGTGGAAAGTTTGCCTGCGCTGACACAGGAAATTGCTGCGGCGTTGGAAACGCAAGAGCTGGACTATGAGGTCATCTTTGTTGACGACGGCAGCAAGGACGGCAGCTTCGAGCTCCTGGAAGAGCTGCGTGAGAAAGATGATCGCCTGTCCGTGATTCGCTTCCGGCGCAATTATGGACAGACGGCGGCGTTTGCCGCCGGTTTTGACGCCGCACAGGGGTGCTTTGTTGTGACCTTGGATGCAGACCGGCAGAACGACCCTGCGGATATTCCAAAGCTGCTGGCACGGATTGAGGAAGGGGATTGTGACGTAGTAAATGGCTGGCGGCAAGACCGTCAGGATCCTTACCTAATGCGCAAGGTTCCTTCCAAGATCGCGAACTGGCTGATCGCCAATACAACGGGCGTTTATTTGCATGATCGCGGCTGTTCCTTGCGACTATTTCGCGCGGAGGTGGTGAAGGACTTGCAGCTCTATGGGGAGATGCACCGGTTCATACCCGAGCTGTGCTCATTTGCGGGCTACAGTCTGGCGGAGGTTCCAGTCAATCATCGTCCCCGCGTGGCGGGGACGTCAAAGTATGGTATTTCGCGCACATTCCGAGTCATCGTGGATCTGTTCACGATCCAGTTCCTGCGTCTTTACAGTGACAGACCGATGCACTTATTCGGCAATGTGGGTATCCCCCTGGGGCTCGTTGGAGCGGTGATCATTGCCTTCTTGGGCTTCAGCAAGATTTGGGCCGGTATCACCGACGGACGAGCCGGCTTCCATGATTACCAACTGAGTGAACGGCCGCTGCTGCTGCTGGGCATCTTGCTGGTGATCCTGGGGGTGCAATTCGTCGCAATGGGCCTGATCGCCGAACTGATGGTGCGCACCTACTATGAATCGCAGGGCAAGCATGTCTATCATGTGCGCGAAATGCTGCCCAGCGCGCCAAGCAAGCAAGAGGTCCAGCCGGAGCTGTAGGCTTCTCGGTCACACGGACATTCTATGAAACTATTGATTATCGGCTTTGATGGGGCCACATTTGACTTGATACGGCCGTGGGCCGCCACCGGATATCTGCCCAATCTGGAGCGGCTCATGGAAAGCGGGGTGCACGGCGATCTGCTGTCGACGTTGCCCCCAGTAACTAGCCCGGCATGGCCGACGTTTATGACGGGCTGTAATCCGGGCAAGCATGGCGTTTTTGATTTTATCCAGCCCCATGGGGATAACTTTACGCTGGTGAACGCGACGGCGATCCGGCAGCCTACATTGTGGCAACGGCTGTCCAGGGTCGGGTACCGCGTGGGGGTGATGAATGTACCGGTTACCTACCCGCCAGTGGCCCTGAACGATGGCTTTATGATCAGCGGTATGCTGAGCCCCAAAACGGGCCAAAACTGTGAACCAGCCGACTTGTACGCGCGTTATGATGCTGGCATGATGCCTTACCGGGTGGCGCCCAATATTCAGTATAAACCAGGCAATGAGGCAGACTTCGCGGAAGACTTGTACGACTTAATCCGTACACGGGGTGAATGGGCACTGCGGCTTATCGACGGCGAACAACCGGATGTGATGATGGTCCATTTCATTGCCATGGATGTCATGAAACATGCCTTGTGGCGATTCATGGATCCCAATCACCCGCGTTTTGAAGTCAGTCCCTATGAGAATGCGATCCGGGATGGCTACCGGCTGGTTGACGAGTACATCGGCCGTTTAATGGAGAAGTTATCCGCAGATGGGCAGACGGTGGTGATGTCGGACCATGGATTCGGGCCACTGCATAACATGGTCAACCTGAATATGTTCTTCCTGGCCAAGGGGCTGCTCAAGCTGAAGCCTGATGTGTGGACACAATTGAAGTCACTGGCTTTCCGGTGGGGGATTACCCCTTCAGCCGCATATCAGCTAATTGTACGCTTGGGGCTGCAGAATCTGACCGCGCGCGTCTCGAAGAAGACACGTAACGACATGATCGGGCGATTCCTCAGTTTTGACAGTGTGGACTGGAGCCGGACGGTTGCCTACAGCATGGGTCATGTTGGCCAGGTGTATTTGAACTTGGCCGGGCGCGAACCACATGGCATTGTGCAACCGGACGAATACCTGGCGAAGCGGCAGATGGTCATTGATGCCCTGGGTGAGTTAACGGATGGGGACGGCCGTAAGCTGGTAACAAAGATCATCCCCGGTGAGGAAACGTACTACGGACCTTATGCGAAGAAAGGGCCGGACTTACACCTGGTGCTGGATGAGTATCGAATGATCGCCTGTCCGCTGTTCGCCACAGAAGGGAAGGTAGTTACGCTGCAGATCCGGGGTGACTCTGGCTGCCATCGCAGCGAAGGGATCTTCCTGGCGCAGGGTCCAGGGATCAAGCAGGGTGTGCAGCTACCAGCCAGTAGTATCCGTGATCTGGCACCGACAATTATGCACCTATTGGGCGAACCGGTACCGCAAATCATGGACGGCCGCGTGCTGCAGGAGATCTTCGAAGAACCGAGGCAGGTGCGCTTTGAGGATGGTGATCAGGAAACCGAACTTGTGGTTGAACAAGGATTCAACGCTGATGAAGCGCAACAGGTAGAAGACCGTTTGCGCGGGTTGGGATACTTGTAGTCCGCGGTGGACCTAGAAGTTACGCTGCTATTAGAGGACGATTGGGACGCCGTGCGTACCGTCTATCAAGAAGGGATTGACTCTGGTCAGGCGACGTTTGAAAACAGGGTCCCCACTTGGGCGAAGTGGTCCTCTAGCAAACTCCCAGAGTGCCGACTGGTGTTGCGGCTTGGTTCTGAAATCGTCGGTTGGGCTGCTTTGAGCCCCATCTCACGGCGAGCTGTTTATAAAGGCGTCGCTGAGGTGAGTATTTATATTGCCGGCCGGTGGCATGGGCAGGGAGCCGGAAAAGCCTTGTTGCTGGCGCTTATTCGTGCCTCCGAAGCAGCAGGAATCTGGACGCTGCAAGCAGTGACTTTCCCGGAGAACGAAGCCAGCGTCGCTTTGCACAAGTCCTGCGGTTTCCGCGAAGTGGGCCGCCGCGAGCGGATCGCCCAACAAGAGGGTGTTTGGCGCGACACGATCCTGCTGGAGCGACGAAGCGGGGTTGTGGGTTAGGATGGCAGCAGCGACCCGTAGTGGAGCACGGGTGATAGCACGGCCGTTTCTGAAATGGGCTGGGGGGAAGCGGCAACTACTATCACAGATCGATGGCTTTTTGCCGGAGAAACTCAAGCGGGGAGAAATCAGCCGCTACGTGGAGCCGTTCGTGGGCAGCGGCGCCGTGTTTTTCCATTTGGCTCAGCAGTATAAGATCCCCGAACTCACGATTTCTGACCTCAACCCGGAATTGATGCGGGCTTATAGTACAGTGCAGCAGGAAGTTGAAGGTCTGATCGCGGCGCTGCAGGAGCTGCAGGGCGCCTATCTACCTTTGGAAGAGACGGAACGCAGACGTTTCTACTATCGCCAGCGGGAGCGATTTAACGCCCGGCGACCAGGCGACAGTGAGACCAATGGGGTTCACGTGCCGTGGCCGGAACGCACTGCACAGCTACTTTTTCTGAACCGTACCTGTTACAACGGCTTGTTCCGGGTCAATGCCAGCGGAGAGTTTAATGTGCCCTTTGGCCGTTATCGCCAGCCGAGGATTTGCGATGCGCCAAACCTACGCGCAGTGAGTGGTATTTTGCGGGATACGGAGATTCTGTACGGCCGTTATACTGACTGTGCCGGGCTGGTTGACGCGAACACGTTTGTATATTTCGATCCACCTTACCGGCCGTTGACGGCCACGGCCAATTTCACCGCCTATTCGCAGCAGGTCTTCGATGATGACGCCCAGTTGAATCTGGCGGAGTTTTATCGAGCGCTAGATGGCAGGGGGGCGAGTCTGCTGCTGAGCAACTCTGACCCCAAGAATGTTGATGCGGAAGATGACTTCTTTGAGACGGCCTATGCGGGTTTTCGTTTGGAGCGGGTGCGAGCCAGCCGACGCATTAACAGCCGGGCCGCCCAGCGAGGGCCAATCAACGAGCTGCTGATCGCCAATTACTGAAACCGGTCAGCCAGCGATTTCGCAGGCAAGACTGTAGGGCTGAGAAGCAACGAAAGGCGCTTAGCAGAGCCACTTCCTTGATGTACACTTCAGCGCAATGAACGCTTGGCGCAAACTCTGGCCGACAATCAAGCAGCTGTCCCTGGTGACGCTGCTGGGCCTGCCCCTGCTGAGCCCATTATGGCACTGGGGAGCAGTACCATGCACGCATGATGGGCACTTGCACGTGCACCGCGTAGCTGCCATGCGCCACGCCTGGGAGCACGGCGTCTTTTTCAGCCGTTGGCTGCCCGATCTCGCCTTTGGCTACGGTTATCCCTTTTTCGTCTATCGTGAACCAGCACCATTGTACGCCCTCCTACTGCCACAATTGCTGGGGCTGCCGATGGCCGCCGCATCCAACCTGTTTTATGCCCTCACCATCCTGGCGTCCGGGTGGTTTATGCTGCTGTGGGTCCGAGATGTAAGCGGAGCACGGGCGGGCGTGGTTTCGGCCGTGGCCTATATGGCTGCGCCCTATGTGCTGCTGGATGCGCTGGTGCGCGGCAACGCGCCGGAATCCCTGGCGCTGCCGCTGTTTCCATTCCTGTTGTGGATGGGCCGGCGCTGGGTGTTGGGCGGAAAGGTGCTGCCGTTTGTGCTGAGCGTGGGAGGCCTGGCTTTGCTTTCGTTGAGCCACAATATTTCTGTACTGCTGTTCACACCAACGCTGCTGGTCTATCTGTTGGCTGTGGGTTGGACGGACAAGCTTGGGTGGCGGCCGCTGTTGGTGCGCGTGGCGCTGCTGTTCGGGCTGGGGCTGGCGCTGACGTTTTTCTATACGGGTGGGGCAATTCTGGAAATGGACCAGGTGACGCTCAGCCAATCCACGACTACGCGCAACAACGATTTTCATTTCAACTTCGCTTCTATCGGGGAAATACTGGCGCCAGTGACAGCTGACGACCCCAACTTGTTGAATCCCCCTTTGCCGATCCGGGTAGGATGGGTGACGGCCGTGCTGGCAGTGATTGGAGCATTGACGCCTTTCTGGAAAAGGCCGCTTAAGCGGGAATTGAAGCTGCATGTGGCGCTGATGGTGGCGGGCACGGCCGTGTTTCTATTCATGGCCCTGCCGGCGTCGCTGGCGCTGTGGGAGAACCTGCCCCTGATCGACTTTGTGCAATTCCCGTGGCGCTTTGTGGGCCGGGCGGCCCTGCCCCTGGCTTTTCTGGCGGGGATGCCGTTCGCGAGCAGCGGAGAGAGTCAGGAGCACAGGCTGTGGACACAGGCAGCACTAGTGACGGCCGTGGCGCTGCTGCTGCTGGAAGCGCTGCCGGCATTATACCCACGTACCTGCAAAGAGGAGCCGTTCCCGACAATTGTGGATGTACACGATTATGAGCGGGAGACTGGCCTCGTGGGGGTCGACCCGGAGGGCAGTTACTTCCCCCGCACTGTAGAGCAGCGGCCGCAGGATTCGGTGCTGACGGAAGAATACCGCCAGGGCATAGAGCCACAACGGTTTGACCTCTCGCGGTTGCCAGAAGGTGGGACGGCGGACGTGCGTCTGGGGCCGCTGGGGGCAACGGCAGTTGTGCAGGCGGGCAAGCCGTTTACAGCTCGCTACTTGAGCTTTGCTTTCCCGGGTTGGACAGCAGCAGTCGATGGAGAGACCGTGCCGATTATGGCGAGTGATCCGGAAGGTTTGATCGCGTTCGCGGTGCCGGCGGGACAACATGTGGTGGAAGTGCGCTGGGGATCTACACCTTTACGGACGGCGCTGACGGCGCTTGGGCTGCTGGCGTTGCTGGGGGTGGTGCTTACGGCCGTGTTGGTCTGGCGGAAGCCGGTAAGCAGTGTCCTGCCTGAGCAAGGAGCTGCGTCGGAAGCACTGCCGTGGCGGGCCTTGATCATCCTGGCCGTGGGGGTGCTGGCGTTCAAGCTGCTCATCGTAGACGCAGGCTACACACCATTGAGACGGCAAAGCGGTCCTGACGTCGCGGTTCCGGCAGGGCTGAGCGCGGGAGGCGTCCGCCTGGCCGGGCACACCCTGAACCAAGGCCAGGTCGAAGCGGGTGGGCTGGTGGAGGTAGACCTGGCCTGGATTACGGAAACGCCCGTGCTCCGGAACTACCAGTCGAATCTATGGTTGGAGGGACCCGATGGGCTGCTTTGGAGCGAAAAAGAGACGTACCGGCCGAGGCTCTACGAAGATGCCCCACCAACGTCGGAGCGGGATGCGGGAGAATGGGTCTGGGACAGCCGCGAGTTGTCCGTTCTGGCGGGCACGCCGCCGGGACAGTACGATGTTGTATTGACCTTATTTGATCTGGCGACGCTGGAGCCGTTGACGCTGACAAATGACGAGGGGAATACGGTGGGGCCAACGGCCGTGCTGGGCCAGGTGACGGTGACCGGGCCGGACCATGAACCGGAGTTCAAACCGCAGTATGAGCTGGAAGTGGACCTGCCTCAAGCCGGCCTGCGCTTATTGGGCTTTAATCAGGACCGTGGTTCGGCCGTGCCGGGCGAATCGGTACTACTCACTCTCTTCTGGGAAAGGCTGGCAGGGCCAATGGCAGAGCAAGTCGAAATTCAGCTACTGGACGCCGAGGGAAATCACGCTTTTTCCTGGGGCCTACCCCCGGTACGAGCTGGATTAGACGAGGCGCAGTGGTCCGAAGGGGAGCGTCTGCGAGGACAGCAGTTGCTGCGGCTGCCGGCTAGTCTGGAGAGCGGGGTGTATCAGTTGCAATTGGAAGGAATTGAACTGGGGCAGGTGTCTGTTTCCGCGCCTGCCCGGATTTTCGAGGCGCCGGATACAGAAGCGCCCCTGCTAATAACATTCGGCGATGTAGCGCAACTGTCGGGCGTGACGGTGCAGGACACGGCAGAGGGCCTGGCCGTAAGGCTGATTTGGAAGGCGCTTCAAGAGATAGATACAAGTTATCGCGTGTTCGTGCATCTGGTGGATCAGAATGGCGCGATCCTCACACAGTCCGACGCAGAACCGGGAAACTGGACCCGGCCGACGAGTGGCTGGGCGCAGGGCGAATTTGTGCGTGACAACCATCTACTCGAACTACCGGCTGCAGCGGCAGGTGCCGCTGCAGAACTGCGAATCGGTCTCTATGATGCGCAAACGGGAGAACGCCTGCAGGCGGCAGAAGGCGATTTTGTTTCTATCCCGATTGGCGAATAGCATGGGCAAGAGAGAACCTGGACCCACAGATGGCTTTGCGGGTACGCGACCAGACAGATGGATGCAGTAAGCATGTAACGATGTTGGCACAAGGTACCGTGTGGGAGACTATCCCAGCCAGGGCAGCCACCACCAGAAGGAACGGCGCGTGGGCTGGGGCGTGGGAGTGGGTAAGGCGGTAGCGGTCGGCACGGTCGTGGGTGTGCGCGAAGGCACAAGCGTCGCCGTTGGCCGAGGAGTGTCCGAGCTTGTTGGCACGGCGCGGGCAGTCCTGGTAGCGGTGGGACGTGGCGTGCTGGTGGGTAATGTGACAGAATCAACAGCTACGTAGGCCAGAGCCGTTTCGGCACGGGCTCGGCGCGTGTTGTCGCCCAGGAAAATCAGATTCGGCGATTCGTAAACATCCGGAAAGCCTTCAAAAGCCGTGTAGTCGCGCAGCTGACCGCTGAGGATCGTTTTGCCGTCCATAGACAGGTTGTAGCCGGTATCGAGCACGGCCAGCTCATATTCTGACAGGGCGGCCGTGGTGTCAAAAGCGACACCTTCGGCATGGGTGAACAGAGCGTCCACTCCACCTTCTTGCACCCAGACCTCATCTTCCCAAAAGGCGAGTTCCAGACCCAGTAGATCGTCACTTACGACCAACAGGCTAAACCCGGTCCGATGCGGGTTGTCGTGTTCCTCCGCAAGGAGCTGTCCAGTGAAATGGACGGAATAGCCCACTTCGCGATCGAGGACAAAGGTGGAAGGGCCAAAATAGCCGGCCTGATCGGTGGCAACCTCAAGAGTATCGAGGATGGTGACGCCATCCTCGTAGCGCTGATTGGCGGCGGTGGAGAAGAGGGATATATAACTGAGACCCTGCTGATCGGGGGTGGTACCCAGACTGCCGTCGTACAGCACAGTGGTCTGGCGCACCTGCCTGGGAGTCTGGAAAGCCAGCAGGAGACCACTGATGAAGATTAGCAGGAGGAGTTGGATCAGACTGCGGCTCTTCATATGTTCCAGCAGAAACAGGTCAGCTTGTTGAAAGCTGATCCTGGCGGTTGCGATAGAGCTGCGGGTCTACCACGGAAACCATAGCCTCGACATCCAGGTCACGGTCCAGGAATTCATTGATGCGCACCGCTGAGGTTTGCGGATCCTGCAGCAACTCACTGTAATGGACATACAGGACAGCGAAATTGGGCTGGGCAGACAGCCAACTTTCGACCTGGGCGACATGCTTCTCAAAAAGCGTAGTCATCTGGGCATCGTCCACTTTGTCAGGGTCTTCCCCACGGCGTATGAGCATTTTGCGCTGGGAAGCGAGTATCTCGGGCATGTTGCGGCGAATGTAGATGACGCGGTACTGGTAGTCAGCGGGCAGGTATTTGAGTAAGGCAGATACAACCTTGACGCTCTTACCCTGGGTGTCCGCCAGCCAACTTGTATCGCCTTTGTCAAGTGCCTTGACACGTTCGAATTCGTAGTAACCCTGGGGATTATCGGTGTCGGCCGTGCGGATGTTATCGGTAAGGGGCGGGATTCCACCCGCTTCGAGCATTTTCATCAGCATGGACGTCCCCGAGCGGGGCAGTCCGGAAACTATAATTACGTCCTCGGCTTCGGGCTCAGGACTAAACAGACTCTTGAATGGGTTCTTCATAGCGCAGTTCCTCGACCGCGTTTCTTCACCTGTTATCAGCAGGCGCGCGGTACGGGGTGCAATAGTATCACAGGGGTAGAAAGTACCAAAGAAGGCTCAGGCGTCTTCGAGTATAGGCTCCACAAAAATCTCGCGAGTGATGCGGGGGCCAAGAACGGCTGTTTCGAGCGAGTCGCCGATGCGCACATGCATGGTCCGATCAAAGGGGACAAATTTGAGGACATCGATCTTCACATCAGGGCCCAGGCCGAGACTGGCGAGGTAACGCAGCAGGTCGGAGTCGGTATCCTGCACGCGGCGCACAACAGCGCGCTGACCCAAACGCAGGTCGCTCATGGAAATATCCGTTGTGGCGGCAATTGTCAACTCGGGGGTAGGAATCGGCTGCCCATGAGGATCGCGGCTGGGATTGCCCAAGACGGCAGCCATACGCCGCTCCATGTCCTCGGAGATAACGTGTTCGAGACGCTCAGCTTCCTCGTGTACTTCGTCCCAGGAATAGCCGAGGATCTCGTGGAGAAAGAGTTCGAGCAGGCGATGATGGCGCATGATTTCCAGCGCGGCCGTGCGGCCGGCGGGGGTCAAGGTCACACCTTGATGTTTTTCGTAGGTGACGAGGGGTGGGTCGTCGGAGGCCATTTTTTGCAGCATGCCAGTAACCGAGGCCGGCTTAATCTCCAGACGGTCAGCAATCTGGGAGGTGGATGCGCGGCCGTGTTGTTCGCTCAGGTCGTAGATGGCCTTGAGATAATCCTGGGAGGCTGGGGATATGTCACCAAGCATTGGGTCTATGCCTTCAAGGGCCCAAACTCCCTAAGAGGTAATTTAGGCAAACCTAAAAATATGCACTCATTATAACGGGGGGAAAGGAATTGTCAAGCGAGAGTGAGGACAGGGCGAGCCAAGGGTCCTGGGCTACAAAGGGACGGAGAGAACGGTCTGAAGCTGTTCCTGGGACTGTAATTGGACCACTGAGGCGGTCTTGGTGGAGTCTTCGAAGGGCATGGCATCCAGAGGGAGAGGCAGGAATTGGTGGGTAGTCAGGGCCCAGGGTTGGTGCCGGCCCACGCCGGCGAGGGGGCTACGACGGGCGATGAGCGAGCGACCTTTTTGATTGGGGTGGTCGGGCACAACCAGCCAGGAGGGATTAAAGCGACGGCCGTATCCGTCCTGAGTCGCCAGGATGAGTTCATCGTCCGAAGTGACAACAATGGTGGCGCAAACGCGATCTTGCGCGCCGCAGTTCAGGACCTGAGTGCCGCTGAGGCGAAGATTGGACGCAGGCCAGCGGGTGGCACGCCCGGCAGCAGTGAGCATGAGGAACTGGCCCTGTTCGGAAAGGGCGGTAAGACCAACGGCCGTGCCTGGCAGCGGATGATCTAGTTTGAAGGGTATGGGCGCCTCGATACTGCTGCCCAAAACTCCCACCGGGAAGGTACGCGCGAAGCCGCTGGAAGTGGCAAGCAAAAGGCGATCGGCCGTCTTGATTTTGTCCCAGGATGCGATAGCGCTGAGCGTTTCATATTCCATGGGCCGGTGCAGGTCGGGCAGGGACATAGACATACTCTGCAGCTCGAGCAGCTGGCGCGGAGTGACCAATAAGAAGCGATAGTGGGAGGTAAGCAGAAGCAGCTGTTCGTCGGGGGCGGCAAGGAGAGCCTGGACTGCCAGGCCGGACAGGCCCAAAGTGGCGCGGGAGAGCGACGTTTGGGCGGCGAGAGCGACACTGGGCAACGATACGGCCGTAATGTCCCATCCCTTGCCGAGGACGACCAGAAGCTGTTCCGAAGGAGGGAGCGGCGGGGCTGCGCCTTCGTCAATCAGGATACGTTTTTGCAGCAAGGGCAGGTTAACACGCGCCATGCGGGGGCGGGATCCGCGTGCTTGCGGCGGTGGGCCAACATCGACTGCGGTGTAAGCGCGTGCAGTCACCTGTCCCTGTTCAATCCGATAGGCGTAGACACCAAGACCGGCCGTGACGCTACTGAATGTGTCAACAGACTTCACTTTTTCGGGCCCGAAGTGCCGTCCGAGCATCTCGTAAAAGGCCGGAATTTGGGCCGACCCGCCAGTGCGGATCACGGCGTCTACATCAGCCGCGGCCAGACCAGACGCGGCAAGAGCGCGCTGCAGCTCGGCTTCAATGGCCACAATATCAGTCTGGATGATGCGCTCGAACTCGGTGCGGGTGACAAATTCACGAACCTGGAAACCGGGGCCGTCGAGGCGAATCTCAGCACCGCGTTTGTCCGAAAGTAGACGCTTGGACTTTTCGACTTCGTCAAACATTTTAAGACCGTAATTGCTGCTGACGAGGCTGAGTAGGGCCTCAATCTGGTAGCGTCTTTGGGCAGTGCGGGCGATATCCTGCAAGATGCGTTTGTTTTCCTGGTCTTGCAGTTCGATGATAGTTTGCCAGTCGGAAAATGCGTCATAGATCCAGCGCGGAGTGGTCTTGGCGTCTTGTCGTTGGCCGTAGTAACTTCCTTCGCCAAAATGGCGGGGCAACTTGGCGCGGGTGAGTTTACGGTCGAAGACATCGCCAGCCACAGGCAAGCCGCCGGTGGCGAGCACGGCGCGGTGCCCAGGCTCGCCAAGACGCATGACGGTGATGTCCAGGGTGCCGCCGCCAAAGTCAAAGACGAGCACGTTTTGCGGGTTGGTGAGTGTGGTCTCGTAGCTGAGGGCAGCGGCGACAGGCTCAAACTGCAGAAAGACTTTTTCATAGCCAGCCCGAAAGGCAGCGCGCAGGAGACGACCCTGGGCCAGACGATCGTGATCTTCATCTTGCGAAAAATGGACGGGACGGCCGAGCACGACCTCAGTTATCTGGCAGCCCAACAGTTGTTCGGCACGGACGCGAGTCTTAGTCAAATAGAGAGCGATAAGGTCTTCGAGGGAGTAATAGTTCTGGCCAATGACGGCACCGGGGTGGTCTTCTTCGCGCAGTCGGCTTTTGAAGGAGAGCAGTAGGCGGCCAGGCTCCGAAACATCCACCCAGGCATAGGCATCAGTGACGTAATAGAGGTCTTCAGCGTAGACTTCGATCTCGCCAATCCAGATTTTACGGGTCTTGACGATGCGGCCGATATTCTGTTCATAATAGCGATCGACGGCGGCGCGGCCAATGTGGATCGCCTGTTCGTTGGTAATGTAGAGCGCGGTGCGCAGGACGTGCGCGTTGGCATTGAGGGGATCGAGGGGCAGTATGTTCACAGTTCGGCCGTCATAGACGGCCATGCCGGAATTCGTGGTGCCAAAGTCCATACCAACGATCACAAAACATCCTCCTGGGTGCGGGCCATGGGCGCACAGGTGCAGGGCGCAGGACTGCAGTTAGCTGGCATAGACCAGACGTCCGTCTGCGAAGGTCATGGCCACGGTGGTTGCGCCTATCTCCGCAGGGGGCAGTTGGAATATGTCCTGGTCGAGAATAATGAAATCGGCCCATTTACCCGGGGTGAGGGAGCCACCGAGGCCGGCCTTACCGGCAAGCAGAGCAGGGGCCATAGTATAGCCATAGAGAGTTTCGGGGAGAGTAAGACGCTGCTCCGGATACCAGCCCTCCGGCGGCTGGCCATTTGAGTCCTGGCGGGTGAGCGCCGCCTGGATGCCCAGAAAAGGGTTGAGAGGCGCGACCGGGGCATCGGAGCCAAGGGCAAGTATGGTGCCCTGGTCAAGAAGGTTGCGGAAGGCGTAGGCGAGGCGAGCGCGTGTCCCCCAAACGCGATCAGCCGTGTGCCAATCGGTTTGCAGGTGCACAGGCTGCATCGCAGCGACTATGCCGTGCTGCGCAAGGCGGGGCAGGTCCTGAGCGGAGATAAGCTGGACGTGCTCAATGCGGTGGGGCATGGGCAGCGGCGCGGCAGCATCGAGGGTGGCACGTTCACTGAGGACATCGATCACTTCACGCACGGCGCGATCCCCAATTGCGTGGACCGAAAGAGGGAAGCCGGCGGCGGCGGCCCGGTCAGCGAGATCCCACAGGGCGTCAGCCGAAGTGACCGTGACGCCGGAGTTATCCAGTTCGCCCTCAAATGGAGCGAGCATGGCGGCAGTGCGCGAGCCCATGGTGCCGTCGGCGAAGGCTTTGACATGACCCAACCATAAATGATCGTCGCCAAAGCCAGGTTCGATGCCCAGGACGGACGCTTCATCCAGGAAATCAGCGGCGATATTGACATGGAAGCGCAGGGACAATTCGCCCTGGCGATGCAAGGTCTGCAGCAGACGCAGGCTCTGGCGGCCCTCTCTTTCAACTCGTTGATCGTGGATGCAGGTCAGGCCCAGGCGGTGGGCATCGCGCTGGGCAGCACGCAACCACTCGAGGACGGTCGCCTCCGAAGTTGGGGGCATAACGCGCTCGACGAGGGCCAGGGCATTCCACTCGCGCAGGAGGCCGTTGGGACGGCCGTCGGCGTAGCGTTCGATCTTGCAGTCAGGAGGATCGGAAAGCTGGGCATCTATGCCGGCAAGGGCCAGGACATGGCTGTTGACCCACCAGGTATGCATGTCCATGCGGGCAAGGGCCACGGGCTGTTGGGGGGCAAGGTCATCGAGGAGATGTGCTTCGGGCAGCACGTCCCACAAGTTCTCATCCCATCCCCAGCCAAGGATCCATTCACCGGGCCGGGCTCGTCGGACGGCGGCGGCAATGAGGCGGCGTATTTCAGCGAAGTCGGCCACGCCAAAGAGGTCAACTTGTTGGCGACGCTGGGCGACCTGCAAAAAGTGGACGTGGGAATCAGTGAGGCCAGGGAGGACAAGTCTGCCGGCAGCATCGAGATGCTCTGTGTCCGGCCCGGCAAGCGCGAGGACCTCGTGATCGGAGCCAACGGCGAGCAGGCGACCGGCGCGACAGGCAAGAGCCGTAGCCCAGGGTTGGGAAGGATCAACCGTATAGATACGGCCGTTAGTTACGATTCGATCGGCTTGCATGCCAACCTCCTGCCAGAAACGATAAGTTAGACAAGGTCACCGCAGATTCACGAGGCACCCGCTACTTTTTCCAAGGCATACCGCATCACCTCAATATCAGGCGTTTGCGCACTCCACAGGGTGAACGCCAGCGCGCCCTGACGTAATAACATGCCGAGGCCATTACTGTGAGCACAGCCTGCTGCCTGCGCCTGCCGCATGAGTTGGGTCTGACGGGGATTGTAGACCAAGTCGTACACGAAGGCGCCTCGTGGGAAGGGTAAATCGTCCGGCCAGATGGATTCGGTGTTCAGGGGTGACATACCGACCGGGGATGTGTTGACAATCAACGGCGCCGCCAGTCTGGGCGCGACTTGTGCCAAAGACGACAGCGAAGCGGCCTGAGCCGTTGCGCCCAGATCAAGGTCGGCGAGCAGCTCCGTGGCCTGGGAGACGCTGCGAGCTAGGACAATGACACGGGCACGGGCATGGTGCAAGCCATAGACAACTGCGCGGGCCGAACCACCGGCCCCCAGGACGAGACAATCACGGCCGGAAACATCGACGCCCTGCGTGGCCAGATCGTCCAGGAACCCGCGCCAATCGGTGTTGTCGCCCCACAGGTCGCCCTGCCCCGGACGGTTGACTACAATGGTGTTCACGGCGCCAATGGCCCGAGCAGCCGGTGAGATGCCGTCCAGATAGGGCATGACGGCCTGCTTGTGCGGCACGGTGACGTTGGCTCCAAGGAAGCCGAGGGCTGCCAGGCCGTGTATCGCAGGTCCGATTTCCTCAGGAGGGACAGGCAACGCAACATAAGCCCAGTTGAGTCCCAGGGCTTCTGCCGCGGCATTATGCATTGCGGGACTAAAGCTGTGGGAGACGGGCCAGCCCAGAAGGCCAACAAGCTGGGTACGGCCGTCAATGTTCATCATCTTGCTCCTGACCAGGGGTAGCCGCCGGTGGATCAAAGTAGGGAACAGGCGCCGTGCCGGCGGCCTGCTTGAAGACAAAAGGGACACGCAGGTGGTGTCCCGGCGAAAGGGGCGGCAGTTGATCCGCGGCAAAGTAGCCGGCGGCGAGAACCTCGCTGCTGGTCCGTAGCTCCTGTCCTGCGGCGTCAATCAGGAAGAGAGCATGGTAGAAGTGAATGCGCTTGGCGCTGTGCCACAACCGAGAATCGAAGATGCCCCACAGAGCCCGCACGATGCCTTCGATACCGGTCTCTTCGGCAAGTTCGCGTTGGGCAGATCGGGCGAGAGTTTCGCCCGGATCGGTGACGCCACCGGGGAGGGCCCAAAGGCGATCATCACCTCGCTGGACAAGAAGAATGCGCCCCGCGGCATTAAAGACGACTGCCTCAGCGCTTGGCAGGGCACTCAGCCCAAAGGCATTTTCGCGGTATTGCTGGAGGAGGGCAGGAGCGGAACGGCCGTCGACGAGGGCCTGGAGGCGGGCGGCGGCGTTGAGGACCGCTTGATAGCGCTGCTCGTCATGCTCATTAGCAGCGAAGTTCAGACCAAAAGCGGCGACGGCACGTAACTCGGCGGCGATGGACGTGATTTCTTCAGGTGAGGGCACGGCAGTTCCATGAGTAAATCGGTTCGTTACTATGCGAAGGATCCCAGCTCGCCCAGTATGAGCGCGGAGGCGACCACGGCTGCAGTCTCGGCACGGAGGATGCGCGGGCCAAGCGTGACGGGGGTGACACCTGCGGCGCGGGCCAGGTCGATTTCCTGGGCAGCAAAGCCCCCTTCCGGGCCGATAAAAAGCGCGATCTGGAGGGGCACGGCCGTTTGCCGGGCAAGCGACTCACGCACGAGGGGCAGGAGCGCGTTGTCCCGTTCCTCCTCCCAGGGGATCAGAGCCACATCGGCTGCGGCGGCGGCGAACGCTTCTTCGAGCGCCACCGGCTCCGACAAAGTGGGAATGCGCCCGCGGCCGGATTGTTCAGCGGCTTCAGTTACAATTCGGCGCCAGCGATCGGCTTTATTCTGTTTTAGGGCCTGCTGGCGCACGATGCTGCGTTGGGAAATAACGGGCACAAAGTGGGCAACGCCGATCTCAGTTCCTTTTTGCAGAATCCACTCGAAGTTGTCCTTCTTGAGCAGGCTCTGATAGAGCGTGATGCGGGGAGCGGGCTCCGTGGTCACAGGCGATTTGCCAACGATTGTACCGACGGCGCGGTCGCGGTTGACTGTTTCCAGCACAAGATCATACTGCCAGCCATCGTTGTCCAGGACCATGATGGCGGCAGGCGGGCGCAAACGCAAGACCTGCACGACCTGGCGGGCCTGTTCGCCAACCAGGATGGCCTGATCGCCGGTGATCTGATCAGGGGTGATAAAGAAACGGTGTGGAGACATACTTACAGGTCGTACTCGTTCGTGGCGTTCACCGCCCGCCTCACAAGCCCTTATCAGCGATAAAGACAATCTCGCCGGGAAATATCAATTCGGTCACGGGCCATTGCTCTCCGGCAGTCAACTGGGCAAAGAATTCGCGGTAGCGCGTGACGAGATTTCGGCCACCATGGGTGCTGATCGAAGGAAACGATACCACCAGATGGCGCACGCGCAAAGCCTGGAGGAAATCGCGCCCGGTACCAGGATAGTTGCGTTCAAAGCGGGGCATTTCCTTGAGGAAAAGAGCCAGATCGGCCGTTTCCTGAGGTACGCGCAGGGCGACATCCTGGATACGGGCCAGGGGATCCAAGGCTTGGAGGCGAAAGAAGTGGTTGATAAAGTCGATGCGCGGCTCGTGGATGTCGTAAGCGAGGAACTGCACATCATCGGGCAGGCCCATCCAGGGCAGGGCCAGGGGGTTCAGACCACAGGCGATATCCATGAGGCGCCGCGGCACCCCGGTAACCGCGAAAATCTGCGCATAGAACTCCTGCATAATGGGCAGGCGCTCCCGGGTAGAGAGGTGTCCGTCTAGGGCCTGCCAGCAAAGGTTTTTGGTGGCGCACTGATCGCCCGCAGAGTATGCTGCGTGTAATTGGGTGGCCAGGGCAACATAGTCGGGATCGCCCAGGTATGGGGCCATGATACTATGCAGGCGCGTACGTACCGCTTTTACCGCCGCTTTAGGCCGTTTGTGCTGCTGGAGAGCTTCAATGGCCAACTGTCGAATGGTCTCTTCGCTGGTGTCACTGTATTTGCGGGATTGTTTAACGGCCGTGATTACGGCATCGAGTTCATCCTGGCCGGCCATCAGGGATTCTCCTTGGGGGTCGGTTCAACGAGAAAGGCCAGCTCGGTGGGAAAGAGGAAGCGCGTTGCCTGCCACCCGCGCGCGGACTGCAGGGCGGCAAACTGAGCGTCGTAGGTGGCTACCATGCCTTTATGGCGACCCCCGAGACTGGAAATGGGGTAGGAGATCAGCAGATAGCGGGCCTGCACGGCATCGAGTAACGCGGTTGTCGCTCCTTTCTGGAGCTGCTCCAGGCAGGGAAGGGTCTTGAGCAGTAGTGCGAGGTCGGTCCGTTCAACCGGTGGGTCATGCAACACATCGCGGACCTCGGCACGGCCGTTCCAGCCGGTGAGGACCATGCTTTCGCCGAGGAAGTCCATGGCATCAGCATAGACATCGTAGGCCTGATAGAAGCAGGCATCATCAAGGGGCATCCACGGGCGAGCCAGCGGATTCAGGCCACAGGCGAGATCGATGACATGGCGGGGGGGCGGAATGCTGGCCATGGTCTGGACGAAGAATTCATCCAGGATGGGCAGGCGTTCGCGCGTGGAGGCATGGCCGCGCATGATTTCGCGACTAGCCTGCCGCCATTCGAGCGGCGATTGAGCGGCCTGAAGATCGGAAAGGGCCTGCCCATAGCTCATGATTGGGCTTTGATAGGCGCCGGCGATCTGGTGCAGCTTATTCTTGGTGGCTTTGACGGCTGTTTTCCAGGAAGGCTGGCGCTGGAGTTCGTCGGCAGCAATGGTGCGGATCAGGTCGGGGGAGACAAGACGGTACTTGCTGCTCTTGAGCACGTTATCAACGAGTTGCTGCAGGGGATCGTCAGGCGTGGTCATGGGTAGGCGCGCAGGTTGGCCATGAGGCGGCTCATGAACCGGAGATTGTGGATCGTGGCTAGGCGTGGGAAGAGATGATCGTTGATGCGGAAAAGGTGATGCAAATAGCCTACGGAATAGTTGCGGCAGGCAAGGCAGTCGCAGGTGGAAGAGAGTGGCTCGCTGTTCTTTATATGTTTCTTGTCTCTCATGTAGATGTAGTGAAACCAGTCCTGGCCGCTGAGGCGTGACGTTGTGGGGTCCTGGGAAAAGAGGTAAAGACGGCCGTGTCGAGCGTCACGCGTGGGCATGGTGCTGTCAAACAACTCATAGCCCATGCGAGCGCAGGCGGTGACGTTATAAGGGTGGCCTACTCCAAGGGCGTGCAACGTGTAAGCCGGCGGGATGAGCTCACGGGTTAGACCCAGCATGTCTTCAAGGAGATTGCCATCGCTGTCAAGCGGCCAGCCCCCATAACCGTAGCCATCAAAACCAATTTCAAGCAGTGACCCGGCGCATTCGCGGCGAAGGTCGGCACTGGCACCACCCTGGACGACGGCGACAAGGGACGGCCGCTGGTCTTCCGGCCAGTGCTTGTCGCGTGCAAGGCGATCGAATTCGGACCGGCAGCGTTTAGCCCATTGGACAGTATGCTGAACAGATAGTCGTTGTTGAGCAAAGGAATCATCCACATGGGTGCAGTCATCGAGGCAAATGACCACATCGGTACCATAGCTAAGCTGCAGCTGAACGCTTTTCTCCGGAGTGAGCTTGTAACGGCGATCACTTCCTTCAGGCTGGAAGGTGGCGCCGCGCTCGTTAATGCTGCCCATTTTGGGGTTCTGTCGGATGAGCGAATAGACCTGGAAGCCACCGCTGTCGGTGAAGATGGGTCTGGGCCAGCCAGACATCTTGTGCAGGCCACCCAGGGCCTGAATGGTAGAAGAACCCGGACGCTGCATCAGGTGAAACACGTTCATCTGCACCGCCTGTATACCGCAGGAGAGCACGTCCTGGGCATCGAGGGCTCGCACAACGCCTTGGGTTCCATCGGGCAGAAAAGCGGGCAGATCTAGGGTGCCGTGAGCAAGCTGAAGCTGGGCAATCATGGGTTGTGTGCGCTTCTGGGTTCCATAAGACTTGGTTGATTTTAGCAGCAAAAGAGAAATCTCGCTTCGAGAACGGCCGTTGGCAACAAGAAAGCCCCTTCTGAGGGGCTGCGGTTGGGGTCATTTGGCGGCGCGGACTGAAACGGAACTTTAGACTTCGCCTTCCACGAGCACTCTGCGCAAATGCTGCCAGGAACTTACACCGCCGCCGTAGCGCGCATCCAGCCAGCCTTGTTCGGGCCAGAGGGTGCGATAGAAAAGGTGGGCGGCATCGGGAAGATGATCTACGAGGAGGAGTAAGAACTGAAAGCGCTTGCGGCCCTGGTTGATCTCACGACTGGTAAGGAGCTTTTCGGCGGAAACGAACTTCTGCAGCCGGCGGCGGCGCCAGATGGAAGGCTGAAGTTGCGGCAGTATCTCGTCCAGACCAGGCAAGCCGACCAGTTCCTCAAGCAAATTCAGGACCAGCCACACGGCCGTGGCGACATGCCACTGGCGCGAACGCTGGGCGACGACCTGCCAATCCACATCTCTTACTTGGGCAGTGAGAGCAATATCCACGAGGCTGCGCAGCGCCGCCAGGCCGAACTGATGGTTGATGGACATATGAACGGCAAGCTGGATGACAGTGTCCTCGGGGGCCATCTGATAGAAAGAGTGCCAGTCAGGCAGCGGTTCGCTGCGAGACCAGATGGAAGCGGTATCGACAGCGGCGGTGCGCGCCAACCACCAACCAGGGAAGGGGGAAAGGTGCAGTTCGACGAGAGTCGGTCCCGGTGTTGGAGTGCGAAACTGGACTTCACCGCCGGATAGGGATTGTAGAGCCAACGGCCGATCTTCCTTTTCGCTGGAAACGAAATCCAGCCCCGCCATCACTGCACACGCAGCCTCCATGTCCACCTCCTGCAGCCATAGATCCACGTCGGTCATGGGGCGCTGTTCAGGTTGATCGTACACCGTATCGGCCAGAGCAGCGCCTTTGAGGAGAAGTGCAGTCAGGCCTGCAGCGGAAAAGCCAGTGTCGATGGCCAGCAGGTTGTGCCAATGCAAAGCATTCTGGGCGGTAGTGCTGTACATTGCAGCGGTGAGTTGCTCTGCCAGTTCAGGGCACACAGAACGGCAACGAGATTGGGCCAGGGAGGCGAGATCGTGTTGGAGCAACCAAATGGCAAGGCCCGGGGTTGAACAGGCAGCTTGCTGCGCCGACAGGGGTTCAAGCGGCAAACCACATAGGAACGCAAGCATCGAACGTGCAAGTGTGGGATCGATGTCAACTTCTACGACAGGCTTGGCGGGGATGATTTGCTTCATGCGCTAGGACCAGTGGTAGCAGGGCCGGGAGATAACTTGGGCAAGGGTTTCTTGTCTTTGGGAGCAGGTTCGGGCATAGGGGTTTCAGGGGAGTGGTATTCTGGCACTAGAGCCTGGAGGCCGACAAGAATGGCCTGAGAGTCGTTGCGCCGCGCCGCGGCAGCGAGGGCATCCACCGAGGAATCGAGGTGGGAGGGCACAGCGCCCCCAGCATGAGCGGCGATGAGTATCTTTTCGTGCGTCGTGCGTTCGTAGGTTTCGCCGGGGATGAAGAGTTCTTCAAAGAGCTTGTCACCCTGTCGCAGACCGATAAATTCGATCTGAATGTCACGGCCGACTTCGTAGCCAGAAAGCTTGATAAGATCATGAGCCAAGTCAAGGATTTTGACGGGCTTGCCCATATCGAGCACGAATACTTCTCCACCGTGGCCCAGAGTGGCCGCCTGCAGGACGAGTTGGGTGGCTTCGGGAATCGTCATGAAGTAGCGCTGAATTTCAGGATGGGTAACCGTAACAGGCCCTCCGGCGGCGATTTGCTTCTTGAAGGTGAGCACGACGCTGCCGCGGCTGCCAAGGACATTACCGAAGCGCACCGTTACATAGGACCGGCCGCTCTGCAGGGCCGCCTGGCGAACCAACAGTTCAGCGACACGCTTGCTGGCTCCCATGACGCTGGTGGGATTCACAGCCTTGTCGGTTGAGATCATAACGAAGTGATCTACGCCCATGGCAAGGGACACTTTCAACAGGTTCTTGGTACCGATCACGTTGTTCGTGATGGCTTCGGCCGGGTTCAACTCCATCAGCGGTACATGTTTATGCGCAGCAGCGTGGAAGACGATTTCCGGTTTGTGTTCGGCGAACAGAATCTGCAGGCGCTCCGGGAAACGGGTGTCGGCAATGAGGGGTGTGATTCTGGGGCCGTTCAGGCCAGAACGCTGCAAGTCGTGATAGGACTCGAAGATAGAGTTTTCGCCATGACCGAGGAGGATCAGTTCGCTGGGCGCGCAGAATAGGAGCTGGCGGCAAAGTTCGCGGCCAATGGATCCGCCGCCCCCGGTGACGAGAACGCGCCGGCCAGCGACTAGTTTGCGCACAGCAGTAATGTCCGTGCTTACCGGTTCGCGACGCAATAGATCCTCGATATCTACATCGCGGAGTTGATCGGCGCGAATACGGCCGTCGAGGATTTCATAGATGGCGGGGGCGATTTTGGTCTCCACGCCGATCAGTTCACAGGTGCTGGTGATCTCGCGAATTACATCGCCGGAAGCAGTAGGCATGGCGAGGATCACCAGCTCGATGTCTTTTTCGCCGACCAGGCGAGGGATGCGACTGCGACTGCCCAGGACGGGCAGACCGTGAATATGCATGTTGTGCTTCACAGGGTTGTCGTCAACAAAGCCGACAGGAAGCATGCGCAGCTGGGGGTTCTTGAGCAACTCACGAGCGACCATTTCACCCGCGTCGCCCGCGCCCATAATAAGGGCGCGTCGGCTACCTTCCACGGGGGCATAGCGCCGGCTTTCGAGGAAACGTACGCTGAAGCGCACGGCCCCCACGCCCAGCAGAACTAGGAGCGTGTCGACGATGAAGATGGACCGCGCCAGGGCGAAAGGGTAGATGAGCCGGGTCAGGAGGACAACGAGAGTAATGAAGAAGGTGGAGACAATGACGGCCGTACCGATCTGGACTATTTCGTCAATACTGGCGTAGCGCCAATAGCGGGAATAGAGGCCAAAGCGCCGGAACACAACAAGCCGGATGAGAAGGGCGATAACGGTATAGAAGACAAGTCCCCACCAGAATTCGCGCGGGATACGCACCGTATCGAGGCGCAGCATGAGGGCAATGGTGGGCGAGGCCAGCAGGATGATCAGGTCGATCAGGAAGAAATGGCGATTGCGTAATCTCGAAAGGAACATGTCGCTAAGGGTAAGGGAGCAACCGAGCCGGAAGGGCTGCTCAGTTCGCGACCCCCGTGGCAGGCTGATGTTTGCTCATAGCAATAAGTGCGGAAGCCAATATGATTAGCACGGCGAGGACAAGCCAGCTCGCAATCAAACCAGAGTGCCAGGCCATTCCCAGCCCAATTCCAGCAAGCGCAAGAAACCCATAAATCAGGGAGACCGCACTATGGCTATAGCCATGATCGACCATCTTCTGATAGAGATGTAGGCGATGAGCGGTGAAGATGTCTTCTCTACGCCCTATGCGCCAGAGTATCGTATACGTAGTATCAAATAAAAACACCCAGAGTGCAAGGAGGCATAAATAGAAGTAGTGGACATGTTCCAGGCTAAGGGCGATGGTCAGGAAGGCGAAGGAGAATCCAAGAAAAGTGCTTCCTATATCACCCATGAAGATACGGGCCGGCGCCCAATTAAAGAGCAAAAAACCAACCGCTGACGCGCCAATTAATAAGCCAGCTGCAGTTGCAAAGCCGGCATTGACTGACTGGCCCAAGGTCATCATGAAGAAACCTGCGATTACGGCCTCCAAACCAGCCAGGCCATCGATACCGTCCATGAAGTTGTATGCATTCGTCAGTCCCACGATAAGTACACATGTAAAGGGAATGCCAAGCCATCCGAGATGGATGCTGCCCACTACAGGAAGGGTCAGATCAGAGATATAAACCCCGCTGATTACTAGCACAATGGCGCCGATGAATTGGGCCACAATCCTGACCTGGAATGAAAGGGCATGGACATCGTCCAAGAGACTAATTGCAGCTATCAAAACTATGCCCAGCAGGAAATATGCTGCAAATCCCTCCCAGGGCAAGATCCCTGTAACCCAAAGCAGCAACAGGGAACAGGTTGTGACCAGGACGATGGATAAACCGCCGCCGGTGGGCTTGGGATGGAGGTGCGAGCTGCGAGCGTTTGGGACATCAAGGAAGCGGTATTGTTCCGGCCCATTGAGCATAATCAGAACTCCTGACGAGGTCGCCAGTAATGCGGCGAGTCCGATCATTGCGTAACCAGGCATAGAAGATTCTCTGCGAAGTGCAATGGGTGAAGTCTCATTTCGAAACAGCACGGTTGCCAGCTTGCTCCGGAACAAGCAAGCCCATGTTGTGCATTAGGCGAGTATATTCCGCCTCGATGTTCGCAAACGCGATGCGCTGATCAAAGCGTTCTTCGGCTATCTTGCGACCTTCTTTGCCCATGCGCACGGCCTTTTCCCGATCACTGAGCAGATCGACAATGGCATCAGCCAGGGCGGGGATATTCCTCAGAGGGACCAGGGTACCGTTACGGCCGTTTTCAACCGCCTCGCGGCAGCCGCGCACGTCGGTTGCAATAGACGGTACTTCCATGGCCGACGCTTCCATAAGGACGACCGGGAACCCTTCACGATAGGAGGGCAGCGCCAATACATCCATCAAGGCCATGAGCTCCGGTACGTCAGCCCGCCTACCTGGAAAAATGCAGATGTCTTCCACTCCAAACCTGGAGGCGATTTCCGGCGTAATGGCGTCCGCTTTATCAATGTCGATCGGGCCCACAAGCAGGAGCCTGACTTCCGGGACTTGCAAGCGAACCATTTGAAGCGCTTCGAGAAGTTCGAGGATGCCTTTCTCGGCTACTAGACGGCCCACAAATCCGACTAGCTTCGCGTCAGGAGGTATTGCCAGTTCGGCCCGTTTTTGGCGCAGTGTCGCAGGAGCAATTCGCGTGCGGTTGAACCGTTGAATATCGACGCCAATTCCCCCTGGCCCCAATAATTTCATCTTCTCTGGAGGGCAAACTCTCTCACGCAAAGCGGTCGACATATCTTCCTCGCTGACAAAAAATACGGTAGACGAAAGCAGAGCGGCTACTCGCTCGAGATTGATATAGAAGGAGCGCCAAAAGCCGGACATGTGCTCGTGAAAATAGTAGCCGTGAATTGTGTTGACCAGTACGGGGACGCGGGCCATCCAGGCTGCAAGTTGGCCGAGCAAACCGATCTTGGGCGTATGAGTGTGGACGAGGGCGGGTTTTTCTTTACGAAGCGTACGGTAGAGCCGCCAAGTCGATCGCAGATCGCTAAGAGGTGTGAGATTTCGTGTAAATGCTATTGGAATATGGCGGATGCCGGCTCCTTCGATGGAGGCGACATCCACGCCTTCTCTTGAAATGGTCACGACATTGAAACCGGCATCTTTGAGAGCCACCAACTGGCCCAGCATTATGTGCCGGACAAACCAGTCTACGGTCGCGATCTGTACAATTTTTATGTCCTCTCTTCTAGTTTTCGTGGGCATTGCTTCCTTAGCAGCAGCGAGCGCTCTCACCGTTCAACAGCATACGAGAAAAGGGTTCCGAAAATGGCATTATGGACCTCGCGCACCGCGTCTTGCGCCTGGTGATGGTGCCTGATTTCGGCGGGTGTTGGCTTACGGGAACGGCGGCGGATCACCCAGTCACCTAAGCCAACGGCGAAAAGGGCGCGATAGCCGGCAACATGCAGATCTAAGGAAAAACGGCTGCGCCAGTATTCACGCGGTTGTGCTTTGCGGTATTTCTCAAGCACCAATTTCCCATAGTGCAATGAAGCATTGACATTATGCCGATCTACCGAGGCAAGCTCGCTGTAGACGTAAGTTATATCCGGAATAACACAGTAGCGGTGTTTCATCAGCAAGCGCAGCAGGAAATCGTAATCTTCTGAACGACGCAAACGGCCGTCAAAACCGATTGCCTTTGCCATGTCCAGTCGAATCAAGGAAGGTGCAAAAGAGACGAGCGCGCCTCCCAACGCAATGGGTGGTTGAGAGTGGATTGGCACTCCCGAGATTCCCTGGCAACGAACACCAGCGAGTTCTCCGTTGCTATCCTCGATGGCCATACCCGAACTTACCAGGACAGCATCTGGGACTTGCTCAAGAGCAGCGAGTTGCCTTTCGAGTTTACCAGGATAAAGCCAGTCATCGGCGTCCAGCATGGCTAAATACTTTCCACCTGCCTGCTCCAGAGCGGCTTGACGCGCCGCACCACGCCCACAGTTCGAGTCGAAACGCAGGAAGCGAATCCGTGCGTCTAGTTGACCGGCTTGTGTGGCGATCTCGGTAGTCTGGTCTGTAGACCCATCATCAATGATGATGCACTCCCATTCAGAGCAGGTTTGTGCTACCAATGAGGATAGCGCAAAGGGCAGCGTTGCTGCGGCATTGTAGCTAGGCACCATTACCGAAATGAGGGGATTCACAATGTGGGTACGATCTGCACGTAATGAAACTGTTGCTCGACGCTCAGGGAGTGAGGGGATAGTCGTTAAGGACCGGGGAATCGGATGTGTCTCCGTGGTAGAGTAAGGCCGTTCTTTGTGGGGCAGGAAGCCTGCCTACCGCGCCATAAACAAGGAGCAGGGCAAACAATACTGTACCTCCATAGAAGTATTCACCGCTCAAGCCGGATATAAATGCGGTTACCAGGACTGTTTTCACCGGCAGCTCGACCTCAGCGCGGCGTGCCGTTTCTGATCCCGCCTGACGCCACATCTTCCAGACGATTCCTAGGACGAGACATCCGCCTATCAGGCCCGTCTCGAGGAACATTTGGGCGAAGAAATTGTGGCTCCCCCACCATGACAGGCCCGATTCGCCAGCGCGATGGAAGAATCCGCGCCCGAGAACGGGTGATTCCATGATTTTGCCACCTTCCCTGCGCAGAATCGTCAGGCGCACGCCGTCGTCGATGCCGGCTATGCCGGCATTGTACCGCTCCAGGTACGCCTGATCAGGGGAAAAGGTCCGTTCAATCTGCTGTTGAAATGAAGGGAAGGCAAAGTAGGCTACTGCAGTTATGGCCATGATGATAAGATAGAGAGTGACTGACCTGCCCTGTCTCAAGCGGAACGACAGGTAGATCAGGCCAACTAGCGCACCAACCCAGCCTCCGCGGCCATTAGAGAGGAGCGCTCCTAAACCCATGATAGTCAGAGCCGCGATAGCGGTCACCTTCCAGCGCTGCGTGCCATACCCGGTTAGCAGGAGAGCCAAGACATAGACGATAAGGATTACAATCAACACGCTTACGATATTGTCCTGATAAGCTCTTTCGATCAGCCCTGAAGGAAGTGCCGCATCGCTGAAGTCCCCGCGCGTGACGAGTAAACTAATACCTACCACCAACCCCGTCAGCAGAAGAGACCAGTTAAATTCTGCCCAAGCATTGTTCAGGGAAATCGCTTTGATGGTAAGCAGGCCAGCAGACGCGAAAAGAGCCAACTTTCCAAGCTTGAGCAAGCTGAAGGTCAGTTCGCTTGTGCCAGGGTAGCTGTAGCGGAAGGGCAGGAGCAAGGTGACGATTAGTGCCCACCAAAAGAAGACCAGCATCAGCGGAACCAGTTGGCTGGCAAGGAGTTTTTCCTGACGATAGTCCTTGGCAATGGCAATTGCCACGAAGATCATGTAGGGCCCAATCAGGAAGTCGGACATTTGCAGCGTGCCTAATGGGGTCTGCTGCTCAATACCCAAATTGGGCAGAAATAGTAGGGGTAGCCACCACAAGTATGCTTGTTTCATTTGGGAACCTGTTCGAGGGGAGGCGGCGTGGAAGCGGCCGTGGTGCAAACGTTCTGGATGTTGGCCATCATTTGCTGCAGGTCATCGCCAGATGGCCGAATGGCGCCACCCAGGGCACGGTTCATCTCGGCGCAGAGTTCCGGACTCAGGCTTTGTTGAATAAGCCTGGTAACGGCCTCAATCTGCGGCTTCTCCTTTGGCTTTGGACCAGTAATAAACCCGGCAACGGCGGCCGCACCTTCGCTCCAATGCCCTAGCGCAAAGCTTGTACGAATGAAGTTTGGAACCGCTCCTGAATCGTCAGGCCCAGCAAAAGACACCGCATCACGGTAGTAGGAGTTGGCACGCTCGAGTTCCGCTAAACGTTCGTAATAATCGCCGAGGCGGACGTGGACGATAGGGTTCCGGGGATATTTCTCGAGCGCCACCCGAAGCCAGTGTAGTTCAGTGTCCGGGAGATTCCGTTCCCGGGCAATACCGGCAGCAGCGAGATAATATGCAGCAGCGGCACCGGGTAGCTCATAGTCCTCCTCTGCCAATTGAGGCTGAATCGTCAGAGCGAGATCATACAATGTTTCCGCCCTTCTCTGTGCATCTGCAACCCGGCATCGATACGCTGCCTTAAACGCTTCCCAGGCCACGATCTCATTTTTCCAATAGGCAGCGGCCTGAACACCATCATCCAGGCAGACATAGGAAGCACCCAGGAAATAGTCGACCAGTGGGTCTCGCGCACCTTCCTGAGCTGCCCGCTGCAGGGCGCTGATGGCTTCCTGGTACTGACCCTGGTAATAATGGCTGCGGCCGGCTTCGAAGTAAGGATTCGAAAGACGGTCGCGACTTGACGGTAGAAACCGATCGGCATCCTCGGGGACATTGTCTAACACTCTCGCGCACTCGCAATTCCCAGCAAAGACATTGACCGGTTCCAAGGGACCAAGATTGACCAGAGTCTGCAACATCGTTCTATTGTGTTGGATTGTGCCGATGAAATAGGCGGTTCTGCCGGCCAGCAAAATCGCGCTGCCCAGGGCAATCAGTAGAAGGATGGCACGTAAACGCGGGGTACGGATCATCGGCCGTAGAAAGGTGATCTCATGCGAAATCGGCTTGCCGGCCCGTTATGCCGCGTATGATCAGGATGCTTGCCGCTGCCATTTGCCGGTTCTGCCATGCAGGCTGTCATTTATGGCAGCAAGCCCAGCAGAAGTCAAGTCGCGCCGGCCCTGGAGGTACAGTTGGGCGAAACGGAGTGCACGGTTCGGTAGGTAATAGAGAAGAAAGATGGCCCAAAGCCAACCAGGCAAGTATTTATGCTTGAGCAGCATGTTATTGCGGACACCGTAGTAGTAGTTTAGTGGTTTCATGACCCCCAGAGAGCGGCCCACCTTGTGACAAATACGTGATTGCGGGGCAACGAGAAGTTTGTATCCGGCGGCACGAAGCATCAACGAATAATCCCACTCCTCACTCCAGATGAAATATTCCTCTTCATAACCCCCAAAAGCAGAATAGATGTTGGTGGGAATCATCATCATGCAGCCACTGATCCAGTCGGTCTCATAAGGTTCCGACTGGGTAAGATCAGAGAGCGGCTGGCGGTCAAGAAGGCGTTTGGAGTCAAGGATGTAATTGAAGGTTCCTCCAGCCCACCAGATGGTTTGCGGGTCCTGACAGTATGTTATGATCCCGCCCACGAGGCCTACATTATCATCCGCTGCGACTTCGACCATTGGCTCGAGGAAGGAGGGCGAGACCACGGTATCGTTGTTGAGGATGAGGATATGATCAGCACCCAGTTTGACGGCCCATTCCATGCCCAGATTATTCCCGGCACAGAAACCGAGATTTGTGGTGGATTGAAGGAGAAGATACTGTTTTCCCCAGACCACGGCCGTGGGAAACATCGAGTCGGGCGGCAACACTGAATGTGCAACATTGTTTGCAGCAAACCAGTGCTTAATCTGGGGTACGGAATCGTCAGTGGACGCATTGTCGATGACGATGATTAGCAGAGGCTCGTAGGTGGCGCAGTCTAGACTGGACAACAATTCGGATGTGTCCTGCCAGCCATTCCAGTTCAACGTTACAACAGCCACCAACGGCGATCTAAGGTCAGTCATTCGCGCCTAAGGCGGCCAGGGTCTGATAGAGTTCCTGACCATATCTTTCTTTGGTGAAACGGGGTAGGGCCCAGTTATAGCCTTGATAGGCGAGCGCGGTAGCCAGAACCCTATCCCGCAAGAGTATCTTGATTTTTTGGGCTAACATTTGAGTATTCCCAGGCTCGTAGAATAACCCTGTAATACCATCTTCGACTATTTCTTGCAGCCCGCCTGTCCTGGCGGCGATCAGCGGCTTTTTGCTCAACATGGCCTCTACAGCCACGCGGCCGAAACTCTCGTGCCGCGAGCAAACCAGGACAATGTCGGCGCAAGCGTACCAGTTGGACACGTTCTCAGCAAAACCCGGGAATTGAACCTGGTTCTGAATGCCAAGCTGCTCTGCCATTTGCTCCAGGCGCTTCCTATCCTCGCCATCCCCCACCAGCAGCAGTCTTGTTTCGATGGCCTGATCTTTCAACTCTCTGACCGCTTGGAGCGCGTCGCTTTGGCCTTTGTTTTCGTTCAATGCGCCCACGAGGACGAGAGTTGGCTCTCCAGGGAAAGTAGAGCTGGGATGCCCGGAGTCTGGATCCAGGATAGTTACCGATTGATAGATTACCCTGCTCCTTTGGTGCAGGTCATTGACACCGAATTCGGCGCGGAAATTCGCGGCGGAAGCCTGGGAGTTGAAGATAAAGGAGCCGCCAAACCGCTGGAACACGTGCCCGGCTACGGCCGTGCCCAGATCAAACTGGCAGTCATGCCCCAGACAGCCCAGCTCATGGACATGCCATACGTGGGGTATGCCAGCCAGCGCAGCAGCAAGGGCGCCCATTGAGATAGCCAACGAATTAGAGTAGACAAGTTGACAGCGCTGTTTCCGCAATTGACGCGCCAGTAGTAGCGTCTCTGGAAAGGCCCGCAACGATTTGGCAGCGCTGCGTAAGATTGTACGGCGGGTTGTGAACCAAGGGATGGCAGTATAGGGAGTACACTCTATCCCTGCTGCGACGGATTGAGCCATTAGAGGGCCTTCAGGAGTGAATAGATGGGGAAGCACAGGGTAGTCACGCAACCCATCAATGGCTTCCAGGAGTGCCCTTTCCGCTCCACGCAGACCGTTGGAATGGGAAATGAAGCAAACTCGTAGAGGGTGATCATTTGCTGACCTGTTCCTCTGGTATGGGGAATCTAGTGCAGTCATGATGAGGAAACAGCCGATCCGGTTACCCTGGCGAAATGCGATCTACTTATGGGCGGCACCAGTGCGTAAGATCCCGGCCGAGCAGACTGCTCAATTGTTCCACATCCGGCAGTAGTTCTTCCTGCAGTTGGCAGCGCAAAGCGGGATCCATCGGCGGCCGGCGTTCCTCTTTGATAATCAAAAACATGAGGCGGCCGGCGATTCGTTGGCGAATTGCGCGGGAGGGTATCAGGCGCCTGGTAGCGGCAACAACATCGGGGTTAACGATAACCTGCCGCAGCCGCTCATTTCTTCTGCGTTTGTTGGCGTTTACTACTTGAAAATTGGAAGGCTCAAATGTATCGTCAACTTCCAGGAAACGTAATAAGTCACGATATTCAGATGCAACGTCCGCCCTAAAATCGTCGAAGATGATGACATGAACATTTTCGCGGCCAAAAACCCTAAGGTAGCGGCGAACCTGGTCCGCATAATGGCCAAGTTCTCGATAGAATAGCAAATTGACGATGGCAACTTGCGCAGGGATTGCCCTTCCTTGCCTCCTGGGTTCCTCCAGGGCTAGCGCTCTTGAGAATTCTTTCTCCGTTTCAGCACCTGTATATTGGGTCTGGCTGTGCATCGAATACATCATGTCAACTGGGTTTCGCAGCATGATTATGATTCGTGCCGCAGAGTTGAAGTCGTGAATTTCTTGCGCGGCGCTTTTTGAAATCAGGCCTGTTACGGAAGATTCGCCCAGCCATACTTCTTCGGCTGCCCCTTGAAACAGGGCAAGATATTCGTTTTCGCTGGGGCGCGGAGCGCTGTGGTGTAGAAGGTCGTCACCAAAATAGTAGGGTTCCTTGAGCGGGGACATGAATATCTGTGGGTGTGATTGCAGGTACGTATAGAGTGCTGTGGTGCCGCTTTTGGGAGCACCTACAATGAAGAGGTTTGGACGATTCATGTTCGGTACCGCCCAAACTTCCCGAGCGCGGTGGAGTCAATACCCAGCCGGCGGCGCACCTGAACGATAAGAAGGATATTCCATACAAGCAGGCTGATAGTTGTGGCGATGGCAGCACCCTCAACCCCCCAGCGCGGAATCAGAAGGGCGCTGAGGAGGACAGTGATTACCGAAGACACGGTGATGGCGCTGACGGTGTAGCGCTCATGACCGGTCATGACAAAGAGAAAGGCAACGGAGCCGGCAGCGACGTTAAACAACTGGCCGAGGCTCAGGATAATGACGGCCGTGCCCGATTGCTCGAATTCCTGACCAAAAACGAGCAGAACCCACTGTCTGAGGACGATAATGGACACAGCAACGACCAGAGCAATGAGAAAGGTAACACGAGCGCTGCGAGTGATGATCTTTTGCAGCCGCACCATCTCCCCGCTGACATAGAGACTGGAGATAACAGGACCCAGCGCCGCATTAGCCGAAGCCAGGATGAGACTGATAAAGCTGGTGATGAGCGCAGCGACAGAGTAGATGCCTGCCTCTTTCAGCCCGGACAGGGTGCCCAGCATGATGACCGGTGCGCGGTTGTTGACTTCAAACATTCCGGCAACCACAAGCAAGGGCACAGCACTGCGCAGCCAAATGCTCCTTTGATATTCGGGTTCACTGGCAACAACTTGGAGAGGGAGCGTCCGGCGAAGCAGCCACAGACCCACTAGAAGTCCTACGAAAAGTGCTACTAGGTGTAGCGCCACGGCATCGATGGCGGCAAGGCCACGGGGCTTAAGCCAGGTGACCAGAAGAAGGAGAGCAACAAACAGCGGCGCCTGAATCAGGACCGGTGGCACCCTGCCCAGGACAGCCCGCTTAAAGCCCTGCATAGCGAATGTGCTGAGGTTTGCTAGGGCCTGAAAGGGAATGATGAGGAGGGCCAGCCAGACGGCCGGGAATACGGCGGGGTTCAAATTAGCCTTGAAAAGCCACGCCGCAGCGCCGACGAGGGCCACCACGCAAATCGAAACAAATGTCGCATGAGCACCGACATAATACAGGATTCCTTTGATCAGGCCCCAGGACTGTCTGGTCAGGTAGGAAGCGATTTCACGGATCAAGATTGAACCGAAACCGGACATGGCCAGGATCGTGAAGGCACCAACCCAGGCAAATATGTAGGCATAGGCACCGTATTGGGTGGCACCAAGGGAACGTGCCAGCAAAATATTGGTGAGAAATCCTAGACCTGAAGAGAGCAACTGAAGCGCAAATACACCCAGGGTCCCCTTGATCAGGTAGTCGCGAAAACCGCCCTGGTCATCATTGCTCTGCAAGAAGCGCTTTATGCCCTCCTTCAGGGACCTGGCATTCGTATTGACTTTTACCATGCGTCTTTGCTGCGGGAAATTAGGTTAGATTCGCTGGCGGTACCAGGCGATGGTCTCACGCAGACCATCAGCGAAGGTGGTTTGGGATTCAAAACCAAAGAGTTCTTTGGCTCGACTTACGTCCAGTTTACGTCGCGGTTGGCCGTTTGGTTTGCTGGTATCCCAAACAATTTCGCCATTAAAACCGGTCAGTTCGACGATGAGTTCGAGCAACTCTTTGATGCGGATTTCATTGCTGCTGCCGATGTTGACGGGCAGGCTGCCATTGTAACGCTCGGCGGCGAGGAGGATGGCTTCTGCCGCATCGCCAGCGTAGAGGAATTCACGAGTAGGCGAGCCATCGCCCCAAGCCACGATATGATCATCACCTCGCGCCTGCGCTTCCAGACTCTTGCGGATGAGGGCGGGGATGACGTGGGAGGTCTGCAGATCGAAATTGTCACCCGGACCGTAAAGATTGACCGGCAGCAGAAAAATGGAATTGTAGCCGTATTGATCACGGTAGGTCTGCGACTGAACCAGCATCATCTTCTTGGCCAGCCCATAAGGGGCATTGGTTTCTTCTGGATAGCCGTTCCAGAGATCTGCTTCCTGGAAGGGTATCGGGGCGAATTTTGGGTAGGCGCAGACCGTGCCGATGGCAACGAATTTGGGCACGCCAGCCTGGTAACTCTCGTGCAGCAGCTGTGTGCCCATCATAAGATTGTCGTAGAAGAATTCGGCGGGGCGGGCGCGATTGGCGCCAATTCCGCCCACGATGGCAGCGAGGTGAATGACCATATCGACGGGGGCATAAGTATGCGGGTCAGCGGTATCGTGCAGGAGTTGGCGGATAGCATTCACCTCCCGCAAGTCGTAGTTAGCGCTGCGGGGCACAATAACTTCCCGTGCGCCACGGCCGTGCAGAGCCTCGACAACATAAGAACCGAGGAACCCGGCGCCGCCAGTGACAATGACCCGTTTGTCGTACCAGAAACGCGCGCTGTCCGGCCATTCAGTGGTGCTGATCATGTTCTTGCCTTCCACGCTTACAGGTCTTCCTGAGCAATATACCAGTCCCAAAAACGGCGGACGCCTTCGTCAACAGACACTTGCGGATTGTAGTCGAGGAGGCGGCGCGCCTTGGTAATGTCAGCCTCATTGCGCACGAAGTCAGCGGGCAGCCGTGGTTTGTTGACGACGTTGGCGGTCTTGCCGGCGAGGGTTTCAATCATGGTTACGAAATCTCGCAGCAGTGTTGGTTCGCCGCGGCCAAGGTTGATAATTTCATATCCTAACGGTCGTTGGAGGGCGGCAACAACCCCATCGGTGATGTCGTCCACGTAGGTCCAGTCGCGATACATCTGGCCGCCGTCATAGAGCGGGATTTCTTTGCCCGTGGTTACACTTTCGGCCAGCAGGTACGCCATCATGTCGGGACGGCCGTAAGGGCCATAGACGGTGAAGAACCGGATGGCGGTGAAATTCAGACCGTATAGATGATGATACGTGTAACCTAAAATTTCGGCAGCACGCTTCGCGGCGGCATAGGGCTGCAACGGGCGATCACAGGGATCGGTTTCGACAAAAGGAATAGTGGAGGTATTCCCGTAGACTGAAGAGGTGGAGGCAAAGACGAAGTTTGGTGGGGTGGCCGATTCTCTAGCCGCATCCATCAAGTTCTGCGTGCCATTATAGTCTACCTGAACGTACAAATCGGGATAGAGGACCGCATTACGAACGCCGGCCATAGCGGCGAGGTGGGCAACGCCGTCGAAGTGCTCCTCTGCAAAGAGCATGCGCAGTGACGAGCGATCGCGCACGTCCGTTTCGAGCATCCTGAAGTTCGGGTAAACGGCGAGGCGCTGCGCATTTAGCCGTTTGCGCCGTGGATCATAGTAATCATTGAAATTATCAAGGCCAATTACCTCATCGCCCATCCGGACAAGTTTTTCGGCCAGGTTACTGCCGATAAATCCCGCAGCACCAGTTACCAGCACCTTCATCGTTTTACCTTCAGCCTGTATCCAGCAGGCGCGCTCCGCCCAATCCGACATGCAGCATGCACGAAGAATAGCATACGTTAAATGCGGTTACGGCCATGCTACACCTGGAGACGCTGTCCTGATCATAAGGAGGGCATTGTAGCATGATCGGGGTCGAACACGGCCACGAATCTTTTACGGTAACGCGGCTACATGACTACGATGTGGAAAACAATAATAGGTGGTTTGTGTAACCGCTCAGGCGTACGTAGCGCTTAAAGTGTCACCACGTTTCCACCATGAATTCCATTGAGGGCATTGCGGGTATCCACAATGAGAGCAGCATGGCGGGCGACCCAGGGCCAATCATATCCATCATGGTTCGTTATGACAACTACACAGTCTGCCTGATTGAGTGCCGCAGCGGATAGAGTTATTGAACGATCGAGGAAACCGGCGCTCTCCAATGAGGGCACAAGAGGATCATGATAGGTAGCCTGAGCGCCTTTTGTGCGCAGCAGATGCAGCACATCGAGCGCCGGGCTTTCGCGCAAGTCGGCCACGTTGGGCTTGTAGGTCATACCCAGGATGAGGATCTTGCTGCCACGCACAGGTTTGGCACGGTCGTTCAGGGCATCGGTCACTTTGCGGACAACGAACTCCGGCATTGCGCTGTTTACTTCTGAAGCCAGCTCGATGAAGCGCGCTCTATAGTCGAGTGTGCGCAGTTTCCAACTGAGGTAGTGGGGATCAACGGGTATACAGTGCCCCCCAAGGCCGGGCCCGGGGAAAAAAGGCATGAAGCCGAAAGGCTTGGTGGCAGAGGCTTCTACAACTTCCCATATGTTCAATCCCAGGCGATCGCACATGAGGGCCATTTCGTTTACCAGGCCAATGTTCACAGCACGGAAGGTATTCTCGAGGAGTTTGGCCATTTCGGCTGTGGCGGTGCTGGAAACGGGCACGGGCTGGGCGACGATCGTGCTGTAGAAGGCCAGGGACACTTCGAGGCATGTGGAGGTACTGCCCCCGATGATTTTGGGGGTGTTGTGCAGGTTATAGTCCTGGCGGCCCGGATCTATACGTTCCGGAGAGAAAGCGAGGAAGAAATCCTGCCCAACCAGCGCGCCGGCTGTACTTAGCCTAGGGAGTATGATCTCGTCAGTTGTGCCGGGATAGGTTGTTGATTCGAGAACAATGAGCTTGCCGGCGCAGCCGATGCGGGCGATCTGGTCGACGGCATCAATGATATGGGAGACATCAGGGTCCTTCGTCTTGCGCAGAGGCGTAGGGACACAGATGACAATTACCTCCGCCTTGCGCAAGGTGTCATAGTCGGTGGAGGCGTGCAAACGGCCGTTTCTGACGTGGGCCGCTACGCTGTTTGTGGAGACATCCGCGATGTAGCTTTGCCCGCCATGTAGAAGATCTACTCGCGCGGCATCAAGGTCCACGCCAACCACTTCAAAGCCGGCCTGAGCAAAGGCAACTGCCAGGGGTAAACCGACATAGCCGAGCCCGATAAGACCCACCTTCAGACTGCGGTCTGCGATTCTTGCAAGAAGAACTTCCGAAGGTCTCTGAGGCTTGCCAGTCACTATTTTTTCATCTTCTTGATATCAGAAGGGGCTAGCTTTACGGGTTGGGGAGCGGAACTGAGAAAGGCCAAAAGCACTTGCACGCGATCCTTGCCGGGTAAGTGCGCGTCGAAAATCGCTTCATAGCCGACAAATGGGCCTTCAACGATCTGAACTCGATCGCCCGGCTGCAAATCGGCAAGAACCAATCCGCCTTTTTGTTCAATGTCTTGCAGCCGCTTACGAATCTCATCAATGAGGTTGGGTGGGACGGCAGCGGGAATATCGCCAAAAGAGACCAGGCCTAGTGTGCCAGGCATCCAGTTAAACACATTCGTCCCTGCTGTATCCAGATCAGCCAGGACGAACAAGTAACCAGGAAAGAAAGGTTTACGTTTCGCCGCACGGGGGTTGGTGGGATTCACGCGCGCGAGAGGCAAGTACCCGTCGAGCCCGTCCTCCTGGACGCGCTGCAGGACAGCCCTCTCTTTGTGCGGCTTGACACGCAAAGCGTACCATTGACTGGTCATAAGGTTCGTCCAGGGCCCAACCAGAGCTTATTCCGCTTTCCAGATGGTACCGTCGGCACGGTCTTCCAGGGTGATTCCCAGCTGAGAGAGTTGTTCACGAATTCGATCGGCCGTGGCCCAATCTTTGCACGCTCGCGCATCGGCTCGCAGGGCTATCAACAAGCGCATGAGGCCCTCATCACGGGTGCCGTCGCCAGCGCGTTCCAGTTGTTCGGGAACAATCCCAAGAACTGTGCCGCCCAGCTCGCGATACAGCTCATCTATGAGCTGTAGGGACCCTTTAGCCTGTTGGCCCTCCGCGTTCAACAAGGAGTTCACCTGGCGGGTGAAATCTTGCAGAACAGCCAGGGAGGCAGGCGCGTTGAAATCATCATCCATTTTGACGATGAAGGTGGACCGGGTTTGCTCGACAAGGGCGACGACCTCCGCGGATGGGCCATCGTCCGGCGCAGTACGCAACTGTTCGCGCACGAGGGTCACGGCACCCCAGATGCGCAACCAGCCTTTGTACGCTGCCTCCACGGCCTCGGCGGAGAAATCAATAGGGTTACTGTAATGGCTGGACAAAATGAAGGTGCGAATGGCTTCGGCAGGCCAGCGCTCGAGAGCTTCCTTTATGGTAAGGGTGTTGCCGAGGCTCTTGCTCATCTTAATACCTTCCAGAGTGAGCGAACCTGTGAGCAACCAGTAACGCGCGAATACTTCGCCATGAGCAGCTTCGCTTTGAGCGATTTCACATTCGTTGTGGGGGAAGATATTATCGATGCCGCCGCCATGGATATCAAAGGTACGCCCCAAGTATTTGCCGGCCATCGCAGAGCATTCGATGTGCCAACCGGGGAATCCTTCGCTCCATGGGCTTTGCCAGCGCAAAATATGTTCGGGTTCCGCTTTTTTCCACAGGGCGAAATCGGCAGGATGACGCTTCTCTGAACGAACGGCTTCGCGACTGCCCTCTTCCTGTTCATCGAGGCGACGGCCGCTTAACTTACCATACTCGGGGAACGAAGTGACGTCGAAATAGACAGACCCATCTACTTCGTAGGCAAAACCTTTGGCCAGCAGTTCCTCGATCATCGCGATTTGTTCGGGGATATGTCCACTGGCGCGGGGGCTGATGTCGGGACGCTGCACGCCAAGGGCATCCATGTCCGCGAAGTAGCCGCGCATGTAGGTTTCCACAACCTGCATCGGTTTGGCCGACATTTGGCGCGCGCGGCGGAGAATCCGATCCTCACCGGTGTCAAGCATGTGCCCTACGTCGGTGATATTCTGGACATAGAGTACGTCGTAACCCCTATACCGCAAGTAGCGGGAGATTACATCAAAGCCGATGTAGGTTTTGGCATGGCCAATGTGGGAGTCGTCATATACGGTTGGGCCGCAGACATACATGTTGACACGGCCCTCAGTGACAGGCACAAAAGGGACTTTTTCTCGATCGAGGACATTGTAGACTTGTAGGCTCATATTCACACCGAGACCAGCCGCTTTGGGCCAGCGGGCAGGTTCTAGTTTGTCGTTCCAGCTAATAGGTTGTTTGCCAGGATCAGGCAACCATGATTATACCCAATTTTGCCGCAGGGCGTTGCCGCGCTAAGGGCCCATGTAGTTCGCGCTACAAACGGGCGAAGATCATCCGTCCGGCGGTGGTCTGTAGGGCTTTGGTGACAGTTACAATTTGCGACTCGTTGATGTGCGCACGGCCGTCTTCCACGACCACCATGGTACCGTCTTCAAGATAACCAACACCCTGCCCGTATTCTTTACCTTCCTGGATGATCTTGACTTCGAGTTCTTCGCCGGGCAGGTACAGCGCTTTAACGGCATTAGCAAGGTCGTTGATGTTGAGGACAGTGATCCCCTGCAATTCGGCCACACGGTTGAGGTTGTAGTCGTTGGTCATGATGGGACAGTGAAGATGGCGAGCCAACGCGACGAGTTTGCTGTCAGCATCACGAACTTCGGAAATGTCCATGTCGGAGAAGCGAATGGGAATAGAAGTGTCGTTTTGCAGGATGCTGAGGACTTCGAGACCCCGACGGCCGCGATTGCGGCGCAAGGAGTCAGCGCTGTCGGCGATGTGCTGCAGCTCCGAGAGGATGAAACCGGGAACGAGCAAGGTGGAGCGGATGAAGCCGGTCTTGCTGATGTCGGTGATACGGCCGTCAATGATGACGCTGGTATCGAGGAGAATACCGTCTTCGTCTTCAGACTGGGTCACCTTGGTGGCGACAGGTCCGCCAGGCGAGGGCCAGAGACCATGCAGCAATTCCTGCAACTCAGCATGACGCAACATCAGGGCACTGACAATTATGTAACAGAGGATGAATGCAGAGACTATAGGCAGCAATTCGCGCAAGGGCGAAGGCAAAAAAGACAAGGGTACGGCGAGGAGCGCCGCTGCAAGCAGGCCCAGCAACAAACCCACAACCAGGGCCAGCAGACGCTCAGAAGACATGGAAGCCAATTTGTTGTGCAAAGACTGCAAGGGGCGGGTTGTGAGGAAGGGCGCCACAAGCAGCCCACCAATGGCACCCAACACGGCCAGAATGCCGATAGAAGCGAGGTTCGGGGAAACTCCTACAAACCCAGCGAAAGCGAGTCCCAAATACCCCAACAATGAAGCGCCAAGAATGGCTCCAAGGATCCTGAACAGCGTCTCCATACTCATGTGCATACCTCAGGCCGATTTGGAAACAGGCACGGTAAAAAGGCGTTCAGTGGAAACGGCGCTGACCAGGGATGGTCTGGATCTATTCTCCGGAAGCCTACATCCCAGGGAGGGAGCAAGAACATCCGAACCCTCTCCTAGCCGTGTACCAAGTTTCCCGGGCGAACGGAACCCACCAACTTGGAGTGGGCAGAGGTCGCAAGGTAACTGGCATGGATATGGGCATGGCTAGATGGCAAACAAGATCATGAGGCCTGGAAAATGAACGCCTGTTTATGAATTTTCGGATCCTAGCACAGGGCCAAATGTGCGGCAAGCACTCTATGTGGCTTTTTGACACCCTCCCGGGGCATCGATAGAATCGGAAGGTACTCTACCGATAATGAAGAGAACCGGAAAACCGTATGCGCATTGCACTTGACGCCATGGGCAGCGATCACTATCCCGCACCAGATGTTGCAGGGGCAGTCATGGCGGCGCGTGAACTTGGCAGCACGATCCTTCTCGTGGGAGACGAGACCTTAATACGCGCCGAGTTGGCGCGACATAACATTACGGGTCTCCCACTGGAAATCGTACGTGCCTCACAAATAATCGCCATGGATGATAAGCCATCGGCGGTGGTGCGGGAGAAAAAGGATTCTTCGATGCACGTGGGCATGGCTTTGGTAAAAAACGGTGAAGCAGATGCATTTGTCACTGCAGGGAATACCGGTGCTGCGCTGGGGATTGCTATGCTGCGCAATGTAGGTCTGGGGCGAATTCCCGGCATCTTGAGGCCGGCATTGGGAGTAATTTTTCCTACCGTGGAGCGGCCCTTGTTGATCGATAATGGCGCAAACGCAGACTGTAAGCCGGAGTATTTGCTGCAGTTCGGGATCATGGGGAGTATTTACGTGGAGCGCATGCGGGGGATTGCCAACCCACGCGTGGCCCTGGTTTCGAACGGAGAAGAAGAAGGGAAAGGCAACCAGCTCATCCAGGAAGCAATGCCGCTGCTGGCGGCGAGTGGACTGAATTTTATCGGCAATATTGAGCCAAAAGAGTTTATGGCCGGCGCGGCGGAAGTGGCCGTAGTGGACGGATTTACGGGCAATGTTATGATGAAGATGGCCGAGTCTGTGGCCGGCTACATGGCGGAGTTGATCCGCACTTACATGAAAGCCAACGCGGTGGCGGCGCTCGGTGGGCTGCTGTCGCGAGATGTATTTAGCAAGGTCAAGGCGCATCTTGATCCCAACGAGGTTGGGGGTGCCCCCTTACTGGGTGTAAATGGTCCGGTGATTATCGGCCACGGCCGTTCTAATGCCGTGGCGATTCGGAATGCGATTGAAGTGGCCGGGCGCGTGGCGGAGAAAAATATTGTCGCGGCTATCACCGACGGCATTCAGCAGGTCGCCACACCCTGAAGTTCACATCCCTGCGCGCAGCAAACGAGAACACTGAATGAATGAATTTGTAGACAAGCGCGGCCGTCCTCGTGTGGTTATTACGGGGATGGGCGCCATGAGCCCTCTGGGTCAAACAGCGCGTGAGAGCTGGCAGAGTCTGCTGGACGGCCGCTCGGGGATTGGTCCGATTACGCAGTTTGACGCCAGTGCTCTCTCCGTGCGCATTGCGGGCGAAGTAAAGGGCTTTGTACCGAAAGAATATATGGACTTCAAGGAAGCCCGGCGCATGTCAAGGGCTTCGCAATTGGCCGTGGCGGCGGCGCGCATGGCGCTGGTAGATGCTGGCCTACCGGAACCTGTGCCGGATCCGGAACGCACGGGTATCCTGGTCGGCACCGGGGTTGGGGGATTTGAGATTGCTGACGAAGCGTTGCTTACGCTGCGAGCAAAAGGCGCGGACCGCGTCAGCCCCTTCGCTATGACCGGGTACCTGGCAAACATGCCCAGCCACCATGTGAGCCTTATCGCGGGCGCGCTGGGTCCAATCAGCACCGTGGTAGCGGCCTGTGCCACGGGAACCCAGGCCATAGGCGAAGGGATTGAGATGATTCGGCGCGGTACGGCAGATACGGTCCTAGCGGGCGGGGTGGAGGGGCTGATTCATATCGCGGCAATTGTGGGTTTCAGCCAAATGCGCGCGCTTTCTACGAGCCATAATGATGATCCGGAAGGAGCCAGCCGGCCCTTTGATCTGGAGCGCGATGGATTTGTGCTCAGTGAAGGGGCAGGAATTATGGTTTTGGAACGGCTGGACCAGGCCCTGGCAAGAGGGGCGCGAATATATGGAGAAGTGGCCGGCCATGCATCTTCGTCCGATGCTTTTCATGTGGCCGCACCTGACCCGGAAGCTGCGGGGGCAGTGCGGGCGATGCGCTGGGCTATTGAGGATGCAGGATTGCAACCGGATGACATTGACTACATTAATGCGCATGGCACGGCGACTCCGGTGAATGATGCGAGCGAAACGCTGGCGATCAAGAAGCTGTTTGGCGAGCATGCCTACAATATTCCGGTGAGCAGTAGCAAATCAGTGTTAGGGCATGCGATGGGCGCGGCAGGGGCACTGGAGGCGATCTTCTGCGCTTATGCGCTGGTAGAGCAGGTCGCGCCGCCGACCTGGAACTATGCGACGCCCGATCCGGATTGCGACCTGGATTATGTACCCAATGCGCCAAGAGCAACTGCACTGGCGCACACGCTTTCCAATTCATTTGGCTTGGGTGGTCAAAATGCGTGCCTGGTCCTGACTGCCTATCCAAACGGCCGTGGCGAAGCCACAACGGCAGCATTGAAAACCAAGAAGCAGCACTGAAGTGCCGCACAAGACGACAACGAGTAGTTGAATATGGTAATTCTTCGTGACGACGAGCGCATTGCGCGAATGGCCAAACTTGGCCGGTATATCAGTCTTGCCAGTATCGCGATTCTCTTGGGCGGCCTGGTGATCATTTTCCTTGGGAATGAGAACGCCCTGTTTCTGCAATTGATAGCGTTGACGGTCGGCTGGGCCCTTTCTCAGGTCGGCATGTATCTGCAGCACCGCTACGGGCGGGAACCACGACCAGACCAGGTATTGGATGGGGCGCTTAAGGGGGCGGTGCGCGACGGCCGTTTGTATCACTTTGGCCTGCCCGCACCTCACGTCCTGCTCTTGCCGAACGGGATCATCATCTTGCATGCCAAATACCAGAGTGGCGAGATTACGGCGGACGGGGACGAGTGGACGCAAAAAGGAGTAGGGCTGCGCAAGTATTTCGGGCAAGAAGGGTTGGGCAATCCCACAAAAGAGGCGGAGAAACTCGTCAGTGCGATGGCGAACTACATCAGGCAGAACGCGCCTGGAGTTGAGGAAGTGGCTATAGCGCCGATCATCGTCTTCACAACAAAAGACATCAAGTCACTGGATGTCAAAGAATCGCGCATCCCGGCGATGCATTATACGAAGCTAAAGGGCTTCCTGCGCCAAAAGAGGGATTCACTGCCGGATATGCCGCAAGAGGAGTATGAGGCCTTGCGCGCGGCGTTCGACAAGAAGTTCCCTGAACCTGAAGAGGAAGTAAATGCATCCGCTTCCTGACGTTCATTGGATCAAGGGACGCGCGAGCAATTTATTCCTTTGTACGGACGAGGAAGGGCTGGCCCTGATTGACACCGGGATTCCAGGCGAGCAGAAGCGGGTGCTGGAAGTTGTAGAGAATTTGGGGTACCAGCCTGAGCAGCTGACACGGATTCTTATTACGCATGCTGATTTTGATCATGTCGGCAGCCTGGCAGCGCTGCAGGAAGCTACGGGAGCGACGGTTTACGCGGGGGCGGAAACGGCCGAGTATTTGCAGAGCGGGAGGAATCCGGAACATATGCCGTTGCTGCTGCAGCCCTTTGTGAATGTAGTAGCGAAATTCAAACCAGTACCTGGGGAAGTAGTCTCGATATTTGAGGATGGCCAATTACTACCGGTGCTGGGTGGCCTGGCAACTCTGGCAACGCCGGGGCATACGATGGACCACTTTTCCTTCTATTCGGTGGAGCGGGGTTTATTGTTTGCGGGGGATGCGCTGCATACGCGGAACAGCCGTTTGCAGCGCACGCAGAAGTTCATTACGGCGGATGAAGAAGCGGCGAACATATCGGCCGTGAGGCTTTTACAACTCGCACCGGCGATCATTGCCTGCGGTCACGGCACTCCAATCGACGATCACGAAATGCAAGATTTGATGGATCTGTTCAACCAATTGCGAACATCAGCTTCGTGGGTTGACAATACTCCATAATCTAATAGAATTTTCATCTATCCTACCCACTTCATACTGAATCGTTGCCTTCTTCTACACTGGAGATTGTTTTTGGGTTGCCCGCACCGGAAACATTAGGTGGTTGAAGAAGCTGAGTTGCTGGAATCAAACGAGTGTGTTGCGGCAATTTTTCAGTTGGTAGGATGTTTTTGTAGGTTTGTTTAATCTTATCAGAGGAGAAGATTCAAATGAAACATAGGGCATTGTTGATATTGGTTCTGCTGGCCGCGGTCTTGGCTTTGGCCGCCTGTGGCGGTGAAGCGCTTGAGTGCACCGACGAGCTCGGTTGTGTAGAGATTGGTCCCGGCGAACCGATCTTGCTCGCCTCGTCATTGGTTATTTCCGGACCGAACACCGAGTTAGGCCTGGATTCGCAGCACGGCGTTGAGCTGGCTATGGATTTCCGCGGTGAAGTGTTGGGACACCCCGTTGAACTTCAGGCCGAGGATGATGGCTGCAACGCGGAAGGTGGCCAGACATCCGCCACCAAGATCGTGTCGAACCCGCAGGTTGTCGCCTTGATCGGCACGAGCTGTTCGGGTGCTGGCGTGCCCGCTTCAGAGATTGTCTCTGCTGCCGGCTATTCGATGGTTTCTCCGTCCAATACATCGTTGGCCCTGACTGATCCGAACCAGGCATGGAACCCCGGCTACCTGCGCACTGCCCATAACGACAAGGTGCAGGGTCGCGCGATGGCTGAGTTTGCCATCCAGGAGCTTGGTGTGACCAAAGCCGCGGCCATTCATGACGGCGATCCGTATACAGAAGGCCTAGCGCGTGTGTTCTCCGATTCCTTCGAAGAATTGGGTGGCACGATTGTGGCCTTTGAGGCGGAAGCGGCCGACGCGTCCAATGTTGAGCCACTGCTGACAACGGTTGCCGCCGCAGGACCTGAACTGATTTACTATCCGGTGTTCATTCCGCTGGGGTCTTTACTGACGAACACGGCCAAGAATATCCCTGGTCTCGAAGGTGTTATCCTGGCCGGCGCTGATGGTATCCAATCACCCGCGTTCCTGGAAAACACGGTCGGCACCTCGGACGGCATGTATGTCTCCGGGCCGGACTTGGCTTTCAGCAACGAGTTCTATGAGGGCGAGTTCCTGCCGGCCTACATGGCGAGCTTCGGTACTGAGCCAACCGCACCCTTCCATGCACATGCTTACGATGCTACGAACATGGTCCTTGACGCGGTAGAGAAAGTCGCCGTGCAGGGGAATGATGGTACTTTGTTGATCGGGCGCCAGGCACTACGCGATGCGCTGTACGCCACGGCCGACATGCAGGGTATCACCGGGACCATTACTTGCGACGAGTATGGTGACTGTGCCGATCCGAAGATCGCAGTAAGCCAGGTGGGTGACGGCGCGTTCAACCCCATCTGGTCAGTCGCACCTTAACCACTGGACAGGCAACAACGCCTGACCGGGACTAGCTGAAGTGAAATAGGCTCCGGTAGCATAGGCCACCGGAGCCTATTTTGTAACCAATACCAACCTGAGAGGTTCGGCGGACCTTTTCAAATCAAAGCAACTTCGTCGATGGAGCAGAACCTATGTCGCAGCGGATCAAGGATACTGACTGGATAAGCGTAGCGTTGTGGATTCTCAGGGCGCTGATCATCATCCTGGTTGTGTACGGGACGATCAATAAACTGTTCTTCGGCGCCGGAACGCAATATACGAGGAGCGACTGGATAGATTTTCTGGGTTCGGGTCTTTCACAGGGCAGCCTGTACGCGTTGATTGCTTTGGGTTACACCATGGTCTATGGCATTCTGTTCATGATCAATTTCGCGCATGGCGAGTTCTTCATGGCAGGTGGCATGACTTCTACCGTCTTCCTCGCCTCTGCGCTGGCAGCTTCCGGGTTCATGAATGAGCAGCCCATTCTGTATATGATCCTAGTCATGATTCTATCGATGTTCACAGCAATGGGCGTGTCTGTATTGACCGAACGGGTTGCCTATCGCCCGCTGCGCCGCGCGCCGCGACTCGTTCCGCTGATCACGGCTATCGGTGCATCATTCTTCTGGCAATACTTCTTCCGCGGCCTTTTCGGCTCCGCCATTATTCCCTTCCCGGTGCCTGAAATATTCGAGGGGCGCGTCGAAATTCTGGGCGTTGATTTTCTCAAGACTCGGCTGGTCGTCATGGGCGTGGCTATCGTGATGTTGATCGGGCTCTATCTGCTCATCATGCGCACAAAGACGGGCAAGGCCATCCGCGCGGTCGCGGAAGACAAGGATGTGGCTGCTCTGATGGGCATTAATGTGGATCGGACGATCACGATGACATTTGCGATCGGCGCGGCGATGGCGGGAGCAGCGGCCGTGCTGTGGGGGCTGGTGTTCCGGCAGGTGCACTTCTTCATGGGCTTTGTGCCAGGTATCAAGGCATTCACAGCGGCTGTGTTGGGCGGCATCGGGAGTATTCCTGGCGCGGCGCTGGGCGGCCTGTTTTTGGGCGTGATTGAGGCTGTCGGACCACCGCTTTTTCTGGAGGGACTTGGCGTTCCGGGAGCACACCAGTTGAAGGACGTGACCGCTTTCACGCTGCTGGTTCTAGTTCTTATTTTCCGACCGCAAGGTATTCTGGGCGAGCGTCTAGCTGAAGAGAAGGCGTAAGGGAGAGCGGTATGTTGGATTCTAACATAGGACGCGCTGTAAAGTCCGGCCTGATCGCAGGTGTTGTAGCCGCAAGTATTTCCGCAATCGGGATGGTGGAGGCGTTTGATCAACGCCAACTCATCATTGGTGTGCTTACGCTGGGGCAACTCATGCTGTACATCACTCCGCTGGTGGTGGGCTACCTGGTTTCGAATCCCGAAAAAGAGGGCGTGACGAGGGCCACGGCTCTGGTGAGCGGGTTGGTGGCAGGGTTAATGACGGCCGTTCCGGTCATCGGCCTTATCCTCCTGTGGTTAGTTTGGCCAGACATTCGCAACGCGCTGGTGAATGTTTCGCCCGCGCTGATCGAAATACTCACCTTTGGGCAGGGGCCAGCATTGGGCAGCGTTATCCTGGCTGTAGTAATGGCGGTCCTGGGTCTGATAGGCGCTGTGTTCCACTTGCTGCCGGAACGGCTGGAAAAGCCTTTGCTGTATGCGAGCCTGTGGACATTGGGCATTGCGCTATTTTCAGAGATCCTCATCAATATCTTGCGCAACTTCAACACCCCGCGCCAGATTCTGGGGGTCCTTTTTGGCACCAACGGCATTACCCCCCTAGCGGCTGTTATCATCTTTTTGGCCTCGTTCGCGTTCTATATGTGGTGGGAGTCCCGGGGCGCTGTGCGCTATAAGGCGCGGTCTGAAGCGTTAACTCCCGAGCAGAAAAAGCGCAACCGGACAATTGTCTTGATTGCCTCGGCGATATTCGTGCTGCTCATGCCCTGGATATTGGGCATCTACCTGACAGAAGTACTTGACATCGTGGGCATCTTCATTTTGATGGGCCTGGGTCTCAACATCGTGGTCGGGTATGCAGGGTTGTTGGACTTAGGATATGTGGCCTTCTTCGCGATAGGGGCCTACATGATGGGTTTACTCACGACAACTGGCGACCTGGCCATCGGCGGATTGTCCTTCTGGACGGCGCTGCCCTTCGCGGTGGGCACGGCCACTCTGGCCGGTCTCATACTCGGTATTCCAGTGCTGCGCATGCGCGGTGACTACCTAGCGATCGTGACTCTTGGTTTTGGCGAGATCATACGTGTGCTGGCGGTTTCCGACTTGTTGAAGGGATCCATCGGTGGCGCCCAGGGGATTCTTAGTATTGGCAAGCCTCAGATATTAAGCTTTACGTTTGTGGAACCGCGGCATTTCTATTATCTCATCCTGGCTGCGGTCCTTCTCGCGCTATTCGTTTCATCACGGATGCGCGACTCGCGCCTGGGCCGCCAATGGATGGCGATGCGTGAAGATGAAGACGTCGCCGAGGCCATGGGCATTCGCCTTGTCAACACGAAACTCCTGGCATTTGCCATGGGCGCCACTTTCTCCGGGCTGGCCGGAGCGATTTTCGCTTCGCGGATTGGTTCCATCTTCCCCAACAGCTTCAACTTGCTGATTTCAATCAATGTTCTGTCACTGATCATTGTTGGCGGTCTCGGAAGTTTACCGGGCGTCATTTTGGGGGCGTTTGTGCTGGTCGGTCTGCCAGAGCTGTTACGTGAGTTTTCTGAATACAGGCTGTTATTCTATGGCGTGCTGTTGATCGCAACAATGCTGCTGCGTCCCGAAGGATTGTGGCCCTCGCCGATTCGCCAGAGAGAACTACACACGGAAGCCGATATCTTTGAAGAGGGCGAAAACCAGCCTGATGTACACTATATGGCCTAGAGGTGCAGCCTATGACGAACCTGCTCGAAGCACACAATGTAACGAAACGCTTTGGTGGCCTTATTGCGGTTAACAATCTGAGTCTTGAAATACCCGCAGGGTCTATTACCAGTGTGATCGGTCCCAATGGCGCGGGGAAAACGACGTTTTTCAACTGCATTACCGGTTTCTACCGGATTGATGAAGGGGATATCCTGCTGGAGGGCAAGTCAATCAAGGATCGCTCCCCAGATCAGATTGCGCACCGGGGTATTTTGCGAACATACCAGAACATCCGGCTGTTTGCCAATATGACCACGATCGAGAACATTCTGGTCGGTATGGAACCACAGTTGGAGTCAAGCTGGATCGGGGCCCTATTTGGGACGCGCAAGACAAAGGTCGAAGAGAATGAGGCCCAAGTGCGAGCCAATGAGTTATTGAATTTTATTGGGCTGAAAGGGAAGGGTGATAACCTCGCGCGGAATCTACCGTACGGAGATCAGCGCCGCCTGGAGATCGCCCGCGCTTTGGCCGGAAACCCAAAGCTGCTGCTGCTGGATGAGCCGACGGCAGGGATGAATCCCCGGGAAACGGCCGAAACGACCGAATTCATCCGTATTCTCCGCGATGAGACGGGGATCACCGTGCTGCTGATTGAACATGATATGCGCGTGGTGATGGGGATTTCAGAAAGCATTGCTGTGTTGGATTATGGTCAAAAGATCGCGGAGGGCTTGCCGAAAGAAATTCAGAGCAATCCTGAAGTAATCGAAGCATATCTGGGTCGTGGTGTGGCCGCAAGCAGCACAATTGAAGTATCTTGATGGAATGCAGTAACTTCGCATCCACCTTGCCGGCTGTCGGAAAGTGGCGGGGAGCTGAAGTGCGAGCAGTTGAAAAGGAATTGAGCGTATGGCTCTATTAGAAGTCACCGATGTCCACTGTTATTACGGCAATATTCATGCGCTGAAGGGCATCTCGATCGAGGTTGAAGAGGGCGAAATCGTTTCGTTGATCGGTGGGAACGGCGCGGGGAAAACCACGACGCTTCGAGCGATTAGCGGTTTGCTGCCCCCACGACGGGGCACAATCACATTGGCAGGCGAAGACCTGAGCAAGTATAAGGCCCATGAACTAGTATCAAAAGGGGTTGCTATGGTGCCTGAGGGTCGCGGTGTATTCGCCAGACTATCGGTGCTAGAGAACCTGGAGATGGGTGCCTACCATCGCAAGGATAAGGAAGGGATCAAAAAAGACTTGCAGCAGATGTACGAGCTCTTCCCCCGTCTGGAAGAACGTAAGGATCAGGTAGCGGGCACACTCAGCGGTGGTGAACAGCAGATGCTGGCAACAGCACGGGCGCTCATGTCACGGCCGGAAGTGCTGTTGATGGACGAGCCCTCGATGGGGCTGGCCCCGGTACTCGTGGAGGCGATCTTCTCGATCATTGAGGACATTAATCGGGAAGGTACTACTGTGCTCCTGGTGGAGCAGAATGCGCATATGGCCCTGCAGATCGCCAATCGAGGCTATGTGCTGCAAACGGGCGAGATAGTTTTGCAGGATTCGGCGGCCGCGCTGCGCCGCAACGAAATGGTTCAGAAGGCCTACCTGGGAATCGACTAGGACCCCGTGTTTGCGGTGGTGACTACTTTGAAAGAAGAGTCAGGTCCGTTCTTGTTGCAGGAAAGGGCCTGGCTCATTTTATTCGTGCGGGAGGGTTACCCATGAAACTGCGTTTGCTGGCGGCGGATGAGGTGCGACAGGCACTGCCAATGGCCGAGGCCATTGCGGGAATGAAGCAGGCATTTGCGCAGTTATCCGCGGGGGAAGCTATCGTGCCGCTGCGCTCGCACATGAGTATCGCGGAGAGCGGAACGACGTTAATCATGCCTGCCTTTCTGCCGCAGACCGGAGATTTGGGGGTTAAAGTGGTTTCTGTTTTCGCGGAAAACGCACGGCGCGGCTTGCCCACCATTCACGCACTGGTGCTGGCCGTGGACGCGGAAACCGGTATCCCACGGGCGTTGATGGAAGGGGGCGCGCTGACTGCTATTCGCACCGGTGCGGGCTCTGGAGCAGCGACGGATGTCCTGGCCAGAAAGGACGCACGGACAGTGGCGATTATCGGCAGCGGGGTGCAGGCGCGGACACAATTGGAGGCCGTGTGCACCGTACGCGAAATTATGGAGGTGCGGATTTTCAGCGCCGATCGAGCGCAGGCGGAGGTCTTTGCGGCAGAAGCGGCAGGGCGTGGTCCAATGCCGAATCGGGTGTTGGCCACGGAAGATGCAGCCACGGCCGTTAGAGGAGCCGATATTATCTGCACGGCAACCACGTCAATGACACCGGTTTTCGATGGCCATTTGCTGAAACCAGGGGCGCACGTAAATGCGATTGGCTCCTTCCTGCCTACAATGCAAGAAATCGATGCTGCTACCATCCAACGGGCGCGCGTCTTTGTGGATTCGCGCGCGGCTGTGCTGGCGGAAGCCGGAGACTTTCTGATCCCCCTGGAGAAAGGGCAGATCACGGCCGAACACATCGTGGCGGAACTGGGTGAAGTTCTGCTGGGGCAGGCGCCGGGCCGCCAGGATGATGAAGAAATTACATTTTACAAATCCGTGGGTGTGGCAGTACAGGACGCGGCCGCGGCCGGTATTATCTTGCGCAACGCCGAGGCGGGAGCCTTGGGCCAACTGGTAACCTTATGAAGTTTGGGGAGACAATAAGAAGATGACGACAGCAGATTTCCCGCGGACAGCACGGGTTGTGGTTGTTGGGGGCGGGGTGATGGGAGCAAGCACGGCCTACCACCTGGCGCTGCGCGGCTGCCGCGATGTGGTACTTCTGGAGATGGAGCCTTTCTTCGGATTGGGCGCCACGGGCCGCTGCGCGGGCGGAATTCGCTACCAATTCAGTACGGAAATCAATGTGCGTCTCTCCCAGCTCAGCCTGCCGATGTTGGATAGGTTTGAGGAGGAGACGGGACAGGCCATCGATCTGCGAAAGTGCGGTTATCTGTTCTTGTTGAACAATGAGGCCGATGTCGAGGCGTTTCGAGCTAATGTGCTGATGCAGCACGGCCTGGGAGTAGCGACTGAGTGGCTGTCGGGGAATGAAGTAAGGGCCAAAGTGCCCCAGTTGGCCGCGGACGACGTGCTGGCCGGAACCTTTCATGCCGATGATGGGCTGGCCGATCCCAATGGAGTAGTTGCAGGCTACATCGCTGCGGGGCGGCGCTTAGGTGTGCGGGCCCTGACGGACACGGCAGTAACTGGCTTCCGCAGCCAAGCTGGCCGAGTAGCGGTTATCGAGACCAACCAAGGAGATATAGCCTGCGAAACGGTGGTAAATGCAGCCGGGCCATGGTCGGCCAGAGTGAGCCAGATGGCCGGGATTCCGCTGCCGGTAGTGCCGATCAGACGGCAGATGTTGACCACAACACCCTTGCTGGCGCTGGATCCGGAGTTCCCGTTTGTGATTGATTTCGCGCGCAGCCTCTATTTTCACCGTGAAGGGGAAGGGGTGCTGACCGGCATGTCGAATCCGGGGCAGGAGCCCGGGTTTGATCAGGGTGTGGATGAGGCGTGGGAGGAAGTGCATTTGGAAGCGGCAATGGCGCGCCTGCCACTCCTGCAAGACGCTGGATTAATCGCGCATTGGGCTGGCCTTTACGAGGTAACGCCGGACGCGCATCCGATTATCAGCACCGTCCCTGGCCTGGATGGGTACGTACTTGTTACGGGTTTTTCAGGACATGGGTTCATGCATGGTCCGGCGGCAGGTCTTTTGACCGCGGAGATCATCCTTGACGGCCGTGCACTGACGATGGACCTTGGCCCGCTGGATTACCGGCGTTTCGACGTAGGCCAATTGACGCGCGAAACAAACGTCATCTAGCACTCCTGGCAAAAGTCCGGCCGCTATGCCCCTCTGGCTACAGGGAGTTGTGATTGGTTTTTCCATTGCTGCACCCGTGGGTCCGATTGGAGTTCTTTGCATCCGCCGTTCTCTGGCCTATGGCCAGCGGGTTGGTTTTGCTTCGGGCCTGGGGGCGGCCACGGCGGACGCGATTTATGGAGCAATCGCCGCATTTGGGCTGACCTTCCTTTCCAGCTTTCTGGTTGCGCAGCAAGATTGGCTGCGACTGGTGGGCGGTCTTTTCCTGTTGTATCTCGGTCTGCGCACACTGCTGACCGCGCCGAGCAAGGAGAGCACGTCGGAACTGAAGCAGCCAGCGCTAACAAGGGCGTTTTCGTCCACGTTCCTGCTTACCCTGACAAATCCAGTAACAATCCTATCGTTTGCCGCAATTTTCGCGGGCCTGGGTGTTGCGGCAGAAACAAGCACCTATACCGAAGCGGGATTGGTAGTGGCGGGCGTATTCCTGGGCTCCGCCGCATGGTGGTTCTTGCTGAGCGGCGCCGCGGGATTGCTGCGCGAGCGGGTCACGCCTGCGGGTCTATTGTGGATTAATCGTGTTTCGGGCCTGATTATCTTTGGTTTCGGCGTCGCGGCTATGGCAAGCCTGTGGATATAGGGAGTCTCAGCACCACTTAACCTTCTTTGCCCCCCTATTAGGGCTTGTTATACTTGCCTTTCCCTGCTGGGGAGCTCGAGGATAGGAAGAACAGGCCTATGAAAAACACTTTTGGCACGACTGGGTATTGGTGGCTGGGTATGTTGGTGGCCGGAATGCTGCTGGTCTTGGCGACATGTGGAGAAGGTCCAATGGATCAGATCGCCGCCGAGGAAACGGCGCTGCCACCCCTGGCGGAGCCGACGGCCCTACCTATACCAACACGTGATCCCAATTTCGTGGTGGTCGCCACCGATGCACCACTGCCACCATTCACCAGATTTGACCCGTTTGGGACGATTGAGGGATTCGATATCGCCGTCATGCAGGAGATCGCCAATCTGGCGGGGTTTGAGGTGGAATTCGTGGTTACGCCATCTGAAGGCGTGTTGGATCTGTTGGCCACAAATGAACAGACAGATTTTGACGCAGTGATGTCGTCGCTGTTGGTACCGGAATCACCGCAAGAAGGAATCGCTTTTTCCACCCCCTATCTGGAAGTGGGACAGGTAATGATGGTGTTGGCTGACGAAGACGAGCTGCAGAGCCACCGCGATCTTTTGCCAGGGATCGCCGTGGGAGTTCAGAAGGGTAGCCAGGGGGAGATAACGGCCGTGGAGATGCTGCAGATTGGCGATGATGATCTGTTCAGCGACTACGAGAAGCCTGAACAGGTGGTTCAGGCGCTTATCGACCAGACGGTTCGTGCCGTGATCGTAGACAGCCAGAGCGCGGATTACTTCGCCGAGACCTTTCCGCAACAATTGAAGATCGTGGGCGGTGAAGGCAAAGATGCGTGGATCAGCCGCAAGTCCTATGGAATCGCCGTGGCTGCGACGAACGTAGAACTTCTTCAACGCCTAAATGAAGCGATCGCCCGGCTGGAAGAAGACCAGGTGATTAAGAACATATCTGTAGCCTGGTTGATCCTGGATGAAGCACTGGCGACTAACATTGATCCAGGAGAGTCACGTGTGGGCACGCCGGCTGGCGAGTTATTTATCGGGTTACTCGGGCAACTGACAGATATGGACCCGGCGACGCTTTCCAGTGATTTCATCAATTGGGAAATCATGGCCAATACCATGAGCGGCCTGTACGGATTTGACGCCGACAGCCGGTTGCAGCCAGTGTTGGCTGCCGAGAAGCCGCAGATATCGGAAGATAGGCTTGAGTATACCGTACGTTTAAAGTCTGGTCTGCAGTTTCCGGATGGTAGCAGTCTGACGGCAGAAGATGTGCGCTGGTCCGTGATCCGCTCCTCACGGCTGGGCAATTTTTTGGTTAATGGGTATTTGAAGGACAGCAATGACGACAATTTTGCAGATGTAGATGCGGTGCAGGTAATTGATGATGAAACTGTCAAGTTCATCCTGAACGTGCCGACTGCCTATTTCCCCAGCCTGCTGGCAACACCGCCCTTTGCCCCAATTAACAGTGAATGTTATGCGGAAGCCGCCCAGCCCACGAGCACCTGTGGCGGCCTGGGCCCATTCACGATCGCCAGCTGGAACATTGGGGAGAGGATGCGGCTGGAGCGTAATCCACAGTGGCCCGGCAGCCCGGCTCCGAGTACGGAGGCGATTATTATCCGCTTCTATGATAGCGTGGATAATCTGCGCACTTCCCTGGCGGAGTTCCAGTCGATAGACGTCGCCTGGACGGGCCTTCCTTATGCTGACTTTGCCGAATTACAGAGTCAAGACATGGATGGTGACGGTAGCACAGATATTGTGCCCTGGGTAGGGCCGTCCACTTTCAAGAGCTACCTGATCTTTGAGCAGAGCGCACCGCCATGGGATAGCAAGCTTGTGCGCCAGGCGGCATCTCTGGCGCTGGATCGCCAAGCGATTGTGGATGCAGTCTTCCTGGGCCAGCGCCTGCCTTTGTTCAGCCCTATTCCAAATGACGTGCCAGGTCATATTGAGGCGCTGCCGGGACCGGATTTGGAGCGGGTGCGGGCGTTAATGCTGCAGGCGGGATATACGGCGGAGAATCCGCTGGCGGTTGATATGTGGTTCGTGAATGACGGCCGTTACAGCGAGGTTGAAGAACAATATTTGACGGCCGTGGCCGGGCAGCTGGAAGCAAGTGGCGTGTTCGACGTGACCGTCAATGGAGCCCCGTGGGACCAGTTCCGCGTCCAGATTGCCCAGTGCGGCTATCCTGCTTACCTCCTGGGCTGGCCTTCACCGGGCCGCCCGGTAGACTACCTTGATCCCAGCAGTTGGACGGATTTCTTTGTGCAGGAAACGGACAGCGTTCTTTGCTCAAATTTTCAGAGTGCGGAGATGGACGCCCTTGTATTGGCGGCACGAGAGGAACTGGATCCGGCGGCACGGAACGAGATCTTTACACAGATACAGAACTTATGGGCGGAGGAACTGCCGACGCTAGACATCACCCAAGAGCCGCGTTTTGCGCTGGCGCTGGCCAAAGTAGAAGGGGTACGGGTCGACGCCCTGGGTCTCATGCACTATGAGACCCTGAGCAAGCAGGAAGAGTGACATCCCGGAGCGCCCGGGTATCGAGGGCCCGGCACCAGGCTACTGCTGTTTGCGTTCGAGGGCGCGGGCGCGGGGACCAACCAACCGTTCGTTGCCTTCCAGTAGGCGTTTAATATTCGGACGTAAGGCCCAGGCGACGATAGCTGCAGAAGCCATCCCGCCGACCATATAGGCGATGGTTGTGTCATACCCAGGAACACCCAGAACGTAGAGGACAAAGAAGGAAACGGGGATAACGGCGGCCATAGTAAGGGAAGCCACGGAAGCCATGCCAAGGCCAACGAGCATGCCGATCATAACGATCCAGCTAATGGGGAAAATGGGAAGCCAGATGGCCATGGCCCAGCCGACGTTGGGGCCGGTGCCCGCGCCGCCGCGCCAACCAAGGAAAATGGACCAGTTGTGACCCACGACGGACATGACGCCGGCGACGACAGAAGCCCAGGGCAGCCACTGCGGGCCGAGTTCGGCGCCGAAGAGAGTCCGGGTGAGCCAGACAGCAGCGAAGCCTTTGAATACGTCACTGAGGGCGGTGATGACACCGGTACCAATACCGGCGGCGCGATAGGAATTGGTTCCTCCCGTGCGACCGCTACCGACATCGAGGATGTTGATGCCTTTGGTTGCTTTGACGTACATGTATCCGAAAGGAATGGCCCCGCAGAAGTAGCCAATCAGACCGGCGATGAGTAAGTACAGGTTTTGCAAGGTGAATCTCTCCTCAAGCAATATGGTACTGAATAGAACACGGAATGGGTCTCTTGGTTACTCCAGGTACCATTTTCGTTCACTGACCGCCGTGGCCGTGATGCTGAAAGCACGCACAACTGGTGCATGACGCGACTCCAGGGAGACAATCAGCTGCGGCCAGTCGGGATAGTAAGCGAGGCGAAGATCAGTAGGGGACGGCCGAGGTGGCCCCTGGGGATGCGAATGATAGATGACGAGATCTGGCAAGCCCTTTTCTTCACTGTCCAGCATGGCCTCTAGCTGCTGTTGGGGATGCATCTCAAATCGTACCGGGCTGTGAAGGACGTTCTCGACAAGATAGACTGCGCTCAGACGGCCGTTTGCCCCCGCCAGAAAGCCACATGCTTCCTGAGGGTAGAGGGATTGGCAGTGGCCAAGCATGGTCAAATAGGCAGTTCTTTCGATGACGATCATGGGTAAGCCTCGATCTGAGGCGGATCATAAAGCAGAGGCAAACGACGGTCAAACGAGCCGCGACAACAGGATATCCGAACAAGTTGTCAGTGAAGTTGAAGGTAGGCTTTCTGGACTGTTCTTCGGAGTACTCAGCCAGGCAAGAAACCTAAAAGGCCTAAGATCGATCATATCTCGACGATTGTACAACGAGATACAGCGCGTGTGGTGCGCCCCATTGTCGCTCTTTACCTTCGTATTGCTTGTGTTTCGGCATAAAGGCGAAACTGCGGCGCGTTTGCGTCGTAAATGACGTCCTCGAAGGTAATTCGCTCATCCTGTCGTATATCGCGCTTTAGTAGCACATCCTCAGCCAAGCAAATGGGCAACCCAGGAGCACAGTTGTCTCCATCGTCGACGTTTTCAATCAACCCATAGCATGTATACCCACCAACGCCATCCAACCTGCTGCCCTTAGACAATTCCTGGCGTGCACGAGCGAAGACATTTGTTCTCAGACCGTACTCCGGCGGCAGAAGCGCTTGCGCATCCAGCACCGCATTCGCTACGGTGTTTAGCGCTTCGATATGACGCAAGTGGTAGGGGCGGTAAAATAGATAGTAGGGACCGGGTCCCATACTAGGTGGAAACCACTCTAATGTGAATTGTTGGTAGCTACTGTCCGTATGAGCAATGACGAATACACCACCCTTCGGTGTCGCACCCAGGACATAGTCAACAAATGACTGGCGTTCTTTCCAAAGAGCATCAAAGTCAAACAGATGGAAAATCTCCGAAATATCATTGGCCTGCGGCCCCATCATGCCGGGCAGAGTCGTGCGTAAGCCCAGCGCATTTGCCACAAGTGCCATTTCAATCCCCAATTTTGTCCCGTCCGTATAGGACGTACACATCCGGTAGTCTAGATTTCGTTTGTCTGCCTCAGGAATGATCGATGTAGGGTTCACATAGCGGTCGAGATAACCCTTGATATTTCCGGCCATGACCAAATCAAAACCCCAGAACATAATGTCATCTACCAGACGTTGAATGGCAGCCGGTTCATCTCCATCACAAGCGCCATAAACCAGCCCCTTGCTTTTCGCTCTGGATAGCAGCAGCGGACCATAGGTCAGATTTGCCTCAGCATTCATCATGATCGTATGTAGGCCATGGTCTAGGGCAGTGATCGCATGTTGGGCACCTTCAAACACACCGGTGCTCGATTCAATAAGAACATCGGCCAATTCACACTGGGCAAGGAGAACTGCGTCATCGGTGACCGCCAGTGTGCCGGCTTCAATCGCCGCATACATATCTCTCTTAGTGTGCACAATTGTGTATGCACGCTCGAGCCACTCTGCGCAGGCAATTGCCGCGTCAATGCTTCGATTCGCGATTCCGATGCACTCAAAGTTGGGTGTAATTTGGGTTTGGAAGACTATCCCTCTTCCGATTGAACCGATGCCAATGACTACGATTCTGATAGGCTGGTCTAGACGGCGGATTCTTTGCAGCATGATCTTCTTCTGTGCGTCTCTTAGGTAAGCAAAACAATCTGGAAGAGAGTATGGGAGAATGCTGCAATCAGCGTTGCGCTCAGCAACTTCGCCCAACTCGAAACACTGCATTGTTGGCCTGGTTCTGCCCAGGACCGCTCCAGATTGCCGAACCTAGGCTGTTTGTGTAAAGTACTATTCAAGTTGCGGACCATCATCTTCGCGAACGAGATTTACATTGTGTGTCCAGTTTTGACCGAAGGTAGAGGCCATGCATTGGCAAAACAAGCCTACCATTACCATCATCATCGCTACTTATAATAAGAGTAATACACTCAATTACGCGATCCAGAGTGTCTTGTGGCAGACGTTCACGGACTTTGAGTGCTGGGTCATCGGCGACGCTTGTACAGATGACAGCGAAACTGTCGTGTCCTCATTCAAAGATTCGCGCCTGCATTGGCATAACTTGCCCCAAAACTCCGGCTACCAGTCTGTACCCACGAACGAGGCATTGCGGCGTGCCCAGGGCCATTATATCGCTTATCTTAACCACGACGATATCTGGCTGCCCAACCATTTGCAGGTACTGGTGGATTGTATAGAGCGCGAAAAAGCGGACTTCGCCTACTCCATTATGGAGTGGATTAGGGAAAACGGCCGTCATGCCGACATACCTCACTATCCCGATGCTCCAAGACCCCCGGAAGTCCCTGCCATACTGCACCATTTCGCCGTTGTTGAAGAAATCGGTTACTGGAAAGAACCGCATGAAATCCGTACTGATCCGCGTGTGGATTTTCTGCGGCGCGCACAGTTTGCCAATAAGAAGTTTGTGCTGGCGCCGCACCTAACTGTGCTCAAGTTTGATCGCAGCGCCGATGGCTATTCCGCTGCCAGTCAGCAGGAAGAGTATATTGACCGTATTGTCCAGGACCCCATGTTCGCTGAGACGGAACTGGCAGGGCTATTGGCAGAGGCATACTGGAAACTTGAGGCGCCGTTAACCACGGGGCGGCTTCGTTTTCAACTCCTCCAATCTATCCGCAAGATAATGGTCCGGCACGATTTGGAACCGGATGACTTGATGCCCTGGAAGAAATCAGGGTATCGCATACGCGACTGGCGCCGGAGTCATGGCCTAGACACCTAGTAAAGCAGCTGTTTGTGTAGGAGCAGGAGTGCATCTCAGTTGCTGACGGCTAAGGTTCACTTTGAGCGAGACGCTGTTTTACAATCCGCCACATGAAGATTGGGTTGCCGACCAGATAGCGGCGCCACAGGCGCCGCGGTTCGATGATCAACCTTCCCAGCCATTCAAAGCCGGAAGCGGTCAGCCACTCCGGCGCGCGCTTTAGCTCTCCCGAAATGTAGTCAAAGACGGCTCCCCCGGTCAGGGCAATATTGGTGTCGATTGCTTCCCAATTCTCCATTAGCCACTTTTCCTGCAGCGGCATTCCAAACCCTAACAGTAGAATATTGGGTTTAGCAGCGTTGATGGTCTCAATGACAGCCTGCGTCTCTGCGCTGCAAGGCTCCTTCTCAAAATACCCGTGATGCACGCCAGCGATGGCTAAATTTGGATAGCGCTCCAGCAGGCGCGCAGCGGCCGATTCGGCGACTCCCGGCTCTGCACCAAGCAAAAACAGTGAGAATCCCTGGTTGGCAGAGAATTCAGCAAGCTGCCACATCCAGTCTGCGTAAGTAATCCGCTCCGGAATGTGATGTCCGAGAATCCTGGCGCCTACAATGACCCCTGCTCCATCACAAAGAACCACCTCCGCAGAATTAAGGAATTCCTGGAGCCACGGCCGTTCCTTTGCTAGATTGAGGCAATGGACATTGACATGGAGAATGAGCTCTTTGCGCCCTCCTCTAATCACGTCTTCCATGTGGCGGTGAAGCTGAGCTACAGTAATTGGTGTAACTTTGACGCCGAGGATGCTAATCGCTGGCGTCAGCGGATCATTCTGCACTGGTGTTCCTTACTTGTTCTCCGACATTTGTTCGCCAGGCATACTCAACCTGTCAGGTCTGCTGTTTCATTCCTCTAAGCAAACTGGCGTAGAGATCAACATAGCTTGAGAGATTCCGCTCACGTGAAAAAGTTTGCTGCGCCCGTGCCTTTCCTGCACGGCCAAATTGCGAGGCCAGATCGCTGTTTCGCAGAACGTGCAGGATTGCATCCGCCAATGGTTGGGGGGACGCAGGTGGAACTAGCAAGCCCGTGACCCCTTCCACTACCAATTCTGAGCAGCCATCAACATTTGTCGAAACGACAGGCAACCCGGCGGCCATCGCTTCCAGGAGTGCATTTGGCAAGCCTTCCCACAACGAAGGGAGAACGAATAGATCACTGATCGAAAGAATCTGCGGGATATCAGTGCGGACCCCTGGAAGAAGCACAAACGGAGACAGGCCTGCCTCCTTAATTTTATGCTCGATCTCGGCTTGCAAAGCGCCTTCCCCAATGAACAGGAAGCGGACATTGGGCATTGTCTCAGTTACAGGTTTTATTGCCTGCAAGAGATAGGTATGACCTTTCTGTGGATGAAGCCGCGCAACCGTGGTGACGATCACGGCCGTTTCATCGACGCCCAGACTCTGACGCAGTTCCAACTCCTCTGTTGGGGAAAGCTCAACTTCAAAACGCTCGACAGCAATGCCGTTGTAGATGGTCATGATCTTTTCGGGGCGTATGCCTTCCTCGGTAATGGACTCCAGTCGTGTATGCTCCGATACCGCGGTCATCATTTGTACCCATTCGGAGTTCGTGATCGCGCGTGCAAATGAGCGCAGCCATTTCTTGCCGCCCCGTGATGAGTTCCGTTGTGATGTGACACAGATAGGGACACGTGCCGACCGGGCAGCCAGAGGTCCAAGCGCATTACTGTAGAAATCGAAGGTCTGCAAGATTTCAATTTCCCTGTTGAGCAGCACGCCCCTCAGTCGCAGAAGTCCTTGCACAAAGTGCCGCACCTTCTTAATCGGCCCTCCAGTCGCTTTCATTTGCAGATCGATGATATTCAGCCCATATGATTCGCTGAACTCTCGTACATAATCAGCCTTATCGTACAGCGTCGCCATAGTCACTTCGTGACCAAGTTGCTTCAAGCCGCGTGCAAGCTCAATAGATGCTCTCTGCGCCCCAGCGGCTTCCATCTGCGTGTTGAGGAGCAAGATACGACAAGAGGTTTTCACGATTCTTACCTGAGGAGCTGACAGCAAATACACTACAGACGTCGGACGGTATTGACCACTGTGTGTCCCATCGCTTGCAGCGGCGAAACAAGCACTCCGTTCAATTTATCTTGAGACGACTTGTTATATTCCTTTGCTTGCAGGCCATATATCTCAACACAATTAGACAAAGCAGCTAACCAAATCATTATTTCATCCAACTTCAGCGCTGCACCGCTGTGCCCCACCCTGTGGTTCATAGCGAACCCATTCTTAAGTGCAGTCATGTTGAAAATACCAAGTTCCCCGATGTGGTTAGAAGTCGCCTTGGTACTTATCTCATCGTAGAGATCTTCGCGAATCCATTGTCCATAGAGATGATGTCTGGCTTTCAGACCATCCGGTTGGCCCACATCAGTCCCGTATATTCTGCCTGTTCGCGCCCACGGAATATCAATCAGATTGGCTGGGAAATAGTCAAACATGTGCAAATAGACGGAATCATTACGCAGCTCAAGAGCGAGGTCCCACATAAAACCAAACGTTGCAGGTGCGCTGAACAACTGATATAGCGGGATACGCTCATTAATGGTCGCCATACAGGGATTAAGATGCCGCCTCCAATAATGCACTTGACGCTCAATTTCCCTGCCCTGGTACTCAAGAGCGCGTGGATAACGATCTCGATAGGGAACCACGTCATCTTGAACGCCGGGCAGTGCGTCCTGATAGGCTTGCTCATTCATGAATTTGAACCAGTTCATCAAGTATGTATCGATTCGAACCAGGTCATTGACATGCACACCCGAGTACTCTGCACGCCCCACGCTATCACCAAAGCTCGCCGCTACAATTAAGTCGATACCGTCGAGTTTGCGTACGCGAGGCATTGCGTGAAGATGAACAGGAGAGAACTCGCACCCCCGTGCCGCCGTAAACTGAATGTTAGTGAGCAAGTCTTCTGGAGATAATGGCAAGTAACACCAACTCCAGCCCAATGAATCTGCTATTCTGCGTGCATAATGCACGTCGCGCGCATCTTCGACCCCCCACGTGATCGCAACAACATCACAATCCAGTATCCCATCTCTGATAAGAGAGGCCAGGACCCCGCTGGCTATGCGGCTATCCATACCACCGGAGAGCAAGATTCCTACCGTTGATTTGCCCTCACAAGCAGCTACCAGCTCCATTCGCAAGAGTTCGAAAAGGCGACGAGATACGTCCGCAATCGGCATGATGGTTTGGCCGTGTTGTGGAACGTCTGCATATTCCCAAGCATGTTGCTGCCCGGCTGGTCTACCCATCCAAGGCGTCCTCTTGACACCCTCCACCAGAGTGCGATCTCCAAAACAATGGTAGCGGCTGATAATCTCCAGAACCGCTGTTGTGTCCAATAATCGCTGCCCAGGGTGTTCCTCCAGGATTTCGGCGAACGAATTCCGGATTATCTGTCGATTTTGACCCTCCACGTAGTAGGGCATCATGAAACCTAAATGATCGAATTGCGCAAACCTGTCTTGCATCTGATTCATAGGGCATGTGAGATCTGAACGCGTGAGACCTCAAAGGATCGAAGTATACGTTGCTTCCAGTTCATTGATGTATCTGTCAATTCCGAACAGCTCGGTTGCACGCTGAAGCCCCCTGCTGCCGAACTCTGCCCGCTGCACAGGATTTTCAGCCAAGGCTAGGATAGCATCGGCTAGAATAGCCGGGTTCAACGAGCGCGGCGAATGTAACTGACCATCTATCACAACCTGCCTAGGTAAGGCAGTCTTTTCGATAATCGTTTGCGGCACCGGGAGCGAGGGGGAAATTAGCAAACCAGTTTCACCGTCGGCAACCGCCTCCGGAATACCGTCAACGGCCGGAGCAATAGTCGGTTTACCAGCCAGAGCGGCCTCAACAAGTACATTTCCGAAAGGTTCATAAAGGGATGTGCTTACGAAGATATCGAATTGGCGGATCAATTCACGAGCGTCTGAGCGCCAGCCCGTCATTAAGAAATTCTTCTCCAGTCCCAACTCTCTAACACGCCTGCGCAGCACGTCTTCTTCTTCGCCGCCACCAACTAGCAGGAAGATTATGTTCTGATTTCTCTTCATCGTGAGGGCGGCTGCTTCCACCAGAACCGCGAAATTCTTCTGGGCCGTCAATCTCCCGACACTGCCCACTACCAACGGCGCCCTGCTTGCGTGGTGTTTGACAATGGGTTCTCTAGACAGCACCTGCTCGCCATAGGAGGGGACTGCATTGTGAACGACCTTGATCTTGGCTAAGGGAATCCGAAAGCGGTGGTTAATTAACAGGCGACTCGCTTCAGAATTGGCAACGATCAGCCGTGCCCTTTGATATGCCCAACGATTGAGCCAGGAATAGGGCGGGCGGACCGACCATATCGTACCGTGCTCCCCGCCTACCAGAGTCCTTGTACCCGCAATCTGAGCGGCCATACTGCCCCACGAACTTGCCATGGCGTTATAGGTATGCACAAAGTCAACCTTGTTGGAGCGCAGCCACATGGCCATTTGCCTGATTGCGTTAGGATCATACTGAAAGCTACGGCATGGTAGGAATGTGGATACGTTAGTATCCGCGAGTGACCGGAGTATCTCCGGATTGCTGGAAGTGGACATCAACGAGTGCGCAAATTCACCAGCTTGTATATGCAAAAACATATCCACGAGCATGCGTTCAATGCCACCCCAGCGGGTCATTGTTGAAACGTGACATACCCGAGTCGTCAAGTGGAAGCCTCGTACACAATGGAGGCCAGGGTTGCCAGAAACAACATGAAAACCGACATATATGCTGGCGACCAGAAGGTGTTCGAAAACACGGCCGTGAACACCAAAAATATCGCGATCGCAACGGTCAATTTCCACATCAACTGAGCTTCCCTGCTGAGATCTAAGCACCCCCTTGTCGCGTATAGCAAAGTGCCAATGCGCCAGATGAGCCAACTCAAACAAACGAGGCCGACCAGTCCCAACTCAGATATGGTCTGCAGAAACGAATTATGTGCGTGTGGAGTGGAGACAGGCCCGTAAACTGTGCTAAGAGGTTCAAAGGAATAGAATCCAATGCCCAACAACGGGTGAGACCTGAACATGGTCAGTGCAGTTGCAGCGTAATCAAGACGGCCGTAGATGTTTGATCCGCCTTGAATGACGATCTGCCCGTTCTGCAATTGCGGCAGAGTCTGCAGAATGCGCTGTGTATAATAGTATTCTGATCCCAATATAAAAAGCGTACCAATAATAACTAGGCCGAATGCAACTAATAGCAGCGGCTTGACGATCCGGTTGGTCTGAAATCGGCTGCGAAAGGAATCAAATACAAACACGCTGGAAATGGCGATAAACAGGCCCAGAACGCTGTTCCTCACAGACGTGCGCAGCAGAATGACAGTTAGAACTCCGAAGTATAGCAGCGCCGCAATTCGCCACATACGGCTGCGTGTACTCCAGGCCAAGAACCATACAGTCAATGCCTGGATGGCCAGCATTGCGGACCAGGTATGCGTACCCGTATCACCAAGATAAAGTCCAAAGATCTCCCTGCCCTTTTCCGTATTTGCACCTTCTTTGAACTCCGTCAATATGGCTGGTAATGGAAACGGTAGCCAGCCATTCCAATGCGCAATTTGAACCAGCGCAACCGTAGAGGTCACAAAGCTGATCAGAACGATAGTGCCCACAATGGTCACGGTTTTTCGGTGCGCGGTAGCCGGGTAGTTGTAAACAATGAAGAACAAGCTCAACGCTAGAGCCAGTCGCACCGCGTTAACTATCGCATCCTGTTTCCACTTTGTATCCAGGGGGGAGGTAAGCGTAATCATCGCACCCAGTAGCAAAGCGCCTGCCCACAGCAATAGCGGTGCATAAAGCGGGCTGTCGCGGTAGCGAAATCTTCCTGTCAGAAAGACGGGAGTAACCAGCAGCCCAATCAAGATGAGTAGCACCAAATCTTCGGCTCGAATGGTCAACCCGCCCAGACCCGGCCAGACTTGCACAAAGTACAAGCTTGTCAGGATGGCAAGCCCCCATACGATTATGTTCGAATACCGATGAATACCCACTACCTTATCCTGAAACGAATGATTTCCGAAATGCAGCACTATTAACAGAGAGCCTGCAAATCATGCGGTACGTCACTTTGCAGCTTGCCCCATAGCTTCTTGCACGACGAATATGTTGCTGAGCGCTGCGCGTCTGCTTGCTTCAATCGCGCTATTGTCTACGCCATCTTGGAGTGCTTCATAGAGTTTCTGTAAGGCAATCGAAGCCCGATATTCAGACTGCATTAGGCTGTAATGGCTTCTTCCGCTTTCCTGGTAGAACTCCTGCACTTTGTCATTCCACACAAGTCCAATGGAGGGAATCCCGTAAGAGAAGGCTACAATGCTGGCATGCAAGCGAAATGCCACGATTGCCTCATAGCGGCTAATGGTATGGGCCAGCTCAGTGGGTGTGGTTGATCGTGTCACGAGTCTCACATCGTGCGACTTTGCTGCAAGTGATGCCCTTACTGATTCAGCATACGACTGGTCTCCAACGTCTCCATTCGTAAATAGCTCAACAGTGAAACCATCCAGCGTGAGTTTCAAGGCCAGGTCTTCCCAGAACTGAATGAGGGCATCGGGTGAGAACCTTTCCTTTTCCGCCCGTCTCCTGTTTATAGTTTCCGGGTTCATGATCCCTAGGCCAATTCGATTGCCCGCTTGAATAACCTGTGGATCGTAGCCGTAGACTTGTTGGGCCCATACTGCAGGGTCTTGTGTCACGGCCGTGGGTCGCATCGCTAAGTGTCGAAATAGATTTTTTGCTGAGCCCCTATCACGTACGGTCACTGTAGCTGCTTGCTTCAGGGCATAATTGAACAACTCTTTGCCTTCATTACTCCATGAGCCGCTCACACCGCAGGCGGAAAAATGGACGGGAATTCCCTGTCCACTTGCCGCGCGCACGAGGCCGTCCAGTTTCAATGGAAAATCAAGGTCATTGTCCATCAGGAGCTGCCCTCCTCCGATAACGAGCACATTCCCCTTTACCATCAGGGGTTCCCACAGTGCTCGGCAGCGTCGTTTTCGAACTAAATGCCATTTTGCGAGATTTTGATAGGGACCCGCTGAGCGCATTACCCGATCTAAAGTACCAGTGCGGTCGTCCGAATCTCCTTTGTCGGACGTCTGAGGAAACCCCCTTCTGCCAGAAATGTCAACGAACACAAGCTTGCTGCCTGGCATCACCTTTGTGAACATGTGTCGCATCGAATCAGCGATGATTCCGTCCCCGAGATTCGAGCTATAGGTCTCCCCAGCTATAAGTATAGTAGGCTCATTTCCCATACTATTATCCAATCGAGCCAAACTTGGACCGCAACTGTAAAATCTGCCTTCTCTCTTCTGTATCTAGTGCGAAAGCAAACAAACCCACCAAGTAAAGCAGTGAAACAACTCCGACGACAGCGATGAGTACCGCCCAACTATCAATTGCGAGGGCTCTAGAAGCACCAAAAACGACCAAGCTTACCAGAATTGCTGCAACAATCCCGGGGACCATATCTTGGTAGAACGTGTACCTAGGAAGGCCCTGGATATGCGCCCCATAAAGTGGCGTAAAGATGGCGTTCTTGAGAGTCAGGACAACAGCGCTAGCCAATGCTACACCGAGACCGACCGATTCCCACTTAACCCAGGTTGCGGCCAGATAGAGGTTTAACAAGCCCAGGACCAGTGTCAGTATTCCCGGCCAACGTACCTTATTCAGCGCAGTCTGAATGGAAAACAAGGGCAAGACCGAAAGATTAATACTGAGCGGAAGGATCATAACTGTAACTAAGGTAGCAAGTCCCGAAAAATCAGGGCCCAACCAGAGCGTCAAAAACTCTCCGCTCATTGCAACGAGGCAGCCGATTGGTAAGGCAAATAGCAGGCCCATCCACCTGATCGCTTTGCGCGTCATTAAGGCCATACGCTCCATGTCTTTGGCGGCAAACTGTTTAAGTGCAACAGGCGTGATGGCTGTGCTTATGGCCGCCGCCAATGTTCGCAGGAGAATAGTAAGCTGCAATACAGCTCCATAGCGACCCTGCGTAGTCACGCCATGAACCTGATTAATCACAATGAGGTCTATGTTGAGAAAAAGAAGGGACCCCATTTGGTTGATGAGGAGCCAACCACTCATTCCGAACATACCGCGTAGGTTAAGCACGTCGAACTGATCCCGATCGATACGTAGCTCCGGAGTCAAAGCACGCCAGATCAGGATGGCCAAAACCAATGACACTGCAGCACCGGCAATGGTTCCCACACCCACTTGCCACGCACTTGGCACCAAAACCACACTGAAGAGGAGCACCACAACTCCAATCCGAACGATGGTATTTGTGGCATAGACAGTGTTCTGTAAGTCGAGGCGATTGTAAGAAAACGCTGAAGCTGCGAATATGCCCCGGATGATTATTAGGAGATAGGCGATCATGACCGCTGCGAAAAGCAGGCGTGCAGATCGTTCTGCTCCGGCCGGAATGTCGAACAGACTGGGGATCATATGGGCGACGACGAGGACCGCGGGCAACAGGACTAGCATGAGAAGGAGTCCTGACCAAAGAGCGGTGTTGAAGGTGCGATTCGCTGACTCAAACTGCCCTTTCCTCAGGTCTATTGTCAGGAACCGTCCGACGGCCGAGTTGATCGCCGTCTCGAATATGGACATATACCCTGTCAAAGAAACGGCCAGAACAACAAGGCCATAGGAAGCTATCCCCAGTTTGCTAATCAGATACGGCGTGAACAAAAGGCCCACCAGTATGTTGAGAACGATCACCGCACCGTTGGTAACAACATTGATGCCAAACTGCCTCGCCACCGGCTTTGGTTCAGTTGTAACTAAGGGATCCATCATTTAGATTCAGCTTTGGTTATCGTTCCACTTGCGCAAGGCGCGCGCGATTGAACCAGACCTGTCCCTCTCCGATCAGGCGAGTTGGGTAAAAGCAGGCCTCATCTTGATCAAAGGCCGGCATAGTAAATGTCTGTTCCCAGTATGTCCACGGAATTGATCCCTTTTGCGTACCAGGCCACATTCCCTTTGCTTCTCCATCGACAGAGCCCTGAAGATACACTGGACGCCACTCCGAATCAGCGAGAGCATCAACTTTGATCCAGGATGAAAACACGTAATCCTGGCCGGGTTTCAACTTCAGGCACTGCGACCAACTAATGCCATGTTCTGGTACCGGCGAACCCAATCTCATACTGGCGCATAACCCAGCCACATCGTCTGGACACGGTTCGATTCCGTAGTGCAGATCAAAGCCTTCAACACTTCGCTGGTTCCAACCATCTTCGGCGAAGGAGAAAGTGCTGTTTACAAGCCAGTTTTGATCATTGTAATCCAAGAAGCGATCGCAGATGGAACCAAGTTGCAAAGTTCTCTGACACATTCTGCCGGCTGTTTGCCACAAGTCAGTACTACTGGGGTTAGCCGATTCCGCAACTGTTAACCACCTGCCTGCCTGAATTGGGCTCCCAGAACTATATGCTTGTTCCGCCATACGCAAGTAGTCGTACTCTGAGAACCCACCATGCATGAACTGGGATTGGGCTGCACCGAACTGATCTACCAAAAGATTCAAATAGCCTTTGCCTCTCTGGCTTGCCAGGTTGTTCGGGAAAAGTTCGCTAGCAAGGCCAAAGTTGTCGCGGACGTTGCTGGCTGCGAGCCCTGTGTCCAGGAGTGCTGAGTGATTGATCGACAAGAATCCGGCGTTACTACCAGCATAGCTAAGTAACGGCCGTGTTAGCAAAATGCCGCCGATAATCAGAAAGAGGATGGTGCCCACACGGCGTTTCTCAGTCCCTCGCGCAGACACAACGCACCTATACTGTCTGTCCGTCGGAACTGCCGCTACCGCTCCTGACATAAGCCACGAGAACAAACAGGGTCCCCACTAACATCCCCAGCAAACCCGCCAAAAGCGTGATTAAGCCCCGGCGGGGTCCGCTCGGCTCTTCCGGCACGGCCGTTTCGCTGGCTAGTTTCACCCCGCTTGTCGTATCCTCAGAAGTGATCCGCTTCTCGTCCACTGTGCGGGCGAGCGTCGTATAGGTTTCTGTCGCGACATCAAAGTCCCGGCGCAATCGGCTCTCCTCTACGTCTGCGGCTTGTTTCTGCTGCTGGACAGAAAGTATTTGGGGTTCAATTTCAGCCAAACGTTCTTCAATCTGACTGGACTGGGCCAAGAGAATGCTTTGTAGATTAGAGAGAACCGTGCGTAACTCCTCCTGACTCATGCTGGACTGGCTGTCAACATTCATCTGGATTTGCCATGGCATAGTAGAGGTAACGCTGTTGGCAACGCCGCCCAGTGCCCGAACCTGCAGCAAAATTGAAGCCAACTGCTCGATCCGGGCTTGACCAGATGTACTATTGTTCCCCTCCTCTGTTAGTAGACTGCCGACATCCTGTAGGATCAAATCCGTTTGCCGCTGTTTCGCCAGATAATCAGCCTGGGTCTGCTGCACCGCCAGTAGCTGATTCAGCAATATGCTGGAACGGTTAGTAGCCTGGAATTCAATCAGTGCCTGTTCCGAAATCCGCAGCTCTTCCCCAGCTTCGGCTAGTTGAGCCTCAAAAAACAAGAGCTGCTCATCGCCTTGATCGCCATAGATTTCGTTGGCCCAAATCACAAATAATCCGGCCCAGGAATTGGCCAACCGTGCCGCCATTTCCGGGCTGCCATCGTTTGCGGTAAGTTTCAAGAGGCTTGGATCGGTTCCGGGTTCCGCCTCCAACTTGCTGCGCAATTGCACAAGCGTTATGTCTCCCGCTTCCGGCAACTGGTCCAGCAGGTCGACAAGCAAGGCATCACTTAACGCCAGTTCGGGATACGCCTTCAGCGGCTGAGTGTCATTTACTGTCTGGATCCGGGAATCAAACTGCACTCGCTGCCGCGGCTCCGTAATCGCCACCAATGCCGTAGCCTCATAAGTCGGGGCCATAAGCGAGCTGACGACGAAACCCAACACGGCCGCTATGATTCCCATACCCAAAATCCAAACCCACTTGTCCATCACCGCCGTGACATACGGCCGTAAATCAATTTCTTGATCGCTGTAATCCGCCATCTCTTACTCAAGCCTTTAAAGGCATCCTCTCACCCTGGAAAACTAATCCAATCCCCAATACTATCACGCCGCATCAATTCCCTGTATCCGCATGAGTCACAGATAAAAAAGCAACGGCCCGATCGGCCGCTGCTTCCAGATTCCTTGTCGTAAACCTGCAAATCAGCGTGCTTCGACTGTATCTTCGGCTGCGCTCAGGCCCAACTTTTCGGCCTGGAATTGGAGCGAGTAGTTCAACAGATACCACACACCCTTCCACGTTTCCGGGTCCAGCAGATCTTCCAGCGTCGCTTCTTCAAAATTGGCCACAATCTGTTTAACTACGTCCGGGGCATAACGACCATAACCATCCTTCAGTGCCGCAAGCAGCGTATCCGGCTTTACTGGATCGGGCAGTTCTTCATTCAGGATAACCCGTGCCTGACCCAATTGGAACTGTGCCGAGTAGCTGATCATGTAGGCCAACCCTTTCCACGTATCCGGATCGAGCAAGTCCTCCACCGTGGCGCCCTCCAGGCTGGCGGCGATATCCTTCACGATTTGTGGTGCAAATTGTTCCATACCATCGCGCAAGGTACGCGTCATCGAGTCCGGTCTTATTGGCTCTGGAAGGGTTGCGTTGAGTTGTTCCCTGGCTTTGTTGGCTTGAAAGTGAGCGGAATAGCCGATCATATAGGCAATCCCTTTCCAGGTTTCTATGTCCAGCAAATCCTCTTCAGTCATGTCCTCAAATGGCTGGAGCATCTGCAATTGCACATCAGGCGCATACCGCGCCGCTGAATCACGCACAAGGGCCAGCATCTGTGCGGGTGAGTAGTCGTACTCGCCCGCTGCGGGCAGCCTTGTTCGTAACTCCTTGATCAACCCGTCGATATCAGCCAGCACGATATCAAGCCGTTTTCTTGTTTCCGCTGCCGGAGCAACGGCCGTCCAAGTGCCTTGCCGTTGCTCCGCTGGCGCATCTGCTGGGAGCATCCCCAGCGCGTCTGGAAACGCCAAGAGTCGTTGCTCCTCAAACTTCTTCTGAATATAGCGGACCTGGCTGGCGGTCAGTCCAGTCTCCTCGGCAGTTTCGGTTTGTGTACGGCCGTGGTCCAGGGCCAGGACAGCTTGTGCTCGCTGACCCTCAAGATTCTCCTGTTGGGCCAACTGCTTCAATACTTGGCGCTCCTCAGTTCTCAGCCGACCTTCGTCTTCAGCCATCATCCTTCTCCTTACTGCACCCTAGTTCCGTCAATTCTAGCCCATTTCCGCATTTGCGCGATGCATTGACGGTACTATTGGCGCATGCTATAGTGACGATAATGCGGCGCGTCATCGATTCCTTCTGACGCCCTGCGGCAGGACAAGAATGCCCGTCAAAAAGACGGGTGAAGAAGATGCCAGGACATCGCAATGACGGAATCAAGCAGCAATGAACAACAGGGCAACCACGGGATGATCCAGAATGTAGCGACCTTGCTCTTAGCGGGGCTAGGGGCGGCGCTACTTGTTGAAGAAGGAGTTGAACGATTCATGGGCAGACTGATCGGCGACGATGACGCGGCCGAACAATCGCTCTCTAACTCCTCTTCGATAAACACATCGGCGGCCAACCAGCGTCAAACTGGAGTCACCGGTTTCACTCAACGTCAAATTGCCTCGGTGCTGCGCTTGCTTAACTTGCCATCTCATTCCGAGATCGCTTCTCTGAGCAGCCAGGTGGATGCCCTTAACCGCAAAGTCGACCAGCTTAACAGCACTGATAGGTAGCCCGAACTGCCCATTAGGACGCCTCTATTTGATCTCTATGATAAAGGGAAAAAGCGCTTTGTTTTTCCGTTTAAAAGCCTCAACCGTCGCGTGTGTTGGGCAGCCTCAACCGGATGTGCTTCACAAAGGAGCGTAACTTATGCCAGTTATTAAGCGCTATCCTAATCGAAAACTGTACGACACGGAGTCGAAGCGCTACATAACACTGGAGGGTATCGCCGAAATGATCCGCGAAGGACGCGAAGTGACGATTATTGATCACACAACCGAGGAAGACCTTACAGCCGTAACGCTGACCCAGATCATCTTCGAGCAAGAAAAGAAAGAAGGCGGCTTCCTGCCCAAGGCCGTTCTCACCGGGCTCGTCCGTACCGGCGGCGATACCCTAAACACGTTGCGCCGAGGCCTCTCCGTTCCACTCGACCTCGTTAAACAGGTGGATAACGAGATCGAAAGACGCTTGCAGGAGCTGATAAGCAAAGGGGAACTGGCCAAAGAAGAAGGCCTGCGCCTTCGCGATAAACTACTTTCGTTTAGCGGCCAGGACACCGATGAACCAGACCTTGACGAGAGAGACCTGCAAACCTTTCTAAGCAAACATGACGTCCCTACACGTGATGAGATCGTAAGTCTAAACCGGCAGATCGAATTGCTGACTGCACAGTTGGATGGACTCTTGGCCGAGGCAAACCAGGCCAAAGCTGGCGCAGAAGGCACGGGCAAGGACAACTAGCGTCAGAGCACACACATGCCCGACCGGTTCGGCCGCTCATGATCAAGCTTAACGGTACTGCACAAAAGGAATTCACATTCCCGGCCGATCCCCTGAATACGTTCAGCTTCTTTGCCGATCTGAATCGCGTCGTGCAATATCTGCCCTACATTGAGCTTGTTGAGACCTACGGCCAAAATGAGCTGCGCGTCTTGTACAGCTGCGTTGAGCTAGGAACCTATACCATCAGTGCCATTAGTGACCTGTCATGCACGTCGGACACTGAGAACATGGCGATTTTCGTGCAGCCGTTGAAAGGCAAGGAGCCCGTTGAGGGGGAAGCTACGTTGAACACCACGATGGGGTATGGATACTTCGCCAGCGCCGCTTATATGCAAGCGTGCGATGACGGCACCCGTATCGACTTCCGTCTGAAAATCGTCGCGAATCTACCTCGTCCACGGGGAATGCGCATGATGCCGGGACGGGTTGTCAACCGCATCGCTAGTGCAATGTCTGACGCAAGGGTAAGTGAGATTGCCGAAGGATTTATGCGTAATGCTGCACAGGATTTCCCGGCATGGCAGAAAACCCAGCAGCTGGCCTCGCGAGGGTAACCGCTGGTGCGACTGCTGCTCTTCTGGTCATGGCAAAGGCCCAGGACTTGATCATGCTGACAATAGACGGCACCCATTCTTTTAGTGCACCTCGTGATCTGATTTGGACGCTGCTGCGTGACCCTGCAGTCAACAAAGCTGCCCTTCCAGGAGGCGAGCGTTTTGAATCCCAACCCGGCTCCTCCGCGTTCGTCACCTTACGAATAGCCGTGGGACCACTTAAAGGCGTTTATGATGGGAGAGTGACGGTAGTAGAGCAAGAGATGCCGCATACCGTGAACTTGGAGCTGCTCGGCACGGGTGAAGGCACGGCTTATTCAGGCAGCGGTCGATTGACTCTCACGGAAAAAAACGGCTGCACATTGCTGGCCTACAGTGGTGAGGTAGCCGTTTCAAATCACCTGGGCCACGCCTCGCCACGCCTCCTTCAAACCACCGCCAACGCGCTGGTGCGCCAATACCTGACGGCAATAGATCGTGAGGTTCAGCAGCGGGTGGGCCGGCAGTCTGGCTTCCAACCGGATACCACCTTACCCGATGCGAAACCGCGAGCCGCAGCGACGATTGGTATGGGAGATTGGCTGGCCGAGGCGCGGCGTGACCGGCGCATCGCCGCGTTTGCCGTCCTCTCCGGAGTCATAGGGAGCCTGTCCATTCTAGGGGCTGTGTTTGTGCTGCGTGAATTCGGCCGTTGGTCGGTTCGTCGCCATACTCGCCGCGTGGCCACTCTTCTCGAAGGAGAAAGCACTTGATCAGAGTCTTGACCTTAGGGAAACGAGCTACCTCGAACACTGTTCTGTGTGGCCCTGAATTGCTTCCAGCAGGCGGTCCGGTTGTCGCGCATATGTTTGGCGTGCTTGCCGCCCTGTGGTCAAATCCATCAGGATATCATTAAGCGCACGATTCACGGCCGTTCTAATCCCAACTTGCTCGCCAAAGCCGGCAATCGCCCCATTGTGAAACACCACTTCACTTTTGCCGCGCCCTGACACGAGGTCGATATAAAAGGAGGGCATCTTCTCCCCTCGCCCGCCGGCAACCAGGCGAGTCAAAATGGGCCTCAGGATCGCTTTCGGGACAACCTGTACGGCCAGTCCCAGCGTTTTTGCCGGTGATCCCGGTAAATCCACCAGATCCAGATTACGCTTCTTCATCACTGCTACCGTTTCACGCAGCATCTGCACTTCTACATCAAACAGCCGCGGATCACTGTAGATCTGAGCAGGTGTCATGTCGAGGATGGCCGATGTTGCATTGCCGACGATGTTCAGCAGAGCCTTGGACCACTTCATTGACTGGTAGTCACCTGCCATGGTAGTGGTAATGCCTGCCTTTTCAAATAGGTTGACCCAGGGCCGAATTTCTTGCCCGGCGTCCGTTGGTGCCACTGTAAGACCGCGATCGCCCCGCTCAACAACAAGATGCGTGGCGTCCTTCTTGCTTACGGGAGTCGTCAGGGAGCCGGCCACTACACGGCCGGTACCAGCCTGTGCCATGAAAGGCTCCTCAATGCCGATGCCATTGCCCACGGTCAGAAGGGTTGCCGCGTGAGCCGGTGCCGCTGTCAACTCTCGTCGGGCATCGGCCAGATCATACGATTTCAATGCCAGAATGATCAGATCAACCGTCTCATTCAGGTCAAGTGCCTCTCCTACCGAAGATACAGCGACCGGTCGCACCAGAACCTCTACACCACTTTCTTCCAAGGTAATACCCTGTTCATTAATTAGGGTGGCCATTTCTGGCCGGTCAAGCATCGTCACCTGCTGCCCGCTTTCCAGTAGACGCGCGCCTAGATAGCCACCGATTGCCCCTGCCCCATAAACCAGGATCTTCATCCTGCTAGCCTTCCATGGCTAGTTGAAGCGCGTGTTTCAGGCATCAAGGATCGCTCCCAGAAGGTCCGGTCGGCCGCGCAAGAACTCCATGGCATCCAGCGCTTTCTTGCCTGCCAGCTGCAGCCGGTCAATGACCAGCCAACCTTCGCCAGTCTGCACAAGCAGCTGCTCGCCTTCCTGAAAGACCTGTCCCGGCAGTCCGCGCACTGGGCCTTGCTCCTGCGGGTGCGCCCGCAAGAGCTTGAGCAACTGCCCGTCCCAGGTTGTGGTTGCGCCCGGCCAAGGGGTCATCGCCCGGATCAGCCGATCAAGTTCGAGGCTTCCTCGCGCCCACTGTACGTGCCCTGCCTCTTTGCTGAACATAGGTGCATAGGTAGCCAGCGATTCATCCTGACTATGGGCCAGGACACAGCCGTTTAGAATATCTGTCAGATGGGCAGTCAGCATTTCTGCTCCCAAGAGCGCTAGGCGATCGTGCAGAGTTGCGCTGGTATCCTGGTCCTCGATACGCACTTCCCGCTGTACCAGGATCGATCCTGTATCCAACCCTTCGTCCATCTGCATCAGCGTGATTCCCGTCCACTCGTCACCGGCCATGATGGCGTGTTGAATCGGTGAAGCACCGCGCCAACGTGGCAGCAGGGAAGCATGAACATTGAAGCAGCCCTTTGGCGGCAACTGCAAAACATGCGGCCGCAAGATCTGACCGAACGCTGCGACTATGATTGCCTCCGGCTGCCACGCGCGAATAGGTTCTGCTGACTCTAATGGACGCAGCGATCGGGGCTGATAAACTGGAACCCCCGCTTCTTGCGCTACCAGCTTTACGGGGGAGGGTCTCAATTCCTGGCCCCGCCCGGCCAGCCGGTCCGGCTGCGTAACCACACCAACCACGTTCTGGGTCTTGATCAATGCCTGTAGACTTGGCACGGCGAACTCAGGCGTGCCCATAAATACGATCCTGCTCATGGGCGGCATTCTAGCACGCGGCGCCGAAGTGGAGCAACACCGCCTCCGGCAGCGGAGGTGAGATCAAAAAGAAGCATGCCGCCAAACGACATGCTTCTTTGCCAGATAGCTACCGAGGAGTGCGGCCTACGCTTTGGTTGGCGGCTGGCCTATGTCGTCCACGGGCAAGGTTTCGAGCACTGATGAGATCTTAATCGGGTCTTCTAAGGGCACGGTTGTCCCTGTCACCGTATGTGGATATGGCTTGCGACCAAATTGGGTCAGGGCCACCGCGCCAAGACCAACGGATGTAATCATGATCGCCAACAGGGCTTCGCCAAAACCGAAGATCATACCCAGCATGCCCAGCCCAAAGGTCATGAGCATCGTGCCCAGAGTTGCCTGTTTGGCCAGGCTGGACTTTTCACCATTGAACAAGCGTTGGCCCAGCAGAGTACCGACAGCGATCCAGCCCATAATCGCGCCAGCCAGCAGGCCGAGCAACATCGCGATCACGATTGGGAAGCCCAACAAGCCAATACATACGAGTACAAGCACCGCCGAGATCAGTGCCAATAGCGCTGCCAGAGCCGGCACAGCGACTGCAGTCAGCAGACCCACTGCTCCGCTGGCAAATGGTTTAGTCTGTGCCGTTGTCTGCACTTGCCGCAAATGTCGCGGAAAAGCGGCGGCCGCGACAAACGCCAGAAATCCCAGCAAGAGCGTGCTGCCCACTACTCCCGCGAAGTCGGCAGCCCCACTCCGGCCATCTTGGCCATCTTGACGGAGTTCCGGGCCGCGAGGTGCAACAGGCAGTGGCGGAACGGTAGGCACATCGGGTACCGCCGGCATGTCAGGAACCGCTGGAATTGCTGGAATAGCTGGAATAGCCGCGATCGGAGGGATGCTCTGCATCAAACCCGACAAAGCGCCACCTTCTACATCCGTGCAGCTGATCCCATCTTCCGAGGCGTCGTCCAAGCTACCGTTTAGCAGCACGCAGTCACCAAGAATCACTGCCTGACCCTCAGCTTCAACATCTCCGTTAAAGACTACCAGATCGCCATTGATCGTCCCGGCTGTGCGCACGTCTCCGTTAAAGACGACCACATCTCCGTTGACCACGGCCCCGGCTTCCAGTTCAAGGTCGCCATCAAAGACGATGACATCATTGTTTACTGTTTCGCCGCTGCCCACATTTGTATCCAAATAGGGTGCTGCCAGCGCGGTGCCGGATGGAACTGCCAGCACGAGCAGCATCAGCAGCCCCAAGAAAACTATTGTTAATCGCTTCATCATTACACTTCTCCGTGTGCATCCCGCTAGAAGGTTTTCGGTTGGCAGGAAGGCACATCCTCGCTTCGAAAAGTATTGGCTGTCCTAGGCGCGAACCAGATTAAGTTGCCTGTACACACCGCCCCACAAGAAGATAATTCCCATTACGACCAGTAGCCATCCCACCAATGCCGGTTGCTGAATCATCGCCTCGCCCAGGCCGCTTACGAGCGCACCCATGACCGTTCCAGCGGTCTGATACGTCGTCTGCAACGACTTGGCCACACTTTCAACGACGGCGGGCTGACGCAGGACTGGCAGGAATTGGGCTGTCACATATCCCAACAGCGCCAGCGGGATCAATCCGCCCAACAGCAGTAGTCCGTAGATCGTTCCCATCGCCCAGATGCGTACGCGACGATCTGGCAGCAAGGCAATTGTGTGCTGAACAAACCCAGCCGCAGGACTCAATGCCGGAGTCATTCTGAACAGCGTATCAATTGCCAACAGTGCTTGCCATTCCCGGCTGCACTCGGGACACGCGCGCAGGTGAGCCTGCAGCTCATTCTGTTGAAGTTCTGAAACCTCACCATCGAGCGTGTCCATCATGAGGGCAAAATATCGTTCATGGTTCATAGCTCGTTCCCTTCAATCCTCTCTTCCTTTCTCCATCGACTTTGCACTCGCCGTTCTAGGCGACCTCCACTTCCATTGCCACGGCCGTGGCCAAGTTTCTCTCTAAGCTGATTTCCGCCAACTGCCGTCGCGCGCGGAATAGGCGTGACTTAATTGCGCTAACCGTTGTGTCCATCATCTCCGCGATTTCCTCGTAGGAAAGCTCGTACCAATAGCGCAGCACTACGGCCTCACGGTATTCCGGCTGTAACTCTGACAACAACTCCTGTACCAGAGCTTGCTGCTCGTTCAATTCCGCTTGCGCCTCAGGCCCTTTCATTGGCTCGCTCTGCAGCGCTGGATGCGGCGGCAACGGTTCATCAATGGACAGCAGCAACGCGCGCCGTTTCCTTATCTGATCGATGCAGTAGTTGGAAGTAATGGACAGCAGCCAAGTGCTGAACTTGTGCTCCGGGTCATAACTGTCAAGTCTGGTGAAGGCGCGAATAAACGCCTCTTGGGCCGCCTCTTCAGCTTCGCCGGAGTTATTTAGCATGCGGTATGCCAGGTTATAAACTGGCGTCTGGTATGCTTCCACCAATCTTCCAAAGGCGATTTTGTCGCCCCTTATGGCCTGTTCGAGCCAGACCTGCTCTTCATCCAACGCTCCAATCTCCTGAGTATTATTCAGCTTTACGCAAGGGCCTGGTAAAAGTTTCAGCAGGATACTGCTTTTGCTTTCAAAAAGGATGCTATTAGGGAATGCCCAGACCGATGCTGCTCATTTGCAACTTAATTCCCGCACTTCTATAATGCCCTATCTTCATCTCAAGAGCATAAGAACTGATGACAACGAAGAAGCGCCAACCCCTGCCTTCCACCCTATATACGGAGGAATATTTTCTGACAGCCTGTGAAGGCTACGACGAGTTCTTGGCTTCGGAAGGCCAGCACTTGTCACGGCGTCTGCGCGATGCGTTTGCTGTGGCTGAGGTTGTGCCGGGCATGCGAGTTCTCGATGTTGGCTGTGGTCGTGGGGAGATTCTACGTCATTGTATGAGCCTGGGCATTGAGTCCTACGGCATGGACTATGCGGAAGTCGCCGCCCTGATGACCCGTGATGTGATCCTAGCTGAGCAAGCCGCTGCTGCGACCGACGGGCAGGAGCCTCCCGCGCTGGCAGGCGTCTGCCGCTCGGATGCCAAGAATCTTCCTTTTCCCACTAACTATTTTGATCGCGCCTTGATGTTCGATGTGGTGGAACATTTACACCCCTGGGAGTTGGCAGCGGCCTTCCAAGAAATACGGCGGGTGCTTAAGCCAGACGGCCGTCTCATCGTCCACACCGCGCCCAACCGCTGGTATGATGCCTACGCCTACCCCTGGGTTCGCCGCGTGCGCGGCCTGATGGGCCAGGGCGAAAACTACCCCAAAGACCCACGCGCCATCACCCCTGTTAACCAGGACGTACACGTCAACGAACAAGATATTCTCAGCATGCGCCGCGCCATGAAGGAGATCGGATTCCGCGACATCCGCGTCTGGCTCGACTCCCCGCCCCAGAATCGTGAGGAAAATGCTGCCCTCGCTACTCTGCGCCGCGTCGCTTTCGATGTTCCACCCTTCCGCTGGTTCTTTGAGCGCGAATTATTCGCGGTGGCCCAAAACCAGTAGATTGTTTCTTCGGCGGCAGCCACTGCGAGCATGATCCACGATTCTATGCGCAAGACGCTGTTCTACGTCGCCCTCATTCTGCTACCCGCGGTTGCGCTGCGTATTTATCGTCTGACTGAACTGCCGCCCGGTCTGACCCACGACGAGGCCAATCATGGCCGCGAAGCGATCGGCATTCTCGATGGCGTACTGCGCTACTATTTTCCTCTCAACTACGGCAGCGAGCCGCTATACAGCTATACGGTTGCAGCCTCCATGGCTCTCCTGGGTGAAAACATCCTGGCCCTGCGGCTCGTTAACGTACTTTTTGGTCTGGCTGCTATTGTCCTTACGGCCGCTTGGGCACGCCGCGCCCTGGACAAACCCACCGCCCTGATCGCTGCCGCACTGCTTGCGGTTTCCTTCTGGCCTGTTGCTACCAGTCGTCAGGCCCTGCGCGCGGGCATGCTCCCCTTCTTTATGGTCCTGGCGGTGTGGCTCTACTGGGAACTCATTTATCCCTGGTCCCGCACAGCCCTTGCGGCATCGCGGTGGCGCGAGGCTGGGCTTGTGCTCGGTTTCGCGCTCAGCATTGTCGCGACCTTTCATATCTATCTTGCCGCCCGCGTCTCCTGGTTCCTCTTTCCACTGTTTCTATTCTATCTGGCTTTCGCCCACCGCCCCGACTTCCGGCGTGCCTGGCGTCCAGTCATGACCGGGTTAGTACTCGCCGGGCTACTGCTCATTCCGATGTTCGTTTACCTGGCCAACAATACCGCGGCGCAAACCCGCCTCTCTATGCTCGACGGTACCGTCAGCCAAACCCTTACAGGGAATATCATTCCCCTCCTGAGTAACAGCGGGAGGGCACTACTGGCCTTCGTCTGGCCCGGATATGGCGATCAGTTCCTGGCCTACACCATTCCAGGGCGTCCGGTCTTCGACCCCGTCACGGCCCTCTTCTTCATCGCTGGTCTGCTGTTCTGTGTGTGGCACTGGCGCAGCCCAGCGTACGCATTCTTGCTTATGTGGTTTGTGACTGGCATCATCCCTTCCTTGCTCACCGGCCCTACAGCGAACACCACCCGTAATCTGGCTGCTCTGCCCGCCATCTATCTCCTTCCCGCCGTCGGTTTCGTGACTCTGGCGCGCCTGCTGGCTGAACGCATGCGGATCGAGAGCCGTGCTATGCTGGTCGCCGGTGCGTCCACCTGGCTTCTTTTTGTGGGAATCACCGGCGCTCGAGCCTATTTCGTCGACTGGGGCGAGGCGCCTGCCGTGCGCAACGCTTACCAGCAAACATTGGTGCAGGAGCTTGCCTATCTCGATCAACCCCTGTTTGCTGAGGAAGTGTTTCTTCTTTCCACCGTGTTTCCTGGACCTGCTCATGATCCCTCTATTGCTCTGGTTTTGGCTGGGCAAGAGGCACAGCGACTGCGCTGGAGCGATGCGCGCTATGCGCTGGTGCAGCTGCCGGAAGAAACGACCGTGGCGATGATATCTGCGGCCACTCCGCCGCACGCCGCCTTCACACGCGTATTGGCTCCCCAAGAGACGGTCTTGCTGCGTCCTGATGACCTGGACCCTTCGTTTACGCGCTATGCTTTGGCTGCGCATCTGGTTGACGATGGTCCGCCGCTGGGTAACCTTGGGGGAGCGCTGCAACTGCTATCCGCACAATGGCTGTCTTCTCCGGTGCAGCCCGGCGCCCAGGCCGAACTGCTGACCCGCTGGCAGGTTCTTGACCCCACGCTCGTTGGCCCACTTCACAGCCCGGCCGATGCCACCGACGCCATGCTGTTCACGCATGTCCTCGACGATGCGGGTCAGATCATCAGCCAGCGTGATGCTCTCGACGCCCCCTCCTGGGCCTGGCAGGCCGGCGATGTCATCTGGCAGGTACACGCGCTCCCGATCGCTGCAGATATGGAAGATGGCACGTACACGGCCGTTGTCGGTGTTTATGATCGTCAGACCGGCGTGCGACTGCCCGTGATGCACGGTGATATAGCTACAGCAGAGACGACTATCCCCGTTTCTGCCCTTGAAGTTGCAAATTCTGATCAATAAGCGCACAATGGGGCCCGTTCACAAGGAGTTAATACATGGCCAAGAAAGTACGTCGTGTTAAGAAAAATCAATCGACTGCTTCGGCAAACACTACCCTGCCCGCAGCGGGAGCTGCTGCGCCCGCTGCAAGTTCGGCACCTCTGCGTACCAAGCAGACGACCGAAGAACAGTTTCATGAAGAATATGCCTATGTCGTCAAGGATTTGCGGCGTGTGCTGCTGCTGTCCGCCGCCATGTTCGCGCTGTTGATCGTGCTGAATCTGTTATTGAACTGACACCGGGTTGCATTCGGGCCACCTTACCTTTCCAAAACAGAAGTCAGGACTTTCTCCGACGCGGCTCATCCCTCTCTCAGGCAAGCCTGCCTAAGGTGGTCCTTCAGGGCGTTTGGCCGGGTGAAGATTGACGCCCCTATCTGCTTGTGTTATCATTTTTTTGCCTACTGATTCAGTATCAGTGGGCTGTTTGTTGTCTAAAAGACAACTTCAGTTTCAGCACCAGCCTGGAAAAGGAAAAAGCGAGGTACCATTAAAAGAAGTAGACGTAAATTCAGTAGACCGCCGACAACGCCGGATTATCGCATTAACAATCGCATTCGCGTGCGAGAGGTGCGGCTCATAGATCATGAAGGTACCAACCACGGGGTGGTGCCTATCGAGCAGGCGCGTGATTTGGCTGAAGAAGCTGAGTTGGATCTGGTTGAGGTTGCTCCCAACGCCGTTCCACCGGTTTGCCGCATCATGGATTACGGCAAGTTTTCCTACGAGCAGACCAAGAAAGAACGCGAGGCGCGGAAACGTCAGAAGAAGATTGAAATAAAGACAATTCGCCTGACGCCGCGTACTGACGAATTTCACCGCAACATTGGTGTGCGCAATGCACGCAAGTGGCTTGCCGAAGGTAAGAAAGTGAAGTTCATGGTCCGTTTCCGGGCTCGGGAGATCACTTATCCGGAGATCGGGCAGAATATGCTGCAAGTCATTGCCGAAGATCTCAAGGACGTCGCCGTGGTCGAACAGAAGCCTACCCTTGAAGGTTGGCGTATGACTCTGATGATGTCCCCAGAGGCAGAAGCTTAATATATCCGGTGCACAGCACAGGAGTTTAACGAGTTAGTTCAGAACCCGTTGAGGGTTCTTTTTTTGAGGGATACTATGCCAAAAGCTAAGACAAAGAAATACAAGCTCAAGACGTATAAGGCTGCTTCCAAACGATTCCGCATGACCGGGACAGGTAAAATTGTGCGGACCAAGGGCGGCAAGAGCCACTTGCGTCGCCGTACGCCCAAGCGTACGAAGGCCCTATTCTCCAGGATGCTGGTTGTTGACACACCGGGTGAGGTTCGGCGCATCAAGCGGCTTGCTCCTTATCTGGGTAAATACAAGGCCAATCCACCGGGATAGCCATTTGGTTTCAACCATCACTAACGCTGCCTGGCCTCGGTGGGCGCATAGCGCTTGCTTGAGTGACCAGGTTCCATAAATGCGAGGTACTAAACAATGAGAGTAAAAGGCGGGGTCGTCACCCGGCGGCGCCATAAGAAAATTCTAGAAATGACCAAAGGCCAATGGGGGACACGCAGCAAGCTGTTCCGCCGGGCCAATGAAGCGATGATGAAATCGTACTGGTACGCGTATCGCGATCGCCGCGTCCGCCGCCGCGAGTTTCGTCGTCTCTGGATTGCGCGAATCAATGCCGGGTCCCGGGCAAATGGTTTGAGCTATAGCCAACTGATTCATGGGCTGAAAAAGGCAGATGTGCAGCTTGATCGGAAAGTCCTGGCCGATCTGGCAGTGCGTGATGCTGCGGCTTTCGCGCAAGTCGTCAATATTGCGAAGGAAGCTTTAGCCTAAATCCACCAAGTAACCCTCAACAGATTCTTGACGCCATGCTTGCCCACAAGTGTGGCGTTTTTTATTGTATTCGCGGCTAGAGTGCGCAACCAGGCATCGTGCAAACCACGGCCATCAATAGGTGGTTCACCGAGTGAAAGCCGATTTAGCGTAGTTGTGCAGCGGGAAGCCCTTCTGTATGATGCGGCACTTCGTATGAATATGCGCGATTCTTCCCACTTGTTGAGGCGTTACGGCTGGCTGTTGATCATTCTATTCTCTGCTGTTTTTCTGCGCCTGCATGACCTGCCGGACGTGCCGCCTGGCCTTACCCACGACGAAGCGGACCACGGCCTGACCGCCGCGGGTATCCTTCAGGAGGGCGTCCGTGATCTTTACTTTACAGTCGGATACGGCCGTGAACCGCTCTACGACTACCTCACCGCCGCACTCATGGCCGGCATCGGCCCCACCTTTTTGGCAGGCAGGCTGACAGCCGTTTATGCCAGCCTGTTGCTGATTGCGGCCATGATCGCCTGGGTCAGCCGGGCCTTCAATTGGAACACCGCTCTCCTCACCGCCGCCGGCCTTGCTGTGGGGTTCTGGTCGCTCATGTCCGCGCGACAGGGCTTGCGCTCCAGCCTCTTGCCCACCCTCTTCGTCCTCGCCCTTCTCTTCTTCTGGCGTGGCCTTGAGTGCGTCACGAAACAGCCAGGCATGGTGCGTAGCTCTCTCTGGTGCGGTTCACGCAGGCTCTGGCCCTTCCTGGGCGCGGGTCTTTTCCTGGGACTTTCTTTCTACACCTACATCCCAGCCCGAGGGCTTTGGCTCGTGTTCCCCGCGCTCCTTTTCTACTGGTTCTATGGCCGGCGGGACTTACTGCGGCCAATGGCCGGGCGTATCGCGGTAATGCTTCTGACCATGTTCCTGGTTGCCTTGCCCTTGCTGCGCTTCCTTTACCTCAACCCGCAGGCAGAGACGCGCATCAACCAGCTGGCGGGTCCCTTGCGGCTGGCCCAAACGGGTGACTTTGCTCCTCTTTCTGACAACATCGTGGGGGCGGTGGGCCTGTTCTTCCTGCAGGGAGATCCCACCTGGCGCTACAATATCGCTGCCAAGCCGTTGCTCGGCCCCGTCTGGGGTCTGCTTCTTCTGCTGGGTCTGGCACTTGCGCTACTTTATCTCTGGCGCCGGGATGATCGTCCTGATCATCTCGTGGGCTCAGCCTCGTACCTTTCGCTGACCTGGCTCGCCGCCGGGCTGGCACCCGTCCTTATCACCGGTCCTGAATTGAGTATGACCCAGGCCATCGCCATCCAGCCCCTGCTGTACCTATTTCCCGCGCTGGCTCTGAGCGCGGCGGCCACATCTGTACTTGCTGACCGCCCCTCCTGGCGGCCCCTGGTTGCCGTCTTCCTCATGCTCTTCTTCTTCGGGACCGCCCTGCTCACCTACCGCGACTACTTCCAGATCTGGGCCAACGCGCCCGAAGTCCGCGTGCAATACGAGACGACCCTGGTCACCGCGCTTGACTATATTGATCAGCAGCCTCCCGGTGAAGTCGCCATTTCGACTGCCACCCCCGGTCGTTACCACAGTCCGGCAGTTGCCCGACTCAGGTCAGTGCAGAGCCACTTTGCGCTGCGTTGGTTCGACGGCCGTGGTGCCCTACTGCTTCCTCGTGAGCCTTCCGGCACCGTCGCCCTCACCGGCTTTGCCCCCCTTGATCCGGCGCTCGAAAGCTACTTTGCCACGGCCGATCTTCAAGAAACGCTCCCCCTCCGCGAAACGGACCTGGATCGCCCAGTTCGATTTTATGCGCTGGATCAGGCTCGCTTGCGTGAAGACTGGTTCGGGCGCCTGGTCCCCCTTCGCGCCGAATTTGGTAGTTCTCTCGCTCTGATGGGCTACGACCTACAAACGCCTCGCCTGGCTCCCGGTCAGCAGCTGCTTGTTGTGACCGCGTGGCAGACCCACGGTCCCTTACCGGAAGCCGTGCTGTTCACCCATCTGCTCGGCCCCGACGGCGTGCCCGTGGCCCAGGCCGACCGCCTCGACGTGCCCAGCGATTCCTGGCAGGAGGGCGACACTTTCCTGCAACTGCATCATTTCACTATCCCTGATGATTTGCCTCCGGGGGAGTATCCTCTCGTCGTCGGAGTCTACACCCAGCCGGATGGGAAGCGTTTATCAATCGCTGGCACGGTTGTTTCTACTCAGCCTCTGGCCACGGTGCAGGTGCTCCCATGACCCGTACTCCGCGCACGATCGCCGGAAGCCCCTGGTGGGTATGGGTCTTGCTTGCTTTGATTTCCCTGGCGGCCTTCACCCTGCGCTTCTGGCGGCTGGATTCTGTGCCCCCAGGTTGGCGCGACGACGAACTGATCAACTCACTCGTCATCTCCCAGAAAGTGCTCGATGGGGACCTCGCCGTTTACTATCCTGACGCTTCCGGCCACGAAGCGCTCTACCACGCTCTGAATGCGATAATGCTGGGCATCTTTGGTCCTGGCGTGGCCGGTATCCGCTGGCTATCCGCATTTCTCGGCACACTGAGCGTGCCTTTGACCTTCCTGGTCGGTCGCCGCCTATATGGCGAAATGGTCGGGCTGGTCGCCGCCGCGGCGCTGAGCGTCAGTTTCTGGTCGCTCATGTATTCGCGCATCGGTTTGCGCCACATTCTATTACCCGTTCTGACCCTGATCACTTTTCTTTTCTTCCTGCGGGCCATGGGCCTGGGAGACCGCCCTGGCAATGACGGCCGTTCAGGCTGGCCCGCCTTCCTTCTCTCCGGCCTGTTCATGGGCATCACTTTTTATACCTATTTCGCCAGCCGCGGCCTGCCCCTAATCTTGCTCGCCTTTCTCGCCTATGCTCTCCTTTTTGCCCGTACCTGGCTGCTGCGCTCCTGGCGCGGGTTGCTGCTTATGTTTGTTGTGGCCATCTTGCTCGCTCTACCCCTGGTCGTTACTCTTGGCCGCCAGCCCGAATCAGAAGCCCGCGTCGCTGAACTTGCCGTACCGCTGGTGGAGGCCCGCGCCGCTAACTACACACCGCTACGTCAGCATCTAATCGTGACCTTGAGTATGTTCCACGCCGACGGGGACGATGAATGGCTTTACAACATCCCTCACCGCCCTGTCTTCGGCCCCGTTGGAGCGGGCTTCTTTTGGGCCGGAGTGCTCCTTGCCGTCCTATACTCGATCTGGCCGCTTGCTCGCTGGCTGCGTTCGCTGGCGCAGACCGAGAGCCCAACCCCGCCCCTGACCTGGGATCAGCAGAGCGCCAGCTTGTCATCGGCTTTCCTGCTGCTGTGGTGGTTGGCGGGCATTTCCCCGGGGTTCATCAGTGTGCCGGCTGCAAGCCTCGGCCACACGATTCTCGCCCAACCTGCGGTTTACCTTCTTCTGGCTCTACCTTTCTGGTGGATGGTGCGCGTTTCGCCGCGTGGCCGCACCTTTATCCCGGCTCTGCTGGCCCTTGCCTTGCTGGGAAGCATCGCCGTACGCGACCTGTCCGATTATTTTACCATCTGGCCGGAGCGCGGTATGACTCGTTTCCTTTACCGTGCAGATCTTCACGAACTTGCTGCCTACCTGAACGAGAATCCGGCTTTGCAGGATTTTGGTGTTTCCAGTCTGTTAGCCGGCCCCTGGGACAAGGTTGCACTTTCCGTCGATCTTCAACAAGACGCGGAGGATACTCCGTCTCCACGCTGGTACAATCCGCAGCGCGCCATCTTACTGGAACCGCAGCTCAGTTTTGGCGGTTTCCCTGATGTGGAGGCAGTATATGGAGGTAGCCGGCAGCGCGTGCCCGATGTGCCCAGCATAGGCGCTTATCGACTGTATCAGGCGGAAACACCGACGGCCGTTGACAGCGCGCCAACCTGCTTCGTTAACGGACTCTGCCTGACCGCTGCCACTTATGACTCACAAAATGGACAACTGCACCTGGAGTGGCACGTAGCCACGCTACTGGACTTGCCGGAAGTCCACTTGATCAGCAACCCACCACCGCCGGGCGTTTATGCTGGGCCGCGGCTGGCCGTCTTTGCCCAGCTGCAAGATGCAACTGGCACATTTCTGGTTGGTGATGATGGCCTCTGGGTGGATCCACAAACGCTCCGGCCCGGCGATCGCTTCCGCCAACTGCACTATCTGGCCGCGCCGCCAAAAGGGGCTGCTGCGGTCGTGTTCGGACTCTATGATCCAATGAGCGGGGAGCGCATCCTGACCAACGATGGCCGTGATCATCTACGCCTAAAGATGGGAGAGTAACCATGGCTGCCGATCGCCGCGCCATAACCCTTCTGCTTCTGCTCTTCATCACCCTGGGTGTTCTCTACAGCACTGTCAACCCGCTGCACGAAGCAACCGATGAGTTGCGCCACTACCGCTTCGTCCAGCATATCATCCAGTTCCAGGCTTTGCCTGTCCAGGGTGCCATGCCTTGCAGTGCGCAGGGCCACCATCCCCCGCTCTACTATGCTCTTGCCGCCGCGGTAACGGGCTGGATAGACACAGGGCGTGACCTCTGTTACGAACCGCCTACCAACCCATTCTGGGCCCATCAATACTGGCAGGTCGGCGTAGACAACAAGAACCAATACCTCCACGGCCCGGATGAAGCCTTCCCCTGGTCCGGGGAGGCGTTGGCTGCGCGCTTGGCACGCTTGGTGAACGTCCTTATTGGTACCGCTGTAGTGTGGGTCACGTATGCTATCGGCCGGACCATCTGGCCACAACGACCGTATCTGGCCCTTGGCAGCGCAGCCATCGTTGCCTTCAATCCCATGTTCCTCTACATGGCCGCCGCCATCAACAATGATGTCATCGCTGCACTTGCAGGGGCGGCGATCACCTTGGCTGCCGTACGTCTCTTGCGCGACGAAACGGGATTACGCTCGCGCTGGGGCCTCATTTTCGGCGGTCTATACGCCTTTGCCCTTCTCAGCAAATTCAACCTGGCTGCCATGATCGTCACCATCGAACTGGTTGTCGCCTGGGTCGCCTGGCGCAAAAAACAGTGGCGCCAGTGGCTGGTGGTCAATTTGCTCATTGTTGCGGTGACGGCCCTGCTGGCAGGCTGGTGGTTTGCCCGCAACCAGATGCTCTACGGAGAACCTACCGGCATCCAACGCCTCACCGAACTGTGGGGAGTGCGCGATCCGCGCGAAAGTTTCGGAGTGGCCCTTTTTGAACTACCCTACGTCTGGACCAGCCTGTGGGGGCGTTTCGGTTACGGTCAAATCCCTCTGCCGCAAATCTTCTACTTGCTGCTTGGGGCCGGGGCCCTGGTTGGCGCGGCAGGCCTGTCGCTGCCGTTCCTGCGTCGCGATAAAGAAGAGCTACGCGCCTACGGTCCTTACCTGCTTGTGCTTCTCACTAACGTAGGTCTCTTTTTTGCGGTGATCTTCAACTACTTACTTGTCAGCCCGGCCGGGCCAATGGGCCGCTTCTTCTTTCCCGCTTTGCCCTCTCTAGCTCTGCTGCTCTGCTATGGTTGGAGCCAGTGGCTTGTCCTACTACCGGCCGCAACTGGAAGCCCGGCCAGCCTGCGCGCTAACCGCTTGCTCACAGCCTTAGTCACTTCAGCTATGCTCGCCTTCACCCTTATTGCACTCTGTGGGTATATCGCTCCGGCCTACGCCCGACCCCCTTCATATTCAGCCACCGCTGCCCTGCCCAATCCCAGCGCTGCTTCTTTTGGCGGCTTCGTGCAGCTGCGCGGATATGAAATAAGCACAAGGTCCGTCTCGCCTGGGGAGGAGGTCGATGTAACTTTCTACTGGGAAGTCACCGCCGCGCCACCGGGGGATTATCTTCAGTTCGTACACCTGATCGACGAACAAGGCTTCATGATCGCCCAGCGCGATACGCACCCCGGGCTCGGCCGTTTCCCGGCCAGTCAGTGGCAAGTAGGGGATCGCTTTGTCGACACTGTACGCCTGACTCTGCCCGAGATCGCTTACTCGCCCGCCCTCGGCACGATCAGCACCGGCTTCTACGCGCCAGCGGAAGGCTACCGTCTTCCGGTCGCTTCCGACACCGGAACTCTGTTGGGCGATGCGCTGCCGCTGGATCAGGTTGCCGTAGTGCCAGCCTCTGGCCCTAACGGGGTCGATTTCCCCAACCCAGTGAATCAAAACTTCTCCGGCGAATTGCTGCTGCAGGGTTATGCCTATGATGAACGACTGATTTCCGCCGGCCAGACCATCGGTGTGACACTCTATTGGGAGACTCTTGCTCCTGACCCGGCTGACTATGAAGTGCAGTTACGCCTCTTAGATGAACAGGGATGGATCATGGAAACGATCGAAGAACGGCCGTTGCAGGGCCAGTCCTCTAGCTCGGGCTGGACGAGCGGAGATGTATTGATCGACCGCCACGAGATCCCAACGCCGGCCTCCTTGCCTCCAGGCCTTTACCGGATCCAGGTTGCCCTTAAGAATGTCGCCGACGGCGAGCGTGCCGTGATCCTCGCTCCAGACGGTCACTGGATTGATGACAAATTGCCGCTTGCCGAATTGCAGGTCGTACCTTAAGCGATCCTGCGAGAAACGCCCCTTTTAAGGATCGTTGATTGACACAATGAGATGCTTGGGTATACTTTTCCCATGGAGGCGAAGATCCTCATTGCACGACATTTCCCGGTATCGAGTGACGCACGCAATTTTTGCGTGCGTTTTTTGTTTTTAAGGCGCATATGCCTGCTCTAGCTGGCGAGGAGAGTAACATATGGACTATGGCATGATCGGCAAAATTGAGAAGGCGAAATTCTACGCTGAAGAGCGTGATCGCATTCACTTCGAATCACTTCGCGCCACCCTCCGTGGCGATAACGATAGTGTGCATACAGTCTCCTACGACGATGGCACCTGGAACTGTGATTGCTCATTCTTTGGTTCCCGCGGCGTGTGCAGCCACACCATGGCCATGGAGAAGATCCTGGCGGACATGGTCGAAATAGGGGGGTAACCGGTTTCCACCAAGGCTTCATAGGTTCATTGGTCTTTGGATAACGTGCCTGGCCCCTAGGTCAGGCACGTTTTGTTATAATCTTGCCCATTGTCACCAGAAACACTTCCCTGCCCAAGGAGCATCTATGGACTTGATCAAGACGCTAGAAGACTACACTGGCGCTCAGCCGGAGAAGTTCTATAAATCCACTCTGTTTCGGAGCCCCGCTCTGCTTCTGGGAGTCAACTGTCTTGAGCCGGGCCAGATACAACTGCCTCATGACCATGCTGATCAGGACAAGTTCTATTTTGTCGTAGAAGGCCACGGTCGTTTTTGGCTTGGCGGCGAACAGGCCACGGCCGTTGCCGGAGATATCGTCTGGGCGCCGGCCGGCGTTGTTCATGGCGTGGCCAACGAAAGCAAAGACCGGCTGACCCTCCTTGTCGGCATCGCTCCTGCGCCCTGAGGAGGAATCTTGATTACCATTGGTGGCGTTGAATTCGACCTGAAGCTCAGCTTCCTCATTGTCTACAGCACGGTCGTACCTATGATTGACTATTACAATCACCAGATCACGGGTACGAAAGCTTACGATCGCCTGCTCCTCTATTTCATCATCCCCATGTTCATCATCCTGTTCGTGATGCGCATGTCCCCCCGTGACTTCGGGTTTCAGATTGGCAACTGGCGTATTGGCTTGCTGTGGACAATCGTCGGCTGCATAGGTATGGCCATCATTCTGTGGTTTGTTGGTCGCACCCCTGGCATGCAGCAGTACTACAGTGCACGCGCGCCCCAGGAGACAGGCCGTCTGATCTTTCTCAATGGCGTCGATCTTTTTGGCTGGGAATTTATGTGGCGTGGTTTGATGCTCTTTACCTTTGCTCGCTATTTCGGTCCCGGCCCGGCTATTTTGCTTCAGGCCGTGCCCTTCGCCTTCATGCACCTCGGTAAGCCGGAAATTGAAACCCTCAGCACGATCTTCGGTGGGGCGATCTTTGGGCTGATCGCCTGGCAGTCACAATCCTTTATCTACCCCTGGTTAATCCACTGGTTCATTGCCTCCTACACCATGTTGATAGCCCTTGGGAGGTTCTAATTGATGGATATCCTTGACCTTGAGATTACCGGTTTCGCCTATGGCGGGGCCGGAATCGGGCGCGACAATACTGGCCGCCCAGTTTTCGTGCAGGGTGCAATCCCCGGCGAGAAGGTGCGCACGGCCGTAACTATCGAGAAGCCGCGTTATCTCCATGCCCGCGTCGTTGAAGTCCTGGAAGCGTCCCCCTCCCGTTGCGAGCCACCGTGCCCGCATTATGGAGTTTGCAGCGGCTGCCATTACCAGCACATGGATTATGCCGAGCAGTTGCGTGCCAAACACGCCGTCGTGGTGGACCAATTGTGGCGCATTGGCGGCGTGAAAGATGCCCCCGTTCTACCCGTGATCCCCAGCCCCGAACCCTGGGCATATGCCAATGACGTCACCTTCAGCCCAACGGGCGACGGCCGTTTGGGTTTCTGGTCTGCCCCGGAGCAGCGAGTGATAGCCATTGACACCTGTCTCGTCATTGAACCGCCGCTGCTGGCCCTCTATCAGGATGTAGATCTGGACCTCGCTGAACTACGCCGCCTTACCCTGCGCCGTGGTACCGACGAGGAGATGCTGGCGGCGCTTGAAGTCGAAGATATAGAAGCACCCGAATTAGAAGTCGACTTTCCGGTCTCCATTTCCATCATCTTACCCGACGGTACGGCCGCATCACTCATCGGCGACCCCTACCTCCTCCAGGAGGTGGCCGGGCGCGTGTTCCGCGTCTCTCCCGGCTGCTTCTTTCATCCCAATATCCCCGTAACTGAGCTACTGGTGGAGACCGTACTGCGCTTTGCGGCGCTCGGCGGTCAAGAGAAAGTACTGGAACTCTACAGCGGAGTGGGGCTGTTAACTGCGTTTTTAGCCCAGGGGGCACAGGAGATCACGGCCGTAGAAGCAAACGACGACGCCGTCGCTGATCTGGCCGCCAATCTTGACAACCTGGAGAATGTCAGCCTCTATCATGGTCTGGTCGAGGATGTGCTTCCCGCGCTTGATTTCCGCCCTGACCTACTGGTACTGGAGCCAGGTGCTTATGGCGTCGCTAGAGATGCTATCGAGCCTATTCTCGCCCTCTCCACGCCACGCGTGATCTACATTGGCTCTGAACTGGCCAGCCTGTCACGAGATAGCAGGGTGATCTCCCAGGCCGGCTATCGCCTCATCGAGGTTCAGCCGCTGGATATGCGCCCGCAAACGTACCTCGTCGATGTGGTATGTCTGTGGGAAAAAGAATAGCGCGTAGATCTAGTGCAGGTCGGATAGCTCCGCCCAACCATGGGCGAATTCGACAATTTCCCAATCATCGATGAAGTAGCGCTTTTCACCGATGAGTTCGCCTTGCAGCCGCTCATACCACTCCCGAATCGGGTTCCCGCACAGGGTCCTGAGTATGACTGAGCTACATTCCTGGTCTAGCAGGGCGGCGACTGCCGCGCTTAGGAGAGCTTGTCCCACGCCTTGGCGCCGCAGCGTGCCCACAACGTGCAGCGCGATGATTTCTGCGTCATAACCAGGGAAAACATCACGCTCGGCACTGGCCAACATATTCCCCGCCGCCTTTCCATCCTTCAGCTCGCCGATCAAACGAACATCACGTGTAGCTTATTCTAGTAAATCTTGCCAGTCCCGTTCCTGTTCCTCATAGCTGAACTGCGCCAGATACGCAGCAGGGAACAGCCCAGCATAGGCGTGGCGAATGCGGAACTTCACCATCAGGTAGCGGATTGCGTTGTTTCACGATTACAGGAGGTGCCGACTTACTCCAATGTCCGTAGCCTCTCCGGCAGAACGAACGAACCATCCACCTGCACCGGAAACGGTACCATCTCGATCACTGCGTCCAGATTGAGCGGTCCGTAGATGTGCGGAAATGCCTGACCGGTTTCATAGCAATCTTCGTAGACCAGGGGCGCCGTCAGTCGTTCTGGGTCAATGCACAATAGCAGCAAACCACTCTGTCCAGCAAATCTCTCGTTTGCAGGACCAAGCACTTGCTGCGGCGAAGAACAATGGATAAAACCCTCGATGTCCAGGGAATCAGCCGTGTAAGCACCCGCACCTACGGCCGTGTCCCACTCGTTTTTCGTCGTGATATGCAAGATCATGGCTGCGATTATCCTCGCCAGGCAAAGTTGGGGCAACGTGTTGGGACGGGGAAATAGAAACGGGCCGGTCAGCTGACCGGCCCGATAGTTGTTCTTGAGAGTCAGGAACGCCGAAACCTGACTCTCGTTAAAAGGAGGAGAAGAAGAAGAGATTTTTTACCCTTCGACATATAGTTTATGCAAAGTTCTCTACTCAGACTGTACGCAGAGACTACGGCCAACCTACGCAAAACCTACGCAAGTGAAATAGTTCACAACAAAGGCCTTTCGTAGGATAATCATGGCCAAATTCTCTGCGCTGCCCTTTCGACCAAACTTCGGGCCAACGCTACAATCGCCCCCATGAATCGTCTGACGCGTCTACATGCGCTGGCCTTTATGGTCTTGTGCCTGCTCATTGCTGCCGCGCTGCGCTTGCCCGCCCTGCCGGGTGTTCCGCCCGGCCTTCATTACGACGAAGCCGCCAATGCCATTCTCGCGGGGGATATTGGTTTGCGGGGCGAACGCCCGCTCTTTATCAGTAGTTACACCGGCAAGGAAGCCCTTTTCTTCTATCTGGCCGGTGCCCTAATGCGGCTTGTAGGCGAGTCTGTGTTCTCCCTGCGGCTTACCGCTGCTTTTGTAGGCCTTCTTACCGTCGCCGCAACCTATTGGCTGGGACGCGAGATGCTTGCCGACCGCCGCCAGGCCCTTCTGGCCGCCGCCCTGCTCGCGGTTAGTTTCTGGCACGTGCTCTTCAGCCGCCTTGGCTTTCGCGCTATCACCGAGCCTCTCCTCCAGGCGCTTGCTCTGGCGGCGCTCTTTCGCGGCCTTCGCCGCGCTGATCGGCGCTGGCTGATTGCCGCCGGCGTCCTGCTGGGCCTTAGCGCTTACACCTACCTCGCGGCGCGTCTATTTCCTGTCCTGCTAATCTTCGGCTTGCTGCCACTACTGTTCAACGCCGGTTCTTGGCCCAAGCGATGGTCGCAACTGGCGCTTGTAGCAGGCATAGCCTTTCTTACCGTACTACCACTACTCTCCTATTTTCTGGACAATCCCGGCTCTTTCTGGGTGCGTATTGATCAGGTCGCGCCTAGCACCTCTCCTGGCGGCTCGATCACGGCTGTCTGGCATAGCCTTCTCCAATCATGGGGTATGTTCTTCTTGCGTGGCGACACATTTTGGCGCTTCAACTTGCCCGGACGGCCGTTGTTCAACTGGATCATCGGTGGTTTCCTGCTGGCAGGCTGGCTGGTCTGCCTGCTGCGCTACCGGCGCTACCCTTATGACTGGCAACGCTCCGCGCTCCTGCTCCTGCTCCTCAATCCGCTTATCATGATCCTGCCCACCGCCCTGGCCACGAATGAACTGGTGCCGAGTAACTTGCGGGCTATCGGATTGATGCCGCTCATCTTTTACCTGCCTGCGATTGGCTTTGTCGTTCTATTCGCCGACATCGAAAAGCGCTTCAATTTCCCTCCACTAAACACGGCAGTTCTCTTCACTGGCCTGCTCATCCTGCTTTCCGGGGGACTGGCCACCGCACAAACCTACTTCCAGACCTGGGCCGCTGATCCGATCCTCTACTTTGAGTCTGATGGCGATCTCGCTGCGGTAGCTGATTACCTTGATAGGCAAGACTTGTCCGGGAAGACCGTCTATGTGGCTGCCCCTCACTACAAGCACCCGACGGTGGCCTTCCTCAGCGATTCCTACCCACAGCTGAAGTGGTTGGCCGAGAGCCAGGCTCTCGTACTGCCTGCATCCGGCCCCGCGCTCTACATTTTCCCCCATAACAGTCCTGCTCCTTCCTGGGCCATGCCGTTCCTTGCTGAAGCTCAACGTACCGAGGCTCACGACCTGGGCTATACTCCTGGCTCCTTCCGCGCCTATTCGCTTGCCCGCTACCCCCTCTTTGGAGTTTCCTAACGCTGTGCAGGCCAACTTTGATCAGAGCATCACCCTGCTTGGCTATGATCTGGCGTCTGCTGCGGCTGGTACGCTGCTGCCGGTCACCCTTTTCTGGCAGGTTACCGGACCAGCAACGGCCGATTACTTGCCCTTCATACAGCTTGAAGATGCCTGGGGCCACCGTTGGAGCCAGGTAGAAGCGTTTGCATACCCGGCAGAGCAGTGGGCACCCGGGGAGACGATCATCCAGGAGATACAGGTCCCCGTGCCTGCAGGCACTCCGCCGGGAACGTATCGTCTGCGGGTTGGTCTATTCGATGCGGAGAGCGGGGCACGCGCGCCGCGGATCGATGACGAGGGCAGTTATGCCGGGGATTCGTTCTTTATCGAAGATGTGCCAGTCACGGTCGGGCCATTGCCAGCTGCTCTGCCTCGACCGCCATACGCGGTGAAGGAAACGGCCGTTCCAGGGCTCGTTCTGGAAGGTTTTGAACGCGGACCGGCCTTCACTACGAACGGTGCGCCTTGGGGTTTTGCCTTGTGGTGGCTGCCCACAGAACCGCTGCCGCCCCTGAACATTCATCTCGATCTACGCGATCAGGCAGGAACTAGCCAGACTCTATTGCGTACTCAGCCGGTGCATGACACGCTACCGTTTGAGAGTTGGGCGACTCCTGGATTCTTAATTGACCGTCAGACCTTGACACTGCCGCCCGACTTCACCCCGGGCATGTACGAGTTAGCCGTGCGTTTGGTCGATGAAGAAGGAAAGACTCGTTTTGAAACGGAACTGGGCTCGCTGCAGGTTGAGGCAACACCACGACTATACAACTTGCCGCCTTTGAGCAAACAGACGCAGGCGATCTTCGGCGGCGAAATTGCCTTGCGGAGCTATGAGCAGACGGCCGTGACCCCAGGCGAGACGCAGCTGGTCTTGCAGTGGCAGGCTATGCAGTCACCCACGGCCGACTACACCGTATTCATCCACGTTCTGAACCCGGATGGCAGTTGCTGCGTGTGGCAGTATGATAACATGCCCGTTGCGGGTTCCTACCCGACCAGCCGTTGGTTACAGGGAGAGTTCGTCAACGATTCAATCACGATCGACTTGCCGCCGGATCTGGCTTCGGGAACCTATCCGCTGGAGATTGGCCTCTATATCGCTGCGACGGGGCAGCGTCTGCAAGTAGAGACCAACGGCCTTCCAGACGGCGATGCCCTGCTTCTGGAGCCGCTGCTGGTCCCTTAATCATCGCTTCGCGCCGCCGGGTATGATCCCAACACCTTAAGAAAGGAGGCGTGGCGCAGGATATTTAGTAGTGCATCACGCACCGCCGGGTCTTCTTCGTGCCCTTCAAAATCCACATAGAAGAGGTAGTGCCACGGCCGGTTACGCCGGGGCCGCGACTCGATCTTGGTGAGATTGATATCCCTAACCGCCAGTTCATCAAGCACCTTCGCCAAAGCACCGGGCGTATGCCGTGTGGTCAGAATGATTGATGTCTTACTCGGGTCCTGGCGCTCAGGTGCAGTATGACCAAGGACGAAAAAGCGGGTGAAGTTGAAGTCCAGGTCTTCAAGGTTGCGAACCAGAATATCCAGCCCATAGGTCTCTGCGGCCAACGCGCTGGCGATCACGGCCGTGCCCTCCTCAGGCTCTGCCGCCAGATCGCGCGCCGCTCCGGCGGTGTCGTAGTAGACGACAGGTTCCAGCCCCAAGCGCCGCAGGGTATGCTCACACTGGCCGAGGGCCTGATAATGCGACTTGACGCGGCGAATCTCTTCCAGCCGTGTCCCTGGTGCCGCCATCAAACAATGCTCCACCCGCACAATCACCTCCGCCTGCACATGCAAATCGTGGTCCACGAGCAAATCATAAGCCGGGATCACTGTGCCCGCCAGAGAATTCTCCACGGGCAACATGCCATGGGTAGCCACACCGTCCTGCAGAGCGCCAAAGATTTCTGGAAAAGTACGGTAGGGTAAGCTGCGCACCGCCACGCCGAAATACTCGCGCACCGCTTGTTCGGAATAGGCTCCTCGCTCACCTTGAAAAGCGACCACCTTTGTTTCATCGTCCATTCTCACTCTCTCCCTGGCCCGCCAATCTCGCGCCAACCAACCTGGGTCTAGTATAGCTTCGAAATATGCTGTACCGTACCCATACTCTTCCGCTTTGCCTGTCTGACCCTTTTCGACCGTAAATTCGCATCTTTCAGAACCAAGGAATATGCAAATTGCTGCTTCCCACTGTGCACCAATTTGGGTATCATATCTAGTACGGAAGAGAGGATCTAGGGGCAAGGGTCAGTGCATTGTCTCCAGGCAGCATGCCAACTGGGAGAGGCTGGGCCGGGGTCCGGTTGGTCAATTTGTGATCGGTCAATCACGTGGAGGATCTCATGAATTTATCCTATGCAGATAAACCATGGTTGCAGCACTATGACGCGGGCGTAGCTGAGTCCGTGCCCATTCCTGATCAACCACTGGATAGCTATTTGGCGGAATCAGCCAAAAAGAAGCCCAACAATGTCGCCATTATCTTTCAGGGCCACGAGATCACCTATCGTGAACTTGACAGTCTGGTCGATGCCGTCGCCGCAGGACTAGCTGCTAATGGCTTCAAGAAGGGTGACCGCGCGGTCATTTACATGCCCAATATCCCCCAGTTCATGATGATCTATTTTGGTATTCTGCGGGCGGGCGGCATTGTGATCGCCACCAACCCACTGTACACCGCGCGCGAATTGGAGCATCAGTTACGTGATTGCGGCGCCGAAACCGTCTTTGTCATGAGCCGCTATTATCCGCTGCTCAAAGACGTCCAGCGCCAGGGGAAAACCAATGTAAAGCGCGTCATCGTCACTTACCTGAAGAATTATCTGCCCGGCACCAAGCGCATCCTCTACTCGCTGTTCCGTGAAAAGAAAAGTGGGGATGCAGTGACCTTAGAGGCCGGGGACGTCACCTTCAAGGACTTCCTGGCCATTGGCGGCCGGTCCAGCAAGGCCACGGTCAAGGTTACCAGTGAAGATATGGCCCTATTGCAGTACACTGGCGGCACTACCGGCGTTTCCAAGGGTGCAGTCGCACTGCATCGCAATCTGGCTGCCAATGCCCGTCAGCTGCAAGACTGGATTCCCGGTCTGCGCTACGGCGATGAAGTGTGGATCACGGCCATTCCGCTTTTTCACTCTTATGGCATGATCACCTCCATGATTCTTCCTATTTCCATCGCTGCAAAAATGGTCGTCATTCCCGATCCTCGCAATCTGGTTGATGTCATCAAGAGCATTCAGGATTACAAAGCCTCCTTCTTCCCCGGCGTGCCTGCAATGTACGTGGCGATCAACAACCACCCTGATGTAATTGCCGGCAAGTATGACATCACGTCAATTCGCGCCTGCGTGTCCGGCTCCGCACCCCTGATGATAGAAACGAAAAATCGCTTCGAATCCTTGACCGGCGGTAAGCTCGTCGAAGGGTATGGCCTTACCGAGGCGCACGTCGTCTCCCATGCCAATCCGATTAATGGGCAAAATCGAACGGGGTCTATTGGCTTGCCCATCTCTAACGTAGAGTGCCGGATTGTAGATGCGGTTGATGGTATGACGGAGCTGCCAGTAGGAGGCATCGGCGAGCTACTGCTAAGAAGCCCAAGTATCATGCAGGGTTATTGGCAAATGCCTGAAGAGACTGAGAATGCCCTGCGCGATGGCTGGCTCTATACCGGCGATATCGCTCGCATGGATGAGGACGGCTTCTTCTACATTGAGGATCGCAAGAAAGACATGATTATCGCCGGTGGCTTCAATGTCTATCCACGCGAAGTTGAGGAGGTCCTGATGACCCACCCGGCCGTTGTTGAAGTCGCCGTGGCAGGTGTGCCGAGTGAAAAGCGTGGAGAGACGGTAAAGGCCTGGGTTGTGAAGAAAGAAGGGGATCCGACAACCGAGGCTGAACTGATTGAGTGGAGCAAGGAGCACCTGGCCAAGTACAAATACCCACGCATCATTGAATTTCGCGCCGAGCTTCCTAAATCAATCGTGGGCAAAATTTTGAAGCGTGAACTGCTCGTGGAAGAGGCTCAAAAGATGAATTAGGGGGACCGACAATCGTTCATGGTCTCCCACTGAACCGAGGCCTGCACGGCCGTCATTGGTCGTACAGGTCTTTTATTCTGTGCTGGCCACAACCGTCTTTGGTAGAACCGGCTGCAGTGCGCGCCACAACGCGCCTTCCTGTTGCACCCCCCGCCTGTCCAGATCGCTGCTGGCGATGATCACTCCATCCCCGGCCCGTCCCGTCAGTCCCCGTACAATGCGGCTTAGCAGCTCGTTGCGCATGGCCAGATCCTCCGCTGCTGTCCACGGCTGCGACGGATCATAGGACGGCTGTAGCACGAACGCGTTACTCAGCGGCTGGCGCGGGATATCCCACCAGCCGGTGGCCCCCGCCTCCAGCCATACCTGTACTCGTGCTCGTGTCCCCGCGAGCAAATAACCGTAGATCGTCGAAACTGTAACTCCGTCTGGATCAGGCGGTTCGCCCAGATCGGGTGGATTGGCTGACACCAGGCCCTGGTTTATCCCTTCAATGAACCCCAATCCCACCTCACGCGGGCTGGTCAGGCCCAACGGCCGTGCCGCCATACGCAGTCGGGTCGCCGTTTCAACCAACCATGTGCTTACCGCTGCATCCGTTTCTTCTGCATCCGGCTGAAAAGCAGGCTGTGCCAGTAGCTCCACAAACAGATCGTACAAGAAGACATCCAGTGGTTTGTCAAGATCTGTGTCTGCGAGCCAGCGCCGCAGCTCTTCCACCCTTTCCAATGCCTCTTCTCCCACCCGGGTGCGTATCTCATCCCCCAGCTCGTCAACGGGCCGTAGGGGTTCACCCTGCCGGTATAGAGCATTCGTGAGCAGCTGTGCACGTGCCGGATCCAGCCTATGGATGCTCAGCGTCAACGCCTCGGCCACATCATACGGGGTCGGAGAATACCCCCAATCAGGGAAAGCCAGCGCCAGCCAGGTCAGCCAGGCCCGCACACGTGGTTCTTCGCGTGGGCTGCTGCGCCGCCGCAGCAAGCGATAGGGAATGCCTGCCTCTTGCAGGGCTTCGCCCAACATGTAGCGCATTGCTCCATCCAGGTATGGCGCGATAATCGCGATTTCACGCGGTTCCACGCCGCGTGCCAACTCGCCTTGTAGCAGCTCCACCAGCTGATCGATCATTTCCCGCTGGTAACGGCCGTGTGCCACCCCGAGGAAAGCCTCCGTCGCCTTCTCCACGGGCTGCGCTGTATGCAAGAGGGCATTTTCCACCGCGTTAGAGAGGTTCGTCAGTGCTTCCGTCGTCTGCCTGCTCTCACCGAAATAGAAGATGGAGTCGCAGCGACTTTGGAACCGCGCCGCGCCTAACGGGTCCGCGGCCATAAAACGCTTGTATCCACCACCTTCATCATAGACGAGCGCTGTCGTGTTGGTCAGGGGCAGCATGCTCTCGATAAACTGCTGACCCGCCGGGGTCTGCTCTTCCACGTTGTCTACCAGTAGATGGCGATAGCGCTCACTGAAATAGCGATGAAATCCCGCGTTGTGCACGAGCTGCCGGTTAAATACATCCACGGTAAGCGAGAGGTCGAGCAAGCTGTTCTCCAGACAATAAGAACGAAAGGCGAGGGCGATTTGTCCGGCATCCTGCAGATTCTGCAGATGCTCCTTTTCGCCGTCCCAGGTAGAAAGCTGGCGCTCGATTACCTCCTCCACGCTCAGCCCATTTAGCGCCGCGCGATTTAACGTATCCAGTATCTGGCTGACAATCTGCTGCGGCCGCAGCCGCAAATCGCGAAAGGCGCCGCTGCTCAAATTGCGTTCGACCATACGCCACATCAACAATTGTGCGAGATCATAGGTCAATGTGGTCGGCGGCTGGTACGGACGCGCAAAACCGCTCTCGGCCGCGGCCAGCGGCCAGAACAGGGCAACCATTTCCATCGCCATACGGCTGAACGTCGTGATCGTTAAGTCGGTATAGGGGCCCAGCTGCACCGTGCGCACGGCCGTTTCGTACGCCTGCTGCTGCTCTTGTTCCGCCACCAGGACCAGCAGTGTATAAGCTGGTTCCCCCTGCTTAAGCAGGCGCAGCAGGCGCTCCTGTAGCGCGGTACTCTTTCCGGTACCCACTGGCCCGCGCCAGAAACTGCTGCCGCCAGCCTCAATTGCTGATACCTGTACTTCCGTTAAGTCCATCGTGCTGGTAATAGATTGTCGGCATTGACATCGCTGCAGGCAAATCCTGGCTCTTTGGAATCGGACAGGAGGGTAGGGATCACCGTGCCTGTAGTTTCGTGTTTTGACCGGCTGATATTCACACCCTGCCGGCCGTACAGGTGAACTCTATGTTCCATCAGAGATTTATTCAGGAATGAGCTTCGCTGCGGGCCACTGCAGGTTAATAGGCGTAGGGCTGGCGATAGAGCAGATGCACAGCACCAAGGTGGATCTCGTCGCCATCAGCCAGTTCCATGCCATATTCCGGTACCTGACGTCCGTTCACCCACGTCCCACTCGTGCTATTCTCATCGAACAAACGGAAGTGATTCCCCTCCAACATCAAGACCGCGTGCTGCCTGGAGACAGTCAGGTCGTCGCGGAAGGCGATATCGCAGTGTGCGGGCGAGCGGCCCAATCGTATCACCGATTGCCCCAGTTCAATCTGCGCAGGCATCTCGCTCAGGGCCTCGATAATATCCAGTGTGGCCTGAAAAGGGACTCCGGTCAAGTGTTCCTGGCCGTCTGGCACCACTGAACCAGTGCCGTCATCCGATGTGTAGGTCACCGCTGCTCCGCTGCGACCTGAACGGCCGCGCGGCATCCTGAACAATCCTTTGCGGCGCAGCCAATAAAATAGGCCCGCCAGGACGCCCAGCACCACCAGCGCCATGAAAATATCCAGGACTGTGCTCCCCAATTCGCGCGGCGGCTGCAGCTCTTCCGGAATATCCTGTTCTCCCTCTGCGATCGTGATCACCTGCGGCAAGTTAGCCGCCTGCAATCCCTGTTCGTCAGTGACAAACAGTTCCAGCGTGTTCGGACCATACTGAAAATTGCTTACCTCTACCGTGAAGTCCTGGAGTTGATCAGCCGGCACATCGACAACGTCCTCACCATTGACTTTCAAACGCGCCGAGGTTACCGCGCGCTCAATTCCGTCCAACCACGTAACGGCCGCACCCATACGCAGCAGCACTGGCTCGTCTAGGTTGGGTAGGGTCAGTGTATTACTGCCGGCTGGAATGTCCAGCGCCACTTGGGGTTGGTTCTGCGGTATCTCCACAAACATTGCATCGCTGACAGCGGGATCGCTGGCGAGGCTCACCGTTACGTCAAAGGCACCCCCGCCCCCACCCTCGCTGACATAGCTGACGCGTGCATGGTCACGGAAGCCCACGATGCGATTCCAGATACTGCTTAAACCTGCCGCATCCCCCAGCACCGCGGCAACGCCGCGTGTTCCCGCCGCCGCTTCCTGCAAATATGTTTGCCCTTGTTCCTGCCCCAGCGTGGTCAGGTCAGCACTGCTCACCCAAATGGTGTGCAGGGACAGATGCTGTTGTATGGCGCTGCTGACCACGTCTTGAGCAGTGCTTTGCGTGCTCACGACGTCTGTGCCGTCAGACATGACCACGACAGAAGCTGCCATCTCCGCGTTGGGTTTCAATCCTTCAATTTGTGGGATTAACGAGGCGACACTGTCAATCAAGGCCGTGGAACCCAGCTCCGGAGTGAGGCCGTCGCCAAAGAAATTTTGAACCTCGTTGTAGAACATGGTGGGTGCCAGAAGCTGCACTGCTTCCGTTTGCCCGGCCTGATAAATGGCTACGGCATCGACCGACTCCTGCATGCCGCCGCCCGGCCCGGCAAACTGCTGAATCGCTTGCTGCATCGCCGGCAGTTGTGCTTCCACCCCTGTGGGGATATCAATGAGGAACACGGTCAAAGTGCCGGCCGGGTAGCTGCCGCTCACCGTCGCCGGCACAGTCACACCGTCCTGGGTCACTGTCAACGGCCGTTCATTGAAGTCAATCGCCGCGCCCTGCTCATCACGGCCATATACATGCAGCACCACGCTTGGCGGCACCGTAATATCGTTACCTGAAACGAAAATCTCCGGCAGCGGCTCCTGCCCGCTTGCCGGCAGTGCAGCAACAAACCAGGCCAGCAGAAACAGCAGGCCTGGCAGCAATATTCTCGACCGGAGACGGGTTTTCCCCCACATATCTCTATCCTCTGACTGTTTTTACCATGCTATAATAGCAAACCGAAGCCGGAATGTAAACATAATGTTGCGGAGTGCCTCAGGTAAGTCATGGTCCGAGAATCCTGAATGAGTAGACGAATTGTACTATGCAGCGTTCTGATTGGCCTGTTTCTGGCGGGCCTATCGGGTTCGGTTTTGGCCCAGGACGACGAGCTGCAATTGCGGCTGCTGGAGGTTGATACTGCTGCCTTCCCAACCGTGCACGTGACCCTGCTCACGACAGATGAGACTGGCGCGCCTGCCGCCGATCTATCGCAGATCTCTCTGCGCGAAAATGGTTCGGTTGTTTCCGATCTCTCCTATGCAACCACGCCCCTCGGAATCGATATCACCTTTGTGCTGGACGCCAATCTTGGTTTTCGCGAAGTAGATGATGATGGTGGATTAACTCGTGACCAGAAAGTGCGTGAGAGTATCGAGCGCTTCACCCAGTTCTATATGGACCCCGAAGGGCGGGATCGTGTTTCGATTGTGGTGCCCGCTTCCGACGGTCTAAACGGCCGTTTTCTCGTCCAAAACGCTACTTCGGCGCAGGAAGTGGTGGACGCCCTGGCAGCCTATGATGCCGGACCACTGCGCCCCACACCGCTCAATGCCATGCTTGCTCTCGCCCTCGATGGCATGCAACAGCTCGAACCCGACCGCTATCGCGCGTTGCTGCTATTTACCGACAGCCGCCTTCTTCCCGAGCAGCTCTCCTACCCCCTGCTGACCGCCCAGGCAAATGACGTTGACACACCGATCTACGTCTCTATTCTAGGTGCCGCCGCAGATGCCCAGGAAATCGATAACGCTCGACGCCTGTACGAACCGACACGGGCCTCTTACGTCCATATGCCGCAGGCTAACGGAACGGATCCTCTTTATGACATCTGGCAGCAGCAAGGCAATCCGATACAGCTAATCTATCCATCTCGACGGCGAGAGAGTGGCCCTCTTCAGATTGACGTCTCGCTTGGGGCGGTCCAGGACAGCGCCGCCGTTGATTTGCTGTTGGAGGCCCCCCAATTATCGGTACAGCCGGCCGAGGTCAAAGTACGCCGCATGGGGGTTGCGCCAGATACTACGCTCACCGATCTGCAGCCCGCCGTCTGGCCTTTCGTTCTGGAGATAACCTGGCCTGACAACCTGCCGCGGCGGCTCAGCGACGTCAAGCTGCTTTCCGCCGGCCGCCAGCTGCCACTTACCGTGGAATTGCCGGATGCTCCTGTTTCCACGTTACCTATCACGGTTGATATCAGCCAGGAAGACGAGGGGGCGTTTGATCTCACTGTCCAGGTGACAGATGAGTTGGGTTTCGCAGCGTCAAGCGCGATCATCCCCATTCAGATCAGCGTCCAGCGCCCTTTGCCGTCTACGGCCGTACCAACCCCTTTGCCCACCGCAGCTCCGGCTTCAACTCCCTTCCCTCTTCCAGCTTTTCCTCTGGAGTATCTTGCTGCCGGAATCGCCCTGCTTGCCGCATTACTCCTGGCTCTGTTCTGGCGTGCGCGTATGCGCCGCCGACGGGCCAGAGCGCTGCAGACTCCGTTGGAAGGGCAGGCCGTGCTCGCCGCCCAGGGTCAGGATTCTGCCAATACCATTCTTTTGCCCAGATTGCAGCAGCTAACAGGCGAGAACAAGGCTTCCATCTCCTTGGCGGCCGGTAATCTGACCATTGGGCGGACTCCCGGAGTGGCCCAGATCGTCCTCCCCGACAAATCTCTTTCCCATCTCCATGCACGCATCCGCCAGCAGGGCGATACCTACTGGTTGCTTGATGAAGGCAGCGCTGAAGGCACCTATCTGAACTACGAGCGCCTGGGTCTTGCGCCGGTGGAATTGCAGGATGGAGACATCATTCAGTTCGGCGCTGTCTCCTGCGCCTTTCGACTGCAAACCCAGGTGGCAATCGATGCGGAAGAAGCCGCGACCGCCATCCCCTCACCTGACATCGCCGTCATCTTTGATATGGATGGCCTTATGGTGGATACAGAACCTCTGTCCCGCCAGGCCTGGGATCAGGTATTAGGTGCCATGGGCGTGGACTCCCTTGACGACAGTCAGTACAATCAGCTAATTGGACGCCGTCTGCAGGAAACGGCCGAACTATTGGCTGACGCCTACGATTTACCCGTAGACCCTGCTGTACTCGGCCGGCAAAAAAACGAAGCCTTTGCCGAAATCCGCGCCGCAGGTGTGCCGGTCATGCCTGGCCTGCACGACCTCCTGGAGAAGTTGGAGCGCCTGAACGTTCCCTGGGGAGTCGCCACTTCCAGCCCACGCCAGGTCGCCGAGGAAATAGTGGCCCAGCTTGGTCTGACCGAATCATGCCAGGCAATAGCAGCTGGGGATGAGGTAGCCCAGGGCAAGCCCGCCCCCGATGTCTATTTACTTGCCGCCGAGCGGCTGAACGTCCCTCCTCAACAGTGTCTTGCTTTCGAAGATTCCATGCTGGGCTGTCAGTCCGCGCACGCGGGGGGCTTGGTAACAGTTGTTGTGCCCACCGTGCCAGCAGACCCTGATCAATTTCCTTGCGCCGATGCTGTGCTGCCTTCGCTGGAAGTCGTCCCTGCGCAGCTAGAGCAGCTCCTGGCGCAGCTAAGGCAGCGATGAATGCCCATTGCTATACCCTTCCGCCTATGCTATAATTTCTCTACAATTTGTACCTAGGTCGCTGCAGTGCAAAGTGGGAAGCCCCCACTTTTTTTGTTGCTATGAGGTGTTTTCAGAAGCATGATTTGTTGTTAGCTGGCTCAGGAGTATGACCAGCGGAAATGGAAGCGTTGTCGGGCTGGCAGGCGCCGTGGTGTGCACGTTGTGCTGAGCCAGTCACACGGTGAAGAGAACCTATGAAAAGCGAGTTTCTTTTAGCCTTTAACGAGATTTGTGAATCACGCGGATTGCCGAAAGAGGATGTTCTGGAGGCCTTGACGACCGCTCTTGTTTCGGCGTATCGACGCGATGCCAATGTCAGCAACACCCAGGAAGTGATTGCTGAGATCGATTCGCGCACCGGTGAGCCGACCATCTATGCCGAGAAAGAGGTCGTCGACAGCATCATAGACTCGCGCACCGAAATCCTGCTGGAAGATGCGCGCAAAGGTGGCCATCCCGATGCGCAGTTGGGTGATTTGGTCATGGCTGATAGTACTACGGCCAGCTTTGGCCGTATTGCTGCCCAGACTGCCAAGCAGGTCCTCCTGCAGCGCGTCCGCGAGGCCGAGCGCGAACATTTATTTGAAGATTTTTCTGGTCGCGAAGGCGAGCTGGTTAACGGCACCGTGCAGAGTATCAGCGGCCAGCACATTACCATTGGCCTGGGCCGCACGGAGGCAATTCTGCCCAAGAGTCAGCAGGTAGCACGCGAACGCTACCGCGCTCACGACAAGATTCGGGTCTATGTTCTCGAAGTGCGCCGCACCAGCCGTGGTCCGCAGATTGTGGTCAGTCGAAATCACCGCAACTTACTGCGTCGCTTGCTCGAACTGGAAGTGCCGGAAATCTACAATGGCCAGGTCGAAGTCAAGAGCATTGCTCGCGAGGCCGGCCAGCGTTCCAAAGTCGCCGTTTTTGCCTTGCAGCCCGGCGTTGACCCTGTTGGCGCATGCGTCGGCATGCGTGGTGTGCGCATTCAGAGCATCGTGCGTGAGCTTAACGATGAGAAGATCGATGTTATCGAGTGGGATCCTGACCAGCGCTCGTTCATCTCCAAAGCACTCAGCCCGGCGCGTGTTTCCCACGTGTTTTTGGAAGAACATCCGGATGAAGGGCGCACGGCCGTTGTGATTGTGCCTGATGACCAGTTATCCCTGGCCATTGGCCGTGAAGGACAAAATGCACGCCTTGCCGCCAAGTTGACTGGCTGGCGCATTGACATCAAGAGTCTTACAGAAGCAGCGCGTGATGCCCTCGATAATCTCGATCACCCCATGGTTGATCCTGCTTTGGCCAAGGATCAGGTCTTGATTGACCAGGTGCGTAACATCCTTGACAAGAAAGAGACCGGCCGGCCCATCACCTCCGAAGATTACCAGACGATGGATCGCGTAGTCGTGGCCGTCGAAGGGCGAATCACCGCTTCGCGCGCCGAAACCTACGCCGAACTGCGCCGCCACCGCGTTGAAATGCGCAAGCAGATACCCGAAGTCGCCTGGCTGCTGCCGCTTGATGCCCTCGACCTACCCGGTCGCATTCACAACCTGCTTCTGGACAATGAGCTAGAAACCGTGGGTGACGTGCTTCTCGGTCTTATGGTAGATGAAGCTGCCTTCCTGGAGTATCGTGGCTTTGGGGACAAAATGCTGGAAACCTTGAAGGAATATGTTGATGCCTTTGAAATGCCCTCGCCAGAGGCTCTGGTCGAGGCCGGCATCGAAGTGCCGGTCCTTGAGGCTGAAGCCGTAGAAGAAGCAAGCGCTGCCCCAGACGTTTCCGGTGGGGCCGTCCTCGAAGACGTAGTCGTCGCTGCGGTTACCGATGTAGCTGAAGCAGAAGAACTGCTCGAAGAACTGGAAGAAGAAGAGATTATTGATTTCGCCGCCAGCATTGCCGAGATGGATGACATTGCTGGAGACGGTGACGAAATAGACATCGATGATCTTTCGAAATCGATTGTCGATGTTCCGGAAGAAGTGCAGGTGCAGAAACCGGCCAAGAAACCGGCTGTCGTGATCGTCAAGCCCGCGGCCGATGAATTGGAAGAGTCTGAGGAAGACAAAGCCAAGCGTCGCCTCGGTCGGAGCCTTGTCTATGACGAGGATATGGGCGAGGTGGTTGTCAAACGCAAGCGCAAGGGTCATCGCAGCCGTCCCGAATGGGAAGATATCGACGATATCGGCGACCTGGATGACATCATCTAGTGTTGGGTAAATAGGTGGACTACATTGGCCAAGAAGACGCCGGCCAGGCCCAAGCACGCTCCACAACGGACATGCGTCGCTTGCCGCCAGAAGTTTGATAAACGCCGCTTAACAAGAATTGTGAGCACGGTCGAGCCGAGTGTTGTCATTGACCCCACCGGCAAGCTAAACGGCCGTGGTGCTTATCTGTGCGACCAGCCAGCTTGTTGGGATAGGGCTGTCAATCAGGCCAACCTGCTTGATCAGGCCCTGAAGACCAAGCTTACGCCGCAAGAACGTGCCGCACTTGCGGCAAGTAAGCCTGCCTTCGAAGAGGTAAGGGAGAACTAGAATATGACCGAAGCCCAAACACTTATTGAGGTGCCGGATTTTATCACCGTGCGCGAACTGGCCGGTATTATGGGCGTAAGCCCCATCGACGTCATCAAGGAGTTGATGAGTAATGGCATCATGGCCAACATCAACCAGCAGATTGACTTTGACACGGCTTCCATTGTCGCCGGCGAAATGGGTTTTGAGGTTGTCGCACCCAAAACCGAGGAATCCGCCGAGGAAACGGAAGAACGTGTGGGCTGGCGTAAAGTCTTGGCCGATGAAGAAGAAGCTGACCTTGAAGCGCGCCCGGCCGTAGTTACCATGCTGGGCCATGTCGATCATGGCAAGACATCCCTGCTGGACGTTATTCGTCAGGCCAATGTGCAATCCGGTGAAGCCGGAGGCATTACCCAGCACATCGGTGCTTACCAGGCCGAACAAAGCGGCAGCTTGATCACCTTCCTGGATACACCGGGCCATGAAGCATTTACAGCCATGCGCGCTCGTGGTGCCCAGGCCACAGATATTGCCATCCTGGTGATCGCCGCAGACGATGGCGTAATGCCCCAGACACGGGAAGCCATCGATCACGCCCGCGCAGCTAAGGTGCCGATCATCGTCGCCCTGAATAAGGTCGACCTGGAGACAAGCCGGCCAGACCGTGTCAAACAACAGCTGGCTGAAATCGGCCTTGTCCCTGACGAATGGGATGGTGACACCATGGTCATCCCGGTTTCGGCTAAAGAGAAGATGGGTATTGATGATCTTTTGGAAGCAATCTTACTCATCACCGAGGACATCGAACCGCGCGCCAATCCCCACGCGTCGCCGACCGGCACTGTCCTGGAAGCCCGCATTGAAAAAGGGCGCGGCATCATGACAACCGTGCTGGTGCAGAATGGTACGTTGGAGTTGGGCGACACCTTGCTCACTGGCGACAATTACGGCCGTATCAAAGCGATGTTTGATTTCCGCGGCAAGAGCATCAAAAAAGCTGGGCCTTCAACGCCCGTTTCGGTCGCTGGTCTCAGTGGCATGCCTTCCGCTGGGGACCAGTTTCAGGTTGTTGAGAGCGAAAGAGTGGCCCGGCGCATCATCGCCGAACAGGAGGCTGAAGGACCTGCCAAAGAATCCGGGCGCGCCCCCGTGGCCACCCTCGAAGAGTTCTTCAGCCGCATGCAGGAAGGGGAGACAAAAACCCTTTACCTGGTCATCAAAGCGGATGTCCAGGGCTCCCTGGAGCCGATTGTAAACTCCCTGGAAAAGCTAAGTAACGATGAGGTTACCGTTGAGGTCCTGCGTGCCTCGACTGGAAACATCTCTGAAAGCGATGTGATGCTAGCCTCCGCCTCGGATGCGATCATCCTTGGCTTCAACGTGGATATAGACTCCGTTGCCCGTGCCGCCGCCGGAAGTGAACAAGTTGATATACGCACTTATAGCATCATCTACAAGATGATAGAAGATGTGGAACTTGCCCTGAAAGGTATGCTTGCGCCAACCTATCGCGATGTAATCATCGGCCGTGCCGAAGTGCGTGAGGTCTTCCGCATTCGCGGTGTCGGCAGCGTTGCCGGCAGCTACATGCGCACCGGCGAAGCGCGTCGCAACGCCAAGACGCACGTGGTTCGCGATGGCAATCTCTTGCACACCGGCCCGGTAAGCAGCTTGAAACATCTGCAGGACAATGTACGCGAAGTAAAAACTGGTTTCGAATTTGGCGTCAGCGTCGATGGCTTCAATGACTTTGAACCCGGTGACATTATTGAGTTCTTTGTTACGGAACGTGTAGAGGCTCAATACTAATGAGCAAGATTCGTCGTCAGCGCACCGCTGAAGAGATTCGCCTGATTCTAAGCGACTTGTTGTTGCGCGAAATAAGCGACCCTCGTTTGCAAGACATTACCGTGACCCGTGTAGACATCGATCGTGAATTGCAGTATGCGGACGTGTACTTGAATGCACTCGGCGATGACTCGCGTCAAGACGAAGTAATGCAGGCGCTGGACAAAGCTGGCGGTTACATGCGGCGCGAGCTGGGCCAGCGCATGGATATGCGCAAAGTGCCTGAACTGCGCTTCCGCTGGGACCCGACTCTGGCCTATGCCGAGGAAGTAGATCGGATTCTGGGTGAATTAGAGATACCCCCCGCGCAAGATGCGCCACCGCCCAGTTTACCGTCGGGCTTTGAGGATCCTGATCTACCTTGATGCTGCAACATACTCTGGAAAAAGCAGATCGTGTTTTGGTGATCACGCACGTGGATCCGGATGGCGATGCGATCGGTTCTCTTACGGCCGTTGGGCAAGCCCTGCGCCAGCTGAGACTGCATGTCACTCTTGTTTGTGACGACAACGTACCGGAACGGTTCAACTATCTTCATCTCACTGATCAAGTGCGCCGTCAGCCCGATCCGCTGGTCAACTACGATGTCCTCGTCGCCGTCGATTGTGCCGATGAGCTGCGTATGGGGGAGGCTTTTGACCGCCTACCGTTGCCTCCGCCCTTCATCATCAACATCGATCACCACGTAACCAACACTCGCTACGGCGATCTCAACATCATTGAACCACAAGCGACGTCTACCACCGAGATCCTGTACGGACTATTTCAGGAACTAAGTATCGAAATAACTCCCGAGATTGCCCTTAGTCTGCTCACTGGGTTAGTCACTGATACCCTGGGCTTCCGCACCATCGGGGTTACTGCTAACACCCTTCGTATCGCCGCCGAGCTTGTCGAGTCTGGCGCAGATCTGGGCTTTGTCAGCATGCATGGGCTCAACCTGCGCGCGCTCTCCACCATGAGACTTTGGAGTACAGGTCTGGGCAAAATGCGTTTGGAGCGTGGCTTGCTTTGGACCGCTATCACCAATCAGGAGCGCCAGGAAGCCGGATTTCGCAGCACCAGTAGCGTCGGCTTGGTCAACTTGCTTGCCGATGTGGAAGAGGCCTCGATGGGCGCCGTGCTGATGGAAATGGAAGACGGCTCCGTTAAGGTTGGTTTTCGCTGCCGCCCCCCATTCGATGTTGCCGAAGTAGCCACCCAGCTGGGTGGTGGGGGACATCCCCTGGCGTCCGGCTGCAGCTTGCCTGGTCCGCTGGTCGAAGCCGAAGCCCTGGTCGTGACTACTTGCCAGGATGCTATCGTGCGCCAGGCCGAACGCGCGTCCGTGGACGGAATACCCACCTGATTGGTCTCTGCGACTGCACTCCCAATTTCATTTCCAGAGTAGAATCAGATGTCGTTGGACGGCTTCCTCGCCGCAGATAAACCCGCTGGCATTACCTCCCATGACGTGGTGCAGCAGCTACGCCGTCTGAGCAGGCAGCGTCGTATTGGACACGCCGGTACTCTGGATCCACTTGCCACCGGTCTGCTGCTTATCGGCTTCGGCCGTTCCACGCGCCTTATCGAGTACCTGATCGGCCAACCCAAACGGTATACGGCAACGGTCCGTCTGGGCCAGGCAACCGATACCTATGACGCAGACGGTACCATCATTGCCGAACGGCCGATTGCCGTATCCCAACAGGATATTGCTGCCGCGCTGGCCTCTTTCCACGGAACGATCCAGCAGTACGCCCCCATCTACTCTGCCATCAAGCGCGGCGGAACCCCGCTCTACAAGCTCGCTCGCACTGGGCACGAAGTAGAACGGCCGCTGCGCAACGTCACCTTCTACGGTTTGTCCATTGAATCATGGCAGGAGCCATTTCTCGTCCTCGACGTTCGCTGCTCTGCCGGGACCTACGTCCGTTCTCTGGCCCACGATTTGGGAGAAGCGCTGGGATGTGGAGGGCATATCACAGCACTGCGCCGCACAGCAATAGGTCAAGTAACCCTCGTCCAGGCTGTTCCCTTGAATGGCCTCGACGCTGACTCATTGGCTGCCAGAATTCTTCCCGGCCCTAGTACGATCAGCCATGTGCCGCGACTGGCCTTCCCCGCTGCCGCCGCTTACCAGTTGTTGTTAGGCCAGCGCGTCCCCTTTGGCGCTGCTGACCGCATGCTGGCCCTTCCCGAAGGCTCTCCTATCCGCGGCTATGGGCCCGATGATTCTTTCCTGGGCATCATAGTAACTCGTGACCAGACCTGGCAGCCGCACAAGATGTTCCTCAACCCTGCAGACGTGGCATTCTGACACCGCGAGCCTGGTTTCTACTGCTTCCGAACTCTGGTACAATACCTTCAGCACTGCAACGAACACAAGACCCCATGAAACACCCCCCCATTCACGTCGACAACCTATCGGCAGTGCCGGATCGCCAGCCTACCTATGTAGCTTTGGGTTCATTCGATGGGGTTCACCTCGGCCATCAGGCCGTATTGCGGCAAATGTCCGCTGCAGCTCAAGCCGCCGGAGCGCGTTCTGCCGTGCTTACCTTCTTTCCTCACCCCAAACGTTTCATTCGCCGCGAACAGGGCCGCTATTACATCAACACGCTGGAAGATCGCGTTGACCTACTCACCGCGCAAGGAATCGAACTAGTAGTTACTCATCCATTTGATGAACAGCTTCGCGTCACCCGCGCCGCGGACTTTGTCGATCAACTCTGCGCTGCGTTGGACATGCGCCAGATCTGGGGCGGGAATATCGCCTTTGGCTATCAGCGAGAAGGGGATATCAACTTCCTGCAGCAACTGGGCCCGGAAAAAGGGTTCGCCGTTCACCCAGTCTCCTCTCTCGTAACTGTCGACGATAAGCTGGTAAGCAGCAGTCGTGTTCGTCGTGGTTTAACGGTCGGCGATATCGTCGATGTCAATGCGTGTCTGGGACGATCCCACAGCCTCAGCGGTGTTGTTGTTTTAGGGGATCAGCGTGGTCGAACCATTGGTTTTCCGACGGCCAATCTCGCGGTTTGGGAAGAGCTACTCCTTCCGGCCGATGGCGTATACGGCGCATACACCTGGATCGACGGCCGGCGATACATGACCGCCACGAACGTAGGGGTACGTCCTACTGTTAACGGCCGTGAACGCACCGTCGAAGCGCATGTACTAGACTTCGATGGGGACCTGTATGGCCAGACGCTGCGTCTGGCCTTCATCGAACGTATCCGCGCCGAAAAACGGTTCTCTGGCCTGCAGGAACTCCAGGCGCAGATCCATGAGGATGTGGCCCTCGTGCGCACCCGGCTGGCGGATTCCCTACCCTAGCTCAAATATTCGGGCAGCACCTAGCAGACGAGCCAAAGAACACTGGAGGGAAATTGTGCGGTGGCCCCTGACTCGTAATACCTCTGGGCGAGGAAGAAGAGGAAGTAATCTTACGATAACCCTTGATCGTTACATGATTTATGACGACCAGACCTGACTCTTGATTCTGCTTGTGCACGGCCGTAGTTAAAGGTAAGATGGTGACAGTCAACTCCACAGCCGTTTGAGGGAGTAACGAAGGGAGAATCGCCGTGCTGGCCAAGGTGCTGAGTAGCGCGATTGTGGGCCTGGATGCCGAACTCGTCGACGTAGAAGTCGACATCATCAAAGGCTATCCAAACTTCACTATGGTCGGTTTACCTGATGCCGCTGTCCGTGAAAGCCGCGATCGCGTTCACGCCGCCATCAAGAACAGCGGCCTCACTTTTCCGGACAATCGTCGCATCACAGTCAATCTCGCTCCCGCTGACCTGCGCAAAGAAGGCCCGGCCTACGACCTGCCCATTGCTGTCGGTTTGCTCGCAGCCAGCCGCCAGATCTGGCCAGATAAGCTCGATGGTTCCTTGTTCGTAGGTGAATTGTCCCTCGAAGGCACTACCCGCCACACCAAAGGAATTCTCCCGCTCGCAGCTCTGGCTCGCCAACAAGGCCTAACACGGGTCTATGTGCCTGCCGTCGATGCTGCCGAAGCGGCGCTTATGCCCGATCTCGAAGTATTTCCCGTCACAGACCTGGCTCAACTCACCTCCCATCTCACAGGCATAGAGGAGATCGAGAAGTTTGCGGTGGATGTCACCACTGTCTTTGCCGAAGAAGGCATCTACGCGGCCGATTTCGCCGACATTATGGGCCAGGAACACGTTAAGCGGGCGATTGAAGTCGCCGCTGCTGGAGGGCATAATGTCTTGCTCACTGGCCCACCGGGCGCCGGCAAGACCTTGATCTCCAAATCAATCCCCAGCATCCTGCCGCGTATGACCGTCGATGAAGCGCTGGAGGTGACCAAGATCTATTCCGTCGCCGGCCAGCTCCCATCTGACACACCCCTGATCCGCACACGGCCGTTTCGATCGCCCCACCACACCATCAGCTATGCCGGCCTAGTTGGAGGAGGTGCCTGGCCCCGCCCTGGCGAAATCTCGCTCGCTCACCGTGGCGTACTTTTCCTTGACGAACTGCCCGAATTCGGCGAACGCCTGCTTGAAGTTCTGCGCCAACCCCTCGAAGGTTTCCCCCGCGAAGTCTCCATATCCCGCGCCTCCGGCACCATCACCTTCCCCGCTAACTTCATGCTCATCGCCGCCCAGAATCCCTGTCCATGTGGCTACTATGGCGACCCCTCACACCCCTGCACGTGCTCCAATTCCATGATAACCCGCTATCAGAAACGAATCTCCGGTCCGCTAATGGATCGCATCGACCTGCACGTGGAGGTCCCTCGCGTCGCCTTTGAAAAACTCACCGCCAATACCCGCGGTGAAACCTCTGCTGTCATCCGGGAAAGGGTCGAAGCTGCGCGCGTGCGCCAGGCCAAGCGCTTCGCTGAAATGGCAATCTACAGCAATTCCGAGATGGGACCAAGCGACGTGCGCACTTATTGTAGCCTCGACGAAACGGGGACCCGCCTGATGCGCAGCGCCATGACCCAAATGAACCTGAGCGCCCGAGCGTTCCATCGCGTGCTCAAAACTGCACGCACCATCGCAGATCTCGCCGGATCGCAGGACATTCAGGCCTCTCATCTGGCTGAAGCCCTCCAATATCGCCCCCGCGCTGCTTAATTCCTGTGTCAAATCTCTTGACACATTGTTCGCATTGATGTACGCTTTCCCCCACATTAATCATATAAAAACCTATTGGGAAAATTCACCCGTTTTGAGAATAATGTGAGGAAGGTAATCTTATGGTTCTCCACTATAGTCTACGTGAACAAGTACTCAACGCAATCGGCAGTCGAATTATCAGTGGTGAGCTCGTGCCCGGTGACGTGTTGCCCAAAGAGGATACTCTCAGCAAGGATTATGGCGTAAGCCGCACCGTCATTCGCGAGGCTGTCAAAGGCCTGGCAGCACGCGGGCTGGTTGAGTCGCGGCCCAAGGTGGGCACCATCATTCGCCCCCGTGCCGACTGGCAAATGCTGGACCCTTCGGTACTGGAATGGGTCGCCGCATCAGAGACAGATGCCGAATTTATGCTCCATCTCGCCGAGGTACGTCTGGCCATCGAACCGGCCACGGCCGCTCTGGCGGCACGCAATGCAACCCCAGAAGATATCGAGCGCATTGGGCAGGCCTACGAACAATTGGCGGCCGCAATCGACGACGAGAACGCCTGGGCCAACGCCGACCTGGCGTTTCATGAGGCCATCGTCGCGGGTGGTCATAACGAGTTTCTGGCCTACGTAGTGCGTGCCTTGCGACGGCCGTTGCACAGCAAGCGCCTCATCAACATTTCTTTGATTCAACTCCTTGAGCAAGACGACGTGGCCGAACCCTACGAGTCACCCGCCGACGAGGTCCTCTCCCGCCATCGTGAGGTCTACGAGGCCATTGCCCGCCACGATGACCTTGGCGCGCGAGACGCCTCCGAACGCCTCCTGGCGCGTGTCACCAACGCCCTGATCTGAGAAACGAGCTCACTTCGTCGCACACACCGTCTCCGGTCTATTTGATAAATCGAGGTAGGTCATGCCAGCAACCTGGTCGCGGCCTTCCTCTTTTCTTTTGACGGTGCACAACGGGATCACTTGATGACCAAAGCAATTGCGACTATGGTCGATATCGAAGAGCTGGAACAGGTTCCCCTGGCCAATCGAGATCTGCCGCGCAGCACCTTCGAGGCGCTGCAGCGCGGAGCCGCCGTTCGCCCCGACAAGGTTTCCTTGCAATTCTTTCTGCGCGGCGACGCCTATAATGATGCCTTCTTCTATACCTCTACTGACCTGATCGATCTCGTTACTCAGACCTCCAACATGTTTCACGGCCTTGGAATTCGTAAAGGTGACGTCGTCTCCATGATCTTGCCCAACCTGCCACAGGCTTTTTTCACGATCTGGGGCGCTGAAGCGGCGGGCATTGTCAACCCCATCAATCCGCTTCTCGAACCCCAGATCATGGCCGACATCATGAACGCCGCAGGCAGCAAACTGCTTGTTACGATGGGACCTTTTCCCGGAGCAGATGTATGGCCCAAAGTATCTTCCATTGCCGATCAAGTCCCCACTCTGGAGACTATCCTGCAAGTTGATGTCAGCAACTATCTGCCGCGTCTCTACAAGCTAGGTGCCAAGCTTCTGCACTTGCGCGGCGATCGTGGTCAGCCCGTGCAAGCGAAAGTGCTGGATTTTGTGCAGACTGCCCGCACATACCCTATTGACCGCTTGACCAGCGACCGCGTCATCCAGCCCAATGATATTGCCTCCTACTTCCACACCGGCGGGACAACAGGAACACCGAAACTAGCCGTGCATACCCACTTGAATGAAGTCTTTGACGCCTGGGCCGCGGCGCAGATGATCTCTCTCACGCCCGACAAAGTATTGTTTTGCGGCCTGCCCCTTTTCCATGTCAATGGCGTTATCATAACCGGACTCGCGCCCTTCATGGTCGGTGCTTCCGTGGTTCTCGGGACCCCACAGGGATACCGTGGCGAGGTAATTCCCAATTTCTGGGGCATTGTTGACTTCTTCAAGATCAACTATTTCAGCGGTGTTCCCACTGTCTACAGCGCTCTGCTGAACTACCCGCAAGGGGAGGCCGATATTAGCACACTCGAGTACGCCGTCTGTGGCGCGGCTCCTATGCCCGCTGAAGTCTTCCGGCAATTCGAACAGCAGACTAGAGTACGCATTATCGAGGGTTACGGACTGACCGAAGGGACCTGTGTCAGTTCGGTCAATCCACCCGGGGGTGAGCGGCGGATCGGTTCCGTTGGCTTCCGCTTGCCTTATCAGGAGATGAAAGTGGTCAAGCTAACCGGCTCCGGCGAGTACGTGCGCGACTGTGCCGTCGATGAGATTGGTGTTGTTGCTCTGCGTGGCCCGAATGTGTTCCCAGGCTATACCGAAGACTCCCACAACCAGGGCATATGGATAGACACAGGAGACGGCCGTTCTGACTGGCTCAACACCGGTGATCTCGGCCGCCTTGACGCTGACGGCTATTTCTGGCTCACCGGTCGCGAAAAAGAACTTATCATCCGCGGAGGCCACAACATAGATCCTCAACTAATCGAAGGACCCCTCTTCGAACATCCGGATGTGGTTCTGGCCGCCGCTGTCGGCCGCCCGGACGTCCGTGCCGGCGAACTGCCCATAGCCTATGTGCAGCTGCAGCCCGGGGCCGCCGCCAGCGAGGAATCACTCCTAGCCTACGCCGCCGAAAACATCGGCGAGCGAGCTGCCGTGCCCAAGGCCATTCACATCATCGACGAAATGCCCCAGACGGCCGTGGGTAAAATCTACAAACCCGCCCTGGTGCAACGGGAAGTCGCCGATGCTTATCGCGAGACAATTGAAGCGCTCGATGGAGTCGCCAAGGTCACCGTAACGGTTGGACCCGACCCGCTGTATGGCGTTTTGGCGATGGTACTGGTTCAGCTCGTTCCCGGCACTGATCAGGTTTTGCTGCAAGAGCAAATCCATGGGGCTCTTGGGCGCCTGGCCGTGCACTACGATCTCGCTTTCACCTCCTGACCTTCCTAATGTTTAGAATGTGGGCGTTGCTTGATCTATTGACCGCTCCTGCCTTACAATAGCATCCACTCAGTACCACAATCCCGAGGTACGAGATGGCCGTAGCCGCCGGGATCGCCAGAACCACTCTAGATGGCTTTGTCTCGCCAGGCTTTTGTTTTCCATGGCCGCGGATGCAGGCAGTGTGACAGTAAGTAACAATAAAGGAACCGCTGTGATCGATGCGCTTGACACGATAGATCTGTCACTTCTTTCCCCTACCTTGCAGAAATACCAGAATCGCCGCCGTGAAGCGCTGCTGCCGCTCTTGGCTGATGCACAGGCAGTGTACGGGTGGCTGCCGCGCCCCGTACTTGAAGCCGTGGCGCAAACCCTACGCGTCCCGCTGGCCGATGTGCACGGCGTCGTCGAGTTCTACTCCATGTTCTATAACACGCCCACGGCCAAAACCATCATCCGCGTGTGTCAAGACCCCGCCTGCCATCTTGCCGGTGTGGAAGCCGTTGCCGCCGCTATCCAGGATCGGATTGGCCTTGCAAATGGCGAAACCAGCGCCGATGGCTCACTCACATTTGAACGGGTGCCTTGCCTGGGCATGTGCGAGCACGCTCCCAACGCGCTCTATGGCGACAAAACTGCGGGTGACCTGACTGTCGAATTGGTCGATGACTTTCTGAACGGCCGCTTGCCCGAACCGGACCCCAAGATCTTTGGCTCTCCCCGCCTTAAGCTCGCCCGGGTCGAAGCCGTTGATCCTTCCAGCCTGGCGGACTACGAAGCCCACGGCGGCTATGCCGATCTACACAAGGTTTTGCAGCAATCCCCGGAACAAGTCATCGAATTGCTCAAGGAAAGCGCAGTGCTCGGCCGAGGGGGGGCCATGTTCCCCATCGGTCTCAAATGGTCCTTCACTCGATCCGCCCCTGGTTCCCCGGCGACCAAACACGTCATTGCCAACGCCGACGAAAGTGAGCCTGGCACCTTCAAGGATCGGGCCATTTTGGAGGAGGACCCCTTCAGCCTCATCGAAGCCCTCACCATCGCCGGTTATACTGTTGGGGCCGAAAACGGCTGGATCTTCGTCCGTGGTGAGTATATGCGCAGCATAGACCGCTTGCAGCATGCCTTGGAGGAGGCCCGCAGGGCCGGCTACCTCGGCCGCGATCTGTTTGGCCATGAAGGATTCCATTTTGACATTACACTGCGTCGTGGTGCAGGCGCCTACATTTGCGGCGAAGAAACGGCACTCTTTGAAGCCATTGAAGGCAAACGCGGCTTTCCGCGCATCAAACCGCCCTTTCCCACAACCCATGGTCTCTTCAACCAACCCACGGCCATCAACAACGTTGAAACCCTGGTTGCAGCCATGGCTGTCATTCGTGTCGGTCTTGACGAATGGCTTGGCCTGGGAACACCAGATTCGCCCGGCACAAAATGGTTCTGTCTCAGCGGCAACGTGGCTCAGCCCGGGCTCTATGAGGTGCCATTTGGCCTCACGATTCGTGAATTGATCGACATGGCCGGGGGTGTGCTCTACGGCCGTGCGGTACAGGCCGTTCTCCTGGGTGGCGCCGCTGGCGTGTTCATCACTCCCGAGGGTCTGGATATGCCCCTGACCTACGAAGACGCGCGCGCCCGTGGCGTGCCCCTCGGCTCCGGCGTAATTCAAGTTTTTGATGAAACAGTAGACCTGCGCGAAGTCCTGTTTATGCTCAGCCGTTTCTTTGCGCACGAGAGCTGCGGCAAGTGCTTCCCCTGCCAGATCGGCACGCAGCGGCAGCTGGAAATCTGGGAGCGTGTAACGGTCGAAGGTCAGGCGCAGCCCGGTGACGCTCGCCTCCTGCACGATATTGGCTTCGCCATGACCGAAACGTCTCTGTGCGGCCTAGGGCAAACGGCCGCCTCTGCCGTCACAAGCGCCCTTAAATTGTGGCCGGAGTTGGCCCAATGATCAGGAATAGTCGTGGGTGACGAGCCGCGCACAACGCGCATTCGTTATATCTCCGTCAACGGTGCTCGCCCGCAGACAATCGAGGGTGAGATCGTTCAGGAGGCACTTGTCTGCATCTCCGTCAACGGCATGGAGCTGGCGACCATCATGTGTACCCCGGCCAACCTCGACCAGCTGGCACTTGGCTTTCTGTATAACGAGGGCATCATCGCTGGTTTGCAGGATGTCCATCATCTGCGGGTCTCTAAAGCCAGCACCTGCGTCGATGTGTGGCTCACGGATACTGAGTTCGAACGGCCGTCTCGCACAATTGTCACCTCTGGCTGCGGCGGTGGCGTAACCTTTGATGATCTGTCTGAACGCCATGAACCACTCGCTGGTGGCCAGACTGCCTCCCCGGCCCAGTTGGCTGACCTGATGCAGCATATGCTGCAAGGGGCAGAATCCTACAAGCGCGCCCGCGGCATCCATACGGCAGTGCTTGCTGCCGGCGATCAGCTTCTGCTGCAAGTCGAGGATGTCGGTCGCCATAACTGCCTCGACAAGCTCAGCGGTGCTGCCTTACAGGCCGGCGTTCCCACCAGCGACCGCATTCTGATGAGCAGCGGTCGCATTAGCAGCGAAATGATCAATAAGGCACGCCGCCTGGGCATCCCCATCGTCTGCTCCCGCACCTCCCCGACCAGTCTTTCTGTGGCCCTAGCCGAAGCCTGGAACATGACTATTGTCGCCTACCTGCGCCAGAACCGCATGCGGGTCTATACCCATCCGGAACGTATACTTGCTGGGGTCGGTGACCTATGGAGTGAAGAGGAAGTCCTGTATGAGTAACAGCGTAACCCTGACCATCAACGGCCGTGAAGTCACCGTACCCGCGGGCACAACCATCCTCGAGGCGGCTGCCGCCCTGGAGATCGAAATCCCTGTCATTTGTTATCATCCACACTTGACGGCCAATGGCCTTTGCCGTATTTGCTCCGTTGATGCTGGCGGACGGGTCCAGTCCGCCGCCTGCGTCTCCGCCTGTGCCAATGGCATGGTTGTGGAAACGCACAGTGAAGACGTGGTTCACGGCCGCCGCACTATCCTCGAGATGCTCGCCTCCACTGTGGACTTGACCGAAGCACCGCAGCTCTTGGCCCTTCTCGCCGAATATGGCGCGGATGAGGCGCGTTTCGCTGATTTCGAAAAGCGAACTACTCCCATCTACGACGACAACCCGTTCTATCGCCGTGACTACAACCAATGTATCAACTGCTGGCGCTGTGTACAGGTTTGTGCCGAAGATGCCCAGTTCGCCTTCGCCCTCAGCTTCGACGGCCGTGGCTTTCATACCACTATCGGCACATTTATGGGCGACAGCATGCCCGACACGACCTGCGTCTTCTGCGGTCAGTGCGTCGGTGTTTGCCCCACCGGGGCGCTCAAGCCCAAGCGCCAGGTTTTGCTTGAACAGGGCACCGATCCCGATGACATCTTTCGCCAGACGCGCGGCGGGCGCAAGCCGCGCAAGGATATGAAAGCATAACGACGTAACGCTGCCATGTTGACAGGGAAGTTACCCACCGGAGATAGGCTATGATTACCTCTGATCGCGTTGTCCGTTCGACCTGCCCCTATTGCGGTGTGGGCTGCCAGCTTGATCTGCAAATCAAGGATGAATACATTTACCGCGTTGATGCTCCCTTTGATGCCGCACCCAACTATGGCATGCTCTGCGTCAAGGGCCGTTTCGGTACGGATTACGTCAAGCATCCCGGTCGCGTCAAGACCCCTCTTATTCGTGTTAACCGCGACGAAGGGCGTAGTGCCCCTGCTGTCTGGCGCGAGGCAACCTGGGAGGAAGCTCTGGACTACGTTGCCGATGAACTGGTGCGTATCAAGCAGCAGCATGGCGGTGATGCAATAGGCAGCTACGCCAGCGCCAAAGCCACCAACGAAGACACCTATATTTTCCAGAAGTTCATACGCGCCCTTATGGGCACCAATAATGTGGACCACTGCGCGCGCCTCTGCCATGCCGGCTCTGTCGCAGGGCTGCAGTTGGCAATCGGCTCTTCGGCGATGTCTAACTCCATCGCCGAGATGGAAGACCTCGATGTCTTTATTGTAACCGGCTCCAACACCGCCGAAACCCATCCTGTTATAGCCAATTTTCTCAAACGTGCTGTGCGCAAAAACGGCGCCCGCCTGATCGTAGTGGACCCCCGCCAGATCGAGATGGTTGACTTCGCCCATAGCTGGCTGCAGCAGAACCCGGGCACCGATGTTGCCGTCTTCCAGGCCATGGCCCATGTTATCGTCAAGGAAGGACTTTATGATGAAGAGTTCATCGCCAGCCGTACCGAGGGATTCCAGGAATACATTGAATCGTTGGAGAGTTTCACCCCCGAATGGGCTGAGCAAGTAAGCGGTGTTTCCGCCGCCCAAATTGTCGAAGCTGCGCGGCTCTACGCCACGGCCGATCGCGCCGCCATCTACTGGGGCATGGGCATCAGCCAGAGCACCCACGGCACCGACAACACCATATCTCTCACCAACCTGGCCCTCATGTGCGGCCACGTGGGAAAACCAGGTACCGGCCTGAACCCCCTGCGCGGCCAGAACAACGTCCAGGGCTGCTCCGACAGCGGCGGCCTACCCAATGTGTATACCGCCTACCAACTGGTCAATGCGCCTGCCGTGAAGGAGAAATTTGAAACGGTCTGGGGCGCAGCCCTTAACGATCAGCCCGGACTGACTGCTACCGAAATGATCGACGGCAGCCTGCATGGCGGAATTCGCGCGCTTTTCATTGTCGGCGAAAACCCAATGCTGAGTGAGCCCAACCAGAATCACACCCGCAAAGCCCTGGAACTGGCCGAGTTCGTCGTATGCCAGGACATCTTTATCAATGAGACCGGCGAGATGGCCGATGTCATCCTGCCCGCTACCAGCTTCGCTGAAAAAGACGGCACCTTCACCAACACCGACCGCCGCGTGCAGCGCTGCCGCAAGGCCGTTGAACCAGTAGGCCAGTCTCGTGCCGACTGGGACATCATCTGCGATCTAGGCCGTCGAGTCCAGCGCCGCCTCGGCCTTGTCCTCGCCGCCGGCTTCGACTACAGTCACCCCTCCGAAATCTGGGAAGAGATGCGCCATGTTACCCCTGACTTCTGGGGCATCGATTATGCTCGTCTCGATCGGGAAGGCGGTGTGCATTGGCCCTGCCCCTCATTCGATCACCCCGGAACGCCGTATCTCTTTGCTGACAGCTTCCCGCGCGGGGCGGGCAAATTCTGGGAACTCGACTTTGGTACCGATTCAGAGCAGCCGGACGCAGATTACCCCTTCAATCTCAGCACTGGCCGCGTTCTTTATCATTGGCATGGTAGCACCATGACCGGCCGCTCGCGCCTCGAAGAAATCTTCCCCGAGGCGGTTTGCGAAATCCACCCCGACGACGCCGATGATCTGGACCTGCAAACCGGAAACTGGATCGCTGTCAGTTCGCGGCGCGGCACAATCAAGCTCCGCGTCCTGGTCACCGCTCGTTCCCCGCGCAACACTGTCTTCATTCCTTTCCACTTTGCAGAAGCGGCCGCCAATTTGCTCACCCTCGATCGGATTGACGCGCGGGCCAAGATACCGGACTATAAAAACACCGCCGTGCGTATTGAAAAGACCACCTCGCCGGAAGGCTGGGACAAGGGTTACGATAAGCCACTCCTTGAGCGCGGCGCGATTAAAGACCCACTGCAGATCCACTAGAGATGGCCGTCAACCGCGTCATCGTAATCGTGCTGGACAGCGTAGGCATCGGTGAACTTCCTGATGCCGCCGCCTACGGCGACGTCGGCAGCCATACCCTTGGCAATATGGCCCGCGTCGTCCACGGCTTGCGCCTACCAAACCTAGAGCGTTTGGGTTTGGGCAACATCGCCATTCTGGAAGGGATCATTCCCCGGGAACGCCCCATGGCCATTTACGGCAAAATGGCCGAAGTCTCCGCCGGGAAAGATACCACTACCGGTCACTGGGAGCTCATGGGACTACACCTCACCCACCCCTTTCCCCTTTATCCCAATGGCTTTCCACCTGAGGTGATGGACGCCTTTGAATCTCGTATTGGTCGCCAGACACTTGGCAACCACCCCGCCTCCGGCACCGAAATCCTCGACGAACTTGGCGCAGAACACATGCGCACTGGTTCGCCTATCATCTACACCTCTGGCGACAGTGTTTTTCAGATCGCCGCCCACGAAGAAGTCATTCCAATAGAGGAACTCTACCGTATCTGCGAGATCGCCCGCGGCCTTTTGCGCGGCGAACATGAAGTCAGTCGCGTCATCGCCCGCCCCTTTGTAGGCCAGCCGGGAGCTTTCGAACGTACCGCCAACCGCCACGATTACTCCGTGGTCCCGCCGCAGCCTACGCTCCTGGACAATCTACAGGAAGCAGGGCTGATGGTCTATGCTGTCGGGAAGATTAACGACATTTTTGTGGGACAGGGCATCACCGGTTCTGTAAAAACTATGGATAACATGGATGGCGTGGACAAGACCCTTGCTGCCATGCGCGAACAGCGTCGTCGCGGGCTGATTTTCACCAACTTAGTTGATTTTGACGCGAAATATGGACACCGCAACAACCCACAGGGGTACGCGGACGCGCTTGCTGAATTTGACCTTCGCCTGCCCGAACTTTTGGCTGCCCTTGCTCCAGACGATATGCTCGTTTTAACGGCCGATCACGGCAATGATCCCACTACCCCAAGCACAGATCACTCCCGTGAGTACGTGCCCATCTTGCTTACTGGTCAGTCACTCAGGTCAGGCTACAACATCGGCGTTCGTGCCTCGTTCGCTGACCTGGCCGCCACCATCGCCGCCATGCTTGACGTGGCCCCGCCGCCACACGGCCGTAGCTTCAAAGACGATATCCTGCCCTACGCTGCTTGAGGGTCTATTCTCCCGTTGGCACCCAAATATTCTTCACCTGCGTGCTCTCATGCAGGAATTCATGCCCTTCGCCTTGCTCCCGGATCAGCCACTCCCGCGCCTGGCCATAATTAACCCACGTGCGCTTCATGTTCGAAGCTGATTCAACCTCCGTGTGATAGCTGCCCACGGCCGTCCCGAAATACCACACCGCATCCACATCTTCATGCTGGATCAGGGTCAGAGTCAGGTGGTCCCTGTCTCCTGTAACGATATTGACCACACCCGGCGGCACATCCGAAGTGTCTAGAACCTGGTAGAAATCCGTAGCGCTAAGAGGATATTTCTCACTCGGAATCATTACCACGGTGTTACCTCGCGCGATCGCCGGACCCATCAACGAGACAAAACCCAGCAGCGGATACTCGTCAGGGCAGGCGATCCCAATCACCCCGACAGGCTCATTCACGGCGATCGTTACGCCTCGTAATGTCGTCTCCTGCACCGTACCGCCATACTTGTCTGCCCATGCCGCGTAAGTGAATAACCGCTCTACCGCGGCGTTCACTTCTTCCTGCCCTACTTTGGCCGAACAGCCGGTCATGGCCACAATTCGCGCAGCGAATTCCTCCGCCCGCGCGTCCAGGTTCTCCGCAATGAAATAAAGGATTTGTGAACGATTGTAACCATGCCGCATTGCCCAGCCCGGCTTGGCAAGGTTTGCTGCGTGTGCCGCTTCGACAGCATTGCGGATATCTTTGCGGTTGCCGTCGCCCACCTGGCCCATCAGCTCGCCCTTCGGCCCCAAGATATCCAGCGTATAGTTGCCATCCGGTCGTGCCTGCTTTCCTCCAATATACATCTTGGGCGTGCGGTCCACCTTACGGCCGTTCTTCACCGGTATCTCACCATTTGGCATCATCGGTCGTCCGGGGATTTGCGCCGCCCATTGCGCTGCGGATTCATCTCTGGCGTTGGCGGCGATCTCCGGTCGCGGGCGCTCTTGCCACGACGGCCGTACATACTCTAACAAACCCTCACGCCCGCCCTCACGCCCAAATCCGCTCTCACGGTAGCCGCCGAACCCGGACGCTGCATCGAATAGATTCGTACAATTCACCCACACCGACCCCGCCTTGATCTTGCTTGCTGCGTCCAGCGCAAGGTTGATGTTCTCGCTCCAAATACTCGCCGCCAGCCCAAACCGAGTATTATTTGCCAGTTCGATCGCCTCTGCCGGCGTGCGGAAAGTCAGCGACACTAGCACCGGCCCGAAGATCTCCTCCTGCACGACTTCGCAAGCTGGATGCAGATTCGTCAATAGGGTTGGTTTGTAGAACAGCCCAGTTTCTGGCAGCTCGATATTGGGCTGAAACAATTCCGCCCCTTCGCTGACCCCCACCTTCACCCATTCGTCCACGGTGTGCCATTGTGACTGGTCCACAATCGCGCCCATGTCGATTGCTTTGTCCAGCGGGTTGCCCACACGCAGCTGGCCCATTCTTCTTTTCAGCTTTCCGATGAAGCGGTCGGCGATATTTTCCTGCACCAGCAATCTCGATCCGGCACAGCATACCTGCCCCTGGTTGAACCAGATCGCGTCGATGACCCCTTCCACAGCACCGTCCAGATCGGCGTCATCAAAAACTATAAAAGGTGATTTGCCCCCCAGCTCTAGCGATAGCTTTTTGCCCGATCCAGCCGTCTGTCGACGCAGTATTCGCCCTACATCTGTGGAACCCGTAAAGGCTATCTTGTCTACGTCCTCGTGGCCCACAATCATCGACCCCGCTTTGCTGCTCCCAGTGACTACGTTAATCACGCCCGGCGGGAGGCCTGCTTCCGCAACGATCTCCGCGAACAGCAGCGCCGACAGCCGCGTATAGGACGCCGGTTTGAGCACAACCGTGTTACCCATCGCGATCGCCGGCGCAATCTTCCAGGCCAGCATCAACAGCGGGAAGTTCCATGGAATAATCTGTCCGATTACACCCACCGACTGATAATCGGCAAGTTCACTTTCCATCAATTGGGCCCAACCGGCATGGTAGTAGAAGTGCCGCGCCAGCAGCGGCACATCAATGTCACGGGATTCTCGTAGCGGTTTGCCGTTATCCATCGATTCCAACACGGCCAGCAGCCGCTGGTGCTTCTGGAGGTTGCGTGCAATGGCATAAAGGTGGCGAGCGCGCTCCGTCCCCGGAGTCTTGCTCCACGTTTCATACGCCTTGCGTGCTGCAGCCACGGCCGTATCTACCTCTTCCTGCCCCGCCTGCACCGTTTCCGCAAGCTTCAACTGCGTCGCTGGGTTATAACTGGCGAAGAAGTCTGTCTCCTCCGGGGTGATCCATTGGTTGTTGATGAACAGCCCAAACCGTCCCTCATGCGCCTCCAGCCACGCGTTCACAGCCGCTGCCGATTCAGGAGCCGGTCCGTATTCCATCGTTTCGAATATCTCCGTCAAGCTCATCTTATGCTCCAATGATAGACTCTTACTGTCTCATCCACGTTACAATCATCACGGGTGAAGGAACTCAGCCCATAGGCATATGGTGCCGGGCAGCATAGTGGCCAGTCAAATAATGGTATAGTTGTCGCTCTAAATCCGTAAGCAGGCTGCTGGCACCAAAACGGAACAGATCCGGCATGAGCCACTCGACACCCAATTCCTCTTTCATCAACGCCTGCCACGCCAGCGCTTGCTTGGCCTTGCTGATTCCGCCGGCCGGTTTGAAGCCCACCTTTATCCCGGTTCGCTGCTGATACTCGCGAATAGCGCGCGTCATCACGAGACTATATTCCAGCGTCGCATTGACACTTTCCTTGCCCGTGGAGGTCTTGATAAAATCCGATCCCGCCATCATAGCCACCAAGCTCGCCTGATAGATCTGCTTCAAGGTGCCTAAATCCCCGGTAGCCAGGATCGTCTTCATATGTGCCCCGTCACCACACACTTCGCGAAAGAGCCTGATTTCATTGTAGAGTCCCTTCCAATCTCCGGTCAACACCTGTGTGCGACTGATCACAACATCAATCTCTTTGGCCCCGTACTCAATCGCCTGTTCAATCTCCGCCACTCGCTGCGTCAACGGTGTCTGACCTGCCGGAAAACCGGTCGCTACTGAGGCAACGGGGATACTTGTTCCCTGTAATGCTTCCACCGCATCGCGCACCCGGTTTGGATAGACGCAGACCGCGGCGACCGTGATGTTCTGATCGGCTATGCCCAGCGCCGCCAGCATGTCTCGCCGAATGGGCTGCTTGGCTTTGGCGCACAATCTTTTGACCCGACCGGGTGTATCGTCTCCTGCCAGGGTCGTCAGGTCGATGCAGGTTACCGCGCGCAGCAGCCACGCGGCTTGCCACTCCTTCTTGACGGTGCGCCGTCCGGCGAGCGTTGCCGTGCGTCGTTCCACCGCGCTGCGGTTCACGCGGGCATCATATACCCATTCCAGGTCAAGGGGGGTACCACTGTTTCGTTTGTTGTGGGTGGCCATAAGGTGTTCCTTGGAAAATGGATGGTCGCCTGTTCAGAAAGGTGCAAATGGTACCTTGAATTGTACCAGAGTTCTTTCCTATCGGGCCGCGCCGGTTGTTCCCGCTGCCGCTTTACATTAATTTGCCGATTTCGACCTTGTCCATTAGCATTCTGGGAAAGAAGGCATCGCGCTCATATGGAGGCCAAGTAATACGCATGGGACAACGCAACAGCGCCACAGTCACGTGGACCGGCGAGGATCTGAACTTTAAAGGGTCAGTAGGCTCTGGCTACACATTTGATGTCGGTGCGGGAAATGACCGCATTGGTGGCGGCCCGATGGAATTCTTGCTTGCGGGAGTGGCAGGGTGTACGGCCGTTGATATGGTCCTCATCCTCCAGAAACAGCGCCAACAAATCAGCGGCATCAGCGTCACCGCCTCCGGCCTGCGTGCCGATTCCCGACCCAATGTCTACACCGATGTCGAACTCACCTACATCGTGAGCGGCCAGAATGTCAGCCCGCAGGCCGTGGAACGCGCCATCGAACTCTCCGAAGAGAAGTACTGTTCCGCCAGTGTCATGTTCCGGCGCGCCGGCGTCGTCATTACATCCACCTATCGCATCAAAGAGGATGGCTCAGAAGCTGCGTGACGGTCGTCACCTTTGTAGCCTGTAGGCGGCAAGAACGCCCTTGCAGTAGCAGGGGCGTTCTTGATTCAGAGAAGAGGACCCCGAAACAGTCAAAAAAGATAGTACCTGGTCAACAATGCCGCAAGCCGATGTTTTCGGATCCCGTTGCGGCCAGTTCACATTTGTTGGCCTCGACCCCGTTTACACTTGTCGAAGCGAAGGGGCACGCTAGAGGGGACCTCTATACTCGCTCAGTTGTTAACCCTACCCTTTCTCGTTCGGGGCAATATGGCAGGTCATTCAATTGCATTATAAGGGGTGCTCCACCGGCGCGTCAACCAGCTCTATCTTAAAAATCTGCGTTTTCTACGCCGATTTGAGCACCGTATCCACGCCCGGCAAGGGCGTCAGCAAAAGAGCCTTTGCCCGCCCCACATCCAGACGGCAGTCTGCCGGCCATTCTTGCGGGTCAGAAAGCCCTAACTGCAGCGTGTCCCGCTCACCAATGCCCCACCAATCCAGCATGCGCAGCCCAAACTCTGCACGGCTCATAGCCTGTTCACCGGCCACATGGAGGATGCCTCGATAATCCAGACTAGCTAGTTCCAGGCACGCCTGGCACAGTGTGTTCACCCACACGGGATTTCGCAACTGATCTGTGAACAAAGTAACCGGATGCCGCATTTGCAGCGCCTTTGCCACCCAAGCTGTCCCCCGGTCCATCCTTTCCAGCCCATAAATCAGCGAGGTGCGAATGATCACGTGATCCGTATGCTGAGCCACCACGACCTCCGCAGCCGCCTTAGCCCGGCCGTATCCATGGAGAGGAGACACGGGATCCTCTTCTCTGTAGGGGCCGCCATGTCCGTCGAAAACCACGTCCGTCGAAACGTGAACCAGGCGCGCTCCTACCTCACCTGCCGCCGCCGTCATATTTCTCGTTCCCTGCTCAATCACCTGCGCCATCTCCTCCACCCTGTTCGACCCTACCGTATGGATGATCACATCAGGTCGTAGGCTTGCGACCAGGCGCATCACGGCCGTTTCATCCCGCACATTCATGCGAAAGCCCTGCCCCCAAGGATCATGCCGGTATACCGTGTACTGGGTCTCATACAGATCGGCAGCCAAAGGCACTAGATGTTGCCCCAAGTAGCTACTGCCCCCCGTAATAAGCACCTTCGTCACAGATTACGCCTGCCGCGCTGCGCATACCGCATTCGACCACCGCACATATGCCGCAGCCTTAACTGAGCTGGTCTTCGATTTCTTCGATGCGTAACAGTGCCTCTTGAGCCGCCGCCTGGGCCGCCATCTGCTTGCTGGAGCCGTTCCCCTCTCCCCAGGCCTGCGTACCGACCATCACCTGTACCGTGAACATCTTCGCATGATCCGGTCCTGCTTCCTGCAGCACTTCATAGTGCGGCGTAATATTGAATCGCGCCTGCGCCCACACTTGAAATTCGCTTTTGGCATCCTTGTGCAGGGATTGCTCGCGGATATCTACCAACGCCGGCCCAATCAGACCTTCTACTAACGGCCGTACTTTCTCCAGCCCCTGATCCAGGTAGATTGCGCCCATCACCGCCTCAAAAGACGCGCAGAGCAGCGGTGTCCGTTCGCGTCCCCCGTTTTCTTCCTCGCCCAGTCCTAGATGCAGGAATGGACCAATCTCCAGTTGCCGCGCAAACCCGGCCAGTGCACGCGAACGTACTAACGCGGCACGTAAGCTGGTCAACTCTCCTTCACGCATTTCCGGGAAGCGATTGTAGAGGTAAGCGCCAACGACAAAATCGAGTACCGCATCCCCCAGAAACTCCAGCCTTTCATTATCTTCCAGTGCCGCCCCCGGATTCTCGTTCAGATAAGAACGATGCGTCAATGCGCGATCAAGCAGCGAGCGATCTCTGAACTCCACGCCCAATTTGCTTTCTAGGGCCTGTAACTGATCCACAGCAACTATTTCCTGCCTCGCCCTTATCCAATCACAGCAAACTACGGTGCAAAGGCCTTGAGTATGAGCGCCGAATTGTGACCGCCAAAGCCGAACGAGTTATTCAAACAAACGCGTACGGCCGAGGGCCGGGCCACATTTGGCACGTAGTCCAGATCGCATTCTGGATCTGGCGTCTCATAGTGAATCGTGGGCGGTAGAATCTGGTCACGGATGGCCAGCGCGCAAAAAACACTCTCAATCGCCCCAGTAGCACCCATAATATGGCCCGTCATTGACTTTGTCGAGCTGACTGCCACATCATACGCCGCGTCGCCCAGTGCCAGCTTCAGGGCTGCCGTCTCCGCCGCGTCATTTAGCTGCGTCGCTGTGCCATGCGCGCTGACGTAGTCCACGTCTTGCGGCTGCATCCCCGCATCCTGCAGAGCCATCCTGATCGCTCGCGCTGCCCCAGCGCCACCTTCTGCAGGAGCCGTTATGTGGTAGGCATCGGTGGACTGCCCATACCCCACGATCTCGCCCAGGATCGCCGCCCCTCGTTTTTGCGCATGTTCCAGGCTCTCTAGTACCAGCGCCCCCGCACCCTCGCCCACCACTAGGCCGTCGCGGTTCTTGTCGAACGGCCGTGGCGTGTTCTCGGTGCTGCTCGAAATAGCCCCTGCGCGTTCAAACCCACCCAGCGAAACGTGGGCGATAATCGCCTCGCTGCCTCCCGTTAGCACCGCGTCCAGGTCTCCATACTGGATCGCCCGGAAAGCATGGCCGATCGCATCATTTCCTGAAGCGCAGGCCGTAGCTACCGTATTCGAAGCACCCTGAATCCCAAAATCAATCGCTAGCATCCCTGCCGCGCCGTTGGGCATAATCATCGTGATTGCAAACGGGCTGATGCGCCGCAACCCTTTCTCCAGATAGAGATGCTCCTGTTCAACCAGGGTTTGAATGCCGCCCACCCCTGTGCCGAAGGTCACCCCAACGCGCTCCCTGTTCGCATCCGTGATCTGCAGTTGTGATTGCGCAATCGCTTCCTGCGCGACAACCGCCGCAAACTGCTGGAACCGGTCGCGCCTTCGCGCCTCGCGACTGCCAAGCACTATGTTGGGATCAAAATCCTTGACCTCGCAAAGACCTCCAGCAATATGCTCACCTTGGCTCGATTATCGTGAACGGACCAAAGCCGGATTGTCCTGCCAGGATCGCGGACCAGCTTTCGCTGACATTGTTCCCTACGGGCGTGATGAGCCCCATGCCTGTAATCACAACGCGCCGTTTTTCTGCTTGTCCGTTCTTCATACTTTGTCTCCATCACTGAGGGCTGCCAGCGGCCGTACCGTCGCCAGACTAGCGACGGTAGAATATTTCCGCTCGCTTTGCCCGGCAAGTCCTACCCTTCGTCGTCTACAGTAACACGGTTACCATGGCCAAGGTTCTGATTTTGGCCATATTATCACGGCCGGGCGCCGTTTCGCACTGACTATTCGTTATCCGCCATGGACGGCCGGTACGATCCTTCCATCCACTCGCTCCCATCTGGTCCGATTTCTTTTTTCCAGACCGGCACGATTTCCTTCAAACGATCGATGCCATATCGGGCCGCCTCAAACCCGCCCTGGTCCCGGTGCCCTGTTGCACAAGCCACAAACGTTGTCACATCACCGACGTCCAAACGGCCGATCCGCTGTACGATTGCCACACCCCTCACGGCCGGCCAGCGTTGCCAGATCTCTCTCGCGATCTGTGCCATCTTTTCTTCTGCCATAGAGCTATAGGCCTCATATTCCAGGTAAATCGTCTGTGGTGGCAGGGTATCCCGCTCCGTCTGGCCGCGCACAAAGCCGTTGAAACTAACAATCGCCCCCACATCTGGGCCGACAAGCTGTTTTTGGATAGATGCGATATCCAGGTCATTCTCCGTAATAGCGAAATACGTCGGATAACTCTGTTCTGCTGCTCCCCCGCTAACCGGCGGGAAGAGCGCGATTTCATCTTGTTCATGCACTACGCTGTCTGGAAGGGCAAATTGTTTATTCACGGCTATTAGCGCTGCTGGCAAGCTTTCCTTTAAGCCTGGATATTGTTCCGCCAGCGCGGTGAGCACTTCCTGCATGGTTGTCGGTACTGGCGTTTCTACCTCAGCGACATTCTGTCCGGCGCGGTCGCGCAGAGTCGCGAAGAGCTTAATTCTCAGCACGGTCATTCCTCTCGGCCTCCTTTATCCGCGCCCATCTCGGCCGCTTCATATACACCACTTTGCCCGCCGCTCTTAAAGACCACCCTGATTTCAGTGAGCTGCATCCCCCGATCGACGGCTTTTGCCATGTCATAGATCGTCAGCGCGGCCACGGACACGGCCGTAAGCGCCTCCATCTCCACCCCCGTCTGACCGCGCATCTTAACTGTAGCCTCGATTTCCACGCGCGACGTTGCTTCATTCGGCCTGCAGTTTACCTCGATCTTACTTAATAGCAGCGGGTGGCACAGCGGAACGAGTTCACTCGTGCGCTTCGCGGCCATAACACCTGCTACTTCTGCCACGGTCAAGACGTCCCCTTTCTTCAGGTTGCCTTCGATAATCAATTGTAGGGTCTGTGGACGCATCACCACCGCGCCGCGGGCCACGGCCGTACGTTCCGTGTCCGGCTTTGCGCCAACATCCACCATCCTGGCTCGCCCGCTCTCATCTAGATGTGTCAGTTTCTTGATCATAGACATGGTATTATAGTAAGCAATGCCTGATCCGGAAAACCCAACCCAACCCGTCCCGCCTGCTGATGCAGTTTTCGCGCTGCGCGCTGAATACCATTCGATCTACCTTGCCCCCCATCTGGATGACGCCGTCCTCTCCTGCGGTGGTCAGATTTATATGCAAGCGCAGGCGGGCAAGACCGTTCTGGTCGTCACCGTCATGGCCGGTGACCCGCCGCATGAAAGCAGGACTCCTTTTGCGCAGCTTCTGCATGATCGCTGGCAGCTGCCCGGTGAAGCCACAGCCGGCCGGCGCGCCGAAGATGCCGCCGCCTGCGCCGCACTTGGCGCGGACTATTGGCACTGGCCCGTGCCCGACTGTATCTATCGCCTCGATTCCCAAACTGGGGCCGCGTTCTATGCTTCAAACGACGACATTTTCGGTTCGGTACACGCCTCCGAGGCTGGTCTTGTAGACGATCTGGCACGGCAGTTGGCCGGTTTGCCCGCCCACGTCCATTTGTTTGCCCCCCTCACCATCGGCAACCACGTTGATCATCAGATCGTCCACTCTGCCGCTGCGCGGCTTCCCCAGCAAGCCATCGCCTACTACGAAGACTATCCCTATGCCGCCGTGGCCGGTGCCTTGCAGAAAACGCTCGAAGGCAGCAAAGCGCACTGGCATTCGGAGATCATCCCACTCACCGAGGAGGCCTTGCAGGCTAAAATCCGCGCTATTTCCGTCTTCCAATCGCAAGTCAGCACCTTCTGGCAAGATCCGCGGGATCTAGAAAGCATGGTTCGCCAGTTCACTGAAGTTACTGGGGGTGAGCGCATCTGGTGGCCGGCATGAACCTGTGACTACAGCCTCAGACTGCATTCGCCTTGATTATTGGCGCGCCCAACCCGTATAATTACGATCAAGATCGGATGGAACTGCCAGCATGACGCAACTGACCACACGCGAACTCGCCGCCCAAAACGGTGATCAACAACGCGATGCCCTGACAGGGAACTTGCAGCTGGGCGCGGTTCTCCAGGATCGCTATCAGATTCAGTCTATCCTAGGCATCGGCGGCTTCAGCACCGTTTACCAGGCTCGCGATTTGCGCTTTCCTGCTGTTGATAAGCTGTGGGCCATCAAAGAAATGGTCATTTACACCGCCGATCCCGTTTTGCGCGAACAAACAATCCAGACCTTCAAGCAAGAGGCAAGCATGCTTGCCGTTCTGCGCCACCCCGCTATACCGGTCGTTTCGGACTATTTCACCGAGGGCAATCGCAGCTATCTCATCTTGGAGCTGGTCGAAGGTCAGAATCTCCAGCAATGGCTGGACAATACTTCAGGCACTATAGATGAGGCCCGTGCCCTCGATTGGGCGCTGCAGATCAGCGAGGCTCTGGTGCACCTACACCAACAGAAGCCTAACCCGGTGATCTTCCGCGATCTAAAGCCGTCCAATATCATGCTCGACATTAACAACCGCATTCGCCTCATCGATTTTGGCATTGCCAAGCTCTTTGACGCGGATCAGGCACGCGGCACAATGATTGGCACCGAAGGCTACACTCCCCCGGAACAATATCGCGGTGTGGCGACTCCAGCTGCCGATGTCTACGCGTTCGGGGCAACCATGCATCACCTGCTGACGCGCCAGGATCCCCGTCAGGAGACCCCATTCACCTTTGACGAACGGCCGATCCGTCTCGCTAACCCCAAAATATCACCCGCCCTCGATGCGCTGCTCATGCGCTGTCTCGCCTATGATGCCAAGAACCGCTTTCCCGATGCCATGGTCTTGCGCGAGGAACTCTTCTTCATTTCGCAGCCCGTTGGGGAAACGACTGAACACGAACGCCTCGGCGAACAAACGTGGGAAACTGCCCTCTCAATCAAGGTTGGTGTAAGCCAGGTCCAACCACTTTGGACCTTCCGCTGTGAAGACGACATCCGATCGCGCGCCGCGGTATCGAAAGGCATTGTATTTGTCGCCAGCTACGACAGCAATCTATACGCTCTTTCCGCTGACCGTGGTGAATTCTTGTGGAAGTTCCCCACCAAAAACAGCATTGGCGCCTCTCCCTTCGTTTATGCTGATGCCGTTTACATTGGTTCAACGGATGGCTGGCTCTATGCCTTGCAGCCACGCAACGGCCGTGAGATTTGGCGTTTTGGTACCGAAGGACCCATCTATTCCTCCCCCAGCGGGCGCTTCGATAACGTCTTCTTCGGAGCAGATGACGGCTACCTCTATGCTGTCAGCGCCCTTCGCGGTACGTTGTCCTGGCGTAACAACGCCTACAGTGCCGTTCGCTCCACTCCCCTTGTTTCTGAAGAGCGTGTGGTCATCGGCACCGAGGGCGGCGAAATATACAGCAAGGAGCTTTCTGTCGGCAAAACCCAATGGCAGGTCCAGGCTCAACGTGCCGTGACCTCATCTCCTGCCCTGGCGGATGACATCATCGTCGTAGGTTCCGCTGATGGAATCTTGTACGCCCTGGATGCCAGTTCGGGCTGGCGGATCTGGCGCTACCGCACCCGTGGCCCTATCATTTCTTCACCCGTCGTTGACAATGGTGTTGTCTATTTTGGGTCTGCTGATGGATGTCTCCACGCCGTCGCGCTGGAAACGGGCGAGAAGGTGTGGTCCTATCAAACCGGCGGACAAGTCGCTTCCTCCCCCGCAATCTGGAACGAAGCCGTTTACTTCGGCTCCGCTGATGGGGGCGTCTATGGGCTAAGTCTGGAGCGCGGCGATCTGCAGTGGCGCTACGAGACCACGAGTGCGGTCGTAGCTTCCCCCCAGATCATTGACGGAATTATTTATGTCGGTACTACCGCCGGAATCTTCTATGCCCTGCCCACCTGAAAGCAGCCGTGTTACTTCTCAGTCGCAAGTCAGCAGCCGCGCGCGGCGGTTCCTGGAATCGTCGCGTGTCTGAACAGCGGGAAGTTGAACGCCGGGCCATAAGCCCACAGGAGCTTTCCCCCGCTTCGCCACAGGTACTCCTGGTCGCTGCACAGCGCAGTGATATCGGCGCAATCCGTGAGCGCAACGAAGATGCAAGCCTGATTCTGATTTGCGATGCCAGTGGCCATTTCCCCTTGCACCCCTTTGGATTCTTCCTTGTTGCAGATGGCATGGGCGGGCACTATGGCGGCGATCAGGCCAGCACAGTCGCTTCGCGCGTCACAGCCGATCATGTGCTCCAGAACATCTTGCTGCCTTTCCTGCGTGATCAATTGCCCGCCGCGGCAGCTGAGATCGAGAAGCTATTTTGCGAGGCCGTCTTGGCCGCACATGACGCCGTGCGCGATCCCGATCCAGCACGGAAGGGCGGCACAACCTTGACCGCTGCATTGATCATCGGCCAGGAATTGTTTCTGGCCCATGTCGGTGATTCTCGTGCCTACCTTCTAGCGAATGGTCAACTGGAACTGCTTACGCGAGATCATTCGCTTGTACAACGCCTGGTGGATACAGGGCAGCTCACCGATCAGGAGGCGCAAGAGTACCAGTACCGCAATGTACTGTTGCGTGCCCTGGGCCAGGAAGACGACCTGATCGTCGATACACGGATAGTTCCGCTGTCGTCCCATGGCAGGGTGCTGTTGTGCAGCGATGGTCTGTGCGGTCAGATTTCACATCAGGACCTGCACACGATCCTGGATCAGCGGTTGCCACCTGCCCCCGTCACTGAGGACTTGATCGCGGCCGCTCTTGCCGCTGGAGGGCCCGACAATATCACGGCCGTGGTTGTGGATTTCGCCTTCACCTAGGCACAACTCGCGGGTGGAGCTGGTGTCAACCTGCATCCGATTTTCCCAAGAATGAGCGACGAAGAACGCAATTACTACCAGATTCTTGGCGTATCGCGCGACGCGACCGAGTCACAGATTACTGCTGCCTTCTTGCGCGCCCAGGCCCAGCAGGCCAGTCTCTCCACCGTAGACCCGGAGTACATAGCTTATGCGTACCAAGTTCTGCGTGATCCGCGGCGGCGCCAACTATATGACCAACTCCTAGGGCAGCTTGAAGCCGCGCTGCAGGTTCAAGTCCAGGCCAGCGCTACCGAACTGCCGATCCTTGATGGTCCGCAGGTCGTCTACCTTCTGATCGAGTTGCAGCCGGGTAGTCAAGGTGATCAGGCACGCTTGCCATTAAACCTCTGCCTCGTGGTCGATCGCAGCACCTCAATGCGCGGCGAGCGCCTGTCCCGCGTGCAGTCGTCACTTCACCTCCTGTTGAGTCAGCTAAGTGAAGGGGATGTGCTGGCCCTCGTTAGCTTCAGCGATCGCGCTGAACTGCTCCTGCCTGCGGCGCCGGTTGCCATGCAACGCGGAGCCGGCGAACGGATCGACGCGCTAGAAGCCTCAGGTGGCACAGAAATCTTTCAGGGCCTACTCGCCGGCATCGCTCAGCTGCGCTTGAACTCCGGCCCCGAGGTAAATTCGCATCTCATTCTGCTCACTGACGGCCGAACCTACGGTGATGAACAACAGTGCCTCCAACTTGCTGCCGCAACTGCCGCAGAAGGGATCACTATCCACGCCTTTGGCCTCGGCTCCGACTGGGATGATCAGTTCCTGGACAAACTTGTCTCCCCCTCCGGCGGCCTGGTAGAGTACATCGCAGCGTCGGAGGACATTGTCACGGCCCTTTCCGAGCGCCTGCAAGGCCTTGGTGAAACCGTTGCCCGCGACGTCCGCTTCCGCACAGTGCTTCCCCCTGCCGTAGAACTGCAAGATGCATTCAGGCTAACCCCTTACGCTCAACCGCTGCTTGTGGACACCCCGGTAATCGCCCTGGGCAACGTGAACAGTAGATCCCCTCTGAAATTCTTGCTGGTGCTGCGAATACGGCCGCTGCCAATTCCCATGCGGATAGGCATACCCCTCTCTTTTACCGCCAATTTTCCAGGTGTTGAAGAACAACTCTTCACACAGAATGTAGATTTAATCTTTTCAGAGTCTGCTCCTCCTCTAGCCGTTCCCCCGGCCGTGCTGCAGGCCGCGCGCTTATTCACTATATGCCGTCTCGCTGATCATGCCTGGGAGGAGGCAGAATCAGGACAGTTGGAAAGCGCCGCTTCCCACATGCAGCATCTTTCAACTCGCTTGCTCGAGCTCGGCCAGCCAGCACTCGCCAAACAGGCTGCCATCGAAGCGCAACAACTGGCCGTAACCGGTGAGCTGTCGGAGGAGCGCCGCAAACAGCTAAAATATGGCACTCGCGCCCTGACTGGCCAGAGTCTGCCTCTGGGGTGGAATGAACCACTGTAAAGCATGCCTCCAGCCCTACCTAGTGGGCACGCTGTTCTGCCTGGAGTGCGGTAGCCTTCTGGTCGAAGATCAGAATCATCGTCTCGACCCTTCCTGGCAGTACGTCCATATTCTCGCGCCGGGTGCTCAAAGGCAATGGCGTCTGCAATTGCCCGGCCCTCTGTGGATTGGTCGTGCCGATCCGGACAAAGGATACTGGCCGCACCTGGATCTCACCGAAGTGGACGGAGCCGCGCAAGGAATCTCCCGTCGTCACGCCGTCATCGACGTTACCGACCAGGGTCCAGTTCTGATTGACAAGAACAGCGTGAACGGCTCCTGGATCGAAAACGAACAATTGGCTCCGCATCGCCCCTATGTTTTGCCCGCCACGGCCGTGGTCCGTTTCGCCCGTCTGCAACTTCGTATTGTCCTTGAATGAGGAATGAAATCATGCTTCCAGTTCTAGTCCACACTATCGACCAAGAGACCTTAGCCGCAGAGATTGAAGCGTTGCCCGATCCATCTGATCAGTTTATCATCCTGCATGCTCCCCAACAGCGTGAAGGCAAATTGCTCGACGCGCTGCGGGAAGGTGTCACAACCGTATTGCTGCCCTGGTCGCAGATCCAGTTTGTGCAGTTGTTGTCCATTGCCGGTATCGATGAGACGCTCAGTTTTGTACGTGAATAACCATGCTTGAACAAATCCCAGACTCCTTTGAACCAACCGCCCCCCAGCTAGTTCTTATAGTGGATGACGAAGCGCGCATGCGCCGGTTCATCCGCATGAACATGGAGTTGGAAGGCTATCAGGTAGTCGAGGCCGAAAATGGAATTCAAGCCCTGGATCAGATTCGCAAGCACCAGCCCGACCTCGTGGTCATGGACGTCATGATGCCGGAACTCGATGGCTTTGAGACGCTGCGGATGTTGCGTGAGATTTCCACCGTGCCGGTCATCCTGCTCACCGTCCGTAGTGAAGAGGATGACATTATTCGCGGCCTTGCGCTCGGTGCCGATGACTACATCACCAAGCCGTTTAGCCCGCGTGTCCTCAGCAATCGAGTCGCAGCCGTGTTGCGTCGCGCCAGTTGGCCTGCTGCCCCACCGCGCACCGTGCTCGAAATTGATGATCGTCTTTCGGTCGACTTCAATCGGCACCAGGTTGTTGTAGATGGCGAGCGGATCGACCTGCGCCCCACCGAATATCGCCTGCTCTATGTCCTGATTCAGAATGCGGGTTGGGTTGTTCCGCACGAGAATCTGCTCGCCAAGGTTTGGGGCTATGAATACCGCGATGAGACGCATTATCTGCGCCTCTACATCAACTACCTGCGCAAAAAGATCGAAGAGGATCCCGCGAACCCGAAGTATATCCTTACCGAGCGCGGCGTCGGCTACCGATTTATGGATTTTAAGCAGAATCGACCATGACCCCAGCCGTCGCGGTGACGCCCGAACAGTTCTTTAGGCTTATCGATACCTACCTCGATTCCGAAGACACTCTCCGCGTTCGCGAGGCTTTTGAGTTCGCGCGCCTGAAGCACGGTGACCAGATTCGCAGGTCAGGAGAACCCTTCTTCCTCCATCCTCTCACTGTTACCTACTACCTCGCCGAATATCATCTGGATGCGGCCGCGCTTATGGCCGCGCTCTTGCATGACGTCGCCGAGGATGCCAGCGTCCCCATTTCTGAAATAGTGGCGCGCTTTGGTGCAGATGTGGCGGTCCTTGTCGATGGTGTCACCAAACTGAAAGATGTCTCCGTGGGCATTGCCGCTGACCAGCGTCTCACCAAACAGGAGATTCAAGACCTCAGCACGCAGAAACTATTCCGCGAGATGAGCAGCGATGTACGTGTTGTCATCATCAAGCTGTTCGACCGCCTCCACAACATGCGCACAATCAAGCACATGTCGCGCGAAGGGCAAGAACGCAAGGCCCGCGAAACGCTCTACGTGTTTGCTCCCCTGGCTAACCGCCTTGGCATCTGGACGCTCAAAAGTGAACTGGAATCGCTTTCGCTGGAAGTGCTGAATGAAGCCGCATATGTCACCCTGAAGGAGGGCCTGGAGGAGCTGCGCGAAGACCAGCAGGAACTCTTCCAACTGGTTAGTGGACAGATCCTAGACACGCTGATTACCGCCGGTCTGGACGTTCGGAAGGTCGCCCTGGCACCTGAGAACATCTACACAGTATACAAGGATCTGAATGCTGATCAGCTGTCCTATTACGACCTGGATCGTACCCTGCGCCTAGTGGTCCTGATGGATGATTCTGTCTCGTGCTACACAGCCCTGGGACATTTGCATCAATTGTGGCAGGTCGTACCAGAGCGTTTTGATGACTATATCTCGGTGCCTCGTGACAACCTCTATCGCTCACTGCATACCACGGTGATTCACAACAGCGGACAGCCGGTGAAGATCAGAATTCGTACCGAGGCGATGGATCAAATCTCGCAGGTCGGCGTCCTTGCCCGCTGGCTCTACGCCGGCACGCCTTTATGGGATAAAGGGATTGCGGAAAAGATCGATGCCCTCACGCACAACATCCGCGAAACGGTTATGACTGACAACCCGGATGCTGGGACATCTGTTAGAAGCGTGGTCGAGGACTTCTTCAGCACCCAGATTCGCGTCTATACCCCGCGCGGCGATCCTGTGGAATTAGCGCAGGGTGCAACACCCATCGATTTTGCCTACGCCATACATACTGCCCTTGGCGATCAATGCCAGGCCGCCTATGTCAATGAGATGCTCAGCCCGCTGAACCGCCAGCTCCGTAACGGAGATGTGGTGCAAATCCTGAAGAGTGTGCGCGCCGAGCCGCAGCGCGAATGGCTTGACGAGGACCTGGGCTACCTGCGCACTAATTATGCCCGCGCCCGCGCCCGGCGCTGGTTCCGGCGTCTCTCCTACGAAACGGCCGTCACGCAGGGCAAAAAGCTGCTGCAAGACGAGCTGCGTATGCTTGGCTTTTCCCACTTTTCCCACCTTCAGATCGCGCACTCGCTCGACTTCCCCTCCACCGACGCCCTCTACCACGCCCTTGGGCGCGCCGAGATTCTTCCCACCGTTGTGGCTACCAGCGTCCTCGATGCCAAATGGGCTGAAGAGCCGACGCGTGCCCTGGACAACATGGTAATTGGCCGCAGCGGCGAGAAATACATGATCACCAATGCCGGTGACCGGCCGTTACGTCTCTGTGCCACCTGCGAACCACGCCCACGCGACAACATTGTCGGCTACCTGCGCCGCAACGGTGAGGTGACTGTGCACAAAGAAGGGTGTCACAGCCTGCGCGCCAACCGCACTTTTGGGCGCCTGCTCAAACTTGGCTGGGGCGAAGCCACGCAGCGCAGAGCGCGAACCATCACTATTCAGGTAGACGTCTACGACCGCGCTGGACTCCTCTATGAGATTACGCGTCCCATGCAGGATGAGCAGATCAACATCCCGTACATCTCCACCCCCCAAACTGACCGCCCCGGGGAAGTCCGTCTGGTTATGGAGCTTGAAGTAACGCGACCGCGTCAGGCCGTGCGCATCCTGCACCAGGTTCGGGCTCTTGTAAACGTCTACGATGTGCGTTGCGTCCCTAGCCACACGGTGACGCGCGGTGAAGGCGCCTTGAATCCTCTCTACAAACCTGAATAGCAAATGATTCTTGGTTTACCTTGTCCGGCAGTCCCCCTATAATAGCGGGCGATTTTACAGTGGAATCTACTGGCAGCTTGTTTCCAGTGCTAGTTACCAAAAGAGAGGATAATTATGATCGAAAAGAAATTCTTCAAAACGAAAGACGAGGTCGATGTGACCTTCGTATATCAGAATGATGACGCGCAAGAGGTCCTAGTGGTGGGTGATTTCAATGATTGGGAACCCACCCCTATGACTCGCGCCCAAAAAGCCGGCAGCCCCTTCCGTCTCAAAGTGCGCCTGCCCAAAGATGGCGAGTTCCAGTTCCGCTATCGCGTTGATGGCCAGAGTTGGGTCAATGATGATGGTGCGGATGCCTACTGGCCCAACGAGTATGGCGAGACAAATAGCGTGGTGAACACGCACGCTTAAGCACTACCACAGTTTCAAGCCTGGATTCCAAGAAGCGGTCTTCACTAGAAGACCGCTTTTTCGATCCCCTCGCCTGCTTGTTACAAAAGCGTTACGGTTCGCTCAGCGGCCGCTTAAATCCTGCTTCCTGCTCACCAGCTCCGCGTATACTGATTTCACTGTCCGCTTCTCGTATCGGTAAAAAGAAGAAGATACGCATGAATCCAAATTCTAAAACCCTTCTACCTATATTGCTCGGCTTGCTGAGTGCTGCCCTATTCGCTGCCTGTAGTCCTTTTGACGTTCCCACATTTACCGAAATGGCCCCGGTCAGCGAACCCACAGCCGTTGATCCTGCGCCTGCGGCTGTACCCACTGCTGGCGCCAAACCCATAGACGATGAGGAAGCCGCGTCACTCATGCTGGACCTGCTCCTGGAACGCGGTGCCGCTCCCGAAGCCCTGGCCCGCATCGTGGAGGCCAAGGACGCTCGCTTTACGGCCGTCCTGATTGAACTGTACCGCGCCCGACAAATCGGTATCGTGCCCGATAACCTCGACCTCGAGGACTACCTCGCTGCTATCACCGCCATCAACGACCAGGACCCCGGCGGCGACTGGTTCGAACTAATCGAGTGGTATGGACAGACAGATCTCAACCCACCGCCTGGTTTTACCAGTTGGAAAGGTCAGATGCTTTCTGCCATTGATCCGCGCTTCGCCGCATTTCTAAACGATAGCTTTCCCTCACGTATCCGTACCGAAGAAATCCAGTGGGGCGGTGTCTTGGTCGATGGCATCCCTGCCCTCGATAATCCTGCTATGCTCCCCGCCGCTGAGGCCACCTACATGAATCCGGACGATGTCGTCTTTGGCCTGTCCTTGAACGGCGACACAAGAGCCTATCCTCTGCGTATCCTTGACTGGCACGAAATGGCCAACGACGTTGTGGGCGGCGTGCCTGTATCCCTTGCGTACTGCACTCTCTGTGGCGCGGCTGTCGCCTATGATGGCCGACTCTCTGACGGCCGCGCCCTCGACTTTGGTTCTTCCGGCTTCCTCTTCCGCAGCAACAAGCTCATGTATGATCGCCAGACGAACACCCTTTGGAACCAGTTAACAGGTGAACCTGTCCTCGGCGAACTGGCGGCTGCTGACCTTATGCTAGAGGTCCTCCCCATTGTCCTCACTAGCTGGGCCGACTGGTCGGATCAACACCCTCAAACGGTAGTCGTAGATATCAGTACCGGCTTTGAGCGCGATTATCGCCCCGGCGCTGCCTACGGTGACTACTTCGCCTATGGGGATACTATGTTCCCTGTCTGGCAGCGCAGCGATCTGCTCGCTGCTAAAGACCAGATCTTTGCCATTCGTATCAACGATCTACCCAAGGCGTACCCCATCAGCAGCCTGATCGAGGAACAGGTCGTGAACGACAGCCTGGGCGCTACTGATGTCGTCCTACTTGCCCCGCAAGACGTCATCGAGGTGCAGGGGCAGAATCGCCGTGCCGGCCCCGTCACCTATGCAGCCGGGAGCCCCGTTCGCGCCTATGAGCGCACTTCCTTCACCTTTGCTCCCGGCCCTGATGCTGCCACGATACTGGACCAGGACGGCCGGGCCTGGCAAGTAACCGAAGAAGCACTGCTGGGTCCTGATGGGCAAACCCTGGGTCGTCTGGGCGGGCATCTGGCTTATTGGTTCGGTTGGTTTGCCTTCTTCCCCACGACCGAAGTCTACGGCCAATAGAGCCTTTATGCCGGCTGTCAGGGGCCCTCAATGACGAAGGTCCCTTCCTGTTCCAGCTGGTCGTTGACGTACAGTTGCAGCCGGTAACGTGCTGGCAGCAGCCCCGTGCCTTCGTTGTCATAGATGGCGATGTCGGTTACGGTACCTTCCGCTCCATACTTTTCCCCGTCCCATTTTTCCTCGCGCGTCAGCCAGATCAGATCGTCTCGGAACCAGATACGGCGAATCCTGTCCTCTGGCGTCATTTCGCTGTAATCCCACAGCGCCACGATCTCCTCAGTACCAACGGCGAAGACCTGCCGAGGTTGCGCTCCAACGATCGTAGAAAAACGCAGACAGCAAAACCGGGTCATCACCGTCGACGCCGGCGACGCCGGCGTCGCCTTAATCACCACCGAACCGGCCGTATTCACAGTCGGCACCGCAGGTATTCTCATTGTGGGCATGCTGGCTGTGGTAGGCGTAAGAGTCGCCGTGCTCAGATTGGGAGTCGACATTACGCCGCTCACGGCCGTGCCTGTCGCCATTGGTTCGCCTTCTGGTACCCCTGCGCTGCACCCGGCAAACATCGCCAGCAGCGCCAGCAAACTGCAGCACACGATATTTAGCCCTACCCGATTCCTGCCCATGTTCGTCATTTTCATCCAGGATATCCCAAGTTTATCCCAAATTCGAATTTGGGATATCTTGCGTTAAAACCGTGTCGCCGCTTTCTGGTTCCTGCACATGAGAGCTTAGAAATCTGCGTTCGCGGATCATAGCCACCATGTGCTGACCGTGCTAGAATTAAGGGTCATTCTGGTACATATGAGCTAATTTCCCCGGAGCTGATCCCTTGGGTTCAGGGCCGTCTGTCACAACAGGAAACCACTATGTCTCTCGATAAAATCATCGTCCGTGGTGCACGCGAACACAACCTCAAAGACGTGGATGTAGAGATACCACGTGACAAACTGGTAGTTATCACCGGCCTGTCCGGTTCCGGAAAGTCTTCTCTGGCCTTCGACACGATCTTTGCCGAAGGGCAGCGACGCTACGTGGAATCGCTCTCAGCCTACGCCCGGCAGTTTCTCGGACAGATGGAAAAACCGGATGTTGACCAGATCGAAGGCCTCAGCCCAGCCGTTTCCATCGACCAGAAAGGTGTCAGTCAGAACCCGCGTTCTACCGTGGGTACTGTCACCGAAGTATATGACTACCTGCGTCTGCTCTTTGCCCGCGCCGGCGTGCCTCATTGTCCCCAGTGCGGCCGACCTGTCATGCCCCAATCTGCCGAACAAATTGTCGCCGACGTCGGACTCATGCCCATCGGCAGTCGTGTCCAAATCCTCGCTCCTCTGATCCAGGGACGGAAAGGTCATCATCAGAGCATCTTCGATGATGTGCGCAAGGCTGGCTTCGTGCGCGTTCGCGTCAACGGCGAAGTCACCAGTGTGGACGAGGTCCCTGAACTTGACCGCTACAAGAATCACGACATTGAGGCGGTCGTGGACCGCCTTGTCATCCGCTATTCGGCGGACGACGAATCCGCAGAAGCGCAGGCCGATCGCAGCCGCCTCACCGACTCCATTGAGACAGCCCTCCGCCTTGGTGCGGGCATTGTCATAGTCAATGACGTCTCAGATAGTAGCCATCCCCATGACCACCTCTACTCCGAGCACCTTTACTGCCCTTATGACGGAACCAGCATTCCACCCATTGAACCACGCACGTTCAGCTTCAACAGCCCTGACGGCGCCTGCGTGGAATGCCAGGGTTTGGGAACCAAGAAGGAGCTGGACCCCGATCTGATCGTGCCCGACAAAGAGGTGAGCCTGCGCGATGGCGCGCTTGCCGGCTGGCCTACGGATGACAAAGCCGGTTACTATTGGCAGTTGCTCAAAGCAACGGCCGCTTACTTTCACATCCCGTTGGATGTCCCCTTTTCCGACCTGACTCCAGCGCAGGTACGCATCCTCCTTTACGGCAGCGGCCAGGAGCAGGTGGTTGTCACCTACAAGAACCGTGAAGGCCAGATCCGCAAATATGAGACCCGTTACGAGGGTGTCATCCCCAACCTTTGGCGGCGCTACAACGAATCTACCTCGGACTATGTACGCGATAAGTTGGAAGGATTTATGGTCAACCGGCCCTGCAGTGGTTGTGATGGCACGCGCCTTGGACCTATCCCCCTGGCGGTAAAGATTGGGGACTGTAATATTGCCGAGATCACCCGTGAACCTGTCGTAAACACCCTTGGCTGGGTGACTGGGCTGGAAGACGACAAACGCACGCCCCTGACGCCACGCCAGCGTATCATCGCCAAGGCCGTCCTCAAAGAGATCCGCGAACGGCTCTCGTTCATGATCAACGTCGGTCTGGACTATCTGACCCTCGACCGCACGGCGGGGACGCTAAGCGGCGGAGAAGCACAGCGTATTCGCCTGGCCACCCAGATAGGCAGCCAATTGATGGGCGTCCTCTACGTTTTGGATGAACCCAGCATTGGCCTGCACCAGCGCGATAACGGCCGTCTTATTGATACCTTGAAAGGTATGCGCGACCTTGGCAATACTGTCCTTGTTGTCGAGCACGACGAAGACACCATGCGCGCCGCCGACTGGATCCTCGACCTCGGACCCGGTGCCGGTAAACACGGTGGCGAACTTGTCGCCGAGGGCCCGCCCGAGGCCATCGCCGCCAACCAGGACTCTTTGACTGGCGCGTATCTGAGCGGGAAGATGCGCATCCCCGTGCCCAAGAAGCGACGCGAAGGTACAGGCAACTTCCTCACCGTATACGGTGCGGTTGAAAACAACCTCAAGAACATCGATGTCCAGATTCCTCTGGGACAGTTTGTCTGTATCACCGGCGTCAGCGGGAGCGGCAAGAGTTCCTTCACAGTCGAAATCCTCAGCAAGCGCCTCAACCAGTTCTTCTACGGTTCCAGGGATCTGCCTGGCAAACATGAGCGCGTTGAAGGCTTGGAGCATCTGGATAAGGTAATTGAGATTGACCAGAGCCCGATTGGCCGTACGCCGCGTTCCAACCCCGCTACGTATGCCAACCTTTTCAACCCTATTCGTGAACTCTTCGCCAGCTTGCCCGACAGTAAAATGCGGGGCTACAAGCCTGGCCGCTTCAGTTTCAACGTCAAGGGCGGCCGCTGCGAAGCCTGTCAGGGTCAGGGTCAAAACCGCATCGAAATGCAGTTTCTGCCCGACATCTACGTGCCCTGCGACATTTGCAAAGGAGCCCGCTACAACCGCGAAACCCTCCAGATCGCCTATAAAGACCTTAACATCGCCCAGGTACTGGACCTGACGATCGACGAGGCGCTGGAGTTCTTTGCCAACGTGCCTGTCATCCGGCGCAAATTGAAGACGATGGCCGACGTGGGGCTGGGCTATATCCATCTGGGCCAGCCTGCCCCCACGCTCAGCGGCGGAGAAGCCCAGCGGGTCAAGCTCAGCCGCGAACTTTCCAAGATCGCCACCGGGCGCACCATCTATATTCTCGACGAACCTTCCGTCGGCCTTCATTCCCACGATGTCGCCAAGTTGATCCAGGCCCTCAATCGGCTTGTCGACAAGGGCAATACAGTGGTCATCATTGAGCACAACCTCGACATCATCAAAGTAGCCGACCACCTGATAGACTTGGGTCCCGAAGGTGGCGACCGGGGCGGGGAGATCGTCGCCCAGGGTACGCCCGAAGATGTGTCCCGCGTCCTCGGCTCCTTTACCGGTCAGTATTTGGCCCCTTACCTTAACGGCCGTACTTGATATAGATGCAACACACAACGCGTACGGCGTTGTTGAATAGCTCATCGTCGCCGGGCTGTAAACAAGATCGCGCCCCAACAAAGAAAACGGCCGCTCCCAGTGGAAACTGGGAGCGGCCGTCCGCACAAAGGGGAAGAACGGTAGCTTACGCCGCTTCGAACTCCCCCTCTACAATGTCCTCATCGCTGCTTTCCGCATCCATATCAGGGACATTCGTATCCGGCTGGCTCTCATAGGCAGCCTCGCCAATTGCCATCGCCGCCTGCTGCACCTCCGCAGTCAATTGGCGAATGCGCGCCACGTCGTCGCCAGCCAGGGCCTCTTTTAGGGCGCTTATTTTCACTTCCGCTTGCTCGCGCGCCGCCGCCGGGGCCTGGCCATTGAGGCTTTGCAGGCTGCGCTCAGTTTGATAGATAACCTGGTCCGCCGTATTACGTGCCTCAATCAAGTCACGACGCTGTTGATCTGCGGCAGCATTCTTCTCGGCCTCACTCACCATCTTGTCGATGTCCGACTCGCTCAGGTTCGTGCTCGCCGTGATGGTGATCTCCTGCCGCTTGCCCGTCGCCTTGTCCTGCGCCGTCACGTTCAGGATACCGTTCGCGTCAATGTCGAACGTCACCTCAATCTGCGGGATACCCCGCTGCGCCGGCGGCAGACCTTCCAGGCGAAAAACGCCCAGCGTATTGTTGTCTGCTGCCATCGGTCGCTCCCCTTGGAGGATATGGACATCCACGGCCGTTTGGTTATCTTCGGCCGTGCTGAACACCTCTGACTTGCGCGTTGGAATCGTCGTGTTGCGCGGGATAAGGGTGGTCATCACCCCACCCAAAGTCTCCAGACCAAGGCTTAACGGAGTCACATCCAGCAGCAGGACGTCATTTACATCACCCGCCAACACGCCTGCCTGCAACGCCGCACCCAGGGCCACCACCTCATCCGGGTTCACGGTCTTGTTGGGCTCTTTGCCGGTCAATTCGCGCACCAGGTCCTGCACCATCGGCATTCGAGTCGAACCGCCGACCAGTACAACCTCATCCAGATCCGCCAGCTTGATCCCCGCATCCTGCAGGACACGCTCAACCGGCTCCTTGATGCGCTCCACCAGGCCCTCAGTCAACTGCTCGAAGCGAGCCCGTGACAGAGTCATCTGCAAGTGCTTCGGTCCCTCGGCGTTCGCGGTGATAAACGGCAAATTGATTTCAGTCTGCATAACACTGGAGAGCTCAATCTTCGCCTTTTCGGCGGCTTCGCGCACCCGCTGCAGGGCCTGCCGATCTTGCTTCAAATCGATGCCCTGGTCGCGCAAGAACTCGCTGGTTACCCAGTCCACAATGGCCAGGTCCCAATCGTCGCCGCCCAGGTGGGTGTCACCATTGGTGGCCACAACTTCGATCAGGCCCTCGCTGACATCCAGCACGGACACGTCAAACGTTCCGCCGCCCAGGTCAAACACCAGGATCGTCTCGTCTTTTTCGCTTTCCAGTCCGTAGGCGAGCGCCGCCGCCGTCGGCTCATTGACGATGCGCAATACTTCCAGGCCCGCGATACGACCCGCATCCTTGGTAGCCTGCCGTTGGCTGTCGTTGAAATACGCAGGCACAGTGATGACTGCCCTGGTAACCGGTTCGCCCAGGAAGTCCTCCGCGTCTTTCTTCAATTTACCCAGGATCATCGCCGAAGTTTCCTGGGGCGTATAACTGCGGTTCTTCACCGGCACAACCACGCGAATGTCGTTCTGGTCGCCTTTCTCAATGGTATATGGCAGGCGCTGCCGGTCCTCGGCCGTTTCCGGGTCGTCAAAGTGACGGCCGATAAAACGCTTCACCGAAAAAATTGTGTTCTCCGGGTTGATGGTCGCCTGGCGCTTGGCAGTCTGGCCCACGAGGCGCTCCCCGTTCTTATTAAAGGCCACGATCGAGGGCGTCAAACGACCACCTTCTGACGTGCTGATCACCGTGGGCTCGCCGCCCTCCAGCACCGCGACCACTGAATTTGTAGTTCCTAAGTCGATTCCTACAATCTTGCTCATTCCGTTCATTCTCCTGAGATGCGCGGCGTCTAACGTGCACGCCGGCGGGTAAGTTTTGGTTTGATGGGTATGCGTGCAGATGGATTCCGCGCGACTTGATATGAGTATAGGGCGGGGGTATAAGATTCTTGTTGGCAAAGTATATGCATTGCGTTAGTAACACCACTATACGATGCTTGTGCTCCGGCAGGCTGCCCAGGGGCCAGTGATTATAGTAACGTGAACATATTGAACCTGTTTTGGGGATTCAATTTGTTCACATTACCATAATCAATTGACATAATATTTCAAGTGGAGATAAGAGGCAGTTGTTACCGGACCTTAAATACAGTTGACGATTCGCCCGAAGTTATAGACAATAAAAACATAAATCGTACTATTCTCGTAGTACGCTGCACATCTGTTTTGCCCACTCTTTCGTTAACAATAGGAAGGTAAACGATGAAGATCACCCAATTGATCAAACAGGCATTTCCTGCGACCATGGTCGCCGAGGCCCACTGTGACGGCCCTTGCGGCGTCTATGACCCGGCTTCGGCCCGTATCGCTGCGGAGGCCGCTCTGTCTATGACCAAAAAGCTCCTGGCATTGCCACACCCCGATCATGACGATGCCGCGGCGACAGTCGAGTATCACAATTCATTCGCCCGCTACGTCGCGATCAAGGAAGAGCAGGCACACCTCTGCAAGACTGAGGTCCTGGTTCTGTGGACCGACTACTTCAAGCCGGTTCACCTTGAGGCGTACCCTGATCTGACTGATGTGGTCTGGCAGACGACCAAGCTATGCTCCCACGTCAAGCAGCACGTAGATCTGGATGCTGCCAAGGAGCTTATGGAACGCATGGAGCAGATCCACAATATCTTCTGGGGCACCAAAGGCCGCGACGTACCCTACTACGTAGCCAGCTAATAGGGCTCGTGGCCCAGCGCCTGCCGCGCAAGAACCCCCGAGGGTTCGCCGTGCGTCTAGTCGGGCCGGCCAAAATGGCTCTGCAGAAGCTGCCGGACAGTGGTCCTCGCGAACTATTGCTCTGGCTATTGAGGCTCCGGCGACGCTTCCGCGTTTCCGGAGCCTCGATGATCCCAACCCTACAGCCGGAGGACGAGGTTCTGGTTGATCCCCGCGCCTACGTTCAGGATGCGCCCCAAATCAATGACCTGGTTGTCGCGCGGCGACCTGATCGCCAGGAAGTTACGATGGTTAAACGCGTCACGGCCGTTCTCGCCGACGGCTATGTGCTGGTTGAGGGCGACAACCCCGCCGCCAGCACCGACAGTCACGTTTTTGGCCCCCTGCCCCCGCAAAACCTGATCGGCAAAGTCACCAGTCGTTTTGGTTAAGCAGTCACAGTCGAGCGGCTGGCCAGGAATACGCCGCCCAGAATCAGGACGCTGCCCAGAACAGCGGCCGGACCAGGAAACTCCTGGAAAATAATCATCGCCAGGATAGTCGCCCCTACCGGCTCGCTGATCGCTGCTACGGAAACAAAAGCCGCCGGCAGAAAGCTGAGCGCCCAGTTGAACGACGTATGTCCCACCAGCTGCGGAAAAACCGCAATAGCCAGGAACAGTACGTACACCTGCGGCGGGTACTGCCAGATATTTGTTCCGCTCAACAAATTGAACAACAGCAGCGTCAGCGCGCTCATTCCGTATACCACGGTCGTATAACTCAACAGCGAAAGATGCGGACGCAATTTGCGCCCGATGATTAAGTATCCGGCCACCGAAATGCCCCCGATAAGGGCCAGCATGTTACCCAGCAGTGAGCTCTCCCCGCTTCCCAACCCCGCCAGTTCGCTGAAACTCACGATCACCGTCCCAACCATGGCCAGCGCGATACCCTGCTTCAACGGCCGTGACAGCGCCTCCCCCAGCAGAAGCGGTGACGCCAGAGCTACCCAAATGGGTGCCGTCGAGACCAGCACCGTCGAACTGATGATCGATGTCATCGCCAGCGAGCTGATCCACGTCGCAAAATGGATGCCCAGCAGCAGCCCCGAAAGCAGGGCCAACAGCCATTTCTCCTGACCCATGGCTTTCAGTTCCCCACGTCGTCTTGCCAGGGTGAGAGGGGCCACGAACAAAGTGGCCAGCAGCGTACGCCACAGTGCGATCACCAGTGATGGCACATCTTCTTCCTGTGCGAAGCGCACCAGGATTGCGCCGGAAGAAATCGCCAGGATTCCCAGCGCCAATACCGCCAATACCAGGGCGCGCTGCGGTTGGCCGTTCGTCATTTCATCCATCAATTTTGCCTCTCCATGGCTGCGTCCCCGCGCCGCGAAATCTTAGCAGTCCCCGTGCCCGCGCGCAAAGTAAGACCCTCTTTTTTGATCGTGCGGTTTTTCGCAAATATGTCTATAATTGTTGCTGACTGCAAGAGTTCGGTGCTTCCGGCGGTTCGCAATGGCCTGCTAAACTGGAGATTGGCCTATGGCAGTGAGCCGGAAACACTTTGAAGAAGTTGAGAATAAAAAGGAGTAGTCTCATGACCCATATCGTTACCAGATTGTGCTTGCGCGATACGGCGTGCGTCGAGGTATGCCCGGTAGAATGCATGGTCTTGGGAAAGCCGGAAACGGAATGGCCCTGGCTCTACATCGATCCCGATACCTGCATTGATTGCGGTGCCTGCGTTCCGGAATGCCCGTACGAGGCCATCTTCCCTGAAGAGGAAGTTCCCTTTGACTATGAAGCGCCGGCCGGTGTGTGGATAACTAACACCAAGGAATTGCTCCCCGATGGCAAGCCGTTTGTGGGTGAGATCGATGGCCACCAGGTCAAACTGCTCAACGCCGCGCAGCTGGCCGGTGGCGAGGTCCTGGACTTGACCGAAGACATCCCGCCGAACTATGAGTTCTTCTCCGAAGGGCCCGGCTACGACGCCCTCGACTAGGACCATTCTACATTTGCTGCTCCCGCCCTTTCCCGGTAGTGGAGCCGAACCGCCATAACCGAACCGGCTAACCTACCCCTGCGATAGGTTAGCCGGTTTTGCTTTATTTCTCAACCCTGAGGCCGGTTTCAGCGCCGGTCCGCACGAGGTAAGTATGTCCGATTTCCGTATTGAAAAAGATTCCCTGGGGGAAGTACAAGTCCCCGCCGGCGCCTACTGGGGCGCCCAAACGCAGCGTGCCATCGATAATTTTCCTATTACTGGCCTGAAGCCCTATCCCGCGTTTGTCTGGTCTATGGCCATGATCAAACGGGCCGCCGCCGAAGTGAACAACGATCTTGGCCTGTTCAAAGATGTGGAGATCGACGGCCGTGTCATCTCTGGCTCCACCATCGCCGGGGCTATCATGCAGGCTGCCGATGAGGTTATCGACGGTGGTTTCGGGGACCAGTTTGTCGTAGATCCGATCCAGGCCGGCGCGGGCACCAGTCACAACATGAACGTCAACGAGGTCATCGCCAACCGGGCCAACGAGATCCTGGGCTACGGCCTGGATGTGTCGCGCAAACCCGTCCATCCCAACGACCACGTTAATATGGCCCAGTCGACGAACGACACCATTCCCACTGCCATCCGCCTTGGTTCCTTGTGGCGCATGAACGAGCTGTACACTGCCCTCGATTCGCTCATGGCTGCCCTGTTCGCCAAAGCTGTCGAATTCGACGATGTCGTCAAGAGCGGCCGTACTCACCTGCAAGATGCCGTGCCCGTCCGCCTTGGCCAGGAGTTCGGCGCCTACGCCCGTGCCGTTGAACGCGATGCCCAAAAAATCTGCTGGGCCGCCGAAAACCTCAAACGCCTCGGCATCGGCGGAACCGCCACGGGCAGCGGCCTCAACGCCCACCCGGAATACCATCGACGTATGATTGTCGTTCTTAGCCGCCTTACGGGAATGAAACTCGAAGAATCAGACAACCTCTTCGAGAGCATGCAGAGCATGGCCGACCCTGTCCATTTCAGCGGCGCCCTGCGCACCCTGGCCCAGGACCTCATCCGCATCGCCAATGACTTCCGTCTGCTTTCCTCCGGCCCGAGCACCGGTCTGGACGAAATCCGCCTCCAGCCCGTGCAACCCGGTTCCTCGATCATGCCCGGTAAGGTCAACCCCGTTATGGCCGAAATGCTTAACATGGCCATGTTCCAGGTTCTGGGCAACGATATGACCGTCATGATGGCCGGTCAGGCCGGCCAGTTGGAACTCAATGTCATGATGCCCATCATGGCCTACAATCTATTCCAGAGCATGGACATCATCATCAATGCCTCTAACGCCTTCACCGAAAAATGTGTCATTGGTCTGCAGGCCAATGCGGCAAAGGCCACAGGCTGGCTCGCAAAGAACGCCATCCTCGTCACCGCGCTAAATCCGGTAATCGGCTACGCCAACGGCGCCGCCGTGGCCAAGGAAGCTATGGCCAGTGGCCGTACGGTGCGCGAAGTGGCGCTGGAGAAAGGCTATTTGAGCGCGGAAGAGGCGGACAAACTGCTGGATGCCCGCACCCTCACCGAGGGGGGCATCCAGGGTTAACCGCCTTTCAGTGCGTTAGTAAGCAGGCTGCGACCCCGGGGCACTTCCGGGGTTGCAGCTTCTGGATCAGAGTCGCGGCCCGCCGCCCGCGCGGTTCTAAACCCACCAGCACCAGAGGAGATTCCATGGCCAGTTACGGGTTACACGGCAAACTGCAGGCTCGAGCAGGCCAGGGGACCGAACTTGCGTCCATCCTCCTCGAAGCGGCACAACTACTCTCCGCGGCAGCCGGTTGCCAGATTTATCTGGTCAGCCTTGACACGGCCGACCCTGATGCGGTCTGGATCACCGAGGTCTGGGGCTCCGAGCAAGATCACGACAACGCCCTTTCTGTAGATAAAGTTCGTGCCCTCATCACCCGGGCCATGCCCCTCCTGGCCGCTGCCCCCCAGCAGGGGCAGCAGCTGCAGGTCATCGGCGGTAAGGGCCTCACTTCGCCCGCAGAGAGCTAAACTCTTCCAGAGCTCCGATCCCTATTCTGCCGACCACCATTGTTTCCCGTGCGTCGAGAAATGATCGCGTGCCGGCCACATTGGTTGACATCTTCCATCGCTTTGCTACAATTCTGCCCACGATGAACGAATTCACTGTGAATGAGGCTCCTCGTCGCTTGCGCCGCCGCCGCCGGACCACAGGTCTGGTGTTTGAGGTTGTCTAGCAGGCGCATACGCTTTTAGGGAACACGAACCGCCAGGCCAGTTAATGGCCCTGGCGGTTTTTTGTTGGCAGGTGCGCTGACCCCAGGAGAGTTACCATGCTTCGTGCAGGTATTTTTGGTGCCACAGGATATACGGGGTATGAACTGTTGAAGCTTCTCTACCGCCATCCAGCGGTGGAGATCGTCTTCGCGACATCGCAACGTTGGGCCGGGCAATCGTTGCGCAACGTATTCCCTGCAGCGCCTGACCTAGCGCTTATTGCCCCAGCTGAAGCGGACCTTGCGGCTACGGAACTCGTCTTCCTCTGCCTGCCTCACGCCGCCGCAGCGGAAACAGCCGTCCTTGCCCTTCAAGCGGGCAACCGCGTTATCGATCTAAGCGCCGACTTCCGCTTCAAAGCCGCAGCCACCTACGAGCAGTGGTACAAAGTGCCCCATCCGGCTCCTGAACTTCTGGAAGAGGCGGTTTACGGCCTGACTGAATTCGCACGGGCCGAACTGCCCGAAACGCGCCTGGTTGGCAATCCCGGCTGTTACACTACCACCAGCTTGCTGGCTTTGGCTCCCCTACTGTTTTCGAAGGCCGACATTGGCGGTCCGGTCATTATCGACGCCAAGTCCGGGGTAACAGGCGCCGGACGCGAACCCAAAACGCATACTCTCTTCGCTGAACTGGCCGATAACTTCTACCCTTACGCCATCGGCCGTGCCCATCGTCACCTGCCGGAAATGGAAGAAGTTATCAGCCGCTGGCATCCCGCTCCACCTGCACTTATTTTCAGCCCTCATTTGCTCCCGGTGCCACGGGGTATCCTGTCTACCATCTATGTGCCCGGCATCGAGCCCTGGGTCGAAACGGCCGTTCGTCAACTCTATTCCCAGACCTATAGCAATGAAACGTTCGTAGAAGTGCTGCCGCCCGGCGAACTCGCCTCCCTGGCTCATGTCACGCACACCAACTGCTGCGCCATTTCCATCACGTCCGCCGGTCAGACGTTGATCATCACTTCGGTCACTGACAACCTGCTTAAGGGCGCCGCCGGCCAGGCAGTGCAGAACATGAACGTCATGTTTGGGATCCCTGAGGAGGCCGGGCTGCTATAGGCCCGCAGCTAGATCATGCGCGTCCTCAAAATCGGCGGCAACGAACTTAGCGATCCCGCCTTCCTGACTCTCCTGGGCCAAAGTGTCGCCATGCTGCAGACCGAGACTGCCGAACCACTGCTCATCGTGCATGGCGGCGGAAAAGCCATTGCCACCCTGCAAGCCCAATTGGGCCTGGAGACCACTAAAGTGGATGGCCTGCGCATTACGAACGCTGCGTCCCTCGCCGCCGCCGAAATGGTACTCTCCGGCCACAGCAACAAGCTCATCGTCAAAGCCCTTTTGTCCACCGGCGTCGACGCCGTCGGTCTCAGCGGCGTAGATGGCGGGTTGCTGCGCTGCCGTAAGAAACAGCATCCCACGGCCGATCTGGGGTATGTCGGGGAAATAGACAGCGTCCGCGCTGAACTCTTGCGCCAGCTGGCGGGCCTGGGCCTTGTTCTCGTCCTCTCCCCGATTTCCTTTGGCCTCGACGGGCAGACCTACAACGTTAACGCCGACGAAGCCGCGGCCGCAGCCGCTATCGCCCTGGGAGCGAACGAACTCGTCTTCATCTCCAACGTGCCCGGGGTCCAGAGCGGTGAGGATCTGCTGCCCCGGCTTACCGCCGCCGAGACCGAGGCGCTGATTGCCGATGGTGTGATCCGTGGCGGGATGATCCCCAAGGTGCGCGCTGCGCTTGATGTGCTCGCCCGGGGAGTACAACATGTACGCATCGCCAACCTGGCTACGCTGCAAGGCGGCGGCACAACTTTTGTCGGTGACAGCCTGTGAACGCGCCGGACCTGGTCGAAATACGGCCGTTTACCATGGACGACATCTCCGCGGCCTACCAGCTCTGGCAGGGATCTGCGGGCGTGGGCCTGAGCGGTGCCGACGAGCCGACGGCCATCTCTGCCTTTTTGCAGCGCAACCCCGGCTGCAGCTTCGTGGCCGTTGCCGCCCCGGACCGGCTAGTTGGAACTATTCTGTGCGGGCACGACGGCCGTCGCGGTTACCTCTATCACCTGGCCGTCGCCCCGGCCCATCGCCGTCAGGGCATCGCCACGGAACTGGTGCAGCGCAGTCTGTCTGCACTTGCCGTGGCTGGAATCCAGAAGTGCCATCTATTTATCTTCCACGAAAACGAAACAGGCCTGGCCTTTTGGCAGGCTATTGGGTGGACCTTGCGGCATGATATTCAGATCATGTCGCACCATATTGAGTTAGCGGTGACCTGACCATGAATGCGAACGAGATCATTCAGAACGAAGGTAGCTATGTGCTGCAAACATACGTGCGCCCACTCGTTGTTTTTGAGCGCGGCGAAGGACCCTACCTGTTCGACACGGAAGGCCGCCGCTATCTGGATTTCAGCTCCGGTATTGCTGTCACCGCCCTCGGCCATAGTGATCCGGAATGGGTTGCCGCCGTGCAGGATCAGGCCGCGCAGTTAGCCCATGTCAGTAACCTCTACTACACGGCTCCCCAGGTGGAGTTGGCCCAGAGGCTTGTTGAGCACTCCTTCGCTGATCGCGTCTATTTCGGCAACACCGGGGCCGAAGCCAACGAAGCCGCGCTCAAATTCGCCCGCAAAGCTGCCCGCCAGCGATTTCCGGGGCAAGAAAAGACGCATATCGTTGCCTTCAGCGGCAGCTTTCACGGCCGTACCATGGGCGTCCTCTCCACAACCTACAAAGAGAAATATCGCGCACCGTTTGAGCCTCTCATCCCCGGCGTAACCTTTGCCCCTTTTAACGATCTCGCCGCCGCCCGCGCCGCGATCAACGACCAGACCTGCGCGGTCATCGTCGAACCGGTCCAGGGGGAAGGCGGTGTCCGGCCGGCCACGGCTGGGTTTCTGCAAGAACTTCGCATCTTGTGCGATGAGCACCACGCCATCCTCATCTTTGACGAAGTTCAATGCGGGCTGGGCCGTACAGGAATGTTGTGGGCCCACGAAGGTATGGGTGTAACGCCCGATATCATGACACTGGCCAAACCGCTCGCAGGTGGTTTGCCGATCGGCGCGACGCTGCTTACGCAGGCTGTCGCCGATGAGATTAGAGCCGGCGATCATGGCAGCACTTTCGCCGGAGGGCCGCTCGTCTGCCGCGCGGCGCTCGTTGTTCTTGGTCGCGTCAGCGATCCTGCTTTTCTGGCCGAGGTACGCGACAGCGCCGCCTATTTCCAGCATCGTCTGCGCACCCTCGAAGTGGAGGAGATCATCGAGGTCCGTGGCTCCGGGCTGCTGGTCGGTATCGAGATGAGCGTCCCCGTGGCACCTCTGATTGCCGCGGCCCGAGCAGAGGGCTTGCTGATTATTAACGCCGGAGAAAACGTCCTGCGGATCGCCCCGCCCCTGATCGTCGGTCGCGCCGAGATTGACCAGGCCGTAGAGATACTGGCGACCGTTTTCGCCCAATCGTCTCGCGCTTAGGACGCGAGCATCCTGCTGCCGATCATCGCCCATGAACATCCGCAACGCCCGTCTCGAAGATATTCCCGGCATTCTGGAGCTGATCAATGCCCACGTGCAGCGCGGTGACCTGCTGCCCCGCACCGAGGAGTCTATCGCTGCATCGCTGGAGGATTGGTTGATTGGCAAGAACGAGCACGGCCGTATCGTCGCCTGCGTCTCCTTGCTGCATTACACGCCGGCCCTGGCCGAGGTCCGCTCGCTCGCTGTCGCCGATGAAGTCCAGGGTCTGGGCTACGGCCGTACCATTGTCAAAGCCTTGATCAGCCAGGCCCGCCTGCGCAATGTGCCCACGCTCTTCGCCCTCACTCGCGCCGTACCTTTCTTCCACAAAATTGGTTTTCATACCACCCACAAAGAACGGTTTCCCGAAAAGGTCTGGCGCGATTGCACCATGTGCCCGCTCTATGAACACTGTGACGAAACAGCCGTTGTACTGCATCTCACCCCGCAGCCGGCCCTTTCCATCCCTTTGCCCGCGCCCACTCATGCCGTGCGCTTCAGCCCGCCCGGCGCCATATTGTTCCGTGAAGAGGAACCAATCGACCCACGTCAAAAAGGAGTTATTCCCATGTCAGATTCATCCGTAAACAAAGTAGTCCTCGCCTATTCCGGTGGACTAGACACCTCCGTCATCGTGCCCTGGCTGCGCGAAAACTACCATTGTGAAGTCATCTGCTTCTGCGCAGATATCGGCCAGGGCGCCGGCGAACTCGAAGGGCTCGAAGAAAAGGCCCTGGCCAGCGGTGCCAGCAAAGTGTATGTTGAGGACCTGCGCCATGAGTTCGCCAAAGATTTCCTTTTCCCCATGATGCAGTCCGGCGCCGTATACGAGCGTCGCTACCTGCTGGGCACCTCTATCGCCCGTCCCCTGATCGCCAAGTGGCAGGTCGCCATCGCCGAGGCTGAAGGGGCCGAGGCCGTGGCTCACGGTGCTACGGGCAAGGGCAACGATCAGGTGCGCTTTGAATTGACCTACAAGGCACTCGATCCGACACTGCAGGTCATTGCTCCCTGGCGCGAGTGGGATATCCGCTCGCGCGAGGATGCCCTGGCCTATGCCCGCAAGCACAACGTTCCCGTTACCCATACCGAGAAATCTATCTACAGCCGCGACGCCAACCTGTGGCATATCTCTCATGAGGGTGGCATTTTGGAGGACCCGGCCAACGAGCCCGAAGAGTCCATGTTCCTCTGGACCACCTCGCCCCACGACGCCCCTGACGAAGCGGAGGAAGTCAAGATTGATTTCGAAGCGGGCTTGCCCGTGGCCATCAATGATGTCCAACTGCCGCCGGCGGCGCTCATTGAGACATTGAACAAACTGGGCGCCAAACACGGGATCGGCCGAATCGATCTTGTTGAGAATCGCCTAGTAGGTATGAAATCGCGAGGGGTCTATGAGACGCCTGGCGGCACTATTCTCTACAACGCCCATCGGGAACTCGAATCCTTGTGCCTCGATCGTGACACTAGCCACTACAAGGAACAGGTCGCCGTGCGCTACGCCGAACTGGTCTATTTTGGCCAGTGGTATCACTCCCTTCGCGAAAGCCTGCAATCCTTCATAGAGCAGACCCAGCAGCAGGTTACCGGTTGGGTCAAGCTTAAGCTCTACAAGGGCAATGTCATCGTCGCCGGGCGCTACAGCCCCAATTCACTCTACCGCGAAGACTTCGCCACGTTTGGCCAGGAAGATGTCTACGATCAACAGGATGCCGTAGGCTTCATCACCCTTTTCGGCCTGCAGATGAAGGTTAAGGCCATGATGGAAGTGTCTGACGGCGGCAAGACGCGTTACGCTGCCCCGGACTACTCCAAGTTCAAGCGCGACTAGATTGATTTCGCCGCGGGCCTATAGCCGGAGAGCGTCTATAGGCCCGCGACCTGAGGACAAGACGAATGGAATGGAACCCAGATGGGAGTGTAACCTCACCCTCCGGCTTTGAAGTCGGGACACACGCCAGCAGGATCAAATATGACGGCCGTACCGACCTAGCCCTTCTCCACTCAACCCCACCCAGTGCCTGCGCCGCTGTCTTCACTCGCAATCAAGTGGTCGCCGCGCCGGTCACGCTGGATCGCGCCACGCTTCTCGCTAACAACAGCGCTATCCAGGCCGTTGTGGTCAATTCCGGCAACGCCAATGCCTGCACCGGTGCAACTGGTCTGGCGAATGCCCAGCAGATGCAAATCCTTACCGCCCAGGCCCTTAACTGTCCGCCGGACGCGGTGCTGGTCCTCTCCACCGGTGTGATCGGTGTGCAGCTGCCAATGGACAGAGTCGCCGGCGGCATCACCGCCGCCGCCAACGAAATGTCAGCTCAACACGGCCCCCTGGCCGCCAGGGCGATCATGACCACGGACACAGTTGCCAAACATGCCGCTGTTTCTGTTTCTCTCCCCGCCGGGACTGTCACCATTGGCGGCATGAGCAAGGGCTCCGGCATGGTGCACCCCGATATGGCCACGGTCCTCGGCGTTTTCACCACGGATGCAGATATCCCGGTACGGGATTTGCAGCGGATGCTCGACACGGCCGTCAGTCGCAGTTTTAATCGCATCTCGGTCGATGGCGATACAAGCACCAACGACACAGTCCTGCTGCTTGCCAACGGCGCCAGCGGTATCCCAATTGCAGACTCACAAACCATTGCCTTGTTCCAACAGGGGCTCGACCGCCTGTTTATACATCTTGCCCAGGCGATCGTCCGCGATGGCGAAGGTGCCAGCAAGTTTGTCGAGATTACAGTGACCGGCGCCGCCGATGATAGCGCCGCTCACAAGATCGCCAATACCATCGCCACCTCCGCCCTGGTTAAAACCGCTTTTGCCGGCAGCGACGCCAACTGGGGCCGGATCCTGGCCGCTGCCGGGCGGGCCGGCATATCTTTTGATCAGAATCAGGTTTCCCTTTCCATAGGCATGGCGGATCCGCTGGCCCTGCAGTTGGTACAGGGGGGCACGCCTGTTGCCTACCAGGAGGCCGATGCTGCCGCGATCTTCGCCGAACCTGAGTTCAAAGTATGGTTCGACCTGCACGCGGGGCCGGGGACCGCTATGGTTTGGACCAGTGATCTGACTCACGACTATGTCACAATCAATGCGGATTACCGGACATGAGTTACCTACACATATTCGCGGAAGGTAAAAGAAGCCTATGAGTAAGCTATGGGGCGGCCGTTTTGCCGCCGAGACGGATGCCCTGGTCTACAGGTTAAACGCGAGCATCGACTTTGATGCTCGCCTTTATGACGAAGATATCACCGGCAGCATCGCCTGGGCCAAGGGTCTTGCCGCGGCCGGCGTACTCACTCCAGACGAGGAAGCAGCTATCATCAGCGGTCTGGAAGCCGTGCGGCAGGAGTTTGCCGGCGGCTCCTTCCTGCTCCAAGCGAACGACGAAGATATTCACACGGCCGTTGAACGCCGCCTGACCGAGCTCGCCGGCCCAATCGGCGGCAAGCTACACACCGGTCGCAGCCGTAACGATCAAGTTGCCACTGACTTTCGTCTCTGGACCATGCGCGCCGCCAGAGATGTCAACGCCTGGATCCTGGACTTGCAGGCCGCGCTCGCTGCCAGTGCGGCTGACCATCTTGAACAGCTCATGCCCGGATACACTCACTTGCAGCACGCCCAACCCATCATCTGGGGCCATTGGGTTCTTTCTTTTTTCTGGCCCCTCACCCGCGATCGCGAACGTTTCAGCCAGGCGCGAGATCGTGCTGCAGTGCTTCCCCTGGGCTCCGCGGCATTGGCCGGAACTGCCTTTCCGGTCGATCGCCGCCTGCTGGCCCGCGAACTGGGTTTTTCGGCCATCAGCCACAACAGCCTCGATGCCGTCAGTGACCGTGACTTCGCCGCCGACTTTCTTTACGCGGCTGTCATGCTTGGCCTGCACCTCAGTCGTCTGGCCGAACAGCTCATTCTCTTTAGCAGCGCAGAATTTGGCTTTGTGCGCATCGCAGATGCCTACAGCACAGGCTCCAGCATCATGCCCCAAAAGAAGAACCCGGACACCCTGGAACTCACGCGGGGCAAAAGCGGCCGTTTGCTGGGCAACCTCACCGGCTTACTTGCCACCCTCAAAGGGCTGCCTTCCACTTATGACAAAGACCTGCAGGAAGACAAAGAACCGCTCTTCGACGCCTACGACACCCTGGCCATGGTCGTGCCCGTGATGTCCGGCCTGCTGCGGACCTTGGAGCTGCGCCCGGATCGCCTAGCCGAGCAACTGGAGCCGGGTCTGCTGGCCACTGAAATGGCTGACTATCTCGCGCGGAAGGGGGTGCCTTTTCGCGAGGCGCACGGCCTGGTGGGTCAGGCTGTCCGGATGGCCGAAGAAGAGCAACGACCCTTAACCAGCCTCTCCTCTGCTGAGCTCAAGGCGCTCAGTCCCCATTTTGAGCAGGATATCGCGGTGGTGCTGAGGATGGAAACGGCCGTCGCCCAGCGCGATGTCCCTGGGGGCACTGCGCCTGCTGCCGTGCGCGAACAGCTTGCCGCTGCCCGCCGCTATCTGGACGCCCACGGTTACGAAGATTCCGCGTCCTGAGCGCCCGCGGACGGCCGTCTGGCCATCAGCGTCAAGTGGCGCAGCAGCGGCTGCATCCCCTCCGGTGTGTCGCTGTCGGTCACACAGACGGTGTGTACTGCCGGACCTTCTACCACTTTCACCGTATAAGTCATCTGATCGGCCTCCGCCACCATTCTTTCGTCTTCCTCAGCTGGCGGCAATTGGAAAAAATCGGCTTCCTGGAACATCTCTTCCAGCGCCTCTGCTTCTTCGCTTGGCAGCGCTGCAGTATCGAGCGTGGCCTTGAGAGGCAGCCCCATGAAACCGCCGCTGCGTTCAAAATATATTTTCATCGCCGCCTGACATCCCTCGCAGCCTCCGTAGTCGCTTAACGACCGAATAGCCGCTGCATGAAACTCATTGAGAGAAAGGATTCGATACATCCGGTCTGGGCAGGCGGGTCTGGCGGCTCTATAGGGTTGTCTTCGCCGCCATCGTCGCCCACCTCGAGACCAACTGCGGTCCAACCGGTTCGAACTGCTTGTTGTTCCAGACTGCCTCTGCCATACAGGTCACCGGCCACGTCAAAAGTCAGTTGGGCGGCTGTCGTAAAATCGGCCGTGGCATAGAGCTTGTCTCGCAGCGTTACATACCAGATTCGCCCCGCCTTTTCCCAGGCATTGCCACCCATCTCCATGGCCATGACATAGAAGGCCCGGTTTGGTATCCCGGAATTGATGTGCACGCCACCCGCGTCCTCTACGGTGTTGACGTAGTCCCGCATGTGACCCGGCTGCGGATCGACCCCGATTACAGGATCGTTATAGGCAGTGCCCGGTTCTTTCATGGACCGGATGCCCACGCCGTTGACATTCTTCGTAAATAGGCCTTCGCCGATAATCCAGTTTGATTCTGCGGCCGTAATGCCCAATTCGTATTGCTTGACCAGAATACCAAAGATATCCGAGATGGATTCATTGAGCGCGCCCGGCTGGCCGCTGTAGAGCAGGCCGGATTCAAGCTGTGTGACGCCGTGCGTCAGCTCGTGGCCTATTACATCCACAGAGATTGTGAAGCGATTGAATAAGCGATCCTGCGGCGGCAAATCTTCATCACCATCGCCATAGACCATTTGCCGGCCGGTCCAAAATGCGTTGTCATACCCAATGCGATAGTGCACGCTGGAAATCAAAGGCATGCCGCGATCATCGATCGAATTTCGGCTGTACACGTCCTTGTACAGATCATACGTCGCCCCCGCCCCGTCATACGCTTCATTCACCGCCACATCAGCTGTCGGCGGATCACCTTCGCCGCGTACCAGGCGACCTGGCAAAATGCTGCCGAACTCTGCGTCATAAATTAGGCGCTCCTCCATCGTGGACACCGCGACATCGTCCTGTTCGATGATCGAATCAGCACCCGTCGTCGCAGCCCGGAACGATCGGATTTGCCATGAGCTGGCCATGTTCTGACGGGCATGCGCTTGTTGAGCTGGCGTGCCATTCTCGGCGATTTCCTGGATAACAAAAGGGGGCAAGAAACAGTGGGTGGGGTTGCTCCGCAAGCACATTTGGGCGTACCTCCTGGCTAGGAAACCAAGCAGCAAAACTCGCCGCCGCACGCGTGCGTACGACGGAGAAGGGTTTGGGGAAGTCTTCGCTTCACTAACCTATTGTACTGTAATTGCCTCGATCGGCAGAAATCAACCTGTGAAGGCTTCAGGACGCTCTCTTTTACCACCAAGCGCCGTGAGCATGAGGGCTGCTTTTCAGTTCGATTGCATAAGGCCCACACATAGCTATAATTGTCTGTTGATCAAAACCATTCTTTGATCAGTTGAGCTAGAAAGGAAGGCGAGAAGAAGTATGTTACGGCGGTTCAGCGTTAATTATGCTGTGCTTTCCATGGCGCTTGACTGGGTGTTGACTTTGTTCGCCCTGTTGATCGCGGTTTCTTTGCGTCCCAGTTTGCCGCAGGTCCCGTTCCTCGTTCCCGTCCAAGAACTAATTCTTCCTCTATGGGTCTATGTACTGGTCCCAGTGCTATGGGTGACTGTGTTCGTGGTCAGCTCCGTATATGATCCCAAGGGTACATACCGGCTGGTAGATGAATTGCAGAGCACTAGCCTAGCGTCTCTCCTGGCCGCACTAATATGCGCCGGTCTCTTTTATCTTACCTTTCGCGAGTTCTCGCGCTGGTTGTTTATCACGTTCGTGGGGTTAAATATATTCTTCCTGGTGGGCTGGCGCCTGATAGCCAGACTGATCTGGCGTTGGTCGCGCTTTCCGGCAGCAGAACGCCGCGTGCTCATCGTCGGCGCGGGAGAGTTGGGCCGGCGCGTGGGTGAACTGATTGGAGAGTACAACTGGACCGGGTTGTCCCTGGTCGGCTATCTCGATGATGCGCAAGAGGCTGAAGATCGAGAGGGGGTCACGCTCCTGGGCGACCTGGACGCGGCCCGTACGGTGATTGGCGAGCAGGCAATTAGCGATGTTGTGATCACCCTGCCGCCCTATGCATATGGCAAGGTAAACGACCTGGTGCTACAAATGCATGATCTGCCTATCTTGACCCGTGTTGTGCCAGACTACTTCAGCCTGGCGCTCTATCAGGCGACGGTAGAGGATTTCGCGGGCGTGCCTATGATCAACTTGCGCGATCCGGCGCTGAATGAGGTACAGCGCTTACTGAAGCGAGTCTTTGACCTGACAGCGGGCAGCCTCATCATGCTTTTTATCTTGCCCATTCTGAGCATCGTGGCCCTGGCGATTAAGTTGGATTCAGACGGGGTCATTATATTCCGTCAGAAGCGGGTGGGAGAAAACGGCCGTCTTTTTAACATGTATAAGTTCCGTTCCATGATCCCTGGGGCGGAAACCATGCAGGATGAAGTTACCAGGGTCGATGCGGAAGGGCATATTGTGTACAAAAAGGCCGATGACCCGCGTATAACTCGCGTGGGCCGCATCATTCGACGCACGAGCCTTGACGAGCTTCCGCAGCTGTTTAATGTAATGAAGGGTGACATGAGCCTGGTTGGCCCTCGGCCCGAACTGCCGTTTATGATCGGGCAATATGAGCCGTGGCAGCACAAGCGTTTTGCTGTGCCCCAGGGGATGACTGGATGGTGGCAGATTAACGGCCGGGCGGACAAACCCCTGCATTTGCACACTGAGGACGATCTCTACTACATCCAGAACTATTCGCTGTGGATGGACCTTTATATTCTGCTGAAGACGCCCTGGGTTGTAGTGCGAGGCAAGGGTGCCTACTGAGCCTACGGCTGAGTACTGGCGCAGGACCGGCAGAATTGAAGGGATCGTCCTCCTCCTGGGTGCGCCTTTCCTCCTTTTCCCTGAACGCTTTCTTTTCGCCACAATCGCAGTTTTGCTCCTTTTTGCCACCGTCTGGTTGGCCCCTGTCCTGTTCATCCGTTCACCTCTACTCCCTTCCACGCCTTACAACCTCGCTTTGCTGATCCTGTGGCTGATGATCCTGATAGGCACCTTGGTCTCCGCTGATCCAATGCTCACGCTGCCAAAAGTGACAGGACTTGTGTTGGGATTCAGCGTGTGGCGATACCTGAATCTGTCAGTAAGGGACCGTTACCAATTGGGTTGGGCGACGGCGGGATATATCGGGGCAGGGGTTGCCTTTGTGGTAATTGGCTTCGCAAGCGCGAACTGGCTGTTAAAGGGCGCAGCGCAGGTAACCTTCCTGCAGGGCTTCGTCCCTGGATCCCCGCTACTTAACCTGGGCGGTGAGGGCATTCATCCCAACCAGATTGCAGGCACAATTACGCTGGTTTTGCCGCTGTTGGTGGCACTGGTCGCCAGCGCGCCCACCGGCAAAATGCGGAACGGCCGTGCTATCCGCATCGCCCTGATTGCGCTGACCACGGTAATCACCGTGGCGCTGCTTCTGACCCAGTCACGCAGCGGATGGTTGGGGACGCTGGGGGGCTGCGTATTGCTGATGGTACTGTGGAGCCTGCTGATGGGCCCATCGCCAGCCCGGAGATGGCTGCGGCTGGGGCTGATCGCGTGCGGAGTTCTGGGCATCGCGGCGCTGATTCTCGTAGGTCCGCAAACCTTGAGCCAGTTCTGGCTGGAACCGCCCGTGCAGTCGGCCGTTGGCTCCCTGAAGACCCTGGACTTCCGGCGTGAACTCTGGCCCTGGGCCCTGGCGGCTGTCTCTGATTTTCCCTTCACGGGCCCGGGTCTGGGTACGTTTCGCGAGGTCGCACTGCGTCTGTACCCGGTATCGATCCCGCCGGGATTTGATTTTGCCCACGCGCACAACGTTTTTCTGCAAGTTGCACTTGATGTAGGGCTGCCGGGTCTGGTTGCCTATAACGCTCTTGTGTTGGTCAGTTTCGCCATCAGCTGGCAGATAGCCAGACGAGATGAGCAGCTGTGCGCGTTGGCCCTGGGGCTTATGGCGAGCCTCGCTGCCTTCCATCTGTACGGTCTTGCCGATACGATCGCGTTGGGTGCAAAACCGGCCATTTTGTGGTGGGGCATCCTCGGTCTGCTCAGTGTAATGACCCGCTTAGTAAAGTGAGGGGGCCGCTTGTCAAAAACAAGTCCGCTGTGCTATCTTTGGCCCGACCTATCAGTCAGGATCATGCAACACAATGGAGATAAGCAATGGCATATACATTTGCCACAGATGAGTGGGTGAAAGCACTGCAGGCAGAACTCAACGCCAGTGACGCTTACAAGAAGGCTGCAGAAAAATGGGAAGGCGACTTCTATTTCGTTGCAGAAGCGGGTCAGGGGATGCCACAGGATACCTTTCTGTACCTTGACCTTTGGCACGGTGAGGCCAGGGAAGCATATCTGCAAAAAGATCCTGAAAGCAAGCCGACAGCGTTCGAACTGCGGGCCCCGCTCGACGTGTGGAAGGGTGTGCTCAACAAACAGATCGATCCTATACGCGGGATCATGGGGCGCCAGCTAAAACTGAAGGGCAATATGATGAAAATCATGAAGTCGCCCAAAGCCGCAACCGAGCTGGTAGAGTGCGCCGCACGAGTCGATACAGTTTGGCCGGCTTGACACGGCCGTATTCATTGGCCAGGATGGCTCAGGCACGGCAGCAAAAAGCCTGAAACTCTGAGGTACGATGCGCAGTCTGGATAATCGCAAACGGGTGGGCCTTGCCTTGGGAGGCGGGGCCGCGCGCGGTCTTTCTCATGTCGGTGTGCTGATGGGCCTGACCAGGGCAGGCATTCCGATTGACTGTGTGGCGGGTACGAGCATGGGTGCTATGGTTGGCGCAGCGTACTGTGCCGGCCTGGAAGTAGCCGACCTTTTAGAGATCGCCGCACACACTGGTTGGCGACATATCAGCCGTCCGGCCTGGCCCACACAAGGCCTCCTCAGTTTTGCGAAAATGGAATCCTGGATTACCGACAAGATCGGCGATGTAGATGTGCGCGATCTGCCGATTCCATTTGCTGCGATGGCAACCGACATAGAAACCGGGGAGAGCATCATCCTGCGCGAGGGTCCGGTGGGCAAAGTAGTCCGTGCCAGTTGTTCCGTTCCTGGTGTCGCTGAACCCGTAGAACTGCAAGGTCGGCTGCTGTGCGACGGTGGGGTGGCGGACAATTTGCCCGACGACGCGGCGCGCATCCTCGGTGCCGACTATGTGATCGGCGTGGATGTGTTCGCGCCGGCATATCGAACCTACCTGGGGCCGATTGGCGTGACCATGGCCGCGCTGGAAATGCTGGTTCAGAATGCAGGGGGTGGGAATCTGAATGCAGACTGCGTGATTGTGCCGAACCTGATCGGCCAGAGCTACTTGCGTCTTTCGCGATATCACCAACTGATCGAGGCAGGCGAGCGAGCAACACAGGACATGCTAGCGGTTATTTGCGCTGATCTGTCGTTGCCCGTCGGAATAGAATGATCTTCCCCACGATTTTTGACTGGCTGGAAACGTTCGCTTTTCTGCGCGGCTATCCAGCAGCAATGATCATCGCGGTCACGGCCGTCCTGGTGGTCTTGTTTCTGGATTGGCGGCTGGCACTTCTGGCTCTGATCGGACAGTATCTTGTCGCCAGCTTACTGTATTTCGATCTCCTTGAACCCCATCTGGCAATGATCAAACTGTTCACGGGCATGTTCGTTTGCCTGATCTTGTACTGGACAGCACGGCAGGTAGATCACGGACACGGGACAAACCAACTGCTGGGAGGTTTCGAGCAGGCGGGCCGCCAGAAATTTCTTTTCGATCGTGGGGTGGCGCCTGGGACACTGACCCTGCGCGCCGGAGCAGCAACGGCAGCCCTGGTGATCGTGGCGTTGCTGGCCCTTGCTTTCTCCTTTCGCCTTCCAGGAATACCCGAGGATTTGCCCTACATCAATCTGGCCGCGCTCCTACTGCTCAGTCTCGGTATTGCGGGAATCATCGCCGGTGGTTCTCCTTTGCCGGTAGGTATGGCCGTGCTGACGTTTCTGACGGGCCTAGAACTCTACTTTGCCGCGCTGGACCAATCCACGCGCTTGTTGGCCCTGCTGGCAGCCCTGGACTTCTTTGTAGCCTTGAGCACCGCATACCTTACCCAACGCCATAGCTGGGCTGGCGCGGCAGCTATGCAGCATGATTGATCTGCGCCTTTGCATCGTAGGGTTGGGCCTGATGGGCGGCTCGCTGGCCCAGGCTCTGCGCGGGCACACCAGGGCCACAATCGGTGTGGATCCCCACGCAGCGACCAGGCAGCAAGCCCTGGGCGATGGCGTTGTCGATATAGCGACAGGCGATCTAGCTGAAGGGGTGCAATCGGCCGATTTCGTGATTCTGGCCACCCCCGTGCATTCCATACTGGATGCCCTGGCTATCCTGCCGGAAATCAAGCCGGAAGGCTGTCTTGTGCTTGATTTTGGCAGCACAAAACAGGTAATCAGCGCCGCGATGTCAGCGCTGCCGGACACCTTTGGCGCTCTGGGCGGCCATCCCATGTGCGGCAAAGAAACCGCAGGCTATTTGGCCGCTGACGAGAGACTGTTTCGTGAGCAAACTTTTGTCCTGACGCCTAACGAGCGAACGAACACGGCCGTGGAAGAACAGACTTTGCTCCTGCTAAAACATTTGGGAGCACGGCCGTTGTTTCTGGCGGCCGAACGTCACGATCAATTAGTGGCCGCGGTCAGCCATTTGCCCTACCTGTTGGCGGCAGCTTTAATGCGCCAGGCGGCGGCGGAAGCGGAAGACGAGCGGATGTGGCAGATCAGCGCTTCCGGCTTCAGGGATACGGCACGCCTGGCCGGTTCTGATCCACGAATGATGCTGGACATCCTGCTGACGAACAAGGTGGCCGTGTTGGCGGAGCTGGTTGCCTATCAGGACGCGCTGGCCGATCTCTTGAGGCTGCTGGAGAGTGGCGATGGCCAGGCGCTAGCGGCGTGGCTGGCGGGAGCGCAGCAAGGGTACGCCGGATATCAGCACTATAAGAAAGCGAGCAGCCAGTAGTTCAACACGCTGCGTCGACTCCTATCCCCCGTAGACGCGCATTACCCCGGGGATTTTCTCCAATTCATCTACCAATTCATGACAAAAATCGGTGGCGCTTGCGGGAAAGTCCAGGACCATGGACTGCCCTGGGAAGCGTATACGTAGGGCATCACGGCCGGAAAACTCGGCGGCTTTCTGTACGGCGCGGCGGCACGCATCCTGCCAATTGCCAGTGGGCTTGATCTCTACGGTGATGAGGCGGCTGTTTTTCAGCGCACCGCCGGGAACCATAACTTCTTTGCCCCCGCGGGTAACGATCTTCTCATCGGCGGCCAGGGAGGCGGGTGGAACGGAAGAACCGGCGGGCACCTCGGGCTGTGGTTCCGGGGTAAGCAGTTCGACCGGTTCATCGACATCCCAGTCATCAAAGTTAGGAGGAGGAGGAGGACTGCCGTTCTGACGGCCGTTTATGGGCGTGAAGCCGTTGGAGCCGCCCCCTTCTATAATGGGCGGCGCAGGGCGAGCCGTGGCCGCCAGTGCCGGGACAGAACTGTTCTGCGCCTGATAGGAGGGAGAGGGCTCAGCTACCGGGTGATCCATCGCGGCGTCCGCGTCCTGGGCCGTTTCTAGCCTGGTAATCACGTTTTCAACAATCAGATTAAGATCGTTTTCTTTCGCCTGCACGCGACCGACGACGAGCATGACCTGGTCAATTTCCACCTGATCGCGCACAGTACGCCAGATGCCAGGGAAGAAGACCAGCTCAATCTTGCCGTCCAGGTCTTCCAGAGCACCAAAGGCCATAGGATCGCCTTTTTTCGTGGTGAGCGTGCGCAGTTGGCTGATAACGCCGGCAAGGCGGACTTGCTTGCCGGCCGAATTAGTGTCCAGTTCGGAGATCGTTGCCGTCGTGCGACCTTTCATGGAGGCCAACGGCCGTTCCAGCGGATGTTCAGACACATGTACCCCCAATGCTTCCTTCTCCCATTCCAGCAGTTGTTTATGTTCTACCTTCTTGAGTTCAGAGGGTTCCTTGAGCAAATCTGCCTCGAGACGCGGCCCGCCGGATTCTCCCAGACTGCCGAAGAGGCTCATCTGTCCCACGGCCGCAGCCTGATGCGTATTGCCGCTTTCGGCAATGATACGGTCTGTAGCTTCCAGCAGCTGGGGCATAGTGCCCCAGCTGTCAAACACGCGAGCCTTACTCATATATTCGAGCGTACGTTTGCCGACGCGCCGCAGATCCACGCGATCACAAAGGTCTTGCAGGTCGCGAAATGGTCCGTCAGCATCTCTCTCTTCCAGAATCAGCGAAAGGGAGGGGATGCCGGCGTTCTTAATCGCCCCCAGGCCAAAGCGAATCATCGAGTTCTGCGTGCCTTGGTCGTCATCTTCGATGGTGAAATCGAGACCAGATTTATTGATGTCGGGAGGGTTGATAGTAATGTTCAGGCTGCGTGCTTCGGTGAAGTAGCGACGAACCTTATCTGTATTGTCCCGTTCCACGCTGAGCATGGCGGTCAGGTATTCGACGGGGTAATGCGCTTTTAGGAAGGCCGTCTGACAAGTAACCTTGGCGTAGTCGGCGGCGTGCGCTTTGTTGAAGCCATAACGGGCGAAAAACTCTATGTCGCCCCAGATGGCCTCACAAACTTCCCGGCTGAATCCGCGCGCCATCGCCCCAGCGGTGAACTTCAGCCGGTGCTCATCCATGAGCTTCTGCTTTTTCTTGGCGACAGCCTTGCGAATCATGTCTGCTTCGCCAGGTTCATAGCCCGCCAAATCGGAAGCAATACGGATGATTTGTTCCTGGTAAACGAGGATGCCGTAGGTATCCTGGAGAATGGGCTGTAATTCCGGGGTGTGATACTGTACCTCGTCCTTGTTTTCGTAGATAGCGGCATGCATGCGGCGTACGTATTCCGGGATGTTTTCCATAGGCCCGGGCCGGAACAATGATATGGCGGCGATGATGTGGTCAAAGCGACGCGGCTTCATATCCATCATCAAACGACGCATACCGCCCCCTTCAACCTGGAAAACACCAGCCACCTCCCCTCGACCCAGCATGTCAAACAAGGCGTTAGGGTCTTTGGTAGGGTCCGGCCCAATCTGGCCGACATCGTAAGGGATGTTGTCCATGGTGTAGGTGGTGCCATAGCGCTGTTCGATGAGACGCGCAGCACGGCGCATTACGGTCAGTGTGCTCAGGCCAAGAAAATCCACTTTGAGCAGACCAATGGACTCGACGATTTCCATAGGCCACTGGGTCACGCGATCGACACCGCCCAGCCCCTGCTCGCCGCTTGTTGGGCGATTGAGGGGAACGTATTCCTGCAACGGCCGATCGGAAACGATCACTCCAGCGGCATGACTGGAGGCGTGGCGGGCTACCCCTTCCAGGTTCTTGGCCGTGTCGAGCAGGGTCCTGAGTTCTTCCTCGCGACGATAGCGCTGGGCGAGTTCGGAGGAGAAGAACTCGTGTTCACTATCCAGAACGTTGGCAATCTTGACCGGTTTGCCGGGCACAGCCGGGATCATGCGGGCGATTACATCGACTTCGTTGAGGGGCATGTCCATGGCCCGGCCAACGTCGCGGATGGCGGCGCGGGCACCGAGCGTTCCGAAGGTGATGATTTGGGCCACCTTTTCACGGCCGTAGCGGCGCATCGTGTATTCTACCATGAGGTGCCGCGCGTCGTCCGGATAGTCGAGATCAATATCCGGCATGGAAACCCGGCCCGGGTTGAGGAAGCGCTCGAAGATCAAGCCGTTTTCCAGCGGGTCAATGCTGGTGATACCCAGGGTATACGCTACGACGGAACCGGCGCCGGAGCCGCGCACGTTCCACCAGATATCGTTTTCCTGCCACTCGGTATAGCTTTCGTACGGGTAAGGATCGCCGTACATCTCCCACCAACGATCCGTACGGGCGGCCCATTCGCAGAGATCCCAGACAATCAAAAAATAGGTCTCGAAACCCATCGAGTTGATAATCTCGAGTTCGTAAGCCAGTCTCTTCTGCAATCCTTCGTCGGCGGCAGCGCGCTGTTCGCCATAACGCCACGAGAGGCCCCTTTCACACAGCTGCCGCAGAAAGGATTGCGCATCATACCCGTCTGGAACGGCGAATTCCGGCAGGTGATAGCCCTCCCAATCAAGGTTGATGTCGCACATTTCAGCGATGCGCAGGCTGTTGCTGAGCGCGCCGGGAATCTCGCCAAAGAGCGCCGCCATTTCCGAATGGGACTTCAAGTAGTATTCGGAGTCGGAAAGCGCCATTTTGGGGTTGTTGATTGTAGAACTGGTTTGGATACAGAGCAGGACTTCGTGCGGCCGTGCGTCTTCAGCCAGCGTGTAGTGTACGTCGTTCGTGGCCAGAAAATTCTCTTGTAGGCCAAAACGCGGTGCCATCTCGATCAACTTCTTGTTAATCTCGCGCAGTTCGGGGATATGGTGTTCCTGCAGCTCAACAAAGAACCGTTCACGGCCGAAAATGTCGATGTATTGGCCCAGCAATTGTTCGGCCTGCTTCATATTGCCGTTGCGGATAGCACGGGGAATCTCGGCCGACATACAGCCAGTAGTCGCGATCAAACCTTCGCTGTATTCGGCCATTAAGGCGCGATCGATACGTGGGCGGTAATAATAACCGTCCAGTTGGGCCGCACTGGCCAGCTGCAGCAAATTCTTGTAGCCGGTGCGGTTTTCAGCCAACAAGAGCATGTGATAGCGATCTTTGTCTTTCTGAGGGTCGCGCTGGTCCATGCGCCGGCTAGCAAGGTAGGACTCAATGCCGATGATAGGCTTGATCCCGGCCTCTTTAGCAGCGCGGTAGAAGGGCATGGTGCCGTACATAGCGCCATGATCAGTCAGGGCCAGAGCCGGCTGGTTCAGTTCCACCGCCCGCCTGACGAGATCCTTGATGCGGCTGAGACCATCCAGCAGAGAAAATTCGCTATGGACGTGCAGATGCACAAATGGTTCTTCGTTGCTCATGGTTGCCTTCGGGACCCAAACGTGGGACGAAACAGCGGGCCTGGCTCGCTGCGTGACCAGGGCTTGTGCTCAGCTCCGCAGGCGCGAGTATATCACAAGCAGGGAGCCGCCCTTGACTTTTTAAGGCGCGGTTTTTGCTAATTGTTCCGGGCCAGAATTTACAGCAGGTCAGTCGCTCGGCTGCACGCTGCTTTGCCACTCCAGAACTCCCCCGCTAAAATTCCGATCATGCTTACTTTTTGGGCCAGGTGCCTGCCCGTGGTCGAGAAGGAACGCCGATATCACCTCTTTAATGATCAGGGCCAGCTTGTCCTTGTGGCTGATTACCACTCGCCGTGGCTGGAACGGGATGACGTTGATCACGTTCGTCTGGCGCGGTCTGACGGCAAGTTGATCGCCACGTTAGATTTGACTGGCTTACGGCCGTTGGCTGAGGAAAGCATCTTTGCGATCATCTTCGATTATGCCGTATATGCGATCATTACCAGGATCATGAATAGCGGCGATTCGCAGCCCTATTACACGATAGAAGCAGAAGGGCAGCATTGGCTGGCCCTAGCCTCGGACCAAGGGAACGGTGAACAGGCGTATATGCTCTATGAGCAAAGGCCGGGACTACGCAGAAGCCAAAGCCTTGAAGCCGCACAGATGGGTGAGGTGCTGGGTACCATACGGCAGGCCGAAGCCGAGTCTGACTTTGAACTGAAGCTGCCGGTGGGCAGTTTACGCCAGCAGGAGTTAGTGGGGCTATCCCTGGTCTTTTTGCTCGACGGCGCGTAGCGAGTTTGTTCCGGACACTGGGCGCAAAATACCGCCTTCGCGCACCAGGCAGATGTCGATCTGTCCCAGGGAACCATCGGCACGGTATTTGGGGCCAACGAAATCATACACGTGATAACCGTGCGCTTCCAGGAATTCCAGAACGCGGTAGAAAGTCGGCCGTTCGCCCAAGGGGTGGAATAATGAGGTCTCAATCAGGAAGCAGTCAGTACGGCCGATACATGTTTGCGCACCGCTCAGCACCTCCATCTCAAAACCCTGCACATCGATTTTGATCAGATTGGGAGTGGCGATTTCGCCGGCGGTAATCAGGCTGTCGAGGGTTATGATGGGCACCGCTCGCTCACGGCGGTAGGGTGTCATCGCCTGAATGGTGGGGGTTAGAAACGCGGAACCTTGCAGATCATCCCAGATAGTCAGCAATGCTTCGCCCGGTTCCGCACCCGCACCGGCGAGGACCCACTGTGCGGGAGGGTGCTGGGCGCAAAAATCCTCGAGGAAGGGGCGCATTTCTTCTTGTGGTTCAATTAACAGGAAGTTGGCTGTGGGAAAAACCGTCGCAGCGACGCGGCTCCAGCCTCCATGATTGGCGCCCACATCAGCGATCACCTGCGGGTCGAAGCCACGTTCTGCCAATTGTTGCAGAAAGGCCCTGGTGCCCTGCGTGGAGCGGTCGATGCCCGTCGTGCGCAGCAGGTTGTAACCCCAGCGGCCGATCCGCGGGTACGCGGTAAACAGCCAGTTGGCACGCGCGCGCAGAGCAGCTCTCATCGTGCACCAGCGCCCAGTTCGCGGCACGGTTCGGGTTGGCCCGCAGCGTCCAGTTCCATTTTCTTCAGACGATAGAGAGTCTCTTGCGTGAGCTGGCGGTGCTTACTGCTGATGTCCGCCTGGATGCCAAAAAGGAGAATGAGGATGCCTACCAGCAGGATCCCCGTGCCGACGGTCAGGGACTGAAGATGGCCGCCTATGCCCTGCACGTAGAAGTAGAGAAAGCGCAACCAGGATATAAGGCCAAGAAAGATAAAGGGTAAGGCAATGTAGGTAAACGTCCGCAGCGGCTCGTAGAAGGCATAGAGGCGCATGATCGTTCCCCCCTGCGCCTTCATAAAGTGCCACATATTGCGCTGCAGTCGTGACGGCCGTGTTGGCAGGTTGGTCTCTACGGGCACGCTGACAATGGTCAGGCCCAGCTTACCAGCCTGGATGATGGTCTCTAACGTGTAGCTGTAGCGGGTGAGGATATTCAGACGCAGAGCGGTTTCTTTGGAATAGGCGCGAAATCCGCTGGTTGCATCCGGCACATCGGTTTCGCTGGCCGTGCGAACGAGCCAACTGCCGAGTTTTTGCAGCCATCTTTTGAGCGGCGAAAAATGCTCGATCTGATCGATCTGGCGGTCGCCAATAACCATATCAGCTTCGCCGCGCAGGATTGGCGCAACCAGGTCCGCGATGTACCGGCCTGGATATTGGTTGTCGCCGTCGGTATTGACGATAATATCAGCGCCAAACCCCAGGCCGGCCTCCAGACCATCCTGGAAGGTGCGTGCCAGACCCAGATTCTGTTTATGGGCGATGATGTGGTCGACGCCTAATTTTTCGGCCAGCAAAATGGTTCCATCCTCGCTGCCGTCATCCACAATTAGAACCTCGATACAAGAGATACCCGGAATGTGCGCCGGCAGCCCGGCCAGGGTTTCAGGCAGCATCTGCGCTTCATTGTAACAAGGGATCTGGATAATCAGTTTCACAAAGCGAATTGTATGGCGGAGGATGGGGCTGTCAAGTGGAGCCAACCTGCGCTTGACCCGCGTTATTGCACCGCGGGACCCCACATGGAAACGATTGACAAGAAGGGCGCGCCAACTATACTTATTGGCAATGATATTTAGCTGTGCTAACTAAAACATGGTTAGCTGATGAGTGCAATGGATGTGCAGCAAACAAAGCAATTAGCGAAACGCGATCTGGCAGCAGAAGTGGATCGGTTAACCCTGCAAATGGCGTGGTTTTTGCATCGCCGGCAGGCCCAAAAACTGCGCGACTATGAATTGACAGTGCCGCAGTTCATGGTGCTGCGCGCGCTGCAGCGGCAAGAGGAGGGTTACACCATGTCTCAACTAGCGGAGGAGGCGATGCAGGTTCCGGCAACGGTGACTGGAATCGTTGACCGCCTGGAGACCCAGGGTCTGGCGCTCCGGGGCCGCAATCCGCAAGATCGGCGTAGTACCCTGGCGCGGATCACGGCGACCGGCCGTACCCTGCTGGACCAGATCGACGGGGAGAGAAGAGCAAAGATCGAAGAATTTCTCGGCAGTCTGGCGCTGATCGAGCGCGAGCACCTGTTATGGTCGTTGCGCCTGTACGTGGACACGCTCCTTGAGCCGCAGAGATCACCGTAATAACACGGAGGGGTAAGGGGAACCATGTCAGAAGAATTACGTATGTGGATGGAGATAGGGTTCAATGTGGCCTACCTTCTCGTCGTCTGGGTGCTGGTGTATGCAATGTGGCGGCGACAGCCCTATGTGGCCATGCAAGATCAGGATGTGACCGGGCTGTTCATATGGTCTTTTGCCCTGCTGGCCCTGGGCGACACGGGGCATGTCGGTTTCCGCGTCCTAGCCTATGCCCAGGGAGATTTGGGGAGCACCATTTCGGTTGGGGACCGCGAGCTGGCCCTGGTGGGCCTTGGAGCATTGGCCACGGCTGTGACGGTAACGTTCTTCTATCTGCTGATGCTGATGATCTGGCAGAGGCGTTATGAACGGCCCTATGGTTGGTTCGGCACGCTACTTTTTGCCGCGGCGGCGGTTCGCTTGCTGCTGATGTTGTTCCCGGCGAACGAGTGGAGCAGTGTTGTGCCGCCACAGCCGTGGTCACTGATCAGGAATGTGCCCTTGATGGTCCTGGGGTTGGGCGTGGCCTTCCTTTTCTTGCGCGATGCCAGCAAGACCGGCGACAGACCTTTCACGTGGATTGGCATCATGATCCTCCTGTCCTTTGCCTTCTACATTCCGGTGATCCTGTTTGTGCAGATCATACCGCTGATCGGGATGCTGATGATTCCGAAGACGATGGCGTATGTAGGGATCGGTGTGATCGCGTATACCAGTCTGTTTCGCCCGGCCATCAGCATCGAACCAGCAAGACCAATTCTTACAGAATAGTGCCGAATCAGATTGGGGGCAGGCGGCGCAGAAAGGAAAGTACCTCTCTGGCCACGAGATCGGGCCGTTCCATGGTCGCCATATGGCCCAGTCCGGGAAGTTCTACAAACTCGGCATTGGGCTGCAGGGTCTGCCACAACTGCCAGGATGCAGCCGAAAGGGTGTCGGATTCGGCGGCGCGAACGGCCAGCGTGGGCTGCTTGACGCGGGGAATTTCGTCCCAGACATGAAGGGGCAGACGGCCGTATATCTGGGCCTCCCAATCAGGACTGTAGACAAGGGCGACCGCGCCATCGGCCGTGGCCTGGAGTCCCGCGTCAAGATAGTCAGCCAGGGCGGCATCAGACCAGCGTTGGAACACCGGCTTGGCACGAAAATGAGCATAGGCCGCGGCGCGGTCTGGCCAGGTACGCCTGCGTTTGCGCGCTATCTGGGCCATGGGGGATTGCTCAAGGCTCTCCGGCTGCTGAGCTGCGGCCTGCAAGAAGGCGGGCGGCAGAAACACAGGTTCGATCAAGACAAGAGCGCGGAAACGCTGGGGGTGCTGCCAGGCAACCGACATAGTAGTTACCGCACCGAGGGAATGGCCGACACCGATAATTCCTTGCAGTGATTGTTCGCCCAGAAAGGTTTCGAGGTCATCGGCGAAGAGCTGCCAGTCTTGCATGTCGGCGGGTTGGCTGTGGGGCCACAACGGCCGTTGGTCCATGGCCAGGACGTGATAGTCAACCGCCAGAAGTTCCAGGAACTGCCTGAAACTGGCCGGGGGATACGCATTGGGGTGGGCAAAATGCAGGTCGGGACCATTCTCGCCATACTCTTCAAAGGGAATCATACGCTTCACCAGGGCGACTAGAATTCCGGCTCTACTGCTTCTCTGGCGGCGAGGTTCTCTCGGCGGAACCACTGCAGCAGCTTGCGGGTCACAACCTTTGTCTCCGGGCCGATTTCGCCCGGGGGACCTACACAGGCCGGGCAACCATCGCGGCAGCGGCAATCCGTGACCAATTCTAACGCCGCGGCCAGAAGTTCTTCGTGCATTTCAAAAAGGCGCTGGCTGAAGCCCACTCCGGCCGCCACCCGTTCATAGATCACAAGGGTTGGCGCTTTGGTAAGCGGGTTAATCATTTCAGCACTGACTTGAATGTCGTTGACATCACACATCAGGAAGAGCGGAGCAAGGTTTTGCAGTACGTAGGCGAGCCCACCCATAGCAGAGCGTGTCTGCTGACCAGCCTCAGCGCGGCGATGGCAGCTGGGGCACAGGGTGGCCAGGTTTTCAAGCTGGTTAGCGACACGATAATTCTCGTTGGAACCAGGGACGTAGCCATAGTCACGGAACGGCCGGATATGGTGCACATGAAGCAGCGCGCCCTTTTCTTCTTCTGCAGCAGACTGGTAGCCTAACGCCCCACAGGTGCGACAACGGTAGCCGTCACGCTCGAGGGCGCGGCGGCGCTGTTGGGTCCAGTTGGGACCATAGTTATTGGGACGCGCCAGGATGCCAGCTTCCCACAGGGCCTCGGCCAGCTCCTGGGAGAAGATAAGCCAATAGCCGGTGGTTTCCAGCGTCATTTCCGGCAAGTCGATCACACCATAGCCTAGAGTTTCATGCGAATAGCGCTTGATCTTGCGGTACCCAGAGGCCTTGGTGATAACCGTTACTTCACCATGGGCGACGAGAAGCCCAGCACTGGCATATTCTGCCTCAGGTCGCAGATCGCGAATGGTACTGCCCAGGCTCGAGCGGGTATAGTAGTCTACATCGACGGGGCGAACATAAGCGATACGGCCGTCCCAATCCAGCGCATCCACCAGAAACGTCTGTGCCTGATGCATGTAGATCGCGCCTTCATAGACGAGAAGGGGGGCGCTATCAAGATCCACTTCCCCGATCACGACCGGCACATCCTGGCTGCTGTCGTGGATGACCACGGTATCTGCTCCGCTGGTACGTAGAGAAAGCCGGCTGGCGGGAACCCCATCGCCAATCCAGTGATACTGATTCCGGGTCTCATGCAGCGAACCTTCAGCAGAAAGGGCGGCCATGACCGGAGCCACCTGGTCGAAAGTGCCAAACTTCTCTCCTTCACCAAAGGGCAATTCGTAGGCCGCGCACAAAAGATGTTTGACCATGATCCGCAGGTTATCGGGGTTGATGAGGGCGTGCTCAGGGGAGCGGCCAAAGAGGTAGCGCGGGTGGTTGCAGATATATTGATCGAGGGCGCCGTTGCCGGCAACTAGGATAGCCAGGGACTGATCGACGCGGCGGCCGGCGCGACCTGCCTGCTGCCACGTGGAGGCCACGGATCCAGGATATCCGGTAAGAACAGCAACATCGAGCTGGCCGATATCGATACCTAGTTCGAGGGCGTTGGTCGTCACCACACCACGCACAGTGCCATCGCGCAGGCCGGCTTCGATAGCCCGTCGCTCCAGCGGGAGATATCCACCTCGATAACCGGCCACGGTTGTCTGGGAGCGACCGTCGTAGGACATGTCGTCCTGCAAATAGGCCAACAGCAGTTCAACCGTCTGGCGGGCGCGAGCAAAAACAATGGTCTGCACGTCGTGAGATAGAAATGTGAGCGCCGCATCTTTGGCCGAAAGAATGGTGCTGGCCCGCAACCCAAGTTCTTCATCGACGATAGGTGGGTTATAGAGAATGAACTGTTTCTCGCCCCGCGGCGCACCATTCCTGGTCTCGTCGACGAGCACGAACGGCCGCTCTGCCAGGCGCTCGGCGTGTTCGAGGGGATTGGCAATGGTTGCGGAACAACAAATGAACTGCGGGTTGCTGCCGTAAAAGGCGCACAGCCGGGTCAGACGCCGCAGGACATTGGCGACATGGCTGCCGAAAACACCACGGTATGTATGGATCTCGTCCAGGACGACAAACTGCAGGTTGGCGAAGAAGTCGCGCCAGCCAGGATGGTAGGGCAAGATTCCGGAATGCAGCATGTCAGGGTTGGAGAACACGATTCCCGGAGTCTGGCGAACTTGGCGACGCTTGTTGTGCGGCGTATCGCCATCATAGGCGCTGACGACTACAGAAAGATTCCCGGCCGAAAGCAGGGCGGAAGTTTCGGCGAGTTGGTCATGGGCCAGGGCCTTCGTAGGGAAGAGATAGAGTGCGCGAGCGTTGGGCTCGGCCATCAGGCGCGAGAGTACAGGGACGGTATAGCAGAGGGATTTTCCGGAAGCGGTGGCGGTGGCGATTACGACATCCGCGCCCTGATTGACGGCCGTGATGGCATCCACCTGGTGCGTGAACAACTGCGCAACTCCCCGCTGGCGTAGGGCCGACTGCAACAACGTGTTCAGCGCTTCCGGGAAGGGGGCATAAGCAGCGCTGCGCGCCGGAAAACGTTCCCAGGCAACTACCTGCTGCATGAACTGGCGGTTACTGCGCAGAGAAGCCAGAATTTCAGGAAATTGCATAGCGAAGGAGCGAACCCCGGCTAAGTTGGGAGGAGTCGGGTGTGTTCTGAATAGTTATCAACGTATTTCTCACCATTATATCTTATAGATCGTAGTATGTAGTAGGGCCTGTGGATTTGTGAGTAACCTTCACGCCCCCCTACATATGGGGGCAGCGGCAATCTCCCCCCTTTTTCTGACATGGTCCGCACAGCTTAAGGTCTCGCCTTGTTGTGGATGATCCCGCGACTGTTGCAGCAATTGTTATGTTGACCTGAATGGACGGTCTCTGGCAATTGTACCCAAAACCTGCTATTTACGGCGAAACACGTGTTCTAGCCCACATATAGGGTTCACTGGTCGCGCCATGTGAATAAGCAGATGTAATGTTTTCCCCAGTAATATCGATTTATCCACAGATCGCCCTGAGTTATCCACAGGAAGTGGCCGGAAAGCTGCTCCTGACCAGTGCCGGAAGCCAGCAGGGGTGGCTGCAGCTCGTGGGAGAGGGCGCTGGCGCGGCCCGGTCGCGCACCAGGGCAATCGCAAACTCGGCCAGTGGACGCTAGGAAATAGACAAAGGGCGGATATGATCGGTGTTTCTTGCAGCAGGAGGAAATCCGCTATGACAGAATCGCCGATTGTAGATTTGGCCACCTACTTTGTTGACCTGGATGATCCTCGTCATTTCCTGGGGCGACGCCATGAACTGCTGGATATCATTGCGATCGCAATATGTGCGATTATCTGTGGGGCTGACACATGGGTCGATGTCGCCATGTACGGACGAGTCAAAGAGGAATGGTTACGTACGTTTCTCCGGCTAACTCATGGAATTCCCTCCCACGACACCTTTGGCCGTGTGTTTGCCGCACTGGATGGTGAGCAGTTTCAAGTCTGTTTCATGCAATGGATTCAGGCCATTGTCGACATTCTGCCCGGGCAAGTTATCGCCATCGATGGCAAAACCGCCTGTGCCTCACATGATGGTCCAAACCCATCCATAGCAACCCATATGGTTTCAGCCTGGGCCACTGCTAATGGGGTTGCTCTGGGGCAGGTGGCTGTTGACGAAAAGAGTAACGAAATCACCGCCATACCAGAACTGCTTTATCTGCTAGATCTGAAGGGTTGCCTGGTGACTATTGATGCCCTGGGCTGTCAGAAAGAGATTGCAGAGCAGATTGTGGCGCAAGATGGCCACTATTTGCTGGCCGTAAAGGGCAACCAACCTCATTTGCATGAGGACATTGCCCATCTCTTTGACCTTGGCCTGGCCACTGAGTTCAAGAATCTCACTTACGATTATGCGTATGAAGAGTCGGTTGGTCATGGTCGTTACGAGCAGCGCAGCTGTTGGACGTTGAGCGATCAGCGTTGGTTGACCTACTTATGCACACGCAACGACTGGCCAACCATGAAAACGATCGCCCTGGTTCGCTGTGAACGTCGGGTAGGCGACGAGTTAACTACCTGCAATCGCTATTACATTTCGGATTTGGTGCACCAAGCCGGCCGGCTGTTGACAGCCAGTCGTGCACACTGGCACATCGAGAACCGCTTGCACTGGTGCCTTGATGTTGCCTTCAATGAAGATAGAAGCCGGGTCCGACGAGGGTATGGGCAAGCCAACTTCGTTATCTTAAGACAGTTGGCCCTGACACTCCTGCGTCGTGAAAACTCGCTCAAGGTCGGCATCAAGGCCAAACGACTGCGGGCCGCCTGGGATCATGACTACCTCTTAAAGGTATTGACCGCTTGAGTTTGCGATTGCCCTGGTCGCGCACAGAAACCCAGGCCGGTGATGACATCCATCTTCTAAAGTAGTGATTTTCGTCACTAGACCTTGCCTACCAGCTTGGTATCCAATATAGTATAACGCAGTGCGTTATGAAGTGCGTGTTTTGTTGGACAGGTGTAGCGAGAGGAGGTTGACCATGCTGGCGCAGGATTCAACGGCCGTGGAAGGGGTGGAGGTGCGTGGGGAACTGCCGGCGCACTTCGCAGAGATTTTGACGCCGGGAGCTTTGGACCTGGTGGCAGGACTTGAGCGCGCTTTTGGCGCCCGGCGGCGGGAGTTGTTGGCCCGGCGTGAGCGGCGCCAGCAGGCGATAAATGCGGGGGCGATGCCCGACTTCCTGCCGGAGACGGCACACATTCGCGGCGCTGATTGGACAGTGGCGCCGATTCCGGTGGATTTGCTGGACCGGCGCGTCGAGATTACCGGTCCAGTTGACCGCAAGATGGTCATAAACGCGCTTAATTCAGGGGCCAACGTGTTTATGGCCGATTTCGAAGATTCCCATGCGCCTACCTGGAGCGCAACCATCGAAGGGCAGATTAATCTGCGCGATGCTGTGCGCGCGGAAATCACCTTCATGAATCCCAGCGGTAAGTTTTACAAACTGCAAGAAGAGACTGCGACGCTGATGGTGCGCCCGCGCGGCTGGCATCTGGAGGAAAAGCACGTGTGGGTGGACGGCCGTCCCATTTCCGCCGCACTCTTCGACTTCGGGCTGTACCTGTTCCACAACGCGCACGAACTGCTGGATAGAGGCACCGGGCCTTACTTCTATCTGCCCAAGCTGGAAAGCCACCTGGAGGCCCGCTTGTGGAATGACGTGTTCGTTTTCGCGCAGGATGCCCTGGATGTGCCCCAGGGTACCATTCGGGCCACGGTGTTAATCGAGAACATCCTGGCCACGTTTGAGGCGGATGAGATCCTCTACGAACTGCGGGATCATTCGGCCGGCCTGAACTGCGGGCGCTGGGACTATATCTTCAGTGCCATACGCAAGTTCCAAAAGCATCCGGAGTTCTTCCTGCCCGACCGTGCGCAGGTAACCATGACCACGCCGATGATGCGCACCTACTCCCTGTATGTGATCCAGGTTTGTCACAGGCGTGAAATCCATGCCATGGGCGGCATGGCGGCGCAAATTCCGATCAAAAGCGACCCTGTTGCGAACGAGATTGCTCTGGACAAGGTGCGTGCGGATAAGACCCGCGAAGCCAGGGACGGACACGACGGCACCTGGGTGGCACACCCGGGCCTGGTAGAGATCGCCAGGGAGGAGTTCGACAAGTATATGCCGACGCCCAACCAGATTTTCCGCAAGCTGGATGACCTGCACGTGAGTGCCGCCGACTTGCTGGCTGTCCCGGAAGGAACGATCACGATGGCGGGCCTGCGGCTGAACGTGGACGTTGGTATCCAGTATATGGCGGCATGGTTAAGCGGCAACGGCTGCGTGCCCATCTATAACCTGATGGAAGATGCGGCCACGGCTGAAATCTCACGCTCGCAGATCTGGCAGTGGCTGCATAACCCGGAAGCACACCTGGATGATGGGCGGGCAATTACGCCGGACCTATTGCGTGATACCGTGGACGATGTATTGGCGCAGTTGAAGCAGGAAGTGGGAGAGGCGTTTTTTGAGACCCACAACTATGAGCTGGCAGCGCAGTTGTTCGCAGAGATCAGCCTCCAAGACGGATTCACTGATTTTCTGACGCTGAAAGCCTATGACTATTTGGACTAGATGCTTGATGAAGCAGAACAGTGTAATTAAGAGAAGCGAGGAGAAAGCCAGGGATGTTCAAACCATATAATGTCGATAAGTTGAAGGACGATTGGGAGCTGAATCGGCGTTGGCAGGGGATCATAAGGCCGTATTCGGCCGAGGATGTGGTGCGTTTACGCGGCAGCGTGCAGATCGAATACACATTGGCGCGTATGGGCGCGGAACGGCTGTGGCGCCTGTTGCACCAGGAAGAGTACGTAAACGCGCTGGGTGCCCTGACGGGTAATCAGGCTGTACAGATGGTGCAGGCCGGCTTGAAAGCGATCTACCTGAGCGGCTGGCAGGTGGCCGCCGATGCCAACTTGGCCAACCAGACCTATCCCGACCAGAGCCTTTATCCGGCAGACAGCGCGCCGCAGCTGGTGAAGCGGCTTAACAATGCGCTGGTGCGGGCGGATCAAATTTGGCACATGGAGAATCAGAACGGAACCTACTGGTTCGCGCCTATCGTGGCCGATGCGGAATCCGGCTTCGGGGGGACACTGAATGCTTTTGAGCTGATGAAGGCGATGATTGAAGCTGGCGCGGCGGGCGTTCATTTTGAGGATCAGCTTTCGTCCGCCAAGAAGTGCGGGCATATGGGCGGCAAGGTGTTGGTGCCGACCCGGGAATTCATCCAGAAGCTGGTTGCGGCGCGGCTGGCGGCGGACATTATGGGCGTGCCGACGCTGGTGATTGCGCGGACGGACGCCGAAGCGGCGCAGCTGATCACGAGTGACATTGATGAGCGGGATCAGCCGTTTATCAGCGGCGAGCGGACGGTAGAAGGATTCTATCGTCTGGCGGGTGGGCTCGACAATGCCACCAGCCGTGCCATTTCGTACGCACCGTATGCGGATATCATCTGGTGCGAGACAGCGCATCCTGATATTGATGAGGCGCGGGCCTTCGCCACGGCCGTGCACGAGAGATATCCAGGCAAGTTGTTGGCTTATAACTGCTCGCCTTCCTTCAACTGGCGCGCCAACTTGAGCGAGAAGGAGATCGCTACGTTCCAGCAGGAATTGGGCAAGATGGGCTATAAGTTCCAGTTTGTCACGCTTGCTGGTTTCCATTCCCTGAATGCGAGTATGTTTGAGCTGTCCAAGGGGTATCGTGAAGAAGGTATGGCGGCATATGCGCGCTTCCAGGACCATGAGTTTGAACTACAGCAGCAAGCGGGCTTCCGGGCGGTCAAACACCAGAGCTTTGTGGGCGTGGGCTACTTTGACGAGATCCAGCTTATGATCTCCGGCGGCGAGGCTTCTACAGTGGCGTTTAGGGGCTCGACGGAAGAGGAGCAATTCGCGACCACCCCGGGCTAATGCCCCGGCAGTGAGACCGGCAATGGACGAAAAGGGCGCACCGCAACGTGCGCCCTTTTCGTTACGGGCATTTGCCAACATCGGGTACTATTGAGCGATGTGGATCCGGTTTGTCTTGTATGGGGTGGGGGGCTGGTGTGGCGAGGTGCTGTTTACCGCGTTGACCGAAAGCCTGCCCCGCCGCGATTGGCGGTTGACGGGCACGACCTACCTGTGGATGTTTCCCATTTATGGCTCGCTGGTGTTCTTTTACGAGCCAATTCATGATGCGATCCGGCTCTGGCCGTGGTGGTCGCGGATGGTCCTGTATGCTCTGGGTTTTACGGCCGTGGAATTGGTCAGCGGCTGGCTCATTGCGCGTTTCAGCGGGCACTGTCCGTGGGATTACGTGGAGGCGGGCAAGCGCTTTGCGATTAATCCCTATATACGCTGGGACTTTTTTCCGGTCTGGGCCGTAATCGGTCTGGCGCTGGAACCGGTGCATGACTCCTTGGTGCGGTTAACACCTTCCATTGAGAGTGCTCTATTATTAGGAGGCTAGAGCGATGCTTGGTCCTGCTGATTTCTTTGACTTGAGCGACCCGCACGTGGCGGCGTTTTTTGAGGGCTGTACGTTTGTGTGGGAAGCTATCCCCCACATTGGCCGACACGTGACGCGGTTGACCGGCGGTGAGCAGGTGATCCTGGGCGAGGTGATGGCGGGGGCGTTTATTTCTGACCGGCCGGTGTATATCGGCCGTGATGCGCGTATTGAGCCGGGCGCCTACGTGGTTGGTCCAGCCTATATTGGGGATGGGGTGGTGGTGCGCCATGGGGCATATGTGCGTGAGAATGTCGTACTGCTGGCCGGCAGCGGCCTGGGGCATGCCAGCGAGGCGAAGAACAGCCTGTTCCTGCCTGGGGCGCACGCGCCGCATTTCAACTACGTGGGCGATTCGATCCTGGGGCACCAGGTGAATCTGGGTGCGGGCACCAAGTTAAGCAACCTTGGTATGCTCAGCGACAAGGATATCGCCACGGGCAAACGGCCGACGATCGTCCTGCACGTTGATGAAGAAGCGTACGATACGGGGCTGGCCAAGTTCGGGGCGATTCTGGGAGATGGGGCACAAACAGGCTGCAACAGCGTACTAAATCCGGGATGCCTGGTCGCGCCGCGCACGCTGGTGTATGCCAACGTCAGTTTGCGTAAGGGATACCACGCGCCGGACAGCATCATCAAACTGCGCCAGAATGTGCGGCGTATTGATAAAGAAGCGCGTTAGCTTTGCTCCGTGGGGAACGAAAGCCAGCCGGAGCTAGCGGCTGCCGCGCTGGCCGGTGCGCCGCAGTTCGGTGGAGGAGATGTCTTTGCGGAACAACTCGCCGGGAATGCCCCGGAACAGCATGCGAAAACGAGAGGGAACGATCAAATCCTTGGCCTGGTAGAAATGCCCATCTTCACTACGCCGTCCGGCGACCAGGAAGGTACAACCCTGGTCCTGAATCTCAGCAAGGGCTTCTTCCATTGCCTCCTGACTGTCCCCGTAGTAGCGAGGGTGCATAGTGCGCACGGCCGTGTCGTAGCCAACGACAAACGTGGCGCCCGGATAAAGGCGCGCCTTTTCCACAAAGGTCGGTGCGCTGCTGGCGAAGATGGTATAGCGACCGGCAAACTGGGCGATGCGATCCAGGGCCACGGCCTGCTCAAGGGGCGGTTTGTCGACATTGTAGACTGACAACTCAAAGGCCACATCTGTGCCCAGGATGGCACCGGCGACGCGCGCCATTTCCAGATGCCCATCATGGAGCGGATTAAAGGAGCCGGATAAGATGGCGGCGGGGCGGGTGGCGGTACCCAGCACATCGCCGGCGGCTGTGACGCCAAAATGGGTTATTCTTCCGTCCAGCACTTCGTTCACCAGCGCCGCAAAATCGGTGATGCCAATCGTCAGTTCGTCGCCTTCTGCCAGCGGGACGGGGATACGCATGGAAATGCCACACGCTTCGGCCAGGGCATTGAGCAATACGCGGCTGACTACATCCTCTTCGCCGGGACGGTCGCGCAGGCCTTTTTCCAGATAGAGGCGGTGGCTGATGAGATGGGCTGACTGCCAGGTGGCGATATGCGCGCGGTGGTCGCCGCGCTTGGGACGGTCGGTGACAATGGTCGCCGAACAGGCCATGCCGATGAGCCGTTGTTCGCCGTTATGGTTAAGCCAGCGGGCGCGAGTGTAGGAGCGTCCGGCGAGCAGGCGCGCGGTTTCGCCGGCGACGTACTGTTCGGGTGTCTGCCCCAGAAAGTCGTCAAAGGAAGCCGTGCTGTATGGGATCAACGCCTCCAGGAGCGTGCGCGTCGCGCCGGCGACACCGAGCAGGTCAGCCAGGGCCTGGGTGCCGGCGCCGGCGGTCACGAGAACCATGAGCGAAGAACAGTCGTGAATTGCCTGGACGAGGGCGCGGATGTCGGTGTGCATGGAGGCGGATTGTAGCAGGAGAGCGCCGGAGTTGGCAACGGCCGTTTGAAAGGGGTAGGTCCCCTGGAAAAGGTGTCCGGTCAGGAGGAAGGAGACGCGCGCGAGCAGGCAGCAACCTTACATTATGTTGACGTGAACAAATTGATTCAATTTGTTCACGTCAACATAATGTACAAGGCGAAGTGACTTGCATTTCACTTCTCTCTCCTGCGCACAACCCGCGGGACCCGAATTTTCGTTCAAAGCTTTGTTCTATAGGGGAGGTAATCCCGGGGCGGGCTTGCCGGGTTAGAGAGCCTCGAAGTCGGGTGGCTGCAGTAGTTCGCTGCCGTGCATAGGGCTGGTGCGGCTGGTCCAGGGGCCGTCGCCGTTGTCGTTTCGCAGGTGGTCGTAGAAGCCCTGGACGCGGCTGTCGATGAGATCGATTTGGTGCAACAAGATGGCTTCCAGGGTCTTGGGCGTGACGGGAGAGCCCCACTCCAGGGTGCCGTGATGGGAGGCGATGAGGTGCACGAGCTGGCGCAGGTTTTCGGCGGGGAAATTGATTGCGGCGGCGGCCTTCTCAACCATAATCACGGCGCGTAGGATGTGGCCGACCAGACGGCCGTCCGTCGTGAAGCCGAAAACGTCATCCAGGCTGTATTCGGCCGTCTTGCCCATGTCGTGCAGCAGCACGCCGGACAGCAGGAGATTGCGATCGACGTAGGGATAATGGGCGGACAGGAACTCGGCAATGGTGACCATGCTCAGGGTATGTTCCAAAAGACCACCCACGTAAGCGTGATGCATGAGGCGTGCGGCGGGGGCAGAAGCGTACTGCAGCAAGAAGTCCGGGTCGAGCAAGATGTGAGCGATGAGGCCGCGCCAAGGTTCATCCAGGCTGTCGATGATGCCCTGCAGGTGGTCCAGCATTTCTGTGCGCGGGCGGCTGCTGGAGGGCAGCAGCTCGCTGGAATCGACATTGGGCGCAGGGTTCAGGTCGGTGATGTTCACCTGCAAAGCGTTCTTGTAACTGTTGGCCTGGCCGGTAATGAGCACGGCGCTGCCGGGCTGGGCGATCGCGTCGATATGGTCAGGGACATCCCAGAAGACGGCGTTTACCTGGCCGGTGCGGTCGCGCAGGGTGCAGAGTAGGAATGGACGGCCGTCGCGCGTCTTGCGGCGGACTACGTCGCTGAGTAAGAAGGGCTCATTGATTAACTCATCGCCGGGCCGGGTGGCGGACACATAGATCGATTTCACAATTACCTCATCATAGCCTACAATGCACATTATACCTGTTATCCTGTGCGGCGCGATGCGGGCCGGATGGGAGCACGAGCGGTATGGAAAGGACGCCTGGATCATGAGAAAAATTATCGTTGGGATGTCCGGAGCCAGCGGGGTCATTTACGGGGTGCGGCTGCTGCAAGTCCTACGGGATGTCAAGGATGTGGAGACACATCTCGTGGCCAGCAGCGCCGCGGCGATCACACTTGGCCTGGAGACGGAGTACAGTATGGAGGAAGTGGCGGCGTTGGCGGATGTGACCTACCGCTTCAAGGATATCGCCGCGCGCATATCTTCCGGCTCCTTCAGGACACACGGTATGGTGGTGATTCCCTGCTCCATGAAGACCCTAGCGGGAATCACCTATTCCTTCAGCGACAACCTGCTGCTGCGGGCCGCAGATGTGGTGCTGAAAGATCGGCGGCGGCTGGTGCTGGTGCCGCGCGAGACGCCCCTGCATTTGGGGCACATCCGGATCATGGCGCAGGTGACGGAAATGGGGGCTATTGTTGCGCCGCCGATGCCCGCATTCTACCATCGCCCGCAGACGATTGACGACATCATCAACCAAACGGTGAATCGGGTGCTCGACTTGCTAGAGATCGAATTGCCGGCGGATCTATTCAGGCGCTGGCAGGGTGGCGGCGCAGATGGTTCCTGACACGCGTTCGCTGGCCCTTACCTACCTGGCCGGGCACCAGGTGGTCACACTGGCCACGGCTACAACCGAAGATATCTGGGCCGCCGCAGTATTTTATGTCAACAAGAACTTCGAATTGTATTTCCTCTCCGCCGGGCATACGCGCCACGCACGGAACCTGGAGCTGAACCCGCGGGTGGCGGCAACAATCCAGGAGGATTACAAGGACTGGCCGGATATCAAGGGGATCCAGCTGGAGGGGGCAGTTACGCCGCTGGAGGGCCGGGAAAGGAGAGAAGCGATTACTTTGTATGAGCAGAAATACCCCTTTCTGCAAGGGGCGGGGCCGCAGATTGTCATGGCGCTGGCACGGGTGAACTGGTACCGGTTGACGCCTGAGCGCCTGTATTTCATAGACAACAGCAAAGGGCTGGGCCACCGGGACGAGATCCCGCTGGTGAACTGAGGCGGCGGAGCGAGTTCTAGCGCTGTGACACGCGCTGGAGATACGGGGCGTATTCGGTGTTGTCGTAGAGGGCCACGGCCGTTTCCAACAGGTCGAAGGGCAGGGCCAAATTGAGGATCGCCTGTAGATAGGTGTGATCGCAGCAGATGATGGCTTCCTGGAAAGCGTAATCCCCTTCGATTTGCAGAAGTACCGGCGCTGTGGGCAATGACCGACCTTTCAATGTGCGGATCGCTCCAGCCTGGCGAGCGACCAGGAGCATGGCGTTGACAAGCGTTTTGGAGACTTGGAGTCCATCTTTGCCGGCGAGCCGATCATAGATCTGCCGTGACAGGTCGCCCCACAGCCAATCACGGTCTTCGCGCAGAGAGTCAATCACCTGGTGCAGGACGGCAAACCTTTCTGCCGGAGGAATGACGCGAAGACGCTGCTTTTTGAGCGCGGCACGATATTGCAAGTGCAAAGGCGTTTCTTGATCCAGTTCTCCGGGCATTGTGACGTAAGTTGTTGTCTCATCCTGGAGCAGTTCGACCAGGTGAGGGTAGCGACGCAGATGCCCGGTGAAGCTGCCTTCGACTAGAGCGCTGTGGGCCAGCTGCCCATCACTGAGGCGGATCAGATGCTGCTTAAAGACGCTGGCGCGGACACGGCCGTTGTCGCGGAGCAACTCGTCGCGGGTTTTGATCAGAAGCGCCTCCAGATCGAGGGGATCCGCGAGGGCCTGGGGCAACAGGTCCTCGTAATAGATATACTGGTCGCAGAGTTCAGCCAGACTTTTGCTGGTGGTATGGCGCACGCCAATGCCAATGACCGTTTTGCCCCGTTTGCGCAGCGCCTGGACCAGAGGGGTGAAGTCACGGTCACCGCTGAGAAAGACATAGGTGGAGTAGTTCTGTCCATCGATGAGCGTGTCCATGGCATTGACCACAATCTGCATATCGGCCAGGTTTTTGCCGAAGTGGTTGATGCGCGTCGTTGACTGGACTTCGAAGCCGGCCTCGGCCATCTCTTGCAGCAGCGCTTGGCTCTGTCGCGCAGCACCGTAGGCCTGGCGCAAAACGATACGCCCTCCGGTAATACTCTTGAGTGCTTCGAGGACCCGGCTGATGTCGAAGGTCAGGTCTGCCTGTTTTGCGCCGATGACCAAGTTATCCAGGTCGAGAAAGATCGCTACGTCGTTGCTCATGGGGACAGTTTTGCCCGGGCGGGGTGTCTCAAACCAGCAGTTTATGATTGGGGCAATTTTAGCTGATTCGGCGCCGGTCGCAACGCGACAATGTTTCCCGGGAAACATTGCGGGCGGCCTCGGTGGTTTGGCGCGGCGGCGGGAACTTTGTTAGCATACAGAAGCAACGACTGTTGCCGAGGAAGGAGAGACCCCTTGACACATCCTGACGATTCCCCCCCCGTTTGCGACTATGAAGGCTCCGATTATCGCACTCGCTTTTGGGAAGAGGGCGGGCGTGATTATGAGGACCGGGTTGAGCGCATCGCGCTACGCCGGCTGATGCCGCCAACGGGCGACACGCTGATCGAGATCGGCGCGGGATTCGGACGCCTGGCCGATGAGTACCTCGGCTATGAGCGCGTTGTCTTGTTCGACTATTCGCGCACGCTGCTGCGCGAGGCGCAGGCGCACTTGGGGAACGATCCCCGTTTTCTTTATGTGGCCGGTAACTGGTACGAGATGCCGTTTGTGGCAGGCTTGTTTGAGACGCTGGTCCAGATCCGGACACTGCATCACGCGGCCGATGTGCCCGCGCTGTTCGGCCAGCTGGAGCGCATTGCGCGGCCGCAGGCGACCTACGTGCTTGAATTCGCCAGCAAGCGCAATCTGAAGGCGATGCTGCGGTATTGGACACGCCGCCAGGAATGGTCGCCGTTCAGCCGCGAACCGGTAGAGTTTGTGGAGCTAAACTTCGATTTTCACCCGGACTGGATTCGTGAGCAGTTGCAGGCGGCGGGTTTCCGGCCGGGCCGGATGCTGACGGTTTCCCACTACCGCATCCCGATGGTCAAGAGAGTAGTGCCCACGAGCCTGCTGGTTACCCTGGACAGCGCGGCGCAATATACGGGGAATCTGTGGCAGGTGACGCCCAGCGTCTTCGTGGTGAACAAAGGGCCGGAAAGCGGGAAAACGGCCGTGGTGGGGCAGTTTTTTGCCTGTCCCGTCTGCCAGACGCCCCTGGGTGAGCCGGTTGACGGGTCCCTGGAGTGTACGGGCTGTGACCGGCGGTGGTCGGTCCAGGATGGCCTGTATGATTTTAAGGAGCCGCTCTCTTGAGCAGCTGAGGAAAATGTTTCCCGGGAAACATTCTAAAACACGTGCCGAGGGCTTCGCCAGGTCACGCGGCAGGTAAAGGCGCGATGGCAGCCAGACACAGACGTACTTTATTGCTCGCAGCAGCCGGCGGCGCGGCTAGCGCCGGGTGGGCCTGGCGGCGACTGCTGCGGCGTTCGATCCCCGCACGTTTCGCGCGCGTGGCGGTCGACGGGCTGCAGGCGCCGGTAGAAGTGCGGCGCGACCGCTGGGGAGTGCCGCACCTCTATGCTCAGAACGAACGGGACCTGTTCTTCGCCCAGGGCTATGTCCATGCGCAGGACCGCCTGTTCCAGATGGACACGCATCGCCGAGTTGGAGCGGGGCGCATCAGCGAAATGGTGGGGCCGTCAGGTCTGGCCACGGACCGCATCGCGCGCTATTTTGGCTGGACGAGGGTGGCGCGGGCGGTGGTGGAGGGCGCGGACGAGGCTGTTAGCGAGGTGATGGATGCCTATTGCGCGGGGGTGAACGCCTATATTGCGCAGGGGCCGCCGCCGGCCGAGTATGCCCTGCTGCGTTTCCAGCCGGAGCCATGGACGCTGCTGGATACGGCCTCCTGGAGCGCTGTGCTGGCCTGGGGGCTGGCAGGGAATTGGGAGACGGAGCTGCTGCGCGCGGCGATGTTGGAAGCGCTGGGGCCACAGAAAACGGCAGACCTAACCCCGATGGCCGCCGAAGAGTACCGGACGATTCTGGGCGATGAGGGGGTGGACGCTCACTTCGCCCTGGCGCTCGTCGAGTCGCTGCATGAAGCCCTGGCCTATATGCCCTTTGAGGTTATCCCCGGTGGCCAGGGAATAGGCAGCAATAATTGGGTCATTGCTGGGCCAGCCAGCGCTACCGGGCGGCCTGTCCTGGCTAATGATCCCCACCTGCCGCCTATTTTCCCAGCGCTGTGGTATGAAAACCATCTGATCGGGGATAGATACGATGTCACGGGATTTACGATGCCCGGCGTGCCGGGGGTGATCATCGGCCATAACCAGTATGCTGCCTGGGGGCTGACCAATGCTTTCCCGGATGTGCAGGATGTCTATGTGGAGCGTTTTGATCCACAGGACAGGACGCGCTACGAAGTCAACGGGAAGTGGGAGCAGGCGGAATTGGTGGAGGAGACGATTCGTGTACGCGGGCGTAAGGCGCAGGTGGAGACGGTGCGCTACACGCGGCACGGTCCTGTGTTTTCTGATTTGCTGCCCGCGGGCGGGCGCGCCCTGGCCTTACGATGGGCGTCCCATACGCCACAGAACCATCTCCGGGCGGTTCTGGATATGAACCAGTCCAGGGATTGGAGTTCGTTCGAGGAAGCGTTGCGGCCATGGGCGTTCCCCAGCCAGAACGTCGTCTATGCGGATATCCATGGCGACATCGCCTACAAGATGCCGGGAAAAGTGCCGCGGCGGAAGAAGGGAGCGGGCCTGCTGCCGGTGCCGGGCTGGAATGACGACTATGGCTGGGACGGTTGGATCCCTTTCGAAGAACTGCCGCAGCGAACGAACCCGCCCTCGGGCATGATTGTCACAGCGAATAACCGGGTACACGGCCGTGACTATCCCTATCTACTGACGGGAGAATGGCTGCCCGACTATCGCGCGCGGCGTATTGAGGAGCTTTTGACCGCGCACCGTCCGGTCCCGTTTTCCCTGCATGCCCGAATCCAGGGAGATACCGTTTCGCTGCAGGCGCGACGCTTTCTGGGCGCGGCGCTGCCCCTGCCTGAACTAGAGGGGGATTTAGTCGAGCCAGAGCTCGCGCACGCGGTCACTCTTCTGCGGGCCTGGGATGGGGATATGCGTGCCGATCGGATCGAACCAACGCTCTACTTTGGCTGGTTCACCCACTTTGCCGAGGCGGCAACACGGCAGGCAGTCGGCGCGGACCTGGCGGAGCAGTTTCTGGCGGCCAGCCCACCCGAAGCCTTCATGATGGATTCGTTTCTAGAGTACGTTTTTGATTTGAGCCTGCAGTGGTTGGAGGGCGGCTGTCCGGGGTGGGCCGGGGATGTGCGGCCGCTACTGCTGCCGGCGCTGCGCCGCACGGTGCGCGTCTTGCGGCGGGCTTATGGGCCGGAGATGGAGCTGTGGCAGTGGGGCAAACTGCACCAGATCAGCGCACAGCACCCGGTGACGCGCATTCCGCTGGCGGGACGGCCGTGGCAGATCGCGCCGCTGGCGCTAGGTGGCGATGGGTATACGGTCAACCAGGCGGATGTTTTGCCCAGGTTTCCGCCGGGCCCGGTGAAGGTGATTGCCAGCTGCCGCCTGATTATGGATGTGGGGGCGTGGGACAACAGCCTAGCGGTACTACCGGGGGGACAGGCGGGGCAGCCGGCCAGCGCGCATTATCGGGACGGTCTGGAGGATTGGCGCAACGGCCGTTACCACCCTCTGCTATTCTCGCGCGAGAAGATTGTGGAAGCGACCACCGCCATCACCGAGCTGAGGCCGCGCACCAAATCGGGGTGAAGCAAGCGCAAGCCGCATTTCCCAGATCAAGGCCTCCTGGTTTACAATTGGCCGGTCGGGTGCACGCTTGAAGTGGGCGATGCAGCAAAGAAAGCATCTTTTCTGGAAGGAGAAAACTCCCGGTATGGTCTTACAGGCAGTCCGCAATACGTTTCGCTTGGGGCTAAAGGCGATTGCTAACGTTTCGATCGCCGGGTATGAACATGTGCCGCAGGAAGGGGCGGCGATCATGGTGATGAATCATCTAGGCCGGCTTGACGCAATGCTGGCTGTGGGTTTGTCGGAACGGGATGACATCATTCTTATGATCGCGGACAAGTACAACGACCATCCGCTGTGGAGCAGGCTCGGCAACAGCCTGGATGCGATCTGGTTGAATCGCGACGAAGCCGACTTCCAGTCTCTGCGTGAGGTACTCAAGCGGCTGAAGGCGGGAGGTATTCTGGGCATTGCCCCGGAGGGGACACGCAGCACAAGCGAGGCGCTAGCTCCAGGGAAACCCGGTGCGGCCTATCTGGCGGCGCGGAGCGGGGTACCCATACTGCCTGTTGGCGTGCACGGGACGGAGGATCGGGTGGTCAGTGACCGCCTGCACCATCTGCAGCGCCTCGATATTCAGATCAATATTGGCGAGCCCTTTACCTTGCCGCCCATCCCGCGAGGAGATCGGGATGCGTTCCTGGCCCAAGGAACAGACGAGATTATGTGCCGCATTGCTGCGTTACTGCCACCCGTGTATCGTGGGGTCTATGCGGAGCACCCCCGTCTCTTTGAGCTATTGCAGGCGGCTGAGACAGAGGACCAGCCGCCTGCAAGTTGACATAACTAAATGAGAATCGCCATGGTAGGCCCTTTTGGCCTGCACCCGAACAAGACTATGAGCAGCCGGGCCCTGGGTCTGGCACGGCCGTTGGTCGCTCGCGGGCATGACGTGGCTATGTTCATGCCACCGTGGCAGACGCCGGCGCAAGCGGGTCGTCATTGGGTGGAGGACGGCGTTACCGTGATCTACAGCAAGTTGGGATCGAATGTCCTGGGCACGGCGCGCCGTCTGGCACAGGAAACGCTGGCCTGGGGGCCCGCCATTGTGCATGGGTTCAAACCCAAGGCGTACAGCGGGATGGTTCTGTGGTGGTTGTGGCAGACGCAGAGGAAGCGCACGCGCATCGTGGTGGACCTGGATGATTGGGAAGGATGGGGCGGTTGGAATGACCTAGCCCCGTACAGCGAGGCGCAGAAGCAGTTCTTTGCGCGGCAGGAAGCCTGGGGCATGAGCCACGCGCACGCTGTCACGGTGGCCAGCCAGACGCTGCAGAGCATTGTCTGGAGCCACGGGGTTGCGGTGGAGCAGGTTCATTACCTGCCTAATGGATCCGGACTGGCGGAGGCCGGAGACCCCATGGAGGCGGAGGCGGTGCAGGCGAAGCGCCGGGAACTGGGTTTGGAAGGGCGGCCTGTGCTGCTGCTGTACAGCAGGCTGTTCGAGTTTGACACGGCTCGACTGGTCAGGATCCTGGCTGCTGTACGCGAGGAGGTGCCTGATCTGGCTATCCTCTCGATTGGCACCGGTCTGTTTGAAGAGGATAGTGCGCGCTTGCAGCAACAGTTTGCCGGACTGGATCTGCTTCCCGCCGTGGTTGATTTGGGCTGGGTGGCGGAAGAGGAGCTGCCGCTGCTGCTGCGCACGGCTGATGTCGCTTTAAATTTGATGGACGATACATTGATCAACCGCTGCAAGTGCCCGGTGAAGCTGGCTGATTTGCTGGGCGCGGGGGTGCCGGTGGTAGCGGAAGCGGTGGGCGAAGCAAAGCAGTATATCGAAAATGGACGCAACGGTCGTTTGCGGCCCGCAGGAGACGAAGCCGGCGCCAGTGCAGATATCGTGGACCTGTTGAGGGACCCGCGGGCGCGGGAGGCGGCCGCCGCGGAGGGCCAGGCGCGTTACCGGGCACGCTTTGCCTGGGAAAGGCAGGTAGATGAATTGGAGAGCGCCTACGGGCGGCAGACCAAGCAGGACACGACCCACTGATGAAGGAGGTCGTTGCCGCAGAACCACTGCAGCGCCGGGACTGGCTGGTAGGCATCCTTCTGTTTGTGTTCCTGTCGTCCGTTTACTATGCCACGGCCTCGGGGATCACGAGTAGCAATGACGGCAGCCATTACGCCCTGCTGCGCACTATGGTAGAGAACCGCAGTTTTGCCCTGCAGCAGTTCGACGATTATGCGGAAGGCAACGATATCGCATTGGCGGAAGACGGCCGTTTGTTCAGCGATCGACCGCCAGGCACCGCCCTGCTGGGAACGGTTTTCTATGTCGCAGGCGGGATCCTGCCCCAACCACCGGCTGCGATGCCGTCGCGCCATGACGCGATCAATCCGCGATTGCCCTATGTGTTGTTTTTGCCTGCCTGGGCCGGGGCGGGAACGGTTATGATTCTCTACGTCCTGATGCGCGGGCTGGGGGTTTCGGCGGCGGCAGCGATGACGGCGGCGATCATGTTTGGCCTGGGTACAGCCCACTGGAAATACAGTTCGGCTCTGTATTCGCACGCTTTGTCCGCCCTGCTGGTGATCTCGGCCGTGGCCCTGGCTATGGGCCTGGCGCGCAAGTGGTGGAGCGGCTGGCCCGTCACCCTGCTGTTGGGGTTGGTGTCGGGCCTGGCTGTGCTGACCGAGTATTCCAATTTCCTGCTGGTGCTGATCCTGACCGGCTATGTGTTGTGGTCCGGCCATCCAATCACATGGTCCAGCGTACTAAAGTCCCTGGGTCCGTTGGTGGCCGGCGGATTGGTCGCGGCAATCTTTCTGGCCTCTTACAACGCTCAGAATTTCGGTAGCCCGTGGCGACTGTCGTACAGTTACGCGCTCAACTACCCCTGGGCAGCTTCCTTTGGCACGACGTTCAATTACCCGTTGGCGGAGGGGCTGCGGGGCCTGCTGGTATGGGGAACCGGGGATGGCTGGTGCGATCCAACGTGCTTTAACCAGGGGCTGGTTCTGCTTTCACCGGTGCTGCTGCTGGCGCTGCCGGGCTGGTATTGGTTCTACCGGCGAGCGCCGCGCGAGACCGTTCTCAGCGGTCTGGTGTTCGTGGTCTATCTGCTGCTGTTCGCCAGACACCGCACGTATCACGGTTTCACGGGGGACGGCCGTTATCTGGTTCCCTATCTGGGCCTGCTGGCTTTGCCGCTGGGATTCACAATGGAAAGGATACTGATCTCGCGTGGGCGGCCTATCGTGCAGGCAGTTCTGTTCTTCGTCGCCTATGGACTGTTCTATCTTTCCCTGTGGAACATGGCGGTGCATATTGGAACCTCCTATAACTACACCCTGGATCTCGGCCAGCTGGAGGGGCTCGCCGCCCGTCCGCAAAACTGGGACTATTTGCTGGCGCAGATCTTTCCGAATGCGGCCAACTTGCCCCTGTTATGGGTGACTGAAATTGCAATTCTGGTGCTCGTGCTGCTGCTTGCGGGGGTCACCCGCCGCGTGAAGGACGGGACGGTGAGCAAGGCCAGCTAATGTCTCCATTAGACTGCTTGAGTTAGGGCAGTTACGGCCTTATCATTCATTCAGAATAGTGGTATGCCCCTTGAACTATGTTAGAATGCCGACCGCTTCAAGGATGGCGCAATGGCTTATTGCGCCATATTTTTATCGCCTGGCGAGCGAGACCGCGGCTGCAGCGGCCTAGGGGTCAGGAAGAGAAGGAGTATCACCGGCACGATCTCAAGGTGATAGATTGAGGAAAAAAGATGAAGAAAAGTACGATGATGGTCGCGATGACGGCCGTGACGCTCCTGCTGGCAATGGTGGCTCTGTTCCCGAATCTGGCGGGCGCACAGGGCCAGAATTTGCTGAAGAACCCCGGATTTGAAGAAGGCCATTATAACCAGGACGGTATTGCCGAAATCACGGTGCCCAACGGCTGGCGAATGCATTGGTCCAATAATGAGTCAAATATCTTTGATGGCTACGCGGTGACGGCGCGGCCGGAAACGGTGGTTTGGAACATCAAGGGTGCACCGGCGGGCGAAGACGAGTTGTTCTGGAAAGACGGAATTTACACGGTCAAAATCTTTAAGGGATGGGCACCGATGTGGGCGGCGATGTCGCAGGATGTGAGCGGACTGGAAGTGGGCCGCAAGTACCGCCTGGTGGCGCCGGTATATATTGACATTGTGGCAGATTACGATGCCGGACGGAAAGTGGCGCCGCAAGACGGCCGTCAGGGACGCGTGCGCCTAGGCGCCAGCCCGGTTGGGGCGACGTGGCGAGACGAAGGGGCCATCGGCTACAGTGGCTGGTGGACAGGGGAGACAATCAGCCCGTTTTACCAGGCTTATCCGACCTTTATCCATGAATTTACGGCGACGGCCCCGGAAATGACCGTCTGGATTGAGATGGCGTCCAATTATCCCCATCCTAACAACGGCTTCTTTGTTGATACGGTGGGTCTCTATGCCCTGGATGAGTTTGGGGGCGTGGCTGCTGCGCCGGCGGCCGCACCGGCCGCTGCCGGCGGCGAAGGGGCTGCAAGTTCCGCGCCCGCGGCGCAGCCGGCTGCGCCGCTGCCCACCGCCACTCCACGCGCGGATGGGGCAGTGGTGCATGTCGTGCAATCAGGTGATTCCTTCTGGTCGCTGGCGATCAAATATGCGGCGACGATGGGCATCACGCCGGAAGAAGCACTGGTCCAGATCCCTGAAATCAATAACAACCCCAGCGTAATTAACAATGGGGATGAGCTGATCATTGTTCCTCCTTCGGCAGAAAGAGCAGCCGCGGCGGCCGCGGCCACCGAAGGCGAGGAAGCTGCTCCCGAGACAGCGGAAGAAGCCGCCCCGGAAGCGACACCACAGGCGGAAGAGGCGGCAGCGGAAGCAGAACAGACTCCGGCGCAGGATGGGGGTGAGGAAACGGCCGTTACGGAGACCACCGTATCCACCACGGGAGGCGGTTCCAACCTCTCAGAGGCCATGCTGCAGGTTGCGCCTAGTTCCATTTGCGTGCAGGTGTATGATGACGTGAATGGGAACGGAACGCGCGAAGAGGCAGGCGAAGCCCCGATTGCGGATCAGGCGGTTACGCTGTCCCGCGGCGGCAATACAGTTTCAACCTATATCACGGACGGTTCCGGCGATCTTTACTGCTTTGAACGTCTGGAGGCGGATACGTACCAGGTGCAAATCTTGCCCACGGCCGACTACGTGCTGACCGGCGATGACAGTTGGGCCGTTGGGATGGCTGAAGGGGTAGTGATCCCGGTTTCCTTTGGCCTGCAGGCGGCCAGCAGTGACGTTGTTGCGGCTGCTGCTGCGGCGGACAGCGCCCCTGCCAGGGGTGCGGCTTTGCCCGAGGAGGCCGCCGCGCCGTCCTCGAGCCCCAATACGACGCTAATTGTGGCCGGTGTCGCTGGGGTGCTGGTTCTGCTGGCCGGTGCAGGTGTCTATTTGCTGCGGCGTGGCTAGCCCTTTCCGCGACGGAAACGGAACTTACTCCCTCAGAAGAGCGTCTTACATAAGGCGCTCTTTTTCGTTGCTTTAGCGTTCACTTAGCGTCAGTCGCACGCCGAGCGGGGCAGCAAAGAGCTGATCTACACTTGCAACAAATGAAAAGGCCGCGCGATCATGCAAGGCCATGAGGATCACACACACCATCGATGGAACAAAACAGGATTGAACACCCCGTTGAATACCGGCCGGCGGCGCTGCCGCAGCAGCGCAAGGGCTGTGGCGGCTGCATGAGCGGCGCCTTGCTGGGCGGATTCTTTCTGCTGGCGCTGCTGGTTGTCGCTGTGGCTGCGGCTTTCTCCGCTGTTGTCTACAGCAACTGGTCGCGTGAAATTGAGACGCAGATCACGGCGCTGGACAATGTGCGCGACCGCGAGACGTTCGAGACCTCGAAGATTTTTGATCGCGAGGGCCGTTTGCTGTGGGAAATCTTCGGCGAGGGCAAGCGCACGGCGATTTCGCTGGAGGCCATGCCGGAGCAGTTGAAGCAGGCCACGATTGCGGTCGAGGATGATACGTTTTACGAGAATAACGGCCTGGATGCGCCCTCGTTGATGGCGGCGCTGGTTGCCAACGTGCGCAATCCGGACACGCGGCCGGTGGGCGGCAGCACGATCACGCAGCAAGTGGTGAAGCATGTGGCCTTTGATTTCGACGAACGCACGGCCGTTTCCTACGAGCGCAAGGTCAAAGAGGTGTTCCTGGCCTGGATCATGAATCGGAACTTCAGCAAGGATGAGGTGCTGGAGCTGTATCTGAACGAGATCTATTATGGGAACCTGGCCTACGGTATTGAAGCGGCGGCAAACACATATTTTGGTAAATCCGCGTCCGAATTGACGCTGGGTGAAGCGTCGTTGCTGGCCGGTTTGCCACAAAGTCCGGTGGAACTGGATCCGCTGGTCAACCTGGAAGCGGCCAAGTCGCGGCAGTGGTTGGTGCTCAATTTGATGGTCAGCGAAGGGTACCTGACCCAGGCTGAGGCTGAAATGGCATACCAGGAGCCACTCAACTTCGTAGCCCAGGAGGTAAGTCTAGCGGCACCGCACTTTTCGGTCTTTGTGCGGCAGCAGCTGGAAGAAATGTTCGGCGCGGATGTGGTGGCCAATGGTGGTTTGCGCGTGACGACGAGCCTTGATCTGGATTACCAGCGCCTGGCCGAACTCCTGGCGCGGCAGCATATTGCGGCCGTGGGCGCCGAGCACAATATGAACAATGCGGCGCTGGTAGCGATGATCCCGGACACCGGGGAAATTCTGGCGATGCTGGGCAGCGTGGATTATTACGACGAGACCATTGATGGGCACGTCAATGTGACCCTCAGCCCGCAGCAGCCGGGGAGCGCGATCAAGCCGCTGACTTACGCGGCGGCGCTTTCGCCAGATGAGCAGGGGCAGACTTCCTGGACGGCGGCCAATATCCTATGGGACGTGGAGGTAGAGTATCCGCAGGTGAACGGGGAGACGTACCAGCCGGTGAATTATGACGGCCGGTTTCATGGCCCGGTGCGCCTGCGGGCGGCTCTGGCCAACAGCTACAACATTCCGGCGGTGCTACTGTTGCAGGATATCGGCGTGCCGGCATATCTCGATTTTGCGCGCCAGATGGGTATTGAAAGCTGGCAAGAGGATTCCAGCCGCTACGGCCTTTCGGCCACGCTGGGTGGGGCGGAGGTTACTCCGCTGGAGTTGACCACCGTTTATGGGGAATTTGCCAATGGCGGCCTGGGGGTCGCGCCGGTTTCCATTCTGCGCGTAGAAAAGAGTGATGGGGAGCTGCTGTTTGAGGAGGCTTTTGCCCAACCGCCGCGCACACTCGATGAGCGGGTGGCCTTTCTGATCAGCGATATTCTGGATGATGATGCGGCGCGCGTACCTGCTATGGGGCAGGATAACCCCCTGGACCTGCCGTTTCCAGCAGCGGCCAAGACCGGGACCACGAATGATTTTCGCGATAACTGGACGGTCGGCTACACGCCGGGCCTCGCCGTGGGCGTGTGGACGGGCAACACGGACAACAGTGAAATGATTGATGTATCCGGGTTGAGCGGGGCCGCGCCGCTGTGGTCGGACTACATGCAGCGTGTGTATGCCGATCCGGCATTGCTGCAAACATTGGTGGTGAACGGACAGCAACCGGCCGCGGAGTTTGCGCCGCCGGCGGGCCTGACTGAGGAACCGCTGTGTGTGGTTTCTTCGGTGGTTGTGGGCGCGACAGAGTGCAGTCTGGGCGGCACGGAATGGGTGATGCAGACGCCTGTTGAAGCGCAGGAGATTCCCGGCGATGTGGAAACGGCCGTGATGTGGGAAGAGGTTGAGCCGGCGGTGGAACGCATTCCGGCTATCCCGCTGCCGCCGCTTCCGGTGGAAGTTGTTACCACGGCCGTGGACGAGGATGCCCCGCCGCCCCAGCTTTTCTGCCACTTCGCGGAAGGGACTGACGCAACTTTCCTGCCGCCGGATGCCCAGCCGCAGGTGTTCCTGGAAGCGCCGCGTAATCAGGAAAGCTTGAAGGGTGCGTATGAATGGGCGCAGGCCAACAATCTGGCGATCATGCCCCTCACAACCTGCAACGATGAGCTGTTGGCTCTGGCGCGGGACCCGAACCGCGTCGCGGTATGGCGTATCACGGAGCCCAAAGCAGGGGAGACAGTGAGCGGCGTGTTACCAATCGTCGGGATCGCTGACTTTGATCCGGCCCAGGTTGAGTTCTACAAACTTGAACTGGGCATTCCCAATGACAGTGATGTGCAGTGGGTGACCCTGGGCGATACGCACAGCCAGCCGGTGATCAACGGTCCTCTGGAAGTGCTGCATGCCGACGCACTGCCTCCCGGCGATTACCTACTGCGCCTGATCGTGGTCAAAGACAGCAACTACGTTGGCGAACCGCATACGATCCCGATAACGATCGGCAGCTAAGATTCCCCGCAGTTTAGTGCGGGGCCGGCCAGCACGGCCGGCCCCGTTCTGTTTTACTGTGGGCAGTGGTGGCGCTGCTGCGCAATGTTTCGCTCGATTTTCACGCCTTGAGACCTGTGGATCATCTACACTAGTGTTAATACTGGTGGTAAGCCAGCCGCCGCAGGCTGTTCATAGGTAGCAATTATGTCGGTCAGAAGATCATCACAACAACCCATACAGTACGTGCCATTTTCACGGCCCCCCGGCGGGCCAGGGGTTGGCGGCTGTTTCTTACGGCTGATCTTGGGATCCTTCCTCTTCCTTATCCTGGCCGGACTTGCCGGTACCCTGGTCGGGGGCACCCTGATTTATGCGAATTGGACGCGCGAGCTGGATGAGCGGATTGCCGCTCTGGATGAGATCCCGGACCGGGAGGTGTTTGAGACCAGCCACATTCTTGATCGCAACGGCAACATGCTGTGGGAGATATTTGGGGAGGGGAAGCGGACGCGCATCCCTTTGAACCAGATGCCGCCCCATCTGGTGCAGTCAACCATCGCGGTAGAGGATGATACTTTTTATCAAAACAGCGGTGTTGACGGGCCGTCTCTGGTAGCGGCTGTCATCTCCACTTTGCGCGACACAACAGGGCGCCCAGCCGGTGGAAGCACCATCACCCAGCAGCTCGTGCGCCATCTGGTGTTCGACTACGAGGAGCGCATCTCCGTCTCGATTGACCGCAAGGTAAAAGAAATTGTCCTGGCGTGGATTCTTAACCGGAACTACAGCAAGGATGAAATCCTGGAGATGTACCTTAATGAGATCAATTATGGCAATCTGGCTTATGGTGTGGAAGCGGCGGCCAACGCATATTTCGGAAAATCGGCCGCGGAATTGACGCTGGCCGAGGCGAGCCTGCTTGCCGCCCTGCCGCAAAGCCCTTACGGCTTGGACCCGTACAGCAACCTGGAAGGCGCTAAGGCGCGGCAGTGGTTGGTTCTCAATTTGATGGTGGGCGAAGGCTTTATCACACGCTTTGAGGCGGAAGTGGCCTACCAGGAGCCGCTTGTGTTTGAGTGGCAGGATGTCGGGCTGCTTGCGCCCCATTTTTCCGTTTATGTGCGGCAGCAGATTGAAGAGATGTTCGGATCAGAACTGGTGGCCGAGGGTGGAATCGAGGTTACAACGACGTTGGACCTGCGTTTTCAGGAGTTGGCCGAACAGCTTGCCAAGGCACATCTGGAAGAGTTTGACCCCGAGCAAAATGTGACCAATGCCTCGATGGTGGTGATGAAGCCGGGCACCGGGGAGATTCTGGCGATGCTGGGCAGCGCCGATTACTACAACGACCAGATCAACGGACGGGTCAATATCGCTCTTTCCGAGCAGCAGCCGGCCAGCACAGTCAAGCCTTTGACCTATGCGGCGGCGCTGTCGCCAAATGAAGACGGCGTGCCGGCGTGGACGGTCGCAGACCTGTTGTGGGATGTAGAGGTGGATTATGGGCTGGACCCGCAGGGGCCGACCTATTCACCGGTGAATTATGACGAACGCTTTCGCGGACCTCTGCGCCTGCGAGAAGCGCTGGCGAACAGCTATAACGTGCCGGCGATCCTCCTGTTGCAAGATGTAGGCGTGTCGCAGTTGATGGACTTTGCCCACCGCCTGGGGATCAATTCGTGGCAGAAAAAGCCCAGCGAGTATGGCCTTTCGCTTGCTTTGGGCAGCGCAGAGGTCACGCCGTTGGAACTGACGACGGCCTATGCTGCTTTTGCCAATGGCGGCAGGCGCGTGGACCCCATTTCGATATTGCGCGTAACGGATAGGGACGGGACGATCCTATACGAACAGACTCCCTCCTCGGGAGAGCAGGTCCTGGACCCGCGCGTGGCGTATCTGATCAGCGATATCCTGGACGATGACAGCGCCCGCATCGATACTTTGGGCAGCGAGAACCCGCTGGTACTGCCCTTCGCCGCGGCGGCCAAGCTCGGAACATCCAGTGACTATCGCGATAGCTGGGCGGTTGGCTATACGCCCGGCATGGTCGTTACCGTGTGGACCGGCAATACGGATAACAGCGAGATGATCGATGTGGATGGCGTGAGCGGCGCTGCTCCTCTGTGGGCGAATTACATGCGCACGATCCACGGGGATGGCAAGCTGCTGGCCTCTCTGGCGGTTAACGGCCGTCCGCCCGCTGAGGAATTCGTGCGCCCGGAGGGTCTGACACGGCGGCTCTTGTGCGCCCTGACGTCGATTACGCCCGGCGCGACAGACTGTCGCATTAACGAATCGGAATGGCTGTTGGAGGTCCCGCAGGATCTGGCGAATACGGCCCCACGCGGAACCGTAAAATGGGACGAGGTTGATCCGGCAGTTGTGCGCGCTCCGGTCCTGCCCCTGCTCAGCACGAGCCAGACGGTGGGCACCCAGTCGCGTTCGGCCACACAGTACTGCCGTTACGACGAGGGTTTGGACATCGCTTTGCTGGACCCGGAAACGGTCGCGCAAGTTTTCCTGACACCACCGCGCAATATTGAGAGCGTGGTGGCGGCGAATATCTGGGCCCAGAACCATGGTTTGGTGGTGCTGCCGGCACGGCCGTGCACCGGTACGGGCGAGGTGTTGGCCAGCGCGGACCAACCCACAGAATCGCAGGCGACGGTGTGGCGTATTGCCAACCCGGGATCAGGGCAAACCGTTAACGGCACGATCAACATCATCGGTACGGCCAATTTCCAACCGGACGCCCAGGGCTCCTATGCCGTGGAGCTGGGTATTCCCGAGGACGACGGCGTGCGCTGGGTTGCGCTCGGTGGGCCGCGGACCAGCCCGGTGATTAACGGCGCGCTGGCTGTCTTGGATGCAACCACGCTGGTTCCTGGGGAGTATTTCCTGCGCTTATCCGTGACGCAGAACGGGATTACCCTGGATGATCCTTACGTCATCACCGTACAGGTGGGTGGTGTCCAGGCCGTTGAAGAGCTACCGCAGGATGGCGGAGAAGACGGGCGCGTGGTTGACGTGGCCAAAGTAGTCAACCCGGCCACGACGGGGGAGCAGCCCGAGGAGAATACGCCGCCTCCGGCACCGCCACCGGTGAACAGCTGTTCGTCGCTCAAGGGCTGCGACTAGGGTATCCGCGTACGACCTCGATTGTAATTCTTTCATAATCTTTTTTTCACACCCGTGTCAGATGGTCTATATATACTTCAGGCTATCGAGTAATGGAAACACGCCTGAAGTGAGAAGATAGATCATGCTAATCAAGAAACGAACTGGAAAAGAGATCCCCACCGCAGAAATTACACCGCAGCAAGTTTACCTTTCACGACGGCAGTTCATGACAGGGGCGGCGATGGCGGCGGCAGCGGCGACCCTGGTGGCTTGCGGCGTGCCAGCAGAGGAGGCTGAACAGGCCACGGCCGTTCCGGCGGCCACGGAGGGAGCAGCTGCTGAGGCGGCGGCCCCTGAAGCGGCGGCGACCGGGCAGACGGACGAACTGGGCGATCCTCTGACCTCCTATCAAGATGTGACCAATTACAACAACTTCTACGAGTTCACAATTGATAAAGAAAAGGTTGCGCCGATGTCCGCCGACTTCAAGACCTCCCCATGGCAGGTAGAGGTGGGTGGCCTGGTGAACAATCCCGGCATCTACGACATCGACGACATTCGCCAGCGGTTTGCGCAGGAGGAACGAATCTATCGCCTGCGCTGTGTCGAAGGGTGGTCGATGGTTATCCCGTGGTTAGGGTTTCCGCTTTCACAGCTGCTGCAAGAGGTTGAGCCTACGTCTGAGGCGAAATATGTGCGCTTTGAGACGCTTATGGACCCGGAGCAGATGCCGGGACAAAGCAGCCGCTGGTACGAGTGGCCCTATGTGGAAGGGCTGCGCCTGGATGAAGCAATGCACGACCTGACCATCCTCTCCATGGGGCTTTATGGCGAGGAATTACTGCCGCAGAACGGCGCGCCTTTCCGCCTGGTTGTGCCATGGAAGTATGGCTTCAAGAGTATTAAGTCAATTGTGAAGATCGATCTGGTGGAGGAGCAGCCAACTTCGCTGTGGATGGCTGCGTCTCCGCGCGAGTATGGCTTTTACGCCAATGTCAACCCGGCGGTAGACCACCCGCGCTGGTCGCAGGCGGTTGAAAGACGGATTGGTGAGTTGAGCCGGCGAAAGACGCTGCCGTTCAACGGGTACGAAGAGGAAGTAGCCTATCTTTACGATGGCATGGATTTACGGGCCAATTACTAGAATCAGGCCGGTCTCCTGACCGGGTTACGTCGCAAGCAATACGAGAGCAGAGAAGCTAATGCCAACTTTTGACCGCAAAACCACGCAGAAGGTCCTGAAAACGGCCGTTCATATAGGCGCCCTGATTCCGCTGGCGATCTTGATCTGGGATTACGCCCAGGGTGGCTTGGGGGCTGATCCGATTCGCGAGATTACCCTGCGCACCGGGAAGACGGCGATCATCCTTTTGATGATGTCGTTGGCCGTGACCCCGGCGGTCATCTGGCTGGATTGGAAGCAGCTGATTCCAACGCGGCGCCTGCTGGGGCTCTATGCGTTCCTGTATGTCGCCATTCACCTGACCATCTTCTTATGGCTCGACTACCTGCTCGATCCGGCCTTGATCTGGGAAGCCCTCTTCGAGAAGCAGTACGCGCTTATCGGGTTCGGCGCATTCCTGATTCTGCTGCCCCTCGCGCTCACCTCTTCGCGCTGGTCCATGCGCAAGCTGGGCAAGAGCTGGAAGAGCCTGCACAAGTGGGTTTACCTGGCGGGGATTCTGGCGGTGCTGCATTATTTTTTGCTGGTCAAGAATGCGTACACCCAGCCGGTGATCTTTGCGCTTATTCTGAGTTTCTTGCTGCTGACGCGAGTCAAGCCAATCAAGCAGGCGATTTTACACTGGCGGCGCGGCTGGCAGAACCGGCGCAGTAAACCGGCCACAGCGGGTGTGCCGGCGGGTCAGATGAAAGAGAATTAAGACGAAACGGCCGTCTTGTTTCCGGCGGCGTAAAAATAGCGAGAAAAGGTGGGCGATTGCCCACCTTTTTCTATTCTCTCACGCTTGGCCCACCACGCGTATGCTAAAATACAGACTCAGGAGGCGGAGGATTCCGCCGCTTATTTGGTACAGGTAGGGTATGGCCCAACAACTGCGACGATCAACACGCCAGCAAACTCCGGAGCCGATCTACGGACCGACTGAGGTCTGGGTTCCGGCAGCTCACGCGCGCAACCACCAGCGTCGCTGGCCGTCGAAACTGCCTTTGCTGTTGGCCAGCTTCGTCTTGCTGCTGTCCATGGCGATCCTTTTCGGCATGATCGCCCTGACGCTTGTTTTTTATGCCAGTGACATGATCTTGCCAGGTGTAGAGGTGATGGGCGTACCCGTGGGTGCGCGGACGAGAACGGAAGCGGCGCAGCTGCTGGCGGAACAGGTGCCGCAGCAAGAGGTTTTGCTGATGCACAGCGCCGGGGCGTGGCCGGTGCCCGTCTCTGAATTGGGTTTGACACTGGATACAGAGGCAACGCTGAACCGGGCTTATGAGTACGGCCGTACGCTGCCCAGCTTGCAGCGAATGCTGCAGAGGGGGCCGGAGGTTGTGCCGGCCTGGTCACTCAATGTGGATCAGGCGACGGCCGTGCTGGAGAGATTGGGGCCCGCGGTTACTGTGCCGCCGGTTGATGCGCGGGTGCAGATTACAGACGGTGAGGTTCTGGAGATTCCGGCCCAGACCGGGTTGGGGCTCGATATCGAGATGACGTTGAGCGGGCTGCTGCAAGACCCAACACAGGTGATTGAAGACGGCCGTTTGCCCCTGGCGACGCGCGTAATCAACCCTCAGTTCATGGACGTCAGCGAACTGGCCTCGGAAGCCCGGCGTTTGCTATCCAAACAGGTTACCCTGCGGGCCTTTGATCCCATCCGCAATGAATATGGCGAGTGGGTTGTCAAACCGAGCACCTGGCAATCATGGCTGTCGCTGGTGGTAAGCCCGCAAGACGCCGACCCGTTTACCTGGGTGGTGGACGAAGCCGCGGCCCAAAAGGCCATGACCAACCAGTGGCCCTGGCTGGGCGAAGGGCGTTATCTGGACGCCGGCGCGGTTGTGCCGCAGCTGATTGAGGTTGTCACCTCGGGGCGTACCGGCGCGGATGCGCGCGTGTATCACCAACCCCAACAGCATACGGTTCGCCCTGGCGAGTCGTTTGCCAGTATAGGCTACTACTACGGTATCCCTTACCCGTGGATCCAGCAGGCAAACCCCAACCTGGATGCACTATCGGTGGGCGACACCGTCACCATCCCATCTCCTGATGACATGCTGCCTTTGCCGGTTGTGGAGAACAAACGGATCGTCGTGAGCATCAGTGAGCAGCGCGCCTGGGCCTATGAAGACGGTGAACTGCTGTGGGAGTGGCCGATCAGCACGGGGATCAATACCAGTCCTACTTCGCCCGGTATTTTCCAGATCCAGAGCCATGAACAGGAAGCGTATGCAGCGAATTGGGACCTGTATATGCCCAGCTTCATGGGAGTTTACCGGCCAGTGCCGGGACTAGATTTCATGAATGGCTTCCATGGCTTTCCCACCCGCGACGGGGCCACGCTGCTCTGGACTTCTGATCTGGGCACACCTGTCACCTACGGCTGCATTCTGCTTAGCTCCGAAAACGCGGCTACGCTGTTCAATTGGGCCGAAGAGGGTGTTGTCGTCGAAGTCCAACGCTGAGCCCGGCTCGCAGCCCATATAGCAAACCCGACGATCGTCTGATCTCATGTCCCACGGCGGGGACGGCGCAGCACAAGCGCCAGCAGGCCAAGACCGGCCAGCAGGCTGAGAGCAACCCTGGTTGTGGGGAACTCCTGCCTGGCTTTGACCCCTTTGGCCATCACCGGCATGGTCTGGATTTTCGCTGCGGCCGTGGCAGCGACGCGGCTAAACAGCTCGGGATCAGCGCGATATTGCTCGGCCAGGGCGCGTTTTTGCAGCAGATCTTCATCGGTGATGAACTCGTCAAAGGAGCGCAGACCGGCGATCTGAAAGTCGTGCTTCTTGAACAGGCGATAAATTTCCTTTACCCTCTCCACACTGATATTGCGGCCCAGGGTGTAGTCCTCGAAACGCCCTTCCATGGCCAGCAAGGCGGTTTCGGCCAGGCAGGCGTAGGCAGTGCCGGGAGGCAGGCCGATGTCGTAGCCAAAGTCGATATTTCCGGGGATCAGCACTTCGCCGCTCTCGATCACCAGCACATCCGGCCGTAGGGCCGCTTCGGCCGGGTTGATGTCTGCCGGGCGGGCCACATCGCAAATGACTGCACCGGGCTTGCATTTGCTGATGTCTATGATGCGCTGGCCGAAGGCCGAGGTGGCGGTGATGATCAGATCACACTGGGGCAGGAGTTCGTCCGCACGCGTGGCGATGGCTACGCGTGCGCCAGGCGTTTCTTCCTGAATCTGGCGCTTGAGCTGGATCAGGCGTTCGGGTTCAATGGAAACAAGCACTACATCGTAGATCGCCTGGGCGATCAGGCGCGAGCAGACGGAGCCGATGGACCCGGTCGCGCCGATCACCATTACCTTGCCCTGGGTGAGGTCGCTGGCGCCCATCTTGATCACCGCCTGTTTGGCCGCTTCGAGTGTGGCGGCCACGGTCAGGCTGTTGCCGCTGGTGATGGCGATGTCAGATTCATGGGCAACCGTAATACCCGCATCGCCGACTACGCTGGTGAAGGCGCCCAGGCCCATGATGCGGGCGCCGCGCCGTTCAGCTATCTTCGCGGCCCTGTTTAGTCGATCGTAGGTGAAGCGTTCGCCATGGGCCATCATCTGGCGGGGAGTTGCGGCGAGGGAAATCAGATGTCCTTCGATGCGCTGCCCGGTGGTTGGCGACTGGCCCCCTGTGATGCGCGACAAATACAAAGGGGGCATGTAGGCTGCGACTCGTTCCACAAGTTGATCCGGCAGGTACCGCGTCCAGCGGAAGAGCTTGTGCTGGTGGATGAAACGGACGTTGAGCGGGTGAATGACGAAGGCGAAGCGGTTTAGCGCTGCCTCTTCCGGCTGCAGATAGCGGATGGCGGGTTGCCAGTGGATATCGGCCAGCAGGTCGAGGTAGGTGTCCTCGGTGAGCGGTGCCTGCGGATCCGGGCGCACGGCGACCAGCGCGGCCTCGATGATGGCGGCTGACCAGCGCCCCAGGCCGGCTTCTCCCTCGAGGGATGGCATCAGCGTGACGGCGATGGCTGCGCCTCGCTGCCGCAATTGCACCAGATGCTCTTCGGTGGCCCACTCCACGACGATGGTCTTGCGCTGCAGGTCAGGGGGCGCGTAGCGCAGAATGGCATGGATGTCGCCGGCGAGGATGTCGCCCCAGCGGAAGGGCTCGGCGGCGCGCGGTGTGCCCGGCTGACCTTCCTGGGGGTAAATGCGCCGGAACGGGACCTCTTTCAGTTGATCCAGGGTTGGCCCGGCGGCCTGCTGGAGCGTAAAGCGGCTGCCCACGCCTGGAAAATCAGGGAGGGCGAAATAGATGACGGGGTCGGCGTAGCGGACTTCGGGGCTGTGACGGCCGAGTACCTGGGCCAGGCCCCCATGATTGAGGCCGGGGGTCATCAACACGCGTTTGTGGCTGAAGATGCCCGGCTGCGCCTGATCGGCAAGGAAAACGCCCCAACGTTCCAGTCCGGGTCGGATGCCACGGCCGTCCACGACGGGCGATTTGCCGGCCGCGGCAGGCAGCGATTGCCCCAGTGCATGCTCGCGCTGCTGCGGGCCCAGTTCAAGCAGGGCCGGTAAACCTTCGAGAGCGATGGCGGCGACACGGCCGTCAAAGTCGCGGATAAGCTGGCGGGCGCGCTCGGCATCACCGCCGCAGCCACGGCGCTCAATCACCAGCGGGTGACCCAGAAAGACAACCTCTTCGCGGCTGTGCTCTTCATTCAAGTGAATGACCAGCACGGTCTGTTCTTGGGGCGGTTGGGCAGTCATGCAACTAGCTCCTTGGTTGGGCCAGACGGATGTATTTTTCCAAGTATACCTTTCCCGGAAGACAATGTCGCTGCCGAAATGATCGCGGAGCGAGAACCCGCTGTGTCACCGAAATGTCACCAAGTATTTGACAATACCAGTATTGTGTCATGTATAATACACTTTACAGCCACACTGAAGTGCTGATACGGTCTGTTTTTGGGTAATGATCACACAAAACAGGGCTGATTTGTGTCAAATTGCCGTTTTGCGTTATATTTGTTGGCGGTTCTTGGAAGAGGCCCACAGCCCAAACAGATCAATTCTAATCAGTTGCTTAACAAGGTGGCCACCCTATGACACATTTGTTGGAAGTGAAAGATCTTGTAACGAGGTTCTATACGGAGGATGGTGTCGTTCACGCTGTGAACGGGATTTCGTATACGCTCGATGAAGGCGAATCCCTGGGAATCGTCGGCGAGAGCGGCTCGGGCAAGTCGGTTGGCGTGAAGTCGATTATGGGGCTCATCCCCAGCCCGCCAGGCCGCATAGAAGAGGGAGAGGTTATCTTTAACGGCCGTGACCTGTTGAAGATCACGCCCGATGAACTGCGCCGCGTGCGTGGCCGGGAAATCGCCATGATTTTCCAGGATCCGATGACCTCGCTGAACCCGGTGCTCACGATCGGTGTGCAGATGACGGAGGCCCTGGAACTGCATCTGGGGATGTCCAAGGAGCAGGCCGAAGATCGAGCCGTGGAGATGATGGCCCTGGTAGGAATCCCTGATGCGCGGGCGCGGTTGAAGGATTACCCGCACCAGTTCTCCGGGGGCCAGCGGCAGCGCATCGGCATCGCCATGGCGCTCTCCTGCAACCCGTCTCTGTTGATTGCCGATGAGCCAACGACGGCCCTGGATGTGACTATCCAGGCGCAGATTGTGGATCTGGTGCTGCGCTTAAAAGATCAGCTGGGCATGGCGGTAATCTGGATTACCCATGACCTGGGAGTTATCGCCGGGATGGTGGAGAAGATGGCGGTTATGTACGCCGGCTTCATCGTCGAAATCGCCCCGGTGCGTGACATCTACAAGGAAACAAGCCACCCGTATACGCTCGGTTTGTTACAATCGCTGCCCAAAATTGACGCCCAAAAGAAAGAACGCTTGATCGCCATTGAGGGCCTGCCTCCGGACTTGCTGAGGCAGCCGACCCTTTGTCCGTTCGCGCCGCGCTGCCGCTATGTCATTGACCGCTGCTGGACGGAGAACCCGCCCCTGCAGGCGGTGGACCCGGACCATTTTTCGGCGTGCTGGCGCGCGCAGGAAGTGCATGACGGGCTGCGGATCAATGAGTATGCTCCGGTGGCAGAAGTAGTCGTGGAAGAGGTGGCGCTATGAGCGAGGCCAATGGCGCACCGGCAACGGCCGTTGGGGAAACCTCCGTCATGGATGCTCCGGCTGCCCAACCCTCGAAGAATGAGCGCAAGGCTTTGGTGCAGGTGCGTGGCCTGAAGAAGTACTTCCCGATTAAGCGCGGGGTCATGAAGCGCACGGTTGGCCACGTCAAAGCTGTGGATGGGATTTCCTTTGATATTTATGAGGGCGAAACGCTCGGCCTCGTGGGCGAAAGCGGCTGCGGCAAATCGACCGCAGGACGCACGATTCTGCAATTGTACGAGCCGACCGAAGGGGATGTGTTCCTCGACGGTCGTGATTTGACCGACCTCAGCAAAGGCGACCTTCGCCGATCACGCCGCCATATGCAGATGATCTTCCAGGACCCGTATGCCAGCCTGGACCCGCGGATGACCGTCGGCAATATTATCGGCGAGCCGCTGGCCATTCATGGTATCGGCGATTCCGCCAGCCGTAAAGAGAGGGTCAAGGAGCTCCTGGCAGTGGTAGGTCTTAATCCCTACTTCATCAACCGCTATCCGCATGAATTCTCCGGCGGGCAGCGCCAGCGCATTGGCGTGGCCCGCGCGCTGGCGACTAACCCCGCTTTCATCGTGGCGGACGAACCGATTTCTGCTCTGGATGTGTCGATCCAGGCGCAGGTGGTTAACTTGCTGGACGATCTGAAGTCCGAACTGGGCCTGACCTACCTGTTTATTGCTCATGATCTTTCGATGGTGCGTTATATCAGTGACCGCGTGGCGGTCATGTACCTCGGCCGTATCGTGGAACTGGGCGAACGTGATGCGGTTTACGATCATCCTCTGCATCCCTACACCCAGGCGCTCCTGTCGGCCATCCCGGTGCCGGATCCCGACAAGGAATCACAGCGCAAGCGCATCATTCTGGAAGGGGATGTGCCGAACCCGGCGAACCCGCCCTCCGGCTGTCACTTCCACACGCGCTGCGCCTATGTGACGGATATCTGCCGGGAAGTCGATCCGCAAAGCCGGAACTTCGGCACGGAGGAAGTTCCGCACATGGTGGCTTGCCACCTTGCGGAGCAGTTTGTTTAGAGGAACCGACTGAATATACCTGCATCTGCCTGCAAAGTCAGGCTGCACCCTTGAGGAGGTGATGCTCGCGAGAGAAGTAGCTGGTTATGGAACAGTTTTCACAAAGAACATATTGTTGAAAGAACAAGTAGACCCTATTTGAACGGAGGAGACTCTACAAATGTTAGGAAACAAAAGATTTGGCCTGTTGTTGGCCGCTCTACTGCTGCTGGGCCTTGTATTGGTGGCCTGCCAGCCGCAGACAGTGGAGACCGTAAGAGAGGTCGTGGTTACCCGCGTGGTAACCGAGACCGAGGTTGTCGAAGGCGAGACTGTTGAGGTCACGCGCGTCGTTACCGAGCAGGTGGAAGTGGTGGTCACGCCGGAGCCGGAAGAGATGGCTCCAATGGGTCCGGACCGATACCACGACGTTCGTCTATCAGACCTTTGGCGATCCGGATACCCTGGACCCGGCCCTGGCCTATGATACCTCCAGCGGCACGGTCCTGGAGCAGGTGTACGAGCCGTTGATTGTGTACAATCACAAAGATGCGGTTACGTTCATGCCCGCCTTGGCAATGGAAGTGCCCAGCGCGGAGAACGGCCTCATTTCTGAGGACGGCCTGACCTATACGTTTAACATTCGCCCGGGCGTTACGTTCCACAATGGCGCGACGTTGGAGCCCAGCGACGTCGCTTACACCTTCCAGCGTGGTCTGCTGCAGTCTGACCCGGATGGCCCGCAGTGGTTGCTGCTGGAGCCGATCCTGGGCTATGCGAGCGGCGACGTCACGGAAGAGATCGCCGAAGGCGCCTACCTTGGCGATCCCGAAGGGCTGGTTGCCAACGCCACGCCGGAAGAACTGCTGGCGGTTTGCGAGAAGGTGCAGGCGGCCATCGTCGCGGATGACGCCGCCGGCACGCTGACCTTCAACCTGGCCCAACCCTGGGGTCCCTTCATCCCCACGCTGGCCGGTTACTGGGGCAGCGTCATGGATAAGGAGTGGGTCATTGAGCAGGGTTCCTGGGATGGCGACTGCGCCACCTGGCAGAACTACTACGCGCCCGGCGCAGAGAATACACCTCTCGGCGCGGTAGCCAATGGTACTGGCCCGTTCATGCTCGAGTACTGGACCCCCGGCGAGGAATACTCCCTGGTCCGCAATGACAATTACTGGCGCACCGAAGACACGCCGAAGTGGGAAGGCGGCCCGTACGGCGTCGCGGCCCTGGAGCGCGTCCTGGTGCAGCAGGTATCGGAGTGGGGTACTCGCTTCGCTGCCTTGCAGGCCGGCGATGCCGACTATGTGACCGTGAACCCGGATAACTACCCGCAGCTCGACCCGATGGCGGCCGAGATCTGCAACTGGGTGACCGACGAATGCGTGCCCACGGAGAGTGAAGGCGCCTTCCTGACGAAGTGGGACAATCTGGCGAGCACATCCCGCACGGACATGTTCCTGAACTTCAACATCCCCGCTGATTCGCCGTTCATCGGCAGTGGCCAGCTGGATGGCAATGGTATCCCCGGCAACTTCTTCGCCGACATCAACGTGCGCAAGGCCTTTGCCCACTGCTTCAATTACGAAGCGTATTTGGAGCAGGTGCTGCAGGGGTTGGGCGTACGTAACAACGGCCCGATCATCAAGGACATGTTAGGCTACAACAATGACGGCCCGATGTACGAGTATGATCCGGAAGCGTGCGCGGCGGAACTGGCCGAGGCTCATGGCGGCGTCTTGCCGGAAACCGGGTTCCGTTTCCAGGTAGCCTACAACACGGGTAACACGACCCGCCAGACGATTGCCGAAATCCTGCAGGGCGAACTGGGCGCGATCAACCCGCTGTACCAGATCGAAGCCGTGGGTGTGCCGTGGCCGACCTTCCTGCGGACCTTCCGCGGTGGTCAAATCCCGATCGCCATCTCCGGTTGGGCAGAAGACATCCATGACCCGCACAACTGGGTGCAGCCGTACCTGATCGGCACGTATGCTTTCCGTCAGAACATGCCGGACGAGTTGCGCGAGAAATACGCTGAGCTGGTGACAGCCGGCGTGCTGGCTCCGACGCCGGCCGAGCGTGAAGCGATTTACTTCGATATCCAGCAGCAGGTTTATGACGATATCCCGACCATCTACCTGGCGCAGGTTGCGGCGAATCGTTACTACCAGCCGTGGGTTCAGGGCGAGTACTACAATTCGGCGTACAGCAGCCCGATCGACTTCTACGCTGTCTCCAAGCAGTAAAGCGCTGACTTCTTGAAAGCGCTGGCTATCTAGTCGATAGTTCGTGTTGGTGGGCCACCCCCGGTTGGTGGTGGCCCACCTTTGTCACTCTTCTGAGAACGGCCGTCCAGACTGTCGCCGGGTGCGCAAATAGGCAGGTAAGCAAAGCCGTCTGTTCTCTGTACCTAGAAAGGTTCAGATTCGATACCATATCGTGTAACGGCCTGAATCGAAGAGCCTGCGCAGGAGCGCGGTTAGCGGAGCGTCATTCACCCAGATCAAAACGATCCGCAGATTGATGCAGGGAGAAATCAAATGGTTGCCTATATTATTCGCCGACTATTGATCTTGCCGATCATCCTTTTCGGGGTGACGATCATCATTTTCATCATGATGCAGGTACTGGGGCCGGTGGAGCGTTCCGCGCTGTATGTGCGGACGTGCCCAAGACGCAAGGCCAGATCGACGCGATTATCAAGCGGTATGGCCTGGACAAGCCGGTTCATGTGCAGTACTGGACCTGGTTGACGGGTACTACTGACCCGGTGACGGGCGAGACAGTGGGCGGCATCCTGCGCGGTGACCTTGGCTATTCGCGTACCGGGCGCGAGCCCGTCATCGATATGATTAAGCGCCGCTTCCCGGCTACGCTGGAGCTGGCCTTGTGGAGCATGATCCCGATCATTGTCCTGGGGATCTACTTCGGCATCCAGGCGGCGCTGCATCACAACAAGCCTATCGATCAGGTGTCGCGTGTCTTTGCGATTATTGGCTGGTCTTTCCCCACGTTCGTTTTTGGACTGCTGATGATCCTGGTCTTTTACGCCATGCTGGACTGGTTTGAGCCGGGACGGCTTTCCATCGAGTACCAGCGGGAGGTGATGCGGCCCACGTTTGATCGCTATACGGGCATGAATACCGTCGATGCGCTGCTCAACCTGCGTTTTGACATTTTTGTGGATGCTCTGAATCATCTGTTTATGCCGGTGGTGACCCTGTCGGTGGTCATCATCGCCTTGATGCTGAAGGTGACACGCTCTTCCATGCTCGAGGTACTGCGCCAGGATTACGTGACGACGGCACGGGCCAAGGGTTTGAAGGAGAACGTGGTGATCAACCGCCACGTACGGCGCAACGCGCTGATCCCGGTGGTGACGGTGGCCGGCCTGACGGCGGCAGGTTTGTTGAACGGGGCGGTGACCACTGAGGTGATTTTCAACTGGCCGGGCCTGGGCGAGGCGGCCGCGGCGGCGGCGATCAGCCTGGACGTGTTGACCATGCTCGGACTGACGCTGTTCACGGCCGTGATATTCGTCTTCGCCAATTTGTTCGTTGATGTCCTCTATGGCGTTCTGGACCCGCGTGTCCGGCTCAACTAAGGAGAGAATCCCATGACTGCTGCGACACCCCCTATCGATGCCCGCCCCGCCACTTTGGATGAGGGGTACCTGCGCGAACAGAGCAAGCTGGAGCAAATGGTCGGCCCGGAATGGTATCGTCTCCTGAAGGGGCTGGTCACCAATCCGCTTTCCGTAACCGGAATCCTGCTCGTATTCGGTTTCGCCATGATGGCCCTTTTTGCGCCGGTGCTGGCTCCTGCGCCCAACGAAAACTGGGATCCCTACCGCATCCCGCGTGATGGATTCCGCGCTGAGCCTACGCCGCCCGGCACACCGTGGACGACCAACGTCCCGGCTAACGTCCCCACATGGTATAAACTGGTCACCGGCAATGAAGAGTGGACGCATCTGATGGGCACGACCGGCGGCCAGTATGACATCTGGTATGGGTTGATCTGGGGCAGCCGCACGGCGCTGATCGCCGGCAGTTTTGTGGCCATTGTCTCGGTGATCATCGGTATGATTGTGGGCGCGACGGCCGGCTTCTATGGCGGCTGGGTGGATGAGGTCCTCATGCGGATTGTGGAGATCTTCATCGCCTTTCCATTCCTGGTAGGGGCTTTGATCCTCGCTTCGTTACTGACTCCGCTATTCGGACGAAGCATCTGGCCGACGATGATCGCGTTGATCATCTTTGGCTGGACAGGCTACGCGCGGCAGCTGCGCGGTGATATCCTGGCGACCAAAGAGCGCGAGTATGTGACCGCCGCGCGCGCCAGCGGGGCGAAAGACGGCCAGCTGATTATGCGCCATGTCCTGCCGAACGCGATCTTCCCCACGTTGGTGCGCCTGTCGCTCGACTTCGGGGCGATCGTGCTTTCGTTTGCGGCGTTGAGCTTCCTGGGCGTGGGCGTGCCGGAAGGATATGCAGACTGGGGCCAGATTATCAGCTTCGCGCGGGCCTGGATCCTGTCCCTGGATATTCACTGGTACATCATCGTGTTCCCTGGCGTGGCGCTGCTTCTGTATGGCCTGGGTTGGAACCTGATCGGCGACGCCCTGCGCGATATCCTGGACCCGCAGCTGCGGGGCCAGCAGTAGGCTGGGCCGTCAGCCAAAACCGGACCATTGTGAGGCGGGTCGCTACCGGCGACCCGCCTTTTGGATCACAGGGGAATTTGTATGAGTTCGCTGACCAGACTTTGGGTTGGCGTTGTGGGCATTATCCTGTTGGCGGGAGCAACGGCCGTGATGGCCCAGGATCAACAACCAGCCACACCTGTCCCAGGCGGCCCCCAGGCCACGCCGACCATTGACCGGCTGGCGGCACCGCCGACCGTCATTCCGCCCACACAGGCGGATGATGGGGCGCAGCTGTTCTGGCTGTGGTGCCAGCCCTGTCATGGCGACCAGGGCCAGGGCTTGACCGACGAGTGGCGCGAGCAGTATCCGGAAGAAGATCAGAACTGCTGGGAAAGCGGCTGTCATGGCAATCTGCCCTATGAAGGGGGTTTCCAGCTGCCCAAGCATGTTCCGGCTGTGATCGGTGAAAACAGCCTGGCCCGCTTCCAGACGATGCGTGAGCTGCACACCTACGTCGGCGAGAGAATGCCCTACGAGTATCCCGGCGCCCTCAGCGAGGAGGAGTCACTGGCCGTAGTTGCCTTCCTGGCGCGCGCACACGGGAAGTGGGACGGAACCGCGCTGACGTCAGCCAATATAGATCAGTATCGCTGGCAGCCGCTGCCCACGGCTACACCGGCCCCACCCGCAGCCGGCAGCAGCGGAACTGATCGCGCCGCCCCAGAAATCACGCCGAAAGCAGGACCGGGCACCGTGTGGTGGGTGGGCGGCGCGCTTGCGGCGGCCGCACTATTGGGAGGAATCTTCTTATGGCAACGGCAGCGCCCGTAGGCAGCCTGTTTACAGGCGATGATAACCTGGAGCCGCATCTGCGCTCCGGTTATCGCCAGCTTGGCTTCTGGAACGGCCTGCTCATCGGGTTGGCTCTGGCCCTGGGGAGTTGGGGCCTTGATGCCTGGCGATCCACGATTATGCCCTCGACCCTGGGTTCTACCAGCCCCCTGTTAAGCGGGGCAATCGTGCTCGCGGTATGCGCGTTTGTGGGCTGGCTGACCGCGCGTCTGTCCTGGAACTGGTTCACGATCCTGGCCTGGTTCGGCGTGGGGGTGCTGGCGGCTCTTTTTATCGGCTACCAGCCTTACCTGGGGCGCACACTCAGCGTCTGGCTGGCAGACAGCCGCTTCTGGGGGGTTGACGTGTTTCCTCTGGCCACGGGAAGCCGTCTGGGGTTGATCTTCGGCGGCCTGGTGGTGATCATTACCCTGACTGTTTTCGGTATTTTGCAGGGGTACCGGCTGGAGCTTGCCGTGGGGGAACTGAAGCCCAACGGCCGTTTCAGCCTTGCGCTCCTGGCTGATTCTGCTGGTCCCCTTTCCCTTCGTCTTCCTGGCTGCTTTTGTGACCAACGCGATGCAAATCAACCCGGCGGCTAAGGCGATGTCTTTGGTCTACGAGGGCATTGAAGTGGCGCGAACTTATGAGGGGGACCTGTTTCAAGTGGGGCTGGAGCGCGGTAGCAATTTCGCGGCGCTGCGCGGCGTGCGCGAAGAGCTGAGTGAGGCCTACTCCCTCAACATGGGCGAAATCGATTCGACCTTAAGTCTCGCTTTTGTGCTGGCGGAATTTGACGATGGAACCTGGATCAACTGCCGGGTGATGAATGACCAACTGTCCTTCTGTTTTGATGCCGCGCCCTACTACGAGATTGGTCTGGCCAACCTCGTCAGCGGTGAGCCGCCGCCGGGAGATTGCCCCAACTGCGTGGTGCAGGCCACGGACGAGTGGCGAACATGGTTGGCGCAGCGGGCGGCGCAGTTGGGGCCGCAGCCGCAGATGGAACGCCTGGCACAGTGGGGCGGCTATGTATTGATGCGCGTCAGGGCCACCACAGGAGAGTACGCCATCGACTGCTGGTTCAATAAGATGAGCCCTATCACCCTGGAACGCTGCGAAGAGGTACGGCCGTAGGCAGAATTGAGAAGTTGAGCCGGCCGGCTGCAAATCTGAACAATGAACCCGTTTGCGAAGTTCTTCCTGGGACGCCTCGTGGCGATCCCCATGACGCTCCTGATTATCACCGCGGCACTCTACGGCATCGTGATGGTCGCGTCGCCGGAGGAGCGGGCCGAGCTGTACCGCGGGCCCAATATTCGCTCCAACATGTCGGCGGAAATGTACCAGGCCAAGATGGACCAGATCATTGAGGAGCACGGCCTGAACGACCCGTATCCGCAGCAGTACCTGCGTTGGGCCGGCAGCCTGTTGCGCGGCGATTGGGGGTACAGCCCGACGTTCAATGAGGATGTGCTGACGCTGCTGAAGAAGCGCACGCCGGTGTCGGCGGAACTGGCCTTCTTTTCGCTGATCATGCTGTTTCCCGTGGCGCTGCTGAGCGGCCTGCTCGCCGGCTGGAATGCCGGTGGGCGCTTCGACTCCGGCTACCGTTTTCTGGCCTTCGTGGGCACTTCGATCCCTCCGTTCATTCTGGGCCTGTTTTTGCTGTCGATTTTCTATGTGGGTTTACACTGGTTCCCAGCCGGGCGGTCGGGCATTTATGGCTTGCAGGCCAGCGGGTTCGTGCCCTACACTGGATTTCTGACCTTTGATGGGCTGCTCAACGGCCGTCTGGATGTGACCTTCGACGCGGCCCGCCGCCTGATCCTGCCTGTATTCACGCTCAGCGTGCTGCATTGGGCCACGATCAGCCGGGTCACCCGGGTCTCGGTGATCGAGGAAAAAGACAAGGACTATGTGGTCTCCGCGCGCGCGCGTGGTTTGCGCAGCCGCACAGTGGTGGGCCGCCACACATTCCGCAACGCGCTCCTGCCCTCCCTCACCAGCGGCATCCTTTCTGCGGCAGCGATCATCACCGGCGTGTACGTTGTCGAGACTGTATTTAATCTGAAAGGGCTATCCGAATTGGTGACCCGTGGCTTCTACGGCGCACCTGACGCAACGCTGACGATGGGCTTTGCCGTGGTCAGCGTCTTGTTGGTAATCCCGATCATGTTTATCCTGGACCTGCTAAAGGGCCTGGTAGATCCAAGGATCAGGGAATAGGTACAGGGCGATGATCGTCTGGCGGCGTTTTCTGCACAGCAGACAAAGTGTGGCGGGCCTCTTGCTGGTGGGCATGTTCGTGTTCGTGGCCCTGGCCGCGCCCTGGCTGGCACCCCCGGAGAACCGCGAGGAACCGGAACCATTTAAGGTGACGGGGCAGCAATACCGGCGCCTTCCGGGCGAACCAACGGCGGAGAGCATCCTGGGAACCATCCCGCAGATACAGAACATGGTATTCTATGGCTTCAAGCCTGGGCAAGACGCTTCCTACCAGTGGGACGTTTATTACACGCTGATCTGGGGCACGCGCTCGGCGTTACGCTTTGGGCTGGTGGTGACTTTTGTCACGGCCGTGTTTGGCATCAGCATCGGCGCCATCAGCGGCTATTTCGGCGGCACAGCCAGCAGCCTGGTCATGCGCACGACCGACGCCTTTCTCGCTTTCCCGGCCATCGCCGCCATCTGGGTCGTCCAGCGCGTGTTTTTCAGCAACATCCTCGACCCTTATCCCGACCTGGTGACGCTTGCCCCCTGGGAGTCAGTGGTGAAACAGCTGCAGATCGATCCGATTATGGTAGCCCTGATTGCCTTTTCGTGGATGCCGTATGCGCGGCTGGTGAACACCAGTGTCAGCCAGGTGCGCGCCGCCGAATACGTGGAGGCGGCGGAGGCGATGGGCGCCAGCGGACCCCGAATCGTTTTTCAGCACCTGCTGCCGAATTCCATCTCTCCGGCGGTGGTGCTGGCCGCGCGCGACATAGGCGGCATGGTGATCCTGGCCTGCGCCTTTATCTTCCTCGGTTTTGGCGGGCACCTGACATGGGGCATCATGCTGGTCGCTTCACGCGACTTTGTGATCGGGCTGAGCGGCAACCCATTTACGTATTGGTGGACTTTTGTGCCTATTTCGCTGGCGCTGATCCTTTTCGGCGTGGCCTGGAACCTGTTGGGCGACGGTCTGAACAGCGCGCTTAATCCCCGGCGGCGCTGAGAAACGTATTGGCGCCCATGAATCGCTCGCGCAGCCAGCTGGTTTGCTGGACGTTGTCGAGATAGACGCCGTTGCGCGGCCCAGAGGAGTGAATGATATCCCAGCCGCCCAGGCTCAGGGCGACGTGGGTGATCTTGCGCGCGCTGTCGCTGCTGCCGAAATAGAGCAGGTCACCGGGCTGGAACGGTTCGGCCACGACACGGCCGTCGCGAAACTGCATGTCCGCATCGCGGGGCAAGCTGACGCCGCACAGCTTGTGCAGCAGCTGCACGAAACCGGAGCAGTCGATGCCATAGACGGTGCAGCCGCCCCAGTGATAGGGCACACCGATGTAGGCCCGCGCGTCTACCACCAACCGCGCGCGGCGGGCAGAGGTGCTCTGCGGCAGGTCGGCACAGGCCTGAAGCGCGCTCTCCGCTACCCAGCCACTACGCTCGCCCAGCAGGGAAAGCCGGACCCAACCGTTCACGGCCGTGGCGGCGCCGACGGCCGTGCCGGCGAAGAGGCGGCTCACCAGTTCATGCTCCTGCCCCGGCCCGGCATGGAGCAAGGTCACCGGAGCGGTGACAAGATGAGTCGCGGGCATAGTGGGCAAATCACCGGTCAAATAGCCGCGCATCACCCAGCCCAGGTAGCCATCCTCCTGGCGTACGAAGGCCCAGGACTCTTCCTCCAACAGGACCGTGACCAGGGCACCGTTGAGCAGCTGGCTTTGCAGTTCCGAAGTGCGGGAGGGCAGGCGATGGAGGCCGGCCAGATTGGTGCTCAGGGCCATAGGGCGGGCCTGTGCAGCCTCGAGAATACGCAGCCGGCTGGTGTCAAAGGAAAGCTCCGGGAATCTGGCGGCCAGTTGGGTGGACACGGCAACGGCCGTGGCCGCATCCTGGATGCTTCCCTGCAGAGCGCACGTATCATCCTCCAGGGAAACCACGGTGACATCGCAAAGGATCAGCCGCGAATCGCCCAGCGCGGCGACGATTTCGGGCAGGGCCATTTGCACCTCTTCAATCCTCATGGATCAGCTCCTTTTCATTACGCAGCACGCCAATGCCGGGCCGCAGCGGGACCCGTACCCGAGCCTGCCGGTCAATTGTAACGCCGTCAAACGGATCATTGGCCAGCAGCAAAGGGGCGTCCAGGTCCAGCCATTCGGCAAAACCGGCCAGGTGGGCCATGGCCGTTACGCCCAGCGAAGTCTCGATCATGCAGCCCAACATAACGCGCAGGCCCAGGGCGCGCGCGCGCTGCAAGATCGCCAGTGCCGGGGCCAGCCCGCCTACTTTCATCAGTTTTACATTGATCCCCTGCACGCCCGCGGCGGCCAGTTTGTCCAGGTCGGCCAGCGACTGCACGGATTCGTCGGCCACGACCGGCACCGGACAGGCGGCCTGCACGGCGGCCAGGCCGGCAAAATCATCGCGCGCCACCGGCTGTTCGATCATCTCCAGGTCATAGGGCAGAATGCGCTCGATTTGCCGGATAGCTTCCTCTGCTGACCAGGCGGCATTGGCATCTATGCGCAAGATGACATCCGGCCGGACGGCGCGGATGGCCGCGAGGCGGGCCGCGTCGTTTTCGCTGCCTAACTTGACTTTGATGATTGGGTAATCGGGGATGCGCGCGGCGGCCGCGGCCATCGCCGCGGGGGTGTCGATGCCGATCGTAAACGAGCTGGACAAGTATGGGTGGTGGGGAGAGGCCGAGCAGTTCGTAGAGGGGCAGACCGGCCAGCCGGCCCAGGCGATCATGAAGGGCCAGGTCCAGCGCGGCGCGGGCAGGGGCCGGGCCGTCGGTGCCAACCCAGGCCGCGATCTGAGAAGGATCAGCGGGAAAGGGGTCCCGGCGGTCGGCGGCGGCCTGCCAGACGGCCGTGATAGCGGCGCTCTCAACGCCATAATAGGGCGGAATCGTCCCTTCTCCCCAGCCCTCGTCCCCGGCCAGGCGCAGCCAGGAGGCGGGGCGCGTGGCGCTGGTGCCGTAGGATACGCGGAAAGGGGTATGGAACTGCAGGGTAATTCGTTCCCAGGTTAGTCGTGGCGGTAGGGAAGTCAATGGTTGGTCTCTGTCCATAGTAGCTTCAGCAGGTTTGTGCCCCGCGCAGCGCGGCGCAAGGGCGAAGTATAATGCCTTTCCGCACGAGAGGCGATACCGACCAGCATGTCGCGCGCCGGGGCATGCGCAGGGGCGTTTCAGGGCGGCGGCGGATCTTCCAGCCACTCATGATCGAGGATGGCATAAGTGACGCTGTCGTACCAGTGGCCCTTGATCCATTCTTTCTCACGCTCTCGCGCTTCCAGGCGCATTCCCAGTTTTTCCATCACGCGCGTCGAGCCGCGATTGTCGGCGATGGCGACGGCCCATATGCGGTGCAGACCCAGCTCGGAGAAACCAAAGCGCACAATGGCCCGCGCCGCTTCGGTGGCCAGGCCCTGTCCCCAGTAGCGGCTGTCAATCTCGTAGCCGATGTTGCCCTCGCCCAGGGTAACATCATTGATCCGCACGCCGCAGTTGCCGATCAGCTCGCCTGTTTCCCGCAGCTGCAAGGCAAGCTGGAACCTGGTGCGCGGCCGTTCAGTCTGCCAGTCACAAACCATGCGCACAAAGGATACGGCATCGGCCGGAGTGCGATCCTGCCAGGGATAGTAGCGCAGGTACAGGGGGTCAGACTGGTACGCCAGGACGGCCTGCCAATCCTCGGGAACGAATTCGCGCAGCAGCAGCCGTTCAGTTTCCAGATGCATCGTGAGTTGCCAGTTCTTGATCACGGATCATGATTACAAACGGTCGCTCGTCCGCACGGTGCAGAAACCGCGCCGTGGTGCGGAAGCCGAAGCCCTGGCATAGTCTCTGGGCGCGCTGGTTGAATTCGGCGATGGTTACGCGCTGGCGCTGTGCCGGAAAGCTGCGGCGGGCAAAGTCGAAAACGGCCGCGGCGTAGGTGGCGCCCTGCTTCTGGCCGGTCAGGTCGGGGTGCATGCCCATGCCAATATCCAGGGCATCGTCGTCATAGATGCCACCGGGCACCTGCGCGTCGGCGCCGAAGTTGCAGAACCCCAGCAGCACGGAGTCATCATCGACGATGGCAAAGTAGCCATTGGCCGGATCACTGAAAAAGGTCACGGCCGTTTCGCCGTCCTCCGCAGACATATTGTACAGGGCATAGGGACCTTCATACTGCCAGGTGATGAACTGGCGAATGTGGTCGGCGGTCAAGGGCTGGACGGTTACGGGCATCGGCTCTTGGGCTTTACTGTTCCACGTGATCATCAAAAAGATCACGCTTGCTGAACGGCGAGGAGATAAAACGCCCGACTAATTTCGAGGTGGGCATGTAATCAATGGACGCGCCATGTTGTTTGTTCTGCAGGATATGATCGGCCAGCCAGGGCGCGACATTTTCCGGTTTATCGCCAATGATGTTGAAGATGGATTTGGCTTTGTCAAGGGCCACGGGGTCCTCGGCGAAGCGTTCCAGGACGAGATCGGTCATAACCATGCCCGGCTGCAGGCTGCCGATCTGAATCCCGGTTTCTCTGGTTTCTTCGATCAGGGCTTTGGTCAGGTAATGGACGGCCGCTTTGGATGTGCCATAGATGCTCAGACCTTCGCGAATACGGCCGTTGGAGCCAAAACCCTCCAGGTTATAGATCTGTCCGAATCCCTGGGCCAGCATGCCCTGCATGGCTACCTGCACGCCATAGAGGACGCCGAGAACGTTGACTTCGATGACGCTGCGTGCCTGCGCGGTGGGGATTTGCCAGACAGGCTCTGTATCGTGCCCCAGCCCGGCATTGTTGATCCAGATATCGACCGAACCGAGGTGCTGCGCGGCGTACTCCCACAAGCCCTGAACCTGGGTAGGGTCGCTGACGTCAGCGGGAAAGCCGAAGAGGCTCTCGGAGCCATAGCGCAGCGCGAGATCGACACAGGTCTGCTCGACGGCTTGCTGCGCACGGCCGTTGATGATGACCCGGCAGCCGCGATCCAGCAAAGCCCCGGCCAGGGCCAGGCCGATGCCACGTGTGCTGCCGGTTATGACGATGTTTTTCATACCTGCCTCCTCGCCGATGGGCATTCAGGTCCGCCGCTTACTCCGTTGACAACTCTGCTTGCTGCGCGGCCAGCCAGGTCAGAAGCGGTTCATGGATAGGGATGACCTGTTCCCAGTTCGATTGTGGTTTCAGCGTATCATAGCGGCAACTTACCAGATCGTTCAAGCAGGCGACCTGCCGCGCCCGGGGATAGCCGGCATGCATATGCAAGGGGTAGTTAATCTGGTAAGGAAGCTGTAGGCGCTGGTCTGCTGCCAGTTGTGCCAGGGCAACGCCGGCCAGCACAGCCTGGTGCATGAAGATGCGGTACAGGGCATCTTGTTCGTAGAAAGGTGCGAAATCCGGGTCAGTGCAGAGCCCCGTGAACGTCTCGCTCCAGGTGCGCAGAAGACGGCTCTGCGGCCGAACGACCAGCAGTCCGGCATTGAAATAAGGGCGGAGCCAGCGTTCGTCCACGCTGGTGCGCATGGGTGGTAGGGAACCGGCTGTGACCCTGCAGCGGGCATACATCAACGACCAGAAAGCATCGAGTGGCTTGTCATAAGGGCTGCCGATCAGCGTGTGATCGACCGGCCGGTATCCCAGACAGCTTTCCTCGGGGAGGAGCATTGCCGCGGGCTCCTGCACGAAGAGCGAATCAGGGTCCATCCAGGCCAGGAGTGCCGTCTTGGCCGAAGCTCGCGTTTCGGCGAAGCCGGAGGCCAGTGTCTTGGCCGCAAAGGGAAAGCGAGCCATCTCTGCAGTCAAGGGGAAGGGAATCTGCTGCGCCTCGACAGCGGCCAGCTTCGCCGCCAGGGAGGCGGGTAACGGCTCCATGTCTGTAGGGATGAGCAGCCAGAATGGCTGGGCGGCGAGGGACCCGCCAAAGGAGCGCAAACTGCGGGCCAGCAGCAGGGACTCCCACACCTGGTCGATGGTCCTGCCCATTGTGGCGAACACCAACTCCGTCATGCTTACTCCGCGGCTGTGGCTACAAAGGTCAGCTCCAGGAGCACCTCTTCGCCAACCCCCGCTACACCGGTGGCGCTGGGGACAACGAGGTCGAAATCCTTGCGCAGGATGGTCGCGCCGGCGACGCCTTCCAGCCGTGATTCGGAGACGGGCAGGATGGTACCAGAAAATGTCACCGGCCGCGTGTTACCGATGATGGTAAGGTCGCCCGTGATCTGGAAGGGCACAGGGTTCCCCCCAGGTGATGCGATCGGGCAAGCCGGTGACGGCCGTGGGGGTGAAGGTGACAAACGGGTAGGCATCACTGATCAGAATCCGCCGCTGGATGGCGCGGTTGCGGAAGTCGTTATCGGTCAGGAACTGGTGGGTATCGACCTGAATGGGCCCGACGGCCGTTTTGCCCGGCGTTTCGAAGTCGACGCCGATTTCACCGGTTACGCCGCTGGAAACGGCCGTGACCGTGGTTGGCTCCCCGAGCAGAACCTCGTCAATGGAAAACCGCGCCATGGATTGGCCGGGGTCAAGGACGAAGCGGGTGCTGGTCGCGCTGAAAGGCATTGCCGGGGTCGGCGTGGCCTCGGGCACCGAATTGGCCGCCCCGCAGCCGGCCAGGGATAGGGCAAACGCCAGCAGAAACAGGAGACGGAAGATGGGGAATAATCTCAAGAGGTTGACTCCTTGGCGGCGCCTGACGTCTGCTCACCCCGGCGTGTTTGACCGTAACCATGCCGCACCAAGGAGATTGTACTACCTGCCTGCCCGCCAGGCATCCTGAACCGTGGGCGTCCCCATCAGCAGGTGAGCACGCGCCCTGCCGGATTGACTTGGAACCAGGGTTTAGTATAATGCCAGTGTAGTCTACCAACTAAATAATAACCTTCGGGGCAGGGCGAAATTCCCGACCGGCGGTAAGGCCAAGTGCAGGCCAAGCCCGCGACCTATGATGGTCCACATTGTGGTTGATCTGGTGTGATTCCAGAGCCGACAGTTAAAGTCTGGATGGGAGAAGGTGTCCAATTTGCCGCGCTTCCGTCAATGCTTGCCCCACTTCGTGTGGGGTTTGTTGTTGATGGGGGAGCTGCCGTGTACGGCTCCCGGCGCTGCTCTATTGCGCGGCCTTTCCCCCTTGCCCCCAACGAAAAATATGCGTAACCGTCTGCTGTATTTTCTGAATACGCTGCCTACGTGGCTGACGATCCTGATGTCTATCGGGTTCATCCTGCTGGTCTGGCAGCTGCTGGTGCTGGTGGGAGATTTCCCGCCGTTCATCCTGCCCAGCCCGGCAGACGTGGCGCGCCAGTTCCAGATTGTGCTGGCAGACGGTCGTTTGCTTCATCACAGCGCGATCACCGTCAGCGAGATCATTCCCGCCTTGTTGCTCGGCCTCCTGATTGCTTTGCCCTTGGGGTACATCCTGGCGAAATCGCCGCTCGCCGAACGGCTGCTCTCCCCCTACCTCGTTGCCTCGCAGGCCATCCCCATCATTGCCATCGCGCCCCTGCTGACAATCTGGATCAGCTCAGGCTATTGGGCGCGCGTGACTGTGGCGGTTCTGGTGGTGTTCTTCCCCATTCTGGTGAACAGCATCACCGGCCTACGTTCCGTGCCCGCGGAATATTATGAATTGATGGTTTCGCTGCAGGCCACGCGCGGCCAGGTGTTTCGCAAACTGGAAATCCCGGCGGCGATGCCGGTGCTGCTGGCGGGGCTGAAAGTGGGAGCCACGCTGGCGGTGATCGGCACGCTGGTGGGCGAGTTTGTCCAGCCCCGCAGCGGTGGGTTGGGGTTTATGCTGGTGACGGCACGATACCAGTTCAAGACAGACCTCGTCTTTGTGGTGTTGATTACACTGGCGTTCATTGCCCTGATGCTCTATGGCTCCGTGGCACTGTTGGAAAAGCGCATGCTGCGCTGGCAGACGAAAACGGCCGTGGCGGGCCAGCCGCCGCGCCCTTGAAGAAGTGGAGACTATGGCCCGGGGCGGACTGAGATCGCCCTGGTCTGAAACCTAAGCGGAGAAACTGCATTGAAAACGAGACTATCGATCCTGATCATCTTGTTCGGCCTGCTGCTCCTTCTGGCGGCATGTGGGGCTTCCACGGCCGTTGAAAGCGAAGCGGAGACACCGGCGCTGACTACACTGCGCCTGCCCATGGGCTACATCCCGGACCCGCAGTATGCGCCGCTGTACGTGGCCGCGGAAAAGGGGTATTTCGCCGAAGCAGGTGTGGAAGTCGAATTCGACTACAGCTTCGAGACCGATGGCCTGGCCCTGGTTGGTGCCGCTGAAATCCCCTTTTCTCTGGCCGGCGGGGATCAGGTCATCCTGGCGCGCGCCCAGGGGTTACCCGTGGTCTATGTCCTGGAATGGTTCCAGAAGTATCCGATTGCCGTGGTCAGCAAGACCGCCGCAGGGATTGCCGGGCCGGCAGATTTGGCCGGGCGTACCGTTGGCCTGCCAGGATTTTTCGGCACCAGCTATGTCGGCTATGTGGGCCTCCTTTCGGCCAATGGACTCAGCCAGCAGGATGTGGAAGCGGTAGATATCGGCTTCGTGCAGGTGGAGTCTCTCCTGGCGGATCAGACGGAAGCAGTCGTGGTGTTCATCAACAACGAACCGATCCAGTTGGCCAATCTGGGGGAAGATATCCAGGTGATCGCGGTGGCGGATTATATCGACCTGGTTTCCAATGGCCTGGTGACGAACGAGGAGACGATCGCGAACAATCCGGAGCTGGTTGAAGCTTTCGTTGGCGCTGTCCTGCGCGGCCTGGCTGATACGCTGGCTGACCCGGACGAGGCGTATGAAATCAGCAAGAAATATGTCGAAGGACTGGATGACAGCCGCCGGGAAGTTCTCGAAGCATCCCTGGGTTTGTGGCGAGCGGATAGGTTGGGCTTGACCGAACCGGCAACGTGGGAGAGAACGCAGGCGATCCTGCTGGAAATGGGCCTGCTGGACCAGCCGCTTGAGGATTTGCCGGCGGCGTTCAGCAACGAGTTTGTCAACAAGGTGCAGCCAGAGTGATCACGGCCGGCAGCGCGCGCAAGGCGACTGAGCGAGGTAACCTCGCGACGAATGCTCCGCCAGCTCACTTCATTGAGCTGCGCGATGTAGGCGTATGCCTATGCGGACGACGGCAAACAGGTGCTGGAGGATGTTTCGCTGTATGCGGCACAGGGCGCGTTTGTAACCCTGGTTGGTTCTTCGGGCATTGGCAAGTCGACCCTGCTGCGAGTCATTGGCGGGATGCTCGTGCCCACGACGGGCGAGGCGCTGTTGAACGGGATGCCCGCGGCGGAGGCCAGTCTGCCCATCGGGATGGTATTCCAACACGATACCCTGATGCCCTGGCGGACAACCTATGACAATGTGCGGCTGCCGTTGGAACTGCGCGGGCAAAACGGCCGTGCCGCCGACCAGCGCGTGCGCGACATGCTGTCCCTGGTGGGGCTGGCAGGGTTTGAGAATCACTACCCGGCGCAGTTGTCCGGCGGTATGGCCCAGCGCGTGGCCATCGCCCGCGCCCTAGTTCACGAGCCGGCCCTGCTGCTGCTCGATGAACCTTTTGGCTCGCTGGACGCCCTGACGCGTGAACGGATGGGCCAGGAACTGCTGCGGATATGGCGGGCGATGCCGGTGACGGTAGTCCTGGTGACCCACAGCATCAGCGAGGCGGTTTTGCTCAGTGACGAGGTGCTGGTAGTGGGCAGCAGGGCTGGTCAGGGCCTCCCGGCGACGATCACGGATCAGTTTGAGATCCCGCTGCCACGACCGCGCCATTTTGAGATGTGGCGCACGGCCGACTTCAAAGAATACGAGGCGGAAATTCGCGCCGCCATCTGAGTTCCCCGGGGCCAGTGCTGTAGAACACGACATGACCTACGCCCGGCTCGAGCGCCGTATTCAAGAATGGGCCGCCCAGGAACCACGGGTTCAGGCCATAGCCGTCTATGGCTCACGGGCAAGGAGCGAACGGCCGGGGGATGAATGGTCTGATCTGGACTTAATCCTTTTTGTGCAAGACCCGATGGATTTTGCTGCGCAGACGGACTGGTTGTCTGCATTTGGGGAGGTGTGGCTCAGAGTCTTGAACACGACCGGTCACGGGGATCCGGAATGGTTGGTCCTGTTTGAAGGCGGTCTGAAGGCGGATTTTCTGCTGACACCTGCTCGCGATTCGGTCATAGAGGCGCTAACCCGGCCACCGTTTGCCGCGGCGACGCATCGCGGGGCACGAATTTTGTGGGCCAGGGACGCGGCCCAGGGAGCCGCGCCGCCGCCCACGCAGATGAGCTGGCAGCCTCCCACCCCGGCTGCGTTTGCCGCCGCAGTGGACGCAGTCGCGCTGGACTTCTATCGTGCTGCGGTGCTGCTGCAGCGGGGCGAATTGTGGCGGGCGCGCTGGCTGACCGATGTTGTCCTGCGGCAGCATCTGCAGCAGATGATCCTCTGGCAGGCCAGGGCCAAATACGGGGCGGAGTACGATACGTGGCACGACGGCCGATTCCTGGAGCAGTGGGCCGATCCGCAGGTCGTGACGGCGCTACCAGAATTGTTCGCTAGATATGATCCAGGAGAGAGCAAGAGAGCATTACTGGCGTCCGTAGATCTGTACGCGAGATTGAGCGCAGAAACGGCTCAGAAATGGAAATACCCCAACCCGCTCTCTGGCCTCGATAAGGTGCAGGAATGGGTGGGGGTATTGTGGGCTTCTTCGAAGCGGTTAGATTAGGCGGGGCTGCTGCTTGGTTCTAGGTGCCCGGCGTGACGATCAGTGACAATACCATGCTTACGGCAATGATAATGCCAATGGTGATCACAAAGATACGCCCCCAGTTAATGTTCTTGGTGGAAGCACTTTCGGCGGACTTCACCGACTGGTGCGGGCGGGTTTTGTTCACGCGCCGCTTTCTTGCTTTGGCCATGTTCCTACAATTCTCCTCTAATAACTCTCCAGAATAGACCGAGTATACCACAATTACGAAGGTGCTATGGCCTACTTAAGGTAGGTCTCAAACCAGCGCAGCATGTGCTGGAGGCGGGCAATCCGGCGGTCGGTACGGCCGCTGCGTGACAGCCCGTGCGACTCTTCGGGGAACAGGATCATCTCCGTGTCCACGCCCAGTTTCTTGAGGGCGACAAAGACCTGTTCACCCTGTTCGCGGTCGCAGCGGAAGTCGCGTTCGCTGTGAATGATCAGCGTTGGCGTGCGCGCCGCGCCGATATAGCGCATGGGAGATTGGCGCCAGTAGTTCGCAAAGTTTTCCCATGGGGGGCCGTCGACACCGACCAGGGATTCGGTATGCGTGTTCATGTCGCTGGAGCCATAGAAGCTGACCAGGTTGCTGACGGCGCGCTGGGCCACAGCGGCCTTGAAGCGCTGCGTACGGCCGATGATCAGCACGGTCATATACCCACCGTAGCTGCCACCACTGACGCCCATACGCTGGGAGTCGATGTAGGGTAAACCGGCCACGTAGGCGGTCCAGGCCATTACATCGTCAAAATCCACGGTTCCCCAGTTGTCATGAATGGCTCCGCTGACGGCTTCGCCATACCCCTGGCTGCCCCGCGGGTTGCACCAAGTGACCACATAGCCCTGGGCGGCCAGCAGATAGAATTCGTGCATAAAAACACGGCCGTACTGGGTTTGGGGCCCACCATGGATTTCCAGGATGGCGGCATATTGCTGCGCCGGGTCGAAGCCGGGTGGTTTGAGAACCCATCCCGGCAGCGGGCCGCCGGGTCCGTCCAGTACGACCTCCTCAACCTGGCCCAGATCGATTGCGGCGAGCAGCTCCTGGTTGAAGTCGGTCAGGGGACGCGCCGGTGCTCCCTCTATGCCCTGCACCCAGACCTGGTCCGTCATCTCCAGCGTGCCCCAAAGATAGGCGATTCTCTCGCCGACAGCATCGAGGCTGAAACCGCTGGCGACACCGGGCGCGGAGGTGATACGCCGGGGCTGGCCAGAAGCTTCGTGGACGGGGATAGCCAGGATGGGCTGGTCCCCTTGCAGCGTGGCCTGGACCAGGATGGTACGGCCGTCCGGGGACCAACTAGGCGGCGTTTGCGGCGTGCCGCTGCTGACATCAGTATTGGTCACTGTGGCGAGGTGCAGATCATGGGCCGCAGAGATATTGCGCGCTTCACCGCCCACGGTAGGGATGACAAAGAGACTGTTGTTCTGGTAGAAGCGCCCCGTTTGTTCACGCCCCAGATAGGCGATGTGCTGCCCATCCGGCGAAAAAGAGGCCATGAACTTACGGCCGTAGCGGGCGTCGACGCGCTGCGCGTCCCCGCCTGCGGCGGGCAGGAGGAAGAGGTCCGTCGCATCGATCTCTTGCGCGGGGTCGGCGCTACGGTTAGACAGAAAGAGGATCTGTGTTCCATCCGGCGACCAGCGTGGCGCCGTGTTGTCATACTGGCCGCTTGTCAATTGTTCGGCCTCGCCGCTGGCCGCGTCGATGGTCCAGACCTGCCATTTTTCCTGCGGCAGGTAGCCGGCGCCGTCCAACTTGTATTCCAGCGAGGTGATGTGGCGGCTTACGATGCCCAGTTTCTTCTTCTGCTCATCGGCTTCGCGTTCCCTCACCTCTTCGTCCTGGAGCCGGAACTGGCAGACCAGGCTGCGCCCGTCAGGCGCCCACTCAAAGCCGGCGAAGCTGCCCTGCAACTTGGTCAACGGCCGGGCCTCCCCGCCATTGAACGAAATAATGAACAGCTGTTCCTGCTTCTCATCGAGGCGATTGGAGAGGAAGGCAATGGACTGGCCGTCGGGAGACCAGCGTGGATCACGGTCGGTCTGGTCGCCGTACGTGAACTGGCGTGCTTCACCGCCGTCCACCGGCACCAGCCAGAGGTTGCGGTATTTCTTTTCTGTCTTCTGGACGACGCGCTGCACGCCGAAGGCGATCGTACGGCCGTCGGGCGAGATCTGCGGATCAGAAACAATCTGCAGGTCATATAGAATTTCCGGGGTAATCAGACGTTTTTCGTCACTCATTGATTCTCCATGTAAGTGTGAAATGGATGGCGTTTTCCAGTGGTCGCGGCATGCCCCTGCTGCCGGGCAGATCAGGATAGAAGCAGGTAGAAAAGCACGGCGACCAACCCTCCCACCAGGGAGGAGATCAAGTTGACCATGTCGTTGTTCATCCAGGACCAGCCGCGCAGGGGCCGGTTGGGCGTGCCGTCTCGTTCTACTTTCTTTTCGGTTTCCTTCTGCCGTGCATCGCTGTAATAGATTTGCTGTACGGTTGCGCCGAGCAGGCTGTCGGTGAGCGAACCGGCTAGTCCGCCAATCGCGCCTGCGAGGGCAGTGATGCCCAGGCTGTATTCTGTGATCAAGCCGGCTACCGTGCCGATGAGCAGCCCCCCGGCGAAGGAGACGGCCGTCCCCAGTGCGGAAACGCCGCCCGAGGTGCCGACTTCGACGATGCTGCCGTTGGTGATCAGGCGGGGCGGGTTCTTGCTCAGGGTCCCCAGTTCGGTGGCCCATGTATCGGCCGTGACCGTGGCCATGACGCCGACGAAGAGATAGAACCAGAAGGCTGGCGAAACGGCCTCCGGCGGCACGATGGCGCTGAGCACGGCGATGGCCGCGCCGAGGGCTCCGTTCGCCATCACCTGGCCCATGTCGCGGCGGTGGCCCTTATCGAATTTTTCGGCGGCGGCTCTTTTCTCGGTTTCTTTAAAATGGGAGAGCAGGCTGGAACTGACGAAGAAGACGGCCAGGATGACGCCCCACTGCCAACCGCCCAGGCCGAAGGTCAGCGTGCCGACCAGCAGCGCGCCGAAAAAGCCGGAGCGCGAAAGCGATCCACGCCAGAAAGCGAGTCCGGCGACAAGGGCGCTGGCGCCCAGGGCGGTGGCCATTTGCACTGCGGTCGTCATACTGTCTTGCGGCACACAGCCGGCTCACGAAGCGAAATTCTCTGTGCCGCAGGGAGTTTACCAAAGCCAATCTCAGTTGGCATCCATAAGCAGGATCGGCTGCCGCGGGGTTGCACCGGAAGGTGACAATTGTCACTTGACAGCCCAAAGCGATTCTATAAAACTGGTACTGTGGCCTGGGAACAGGCCGCAAGGTGCACCTTCCCATTTCCCCCACACCTACAGGAGCAGGTAACATCATGAGAGAGAATCTGAATCCATTTGCCATTGCTCAGGCCCAGCTGGATGAAGCAGCGGCTGTTCTGCAGCTCGATCCGGCCATGCACGAGTTCCTGCGCGAGCCGATGCGTGAATTTCATTTCACCATTCCTGTGCGCATGGATGACGGCGGCGTACGCTCGTTCAAAGGTTTCCGCGTGCAGTACAACGATGCCCGCGGGCCGGCCAAGGGAGGTATCCGCTTCCACTGGGAAGAAACAGTAGATACGGTGCGCGCGCTGGCGGCGTGGATGACGTGGAAAACGGCCGTTGTTGATATCCCCCTGGGCGGGGCCAAAGGCGGCGTCATTGTGGATCCCCGCCAGCTCACACGAAGCGAACTGGAGCGGCTCTGCCGGGGCTATATGCGCAATCTGGCCCGCTTTGTGGGCATCACCAAGGATGTGCCCGCGCCCGATGTGTACACCAATCCGCAGATTATGGCTTGGATGATGGACGAGTATGAGGCGTTGATGGGTTACCATGAACCGGGTGTGATCACTGGTAAACCGCTGGAATTGGGCGGATCGGAGGGGCGCAACGATGCTACGGCACGGGGAGGCATCTATACGCTGCGCGAAGCCGCCAAGGTTCTGGGACTGGATTTGCAGGGCAAGACGGCCGCGATCCAGGGCTATGGCAATGCCGGCACCTTCGCGCACCAGCTTGCGGAAGATCTGCTAGGAATGAAGGTCGTCGCGGTCAGTGACTCCAGGGGTGGAATCCTCAATAGAAATGGCCTGCCCTATGACCAGACCTTCGCGCACAAGATGAAGACGGGTGCCGTCGGTGGTTTCGGGGGCTGCGACAGCATCACTAACGAAGAGCTGCTGGAACTCGATGTTGATGTCCTGTTTCCCTCGGCTCTGGAAAATGTCATTACCGAGAAGAATGCGCCACGGATCAAGGCCAGGATCTCCGCCGAACTTGCCAATGGGCCCACCACACCGGAGGCGGATGATATTCTGTATGCAAACGGCGTCTATGTAATCCCGGACTTCCTCTGCAATGCCGGCGGCGTTACGGTGAGTTACTTTGAGATGGTTCAGAATTCCTACCAGTACTACTGGTCGGAAGAGATGGTGCACGATCGCCTGGATGAAAAAATGACCAAGGCGTTCCACGCCGTGCACGAGTTGGCCCAGAAGCACAAGGTAAACAATCGCGTAGCGGCGTACCTGGTGGCCATTGATCGCGTGGCCACGGCCGTACGCCTGCGTGGCTGGGTCTAGAGTGAGCAAACGTTTTCGATGAGCAAAATGCCCTGCAGGTTGACACAGCCTGCAGGGTTTTTTCGTTGTGCCGCCACTCGCCTAAAACGAGCGAATCTGCTAAATTAGGCAGGCTCGCCGGGCGTCGATCGGGCGCATTCAACCCGGTTTGAGCAGTCTCTTACCAAGGCGTCATCGGTCTCCCAGCCATGACGTGAACCCCTGAACCAATTAAGAACCGAGGTGGCATGCCATGAGTGAGAATCTAAACCCGTTCGCTATCGCGCAAGCCCAGCTTGATGCGGCAGCCGAGGTTTTACAGCTTGATCCCGATATGCACGCGTTCCTGCGGGAGCCGATGCGAGAGTTTCATTTTACGATTCCCGTGCGCATGGACGACGGCGGCGTGCGCTCGTTCAAGGGGTTCCGGGTGCAGTATAACGACGCCCGGGGACCGGCCAAGGGCGGCATCCGTTTTCACCCGGACGAAACCATTGACACGGTCCGCGCGCTGGCGGCGTGGATGACCTGGAAAACGGCTGTGGCGGATGTACCCCTGGGGGGCGGCAAGGGGGGTGTGATCTGTAACCCGCGCGAAATGTCCACCGGCGAATTGGAGCGTCTCAGCCGCGGGTATATGCGTGCTATCGCCCGTTTTGTCGGCCTGACCAAGGATGTGCCGGCGCCGGATGTACACACGAACCCGCAGATCATGGCCTGGATGCTGGACGAATATGAGGTCCTGCACGGGCATCATGAGCCTGGGGCGATCACAGGCAAACCGCTGCAGCTGGGTGGTTCGGCTGGACGCACGCCGGCCACGGCCATGGGAGGGCTGTTCACGATGCGCGAGGCGGCCAAGCTGCGGGGCATGAAGCTGGAAGGTGCCACAGCGGCGATACAAGGTTACGGCAACGTGGGATCTTTCGCTCACCAACTGGGGCATGATTTGTTTGGCCTGAAAGTGGTTGCGGTGAGCGATGAGTTTGGCGGCATCTATGATGAGAACGGTCTGGATCCGCGTGTGGTTGGCAAACATCTGCGGCGCAACGGCCGTGTGGAAGGTACCCCGGATACGGAGTCGATTGAAAACGCCGACTTGCTGGAACTACCGGTTGACTTCTTGATCCCGGCGGCGATTGAGAACCAGCTGACGAGCAAGAACGCAGCGCGGATTCAGGCGTCGATCATCGCCGAGCTGGCCAATGGACCGACCACACCGGATGCTGACAGAATCTTCAGCGAACGGGGCATCTATGTCATCCCCGATTTCCTGTGCAATGCGGGCGGCGTCACAGTTTCTTATTTTGAGATGGTGCAGAACGCCTACCAATACTACTGGGACGAGAAACTGGTGCAGGAGCGCCTGGATGAAAAGATGACCGGGGCGTTCCATGCCGTGCACAACATGGCCACAGCGCGGGGGGTTGACACGCGCGTCGCGGCCTACCTGGTGGCGGTAAACCGCGTGGCGGAGGCGGTGCGTTTGCGCGGTTGGGTGTAAACCCGCCGGTCTTCGCCCCGACCTTGGTTAGCCCCAGATTGGCCTGGAAAACGGCACAAAAAGATTGACCATTTAGAACCTTTGTGCTATAATTTTGGATGGAAATTGAGACTTGAAGCTAAAGGTATTTTGTAGTTCTTAACGTTCAAACAAGTCTAAAAAGGAATAGAGTCATGTATCAAAAAATAGTGGTCGTTGGAAATTTGGGTGGTGATCCGGAGATGCGTTATCTTCCGGATGGTACGGCCGTTACGAACTTCAGTATGGCTACCAATCGGAGTTGGACAGATAAACAGACGGGGCAGCCTACAGACGAAACCACCTGGTTTAGGGTAAGTGTTTTTGGACGGCAGGCGGAAACAGTCAATCAGTATCTTGCCAAAGGCCGCATGGCTTTGGTGGAAGGCCGCATGCGACCGGATCCAGCTACGGGAGGCCCGCGTCTGTGGACAGGGCAGGATGGTGCCACGCGCGCCAGCTATGAGATCACCGCGGAAACGGTTCGTTTTATTGGTGGGCGTGAAGATGGTGGGGCTCCGAGTTCTGGAGGTGGTTACAGTTCCGGCGGCCCGGCCCAGGAAGAGGATGACATCCCCTTCTAGCTTCGAGTAGATAGTCTCAAGAAAACCAGGCGTGGCGTCTTTTCAGGCGCCACGCTTTTTTGATCCTACTGCTTGCGAGCGATGGCCACGAAAATGCCCAGGGCAATTGCCTCGGCGCTGGGAGTGGAGCAATCGCAAGTTCCCTCTGCGCAGTCGATGTCGATTTCACCCAGGCCGGCATCAAGATACCAGCGGCGAACGTCGTCGCGTTCAAAGCCGAGCCACTGGTCGGCCATGGCCACGCGCATCCACTCCTGATCGTGGCGATCGAGGTCGGTGATGACCAGCTTTCCGCCGGGTTTCAGAATACGGGCCATCTCGCGTATGGCCGCGGCGGGATCGGGCGCGTGGTGCAGGTACATGTTGGCGAACACGGCGTCGAAGCTGCCGTCATCCGCAGGCAGGGTCGTGCCCTGCGCCAGCCGCAGAGTCACCTGATCCTGGCCGTCCAGATTGAGACGCGCCCTGGCTAACATCTCCGGGCTGGTGTCAAAGCCAACCAGCGTTTCTGCCCGGCCCAGCAGCCCCTGCAAAACAAAGCCGGTTCCCGTGCCGATATCGGCCACGACCGCGTGCAGGGGAAGCTGCGCTCTGGCTATCGCCGCGTCACGCATTTCTTCGGTAAAGAAGCCGCTGCGCAAGGTATCCCACTCTTCGGCCACCTCGGCGAAATAGACGTTGGATGCGCTGAACAGGTCCTCCCGCGGGCTTTCTGGCTTAACGGCCGTAATCTGGGCGCTGAACAGGCGCGCCGGACCTGCTCCGTCGCCTATCATGGATAGCTCCGTGTCGGGCCGGCCCTTCTCGCGCACAGAAATCTCCGTAAACCCGGCCGCCCAAACGGCCGTTACATAAGCGGCGACATCTTCCGCCCCGCTCACACATTCGGACCATGCCGACAGGTCGGCCCGTTCGGCGGCGCTGAACTGGCCAATGGTCACCATATCGGATACCGCCAGTTTGCCGCCCGGTTTCAAGACGCGAAAGGCTTCGCGGAACACGGCCGTTTTGTCCGGGCTGAGGTTGATTACGCAGTTGGAAATGATCACGTCGACCGATTCGGATTCAACCGGCAGCGACTCGATCTGGCCGAGGCGAAAAGATACGTTGTTCAGCCCTACCTTGTTCTTGTTCTCATTGGCTCGATCGATCATCTCCGGCGTCATGTCCACGCCGATTACCAGCCCGTCCGGGCCGACCATACGGGCGGCCATGAAGCAGTCGATGCCGCCGCCCGACCCCAGGTCCAGTACCGTCTGGCCCGGCTGCAGGCGGGAAAGCGCCAGCGGATCGCCGCAGCCCAGCGAGAGGCCGCTGACCGTCTCCGGCAGCCATCTGGTATCTGAGGCATACAGGTCGATGCTGTCGGCGCAGCAGGTGCTTGTGACGGCGTCGCAGCAGCTCACACTTTCCTGCGTTTGAATCGCGAGGGCCAGACGGCCGTACCGGTCGCGCACTGCTTCGTGGATTTCAAGGGAATCATTTGCCATGGTACCATCTCCTAAGTATTGATGATTATCTATATGTTTGGGCAAAAAAACTACTTGACGGCGATTTCCTGCCTGGTGATCAGTCGCCGTTCGGGAGCAAAGTTCGCCATCAGCGTGCCGCAACAAAGGGCCACGGCGTCCTGGTTGAGCGAATAGAACACCTGGCGGCCTTCGGGGCGCGTATGCGCCAGGCCGGCGTCCCGCAATACCGCCAGGTGATGGGAGACCGTGGGCTGGCTGACGTGGCCGAGTGCCTCTACCACATCATTGACACACAGCCACTGGCAGCACAAAAGGCGCATGATCTCTTGCCGGGTCTCATCGGCCATTGCTTTGGCGAAGGTAAGTGAATCCATCAGGCCCTATTATATAGACATACATCTATATATTAAAAGTAGTATAGGGCACTTTCCGGCGCGTGTCAAGAGGGGAATTGCAGAAAGGTTATTCGCTAGCGTTCTTCGACGACGAAGGTCGGTACAGAGGAGCCGCCCCCTGCAGAGACGTTCAGCAGCGGGTCATTGGAAAGGCGCGTCAGACAGCCGTCCATGTAGTCGCCATAGAAGATAAAGGGCGCGGTGTCCAGCAGGCGATCGTAAATCTGCAGGCGATCATCGACCATGCTCGGGTACGGTTCCTGGGGAATGGGGACGCGCTCCTGCACCACGAAGGGACTTTCCAGCGCGTCAGCGACGGCTTGCTCCCAGCCGCTGGTATTCGTCTGCCAGCCGAGGACGATGCCCCTGCCGCCGTAATCATCATTTGGCTTCAGGACAAAGCGTTCCTGGTATTTGAGAATGAAGGGCACAAGGTCTACGGGTAAATCACGATAGAGCGTCTTGCGCTCTTCGACGTTGCGCGTCCACGGCACATGTTCATCGATGGCCTTGGTTTCGGCCGCGGAGAACATCTGGCGATTGCGCTCGTCGCTTAGGACCGCGAGACTGGATTTCTTGTACAGTATTTTGCAGCGAAACGGGTTGACCATACAGACGTTGCCGTCGCGTACTGCCCGCACGACGGGATGGTCGAGACCGCCGCGTTCGATCAGTTCGGTGATGAGGACACGCTTATAGATGAGGTTGATCGGGAAGTCACCGGCCATGAGGCGGCCGTCTTTGTAGGTAACGTCGCGAGGGTCCACAATCCGGCAGGGATAGCCCTGCCCCTCAAAGAAGCGAATGAACAACTCAAACTCGCTGTAGGTGGGCACTTCCCGCCAATCGAGGATGGCGATGTGCGGCCGTTCCGTTCCGCCCCATTCCTTGTAGGCCTGCAGTAGGGCGTGCATGACGCTGTGGCGGGTCATGAGCGGGCGCACGACATAGTGATGCAGGAACTGGCCCATGACAGGCAGGCCGAGGAAGACCTTGGTCAGCACATCGTTGTAGGCCGAGGCGGCGGGCACTTCGGCGTTGTACTCCGTGAACTGCATCGTACCCTCATCCGTCATGTAGAAGGCATCAAGGCGGGACAAGGGGGTATGCGTCCGGTAACCTGGGTCGATCTCAACCAGTTTCTCTTCCCATTCCGTGAGACGAAATTGAGCACGGAACTCGGCATCAGTCACGGCGGCCATGGAGATTGTTTCGAAGGCGGACAGCACCGGCCGTGTGGCGCGGCGCAAATAGGCGTACTGGCCCGGCATCAGGAATCGCGGGCGCAGCACCGTGCACAGGGGCCGGTCGCCAAAATACAATCCGCGGCTCTGCAACTGGCTGTCCAGCTGCGCTTGCGATTCGGCCGCGGTTTCGTCTGTCAGCAGGTCGTGATAGGTCTTGATGGCGTCATGGAGTGACATGCTATGCCTCCAGCCTTTCCTTGAGAGTTGTGGTGGACCAATGTCTAGGTGTTGCCCCGCGCACTCAGGCGGTGAAGAAACGGGCCCATTTCAGTTCTTCCACCTGCGGACGTGGATTGAGAGCCAGGTCAATGACAAGGTCGGCCATATGCTGCACAACCCAATCGAAGTACACGGGCGTCAATGAATTGATGTCCATATCCGGGGCAGGGTTCATGAAGTCGATGGCGTAAGGGATTTCGTCGCGGATGGCAAACTCAACCGTGTTCATGTCATAGCCGAGGGCCTGCACGAGCTTGAGGGCATCACTTACCACACGGGCGCCAAGCTCGGGGTTCATGTGGGCATGTTCCACGAGATAGCGGCGCTGGCGGGGGTCGTACTTCATGGGCAGGACATCTTTCTGCCCCAGGCACATGCAGCGCACGTAATGATCCCAACGGATGAATTCTTGCAGCACCATGGTCAGTAGGCCGGACTGGTTATAGCTGTTCATGACGTCTTCCTGGGTGTGGCAGATGTAGACCTCTTTCCAGCCGCCGCCGTGGGCATCTTTCAAGACGCAGGGCAAGCCGATGTATTCCAGAATGGCGTCCCAATCCAGGGGGTAGACGAGATTCCGCAGGCTTTCGCCGTGCACAATGCCGGGTACGTATTCCTTGTTGGGCAGCACTACGGTTTTGGGGCTGGCCACACCAAGTTTGTCGGCCAGCGATGCTTCGAAGAACTTGTCATCAGCGGCCCACATGAAGGGATTGTTGATCACGTGAGTGCCTTGCAGCACGGCGTTCTTCAGATAAGAGCGATAGTAAGGGACTTCGTGGGAGATGCGGTCCACGATGACAGCGTAAGGATTAGGCTCGTTCATGCGCGTACCGCCGAGGCGCACGAATTCGGCCGTGACCCCGCTGTCGCGGCGGTTGACTTCTTCAATGAATGCCGGTGGGAATGACCATTCTCGCCCTACAAGCAAGCCGACCTTTGCGTCCATCTGTATCCTCCTTGGAGCTTGGGTGGTGACCCGATCCTAGTCGTGACCACCAATGTATTTGCTGAGCATCTGCTGCCACCAGGGCCAATCGTGTGCCCAGCCATCCCAGATGCGCAGGGCGTTGCCTATTCCTTTGCCCCACAGGACAGTTGAAAGTCGCTCGGTGCTGTGGCGCAAAGGATCATCCTGTCCCGTGACAAGGATGATGTCCTGGCGGCGTAAGGCGTCAAGGCGCCCCCAATCCGATTCATTAGCGATGAAGGCTATGGGGTTATTGAAGTAGATGTTGTCATGCTGGTAGCCATCGGTCCAGCGGTCGATCTCGTAAATGCCGCTCATGCCCAAGATACGGCCAACAAGATTGGGGTGGCGCAAACCAAAGTTGGCAGCGTGGTAGGCACCGAAGCTGGCCCCCGTGGTAATCAAGAAGGGGGTACGATTCTTTTGCCAGGACAGGGGCAAGACCTCCTGCAACAGGTACTGCTCATACTGCATGTGGTGCCAGGCGCGCGCTCCCGGATGCTTCCAACGCGCATACCAACTGTCGGCATCGACACTGTCCACGCAGTAAAACTGCAGCCAGCCACGTTCGATCTGCTCGCCGACGGCGTGCATCATGCCGCGATCTTCCCATTCGAAAAAGCGTCCTTTCGACGTGGGGAAGACGAGGACACGCGCGCCAGCGTGGCCTACTACCAATAATTCCATGTCACGCCCCAATGCTGGGCTGTACCATTTATGATATTCACGGTTCATCGCGCGTATCCCTCAGGTGCCAGAGGTTATTGTGAAACCTGAGGCTGCGGGAGATTGTATCATAAACGCTCCTGGACAAAGACGTTGCGGGTGGTTTTGCCGCAGGGAGCCTGCGGTACTGCACTGTTGGCTGAAACGGCAGAATTCGGGATAATGGTCGAGAATCATCCCTTCTTTTAGGAGAGCAAGAAATATGTCCAAACGTAAGGTCGCTGTAGTTGTGGACAGTACAGCTAATCTGCCATCTGAGTTGGTGCAGCAGTATGATCTGAACGTCATCCCGTTGAATGTAATTTGGAGCGGTGAGAGCTACCGCGACGGCATTGATATTACTACGGCCGAATTCTATGACCGCCTGGCCCACTCTTCGGAATCACCGACCACTTCACAACCGTCGGTTGGCGATTTCCTGGCCCTGTTCAAGGAACTAGCGGAAACGGCCGAGGGGATTGTCTGCGTGACCATTTCCAGCGATCTGAGCGGTACCTATGCCTCTGCCACAGGAGCTGTGGAGATGATGGAAGGTTTTCCGATCGAGGTAATTGATTCGCGCACCACATCCATGGCGCAAGGATATGTAGCCCTCGAGGCAGCCCGCGCGGCAGAGGCGGGGGCCGACCTCACGGAGGCTGCGGCAGCGGCGCGTCGAATTGTGGACAGGCTGTCGCTCTACTTCGCCGTGGACACGCTGGAATACCTGCACCGCGGTGGGCGCATCGGTGGGGCGAAACGGCTCATTGGTTCGGTTCTCTCGATCAAGCCGGTGCTGGAAATCACGGACGGCCGTATTGAACCCAAAGCCTCCGTGCGCACCAAACGCAAGGCGCTGCAATTCTTGCTTGACCTGGCCGTAGAGACAATGAGCGGCCAGAGCGACCTACACCTGGCTGTGCTCCACTCCGTCGCGCCTGACGAAGCGCGCTGGTTGGGTGAAGAACTACAGCAAATGCTTAACCCGGTGGAACTAGTATATGGCGAACTCAGCCCCGTAATTGGTACCCACACCGGACCCGGAACGGTGGGTTTCGGCGGCTACAGCGGAGCATAATTACCCGCTGTCGTGGGAAGGACCAGGGTATGCTGAACAAAATCGAGAAGGTGGTTGGCCGATACGAAGAACTGGAACGGCAGATGTCCGATCCGGAGGTTTTGGCCGACCACGTCCGGCTGACTGAATTGGCGCAGGAGCGCTCGGACCTCACGCCCCTGGTCGAAGCATACAACGGTCACCAGAAGCTGCTGCAGGAACGGGCAGAGGCGGAAGAACTGAGCGAACTTTCGGAAGACCCGGAGATGATCGCGCTGGCGACGGATGAGATTGAACGGCTGGACTGGAAGATCGAGGCTCTGGAAAAGACGATGCGTTCTTTGCTCGTGCCTAAAGATGTGCGCGATGACAGGAACGTCTATATTGAGATACGGGCCGGGGCCGGAGGAGATGAGGCTGGGATCTTCGCCGCAGACCTGCTGCGGATGTATACGCGTTACGCTGAAAACCGGCGCTGGAAAACACAGATAGTCAATGAAAACCGCACCGGCGTTGGGGGATTCAAGGAGGTTGTGCTGCTGGTGAAGGGTAAAGGGGCGTTCTCACGCTTTAAGTTTGAGAGCGGCGTACATCGTGTGCAGCGCGTGCCGGTAACGGAATCGCAGGGACGCATCCACACCAGCACGGCAACGGTGGCGGTGATGCCGGAAGTGGACGATGTGGAAATTACCCTGGACGAGCGCGAACTGGAAATCACGCCCGAGTTTTCCTCCGGGCCAGGCGGGCAGCATATGCAGAAGAATGCCACGGCCGCGCGAATTGTTCATAAACCGAGCGGGCTGATGGTTAAAATCCAGACGGAGCGCAGCCTGACGCAGAACAAACGGCTGGGTATGGCTATCATTCAGGCTCGCCTGCAAGAGATGGAAGAAGACAAGCAAAATGCCGAATTGGCGGCCGATCGCAAATCGCAGGTAGGCAGCGGGGACCGCAGTGAGAAAATCCGGACCTATAATTACCCGCAAGGGCGGGTGACCGATCACCGCGTCGGCCTCTCCAATTACAATCTGCCTGTGGTCATGGACGGAGATCTGGAAGAATTCATCGACGCGCTCACCGTGGCTGATGAAGCGGAAAAGCTGGCCGCAGCGGAGACGTTGTGATGGAGAGCAGCCGCTTCCTGTTTTGCGGCGGACAACGGAGCGAATTATGAGCGAGCGGACTTACCAGCCACGGGGCCTGTATTTTGAAGAGTTTACAGTCGATCAGGTTCTGGTAACGGCCGCGCGGACGATCACCGAAAGTGATATTGTGCGCTTTGCCGGTCTGTCCGGGGATTTCAACCAGATTCACACGGACGCCGAATTCGCGGCCGCCGGCACTTTCGGCCAACGGGTGGCACACGGGCTGTTGGTGCAGTCCATTGCCTCCGGCCTGGCGGTACAGTCGGGTTTCATCGAAGGTACCGTGCTGGCCTTCCGCGAACTTACGTGCAAGTTCAGCCTACCCGTGTTGATCGGTGATACGATTCATGTGGAATTGGAGATTCTCTCCAAGAAGGCCCTGCCACGTCTGGGCGGGGGGCAAATCGAGATGAAGTACGGCGTTTTTAACCAACAGGGCAAAGCGGTGCAGCGGGGCACCTGGACCATGCTGCTTATGAGCAACGGTAGTGACGCAGCGAACGGCGGCGGAGCGGAGTAAGGGAACTTCTGAGCGCGTTTTGACGTTATACCTACCATGACCAACCAGGACGAAGAAAGGCCCGACCCACCAGATCGGGAGCAAGCAGGGACCGAGGGTGAGCAGTCTCAGGCAGTGCCTGTCCCGGCGAGCGACAAGAACAAAGATGAGACCGTTTCCCTGCTGGATTTGATGCGGGGCACGGCCGATCCGGACCAGGCAGCGCCGGCTGAGGATGAAACGGCCGATATTCCCATCCCCTTGATTTCCAAGCCACCGGACACCACGGCAACAGTGACTGTTTCCGGGGGTGAGAAGAGCACCCCCCCGCCTTCCAAACCGGGAATGCCGATTACGCCGGACACCTTAAGACCGCCGGCGCCCCGACCGTTGGAACGCGACACGGAAGCGACCGAAGTCCGGCCCGCCGTCGCCTTTCCTGGCACAACCAAGCGCACACCCGTTCAAGAAGCCCCCACTGAAGTCAATTTCAAGCAGCCCCCGGCAAAGACAACGCAGCGACCGCCGGCGGCTCGCGTGCCCGCGTTGCCACCACAGCCTGTGCAAGTAGACATCCCACCCGCCACGCGCGCGGCACGGGGCGGCGGTCGAGATTGGGGCGGGTGCCTCAGCCGCGCGGTGCTCTTTACCCTGGTAGCAGCAGTGGTCCTGGTGACCATGGTGCTGGCAGGAGGGGCAATCGGGTATACGGCTGTGGCCCGCACTCTACCTCCGCCCAGCGAGCTGAGCGCCCGCGCCAGCTCTTTCGAGACCGTGCGCATCTATGACCGCGAGGGCAATCTTCTCTATTCACAGGCCGATCCGAACACCGGGAACCGTCTTTATATTCCCCTGGAGAAGATGTCACCAGAACTGATCCGGGCCACGATTGCCACGGAGGACAAACGTTTTTACGAGAATCCCGGCTTTGATATCATCGGAATTACCCGCGCAGTCCTCCAGGCAGCGCGCGATCAGGAACCTGTCTCCGGCACCAGCACCATTACGCAGCAGCTGGTGCGCGCGGTCCTTCTGGATGAAGATGAACGGACAGAACGCACCTTCCGGCGCAAGGTGCGCGAAATCATCCTGGCGGCCGAAATCTCGCGTACTTACGAAAAGAACGAAATTCTCGAGCTGTACTTGAACGAAATCTATTACGGCAATCTGGCTTATGGTGTGGAAGCGGCGGCGCAGACCTATTTTCAGAAACCGGCCTCCGAATTAACCCTCGCTGAGGCGAGCATTCTGGCCGGGCTGCCGCAGGCTCCGGCGCTTTGGGACCCATATACTGCTCCCGACAAGGCGCTGGGCCGCCAGGGTGAAGTCTTGAGCCTGATGTTGGCCGAGGGATTCATTACGGTGGAGGAAGCACGCGCGGCACAAGATGAAGCGAACCTGAAGCTCTCGACGCTTACGCCGCCGGCCGTCACCATTGAGCACCCGCATTTTACCCTGACAGTCTTGCAACAAGCGGAAGACTTGCTGGGCGCGCAATCGATTTATCGCGGTGGACTGCGGATCTATACGACGCTTGACCCGGCGACACAGGAGCTGGCGGAGTCGGTCATCGCGGCTGAGCGAGGCCGTATCCAGGCGGCGGGCGCAAACAATGCGGCTATGGTTGTGCTGAAACCAGACACGGGGGAAATCCTGGGCCTTGTCGGCAGCGTTGATTACAACGATGAGGCGATCAGCGGGCAAGTCAACATGGCGTTGGCTCCCCGCCAGCCCGGCTCCTCGATCAAGCCTTTCGTCTATCTTTCAGCGCTGGAACGAGGCTGGACCCCTTCGACGCTGATCTGGGATGTGCCGACACAGTTTGCCGATGGCGCAAATTCGTTCTACGAGCCGAAGAATTACGACGACCAGTTCCATGGCCCACTGCTGCTGCGGGAGGCTCTGGGCAATTCCTACAACATCCCGGCGGTCAAGGCGCTGGAGTTCGTGGGCGTCTGTAATTTCATCAACAATGTGCAGAAACTGGGATTGACAGACTTGAGCGATACCGGCTGCCAGGAAAGCGGCCAGCCGCGTGAGCATGGTCTCTCTTTGGCCCTTGGCGGCGGCGAGATTTCGCCGCTGCAGATGGCCGGCGGTTTTGGTGTGTTGGCCAATCAGGGGCGGGCCATGCCCCCCTACGCGATCAGCCGTATCGAAAATAGCCAGGGGGAGGTGGTTTTCAGCAGCACACCACCTATCCCGGAGGTTGCGCAGGTTGTGCGTCAGGAGCATGCTTACTTGCTGAGCGACATTTTGGCCGACGATGACGCGCGCCAACCGGCCTTTGGCCGGAACAGCAGCGTGGTGATTCCGGGGCGGGAAGTGGCGGTCAAGACCGGCACCTCGGGAACGAATCGTTTTGATGTGCGCGACGCCTGGACGATAGGCTATTCACCGGACGTGGTCACGGCCGTATGGGTGGGCAATACGGACAACAGCCCCATCGGTGAGGGGCAGTCGGGTTTGCAGGTTGCGGCTCCGATCTGGAACAGTTTCATGAGCACCTATCTCGCTAACCGGCCGAACCTAGAATTTCTGCGGCCGCCGGGCGTTATAGAACGCACGATATGCACTGATTCCGGTACCGAACCCGGTCAGGACTGTTTCGATCGCGGGCAGGAGCAATTTGCAGGTGACCAACCGCCGCTCGACAGCAGCCATGATTTCATTCAGAAGAAGCCCATAGATTTGTGGACCCGCCTGTTGGTCTCCAACAGCTGTCTCGAAGCCGTCTACGAAGCGAATTTTTTCACGATCCTCGTATTCGGCAATGAAGATGTCTTGCAGCGGGAGCGCAACGGAGCACAGCTGTGGCTGGAACAAACCCCGGCCGGCCAGAGTTGGGCAGCGCAGCGCGAGGTGGCCATCCCCTTACAGCTTCCACCCAGCCAAACCTGCGACGGTGGAACTCCCCGGCCACGGGCGGAGATTGCCCAGCCGGGTAACGGGGCGCAGGTGATGGATACGGTGGGGGTTTTTGGCACGGCCGTCGGGCCGAATTCGGCCGGATATGAGGTTCAATATGGGCTGAGCCATGATCCTGGTGGCTGGGGACTCGTTTCGGGCCGCCAACCGTACACGGTGGAGAACAATCTGCTGGCACAGTGGGATACGACGCAGATTAACGGCAGCGGCCCGGTTACGCTGCGGCTGGTGCTGTTTGGGCCGGATAATCCGTATACCGAGGAAGTCGATCCGGTCACTATGGAACAGCGGGTGCAGTTGACCGTCCTGCAGCCTACGGCCACACCCAGCCCTACCCCGACGGAAACGCCTACTCCGACGGAGACACCGAGTCCCACGCCCACACTGCTGCCGACGGAGACGCCAACCCCGACCGTGGTACCTACCTTTGAATTGATCACGCCGACGCCTGAAGAACCGCTCGCGACGCTACCCCCGCCGGAACCGACACTCGAGCCCCCGCCGGAACCGACACTTGAATCGACACCTTATCCAGCAGGCTGAAAAGTCGCGCATTAAGAACACAGTACGTATGAAACGGCCATTGACCACGCTCTTTTTCGATTGGGACCTTACGCTCGCCTATACCGAAATAGATGGCAATTCGATGGGAGAACGGCTGGCTTTCATGTTTGGGCATGCCGGTTTGCCTTACAGCCAGGACGATATCGAGGGCGCGCTGCGGCAATATGGCGAGGATGTCGCCCTGGGCAAATTTGTGCCGGTTGCCAAGCCGCAGAAGCGCCGGGAGATCGCCCAGCTATACCAGCGTCTTTTAGGTTACCTGGGAGAAGAGGACACAAGCTGGCCGGTGATGGAACGGCTCTACGGAAGCTATGCCTATTTGCCGACATACCTCTATGACGACAGCCGCCCGGCGATGGAGCGCCTGCGTGATGTGGGCTATGACCTGGGCGTTATCTCCAACCATTCGCGCAGCGCGCGTGCGGTGATCGAGAGGCTGGTGGGTGACCTTGTTCCGTCACCGCGCATCGTGCTGAGCGAAGAACTGGGGGTGCACAAGCCGGCCAAGACGATTTTTTTGCGTGCTGCGGCGCGGGCCGGGGCACGCCCCGACGACTGCCTGTTGGTCGGCGACAATTTGCAGGTTGATGCCAGGGCGGCAGTAGCGCAGGGTGGATACCGCTGCGGCATCTGGTTGGATCGCGCGGATCGGGAGGCGGAACGGCCGCTGCCGCCGCGTGTGATGCGCATTACTTCTCTTGCTGAGCTGCCCGAGATCCTGGCCTGAGCTTCGAGATGGTCGCCAGAAGAACTATTCTCTCCTATCCATTCATCCGCACTATTCCCTGAGCAAAGTGCAGATCGGCAGGCAATCCTCAGTCAAATGATCGGGCAACTGATTTGTGACCAGGATTTTGTAAACTACCTTCCAGACCGTGGTGGCTGCCCGCGCTATGCTGGTGCTATTGGATGCCGCAGTGCTGGCACTCGCCGGGCAATGCCTGGGCGAGGTTAGCGGTATACGTAAGCATTTTGAGGAGCGTGTTTATGAGTAGTGCGTGGAATCGAACGGGCCTGTGGCTGATTGTTGGTTTGCTGGTGCTAGGCCTGGGCGCAGCTTTTGTGCTCTTGCGGCCAGATAAACCTGACGGCGGGCCGGCGTCCTCCACTGATGACATTGTAGAATCGGCAACGGCCGTGACGCAAGAGGTTTCCGCAGCGGTAGCTTCTGAAGCAAGGCTGCCTGCTGAAGATGCGACCATCCTGAGCGGCGACGATCGCTCGCCGCAACTGGAGGCATTGACTCGCGGTTGGAACACGAACTGGGGGAGGCGCACGATTGATACTAGTGCTTTGCTGTCAGGTGGACCACCTCGTGACGGCATCCCTTCGATCGATCAGCCACAGTTTGTTGGTGTGGAGCAAGCAGCGGCCTGGCTGGCGGGCAACGAGCCAGTGATCGCACTGGAGATCAACGGGGACGCACGCGCTTATCCCCTGCAGATCCTGACCTGGCATGAGATCGCCAATGACACGGTGGGAGGGGTGCCGGTTGTGGTCACTTTCTGCCCGCTTTGCAATGCGGCGCTGACGTTTGATCGCCGCCTGGGCGCAGAGGTGCTGGAATTCGGCGTATCGGGCCTGCTGCGCAATTCTGACCTGATTATGTATGATCGCACGACGGAGTCGTTGTGGCAGCAGTTTACAGGAGAGGGTGTCATTGGCGACCTGGCCGGTGAGCAGCTGGCGTTCCTGCCATCCTCCCTGGTCAGCTTTGCCGACTTCCGCGCGGCATACCCGAAGGGGCAGGTGTTGTCGCGGGAGACAGGAGCGAGCCGCCCGTATGGCCGTAACCCTTATGAAGGGTACGACACCATAGGCTCTAACCCGTTCCTTTACCGAGGCCCAATGGACGGCCGTCTGCAGGCGGTGGAACGGGTGGTGACTGTTTCCCTGGCCGATGAAGGGATTGATATTGCCTACCCGCTGAGCGTGCTTTCGGCCGTGGGGGTGATCCAGGAGAGCCGTGGCGGCCGCGACCTGGCAGTCTTTCACAGATCGGGTACGAGCAGCGCGCTGGGGGCGGAGACTATTGCCGAAGGCCAGGATGTGGGCGCGACCGGGGTGTTTGATGCGCTGCTGGACGGCCGTAAGCTGACGTTCCAGGTGCAAGAGGAGGAAATCGTGGATGCCGAGACCGGGTCAAGTTGGAATATTCTGGGGCAGGCGACCGGCGGTCCTCTGCAGGGCCGGCAGCTGGAGCCTGTCGTTCACGGCAATCATTTCTGGTTCTCCTGGGCCGCGTTTAAGCCGGATACGATCGTTTATCAGGATTGAGGTGCTTGCGGGAGCAAGAGGCCGCGCTCGTCTGGCGCGGCCTCGACAAATCCTTAAGAGCTGGTAGTCCTAGAAAGTGGCGGGCAGGAAGAAGAAGCCAATTGCCAAAATCAAAAAGACGCCCAGCAGCATTGCACCTTCAAACCAATTGGAACGGCCGTCGATGGCCACCAAAGCGGCGATTACAGAGGCGGCGATCATGGCGATTAGCTCGGGGTGGTTGAATTCCAGGGCCATGGGGTTACCCATAGCCAGGGAGATAAAGACCAGCAGCGGAGCCACAAACAGCGCAATCTGCAGGCTGGAGCCGAGAGCGATAGACAGGCTCAAGTCCATCTGGTTCTTTATGGCCACCTGAACGGCAACCAAGTGCTCGGCCACGTTACCAATCAAGGGCACGATGATAATGCCAACGAAGAATTCGCTGAGGCCCAGCGTTTCGGTGACGATGTCCAGGGAGCCAACCAGGAATTCACTCATCAAGGCGAGACCGGCAATAGAGAGACCCATCACCGCGAGGGCACGCCCGGTGGACCAGTGCGGCCCGCTGTGTGACGGTTCGATGGCCACGGCGTGCAGGGGTTCTTCTGCGGGCTGCTTCAACGTATAGATGATGGACAGCACATACAGACCAAGGACTACCGCAGCGGTAGTGAGGCTGAGCGCCTCTACGCGCCGGAAATCGGGCTCGATCAGTTCGTTGAAGAGGGAGGGCACGCTGATGGCGATGGCGGCCAGGATGACGAGCGTGGCATCCACAGAGACACGGTCGCGACTGAAGCGCTGGATGCCATTTCTCAGACCACCCAATAGCAAACTCAAGCCCAATACGACCAGCAGGTTGCCCAGGATAGAGCCAATGATGGAGGCCTTCACGAGATCGATCTTGCCGGCGGAGATGGCGGTGATGGTGATGATGAGTTCCGCCAGATTGCCCAGACTGGCATTAAGCAGACCGCCGATGCGAGGTCCGGTATGCTCGGCCAAAGCTTCGGTGGCCTCACCCAGCAGACCGGCGAAGGGGATGATGGCCAGTGCGGCCGAACCAAAGATGATGAGGTCTCCCCAATGGAATATCTCCGCGAGGATGGCAATGGGAACGAAGATGAATAAGAGGCGGACTCCGCGCATGGATCAGGTCTCCTGAAAAAGGGCTCTATGTGGGAAGCGCAGTTTATGCGCCGGAAGTGAGCAATTCTTGCGCCCGGGCGATCCAACGGCCGTATTCAACGCGCTGGGAGCTGGGTGCCTGGCAAATCTCTTCCAGCTGGGCTACTGTAGCCGCGGCAAGCGCTGCAAACGTGCAGATTCCAGCGGCGTAGAGGCGAGACTCAAACACCGGGCCAATTTGCTCCAGAATCTCGAAATCGTCGGGTTTTGAGCCATCCCAATTGTAGCCCACGGTTTCAGTTTCCTCAGCCTGGCGCAGGGCATCCTGCTTGATGGCGGCAAGGTCTGCGTCCTGTTCATTGGCGACGCCCAGGACGGCACTCAGTTCTTCCGGCGCTAACATGGCCAGCTCCCAGAATGTGCCGATACCTGCTTCAAAGAGGCGCTGCTCATAAACTGTGCCAATGCCACGAACCTGCGTCAGGTCCTGCGGGCAGGAACGAGATGTGCTGCCCTGTAGTTCCGGCAGTCTGCTGCGCGTCTGGGCGACGACGCCGGCTGGATCATCGGCCCCTTGGGTCATAGTTTTGGACTGAGCAGCGGCGCCGGGCACTGCGGCATTGTGCCTCAGGGATTCCAATTCCTGCTGTATCGCCTCGGTTGCGGCCAAGCAGGCTGCAAGTTCGGCGGCGCGTGCCTCGGTCTCCGTGGTCAGGGCCTTTAGTTCTGCCGCACGGACTTTGGCCTCATCACGAAGGATTTTCACCTGATCCTTGTGCTCACTCTTGAGAAAAGCCTCCTGTTCAAGGCAAGCAGCCAGATCCGTTTGCGCTGTCTGGAGATCGTTCTCCAGTCCGGCTACATAGGCGGCCTGGTCCTGGCGTTTGCCGATGGTTGTGATGTGATAGATCAATAACCCGAGCAGGAAGCCAAGCAGCAGGGTGATCCAAGGTGCGTATGCGGCCATAGTAGAACTCCTTCTAGCGTGTGGGCCTTGGCCCAATTTGACATGTGCTACGGCGCGAGCCCTGTGTGCGCACGGCGTTTAAGTATAGGACACCTTGTAGGGGGCTGCACATCTTAGGAGTGACTGCGCCCATCGCGTACTCATGGGAATATTATGACCCGCCGGCAGCACCGTACCATTTGCTGTAAATCCGTTGATAGGTTCCGTCTTCCACAAGAGCCAGCAGGGCGCGATTGAATTCCTCGCGCAGCGGGCTGTCCTCCGGAACGGCGATGCCATAGTCTTCTTTGTTGAAGGAGCCGCCAGGGACCCTGTAGCCGTCCTCTTCGTTTTGAAGAGCGTAGTAAAGCAGGACAGGGTGGTCATAGACTACTGCCTGAACACGTTCGGCATCGAGCAGAGCATATGCTTCATCGACGGTTTCCACGGCCGTGTTCGCAATCCCTTGGGCAATGAGCCATTCATTGGCCGTGCTACCGGCTACGGTCGCTACTTGCTTGCCCTGCAGATCTTCAGGGCCATTGATGGTTCCCTGAATAGCCTCCAGAGTCAGCTGCGAGGTTACACCGGCGGTGAAGTTGGCAATAATAAACAGCCCGGCGAACATCCAGAAGATGCCGAACACGCGGCCGATTCTACCGATGGGCGTTTTGTCGCCATAGCCAACGGTTGTTACGGTGACGGCAGCCCACCAGATACCCTCCCAAACACCGCGCAGATAGGTGGACGGGAATTCGGGGTTACGGTTTCGTTCTATCAGCCAGATGATGTGGCCGGATATCAGGATGGTAATCACCAGGAAGGCAAATAAGCGCAGCAGCGAAGGTGAGAACGCGATCCTGAGCGAGTCCAAAACGGTCCTAGTACCGCCGCTTTTGGTCAGGATACCCAGACCCGATTCGAAGTAGCGGTGCGAAAAATCAATGCGTTCTTCGCGGGCGGCTGTGATGCTGATGGCGGCAATAGCGGCATCGACCTCACCGGTGGCAACGGCGTCAATCTGGTCGAGTACAGTTTCCACGATTTCGAAGTCATAGGTGAACCCGGCCTCCAGCGCGAGCGCATCCCACAGATCAATGCTGAAGCCGCTCAACTCGTTCCCGTTGATAAACACGAAGGGTTCAATTTCCTTGGTTGCTACCTTTAGATGGCGGGGATCTTCGCTCGATTGCGCGGCAGCCTCTGGCAGGCTGCGATTAAGGAGAGCGGCTAGGAATACCGCGATGATGAAAAGGAAGCTGATGATTCTAGTCATAATCGTCTCTACCCGGGTCGTTGAAGTTACCTGCTCAGGCCAATAGGTCCTTGATATAGCTGCTCTTGGCGAGCTGGCGGGCCAGTTCCTGGAATCCAGGCTCGTCCCGCGGAGGTGTGAAGAGTCCACCCTGCCAAATCTGCTGGTCCTCTGGTTCAAAGCTGGGCAAGCCCACGCGCCTGCTGCGCAGGTCAAAAACGCCAAAGGCCACACCCAGGTTGTCGCCCAGTTCCGAATTGAAATGGTGAGCGGCAGCATTGGCGGTGAGCGCGGCGTTGAGAGCCACGGCTACTTCGATCACAGCCGTACGATAGCCTGTGTGCTGGTCTACCAGCCTGCCGTGCACATCGGCCAGTGAATCAGCAGCGACCGTAACCGGAGCCATCAGGCTGTCGACGATCGAGCGCAAGGGTAAGCTGGTCGAAATATGCATGTAGGTAACCGGGGTCAGAAAAGCATCCACGGCGACGGTTACGGCACCGCATTGGGTATGGCCGAGCACGACCAAGAGGCGCACACTGTCCAAGTTGGCTACGGCATATTCCAGACTGCCAAGACACTCTCTACCCAGCACGTTCCCGGCGACACGCACCACGAAGGCGTTGTTTGATTGCAGGCCAAAGATCACTTCAAGCGGCACACGCGCATCGGCGCAGCCAAGGATGGCGGTGAAAGGCTTTTGTATTAGGTCGGTTCCGGGCGCAGCGGCGAGGCCCAGATCGCTGGCCGCGACCGGCATAATGTGCCTTTCTGTGGTGCCAGTAGTGCCGCTAAGACTGGCAAGGTCGGTCAGGGCGGCAAAGGTGGCGTTTCCCCTGTCCAGCTCGTTGAGAGCCGCGATGGCTGTCTGAGGTTTGTTATCCTCATGGGGTCTCAGGGGATCGTATTGCCAGACAATCTCCAACATGCTCTAACTTACCTGTTCTGGTGGATTACTCCCCACGGCTAGCACGCCGCTCGCCGCTTCAGCCTGCGACGAACAAGGAAATTTGCCATGGCGCAACCGCAAAAGTGTATCACGTTGCCAACTGCAGGGCACATGAGCGAGGGACGGCCGCGCTGCTAGGCGGCCGTCGTGCTGGCGCGGTGCCAGAGGGCGGACAGCGGGCCGGCAGCGACGTCTCCCAGCAGTACAGCCCCGGTGGCCAGCAGGATGTGTAACGGCCGTAGAGGTTGCCCGGACTGGAATACTAGCGCCCATTCAACAACCAGCGGAACGATGATCACCGCAAATGCAATCATAGAGATGCGGTCTTGCCGGCGCCATTCTTTGACCCAGGGCCCCGCGAGGAGCATGCCGATCGGCAGGAACAGAGGAGCGTAGAACATCAGGCGGTAGAGCCAGGTCAAGAAGGGGTCGGAGCTGATTCGCCAATGCGCAGCGGCATAGGGATTTAGATAGCGGTAGAAAGCGGGGCCGGGCAGGACCTCTATAGCTTGCGTCTGCGCGGCTGAGGAATAGAGGCTGGCCGTCAGACCGTCAAAAGTAAGGAGCAGGGCTGCCGGTGAGCTGTCACGAAAGTGGCCGGGAAAGTGCATTTCCAGGGCGTCGCCATTGTCACTGCTGACGGGCATGTTGAGGCGCAATACAAGGTCGCCCTTGCGCTGACCAATCGTGAGGTTGCGCTGCAAGGGGTTTGTCGAGACGGACACAATACGGGCCGGCCCTCCCTGCTCCACAGAGGCACTGGCTACATTCAGGAGGACGGTAAGCTGCGAACTGTCCCGAAGACTCCGATTCAGGCCGGTTACGGGTGCGTCGCTCTCCAGCCAGTGCGAGCCGTTCAATTCGTAGGGAGCGCCATCTGGCGGCTGCCACTCCAGTGGCGGCTGTTGTCCGGTCTTGTCTTCCAGGGGATCTGTACCGGAAAGCGGATAGAAGGCAAGCAAGCCGGCCCCGTTCACGGCCGTCAAGTCGCCGGAGTGCAACAGTGCTTGCGCTTCTTGCTCCGACAGCGCCTGGTCGAAGAAGGCCAGGTTGTGGACATGACCCCGCCACGGCCGTTGGCCGCCGCGTTCGTTGCCTATCAGCAGTGGATAGTCCGGGTGCCAGCTAGTGAAGCGCGTGCTGGACGCAAGGAAGAGGGAGAGAACAGCGAGTGCAGCCATATAAAGGATCAGGATCGCGGCTGTCTGGCGCGGCGCGCCAAGGAGATGACGAATGCGCAGCGCGATGGGCAGACGCGCCTGCCAGAGGCGATAGGCGCCCAGGCCGGCCAGGGCGCCCAGGGTATTGCTCAAGAGATCGCTTACCGAAGACACCCGGCCGGTCAAGAATAATTGCAACGATTCAACCAACCATGTGAGCAGAAAACCACAAACACCTACGATTGGCCACAGCCGGCGAGGTGAACCTTGACACCGATCGAGGAGTGCCGCAAGGCCAAAGCCAAAAGGCATGAAGAGGAAGATGTTGTTGGGGAAATCCAGGGGTGAGCTGGGGGGCAGCACGAAGCGGGACAGATACTGGGATAGGGTCAAAGCCTGGAACCGAAAATCAAGAGGTTTCAAGGTCAAATAGAGGATGGCCAGCGAGCCAACCGCGAAAATGGCCCAGGCGGCGCGCAGGGAAAGTTTGTCGGAATGCGCGTCGTGGAGATCACGCATGCTGCGTTGGGGACGCCTCATGATGCAGCCGGAGAAAGGGGATGCCGGGCAGCCAGACTGTGACTCAAGCCCAGGGCAGCCCCGCGGCGCGTGCCTGGGCGACGTAGTTCATGATATGCGCGCGCGCGACCCCATGCATATCCACTTCATTGGATTGCGAGAGCTGAAAGGCCTTGAACCAGTCCACTATCTCGGATAGGGCTTCGGCCCAGGAATAGACCGGCTGCCACTCAAGGCGCTGTGCTGCCTTTTCCCAGCTGAGCCGCAGCTGGCCGGTTTCTACTTTGGCAAATCCCGGCTCGGTGTGGACCCAACTGCCTGAGCCCCACAACTCCACCAGTTTGGCGGCCAGGTCCTGAGCAGGGATGCCTCGCTGTTCCCGGGGACCAAAGTTCCAGGATTCACCATACTCCGGACCATGTTCTATCAGCTGCGTACCCAACCAGAGATAGCCACTGAGAGGTTCAAGGACATGCTGCCACGGCCGTATGCTCAGTGGATTACGAATGCCGATAGGTTTACCGGCCATGAGGGCTTTCATGCAATCCGGTACCAGGCGAAAGTCCGCGAAGTCACCACCACCGATCACGTTCCCGGCGCGCACGGCGGCGATGGCGACGCCGTGTTCCTCGTAGGCGCGGGCGGGAAAGAACGACTGGCGATAGGACTCGATTGCTAATTCAGCCATACCCTTGCTGGCGCTATAGGGATCATGGCCGCCGAGGCGATCGGTTTCCCGATAGCCCCACAGCCATTCCTTGTTCTCATAGACCTTATCGGTGGTGATACTGACCAGGGCGCGAACGGAGTCCGTGCAACGAATGGCCTCCAAGACGTTTACAGTGCCGCCCGCGTTGGTGTCAATGGTCAGCTTAGGCTTGCTGATGGAGTGCAGGACGATGGGCTGTGCAGCGAGGTGAAAAACAAGCTGAGGGCGATGTTCCCGCATGACCTGCTCCACGGCCTCGTAGTTGCGAATATCCCCGCGGATATCAGTGATGTGCCGGCTGAGGTCGGACACTACAAAATTGCTCGGCTGAGTGGGCGGGTCCGGCAGGCTGAAGCCGGTGACCTCGGCTCCCAAGTCCAGCAGCCAGGTTGTCAACCAGGAACCTTTGAAACCAGTATGCCCTGTTACGAGTACAGGCAGACCCTCATAGGCGTGCGCAAATAGTTCTTTCATGGTACCTCTTGGCGGCCAGATGTTATCGCGAAGCATTGAGCCGGACATTCGTCTGGTTCCAGTGGCCACCCTGGCGAGTTTAGCGGATTGGGGCCATTCTGCCTATCATACCCGGGCAGCCGCTACGGCAGGCACAGCATGTCGAGCAAATCATTAAATGGGCGTCTACCGTCTCTGGTTTAGCGGTATACTTGACGGCGTGGCAGCAGCAGATAGTTTCTTTGAACAGGTCTACGCCGTCGTGCGCCGAATTCCACCGGGAAAGGTCAGTAGTTACGGCCGGATCGCGGAGATGCTGGGGCGGCCGCGGGCGGCGCGGGCTGTCGGATATGCTCTCAACGCTCTGAACGGTAAGAAAGGGGATACGCGCTATAACGACATTCCCTGGCAGCGCGTTGTCAACAGCGCCGGGCGGATCAGTATCGTCAACCGCGAACACGGCGCCAACATGCAGGCAGAGCTGCTGCGCGGTGAAGGGGTCACGGTTGCGGAAGATTTGCGCATCGACCTGACTATTTATCTCTGGCCGGGACTTCATTTGCTGGAGCTGGATGACATTCTGCGTAGGCATTCCTTACCAGATCATGAGGGGGGCTGAACCACCCCAGCCGGCGGCCTACAATTCGAGCTCTAGATTATGTATAATTGTGCCCACCTATGAAACGCGTACTATTGGGGCTTGGGGTCCTTTTGCTGTTCTTGACGTCCTGCAGCACGCAGGCGCTGCCGCTGGCGTTCGAAAGCGATTTTGATCCAAGGCCCGTCTTGGAACCAACCATAGACAGAAGCGCGATAGCGCCCACGGCCACTGTAGAGACCGCCCCAGTCGATGAAGACGCCGGCGGTTATGCGCGCGCCTTCTATCGCGCCTGGGAAGGGCGAGACTACCTAGGCATGTACAGCTTGCTGGCCACCCAGAGCCAGAACCTTGTGGACGGCGCCGCTTTTGTGGCTCGTTACGATGAGGCCATGAAGACTGCGGCGGTGCAGTCGATTCATGCCCAACCATTGTCCCTGGTTCAGGAAGGCAATAAGGCTGAGTTTGGGGTGCGGGTGACGCTGGAAACCTCGGTGGTAGGGTCTGTCACGCGCGATTTCACCGTGCCGCTGGTTTATGAGGACGGCCGTTGGGGGGTGGTCTGGAGCGAAGGCCTGATCCTGCCTGAGTTGGAAGGCGGAAACCGTTTGTTGATGGAGACAAAGGTTCCTTCGCGGGCAAGTATCTACGACAAGGATGCCTATGCCCTCGCGTTCCAGGGTAAAGCGGTGAGCCTGGGCATCATTCCGGGACAGATCCAGGATGAAGCGGGTATGCTGGCTGCCCTCAGCCCCTTGCTTAACAAGACGCCTGAGCAAATCAAGGCAATGTATGCTGCGGCGCTCCCCGATTGGTATGTGCCGATCGGGGACATTTCCGAATCGACTATGCAGGAGAATATCCTTGCCTTGCAGCCTTACATAGATGCGGGGTTGGCCCCGCCGCGCGCGCGCGGCAGCCGCCTGTACACGGATATCGGTATTGCCCCGCATGTTATTGGCTACATGGGCTTTATTCCCGCTGAAGAACTGGCCGACTATCAGGCCCTGGGTTTTCAAGGGGACGAGAAAGTGGGCCTCTCCGGAATAGAAGCATGGGGCGAGGATTACCTGAATGGCGAACGCGGCGGCCTGCTGAGTGTTGTGGGCCCGAATGGCGAGTATCTGTCTACGATTGCAGAACGGGAGCCGAAACAATCGCGCAGCATTTACACGACGTTTGATCATGATTTTCAGGCGGCAGTGGAGCGTGCGCTGGCTGAGGCCATTGAAACGGACCCGGCGGGTCATTCCGGGGCTATTGTTGTCCTGGATGTCAATACAGGTGATGTCCTGGCGATGGCCAGTTACCCCAGTTACGATCCCGTGATTTTTGATTCTTTGCGGCCGCAGTCTCAGGACGAGCTGGCGGCCGTTCTCAATGATGCGGGACGGCCGCTTCTGAACCGGGCGACCCAGGGTGCCTATCCGGCCGGCTCAATTTTCAAAGTTGTTACCTTTGCTGCAGGGTTACAGAGCGGCTTATATACGCCGGACACCTATTACAACAGCACGGGCGTCTGGACACGCCTGGGTCAAGAATATGCGAAACGGGATTGGCGCGAGGGCGGGCATGGGAATATCTCGCTCAAGCAGGCGCTGGTCGTTTCGTGCAACTCTTGCTTCTACGATGTAGGGTTTACCCTAGATGGGCAAGACAACACGCTGTTTCCCAGTGTGGCCAAAGCGTTTGGGTTGGGGCAGCCGACGGGCATTCAGGGCGTGGCGGAAAGCGCGGGCCTGATTCCCGACCCCAGTTGGAAAATTGATACATTGGGAGAAGGATGGACGGTGGGTGACTCGGTCAATATGGCCATCGGCCAGGGTTTTGTGCAGGTCACTCCGATCCAGATCGCGACGATCTTTGCGGCCATCGGCAATGGCGGGACGGTGTACCAGCCTAAGTTGATCGACCGGATTGGCGCAGGAGGCGGGGCCCCCGAGGAAGTGTGGCCGGTGCAGGAAAACGGCCGTCTCCCGATTTCCGAGGAGAATTTTGCTGTCTTGCGTAACAGCCTGTGGGAGGTGGCCAACGGTTCCTGGGGTACCGCCACGCATCGTTTTGAGGGTCTGCCGGTGAAGGTGGCGGGGAAGACGGGAACGGCCGAAGCGCCGCCCGGCCTATCGCATGCCTGGTTTGCGGGATATGCGCCTGCCGCGCCGTATACGAGGGCGGATGGTACAACGATCGATCAGCCGGAAATCGCGATTGCCGTGATCGTGGAGAACGCCGGAGAAGGCTCTGCCGTGGCTGCGCCGATTTTCCGACGCGTGGTGGAGTTGTATTATGGGATTGAGCCGCTGGCTCCTTTCCCATGGTGAGACTGAGGTAGCACCCCTGGCGAGCGCACCCCCCCCGGATTACCTGCCGGACTGGCATCAAGCTGTTCGGCGGGTGATGAAAGAAGCAACCGAACAAGAATTGGTACATCGATATGGCTCACCCGACGTTAGCTTCAACTATCGCTGGGAGCATGTCACTTCTGTCGCCGGCCTGGCGCAGCGGCTGGCAGAGATGACCGGGGCGGACCGGGACATCGTCGAGGCCGCGGCGTGGCTTCATGATGTGCGCAAAGAAACGCGAGAGCATCATGCCCTGGAGGGCGCGGTGTTTGCGCGCTCCTTCTTGCCGACGACAGACTTTCCGCCGGACAAGGTCGAGCAAGTGGCGCAGGCGATTGAGGACCATATGGGGTTGTGGCGGGACGAGCCATTGACGAACCTGGAAGCGATGGTGTTATGGGATGCGGACAAACTATCAAAGATCGGATTGACGGCCGTGTTTCACTGGACGGGCGGCTCCCTGGCGGGTAACAAGATGACCAATGTGCGCAATCTGCTGGCGAACTCGCGCCAGGCGGACTGGCAGGAGAAAACCGTGGCCAGCATGCATACTGAGCCTGCACGGCGCGCTGCGCGGATCAGGCTGGAACACTTCAACTGGTTGTGGCAGGCACTGGAAGAAGAGTTAAACGGGGACGATTTACAGCCTAACCAGCCGAGCCAGGAGTAGGGTCAACAGGGCAGCAGCGGGTTGTTGTATCCCTACCGATATAGATCCTTCTCCCAGGGCCGGATCAGATCACCGGCCGCGCCTTCAGCTGAAGGCAGGGAGAGGCCACGCAGCAGTACGGCGGGCAGGCCCTCTGCGGCCTGGCCCATGAGCAGCCCGGCTGCTGCCGCAATCTCGTCCGCAACTCCCACATCACTGTGCTGCAGGTGATAGCCGTAGAGGTCTGACTCGCCACGTCGATCCCACAGGGCGGGAATGCCGGCCACGCCGATGGCGGTGCCGACGGTGCCCAGGCGAAACGGCCGTCCGTGGCTATCGCTGATCACTACCCCGACAGCCACCCCGGTTTGCGCAAACAGTTCTTGCCTGATCTGCGCCGCAGAAGCGTCGGGATCGAGCGGGAGGAGCAGGACCGTTTCGCCGACACCAGGCTGCTCCACGTTCGAACGGTCAATGCCGGCGTTGGCACTGGTGAAGCCAAGGCGGTGGCGCACGACCAGCACGCCAGGGGCCATGCGGGAGATCGACTGGCTTTCTTGCAGAATGAGTTCCACCAGGCGCGGGTCTTTGGCTGTCTCCTCGGCCACTTCACGGGCTCGCGGCCCGGGCGTTACGGATGACAGTGACACGAGGCGACTTTCGGCCTTGGAGATGATTTTTTGGGCGATGGCCAGGACATCACCCGGCTGCAGGCTCAGGCCAGCTTGTCGCAGGGCGGACAGCAGGAGACTGGCGACATTGTCGCCAGGCCGGACGGCCGGAATGGCCGGGAGGGCGGATAGGGTAAGCTCGGGCGCCATGGGTGGCCTGGTCTGTACGGGAGGCTAGAGCCCGGTAATGCGAAGGCCGGCGCTCTTGACCTTGTGAATGATGTTGATGGCGATGAGCACGGCCGTCATGCCTTCCACGGCGCTGGCGTTTTGCAGCGCTCCGGCATTCACTCCGTGCAAGCCGGCGTCGGCGCAAAGCTGGAGCACCACCTGCTTGTCGTCGCCCTTGTCACCGCAGACCAGCACATCACAATCCAGTGCATGGTTCAGGTTCAACAGATGGTGGGCACCGATGTTCTGGAAAGCGGCTACCACGCGGGCGGCATCGCCCACCTGCTGTTGGGCTTCTTCGGCCGCTGACAGCCCGCTGGGCAGGCGCATGACACGGGCGGGCTTCTCGCCTGTGGGCGCGACCACGGTGACCAGTAACTTGCCGTCAAGGGCTTCCAGGACGGAGCCAAGGGTTGGTTGTTGCGCCGCATAGGGTACAGACAGCACGACGATATCGGCCGTGCGAGCGGCACTCAAATTGTCTGTGCCGTCAATCTGCGCCTCCGGCAGAAGCTCGCGCATCTGTTCCGCGGCGGTCATCCCTTTTTCAGCGCTGCGTGAGCCGATGATGATTTCATGGCCGCTGTTTGCCCAGCGAAAGCCAAGCCCAAATCCTTCGTTGCCTGTGCCGCCTAAGATCGCGATTTTCAATGAAGCCTCCTTGTTTGTTGCTGAAGTAGTTGTGTTAGTGGGCGTACGCCGGGACGATGGCCGGCGGCCCTCTTCCGGGTTACGCGCTCAACTCATCAAAACGCTGCCAGACTTCGGCTGCCAGTTCACGGCTGCGGGCGGTAATGGCAGCTTCGTCCAGTGTGCGTAGTCGTCGATCGAGCATGAGCACCTCGCCATCGACGATGGTTGTGGTTACCATGCCAGCTTCGAAACCAAAAATGATATGCCAGGGCAGATTACCCGCACTCAACGGGGTTGTAGCATGATAGTCGACGAAGATGATGTCGGCCGCTGCGCCGACGGCCAGCTTGCCCAGGGGCAGGTCCGGCCAGAATACCCCGGCGAGGGCGGCATTGTTGTGGATGGCCATCTGCGCCACATCCATACCGTTGGCGCGGCGCGGATCGCGATGGGCTGCCTTGTGCATCAAATAAGCTGTTTTCCACTCGGCCCACATGTTGTTGCTGAAACCGTCGTTGCCCAGGCAGACGGGAATTCCCAACCGCATCATGCCTTCGATGTCCGCGGCGCCCACGGCGTTGTTCATGTTACTGCGCGGCTGGTGGGTGACCCAGGTGCCGGTCTCATGCAGCAGTTCCTTTTCGTGCGCGTCGACATGGATGGCGTGGGCCACAATGCTCTGGGGGCCGAGGATGCCCGCGGCGGCCAGGCGGTCGACGACGCGCTGGCCATGATGATAGAGCGAGTCGTATTCATCCGCTTCGTGTTCGGCGACATGGATGTGAAATCCTGTGTCGAGAGTCTGGGCGGCGGTGAGGCAGTCGGCAAGGGTTTCGTCGCTGAGTGAGAGCGAGGCGTGCAGGCCGAATGTGCCAGCAAGCAGTCGCGAACCCCGTTCGCGCAGGGTGCTGAGGAAACGCACGTTCTCGCTGATTCCTTCCTGGGCCCCGACCGCACCGTTACGATCGGTCACCTCGTAGCAAAGGGCGGCGCGCACGCCGGCCAGTTGGACGGCATCGGCGATCTGATCGAGAGAGCTGTCGATGGCATTTGGGCTGGCATGATGATCAATCAGCGTGGTGGTGCCGTGCTTGATCGCGTCGACGAGGCAGACAAGGGCGCTGTATTCGACGTCGACGTCGAGTAGGGCGCGGTCTAGACGCCACCAGAGACGTTCCAGGATGTCGGGGAAATCTCTGAGCGGCGGCCCAGGGATGCCCATGCCGCGGGCAAAGGCGCCGTAGAAATGGGTGTGGGCGCAGATGTTGCCGGGCATGACGAGTTGGTCACGGGCATCCAATTCCTCGACGCCGGGATAACGGGTGCGCAAGCCGGCGGTGTCGCCGATGTCAGCGATACGGCCGTCGCGCAGCAGCAGCGCGCCACCGCTGGAAATCTCGTTGGGAATGGTCCAGGAGACCAGACGGCCGTTGGTGATCAGCATTTGTTTCGCCGAGCTAGATTCCTGCTCTTTCATGCGTGGAGAGCTCCTTTGGTCTCAGGGGATACAGCAACAATGTGCTGGCCAGATGGCGGCGGTCCTTGCGGAGTGTAACCGCTGCCAGGAAACGATTTCCAGGTGAGCGAACGATGATCGTTCGGCAGCAGTGCGACCCGATGATCTTGACAGTGATGGAGCATACGCTACACTCATACGTGGTTCCTGTTTGGTAAGAATACCACGGTTCACACCGTCCATAGTAATAGTAACTGAACTAATAAGCTCTCAGGAGATTAAGCATGGCAAAACCATTTGAAGTAAGTGATGATTCATTCCAGACCGAGGTGATCGAATCGGAGACGCCGGTCCTGGTTGATTTTTGGGCCGATTGGTGTGGACCCTGCCGCATGATTGCTCCTTCCGTGAGTGAGATCGCGGAAGAGTATGAGGGCGTGCTGCGCGTAGCCAAACTGGATGTGGATGAGAATCCCGCCGTTCCGGGCCGCTACGGGATCGTGGGCATCCCGACGCTGATGCTGTTCAAAGACGGCAAGGTGGTGGAGCGAATTACAGGGGCCCTGCCCAAGGAACGTATTGTGGCCCAGGTTCTTCCGCACGTAGAAGCTGCGGCAGCGTAATTGCCTGTCGAGGCAGTTCCTAAAAAATGGGGCGCCCGGCCTGCTCATCTAGCAGGCCGGGCGTTTTTGTTTTGGAGCATCCGGTGCCTATGGATTGCGTGCTGGACGGGCTACTTGACGAAAAAGGCACGGCCATCACAAAACGGCCGTGCCTGGCTGCCACATAGGAAAATGACTCGCGGCTATGATTCGTCGGCGGCGGAATCTTCGATATCTTGCGGGGATTTCTCTTTCGGCTCGGCGGGGCTGAACTGGTTAGCCAGCCGGCCGAGTTCAATGCTCATCCAGGACAGGCCTTGCACGACACCATCGCGGGCCATACGGCCGAAGTCACTCGTCTCTACCTTGTGTACCGCCTCGGTTGCTTCTTCAGACACGCGGCTGACGGAAGGGTTGCTCTTGACCTCGCGCAGGACTTTGTCGATCTCGTTGACGAAGGACTGCACGCCTTCGCGCATTTCCGTCTCGACACGGCGGCGTTCATCACTGCGCCAAGCAGCATCCAGGGTCTCAACTACCTGACGTCCAAGTTTCTCGAACTCCTGCACGATCTGATCAGGGGACTGTGCCTTTTCATCGGCCTTCAATTGCTCCACGTCCTCTTCAACCGGAATCTCAATCCGGGCCTTGATCTCTTCCATATCGGGGTCTTTTTTGGTGCTCATTGTATTCTCCTTGCCAGTGACAGGAACAATAGTATTCAGGATAAACCTCTAGGTACCATACGTCAATACCCGCCACAAAGTTGCAGGAAAGAGGGCCCTGGCGCAGGCCAGAATCTTACTCGATGCGGCGCAGGGAGAGATCGTCGATGAACCAGCCGTTGTTGGCGATGGCGTAGCGCCCGCGCAAGCCAATGCCCACCGGGATTGACTGCGTCTGGTCGATGGTAAAGGTGTAATTGTGGATGTTCACCTGGCCAGCGCGCTGCGGCGTCCAGGTTGTGCCTCCGTCGCCCACGCGAAAGCGGAATTCGGCCGCCGTCGGGTCATTGGGCCACACTTTCTGCTTGTTCTCCCATTTCTCGACTGCATCCACGAACATCTTGGCCTCGATGACGTACGTTCCGGGCTCCAGGGTGACGTCGGTCAGCAAGTGAAAGTCGACGGCACCGGAGCCTTTGAAGATCTTCACGGTATGCTGGCCGTTGTAGATGTAGAGCGCATGTTCCTCCGGCGGCAGGAAGGCGGTGGAGAGCACGCGCGCCTCAGGGCGCACGTAGACATCCCAGGCAGCGTTGCCCAGGCCGGTGGCCGCTTCCGACCATTCCAGCCGCCAATTGTTCGGCAGCTGCAGTTCGGGCACGCCATTTTGCAGATAATGGCCTTCCTCAAAAGAGCCGTTGGGCAGGAGGTTGGCCCCCAGGACAGCCTCGGCCGGAGGAGCGACGTCTGCCGGGGGCGGTTCTGCCGTAGGCGGCTGCACAGTCGGCGCCGCGCCCTCGGGCCCTTCCGGAGCAGTCGTTGCCACTGGAACAGCGGTGTTGGCCGGGGGAAGGGTGGCCGTGGGCGCCTCCGCAGTGGCGGTGGGCTCGGATGTGGGGGTAGCAGTATCGTCCAAGACGGCGGTAGGCGGCACGGCCGTGCTGGTGGGCACGCTGGTGCTGGTGGGTGGAGGTAGCTCGGTGGGAGCCGTGGTAACCTCAATCAGGACCGGCACGGCCGTCCAGGTCGGAAGCGCCTCTACAACGGTTTCGGCCGTGGTGGGCACAGGGGTTTGCGCAACAGGCGAAGCACATGCAGCGAGGGCGAACAGGGTAAAAATAAGGAGCGACAGAGGCCCAAAGCGGCCCTGTCGCGGGAATGCAGGTATCTTATTCACCGCGAATCCTCCAATGGTTTCGGGATCAGAATTTCGGGAATTGTAACGTCGGGCGACCGGCCGTAGCAACCGGCATTAGGGGACGTTCACAATCAAAAGCGGCGGTAGGGCACGGCCGTGGGTGGAGATCAGTGATATAATCAGCACCATTCCGTTCACCCATGACACAGCGGAGACAGCGTTGACCCACAAGGAATTCGTCACTACGACGACAGGCCTACGCCGAGACCTACCGGCGATGCGCCTCTATGAAAAGGCGAAAAAGCTGGGGGTATGGAATCCCAGCGAACTTGACTTCTCCCTGGATCGGATCCACTGGCAGGCCCTGGAGGCACACGAACAAGACCTACTGCTGCGGCTGACAGCAATGTTCCAGGCCGGCGAGGAGGCCGTGACCCTGGATCTTCTACCCCTCATCGCTGCCATCGCCAGCGAAGGGCGGCTGGAAGAAGAGATGTTTCTTACTACCTTCCTGTTTGAAGAGGCGAAACACGTCGACTTCTTCAGCCGCTTTTTGACCGAAGTGGTGGGCAGCGACCATGATCTGGGAAGTTATCACACCGAGAACTACCGCCTGATCTTCTACGAAGCGTTGCCAGAAACCTTGCAGCGCCTGCGCTATGATCCTTCCCCGCTGGCGCAACTAAACGCTTCGCTAACCTACAACATGATCGTGGAAGGTATGCTGGCAGAAACGGGATATCACACGTACCTCACCGTCCTGGAGGAGCGCGACATCATGCCGGGGCAGCGCGAAGGTATCCGGCTATTGAAACAGGACGAATCGAGGCACATCGCCTATGGAATCTTCCTCCTGTCACGGCTTCTGGTGGAGAACGACGATCTCTGGCCCGTGCTGGAAACAACCATGAACGAGCTGCTGCTGCCCGCGATTGGGGTCATAGGCGATGCCTTCGCCCAATATGACCCGATTCCGTTTGGGCTGGTGGAAAGTGACTTTATAGACTTTGCTCTATTGCAGTATCAGAAGCGCGTGGACCGCCTGGAGAAGGCGCGCGGGTCAACTCTGGAGGAAATCTATCGAGTCACGCGACAGATCGTGGAGGAGAACGACGGGTAGGCACAAAAAAGCCGCGGCACAGGCCACGGCTTCAACTTGCGCCATCGTATCAGCGGCATTGTCGCGCCCTAGCGGCCGCGGCCACGGGCCTGCATGCCTAGGGGCACCGGACGAGAAGGAGCGGAGGTGGGCGGAGGCGGGCTGGCAGGGCGAGGCGGCGCAGCAGCCACAGGCTGCGGGGCGACAGGCGCGCTGCTGGGCCGCGGGGCACGTTGGGACACTTGCCTGGCGGACTGTGCGGACGAGGATTTGCGCGCGGGCGCCGGCGTCGTCTCAAAAAGGTGTTCGCCGGCCATCGAGAAAGCGCCGATAAAGAGGATACGGGTCAACCAGACCAGGACAGCCACAAACAACGGGACGAAACGAAGCAGCTGCTCGCGGCTGAGTATTTCGTTGCCCAGCTCGTGATTCAGCAAGGTCAGATTCACAGCCCACCAGGTCATGATTGCATTCATGGTCGCGCCAAGGAGCCAGGCACCCATCAGATACCATGCAGCACGCGACTCAGATGCTCCGGCATCCGGGGAGAAGAGGCGCGACAGCCCGGCGAAGTCAATCGCACAGAAGGCAATGGCCAGAATCACAGCCCAGGAAATACCCAAGAAACTGGTATCGCCGAGGAGGCTTTCCAGGGCATAGCGGGTAGTATCGAAGTTGAAGATCTCAAAGGCGATGAGGGCCACGGCAAGAATCAGGCCCAGGATCGCCATGCGAGGGAAGCTGAATTTGAAATTGAAGGCGGAGGTTTTTGTTCCTCCGGTGCCCATCGTGTTTCCTGTAAACATCCTGTCATCTCCTCAAAAAAAACGACAACGATAAATTCTACGCCAATCACTTGCTGAGCAGCTGACCGTCCTGGCCCCCTGAAAAGAGAGGGCGGAGCCGGCAAGGGTCGCGCTTGCCGGCTCCATACACACACGAAGAGGGTTTGGAAGAGGGAAAAGGTCGGCGTGTATCTGACAAGGATATTAGCACATATGTTCTAGTGTGTCAATAGGTCTTTGAGAATTGCTGTGCGACACTTCCCGGCGGGTTGCGGGCAATGGGAAAGCGGAGCCAATGGCGGGGAACAGAGCCGTTGGGGAGGGTGTCGATTATTGTTTCTTGTTTATTGTTTCTTGTTTTTGGAGAAACAAATATCGATGCATGGGGCGCTTTGCCACCTGTAAGTCTGCAGACGGTTTCGATCGAGATGGTAGAGCGGGTGGACGTGCTATGTCAATGATGGCATGGGAGGAGACGGGAGGGGGTGGGTTTACTCTTCCGGCAGCAAGGAATAGTCGTATGGTTCCACGCCGGGACCGTAGCTGTAAACATTGGGATAGGGGATGTAGTTGCTGATGACCGTTTCATCGAGGATTACCTCGCCATCGGCATTCTTGACCGTGCGGCCTACGGCCACGGTCGCTCCTTCCACGGCGCTATCAATCTGCACGACGGTGCCTTCGGGCAGGTCGGGATCGAATTCCCACAGGTCCTCGGTCGGAGCAGGCCTGACGTTGCTAAATTCAGGTTCCGTTTTTTCCACTTCGCGGCCCATGCTCGTGCTGTAGAGTTTGAAGGTGAGCGCTTCATTTTCCTGGCTGTAGTAGTTTTCAATCAGGATATGGTGTGGCGTGTTGTTGATGAATTTCATGTCGACTATGGGCGAAAAGACGGTGGCGTCCATGCCCGGCCCTTCCCCGTCGTTGTAGTAGCCGAGCATGTAGCCATGTTCCCAGCGCTCGGTGATGGGGTAGCCGGCCAGGAAAGCGGACTGATAGAGGGTGGTGCTGACCTGGCATACGCCGCCGCCAATGCCTTTGATCGTGCGCCCGCCGACAATGATAAGGCCTTCTTCAAACCCGTCTGCTTCGCTTACGCTGCCAAGGTATTTGTTGAACGAGAATTCTTCGCCCGGCGCGACGACGATGCCAAAGAAGTTGGCCGCGGCACGGGCAATGTTGTGCTTGCGGGCATCCGTTGAGCCATAGAACCAGGTGGTTGTTTCGGTGATCAGTTCGGTAACGCCCAGTTCGGCGGCGCTTGAGGCCGAGCTTACGGCGGGGACAATCTCCTGCATGATGAAGGGCGTAGAGCGATTTGAGGAGCCGATTTCGGAGATGAATTGGGTGGCGGTGGCTTCGATATCGAGGGAACGGCCATTGATGTGCGGGGACACCAGCACGAGTTCGCGCGTGTCATCATCGAAATAGAAGCGCGCGTTGACAGGTTCGCGATGCAGCTGGTCAGCAAACGGGCGCAGCCAGTGGCGGACGGCATTTTCATCCACGATGACCGTATGTTGAAGAGTGCCGTCATCGGCTTGCTGGACCTCAACACGCAGCCAGCTGGCCAGCGTCTCCTGGGGCAGGATCACGGGCTGCAAGTCCAGTTCGTCCAGCGGATTGCTGAGGAAGAACGTGACCGGCCCTGCAAGTATTTGCTGGATTTCCTCCGCGGCGCCGCTATTGTTGTAGAGCGTAGGCGGGATATCATGGACAAGCAGCTCTACTTCGGCATTGCGGAATTCGCTCAGGGGGATAGCAAGGCGGGTACGCAGGTCTGCCCTGTCGAGAAGACGACCAGGCTGTCCAGGCTGGAACTGAGCCATATTGTCTTCATAAGCGATGGCCGCTTCCATGGCGGGCTGATCGATCTCGGCAGCCAGCTCAGCGACTTTGGCATCGAGGCGACTTTCGTCAATGACCACGATGGGGGCAATTTCACGGCCGTAATACCAAGTGGCGAAGGTATCCTGCAGGCGCTGGATTGGTCCGCCGGAGCGGCCCACACTCATCGCGGCGGCCAGCATTTCGGCGCTGTCCAGCTGGATACCCAGGTCGGCGTAAGAACTCACCCAAGAATCGGGAGAAGCAGGGTCACGAAAGGTCACTTCACCGCCGGCATATTTCGGCAGGGCCGTGGTCAGGAGCAGTTGTGCTTCAGCGGCTGTTTTGCCGCCGAGGTCCACACCGGCCACAGTTACCCCGTCATAGACGCGATCGGCGTATTCGCTGCGATACTGGGCGGTCAAGAAGGTGAAAAGCATGGTCAGGGCGACCAGCGCCAGGAGGGGCGGCAGCAGGAAGAAGCCTAATTTGCGATTCAGGGAAGAGCCAGCGGTCGCTGGAGCGGTGACTTGCATCGTGGATGGTTTTCCTCAGTGTGGAGCTGATTATAACAGGGCCCAGGCGCACCCAAGGGTAGGCTAATCCCTATCTCACACTGCGTGAGCTGGCCAACGGACGCGCCACGTTGATCGCGGGTACCGTGGAAAGGCCGAGACGCTTGCCTGCAGGCATGGGAACCGAACAGGCTGGGCCGGGGAACTACCGGCCTAAGCGTCGCCCAGCGGGTTGGCGGGAAGAATCTCGAAGCCGGAGTCCGTTTCGATGAGGTAGGCAGGGGACCAGGCAATGCCGAAGGATCGGGTATTGATATCTTTCTTGTAAGGACTGAGAGGCACTTCCTCGATGTCTAGAGCGACGGCCGTCCACTTTTCCTCGATTTTGACGAGTTTCGTTTGCAGTTCGTCACGCAGTTCCTGCAGATCTTCTTCCAGCTCTTCGATCTGTTCTTGCGATTCTTCCACGTCCGCTTGCGCCCTGGCGCGCATCTCCCTTTTAGAAAGGGAAGAGGAGATGCTGCGCCGGCGGCCGCCAAACATGCTGAGAAGCATTTCCCCGTAGGAGGCGATCTCGTTTTGCTTGCGCCGCCCTACTTCTTCGAGATCTTCGCGCAGTTCGCGCTGTTCCTTCTCCAGTTTGGCGTGCACACTGGCCATCTTCGAGGCGTACGAGGCCTCCAATTTGGCGACCTCTTGCTCTTGTTTATCTTCCGCCGCGTCGATGCACTGCTCGCGGAAAGCGTTCTCGGAGACATTGGGACCCGCAGACAACCCCAATCCCTTATTAACGCGCAGGGGTATGGTGGTGTCACGGTAGATCCAGTCTTCAAAATCGGATTGAAGACGACGCAAGGCAGCCGCGTCGGAAAGGGGTGTTTCCAGGGATAGGTAACGCGCGTCAGGGAGGGCGTCGGCCAGCAAGTCGCCGCGACTCAGCTCAGGCAGCAGGTGTTCTTCCCAGCGTATGGCACGACGGGGATCAACTTCGGGGATCAGCACGGCGATCGATTCATCCAGGCGGACACCTGCTTTGCTATTGTCATAGCGTACCAGGGCCTGCGCCAACAACATGGGCGTATAGAGAATCGCGCGCTCTTTCGCCCCGGAAGGCAGTGCACGCCCGGCGGCGCGCGCGGCCTCGGCCAGGGTAACTGTCACCGGCAAGTGTGTTTCCTGAAACCTGTCTGGGACAAGCGGCCTGGTTGTCGTGCCGGGCATCGCGTCCGATACGGCCGGGGAGACGGCCGTGGTCGCGTCCTTTTTCTGCGGTCGGGATTCTCTTGGGGCTGTGGCGGGAGGCGCTGCACCAGCCAATTCATTCAGGGTCGGTATCTGCAAACGGGTCATGGGGCCGGCCAGGTAATTCATGGCCCAGCGGGTCTGGAACAACTGCGGCTCGCTTTCGTGGACGTTGCGGGCCAGGAAGACACGCTTTCCCAGACTGGAGATCTGCTGGGACAAGGTTTTGACATCGATGGCCCCACCGCTCACCCCTTCCAACCCATCCACGAGGCGTTCTTTGTCTTTCGCGGTCGCCAGCCGGCCGATGAACCAGGTACCGGCATTTGAGAGGCCCTTGTAGTCCACATCGACGGGATTTTGGGTGGCCAGCAGCAGGCCGAGGCCGAACGCCCGGGCCTGTTTGAGCATGCGCAGGATCGGCTCCTTGGACGGTGGCTGCTTGGTGGGAGGCAAATAGCCGAATATTTCATCGAAATAGATCAGCGCACGCAAGGAAGATGTGCCGCTCTGGTTGCGCATCCAGGTTTCCATGATGCTGAACAGCAGGGTGACAATGAACATGCGCTCTTCGTCATTGAGATGAGCGATGTAGAAAACAGAGTGGCGCGGACGGCCGTCGCCGGTGTAGAGCAAGCCCTGAATGTCGAGCGGTTCACCGGCGAGCCAGGCCTGGAAGGAGGGCGCGGCCACCAGGGCGTTGAAGCGGGCCGCCAGTTTGAAGCGTTCGTCTGGCGGGTAGAATACGTCGGTTTCCAGGAAGCCCATCTTGGCAAAGGGCGGTGACTGGCTCTGCATGATCAGTTCTTCGAGGGTGAGATCACGGCCGTTGCTCCAGGCGTTCTCGAAGATGGTGGCGAGGAGGATATGCTCACGGGCGGTCACGGGATCGAGTTCTTGCAGGCCGATTAGGCTCAGCAGCGCCGTAACCGTGCTGCTGATCTGTTCGCGCAAAACTTCAGTGTTCTCGTTCCAGTCAAGCGCGGGAGCAGCGAGGGAATTGACGATGCTGATGGGCCGCCCGGCATCGGAGCCGGGAGTATAGATGGCGAATTGGGCGCTGTCCTTAAGGGCCTGGATACGATCGCCATCGATGTCCCATTCCGCCAGGCCATTGCGCCAGAGATTGGCCGTTTCCTGCGCCGCTTCATGGAGCGTCTTGCCTTCCTTGCGTACCTGTTCAGCGTTCAGCCAGGGGGCGAAGTCTGCGGGCAGCAGGTCCGGGAAGTGCAGCAGGGTATTGGTGATATCCCCTTTGGGGTCAATCATGATCGAGGGAACGCCCTGTAAGGCAGCCTCTTCGAGAATATCGATGCAGAGGCCGGTTTTGCCGGAACCGGTCATGCCTACGACGACGGCATGCGTCAGCAGATCGTCCAAGTCATAGTAGAAGGATTCTGCTGAGGCTTTCGTGCCCTCGGCCGCGGCCGTACGGCCGATATACAGTTTGCCATCCCGTTTCGCCATTGTTGTGTCTCCCATCTACGATTTTTCGGCACCATCCAGCACCAGGAAGTACAACCTGGAACCAGATCAATGTATTCTAGGCAAAGAAGCGTATTACTACAACTGAGCATCCCAGGGCACAACCTTGCGGGCGGTTACCAGATCATATTCTACCTGCCAAAGACTGACTTCCACATCTACAAAGCCGAGCGTACGCAGGCGGCCAGCGACCTGTTCGCGGCCGGCGTAACGGCCGAAGAAGGCCTGTGCTTCCCAGCCACGGCGACGGGTGATCAGCAAGGTCCCGCCAGGTCGCAAAACCCGTTCCATTTCGCGCAGCGCGGCCAGTTCATCGGGGAGGAACTCCAGGGCTTCGAGGCAGGTGACGGCGTGGAAGGCGCTGTCGGGAAAGGGGAGGGCGATGGCCGTTTGCTGGACGAGGGTGGCGCGATGGCCGAAGGGGGCCAGCTTGGGCGCGGCCTGGGCGAGCATACGAGCGGAGGCATCGAGGCCGACAACACGGCCGTTGAAGAACGGCTCCTCAAGCAGGAACAGGGGTAATCTCCCCGTGCCCGTGGCTACGTCAAGGACGAGAGGCGCGGGGAACCCGAGCAGGGTATTGAGCAGGGGGTAGATGACGAAATAGCGTTCGGCGTCGGGATCAAATTGTTTGATGCTGTCGTAGCGGGCGGCGGTGAGGTCGTAGAGCAGGACCACGACGCGTGGTCCCAGATAGACCCCTTCGGTGATGACGAGCAGCCAGTAGAGGAGCAGGGCAACGGCCGTGACCGCCAAAAGGCCGAAAAGAAACCACAGGGGAGTCACCGGGGGCTACGACAGTGCCTCGGCGTCAAGCAGCTTCGCCCGCTGCTGCGCTTCGGTTCTGGCCATGCTCTGGTCTATGTGGGGATAGGTGAGCCAGACCAGGCTGAAGCCAAATAAGGCCCCGGTGAGGGTGCGGTAAAGGGGTGTGCTCTCGCGTAAAGGCATGGCCTGCAGGCCGGGGGCCAAAGCGGCGAGGTACTGGCTGAACAGCTGGCTGAAACCATCCAGGGCGATCGGCCCTAGGCCAAAGAGCAGGAAAGCCCAGACCGGCAGCGGCTTGATATTGATGCGCCGGCGCAGCAGCCCGTAGAGCAGGCCCCCCACGAGAACAAAGCCATAGATGGCCATATCGCGCTCACACAGGGCCATCTTGTAGCCCATCTGCTGGTTGCCGACGAAACGCCGCGCCGGCAGGATAAACGAAGTCCATTCCGCGGGGTCGGTTGATGCATTGGCGAATTCCGGTATCGTGGGCATGTAGGCTTCGATGGGGGTGAAATTTGTTCCGGCCAGTTCGCGGGGGTAAACGGGCTGTTCACCAAAGAGGAAGAAGGAACGAGAAGCCATCTGATGGCAGAGAGGACTGTAGATGGTGTAGATCAGGCGCGCGGGGCGCGTCGCCCCGGCCTGCAGGAGCACGGGCGCGAGGATCGGCAGCCCGACGTAGATGGCGATGAAGATATTAAACAGGGCCAGCCAGTGGCGGGACAGCCAGTATACGAAGCGATCGATGGCCAGCGTCAAACGATCGATGCCGCCGCCAGATTGTTGCTGCTCATTGGTCATGATGGCCGCCTACCTCAAAGGATGCCCGGGCGCGGGCTTCAGGGAATCAGCTGCGCGAGATAGGTTTCCAGCTGGGATTCGGTCATCAAGCCGCGATGCACAGCGGCCACGCTGCCATCGGGGGCAACGAAAAAGGACGCGGGCAAGCCAACCGCGCCATAGGCCTGGCCCACCTCCCCGTCGCTGTCCAGCAGCGGGGTGTAGGTGAAGCCCATGTCGTCATGGAAGAAGGAGCGCACCTGGTCGGCGTCTTCATATTCGTTGATGGCGAGGATGACCAGGCCGTCCTGCTGATGGGCTTCGAAGGCGCGCTGGAACTCAGGCATTTCGAGGCGACAAGGGGGGCACCAGGTGGCCCAGAAATTGACCAGGACGGGCCGGCCGGCGAAGTCGCTGAGGGTGACGGGACGGCCGTCGAGGTCAGACAAAGCGAAGTTGTACGCTTTGTCGCCCACTACGAGCGGATCTACTACCCCGGTGCGGGGGTTTATCTCTCCGGCTTTGGGCGGTACCTGGGGCAGGGCCAGGGATTGATCGGCCGTGCCACTCTGTCTCAAAAGGCCGCTGCCAAAGAGCAGCACGGCCAGGGCAATTCCGAGAAAGAACAGCCCGGCGATAAAGATTAGCCGGTTGCGGTTTGTGCTGGTTGTTTTTTCGCTGTCTGTTATTTGGCCGCCTGTCACGTCTTTTCCTCATTGCTCCGGCAGGTCGCGGTTTTCCTGGAACCCGACGCCCGACCCAACCAGAAGCGCTGTTGCTGGTTCAAACCTCTGCTTTCTACTGGAAGAACATCAGGAACTTGTCTTCCACATCGGCGAACCATATCGCCAGATCGGGGGGGATCAGTGAATTAAAGGTAGCCAGACGGCCGCTCAGCATCAGCAAACCCAGCAGGATAAAGAGGACGCCGCTGGCGGCCTGCGTGCTATGCATGTGCATCATTACACGGCTGCCCTCCGGCGGGGAAGTGAACATCCACAACAGGGCCCCGGCCAGGGCAATCACGAGCAACCCGATTTCATGGACCGAACTGAACTGCTGGCCGGCGAGGAAACCAAAGTTGTCGAACGTGTATTCGCCCGCAGCGACGAGGATGCGCCAGATAGCCAGGCCCCAAATCACGCCGACGACAACTTTGCGCGCATCCCACTCCCAGCCTTTGCCACGCATCGTGCGCCACAATAGGCCCTGCCGGTCGGCACGGCCGAAAAAGGTGGAGATCAGGATGAGGGGCAGGCCCAGGCCAAGGGCATAGATGAAAAGGAGCATGGTGCCCTGGACGACGGAGGCCGTCTGGGCAGCGAGGGTGAGCATGGCACCCAACACGGGGCCAACACAGCTGGACCAGCCTACGGCGAAGGTGAGGCCAAAGACGAAGGAGCCGCCAAGGGAACGATTGTCTACCGTGGCGCCGGAGGCCTGGCTCATGCCGGTGAATCCCTTTCCCAACAGGCTCATGACGCCGAATATGAGAATGAGCGACCCGCCAAACAGGAGGATGAGCTGCTGGTTCTGCAGTAAGACGCGGCCAAGGAGCGAGGCGCCCGCGCCCAACAGGGCAAACATACCGGCCACGCCGAGCATGAAGCTCATGGTATTGGCGGCGATTTGCTGGCGGCCGCTCTGAAAGGCGAAGGCAAAATAGGCAGGGAGGATGGGCAGTGTGCAGGGGGAGAGAAAGCTGAGCAGCCCACCGACGAGAGCCAGGAAGGCGAGGATCAAGAAGGGCTGTTGAGGCACCCCAAAAGTGTTCTGCTCCGTAATGTTGGACTGCGTAAGAGTTCCAATCACCAGGAAGCCAACGACCAGGATGACGGTGCCGATGACGATGAGGCGCCCGGCTGGCATGCTCTGCGGGGATGGAATTTTCAACTCTGACATGTGCAAGTCTCCTTTGTAGGCAGCAGCCGCGAAACGGCCGTACTCTACCCACCGAGTATGCCAGATCTATGTAAGGATAAAGTAAAGCTCCCTACTATCGCTCGGTTTGATCATCTTCCTGTAAGATTTGCTCCATCAAATCCAGGTCGCGGCGCACATTTCGCTGGCGCAGGGCCAGACTGATGATGTAGATCATGCCAATTGTCCACATGGCGGCGTAGCCCAAGAGCAGGTAATTGTTGAACTGGTTGGGATCGGTGCTGATTTGCAGCGCAGCGGCCGATAGGATGGTCATGGTCATCAGACTTCTCCCTGGAGCTGGGCAGCGACGCGGGACTTGAGGATTTGGGTTTCATCGGTCAGGCGCTGGAGGCGAATGCGGTTGAGCATCCAGGCGCCGAAGACCAGTGTAAAAGCGATTACGGATACATTCAACGTTATCACCATTTTCATGGAGTCCAGGCCGGAGAACTCCTGGAGGCCTTCGGAAGCACCCTGCGCGGATTCCATGGCACCGCCAAAGACGACGGGATGAATATCACGCAAAATACGAATGCTGACGAAGGTGAGGATGATGGTTACGAAAGAAATAATGACGTACACGGCGGAGAAACGGCCGCGACGTTCTTCATCGTCGATGGCGCCGCGCAGCATGAAGTAGGCGGCGTAGGCGAGCCAGGCGATGGTGACCATGGTCAGGCGCGGGCTCCAGAGCCACCAGGTGTTCCAGGCCGGCTTGCCCCACACGGAGCCGGAGACGATGGCCATGCTGAGGAATACGAGGCCGATTTCTACGGCGGCAACGGCCGTGGTGTCCCATTTGCGGGACGGTTTGCGCAGGAACATTATGCCGCTTACCAGGGCGACGAGAAAGGCCAAAGAACCAACCCAGGCCGAACCCACGTGAAAGTAGAAGATGCGCTGCACATTGCCCATGGTCTGTTCGACCGGGGCATAGAAGAAGATCATGCCCAGGGCAATGGCCAGGACCACGATCGCGGCGATATTCAAGATGCGTGTATTACGATTCAGTTTTGCCAATTCCATCGTAACTACTCCTTGTTCAGAACGTCAACAGCAGCGGAATACAACCTCTGCCCGGCGCAGAGCTCCCTTGCCCCATCGCTGCGCTACTCAATTGGTTTCAAGCTTCGACTACGTAATGATATGTGAAAAGGCCCACAGTGACCATGAGCAGATCATAAATCAGGACCAGGGAGATGGCACTCTGCACTTCGCTCCACTCCGGCCACTGGGGAAACATGTAGGCGGAGACGGCCATGGCAGCGGGCAGGACCAGGGGCAGGGAGAGCGGTAGGAGCAGAACGGGCAGCAAGACATCCCGCGAACGGGTCTGGATGGACATGGAGGTGATCAGAACTCCGGCGGCGATATAGCCGAAGGTTCCCATGGCGAGGACCAGGAGCACGGGTGGGCGCCAGAAGGGTTTGTCGAAGAAGACGATGAAAACGACCACGAGAATGGCTTCGAGTGCCAGCGTGAACAGGCTGATGCTGAACACTTTGCCCAGATAAATGGCATTGCGGTGGACAGGAGCGATAAGCAGGGCGTCGAAAGTCTGGTTTTCTTGCTCAATGGCCAGGGAACGGTTGAGGCCCAGCGTGCCGGCGAGCAGGATGGTGGCCCAGAGAAGGCCGGTGGACAACTCGCGCGCGGCGCCGAGGTTGGTGCCGAGGGCGAAGTTGAACATGATCACGGTGACGAGTGAAAACATGACCATGACGCTGACGGTCTGGCCGGTGTGCTGCTCGATGCGCAAATCTTTGCGCATGATGGTCCAGATGGAGGGCCAGAACGAGCTTTGTTCGCTGCTGATAGGGGGAGTAGTCATGCGGCAAGGGCGTCCTGGGGCGTGCTGCGGCGGCGCTGGCGCTGGGTCTGTTCGGCATACAGTTCCAGGAAGCCGGAAGGGGTGATGGATGAGCTGGGGAAGTCGGCAGTGATCCGGCCGTTGCTCAACACGGCAACCCGATCGCTTTGCGCCAGACCATGAACGAGATCGTGGGTGATCATCATAATCGTCCGTCCCTGGTCCGCTTGCTCGCGCAGGAGAGTGTCCAGCAGTAGCGAGGCGTCCTGGTCCAGGCCGGTATAGGGTTCATCGAAGAGCAGTACATCCGGTTCGTGGATCGTGGCGCGGGCGATGGTCAGCCGCTGCACCATGCCGCGCGAGAAGCCGCCGACCGGATCGCGCTGGCGCGAGAACAGACCCACCTTACGCAAGGCGTCGTTTACGCGTTGCGGAATGTCGTCCAGTTCATAAAGGCGGGCAAAAAAGGTCAGGTTTTCAGCGGCGGTCAGATCGCGATAGAGCAGGGGCTGGTGGGAGACAAGGCCAATGTGGCGGCGCACCTTGGCAGCGTGCTGGGGAAAGGCCCATCCTCCCACGCTGACGTTACCTTCGGTTGGTTCGAGCAAGGTAGCGACGATGCGCAGCAAGGTGCTTTTCCCCGCGCCATTGGGGCCGACCAGGGTTACAAACTCCCCTTCGCTAACGCGTAGGTCCACGCCACGCAGGGCGGTGTTCAGGCCATAACGCTTCACAAGTCCGTTCACTTCGATCATCGGGGCCAATTGTAGACGGGAACCCCCTCTTGGCAAGGCTGAAGAGGGGTAGGTGCTGTTTGCACGGCCATCAAAACTGCTGCTTCAACAGGCTTCAACTTACATGGCACTCATGTAGAAGCGCATTAGCTGGACAAAATGACCCGTCTTGTTTTATGATGCAACCTTGATGTGACGGCAAAGCGCCAGACGACCATGACCTATATAAGGGTCGAAAAGGTGTTTTTTAGGTGGCATTGCCGCTATTTGTTTTGGTGAAAAGGACTGTAGCTTGCCATAGGGTGCTACGTCCTTTATAATGTGACGTGGCGTGTACCGGTAGATTGTTGCCGGTTCAGGAAGAGAAATTGGAAGAAACCATAACCGCATTGTCGGGGACAGCAACGCCGTGGTTGCTGGGAATATTCTTTACGCTGGGTTCTGTTGTGTTTTTTGCGGCGCTCAAGAACTGGCGTGAGATGAAACGGTCCCCCTATTTTTTCCAGCGTTTGCAGGCTGGAAAGCGCTTGCAGACTTATCTGTCGGCCAGTTTTGTGCTTTTCCTTGTGGCGATGGGGATCAGCGCATATTCCTGGCAGGCTCCGGTGGATGAGACTGTGCGTATGGCTATTCTGCCGAACAGCAAACCCGTGCCGCAGGAAGAGATCGTTGCGCTGCCGGAGCTCATCGAGAGCGTTGACGCAGAAGCGGCCGATTCGTATGCGCTCGAATCCCTCGATACATCCCAACTTATCTCCGTAATTGACCAGCCTTTTGTAGCCCCCAAACTTTCCCTCCCCAGCGAATACGACCAATTTGAAAGCGAAATAGATCTCAGCAGTGACACGAATCTGGGCACTCTGAGCTTTTCTACGGAAGTTACGGACGAGTACGAAGCGGTTAGCCCGCGCCAGATTTTTGCTGAAGGGTTCTATACACTCTATGCCACGTTCACTTATGAAGGCATGGCAGATGGTATGGTTTGGGCGTGGGTGTGGCGACTGGACGGGGATGTTCTGGAGGGCGGCAATGAAGAGTGGGTCTATGGCGACGAGGGCCCCGGTTATATCTTCTTTGCCCCGGAAGAAGGTTTTGAAGCGGGCCGCTACTCGCTCGATGTATGGGTGAATGGCGAACTGATGGCGCAGTCGGCCGTGGTTATGAACAGCGCCAGCGTTTCGGCGAACAACTAGAGCCACAGGTTCTCAATTTGAATAGTTCTTGCAGCCCGGCAATTCGCCGGGTTTTTTGTTGTCCGGGTATCAGCGGCGCGCCAGGCGATCGCGGCCATAGCCCAGCAGCTGGTGCAGTTCGGGCACGCGCAGCAGAAAGCAGAACAGCAGGTAAAAGGCGCCGCCGGCCAGCCCGCCGACAATCAGGCGCGCCCACACGGCCGTTGGCGGGATCTGGGCCAGCAGCAGCCACATGCCGGCGGTCATGACCAGGGCGGCGAGGGCCATGCGCCAGGCGCCGTTGAGGAAAGCACGGCCGTGCAGCGTACCCATCTTGCGCCGCAGGAGCCATACGAGCAGCAATACTTCGACGTAATTGGAGGCGCTAAAGCCCAGGGCCAGGGCGCCAAGAGGTTGCCAGCCGCGCGCGGCGAAGAGCCCGTTGGCCAGAGTGATGCTCAGCAGGGCCATCGCCAGGGCCTGCGCACCACCGGCCAGGACGGGGGTCAGGGTGTCGCTCAAGCGAGTAGAAGCTGCGGGCAATCACTTCCAAAAACAGCAGGGCGATCAGGCCAAGCGCCAGCAGCACCAGGGCATTGGCGACGAGCTGCGTTGATTCGGCATCGAAGAGGCCGCGCTCAAACAGGATCGTGACCATCGGTTCAGCGAGCAGCATCAACCAGACCGTGACCGGCAGGCCGAGAAAAAGCAGCATGCGCAGGGAGGAACTGATGATGACGCGCATTTCATCATAGTCTTGCCGCGCGGCGAGGGTCGATAGGGTAGGAAATGCGGCAATGCCCAGGGCCTGGCCCAGGATGCCCTGGGGCAAGATGATCAGGCGCAGGGCCGCATTCAGGGCCGGCAAACTGCCCAGGGGCATGGAGCCGGTGAGGTAGAGCATGATGAATTTGTTGATCTCACTGAACGAGAGGCCCAACACGCGCGGGGCCATCAGCTTAGCGACCTGGATGACGCCCGGGTCGTGGATGGTCAAGATGGGCGCATAGCGGGCCCCTTTGCGGCGCAGGGGCGGGAATCTGGATGAGCAGATGGCCGAGGGCGCCGAAGACGCTGCCGATGGCCAGGCCCATGGCCGGGCCGAGGGGGGTGGGGCCCACGAGCAGCGCGCCGGCGATGATGCCGAGATTGTAGACAGTAGGGGCCAGGGCCGGGAACAGGAAGTGCTGGCGTGCGTTGAGCGCACCCATAATCACGCCGCTCGCGCCAAAGATGATGGGTGAGAAGAGCATGACCCGCATCAGGCTTACCGTGGTATAGAGCAGCTCCGGCTCGGCGGCGATGTTGGCCGAATAGAAGAAGTTGACGATGTCCGGGGCGAAGATCATGGCCAGCACGGCAATGACGGTGACGACGATAGTCAGCAGGTTGATCACCGCCGAGAAAAGATGCCAGGCCCCGGTTTCGTCGTCGCGCTCAAAGTAGGCGGTGAAGGTGGGGATGAACGCGGAGCCGATGGCACCGCCGGCCACGATCAGGAAAATCGCCTCCGGAATGGTCTTGGCGATGTCAAAGGCGGTGGCATCGATGGTGGTGACACCGAGCATGGCGCGGGTGACGATTTCGCGGACGAGGCCCACAACGCGGCTGAGCAAAAGGGCGGCGCCGACCAGTCCGGCGGCGCGCATGACAAAGGCGCGATCGCTCAGGGCCTGGGGGGTGAGTTTTTCCTCGTTGGGAGGTAAAGGGTCAGCCATGGCGCGGTATTATACTCGCTATCGCCGGGGCAGGGAGACGGCCGGAATGGGCGGCAATTCATTCTTGCCAAGTGCTGAATCTCTTGTACACTGTAGTTAACAGTTTGTTATCAAACCCGCCATCGATCAGAAACCCGCCATGTGTTGGTGGAGCTAGCAGGAGGGTGTTGGTGAACGTCATCAAAGTCTCCGCTCAGTCACGTACATCTGCAGTTGCGGGGGCGATCGCCGGAGTGATGCGTGATGCACAACGCGCTGAAGTCCAGGCGATTGGCGCCGGGGCAGTCAACCAGGCCGTGAAGGCGATTGTGATCGCCAAAGGGTACCTGGCAGAGGAGGGGATGGACATCATCTGCACCCCGTCTTTTGTTGAGGTAGAAATCGACGGACAGGAGCGTACAGCCGTGCGCATGCTGGTCGAACCGCGTTCGTAGCCTTTCTTCGCCACCTCAGATTTCAGTCACAGATTCCGGTTCCATGGAGCATGTTTCGACCGTGAGAACGATTTAGCGGTCCGGCGACTTGCGGCTTGCGCGCGCTTTGCGGCTGAGCCAGAGGCCCACCAGCAGCAGGACAGCTCCACCGGCGAGGGCGACTGCCGGTAGGGGCGGCGTGCCGGGCTGCGGTTCCGGCACAGAAGCAGCTGCGGTTGATCCGGTGGGTTCCGCAGAGGGAGGCAACACGGCCGTGGCGGAGGGCGGCGGCAGCGCCGCTGCGCCGCCGGTGGAGGGGGTGGCTGCTGTCGTAGGCGTGGCGGTTGGCGTGGCGGTGCCGGTGGCTGTCGCGGCTGCGGATGGAGCGGGGGTCAGGCTGGGGGTTGCGGCAAGGGTGGGCAGCGGTGGCAGCGTGGGCATGATGGTCGAAGGTGGTAGGACCGGTGGCATACCTGGCGGCGGCGGACCCCCGTCGAGCGCTTCGATTAGGTAGAGGGTTGTGCCGCCGATCATGCAGTAGTCACCAATCGTTTGCGCGCAGAGGGCCGACTGGAGTTCGATTTCATACTGCCCGTCTAGCGCTTCGACCTGCTCTTCCTCCCCCCACATATTGACCAGGCGCGCAGTGGGGGCAACGGCCGTAATCTGGACCGTCTGTGAAATGGGCAGGCGCGAGAAGAGCACGGTCGTGCGGCGGTCCGCTTGCTCAAGGGCGAATTGACCAATCTCGTCCCAGCGCACGCGAGTGGCTTCGCGCACGCCGCGCATTTGCTGCGTGGCCACCTTCCAGCTGTTGTAGGCAGGACGGCGGCTGCCGTCGAGGCGCAGCAGGCCAAACGGTTCCGGGTTGGCCTGGCGATCCGTTTCTGTATCGCGCAGCTTGAAAACGCCGACACGTTCGGCCCCCGCGGCCAGGGCGGAGGCGAGGCCCTGCGGCATAAAGGCGGCCTGTTCGTTCTCAGTTACGGCCAGGGTCACCTCGGCCACGGGCCAGGAGGGGTCATCGAAGGGCGGGGCGTTGGTTTCGATCAGCCAGATCGGACGCTCGAGGTTGCGCTCGGCCATGATGCTGCGAAAAAGCAGGAGCAGGTCGTAGATTTGCCCGGCCTGGAAGTAGAGGTGGGCTGTGGCAGCGTCAAAATAGTAGTTGTGGTTGGGCGCGTCCGGGTCTTCGAGGATGCGGTCCAGCAGGCGGGCCATGTATTGTTCGCGCCCGGCCTGGAGGTCGGCCCAGTAGGTGAAGGCCGCGAGATGGATGACAGCGCCGGGGTTCGTTTCTTTGGCGACCAGATAGGCAATGCGCTGCAGCTGGTAGAAATCATCCACGGTGCCGTCCCAGGTATGGGCCACGGCCGTGGCATCGATGTCAGGCTCGTTCCAGATGACCCAGTGGTCGATGCTTCCGGCGTAGCGACTGACCGCCTCGCGAACATAGTTGGCCCACAGGTTTTGCGGGTCATCGTGAGCAAGCCACAGGCCGGAGGGGAGCTTTTCGGAGTCGCGCGCCCAGTCGGGGATGCCGATGAGCAGGCCGACGACTTCGCGACCGGCGGCGATCTGGGTTTCGATTTCCTCATCAGAAACGGGTGGGCTCCAGGCGTTGGGCCCTGAGGGCTGGACATCGGCCCATTGGAAGGTGAACCGCGTCCAGGAGGTGTCCAGTTCGCGCGCGGAGTTGGGGGCTTCGTGGGCCTCTATGACGCCGAAGCGCCAGGGTTCCGTTTCTTGCGCGCGCAGGCGAGCAGCCAGGACGAGGGCGGCGAGAAGGACGGCCGTGAGGGGGAATCAAATTTCTGGTACGCATGCTCTGCTAAGGGGGAGTCAAGGAGCCGGTTCCTGCCAAATGGTGAAGAAATCCGTGGCAGCCCAGCCCTCATCACCGGCGGGCGTGCGCACTTGCTGCCAGGTGAACCCGTTGGCTGACCGCGGCTCCTGGGGCAGCAGGGTCAGCACGGTGCCATCGGGCACGATGGCTACCTCCGCGCCGCCGGGAGTGTCGCGCACGGTGAGGCCGACGCCTCTGGTGTTGGTTACGATGGCATGGGGCAGATCAGGCGTGGCGGTGACGGGGGCGGGAGAAGGCGTAGGCGGCAATGTGAAACCATCATAGGCCGCGGGATCGTTAAAGTGCGCGTAGGCAAGGCGGGAGACTTCCTCGAAAAGAGGGGCGCTGTCTTCCCATTCCAGCCATTCCTTGCCATAGAGGGCCATCACCAGCAAGTAGTCGCCGCCGGGGGAGAAGACAATGCCCCCATCGCCATGCGTGTCATCAATCCAGCCCACCTTGTGGGCAAAGGGCACGCCGGCGGGCAGGCCGGTCTCCAGCAGTTTGGCCAGTTCGTTCAACTGCATCTTGGCCAGCAGGTCCTGGCATTCGGCGGCGGAAATCTGCTGCGCATAGATTTCGCGCAGCGGCCCCGCGTCCTGTTCGGCGCACTCGTAGATCATCTCCAGCAGGCGGGCCAGGTCACCGGTGGTGATCTGGCGGAAGGGGTCCGCATAGGTGGTGAGGTCAGTGCGCTGGTTGGCAGGGGTGAGGTAGGTGTTGAGGCGATCGGCTTTAGGATCAGCGTCGATGGGCACGGCGATAAAGGTGTTGTAGATGCCAAGTTCGCGCAGGGATTGGGTGACGATATCGGCCCCGGCATAAGCGTCGCGGGTCCCGGCGATGAGCTGCAGGAGCAGGTTGGCGGCGAAGTTGCTGGATTGAGCGGTGGTTTCGGTGATGAGTTTGGTCTGTTCAGAGGTCAGAGGCAGGTCGAGGGTCCGATACGTGTTGATCAGGATGGGCACTTTGACCAGGCTCATACCGGCCAGGGCCAGGTCCTCGTTACGGCCGATCCGTTCGCCGCGAGCGAGGTCGATGACGACGTAGCTGCTGAGACCGGGGAAATCCGCCAGGGCCTGCTCGATGGCAGCCTGTAGGTAGGGATAGGCCGGGAGGAACGGCCGTGGGCGCAGGCTCGCGGGCACGGGTGTGCTGGCCGGCAGGGAGGTGGGCAGCGGACGCGACGTGGGCGAGGGCGGCAGGGGGGTGGGAACGGTCGTGACGACGCTGGCGGGCGCCAGGTCAGCCGCAGATGAGGCGCAGGCGACCAGCAGGCTCAGAAGGACGAGCAGGGCGATCCATGATTTCCTGGTGCACATGAGGCGTAACGTTAGCGGCATCGGGTCCGGCGGGCAAGGCAAACGCGGGTCGGGTTCAGCACCGGCTCATGCGCGGCCGCGCAGCGCAGATCAGACAGCGCCTAATGTGAAATCTGGCTTGTGCGTTTCCAATGCGTTACGATTCGTGTTGGCCGCAGGAGAATTGAACTGCGCATCCGGCCGCAGTCCCGCAGAAGAATTTTATTGCCGGCAGCTAAGGTGGTCGCAGGTACAGCTGAACAAGACCGCGGCCAGGAGCAGCAAGATGAGCAAACTAACCCGCCTACAAATTCTGATCCTAGTGATGTTGACAGCCGTCATTCTGGGCGCCTGTGGGGGAGCGGCCCCGACCGTGGAGGAAGCGACCGCCGTGCCGCCGACGGCACCCCCCGTGGCGGCGGCCACAGAACCTGCGGCACAGCCGACAGCGCTGACGGACCCCTTGCTGCAATTGGCGACGATTGAAAGCCTGGAGGTCCTGCCAGCGGAACCGGCCGGGAGCGAGACAGTGGTGCGCCTGCGCGGTATCTTGCCCAACGAGTGCACGGCGATAGACAATATCGTCACGCAGCAGAGCGGCGACGAGTTTACTCTGGTAGTGCTGACAATCCAGCAGCCGGGAGCAGACTGCGCGGCCGCGGAGATGCCTTTTGAGGAAATCGTGGCGCTGGATGTGTCGGGGCTGGCGCCCGGTTCATACAGGGTGATCGCCAACGACCGGCAGGTTTCCTTTACCCTGGAAGCGGTGGAAACGCCGGCCGTGGAAGCCACGCCAACGGCAGATGCAACGGCACAGCCAGAGATCGGGGCGGTAGCAGGGGTGGTGTGGCACGATTTGTGCGCCAACGGGAATACGGCCGCGGCCGAAACGCCGCCAGGCTGCGTGTTGACGGACAGCGGCGCCCTGCTGGCAGATGGCACGCGGCAAGACGAGGACGGGATCGCGGGGGTTCAGGTGGCGATTGGTGTGGGGGAATGCCCGGCAACGGCCGTGACGCACCGTTACGACGGATGGCGTGGGGGCATATCGTTTTGCGGATCTGCCCGCGGAGACTTACTGCGTGTTTGTTGATACGTCGGAAGCACTCAATCAAGACCTGTTGGGGGATGGCTTCTGGACCGCGCCAGAAGGAGAATTTCCGCAGCGCACAGTTGCTCCTCGGCGCCGGGGAGAGTCTGGAGAATGTGGATTTCGGCTGGGATTTCCTGAATTTGCCGGCCAGTGAGGTTGACCTGAGCGGATGCACGAACAGCTTTGAGTTCGTGACCGATCTCAGCATTCCCGATGATACCGCCTTTGCACCCGGAGCGGAATTCACCAAGGAGTGGCAGCTGCGCAACAACGGAACGTGCCCGTGGTCGACGGAATACAGCGTTGTCTTCGTCGGCGGCGACCAGATGTCGGCGGAGGACGCCTATCCGCTGGAGAGGACCGTGGCCCCGGGCCAGACGCTGGACGTGGCGATCGAAATGATCGCCCCTGATGCGCCGGGAACGTACCGTGGGAACTGGCAGATCGCGGATGCCAACGGCGAACCGTTTGGGATTGATGGCTTCATCGAAGACGCTTTCTGGCTGCAGATCGTGGTGGCCGAGGACGCGGCGCCGCTGCAAACGCCGTCCCCGAATTCGGGAGTGCTTGGTGGGGTTGTGTGGGATGACTTCTGCAACAACGGTAATCCAGGCGCGGGCTGCGCCGAAACGCCGGAGGGCAGCGGCGTATTTGTGGGGGATGGGTCGTTTGGCGCGGCGGAGGCGGCGCTGAGCGAGATCCTGATCAGCCTGGCGGACGGGCTGTGCCCTGCAGGCGGTACTGTCCCGGCGGCAAGTGCGGTGCGGGAAACGGCCGTGACCGGCGCCGACGGCTTGTTCCGTTTCGAGGGCCTGAGCGAAGGTTCGTATTGCGTCTTTATGGATGCTCTGCGGGAGGAAAATGTAGACCTGCTCATTCCGGGCAACTGGACCTGGCCGGCAACCGGGGTTGGGTACTATTCCGTCGCTCTGGACCCGGGCGAGCAAATTCTCGATCTGGATTTTGGCTGGGATTTTGTGGAGTAGCTTGCTGGCGAGGTAGGTTGACGTAAGCAGGGCAATCAAGGGACAGAACGGTTGATTAGCCAGGAACAACATGCACGCGTGAAGCATCTGTTGCCCTTCTTTGGCGAGGACGAGGCGGAAATGAAGCGTGAGTTCATGGCCAGCGCCTACCTGGCGCGCATCCCGGCTAACCACGATATATTTGTGGAGGGAGACCGTGCAGATGCAATTGCCATACTGCTTTCCGGGTTGGTACGCGTGTACAAGATCGGAGAGACCGGCCGTGAAATCACGTTGTACCGGTTTGGAACGGGGGAATCCTGTGTGCTGACGGCTAACGCGATTCTGAGCCGGCAAAGCTTCCCGGCGCTGGCAACCGTAGAGGAGGATGCGGAAGCGATTATGATCCCGGCGGATAAGTTCCGCGATTGGATCGGCCGTTCGGACTCGTGGCGCAATTTTGTCTTTGCGCTGCTGGCGCAGCGCCTGGCAAGCATGTTAGAAGTGGTAGATGAGGTCACCTTCCGGCGTATGGATTCGCGGTTGGCGGGGCTGCTGCTGGAGCGCAGCGCGCTGCAGAATCCGCTGCGGATCACGCATCAGGAGGTCGCAGCAGAACTGGGCAGCTCGCGCGAGGTGATCAGCCGCATCCTGGCGGATTTCGCGTCAGCGCATCTGGTGCGCCTTGGCCGCGGAACGATCGAGATCGAGGATGCCGATTCCCTGGCAAAACGCGCCACTATGTGACTTAGTCACTGAAAGGGCGAGCAAAGATGGTTATCCTTGGAACAAGAATGGCATTTCGAACAAATAACCTGTCTTGATTCAAGGAGATGATTACATGAATCCGATTATCGCGTTCTTAGCTTCGCCGGTTGGCAGAATTATCCGGATCGTAGCGGGCATTGCACTGATCGCCTGGGGCCTGATGGGCCTGGGTGGAACATGGGGTATCGTGGTGGCCATCGTAGGAGCGGTGCCACTGCTGGCGGGGCTGTTTGACTTCTGTGTGTTTGCGCCGCTGTTCGGCAACCCTTTTTCGGGCCGAGAAATTCGAGAATCACAGTAACCGCGAGAGCAAGCAAGTATATGTGAGGCATCACCCGCCGCGGCGAGTGATGCTTTTTTGCTGCCGCGGCGCAGATCTGTTGCACCTACGAAGGGTAACCACGCCCTCCTTGCAGCCCTTTGAGGACCGCGATTTCCCCGATCATGTTGTGTATGTGCCCGGCGACGAGGGCAGACAGGATCCAGGAGATGGAGCGATCGCCAAAGCCGAAGTTGGACAGGTCGATGGCACGATCGAGGTCGTTTTCTTCGAGCTGGTCGAGGTAGGCGTCGACGCTTTCGAAGACGGCCTGAGCATACGGCCGTGCGCGGCCGAGATCGACGAGGACGCGCAAGGCCCACTCGTCGGTGAGGGCCATTTGCGGCTCGCTGATGCCGGTGGTCCCGGTCCAGCCGGTTTCAAAGAGTGGGGGGCGCCCGGCCAGAATGCTGTTGACGAGGACATCGGCACTGCAAAGGGCGTGGGCATAGGTGGCACCCAACGGGTTGGCGGTGCCGGGGGGCATCCAGTCGGCCATTTCCGGGGTGACGTCGGAGGTGACCTGGTCGAGAAATTCGAAGGCCCAGAGAAGATTGATGCGGTGTTCTTCCACGCGGTTCATGGTTGACCTCCCTCTACTCAGTTGCCCGCCGGGATTCAGCGGAACTCCAATACGCTTCCAAAGGTACACCCAACCCATCGGCGAGGCGGTTGACGAAGGCGTAATAGCCGGCGACCTGGTTGATGTCGAGGATGGCGGCGTCGCTGAAAGCGGCAGCACGCAGGTCGTGGACATCTTCTTCGATCATATCCCACGGCCGTAGGGTCAGCTTTTCTACATAGTGTAACATGGCCCGATCGGCGGGGGAAAGGGGGGCCAGGCGCCAATCCGCGATCAGTTGTTCCACCAGGGCATTGTCATTTGTCAGCCGACGGAGACCCGCTCCGTGATGCTGCATTCAGTAGTGGCAGCGGTTGATCGCCGAGACGACGACAGCGATCATTTCGCGCTGGACGCGACTGAGGTCGGAACGGCCGCGCATGAGGTGGGCGTAGAGATCGTAGTGTGTCTGCATCGATTTGACGTTGAGGCTGTGGATCTTGAGGATATTGTCCACGCCGCCCCAGGGCTCGCGATATTTGATGTAGAGGTCGCGCAGGCGACCGGTAGCGTCTTTTTCGTCGATTACGACTATCCAGGCCATAGGTTGTGGGTCTCCTTGGCGACGGCCGTGTGCCAGACTGTGCGCCGGGAACATTATAGGGCAGGGTGGGGTGCGCTGTCATCTTGCGACGACGAAGAGGTCCGCGAACAAGAACGGCCGTGGCGGGGATTGACAGAAAGTGCATAACATCTATAATGTTATAACAAAGCCCGCCAGAGGGTCCGGGTGGGCGAGGAGAGGTAAGTGATCAATACCCTGTTGCAGGACAGCCCGTCACCATATTACCAACAACTGTACGCGATTTTGCGCAAAGAGATCGTGGACGGCCGTTGGGTGCCGGGGGACATGCTGCCTTCGGAAAAGGAGTTGACCGCGCAGTATGAGGTCAGCCGGATTACCGTGCGGCAGGCCCTGGAGCTGCTGGTGAACGATGGGCTGATCTTCCGCCGCAGGGGGTTGGGCACGTTTGTGGCTGTGCCGCGAATCGAGCAGGGCCTGAACCGGATCGTCAGTTTTACAGAGGACATGCGCCGCCGAGGGCTGCGGCCGGGCACGCAGGTCCTGGCGGCAGGCCTGGAACCGGCGACGGAAGAAGTCGCGGGCAAACTGCAAGTCAGGGTAGGGGAGGAACTGGTGCACATCGAGCGGCTGCGCCTGGCGGATGCGGAACCGCTGAGTATTGAGATTTCCCATCTGCTGCACCGTAGCTGCCCGGGCGTCCTGAAATACAACTACGCCGAGGTGCCACTGCGCGAGCAGCTGGCGCGGTCGTATAACCTGGTGCTGGTGCGCGCGGAGCAGGTGATTCGCGCGCTGGCCGCGCCGCGGGAGATTGCGGAGAAGCTGCTGGTGCCGGTGGGCGCGCCGTTGTTCTATATTGAACGCATCAGTTACTCGCAGCAGGAAGTGCCGGTGGAATTCCTGCAGCTCTATTATCGGGGCGACCGGTACACGCTGTATAACGAGCTGAAGGATTAGGCGGCAGTAGGAGCAGGGAATGGATCTCGTCTGTTTGGGCGAAATGCTGATCGACATGTTTCCGGCGGAAACGGGGCGGCGGCTGGCGGAGGTATCGGCGTTCCTGCCCAATCCGGGCGGAGCGCCGGCGAATGTGGCCGTGGCGGCGGCGCGGTTGGGCGCAAGCAGCGCGTTTATTGGTAAGGTGGGGGAGGATGCCTTCGGCCGTTTGTTGATCGAGACGCTGGAGCAAGAAGGCGTGGTGACGCGGGGAATGCGCGTGGATAAAGGGGCGCGGACGACGATGGCCTTTATCGCCAAGCCGGACGCCCACACGGCCGAATATGTTTTCTACCGCAACCCCGGCGCAGATATGCTGCTGCGCGTGGACGAACTGGATCGGGAGCTGCTGGCCGGGACGCGGGTGTTCCATTTTGGATCGATCAGCCTGATTCATGAGCCGAGCCGGGGGGCGACACGGGCGGCGCTGGACCTGGCGCGGGCGGCCGGCGCGTTGATCTCGTTTGATGTGAATTACCGGCCGTCGCTGTGGCCGGACGAGGCCGAAGCGCTGAGGCTGATCAAGGAGACGCTGCCCCTGGCCGACCTAGTGAAAGTGAATGAGGCGGAGCTGGCACTGCTCTCAGGGACAAGCGAACTGGAGGCGGGCAGCGCGACACTGCTGGCGCAGGGGCCGCAGCTGGTGGTGGTGACGCTGGGGGCGGAGGGCAGCTATTTCCGGTCCGCGGCAGGGATGGGGCGCGCACGGCCGTTTGTCGTGGAGACAGTCGATGCCGTAGGCTGTGGCGATGCGTTTACAGCGGGGCTGCTGTGCCAACTGTTGTGGCAGCAGGATTGGCGTGGCGCGCTGACCGCGCCCCTCCTGGGGCCGATGCTGCGCTATGCCAATGCGGTTGGCGCCCTGACGGCCCTGCGGCCGGGGGTGATCCCGGCGCTGCCGACGGCCGTGGAAGTGGAGGAGTTTCTACTGAAACAAGCGCGGTGAGCAGCGGTTCAGCTGTGGCAAGCCTGCGCTAGAAGAAAGGAGTACGCTATGACGGAGAATATGATCGGGCCGGCCGACCTTCTTGAGCTGCGAGAGATCGCGCGGGACCTGCGCCTGGATATCCTGGAGATGACTACCAGAGCAGGTTCAGGGCATCCCTCCAGTTCATGGTCGAGCACGGATATTCTGACGGCGCTGTTTTTTGGCGGCGTGCTGCGCTATCGCGATGATGAACCGGACTGGGCGGAGCGCGACCGGTTTATCATGAGCAAGGGGCACGCAGCGCCGCTGTTGTATGCCACGCTGGCGCGAGCCGGGTATTTCGACCGGGAGATGCTATGGCGGCTGCGCGAGATCGACAGCCCGGTGCAGGGGCATCCGATCCAGGGCATGATGCCGGGTGTGGAGGCGACGACCGGTTCGCTGGGACAGGGTCTAAGCGCGGCGGTGGGGCACGTGTTGGGCGGCCGTTTGAATGGCCTGGATTACCGCGTCTACACGCTGTTGGGCGATGGGGAATGCGAGGCGGGCCAGGTGTGGGAGGCGGCGATGGCCGCAGCACACTTCCAGGCGGATAACCTGGTGGCAATCCTGGATTACAACAAATATCAGGAAACAGGGCCGATCAGCCGCGAGATGGGGCTGGAGCCGCTGGTCGACAAGTGGCGCAGCTTCGGCTGGAACGTGACCGAAGTGGACGGGCACGATATCGGTGCGCTGCTGGAGAAGTTCCAGGAAGTGCGGGCGGTGGAGGGACATCCGTCGATTATCATCGCGCATACGGTCAAGGGTAAAGGCGTCTCTTTTGTGGAAGCGGATTTTACCTTCCACGGCCGCGCGCTTACCCCGCAGCAGGCCGATGTGGCCAGGGAGGAACTCAATGCAACTTGGTAAACAGGCTGGCTTGAAGGCTAATGATCTGCCTCTGCGCAACGTTTTTGGCGAGGCATTGTTGAACACGGCCACGGAAAACCCACGGGTGGTGGTCCTGGACGGTGACCTGGGTAACTCCACGAAGACAGACATGGTGCGCAAGGCATACCCGGAGCGGTTCTTCAACATCGGCATCGCCGAATCGAACCTAGTGGGCATTGGCGCGGGGCTGGCGGCGTGCGGCTTTGTGCCCTGGATCACCAGTTTTTCGTCGTTTCTGCTTTGTAACGCGTATGACCAGATCCGGCTGGCGGTGGCGATGTCGAATATCAACGCCAAAATCCTGGGCAGCCATGGGGGAATCACCCTGGGCAAGGATGGCCCGACGCAGATGGGGATCGAGGACCTGGCGCTGATGGGCGGCTTGCCGACATTTGTGATCCTGGTGCCCAGCGACCCGGCTTCGATGCATGCCGCGGTGAAGGCGGCAACGGAATGGGAGGGGCCGGTGTTCCTGCGCTCCAGCCGCGTGGCGCTGCCGGAGATTTACCCGCGCGAGAATACGCCGTTTGAGATAGGCAGGGCGAATGTGGTGCGCGAGGGGCATGACCTGACGATCATTGGCTGCGGGATCATGGTGGCTACGGCGCTGGACGCGGCAGCGGTGCTGGCGGACGAGGGGATCGAGGCGCGAGTGCTGGACTTGCACACAATCCGGCCGATGGACGTGGCGGCGATCGCGGCGGCAGCACGGGAGACGGGGGCGATTGTCACGGCCGAAGAGCACCTCCTGCACGGCGGCATGGGCAGCAATATCGCGCGGATCGTGGCGGAGAAACAGCCGGTGCCGATGCGCTTTGTGGGTTTGGCGGATACGTACACTGATTCGGCGGAGCCGGAAGACCTGCTGATCAAGTACCACCTGACGGCGATGGATATTGTGGCGATGGCGCGCGAGGCGGTGGCGGCGAAGCAGGGGGGCGGCGCATGATTCACCAAGAGCTGCGGCGGCTGGCGGCGGCGGGTACGCCGATTCGCGTGGGCGCGAGCGGGGCGGGCTGGATGGGCAGCGGCTTTGTGGCCCAGATGCGTCATGTGCCGGGCATGGAAGTGGTGGTGCTGGCCGACAGTGATGTGGCGGCGGCTCGGCAGGCGTTTCTGGAGAACGGCGTGGCGGCGGAAGAGATTGCCGAGGTCACGGCTGCCGGCCCCGCCATGGACGCCTTGCGGGCCGGGAAGCGGGTGATCACGGGAGCATATGACCTGGCGGCGCAGATCGAAGACGTGGATATCGTCACCGATGTGACCTGGTCGCCGGCGACGGGCGCGGCAACGGCCGTGGCCTGCATCGAGCATGGCAAGGACGTGGTGCTGATCAACATCGAAGCCGATGTGACCGTGGGGCATATCCTGCACAAGAAGGCGCAGGAGGCAGGCGTGCTCTACACTGTCTCGTCCGGGGACGAGCCGGGCTGCCTGATGGACCTGGTCGACTTCGTCTCCTCGCTGGGCTACGAGATTATGGTGATCGGCAAGGGCAAGAATAACCCGCTGAACCCGGCGGCCACGCCGGAGGATGTGGCGGAATCGGCGCGGCGATCGGATAAGGACCCGTACCAGGTGGCGTCGTACGTGGACGGCTCCAAGACGATGTTTGAGATGACCTGCGCGGCCAATGCTACAGGCTGTTTGCCGATGCAGCGGGGCATGATCGGCCCGGAGGCGACGCTGGAAACGGTGTCGCAGATCTTTGCCCTGGAAGAGGACGGCGGCCTGACCAGGTTCCCCGGCGCGGTAGATTTTGTGCAGGGGAGTTCCATGGCGGGCGGCGTGTTTGTCACTGTGCGGATTGATGATGAACGGATCTGCGCGGACCTGGAGTATCTCAAGGTTGGCAAGGGAAATTATTACACCTTCTTTCGACCCTACCACTTGTGGTTTCTCGAGGCGCCGATCTCGATTGCGCGAGCCTACCTGAAGAAGGAGACGACGCTGGTGCCGCTGGCACGGCCGATTGCGGACATCATGACCGTGGCCAAGTGCGACCTGCAGGCGGGAGACGTGCTGGATACGTTCGGCGGCTATACGTTCCACGGGGTGATGGATCGGGCCGAGATCGTGCGTGGGCAGCAGGCGCTGCCGGCGGGCCTGGCGCTGGGGGCCAGGATGGTGCAGCCCGTGGCGCGCGGCGAGGTCATCACCTGGGGCGACGTGCTGCTGGATGAAAGCAGCACGGTGGTGCGGCTGCGACGCGAACAGGATGCTTTGTGGGAGTAAGATCGCGGCACCGTGGACATGGTACCTGATCTGACTGAGGAGGAAAACGATGCGCATTGGTGTATTTACGGCCCTGTTTCAGAATTTGCCTTTTGAGGAGGCTTTGGATCGCGCGGTGGCGGCGGGAGTAACGGCGGTGGAGATTGGCGCGGGTGGGTACCCAGGCAGCCAGCACTGCCCGGTGGATGAGCTGTTGGGCAGCGCGGCGCAGCGGGAAGCGTACCTGGGGGAGATTCATTCGCGTGGGTTGATTCTAAGCGCGCTGAGCGTGCATAACAACCCGATCCACCCAGACGAGGCAACGGCGAAAACGGCCGATGAAGTGCTGTCGAAAGCGATCCGCCTGGCCCAGCTGCTGGAGGTGCCGGTGGTGAACGGGTTTTCCGGTTTACCGGCCGGGTCACCGACAGACAGGCTGCCAAACTGGGTGACGTGCCCGTGGCCGCCGCATTTCCTGGAAATCCTGGACTACCAGTGGAACGAGGTGGCGATTCCTTACTGGGAGAAGATGGGCAACTTCGCCGCCGATCACGGGGTGAAGGTGGCCTTTGAGATGCATCCTGGCATGCTGGTCTATAACGTGGAAACGCTGCTGCGCCTGCGCGCGGCGGGGGGCGAGGCGTTGGGCTGCAACTTTGACCCCAGCCACCTTTTCTGGAATGGGGTGGACCCGGTGGCAGCGATTCGCGCGCTGGGCGACGCCATCTACCATGTGCATGGCAAGGACTGCTATGTGGACAGGCTGAACATTGCCGTGAACGGCTGCAACGACAATAAGCCCTATGATCGCATCCCTGATCGCGCCTGGACCTTCCGCAGTATAGGCTATGGCCATGACGCGCAGGTGTGGAAAGACATTATCAGTGCCCTGCGGCTGGTAGGTTATGATTACGTGATTTCGATTGAGCACGAAGATGCGCTGATGTCGATCGACGAAGGTCTGGCCAAGGGCGTGGCGATGCTGCAGGATGTGACGATCTTTGAACAACCGGGGGAGATGTTCTGGGCCTAGGGCCCTTCTCTTGAAGACCCCGCCGATTTGGGAGAGCGGCGGCGGGGTCTTCCATTTGATTTACACGAAAGTTGATAAACACAGGAGAGTATGCGCAAACTTGATCCTGAACAGACCGAGGTGGTTGCCGCGGAAGGGTACACTAAGCACGTCCTGCTCAACGCGGGTGATCTGGCGAGCGAGGGCGCGCGAGTGCAGATCGTGACGATCGCCGCGGGGGATATGGTGCAAGATCACTTTCACCGCCAGACGCGCGAGTTCTATTATGTGTTGGAGGGCGAGTGCGAGTTGGTGGTCAATGGGGCGGAGATGAGGCTGGTGGCGGGGGAGATGCTGTTGATGGAGCCGGGCGACATACACCGCCTGACCAACCCCGGGCCACAGCCGTTTCAGGTGCTGGTGTTCAAAACGAACGCGGGCGACGACACATACTGGTCGTAGGCTTCGTGCGGCAGGGAGGGCGCGACTACATCGTTCAGCCAGATTGGGCTAAAATGGGTGCTCCCTGGAAAAAGGAGTAGAGCATGCAATTTGGCTTGTTTGACGAACGACCGCAGCAGTTCGCCTCACTCGATGAGCTTGTGGCGACCATGATGAAGATGGAAGATGATCCGTTGTTCCCGGCGGGAACGAATATGGTCATCTACCGCGGCAACCCGGCAGCGAAGCTGATGATCGTGGGCGAGGCACCGGGGACGGAAGAGGATCGCCTGGGGAAGCCGTTTGTGGGGCGATCAGGGCAGCTGCTGGATCAGATTTTGCGGGCGGCACAATTCGATCCGGATCAGGATGTCTTCATCACCAATGCCGTGTTCCGGCTGCCGCCGGGAGATGACGGGAAACCGCTGCGCAAGCCTACCAACGAAGAAATCGAATTCTACAAGCCTTATTTGTTGGAGATCATCCGCCTGGTTGATCCAAAGATAATTCTGCTCACGGGGAATGTGGCGACGCAGTCGCTGCTGGGGCAGACGGGCATTACCAGACTGCGCGGGGAGTGGTTTGACTGGCACGGCCGTCCGACGATGCCGATCTTTCACCCGGCCTATTTGCTGCGCAATCCCACGCGCGACCCGAACGGGCCCAAGGCACTGACGTGGAAGGATTTTAAAGAAGTGCGGGGCAAGTATGACGAGATGATGGGCCAGGCATGAGCGCACATTCAGACAAGGCGGCGCTGCGCGGGGAGCCGGGATATGTGTGGCGCAGCGGGCAGGAGCGGCGCCTGGGAATGATGCGCGAGTGGGCGGATTTGCACGGCCGTGTGCTGGATAATGGCTGCGGGTTGGGGACATATCTGCAAGCGTTGGCGCCGTACAGCAATGAACGCTATGGCCTGGAGATTGAGCACGAACGGGCGATCAAGGCGTTGGGCACGGCGAACGGGGTTGTGGAAGGGGTGGGCGAGGATTTGCCGTTCGCGGACGGCAGCTTTGACCTGGTTTTCAGTAACGAAGTGATAGAGCATGTGCGTGACGATGCGGCCTACGCGGCGGAGATGGCGCGGGTAACGCGGGCGGGCGGGCGCATCCTCCTCTTTTGTCCCAATCGCTGGTACCCGGTGGAGCAGCACGGGATATATTGGAACGGCCGCTACAAGTTCGGCAATATTCCGCTGGTGAATTACCTGCCGGCGCGGCTACGCAATCGGCTGGCGCCGCACGTGCGCGCCTACAGCAAGGGCGCACTGCTGAAGGTTTTTGAAGGGCTGCCGGTGCGCGTGATCCATCACGAGCGGATCTTCGGCGGCTATGACAATATAAGCTATCGTTGGCCACGCGCGGGGCAGATGCTAAAGAAGACGTTGTATGCGCTGGAGTTGACCCCATTCGCTGCGCTGGGCATTTCGCATCTGCTGGTGCTTGAAAAGACGGGTCCGTCCCGACACACCTAGTTTAGCCCCATTGTTAAGCAGATCCAATAGCTTAGTATAGATCCAAGTTTCTTGAAACGCGCCTGCGGCGGCCTTAGAATAGAAGATAGAAACGGTGCGGGGAAGGAAAACTCTCCGCGAAACTGGAGGCAGAAATGAACACGAACAGTACGAGCAGCAACGGCCGTGGGGAAGAAGGCAGCTTCCGGGTCAAGGTGGGCCTGGCGCAGATGTTAAAGGGCGGCGTGATAATGGACGTGGTCACGCCCGATCAGGCGATCATTGCCGAAGAAGCGGGCGCTGTGGCCGTGATGGCCCTGGAGCGCGTTCCCGCGGACATTCGTGCCGAGGGAGGCGTGTCGCGTATGTCTGATCCAGGACTGATCAAGGAGATCATCCAGTCGGTCAGCATCCCAGTAATGGCTAAGGCGCGTATCGGGCACTTTGTGGAGGCGCAGATCCTGGAGGCGATCGGCGTCGACTACGTGGACGAGAGCGAAGTGCTGACACCGGCCGATGAGGTGTATCACATTTACAAACACAACTTCAAGGTGCCGTTCGTATGTGGCTGTCGCAATCTGGGCGAGGCGCTGCGGCGCATCGGCGAAGGGGCGGCGATGATCCGCACCAAGGGCGAAGCGGGCACGGGCGACGTGGTGGAAGCAGTACGCCATGCACGCACGGTGTTTGGGGAAATCCGGCAGCTGCAATTGATGCCGGATGAAGAGCTGATGACCTATGCCAAGAATATCGGGGCGCCCTTTGCGCTGGTAAAAGAGGTGAAGGAACTGGGCCGCCTGCCAGTGGTCAACTTCGCTGCGGGCGGGATTGCCACGCCGGCGGATGCGGCGCTGATGATGCAGATTGGCGTGGACGGTGTGTTTGTGGGCTCGGGCATTTTTAAGAGCGGCAACCCGGCCGAACGCGCGCGCGCAATTGTGGAAGCGACTACCCATTTCAACAATCCGGAAATCCTGGCCAAGGTCAGCGAAAATCTGGGTGAGCCAATGGTCGGTATCAATGTGAGCAGCCTGTCTGAGGCGGAACAGCTGGCAACACGCGGCTGGTAGGTCAGACGTAAAGAAGCAATACCGGCTCACGGACCGCATGGCGTGCCGTGAGCCGGTATTTTTGTTGGTGAGCAGAGCGATGAAAATTGGAGTATTGGCCTTGCAAGGGGCGTTCTTTGAGCATATCCAAATCCTGCGCGAACTGGGTGCGGAGGCGGTCGAAGTGCGGCTGCCAGCGGACCTGGAGGGCCTGGATGGATTGATTATCCCGGGCGGCGAGAGCACGACGATCGGCAAGCTGGCCGTTCTATATGGTTTGATGGAGCCACTGCGGGATTTCGCGGCGGCCAAGCCAGTGTGGGGGACGTGCGCGGGGATGATCTTCATGGCCAGGGATATCGGCCAGGATCAACCGCTTTTGGGAGTGATGGACGTGGTGGTGCAGCGGAACGCTTTCGGGCGGCAGGTGGACAGTTTTGAGACGGCGTTGGATGTGCCCGTGCTAAACAATGGCTCTGTCCAGCCGTTTCCGGCGGTTTTCATTCGCGCGCCGCGCCTGGTGGAAGCAAAAGGGAACGCCAGGGTGTTGGCGACGTTGGAGGATGGCACGGCCGTGGCAGCGCAGGAGGGCCAGTGGCTGGCGACATCGTTCCACCCGGAATTGACGGGGGATAGCCGATTCCACCAGTACTTTTTACAGCTGGTGGAGGTGAGCAGAGAAGCTCGAGAAGCCGCCGGTGACTAGGCTCAGCCTGACCGGGGGCGCGCCGGTAACAGGACAATGAATGTGGCCCCTCTTGCGGGGCTGTTGTTATTCTGGGCCCAGATACGGCCGTGGTGCTGTTGGGCGATCGCTTGCGCGATGGTCAGGCCGAGGCCGGTATGGCCCCCGGTGCCCTTGGTGGAAAAGAAGGGCGCGAAGATGATCTCCTGCTGACCAGGCGCAATGCCGTGACCCTGATCCCGGACATAGAAGGCGATGCGCTCATGGGCTTCGGCGGGCAGCTCCTGGCCCGTGACAGGGAGCCACGGCTGGCAGGCTGGAAGCGCCTCGTAGCCCAGTTCAACAAGACCGCCCCCTGGGAGCAGGGCATCGCGGGCGTTCGTGAGCAGGTTGACCAGCATCTGCACAATCGCACCATGATCACAGATCAGGGAGCGCGGGGCAGCGGGCAGGGCGACGGCAATATGGACGTTGGCTTCCTGGCTAAATTGGCGTTGAACCAGGGCGAGAGCGTCGCCAACGATGGAGTGTGCATCGGTGACGGCGGGATGGGAAAGCCCGACAGAGCCGTAGTTGTGCAGGGCGTGCACGAGGTGGGCACTGCGAAAGGCATTCTGTTCAATGAGTTCTACATAGTGAGCCATGGTATCTTTGCTCGTCGCGTCGTCGTGCAGGGCATCGAGCAGGCTGCCGCAGGCCGCGGTAACCAGGGTGAGCAAGTTTGCCAGTTCGTGGGCGACGCTGGAGGTGAGCGAACCAATGCTGGCAAGACGCTGGGTGTTGGCCAACAGCGCGTCCAGCCGGGCCACCCCTTCTTCATCATTGGTCTGCCCGAGTAAGAACTGTAACTGCAAGAGCGATTGCGGAGGGGCTTGTTCCATCTACACCATCCCAGCGTGGCTCCCGCGGCAATAAAGTGGTTGTTAGAGGGAGTACCTGTAGCATACTGTGGAAGGGGCTGCGCCGTCCGTGTCGGGGTCGTAAAAGCAGGGTGAAGGCGTCGTTAAGGTTGGAAGTGGTGGTTCTGATGAGCAAGGCAAACCGATGGCTTGAGTAAATTGGGAAAAAGTCATAAACTCGCTAGAATATCTGCTGAAGATTACAGTTCTTCGCGGATGATATTTTCCATGGGGAAGCTTTGAGGAGAATTCGGATGGTAGGGAATACTGCGACAGGGCGACTGCCTCTCACACCAGAGATGCTCTGGCCGATTGAGGAATATAAGGAAAAGGGCCAGTACTTCTATCTGGAAGCTACGGAAGAATTGCGGCCGAACGGCCGTGTGTTAGTGAGCAATCACGGCGAGATGATCATGCTGGGCGGCTATTCGTATCTGGGCCTGATTGGGCACCCGCGGATCAATGCGGCAGCGATCGAGGCGATCGAAACGTATGGCACGGGGACTTATGGCGTGCGCCTCCTGGCAGGCTCGTTGACGCTGCACAATGAACTGGAAGCGCGGATCGCGCAGTTTAAAAAAGCGGATGCGGCAATTACGATGTCCAGTGGCTATGTGACCAACCTGGCCACGATCTCCAGCTTGCTGCGCAAGGGCGATACGGTGATTTGCGACAAGCTGAACCATGCCAGCATCGTGGATGGCTGCATGCTTTCCATGGCAAAATTCGTGCGCTTCCGGCACAACGATATGGATCACCTGGAACGGCGGCTGCAAGAGGCCGGGACTGAGGGCCGCGTGCTTGTAGTGGCCGATGCGGTGTTCAGCATGGATGGGGACATTATTGATCTGCCGGGGGTCGTGCGCCTGTGTAAGCAGTATGGCGCTTATTTGATGATTGATGAGGCGCATTCGATTGGTGTGATCGGCCGTACCGGGCATGGTATCGAGGAGCATTTTGACCTGCCGCCGGATGTGGTGGATATCAAAATGGGGACTTTGAGCAAGACAATCCCCAGCGCCGGTGGCTACGTCGCCGGGAACCAGAAGTTGATCACGTTCCTGAAGCATGAAGCGCGCGCGTTCATCTTTTCCGCGGCGATCCCGCCGGCGTCGGCTGGGGCGGCCAAGGCGGCTTTCGACGTGATTGAAGATGAGCCGTGGCGCGTGGAGAAAATCCAGACCAACTACAAGCGCTTCGCCGACAAGTTGTGGGCGGCCGGATATGATCTCTTGCAGACCGAGACGGCAATTGTGCCGGTGATCTGTGGCTCGACACCTAACGCGGCGGCGCTGGCCAAGCACTGCCAGGACCACGGTATTTTCGTGCAGGCGGTTGTCTCTCCGGTGGTGCCGGAAGGACTGGCGCGCCTGCGCGCGTGCGTTTCGGCCGCGCATACGGTGGAGGACCTGGACTACTGCGCGGATGTGATTATCGACGGCGGGCGGAAGCTGGGCATCATCGGCTGACACGGCCGTGAGCCGCAGGGCCTGAAAGGAATAGTAACCTCCCCCGGCAAGCGCAGGGGGAGGTTTTTTAGTCCCAGTTTAGACCTTTGCCAGGTGATTGCCCCGGCCAGCCCGCTGTGGTAGACTGGTTGTATTAATCCAATTGATTCGATTTATTGGATAATTGAAACTGATGCAGCTGGCACGACTTGATTCTGACTTCCTACGCTATCTGATTGATAGCGAGATCGCGGTGGGGGAGCGGCTCCCCGCTCTGGCGGAGATCGGCGCTGAATTGGGCATCAGCGTGGGGAAACTGCGCGAACAATTGGAAGTCGCGCGTAGTCTGGGAGTGGTGTCGGTCAGGCCGCGATTGGGGATCCAGCGCGAACCGTTCGACTTCTCAATGTCGTTGCTGAATGGTGTTCTGTTCAGTCTGGCGACACAGGAAGGGGAGTTTGAGCAGCTCAGCGAGCTGAGGCAGGTGGTGGAGGAGGGGTTCTGGGATACGGCCGTGGTCTTGTTGACCATGGAAGACAAAGCCGCGTTGCGGGCTCTGGTGGACAAGGCATGGGCCAAGCTGCGGGGTGAGCCGATCCATATTCCCAATTCCGAACATCGGGCCTTACATTTGGGCATCTTCAAGCGTCTTGACAACCCCTATGTGCAGGGTATTCTCAGAACTTATTGGGAAGCATACGATGCCAGTGAGCTAACGCGTTTTGTGCGCTATGCGTACTGGGTTGATGTTTGGACTTATCACGAGAGAATTGTTGAAGCCTTGTGCAACAATGATTTTGACCTGGGCCGGCAGCTGCTGGTCGAGCATTTTTCGCTTCTGCAGCCCGTGCCGGCAATGGCAGCGGGCACGCTGAACCCCAGCATTGAGCCACTAGTAAGTGACAAAGGAGAAATTTGATCATGGGCACAGTTGAAACTGTATCCCAGGCTGCTTTGCTCGTTGAGCGACCAGCAGTGGTAAACGATTTTTCAATCGTTGCGGCCACAACAAACGGAACCGGCAGCCAGACGGCAAACCTGGCTCTCTTGCGCTCCTTCTTCAAAATGGGCATCCCGGTGAACGGCAAGAACATCTTTCCGTCGAACATCCAGGGGCTTCCAACCTGGTACCATATTCGCGTGAGCCGTGATGGCTATGTGGCGCGCCGGCATACGTCGGAAATCCTGGTGGCCTTTAATCAGGCGACTGTCCAGGAAGACATCGATAACCTGCCGCCCGGCGGGGTGTGCATTTATAACGCCGATTGGCGTTCGGTCCCACAGCGTGACGACATCATCTATTACGGCATCCCGGCGAACGATTTTGTGGTCAAGACCGGGATGAAGGGTAAGCTGCGCGATTACATTACCAATATGGTGTATGTGGGCGCGGTGGCGCAGCTGTTGGGCATTCCGCTGGAAGTGGTTGACGAGGCGCTGAGCTTCCATTTTAGCGGGCGGCGCAAGCTGATCGACTCGAATATGGCGGTGGTGCGCGAGGCGTACGACTGGACGGCCGAGAACCATACCAAGGTGGACCCGTATCGCGTTGAGCCCATGGACATGACCGACGGCCTGATCATGATGACGGGCAACGAGGCCGCTGGATTGGGCGCGGTTTTTGGTGGGGTCACGGTGGTGGCCTGGTATCCAATCACCCCGTCGACGAGTGTGGTGGACGCGTTGAATGATTACCTGCCGCAGCTGCGCATTGACGCCGACGGCCGCAAGACCTACGCCGTGATCCAGGCAGAGGATGAGCTGGCGGCAATTGGGATGCTGTTGGGCGCGGGCTGGGTCGGCGCTCGGGCCATGACTGCTACTTCGGGTCCGGGCATCTCCCTGATGGCGGAGTTTTCCGGGCTGGGCTATTTCGCGGAAATTCCGGCCGTGATCTGGGATATCCAGCGCGTGGGCCCCAGCACTGGGCTGCCGACGCGGACCGGACAGGGCGATATCACCTTTGTCTATACGCTTGGACATGGCGATACCAAGAACGTGATCCTGCTGCCCTCGACGGTTAAGGAGTGCTTTGAATTCGGCACCACGTCGTTTAACCTGGCGGAACACCTGCAAACGCCCGTCTTTGTGCTCAGCGATCTGGACCTGGGCATGAACAACTGGATGTCCGAACCGTTTGAGTACCCGGCGGAGCCGATTGATCGCGGCAAGGTGTTGAGCGCCGAGGAGGTGGCGGAAAAGGGTTTTGCGCGGTACCGGGATCTCGACGGCGATGGTATTGGCTATCGTACCCTGCCAGGCAATGAGCATCCGCGCTCGGCGTACTTCACGCGCGGTACAGGCCATAATGATCGCGCTGTCTACAGCGAACGGGCTGAAGATTGGGTAGAGAACATGGACCGGCTGCGGCGCAAGTTCGATACGGCGCGCGCATTGGTTCCAGGGCCGGTTGTAGAGAAGATGCCCGGGGCCAGGATCGGCATTATCGCCTATGGCACGACGCGGTTTGCAGTGGAAGAAGCGCGAGATCGTCTGGCCGCCGATGGCCTGGCGACGGACTTCCTGCGTTTGCGTGCCCTGCCGATCAATGATGAAGTGCACGACTTTGTGGCGGCGCATGATCGCGTGTATGTGGTGGAGTTGAATCGAGACGGCCAGATGCGGGATATTCTGCTGACGGAGATCCCGGAACTGGCCACGAAGTTGATCTCGCTGGCCTACTTGGACGGTATGCCGCTGACTGCGCGTTGGGTCGTAGAAGCCATAGAGGCAAAGGAGCAGGGCTAACATGGGAACAAGACGAGAGCAAGTGAACCTGGTTGGTTTGTCGAAGAGTGATTACAAGGGTCAACCGACAACACTCTGCAATGGCTGCGGGCATAATTCGATCGCCAACCAGATCATCCAGATATCGTATGAGCTGAACTTGAAGCCGAATGAGGTGATTAAGCTCAGCGGCATCGGCTGCTCGAGCAAGTCACCGGCCTATTTTCTGGGAATGTCGCACGGTTTCAATTCGCTGCACGGCCGTATGCCCTCCATTGGTACCGGTGCACTGATTGCCAATCATACCCTGCGGGCAATCGGCGTCAGCGGCGACGGGGACACGGCCAGCATCGGCATGGGTCAGTTCAAGCATTTGCTGCGCCGCAATACACGCATGGTATATGTCGTGGAAAACAACGGTGTGTATGGCCTGACGAAGGGTCAGTTCTCGGCGACGGCGGACGAAGGGCAGGAACTGAAGTATGCCGGGCGGAATGAGCTGCCGCCGATCGACATCTGCATGGAAGCGATCATGGCGGGCTCCGGGTTTGTCGCACGCTCTTTTTCCGGGGATGCGAAGCAGGTGCGTGAACTGCTGAAGGCGGCCCTGAGCCATCGTGGCACGGCCGTGCTGGATATCATCAGCCCGTGCGTGGCGTTCAACAATCAGGATACATCAACCAAGAGTTATGGCTACGGCCGTGAGAACGAGGCGCCCCTGCACGATTTCGGCTGGGTGCCCCCGGCGGAAGAGATCGAAATTGATGAATACGCGGCTGGCGAACTGCGGGAGATCGAGATGCACGATGGTTCGCATGTCAAGCTGCGCAAGCTGGAAGACGATTACGATCCGACGGATAAGGCAGAGGCGCTGCGCGTTCTGCTCAAGGCGGAGGATAACCGCGAGTTTATCACTGGGCTGATCTACTTTGATCCACAGCGCGAATCACTGGCAGAGGCTTCTGATCTGCCTGACGAGGCGCTGGCGCATCTGACGGCCGAACAAATCCGGCCGCCGGCCGAGGCTCTGCAGAAAATTATGGCCGGGCTGATGTAATCTGCCGCCAGAGACGTTTGGCGCAAGAATCGACGGCCTAGCTTATAAACTGACGGTAGGTACTGCCGGTGCCCTGGTAGGGGCGCCGGCAGTGCTTTGCAGGGACCTTGACCTTGACCCTTGCCTTCGTCTGCAGGGCGGGCCCCGAGGGGTAGTGGGAAACCAATGGAAAATCCAAAGAACTATATTACAGACATGGATGGCGTGCTGGTGCGCGGGATGTCTCTTATTCCAGGGGCGGACCGCTTTATCCAGATGCTGCAAGAGCGCGGTATTCCGTACCTGGTGCTAACCAATAATCCCATGTACACGCCGCGGGACCTGGCGCATCGCCTGGCGGCGATCGGCCTGGAAGTTCCCGAAGAGCGTATCTTTTCCTCGGCCATGGCGGCGGCCTATTTTCTGGACAGCCAGCGGCCGGACGGCACGGCCTATGTGATTGGCGACAGCGGCCTGACGGAAGCAATCCACCGCGTGGGCTATGTGATCACGGATATGAATCCGGATTACGTGGTGCTGGGCGAGACGACGACTTATAACTACGAGATGCTGACCAAGGCGATCCGCCTGATTAACGCGGGCTCACGCTTTGTGGCTACCAACCCGGATGTTTCCGGGCCATCCGAAACGGGCGTGGTGCCGGCGTGCGGCGCGGTAGCGGCGCTGATTGAGAGCGCGACAGGCAAGGCGCCATTCTTTGTCGGCAAGCCGAACCCGCTGATGATGCGTACCGCGTTAAACTTCCTGGGGGTCCATTCCGAGGATACGATGATGATCGGCGACCGCATGGACACGGATATCGTGGCGGGAGTGGAAAGCGGGCTGATGACGGCGCTGGTGCTGAGCGGTGTGACGCAGCGCGAGGATATCGATATGTACCCCTATCGGCCCAACCTCGTGCTGGAATCTATCGCTGATTTGCAGCTATGAGCCTCGCGATTGAACTGGTGGCGCTGGACCTGGACGGGACGCTGTTGGGCAAAGACGGCCGTGTGTCGCAGCGCAATGCAGCAGCGATTGCCCTGGCACGAGCGCAGGGCGTCGAGGTGATCCTGGCGACAGGCAAGACGCGGGACTCGGCCGTGCAGGTCATCGAGGAACTACGGCTGGACGCGCCGGGTGTTTTCTTGCAAGGACTTTTGATCTGCGCCGCCGACGGGGCTGTTCTGCGCGAGGTCGTATTCGAACCGGCGCTGGCTGCCGCGGTTTTGCGCTACGCCGAGGAAGAAGGTCTGCCCCACTTTGTCTATGGACGTGGTGGTTTGTTTGCGCCTGTCCAGGAACACTACGGCAATTTGAGCAGAACTAAATATGGCGAACCACAGCCACAGGTCATCGGCCCGCTGGCGAAGCATACGGAGACACTGGCGGTACACAAGATCATTTTCGGGGACCCGACGGGAGACGGCAAATTGCGGCGACGCGTTGAACAACGTTTTGGCGATCGCCTGGCGGTGACACAGGCCGTACCGGAGTATGTGGAATTGTTTGCCCAGGGTTCTTCCAAGGGCGAAGGCGTGGCCTGGCTGATCGGGCAGATGGGCATCGCGCCGGAGGCGATGCTGGCCGTGGGTGACGGGGACAATGACCTGGAGATGCTGCGCATGGCGGGTATTGGCGTGGCGATGGGCAACGCACGGCCGTCGGTGAAGGCCTCGGCTGATTTCGTGGTGCGTTCCAACGAGGAAGCCGGCGTGGCGGAGGCCCTGGAACGGTTTGTGCTCTGCCCGCAGCCTGTGGGCCGGGTGTAAGGTGCGGAGGAAACGAGGATGAAGACCTATCGACTGGCTTTGATTGGCTTTGGCAATGTAGGGCAGGGACTGGCGGAGATTCTGCGCGATCGGGGAGCGGAACTGGCACAGACGGTTGGCGCGGAGTTTGTGATCACGGCCGTGAGCGATCTGCTGAAGGGCAGCGTGTATGATCCGCAGGGGTTAGATGCCGGAGAGCTGTTAACGGCCGTTGGTCGCGATGGTACCCTGGGAAGTGTGGTCACACCAGGGAGTGGCTGGGACGCGCTGGAGACGATTGCGCAGAGCAATGCCGATGTGGTGGTGGAGCTGAGCTATACTGACCTGGCAACGGGGCAACCTGCGCTGGATCATATCCGGGCGGCGCTAGCCGGTGGCAAGCATGTGATCACGACAAACAAGGGCCCTATCGCGTTGGCTTACCCCGAACTGGCGGACCTGGCGGCCCAAAACGGTGTCCGCCTGGGGGTGGAGGGAACGGTGATGAGCGGCACGCCGGCGCTGCGGTTGGGCCAGGAGCTGTTGGCCGGGGCGGGCGTGCGGCGCATCCAGGGCATCCTGAATGGCACGACGAATTACATCCTCACCCAAATGGAGGGCGGGGCGACGTATGCGGCGGCACTGGCAGAGGCACAGGCACGCGGCTACGCGGAGGCGGATCCAACGGGCGACGTGGAGGGAGTAGACGCGGCAGGCAAGGTGGTGATCCTGGCCAATTTGCTGATGGGTGAGGCGCTGACGATGGCGGATGTGCGGCGCACGGGGATCAGCGGGTTGACCGCGGAGGACGTGGCGGAAGCGGCGGCGGCCGGTGAGCGTTGGAAGCTGATCGGGTCCGTGGAGCGGGAGAACGGCCGTGTTCAAGCCGGCGTGCAGCCCGTCCGCCTGCCCCTCAGCCATCCCCTGGCGGGCGTCAGCGGGGCCACGAACGCGATTACCTACTCGACTGATTTGCTCGGTGACGTGACCCTTGTGGGGCCCGGGGCGGGGCGAATGGAAACGGGGTACGCATTGATCGGTGATCTACTGGCGCATCCAACGCGCCACAGATGCCTAGGGCGATAAGCCGGCTGTGACCCAGGGTTCGGGCGCGGCCGTGCTTTCGAGAACCAGGTGGCGTCCAAACGCCGTTTCCATCAGGGAAGCGGCGTTTTTTTCGGCCTGCCACATTTCCACGGCCGGATACTCATCGGCGATGATGGTCAGGCGCAGGGTCTGGTCGTCCCAGGAGGCGGTGACATCATCGACGTTGCCGTTGCGGCCGCGCTCGAGGAATTCGCTCAGGCGCAGCAGGGCGGACATGCGGATGAGCAGCACGTCATCGCCCCCGGCCAGCAAAGAGGCGAAATCATCCGGGGTGGGATTGCCTTTGCGGTGGTAGCGAGTCATCAAGGCGATCAGCGCTGTCTCCCGCGGGGTAAAACCGGGCAAGCCACGATTGGTGATCAGCATCTGGGAGTGCTTGTGGTGACCGTAGTATTCGATGATGGTACCCAGATCATGCAGCAGCGCGGCGCTGTCGAGCAGCTCTTTTTCGGGCAGGCCGCAACCGTGCAGCTCAATCAGCTGCTCAAAGAGACGGTCGCAGAGGAAACGAACGTGGCTGGCGTGCTTCTTGTCATAGTCGTAGACGCGGGCGGTGTTGAGGACGCCAAAGCTGCGCACGTCGTCGACAACGGGATAGGAGAGATGCTGCCAGAAGCGTTCGAAGAAGAGACCTTCGCGCAGACCGTTGATGGAAATGCGGAGCTTGTCCTGGCCGAGGCGGTCCATGATGGCGGCGATGACCATGGCTCCGGGTAGGATGATGTCGGCGCGGTCGTAGTTGAGGCCCGCTATTTTGCGTCGTTCAGCGAGCGGAAAATCTCGCAGCTGCTCGATGCTCTGGTCCAGCCCGGAGCGCGACATGACAAAGCCGTGCAAGGTATCGAGGGGGAAATCTTCGCGGACGGCCTGCATACGGGCCAGGTTGCGGATCGTGCCACCGAGGCCGGCGAGAGGCCGATCAGCGCCGGCTGCTGCCGCCAGCCATTCGATGCTGTCGAGGTTGGTCTCGATTTCGGCCTGAATGGCTTTGTAGGTTTTCTTGCTGACCGGGTCTTCGCTGACGAATTGCTCGGTGAGGGCCAGGGCACCTAACGGCCGTGAGGCCCCGCGCACGAAGCGACGGTTTTCCACTGCGGAAATCTGGGCGCTGCCGCCGCCGATGTCCACGACGCAGCCTTCCACCAGGGGGAGTTCGTTCAGCACGCCGATGGTGCCGTAGTAGGCCTCAAGCTCGCCGTCCAGAATGCGCAGGGGCAGGCCGATTTCGCGTTCCACCTGTTCGACAAAAGCGGCCCCGTTGTAGGCATCGCGCACGGCGCTGGTGGCCGTGGCGATAATTTCGTCCACACCGATGCTATCGCAGAAATCTTTGAACAGCTGGAGGGTGAAGAGGGCACGGCGGGTGGCGGCGGCGCTGAGGCCGGTGGCCGTCATGCCTTCGCGAAGGCGTACCACTTCGCGGATTTCTTCGTCCAGATTATAGGCGTAGCCGGGCACTGTGCTGAGGACGATAAGGCGCGCGGTGTTGGAGCCGAGGTCGATGACTGCGATTCGTTGGGCGTTGGGTGCCAGCATACGTTCTCCGGTTGGCTGTATGTGTCGAAAGGCTTGAGCAGAGATTGTACCGGAGCCCGGCGCAGACGGGTAACCAGACCTTACAGAGTAGCGGCAGCGGCCTGATCCACGATCCAGATGGGGGGCGCGGAGCCGCTGATGCGCTGCGCGGGCCAGCGGAAGGGGTCCTTGGGTCCCTGGAGCGTGGCGGTGAGTGCAGGCGCTTTGGCAGCACCGCAAACCAGAAATGCGACCTGGTGCGCGCTGTTGAATACGGGTGGGGTCAGGGAGATACGGCCGGCAGGACGGCCGTCGTAATCGGCGCTGACGGAAATGACGGGATCGGCCGTGGGCAGGGACCCGGGAAACAGGGAAGCGGTGTGGCCGTCGGCGCCAAGGCCCAGCAGCGCCAGGTCAAAGGCTGGCCAGGAATGCTCCGGTTCCGCGTGACGCTGCAGCAGGCTGGCATAGGCGCTTGCAGCCTCGAGCGCGGGCAGCTCGCCGGGAATGCGGTGCACCTGGTTGGCGGGCACCAGCACGTGGTCCAGCAGAAGAGTGCGGGCGTGGTAATAGTTGCTGCCGGGATCATCGGGCGGTACGAGACGCTCGTCGCCCCAGTAGAATTGGGTCCGGGACCAGGGTATCGCAGTCTGGTAGGGCGGCTGCGCGAGCAGGGCGAAAAGGGTCTGCGGGGTGCTGCCGCCGGAAAGGGCGACCAGGAAACGGCCGCGTTCGGCGACGGCCGTGTGAGCGGCGGCGGCAAAAAGGGCGGCGGCGGCGTGGGCCACAGCCGTGTTGTCGGGCAGGATGCGCAGGGCAGCGGTGGCGGAGATAGGCTTACTCCTCCGCGCCGGCGCGCAGTGCCTCGTAGGCGGCACCGTATAGGGCCACTTTGGGATTGCGAATGACGTACACAGGAATGGTGGCCATCATCTTGCTGAAGCGACCCTTGCTGCGGAAGACGGACAGAAAGCTGCTCTGCTGCAGTTGGGGCAGTATGCGCGGGGGAATTCCACCGCCGACGTAGACGCCGCCGGTGGCCAGGACCTTGAGGGCGAGGTTGGCTGCTTCGCCGCCGAGTATTTCCATGAAGAGGTCGAGGGTTTCGACACAGATTACGGCCGTCTGCGCGACCGCATTGGTGACGATCACGGGGGTGTGGTCTCTGGTCGCGGCCAGTTCTTCGGCCAACCAGGATGGTTCTTCGTAGCCGCCGCTGTCGCGCAGGTAGCGATAGATGTTGGGAATGCCCAGGCCGGAGCAGAGGCGCTCGTAACTGACGTGGTCCATCTTGCCCAGCCAGTAGGTGAGCATGTCAATCTGGCGCGCGGTAGTGGGCGCAAACGCGGCGTGCCCGCCTTCGGAAGGATAGGACTCGTAGCGGTCGCCAATCCAGACGAGAAAAGCTTCGCCCAAGCCGGTCCCCGGGGCGATCACCGCTTTGGCTCCGCCGCGGCTGTGGGCGCCCTTCGTTTAGCGTGCAGAGGTCCGCTTCTTCGAGGAAGGGCACGGCGTTGGCGATGGCTTCGAGGTCGTTCAGCAGATGGGTGTTGACCTGAAACGTCTGGGTAATGGCGCGTGCATCGATGGTCCAGGGCAGGTTGGTGACCTGAGCGCGCTGATCTACGACTGGCCCGGCAACGCCAAAGGACGCACCGGAAAGCGGGTAGTCGCCCTGGGCCAGAAATTCGGCAATGATCTCTTCCAGGGAGGAATAGTCCGCACTGGGGTAAACAGACTCAACGACGGGCTCGTGATCAAACTCCTGCGCCCCTACCTCGTGGTAGAGGGCCAGAACGGTTTTGGTCCCACCAATGTCACCGGCTAACAACATGGCTCCTGTCCTCCTCTTAGTTGTTGTGCATGTACCGCCTCAGCTGTCAGGGCATCTTGCCTGCGGCCGGTCGCATTGTCTCCTAGTGATCTGCCTCGACGATTTGCAGCAGGGCCTGGTAGCGTTCTGAGCAGCCGACACAATGGTCGAGATGGTGCTTGACGAAAGGGAGAAGATGTTCTGCGTCTTTGTGATCGGCGACCAGATCAACGTATTCGTCCAGCAAGTCGGCCGTTTCGGCGCACGTATACTCCCCTTCGCTGGTAAATAGAATCTGCTGAAGCAAGGAGCTGAGCGAAGCTTCGTCCAGGGTAACAGCTGTCCCCTGTAGGCCAGGCGCTCGTGCTTCACGGTCTGGCTGCGCGGGGAGCGAGTCTGGTATGGTTGGGTCCCGTCTCTGGAACAGGATTTTCAAGCGGTCAAAGAATGTGGTCATGCTACTCTTCTCGACGAGACGTGCGCGGCCCTTCTTACGCTGTGGTCGCCCTGCACTGGTCTCATGTGGCGAAAACCTCCAGGAGTTCTTCGGGAGTCAGTCCCTCGGCGGCCAACTGGTCTTTAAGGCGCAAACGAGCGTCATGCAGCAGTTTGTAGACGGCGTTGGGATTTGTATTCAAGCGGCGGGCGACCACGGCTGTGGGCAGGTTCTGGAGCACGGAAAGCTGAATGACCTCACGCTGCCTTTCCGTTAACTGTTCGTTGATCAGTCGATTAACCTGGGACAGCATTTCCTGGCGGGCAGCAATTTCTTCGGGTGATGGCTTGGGATCGGCTGTAAAGCCGGGTGTGTAGTCCCCTTCTTCACTGCTGGTCAATTGTTCCAGCGAGGCGTCCTGCCAGCGCTTGCGGCGCAGTTCGGTCAGGGCCACATGGACGGTTATCTTGTGAGCCCAGGTGGTGAATTTGCTGCGACCCGCGAAACTGTCGAGGTTGTCCAGAATCTTGAGCAGCGCCTCTTGCACGAAGTCTTCGGCCTGCGATTCAAACTCGGGCGCAGAAGTATCCACCTGTCCCAACAGGCCGCGGTGCAGGCCGCCTAGGAGGATGATCCGCAGGTCGGCAAGAGCATCGCTGCGCGAAGCTCCGGATGTCCTCAGGGCATTGAGCCATTCTTCGTTGGTTCGTTCGCTCACGCCGGTTCTCGCCTGCTGGTGCTGTTGTTCATGGCCCACTGGAACTGCCTCATGCTGACGGGGCAGCGCGAAAACTGTAGCCTGTGCCACGCTCGGCGAGGATATAAGCGGGCTCGGTGGGATCGAGTTCGATTTTGCGCCGCAGGCGGTGGATATGGACGTGGAGACGGTCTTCATGGGCGTCCTGAAGCGGCCAGATCTTGTTCAGGAGGAAATCGGTGGTGACAATGCGGCCGGCGTTGCGCACGAGGATGTACAGTAATTTGGACTCCGTGGGGGTGAGAGGAACGGGCTCGCCATCCACTTCGGCTTCGCGGCGCGAGAAATTGAGCAGCAGGCGATCATCAATCCTGGTGGCATCGGCCAGGGTGTAGCTGTAGTCCGGGACGCGGGCGAGCACGCGACGCACACGGGCGGTGAGTTCGGCGCTGTTGAAGGGCTTGACGATGTAGTCTTCGGCGTGTTGGTCCAGACCTTCGATAATTGTGGATTCGTCGCCGGCGGCGGTGAGCATGATGACGGGCATGTCGCTGTATTCGTGGATGCTGCGGCAGAATTCGAAACCACTCATGCCCCCGGGCATATGCAGGTCAACAATGGCGAGGTGGGGCAGGCCATAGCGTTCGATCAGGGTTAGCCCTTCTTCGCCGCTGACAGCCGTGGAAACGCGGAAGCCGGCCTGCTCCAGGGCGTGCTTGACGATGCGCAAAGTGTAGCTGTTATCGTCCACAATCAGGATGCGTTGTACGTCGGGCGGCGAATCAAGCATTTTTTGCTAAGACCTTGCTACATCTTTCACCATTGCGAAGAGATGGCGTCAGGGGAACCAGTATACACAAGAAAGGATGGTTGGACGATGAACGGCCGTTGCCGGGCGAAAAGGAGTCCAGTGCGGGCCGCGCGCGCCAATTGTCACCCACCTCTTTTCTGTTACAATCCGCGTTCCTAGCTTTTGCCCATGGTTTCTCCATGTGCTATAAATGAGACGCTTTTCACAATCTCGCCTTGTAACGAGCAGTAAAGAGGGACCCAAGTGTTTGGAGAGTGGCAATTTATTGTAATCTTTGTGGTGCTGTCACCCATTTTCCCGCTGGCACCCGTGATCCTGAACCGCTACCTCGGCCCGCACCGGCCGAACCCGATCAAACAACAGACCTACGAGTGTGGTATTGAGACCGTTGGTGACACCTGGGTGCAGTTCAAGGTCCAGTATTACATCTATGCGCTTGTCTTCGTTGTCTTTGACGTCGAGGCGGTGTTCCTGTTCCCGATTGCGGCTGCGTTCGGGCAGCTCAGTCTGTTTGCGGTAGCAGCGACGGTGTTATTTGTCATTTTACTGGCTGACGGGTTGGTGTATGCCTGGAGCCGCGGCGTATTGGAGTGGGTGTGAGCGAATAGGGTTGGGCGTTCGACCCGCGCCGTGGGCCGGTGGTGCGCGAATTCAGCACCGGGGCCTGAACGGGTTGGCATCTTGTGGCGCGCCAGAACTACCCCGCTGATGTACTCTGAGAGATCTGCCTTATGAATTTAATCGAGCAATCGCGTCAAATTCCAGGTTTGCCCCCCATCCCTGAAACGGCGCAAGATGTCATCGGTGTCGTTGTCATTTCTACCTTTGCCCTGCTGATCGTTATCTTTCTGATCTGGTTGGAGCGTAAGGTCTTGGCGCGCATGCAGATGCGTATTGGCCCCAACCGGGTCGGTGGGCGCTATGGCTTGCTGCAGACTGTGGCGGACGTGATGAAGTTGTTGAGTAAAGAGCAGATCACGCCCAGCGGCGCGGACACATGGGCCTACAACGCCGCGCCGATCCTGACCGTGGTTTCGGCCCTCCTGGTTTGGGCGGTTATGCCTTTTGGCCCCGGACTCATTGGCGTCGATTTGAACATCGGCGTTTTTTATGTCCTGGCGATCACCTCGGTTTCGGTTGTGACGCTGCTCTTGGCGGGATGGGGTTCCAACAATAAGTATGCTCTGTTGGGCGCTTTCCGGGCGGTCGCGCAGTTGGTCAGCTATGAAGTGCCGATGATTCTGGCCCTGCTCATCCCCATCTTATTGGCGCGGACGATGTCAACGGTGGGCATCATTGAGGCGCAGACGGTGCCCTACCTGTTTGTGGTGCCGCTCGCAGCGGTGTTGTTTCTCATTTCTGCGCTGGCAGAAACGGGGCGCACGCCGTTTGACTTGCTGGAGGCGGAGTCGGAGATCGTGGCCGGGTTCCATATTGAATACAGCGGTATGAAATTCGGCATGTTTTTCCTGGCTGAGTTCGTGGGCACGTTGTTCATGTCCGGCTTTTTTGCCACGATATTCCTCGGGGGTTGGAATATCCCGTTGATCAATCTGGTGATCAGTGCTTTTGGCGGCACGCCGATTGATCTGGCCGCGATGGGAATCGCCGGGTCGTTGATCGGGCTGGTCGTCTTTTTTACGAAGACGTTCGCGATGTATTTCGTGTTCATCTGGATTCGCGGCACGTGGCCGCGGGTGCGCGTCGATCAGATTTTGAGCTTGAATTGGAAATTCCTGGTTCCGCTGGCGCTGGTGTTAATTCTGGCGACGGCCGTGCTGGACAAACTGATTCCTCCGGGAGCGAATGAACTCGTGCGCGACAGCATGCACCTGGCAAGCAATGTGCTGATTGGCTTTGTGGCCCTGGAGATTGCCAGCCGCAGGGCGCGGCATGCCCGCGCGGCCTCTGGCGCCGCGGTCACGGAGGGGGTGGATTCCTCCGCCCATGAGTTGGCCGAGGCGGCACACGCGCACTGACCCAGATCCCTAAGGAGTCCTCCTACGCATGAGTGAACAGATCATCTTTGTTTTATTGGCCATCATAACGCTGGGTTCGGCCCTGGTAGTGGTTACAAACCGTAACCTTTTCCATGCGGCGCTGGCGCTGATGGTGACTTTTGCGGGAGTGGCCGGGTTTTACCTGACCCTGGACGCCGGTTTCATGGCCATGGCGCAGCTGCTGGTATATATCGGGGCAATCTCGATTCTGATTATTTTTGCGATCATGATGACGCGGCGCTTGATGCAGGCCACAGAGGACCCGTTTAATTCACAGCGATGGCTGGGTCTTTTTGGTGCGCTGGCCGGGTTTGCGCTGGTGGCGATTGTCGTGGTGCGCTATTGGCCGGTGCAGCCGAGCGAGAGCAGTTTTCTGGCTTCACGGCCGTATGTTGACCCGGAACTGTTGACCGGAAGCGTGGCCAGATTGGGTGTCAGCTTTGTGAGTGCGGATGCGTATGTAGTGCCATTTGAGATCGCTTCTGTGTTGTTGTTGGCTGCGCTGGTGGGTGCGATCGTGGTGGCCTGGCCCAAGGCGGAGGACTTAGAGTGATTCCGTTATCCTGGTATTTGCTGCTTGCCGCGGCGCTGTTCTTCATTGGCCTGTACGGCGTGTTTGCCCGCCGTAACGCCGTGGCGATCTTGATGTCGGTGGAATTGATGTTGAATGCGGTCAATATCAACCTGATCGCGTTCTGGCGTTACCTGACGCCGGAACGGATTACAGGGATGACCTGGGCCGTGTTTGTGCTCACTGTGGCGGCCGCAGAAGCCGCTGTCGGTCTGGCGCTGATTATTTCTGTTTATCGCAACCGTGATTCGGTAATCGCGGAAGAGCTGGACTTGTTGAAGAACTAGTGAGTTGGTTTAAGCCCTATGACTGAAGAAACTTTGACGCTCCTGACATGGCTCATCCCGGTAGGGCCCCTGCTGGCGTTCTTCACAATTGTTCTTTTCACCAATCGCAGCAGAACGCTGAGCTGGATGATCGCCTGGGCAGGGGTGTTTGTGGCCCTGGCCCTGGGCTGGATCGTGGCCTTCGGCGTGGCCGCCCAGGGTGTACACCATCTGGAAGAACATCCCACTGTCGTGGAGAGTTCAATAGCCTGGCTGCCGATCGGCGATTACTTCGACGGTACATGGCTGGAGATGGGGGTGGCGGCGGATCCGCTCACGGCCGTGACGCTGATCATGGTTACGTTTACGGTGGCGATGATCTTCATTTACAGCGTCGGCTACCATAACTGGGGAGCTCCCCTGGGCAAAGTGCTTGGTGTGCCCAATCATTTGCAGGAAGAACCTCTGCTGTCGCGCTTCTTTGCCTACATGAGCCTTTTCGCGGGGGCCATGCTGGTGCTTGTCGTCGCGGACAACCTATTGTTGTTGTTCGTCGGCTGGGAAATCATGGGCTTCTGTTCGTATTCGCTGATTGGTTTCTGGTATGCGCGTGATTACCATCTGGGGCCGGAGGACATTCCGCACATCCCGCCACGGAAGGCGGCAGTCAAGGCGTTCATGACTACGCGCGTTGCCGATGTCATTATGCTGCTGGGTATCGTGTTTTTCTACTATGAATTCGGCACATTGAATTTTGCCGAGGCGTTTACGGCCGAATCGCTGGACCACGTTGTGAGCGCAATTGGCCCGCTGGCTATAGCGGCTATGGCGCTGATGCTCTTCGCTGGTACGGTAGGCAAGTCGGCGCAGTTCCCGCTGCACGTCTGGCTGCCGGACGCGATGGAAGGCCCGACGCCGGTCAGCGCGGTTATCCACGCGGCGGCGATGGTTTCAGCAGGCGTTTATATGATCCTGCGCATCTTCCCCCTGTTGGCCGTGGCGTCAGGGCCAGACGGTTCTCAGACGGTAGCCTGGATCATTGGCCTGACCGGAGCGTTCACGGCACTGATGGCGGCGACGATTGCCGTGGCGCAGAATGATGTGAAAGGCGTGCTGGCTTACTCCACAATTTCACAGCTGGGTTTCATGGTCGCAGCGATCGGCTTCGGCGCTTATGTGGCCGCGGCTTTTCATCTGATCATGCATGGTTTCTTCAAAGCACTGCTCTTCCTGGCGTCCGGCTCGGTGATCCACGGCATGGAGTATGGCGCTCATGAGGCGCATGATCACCATACTGATCCGCAGGATATGAGGGTTATGGGCGGCTTGCGGCACAAGATGCCGATCACCTTCTGGACGTTCCTTATAGGCGGCCTCGCGCTGTCGGGCTTGCCGCTGATCACGGCTGGGTTCTGGTCGAAAGACGAGATTTTTGCGGAGGCGTGGTACCTGTGGTCGCAGGAGGGAGAGCTGCTGCCGCTGGTAGTGTTCGTGATGCTGGCGATTGCAGCGTTGTTGACGGCGTTCTATACGGCGCGGCAGATTAGCATGACTTTCCTGGGCACCCCGCGCTCGGAACTGGCGGAGCACGCGCACGAGAGCAATGCTTTGATGACGATCCCGCTGGTGCTGCTGTCAATCTTTGCGATTGTGGCCGGTTGGGCTGGTATCCCGGAGTCCTTCCCGGTGCTGGGCCCGCTGGTCAACAATAACTATTATCATCACTTCGTGGGCGCAACGATTTATAAGTTGATGGAAGAGCTCTATGAGATGGGCCTGGTGAACCACCCGATTGAGACGATATCGTTTAGCTGGGTGCCGTTGATTGTCTCTGTAGTGGTTTCGCTGGGCGGTTTGTTCCTGGGGTGGTGGATTTACGGCCGTAAGCCTCTGCCCGTTGAAGATACCGACCCGCTTGTGAAACCGCTTGGACCACTGTATACCTTCCTCAACAACAAGTGGTATTGGGACGAGCTGTACGAGAAGGTGTTCATCAACCCGACGGTTTATATTTCCGAGAACATTGTCTACGAGCTGATCGATAAGGGCATCATCGACGGCACACTGCATCTGACGGCCAGGGCGTTCTATGGCACCGGCTATTACGTCAAACGATTTGAGGAAGTGGTGATCAGCGACGGTGTCGATTCGATCAAAGATGGCTTCCTCAGCATTGCGGACGAATTCAGGCAGTTGCAGACCGGGCGGGTGCAGGAATATGCGCTCATTTCGGCCCTGATTGCGACTGCATTGATTGCCGTAGTCTTGCTGATCAATTACGGCTGGTTCGCGCAGCTCTTCTAAGGCAGGAGAAAGAATGGATTTCGTTTTGGATAACATCCTGAACCTCGCGATCTTCTCGCCCATCCTGGGCGCGATAGTGATCTTCCTGCTTCCCGAAGACGCGAAAGATACGACGCGGCGGCTGGCGGTGGCTTTGAGCCTGGTGCCGCTGGTGTTCGTGTTGATCATGTGGTTCAACTACGATCGCTACGCGGCGGATATCCAGTTTGAGTATGTGGCCGATTGGTTCTCCTTACTTGGCTCCAGCTACCATATCGGTGTGGACGGCATCAGCCTACCCATGCTGCTGCTGACCACGATTCTAACGCCGCTGGCGCTGCTGGCTTCGTTTGGTATCGACCAGAATGTGCGCGTATATATGGCGCTGTTCCTGTTGATGGAAACGGCGATGCTGGGCCTGTTCTCCACGCTGGACCTGCTGGTCTTCTTCGTTTTCTGGGAGTTTGGTCTGGTGCCGATGTATTTCTTGATCAAGATTTGGGGCGGCGCGGATCGCGAATACGCTTCGTTCAAGTTCATGATCTACACGATGGCTGGGAGCCTGGGGCTGCTACTGGCGATCCAGCTAATTGGGCTGTCGATGGGCACGTTTGACATCCCGGTCTTGATGGAAACATGGGTGAATTTGCCGGCCGGGGGTGTGCTGCCGAACACGGGGCTTTCCGTGGACCTGGTGAAGGGCATTGCTTTCTGGGCGTTTGTGATCGCGTTTGCGATTAAGGTGCCGATCTGGCCGTTCCATACCTGGCTGCCGGACGCGCACACGCAGGCCCCAACGGCGGGCTCGATGATCCTGGCCGGCGTGTTGTTGAAGCTGGGCGCTTACGGGTTTATCCGGCTGGTGATCCCGCTGTTTCCGGCGCAGGCGAATACGACGGCATGGGTGCTGGCCACGTTCGGGATGTTAAGCATTGTGTTAGGCGGCTATGCGGCGTTTGCGCAGTGGGATTTCAAGCGCCTGGTGGCTTATTCTTCGGTGAATCATATGGGCTTTGTGGTGCTGGGTCTGGCGGTGTATGCATTTGCCTACGGCCGTGTTGACCAGTTTGCTGACCCGCGGATGCAGCTAGACGCGATTAAAGCGGCGAACGGCGCCGTCTTCCAGATGTTCAATCACGGACTTTCAGCCGCAGGCATGTTCTTTCTCGTGGGCGTTATCTATGAACGCACGCACACGCGCGATTTGAAGAGGTACGGCGGCATCTGGTCGATCTTGCAGGTGTATGGCGGCATTTTGATCTTCACCTCGATGGCATCCCTTGGCCTGCCAGGATTGAACGGGTTTGTGAGTGAATTCCTGGTTGCCGCAGGCACCTGGAATGTGTTCACAATCCAGCTGGTGCTCTCCATGCTAGGTCTGCTGATGACCGGCGCCTACATTTTGAAGGCGATTGGCGAGACGCTGCACGGGCCGATCAAGGAAGAGTGGCTGGGATTGCCGGACATGACGCCGCGCGAGCATCTTGTGATCTGGCCGCTCATGATCCTGATGTTGTCATTGGGTGTCTGGCCGCAGTGGGTGCTGGTATTCATCAATGACACGTTCACAAAGATACTGAGCTGACGAGCGCGGGTACCGGCGCCACGATTAGAGACTATCAGGCATACTAGGCGAAGTCGATGGAATTTCCTTTCTTAACGATTATCTTACTGACGCCGATCGCAGCGTCCATCGCCATCCTGCTGCTGCCTAAGGAGCGCGGCGAAAATGCGCGCATGTTGGGATTGGCGGCAATGGTGTTGAGCCTGCTGCTGTCTCTCTATGTGTACATCACGTACAACCAGAACCTGCCCGTTCCGGGCACGCCCTGGGCGCAAACGCTGATGTTCCTGGAGGAGCACAGCTGGGTTCCGAGCATCGGGATCAACTACATCGTGGGCGTGGATGGCTTGAGCGCGACGCTGGTGTTGCTGACGGCCGTGGTGGGGCTGGGCGGCGTGCTGATTTCCTGGAGTATTGACGACCGGCCGCGTGAATTCTATGCTTTCTTCATGCTGTTGGTGGCGGGCGTCGTTGGCGTCTTCATCGCCGTGGACGGCTTTATGCTCTTCTTCTTCTACGAGCTGGCCGTGCTGCCGATGTACGTCATGATCGTCATCTGGGGCTGGAAAGACCGCCGTGAATACGCGGCGATGAAGCTGACGTTGTATTTGTTGATCGGCAGCTTTGTGTCGTTCATCGCCATGCTGGTACTCTATTTCCAACTGCCGGATCAGGGGCTGGTTTCGACGTTTGACCTGCGCGTGTGGTCGGAGGCGAATTTCCCGTTTCAAACGCAGGCGGTGTGGTTTATGCCGCTGTTCCTGGGGTTTGCGGTGCTGGCGGGTATCTGGCCGCTGCATAACTGGTCGCCGGATGGTCATGTGGCGGCGCCAACGGCCGTGTCCATGATTCACGCCGGTGTATTGATGAAGCTGGGCGCCTATGCATCCATGCGCGTCGGCATCCAGATTTTGCCGGAGGGCACAGTCTACTGGATGCCCTTTGTCATTCTGCTGACCCTGGTCAACGTGATCTACGGCTCTTTCGTGGCCATGCGCCAGCGGGACATGAAGTATCTCATCGGTTACTCGAGTGTCAGCCATATGGGCCTGGTAACGATGGGATTTGCGGCGATGAACTTGAACGGGTTTACGGGCGCGGGCATTCAGATGGTGAGCCACGGTATCATGACGGCACTGTTCTTCTCTGTCGTCGGTATGATTTACGACCGCGCGCACACGCGGAATATGGATGAACTGAGCGGCATGCGCGTGCCTCTGCCGTGGTTGGTGATTCCGTTCATCATCGGCGGTCTGGTTTCCATGGGTATGCCGGGCCTGTCCGGGTTTATAGCCGAGTTCCCGATCTTTATGGGCGTGTGGCAGGGCACTTCGATGGACTTGAGCGCTGTCTTTGGCTTGAATCCTTCTAATTACTATGGCTGGGTGGCGGTGATCGCGGTACTGGGCATTATTATCACGGCGGCTTACATCTTGCGCGCGGTGAACGATGTTTTCTATGGCGACTATGACCCGGAGAAGTACCATGACATGCGGCCTATCCTGGGCATTGACAAGCTGGTGCTGGTGGGGTTCTCGGCAATTCTGATCATCATCGGTATCATGCCCTGGGTGATTGCCCCCATCGTTGAAGCTGGTGTGCTGCCTGTAGTGCAACGGGTAGAGAATGCGCAGCAAATGTTCACGGTAATGGATTCTGTGCAAACGGTTGCCACCAATCTGTTCCACCTGTTGGGAGGTGCATAAGTGAGCCCAAATCTTGACCTCTCTTGGGTTGCTGCGCTGGCACCGGAAATCGGTCTGACGATCCTGCTGTTTATTGTGCTGCCATATGAGCGGCTGTTTCACCCGGATGACAATCGCCAGATTGGTCAGGTAACGGCCTGGGGCGCACTGATCATCTTGCTGGGGATGCTGGGGCTCTATTTCTTTGCGGGTATGCCGCAGACCTTTGCAACGCAGAATGAGAGCCTTGTCTGGGGCGCGACGATGCGCTTCGACATGGCCACGCTTGTGTTCCGTGTGTTCTTCCTCATCGCCTTGATGCTGACCAGTCTCATTTCCATGGATGTGCCGCGCTTGCAGCGAGGCGAGTACTATGCGCTGCTGATTACGGCGACGATTGGGTTCAGCCTGATGGCCGCCGGGGCAGATCTGATCTTGATCTACGTGGCCCTGGAAGTGGCCAGTATTTCGTCGTATGTGCTGGCGGGCTTCTATACGAACAGCAAGCGGAGCTCGGAAGCGGGCATGAAGTACTTTGTCTATGGCGCGTTTGCGACGGGCATCATGCTGTATGGCATGAGCCTGCTCTATGGGATTACAGGAGAGACGAATATCTACACGATCGGCGGCCTGTTTGCCGGGGGCGAGTTGTTTGCGGATGTGAATGCGGTTGTGCTGCTGGCGGCGGCGATGACCTTGGTAGGGTTCGGGTTCAAAATCTCGGCCGTGCCGTTCCACTTCTGGACCCCCGATGTGTATGAAGGATCGCCGACGCCGTTTACCGGCTTTGTTTCAACTGCCTCTAAGGCGGCCGGCTTTGCCGTTCTGCTGCGGGTTTTCCTGTCCGGCGCATTCGGTGACATCAGCAGCTTCTCCCCGGCGAATGCTCCCGGGTGGTGGGCGCTGTTGGTGTCGATCAGCATCATTACGATGACCCTGGGTAACCTGGCGGCGATCTACCAGACCAATATCAAGCGCATGTTGGCTTATTCCAGTATCGCCCAGGCCGGCTACGTCCTGATCGGCTTTGTCGCTTTGTCGCAGGATGGTTCCGGCGCCGCCATGTTCTACCTGTTCATGTATGTCTTCACGAACATTGCTGCTTTCGGTGTGATCGCACTGGTGAGTCATATGACGGGTACGACGGAGATGAAGGACCTGTATGGTCTCAACCGCCGCGCTCCGGTCCTGGCCCTTGTGATGCTTTTTGCGATTCTATCCCTGGGAGGCATTCCCCCGACAGCGGGTTTCTTTGGCAAGTTCTTTGTCTTCCGGGCGGCGGTGGACGCGGGCCTGTGGTGGTTGGCCTTGATCGGCATTCTGAACGCCTTCGTGGCCCTGTACTACTACCTGAACATCGTTAAGTATATGTATCTTTACCGTTCGGATGACGAAGAAGTGGCGATCCCGGTGTCGCGCGCGGCAACAATTGCGCTGATGATATCGATCTTCTTCGTCCTGTACCTGGGAATCTTCGCCAATTCTGCTTTTGAGTGGACCAGAGAAGCGGCCGCGTCGTTCTTCCCGTGGTTGGGATAAGCCAAAATTGCTGGCAAGGGTGTTTGTGCTATAATTCCCAAATAGCCCTTGTCAATTGAAAGAACAAGATTGTGGCCCAGGACTCGAATAAAACAAATACCGCCGCTGTGGCCAATACGGTTGGCCAGGTTGGCTGCCTTACTGGCATCGTAGCTCTGGTTGTCATCGCCCTTGCCTTTGGTATAGGCTGGTTCCTGGACAACCTGCTGGGTAATGAAAAGCGGTTCCTGACGGTGGGTATGCTGCTGTTGAGTTTCCCGGTAACTTTGTTCGTGACCGTGCGCATAAGTTTGTGGGTTGCGGCAAAGGCACAAAAACCGACGGATACACAATCTGGTCTAGATAAGAAGGACGAAACTCTCACATGATTAAGAAGAGATATATCATTCTCCTCTGCATTGTTCTGCTGGTAGTTTTTGGTTCCATTGTAGCTTTCACCAAACCGGTGCTGCCGTTTATCCAGCTGCCGGGCGAGCCATATCCCGGCACGCAGAAACTGCCGGTGATCGGCCCAGTTTTTGGTGGAATTACGAATACCTTCGTGGCGTCGCTGGTGGCTTACGCGTTGATTCTGCTGCTGGTTGTCGTCTTGCGGGCAGGGAGCCACACGGCCGATGAAGTACCGACCGGTTTCTATAACTTCTTCGAAATGGTCATCGAAGGTGCTTACAACTTCTCGGAGAACATTGCCGGATCGAAGATCAAGGATTTCTTCCCCTATTTTATGTCCTTCATCCTGATCATTCTGGTGACCAACTGGACCTCACTGATACCAGGCTGGGACAGCATTGGCTTATGGGAGTACAAACCCCATTTCCTCGCCGAAAAAGCAACCAAGTTGGTGGAAAACGAAGCCAAGGCGAATGGAATTGAAATCTCAGAAGAGGAGCTTGCCGAGTTTCTCCATGAACAAGAGGTCTTTTTCGACGCGCAAAATGTAGGCGATTTGCGCGACGGTACACTGTTGTTGAGCGCTGACGCGAATGCCGATGCGGCCGCGCCGCTGGAAACGAACGAGATTGGCGAGAATGTGGGTTTCAACCCGGAGGCGGCTGACTGGACAATTGTGCCCTTCTTCCGGCCGGGGGCGACCGATCTGAATTACACACTTGCCTTCGCGTTAATCGCGATGGTTATGGTGCAGTATTACGGCTTCAAGTATTTGGGTGGGCGGGGCTATCTGTCCAAGTTCTTTCCCTTCATAGCTCCGGGGTGGGGCGCACAAGTGGCGGCTAACCCGATTCGAGCAATTGACCCGGCGGTGGGTATTCTGGAACTGGTCAGCGAGTTCTCCAAGATTATCTCGTTTGCCTTCCGTCTTTTGGGCAATATCTTCGCGGGTATGGTGCTGCTGTTCGTTATGGCGTATCTGCTGCCCATTGCCAATGTGGCCTTCTTCGGCCTTGAGTTCTTTGTGGGATTGATCCAGGCGCTTGTGTTTGGTTTGCTGACTTTGATCTTCATGTCCAGCGCATCGACCGGACATGGTGACGCACACGAGCATTAGGTCTGGAATTTTCTTGTCGGATTTTCTACTTTAGGTTTGAATTAACTAAGACATCTCAGTTGGAGGATTATTCACATGGATGAACAAGCTGCGCTGGCTCTGGTGATCGGGTTGAAAGCGATTGGTGCGGGTCTGGCGATGTTGGGCGCGATTGGCGCCGGTGCCGGTATTGGTATTCTGGTAGGGGGCGCCGTGCAAGGCATCGCGCGTAATCCTGATGCTAGCGGTGACATCCAGACGAACATGATTCTTGGTATCGCGTTTGCCGAAGCTATTGCGATTTATGCTCTTGTGGTGGCGCTGATTATCCTGTTCGTGCTCTAGAGTCCAGGGTGATCGCAAACCAAGTACGTCACGAACGAAAGGAAAAGTGATATGGAAGCATTAGGCATTAACTTAGGCTACCTCATCATGCAGATCCTGATCATCACGGTGCTTTTGCTCGTGTTGAAGAAGCTGCTCTATGAGCCGATGCTGCGCACGCTTGAGGAGCGCAAGGCGCGCATTGCCAAGGGTCTGGAAGACTCACGGCAGGCGGCGATTGCGCGGGACAACGCGGATGCGGATGCCGCTAAGATCCTGGATGCTGCACGTCTGGAGGCGACGCGGGTTCGTCAGGATGCTGTGGCTCAGGCGGAGGAGACCACAAAAGCCATTGAAGCCAAGGCGAATGAAGAGGCCAAGGCAATTGTGGCCAAAGCTCGCGTGGACGCTGAGGAAGAACGGAACCGTATTTTGTCTGACCTTCGTGGCCAGGTTGCGGCGATCTCGATTGCCGCGGCCAACAAGCTGGTTGGCGAATCGCTGGATGAAGCACGCCAGCGCGAATTGATCGCTGATTTCTTTGCCCAGGTTCCCGCGGATGTGGCAAGTCTGAGCGGCGAAAGCGCCCAGGTGACGAGCGCGCTGCCGCTGACGGACGGCGAGAAAGAGTCGATCAGAAAGGCTTTGAAGATCAAGGTGATCGAGTTCAAGGTAAACCCGGCCATTCTGGGTGGGGTTGTGGTGCGTGTAGGCGATCAAGTGGTAGATGACAGTGTGGCTACTCGTATGAGCGCCTTAAGTGAGTCACTAAGCTAGTTTACACCCTCTCCATTGCGGAGGGGCTCTCGTTGAATTGAGGAAGAAGAACGAGGTGTAGCGGCAGCCGGCCAAACATCTCAACAAAGGTATAGTAGGCCAGGGGTACTGCTCCTGGCCTATTTTTTGTGCTTGCGGATGTGCTATATTCTAGGAATTGTGATCAAGCGGTGGAAGCAGAGCCAGTGAAAAGCCTGCCAGAAGGGTTCGTCAATCCCGTTTACGATGGGGGATCGATTGCCAACGTGCCGGGCACGGTGGCGGCGCTTCTGGGTGTGCCGTTTTCCGGACTTGCTCCTGTGGGGGAGGAACTTTGGCGGCCCCTGGGCAGGGATGTGCGGCGCGTGGTGACGCTGTTGATCGACGCGATGGGGTGGAACCTGATAGAACAGGAGATGGAAACGCTACGGCCGATTCTGGCACAAGCCACGGCCGTCGGCCGGCTGACATCCATCTTTCCCTCGACGACAGTAGCGGCGTTGAGCAGTCTGTGGACCGGCGCCGCGCCGATTCAACACGGTCTGGTCGGGTTGCGCCTGTTTTTGCCGGAGTTCGGGGCGGTGGGGCAGTTCTTGAGTTTTTCGCCCACCCTGGGCAAATTCCCCAATGCGTTGGTAGACGCGGGGCTTGATCCGGAGACGTTTCTGCAATGGCCGGGCATGGCCCAACAACTGGCGACCGCCGGAATTGCAACGCATGCTTTTCGAGGCTATGAGATCGCGAATTCAACGCTCAGCCGCATGCACGGCCGTGGCACGGCTGTGGAACACAGCGCGATCACCTTTGGCGATATGCTGGTGCAGATGAGGCATCTGCTGGAACAACAGGCGGGCGAGCCACTGCACGTATCTGCCTACTGGCCAACAATTGACACACTCAGCCACATCTATGGCTGGCCGGCGGAGGCGGTGGCCGTGGAACTGCGCAGCCTCATCGCGCAGGTACAGCGCGAATTCCTGGAAGCGCTCAGCCCGGCGGCGCGCAAGGGCACGGTCCTCCTGATCTTGGCCGATCATGGTCAGGTGATTGCCCCCTGGGATGGGCACATTTTCCTGGAAGATTACCCGGAGCTGCGGGACATGTTGTTCATGGGACCCACCGGGGAACCGCGTGTCGCCTATCTCTATGCCCGGCACGGCGCAAGGGATAGCCTGGTGGCCGGGCTGAATGAAAGCCTGGGCGGGGCCCTGGTGGCGTGGACGGCCGAGGAGGCGGTTGCGGCCGGGCTGTTTGGCCCGCCGCCGTATTCCGCGGAGGGGGTGCAACGCCTGGGCGACGTGGTGGTGGCGATGCGTGACGGGTACACGCTGTATGACGGCCGCCGGCGCGACCAATCGTCGGCCAGACGTATGATCGGCCGGCACGGCAGCCTGACCGGCGCCGAAATGAGCGTGCCCTGGATAGCCCTGCGGCTGGACTAGGCCCGAACCCTAGGTAGACGTGAGGCCGTTTGCCAAAGCGCTTACTTTCGGGTTCAATTAGACCCATTATCATTTTCCCTTGGTGATGAAACATGGAACAACCGACTCCCACAGAACCGGCTGTGGCACCCAAACCGACTCTGACCGATCGCCTGCGCCTGGTCGCGGCCCCTGTTATAGACCCTATTGTCACATCTCTGGCCCATTACAAGATGTCACCCGACTTCCTGACCGTCATCGGCACGCTGGCGCATTTTCTGCTGGCTTGGCTGGTGGCCATCGGCGAATTTCGCTGGGCCGGGATCGCCATGATCGTCCTCGCGCCGCTCGATGCACTCGATGGGGCGCTGTCGCGCAAACTGGGTCGCAAGCAAAATGGGTTTGGGGCCTATCTGGACTCTACCTTGGATCGCCTAGCCGAAATTATCCTATTCGGGGGGTTCCTTTACTATTACTTGGCGCAGGATAACCCGCAGATGGTGTTTGTCACCTATCTGGCGATTACGGGTTCCTTGATGGTCAGTTATTCACGGGCGCGGGCCGAATCGCTGGGGTATACCAACAAGGTGGGCGTCGCCAGCCGCGTAGAACGCTACGTGCTGTTAATCGTCTTCCTGATCCTCAACCTGCCGCATATCGCGATTATCATTCTGGCTGCCTTGAGCTATTTCACGCTGGCGCAGCGCATCTACACCGTGTGGGATCAAGAATATGGGAAGGGAAGCCAGTAGCGCGTGAGCGAATCGCAGGACGCGGCGCCGCGCACCCGCCCGGCTGCCTATTGGTATGTGATCGCCCTGATGTGGGCCGGGCTGGGGGTCCTGTATCTTTACCACCTGGCCACTGGGATAACGCCTTCACGCACGGCCGTGTCGTTGAACATCCTCGGTTTCGACCTGGATGTATACTGGTACGGTATCCTGATCGTCACGGGGATTGGCCTGGGCTGCTGGGTGGTGGCCGATCTCGCTGGCCGGCGGGCGCAGGCTCTCTTTGAAGAGACTGTCCCGCAAGAGCTGCGGCAACAGCCGCTATCTTCCTTGCCGGATTTCTCCCCGGAAACGCTTGCCGCGCTGGCAAAGAAAGAGGTGACAACACGGGGCGATCTGCTCTATGTGTGGGGCATGGACCCGCGCAATCTGGGCCTGAAGAAGGAGCAAACAGCGGCCCTGGGAAGCTATCTGGCCACGGTGCCTGGCATGGAAAAGAAGTGGCTGGAGGACGCGCCGTGGCGTGTGTGGAACCCTGATCATGTCTGGAACGGCATTATCTGGGCGCTGATCTTCGCCGTCATTGGCGCGCGTCTCTATCATGTGCTGACGCCTTCGCCCAGCATGGAAGCGTACGGCATCTATTCGCCGCTGGACTATTTCCGGCACCCGACACAACTGCTTAATTTGCGCGCCGGAGGGTTGGGGATTTACGGGGGCATCGCCGGTGGAGCGCTGGGTCTCTACATCTACACCCGCCGCGCACGTATCCCGATGCTGCCGCTGGCTGACCTGGCCGTGGTGGGGCTGGCTTTGGGCCAGTCAATCGGAAGGTGGGGTAATTTCTTCAACCAGGAACTGTATGGCCGGCCCACGGAAGTGCCCTGGGCAGTACACATTGATCCCAATTTCCGGCTGCCGGCCTATGCCGATGTTAGTACCTTTCATCCGGCGTTTCTATATGAATCAATCTGGAGCGCCCTCTCGTTCCTGCTCCTGTATCGTCTGGCGACGCACGCGGCGGATCGGCTGCTGCCCGGCGAACTGACGGCGCTTTATTTGATCCTGTATGCGATTGGCCGGACCCTCCTGGAGATGACGCGTCTGGACAGCCGCACGGTATCGCTGGGCAACGTAGACACGAATCTGGCCGTGGCGACGCTGGTGTCGCTGCTGGTGGCTGCCACCGCGGGCGGGCTGGTACTGTACCGGCGTTGGCGCCTGCGGCAGCGGGAAGCGGCGGCAGTACCGCATAGCTGAATCGTCGCTGAATCGCCTTTCGTCACCTCCTTCCGCTCTGGTACACTTGCCCCATGGTATCGAATAGACAACGGCCGTGGTTCGCTGCCGCAATTTCCCTGGTTGTGGTGCTGACGGCCGTACTGCTGGCTTGGCGCCTGTGGAATGGAGACAGCAGCCTGCTGCGCGATGTGCAGGTGGCGGAGGCGCTGATTACGCCGAATGCAGACGGTGTCAGCGATGCCACCCTGGTGAGCTACACACTCTCGCGCAACGCCGATGTCTCCATCTATTTTGAGAATGAAGCCGGGGACCGCTACACCTTTCGCGATGAGAAACCACGCGGCAGCGGTGATTATCGCGTCCTGTTCAGCGGGATCGTCGACGGGTATCGCTTGCCGGGAGAGACGATAGAGGGCGAGATCCTGGCGCGGCTGCTGCAAGATGGCGACTACACCTGGACGGTTGAAGCCATGGATGAACAAGGCGTTGTGGAGTCACAGAGCGGGGCGATCACGATTGCCGAGGCGGATACGGAGCTGCCGGAAATGCGTGATTTTGACCTGGACAATCGGGTGTTCACTCCGAACCGGGACGGGATCTCTGATCGCGTACAGGCGCAGTTCTATCTGACCAAGGCGGTTGAGGACATACGGATGTTCTTGCAGCTTCCGGATGGAACCGAAGTGCCGATCTCGGAACTGGAACGGGATATTCCGGCCAATATGCCGGGACGGCATGTGTATGATTACGAAGGCGGCGTGGATAATGGGGCCACGCCGCCGGAGGACGGAAGCTATCCGATTGTGGCGATCGCGCAGGATTTGGAGGGGCAGCAGGTGCGCGTCGAGGACAGCCTGACGATCCAGTATGGTGGCGTGCCGAGGGCGGATATTTTCGCGCCGCCGGCGGGAGACACGGTGGCATTTGACGCCACGGCCGTGGCCTTGTGTGACACCATCCAGATTACGATGACGATTGAAAACTATGGCACAACCCCCATCCGCACGACCGGACCGCAACCCGGAACGGTCTACGATTCCGACTGGAACTACAATACGCTGGGCTGGCACACAGAATCAGGAGCATGGCGGGCGGCAATCGGCTTCGAGAATGAGCTGACCAATTACCCCTTCCGCTGGGCCCTCGGCAACCCCGAGGACCTGGAGGTAATCGACGGCTACACCTACTTGATGCCGGGTCAGCGCGCCGTGGTTACCGGCGGCATTCGTGTTGTGGGCCCATTTGGCGATCGAAACCCGCAGCCGATGTGGGCGGGCCTGATCCACGAAGATGTGGAAATCTCCGAATTTAACAACCGGGTCAATCCCCATGCCGTGCTGGTGGACCTGGCGGATGAGCAAAATCGAGAAGAGTGCGAACCGCGCGAGATCCCGCTGAAGTCCTTCCCAGGTTCGTGAAATCGCCCCGGGATGCTGTCGGGGCGGTCCGGAAATTTGATCAACTGCAGTGGCAAAGCTCATGTCCCGGTCAAACGATTTATACTTGCCAACACCCCCTAAAGACCTATATAGTATCAGGGTAGCAGAGATACTCTAGGAGCCTCTGCCTGGGGAACCGGAGCGCGGCAGTTCCCAACACCGGTAAGACCCGCGGCGGCGTGTCGCTGCCCCGGGGCACTCTATGCGACCTGATGCCGCCTCATAGTTTAGTGCTTCACAATCTAGTTTGGAGGAAACATGTCAAAACGAACTGTTGTATGGATTAGCCTGGCCCTGCTTGTCCTGGCGTTTGGCCTGGTGGCTTGCGCGCCGCAAGAGGTGCAGGTTGAGGTTACCCGCGTGGTGACACAAACCGAAGAGGTGGAAGTGCCCGTAGAGGTGGAAGTCCCGGTAGAAGTTACGCGCGTCGTGACGGAGACCGTGACCGAAACCGTGGTTGAAGAAGTCGAAATGGCGGAGCTGGGCTCGGCAGAACGGCCGATCAAAGTCTTGTTCGTACCTTCCGTCGAAGTGGACGCCATAATTTCCGGCGGTGAAGTGCTGGCGCAGGCCCTGGAAGAATCCACTGGCATGCAATTCGAAGTTAGCGTTCCGACCAGTTACGCGGCGACCATCGAAGAGATGTGCGCTTCTCCTGATGACACCATCGGCTTCATCCCCGCGCAAGGGTATGTGCTGGCCAATGATCGCTGCGGTGTGACCGTGGGCGGCGCGGCCGTTCGTTTCGGCCTGCCATGGTATGCGGCGCAGATCGTGGTCCCGTTTGACAGTGAGATCCAGTCTGCTGAAGAACTGGCAGGGTTAACCTGGGCTATCCCGGATTACGGGTCCACCTCCGGCTATCTCTATCCCCTGTCGATGCTCAAGGACATGGGCATAGATACGGATACAATCAACATCGTGGAATCCGGCAGCCACAACAACGCTATGCTGGCGTTGTACAATGGTGAAGTAGACTTCGCCACGGCTTTCTTCAGCCCGCCGCTGCTGCCGTTCAACGAGCGGCAGTGGGCCTACGGCGTGGATGATCCGGAAATCTGGCGCGATGCGGGCGAAAACCCGGTGCGCACCGAGGAAGGCCGCACCTTCGTGGCCGGCGGCCCCGATGAGGGCGGCTATCGCATCCTGGATGCGCGTTCCTCGGTCACCGACACCGCCCCGGATATCTTCGAGAAGACGCGCATTCTGGGCCTGACTCCCCAGATCCCCAATGACAGCGTTTCGTTTGGGCCTGAGTTCCCGCTGGCGATCGCCGGTGATATCGTGAGCGCTCTGGTCGACTTTACGGCCTCCGAAGCTTGCCTGGAATCGATCTGCTCGGAAGAGTTCTACAACTGGACCGGTCTGGCGGAGGTGACGGATAGCTTCTACGATCCGGTACGCGCCAACATGGCCGCGCTCGGCATTTCTGCCGAAGACGTTTTCGGCGAAGGCTAATCTTTGCCCAAATCCAGAAGCCGGGGACCAGGTCGGTTCCCCGGCTTCTTTTTTCGCCCACTGTTTGCCGGCCCAATTCTAAAAATGTACCATCGGTTCAGAAAAGCTTTGGAAAGCAGTGTCAGGCTTGGGCCAAGCCCGGGCTTACGTAGGGGGTGCAGTGCTCCGTATTAAGAATCTCACAAAGGTATATGACGACGGCACGGTAGCCCTCAAGAACGTCAGCTTCGAGGTTCCGGACGGCGAATTTGTGGCCGTAATTGGCTTAAGCGGTTCGGGCAAGAGCACGCTGCTGCGCTGCATCAACCGGCTGATTGAACCGACAGAAGGCGAAATCTGGTGGAATGACGTGGAACTGTCGGCGGTTACGGGCGAGGAACTGCGCCGGTCACGCCGCCAGATCGGGATGATCTTCCAGCATTTCAACCTCGTAGAACGATCGTCGGTGTTAATTAATGTGTTGAGCGGCCGTTTAGGCTACGTCAATCCTCTGGCCAGCGTGCTGCAGCGATTCCCCGAGGAAGATATCCAACGGGCCTATGCCAACCTGGCGCGGGTGGGTATCCGCGAAAAGGCGGAGAATCGTGCTGATGAATTGAGCGGCGGCCAGAGGCAGCGGGTAGGGATTGCCCGTGCCTTGATGCAGGAGCCGGGGCTGATCCTGGCCGACGAGCCGGTGGCCAGCCTGGACCCCGCGCTGGCGCACAGCATCATGCGTTACCTGTTGCAGATCAATGAAGAAGACGGGATCACGGTGTTGTGCAGCTTGCATTTCCTGGACCTGGTGCAGCAGTACAGCACACGGGCCATCGCGCTGAACAAGGGTGAACTGGTGTTCGACGGCACGCCGGGTGAGATTGACGACGCCAAGTTCGTTGAGATCTACGGCCAGGAAGCGGAGCGCATCGGGTAGTTTGCAGCAAGAGCGTCAGGAACCTATGAACGAGGAGCAGCACAAGAACGGAAGCAAGACGCTGCGTAATGTGATCATCGGCATCGCGGTGCTGCTCTTGTTCGCCTACGCCATCGACGTGACCAAGGTCAACCTGGAAGAGCCGATGGAGCCCAAACGTCAGGAAAATTTGGCTACGTTGATCCGTGAGCTGGCCCGTCCGGATTTTTTCGATCACCGGAATGAGACACGCTCCACGGTCATGTCCGTGCGTATGCCATGCCCTGAGGAACCCAAGGCGTCGCAAATCAATGTGGAGGGACGGCGGTTATTGATGACGCCCAACTGCGCCAGTACGACGCAGGACCGGGTGCGCATGGATGGCGACGGTTTTCCCACCAATGTGGATGGGGTGATTTTATGGTATCCGGCGGGATCGGAAACAACCCGGCGCCTGAGCGAGTTCCGCGCGGATGACAGCGGCAATTTTGGCGTGACCTTTACCTTCCCGGACATTCGGGAGACAGAAGAGCCACAGCGGATCGAGGTCGTGGAGGTGTTGAGCAGTCGCATTAGCGGTTTCAGCACCACCAGCAAGGAAACGTTTCAGCGCATGATTGAGACGGTGCTCATGGCTTTGATGGCTTCTACGCTGGGTACGATCCTGGCTGTGCCTATCTCTTTCCTGGGAGCGCGCAATATCATGGAAGATGTTGCATCGCCGCTCGCAGCGATCATGGCCAGCCTGGTGGCGCTGCCGATTGGGGCAGCTATGGGCGGGCAGATCGGCCGTGGCGTGTCCCAGGTATCCACCCAGATTGGCGGTTCCCTGATTTTCAGTCTCGCGGGTGTCCTGCTGGCGATCGGGCTGGCCTACCTCATCTGGCGTTTTGGCGACCGATTGCTGGGCGGGAAGCGCAGCAACGTGCCGGGTTGGTTCGCCTTTCTGCGCGTGACCGTGGCGGTTCTGCTGGGGATTGTGGCGCTAGGGCTGCTGGCCCAGGTGGGGCTGGTGCTGGGGGACTGGCTGCGCGACCATCTGGGATTCTTCGATTTTGTCGGTAACTTCATTTATGTGATCTCGGACCTGGTCCGCATTTCGCTGGTGCTTATCGTAGGCCTGCTGGGCGCGGCGGCGGCCATGTCCTTGGCCGGGCGGTTGGCGCAAGAAGCAGTACTGCACATGGAGGAGGGGCCAGCCCGGTTGTTAACGGCCGTGCTGACCTTCGCCGGCACCGCGATCATCCTCTTTGGCCTACTCTATGCCGCCAACTGGATCTGCCTGCTGGGCATCTGCCGCGCACTCCCGCAAGACCCATCCAACCTGCTGCTCACCCTGACAGTCCCCTCGTTGATTGCCGGTGCGATCGCCGCGCTGTTGTCCTGGCGCACCCCGCCCAGGCATGCCGTGGGTATCGGGCTGATCATCTATACCATTACGCGCACGATACTCAACGTATTGCGCGCCATTGAACCCGTAATCATGGGCTTTGTGCTTGTCATCTGGGTGGGCATCGGGCCATTTGCCGGCGTGATGGCCCTGATGCTGCATTCCATCGCCGACCTGGGCAAGCTTTTCTCCGAACAGGTGGAGAATATCGACGAAGGCCCCGTGGAGGCCGTCACGGCGACCGGGGCGAACCGCCTGCAAACGGTGTCCTTTGCCGTTGTGCCCCAGGTTGTACCGCAGTACCTGGCGTTCATTTTCTATCGTTGGGATATCAACGTGCGCCTTTCCACGATTATCGGTTTTGTCGGTGGCGGCGGCATCGGTTTGCTGTTGTTCCGTAGTACCAACCTGACTCAATACAGCCAGGCGGCCGTGATGGTCATTGCGATCGCCCTGGTGGTTACCCTCCTCGACTACGTCAGCTCCAAAGTTCGGACACGGATTATTTAGCATGGCAGACATTCCCACAGAGGCGACGAAAGCGGCGGCGCAGAAGACATCACGCAAGCATTTGCTGCGCGGACTGTTCTTCGGCATCCTCATCTTCCTGGTTTACGCATTCGCTGTGCAGGCGACGGATATCAACCTCGAAAAGCCGCTGGACCCCGGGCGGCAGGAGAATGTGACACGCGTGCTGCGCCTGCTGGCCGATCCGGACATCGTCTCGGTGGATGCGGAGACGGGGCGGTTCGGGATCAGCGAAGCGACACGCATTACGATTGAGCGGATCATCGAGACGATCTTCATGGCGCTGCTGGCCTCGACCATTGGCACCGCCCTGGCCGTGCCTATCTCCTTCCTGGCGGCGCGCAACTTGATGGAGGATGTGACCGCCCCGCTAGCGGCGATCATGGCGGCGGTGATCGCCCTGCCCATCGGTGGATTTGCCGGTTTGCAGATTGCGCGAGGGGCGGGGCTGCTGGCAAAAGAGGCCGGCGACATTTCGCCGTTCGTGGCCGCCCTGGGCGCGCTGGCAGCAGCGGGCCTGATCTGGCTTATCATGCGTTCCGGCCCGGTTGATTTCGCAGATACAGAGACGGAAAAGCGAGGTCGGGTGGTTTCCAGTATCCGCGTGGTAGCTGTGCTGCTTGTGGGCGTGGTGGGACTGGCGCTGCTGGCGCAGGTCGGCCTGATCGGCGGCAAGTGGCTGGAAGAGAATCTGTTTCTGCTGGGTTTCCTGGGCAACTTCGTCTATGTTGTGGCTGATTTTGTGCGCGTGTTTATGCCCGCGCTGCTGGCGCTGCTGGTGGGAGTCGTGGCCGCTTCCTATGGTTCGCGCTATGGCCAGGAAGCGGTGCTGAGCCTCCCTACCAATACGGCGCGCGTGCTGACAGCCGTGTTGACGGCTGTGGGCACAGGGCTGATCATTTACGCGGCCGGATCTTTCCTGAACTGGCTGTATGAGTTTGATCATCCGCAGAACTGGACGACGATCCCGGCCTTGATTGGCGGCGGGATCGCCGGCGTGGCGGCTCTGTTTATCCTGCCCAAGAAGCCCTTCTCTATCGGCTTCGCCATCTACACCGTGACGCGCGGCGTGCTCAACATCCTGCGTTCCATTGAACCGCTGATCATGGGCATTGTCTTTGTGGTCTGGGTCAGCCTGGGCCCGTTTGCCGGGATCATGGCCCTGACGCTGCATTCAATTGCCGCCCTGGGCAAGCTCTTCTCGGAGCAAGTGGAGGGGATTGATGAGGGGCCGGTGGAGGCGATCACGGCCACGGGTGCGAATCGCCTGCAGATGATCACGTATGCGGTTATCCCCCAGATTGTGCCCCCCTTCACCGCCTTTGCCCTCTATCGCTGGGATATCAATGTGCGCATGTCCACGATCATCGGTTTCGTCGGCGGCGGCGGCATCGGGTTTGTGTTAAGCCAGAATATCCAGCAGTTACGCTACCGCCAGGCCAGTGTGATGATGCTCTCCATCGCCATCGTGGTCATCGTGCTGGACTACGCCAGCTCGCGGATTCGCCAGCGCATTATTTGATCTTCCCCAGGGCCCTGGACTCCCTGCGCGCCCTATGCCTGCAACGCCGGCCGGCCCCCGACCTTCCTTAAGTCCGGGTAAATTTCATGGGCTGGGCATCCACCGGACGGTACACTAGCTCCACTTACTTAAGGTAGCTGGCGCCGGTAACGAACCTTCAGCGTCAGTTCTTGCTTCCGGCGCCGTACTATGCTGTATCTAAGAACTCTTTTCCTCCTGGCCGGGTTGTCCCTGTTGAGCGCCTGCCAGCCCAATGAGGTAGTCCTCGAAGTGACACGGCTTGTGGAGACGCAGGAACGAATTGAAGTGACCCGTCTCGTGTCGGAAACGGTCGTGCAGGAAGCGACCCGCATTGTGCCGGAAGAGATTCTCCTGGAGGTCACACGATCCCCTCTTGGTTCCGAGGTCCGTCCTGTGCAGCTGTTATTTCCACCAGTGGTGGACACGGCCGTGATCGCGGCGCGGGGCGAGGTGCTGGCAAACGCCTTGCGCGAAGCCACGGGATACGAATTTCAAACCGGGATACTGGATAACGAGCAAGCCGTGATAGACATGATGTGCAGCGCACCCGAAGACACGATCGCCTTCCTCTCCGCCGCAGCCTTTGTTGTGGCCGAAGAGCAGTGCGGCGCCGAAGCGGGGAGCGTGGCGGTCGACGGCAACGGCCAGACCTCGCAGACGGGCATGCTTGTGGCGCACCAGAACAGCGATGTGTCAGCCCTGGCCGACTTGGATGGAGCGCGCTGGGGTGTGCCGGACGACGCCAGCCTGCCTGCAGTGCTATACTTTCAGGCGCTGCTGTCCGAGGCAGGCCTTGCCGTGGGTGAGACGGTGCAGCTGGCGGGCGAGAGCGCGGCGATGCTGGCTGTGGACGAGGAGCGTGTGGACGTGGCGTCGGCCCAGTTTATTCCGCCGATCCTGCCGTTTGATGAACGGCCGTGGGACGCGGCCGAAGATGATCCGGAACCATGGCTGAGCCTGGGGCTCTCTCCCATTCGCAGCCCGATCGGGTATGTGGTGGTAGCGGGGGAACCGGAAAACGGCGGGTACCGCGTTCGCGACGCCCGTTCGCGCGTATTTGATGTGGCGCCGCTCATCTTTGATCACACCGAGATCGTGACGCTGGGAGCGCCTATCCCGAATGCGACTGTGGCCTATGGCCGTGCTTTTCCCCTGGGTTTGGCTCGCCAGCTCGATACGCTGCTCGCCGAGTTCGCGCTCTCCGAAGCCTGTGGTGAATCGCTTTGCTCCAGCGATTTCTATGGATGGACCGGCCTGGTGCCTGTTGCGGACAGCGCTTATGAACCGGTGCGCTTCATTCGCGACCAGCTCGCGCTGTCGAACAGTGATTTGTTAGGGCTGGGGCAAGAATGATGCCGGGTGGGAACAACGCGCGTGATTGATGTTGCGGTAATCATTGTCAGCTGGAACGTCCGCGAATATGTGGCGGATTGCCTGCGCTCGGTTTGTGCCGAACTGACCCGTTCGCAGCTGACCGGTGAAATCTTTGTGGTTGATAACGCCTCAACGGACGGCACCGTCTCGCTAGTCAGGGATTTGTTTCCCCAGGTGCAAGTGATCGCCAATGATCAGAACAAAGGGTTTGCGGGAGCGAACAACCAGGGGATGCGCGCCGCGGCGGAACACCAGCCGCGCTATTATTTCTTGCTCAACCCGGACACGTTTGTGCGGCCGGGGGCGATCAAGGAACTGATCGCCACGATGGACAAACGACCGAACGCCGGTGTGGCTGGAGCGCGGCTCATTTACGGTGACGGCCGTTTCCAGCACAGCGCTTTCTATTTTCCCGGCCTGAGTCAATTGATGTTTGACCTGATGCCGATGCCGTCGCGACTGTACGAGAGTCGCCTGAACGGCCGCTACCCGCGCCGCCTGTACCAGGCGCGCCGCAGCCCGTTCCGCGTGGATCATCCCCTGGGCGCGACGATGATGGTGCGCGCCGATGTCGCAGAATCGACACAGGGTTTTGACGAGTCGTTCCATATGTACTGTGAGGAAATCGATTGGAGCTGGCGGGTGCGCGAGGCGGGCTGGGAGATTTATGCGGTGCCGGCGGCGGAAGTCATCCACTATGGGGGTGAGAGCACGCGCCAGGTACCGGCCGATTCGGTGGTGAACCTGTGGCGCAGCCGGGCCAGACTCTATCGAATGCATCACGGCCGTTTCCGCTACGCGTTTGCCTCGCAGCTCGTTCGCCGCAGCATGAGGCGCAAGGCGGCGGCGGTGAGTGACCCGCAACTGCGCCAGGCATATCAGAAAGTGGCCGCGATCTGGTCCAGCAACGGCCACAAAAAGTAGGCGTCTGTGCATCCTCCCGGCGGTGATAGGAGCAAAGGGCAGGGAAATCAGCCCCTGACCGGACCGCATCTGACGGCAGTCATCCTCACCCTCAACGAAGCCCATCACATTCAAGAGTGCGTGCGCAGCCTGGCCTGGGCGGATGAAGTATTCGTGTTTGATTCTTTCAGCCGCGACGAAACCGTGGCCCTGGCACAAGAGGCGGGGGCCCGGGTAGCGCAGTCACGGTTTGAGAATTATGCCCAGCAGCGCAACGCAGCTTTGACGGCCGTGGAAACGGATTGGGTCTTTTTTGTCGACGCGGATGAACGGGGCACACCGGAACTGGGCGCGGAGATCAGGCAGGTGATCGCTCATGGGGCAGAGGCAGGCTGGTATGTGCCGCGGCACAATTACATCTTTGGCAAGTTGACCCTGGGCGCGGGTTGGTTCCCAGATTACCAGTTCCGGCTCCTGCGTCATGGCTATGCCCGCTATGAACGCCCTGTACACGAGATGGGTATCGTGGACGGTGCCACCGGTTACTTGCAGAACCCGTTGATTCATTACAACTACTTGGACCGCGCACAGTTCCATGCCAAACAGGAAGGTTATTCGAGCTATGATGCGGCGATCCTGTACCAGCAAGGGGTGCGTGTGAAGCCGCAGAATTACGCCCTGCAGCCCTGGCGGCAGTTCTGGTGGCGCTACGTTACGCTGAACGGGTATCAGGACGGCCTGCATGGTCTGCGGTTGAGTTCCTATATGGGTTACTACGAATGGGTGAAATATCGCAAGCTGGCAGCGCTGTGGCGCGAGGGGCATAGCGGCCGGCCCCTGCTGCCGGGGCAGGGAAGGTGACAATGAGCGAACAGGTCAGCGTGGACTGCACAATGGCACGGAACGGCCGGGTGTGGGTGCGGCGCATCAAGCTGGGGGAGCAGTGGCTGCCCGTGGAACAGGGACGGCAGTGGCAAGACCAGGACGGCCGTCATGTGCTGATTATGCGGCCGGGGCAGGCCGTAGAAGAACTGCTTCTATCGAGCGCTACGCTGCGCTGGGAATTTGTGCCGCGGCGCGATCCGCCCGCGATCGTATGAGTGGCCTGGCGTGGGTCCGCGGATCAACTGAGGGCAGGAAGGATCACCCGAAACAGGGCATATAAGTCAAGCGCAACGAGCGCGATTCCCAGGAGCAGCGGGATAGCATAGACGAGGCGCGGGTACCGGCCGTGGAACGGTTTGGTCCACAGGCCCAGGCCGATGGCAAAGCCCAGAGCGATGGGGATAAGCGCGGGAAACAGATAGCGTCCCTGGTGCTGCACAAACTGCAGATTGTAATAGAGGTAGACGCCTACAGTCAGCAGGAACAGGGACACGAAGGCGATCAGGGGCAGGGCGTAGGAGGCGAGGCGGCGGCGGTCGCGAACGGCCGCCGCGATGAAGCCGGCCAGGGCCAGGCCGGTGAAGAGCCAGAGGAGGGGATAGAGCCAGGCCGGGTAGGTCATGGGCACCGTCATCCAGCCGAACTGCCCCCAGAAGCTGCGAAAGGTAGTGTTGACAAAGCGCTCGGCCGTGCCGCCCAGACCATAGGCGGCAATCCATTCGGACGTGCGCGGCTGGCCCACCACGACCAGGTCATGCGTCTCCTTACCAAGCACATCCAGGCCGCCGTAGACGGCGATGTTGCGGCCCCACCAGAGCGCGCCGATGAGCAGTGCCGGACCAAAGACGGTGAAGCCGGCGCGCAGTAGGTCGAGCCAGGCGCCCCAGAAGCGCCACAAGAGAACAAGGCTCACGACGACAGCCAATGGATAGACAGTGGCCTTGGTCACAAAGCCGAGGCCAAGCAAGATGCCGAGGGTCAGCAATTGGCTGGGCTTCGCTGGCTGGGGCGGGCGGCCAAGACCGGCAAGGACGAAGAGGATGGTCGCAATAAGCAGTTCGGCCAGCGCATCGTTGTTGGCGGAAGCAAGGAGAGCCAGATGTTGGGGGAGAAAGGCGACAAAGACGGCCGTGGTCTGCGCCAGCCAGATCTCATCGGGCACAATGCGCAGGACCGTGAAGTAGGCCAGGACAATGGTGCCGGCGCCCAACAGCAGCGAGACCAGGCGCATGGCCGTGAGCGAGCCGCCAGTGGCCAGAAAAAACGGGGTCTGCAGGGCATAGTACAGAGGCGGCTGCCAATCTTCATATTCGATGATTGCCAGATCATAACCCGCCGCAAAGGCGGCCTCGAAGACAACTTCGGTCAGGTAGGCCTGATCATAGTCGCCGGGTTCCATGACCGGCAGGTCGCCCGCCGCCAACTGCCGTACGTAATTATAGTGCGCGGGTTCGTCGGGGGCCTGCCACGCGGGCGTCAGGCGCGCAAAAAGAGCGCCAACGACGAGGTAGACGCCAACGATCAGCAGCAGGGGGAGATGGGTGCGCATGGCCCGATCATACCGCACTTCGGGCGCGGCGCCTGCCCATACGGCCGCGTTTGCCCTACGCGTGGTGGGCCGCCCAAGGGCTAAGGAGCAGGCAGGGCCTGGGGGCTGTCCAGACGGGGTAAGGCGATGCTATCGCCCAGCAGGGTCAGGCTGCGGCTCTCTTCTCCGCCCGTCTGGAAGCTCCAGGAATAGGAGAAGGGACGGCCGTCATAGGTACCGCTCACGGCGACGGTGATCTGGCTGTTCAGAGGCAGATCTTGTTTGGGGATAATCTGGATGCCTTTGTGGCCGGCGGCGAGGGTCGTAGTCGCGTCGTGGGCAAGGTTATTGCCGTCGGGGCTGGTCAGGCGCACGCGCTGCACGACGGGCGTGGGGCCAAAATAGCGCCAGTTGAGCGTTACAGGATAGCGCAGCGCGGGGACATATCTTTCACCCGCCGCGGGATAGCGCACAGGCCACCCGCTGTAAGCAGTGTCGGCAGCAAAATCCGCCAAGGACAGGATATCTACGGCGGCCCCGGCGCGGTTTGTGTTCCGGGTTTCATAGAAACCATATCCGATTGTTTTCGTCGTGGGATACAAAAGCCACAGACGGTGGCCGACAGAGGTCATCCACACCTGGATCGAATCATCCTGGTCCCAACCCGGATCAGGGCGCTGGCTGCCAAGCCAGGCATTGGCATGCTCGGCGCACTTCTGGCCCGCCGCCGAGGCATAGGGCAACTTGGGGTTCTGTTCATGGGCTAGGATGTTGTTCTCGGCCATGTAGCGGGCGTGCTGGCGGCAGTTGTCGCTCAGCCCCGCGTTTTCCTGTACGGTGGGAACCCCGGTACTCTGGCGAATCTGGTTCAAGACGGCGACAGCATTGAGTGTTCGGGGGGCGGTTGGTTTCTGCCGGAGGACAACCGGCATAAGTGTCTGATATTTCGTTTCGTCGTTTCTGGCAGCGCGCAAAGGTACGGCCGTGACAGCCAACATGGTGAACGACCCCACGCTGATGACCAAAGCCAGCAGTACGAGCATGACCCGATTGCGATAGGCAGGCATCCGCATCTTCCTCTTGGCAGGTTGTGATCCTACGTGCTGCAGCAGGGTTGGATGTGGGGTAGTATGACAGCGTCACATGGCCGCGGACATCTAAGCCCAGCCGACCATGCGTAGAATCCTTTTCTTCCTCGCTGGCAATAATGCCCGCCCCAAAATTATTTGACAACACCTCCAGGGTAGGGCGGTGGTCAATTTTCACGAATCATTCATGTAAGCGGAGATTTACATAACAGCGGAGGCACCACCACGCCTATTATCGCCCGCACCAACCAGACGGCCGTCAGGCGTGCGGGAAACGCTGTGCGCCCCGCCGAAATAGATACTGCGCGTGCCCCAGCGGTTCACGGCATAGCCGAGTGCCTCCAGTTCGTCTACGGCGCGTGGATCATACCCGGCTTCGCACTGCAGCACGCCATCTTCGATATGCACGCGAGAAATGTTCACCGCCTCGTCGAGGGGGAGGCCGAAGTCCAGGAGGTTGCTGAGCACCTGTAGAATGGCGCTGCGAATGCGAATGCTGCCCCCACTCCCGACGACGAGCCGCGGCTGCTCGTCTTGCAGCACGATTGTGGGAGTCATCATAGTGGCGATGCGCTGGCCGGGCGGCCGGCTGTGAAAGCCCTGGGGATGGAGATCCTCCTCGCCCATGATGTTGTTGGGGATGTAGCCTGTGCCCGGCACGATATAGCCAGCCGATTCCCCGGCGGTGGTGGTCAGGCTCACGCACAGACCGTCACCGTCGATGATGCTGATGTGGCTGGTGTTGGATGGGCCGGTGGCTTCCGGAGCAAATGGCGAAGCGCTGCGCGCGGACAGGGCCTGCTGAACTTCCTGAACGTACCCGCGGACAAAGTCGTTGTCGAGAAATCGGCCGATCGCCTCTTCCTGGGATGTTTGCAGGCTGATCTTTTCCCATAGCGGGCGGGCGCGGCTGGTGGCGGCCAGGACTTCATACAGCAGGCGTAGATGTCCCGCACTGCCATGCTGCAGGGCAGCAACGGGGAAAGCGGAGAGCAGCATCATGCTAAAGGCGGTCAGCACGCCGCCGGCTGAACTGGGCGGGGGCAGCAAAAGCTCATACTCGCGGTAGGGCAAGCGGATGGAGGTAGGTTTGGTAACCTGGTACTGCAGCAGGTCGGTGGCGGTCAGCAGGCCGCCTTCAGCCATCTGGTCGGCCAGCAGCGCCCGGGCCAGGTCGCCGGTGCGAGCGTAGGGCTCGCCCTGGTCGGCCAGGGCGAGCAATGTTCCGGCCAGATGGGGAATAAAGAGGCGTTCACCCGGTTCAATCATACGGCCGTTTTGCAGAAAGATGCTGCTCATGTCAGGCGTGTTTGTGTATAGCGGGGCGAGCAACGTGCACGTCTGGGCCTGGAAGGGCTGCAGCGTTACACCGTTTTGGGCCAGCTCGATCGCCGGCTGCAGCAGGGTGGCCCAGGGCAGGCGGGCAGCATCCTGGGCCATGCGCCACAGGCCCATGATGTTACCGGGTACGGCAACCGAAGCGCGCCCGAGGTGAAAATCCTGCGTGGTCGCGCCAAAATTAATCGTAACCCTGGCGAAGTCCATTGTTTGCGGATCGCGCGCGGGGCTGCCCAGTCCGGGCGTACTGCTGAAGAAATCATAGACCACGGAACGGCTGGAGCGCGGGTCGTAAACCTGGGCCATGCCGCTGCCGCCCAGGTGCACCACGCCGATCTCGGCGATGAAAGAGGCGAATGCTGCGGCCACGGCCGCGTCCACGGCGTTGCCGCCCTGGGCCAGCATCGCCAGCGCCGCCTGAACTGTCTGTGGGTCTCCGGCCGCTACCACACCGCGCATAGAGGTACGCTCCTGTACACTGAGGGAGAACAATGTTTCGAATCGCTGTTCATAGCCATCCGGCTCCGGACCAGCATGGGGATCAAAGTTGTGTAGTTTACCCAAGTTTGCCAGGAAATGCAGGAGCATAGTCGTGGTGCTTGGCCCGGGCAGCAAAAGCAAGGACAATTCGCGAAACGCTTCGTAGGAGTGGAGTTGCCATGAGTCGAGCAAATGAGTTAACAGGCCATATCGAGCAGCAGCGCGCCGCCATGCTGCGTTTTCTGAGCGACCTCGTGCTGGCTGAATCTCCGTCCAACCGGGCGGAAACACAGGCTGCGCCCCTGGCAATCCTGGAAGGGGCCTTGCGGGAGCTGGGGTTTGTCGTGACGATCCTGCCGGGGCAGGAATCTGGCGGGCAGCTGCTGGCACGGCCGTCCGCGGACAGCCCGTGGTTCCGGTCCGGTCCGGCGCAGATGCTCCTGGGCCACTGTGACACAGTATGGCCACTGGGCACGCTGCGGGAGATGCCCCTGCTGATTGAGGAAAATGTCGTGCGCGGTCCGGGCGTATTTGATATGAAGGGCGGGTTGACGCAGATGATCTTCGCCCTGCGCGCCTTGCGGGACCTGGAGATGGTGCCGCCATTGCTGCCGCTGGTATTCATCAACTCGGATGAAGAAACGGGCAGTGCGGAGTCACGCGCGGAGATTGAGAGGCTGGCGCGGGAGGCGGGGCGTGCCTATGTGCTGGAGCCGGCGTTGGGCGCGCACGGGGCGCTCAAGACGGCGCGCAAGGGGGTCGGGCATTTCGAACTGCGGGTGCACGGCCGTGCGGCGCATGCCGGGCTGGACCCGCAAAAAGGCGTCAGCGCAATCCTGGCGCTGGCAATCTTGATCCAGGAGCTGCACGACCTGAATGACCTGGATCAGGGCCTGACGGTCAATGTAGGCACGATAGAGGGCGGGCTGCGCAGCAATGTCATAGCGCCGGACAGCCGGGCGACGATCGATGCGCGTTCGCCTACCTGGGCGGCGGCGCAAGCGCTGCAAGAGACGATCTTGAATCTGACGCCCCCGCTGGCGGGCATCACCCTGGAAGTCAGCGGAGAGTTTGACCGGCTGCCTATGGAGCGGACGCCGCGCAACCAGGCGTTGTGGCGACTGGCAGAAATGGCGGGCCGCGACCTGGGCCTGGAACTGCAGCAGGGCACGGTCGGTGGCGGATCTGATGGTAACTTCACGAGCCAATACACGGCAACGCTGGACGGACTGGGCGCGGTGGGAGACGGTGCCCATGCGCGGCATGAGTTCCTCTATATCGACAGGATGCTGGAGCGTACGGCGCTGCTGGCGCTGCTGCTCATGGAGCCTGGGTGAGAGCGAGCAGGAGCGGCAAACGGCCGTGCTGAACGGCCGTCCGCACGCAGTTGATTGCACCCCGCGAGAGTGCTATAACTACCTTTCACTACACACCGCAAAGCGGAAATCCTAGGAGAGGACAAACCAACAGAAATGGCACAACCCACCTTGGTTCCAACGCTGGAATCATTTCTTATCCAGGCGCTGCCGGCTCATCTTGAGCTGCTGCGCCAGATGGTGAATATCAACAGCTTCACGGCGAATCCGCCGGGAGTAAACATGGTCGGCAAACTGACCGCGGAGGCCTTCGCTGATTTGGGCTTTACGGCTGAGTTTGTGCAGGCGGCCGATTTTGTCTATGGCAAGCACCTGGTCCTGACGCGTTTGGGCAGAAGCGGAAACGACGGCCGTGTCCCGCCGCGCATCGGCCTCATTTCGCACCTCGATACTGTTTACCCTGCTGCCGAGGAAGATGACAATGATTTCCACTGGCGTCAATCCGGGCAGCGCATCTATGGTCCCGGCGTCTATGACATCAAGGGTGGTACGGTGATGGTACACCTTGTTCTGGAAGCGCTGCGGGAACTGGCCCCGGAACTCTACGACGGCGTGACCTGGGTGGTCCTGCTGAATGCCGCGGAAGAGGCCCTGGTGCCCGACTTTGGAAGCCTGTGCCGGGCGCACCTGCCCGACGGTACGCTGGCAGCGTTGGTCTTTGAGGGTGGCCAGGCGCGCAGCCATAGCGGAGAGGTTGTGCCCCTGGTCGTGGCGCGCAAAGGGATGGCTCGATATCACGTACAGGTAGAAGGCAAGGCGGCCCATGCCGGCTCGGCGCATGCGCAGGGAGCCAACGCGATTCTGCAGCTGGCGGATGTCATCCAGCAGATCGCCGGTCTCACGGACTATGAGCGAGGTCTGACCTTTAATGTGGGCAGCATTGCCGGCGGAACCGTGATCAACCGCGTGCCGCATCAGGCCAGTGCTTCGGTTGAAATGCGGGCCTTTGCCCTGGAGGTATTTGCGCAGGCTGCAGAACAGATGGCGGCGCTGGATGGCTACTCCAGCGTGCGCAGCCGCCAGGGCGATTATCCCTGCCGTGTGAACGTGCATGTGCTGGGCGAGTGGGCCCCCTGGGCGCCGAATGAAAAGTCGCAAGCGCTGCTGTCGATCTGGCGTAGCGCCGGAAAGAACCTCGGCCTGGAAGTCGGGGGGCAAGAACGCGGTGGCCTGAGCGACGGGAACTGGACCTGGCGGCAGATACCAACGATCGATGGCCTGGGCCCCGAAGGGGGCAATGCCCATTGCTCCGAGCGCGCGGAAGATGGCAGTAAGGATCAGGAGTACATCCTGCCCGCGTCGTTTGTGCCCAAGGCCCGGCTCAATGTATTGGCAATGGTGAAGCTGCTTGAAGAGGCGGGGCTGCAAGCGGGATCGAGAATGGCTGGTTGGGAGTAGGCTGATGGATTTTGCTTCTCTGTCGCGGCGGCTGGAAGCGCATTTCGGGGAGCGTCTGCCGGGGCACCTTGCCTTGCTGGAGGAGATGGTAGGCTGCAACAGCTTCACGGCCAATCCGGCCGGGGTGGATGCGTTGGGCAGGCTGACAGCGGAGCGCTTTGCCGGGCTGGGGTTTGCGGCGGAGGCTGTCTCTTCGGAGAACGCCCTCTACGGCCGTCACCTGATCCTGACGCGGAACGGCCGTGGGCAAAATCCGCCCAAGATTGGCATGGTCTCGCATCTGGACACCGTGTTTCCTCCGGACGAGGAGCAGCGCAACGATTTTCACTGGCGCGAGGCTGGCGAGCGCATCTATGGCCCCGGCGTGGTCGATATCAAGGGCGGCACGGTGTTGATCTATATGATCCTGGCCGCTGTGCAGGAGCTGCTCCCGGAGCTGTTTGACGCGGTAACCTGGGTGGTGCTGCTGGACGCCAGCGAGGAGACCGGAGGGCGAGATTTCGGTCGCCTATGCGTGGAACGCCTGGGCGAGAGCGCCCTGGCCTGCCTGGTCTTTGAAGGGGGCAGCGTCGAGCAAGGACGGCCCCGCCTCGTGGTGGCGCGCAAAGGCATGGTCATCTACCGGGTTGAGGTCGAAGGGCGTGCCGCGCATGCCGGCAGTTCGCACAAGCAGGGCGCCAATGCCATCGTGCAGATGGCAGATGTCATCGAGCGTGTCTGCGCGCTCACGGATTACGAGCAGGACCTGACGTTCAACGTGGGCACCGTGGCCGGCGGCACGGTGATCAACCGGGTACCTCACTTTGCCTCGGCCAGCGTGGAGATGCGCGCCTTCCGGCCCGACGTCTATGAAAAGGGCCAGGCGGACATGCTGGCGCTGAACGCGCTATCAACCGTGCGCTCGGCGGAAAATGATTTTCCATGCCGGGTCCATGTGCAGATTTTGAATCGCGTCCTGCCGTGGCCGCGCAACGAAAGAACGGACGATCTCTTCGCGGTGTGGCGGGCGGCGGCGAACGAGCTGGGATATGAGGCTGTGGCGGAAGAACGCGCCGGACTGAGCGACGGCAACTACTTCTGGGCGGAACTGCCGACCTTGGACGGCCTGGGTCCGGCAGGGGGCAATGCCCACTGCTCGGAGCGCAGCGCTGACGGGAGCAAGGACCAGGAGTATGTGCTCCGCGATTCGTTCGTGCCTAAGGCACTGCTGAATACCATGGCGATATTGCGCCTTCTGCACGAGCGCGGCGGGATCTTGGCCAGGATTGAGGAATAAGCAGGTGATCGCCTGTTTCAATTCCATCAACCGCGTGGCAGGCGCCCCGGGTAGGGCGCAGGAGGAGTCATAACGGCCGTGAGAACAGGATCCGCAAACGCGGTAAGGCAGGGAAGCAGCGCATGACCGAACGGAACCTGGAGGAGCTGCTGGCTGACTGCGTGAATTTCACGCAGCGCTTGATCCGCACGCCAAGCATGCCACACGAAGAGGGAACACTGGCGAACCTCGTGGCGGGCGAGCTGCGTGTGCTGGGCCTTGATGAAGTGGACATCGACGGCATCGGCAATGTCATCGGGCGACTGTACGGCCGGGACCGGGACCTGCCGGCGCTGGTGCTGAACACGCACCTCGATCATGTGGACCCGGGCGACCCGGCTTTGTGGCCGTCGCCGCCCTATGCGGCGGAGGTGATCGACGGCCGTATTGTTGGGCGCGGCGCGTGCGACATCAAGGGGCCGCTGGCCGTGCAGGTCTATAGTTTGGCCGCCCTGCTGCGCGCCGGGGAACGGCCGCGTCGCGACGTGGTCTTCACCGGCGTGGTACAGGAAGAGATCGGCGGGGCGGGCGCGCTCTATTGGGTCCGGCACCTGGACTATCCGGTGGCGCTGGTACTGCTGGGGGAGCCTTCGCGCAACAACCTGGCTCTGGGGCATCGCGGCATCGCGCAGTTCTGGGTGACGTTTCACGGCCGTTCCGTGCACGCCAGCGCGCCCGAAAAGGGCGACAACCCCAACTACGCCCTGGCCGAGTTCCTGAGCAAACTGGCGACAGCCGCGGCGTCCCTTTCCGCGCACCCGCTGCTCGGCCCCACCACGGTGGCGCCGACGATCCTCGAGGTCGATACGACCAGCGCCAATGTCACGCCGGCCTGGAGCCGCGTCCTGCTGGACTTCCGCACGGCCACGGAAAGCAGCCGCAGTCTTCTGGCCTTTATCGCCGGGCTGGCCGGCGATCGACCGCATTCGGTGACCGACGCCTGGTGCAGTACACCAGTCACCCCGGAGGACAGCGCGGAGCCGATCTACGGTTTCTACACGCCGCCGGAAAGCGAGGTGGTGCGGCGGGCACAGGCGGCGCTGGCGGAGGGCATGGGGCGTGCTCCGCAGTTGTTCAGCTACCAGTTCGCGACGGACGGCCGTCTATTTGTGCCCTATGATCTGCCGATCCTTGGTTTCGCGCCGGGGGAAGAAGGAGAGGCGCATACGGCGGGCGAGAGCATTGCCATCGCGCAAATTGAGCAAGCGCTGCGCGGATTGATTCAGTTATTACTTGACTTCTAGCTCAGGGGATCCCTGCCCCATGGCCTGGGGTGCCCGGTGCGGCTGGGCAAGCAGCCACATGAGCAACAGGAGTAACAGCAAAATCGCCAGCACAATCGCCCGATCAAAGAGAAGAAGCCATGCTGCCACCAGTTCCGCGGGCAGCACGGTCTCCACGATTGTGCCAGGCAGCATCAACAGCCCTAGCGCGAGCAGACCCAGGCCGCGCAGCCAGTTTCGGGAGCGGGTGCTCAAGGCCCAAACGTCTGGCTGGTAACACAGCAGTAGGCCCAAAGGCACGACGAGGATGGCGACGGCGAGATCGTATATGCCGTGATAGGCAACCAGCAGCGTCCATAGGACGAGGATCGTAAAGACTTCATACCTGGCCAGGCCGAACACTTCTGGCGGCCACGGCCGTGACACTCTCTGCCAGATCAGAAACGCGAAGACGGAAATGGTAAGCAGCAGCGGGGCGACCACTTGCAAGGCGCTGCCTGATGGAAACAAGAGCGCCAGCTGGTAGCCATGCGCGCTGTCGGCGAAGACGCGCAGTACATCCACGTAGTCGCGCAGGAGGGTCCACGGCGCGTCTGCCGTGAACAGAGACATCAGGAGCAGTCCCCCGATCTGCACCAGCCCGGCGATGCCCAGAATGAGCCAATTGGCACGTCGATTTTCCCAGACCAGTACCAGCGCTGCACCCAGCGACAGTGAATACTTGGATAGAGATAGGCCAAGCAATATACCGGACCAAACCCTGTGTGTGCGCCGCAGAAGGAGGCTGGACAGCATCAGATCGAACACCAGAAACGTGGTTTGACCGATCCACAGCGCGACGCGTGTGCTCGTCAGCGCCAGGAAGATGAGGTAGATGAGCGCGTAGTCAAAGCGGGTAAAAGATCGCCCGTACGGAAAGAGGCGTATGACCAGCAGCGGCGCGACCAGCAGCAGGGCAATATTCATCGCAAGCCAGAGACTCCTGGAGTTTGACCAGGAGACGAATGCGCTGGCAGCAAGCGGCAGAAAGACCGGGGCCGTGTTGGTGGCTAGGATGGGGAAGTTCGGCCGGACGACCGGCACGGTAGGCGCCCCGCTCAGGTCGAGGTAACTGACTGGTTTGTCAAGCTTCCTGTGGTCGAGTGCAAAGCGATAGGGGCTGTGGCCCTGCCGCAACGCGTGTCCGGAATACCAGTAGGCGTGAAAATCCATACTGCCGAAAGCAGGATCAACGAATTTGCCGGCCACGCGGGCCAGAGAAAGGAGCGCCAGAAGTGACAGACCAAAAAGGAGCCCTGCCCGCCAACGGTCGTGTTGAGTAAACAATTTGGCCTCGTTTTCGTGGCATCAGTACAAATTGCAGCTGCGATACCCTCTATTTTGTAGGCGAATCAGGGACTGAGCAAGCTTCTGACTGGGGCGATCAGCCCGGGCCAATAAAAAGCCGCCAGAGCTGGGCCACGACGAAGGTGACCGCGAAGCCCATGGCCAGAGGCAGAAGAGCGGAGACGGTCGCCCACTTTCTGCTGCCCGTCTCCTTGTAGATGGTGTAGATCGTGGTCGAGCAGGGGTTGTGGATCAGCGAGAAGAGCATCAGGTTTACGGCCGTAAGCAGCGTGAAGCCCCCGGCAACCAGCAGCGCTTTGGTCGTTTCCAGCGAGTCCGATTCAAAGAGCACTCCCGCTCCGGCACCGGCGTCACTGCCCGTGACCAGGACGATCAGCATCATGATCGTGGGGATGACGATCTCGTTGGCGGGAATAGCCACAATATAGGCGACCAGAATGATACCGTTGAGGCCGATCAAGATGCCCAGTGGGTTCAGGAAATTGATCATGTACTCGGCGATGCTCGTGCCGCTGATCGTAATGTTGGAGATAAGCCAGATGACGGCGCCGGCGGGCAAAGCAAACATGACCGCCCGCCAGAGCACGTATAAAGTGCGATCCACGAAGGAAGTGGAGATCGTTTTCCAGATGCGTGGGGGGCGATATGGGGGCAGTTCGAGGCTGAAGGTTGAGACCTCGCCCTTGAGGACGGTGCGCGACAGGCCCCAGGAAACGGCAAAGCTGAGCAGCACGCCCAGGACAGCGATGCTGACGACGGCCAGGGCAGACATGAGGCCGGCCAGGTAGGCGGGCACCAGGGCGCCGAAGAAGAGCGTGGCGATCAAGATCTGCGTGGGCCAACGGCCGTTGCAGAGGGCGAAGTTGTTGGTGATGATGGCGATCAGCCGTTCGCGTGGGCTGTCGATCACCCGCGTGGCGACGACTCCGGCGGCGTTACAGCCAAAGCCCATCATCATGCTCAACGCTTGCTTGCCGTGCGCTCCGGACTTGCGGTAGACGTTGTCCAGGTTAAAGGCCACACGCGGCAGATAGCCGAAATCTTCCAACAGGGTGAAGAGAGGAAAGAAGATGGCCATGGGCGGCAGCATGACGGCCACGACCCAGGCGGTGGCCATGTACATGCCGTCGATCAGCAGGCCGCTGAGCCACCAGGGCATACCCAGTGTATCGGCGATACCGTGCAGAAAGGGGATGCCCAGATCCAGCAAGACATAGGAAAGAAACTGCGAAGGGATATTAGCGCCCACAATCGTGATCCAGAAGACCAGGGCGAAAAGCAGGATCATCAGCGGGAAGCCCCACACACGGCTGGTGACCATTTTGTCGATGGTGCGGTCGAGATCGAAGCGCGGCGGCTCGTCGGGCCAGGTGACGGAACGATCGGCCAGGTGGGCCGCCTCAGCGTAGATATCTTCCATGAGCTGTTCGTGGAAGTCCTGGCCCACTTGCCAGCGCAGTTCCCTGGCGGTCTGCAGGATGTCGTTGATTTCCACGGCCGTGGTCATGGCGCCATCTCCAGCATGATCGACTGACTCTTTTCCTTTTCCAGGGCGGTCATGCGCTGCAGATCGCCAAGATCGCCGCGCTCCACGGCCGCGGCCAGGCTCGCGTCGCCGTCCAGAAGGCGCAGAGCGACCCAGCGCGCGTTAGGCAGGCCGGGGAAGGCAGCTTCGATCTTGGGCACTAGTTCGCCCATCGCTCGCTGAATCTCCGGTGATTCGCTCTTGATCCGGTACGGCTTGCAAATCGTTTCCCCGGTCGCGACCTCATGCACGGCTTGCAGCAGGTCGGGCAAGCCTTCTTCCTGCCGTGCAGCCGTGGGCACTACCGGCACGCCCAGGTCGCGGGCCAGGCGCCGGTCGTCTACCTGAACATGGTGGCGCCGCGCCTCATCCATCAAGTTGAGGCAAATCACGGCGCGATCGGTGATTTCCAGCACCTGCAGGGCGAGGTTAAGATTGCGTTCCAGGCGCGTGGCATCAACGACAATGATGGTGACATCGGGTTTGCCGAAAAGCAGAAAATCACGCGCTACTTCCTCATCGAGGCTGGTGGACAACAGGGAATAGGTACCCGGCAGGTCAACGATCTTGTAGCGCGCGCCGCCGAAGCTGAAGGCTCCTTCGGCGCGGCTGACGGTCTTGCCCGGCCAATTGCCCGTGTGCTGGCGTAACCCGGTCAGGGCATTAAAGACGGTGCTCTTGCCGGTGTTGGGGTTGCCGGCCAGGGCCACGACATAATCGAAGTCGCTCATGTCGATGCCGAGGCGCAGCAGAGCGTTGCTGTTGTGCGCCGGGCAGGTGGCGCAGGCGCTGCCGGGGGTGGGCACAGGAGCGATCGTTGGTTTCGGCGCATCGGTGGTCATGCGGCAGGTTCCGATTTCTTGACTTTGATCAGGCGGGCCTGGTTCTCACGCAGGGCAATTACCGCCCCACGGATGCGATAGGCGGTCGGATCGCCGCTGGGGCTGCGTATTTCGGCGGTGATGATGGTCCCCGGCAGGATGCCAAGATCGAGCATGCGCCGCCGCTCCGCGCCCCGGGCGATAGCAGCGATGGTGATCACTTCGGCCGTTTCGCCCACGGCGAGGTTGGATAGGCGCAGGCCCGTGGCAAGGTCGCGTGCTTCCACGGTTTCTTCCGCTTCCAGCAGTACCACCGAGATATTGGCAGCAACCATCGGTGCAAGGGTGTGCTCGTTGCCGTTGGTCCAGAAGCGCACACGCTGCGGAGAAGATTCGGTGATGCGCACGACCTGGCCGGGGTGTAGTTCTTCGGCGATCAGTTGGGCATAAACCATGTCCGGCTCGTCTTCGAGGTGCACAATGCGGGCGACAGTGGCGACGGGAACTTTGGTCAGCGGCTGGCCGCCGTGCCCTTTCAGCTCGCCGCTGGTAGTTGGGATGGGGTCGCCATGGGGATCGTGGGTCGGGTAACCCAACTTCGCCTCCAGAGCGTCCACGTCATCCGGGGTGCTGGAATGTTCCAGCCATTCGGCGCGTTCATGCCACCCGGTTTCGTCGTAGCCTGTTTCTTCGGCGAGGTAGCGTTCCCACAGGCGATGGGCGCGGATGATGTGCAGGGCAGTCTCACGGCCATCTTCCGTGAGGGTAATATCGCCCTGATCCAGGCGCAGCAAGCCGCCGGCTTCCATCTGGGTCAGCAGGGCGGCCGTGTCATTGAGGCTGATGTGCAGGGTTCCGGCGATGCTCTCCAGGGAGGCCGGGTGGTTCTTTATCTCGCGTTTGAAAATGTGTTTGAGCGCGTCTTCGCTGTGCATGCGCTGGGTCATGCGGCGCTCGCGCCGCCAACGCGGCAGCAGCCCTCTGGCGGGCCAGAACAAAACGACGGCCAGCCCGGTTAGCAGCGCAGCAGCGAGAAGGGCCAGAAGGGGATTTACCATTGAATTCAGTCTTCAGCGCGGATCGACACCCGTGTTTAGCTCAACCTAAATAAACTTTTTAATGCTCCTACATATTGTACCTGGCCTGGTTGGATCTGGCAACTGGTTTGGCGCCATACGGCGGGAGAAGGAGCGGACGGCAGAGTAGTTCGTGCCTGCTCAATCGGGTTTGTAGTTCAACATTCGCAGGCCGTTCAGTGACACCAGGACGGTACCCCCTTCGTGGCCGATGACCGCCGCCGGCAGCGGTAGATCACGGTAGAAGATGGCGGCGAGCATCAGGGCGATCATGCCGAGGGCGAAAACGAGATTGACGATCAGCGTTTGCCGCGTCTTGCGGCTGAGCCCGAACATGTAGGGCAGATTGTAGAGGTTGTCGGACATGAGCACGACATCGGCCGTTTCCAGGGCGACATCGGTGCCGGCGGCGCCCATGGCAATGCCAAGATCGGACGTAGCCAGCGCGGGCGCATCGTTCACCCCGTCGCCGACCATGGCCACAGGGCCAAACTGCTCGCGGACCTGTTCGATCACGCTGACCTTATCTTGCGGCAGAAGTTCCGCGTACACTTGGTCCACGCCGACTTGCGCGGCGATGTGACGGGCCACGGTCACATTGTCCCCTGTAAGCATGGCGATATGCTCAATACCCTGCTTTCTGAGCTCGGTGATGACCTGCGCGGCATCACTGCGCAGCACGTCGGCGAAAGCGACGATGCCCAGGATGTGGGCGTGCCGGTCGTTCTCGTCGGTCTGGGCGACAAGAACGCTGGTTTTGCCTTCACTTTCCAGCCGTTCGACGATCGCGGTTGCCGGGGCCAGATTGTCGCTGGAGATCGCCTGGAAATAACGACGGTTGCCGATGTGCAGGACACGGCCGTTCACCTGGGCGCGCACTCCCTTGCCGGTGGTGGCCTGAAACTCATGCGCTTCGGGTACGTCCAGATCGCGCTGTTCGGCGGCCTCGATGACGGCCTGCGCCAGGGGATGTTCAGACTTCATTTCTACCGCCGCGGCTAGGGCCAGCAATTCCATCTCGTCGCCGGCCCAGTTGTCACAGGTGACGACGTCAGTTACCTGTGGCTTGCCGACGGTCAGGGTTCCGGTCTTGTCGAACGCAACGACCTTGACCGTAGCCGCGTTCTCTACGTGGATCCCACCCTTAAATAGGACGCCGCGCCGCGCGGCGTTGCCTATCGCCGAAAGGACCGTGGCCGGGGTGCTGATCACGATGGCGCAGGGGGAAGCGGCGACCATGATGGTCATGGCGCGATAGAAGGCGCCGCTGAAGGACTCCTGCAGGAAGACGGGCGGGATAACAATCGCGGCGGCGGTGAGCAGGATGACGCCCATGGCGTAGTACTGCTCAAACTGATCGATGAAGCGCTGGGCCTCGGCCTTCTCGCTTTGCGCTTCTTCCACCATTTGAATCAGGCGGGCAATGGTGGAGTCCTTGGCCAGACGGGTGACGCCGATCTCCAGGAAGCCGTTCTGGTTGATTGTGCCGGCATAAACGGAGTCGCCCGGTTCTTTGCTGACAGGCATGGATTCGCCGGTGATGGAGGCCTGATCAATGTCACTTTCGCCTTTCAGAACGACCCCGTCCAGGGCGATGCGCTCCCCGGGCTTGACCAGCATCTGGTCGCCGATGGTGATCTGTTCAATGGGCAGAACAACGATCTGGCTGCCACGGCGCACGGTCGCCTGCGTTGGGCGTAGGGTCATCATAGCGCGAATGGCGTCGCGCGTGCGGTCCAAGGCGTATTCCTGCAGCACGTTGGAAAAGGAGAACAGGAAAAGCAGCATTGCGCCTTCAAAGGGCTGGCCGACCAGGGCCGCGCCGATCGCGGCCAGAACCATCAACAGATCAACATCAATCGTGCGCGAGCGCAGGGACTGCAGCCCGGCTTGCAGGCCAAAGTAGCCGCCGGTGATATAGGCGATGACGTAGAGGGCGCTGGCGAGATAGGGGGGCGCGGCGCTCCAGTTTTCGACAATGAGCCCGGCCATCATGGCGACGAACGTAACGGCCGTAAATACCGCCTCCAGGTTTTCCTGTATCCAGGCCAAGGCCGCGCTCAGCCCCGTGGGCGCTGGTTCCGTGGGGGCGACCGGAAGCTCGGCGGCCGATGGCGCAACCGCTACGCCCCAGGAGGTGACCTCCTGCGCCAGCTGCGCCGGGGAGATCACGGCGTTATCATACTGCACGCTCATCACCCCGCCCGCGAAACTAGCCGTGGCCCGGCGCACCCCGGGAAGCTGCTGCACCTGCCGTTCGAGGGCCAGCGCGCATGATTCGCAAGCTCGCCCGCCATGCTTGCCCAGGCGCATGGTGCAGTTCCCCCAACGCTCGTGCAGCGTCGGCTCCATCTGCAGGGCAATGCGCTGGATATCCAGCTCTGACACACGCGCCGGATCATAAGCAAACGTCACCTTCTCGCTTTGCGTGTCCAAGGCGACCTGAACGATACCGTCTTCTTGCGCTACGGCATGATCCAGAAGTTCCAGACAGCTCTGGTCTTCTTGCTCAAGAGACATTTCTTGTACGTCTTGCATCCCTATCAGGGAGGCTCCCAAATCGTGGACGCGACCGGAGCCTGCCCTCAATCTCATCCTAGTTTATCTTCCTTGTTGCTTGCGCGCCAAGAAGAAATACACCGGTTAACTAATTCTTTAGGCTGGTCACATTCCAAAGTTAACTATGGTTAATTTTAACCCGACCGCTACGACTGTCAAGGGGGAATGTTATTGGTAGTGGCTCCAAGCGTGGAAACAAGGTCAAGTCAGCGCGTTAATGGTTTCTGCAAGAAGCATTCAACCGTCTATTTGTCCAGGGCGGAGCCAGGAGGCTGTAGAGCCGCGCCAAGAGGCCCGGCCCAAGACAGAAGCTGCTCGTCCGCGTACCAACCGGCAGCCAGCTGCAGGGCAAGGGGAAGGCCCTCCCTGCTGCGACCGGCGGGCAGAGTCAGAGCAGGCAGGCCGGCATGCGTCCAGGGCAAATTGAGGATGGGGTCGCCGGTACTGTCCAAACCCGGAGGGGCCGGACCTGTCGCCGATGGAGAAAGCCACAGGTCAATCCCTTCACGTCGCATCAACTCCCCCAGAGTCTGGCGCAAGACGAGCCTGCTCTCCCGCGCCAGGGCGAGTTCCGAAGCGGGAACGTGCTGCCCGCGCTGTATTAATTCGGCGGTCCTGGCGTGATAGCGGTCGCCCTGTTGCGCGTACCAGTCGCGGTGGACGAGGGCGGCTTCGGCAGCGACGAGGTCCTGGTGGCGGTGCGCGATGTCGTCGAAGTCGGGCATGGCCTGCACGTGCCTGACCTGATAGCCGGCCTGTCGCAAGCGCTGAATGACGGCCGTAAAATGCTCCCGCGCCTCCCGGCCGGCGTGCTCCAGGTAGGGACCTTCAGGCACGGCCAGGATTGGCAGACGTTCTGTTGAGACAGCCTGCCAGCGGTTCAGGAGCAGCGCGGCAGCGAAGGCGGCATCGTCCGCCCGGGGCACGAAGAAACCGACATGGTCAGCCGAGGGTGATACGGGTATGACACCATCTCGGCTGATGCGATCATAACTGGGCTTAAAGCCAATCACGCCGCAGAAGGCCGCGGGGCGGTTGATGGAACCGATCGTCTGGGTGCCAAATGTCAATGGCGCGAGGTGCGCGGCGATGGCCGCCGCGGAACCGCTGCTGGAACCACCCGGCGTGTGGGCGAGAGCATGAGGGTTGCGAGTGGGGCCGGGGGCGAAGTAGGCGAATTCGGTGGTGACGGTTATGCCCAGGATGAGCGCGCCCGCGCCGCGCACGGCCGTGATCACAGCCGCCTCCGGCCCTTGAAGCAGCGCGCTGTCGACACTGGTCCCGGCGCGGGTGACAAAACCATCCACGTGGAAGATGTCCTTCACGCCCACGGGAATGCCGAAGAGATACGGTCGTGAATTCGGATCGGGATAGCGCGACAGCAGCAGCTCTGCCTCACGCCGCAGCCGCTGGAAACGACCCGGCTCTTCCAAGAAGGCGTGTACGGCTGGTTCGCGGCGCGCAAACTGGTCTTGCAGCGCGTCAAGATAGGCCGGCAGTGGCAGCGTGCCGGTGCGTAACGCGCCGGCGAGATCGACCAGGGAGAGGTCCAGAGAGATGGGCAAGGGATGCGTTCTCAGGGCGGCGTCATGGCGCAGCGGAAGCCCAGATTGGCACGCGAGACAAGCGGATCAAAGGAATCGCGGGCGGTGGTTCTGGTTTCCGGCGCGGCAGACAGCCAGGAACCGCCGCGCATGACTTTAAACTCGCCCTCCAGCGGTCCCAGGGGATTAGTGTCCACAGATTGGCTGTAGGTGTTGCGGCCGTACCAGTCGCCGACCCATTCCATGACATTGCCGGACATGTCCAGCAGGCCGAGATGCGAACGGCCGTCGGGATAGCTGCCCACGGCGGCTGTGTCCTGAGCGCCGTCGTCCACGGCGGGGTCGCTGAAGTCGCGGGGACAGTTCTTGTCGCAGAAATTAAGGCGCGTGCCGTCGAATTCGTCGCCCCACGGCCACAGCGTGCGCACGCTTTCCAGCGGTTCGAAGGCGGCAGCCTTTTCCCATTCGGCTTCGGAGGGCAGACGGCCGTCTCGCCACCGGCAGAAGGTATCCGCGTCAAACCAGCTGACAAAGATGACCGGATAGTCATCGAAAGCAGGGTCGCCGAAGTAGCTGCCGTGATAGGTGGCGTTGGGACTGGCAGGGGGGGAACAGGCCCCGTCATCCACGCACTTGGCATAGGCCCCATTGGTGATTTCAGTCTCGTCGATATAGTACGCATCGAGGCGCAGGAGGTGGGCCGGCTGTTGATCGCGTTCTTCGCTCTCATCGTCGCCCATGAGGAATATCCCCTCCGGAATATAGAGCATACGCGAATCGGTGCTGGTGATGAATGGTTCCGGCGTGGGTGTGGGCGGGGTGGTCGGTTCCGGCAGCGGAGTGGGCGTCGGGGCGATGGCGGTCAGGGCGGCGACCACGGCCGATTCCAGCGTGGCGGTAGCTTCGGCCTCGCTCAGTTCGGCCGGGCCGCCCACATTCAGCACGCCGAAGGCTGTGCCCAAAGCAATGATGGCCAGCAGCAGCCCCAGGAGGCCCAAAATCGTACGCCTCTCCATCTGGCGGCGGCGGCTGGCGGGCAGGCGGGGTGGTGGCGCAACAGGCGCAGCATTCTCCGGGACGCGGCGCGGTGCGGCCGCACCCGTTTCGCGGTAGCCGGCGGGCCGGTGCAGCGCCTGGGCGAAGTCGACGGCACTTTCATAGCGGGAGTCAGGGCGCAAAGACATCGCCCGCGCGGCCACGAGCGATAGGTAGGGCTCGACATCGGGATTAACTTCGCGGGCAGGAACGAGATCGCTCAGGCCACTTTCGCGGCCGAGGGCGTTGGCGGGCACCAGGTCGGTCAGGAGCGCATACAAGGTAGCGCCAAGGCTGTAGATGTCGCTGGCTGGAGTTACTTCGCCCTGGGCTTGCTGTTCGGGCGAGCCGAAGCCGGGTTCATGCGGGCGCGTGCCCAGGCCGGGCAGGCCGGTATCGACGAGAAATACATCACCCGTGGGAGTGACGCGAATGTTGGCGGGCTTGATGTCGAGGTGTAAACGGCCGTGGTCGTGCAGATAGGTCAGAGGCTCACAAATGGCTTGCAGATAGCCGACAATGAGATTCGATGGCAGCGGGCCATACTGATCAAGCAACTGCTGGAGATCCGCTCCGTCTATGTAGGAGCTGACCAGATACTGGCCACTGTTCTCGATAGCGAAGTGGTCGAGCACGCGGGGGAGCTGGGGATGAGACAGGCCGCTCAGTTGCCTGGCTTCGGCGCGAAAGCGTTTTTGCGTTTCTACGCCCGGGTCCAGATATTCCTTAACGGCCACATCCTGCCCCGCCTGGATGTCCCAGGCCCGATAGACGCAGCCGTAGCCTCCCGTGCCCAGCAGGCTGAGGATGCGATAGCGCTTGTTGAGGATCTCTTCCGGAAGTAAGGGCATGGTCACATAGCTGCCGGCTGCCCGCTTGCAGCACATCGAAGCATAAACCAGGCAATCTGCGGCGGGAATAGCCAGACCATGCAAGCTTATCCAAATCTGCGCAGCGCGCAATCGCCTGTCAGATTGCGCTTCTGGCCCAGAATGCTCGCTTCGGTGAACTGTTTCGCGAAGGTAGTCAGGGGGATGATCGGCTCTTTGGAGAAGTGGAAGCCGGGGGGAGCGGTGGTGGCTCGTTAGTGCTGGGGTGGATCGGCTCAAAGCGCAGCAGGGTCGGTTGACCGCCGCCTGCGCCCTGCACGGCGGCGACCATTTCCGCTTCGACGTGGGGGGCTGCGGCTGCGGCTCCGTCGCCAAAACGGCGGAGCATGGCATAGTCGCTGGGCACGATTGCGCCACGCTCATGCAGGCCCTCAATTTCGTGCCTGGTGAACCAGGCAACTTCGCCTTCGCTTTGCTCCTGCGGCTGCCCGCTGGGAGCGCGCAGTTCGCAGACGAGGATCAGGAAGTGCGCCCCATGTTCTTGGGCTGTACTAGGAAAGACGCGTTCGCTTACCAGACCGCGCACAGCCACAAAGGTCGCCTTCAGCCCGGTTTCTTCCTGCACTTCGCGTTGGATGGCGTCGGGCAGCGTTTCGCCAAACTCCCACTTGCCGCCAACGAGCGCCCACTGACCGTTGTAGGGACGGCCGTTGCGCTTGATCAACAGGGTGTGGGCGATGGGCGGAGTTGCTGGATCGGGAGCAAAGGTACGCCGTAGCAGGGCAACGACTACGGGTGCCGGTGAGACTTGGCTGTGCCAGCGCCGCTCAGGGGGTAATTCATTCAACATGGTTGGCCAGCCCTCCCGAGGAAACGACCGTGGCTTTCAGGGTACCGGGCCCGTGGTTTGATCCGGATGCAGCTTGCGAAAATAGTCCAGCAAAAGTGCATGCATAAATGTAAAGCCGCCGCCCACTTTGCGCAAGAGATTTCTTTCGGCAGCATAATCGAGAAAGTCCACATAGGATTCGGGCACGAAGCCGCTGCTCTGCAGGATGCCGGACAGGCGGCGAAACTGCAAATAGGCCAGACCACCATAGCGCAGCGCACCGGTGAGCCCGAAGAACAGCGCCGCACCGCTGATCCAGGGCAAGGTTGAAGCCCAGGGCACCGGGACGCCGAAGAGGCCGCCCAGGCCGAGGGAGAGAAAGGACAGCACGGCCGTGAGCGCAGCCGCCCCCAGGCCCACGACGCCGCCGTTGCGCCGCGACCGCTCCAGCCCTAGCCCCGGTGTCGTGCGAATTTTGACCTCGCTACGTACCACGGCCTGTTCCAGCAGCAGCGCCACGCTCAGAAAGACGGGCAGCAGCAGCCACCAGGGCACGCCCATCTCACCTGAGGCGCGAGCACGCCACAAAGAGAGCAGCAAGCCCAGCAGCAGCCCAGCCATGCTGCCCACGGCAAGGCTCAACCAGGCCCAGGACCAGGACCAATCAAGGGTCTCAACGGTTTCGATCTTGTCCCACCGGACAGTCTTGCGCAGCCAGAGAAAGCCGGTCAAAACCGGAATCAGCCCCGCAAGGCCGCCAATGAGAAGGCCCGCCAGCGGGGCCGGCCAGCCGTAAGCCGGAATGCCGGCCATGCCGGCCAGCAAACCCGCGAGAAGGAAGGCTCCGCCCACAAGCAGCTTGCTCTGCTGCGCGTATTGCCGGCGGGCGTTCGCAGGCAGCCAGCCCGGCTGCATGTTTTCCAAAAAGAAGATGGTACGGTTTTGCTGGTCAAGGCGTTCGGCCAGCCAGGCCAGCCATTGCACCGTATCACGTGGGTTGTAGGCATCTTCGCCGCCGCGGTAGCGGCTCATGCGCTCGACGTAAACATCAAACAGCAGCTTGCGGCTGACGGCTGGATCGCCCAGGGAGATGGCGATGTCTACCGGCATTCGGTAATAAGCCAGGGTCATTACGCTGAGCAGGAGGGGCGTCTGGGCCAATTCGCGCAGCGTCTTGTCTTTATAGAGCGCCGTGCGCAGACCGATCAGGCGCTGGCCGCGATTGGCCAGGTAGCGGTCAATCTGTTCGATGGTAAGGGGCTGCAGCATGATCGCTTTGTCGAGCCGCAAGCGGGTGGCGAGTTCTTTGTAGTCCTGGCTGCGGGTAGTCACGAGCATCCACACGCCGGGATGGGCGGCGCGGAACGCGTTAATGGCGTCGGCGCAGGCTGTGCGCTGCTCGCGCTCAACTTCATCGAGACCATCCAGCAGAGGGATGAAATGCTGCTTGTCGATCCACGCCCGGCCCAACTGGCGCGGCACTTCATAATTGTTGCTGAGTTCGTTCACCAGCCAGGCGTCCAGGGGCTGGTTGCCATGCCAGCTGGCCAGGCTGAAAACAACTGGGATCGGGGCGTTCTCATCCGCTTCGGCGTGGGCCAGCAAATCCTGTACCAGCTGCAGCAGCATCGTTGTTTTGCCGGCGCCAGGTTCGCCCAGGATCAACAGTTGGTGACCCGAGGCGGAGAAAACAGTGCTGATCTTGGTGCCGAAAGGCAGCGGCATGTCGTATTCCTCAGCCTGCTGCCAAGAGGGTTCGGCGCTGCCGGCCAGGGCGCTGGGCCGGTAAGCCAGGTTAAGATCGATCAGCTCGCCGCCGTGCAGGGATTCCTCAAGCACACCTTGCAGCCAGTAGCTTTTGACCCTTTGCAGCATCACCGCGCGGTTGTGCCGTTCAATCTCGTCCATATGCTTGGTCCCGGAACCTGCCCATACTGTAGCGCATGGTATAATGTGCAACCATAGCGATCGTGTTGAAATCAGGTGACAGTGACGTGAATGAAAAGCAAAAACCCGAGCAAGCCGCAGCGCAGCTGAACAGCAGCATATGGCGGATTTATGAGCGAGAGCAGAGGCCACAGCCGTGGGTTGGGGGAGGCAATCTGCCCTGGGACGATCCCGACTTTTCGGAACGTATGCTGCGCGAGCACCTTGATCAATCGCACGGCGCGGCCACGCGCGTCGAGGCGGAGCGCGCCGTCCAATTGGATTGGATTTGGCGGCAGCTGCGCCTGAAGAGCGGCCACAAGGTCCTCGATGTAACCTGTGGTCCAGGTCTCTACGCAGTGGCCCTGGCGCAGCGTGGTTGCGAGGTGACGGGCGTCGATTTCAGCCCGGCCGCAATAGCCTATGCGCGTGCGCTGGCCGCCGAAAACCGGGTGGACGGATCCTGTACGTTTGTGCAGCAGGATGTGCGCCGGATGACGCCGGCGGAAGCGGAGTTTGACGCGGCGTTGCTGCTGTATGGGCAGTTGGGAGTGTTTGAGCGGTCGGAGGCGCTGGCGCTGCTGGCGAAGATCGCCGGGGCCCTGAAGCCGGGCGGGCGGCTGCTGGTGGAGTTGCTAGACCAGGAGCGGGTGGATAAAAAGGACCGCACGTGGTGGTTCACCGGCGACAAGGGCCTGTGGGGTGAACGGCCGTTCCTGCACCTCGGCGAGCGCATGTGGCTGGCTGGCGAGCACCTGGTCATGGAGCGCTTCCATACCATGGACCTGGAAACCGGCGAGATGCAAGAGATTGTGCTGTGTGACCAGACGTATGCGCTGGACGAAATGGCGCAGATTCTTGCGCGGCGCAGGATTCAGCACAGTCGACGTTGCTCCCGCCTGGGACGGCGTCCCGCTGCAAGACGCGCCAAACTGGAATGTCTATATCGCCTCCAAATGAGGGGTAGAGAGCCTGTTAGAATGCGGTTATGAGACGGCCGTTGGTGACGAATTCCGGCAGGTAGGGCATGAATTCCGGCGCCGCCAGGAACTCATACACCGAATCGGCGACGGAGATTTCTCCGGCGAGGATGGCCGCGTGGTACTTCCTGGCCCAACGGGTCTTGGCGTCACGGGCGGAGCGCAGCTCGACGAGGGTCAAGAGTGCGCCGGGGCCCGCCTGTCCCAGATAATCGCCGGTGAAGTAGGCTGACTCAGCGGCTGCAAAATCGTAAGGGACGCGGCGCAGGGCGGCGTGCCAGCCCCGCGCGGGGGACCAGGTAAGACGGCCGTAACTGGCGCGCCGGTCACCGTCCCCCGGTAATCCTACCGCCCCCACGTTGACCAGCAACGTCCTGCCCAGCCGGCGCACGAAGGGCACGTGGGTATGGGCGGTGACGAACACGTCGGGATGAGGCGCAATGCGCTGCTGCATCTCCGCCAGAGGGGTCCAGGGATAGATGCCCAGGCGGCTGCCTTCGAGCGTCGCGTGCAGGACCAGCAGGGTGCTGTGGTCCGGTGCGCGCCAGTCAAAGCTTTCTGGCAGGGCCGCAAGCTCGTGCACATGCGGGGCGAGCTGCCGGAAGGTATGGAAGCTCAGCCGGCGCAGTTCAAAGCCGGCCGTGGATTCAGGCATTTCAGCATCCAGCCACTCGACCACGTACTCCTCATGATTGCCGCGCAGGAGGTGCCAGCCGTGTTCACGGTGGCGCTCCCGCACGAACTGCCAGCATTCCAGATTGAGGGGGTTGCCATTGACAACATCCCCGTCCACCAGGGTACGATCAGGTTCCCAGCGGGCAATGTCATCAGCCACAGCCTGCAGGGCGGCTAGATTGCCGTGGACATCGGAGAGAACAGCCAGTTTCACGAGGGTCATTGTACCCGGCGGCAGCGTGAAATGCCTTCCGAGGCCCACGGCCGTCCGCTTTCGCCATTTTGCCCTATTCCACAGTGGGGTAGAATAGGGTGAGGATTCCATCCCATTCAGCCTGGAGCAGCAAAAATGAACCCCCGAAAGAACCTTCTTTCCTTCATCTCTCTGATCTTCATTTTGAGCGGTGTGCTGGCCGCCTGTGGCGGCGCTGAACCTACGCCGACTATCGCCCCCCCTCCCACGACGATCAGCCAGCCTGATATCCAGCCCGCCGCTACGGTGACTCGCTCACCTATCGGCGGGGAAGTGGAAGAAGTGGCCACCGATCAGGCCTGGGCGCGCATCCAATCGCTGGGACGCATGTCGGTGGGAACGGCCGCGGATTACCCTCCTTTTGAATTCTACAACGAGAACTTCCAGCTCGATGGGTATGATATCGCCCTGATTCGCGCTATCGGTGAAAAGCTGGGCGTAGTTGTGGATATCACCGATGTCGCTTTTGAGGGCCTCGATGACTCGTTATACGTGGGTCAGACCGATGTGGCTATTGCCTCCTTAAGCATCACGCCGGAGCGGGAGGCAATCGCCGATTTTTCCAATGTCTATTACATTGGAGAAGATGCGGTGCTGGCGGCATCGGGGTCAGGCATTGGAACCATAAGCAGTGCGGCGGACATGGTCCCCTATACGCTGGCTGTGCAGTCACGCTCCGTATATGAGCGCTGGGCGCGAGAAACTCTGGTCGATCGCGGCCTGATGCCGGAAGAAAACCTGTTTGTTTACGCCCGGGCAGATCAGGCAGTGACCGATCTCGTTGCCGGTCGTGTGCAGCTGGTGCTGATGGATAACCTGCCGGCACAGGTGGCGACACAGTCGTTTGATGTGGAAGTGGTGGGCCAGGGGTTGAACCGGCAGCGCTTCGCGATTGCTTTGCCGCAGGGCGAAGAAACGCTGCGCCGGGAGATTAATCGCGCCCTTACCGATCTGCAAAATGAAGGTGTGCTGGCTGATCTGGCAGCGAAGTACCTGGAGCTGAGTGAAGTTCCGCCGATTGAACCGGTGGAGCCTGGTCCTGGAACAGACCCGGTGGAAGTGCCCTGCGTGGATGCAATGGCCTTCATCGGTGATCTGAACCTGGATGACCAGAATATGAGCGCTCCACCGCAAATGGCGGCGGGACAGTCTTTCCGCAAGGGGTGGCGTGTGCAAAACGCCGGTACGTGCATCTGGAACAGCGGCTACAGCCTGGCCTATGCCTATGGCAATGTGGCGGCGGCGCAGATGGGTGGCACGGCCGTGCCGGTTGTGGGCGAGGTGCAGCCGGGCCAGACCTATGATTTCTGGGCCGATCTGGTGGCACCGGCCAATCCGGGTATCTACCAGGGTTTCTGGGAGATGCGCAACGACCGCAACCAACCCTTTGGTGTGCGGGTGTGGGTCGGGATCGAGGTTCCGGGCGTGCCCACGCCAATCCCGCAGCCGACGCAAACGCCCGCGCCAAACATCAATTTCACGGTGGATCGGACCAATATTACCGAGGGCGAATGTGTCAACTTCTCCTGGGATGTGCAGAACATCCAGGCCGTGTGGTTCTATCCGGATGGCCAGGATTACCGGAATTTCCCGACTACAGGGCAGAATTCGAGCCGCCAGTGTCCGAGAACGACCACAACGTATAACTTACGCGTGCAATTCACCGACGGTTCGGTAACGGTGCGGCAAATCACGATCTTTGTGGAGGCATCTAATGCGGCACCAAAGATCTCTTCCTTTAGCGTAAAACCGCCTTCGGTGCCGGCAGGGCAGTGCGTGCAGGTGAACTGGGTGGTGGAAGGTGCGGTGGATCGCGTGGTGATCACGCGGGATGGGGCAGTACTCTGGAACGGGGCGCCCCTGGCGGGAACCACGTCTGACTGCCCGCCGCAGCCGGGTTTCGCGGTCTACGTCATTGAGGCAACGGGTCCTGGCGGAAGCGCGCGGCTGCAGCAAAATGTAAGCGTAACACAGTAGAGCCGTGAATAGGTGAAGTGACGGCCGTCTGTCGGGATCGTGCTTTCGGCAGACGGCCGTTTTTGTTTGCCTGCCGGACCGGAGCGATTTCCGCTATAATTGTGAGATAAATAACGGTTAGGAATGGGCGCAGAGGGCTGATCTAGCCGTTCTCCGCCCGGGCAAGGATCAGCGAAGTACAACTATGCAACAGACTGCGGTGGAGATCGAACGCGCCTTGGAACGGCTGCTGCCAAGGGTAACGAAGCCGGGGCGCTACACCGGCGGCGAATATAACCAGATCGTCAAGGATTGGGATCAGGTTGACTTCAAGATTGCCGTGGCCTTTCCTGAAATCTATGACCTGGGCATGTCCAATCTGGGCGTCATGATCTTGTACGACATTATCAACAAGCACAAGAACCTGCTGGCCGAGCGCGTCTATTGCCCCTGGACGGACATGGAAGCCCTGATGCGCGAACAGGGGCTGCCGTTGTTCGCCCTGGAATCAAAACGGCCGATCCGCGAATTTGACATGCTGGCGATCAGCCTGCCCTATGAGCAGCTATTTACCAATGCGCTCAACCTGCTTGATCTGAGCGGAATGCCCGTGCGCAGCGCCGACCGTGACGCCACCTTTCCCCTGGTGATTGCCGGGGGGCATGCCTGCTATAACCCGGAGCCGATGGCGCCGTTTATTGACGTCTTTGTGATCGGCGAAGGGGAAGAAGCGATCCTGAAAATCAGCAGTGTCATGCGCGCGGCAAAACACCTGGACCGCAAGACACAGCTGCGTTACCTGGCGCAGATTGAGGGCTGCTACGTGCCGCGCTTCTATGAAGTGACCTATGGCGCCGACGACACCGTGCAGGCCATTACCTCGACCATGCCGGAGGCGCCGGCCCGGGTATTGAAGACCATCGTGGCGCAGCTGCCACCGCCCGTAACGGACTTCATCGTGCCTTTCATTGACACGGTGCACAGCCGGGCACCGATCGAGATTATGCGCGGTTGCACCCGTGGTTGCCGTTTTTGCCACGCCGGGATCGTGACCCGCCCAGTGCGCGAGCGCCCGGTGGACGAGATTTTGACGGCGATGGAGGCGATTCTCGACAGCACCGGATTCGAAGAAATCGCCCTGCTCTCCTTGTCGTCCAGCGATTACACGCATGTTTTGGAGCTTACGGAGAAGATAGGCGCGCGCTTCGGCCACTTGGGGCTGAATATCTCGCTGCCGTCGCTGCGGATTGAGACGGTATCCACGCAGTTGATGGACAACCTGGGGGACGGCAAGCGCAGCGGCTTCACACTGGCGCCGGAAGCGGCGACGGAAAAGATGCGGCAGACAATCAACAAATATGTGACGGATGAAGAATTGCTGGAAACCGCGCGCGAGATCTACCGGCGTAATTGGCGGACGATCAAACTCTATTTCATGGTGGGCCACCCCACGGAAACCATGGAGGACGTACAGGCCATTATTGACCTGGCCAAACGGGTCCTGGCCGAAGGCCGCAAGATCCATGGCAAAAAGGCAGGCGTCAATGTGGGGGTGAGTACCTTTATTCCGAAACCGCACACGCCGTTTCAATGGGAGCCGATGGATGACCCGGACCATGTGCTGAAGAAATTGGGTCTGCTGCAGCGGGAAATGCGGGGACAGGGACTACGTCTGCGCTGGAATGATCTGGAGGAATCGCTCTTTGAGGGCTTTTTGAGCCGCGGCGACCGGCGCGTGGCTGAAGTGGTGGAGAGGGCCTGGCGCAAGGGGGCAAGGTTCGATGCCTGGGCCGAACACCACCGCCGTGACGCCTGGCTGGAGGCTATGGCTGAGGAAGGGCTGGACCCATCTTTCTATACACACCGGCGGCGCACGCTGGATGAGATCTTCCCCTGGGAGCATATCGATGTGGCGGTGACGAAAAAGTTCCTTGCCCAGGATTACCTGATGAGCCTGGAGCAGGAGAAGCGGGTGGACTGCCGCGAACAGTGCTTTGCCTGCGGCATCCTGCCGAAGTTGAAGGATTTGCGGCGTGAGACGCCGGATGAGGCGTGGCAGTGCCCACCGGTGAAGCGACGGCCGTCCTTCCAATCCGTTGCCCCGCAACCACTGGAAGTGGAGAATATTCCCTTACCCGTTATCAACTAGAGCGCCGGCGAAGCGGAGGGCATGTGGCATGGGCATACGGATCATCGTCACTGGGGGCACATTCGACAAGCGTTATGACGAGATTGAGGGTGAATTGACGTTTAAGGAAAGTCATTTGCCGGACATCCTGCGCCAGGTGCGCCTGACCGTACCCTTTATCGTGGAAACCAACCAGCTGATCGACAGTCTGCAAATGACAGAACCGGACCGGCAGCGCGTGCTGGACGCCTGCCGCGCCGCGCCGGAGGACCATATCGTGGTCACGCATGGCACCGACACGATGATTGAGACGGCGCGAGTGCTGGCGGAAGCGGGCCTGGAAAAGACCATCGTGCTCACAGGGGCGATGATACCCTACACCGTGTCCGGTTCTGACTCGCTCTTCAACCTCGGCTGCAGCGTGGGGGCGGTGCAGCTGCTGGCGCATGGCGTTTACATTGTGATGAACGGCCAGGTTTTTGACTGGCATAATGTGCACAAAAACCGTTCGTTAGGCGTGTTCGAAACCCAGGCGACTGCAGGTGATGTCGCGGCGGAGGGCCGGGCCTAGCGCAGCACGAGCGTGCCCCAGCTGGTGGGGTCACGATACGTGCGCGACGCGATGTGGGATTTCAGGACTTCTTGCACGGCCGTGTTGGGCGTGTCGTTGTCGTTCACATTGAGGGCCACGCCAAGGATCAAACCTTCTACCGGGGTCACACCCAGGTCGCGCCAGGGGATTGCCGCTTCCAGCGTGTAACCGTTGCCTGTGCTCGCGGCGGCATACTGGATGCTGTGGCCCAGGAAATCGGTTGCCTCGCCGCGGAGGTCGCCACGAAAACGATAGGCGGAAGGAGGGATCTGGGCAAAGTCACCCGGGGATAACTCGATCTGGTAATCGTCGGGGCTAAGCTGGGGACCGAAATCCGCTTCTCTCTGGGTATCCAGCTGCAGGCTGGCGCTGTCGCCCTTGAAAACCTCCGCGCCGGTCTGAGTTTGGACGTGGGTGTCATCTTCCACCTGGACGGCCACATAAAGATTCAGTTGATCCCAGCCCAGGCGCCAGAAGGCGCGCACATCGTCTGTGCGGTCCCAGCCCTGGGCGCTGAAAACCTGGTACTGGGATTCAATCACCGGCAGATCGGCGTATTCGCTCAGGTTGGCGTCGATGGCAGGCGGGGAATCAAAGCGCCGGGCAAGAACGCCAGCGGGTGCAGGCACGGCTGTGGCATTGCCGGGCAGGGTGACCGTAGGAGCGATGTTGGGCGTGGCGGTTGCTGCGGGATTGCTAGGGGGTTCAATGGCATCGCTGAGGAAAGGCGCAGGGGAGGAGAGTGGGGGGATGGTTGGCCGGGCCAGGAAAGCGCCCGGTTCCAGAGGAATGCCAAGCTGCTGCCAGGCGAAATAGCCGGCTGCGGCGCAAATGGCGGTCAGAGCCAGCACCAGACCCAAGACGCCAAGCCAGCAGCCGCAGCGACCCGATTTGGGTTGTTCAGGCTGTAGGCCGCGCCATTCGCTGTTCCAATCGTGTCCCTGTGTACTCATCCACTGTTCCTCCGCACAGCCCTTATTATGGCCAAGGGTTGCCCCGATGCGCAAAGACTACCCCTTGCTTCTAGTCTAGCGCCGCCTGGATGGGGTTGCTACCCGGCACCTGATGCATATAATCAGATCGATGAAGCCCGGAGGCAAGCGCCCGCGCACGATCCTGCTCGTTTTCTGGGGCCTGACTCTCTTAGGATTGTGGGAAGCGGGTAAGGTGGTTGCGTTAACCGAGCAGTTCAGACTATTATTGGAGTTGGGTGTTCAACCTGACCCCCGCTTGCGGCTGGTGATTTCCGCGGGCTGGATGGCGCTGCTTTTGGGTACGGCCGTGGCACTGTGGAACAGGAAAGTTTTCACACGTTGGCTGGTGCCGGGGGTGCTGTCGCTGTATGTGCTTTACCAGCTTGCGCTGACGGCCGTTTATGTACGTGCACCAGTGAACGCTCTCCATTGGCTGCCTGATGTTTTATTGGCTACTGCGGTTGTTCTCTACTCTGCCTGGGCTTTGAACCGGGAAACCGCGACTTCATATTTCGTGGAGGAGGGACAGGCAGATAGCCTGGGCTAGCGGTCTGAACCCTATTACCCCTATGGATCCCAAAATCGAAAAACTGAACCAATTGTTGGCGCAATCCAAGGCCGGCGGGGGACCGGAGCGCATCGCCAGACAGCGAGCCAAAGGGAAGTTGACCGCCCATGAGCGGATAGAGCTTCTCCTGGACAAGGGTTCGTTTCGAGAGCTGGACGCGTTTTCCGTGCACCGCGAGCATAATTTTGACATGGATAAGCAGCGGGTGCTCGGCGACAGCGTGGTGACGGGGTGGGGGGCGATTGACGGCCGTTTGGTGTATGTCTTCAGCCAGGACTTCACGGTTTTTGGCGGCAGCCTGAGCGGCGTCCACGCCGAAAAGGTGTGCAAGATCATGGATATGGCGATGCGCAATGGCGCGCCGGTGATTGGCATCAACGATTCCGGAGGCGCGCGCATTCAGGAAGGGGTAGTCAGCCTGGGCGGATACGCGGATATCTTCTTGCGTAACACGCTGGCCTCGGGTGTTGTGCCCCAAATCAGTGCCATCATGGGGCCATGCGCTGGCGGCGCAGTTTACTCACCGGCCCTGACCGATTTTATCGTCATGGTCAAAGGGACGAGCCACATGTTTATCACCGGGCCGGATGTGGTGAAAGCGGTGACCGGGGAAGAGGTATCTTTTGAAGAGCTGGGCGGGGCCATGACCCATAATGCCAAGAGCGGCGTGGCCCACCTTGCGGCGGAATCCGAAGCGGACTGCCTGTTCCTGATTCGCGAACTGTTCAGCTACCTGCCTTCCAACAATATGGAAGACCCCCCGCTTAAGGCGAGCAAGGATGATGACCTGCGTGCCGAAGAAGAACTCGATCGTATTGTGCCCGACAACCCTAACAAACCCTATGACATCAAGGATGTGATCCACCTGGTCGTCGATGATGGCGAGTTCTACGAAATACAGGAGTATTACGCCGAGAACATCGTCATCGGATTCGCCCGGCTGGGTGGGTACAGCGTGGGCATCGTGGCCAACCAGCCCATGGTCCTTGCCGGAGTTCTGGACAGTAATGCCAGCGAAAAGGCGGCGCGATTCGTGCGCTTCTGCGACAGCTTCAACATACCGTTGATCGTGTTTGAGGATGTGCCCGGTTTCCTGCCTGGCGTGGATCAAGAGCACGGCGGCATTATTCGCAATGGGGCTAAACTGCTGTATGCGTTCTGCGAGGCGACCGTGCCCAAAGTAACGGTGGTCACGCGTAAGGCCTACGGTGGAGCGTACTGCGTGATGAACAGCAAGCACATTCGCGCCGATCTCAACCTGGCCTGGCCCACGGCCGAAATCGCGGTGATGGGCCCCGATGGAGCAGTAAATATCATCTACCGGCGTGAATTGGCGGAAGCGGAAGATCCTGTGGCCAAGAAAGAGGAACTGGTGGCCGAATATCGCGAGCATTTTGCCAATCCGTATGTGGCGGCGCAGCGCGGCTATATCGATGACGTGATCCGCCCCAGCCAGACGCGGCCAAGGTTGATCAATGCGCTGCATATGCTGCAAAACAAGCGCGATCAGAACCCGCCGAAAAAACACGGTAACATGCCGCTGTAGGGCCGTTGGCCGCAACCGGGAGACATCCTGCTGGCGTCACTTGGCAGGAGAAGCCCCTGTGAGCAAACAAAATGGAAACCACTGAATTACATGTTCGTCGTTTTGATAAGGTCTTGATTGCCAATCGCGGCGAGATAGCGATGCGGATTCTGCGCGCCTGCCATGAATTGGGTCTGAGCACGGTGGCGGTGTATTCGGACGCCGATCGCAACGCCCCGCATGTGCGTTTTGCGAAGGAAGCGTATTACATCGGCCCCTCGCCCGCACGAGAGAGTTATCTGGTTGTGGACAAGATTCTGGATGTGGCCAGGCGCTCTGGCGCGGACGCGGTCCATCCCGGGTATGGTTTCCTGGCTGAGAATGCCGCTTTTGCGCGCGCCTGTTACGAGGCAGACCTGGTCTTCATCGGTCCGCCCCCGCGGGCAATGGAAGTGATGGGAGACAAGCTGACGGCGCGGGCAACGGTGCAGGCGGCTGGCGTGCCGGTTGTTCCGGGGACCTCGCCGGGCCTGGATGAAGGGCAGCTGGCGGCGGCAGCCGCAGAAATCGGATACCCGCTGCTGGTGAAGGCTTCAGCCGGAGGTGGGGGCAAGGGAATGCGCCCTGTTCACGGGCCGCAAGAATTGGCGGATGCGATCGCGGCGGCGAAGCGCGAGGCACAGGCGGCATTTGGCGACGATACGGTTTATCTGGAGAAGATGATCACCGACAGCCGCCATATCGAGATCCAGCTGTTGGCGGACACGCAGGGTAACGTTATTTACCTGGGCGAACGGGAATGCTCACTACAGCGGCGGCATCAGAAGCTGATTGAAGAGGCACCATCGTTTGTGGTGGACGAGGAACTGCGGCAGAGGATGGGAGAGGTGGCGGTGGCCGCGGCAACGGCCGTGGACTATGTGAACGCGGGCACGATCGAGTTCCTCGTGGATAAGGACAAGAACTTCTACTTCCTGGAAATGAATACGCGCTTGCAGGTCGAACACCCGGTGACGGAGCTGGTAACCGGGGTCGACATTGTGCAGGAGCAGCTGCGTATTGCCCGGGGGCGAAAACTGAGCCTGGAGCAGGAGGATGTGGCGATCAAGGGCTGGGCGATCGAATGCCGCATCAACGCCGAAGATCCTTACAGCAACTATATGCCCTCCACTGGTGTGATTACGACCAGCCAACTGCCGACGGGGCCAGGAGTGCGCGTTGACACGGGTGTTTTCCCCGGCTTTGAAATCACGCCCTATTATGACCCGATGATCAGTAAGTTGATTTGTTATGGCAAAACCCGCGCCGAGGCGGTCTTGCGCATGCGCCGCGCCCTGGAGGAGTATCGCATTACCGGAGTGAAAACGAACATTCCCTTCCACCAGCGGATGATGGACAGCCATCGCTTCATGTCCGGGACGTTTGACACGAAATTTGTGGAAGAACGATTCAGCATGCGTGATCGCGAAGCGTCGCACGCGATGGAGGCGGCGATTCTGGCGGCCCTGGCTTATCACGAGCAGAGCCAGCGCGCCGGGCAGATTGTCAAGACGGGTGGTGACCAGGCGAGCAAGTGGAAACGCTATGGTGGATGGCGCGACTAGGGAGCGGGTAATTCGCGGCCGGGGTTCGCCGGGCAATACGTTCAAGAGCGTGGGCTAATGGGAAACCGATGAAATATTACGCAACTGTCGACGATGAGGAATTTGTCATTGAAGTGCGGAAAGGCCAGATTCTGGTGAATGGTGAGCTGCTGGAAATGGATTTTCAGCAGATGCCCGGCAGTGGGGTAACGTCCCTATTGATCAACAATCGATCGTTGGAAGCGGTGGTCGAGGAACAGGAAGAAGGGTGGCAGGTTCTGATTCAGGGCGAACTCTATCAAGTTACAGTTGACGATGAACGCTCACGCCGGTTGGCCAGTGCTCGGGGCATCCTGGGGCACGAAGACGGTGAGGCCGCCATCAAATCACCGATGCCGGGCATTATCATCTCTGTTCCTGTTTCTGAAGGGGATCGCGTCCATAAGGGGGATAAGGTTGTGATCCTGGAGTCCATGAAAATGGAAAACGAACTGCGCGCCCCACGCGACGGCCAGGTTTCACATATCAAGGTGCAGGCGGGCGACAGCGTGGAAAAGAACCAGGTGCTGTTGACGATTAGCGACTAGGAGCCTGTTGCTGGGTGGGTCCGGTTGGAAGCGGACGTACCAGGGAAATACGGTATGGCAGTAGACAACGGTCTGGAGGTAGAGGTCAAATTTCTGCTGAAAGACCTCACGGCCGTGCGAGAACGGATCATCCACGCCGGCGCACGGCTGACCAAACCAAGAGTTCATGAGCGCAACGTGCGTTTTGACACAGCCGACAACGCCTTGCTGGCCCGTTGGGAACTGCTGCGCCTGCGCGAAGACACGGCCGTAACACTCACTTTCAAACGGCCGTCCGCCGCCGACGCGACCAGCGAAGCCAAGGTGCGGGAAGAAACCGAGGTCCATGTCGATGACGCCCGGAGCATGGCGCTCATCCTGGAGCATCTTGGTTTTCAGCCGCAGCAGATGTATGAAAAGTACCGCGAAACTTTCCATCTCGATGGCGTTGATCTGGTCCTGGATGAACTGCCGTATGGCACATTTCTGGAGTTGGAAGGTGGAGAAGAGAAGCTACGCAGCATGGCGGCGCGTTTGAACCTGGATTGGGGGCAGCGAATCCTGGCCAATTATTTGGGAATCATGGCGCTGCTGCAGGAACATGCCAATCTGCCGTTTCGTGATGTCAGTTTCGCCAACTTTGAGAACTCTCCTGTTTCAGCCTGGGATATTTTTCCACTTCTGAGCAGACAAATTACAGAGGAAGTACGGGACCATGATGCCAAGTGAGCCAAGCCAACTACTGCTGCGTGCCCAAACCTTAGCTCCGGAGATGGTTCGCTTGCGTCGTGATATTCACCGCCATCCGGAACTGGGTTTCCAGGAGGTGCGGACTGCGGCCCTGGTTGCCGATACGCTGCGCGAAATCGGGGGAATGGAGATAACGACCGGCGTGGGGCGCACGGGTGTAATGGCTACGCTTGGAAACGGGGATGGGCCAATCATTGCGCTGCGCGCCGACATGGATGCGCTGCCGATCATGGAACACAATGATGTGGAATACCGTTCTCTGCAAGACGGTGTCATGCATGCCTGTGGCCATGACGCCCACACGGCAATGCTCCTGGGCGCGGCGCACTTGCTGCGCCAGAGCATGGCTGAGGAAAAGTGGCAAGGCTCGGTGCGGTTGCTGTTCCAGCCTTCGGAAGAGGCGTTCGATGAGCATGGCGTCAGCGGAGCAACGGCCATGATCGAAGATGGCGCTCTCGATGGAGTGGACGCTGTGCTTGCCCTGCACGTCTGGTCTTCGTGCCCGGCGGGTGAGATCCATCTGGAGGACGGGTTCAGTCTGGCCGCGGTGGACGCCTTTGACGCCTGGATTCGCGGCGACGGCGGGCACGGAGCATATCCTCACGAAGGCAGCGATCCACTGGCGATGCTGGCCCCAATTCTGGCCACGCTGTACGCGATTCCTTCGCGTCGGATTGATCCCCTGGCGGCTTCGGTGGTCAGCCTGGGGCAGGTGAGCGGCGGGCATATTCATAATGTCATTCCCAACGAGGTTTACCTGCGCGGTACGATCCGTTCCCATGGAGAGGATGTGCGCCGGAAATTATGGGTAGAGGTGGAACGGGCGTTGAAGCTGAGCGAGACGCTGGGCGGAAGTTACGAGCTAAAGATCCTGCAGGGTTATCCCGCGCTATTTAATTCTCCTGAGGCGAACGACTGGCTGCGGGAAGTGGCGACGGAGATGGTGGGTGCAACGGCCGTGATCGATACCCAGTTCGGGATGGGCGCCGAAGACTTTGCCTATATGACCGAAAAAGCCACGGGAGCGATGTTCATGTTGGGCGCGGCCACGCCGGATGGCGTGGTGCGGAACCATCATATGGACAACTTTGATATCGACGAAAGTGTAATGCCATTAGGCGCGGCCGTGCTGGCGGAAACCGCACGGCGTTTTGTCACGGGCCGGTTAAGTTCTCGTGAAATCGAGCCGTAACGGCCAGATTGGGCCCAAATATGCCCCCAAAGTACGAATTTCAAACGCATGTTCTATAGCAATCAGTGGGTATCTTATGTATACTGCCTTACACGACATAATCACGGTCGAGGCGTTGGCGTCACCTTTCAGGCTCTGCCCACCCGCAAAAGCATCGTGATGCAAAGTAACCATGCCGCGAGAGATCGTCTTAGCCGGCACAGTGCTTAGGAGGAAGAACATGTTCTCGAAAGCTCGCACCTGGATGAACCAGCACATGAAGGCGGGGCGTTTGAACTACGCCTTGGCCTTTGCGGCCCTGGTCCTGTTTGTCGCGATTGGCGTCGTTTCGGCCAACGGGCCTATGCGGCCGCCAATGCCCCCTATGGGCGGCATGTGGGGCCGGCCGATGCCGCCGCGCCCGTGGTATCCCATGGAGCCCGTACCCAAGATTACGATTCTCGCCGTGGTCAAAGACCAGAGCGTGACCTTTGAGACAAGCGATTTCCCGGCTGAACAGGACTTCACGGTTCTGATGGGGCCGATCTACTCGCGTGGCGTAAACGGCTATGAGGTGGGTGCGTTCAATTCCGGGGATGGCGGTTCGCAGCAGTTGAGTTTCCCCATCCCGGCAGAGATGGTGGGTGCCTATCGCATCGCCGTCCGGGCCCAGACCAGCCATGCACACCCGTACTTTGCGTTTAACTGGTTCTTTAACAATACGGCCGGAGATACGACCGTCCCGGTGACCTCGGAGGCAGAAGCGCCCGTCGCTGAAGCAGAAACCGGAACCGGCGGTGCGGCGGAGACAGAAACTGCGCCTGAAGGGGCAGCCGTCGAACCCAGTCTGACGGGCGTCATCTGGCAGTGGACGAACTTCACCGACCCGGAGCAGGGCGCCCTGCCGATTGATTCCCCGGAAAACTATCTGATCGAGTTCACGCCGGAAGGGCGTGTGGCCATAAAGGCTGATTGCAACAATGGCAATGGCACATATATTGTCGACGAAGGCAGCATGGATATCGCCATTGGCGCGATGACGCTGGCCCTTTGCGAACCGGATTCTCTCTCCGATCAGTATGTGAACTACCTTGGTGAAGTCGTGGCCTACACTTTTGACGGAAGCGATCTCTTGTTGGATCTGCCGGACGGCGCTGGAACGCTGCGCTTCGGCAGCGGCACGGCCGCTGAGGATGGCGCCGAAGCTCCGGTAGAGGAAGCGGCCCCGGATGCCGAAACCGCTCCTGCGGAGGCGACGCTCACCGGAGTGGTCTGGGAATGGGTTGATTTCATAGACCCGGTCAGTGAGCCGTTGGTCATCGAAACGCCTGCGCAGTATACGATCGAGTTCATGGACGATGGGTCGGCGGCGGTCAAGGCAGACTGCAACAATGGCGCGGCCACTTACACGGCCGAAGAGGGCTCCATCAGTATTACCGTGGGTGCAATGACTCTGGCCCTATGCCCGGAAGGCTCCCTATCCGACCAGTTCGTGCAGTACCTGAACGCGGCCGCCGTCTACTCTTTCGACGAGGGCGATTTGCTGCTCGATCTGCCGGTTGACAGCGGCACACTCCGTTTCAGCGCGGCAGCCGCGGAAGTAAGCGCGACCGAGGCGAACACGGTAGCGTATGTTGCCGAGAGCACCGTGCAGACGGTCTCCATGCCGGCCGAGCAAAAGGAAGAAACAGTCCCTTCGTTCAAGATTTGTAGTGTCGTCAAGGATGAATCGGTTACGATTGTGACCGAGAATTTTCCGGCCGACCAGGTGTTTGCGGTCAAGATGGGGGTGATGCCCGCGCAGCAGCCGCACCCCATGCCCATGCGCCCCATGGGGCAGATGTGGCCCAATCAGCAGCCAATGCCGATGCCCATGCAGCCCATGGGCCGACCGCGTATGGGCGCGCCGATGCCCATGCAGCCATCCGGCAATTGGGGCCAACCTATGCCGCCCAAGACTTGGATCTCCTATTACGATGCAGGCACGCTGGAATCCGGAGAGGGTGGTTCGCTGACGGCGACGTTTGAAATCCCCACCGAATTGGCAGGCACTTATCGGATTTCAATCATGCTGCGCACCGAACATCAGTACCCGTACCTGGCCTACAACTGGTTCTATAACAATACGGCCGATGTCTGCAATGGCAATGCGGAGAGCTGATTCTCCATAGGTTTGAATGCTGGATCATTCCCCAGCCGGTTCAACCGGCTGGGGATTTTTTTGCCCCTATGCCCGCGGCGGGCCGACTCCTGAGCCACAAGCGGAGCCGCGGCTAACCGCGCGTTCATCTGCGCACGACCCTTTGCCCTGAATCGAGTAAAATAGAGCGCTTGCCCATGACCCTTTGGCCTGGCAGCAGAATGAAGGTAGTCATGGAAATACCATCACAGGAGTGATCAGTGCTTCAAGGCCTGTTTCGAACCATGCGGCCGCGCCAGTGGACGAAAAACGTCTTTGTTTTTGTGCCGCTGTTTTTTGACCGCAAACTGACTGACCCGGAAAGTGTGCTGCGCACGCTGGGCGCTTTTGTGCTTTTGTGCTTCATGTCCAGCGCGGTGTACATCATGAATGACCTGGTGGACATTGAGAACGACCGCCAGCACCCGATCAAGAAATACCGGCCGCTGCCGGCGGGTGAATTGAACCCCACAGTGGCACTGATCGCCGCGATCTTGTTCGCCGGAGGCAGCCTGATCGCGGGGTACTTGTTGGAACCGATGCTGGGCTTCATCTTGCTGTTGTACTTGCTGCTGCAGGTGAGCTATACCTTGTGGCTAAAGAACATCGTGCTGGTGGACGTGCTGGCGATTGCGGCGGGGTTTGTGCTGCGGATCGCTGCCGGGGTCGCCGTGATTGACGTGCAGCGCTTTTCGCCCTGGCTATATGTGTTCGCCGGCTTCCTGGCCCTCTTTCTGGCCCTGGGAAAGCGCAGACATGAGCTGATTCTGCTGGGCGACACCGCGGGCAATCATCGCTCCATTCTCAGCGAATACAATCTTCAACTGATCGACGAACTGCTGGGTATTGTCACCACGGGGTCTGTAGTGGCCTACAGCCTGTACACATTTTTGGCGGAGGGACTGCCCACCAACCATGCGATGATGCTGACAATCCCTTTTGTCCTCTACGCGATCTTTCGCTGGCTGTACCTGATTCATGTGCGTGAAGAAGGGGGCGCGCCGGAGGATATCGTGCTGCGTGATCGTCCGCTTCAGGCGTCCCTGGTTATGTGGGCATTGGTCGTCTTTGTCGCTCTGTATATTGTTCCCTAGGGAAACGGACGGTGATGGCTGCAAAGGTGGTTACGGCAACGGCGCCGGGCAAAGTAATCTTGTTTGGGGAACATGCCGTGGTCTACGGCCGACCGGCGATTGCCGCGCCCCTGTCGCAGGTCCGAGCAACGGCCGTGATTGGACCAAACCCGGCAGGCGGCGTGCGCCTAGTGGCCCCTGACATGGGCCTGAACCTGCCGCTTGCAGAGATAGACATGCACGACGCGCTTTCCTTGGCCGTGCGCGAAGTACAGGACGCGAGCGGCCTGGCGCAGCTGCCGGAGATGATGATCACAGTCAGCAGCGACATCCCCATTGCCGGCGGATTAGGCAGCGGGGCAGCTATCTCCGCGGCGCTTGTTCGCGCGTTGGCCCGTTACCTGCAATTGGATCATCTGGAAACGGACGCCTGGGTTTCAGAGCTGACCTACGAAGTGGAGAAGATTCATCATGGCACGCCCAGCGGCGTAGACAACACGGTCGTCGCCTACGAGAGCCCGGTCTATTTTGTGCGCCGCCAGCCGGAAAACCTGATCGAACTTTTTGCGATTACACGTCCTTTGTCGCTGCTGATTGCCGATACCGGCATTCGCAGCAGCACCAAGGTGGTGGTCGATGACGTGCGCGCGGGGTGGAAGGAGGATCCGCGGCGCTATGAGGCGCTTTTTGATCGCTGCGGGGAGGCCGCGGCCGCGGCGCGACAGGCTATTGAGACGGGCGATTTGCCGCGCGTGGGCCGCCTAATGAGCGAGAATCATGCCCTGCTGGTTGAAATGGGCGTCTCAGCCCCGCAGCTGGACCGTTTGGTGGCTGCGGCGCTGGCGGCCGGAGCGTTGGGCGCCAAGCTGAGTGGCGCGGGGCGCGGCGGAAACATGGTGGCCCTGGTCGAGGCGCAGTCGGAAACGGCCGTACGGGCGGCACTGCTGCGGGCCGGGGCGCAGGCTGTCCTGCAAACAAACGTGGCGACCAGATGAGCCGGAGATGCCGCCGCACGGGCTTTGGGTTATGATTACAGACAAGAAAAAAGGCTGGCTCATGAGCCAGCCTTCAGACGGTACCTTACCGCAAGAATCGAGGTTAACTTTTGCTCTGCGTCTTCAGACAACGGGTGCAAACGTATTTACGGACCTTACGGCCGTCTTCCTGGAAAGTCGCCCGTTGAATATTGGGGCGAAACTTCCGCTTCGTTTTCTTTTGCGAGAAGCTAACATTGTGGCCAGACATCGGTCCCTTGCCGCAAATTTGACATTTAGCCATAATTTCACCTTATCCTGACAAATTAAAAGCGACCGGTAAACGGCCGCTCAAATACCAAATGAGCAAGTCAGGATTATACACCAGCTCGGACCATTTGCAACCTTGCACAGGAACCACTTAGGCAAAGGCATCCTTGCATAAGATGGCTTGCTGTGACTGGAGACCCTATGCCAATTAGAGACGAAACCCTGGGCCAGGTCGACATTTCGCCGACGGCCGTGGCAACGATAGCGAACCAGGCTATCAATCAGAGCTACGGCGTGGTGGGGATGGCGAGCAAGAATATTGTTGATGGTATTGCTCGTCTCCTTACCCGCGACAGCCGGCGCGGCATTGAGGTGACGATGGACGGCGACGAAATCGTGATCGATGTCTATGTGATCATAGAGCACGGAATGCGTATTCGCGCCGTTGCCGAGAGCATACAGCATACGGTTAAATTTCATGTTGAAAGCGTGCTCGGTTTGCCGGTCGGAGCCGTAAATGTGTACGTCCAGGGGCTGCGCCTGAGCAATCAAGATCCACAGGCACACCAGCGCTAAGACTGCACGGTGTGACGGGCCGCGCTATACTTGGCTGCTTGAGGAGAGAGACTATTGACACTGCATAGCTATGCTGGCGCAACCACCCAGAGCGATAAATGGTTGCGCTGCAACGGGTGGCAGCTGCGCAAACTGGCCAAAGCGGGCTTGCTTTGGCTTGAGCAAAACCATCAGTACGTAAATTCGCTGAATGTCTTCCCGGTGCCCGATGGCGACACCGGCACGAACATGCTGTTGACCATGCGTTCGGCTGTGGCGCGTGTCGCGGACAGCGAAGAGGATCATGTAGGCAAAGTAGCGGCTGAACTGTCACAGGGTGCACTGATGGGTGCGCGCGGCAATTCGGGCGTTATCTTGAGCCAGATCTGGCGTGGTCTGGCCAAGGGGCTGCAAGATAAGGAACTTTTTGATGCCGTGGATCTGGCCGAGGCATTTCAGCTCGCTTCGGATACGGCGTACAATGGCGTCATGCGCCCGGTGGAAGGAACGATCCTCACGGTCATTCGCGAAGGGGCAGAGGAAGCGGGGCGCGCGGCGAAGCAGAGTCGCGATCTGCGCTACGTGCTGGAGCGCGTCGTAGAACGGTGCAACCAGACCTTGAAGCGCACCCCGGAAATGCTGCCAATCCTCAAGCAGGCGGGCGTTGTCGATTCGGGTGGACAGGGTCTGGTCTATATTTTTGAGGGCATGCTGCGCTATGTCAGCGGCCAGATGGTCGATGCGGGCGATATGGATAGCCAGTACGCGATGGAGATGGTGCGCCAGGAGTCAGCGCAGAGCCGGGTAGTACCTGAAAACGGCCGTATTGAGAATCCCTATGATGTACAGTTCATTCTCATGGGCGAAGACCTGGATGTCGCCGCTATACGCCAGAGAATTGATGCTATGGGAGATTCAACCGTGGTTGTTGGCGATGAACGTACGGTGAAAGTACACATCCACGTCGAGAACCCTGGCGAACCATTGGCCTATGGCAGCAGCCTGGGCGCGATTACCGACGTTGTGGTTGAAAACATGCAGCTGCAGATGGAAGAGATCTTGCACGACTCCCCTGCGCCTGCCGTAGTGACCTCTACCGGCCCGGCGCACCTGGCCGAACAAATCGGCGTGGTTGCCGTTGCCGCAGGCGAAGGTCTGGCCGACATTTTCCGCAGCCTCGGCGTCGGAGGGATTGTCCACGGGGGACAAACCAACAACCCCAGCACGGAAGAAATCTTGCAGGCGATCAGAGAGCTTCCCAACGAACGGGTCATCTTGTTGCCCAACAACAAGAACGTTTTTCTCGCGGCGGAAGCCGCAGCCGAGATGTGCGAGAAAAAAGTGGTGGTGGTGCCCACGCGCAGCGCACCGCAGGGCTTCGGCGCGCTGCTTTGTTTCAATCCGGCCGGCGACCTGCAGCAGGTGGCGGATGGTATGGTGGAGGCCACGGGGCAAGTGACGACGGGGGAACTCACGCGGGCGACGCGCTCAGTCACGATTGATGATGTGACGGTTGAAGAAGGGGAGGTTATTGGGTTGGTAGACGGCCGTTTGGCCGCCGCCGGAACCGATCTAGCTCAGGTGCTGCCAGAGTTGCTGCTGGCGATGGATATGGACGAGCGGGAAATCATCTCTGTCTACGCCGGTGCGGATGTGAATGACGAAGAAGCGGCAGGCGTGGTCAGCGACATTGAACTTCTCTATCCTCAGGTTGAGGTGGAACTGCTCCCCGGCGGTCAAGCCCATTATTTCTTTATCTTCGGCGCTGAGTAGGGCCTAGGTGCCGCTCCACATTCTATGAGTATTCGCATCTTGGTGGACAGCGCTTGTGATGTTCCGGCGGAAGTTGCGGCCCGTTTGGGTATTTGCATTGTGCCTGTTTACATCAACATCGGTGACAGGAGTTACCTGGACGAAGTAGAACTGACGCGTGAAGAGTTTTTTCGCAACCTGCCGGCTTATGAACAGTTTCCAACCACGGCCGCGCCGGCCACGGGAGCTTTTACCGCAGCGTATCAAGCCCTGGCTGCCGAGGGAGCCACGGAGATTCTCTCCGTACACATCGCCGCTAGCTTGAGCAATACGTACAATGCGGCGCGCCTGGGGGCAGAAGACGTACAGGGCGAGGTCGAAATTTCGCTTTGGGACTCGCAACAACTGGCGATGGGTGCCGGGCTGCAGGCAATCGTCGCGGCAGAAGCGGCGCTGGAAGGCCGCACTATGGCCGAGATACTGGCCCTGCTGGCGGAAAAGAGAGCCAAGACGCGCATTTATGCTATGCTAGACACCCTGGAGTTTATGCGACGCAGCGGTCGGGTGAACTGGGCGCAGTTTGGTTTGAGCACGATGCTGCGCATCAAGCCCATTGTGCAGGTCTATGGCGGGGAAGTGTCCGTTGTGGAGCGCATTCGCACCACCGCGCGGGCCGTTCCACGGCTCGTAGAACTGGTGGAAGAACAGGGCTCCGTGGATCGCATCGCGGTGCTTTACGCCGGGAGTTTGCCGCCCGCGCAGAAATTATACGAACATGCGGAGCATCTGTTTGCCAAGGACGATGCGACGATCTTTATGGAAATTACGCCTGCAATAGGCGCTCATGCCGGACCCGGCGCAGTGGGACTGGCCTTTATTTCGAAATAGCTTATGACAAAAGTATTCAAAAGTGTGGAACGGGTGCTGGCCCTGGAGGCGCAGCAGGGTTACCAGGATAAAGCTGTGGTGGGCGGGATTCGCCAGTTTGCCGCCCATTGGGTAGGGCAGGCGCGCGAGGAAACGCTGGATGAAGCTGATGCCGCGTTGGTAGAACAGATTGCCGAAGTCCTGTCAGAGTACGGGCGCATGCCGGGCCGGGAAGCCCGCGCCAAGGCGATTGGTTCGCTGATCGCCAGCCTGGAGCGCCGCGCGAAGCGTGTCGAAAAAGCGAGCGGTGGACAAACGGCCGTGGCCGCGCCCCCGCTGCACGAAACACCTCGCCCAACAGCCAAAACTGCACCTCCAAAGGCACAGCCGGCGGAAAAAGAGATAGCGGTGCAAACGGCCGTGGTGGAAAGCAAACGCCGGCCAGAGCCCCCCGCCCCAAAACCAGTGCCGGTAGCCGTGACGCCTGATCCAGCGGGACTGGCGCAGCCGGTTTCGGCCCTCAAGGGTGTGGGTCCCAAGATCGCCGAGAAGTTGGAGAAACTGGGCATCACCACCATTAACGACCTGCTCTATCTTTATCCTCGCCGCTATGATGACTACACCTTGATGAAGCCGATCAGCAAGATCGAGGTTGGTGAGCAGGTAACCGTGATCGGCACTATCTGGCAGACAACAGCACGGCGCGTACGCGGGAATGCAACGCTGGTGCAAAGCGTGATCAGCGATGGCACCGGCACCATTCAGGCGACCTGGTTCAATCAACCGTGGCTGGCCAAACAGCTACCGGCCGGTCTGCAACTTGTTCTCAGCGGCAAGGTTGACCAGTTTCTGGGCCGGCCGGTCTTTAATTCGCCTGATTGGGAGCCCCTGGATCTGGATCCACTGCGGACCCGGCGTATCGTGCCTATCTACCCCCTGACGGAAGGGCTGGCCGGCAACCGCTTGCGCGAGCTAATGCAGAAAACTGTGGAGTACTGGAGCCTGCGCGTGAGCGACCCCCTGCCGGAAGAGATCCGCACGCGGCAGAATTTGCTTACCCTGCCGCAGGCGCTGCAGCAAATCCATTTTCCGGAGAGCCAGGACATGTTGTTTGAGGCACGGCGCCGTCTGGCTTTTGACGAGCTGTTCCTGCTGCAGTTGGGTATGCAGGGGCAGCGGCGCCAGTGGCAATCGCAGGATGCCATGGCCGTGGCCAGTACGGCCGAACAGCTGCAGCAGTTTCGCGATGCTTTGCCTTTTGCGCTGACCGCTGCGCAAGAACGGGTGATCCAGGAAATTCTGCACGACATGGCCCAGCAAGTGCCGATGAACCGCTTGCTGCAGGGCGACGTTGGCGCCGGAAAGACGGCCGTGGCGGCGGCGGCGATGGTCATGACGGCGCAGGCAGGAAACCAGGCGGCTCTGATGGCCCCGACGGAAATCCTGGCCGAACAGCATTTCCGCGGTCTGAGCACGATGCTGGCGCCGATGGGGCTGGACATCGCCTTGCTTGTGGGCAGTACTCCCGCAGCAGAAAAAAGCCGCATTTATGACGGGCTGGCCGATGGTTCGATCCAGATCGTCGTTGGCACTCATGCGCTCATTCAAGACCCCGTGAACTTCAGAGGACTGGCCCTGGCCGTTATTGACGAACAGCATCGTTTTGGCGTGGAGCAGCGGGGCGCACTGCGCGAAAAAGGAGGCACGGAGGAGGCAGAGTCAAATCCACATTTGCTCGTCATGTCCGCCACGCCTATTCCGCGCACGCTCGCTTTGTCATTGTACGGCGATCTGGACCTGTCGATTCTGGATGAGATGCCGCCCGGGCGGCAGGAAATCAAGACGCGTTGGCTCCAGGCCAGCGAGCGCGAGCGCGCCTATACGTTTGTGCGGCGGCAGGTGGCAGAGGGGCGGCAGGCATTTATCATCTTCCCGTTGGTAGAGGAGTCGGAAAAGATCGACGCCAAGGCCGCGGTGGAGGAATTTGAAGTGCTGCGCAAGGAAGTGTTCCCGGACCTTTCGCTGGGGCTGGTGCACGGCCGTTTGCGCGCGGAAGAGAAGGAAAGCGCCATGCGCGCGTTCTACGAGGGCGAGACAGACATCCTCGTTGCCACGTCGGTGATTGAGGTTGGCGTTGATGTGCCGAACAGTACGGTCATGGTGATTGAGGGGGCAAACCGCTTCGGACTGGCGCAGCTGCACCAGTTTCGCGGGCGGGTTGGAAGAGGCGAGCACCAATCCTACTGCGTTCTCATTGCCGGAGAAGGATCGGAAGAAGCCGAACAGCGCCTGCTGGCGCTGGAACAAACGAATGATGGCTTCGTGTTGGCGGAGAAAGACCTGGAAATGCGCGGGCCAGGCGAGTTCTTCGGGCGACGCCAGAGTGGGCTGCCTGAATTGCAGCTGGCCTCCTTGCTCGACATGCCGCTGCTGGAGACAGCTCAGAAAGAAGCCGTTCAGGTCTTTGCGGCGGATCCTGACTTGCAGGCCCCTGCGCACGAACAACTGCGCGCGTGCATCGTGAATTTCTGGCAGGAGTCGGGCGATGTCAGTTAGCCCCGGAGGCCAGTAGCGAAGCGGTTTGCCTCCCATACTCGGGCAAGGACAAGAGGTGTAGATCTGGAAAAGACAGTGATAAAACGAGCAGTTTATCCGGGCACGTTTGACCCGGTGCACTATGGTCACCTGGACCTTATGGAGCGTGGAGCTGCGCTCTTTGATGAACTGGTCGTGGCTGTCTATGATCACCAGCCGCCAACAAAGGCGGTTTTGTTTCCCGTGGAACAGCGCATAGCGATGATCCAGGAGGCGCTGGGCGACCAGAAGGGCATTGTGGTACAGCCGTTCAGCGGGCTGTTGGTGGATTTCGTGCGCGAAGTGGAAGCGCAGGTGATTGTGCGCGGACTGCGCGTGTTTTCAGATTTTGAGTTTGAGTTCCGCTCGGCCCTTGCCAACAAGCGCCTCGCTCCGGAGCTGGATACAATCAGTTTGATGACGCGCGAGGAGCACATGTTCTTGAGCGCTACGACCGTGCGGGAAATCGCGGCATTGCATGGGGATGTCACCAGTATGGTTCCGGAGAATGTCGCGCGGGCCCTGGACATCCGCTATCACGGGGATGGTCAGATGAGTTATGAGCCGCCGGCACCGCTGCGTGATTGAGACGGCCCTTGTGCCGCGCGGATTGCACTTCGACCGCCGTCCCCTATAATAGACAAGAGGATTCGCAATTTGATTGCCGGCGTGGTGCATTGACCAAGAGAGCAGGTACAGGGAAGACACATGGACATTCAGAATCTGGTTGACCGCCTGGAGCAAGTGCTGAACGAGAGCACGCGTGTCCCACTGAGCGCCTATTTGCTGGTGAGCGAGGACAAAATATTTGGCATTGTTGACCAGCTGCGCGTAACGGTGCCCGACGAGATCAAGCGCGCCAACCGTATCGAAAGCGAGAGGGAGCGGATCCTGGCTCAGGCCCATGAAGAAGCGGAGCGCATCCGTGAACTGGCGAAACAAGAGGCGGGAGAGCTGGTGAATCGCGAGGTGATTACAAGTGCGGCCCAACAGCGCGCCGATCACCTGCTTGAACAGGCGCGATATGATGCGGCGGCGCTCAGCCAGGAATCAGAGGCGTATGCTGCTGATGTGCTTGCCAAGCTGGAAGACGATCTACTCAGGTCTTTGTCAGTCGTGCGCAACGGCCTGCATAAACTGCATCTAGGGCAGGATGCACAGGGCGGGGCGGTCGAAGAAGGGGCGGCGAAAGCCCAAAAGACCACGGCCGAATAGCGTTCCAATCCCACGAGAGATTTCAATCGAAGAACGATGGCGGGCGAGCATAGTGGGTCGCTTATTCGCGCTGGGCGAAGAGAGGCCCCAGCTTGGTGGCCAGTAGGACATTGCCGGTGACCTGCAGCTTGCCGCTCAGAAAAGCCATCTCCGGTTTCAGTTCGCCCTTGAGCATGGCGCGGAAGTCCTCATACGTCATACTGATCCGGCAGGCGGCGGCGGAGTCTGTGCCGGGGCGGGCCGCGCCGGGGCTGTGCTGCAAATCGACGATGTAGCTGCCTCCTTCCACGCCGCTGACTTCAAACTGAAAGACCGCCCCGATCTGGTCAACCCATTCCGGGTGGGAGGCAATGCGCTTGTCAATCTCGGCAAAGATGGAGCGCGAACGGGGCACGGCCGTTTCCGGCATCGCATCCGCCGCAGGCCGTCCGGCCAACATCGCCACTCCCTGTGTGAGCACGAGCGCCTCTCGTTCCAGGACACGGCTGCGGAACAAGATCTGCTCCTCCTCGGTCTGCCACATCTCGGTGCTGATTGTTTCGCCGGGGAGAACATACTGGCTGAAGCGTGCCCCAATGGATCGCAAGAGCGCCGGATCATTGCCGGCAAAACTCTTCAACACAGCCCGCCCGGCAAAGCCATAGGTGCACAGTCCATGCAGGATCGGCCGTTCGAAGCCCAGCATGTTGGCAAAGCGTATGTCGGCGTGCAGGGGATTGCGGTCGCCGGAGGACAGCCGGTAGAACAGGGCCTGGTCGGCGGCCGTGGTTTCGTTGACGATGGCATCCGGAGTGCGTTCCGGGGCTTCGAGGCTTAGGGAAGAAGGTCCGCGCTCACCGCCGAAATTGCCCCGGCCGCGGAGAAAGATGCCGGCGCGATTAAGGGCTACGTGCGCACCCTGCTCATCGTAGCTGTCAATCTGGACCACGATCAGGGCCCCGGAGCCCTTGTCATAGACCTGGCTGATGTAGGCCTGGCTGGTGATGGTACCTTGGGTGGGCAGCGACTGCGGCAGTTCAAGGAACTGTTCGCCGTGCAGAATTTGCAGCAAATCGAGTTTCAGGCCGGGCACGGCCGTAATCTGCTCCAGAGTTTGCAAGGGAAAGGTAGCGGCGAACGTAGGCAAGCAGCGGAAGCCGCCCTGATGAAGCTCATAGACAAATTGCAGCTCGCTGCTGTCCAGGGGATCGGCAGCAGCTCCGATCGCCAGGGCATACAGGGCGACGTCACGCTCGTTATAAGTGAAGGTGGTCGGCTCAAATTGGTGACCTATGGCTGACAGCAGCGGGTCCTCATTGTTCTCGTGGGCCATTATTCCTGCCCCTCGACGCGCAGCTTGGGATTATTGGCATGGCGGGCACTGTCCCGCCCGGTCTTTTTGGCGAAGTTAGCGGCGACGGCGGCGGTCAGATCGACGCCTGTCTGGTTGGCCAGGCAAGCCAGCACAAAGAGAACATCGGCAAACTCGTCAGCGAGGTTCACCGCTTCCTCTGATTTCTTGAAGCTCTGATCGCCATAGACGCGGGCCATGATGCGAGCGACTTCGCCGACTTCTTCCATAAGCACGGCCGTGTTTGTAAGCTCGGAGTAGTAGCGTACGCCGACAGTGGTAATCCACTGATCGACCATATGCTGGTATTCGCGAAGTGTCAGGTCATTCATCATAGATTTGCTGCCCCTTATTCACATTGGGCGGTTGGCTATTCGCTTCCCTAGCGACGGGACCAGATCAACCACCCAAACAGCACCAGGCCAACCAGGATCAGCAGCCAGGAAAAGTACTGTTGCGGCAAGAACATCCCCGCCAGCAAGGCCCCGCCGATGCCCAGCAGCAAACCGAGCAGGCTTTGAGACATTTGAACCATAACCGAGTTGGGATCATGGGCAGCGCGTATGGATGCTCTGCGGGGTACGATCCACAGGAGCAGGATCAGGGCCAATACAAAGACCGCCAGCATCCAACCGAAAATGCTGCGTTCGACGAAGAGGATAGCACCGCTGATGCTGAGGAGGACGATTGTCCACAACCAAGGTTTTGACATGGTCGACCAGCTTCGCCTTATCTTCCCGGCCAGAAGCGCTCGTAGAAGAGGTAGGCTAGAAAGAGAACAGCAAAGGCCCCGTAGAATCCGCTGAGAATTCCCGCGCCCATCAAGAGCGCGGGGCCGATGGTTCCGCTAAGAAGAAACGATCCCAGAACGGCAACTATCCCGGCCAGCCCCAGTATCCCGGCAACATAAAGCATACAACCGGGCAGCTGGCGCGGCCGCCCCGCGGCTAGGTTGCGCCGCATTAGCAGCACCTCAATCATCGCTCCCGCCACGGCCAGGCTGATGCCGAAGCCCAGTCCGAGGGTAAATAGGGATATGCCGCCGTTTCCTGCCATCGTATTACGCTATTAGTCCTGGCTGATTTACGTATCGCATGCTTCCGGAGTGTGCAGGACCATTATAGCGAAAGTAGCCCTGAGTCTCACATACTACGCTAGGTGGCGTAGTAGTGCCAGATTCCCTCTATCGTTCGGGGCTCCACGCGGCCCTTTTGTTCCAAAAGGTCGAGGTAACCGATGAGCATCCACAGCCCTGCGAACCGGAATTGCGGCGGGTGGTGGGCGTACATCTTGTCCAGCAGATCGGAGACGGTGTGGAAACCGGCTTCTATCCACTCCAGGCATTCGTCTTTACGCAGTTGAATGCGTTCCCGTTGGCGGCGAATAACTTCCCGGTGGTCATCAAACGGCCGTCCATGACCGGGTAATACCAGGCTGATTTCCAGCGCCTCCAGTACGTCGAGTGATTCCAGAAAGCGCGGCAGAGCTGGAACGCGATCATAGGAACCGTCCACGGGGCTTTCGACGACCGGCGCGGGGGTGGTTGCCAGCAGCATATCCGCCGCAAGCAGCAGGCCTGTGTCCGGCTCAAAGAAACAGGTTTGCATGCTGGCGTGGCCAGGGGTATGCAGAACCTGCCACGAACGCCCGCCCATTTGCAGCACTCCATCGACAGGAAAAGTATGCAGACGATTCGCGGGGACCGGGCTGCCCAGCGTTTCCAACGCTTGGATGCCGCTCAGAAGGGTGCCTGCGCCGGCGGCGGGCAAACCAAGTGCGGGAAGGAAAAAGTCGCTGTAGAAGCGGGTTCGCTGGGCCCACATAGTGGCCGTAGCCTCCAGCCAGGAAGCGCCTAAATCGCAGACCCAGATCTCGGTGTCGCTTTGTTCGGCTATGTCACTCGCTTGCCCATAATGATCAACATGGGCATGGGTGATGATAACCCGTGACAGGTCGGCAACGGTTAACCCTTGCGCGCCCAGGCCGTCCAGCAAGGCCTCCCAGCTCGCCGGGCTCTTCACGCCTGTGTCGACCAGGATCGGCTCGGGTTCTGTGAACAGGTATGCATTCACCGTGCCCACGGGCAGTCCCGTGGGTAGTTCCAGGCGTGCAGGCTGTGCTGTCCCCATGCGCGGGTAGAGATGAACGGCCGTCAATCGGCCCGGGCGTCACTCAAACAGCTTCCACTTGGGAAGGATAATGTAGCCGACAATGGCGAAAGGGATTATGCGCGAAAAGGCGAAGAGCGCAGACCCGGTAACGAGCAAACCCAGGACGATAGAAACGATTGAAGAAGCCAGGAAGAGGTAATAGCCCCACTTTTTCCAGCGCCAGAGGCCGAAAGCGGCGATGATATCCGCGATCGCGGCCGCAACGGCCGCATAGACATACCAATTGGGCAGTTCTGTCCCCCGTAACCCGCTCTCGCTCCAGGCGACACCCAGCGAGATCAGCCCGCCGATGGCAACGAAGATGAGCGCAATTGTCAGCAGCCAGCCGCGTTCTTTCTGGTGACTAGTACTCTTGTTACTCATTGTAATTCACTCGCTCCTAAGAATTCAGAATAATGGTTGCAATGCGATTACATGCGCACACCGACGACGCGTAACGGAGCGTAATTGTCTATCGAAAGCCGGAATCAGGCCAACAATGCCAGGGCCTTTGCGGTGCTGATGTGCGGGCCTCAAGGGCCTGGAGGATCTGAGGCGAAAGTGGTTTCGAAAATACCGGGCAGCAACTCGTAGATGGAACGGCCGACTGCCTGGTCAAAGTGCTGTCGCAATGCAAATGTCGCTCTCCAACGCGGCAGAGTATACTCATTGATACCGTGGCGCAGGGCCACATCCACAAGTCGCTTTTCGAGCAGGCAAAAACCTTGCGGTAGGGCGAGCGCGTCACACATCTGGATCAACCTGTCGTATTCGCTATACCGCACGATTGCCAATTCTGTACGCACAAACTCCAGCTCCGCCGGGCTGCAATCCCAAACGCCGGCGTGGGCATGCACGTCCTGGATTACAAAGCTGTGGGTCAGGCAGAAACGCGCCGCATCAGGAAAGCCAAGGTCGGTCAGGAAGCGATAGCCGTCCAGGACGTGACGCATATTGGTAGGCCCGACCTGGCGGCCGATATCGTGCAGCAAACCGATGCAATAGGCGTTCTCAGGATCAAGCTGCTGGTGGTGTCTGGCGATAGTTTCAGCGGCCAGGGCGACATGCTGCGAATGCGCCACCCAAAGACCGGGGTTGCGGTTGCCTGCCTCCAAGAGCATCTGTTCCGCCTGCACGCGGGTAGGAAGAGTGGATAGACGAATGGAAGCCATGCAAAGGGTACCGGGCCGTACTCAGGCGGAGTCTGAAGGTGCTGCGGCAATCTCCCAGACGAGGGTCTCGTTTTCGGAGCGCAGCAGCTGCATACCCAGTTTCTGCAGTACGCGTGCTGACGGGGCGTTGTCGGCCCGCGTCCAGGCGCTGACGGCACGCACCTCCTTCTGGGCCAGGGCCCAGGCAACCAGGGCGCGGGCCGCTTCCGTGGTAAAGCCGCGGTTGCGCACGGCCGGGTCGATGCCGTAGCCAATCTCCACCGTCCCCATGACATCAGGGGAACCTTTGTAGCCCATGAAACCGGCACCAAAAGCTTCATCGCGAATGATCATCAGCCAGTAGGTTTGCCACAGGGTATGGGCGAGGTCTGCGCCGGCCAGATAGTGCAGTTTGGTGCGAATGGCATTAATGACGGTCTCGCTGAGTGTGTCGCGCGATAGGCGCAGGCCAAGCGCTGCTTCCAATTGGGAAGGACGGGAGAGATACTGCCACAGTTGGGCGGAGTTGAGGGGCAGGAGGGTGAGGCGCTCGGTTTCCAGGGCGGCGCCCCGGATCTCATCTTGCCAGGCCAGGGCGCGGCGCTGGATCTCCTGGCAGTAGGCGTCTTTACCGGCCACATATTTTTCCCTGTCACCGGCGAAATGCTCAACCAGCTCTTGCTTCAAACGGCCGTAGGCCAGCGCTTCATCGGCGTGGGCGATCATATAGTCGCGAAAAGCAAGGTGGCGGGGGATTTCAACGTCCCCGCGCTGCCAGATATGGACGTGGAAGGTGCGCTTGCCGTTTTCGGTCCGGGGAAAGAAGCGGCGGCCAGGCAGCCCATATTCGCCGCGCGGCTCATAGCCACGCCTGCGCAGCTGCTCGTTGTAGGCATCGATGTGCTTGATCTCGCGGACTTCCAGCAGGATATCGACTATCGGCTTGGCCGTGATGCCTGGCACGGCCGTACTGCCGATGTGATGCGCCGCCAGGATTTCGGATCCAAAGAGAGATCGTAGCTCCAACACCTCCGCGCGGAAGAGGGTGACCCACTGCGGATCGTAGGAAACGACGTCAACGGTTCTGTCAGTGATGGTCATAAGCACTCTCTGGGCCGCAGCGCAGCATAGGTGCGCCCTGCCGTGCGGTCATCATACAATGTAGGGCATGCTGGCACTAGTCTTGGCCATGCCGGCAGGGTCTAGGGCGATGTCGATACAAGCAGGTTTGCCGGAGGCAAAGGCGCGCCTGAGCGCCGGGCCGATGTCGCCGGCACTTTCGCCGTGCTCCCCGTATCCGCCGAGAGCGACAACGACCTGATCATAGCGCGTGGGGGCGAGGGAGGTGGCAATGGCCCGGTCCGGACCGACCATTTTGACCTGGGGGCCGCGAATCTGGCCCCAGCCGGCGTCATTGCCGACGATGCTGACAATGGGCAGTTTGAAGCGCACGGCCGTGTCGAACTCGAAACCATTCAAACCGAAGGAACCGTCGCCCTGGATGATGAGCACGCGCTTGTGCGGGAAAAGGTGTTGGGCGGCAATGGCGAAAGGCGCGCCCACACCGAGGCAGCCGAGCGGGCCCGGATCAAGCCACTGTCCGGGTTGGCCGATATCCAGCACTTTGGCGCAGGCGCTGACGATATCTCCGCCGTCACCGATGAGGATTGTGTCCTCCTCCACGAACGGCCGTAACTCGGCCGCAAAGCGAAAATGGTTGACCGGAGTATCCTCGAGCCTTTCCCAGGTGGCCTGCTGGTCGCGTTTGGCAGTTTCCCATGCCGTGACGGTCTCCAGCCAGGCGTCATAGCGGATGCCCTGCAGCCCTTCGGCCAGCGCTTCCAGCAGCAGCCGGGCATCGGCAACCAGGGCGACATCAGCGGTGCGGTTGTGGTTCAGTTCCTGCAGGTCATTCTCCACCTGGATGAGACGCCCGGAAGGGTTCCAATCACGGCCGTACTTCAACCGGAAATCAAGCGGCGTGCCGATCAGCAGCACCACATCTGCCTGGCGTAATGCCTGCGAACGTGTGGCCTTGAAGCAGTGGGCATGATTCATCGGCAGCGTACCGCGACCGGCGCCATTGGTATAGACAGGGATTCCGGTTTGCTCGGTCAGCAGGCGCAGTGCAGCAGCGGCGTCATCCCAATAGACCTGGCTACCGGCGATCAGCACAGGTGCTGCCGCGCTGCGCATGAGCTGGAAGATTTGCTGTAAAGCAGGGAGGGTGGGCTCCCTGGGCGCGATCTTCACCCGCGGCAGGGTTGGCGGTGGGTCAATAGCGTTGAACAGAACATCGAACGGCAGTTCGACGAAGACGGGTCCCGGACGGCCGCTCAAAGCGGCCTGAAACGCACGCTGCAGGCCGGCTGGGATCTCGGCGGTGTGCTCGATGGTGAAGCTGTCCTTGGTAAAGGTGCGGAACATTTCTGTCTGCGGCATCTCTTGCAGAGCGCCCATGCCCTTGGTCTTAAGCGGGGCTGCGCCACCCAGCAGGAGCAGGGGACTGCGGGCCTGGTAGGCGTTAGCGACGGCCGTCACCGCATCGGTGACGCCGGGCCCGGCGGTAACCAGGGCCACGCCCACGTTGCGTGTCAGGCGGGCATGCGCATCGGCGGCATGGCCCGCAGCCTGCTCGTGCCGAAAATCGATGACCGCGACCTCGTTGTTCAGGCATCCTTCGTAAATAGGCGCGATGTGCCCGCCACACAGGGTGTACAGTGTGGAAACGCCCTGCGCGGCGAGGGCGCGGGCTACAAGTTCGCCACCATGTGCAAAGTCCATAGCTACCTCGGCAGTTCGGCTAGAGTCCAAGCCCCCAACTATATTCCAGGTTGCCGAAACCCTGGCCCATGGTGGCCTGGTTGATAGCCCTGCCGGCGACACGGCCGTTAAGGTCCCTCATGCGGAACATGTACTCGTTGTAGGACCAATGCGTCTCCCGGCGGTCGCCCCACACCGGGCGGTCGATATAGAGATGTGTATGTCCATAGGGCGCGGCCAGGAAGGACAGGGCATCACCCTGCTTGTTGCTGACCTGAACATCAAACTGGGGGAATTCTCCTTGCCCCAGGATAGGCGTAATCGCAGCGCCGCTGAACGTGATCTGTTCTCCGGGGCCGGGAGTGTCCCAAAAGCCCGCGGCGGCAACAGGAATCGTCGCCTGCTCGAGACGATTGCTGCCAAAAAAGGTATAACCGCGGCGCAGGAGATTCAGTCCAATATAGGGGATGTAGGCGGAAAACATGGAGCCGTCGGGGAAGAGGGACCAGATCCACTTCCAGGGGAAAGTGGGCACGTTCAGGCATACCCGTTGGAAGTAGCAGATGCCTTCGAGGTGTTCACGGCCGGTGGGCAGGTCAAAGTCGCCGGCGAAGTTCATGCGGCGCCAGGCGATAAAATGAGTGCCTCCCAAGGGCGTGTCAATGTTGATCGATTCGTGGGGCGAAGAATTCGTCGAAACCAGATCGCCCCAGGCCTGAAAACGGGCTCGGCCGTTTTGCCCCTCGACAATCGCCTCCAGGGCAAGGTCGCGATCTGCAGAGGCCCTGAACTCGCAGCCGCATCGCGGCCCCGATTCGGGCGCCGACCAGCACTTGATAAACTCCTCTGGTTCAGACAGGACGGTCGAGGCCACTTGTTTTAGAAAGTCTTTATGCACCTGCTGTCCATCACAATACCAGCCTACGGAAATGGCCTGGAAACGGTCTACCCCGTTCATGATCGTGCGCCGCTGATCCAGACCGGCCAGCCAGGAGTCATTCACGCGGATACGTTGTCCCATGCGCGCTGCAATGGAGAACATGAGCTGCCGCGGACCATAGCCCTCCGGCCCTTTGGGAAATAGGAGGAAGAACCACCATGACGAGGAATGCCGGTTCTGCATTTCCGGCATTTGTGACCAGATGAGATTGTAGACTCGCTCGTTTTCGAGCGGCGCCTGGTACGTGCTGGCTGAATTCATGTCTCTCCCCTTTGCTTGAAGCTCCAGATAATACTCCTTGCCGCGCTCAATCCGCCAGGAAGGCGCGCATTTGCTCTGCGATTTCTGCGGGGCGCTCATATTGTAGAAAGTGCTTTGGTCCGGCGATGAGGACGAATTGGGCCCGTAGTAGCTCATGCGCAAATCGTTCCCCCTGTGCCGCCGAAAATACCGAGTCATGATCCGAGAAGAGTACCAGGGCAGGGATGTCCCAGCTCTTCACCGCGGCCAGGATGTCCCGCAGGAGGGGATAGTTGGTATGCCCGGTGCTGGCCGGAATCATGGTGGGGAAGGCGGCGATCCCGGCTCTGGTCTGGGGGCTGTGGTTGGCGCGCAAGTAAACAGCCCGATCATCCGGGTCCATGATCGCCAGGCCAAATTTCTGGAAAAGGCCCCGTTCTTTGACCAGGTAGTTGAAGAGGCGCCGCATGCGCAGCAGCCCGAAGAATGGGAGCCAGTAGATGGGCATGATCTTCATAGGGGCTTCGGTCATGGTATTAAGGACAATGAGATGCGTGTACCGCTCTCTGTCCTGTACGGCGGCGCCCATGCCGATTGGCCCGCCCCAATCATGGACAACAAGAACCAGATCGGTCAGGTCAAGTTTCTGCACAAAGCCGCGGATCAGGGCAATGTGGTTGGCCAGGGAATAGTCGGCATTGGCTTCGGGCTTCGCGGACATGCCAAAGCCTAGCAAGTCGGGCACGACACAGCGGAAGCCGGGCAGTAACTGATCGAGCAGCCGGGCATATACATAGCCGGCGGCAGGGTTGCCATGAATCAAGAGGAGGGTCCGAGGTCCCTGCCCTTCGTCGAAATAGGCAAGACGACGGCCGTTGACTTCCAAAAAACGCGGCTGGTATGGAAAGCCGGGCGGGTAAATGGAAGACGGCCGTGGCTGCATCTCCGCGGGGATCATCCCCTCACGTACATTTGCCATTAGGCCTGGGCAAAGAGGGTCTTCGTTTGCTCCGTCATATCGGTCTGGTAGACCACACAGCTGCTTGCGGCGACGCCGTCGCGGCTGACAGCTCTGATCAAGGCCCGGCCAAAGGCCGCATTCAGCGGCCCACTTTCGATGCTCGCTAGACGCGCCACGCGCTTGACATTTTCGGCGACAATACGATTGCTTTCGAGCTTCACCATTTCAGGCGTGAGGTCGCTGTAATGCTTTTTGATCATGCGATCGAAGATCTGGTGCGATTCTTGCAGGCCGATGATGTAATCCTGATAGCGCTGCCCCACTTCCTGGGGATTGTCAATGATCTCCGCAGCAATCGCCCCGGCGACGAGAGAAGCGCCGACGCCGGAAGAAGATGGGAACCAGACCTGCCCATAAGAAGGTCCGGCCAGCAGCCAGTTGCCGCCATAGGCGCGGTCGTGAAAAAAGTACTGCTGGTAGGGCACGGACATCAAGTGGCGTGGCTCCGGGAAAAGTTCCAGGTAGGGCATGCCTCTGCGCGCCCAGGCCGCGGCAAGGAGTTCCATGACTTCATCGTCGGAGCATTCGCTGTCGCCGCGCGGTATGCTGATTCCGGCAGAAACATATTTTCCCAGCGGGATGAGCCACGAGAGCCCGTTAATCCCGTCTACGTCCTCATAGAGTCGCAGGATATTGGTCGAATGCAGCCATTCCATCTCCTTGCTGTCGCACATCGGCGCATCTCCAGCAGCGTGGTAATGGTTGAACACCACGCGCTGGGGTTCGCTGATCGTCTTGATGGGAATGTTCAGGGAGCGCCCCAGCAGACGAACATGGTTTGTGCAGTCGAAGACGTAGCGCGGTTGGATGGTCTCCCCGTCTTTCAGTTCAATCGCGGTAATTTTATCTGTCTCAGCATCGTACTCGAGATGTTCTACCATGGCTTCCTTACGATGGCAGAAAGGGCTGGCAATGACTTTGTCGTAGAAAGCAGCGTCAAAGCCGACGCGGTCGCAGTGGATGAATTCAGGGGGAGAGTTGAAGCCCAGAAGTTTAAGCCCGACGACACGGCCAGGATTCTGCCCAAAATCGCATACCGTGGCGTAATCACCCAGGAAGACGGTAATCCACTTCTTGCGGTAGTAGAAGCGGCTGAACTCGGGGTAATAGCGCAGCATCTCCAGAGTTCCCGCCGGGTCAATCGATTCGCCCAGCCGCGGAAGATCGTTGGGTGGGCCGCCGATCAGGATATGATCTATGTTGGCTCTGCTGAGCCAATCGCTGATGGCCATGCCCGAAAATCCGGAGCCAATAATCACAGGAAGATCGTTGGACTCTTGCATCTGCTATGTCTCCTTGCACCCGCGGCTCACCGTTCTGGCGGCACACGAACCGCTGTTCTGATGATGAATGTGAGCCGTATTGTAGCATGAACACCAGATGCTTTGCATACAAAGGAAGCCGCATCCGAGCCTGCACGCGGCGAATAATGAGACCCCGCCTTGGCTTGGGGGGCAGTATGAGGATGGTCATATCCGCGGGTCATACAGCGCCAAAACCTGGAGGGTTTCGATTGTTAATAATTGCACAAACCCTAGACATTGTTTACTACAATGATCCTCTGCCGATACCCGTTTCGTGAACGGAAGCAGCTGAATCTCGGCCAGGTTGCTCGGACTCGTGGGGGTACCGGCGGTAGAGAACATCATAATGAAGTACGTACCTCAAAGGAGAACACAATGAAACGTACAGGTGGTTGGGTGCTTATTCTTTTGCTCAGTGCGCTGCTTCTTGTGGCGTGTGGTGGAGGAACGGCTCCCGCAGTAAGTGAACCTGCCGCAGAGACATCAACGATAGATGTTGTCGCGTACGATATCTACTTCGGCGAAGATCCGAATAATTTGGATAACCCGCCCACATGGGCTGTAGAAGGTGGCACCGTAGTCACGGTCAATTTTGAGAACAAGGGCGCATTGGAACATAACTGGGCCGTAATGAAACAAGGCGAAGAGGTTCCAGTGCCCTTTGAGGCCGGTGTGCATGATGATCTGATCCTGTACAGTACAGGCGTCGTCGGGGCAGGTGAGAGCACAACCGTGCCTTTCCGTGTGCCCAATGAGCCGGGCGAGTATATCGTCATCTGCACAATCGCCGGTCACTATCCAGGGATGCAAGGTCGACTGATCATTCAGTAAAGCGCTGCTCTCCAAACGCACGGCCGAACCCGAGAACGGCCGTGCCGCCGTCATGCCGGCTGTTTGCCCTTTTGAGCACGCAGCCGGCATTTTGATTTGCCTCTCCTGGCTGGCCGGCCCCGGTACATCGAAACAAACGGGAAGAAGACGGTTGAATCGCCGCATGAGTAACGTTACACTTGGCAGGTCTTATCGTCGCCAATACCCCCTTGGAGAAAACAACATGAAAATCAGTGCACGCAACAGTTTGAGAGGCAAAGTGGTTGAAGTCACCCATGGCGCCGTGAACGCCCAGGTTACAATCGAATTGCCCGATGGGCAGCAGATCGTCTCAATTATCACGATGGATTCGGCGCAATCGTTGGAGCTCAAGGCCGGCAAGGAAGTGTACGCCGTCATCAAAGCTTCCAATGTCATGATTGCTACTGACTAGCAGCCCTGCTGGTTCCTGTTCCGGCCCAGCGTAGGCCCGCGCTTCGCAAGGATGCACCGGGCAGTTCTTGGCCCCGGCTGCCACGGCCGTGGGACCCGAATACCGCCTTCTTTGATCATTATGTCAAACTATTATGTTAACGTGATCGAATTGTTTCTCCAAAAACGAAACAATTCGATCACGTTAACATAAGTTGGGCCAGCCTCCTGCGGATCCGTCAGCCACTACCCTGCCCTGCTTGCCCCTGCGGCGCCTCCAATCTTGCTATAATCATGATGAGCCGGTTGGCTCCTGGTCGTGAGAAAGGAGAGTAAGCAATGAAGGCAGTTCGTGTGCATGAGTTCGGCGGGCCGGAAGTGCTGCAGTTTGAAGAGGCAGCGATTCCCGATCCAGGGCCGGGTATGGTGCTGGTCAAGATTGCCGCTGCGGGGGTGAATTTCATCGACACCTACCAGCGCAGCGGGGCTTATCCGCTGGCGCTGCCGGTCACCCTGGGCATGGAAGGGGCGGGCGTCGTGGAAGCCGTGGGGGAAAGTGTAACGGCCGTGGCCCCCGGTCACCGCGTGGGCTATTCCATGCAGATTGGCGCCTACGCCGAGTACGCGCTGGCTCCCGCCTGGACTGTAGTGCCCATCCCGCCCGCGATCAGCCTGGAAACCGCCGGGGCGCTCATGCTGCAGGCTATGACAGCGCATTACCTCAGCCACAGCACCTATGCAATCCAGCCCGGTGACACCGTATTGGTGCACGCCGCGGCGGGGGGCGTGGGCTTGCTGCTGGTTCAGGTGGCCAAGCTGTTAGGGGCACGCGTGATCGGCACGGTGTCTACGGCCGAAAAGGCGGCGCTGGCGCTGGCCTTCGGCGCTGATCACGTCATCCGTTATACGGAAGAGGATTTCGCCGCGGAAGTGCTGCGCCTGACGGAAGGAGCCGGTGTGCCGGTCGTCTATGATTCCGTGGGCAAAGACACGTTTGATAAGAGCCTTGATTGCCTGCAGCCGCGCGGCCTGCTGGTCCTGTTTGGGCAATCGAGCGGGCCCGTAGCGCCAGTGGACCCTCAAACTCTGAATCGTAAGGGTTCGCTCTACCTGACTCGCCCGGGGCCAGGGCCCTATATGCGCACGCAGGAGGAAATCCGGGGGCGCTATGCTGATTTGTTCGGCTGGATCGAGAGCGGAGATTTGCGGGTGCGCATCGACCAGACCTACCCTCTCGCGGAGGCCGCTGCGGCGCACCGCTATATCGAAGGTCGCCAGACAAAGGGCAAGGTTCTGCTCCTGCCGTAGAGCACGGGCTTAGGAAAGGTCCGCCCCGCTGATCACCAGCACGTATTCACCGCGCGGTTCGGTCTCCTGCATCTGGGCGAGCAGTTCAGAAAGACAGCCGTGCTGCATCGATTCGTACAGCTTGGTCAGTTCGTTGGCGATCGCCGCCTGGCGATCGCCGTAAACCTCCAGCGCGTCCGCCAGGAGAGCTGTGATGCGATAGGGGCTCTCGTAGAACACAAGGGTATGGGGAGAATCCTGGTCAATCGCCAGGAACTTCTGCCGTTTGCCCTGTTTGCGCGGAGGAAACCCGCGATAGGTAAACGAATGGGCTGGCAAACCGGAGAGCACGACGGCCATGATCAGCGCGGTGGGGCCAGGAATCATCGTATGGGGGAGACCACGTTCGATTGCTTCCCGGATGAGGGTGAACCCGGGATCGGCAATGCCGGGTGTGCCCGCGTCACTGACCAGCGCCACGCTCTGTCCCGCTTCCAGCAGGCCTAGAATCCGTTCACCGGCGCGGGCCTCATTGTGTTCGTGAAAGGAGATCTGCGGCTTGTTGATATCGAAGTGCTTCAGCAATCTTCCTGTGTGGCGGGTGTCTTCGCTGGCCACATAGTCGACTTGGCGCAGTGTTTCTAGGGCGCGCAAGGAGATGTCGGAGAGATGGCCAATCGGCGTGGCAACCAGGTAGAGCATGGCGGGTGGGGCCCTACTCTTCCCAGGCCATGGAGGCGCCCAGGGAGCGCATTGTGCTCACGAATTCGGGGAAGCTGTCACGCGCGCACTGGGCGTCATTGATCCAGATGGAATCGGAGGCGACGAGGCCGGCAACCGCAAGGGACATGGCCAATCGGTGGTCGTCGTGGCTTTCCACTTCAGCACCGTGCAGGTGTTGCGGGCCGGTGATGGTGAAGCCATCCGGGGCCTCGGTGACAGTGGCACCCAGTTTGCGCAGTTCCGCAGCCAGGACGCCGATGCGGTCTACTTCCTTGACCCGCAATTCCGCAGCGTCGCGCACAATGGTGTCGCCAGCGGCCTGGGTGGCGGCAACAGCCAGGACGGGGAACTCGTCTATTCCGCGCACAACTGTGGCGCCGCCGATCTGGGTGGCGTGCAGTTCGTCAAAGCGCACAGTCAGATCCACGGCCGTTTCGCCGCCGGTCTGCCGCTCGTTATGAACGGTGAAATTCGCGCCCATGGCGCGCAGCATGTCCAACAGCCCCGTGCGCGTATCATTGGCGCCAATGTTTATCATTGTGATTTCTGAGTGCGGCACGATGGCGGCAGCAACAAGGGGAAACGCCGCAGACGAGATGTCCCCCGGCACGGTCAGTTCAAGGGGGGCCAGGGATGTAGGCCGTTCGGCGGGCAAAATGACCCAGCTTCCGTCCTCGAAAAGGGGAACGCCCATGGCGGAAAGCATCCGTTCGGTGTGGTCGCGGGCGGGACCGGGCTGGTAGACGCGCGTCTCGCCCGCAGCGTAGAGACCAGCCAGGAGGAGGGCGCTCTTGACCTGGGCGCTGGCAACCCGCATCTGGTGCTCAATGCCGTGCAGCGCGGCGGGAACGATGGTTAGCGGGGCACGGCCGTCCGTGTCGTCGATCCGTGCGCCCATTTCACGCAGAGGTATGGTGATGCGGCGCATCGGCCGCTGGCGCAGCTGCGCGCTGCCGTCGAGCGTGACGCCGAATGCCTGTCCGGCCATCAGGCCGGCCAACAGACGCAGCCCGGTGCCCGCGTTGCGACAGTCCAGGGCACCCGTGGGGGGCTGCAGGCCGTGCAGACCGCGCCCCTCAATCTCCAGGTCCCAGGAGAGTGCCGAACGCTCAGTGACCCGGATGGTCACCCCCAGGGCGCGCACGGCGTTCAGCGTGGCGAGAGTGTCACCGGCGGGAAGCCAATTGCGAACGCTGCTGGTGCCATCGGCGATTGCTCCCAGAAGGACCGCGCGATGGCTGATCGACTTATCGCCAGGGACGGTAATTTGCCCGCGCAGTGGCGTGCGCTGGGGGTAAACCTGTAAACGACGGCCGTCCAACCTAGACTACTTTGCGGCGGGTGGGCGCCATGTGCGGCTGAGTGCTGCCATAAGCGCGCTGGCGGCGGGCGGCTTCACCCTCCCGATCGTGCTCCTGGTTGAAGGGCTGGATAGGTGGATCCGTGCGCTGCTTGTCCAGGCGTGCCACAGGCGGCCGTTTGGCCTTTTCGGCTTCTTCCAGGGCATGGTAAATGATCAGGTGATTGTAACGGCGCAGGAAATCCCCCCAGGTGGCATCAGGATTGGATTTCTGATCGGCCAGGCGGGCGGCCGCCATGCGCTCCTGCAGACCGGCGTCTTCGCCATTTGGCAGGTAAGCCGCGACGGTGCTGAATTCTGTCTGGTCGAAGACAGGTACGAGCCGGGTAAGGATGACTTCCCCCGGTTCGACGTTGCCACGGCCGCTGGCTTCGAACACGTCGAAGGTATCCTGGCTGAAGTAGTCACGAAGGTGCAGATTCTGGCCCTCGTAGCTGACAAGCTCGTAAGCTCCGGCAGGCGGGGCGTCGAGCCAGGTTTGCAGCAGCTCTTGTTGATCCTGCGCCAAGGAGGGTCCGACTTCTTCGTGGTAGAGATCGATCAGGCGACGGCCGTTCTGCAGTTCGTAGTCGAACACGAACCAGTCCAGGAAGCGCAGAGCCTCAAACTCGCTCATCTCGCCGGCGTTGCGCGCCTCGTAGTACTCTTTCCAATAGAGAGGCAGCGCGATGGCGAAATCTTCCGCAAAACGCTCAGCGCGGGCGAAGCGCGGCAGCTCCCGGCGCAAGAAGCGCGCTGCGTCGGCGCGCGAGCGCTGCAAGAGCTCTTCTTCTTGATCGCTGCGCAGGTGACACTGCTTGTATTTCTTGCCGCTACCGCAGTAGCAGGGGTCGTTTCTTCCTGGTTTAGACATCGTTCTTCTCCGTCGTTCGTTCCAGTGCCGTCAAAACGGGCAGCAGGTCGCTCAGGGTGCCAATTATATGATCAGGTGTGACGCCGTTCAATTCGTAGTTGAGATGGGGTGGAGTCAGCAAGACGCTCGTCAAACCGGCAGCATTGGCTCCGGCAATATCGTTTCCGGGCCGGTCGCCGACAAATACGGCCTGTGCAGGCCGAACGTCCATCTGGTCGAGGGCCGCATGGTAGATCTGGGGATGTGGTTTGATATATCCGGCATCCCCGGAACTGAGGCGCACCGGGAAATAGTCGAGCAGATCGTAGGCTCGCAGTTCGGCGTCACGCATCCACATGGGCAGCATGGAATTGGTAATCAAGCCCAACTTGTAGCCGCGGTCGCGCAGCTCATCGAGCACGGCGATCGTGTCCGGGAAGAGGTCCACACCAGGAATCGCCTTATTGTCATAGGCGTGGAGCAACTCCATCAAATCGATGCGACTGGTGTCGAGATAATGGGCCCGGCACGTGTCTTGCACTACCCGGCGAAAATCCACTGCCTGCAAGGTGACTTTTGCCTCTGACCAGTGGCTCACTAGCGTTTCACCCAAAGTGGTCTTGAAACCTTCGCGATCGGTCAGGGCGTGCCCCCCTGCCTCCAGGTGGTCGAGCATATTATCCAGATGCGGGATCATGGAACTGAAATAGGTCCCCTGTCGTCCCGACCAATCGATCAAGGTGTCGTCGAGATCAAACAGGATTGCCTGAATCGGATTCTGCATGGGTGACACATTCTTCTCGTGCACAGGGCGTTGCGCCTGATGGGTGCTTGAATATCAACCCGTTGATTGTAGCGCAGGGGTTTAGAAAGGGGAATTTGCTAAGGGGCGCGATGTGGTGGGGCAGCAAGAAGCCGTTAAATTGGCTCCTACGGGTCGAAAGCAGGCCTGTGGCGGATGGAACTGGGCGCGTTTATGTTAGAATGGAACCGAAACATGAGATGGTCCAGGAAAGCGAATGAGTATTAAAGAAAAACGGCCGTTTCCCGTACCGGCCGAGGTTGTCATGCGCAGCGCCCTTTTCACGCTGGCGAACCTCAATGCCAAGCTGCAGGTCTATAACGAGGAGACAGGTGTAATCGTGGCCACAGTGTCCAAGTGGATGGGCATGCAAAAGGAAGAGGTTGTGGTCAAAGTGCGCCGCTTTGAACAGACCTCAATTCTCGAATTGGAAGCACCTGACCCGGAAAAGCTGCGGCAGCTGCTGAACCAGATTTCGGCCTATATTACGGACGGAGCCGGACGGGTGCAGGCAGACGCGACGATTCAGTGGGTAGACATCACGCGGCAGCGCGAAAACGCGGCACGGCGCCAGCAACTGGTGGACAGGGCTCGCGCTATTCTGCCCGGGGCGACGAGCACCGAGACACTGCCGGCGGTTGTGGATGACCAGGGCAATGCCATTGTTCCCGTTGACGACGAAGACCAGGATGTCACGCACATGCCCATTCCCGATAACCCGGGGGTTCTGGTGAAGAATTACCAGGATAAGGTAATCGAGCTAAAGGTTGATCCGTTGGTATTTGCCGATCGCACCCCATATTTGGAGACATGCCAGGCCTGTGCGGCGACTGTCTTGCGCGGGAGCAAGTACTGCGGCTCCTGCGGCAGACCGCTGACATTAGAAGCGGTGCAGCCGGAGCTGCGCAATGCAGCGAATACGGCCGCGCGTTCGAGCCTGCGAGCGGGGTTGATCGCGATCACGGCGGCGATGATCCCTTTCCTGTTGCTGGTGCTGCCGCAAGCCTTTGGTGCGGATGCCACACTTTCCTTCCTGGAAAAGCTGGACCAGTCTATGACGCCCATTCGCCTGGCGCTAAGCGCCCTAGTCGGTATTTTGCCGGCAGTGGCTTTTGGCTATTGGGCGATCAGCCAGTCGCAGCAAGCGGCATGGTACCAGAACCTGAATGCCCTGTTTGACGACCCGGGGCGGGCGAGCGCCACAGCCGGGCGAATTCTGGGCTGGATTGCGGTCTATATGAGTGTGGCCTGGGTTCTGTTAATTCTGGTCGTGCTGCTGGTGAAGTAAATTGCGCCGACGGCTACGGTTCGAGGATAAAGATGGTGCCGAAGCGGCCTGTGCGTCCCTTCTCGGCGCGATGGGAAAAGAAGAGGTCGGTGTGGCAGGCGGTGCAAAGGCCCGAGGTCTCGATCTGGTTGACTCCGGCGCGGAGCAGATTGCGACGGTTGGCTTCGGGCAAGTCAAAGTATGGTCGTCCCCCTTCTGATTGGGGCAATCCCTGGGGTGAATCGAGCAACAGAGTTCCCGCATCGCCAAATGCCCTCCGGACCGCGCCGATGACCGGCTCGCCCACTTCATAGCAGCAGGGGCCGATGCACGGGCCAACCGTGGCGACCATTTCCGCGGGGTCGCTGCCGTAGGCGTCGCTCATGGCCCGTACGAGCGCGCCGGGCAGGTCACGTACTGTTCCCTGCCAACCCGCGTGCCCCAGGCCAATGGCGCCGCGGACTGGGTCGAAGAGGAAGATGGGGGCACAATCGGCGAAGTTCATGGTCAGGGCGCAATGCGGCTCGTTGGTGATGATGCCATCAACCTTGCTGATCCAGGTCCCGTAATCCCGATGAGTAACAGTGGCGACCGAGCTGCCATGGACGAGATGTGCGTGGACCACGGTGGCGGTATCACGGCCGTATAGGCCATAGGCGCGGCGGCGATTGGTATAGACGAGTTCTTTGTCATCGGGGACGGAGACACTAAGATTCAACGAAGCGAATGGCGCGGGGCTTACGCCGCCCTGGCGGGTGAACACTGCGTGGCGCACTTGCGATGCGGCACGCAGGCTGGCGAATTGCAGATAGGGCAAACCGTTGTAAGTATGGTGCAACATAGGCATAAGCAAGGGCAGCAGGCAACCGCACCGGCTGCATATGATAGCACACGGCCTGACGGCCGTCGCCAAGCGTGCTATAATCCTCACTTAGGAACATTTGAGCTATGGCACGAAAAAGCACCAATAGCAAAGGTGGGCGCAGTAGCAGCTCGCGCAGCAAGAGCAGCCGCACCAGCAAGACGACGAGCAAATCGCCCGGGATCCGGCTCAGCACGCCGCAAAAGACGCTCCTCATGGGCGTCTTCGTCATCTTCATTACGGCCGTTTTCAGTCTCAGTCTGGTTGCGCCCAATCAGGGCCAGCTTACTTCCTGGCTGGCGAACATGCTCGGGCAGGCGTTTGGCTGGGGCGCCTACATCATCCCCTTGGTTACGGGCGCCATAGGCCTCTATCTTGTGCTGCGAGGCATGGAGCAGCCGCCCAGGTTACCGGGCTATCGCCTGGCCGGGCTGGGGCTGCTGTTGGTGGTCTTTCTCGCGTTCGCATCCATGGTAGCATTGATGCGCCAGCCGGCTATGACAGATTACTGGGAGGTTGCCCAGGCCGCGCAGGGGGGAGGTTATTTTGGTGGGGGGTTTGCCACGATCTTGACCTCGCTTGTTGGCAATTTGGGCGCAATATTGGCGTTTGTGATCCTGGGTGTGGTAGGCGCGGTGCTGCTTTCGGGGTTGACGCGCGAGGATGCCAGCCGGTATTTGCACGAGCTGTTTACCCGGCCAGAGGAAGTTGACGATAGGACGAAGAGCGCAGGACGGGCCGCAATCCCGGTCAACCCGGGACGGGGTGATACTGCGCCGGTGCAGCTGCGCCTCGTGCCGGAAGAGAGTGATCAGGCTGCACCGCCGGCACCCCGGCGCAGAATAAAAAGTCGCCGCGCATTCGCAAGACAAAGCCGGCGGCAAAACAGAGCGCACCGCCTTTGGGGGAACCTGTGCGGGAACCCGCGCCGGTCGTGCAGGCCGCCAATTCAGGAGGGCCCGGATACACCTGGACACTGCCGCAGATTGCCGACATTCTGGAGTCAGGCTCAGACCTCGATCTGAATAACGCGGCTATTCGCGAGCAGGTGGAGATCATTGAGCATACGCTGGAGAGTTTTGGCGCGCCGGCAACGGTGGTGGAGATTAACCAGGGTCCTACGGTGACGCAGTTTGGCGTGGAGCCGAACTATATCCAGATGCGCAACGGCCGGCGCACCAAGGTCAAGGTGGGCAAGATTTCCAGCCTTGCTGATGACCTGGCCCTGGCCCTGGCCGCGCGCGCCATCCGTATCCAGGCACCCGTGCCGGGCAAGAGCTACGTGGGCATCGAGGTTCCCAACCCCTCTACGTCCTTGGTTTCCCTTCGTGATGTGATGGAGGTGCCGGCTTTCCGCAAGATAAAGACCTCCCTGGGATTGGGGTTGGGGCAGAACGTGTCCGGCGAGTCTATCGTCGCCGATCTGGCTACGATGCCCCATCTGCTGATCGCCGGCACAACCGGCTCCGGTAAATCGGTTTGTGTCAACGGCATCATCGCCTGTCTGCTGTTGACAAATACCCCTGCGGACCTGAAGCTGGTGATGATCGATCCGAAACGAGTGGAATTGACGGGTTACAACGGCATCCCGCATCTGGCGGCGCCGGTGGTAGTGGACATGGATCGTGTGATCAGCACGCTGCAGTGGGCGTTGCGCGAGATGGACCGCCGCTACCAGTTGTTTTCGGATACTGGAGTGCGGCACATTGAAGAATACAACAAGCGTGTGCTGCGACGGCAGGGTGGGGAGAAGATGCCCTACGTGGTCATTATCATCGATGAACTGGCAGATTTGATGATGCTGGCTCCGGAAGACACGGAGCGCGCGGTCACCCGCCTGGCGCAGATGGCGCGCGCCACGGGCATTCACATGGTCATTGCCACACAACGGCCGTCGGTGGACGTCGTTACCGGTTTGATCAAGGCAAACTTCCCGGCACGTATTGCTTTTGCTGTGGCTTCGGGAACGGACAGCCGGGTTATCCTCGATTCGACCGGCGCCGAACGATTGCTGGGCCAGGGGGATATGCTGTTCCAGAAACCTGATTCACCGGCACCGCTGCGGCTGCAGGGCTGCTATGTCAGTGACGCTGAATTGAACAAACTGATCGGGTATTGGAAGGCAGCACGGCGCACCAACGTCATCACGGCCGATACCGCGCAGGTGCAACCGGAAAGCACGGCGCCGGCCGCAGTTCTGCCTGCCGTGCCCCCGCCGCCTGTGCGCGGCCCCCGCCGCGTCGCTGGAAGCTCCTGCCCCACAGCGAAAGAGTCCGTTAGCGCAATCAGGCGAACCTCCAGTTGTGGAAGCTGGGTCCCAGGTCGACTCCCCGGCAATCCCGCCGCCGCCAAGCCGGGTTCAGCCGGCAAGCAAAGCAAAAAAAGAAGCGCCGGCTGGACCGACGGCGCAGCCGCTTTGGGAGGCGCTGCAAGAGGAAGCGGAAAAGCCGGAATACACGGATGAACTGATGCCGGAAGCGATCGCGCTGGTCCGCAAACTGAACAAGGCTTCTACGTCGCTGCTGCAGCGCCGTTTCCGTATCGGGTACACGCGCGCCGCGCGGATCATGGATGCGATGGAAGAGATGGGCGTGATTGGGCCGCCCACGGGCACGAGCAAGGCGCGCGAAGTAGTTGGCGCCGGCACTGGTGACATGTCAGAGGACGAAACGGCCGCGGACGAGGTCGAAGCCGACGCAGAAGCCGAAATCTCACTCGAACAGGATTAACGTAAACAAGATGGCTCATCTGGAAGGGCAGGAACGCGCCGAATACGTGCAGGATATGTTCGCACGTATCGCCGGGCGCTATGACACTATGAACCGCCTGATGACGATGGGGCAGGACGTCACCTGGCGGCGCTATGTAATCGCCGAGGCGCGGCTGCCGGTAAACGGCCTTCTACTCGACATTGCCACAGGTACGGGCGAAATTGCCTTGGAAGGGTTGTCCCTGGTGCCTGGCTTGCGGGCCGTGGGCGGGGATTTTACGCTGGAGATGATGCAGGTCGGAAAGCGCATCCCCATGCGCCAGGCCATTCGCTGGGTGGGCGCGGACACCCTGGCGCTGCCGTTTCCTGACGCTACCTTTGACGCGGTGACTTCCGGCTTCCTGATGCGCAACGTTATCGATGTGCGCAGGGCGTTTGAGGAACAACTGCGAGTCACGAAGCCTGGCGGGAGAGTGGTAGTCCTGGAGTCCAGTCCGCCCAAGCGCAACCTGCTGCGGCCGTTTATCCTGTTGCACCTCAACGTAGTTATCCCCACCCTTGGGCGTCTTGTATCCGGCGAAGCGGATGCCTATCGTTATCTGCCGGACAGTACACAGCAGTTCCGCGATCCGGACACGCTGGCGGCCATTATGCGCGATGCCGGCTTCCAAGATGTTTCCTACCGCCTGTTTATGTTTGGTACGATTGCCGTACATGTCGGGCGCAAACCTGGCTAGCGAATCAGGAACAGACGGGGTAAGTATTCCCTGAACGTGTGTCCAGGAAGTGTGGACGATTGTCCTATAATGCCACTCATGCAGCTTCGCCTTCAAATGGTCTGGTTCTTGCTTGTGACCCTGATGCTTGCAGCCTGCGCGAGCGCAGAACCTGAAGAGATTGCGCAGGTCCCGCCTGCTGCGAGTGTAGCTGCGTTGCCCACTGCCGAAGCAGCGATCACCGCCGTTCCCGAACCGACCATCACCAATGCTCCGCATATGGCTGAACCGATCTTGGCTACTGAACCGGCCGCGGTAACTGCCACCGAGGCGCCGCCCACCATTTCGCCACCACCTTTGCCCTCGGCGACGGCCGTGCCGGTGGAGAATAGCGGGCAGACGGAGGAAGGAGCATTCTTCCTGGGTGATGCAGCGGCACCGGTGACCATCATTGACTATTCAGATTTTCTCTGACCGACGTGCCGTGCCTACGTGCTAGGCACCGAACCCCAGATAATCGCTAATTACGTGGATTCCGGGCAGGCAAAGATCGTCTTTTGGCCGGTACTCAACCACGGTAATCCCAGCGTCTACAGTTCGCTGACAGCGCAGTGTGCCGGAGCGCAGGACCCCGAGCTGTTCTGGGAGGTGCATGATACGCTGTTCACGCATCAGGGCGAGCTGTGGCGGGCAACGCGAGACTATTATGTGGCTGTGGCCGTGGCGGCGGGCGCAGACCAGGCAGCCTTCGAGGTCTGTTATGATGACCCCCAGCAGTTGGCGGCTTTGATGAACCTGGATGCCACCCGCCGCGAACGGGGCATTTTCTCCCAGCCTGTCTTTGACGTAGGCGGAAACGTGTTTGCCGGGTCTGTGCCCTTTGATCGCTTTGCCGCGATCATTGACGAAGTGCTTGCGCAGGCCGCTCCATGATTTGAGTTTCCTAAGCGCGCGCGTATACTCCAGCCTCAATGAAACAAGAACTGGATGGTAAGGTAGCCATCGTCACCGGTGCCGGGCACGGTCTAGGGGCGATGACTGCCAGGGCCCTGGCCGGGGTCGGGGCTAAGGTAGCGGTCAACGACATCAATCCCGATCGTGCCGAAAAGGTGGCCCAGGGGATTCGCGCGCAGGGCGGGGAGGCGCTGGGTATTGCTGCAGATGTAGCGAACAAATTCCAGTGCGTGCACCTGATCGAAACGACAAGGCAGGCCTGGGGCAGACTGGATATCCTGGTCAATTGTGCGGCGGTGCAGCCCGTAGAACCGATCCTCGGGATGGATGAGTGGGCCTGGCAGCGATGTATGGATGTGAACCTGAAGGGCACTTTCTTCATGACTCAGCTGGTTGCCAGGGTGATGGCCGATGAAAATGGCGCGCGGGGTGGAAGCATCATCCAGATCGGTGCGCCGGTCGGGACGGAAACGGCCGTGCCTCACCGTGCAGCTTACGCCGCCGGTAAGGCGGGGGTGGTGAGCTTTGGTCTTGCCTGCGCGCACGAGTTTGCGCCATTTGCGATCCGGGTCAATTCGCTGCTGCCAGGAATGTCGAATTCCGTTGCTGACGCAGGCCTGTCGGATCAGCCAGTTCCTGAATGGTTGGCCGAGATCGTGCCCGCCGAAGTAGGCCCGGCCGAACAAGCAGTCGCTGCTATCTTATACCTGTGCAGCGAATCGGGCAGCGCGATCAGCGGGCGGGCCATTGCGCTGGAGGGTTCGCGCTGAGGCGCCGTCAGGAAGCGCTCTCGCCCGCGAAAGTCCCTACGCCGCAAATGCGCAGATTTGTGCTGGCGCAACATAAGAGGCCGCTGGATTCTATGCCTATTCAACAAGGAATTGAAGAACTGCTCGGCATGCGCTATAGTGAGCAAACAAAGAACGGATTGGGGACTTGTTGGCACTCATCTGCCAGTGATTAGAAGGAGAATGACGATCATGCCTAAAGCAACCTGGAACGGCGCTGTATTGGCCGAGAGTGAAGATACAATTATTGTGGAAGGGAACCATTACTTCCCGCGGGAATCGATCAATCGCGCCTATTTTCGAGAGAGTCAGTACCATACGACCTGCCCGTGGAAGGGTGTAGCCAGCTACTACGACATTGCCGTTGCTGGAAAAACGAACACCAATGCGGCATGGTACTATCCACGGCCGTCCGATGCAGCAGCCCAGATTCAGGATTATGTGGCCTTTTGGAAAGGAGTCGTGGTCAGCTGAATTGCAGCCCACCTTGTCCATGACGGGATGACATCAGCCCGATCAAGCCATTATGGAGCCCACAGGTGCCGCTGCGCCAGTGGGTTTTTTGTTTGAGGAAGCAAACCCTCTATCCAGCGCCCGGTGTTCTGAGTTATACTGTTAGCAGGTGAGCCGTTGCGCAAGGCAGACATGTTTTTCACGCTGCAGGGCGCCAGGATAGTTGGACAAAGGGGGGTCGAAAATGACCAAGATACATGATCTTCAAGGCCTGGGGCAGGCGGCATGGTTGAACTATATGCGCCGCTACTTTATCTGTTCGGGCGAGCTGCGTGACGCGCTGGCGGCGGGCATCCTGGGCGTTACGGCAAACGCGGCCGTGTTCGCAGAGACTATCGCCCACGAAACGGACTACGATCAGGAGATCCGCACGCAGGTCCGGATGGGAACACCGGCTGTGCAGATCCATGAGGCCCTGATGGTAGATGATGTGCAGCGCGCTGCGGATCTGCTGCACCCGGTGTTTGAGAAGAGCGAGGGTTTGGATGGAGTAGCGAGCCTCGAAATCGACCCGGGCCTAGCAAATGACGCCGTGGCTTCCGTGGCGACGGCGCGGCATTTGCTGGCGCGCATCGATCGAGGGAATGCGATGGTGGAGGTGCCGGCAACGCTGGCAGGTACGGCAGCGATCCAGCAGTTGACGGGGGATGGCGTTCACGTCAATGCGACGCACATCTTCTCCGCCAGCGCTTTTGAGCGGGTTGCCCAGGCTTACATCAGCGGGCTCGAGTCGTACCTGGAGAGTCACAGCGTGTGGCGGACAATGCCCACGGCAGTGGCGTCCATCTCCATTGCGCCGATTGACCAGGCGGTGGACGATCTGCTGGGGCGGGCGCAGCGCCCTGATCTGCAGGGTTGCACGGCTCTGGCGGAGGCGCGCGTGCTCTACCGGCGGTTCCTGGAGATATTCTCCGGGCCACGCTGGGAAGTGTTGGCGAGCCGCGGCGCGCGGCCTCTGCGGCCGAAATGGACACGCCTGACACCGGCTAACCGGCAGTTTCGTGCGGCATATTACATGAATGAGCTCATTGCGCCGCAGACGGTGGTCACATTTACACCGCAAACAATGGCTATCTTTCTGAAACACGGCCGTGTGCGGACTTCGTTGGCCCCGGCAGATGGAGCAGATATTGTGCACCTGACGACCGTTGCGGCGCTGGGTATTGATCTGGAGGAGGTGGCAGAAACACTGCTCTCCACGCATCTACAGGCCTCAATCGATCAGTACCGGGTGTTGACGAACAGCGTGATGAATAGGCTGGTCGCTGAGGCGCCGCATTTTCATTAAGAGCATACAGCAAGGGGGAACCTGACGGGTATTTGCAGCGTTCCTCAGGTACGAGTACAAACATGAGAAAGGAGAAAGACATGTTTGGCAAGTACCGCGTCGTGCTGCTGGTCTTCTGGGGCATTCTCCTGCTGGTTTCGCTGTTGGCGCTAGCGCTTGGATTGCAGCGGGCGAGTCGCCCTATAGAGGTGAGCCTGCCGCCGCTGCTCCAGCCGGAAGCGGGAGAGGATGGCGGCCCTGCCGCCGGAGGAGATGAGGGCGCCGCCCAGGAAGCTTCGTGGACTCTGGCGTTGTCGGTGTTCACGGCCGTGATCTCTGCTGCTGGGTTTATCGGGACCACATTCTTTGCCCTGCGCAGCGATCGCCGCCAGGCGGCATTACATGATTTGCAGGTCGCTAACTTGCGCGCGGAAATCGAACGCCAGGAGTTGGAAATTGAGCGCCTGCGGCGGGAGCAGGCAGCGCCGCCTGACAATCCGGCATAAGCCCGCGGGTGCTGCACAGCGCCGTTTTGGCCGGTAGCCGGTTCTCTGGGGCTGGGCTATTATCTGTGGCCCAGCGACGAGAACCATGGAATACGGCGCGGAACACCAAAGAAGCCAACAGTCAGCGAATAGACGCCCTCCGGCGCGGCGGCGCGGGCTGCCCGCTTTGGTGGGTGCACTCGTCGCGCTGACCTTGTTGGCGGCTTGGTCGGCGGCGGTACCGGATAGATTCACGGCCGTTTTTGACTCGCTCGTCGCGCTCGATCTGGAGCAGGGGCGCATTGATACGCCGATGCCAGCGCCGCAAGCGGAGCAGTGGATCAGCCAGAGCTTCGTCCCCCGCCACGATGGCCTGACTGAAATCGAGGTGACCCTCCTGCGCTATGGTGATCCGGACCCGGACGAGAGCGCGACGCTGGCGCTGGAGCTGCTCGATGGGCAGGGCCAGGTGGTGGCCGAGAAAATGCTGCAGACGGTAAGGCTGGCGCATAACCAGGTGGAGCGGCTTACCTTTGCGCCGCAGCCGGATTCAGCCAGACAACGCTATCATCTGCGCATCCTGGGCAGCGCGGACAATCCGGTGTCCGCCTGGGGCTACAGTCTTGATGTGTACGAACATGGCGCGGTGCGGCTAGACGGAAAGGCTGTGGAGGGGCAAGAGCCAGGCTCGGCAAAAGATCTGCGGTTCCTGACACGTTACAAGTTGTCGTGGGGCGGGGCGGCACGCGCGCTCGGCGAGGCAATCTTCTATGAGGGAGCCTTCTTCATCCTGGCCCTGATCTTCCTGCCCGTGCCGGGGGTGTTGGCGCTGTACCTGTATCGGAGGGGGGCGCTGCGGGGCGGCGGGGAACAGGCCCGCGCGGCCGTGGTGTGGGATCCGGGGGCATGGTGGGGCAGCGCGCTGGCGCTGGGCGTGGCTATCTGGCCGGTTTTGTGGTTGTGGTCTACGGCCATGGGCATGCACTGGCGGGGATGGTCGCTGGCTGTGCTGGTAGCCGGTGGGTGGGGCGCGGCGGCCTGGCTATGGTGGCGCGAACGGCGACGCAGCTTTATCCTGCCGAACGGGGAAGGAACCTTGCCCCTGGCGCTGCCGTGGGTTTGGGGGCATGCATGGCTGCTGCTGCTTCTGGTGCTGGGGTTTGCGGCCCGCCTGCTGGCGGTGCGGGATGTCACGTTTCTACCCTGGGTGGACGCCAGCCGGCACGGGCTCATCACGGCCGTGATGGCTCAGACCGGGCAGGTGATCCGCAACTACGCGCCATACTTGCCAGTGGATCGTTTCCCCTATCATTTCGGTTTTCATACCCTTTCCACCTCGCTCAACTTGCTGAGCAACTGGCCGTTGGAGCGGCTGCTGCTCTCGTTGAGCCAGCTGCTGAATGCGCTGGTGCCGTTAACGATGTTCGCGGGCCTGTGGCTGCTGGTCAGGCGGCAGAAAGCGGCCCTGCTGGCGGGCTTCCTGGTCGCGCTGCCCTTCTTCTTCCCAGCCTACTACACCACCTGGGGACGGATGACGCAGTTGACGGCCGTGCTGCTGCTGCCGGTGCTGCTGGCGTTTACCTGGTGGTTGGTGCGCGGCAAGGGCGGCTGGACGGGCACCTGGTGGCTGGTCGGCGTTCTGGTCGCGGGCCTGTTCCTGATCCACGTGCGCGTCTTTGTCTACTTGCTGCCGTTTCCGCTGCTGCTGTGGTTGATCAGCCGCCTGCGGAACACGCCCCGGCTGGCGGCGGCGGGCGGGCTGGCGCTAGTGCTGGTTCTGCCGCATCTACTCCATCTGCGGGCGGACGTAAACCCGGAACGGCCGTTGGGTGGGTCAATCCCGGATTACAACGAGTTTCCGCTCAGCTATATTACGACGGGGTGGGAGAGAGCGTTTCTAGTCGCGGCGGCGCTGGGACTGCTGGTCGTTCTGTACGGTGCGTGGCGACGCAAGAGGTGGGTCATTCTGCCGCTGGTGCTGCTGGTGTGGATCGCGGTGCTGCTGGGCCTGCTGTCGGTGGACCGCCTGGGCGTGCCGCTGCCGGCGCTGTTTAATCTGAACAGCATGTACATTATCCTGTTTGTGCCGCTGGCGATGTATCTGGGGATTGTGGCGGATCGGGTCTGGTCGTGGCTAGCCGGGCAGGGACGGCTGTGGCAGTGGCTTGGGTATGGTGTTACGGGGGCGCTGCTGGCGGTGCTGGTGGTATTTGGAGGGCGGCAGCAGGTGATGATCCTCAATGCGCAGACGATCCTGGCGCTGGAAGAAGATGTACCCGCGCTGCGCTGGATGAACGAAAATCTGCCGGCGGACGCGACCGTGGCGGTGAACAGCTGGCGCTGGTTGGGCCAGACCTGGGCAGGGTCGGACGGCGGGGCGTGGATCTTGCCCGTGACCGGGCGCGCGGTGACTACTCCGCCGATCGACCACATCTATAATCCGGAGTTATTTGCTGAGGTGCGGGCCTTTAATGAGGAGGCAACGGTTGTTACGAACTGGTCTGACCCGGCACAGGCGGCGTGGCTGACAGAGCAAGGGGTTACCCATGTGTACGTTGGCAAACGGGGGGGCTTCTTTGACCCGGCGCAGTTGCATAGAAACCCGGAGATCGACCTGATCTACAGCCGGGATGGTGTCTTTGTGTTTGCCCTGACCGGACCAGGACAATGAGACGACGAGAGGTGAACGAATTGAATTGTTTTTGGAGAAACAAATCGATCACATTGACATAAAGTCAACAATAAGCAACGGATCAGAGGCAGCATAGCGAGGCGTGGTAAGCGAGCGGCTGGGGCAATTTGCCCATAACGCAGTGCGGCATTATAATGCAAAATGAGGAACGAGATAAGCAGACGGTTGTTCCGGCGGGGACGTATGGTCCAAGGGGAGTTTCCCTGGCGAGTGGAAGAAAGCCCGGAAACAGCTAGTTTGTCTGGCAACAATTCATTGTGCTTCAGTCGAAGCGAAACAGTGCCCAGATGGATGGAGGTAATCTATGAAAGTGGTTGTATGTACCAAGCAGACACCCAGCACAACGGCCGTGTTTTCCGTTGAGAACGGTGTGGTCAGTTGGGATGACCCGGGTGGCAAGCCGACGATTGTCAACCCGTGGGATGAGTACGCGATTGAAGAGGCGATCCGGCTGCAAGAGAAGCAAGGAGCCACAGCGGCAATTGCGATCAGCATGGGCGATGAGACAAGCAAAGAGGGATTGAAGACGTGCCTGGCCATGGGCTGCACAGAGGCGATCCTGGTGGCGGATGACGGCTTTGCCGGTTCCGATTCGCTGGGCACGGCGCGCATTTTGGCGGCGGCGATCAACAAGGTTGGCGAGGTTCAAATTGCCTTGTTCGGCAAGCAAGCGATCGACGGCGACAGCGGGCAGACAGTGGTGCAGGTAGCGCGCAAATTGGGCTGGACACCACTGACGTTTGTCTCGGCGATCAAGGAAGTGGGCAGCGGCAGGATCACCGTGGAGCGTCTTCTGGAAGACGGCAAGGAAACCGTGAGCGCGCCGCTGCCGGTGGTAATCGGCACAGTGAAAGAGATCAACGAGCCGCGTTACCCTTCGTTTATGGGTATTCGCAAGGCAAGCCGGGCCGAGATCCCGGTCTGGAGCGCCGCGGACCTGGAGATTGACGGTAGTTACGGCGCGGCGGCGAGCAAGATTGATTGGTCGGATGTGTATGCCATTCCGCCCCGCGAAGGCAGCGTGGAGATGATTGAAGGCGGCTCTGTTGCCGAACAAGCAGAAAAACTAGTGAACAAGCTGTTTGAGGAGAAGGTGATATGAGCGGGGTGTGGGTATATGTAGAGAATCAGGGCGGCGCGATCAGCACCATCGGCCGGGAAGCGATTGGCGTAGCGCGGATGGTCGCGGACGAGCTGGGCGAGGACGTGACCGGGCTGGTCTTTGGCGAAGATGTGGGCAGGGTGGCGGATGCCGCATTCGATCTGGGCTGTGACGAGGTGCTGGGGGCAGATGACGCGACGTTGAAGGACGGCCGTGTTGAGGCCAGCGGTCCGCTGGTGGTGGAACTGGCCAGAGAGCACGGTCCGGCAGTGTTGATTGCCGGAGCGTCGACGCACGGCCGTGATTTGACCTCCTGGGTGGCTGCCGATCTGGATGCGGGTCTGCTCACGGACTGTATCGCGGTGGAAGTGGATGGCGAAACGATCAAGGCCACGCGCCCGGTATACGCGGGCAAACTGCTTTCGACTGTCTTTGTCAAGGACGGGCTGCAGGTGATCAGCCTGCGCGGGCGCGCCTTCGCGCAAGCGGAATCGACAGGCGGCACAGGGACGGCCGACTGGGTTGATCCGGTGGTGGCGGAGGAGGCGATCCCGTCCAAGGTCGTGGGCTATGAGGAGAAGGGAAGCGGCGTCAGCCTGACCGATGCAAGTATAATTGTGAGCGGCGGGCGCGGAGTGGGCGGCCCGGAAGGGTTCGCACCGGTGAGCGAACTGGCGGCGGTTCTGGGCGCGGCGGTCGGCGCATCTCGCGCGGCCGTGGACGCGGGCTGGATTCCCTATGAACACCAGGTTGGGCAGACGGGCAAGACCGTCAGCCCGGATCTGTACATTGCCTGTGGCATCAGCGGCGCGATCCAGCACCAGGCAGGCATGCGCACGTCAAAGGTAATCGTGGCGATCAATAAGGACGCGGAGGCGCCCATCTTTAAGCTGGCGCGGTACGGGATCGTTGGTGACCTGTTTGAGGTGCTGCCGGCCCTGAGCGCGGCGTTCAGCGCCCGACTGGCATAGGCTGCCCACCAGCCAGGGATTGTGAGAAGGATAGGCGTCCAACAGGAAACAGTTGGGCGCCTTTTTTGTTGTCGAAGCAGCCTGAACCGCATTTCGGCTGGGGTTACGTTATAATGCCGAGGCGATGGTAGGCAAAAGGAACCGGGCGCGATGAGTGAACTTGGGTTTGAACCACAGGTGCTGCAAGGGCGGGTGATCAAGGGCCTGAGTGGATTCTTTACCGTGGACACGGAGCAAGGACCGATCGTGGCGCAGATTCCGGGGCGGCTAAAGAAAGAGCGGCGCGGCACAGATATCGTTACCGTGGGCGATTGGGTGACGATTTCAACGAACGCGGATGGCACGGGTACCGTGGAAGAGGTGGCGGATCGCCATTCGGTGCTATCACGGACCAGGCCGGCCGCGCATGATACGCGGCGCATGGCGCTTGATCGTGAGCAGGTGCTGGTTGCCAATCCGGATCAGGTGGTACTGGTCTTCTCGATTAAGAGGCCCCAGCCGAGCTTGCGCAAGCTGGATCGTTTTCTGGTGGTGGCCGAGGTAAATGAACTACCGGCGGTTATCGCTGTGAACAAGATTGATTTGCTGGAGTCAATTGAGGAAGCGCGCCAGATGTTTGGGGTCTACGAGGATCTGGGCTATCAGGTCATCTATACAAGCACGAAGAGCGGCGAGGGCGTGGCGGAATTGAAGGAGGTACTGCGGGATAAGATCTCGGTGCTGGCAGGTTCGTCGGGCGTGGGCAAGTCCAGCCTTTTAAACGCGATCCAGCCGGGATTGGGGCTGCAGGTGCGCGAGGTGAGCGAGGCGACGGAGAAGGGGATGCACACGACGCGCCATGCGGAAATGTTCGCGCTGGATGAGGGCGGCTACGTGGTGGATACGCCAGGTATCCGGGGGCTGGCGCTGTATGATGTTGAAGCGGAAGAGCTGGATGCATATTTCCGGGAGATCGCACCGCTGGTGGCACAGTGCCAGTTCAGTGACTGCACGCACCAGCACGAGCCGGGTTGTGCCGTGCGCGCGGCGGTGGAAGACGGCCGTGTTTCCCCCGCGCGTTATGACAGCTATCTGCGCCTGCGTGACGAACACCAACAACTGGAAGACGATCTGTATTGAGCCGCGCGTTGGGGAGCAGCATCTTCGCGCGCCAAGCCGCAGCGAGCTACCAACGCCGGCGCGATGGGCTACAAGGTAGAAGGCGGGAGCAGTTTCCGAACTGAGACCTAGACGAGGTGCTCCGGCCCAAAATGGTCGGGCAGGAGGGTGTAGAGGGTTGTCTCGCGGCCCGCTCCCGTCGCATCGACGAGCAGCACGGGAATATCCGCACCAAATTCAGCCAAAACCTGCCGGCAGGCGCCGCAGGGCGACCCTGCGTTTTCGGTGGCGACGGCCACGGCGAGAATTTCGCGGGCACCGCGGCTGACGGCCGTAAATACGGCGCTGCGCTCGGCGCAGTTGGAGAGGCCATAGGAGGCGTTCTCCACATTGGCCCCGGTGACGATCTCGCCGCCGGGCACGAGGATAGCGGCACCGACGCGGTAGCGCGAATAAGGGGCATAGGCATTTTCGCGCGCGGCTACAGCGGCGGCAATGAGGGCCTTTTTCTGCGTATCAGTGACCATCCACTTCACCTCCTATGCGAGCGCTTGTTTTGGCACCCCAACGACCCTCGCGGGCACTGATGTGGCTGAACGGCCGTACAACCGTCCCCGGCGGCAGCCACGCATCTTCGACGACAGCCATTTCGACGCGGCAGCCTGCACCCAGCTGAGCAGCGCGGATGATGCTGTTGGGACCGAGGACGCAGCCAGCGGCGATGTGGCTGGCACCCTGGACGTGAGTGCCGGGCCAAATGATCGTGTCCTGCCCAATAAACACGTCCTGGTCGATGTAGGTGGCGTCGGGATCCATGATCGTGACGCCCTGATCAAGCCAGTGCTCATTGGCACGACGGCGAAAGGCTTTTTCGACGGCCGTGAGTTCCTGGCGGGTGCCAGCACCGAGGCATTCGTCGGGATCATGGATCATCGTGGCCGTGACCAGTTTGCCCTGGGCGACGGCCATGGCGATCAGGTCGGTGAGGTAATATTCGGGGCCACTGCGAGCTTGGCGCAGCGGCAGATTGGCGATGTTCGCGCGCAGCCAGGCAGCATCAAAGCAATAGACGCCAACGTTCAGCTCGCGTACGGCCAGCAGGGCGGCGGAGTCGGGGCGCTGCCGGGCTTCGGCAACTTCTACAATCTCCTGGACCTGCTGCTGCTGGTCGCGGATAACCCGGCCGAAAGTGCTGTCCGGCTCGCCGAGGACAGAGAGCATGGAGACGACGGCACCCGTGGCGGATTGCTGTTGGGCCAGCTCGCGCATGGTGGAGGCGCGCAGAAGGGGCATGTCACCGTAAGTCACGAGGATCTGGTCCACGCCGGAGGGGACGGTGGGCAGGGCCATCTGAGTCGCATGGCCGGTCCCCAGTTGTTCGGGCTGCACGGCATAGAGGGCACGGGGGCCGAAGAGACGACGGAGCCCGTTCTCGCCGAGGCCGACGACGAGGACGGGGGGGACATCGGTGATGCTGCTGGCGGCCTCGAAGCTGTGGGCGACCATGGGTTTGCCGCCGACGTCATGCAGGATCTTCTGCTTCCGGGATTTCATACGCGTTCCTTGCCCGGCGGCGAGGATGATGATGGCCAGGGACATTTGCTTTGCTCCTTCACGCTTGTTGGCCACAACATAAAAAGGACTGAGTGCGGAATTACTCAGTCCCTGGGTTTACTGGGGCGGAAGGATTCGAACCTTCGAATGGCGGATTCAAAGTCCGCTGCCTTACCACTTGGCGACGCCCCAAGGAACTGAAAATGCTAGCACAACGGCCGTCTTTAGGCAACCGCGGGGCGGCCGACAGGGTCCTGTCAGGAGAGGGTTTCGCGCCCTTCCATGGCCCGGCCCAGCGTCACTTCGTCCGTGTATTCGAGGTCGCCGCCGACAGGCAGGCCGCGGGCGAGGCGAGATAGCCTGACATCGCTGCCGGCGAGACGACGCTGCAGATAGAGAGCAGTGGATTCCCCCTCCAAGGTGGGGTTGGTGGCCATGATGATTTCGCGGAAAGCGCCTTTTTGCACCCGCTGGGCCAGTTCCTCGATGCGTAGGTCTTCGGGGCCGATCCCTTCGACGGGCGAGATGGCGCCGTGGAGGACGTGATAACGGCCGTTGTAGGCCCGCGAGCGTTCAATGGCCAAAACGTCGAGGGGTTCTTCGACGACGCACAGCAGGCCGTCGTCACGGGATTCGTCACGGCAGATAAGGCAGGGATCTTCTTCGGTGATGTTGTAGCATACGGAGCAGAAGCGGGTGCGGGCCTTCAGATCTTGCAGGGCCTCAGCCAGGTCCAGGGCCTGGTCGCCGGAAGCGCGCAGTAGATAGAATGTTAAGCGGGAAGCCGACTTGGGGCCTACACCTGGCAGCCTCGCAAACTCGTTGATCAGACGTTCAACCGGTTGGGGAAGAATGGTGCGCGCCACAGTCTAGCCCAGCCCCAAGCCGCCCAACATATCGTTGAGACCTGCGCCGCCGGTGACCCCTTCCAGGCGCTGGGCCGAGAGGGCCTGGGATTGTTCGATGGCGGCGTTGACGCCGGCTACGAGCATATCTTGCAGCATTTCGACTTCTTCCGGGTCCAGCAGTTCGGGATTAATGGTGATGTCCTGAACGCGCTGGTGGCCCGTAATGACAATCGAGATTGCCCCACCCCCGGCACTGACAGTGATAGTCTCCTGCTCCAAGGCAGCCTGGGCATCGGCCATGTCTTTCTGCATCTTCTGGAACTGGGCCATCATGTTGTTGGCCTGGGGGGGTTTCTGTTTTGGTTTTCCGCGATAAGGTTTCTTAGCCATTGCTACCTCCTAGGATTATTCCGGGAACTCGTCTGTAGATCAGGGATTATCAGCTTCGCGCGCAACGCCGCCCAGTTCTTCGGCCAACGCCGCGAATTCCTCCGGCTCGATGGGCAGGGCATATTCGCTGGTGACAACGCTCCTGAGGCCGTAGCGGTGGCCTAGCAGGTCGGTCAGGGCGGTGGAGACAGCCGTGACGGTTTCTTCTGTCTTGTCGAATTTTTCTTTGAAGATGGGAAAGTCAAAGCCAAGGACGATGGTATCACCGGTCACGGCCAGGGGTTTGCACATGGCCAGCAGGGCGGGCAGGTTCTTGCTCTGCTGGCCGGCCAGGCTGACAACCCCGCGCCATTGGGAACGGAGGTGCTCGAGGGTAAGCGGCACGACCGTAATGCTTTGGGTGGGGGGCGGCAAGGTTGGCGCAGGTTCCGGCGGCGCTTCTTCTACTGCCACGGCGTCCATTTCGGGCGGCGGCCCAGGCTGCTGCGGGGCAGCGCTGTCCGAAGGAGGAACCTGGGCAACGGGCGAGGGTGATTCAGCGACGACTGCAGTTTCCGGGACAGGCGCGCTTCCGGTTTTGGGAAGGGCGGGGAAGAAAGGCAGCGGTTGGTCCGGAAGCATCTCCATGAAGGCCAGCTCGAGCGGGAGCTGTGGCTGCCAACTGACGGCCGGCTTTTGAGCGGCATCTTGAAAGCGGCGGATGGCATCAATCAGATCGTGGCGGGGGGCGCGGTGGGCCTGCTGAAGCAAAGCATCGCGCTGAGCATCGGGCACGTCGAGGGCGATTTCCGAGCCCGCAGCCTGCAGCAGCAGGAGCGTGCGCAGGTGGGTTACCATCTGACGGGCGAATTGACGTGCATCGGCGCCCGAAGCCAGGGCATCATGGATGATGCGCAGGCCGCCGGCACCGTCGGCGTCCAGCATGGCGGCGGTGAGAGCGACGACGGCTGTACTGCTGGCCGTGCCCAGGACCATTTGTGCGCGGTCCAGGGTGATGGTGTCACCAGGGGCAACGACTAGCTGGTCGAGCAGGCTTTCGGCATCGCGGATGCTGCCAGCGCCCTGACGGGCGATCAATTCCATCGCTCCCGGTTCAATGGTGAGAGATTCTTTGGCGGCCAGAGTGGACAGGCGCGCGGTGATTTCGGCCATGGTGAGCAATCGGAAGTTGAACTGCTGGCAGCGCGACTTGATAGTAGCCAAGACTTTTTGTTCTTCTGTGGTAGCCAAAATAAACATGGCGTGGGCAGGCGGTTCTTCCAGGGTCTTGAGCAGGGCATTGAAAGCGGCCGTGGACAGCATATGCACTTCGTCGATAATGTAGACTTTGAAGCGTCCCTGGTTGGGCGAGAAGTTGATCTTGTCGCGCAGATCGCGAATGTCATCCACGCCGGTGTTGGAAGCGGCATCGATTTCGATCAGATCGAGGAAGCGGCCTTCATTGACGGCAAGGCAGAGGGTGCATTCGTTGCACGGCCGTGCAACGACGTCGTCGTGCAGGCAGTTGGCCGCCTTGGCGAGGAGCCGGGCGGTAGTAGTTTTGCCGGTGCCGCGCGGCCCGCAAAAAAGATAGGCGTGACCGATGCGCCCGGCAGCGACGCTGTTTTGCAGCGTGCGCGTAATGTGTTCCTGACCCACGATTTCATCGAAGTGGGCCGGGCGCCATTTGCGATATAGGGCCTGGGACATTGAAGCAAGTTTAGCACCCCGTCAGAGGGGCCGCAAGACGCTTAACGGTGAGGGGCAGGCGGGTAACGGAGGCCCTTTGGGTCACAGGTCAGAATAGTTCGGGGTTGGCTTCTACCCAGGCGTAGAGGTCGCGAATGCCCTGTTCGGGGTTGATGCGCGGCCGCCAGTCAAGGGCGGCTTGGGCGCGGGCGATATCGGCAACGAAGACGCGCTGGTCGCCGGGCCGCCAGGGGCCGAATGTCACGGGGACGGGCGCGCCTTTGAGTGATTCCAGGAGGGGGCCGAATTCGGACCAGACGGCAAGGGTGTTCTGCGGGCCGCCACCGAGGTTCAGGACTTCTCCGCGCAGATCGTCAATGCGGGCGATGCCTTTTTCATAGGCGCTGATGAGATCCGTAACATGCAAGAGATCGCGGACCTGTTTGCCGTCGCCGTAAATATTGATAGGGCGGTCGAGTACAGCGGCGATGACGAAGTGGGCGACCCAGCCCTGGTCTTCGACGCCGAATTGGCGACGGCCGTAGATACAGGATTGGCGCAAGGTCATGGTGCGCAGGCCGTATATGCGGGCATAGTCGCGGGTGTATTGATCACCGGAACCCTTGGAGCAGCCATAGGGGGAGTGAAAATCGAGGGGATACTCTTCCGGAATGCCCCGGGTGTAATCGACGTAGGCGTAGCGGCTGCCCTGATCTTCAATGCGCACCTCTTCCATGCCGCCATAGACTTTGTTGGTAGAGGCAAACAGAACGGCCGCGTTGGGAGCAACATGACGCACCGCTTCCAGCACGTTAAATGTACCCAGAGCATTGATTTCGAAGTCCTCGCGCGGGTCGCTGACGGAGAGGGTGACCGCTACCTGTCCGGCAAGGTGAAGAACGACGTCCGCGCCCTGGATGGCTGTCTGGAGGGCGGCATAGTCGCGGATGTCCGCTTCTACCAGCGACAGGTGTTGATCCCCATGCTCGGCGTGCAGCCAGGCTAGGTTAGGATGGGCGCCGGCGCGGGAGAGATTATCAAAAATCGTAACGTCGTGACCTTGTCTCAGGAAATGATGGGCAGAGTTGGAACCGATGAATCCTGCCCCCCCGGTGATGAATATCCTCATACTGTTACCATCCGTCTATATTCTGCAAATAAGTCCGGCAGCGTCTTGCCGTGCGCCATGATCGTTCAATCCTTGGCCCAAGTTATACAGCAGTTTGCCTAACCAGGCGCAGTGGCGAGCCGGGCGAACAGCCTGTTGCGCTGTTCGTCCAGGAAAGGGCGATAGGAGGGGTTGTCGTGCAGCTGCACGGTCATCAGGATAGCGTCTTCACCGGTATCACGGTAGTAACGGCGGCGGCGACCGACGATCGCCAGGCGGTACTTGGTATAGAGTTGCTGGGCGGAAATATTCCTGTAGCGAACTTCGAGGGTCACGAGGCTTGCCTGTTCAACATAGGCGAGGTAGAGGATGTTGAGAAAAAGCAGCTCGCCCAGACCCTGGCGGCGCAAGTGTGGGGCTACGGCAATAATGCTGACGTGGATTTCGGAGGCCAGGTTCCAGTAGCCAGCATAGCCGGCGAGAGATTCCGGGGCCGCGCCGGCGCCAATGAGAAGCGCCTGATAGTGGGCCAACAGGTTTTGGGTTAGTTCATAGGTGTAGGCCGATTCTTTGGTAGGAGTGGGGAAAGAGGCGTGTTCGATCTCGGATACGGCGGCCAAATCGGATATGAGCAGAGGGCGCAGGATATAGGGTGTCGGCGGCTGGAGCATAAGGGCACCGGGCGTGGTGCGTGAGGGCGCAACGGCCGTGGGTTCAGTTGCCGGAAGGATCACGCAAATAGGTGGGGGCGAGGGTAGCGGCGTCATCAACGTTGCCATGCCGCCAACGCTGCCAGCCGATCTCGGCCAGATAGCCGGCACGGCGCACGGAGGCAGCGGCAGGAACCAGGTAAAACGGTTTCTTGCTAGCGCGAATGAGCTTGGCTGCGTCGGGGGAGATTTCGCCGGCGAACGTAGTTGGATTTTCCAAATGGAAGAGCAGTGTTTCCCAGGTGTCGATAATCGGCCGTTCGCTGGGCTGCCAACCCTTGTTCTCCTGCCAGCGGTACAGCCCGGCGATGACCCTGCTGCGCCCCGCTTCGACGGCGACAAGCAGCGAGCCGGTGCGCAGGCCAATAGAGGCGGCGATAATGTCCAACGTGGGCACGCCGACGAGGGGGATCTGGTGGGCGAGGGAGAGGCCCTTGGCTACGGCCAGGCCAACACGCAAGCTGGTGTAGGAGCCTGGGCCAATGGCAACGGAAATGGCGTGCAGGTCGTCGGCGGCCAGGCCGGCCTTGAGCAGTAGAGCGGCAATGGACGGGGCCAGTTCAACTGTCTGCGTATGCATGCCGCGCCAGCCCTGTTCGGCGATCATGGTCTTGCCATCGAAGAGGGCGAGGCCGGTCCAACGTGTTGCGGTATCAATGGCTAGAATCATGGTTCTTGCAAGGAGGATCAGACGCCAAAGGCGCTGCGCCGGAAGGCTTTTAGTAATTCGGTGGAACGGTCGCCTGTGGCCAGGAAGCGCAGTTTGCGGCGGGTGTCGTTGACGAAGTTCAATTCGATCCAGAGGCGATCTTCGGGCAGCCAGGCGTCAATCTTCTCCGGCCATTCGATCATAAACGCGCCATCGGACAACAGAACGTCTTCCAGCCCGGCGGTGATGATGTCTCCTTCGTTCTCGAGACGGTAACAGTCGATGTGGTAGAGGACACGATCGTCGTGCATGCGCGGGTATTGATTGACGAGGGTGTAGGTGGGACTGGTGACGCGAATGGCGGTGCCCCAGCCACGGCCCACACCGCGCGCCAGCACCGTTTTTCCGGCTCCCAGTTCGCCGGCGAAGCAGAGCACGTCGTTGCGCTGCAGAAGCTCTCCCAGACGAACGCCGAGGCGCATGGTCTGCTGCTCGCTGCTGCTGATAAAATCCAGTGATTGGTCAGTGAGAATCGCCATTTGATCGCGCCAGAATAAGCTTGTCTATACCAGAATAAGCTTGTCTATAGTCGTACGCTATTATACCTATGTCTGGCAAACATGGTATTATTGCAGTGGGGAGTACGGCCGTAGCCATGCGTAGACTGATTCTTTCTGACATTCATGCCAACCTGGTGGCGCTGGAGGCGGTGCTGAAGGCTGCCGCCGGGCAGTGGGAGGAGGTGTGGTGCCTGGGGGATCTGGTGGGCTATGGGCCGCGGCCGAATGAGTGCGTGGTGCTGGTGCGGGAACAGAAGCATTTCAGCCTGTCGGGGAATCACGATTGGGCGGTGCTGGGCAAACTGGACAGTAGCGAATTCAACTATGAGGCGCAAACGGCCGTGTCATGGACGCGCAATACCCTGACCGAAGATACCCGCGCTTACCTGGAAACACTGCCGGCGATGGCGGTGGTGGACTCCTTCACCCTGGCGCATGGCAGCCCACGCCATCCGGTGTGGGAGTATGTGATGGAATATGAAACGGCCGCGGAGAATTTCGCTTATTTTGAGACGCAGGTTTGTTTGCTTGGCCACACGCATATGCCCATGTTTGTGATGGAGCAAGCCGGCGGGGATTTGTTTGGTCTGGAACCAGAACCGGGGAAGGTGGTTTCGCTGGGGCAAGAACGGTGCATGATTAATCCCGGCAGTGTGGGCCAGCCGCGCGACAATGATCCGCGGGCCGCGTATGCAATCCTGGATACGACGGCACGCACGTGGGAATTCATGCGCGTGGATTATGATATCGCGGAGACGCAGAGGCAGATAAGGCAGGAAGGGCTGCCTGACGCCCTGGCCTCGCGACTCAGCCGCGGCTGGTAGCGTTTGCACGTTCTGCGTCCTTGGAGCCGTGAGGGCAGCTTGCATTCTTACTATCCTGCATGGAACTTATCTGACCCAGGCTTCGTCTTACGTGTAGGTGCAGAAACGAACACGGCGTTTCGCCCGAGGACCTGCACAAGTTCGCTTTAGGAGAAGAATCATGCGCCGCTATTTTGTTCTGAGTTTAACGCTACTGTTTCTGCTGGTTTTGGCCGCCTGCGGTCGCAGCGCCTCCGACGAGGCCTTGATGGTCGCGGATGGCGGTTTTATGGCCGGCGCTCCCGCACCCGCCATGGAAATGGCTGCGGAAGAAGCGGTCATGGCGCCGCCCAGAGACATAGCCTTCAACAGTGAAGGCGAAATGATGCAGGCGGATGCCGCTGTGGAAGGGCAGGAACGCTTGATCGTCCGCTCCGCCGATATGGGCGTTACGGTGACGGACACGGAGGAGGCCATGCGCACGGTTACGGATATGGTCAATGAAAACGGGGGCTGGGTAGTAAGCAGCAACGTATACCAATACGATGAGAACGCCATGACGGGCAATATGGGGGTGCGGGTGCCGGCCAGCGGGTTTGATTCCTTTATTGAAGCGGTGAGCGGGCTGGCTGTTGAGGTGACGCGAATCTCGACCTCGGGGCAGGACGTGACGGAAGAGTATGTGGATCTGGAGGCACGTTTGCAGAACCTGGAAGCGACAGCGGATCGTCTGCGCTCATTTATGGATGAGGCCCGGAATGTGGAAGATGCGCTGGCAGTGAGCAATGAACTGAGCCGGGTGGAAGGCGAGATTGAGGCAATGAAGGGCCGGATGAAGTATCTGCAGGAGTCTTCGGCGTTCTCGGCGGTCAATATTGATTTTACGCCGGACATCCTGGCACAGCCGCTGGAGGTGGGCGGGTGGCAGCCGCAAGGCGTGGCCAAGACGGCCGTGGAATCCCTGATTGCGGCCCTGCAGACGCTGGCGGATATCGTCATCTGGTTCGCGATTTTTGTCCTGCCGCTGCTGCTGTTGATTGGTGTGCCAACGGTACTGGTCATCCGCTATTTTCGCCGCCGCCGCGCGGCAAGAAAAGCGTCTGCGGCGCAGCCGGTGGCTGAAGAGCCAGGGGATTGATGTGATACAATGTGAGCGGTGACGATGCAGCCCCGTACTTGAACCAGGAACTTCACCCACCATCGATCTCTGGCTGATCGGTGGTGGGTGTTTGCATTGCTGGCACTGAGGAGTGTGGAAATGGGCCTTGGAAAAACAGAGCATGATGTTGTAATCACTGGGGCTGCACGGACGCCAACAGGCAAATTTAACGGCGCGCTTTTGCCGCTGAGCGCCAGCCAGTTGGGGGCAGTGGCAATTCGGGCGGCGCTGGAACGGGCGGGGGTCGATCCAAAGAGCGTCTATGAAGTAATCATGGGGCATGTTGTGCAGGCCGGATCGGGACAGGCTCCCGCCAGGCAGGCGGCGCTGGGGGCCGGTCTGCCGGACACGATCCGCGCCATGACGGTCAACAAGGTGTGCGGCTCAGGATTGAAGGCAGTGATGGTGGCGGCGAACAGCATTCTGGCCGGCGAAACCGAGGTTTGCGTGGCGGGGGGCATGGAGAGCATGTCGAACGCGCCGTTCTTGCTGCCGCGGGCGCGGCAGGGCCTGGGCTATGGAGACGCGCTGTTGCAGGATGCACTGCTGCAGGACGCGCTGTGGTGTTCGTTCCAGGAATGGTCGATGGGCAACGCGGCGGAGTTTATCGCGCGGCAGTTCGAGGTGAGCCGCGAGGAGATGGATTACCTGGCGCTGCGCAGTCATGAAAGGGCGGCGGCGGCGACAGCAAACGGCCGTTTCGCGGCCGAGGTGGTCTCGGTTGCCGTGCCTGGTCGCAAGGAGACGGCTGTAGTGAGCCTGGATGAACCGATACGCGCCACGTTTGGGGACGACGCACCGACGCTGACGACGAGCCTGGCGCAGTTGGCGGCGCTGCGGCCCGCATTCGAGGCCGATGGACGAGTGACGGCGGGTAATGCGCCCGGTTTGAATGACGGCGCGGCGGCGGTTGTGCTGGCAAGCCGCCGCGAAGCAGAACGGCAGGGGATACGGCCGTTGGCGCGCATCGTGGGCTACACAGGAGTTGGGGTGGATCCGCAATGGATCTTTGCGGCGCCAGCAAGGGCGATCCCGCCGTTGATGGCCAAAGTGGGCTGGGATTTCGACGAGGTCGATCTACTGGAGTTGAATGAGGCATTTGCGGCGCAAGTATTGGCCAACCGCGCAGAATTGCTGCTAATGGGCTATGGCTGGGATTGGGAGAAGGTCAATGTGAACGGCGGTGCTATCGCGTTGGGACACCCGGTGGGTGCGAGCGGCGCAAGGGTCCTGGTTACTCTGCTTCACGCGCTGCGCGATCGTGGTCTTCGCCGCGGCGTGGCGGCCCTGTGCCTCGGCGGCGGCGAAGCGGTGGCGATGGCAATTGAAGCAGAAGATTGACGACGCTTGACGTCTGCCGAATGTTGGTTATAACTAGAGTGAGCTAATCACTATTACCTCTTACGCGGCCCTCTAACCACCCTGTTAGCAGCACCGTTGATTTGAAAAGTCCAAGAAACTAATTCGAAGGTCTAACCCTCATGCAGACATCACAAGAGTTCACCGGTCTGGGGATGCCCGTGTTCACCGCTTTTGGTTGGGCAGGTGAAGAAGCGGCGCTGAACTACGCGCTTTCGCAGCTGGAATTGTTCGCCGCCACGCTGCACGACAGCCTGTCGGAGGGCCAGAGAGAAAACCTACCCCATTACGGTCTGAACAAGGAGTTACAGAACTCGTATTTATCCGGCGCCGAGAACCCAGAAGAGGATGTGCAGCTGACCTTTAACGCGCGCCCCACGAGTCTGGAAATGCAGCTGGCGCTGACGGACAAGGAGGCCTTGAAGCGCGCCCTGAGCCGGATTGAAAAAGATCCTCCGGCGCTGCGCCGCCTGCTGGCCGCGCTGGGGCCGGGTTGGACGCTGCGGGTGCAGCAGGTGCGCGTGGACCCCGAAAGTGGAGAGGAAAGCCATTACCAGGACCTGTTCAAGGATGAACTGGCAAACTTGAATGACGAACAGGCGCAGGAAGTCTTCGAGAAAGCGAGTTATCTGAACAAGGATGACAGCTGGGTCACGCCTATTTATCTGAGCTTCCGCATCCCGGCCGAGCAGGCGGCGGCGATGCAGGGCAAGATTATTCCCGTGGTCGATCAGCACCTGGCGCTGCTGGACCCGGTGGTTACCGTTCTGCGAGGCCGCACTACGCGCAAGACGCTGGCTGTTTCGAGTCGGGCGAAGGCGACCCGGAAATCGGGCAAGGCCCCGGAACTTCCGCAAGGTCCGGTAGAGCCGCCGGCAGACGATGGCTTTACGTACGTGACGGAATTGCGGCCGCTACATATCGATCGCGGTTTTGTGAACATGACACCGACGCACTGGCCATTTTTCGCGATTAACGCCCGTACGGAGTCACGACCGGTCGTTGTGATCAGCGACGGCAAGCGGGATGAAGACAGCTCTGTGTGGCGCTTGCAGCCGGGGGACATGGCGCGGCTGATGCTGGGCCAGCAAACCCATCGCTGGCTGGAGGATCATTTCGTAGCCGGAGATCATATCCAACTGCTGGTTACCAGGTTAGACAGCGGCGATATCCACATTGTGCTGGCCCCCTATACGTGAACGAATCCCGGCGCAACATTTTGATTACCCGCAAAGGGTGCCCAAAAGGACACCCTTTTTTGTTCTGGACGAAGTTAGTACTATAATCGACTTCGCTAGGATTCAGTCGGGATCACGGCAGGGTGAACGAGATACGGCCGTGATGCGCCACACTGAAGCGCCCAGGCAGTGCGGTCAGGCAATAAACAAAAGTGCGCCTATTCCTTAAGTAGACTATGTCCCGTACCAAAATTGTGGCCACCATTGGTCCCGCATCCAGCCGCCCGGAGACGATCCGGCGTATGCTGCATGCAGGCATGACCGTGGCGCGGATCAATTTCTCTCACGGAGAGCACGCCACCCACGCAGAGACGGTGCAGATGCTGCGAGAGGTGGCGCGCATGGAAGGCAAGGTGCTGGCCCTGCTGGCTGATTTGCAGGGGCCAAAACTTCGTCTGGGGCATGTCAAAGCGGGTGGCATGCAGCTGGCGCTGGGCGACGAAATTGTGCTGACCCCCCATCCCGGGCAGCCGGCGATGATCCAGCTGCCACATCCCGACCTGATCGCGGCCGTGTCGCCGGGAAGCCGGCTGGTGATCGGCGATGGTGAAGTGGAATTTGCCGTGGCGGAGAAGCAGGGCGACACGCTGCGCTGTATTGTCACAGTGCCCGGTTTACTTGGCTCGCGCAAGGGCGTCAGCGCGCCGGGGGCAGACCTGGCAATTTCCAGCATCACGCCCAAGGACCGCACGGACCTTGGTATGGTGTGCGAGTTGGACTTTGATTACGTGGCGCTTTCGTTTGTGAGAACGGCCGAAGATGTGATTGAACTGCGGCGGTTGATGAACGAAACGGGCTGCGACATTCCTATTATCGCCAAAATTGAGAAGAGCGAAGCAATCGCCCATCTGGAAGAGATTCGCGATGTGGCGGACGGAATGATGGTGGCCCGCGGTGACCTGGGAATTGATATGCCGGCGCAGGAGGTGCCGCTGCTGCAAAAGCGGATCATTAGCTGCTGCAACGAAGTGGGCAAGCCGGTGATCACGGCAACGCAGATGCTGCAATCGATGGTTGAGCACCCCCGTCCGACACGCGCTGAGGCCAGCGACGTGGCCAATGCCATCCTGGATGGTACCGATGCGGTGATGCTCTCTAATGAGACTGCGACCGGCAGCTATCCGGTAGAATCGGTGCTGATGATGAAGCAGATTGCGGAAAACATCGAACCGGCTTTCCCTTACGATACGTGGCGGAACAAGCGGCAGTCCATTGCGCCAAATTCTGCTTCAACGACAGAAGCGATCAGCGCCGCTGCTTGCTCGGTGGCGGAGCAGGTCGGCGCGCGGGCTATTGTGGCGACAACCACTTCCGGGTATTCAGCGCGGCAGATCGCGCGCCACCGGCCGCCGATTGCGATAATGGCCGTATCCCCTTCGGCCGAAGACGCAGCGAAGATTGGCGCTGGTCTGGGGCGTCGATTGTTTGCTGGTGCCAACGTTCCTGCACACGGATGAGATGCTGCAGGTGACGATGCAGGCGCTGGAGCCGTTCAACTTGCGTGCGAATGACACGGTGGTTATTACGGCAGGGGTTCCCTTTGGCCTGAGCGGGAAAACCAACATGATTCAGGTGCAGAGTATTGACGCAGAGAAGGGCCTCTCCCTGGCTGATGACATCTAATGGTTGGCTCACTGCAGAAAAACCTCTCCTGATTGGGCACCGCGGCGCCAGCCTGGCGCTGCCCGAAAATACGTTGGCGGCCTTTGCTCTGGCGGTGGAGCAGGGTGCGGACGGCGTGGAGCTGGATGTGCAATTGTCAGCGGATGGGCAGCCGGCCATTTTTCATGACCGCGACCTGCGTCGTCTGAACGGCAGTCCCCGAAGAGTTGCAGAATTGGAGGCAAGCGAGCTGCGGCGCGAGGCGCTGGACCAGGGCCAGACTGTGCCGATGCTTCCTGATCTGTTTGCGACACTGGGAGACCAGACGCTTTACAATATTGAATTGAAGGGATCCGGGTTTGAGGATCGGCAGCTGGTGGATATCGTCGCGGCCTGCGTGCGCGAGTATGGCGTGCAGCACCTGGCGTTGATTTCCTCCTTCAGCCCCTGGCTGGTACGGCGCGCGCAGGAAGTTTTCGAGCCGGATTCGCCGGTGGCTTTACTGCGCGAACCGGGCGTTCGGCAATATAGCAAGTGGTTGGTAGCCACGGAGGTGGACAATCCGCATTATTCACTGGTGACAGCGGAGAGTATGCAAACGGCCGTGCGCCAGGGCCGCCGCGTTTTTACCTGGACCGTGGACGACCCAGCGCTGGCCCAGGAGCTGCTCGATCTGGGCGTGAACGGGATCATCACCAATGATCCCGGCCAGCTACGCCACCATGTATGTTTGCCTGAACAGGATGTATGCTGAGGGGGAACGGTCGCGGCCGTGGGGATTTACACTATGAAAATCAAGATCATCCTCAACCCATATGCGAATCGCTGGGGCGCACAGGCGAAGATTGATCAGGTTCAGCGGGTGCTGACGGACGGCGAATTGGACTTTGATCTCGTGATCACCACGCAGCCGCAGGAAGGTATTGCGCTGGCGGAAACGGCCGTACGCGAAGGCTACGACGCGGTGATCGCTGCCGGGGGGGATGGGACGATCAACGAAGTGATCAACGGCATCTTGCGGGCCACGCCGTCCGGGCCGACTCTCCCTTTCGGCATCCTGCCCCTTGGCTCGGCCAACGACTTCAATCGCATGGCGGGGCTGCCCGGCACGATTGTCGAGGCGGTACAGGTGATCAAAGACGGGCGTACGCGATTGATCGATGCCGGGTTGGTCAACGGACGATACTTCATCAACAACAGCGCAGCGGCCATGGAGCCGACGGTCACCCTGGAAAGCCTCAAAATCCAGCGCGTTTCGGGGGAGATGCGCTATGTGCTGGCGCTGCTGCGTGCGCTGCGGGGTCTGAAAGCGTGGCAGATGAGCGTTCGCTGGGATGACGGCAGCTACGAAGGACCGGCGTTCTTGCTTTCTATTTGCAGCAGTCCACGCACCGGTGGGTTCACCATGGCTCCCGGGGCCGAGATTGATGACGGCAGGCTGGACATGGTGTTGCTGCCGGAAGTATCCAAAGCCAGGTTCATGAGCCTGCTGCTGCGCCTGACGCAGGGCACGCACACGGAGGCGGAGGAAGTGATCTATACGAGGGTCACGGCCGTGAGTGTGGAGAGCCAGCCGGGAACGCCGGTGCACGCGGACGGGGAAGTGTTCTCAAGATCAGAAACCACGCTGAACTATACGACGCTGCCGCAAAAAGTAAGCTTGATCTGCCCCCAGGAATAGAAAAAACTGCGCGCTTGGGGCGTGCAGCTGGATAACAGCGGTGTGCTGTTGTGTGAAAATCTATCGTTTTGCGTAACCCCGCCATGCCGTGTGAGATCTGCCGTTTGAACCTGCTATCGCAGGTGGGATGCTCATCACGAAGATACTGCCTGGCCTGTTACGGCTACTACATCACTACGTGGATGTATGCACCCCAGTAAAGTGGCGTTGGCTCAACGCTACAACCCCATCACGCACAGAGCAGGGTAAGGCGATACTAGCATAGTCCTCTGGGGCAGGCAAGCGATTTCCGGCGGATCATAGCCACGCTGTGTGGGATGATTAAGCTTGCCTGACTTTAGGTCCTGCGGCGGCAGGTAGGTTGGTATAACGATGGATGAGGTGTTTGATGGGTAGTGACAGGTTCAGCCAGTTGAGATCATATTTACCGGGGCGAAATGGGTTGGCTGGAGCGCCACCAGGGGAGCAAACCGATACCGCTGTGGTGCGCCTGCAAGAGCTGCGTAAGGACTTCAGGGAAGCGGATCACACGCGCACGGTGTTGGATGGGGTTGATCTGAAGGTACTGGACGGCGAGTTTGTAGTGTTGTTGGGACAGAGCGGCAGCGGCAAGAGCACGCTGTTGAACCTGATCAGCGGCATCGAACGGCCGACTTCCGGGAAAGTCGCGATCCGGAATGTGCCGCTGACCGAACTGAGCGAACGGGATCGCACGCTCTTCCGGCGCGATCATATCGGGTTTGTCTTTCAATTCTTCAATTTGATTCCCACGCTCACGGTGCTGGAGAACGTGACCCTGCCGCGGGAATTGGCGGGGGCCGACGGCCGTGAGACGAAAGCGACGGCGATGCAGCTGCTGGCGCACGTGGGATTGGCAGAGCGGCGCGATACGTTTCCGGACAAGCTTTCCGGCGGAGAGCAGCAGCGCGTGGCAATTGCGCGCGCACTGGTGCATGACCCGATGCTGGTGCTGGCGGACGAGCCGACGGGCAACTTGGACGAGAGTACGGGCGAAACGGTGCTTGAGCTTTTGCTGGACCTGACCCGCAGACGGGGCAGGACGCTGATCATGGCCACGCATAATCCGGCGATCGCCGCATTGGCGGACCGCGTAATCCGGGTGCATGAAGGCGACGTGGAAGAAGAGGTCGTACCGACGTATGCTTGAGGAAACGGCCGTGGTGGCGAATTTGCCCCTGTGGCGACTGACCTGGCGGCGGCTGCGGCGGCGGCCGATCCAGACGATCCTGTTGATCATCGGTGTGGCGATCGGCGTGGCAATGATGGTGTCCATCGATCTGGCCAATGCCTCGGCGGAGCGAGCGTTCGAACTTTCGACCGATGCCATCACGGGTAAGGCGACGCACCGTATTGTACCGGGTGGGCCAAACGCGCTGCCAGAAGAGGTTTACGTCCGTTTGCGCCGCGAGTTAGGGTACACCCTGTCAGCGCCGGTGGTGGAAGGGTATGTGTCGTCGGTGGAGCTGGGGAACCTGCCGCTGCGCCTGGTGGGCATTGATCCATTTGCGGAACCGCCGTTTCGCAGCTATTTCGATGGCAGCGGCGGGCTGGAAGGCGTGAGCACGTTCCTGTCTGAACCGGGGGCGATTATTCTCTCCGCGGACCTGGCGGCTCAAGGAGGAATCGGGCTGGGGGACGCGGTGACGCTGGACAACGGCGGGCAGCTGACGCAGGCAACCGTGTCGGGCCTGCTCGAACCCGGGGACGATGTTTCCGCGCAGGCACTGAATGATCTTGTGTTCACGGATATCGCTTCAGCGCAAGAGTTGTTTGGTTTGCAGGGGCAATTGAGCCATATTGACCTGATTGTAGAGGACCCGGCGGATCTGCCTCTGCTGGAAGCAATGCTGCCGAACGGGGTGCTCCTGGAAACGGCCGCTTCGCAGCAGAACGCGATCCAACAGATGACGGCCGCCTTCCGGTTGAACCTTTCGGCATTGAGCCTGCTGGCGCTGGTTGTAGGCATGTTCCTGATCTACAACACAGTCACGTTCAGTGTGGTGCAGCGGCGGCCCACGTTCGGAATCCTGCGCAGTCTGGGGGTAACGGGTGGGCAGTTGTTCACGTTGATTGTGGTGGAGTCAATCTTGCTCAGCCTGATTGGCGCGGTATTGGGGGTGGGGTTGGGTATTGTGCTGGGGCGCGGCACGGTGGGCCTGATTACGCAGACGATTAATGATTTCTATTTCGTGGTCAATGTGCAGAACCTGGCGATCCCGCCGGAGACGGTGATCAAGGGGATTGTGATCGGGGTCAGCGCGGCCGTTCTTTCGGCGCTGCCGCCGGCGCTGGAAGCGGCACGCACCGCGCCGCGGACGACGATGCAGCGATCTACGTTGGAAAGCCGCGTGCAAAAGGTGCTGCCGTGGTTTTGGGTGGCCTGGGTCGTGTTGACCGTTCTGGGAGTGCTTTTCCTGTGGCTGCGTGGCAGTTTGGTGCTGACGTATATGGGTCTATTCGCGGTGTTGATCGGTTCAGCATTGCTGACGTTGCCACTGACAGCCGTATTGATGCGCGCGGTTGCCCCGGCAGGCTACCGCGTCTTTGGCATTTTGGGCCGGATGGCGCCGAGAGACATCGTGCGCTCGTTGAGCCGGACTTCGGTAGCGATCGCGGCGCTGATGACGGCCGTGTCTGTGATTGTGGGCGTTTCGATCATGATTGGCTCTTTCCGGCAAACGGTGGTGCAGTGGCTGGATCAGACGCTGCAAGCGGATGTGTATGTTTCACCGCCGTCGATCACCGCTAACCGGGTCATTGGAACGCTGCCGGCCGATGTGGTAGCGGAGATCCGGGCGTGGCCGGGGGTGGCGGAGGTGGTGACATCCACGGCAAAAGATATTTATGTGCCGGCGCTGGGGCGGCAGGTACAGTTGGTGGCGGTGGATGGCGATGTTTCGCGGGGCAATCGGCCGTACGCCTGGATTCGCGATGCGGGCGCGGACCCGTGGGTGCAGCTTTCACGCGGGGAAGGTATTGTGATCTCGGAGGCGCTGGTGTTAAAGGAGGGTCTGCCTGTCCCGCCGCCGCCGCTGACGCTGGATACGCCGGTGGGCGCGCGCGCGCTGCCCGTGCTGGCTATCTTCTATGATTATTCTTCCGATCAAGGCACGATTTTCATGGACAACGACCTGTATATGGAACTGTGGGCGGACAGCAGTATTGCTTCGATGGGCTTGTTCATGGAGCCAGGGGAATCGCCGGAAACGGCCGTGGAAGCGCTGCGTAGGCATTTTGCCGGACGGCAGGAACTGCTGATCCAGTCGAATAGCGGTTTGCGGCAGGGGTCGCTGGAGATTTTTGACCGGACGTTTGCGATTACGGCTGCACTGCGCTTGCTGGCCGTGGTGGTGGCGTTTATCGGGGTGCTTAGCGCGTTGATGAGTCTGCAGTTGGAACGGGCGAAGGAGTTGGGCGTGCTGCGGGCAACAGGAATGACGACGCGACAGATGTGGGGCCTGACGCTGCTGGAGACGGGATTGATGGGGGCAACGGCAGGGCTGATCGCCATGCCGGTGGGGTATGTCCTGGCCTGGATCTTGATCTATGTGATCAATGTGCGTTCTTTCGGCTGGACGCTGCAAATGCAGTTGGAGCCCAGCTACTTTTTGCAGGCATTCGCGGTGGCCATGGCAGCGGCGCTGCTGGCGGGCATATACCCGTCGCTGCGCCTGGGCAACATGGTCATTGCCACGGCCATCCGGGAGGAGTAGGTGGCAATGACTTCCCCGAGGAGAAGACTGCTAGCCGTATTACTGGTCACATTCGTGCTAGGGGCGGCGGTGGGGCTGGTGTGGCGGCCGTCACGATCGGATGTGCCGGCGAACGCCGCGCTGGAAACGCTGTTGGTGGATGACGGCCAGACTTCGAAGGCGTTTGCCAGGGCGACGGAGGCCGGGAATGTGCAGTTCCCGCGGGACCTGGGCGCGCATGAGGAGTACCAGACGGAATGGTGGTATTACACCGGGAATCTGGCGACGGAGGCTGGCCGGCCGTTTGGCTACCAGTTCACGATTTTCCGCCGCGCGCTGCAGCCGCTGGCGGAGGTTACGGCCGTGGAAGATGCCTCGGCGTGGCGGAGCAACCAGCTCTATCTGGCCCATTTCACGATCAGCGATATTGCCGAGCAACAATTTTATGCGGCAGAACGCTTCAGCCGCGACGGTGCCGGCCTGGCAGGGGCGCAGGCGCAGCCATATGAGGTGTGGCTGGAGGATTGGTCGGTCAGCCAAATAGCGCCGGATCAGACCCGCTTGCAAGCGCGGACCGGCGAGGTTGCGTTGGACCTGGTCCTGACGGAGACGATGCCGCCGGTGCTGCACGGCGACGGTGGCTTAAGCCAAAAAGGACCTCAGCCCGGGAACGCCTCTTATTACTACTCCATGATCCGGCAGCAATCTGAGGGCACGGTAACGGTTGGGGACGAGACGTTTACTGTGGACGGGTTGAGCTGGAAAGATCACGAGTATTCGACCAGCGCCTTGAGTCCTGGCTCGGTGGGTTGGGACTGGCTGTCGCTGCAATTCGATGACGGTGGTGGTTTGATGTTGTTTGAAATCCGCCGCGAGGATGGCACGCGGGAACCGTTGTCGAGCGGCAGCTACATTGCGCCGGACGGATCTGTGCAGCAGTTGACCCTCGGCGATTGGGATCTGCAGGTGCTGGAGACGTGGCGCAGCCCCGAGAGTGGGGCAGAGTACCCTGTCGCGTGGAGGCTGACGATTCCCGGATTGGAGATGACCCTGGAAGGCGAGGCGCAGATGCCCAATCAGGAACTACGCGTATCGACTATCTACTGGGAAGGGGCGGTGGAGTTCGCGGGGGAAATCGCCGGGCAAGCGCTCGAGGCGCAGGGTTATATGGAAATGACAGGGTATGCGGGGACGCCGCCGCCGTCGTAGCGACGGCGGGCTGGCATCTCAGGCACCGCTGTCCGTGCCGAAGTGAACGATTTCTTTGCCGGCCAGCTTATCTTGAATGCGCCCGACCACGATGTCGAGATGGCGGGGGTGATGGACGAAATCAAGGTCGGCAGAGGGGATGGTTAAGACAGGGCAAAGGTCAAACGTCTCCAGCCAGTCGTGATAAAAGGCTTCCAGAAGGGAAAGGTACTCGCTGCTGATGCCGCTTTCTATTTCGCGCCCACGCTGATGGATGCGTTCCATGAGGACCGGCACGGGAGCCTGCAGATAAAGGAGCAGGTCAGGACGAGGCAGGTTTCCGGCGACCAGATTAAAGAGGGTGCGATAGGCCTGGTAGTCCCGTTCGTTGATGCTGTTCATGTGGCGCAGGGCGCGGGCGAAGATGTAGGCATCCTCATAGATGCTGCGATCGGAGATGGCGGAGTTAGGGCTGTTGGCCAGGGCCATATGCTGTTCGGCCCGGTGGCCGAGGAAGAAGATCTGCAGATGAAAGGACCACTGCTTCATATCGGCGTAGAAGTCCGGCAGATAGGGATTGTCAGCCACCGATTCAAAGCTGGTTTGCCAGCCCAGGCGCGTGCCAATGCGTTCGGTGAGCGAAGTCTTGCCGGTGCCGATGTTACCCGCGACGAGCACGAGGCGTTTTGTCATTGCGCGATCTCCATGACCAAGCCAAAGGGCCCCGGTGGGAAGGGGGTGAGAATACGGTTGCGCTAGTAGGGAACCACACTGCCGAGGCAAATGGCGATTAAGAGGACAAGTAAATAGATATTGGAAGAAATGAACAGGCCGCGCGCGTTCTGGGGGACGGGGTCACGCACCAGTTTGAAGGCGCGCCAGAATAAATCCATGGTGATGATGAAGACCGGAATGAAGTAGATCCAGCCCAGGTAGGGCAGGGCAACCAGGGCCAGCCCGGCAATGCCCGTGGGCAAGGTGTGAGCTAAGACCCACCAGGAGGCGACCTGTGGGGTTGTTTTGGCGGGCAGCATGGGGAAGTCGGCGCGGGCATATTCCTCCCGATAGATTAGAGCCAGGCTCCAAAAATGAAAGGGCGACCAGAGAAAAAGGATCAGGGCAAGGACCAACGCGCCGGGGGCGTTCCAATAACCGGCAGCGGCACTGCCACACAGGACGGCGGCACTGCCGGCCAGACCGCCGATGACGACGTTCAGCAAGGTGCGCGGTTTGAGCCAGATGGTGTAGATGATGACGTAGATGAAGGCGCCCGTGAGCAGCCAAAAGGTCAAGGGTGGGTTGAAGGGCAGGACAGCCAGAGAGGGTACGAAGATGAGCAGCAGGCCAACGATGGGAACCCAGCGCGGGTTGCTGATTTGCCCGGTCACCAACGGCCGTTGGCTGGTGCGCCCCATGGAACCGTCGGAGTCGCGCTCCCAATACTGGTTGAGAGCGGAGGCGCCGGCTGCGGCCATACCGCCGGTGATCCAGGTCAGGAGCAGGGTTGGCAAGCCGGGCCAGCCGCCGGAAGCGAGAAAAGCGCCGGCCGTGGCCGCGACAACGAGCAGAAAGACGACACGCAGTTTGAACAGGACAACGACCATGTTCAGGCTGTAGCGCCAGCCAGTATTGCTTTGCGCTGCCGGCCCGTGCCGTGCTACGCTGAGGATTTCAGACTCCGTCTGCTCCGTCATATTGGACAATGATGACATAATGCCTCCACCAAGGGGGGTAGCGATCCAGGCAGCGAAAATTGTAGCAGGCAAAAGAATGACGGCCAAACCAGCGCGGGAGCTGGCAGACCGCTGACGCGCAACAACGGCCGAAGGATGGCTGCCAGACGGCCGATACGAACCCGCGCGGCAATGCCTGCTGGCCTGCTAACCCGTGTGCAGCGCTTTGGCTTTCATTTTCGCATCGATGAAATCTTGATGGCTGACGTTGATCCCCTGCGCCACGAGGCGGATTTCTTCGGTTTCCTCAAAGGAGGCATCGCCATCTGAGCCGGCAAGCATAAACAGGGCCACCAGGAAATCACGCCGTTCTTGCGGGCTTGTTTCGGTGGCGAATTCGCGGGTCATGCGGTAGTAGTCGTAGGTGTAGCTGAGGGAAGAGACAGCGACGTCGGCTACGAATTCGGCCGTTTCGCGATCCAGGGACCAGGTGGCCATCATGGTTTGCACGATCATGTCGTATTCGGCTGGGGAGACTTCACGGTCTACTTTGGCAATGCGGGCCATCAAGCCGCCCGCCAGGCCCAGCTTGCGCAAAGCGGCATCGGTAAGGTTGAGCGATCGACCTGATTCGCGCAGGCGCAAGCTGGTTTCATAGTACACCTTGTTCTGCAGGTAGTCGTCGAAAAAGGCTTCCCTGTTTGGTCCAGAGGCTACAGCAGCCGACCGGCGGCGCATTGGCCCACCGAGGAAGCGATTCAGACTGTCGAAGAGGCCCCCCGCATTGGACTCCTGCACTTGCGTACCAATTTCAGCAATGACGAGCTGTTCCTCCGGGCCGGTAGTACCATCCACCTCGGCCATCATTTGCAGGGCATCCAGGACATATTGTTGTTCTGCCTTATCCTGGATGAGTGCTTGCAGATCGGCGACGAGGCGCCCGCGTTCGGCTGCGCCGACCGGGGACTCCATATACATGTCGAGCACGGACCATTCGCGACCGCTCAGCTGGCCACCTGTGCCGGCGAGGTGGAAAATGATGTCTTTGAGGCAGTTTTGTTCGTCACGGCTCAGTTCGCCGTCTGCCCAGGCAGATGCAATCAGAACCTTGGCCAGCGCTAACAGGCTTTCGCGATTATCCGACATAAGAGACTCCTTTGGTGATATGGTTGGCCCCTAGATTGTAGCACTGATGGCTGAGTGAACGATAGGCACTGCAAGATGGTTAATGTGCTTTGCTCGGGGAGTGTCTAACCTCAAGGGTATACGAAATCAGCCACATGGGTTGGGCACTGTGGCTGTTCACGCTTGTAGAGTGGGCGACGATTCCAGGCGTAAACAAGGAGCCCGACTGCCCGCCGCAGGTCCGTGACCTCTGGTCCAACACAGGTCTAATCGCTCATGCCCTACAAATGGCGTCAGGTAGTGACTTTTGTCACTATCTCTCTGGCTCTCGAAGGTGTACTCTGAATGGAGAGTGGCTCTGCTTCCTTAGGAACAAGGATGCCGAGCGGGAGCTGGTTACGATGTTGCCGCGCATTTTGCTGAGGCCGATTTCTGGTTCCCCCATCCATCGCGCAGTCTTGCTGTGGCTGGTTATTGCTGCTTGCCTGTTTTCCTGCCAATCGCAACCAAGCGATATCCAAGCGCCTGAGCCGGCACACATGAGCGCGGACACACCGGTTTCACAAGACGTCCCAACCTTCGTCATGCCCGAGCCCACATTGCGCTATTCGCGCAATATCGAACCGCAGTTTGACCGGATTGGACTGGAGCAGGGCCTTTCACAAAGTGTTGTATTGGCAGTGGTGCAAGATCAGCAGGGTTTCCTATGGCTCGGGACCCAGGACGGCCTCAACCGTTATGACGGATATGAAGTCAAAGTATTCGAGCATGATCCACTGGACACAAACAGCCTCAGCAGTGACCTGGTCACCGACCTTGCTGTTGCCTCGGACGGGAGTCTGTGGATTGCAACCAACGGTGGTGGCCTGAATCACTATGATGTTCATTCCGGGCGGTTCAGCCACTTTCAGCACGATTCCAACGATCCCACTAGCATACCTGATGACATTCTTGAGACACTCTATATCGATACCAGTGGCACAATTTGGGTAGGTACAGAAAGCGGCGGTTTGGCAAGACTGGATGGCAACAGTGGCAAGTTCGTCACCTATCGCCATGAGCCTGATAATCCACAGAGCATTAGCGATAATCACGTGGTGGATTTGACCGAGGACGCGCAGGGAAACCTCTGGGTTGCTACGGAAAACGGGCTAAATATGCTTGTCGAGCGCACTGGTACTTTCAATCGTTTGCGACACAATGCAGACGATTCCCGAAGTATAAATTCTGACAACATTTCATCCGTGCTCGCCGCCGACGACGGCGCAATTTGGGTTGGCCTGGCGGATGGAGGCCTGGACCGTCTTGATCCACAGTCGGACGTGTTCACCCACTATCCATCTGACGCCGCACACCCGTTTGCTCTGGATCATGGTTGCGTCACTGCCCTGCTGGAAGATCCGGCAGGGCGCTTGTGGATCGGTACGGATGGTGGCGGCCTCCACACTCTCGATCCATCCACTGGGCAATTCGAGGATTATCACAACGATCCTCGCGATCCGAAGAGCATTAGCAATGAAGCTATTCTCTCGGCCTATCAGGATGCTGCAGGAATCCTGTGGTTTGGTACGTTCGGGGGCGGTGTCAACAAATTTGACCCCGCACGCCAGAAATTCGCCCTCTACCGGCATGAACCCGACTCCTCCGGATTGAACAATAGTCAGGTCTGGTCTTTTGCCGAAGACCGTGATCAGGACCTGTGGATTGGTACGAATGGCGGCGGGCTTAATCACTATGATCCTGACAGCGGCGTGTGGAACGCGTATCTCCACGACCCTGATGACCCTGCCAGTCTGGCGGATAACTTCGTCATGTCCCTCTATTCCGACCGCCACGGAGATCTGTGGATCGGCACTGGCGGACACGGATTTGCGCGGATGGACGATGAGAACGGTCATTTCACGCCCTTCACCAGCCCATTCACCTGTGTTATGCAGTTCTTTGAGGATCACGCGGGCGACCTGTGGGTCGGAGGGTGTGAGGGTCTGGCGCGCGTAAACCACGATACCCAGGACGTGGACCTGTTTGCGCATGATCCGCAGAATACTCACAGTCTCAGTTATAACGGGGTAACCTCCATCTCGGAATACCCGGATGGCGTTCTCTGGCTGGCTACATTCAATGGTGGATTGAACCGCTTTGACCTTGCAGGCGGATCCTTCACCCATTTCCGTCATGACCCACGGCGTCCTGATCAGACGCCTGCCTCGGACATGATCCTTTCCACCTTCCAGGACGAAACCGGGCTGCTGTGGCTTGGCACTGCTGCCGGTTTGGATCGTTTTGACCCTCAGACCGGACTCTTCGTACACTACAACAAGTCCAATGGCATGCCAGATGAGATGGTCTATGATGTTGTGCCGGATGATGCCGGACACCTTTGGCTGAGTACAAATCTGGGATTGGCTCGCTTCGATCCGCAGACGGAGGAATTCACACTCTTTGGCGTACGCGACGGTCTTCAAAGTAACGAGTTTAATCAGGGAGCCGCCTACAGGACCGCGGGCGGCGAGTTATTGTTTGGAGGCGTGGAGGGCTTCAACGCCTTCGAGCCCCTCCATCTGAGAAAAAATGCCTACGTCCCTCCCGTGGTTATCACAGACTTCCACCTCTTTAATGAACCCGTACCCAGCGGGCCGGATTCGCCGCTGCGCCAGCCCATCGAGCAGGCCACAGACCTGGCCCTGACCTATCGCGACACTTTCTTCGATTTCACGTTCGCCGCCCTTCATTACTCCTCGCCGGAACTCATCCAGTATGCCTACAAGATGGAAGGCCTCGACAAGGAGTGGATCTCTGCCGAGAACCGCCGCTTTGCAAGCTATACCAACGTGCCACCGGGTGATTACGTTTTCCGCGTGCGCGCCAGTAACAGCGATGGCGTCTGGGGTGGTGCAGGGACAAGCCTCGCGCTTTCCATTCCCCCTCCATTCTGGCAAACATGGTGGTTTCGCATCGCCGTCGTCTTCTCTCTTGGCGCGGTGCTGGCTGGTGCCTTTGCGCAGCGCCTGCGCATGGCTACCGCTCAGCGACAGCGGCTTGAAGCAGAAGTTGCAGCGCGCACGAGTGAACTCCGGCAGATGCTGCAAGAACTGGAGCGGTCCAAGGATGCCGCTGACGCAGCCAATCAGGCCAAGAGCACCTTTCTTGCTAACATGAGTCACGAATTTCGCACGCCTCTGAATGCTGTTCTCGGCTTCACCCAATTGATGCTTCGTGACCCGTTGACAGAACCGCAGCAGATGGAGAGCCTGGAAGTGATCCACCACAGCAGCGAGCACCTGCTGGGGCTGATCAACGATGTGTTGGAAATATCGAAGATAGAAGCAGGACGTACCGGCCTTAATCGCCAACCTTTTGATCTACATTACCTGATGCAAGGGCTGGCGGAGATGTTCCGCCTCCGTGCGCAAGAAAAAGGTGTCACACTGGCCCTCGAGTTGGAGCCGGACGTGCCGCGCTACATCAACGCGGATGAAGGCAAGCTGCGCCAGGTGCTGGTCAATCTCCTGGGCAATGCCGTGAAGTTCACTTCCGAGGGCCAGGTCAAGGTACGCGTTGCCCGTACCCGCCAGAATACGGAAGGCGCGGAGAATCCTTGCCGGCTTTGTTTCACGGTGTCCGATACCGGAGCGGGCATTACGCCGGAGGAGCAACAGCATCTCTTTGAACCGTTCTTCCAGGCTGCGGCAGGTCGCAGGGCTCAAGAAGGTACCGGTCTTGGTCTCACGATCAGCCGTGAGCATGTGCACCTGATGGGGGGCGATATTTCGCTCGACAGTGCAGCCGGCCGCGGCAGCACCTTCTCCTTCACTATGCCGTGCCAAATTGTGGCGGCCACGGCCGTGCGCCGCGCCGTTCCCGCGCGGCAGATAGTGGGGCTTGCCCCCGGCCAGCCTCGCTATCGCATCCTTGTGGTTGATGATGAAGCGGCCAATCGCCAAATTCTGCTGCGCCTACTCCAGCCACTTGGCTTTGATATCCGGGAAGCTGCCAATGGGCAGGAGGCCCTGGACCTGTGGGAGAACTGGGCCCCACAAGCGCTGCTGCTGGACATGCGCATGCCGGTAATGGATGGCTATGAAGTCACCAGAAGTATTCGTGCGGCCGACCACGATCACCCCACGATTATCATTGCCATCACGGCCAGCGGCCTGGAAGACGACCGCGCCTATATCCTGTCACAGGGTGTCGACGCCTATTTGCGCAAGCCCTTCTATCACGAAGACTTGTTCGCCCTTTTGGAAGAAAAGCTTGATCTGCGCTTTGTCTGCGCCGATGAGCCTGCCGCCACGGCCGAAACGGCCCCACACGCCGCAACAGTTCCCTCGCCGACAAGGGCAGTGCCTGCCGCGCTGGCGGATCTCCCACCTGATCTGCTGACCCGCCTGCGCAGCGCTACCCTCCTGGGTGACGTCAATGCCATTGCGGATGCTATTTTGGAGATCAATAACCTTGACCCCGAGCTTGCAGCGACACTAGACGCCTGGGCTGAAAATTACGCCCATGAACAGATTCTGGCCGCGCTGGCCGCTGCCTCTCCTCAGCCTCATGAACGCTGATCAATCTGGTCCAACCATTCTGCTGGTCGATGACACGCCGGATAACTTGCGACTCCTGTCACGCATCTTGAACGACCGCCGCTATCAGGTTCGTGCTGTTACCAGTGGCGCACGGGCGCTGGAGAACGTGCGTCTATCTCCGCCCGATCTCATCCTGCTGGATATCCGCATGCCGGAGATGCATGGGTTTGCGGTCTGCCGCGCGCTCAAGGATGATCCGACTACGGCTGCGATCCCGGTCATCTTCATCAGCGCTCTCGATGCGGTAGAAGACAAGGTCAAGGCCTTTGGCCTGGGCGGCGTAGACTACATCACGAAACCGTTCCAGTACGAGGAGGTCGTTGCCCGCGTAGAAACCCACCTGACGCTGCGCCGGCTGCAGCTGCAGCTCCAACAAGCAAACGACAAAATGACGCGCGAATTGCGAATGGCCGGCGAGGTGCAGGCCAGTTTCTTACCGGCGGAACTGCCGGACCTTCCAGGCTGGCAGTTGGCGATTACCATGCTGCCTGCTCGCGAGACCTCCGGTGACTTTTATGATCTCTTTCTACTGCCCGACGGCCGTCTGGCGGTCTTTGTTGCTGACGTGGTTGATAAGGGAGTTTGCGCTGCATTATTCATGGCGCTCTGCTACGCCCTGTTTCGCACCGAGGCAGCCCGCGCCGAAGCCGACCCCGCACGCGTCTTCCAGGCAATGAATGAGCACATCCTCAACGATACCCACAGTACGCAGTTCGTGACCGCCTTCTACGGAATCCTCGATTCGCAAAACGGCTATTTCGTTTACAGCAACGCAGGTCATTGCCCTGCCATCCTGCAAACTGCCCCACATCAGCGGCAGTGGCTCAAGCACACAGGCATTCCTCTTGGCGTCCTGCCGGATGCCACCTGGCAGCAAGAGCAACTCATCCTGGAGCCAGGGGACCTGCTGGTCCTGTATACGGATGGTGTGATCGACACAGAGAACACGAGTCTCGCTCCTTACGGCCGTGACCGCCTGTGGCAGCAAATTGGGTGCGCCTATGGCCGTTCCGCGTCCGCGATTTGCCAGGCGGTTCTGCAAGACATCACCCAGTTTGCTGGTGACCAACCGCCCCTGGATGATCTGATCCTGCTCATGATCAGCCGGCAGTAGTCGCGCCTAAGCCTGCTATTGGCATTCCAAATCACATAAGATTGAAAGCCGGATCAGGAAGACTTAGGGAACATAGCATAATCAGAGAGCGTTGCCCTTGGGTGGGAGATAATCAACTCTACATTGCTCACCTTAATTGTCTATGCCTATATGCAGTCTGCTGGTCTGGTCAATGACCATATCCCTCCCTGCTTCCGTCATGCGCAACTGGCCGGCTCCTCAAACGAAAAACTGGATACCTTGAAGTAAGGCACCCGGGGGAGGGGAACGAAACCAGGGTTATGACGTACGCAGCAGATAGTGCATCTTGGCCCCATCGAAGTCGCGCTGTTCCGGCGGCAGCTGCTCCCAGTAGGCCAAAGCGCGGCTGACGATCTCATCCAGCCGCTGCCACTGCTGTTCGCCATGCGGCAAGGTCTTGGTGAAGCGGTATTCCAGGTCGTCGCCAAAGAAGACCAGGTGCAGCGCCTCCTGGCCGGCTAGCTGCGCCAGCACCTCCAGCTGCTCCTCTTCACCCACGTTGAGGAAGGACTCGAAGCGGTAAGGGCGTGATGGGGTTGTCGAAGATGATCGCCTCCAGGCGCACCAGCGGCGCGGTGGGCATCTCCACCAGCTGCCAGCGGAAAGCGGCCGGTTTGCCGCGAAAGCCTTCGATGTCCCTATCCGGGGCGTGGCAGAGGTGCAGCACGCCGGCGCTGCTCTCCACGGCCAGGCAGCCGTAGCCGTGCTGTTCAAACACGCTGCGCAGTTCCGGGGTCAGTTCGTTGGCCGGGGCGAAGCGGCTGGTCCACAGCCGGCTCTCCGGGTCCCAGCGCAGTCTGAGTCGCGGCGCCGGCGGCTCATCCAGGAAGGGCTGCAGGGCCTGCTGCAGCCGGCCGGTCAGAGGGATGGGGAACTGCTGTAAATAGGGGAGACTGTCCGGCTCGATGACCATGCGGCAGGCCAGGCCGCGCTTGCCGTCAGCGGTCATGGGGATGAGGGGGCACTCCCCGTAGGTGTTGGCCACGGAGCGTAGCCACAAGGGATCTGCCGGCTGGGGGAGATCTACCATGAGGAGGCCCACCAGCTGCCCCGGTCGCTCCGAATCTGGCGCCAGGCCATAGCCGGAGTGCACGTTGTCCGTGCCTGGGTGGTAGAGATAGTAGAGTTCACCGCGGCTGAGGGCTTCCCGGCGCGGCTCCATTTCCCCCATAGTGGAAGCAGTATAGCATCCCGCTGCAAGTCTCTTTGGGTGGGTGAAGCTCTACTCGAGGGCGGGCAGCTGGGCGCGCAGGCGGTAGGCGCTACTGTGCTGCTGCTCTTTGAGCAGGATGACGACCAGCTCCTCTTCCGGGGTGTAGCCGGTGATGAGGCGGTTTATATCCGCATCTTCATAGCGGAAGATCTGCTCTTCGGTCAGGTAGGCTGCCGGGTGGCCGCCCTGGGGGGCGTGATAGGTGGTTTCCACGACCACAGCACCCGGCTACCCAACTTCTGGATCGCCGGGTGGTGGTCGTTCTAGCGCTTGCGCGCGGCCCAGGCGGGCAGAGATCTCCACTAGCGCACAATCGGTAGATAAATCTTTGCGCCTACCTCAGTAATCAAAGTGACTGGTGCCGACTTTGTTCCATCCGTTCGCGATCGGATCAGATATGTAGCCTCTGACGTTTCCAATGCGTTGGTCGGAACCTTCACGAGGATACTGACCCCTGTGCTCTGGCCTGGATCTAGTGGGCCAATCTGCGCCGGCGCATTGACCGTCCATTCGGACGCCAACAGCGCGAGATCGAAGCGATCACTGACATTGCCCTCGTTCTTCACGATCAGACGATGAACTGCCGTCGTGCCGACGGCGGTACTCACCCGGCTCGTCGTTGGGCTAACAGATACGGCCAGCACGTCAGGTTGTGCACCTGGTGAGCGCCTGAAGACAGTGTACAGTTGGTTGTTCAAGCGTTGCGAATCGTCGACCACGGTGGTTGAATCTGCAACTACAAACACCTGGTAGTCACCCGCGGCGATGTTGGGCGCTGCCCACAAGTACTCAACTGCCACCGAGTCGCCCGGCGCCGGTACGTCGATGGACACAGTACCAATGTGTGCAGCATCATTCAGCACCAGCTGGTCGTTATAATAAAAGTCAACTGCAACCTGGCTAGTCGATGACGAGCGGCCCAGGTTCTCGACAACAGCTCGCAAGATCAACTGGCGGTCAGCAGTTTCCTCAGCCTGGACAAAAGTCACCGCTAAATCGGGAAGACCGACGGCAACTTCAGCCCGGTTGTTCGTCTCATCTCGCTCGGCAACGAGGTTGTCCGGATCGACTTCAAGCGCTAGGCGGAGCGGCATCTGCGCCAAGGCAGGTATCTTCCACGTACTATGCACCGTCGTCGTCTGCCCTGCAGGCAATTCATCAATGACCATGTTGCCGACGATCTTACCGCCAGTCACCTCGACAAAGCGCACCCCGATATCACGGTGGCTCAGGTCTCCCAGGTTGTGGATGGTCGCTTCGACATCTACCGACTCGCCTAAAACAGGCTGCGCGTTGGTAAGGGTAATATCGTCCGCGTAAACAGCCAGGTCGGCCGCGATGGCGTGATCCAAGAAATAGATCGCCGAACGACCGTCTGTAGGGATGCCGATGAGCACCGGATTGCCAGACGGATCTTCGACAAGGCTCTCCTCAATTGATAAATCAGTTTTGACATAGGTACTGATGATATGGCCATCGGCGTTTATCAGGGCTGAATAATCGGAGTTGTAGGCATCGTCGTCAGTCAAGGCGTTTGGGGCACTCCAGCGCCCATGTTGTGGATCGTAGACCGCGTAGTTGACCGCGCTCGCCATCTGACCGAACTCACGCCAGAGTAGCACCGGCTGGACACCGCCATTATCGGCGAATTTTAGTTCTTCGACTTGACCAATCACGGCTATGGGTTGAACTACCGTTGTCGACTGCCCATCGAGAGGGGTGCTCACGATAGCAAATTGCGAACGATCCCCTCCCTGGGTGTTCACCTGCAACCAGGCTACCCAAGGCTGGTTGTTGAAGTAGGCAACCGCCGGTAGACGATCCTCAAGATCATCATCCGTAAATTGCTGCGGCGGCAACCACTTGGTACCATTCCAAGACACAAGCATGATCTCGCGGTCGGAAATCGATGTCGCCGAGCCGTCGGTATCTACCGCGTAAGCTAGCACACCCTTGCCCCCATGGAGCGCAAGTGACGGCTTGCCGACGAGATCCATATCCCGCACGAACACAACCGGCGCGCTCCAACTACTACCATCCCAGATGGCGTAGTAAAGCTGCTTGCTCATATCATGTTCTTCGCTCACCTCCGGGCCGATGGCTACATCGTTATCCAGATCGGCATACCAGACAGCCATCGCTTTATTGCCGTCGCCGGCCACGACCGGCTCGAAGTCAAAGAACATGTTGTCGGTCAGCAAATAGGGCGTGCTCCATTTGCTTGTAGAGGGGTCGAACACAGCTGCAGCGATCTCCATGTGGGGGAATGCGTCTTCCGGCTCGTCCAGTCCATCGGCTGTAGGGAGGTCGAGCGTCGACCAAACAGCCACGGCCTGGCCATTGGCAAAGGCTACATCAGGCTTAACGTCAGCCTGTTGATTGGCAGCGACGGGAACTGGGGCGCTCCAGCCAGCGTCCGTTCGACGCATATAGGCAATGTCGTAGGCTGTGGCAATATCGGTCGCCAGGTTGTCGTGTGTGAAAACAACCATAAGCTCGCCGCTGGACGGGTCGATAGCCATCTGCGGTTCAGCGTCTGCGTAGATGTTGTCAAGTAACTTTAACTCAGATGTCGAGTGACTGTCAGCGCTAGTCCAGCGTAGCATGTCGGGCTCATTGGCAGTTAGTTCGGCATACGGACCGTCAGCCATGACTCGGCTTGCACGATGCCATTCAATCAGGTCGTAAATGGTGCGGGATTCGGCGCAGGACACAGTAGGCGGGTCGGTCGAATAAATAATCGAACACGACCACGTCTTACCCCAGGACTTGCTCCAGAACAGGACTCTCCAGTTTACGCGGGCGTAGACGCTGGCATCTGCTTTGCGGATGTCAATCAGCGTGGGGACATCGAAAGAGCGGGAGACGCCCACGCCGCCGCCAATCGTCACTTTTGCCTTAGCCACCAGGGCCTCAACGCTGCCCGACGATTCAATCGCCGAGTTGATGCCGCCGCCCATCGCGTAGATGCTACCCGAAGTAGGATGTTGCTCGTTCTGCCGATAGACGGCCCATATATGGCCAGTGTAGGGCCTGTCAACCGAAAGGCGAATAATCCCCGGCAATGTGAAGTCCGCCCCGAGTCTGTGCCCCCTCCCTGTGAAATCGAGGCGGTTTGTATTGAAGCGCAGAAATGTCCCGTCGCGCACATAATTGCTCTGCCCAGCGAGGTCTAAGGAAATGGGTCCAGCCATATTGCCGAAACGGTAATCAAGGTGTCCACTCGTAACTGTTTGCAAAGAGGCATCAAGTGTGGTGAATGTAGCCGAGTCTGAAACTCGAAGCGTGGATAGATCCACTCCATAATCGCCCCCAATGATTGGCACCCAGGAGGGAATCCTGAACGGGTGAGTATCATCGGCAAAATCGAGGGCGTTTCGCATGATCGGCTCGGCGTCCGCTAGTTCCGGGATGATATTGAGCATTTGCGATGAGAAATAGCCATAGTCCTGCTGGTTAATCCAGCCTGGACCCTTGGGCGTCCAACTAATCACCCGCAAGTTATTAGCGGACAAAGCAGCTGGCATCTCTACAATATAGAAGAAATCGTAAGTTCTCTGCTGACCGGTACTGACAGATCCAACAGGAACGACAGTGATGGGACATGCCCCGAGGGAACACCCGGCCATGTTGACCGCTATCACGTTGACACTGACGCCATCCGACCCAGGGTGAATGTCCTGTCCGGGTATGAGAGCCAGTTGGTTACCGTCAGGTCGCTTGATAGCGATACTCTGAGGATGATTGCCCTGCGGCCAGTGAGCTGTCACTTCGATCAGGACTTGATGGTTTTTTCCCTTCAGGAAGTATCGTCCAAACTGGCGACGCACATTGAAGACACTGGGCGGCGAGGGTGTCTTCACAGTGATGTTTACCGTAGCCTCGTTAGAGTTAGCCTTTCCATCGTTGGCAAGGTATCGAAGGCTATCTTGGCCGTAAAAGTCAGTGGCCGGCGTATAGGTCAAGTTCGGAGGTGTGCCTTGCAATGTGCCATGCTGTGGCCAACCGCCAACATAATAGGTCAAAGGATCGTTATCGGCATCCGTTGCCGACAGTACAATGCCGACGGGCGTATTGACCGCAGTCGTAACGGACACATCGTTAGCGACAGGCGGCGTATTGAACCCACCATAGGGGCCGAATGGTCCGGCCTGATCCTCCGCTTGGCCATATAGGTTGTTTCCCCAACAATCAACACTCGCGTCAAGTTTCAGCCCGCACACATGTCTGTAACCCGCGCTGATCTCAAGGAATGGCCCATCCTGCGCCGTCGCTTGGCCGTTATCATTGAGACCCCAGCATTCAACACTGCCATTTGGCTTAAGCCCGCAGGTGTGAAATCCACCAGCCGTGACCTGAGTAAAAGGACCAGCACGATCTTCCGCTTGGCCAATATAGTTCCCAGATGAATCCTTGTTTGACCCCCAACAATCAGCACTACCATCCGTCTTCAAACCGCAAGCGTGCCACCAGCCTGTACTGACCTGCGTAAAAGGTCCAGGCTGATCTCCAGATATGCCGCCTGGATACCATCCCCAACACTTGGCGCCTCCATTGGGGCCCACGCCACAGGTATAATTCAACCCGCTGCTAAGCTGCGTGAAGGGACCGGCCTGGTCCTGGCCGTCCGCTTTGTATCCCCAGCAGTCGGCAGTGCCATTGGACTTGAGCCCGCAAGCAAAATAGTAGCCGACGCTAACCTGAGTGAAGGGGCCTGGCTGGTCTTCTACCCACGCAGAGGAGCCCCAGCAGTCCACGCTCCCATCAAGTCTCAGGCCACATGTGTGGGCATCGCCGGCACTGACCTGAGAGAATGGTCCGGCCTGATCTTGTGCCTGACCCGATGAATTGGCACCCCAACAGTGAACACTACCATCGGGCTTGAGCCCACAGGTGTGCTCTGAACCCGCGCTGAGAACGCTCTCTGGAACATTCTGCAGCTCAGAGGGAGCCGCATGAATCGGTCGCAACAGGGCAACGACGAAGATCATCCCCAAACCAAGCCCGGCCGCACTATACCAGTGGCGGCCGACCGTCCAACCGTATGCGGTAGTCATGGCCCGATTCTCCTCGGGTGCGATGCAAGCGGGAAGGGCTCATTGTTGCCCAAATGGGCAGCGGCTGCGCTCTTCCCACGGCTGCCCCCAAATCCACTTTGTGTGTAGAGATATGATCTAAATTATAGTCTTGCCGCTATCGCAGAGGCAGTGACATATGTCATGTTTTAGGGGGCTCCACGACCCAGATCCACAACCAAATTTTGTAGGGATTAGCTGTTCAGGTGGGCTAATGCGGCGCGCAGGCGGTAAGCGCTGGTGCGCTGCTGTTCTTTGAGCAGGATGACCACCAGCTCTTCTTCCGGGGTGTAGCCGGTGACGAGGCGGTTGATCTCCGCATCCTCGTAGCGGGCGATCTGCTCTTCCGTCAGGTAAGCTGCCGGGTGGCCGCCCTGGGGCACGTGATACGTGGTTTCGATGACGATGGCGCCCCGCCCCAGCGCGGCATAGGCGATGCTGGCGGCGGACCAGAAGTTGGGTAGGTGATCGGCAATCCAGGCCAGGTCATTCCAGCGCTCGCGCTCGGCCCAGGCTGGTAGATTGTTTCGTTCAGGTGTCATACAAGAGTATGCGCACCTTAGCAGATGGGGCGCGGGAGTTCAAGAGGCAAAGCCAGAGGCTGTGTGCTGGACATTCGTCGGATGCCAGCCCTCAACAGAGAACACTTTGCGGTCGATCTACGCAAACTGGAGCAGTCGGTGCGCCAGTTCGCGCTAGGCTGCAGCAGCCAGAAAGCCTGAGTCTGGCGCACTGAAGTTGCTACAGGCAGTAAGATTGCACGCCCTGACCCGGTAGTAGTAGAGCACGCCTTGGGAGGCGTTTGTATCATTAAAACTGGGGCCAGTTGTGCTACCCAGAATAGTCCCTGTGTCTTCAGCTGCTGTAGAACGGTATACCTCGTAGTACGCTGCCCCAGCAACGGCATACCAGATCACCTGAACGCGATCGGGGTAAATACCATCGGAAGCGGCCACACCCTGAGGTGGGTTCAGAGGTGGTTCAGGGGAAGACGTTACGGTCGGTGTATGACTTGGCTGAGGCGTATTCGTCTTGGTTGCGGTAGGTTTCTCAGGTGTAGATGTATTGGTAGGAGTACCTGTCACTGTTGTCGTTGCCGTAGCGGTTAGCGTCGTCGTAGCCGTTGGTGAACCAGTTGCCGTAGCGGTTGCCGTAGCCGTATACAAGGTCGAGGGTGTGCACGACGGCGACGATGTCAACGTTGGAAGGGGTGTTTCTGGCGTTGCCGCTGGCCCTTGCATCACCCCCCACACCGCCGGAAGATAACTTCTTGTTTGGGCTGTGAGAGCAGGCGTTGTCAGCGGGTCTGCTGCGATCAGACCTGTCCCCATACCGGACAACAAGACACTGCTCAGGAACAGTGTGCTAACCATGACAAAGAAGGGTGCTATTTTCCCAGTCATGCCTCCAGACCTCCTACATGTAGGAATAACACATATTGCCGTGGCTTGTCAGGTGACATTTGTCACGATCCCTCTGCCGCAACTGCCGCAACGAATCCCTTGCCAAACAAGAATTTATTACTTATGATTTTGCTTAGTCGGCTAACAAACTATGTCACACATGCAGCATGGTGATATGGATGGCTCCATCAGCCAATTATTGGTGCAAGTCATCCGATCTCACCGCAACACAGCCCAAGGATTGCTGGCTGAGGTAGATCTCTACCCGGGCCAAGAGTTCTTACTATACAATTTGTGGGCGGAAGACGGGCTCGCGCAGAACGAACTGGCCGAACGGCTGGCTGTAAGGCCGGCCACACTGACGCGAACGCTTGATCGCATGGAAAAACAGGGTTTTGTGGTCCGTAGACCGGACGAAGAAGACCAGCGGGTGTCGCGGGTGTACCTGACGGATACTGGCCGTGCCCTCGAAGCGCCTGTCTGTGGTTTATGGAGCGCTCTGGATGCGGCGACAGTCGCCAACATGAGCGCAGAAGAGCGCATGTTGTTGCGCCGCCTGTTGATGCAGGTGCTCAACAACTTATCGTAGCCCTTTTTTTGTTTTAATAGTTAGCCGGCTAATTACTCTATTCACAGTCAGAAGATAGCAAATAGGAGATTCTCGATGGACGACAAGATTATTCTCGTTACTGGGGCGACCGGGCAACAAGGCGGGGCAGTGGCTCGGCATCTGTTGAAAAATGGCTGGCAGGTGCGCGCGCTGGTGCGCGACCCGCAGAAGGAGGCCGCCCAAGCGCTGGCCGCCCAAGGTGCCGAACTGGTGCAAGGTGACCTAACCGATCGTGCCTCGCTCGACGCCGCCCTAAGCGATGTGTACGGTGTCTATAGTGTGCAAAACTTCTGGCTGCCCGATGTTGGCGCAGAAGGCGAAGTTGACCAGGGCATGCGCCTGGCCGATGCGGCCGCGGCGGCAGACATTAAGCACTTTGTTTATTCATCCGTTGGTTCGGCCGAGACACCATATGCGTTGGCCCACTTTGCCAGCAAGCACCAGATTGAGCAGCATCTGGCTGCACTCGGCCTGCCGGCCACCATCATTCGGCCGGTCTATTTTATGAATAACGCCAACTGGTCGCGTCCAGCCATCTCTAACGGACAGTATCAGAGTATGGGCTTGCGACCTGACAAGTCCCTACAACTCATTGCCGTAGACGATATCGGGGCAGTCGTGGCCGAAGTGTTTTCCAACCCAGATGAGTTCATCGGCGAGACTATCGAGCTAGCCGGTGACGAGCTGACTGAAAGCGAAATGGTCGCGACGCTGGGCAAGGTAATCGGCCGACCGGTAGAATTGGTCTATCCGACAATACCCGAAGGCTTTGAGCCGGACGATGAGATGGTGGCCATGATCAATTTCTTCAACGAAGAGGGGTATGTGGCCGACGTTGACGCGCTGCGCCAGCGCTTCCCATTCCTTCACACCTTTGCCGAATGGCTACGATCTTCGGGTTGGGAGAATATGCCCGTGCTGCCCATGCCCGAGAATGATGCCGGATGGGGCAGCTAATCCCCTCGGTGATGTGAACTATGTTTACGGCTAAAGAAATTGCTTACATGAAGGGGCAACCGTTGGCTCGGCTGGCAACAGTTGGCGCTGAGGAGCAACCGGATGTCGTGGCCGTTACAGCCCGCTATGATGGCAACCACTTTCTGATCGGCGGAATGTCCAATGCGACTACCCGCAAGTACAAGAATATCAGCGCTGGTCGATCAAAGGTTGCCCTTCTGTTTGATGATTTGGAGACAGTAGACCCATGGCGCCCGCGCGGCGTTCGCATCTATGGCACGGCCGAAACAGATGACCTGGACGGGCCGTACGGACCCAGCCCGGTTATTCGCATTACGCCGACCATCTCTTGGAGCTGGAGCATCAACGGCCCGGCAATGGTCGATGGAAAGTTCGCGCCACACCGGACGGTGCATGGGGAAGAGACAGCGCAACCCTAGTGGCTGAGTCAGAACAAAGCAGATCGTTAACGCGTGACCGGGATCGACTCGACGATTCAGTCGGTCCCGGTCAACCGTTGTAAGGACTGCATTCGTGTCGGGGCAATCGCCTGAACTGTCCTCTAGCAACGACATTTGCACGACGCGCTTTGCGGGACGACAATCGTCACATGATCCGCACCATCGGCTTTGACGCCGACGACACCCTCTGACAAAACGAACGCCTCTACGCCGACGCACGCCCGCGCTTTGACACCATCCTGTGTGATTCGGCGGATGTGAATGGCCACGGCCTGCCCGAGAATCTTGACGACATACTCCACGAGATTGAAATTGCTAACCTGCCTCTCTATGGCTATGGCATCACCAGTTTCGTGATGCGACTGATTGAAACGACCATCGAGGTCACCGACGGCCGAATCACGGGTCGTGAAATCGCCCAGGTGCAGGCCATCGCCCGTGACATGGTTTCGGCCAAGGTCGAGTTAAGTGGAAGGGAGGGATTCTGTTGGCGAAGTCATATTGGGGCCAGTGCAGCGAACCTAGATGTCCTCGTTTCCCCTATCGGTAAGTTATTGAACCAGGCTACTAGCCGTTCAAGATTGATGGCCGCGGCTGTGGCGACGAGTTGTAGATGCGTTTTGGCCAAGCCGCGGTAACGAGCTCTTCGCAACCCAAAGGCTCTCACTCCTTGAGAGATCGTGCCCTCTACACCGGCCCTTTTGTTGTAGAGAAGTCTCCCCTCCTCGCTGGCATGGATCCGGCGTTGTTCTTTGAGTGCCTCATAGTGGACTTTATAGGGCAATTGAAGCACCTTCTTGGCCCCTTTCGTACATAGATGGCGTGCCTGACAGGGACGACAGTCTTCCTCGCGGAATAGCACTTTTACCAGTGGTTTCCCCCGCGAGTCAAAACGGTACCAGGATTTGGAAACCTTGCCCTGCGGGCAGCGAATGCGTTCGCTTTCCCAGTCAATTTCAAACTGATAATGGTCATAGGCTCCTTCCGTTCTTGCCTGCCAGCTGGGGTTCTTTCGTGTCGGACCAACCATGACGATACCGTGTTTCTCCCTGCTGTTGAGCAGCAGGCCGGCTTCCACATAAGCCGAGTCCACCAGATGCTGGCCAGGCGGTAATCCTTTGTCGACCAAGGCCTGGTGAATTGCCTCCGTCGCGTTCACCTCGTGCTGGTTAGCTGTAGTCGTCGTCACATGGGTAATCAGGTGAGGCGTATCGTCATCACAGCTTTCGCTCACATGGCCGATATAGCCAACCCAATTGGTACTTCCGCGATGACGATAGCGGGCATCAGGGTCATAGGGCGATTCCTGACCAGGGGGAGCATTGGCGAGTTCCTTTCTACTCTTGAAGCGGACTTTCTGCTCTTTTCGTTCGTAATGCCGCTCCCAGACCAGCCGCAGTGCCTCCATCATGGGCAGTCTATCCAGATCCTTGGGGGCCGCTGGGCTAGCAACCAGGTCCAGCAGAAGAAAACCGTCTTCGCCTACGGATTGCGCATACGCTTCGCGCCCGCCTTCGCTTTGGGGCAGGCGTTCATCCTCAATACGCCGACCATAGCGCTTGTACCATTCGGCCGGCGCAACACTCTGCAGCCAGATGGGTGCTTCGACCGCTAACTCATTCAGGGCAGCGCGCATCGTTTCCGCCACCTGCTCCAGGCGGTTCATCACCCGAAGCGCGGCCAGAATATGGGTCGCATCAGTGCGTTGTTTACCGCGCGCTTTGACCAACTCCAGGTCACGGCAGATGGTTAGCAGCTTTTCTAGAAGCAGGGCTTCGGCTTGTCCCTCGAGCAAACGGCTGCGAAATTCGCTCAACACGCTGAAGTCGAATCCAGGGTCCGTCAGATCCAGGCCCAGCAGGTATTTGATATCGATGCGGCTGCGCACGGCTTCTGCGACCTGCCGATCGGTCAGATTCTCGCGAAACTGCACGACGGTTACCAACGCGAGTCGCCACGGTGCCAGTGCCGGCTGACCGATTTCCGGGAAAAGATCGACAAAATCTTCGTCCGCGTAGATGGTGCCCAGTTCATCTCTCAGTGTCAGATAGGGATTGCCTTTGGGGAAGGCAGCTCGGGCGACTTCAGCGGTGGATTCGGGAATGTCTTGATTGTAATCGGGGATCAACATGCAAGCCTCCTTGCCGCAGATTTTCCCGACAACTATAGCCTATTCCCGCTTAGAATTGCTCTCAGAAGACTTCGCCAACAGAATCGGGAGGTTTTGCTTAACCAGCATAGCTTTAACAAGACATCAATTATCTGCCCTTCAAGCACTTGCTTTCAAGAAGCCCTCTGCAGATAATTGACTATTGTGGCCACACGTGCTACCAAAGCCGAACCAACAACCGATACAGAGATGTGACAGTCATCACTACACAAGCTGGTCTGAATTGACTAGACTGAGAATGAATATGATTTCTAGGTCACTTGCATTGGCTGGCAGGGAGCCGCCAGCTACTTTGAACAACCCAACATAGCCACCGGCGAAGCTCGCCCTTTTCCCCCTTGGGAGCTGGAGAGAATGTCAGGCAACATGAGCTGTCAGGTACTGCAACTGAATAGGAAACGGTAACAACCTCGTAGCGTTTCTTTGTTTTAGTCGACAAATCAGAACAGGGCCAGATTTGAGAGGAACGAATAAATGAACCCCACACTTTCTCGAAGCAGCAGGCTGATGATCGTATTTGTATTCGTGCTGGTCCTAGTGGCCATCAGGGGTAGTATGGCCCAAGTAACTTTGGCTGACCATACGGCTGACCCCGCTAGCGTAGCCATTGTCGGTGATCTCCAGAGCGAACTGAGCTGCCCAGGAGATTGGCAGCCTGATTGCATTAGCACCGAGCTGACATATGATGGCAACGACGAGATATGGCAGGCCACGTTCAATGTGCCGGCTGGCTTCTGGCTATACAAGGCCGCACTCAACGACTCGTGGGACGAAAACTACGGTGCCGGTGCCGTACCTAATGGCGACAACATCGGACTCAACCTAGGCGCGGCTGATGACGTTAAATTCTATTACGATCACGAAACACATTGGGTTACCGATAACGTTAACTCGCGCATCGCCACCGCCGCCGGCAGTTTCCAGAGTGAGCTAGGCTGCCCCGGTGATTGGGCGCCCGACTGCTTGCGTTCCTGGTTGCAAGACCCGGATGGCGACGGTACTTATACTTTCACTACCTCAGCCCTTCCCGAAGGCAGCTATGAGTTCAAGGTCGCTATCAACGAAGAATGGACTGAGAGCTACGGTGCCGGTGGGGGCGGTGACAACATCCCGTTCACCGTTCCCTCGCTCGGAAGCCAGGTCACAATCTCCTTTGTCAGCGCCACCAACAATCCCTCGGTCGAGGTTGCCTCTAGCGGCCTAGAGCCGGGTGATGCCGAATTGGTCACTCCGCCAGTTCGCCAGCCGGGCAAGGAAGAATTCATTTACTTTGTCATGACCGATCGGTTTGCCAACGGCGATCCGAGCAATGATCAGGGTGATTCGGCCTCAACCGATCCGCTGGTCAATGGCTACCTCGTCAGTGACAAAGGCTACTATCATGGCGGCGATCTGGCCGGTCTGCAAGACAAGCTCGACTATCTGGATGGACTCGGTGTCACGGCGCTGTGGATCACGCCGCCATTCGCCAACCGCTGGGTGCAAGGTGACGGCACCATTGCTGGATCCTCGGCCGCCTATCACGGCTACTGGCAGATCGATCTAGCCACGATTGACCCCCATCTGGGCACTAATCAGGAGATGTTGGATCTTGTCAACGCTGCGCATGCGCTGGGAATGAAGGTCTACTTCGACATCGTCGTCAACCACACCGGCGACGTTATCCAGTATGTGGGCGGTGGTTCGGCGTATCGCAACAAGACCGATTACCCCTACAAGGACGCCAGCGGCACCGAATTTGACGACCGTGATTACGCGGGCGGGGCCACGTTCCCGCCACTCGACCCGGCCGTGAGCTTCCCCTATGAACCCGCCTACGCCACACTGGCTGATGAGACGATCAAGGCGCCGGCGTTCCTGAACGATCCGACGCTGTACCACAACCGGGGCAACTCAACCTTCAGTGGTGAGAACTCGCTCTACGGTGACTTCTTTGGCCTGGATGATCTCTTCACCGAACATCCGGCCGTGGTCGATGGCATGATCGATGCCCACGAAGCGATGATCGCCACGTTCGGCATTGATGGCTTCCGGGTGGACACAGTCAAGCATGTCAACGATGAGTTCTGGGAAGCGTTTGTCCCGGCCATCCAGAGCTATGCGGCGTCCGAGGGCAGCCCTGATTTCGTCATCTTCGGCGAGATCTATGACGGCGACCCCGGCTATTTGAGCCGGTTCTCAACGGAACTGCCGTTCCCGACGACCCTCGATTTCCGCTTCGACGGTACAGTCAAGGGCGTGGTAGCCTCTAGCAGCCCCACCGACAACTTGCGAAACTTGTTCGCGGATGACAATTGGTTCACCGACGACGACTCCAACGCGTACGCGCTGGTGAAGTTCGTGGGTAATCACGATGTGGGGCGTGTGGGGCGTGACATCCAAGTGGGTAATGCTGGCGCGTCCGACAGCGAGCTGCTGGCCCGCGCCGCACTGGTTCAGGCTCTCAATTTCACCACGCGCGGCGTGCCCATCGTCTACTACGGTGACGAGCAGGGCTTCACAGGTGATGCCGGCGACAAAGACGCCCGCCAGGATATGTTCCCCTCCCAGGTGCCGTCCTATAACGACGACAACCTGATCGGCACCGCGGCCACAACCGCCGATGACAACTTCGACGTGACCCATCCGCTGTACCAGACGATCAGCGACCTGGCGGCGCTGCGTGACGCCCACCCGGCGTTGCGGACCGGCGCGCAGCTGCATCGCTTCAGCGAGGGCACGGCCGGCATCTATGCCTTTAGCCGCCTCGACCGATCCGACCCGGTTGAATACATCGTGGCCGTAAATACCAGCGAAAGCGCAGATTCGGCCACCTTCACCAGCGATACCCCTGACGCCACCTTCACCGAGATCTATCCCGGCACTGGTCCGGCAACCGCCTCCAATAGTGCCGGTGAGGTGACCGTGAACGTGCCCGCGTTGGGCGTAGTCGTGTACCAGGCCGGTTCGCCTGTACCCACCGACACGACGGCCGACGGCATAGCGATGGCTGCTCCGGCCAGCGGTGACGAGGTAGAAGGACGCGTAGAAGTCAGCGCCGACGTAACGCCCGGCACCTATGCCGAGGTCACCTTTGCTGTTTCGATTGAAGGCGGCGCCTATGAGGTGATTGGCACCGACGACAACGCGCCTTATGCGGTTTACCATGACGTCAGCGGCTTGCCCTCCGGCACAAGCGTTACCTACAAGGCGATTGTGGCCGACCTGGGCGGCAACCTGAACGCCGCCAAGGTCACTGTCACAGTTAAGGAAGAGATCGAGCCGCCGCCACCATCCAGCGCTAGTGCCTATGCTGTGATCCACTATCTGCGGACCGACGGCGATTACGGCGACCACACCACAGGCGACTACAATGATTATTGGGGTCTGCATCTGTGGGGAGACATCACCGAGACGATTGAGTGGACCGCGCCCAAGCCCTTCTTGGGAGAGGATGAGTACGGTCGTTTTGCCTGGGTGAGCCTCGCCGAAAACGCTACCAATATGGGTTTCATTGTCCATCGCGGCGATACCAAGGACGGCACCGACGCTGATCGATTCTTCAACCCTTCGGTGACGCCCGAAATCTGGCTGCGCCAGGATGACGCGACGATCTACACCTCTCAGGCCGACGCGCAGGGGTATGTGACCATTCGCTACCATCGCGATGACGGTGACTATGGCACACCCAGCAATGACTACAATACGTTCTGGGGCCTGCATTTGTGGGGTGACGCGATCGATCCTGGCGAAGGCACCGAGTGGACATCGCCCAAGCCGCCGACCGGCATTGATGATTACGGCGCGTACTGGAGCGTTGCTATCGTCGACTCCGAGCTGCCGGTGAACTTCATCATCCATCGTGGCGACACGAAAGATCCTGGCCCAGACCAGAGCATGATCCCGTCTGATGACGCGACCATCTGGATTCAGTCCAGCGACGAGACTATCTACCCCAGTCGGGGCGCTGCAGAGAACACTGTCGTGCTCCACTATTACCGGCCTGCCGGTGATTACGGTGACTACAGTAGCACGAACTTCAACGACTTCTGGGGCATGCATGTCTGGGAAGGTTCGGCCAGCCCAACCGAATGGCCGTCACCCGTCAAGCCAGTGGCCACGGACATCTTCGGTCCGGTCTTTAACGTGCCCCTGGCCGACAACGCCACACAGCTAGCATATATCTTGCATCGCGGCGACGAAAAAGACCCTGGCCCGGATCAGTTCCTTGTCCTGGAGAAGTGGGGTTTTGAAGTCTGGCAACTGCAGGGTGAAGGTCCCAATCCTGATGAACCTCACTACGTCTTACCTGTGCTGGCTGGTGCGGGAAGTGGCAACCCCGGCAACATCAACCAGCAGAGCGCCTTCTGGGTCGATGACGAGACCATCGCCTGGGGCGCAGCTGCCAACTCCGGCCTGACCTACACGCTGCATTACGCACCCGAAGGCGGCCTGGCGACCACGGAAGAAGGCATCACCGGCGGCAGCAGTATCACCCTGACGCCGGGCGCGCTTAGCAATGCCGTCAAGGCCAAGTTCCCGCATCTGGCGGGCCTGCCGGGTCTCAAGATTGCAGCTGGTGATCTGGCGGTGGTGCCGGAGATTCTGAAGGGCCAGATCGCTGTCTCCGCTGTGAACAGCGAGGGCGTCTCGGTTGACGCCACCGGGCTGCAAATTCCCGGCGTCCTGGATGACCTCTACACCTACAACGGTGACCTGGGCGTTAGCTGGAACGGGAATGTACCGACCATCCGCCTGTGGGCGCCGACGGCCAAATCAGTCACCTTCCACCTGTTCGACGACGCCAACCCGTCGACCAGCAGCACAACAACGGAGATGGCCGTAGATGCCGGCACCGGTGTCTGGAGCATCACCGGAGACGCCAGCTGGAAGAATAAGTACTATCTCTTTGAGGTAGAAGTCTACGTCCACAGCACGGGACAGGTCGAACACAACATCGTGACTGACCCGTACTCGTTCAGCCTGGCCATGAACTCCAGCCGCAGCCAGATCGTCAATCTGGACGACAGCGCGCTGAAGCCGCCCGGCTGGGAAACGCTGGCCAAGCCGCCAATCGCCGCGCCGGAAGAGATCAGTGTCTACGAAATCCACGTGCGCGACTTCAGCGTCAACGACAGCTCCGTTCCGGATGCGATGAAGGGGACCTACAAGGCGTTCACACTGGACAATACCAACGGCACCAATCACCTGAAGGCGCTGCAAGAGGCCGGTCTTACGTACCTCCATCTGCTGCCGGTGTTTGACATCGCGACGATTGATGAGAACAAGGCCAACTGGCAGGAACCAGATCCCGCGGTGTTGGCAACATACCCACCGGACTCGGAGCAACAGCAGGCGGCTGTGACGGCCACGGAAGATCTCGATGGCTTCAACTGGGGGTATGACCCGTTCCATTACACCGTCCCGGAAGGCAGCTACAGCACCGATCCGGACGGAACGACGCGCATCCGCGAGTTCCGCGAGATGGTCCAGTCGCTCAATGAAGATGTCGGCCTGCGGGTGGTCATGGACGTTGTCTATAACCATACCAACGCCGCTGGTCAGGCCGAGAAGTCGGTCCTGGATCGCATTGTGCCCGGCTACTACCATCGCCTTAATGACAAGGGTGCCGTGGAAACCAGCACGTGTTGCGCCAACACAGCCAGCGAACACAACATGATGGAAAAGCTCATGGTGGATTCGCTGCTGGTGTGGGCAACCGAGTACAAGATCGACGCCTTCCGCTTCGACCTGATGGGTCACCACATGAAGAGCAACATCCTCAACGTCCGTGATGCGCTGGACAGTCTGACTCCGGCGGCCGATGGCGTTGATGGCGAAGCTATCTATATGTATGGCGAGGGTTGGAACTTCGGCGAGGTCGCCGACAACGCTCGCGGCGTCAACGCGACTCAGCTCAACATGGCCGGAACCGGTATCGGCACGTTCAGCGACCGTCTGCGCGATGCAGTGCGAGGCGGCGGACCCTTTGACGGCGGTCAAGACCTGATCCGTCGCCAGGGCTTCGCCAATGGTCTATTTTACGATCCTAACGTGCTCAACAGCGGCAGCCAGGGCGAACTCGATACGCTTTTGCTGACCACGGACCAGATTCGCATCGGTATGGCCGGCAATCTGGCGACATACGAGTTCATCGACCGCAACGGCAATCTTGTGACCGGCGCCCAGGTAGACTACAACGGTCAACCTGCCGGCTACACACTGGACCCGCAGGAGAACATCAGCTATATCTCCAAGCATGACAACCAGACGCTGTATGACAACAATGCCTACAAGCTTCCGGTTGGTACGACGATGGAGGACCGCGTGCGCGCGCAGGCGGTCGGTCTGTCAACCGTGCTGCTAGGGCAGGGCGTGCCGTTCACCCATGCGGGCAGCGATCTGCTGCGCTCCAAGTCACTAGATCGCGATAGCTTCAACTCCGGTGACTGGTTCAACCGGCTCGACTTCACCTACCAGGCGAGTAACTGGGGGGTCGGCCTGCCGGTGGCCAGCAAGAACCAGGACAACTGGGGCATCATGGGGCCGTTACTAGCCAACCCGAGCCTGCAGCCGGCGCCCTCCGACATCATGCTGACCACCGAACTCTTCCAGGAGCTGTTGGAAGTACGGGCCAGCTCGGAGCTGTTCCATCTGAAAACGGCGGCCGAGATTCAGGATCGTGTGGCCTTCCACAATACCGGACCCAGTCAGTTACCGGGTCTGATCGTCATGAGCGTGTCGGACCTGGCTGGGACCGATCTCGATCGGTACTACGAGGCCATCGTGGTCCTGGTGAATGCCAACGACGAAGCCCAGGCGATCGCAGTGGGCGACCTAATTGGCATAGGGCTGCAATTGCACCCGGTACAAGCCGCTTCGGTCGATCCCATCGTGCGCACCAGCAGCTTTGACACGGCGACCGGTACGTTTGAAGTGCCGGGACGCACTACGGCTGTGTTCGTACTCCAGGAGACGACGGAGAACCTGATCGACATGCTTAAGGATGATGTCCAGACGCTGGTCGACGATGGCGACCTGGCGGCAAACAAGGCCAACGTGCTCTTCGTCAAGCTGGATAATGCACTGAAGGAGCTGGCCAAGGGCAAGCCCGATCAGGCGATCAAGCAGATGGAGCAGCTCATCCATGAGGTTAACATCCTGGTTCAGCAGGGCAATCTGGCTCCGGAGGATGGCGCAGCCCTGATCCAGGAGGCCACGATCATCATCGCTGAGCTCAGTGCAGGTAATTAGACGTCAACCGGAGAAGATTGGCCAGATGTGTGCTCGGCCCGTCTTCTGGTTTTGACTTGAAAGAGGGGCGGCGCATAGTCGCCTCTCTTTGCGTTTAGTGGCGTGGCGATGTGCACCGCAGCCACTACGCGACTGTTGTGAAGTCAAGTAAGAAGAACTGGGATACTACGTGATTGTTGCTGACCTGCCTCCATGAAGAACTATGGATATTAGCAATATTCACGCGTAGATATACTCTAAGCGAGGCCAAAAGCGCCTGTTTCTGCAGACCAGCATGGGTTCGCAAGCATATTGTCGATATCTGCCGGCTGAAATGCGTCGATTTGCAGCAGCATGTCGGGCAAAGCCACAAAAATCGTCGCTCACAGCCGCTTCCAAGCGCTGCCATTGGTCGATCAGCAGGAACATTGGCCTAAATAGGATCAATTTGTGGTCAACCCGAAGCTAAAATAGTGATCCTTAACGTATATATACGGACGAATATGGACTTTGTTGGCGAAGTCCCAGGAGAGTGTTTCTAAGCGGAATTAGTCGTCATTTGTTTTAGATTCAGAAACAGTTAGCTGCAAGCAGTAATCCCGAAATGGCCAAGCACAACGGTGGTTTGTCTTTACTCAAACCCGAGACTTCGTTCCTTTAGCGATACGAAAGACCCACGGCCGATTATCACATGATCCAGCACCTCAATCCCAAGCAGCTTCCCCGCTTCAATCACTTGCCTGGTGACGACGATATCTTCCGGTGACGGCGCCGGATCACCGGATGGATGATTGTGCGCCACGATCAGCGACGCCGCATTCTCTCGAATCCCGGCCTTGAACAACTCCCCAACCCGAATCACCGAGCTGTTCAGGCTTCCTATATAAATAGTAGGCATGCTCAACACCCGGTTGCGCGTGTCCAGCAAAATGATCCGCGTGTGCTCCTGCTCCAGCCTCGACATTTCCGGCATCAGCAGATTGGCTGCCTCAGCCGGCGACCTGATGATCGGCCGTTCCACCCTTGGCATATTCGTCGCCCGCCTTCCCAACTCAAGAGCTGCCTTGATCTGCGCCGCCTTCACTTCACCGATGCCCTTCACCTGACGCAACTCCTGCGTTGAAGCCTTTGTCAGACCATCCAGCCCGTCCAGGTCCGACAGCAGCAACTGCGATAGTTGCAGGACATTGTCACTGCCATGTCCGCTGCCAATGACGATGGCCAGCAGTTCAGTGGTCGACAGTGCCCGTTCACCCACATGATAAAGACGCTCGCGTGGCCGTTCCTCAGCCGGCAAGTCGCACAAGCGCAAATGGTTCGGTCTGCCTTCAGGCGTGTAATCTGACAGAGTGTCCTTTCCAGGAACAAGTCCTATTCAATTTCGCGTAAGGGCAGGGGAGTTCACCGCAAACACAGAAGGTTCCGGTGAAAAGATCACCAGCATCATACACTTACTGAAAAGCAGTTTCAATCCCCACGGCCGTTTCCAAAGAGTCTGCATCGGGCCTTCCCCAAAACCAAACCTCGTGGCAGAATAGGCAGTAAGCCTCATTAGGGAGAGATGCGCATGGCCACTCAGCAACCCAGTTATGCCCAGCTAACACGTGACGTGGTGCAGGCTTCAGCAGAGCCGCTTACGTTTGATGAGATCATCGAGCGCGTTAACGCATTGCGTCCCATCAATACCAGGAACCCTAAGAACACGATTCGTACCGCCATAGGCTCCAGCGCTATGATCGTCTTTCTAGGCGACGGCCGTTTCGGCTGGAAGACGCGGGTGATCAACGGCTCCAAGCTGCGCTACACCTTGCGCGAATCGGACCTTCTCATGGAAGTCTTGCAGTACAGCGATGAACTGCAAGATGCGCTTTGCCCCACCTTCTTTGCCCAGGAAGCGTACAGAGACCTCGACCCGGCTCAGATAAGCCTGCCGGACGGAACGGTCATCGAGTTTCCGTTTGAGCGTCTTTACAAAGGTATCTGGGGTACTCATGCCACGCCTGAATTCTGGGCATGGCTGGAGAGCCAAAATGCCAACGCCGGCGACGCCCTGATCGTCACCATTACTCAACGCGGAAGAGCGGCAATACGGTGTCACGTTCGAACCACGCCGCGAACGGGACGAAGCCGCTATCGCTGAGCGCAATCAGCTATTCGTGGAGATGATCGTCAAGATGCTGAATCGGCCGTATGGGGCAGCGCCCTGGGACATCACCACGCACGCCCTGGCCCGAGGGTACTACCAACACCCCGTCCCACCCGATCCGCTCTATGAAATCTGGCGCGATGATATCTGGAGCTTCCGACCGGTGGAGGACCTGGAAGACGCTCGTCCAAACAGCGAACCGGACCCACTACTGAGCGAACTCTTTGAACGGCCGGCACAGGTCTATGATCCCGAGAACCCGCCCGATCTGCCCAGAGAGTACGACCCGGAGTACGGGAGAAGGCGGCCACGGCCGTCAGCCAGAGCCAAAGCGGGTGACTTCACCAGCTACACCTTCCGCGTCAACCATCGTGCTCTTGCTACAACCTGGCGGGACATCGAACTGGCTGATGACCAGACGCTGGAAGACCTGCACCTGGCCATCCAGCAGGCCTATGGTTGGTACGACGATCATCTGTACTCATTCTTCATGAGTGGCAAAGTGTGGGACAAGGCCACCGAAATTGGCAGTCCCTGGTCAGAGTCCACCGTGCACACGCATCAGGTGCAAGTGGGCCAGCTCGCCCTGGCCGAAGGACAGACGTTCCTTTACCTCTTCGATTATGGGGATGGGCACGAGTTTGATGTGCAGGTCATGCACATCAACACCAGGGCTGACAAGGGAAGATACCCGAAGCTTGTAGCGCAAGCAGGAGAATCTCCGCCGCAGTATCCGGACTACGATGAAGATACCGGAGAGATGAGCTGGGATCCACACAGCCATTACGACTAGCGTCTATTCCTCAGTAGCCTTCTCCCTTCGTGCCAGATAGGCATACAAAGTCGGCTTGGACACGCCGAGCATCTGGCATATCTCTTTGACGGCGTATTTCTGCTCGTCATGGAGCTGATACGCCAGCTCCGTCTTCTTGGCATTAAGCTTGCGTGGTCGGCCGCCCAAACGACCGCGGGCCCGCGCTGCCTGCAGCCCGGCAATCGTCCGTTCACGGATGAGGTTGCGCTCAAACTCCGCCAGCGCGCCGAAGATATGGAAGATGAGACGGCCACCGCTGGTGGTTGTATCGATAGACTCTTGCAAGCTGCGAAAGCCGATGCCCCGTTCCTCCAACTCGCTGACGGTATCGATAAGGTGCCGTAGCGAACGACCCAGCCTATCCAGGCGCCACATGACCAAAGAATCGCCTTCGCGTAGAAACTCCAGAGCCTCCGACAGCCCGGGTCGTTCCGTCTTGGCGCCACTCACCTTGTCCTGGAAGATGCGTTCGCACCCCGCCTGCTTCAATTCATCAGTTTGCAGCGAGAAATGCTGTTCGATGGTGGAGACACGCGCATAACCAATTAGCATGAGCGCATTCTAGCGTTAAGAAACCCGTCAATTCAAGTACCAATTTGACCGTGATTTCGTTCCCGAGTTTCTTTACTAATGCGTAAACGAGGGCTTCTATTTGTCGGTGGGAAGCGGGAGAGGGTAAAGAAAAGGAAGCGTATCCTGCCTGGATGAATACTCCTCAGATTATGGAATGAGCTGTGAGCCCAATAAGCGATGAAACGGATTCTACCAGAAGTAATAGATTGCCAGTCTGGTTACAGGCGCTCAGGCATCAGTTGGATCACTGTCGTACTTGCTCTGGACGGGCGATCTGATATGCTTTAATGGTCAAGGATCTTTGCTCAGAAAAGACCTCTGCTTGGAACCGAACTGAAGCCATGATCGGTGAACCCTGGGCATGCCGGGTCGGCAACTGCTTCACTGTTGGCTAACGATAAGTTCTCATTGAGGAGGCTAGTCTATGACCGCTGGTGATCTCTCGCCAGTCCTCCAGACCAAACTATATCGCCCAAGGCTCACTGGTGATTTCGTGCTTCGCGAGCGCTTGCAGGACCGCCTGGACCTGATCAGGCAATACCCACTGACCCTGGTTTCCGGCCCCGCCGGTTACGGCAAATCAACTCTCCTCAGTGCATGGCTCGAACAGTGCGCCTGTCCAAGCGCCTGGCTTTCCCTGGACCCTGAAGACAACGACCCCAGCTTATTTCAGAAATACGTACTCGCTGCGCTGCGCACGGTCGATCCTACTCTTGGCCGCAGCTGGCGCAACGTGCTGGACGGCGCGACCGTGCCGTCGGTACCAGCCTTTGTCATGTCTATCTTGGAAGACATTCATCCGGAAGGCGCGCATATTGTCCTCGTGCTCGATGACTATTTCGTCATAGCCAACGACGAGGTGCATCAATTCGTCCGCGAGGTGATGCGTCATCCTCATCCCAATTTGCATCTTGTTCTGGCCGCTCGCCACGCCCCGCCGCTGCCACTCAGCGAATGGCGCGCGAGTGGCCGGCTTCTCGAAGTCCGGGGCCGGGACCTGCGCTTCTCCGTGTCCGAGACGGCCAGATTCCTGGAGCTTGCTTTGCCGGCCCAGGCACACGCCACTACCGCTGCCGTCCTGACTAAGAAGACCGAAGGCTGGATCGCTGGACTTCGTCTCGCTGTACTTTCGTTTTCCCGTGGGGAGGGTTCGTATGGCGAATTCGAAGACCTCAGCGGCAGTAACGTATTTATCAGGGAATACCTTGTTTCCCAGGTTCTCGATCTCCTTCCTGCCGCAACACAGACATTCTTGATTCAGTCCTCAATTCTGGATCGCTTTTCTGCCGGGCTTTGCCGCGACGTGATCGACTTGGACGTTAGGGCTGCCGACGTGCAGGACACCTTACGTGAGCTTGAGTCCGCCAATATCTTCATCATCCCCCTAGATGATTCCGGCCGCTGGTATCGCTACCATCACCTGTTTCAGGAGTTCTTGCAAGCCCGCCTCAGTCAGCGTTTTTCGGCTGCTGAAGTGGCCGCCCTGCATCGCCGGGCTGCTACCTGGTTTGCCGAACACGAACTCATCGACGAGGCCCTGCGCCACACTCTTGTCGCCGGCGACATGGCATCCGCCGTGGACCTTGTCGCCGCCAACAGGTATGAACTCATCAATCAGGAAAGCTACCGCCGCCTCTCCCGCTGGCTCAGCATGTTTCCCGAACCGATCATTCGGGAATCTCCCGATCTTCTGCTCATCAAGGCACGTTTCGCGCAAACAGTCCGCGTGGACATTCTTGAACTCTACCAGTTTGTGCAAGAGATCGATGCCCTGTTGGCCCGGCTCGACCTTGAACCGGGGCGCGCCCGCCTTCTTGCGGCTGAAAACGATGCCCTGCGTAGTGCGGCCCTTTTTTACATCTCGCCTGACCCCCAGGACTGCTTAACCTGCTGTGAAACGGCACTGCAAGCCCTGCCACTAGAATGGCACATCATGCGCAGCTACTGCTGGATGTTCGGCGCGGTCGCGCTGCAAATGCTTGGCGAATTCGCGCGCGCGCGAACCTGGGTCGACCAGGCCATTCGCGAGGATATGTCTGTAAGCGACGGTCCTCGCACCCGCAACATCGCTGCGGATGGCTTTGTCGCCTGGATGGCCGCCGATCTCGCCAGATTGCAGCAAGTTGGCGAGTTTATGCTGGGCCTCGACGCCGCAAAGACCTACTGGGAGACACGAGGCTGGGGCAACCATTTCTTGGCCATCGCAGCCTACTATCGCAATGACCTACAAAGTGCTGAACGGCATGCTCGCCTTACATTCGACAATCGACACTATCATCCTTCGGCAAATGTTGACAGCGCTTTCCTCTTGACCATGATCCTGCAGGCTGGTGACCGCCAGCAAGAAGCCCGCGACCTGCTTGCCGAGGCTATGGATTTTGCCCGGGAACTGCGCAGCCCGGTTTTCGCCACGCTTGTGCAGGCCTTTCAGGCAGAGCTCGCCTTTCTCCAGGGTCGCGCCCACGAAGTCAGCCAATGGGCCGAGCAAGCGGCTGCCAACTTGCATCCTACCCCCTTGATCAGCGCCTATGCACCCAGTCTCACTATTCCCAAAGTCTTGCTGGCCACAGACACACCCCACAGCCGGGCTCTGGCTGCCGAAGCCTTGGCACGATTGCGCGCATACGCCGAAAGCGGGCACCAGATACGCCTGCTGATTGAAGTAATGGCCCTGCAAGCCTTGCTGCATGCCGCCAACGGTGACGAGGAGGCAGCCATAGCCTTTCTCGAAGACTCGCTGGCCCTTGCCCAACCCTCCGGCTTTGTCCGTCTCTACGTCGACCTCGGCCCTCCGCTGGCCGAACTTCTGCGTGAGATGCTCCACCGCTCCTCTTTCGCCAGCTACATCAGGTCTATATTACACGCTTTCGCGGCTTCACCAGCAGTCGCTCAGCAGTACGCAGGCAACAATGACATACTGGTTGAGCCGCTTACGCCTCGCGAACTAGAAATTGTTGCCCTGATGGGCAAGCACTTCAGCAACAAACAAATCGCCGCCGAATTGGTGATTTCCGTCTCCACGGTCAAGCGCCACGCAATCAACATCTACCAGAAACTGGGCGTCCACAACCGGCGCGAGGCCGTCGAAGCGGCGGCTACGCTGGGCCTGATCCCGCCACTCTGATCTCCAGATCACCTACGCCAACCGCATAGGTTGTTGTCTACACCCTTTGTACACCCTTTGGGTGCTATCGGGCTGCGCCTGCCCGTACTAGGATATTGGTACTGTAGGAGCGTGTTCCCGACCCTGAAGATACGCGGGATGCAGTTTGCTTCTGAGAGGAAGGACCCAGTGACGGAAGAGCTACCGATTTTCCCTATGGATAAGCCCGCGAACTACTGCATCTATGTCGCAGGTGCTCTGGAAAGGGAATGGGTAGAGCGTAACTGGGGCATGACGTCTGCGCCGCTCGTAAGCCCTGGCGAACCGGAACAGACAATGTTGTCCGGTGAAGTTGCTGACCAGGGTGAACTCGTTGGCATCATAAACGGCCTATACAACGCGGGCTACGTCATCCTGTCCGTGGAACGCTTGCGCTCTGAAGACGAGGCGCCTGCCGATGACACGGCCGTTGAAAACTAGTAGGCTATTTACGTACGGGCCGCAACAGACATATAGGGAGGAACTATGTCATCAAGTTTAGTCGTTATCTCTTTCGATTCAGCCACTGAAGCAGAAAACGTTCTGGGCGAACTCAAGAACCAGTCCAAGTACGGCAACATCTCCCTCGATGACACGGCCGTGGTCAGCAAAGATGCGGACGGCAAAGTGCACGTGAAGAACAACGTCAGCCACGGCACCATGACCGCCACGGGCATCGGAGCGCTGCTGGGGCTGCTGCTCTCCTTCATCGCCTTCCCTGTTGCCGGTCTCTTGATTGGCGGCGCCCTCGGTGCCGGCGTTGGGCGGCTTGTGGATATGGGCATCGACGGCAAGTTCGTCAAGCAGGTATCTGAAGCCCTTGAACCCGGAACCTCGGCCCTCTTCGTCCTGGTGCATGACGCCAATCCCGCCGCCATTCGCGCCGCCCTCGAAGACCATCACGGGACCATCATCCAGACCACCCTGTCCACCGAGGCTGAGGAGAACCTGAAAAAAGCGCTGGGCTAGATGCTCAGATCTTGCCGCGCTTCAGCCACCCAATTCGCAGATCAAAGCGAGTGGCTTCGCCGGTTGCGGTTCATACCGCCGCTTGCTTTGAGTATTGGTCAGACTTTCATAAAGGAGCACACCATCATGCCGCATAGACAAAGAGCAGATAGACGAGATGATCGCCAGGCAGACCGCGGTCCCGGCCAGCCAGCCAGCAGCCCGCAGGCCGGCGGCCCGGTCCGTTACCAGGTGCGCCAGGGCATGTTTACCATCGGCGACGATTTCTGGATCGAAACAGAGAGCGGGCAAAAGGTATTCAAGGTGGACGGCAAAGCGATGCGCGTACGCTCCACATTGCTTTTCGAGGATGCCCAGGGAAAGGAACTGTACGCCATCCAGGAGAAGATGGCCCGCGCCCGTGACACGATGAATATCGACGACGCTTCGGGCAAGACCGCTTTGAAGGTCCACAATGCCATGTTGACGCCGGCGCGTGACCGCTGGCAGATTGATGTGCCGGGCGGCAAGGGCCAGAGTGCGACGGGCAACATCCTGCAGCACGAATGCAAGATTGAGCATGGGCGGGACAAAATCGCCGAAGTCTCAAAGAAATGGTTCCGCGCGCGCGACATATAAGGTGTGGAAGTTGACAATCCGCAGGATGCGGCCGTTGCTCTGTTGAGCGCGATCGTCATCGATATGATGGGCCATGACTGATGGCCATCAGCGGCCACTTAACAAGAAAGGAGTTTATTATGGCAACAGAAAGAGTCAGTACGACAGTACCACTGAATTGGAATGAGGTGTGGTTCACCAACTGCCCTATGGTATCCGCTAATAACGTGGACCAGGAGCTGGGATGGTGTCGCGAGGAATACAAGAAGATCGGCGTCGAGTATGCCTACTTCCGCCACGCACCGGAGAACAACTGGTACCCGCACTACATCCACAATCTCGACAATCTGATCCGTTTCGGCGGCCTGTATCCCCCGATCGCCGTCAACGCCGACATCCGCCGCACTGTGTTGCTGGGGGCGACGTGGGTCTACGAGGGTGGGGTGATGCAGGTGCGAGCCCGCGACAAGATTTTCCGCGTGCAGGACCTGAAAGGCAAGAAGATCGGCCTCACCAAGAGCCTCAACACCATCAAAAACGACTGGTGGCGCATCCAGGAGCACATGGGCATCGAAAATATCCTGATGCTGAACGGCATGACCATGGATGATATTGAGCTTGTCGAGTTCCCCTACCCGGATGACTGGTACGATAAGCCCGAGATGCTCGTGCCGCCGATGAACAACCCGTCGGAACTGTGGCTGCGCCGTGACCACAAGCACGACTATGCCTTCCGACCATTGGAGAAGGCACTGCTGAACGGGACCGTCGATGCCATCTACAATCAGATGGGACAATTAGGACAGCTCTCGGAGGCCACGGGCGAAATCAAGGCCATCTTCGACCTGTCCAAACTCCCAGACTGGACGATTCAGGTTGCCAACACCCCCGCTATCATCACCTGCACCGACGTTATGGCCAAGGAGCACCCCGAGCTCGTCATCGCGTACATGAAGGCCATGATCAAGGTGGGCAGGTGGGCGAACCGGAACAAACATGCTGCGGCCGAGATCCTTAACCGTCAGACGTTCTACCTGGATGCCGAGCACACCTACGAGGGCATCAAGGACGTCGACATGGTGCCGAGCCTGAGCGCACAGAACCTCCAGTGCGTCAAGATCGGCAAGGACTTCATGCTCAGCCACGGCTACATCCAGAACGACTTCGATGTCGATGAGTGGGCCGCGCCTGAGTTCCTGGAGCAGGCGGCCCTGGAAGTCCTCAAAGAGGAATGGGAGAGGAGAAGCTGGAGCAAACTTCCTGTAGGGGAAGGGCTCGAAGCAGAGGGCGTCCGGCTCGGATAGAAAAACCTTTTGTGCAGACTGGGCGGCGCCGCCGCCCAGTCTGCAGCCGGAAAACATTATCCATTCTAAGTTGAGCACCAAGATCACTAGGTGAAATACATTATGGCAGCGACGACAATCCAATACAAACTGGACACTATGATTCAAGTGGATGAAAGTTTATGCATCCAGTGCGGCGCTTGCATCAGGGCCTGTCCCGGCGGCGTGGTCGGTTGGGATTGGTTGTGGGCTGGCTTGATGCTTATCTTTGACATCGCTTCCTACTCAGGTGGTCTTGGGCGCAAGCGTATTCCCGGCTATGAAGGGTATTAGGACCGCAGGCGCGGCGATATCCATCTTCTCTTTGGAATTGATTCAAGAGGAAACGTCATGTCTAAAGAGAGCTAAACGGAATCGATCAGGGCTGCAATCCGGAGCCGCGCGTTGTTACTAGCCATATCACCTCACTCGCGGCTCGATTGGGAAGATGGGCACCCGGCTCGCGCATGTGCGTACCCACGATCGAGGACGGCTGGCTAAGGAACTAGTGGCGGGCATCGTCCTGTGCCCGCCAAGCGTCCTCCGCGGATGTTGGTTGAGAGTGGGATACGGCCTGCCGGCGAGTCGAAGGCTGCTGCCTGGGCGGCCGAAACTGGCAGGCATGATTGACCTACCCAACTGGATTTCACGAGTTGAAGGAGACAAGCAGTGGAGACCCTAAATATGCGGAGCAGTAGGAAGGTCATCATCATCGGCGGTGTGGCCGGCGGTGCGTCGTGTGCGGCGCGCCTGCGCCGCCTGGACGAACGAGCGCAAATTCTCATGGTCGAGCGCGGGCCCTATGTTTCCTATGCAAACTGCGGGCTGCCCTACCATGTCGGGGGCGTTATAGCGCGGGAGTCCAGCCTCCTTGTGGCGGATGAAAGAACCTTCCGCGATCTATTCGCCATTGATGTGCGCACCCGCTGCGAAGCCATCGCCATTTCGAGGTCAGACAAGACGGTAGAACTGCGCAATCTCGTCACTGGTGAGGTGACCAATGAGTCTTACGACAAGCTCGTCCTATCACCAGGCGCATCGCCGATCGCGCCGCCGATGCCGGGCATCGACCTGCCGGGTGTCTTTCGCGTGCGCACCGTACCGGACGTAAAGGCCATCCGCGAATGGATCGAAGGTCATACGGCGCTGCCGTCTGGCATGGATGCATACACGGGATTTCAGACGATGATGCCGGCGCGGCGCGCGGTCGTAGTCGGCGGCGGCTTCATCGGCCTGGAGATGGCCGAAAACCTCATCCATCTCGGGCTGCACGTCACGCTGCTGCAGAAGGGTAATCAGGTCTTGGGGCCGATGGACGTGGAAATGGCTCGGTACGTCGAGCGCCATTTGCAAAGGAACGGCGTTAGGCTCGAGCTCAATGCCGATGTGAACGAAATTCGGCAAACTGCCGACGGCTCCCTGGAAGTCCAAACCGCGGCGAGCGAGACGTACGCGGCCGACCTGGTGGTCCTGGGTATTGGCGTCCGGCCGGAAAACTGGCTGGCCAAGAATGCCGGCCTGGAGATTGGCGAGCTGGGGGGTATACGCGTCGATGACCAAATGCGCACTAGCGACCCTCATATCTATGCCGTCGGGGACGCGGTGGAAGTGAAAGACATCATCACCGGCGAATGGTCGCTTCTCGCTCTGGCTGGGCCGGCTAACCGCCAGGGTCGCATCGCCGCTGACGTGATCGCCGGACGCGACGCCCATTTTCGAGGCACGCAAGGTACGGCGATCATCGGGTTGTTCGGTGGTGCTGCCGCCTGGACGGGCGCTAGCGAACGCACGCTGCAACGCTTGGGCGAGACGGACTATGAAAAGATCTATCTCTATCCCAATTCCCATGCAGGTTACTACCCTGGCGCACAGTACTTGGCCATTAAGGTGCTTTTCCGCCAGTCCGACGGCCGTTTGCTAGGAGCGCAGGCGGTCGGCCTGGATGGAGTTGACAAACGCATCGATGCCCTGGCTATGGCCATCCAACTCAGCGCGACCATCTATGATTTAGAAGAGGCTGAATTATGCTATGCGCCGCAGTTTGGCAGCGCCAAGTCCCCGGTCAATTTCGCCGGTATGGTGGCCGCCGATGTTCTCCGCGGCGACATGCCGCTCTGCCATTGGAATGGTGGCGAAAGCGGTCTGTATCTTGATGTGCGCCATCCGGCCGAATTGGCAATTGATTCGCTGCCGGGCGCGGTCAATATCCCGTTAGATCAACTGCGCGCGCGCCTGGATGAACTGCCGCGTGACCGTCTGATTAGCGTCGTCTGCCGCTCGGGGCAGCGCGCATATTATGCGACGCGCATCTTGTTGCAGAATGGCTTCAATGTACGCAATGTCGCCGGCGGCATGATGTCACGAGAGAATCTTGTTGAAGTTTGATTATTTCGCACTACCCGGCGATCCCGCCTGATGGACGAGAGTGAGGTTAGAGAAGAAAGATGAAAGGAGTGACGCTATTAATAGCATTCTGTCTGGGACTGCTCCTAGCTGCCTGCGCACAGGTTGAGCCAACGCCGGTTCCAGAGGTGCCGCCCGCAGCGGGCAATACCATCACCAATATCGTCTGGAAGTGGGAGACGCTGGATGACCAGGCAGCAAACAGTTCAACCAACGTTCCCAACCCGGACTTATACACTATTGTCTTCTATCAAGACGGCACCACAGAAGGGCAGGCCGACTGCAATACCTTCAGCGGTACCTATTCTCAAGACGGCGGCTTCTTCATCACTGTTAGGCCTGACGTGATGGCGGCTTGTGATCAGGGCTCTATGGATCAGCAGTTCCTAAGCTTGCTCGGTGACGTCGCCGCCGGCGGCCCCGATGGCGCTGGTGGCCTGAGGCTACAAACGGCGGGTGGAGCACAGCAGTTGGACTTCAGCAGCGGCGGCGCGGCACCTTAGAAAATGGATCAACCAAAGGGACTGAATCTTACCGTATCCAGGTCAGGCTAAGCCTCGGTCGCGACCTGGCACCGCCCGCGACCTTTGTCTGGAATAATGGTATGAATCACGCATCGGCTCCAAAAGTAACTAACCGATTCATTCCCGGTCTTGCTCTCTCTAAAAGGCTTGAATTTCGCGCTGATCCGCACGGAATTCGTCGTGGCGGTGACCGTTTTCGCAGTGCTCGTTCCTTCGGCGATGGCTTACGGCGATCTAGCCGGGGTCACGCCCGTGGCCGGATAATGTCTTACATAGTGGTGTAATTTCAGAACGTTGACAAAAAGCGTCATCGTGTGTTTCCTTGAAGATCTGGAAAACCTTTCAAAAAAGGAGCACACGATGACAGATATCAGTATGGCACTCCTCGAGTACCTGCGCAAGCACGGCTTAGACCAGGATTCCAACTTCCTGAAAGAGGGAATTCGCTTGCTCAGCGAGATGATCATGGACCTGGAAGTGAGCGAGCAGATCCGCGCCGGCAAATATGAGCGCAATCCACAGCGGCGCACACAGCGCAACGGGTACCGCGAACGCCTGTGGGAAACGCGGGTGGGCGAGATACCCTTGCGCATCCCCAAGCTGCGTAACGGCAGCTACTTTCCGAGCCTGCTGGAGCCGAGGCTACGTTCAGAGAAAGCGTTGCTGGCGGTCGTACAGCAAGCGTACATCAAGGGTGTGAGCACCCGCAAAGTGGACGACTCTGCTGCAGGCACTGGGCCTAACCAGCATCGACAAGAGCAAGGTCAGTCGCATCTGCAAGGAGCTTGATGAGAGTGGTGTCCGCTTTCCGCGACCGGCCGCTGAATGATGCCTATCCTTACGTCTGGCTGGACGCCCTGTACCTGAAAGTGCGCCAGAACGGCCGTATCGTCAGCCTGGCCGTAGTCATCGCCATCGGCGTCCGCACCAGCGGAGAAAGGGATATTCTCGGCTTTGACGTGGGCGCCAGCGAGGATGAAGCCTTCTGGCTGCAGTTCCTGCGCCGGTTGAAAGAGCGCGGCTTACACGGCGTGCGCTTGGTCACCAGCGACGCCCACAACGGCCTGAAAAAGGCGCTGAGCAAGACCATGAGCGAGGCAAGCTGGCAGCGCTGCCGGGTGCACTTCATGCGCAATTTGCTGGTCTATGTGCCTAAAAGGGACAAGGCGATGGTTGCTGCAGCCGTGCGCACGGGTAGTGCATTCGGAAATGATGGATAAATCGAAATGACTCAGATCAAGTCAATTTAGGTACATTACCACCAAATATAACGCAGAATCGGACAGAGGCAGGGTAAGCCACTGTCCGATTTTCTAATTCCGTTGTCTACCGGCAGACTCGAGTGGCCGGAAAGGAGTCGAGCCATATTCCTTCCGGCACCGGTAACTGCAGTAGATCCAGCACCGACCAGCGCTTGCGGACTAGGTTGGCCGCCATGACCGGGGTGCGGTAGCGTCGCTTGCTGGGTCCGCGAATGGGCATCGTCAACGATTGGTGCGGACGGCAGAAGTGGTAATAAGCCAGACCCCAATTGAGATGCAGTTGCAGATGTTCCTGTCAAAAGCTAGAGACCAGGTTCGCCTGGACAACGGAGCAATCAACTCGCGCAAAGTCAGATTAGCACGTTCAACGTAGGCGGTTTGCACGATACTAGTGCTCTGTTAGGTTAAATTCTGAACCTTTACAATTGGATAAAGTCTCTTCAATTTGATGCGTGCGTCCTCTGTCGTGAAACGCCAATCGATGCCGATTTGCTTTTGGTTACGCTGGTATTGCCAGGCGTTGACTTGAGTAATTACGGTCTCGATATCGGCAATGCGGGACTTCAGGCATTGCCGCCGTAATACCGAAAGCTCACACTCAGCGATATTGAGCCAACTGGCATGCTCCGGTGTGTAGTGCCACTCAATCCTGGCCGCGATACGTCTGGCTTCAGCAGCTGGAAAGCGTTCATACAAACAAGCGGCATGATGGATATTCAGATTGTCGGTGACCAGAACGACCCTCTCAGCATCCGGATACACCTCCTCAACCAGCTCTTTCAACACCTGTGCAAAATCCAGCTTGGTGCGCCGGGGACTGACCCAGACGCGTCGGAATCCTCGCAGCGGTTCCACGGCCAGGAAGAGTGCACATTGCCCGTGCCGCTCGTATTCATAGTCTTCACGCCTGGGCTTACCTGGTTGGAGAGGGAATGCGCCACGCGGTGTTGCATGCAATGTTTTTGAAATCTCATCCAGGCAAACCTGCGGGTACTTCGGATCGTATGGTCGCTGGTAAACGTCCAGAACATCTTCCATTTTGGCCACAAAGCGAGCACTCGCCTTGGGAATCGACCAGGATTTCACTTGCCAAGGCTTAAGTTCGTTTTTTTGAGTGCGTCTCCCACGGCCACATGGCTGATGGAGTCGATGACTTCCATCGTCACCAACCGGTCTGCCAATAGCCGCAGGGTCCAGCGCTCATAGCCTTCAGGCGGTTCACTACATGCCAGGGCAATTAAGTGGGCTTCGACTTCGCCGTCGATCTTGGGTTTACCCCCAGGACGGGGCTTCTCGAAGAGAGCCTCTGGCAAACCGCCGGCCAAGTAGCGCTTTTTCAGATTGGAGACAGTACCCTGGCTGACCATCGCTGCGTCGACTACTTCTTTGATCTTGCGCCTTTGACCCTGACTACGGTCCAACAGCAGCAAGGTTCGCGCTCGCGCAATAACGCGGGCTGAATGCGTGCCAGACTTTATCAATTGTTCAAGTTCAGTTCGTTCGTTTTCTTGTAGATAGATATGCTGATGTTCGTACATGCCCAAATTATGGGCGATTTACAGATACTTTCAAAATCTCTCTTAACGAAGCACTAGACGGAGATAGAGCCTTTAAACCTGCACGAATGAGTTGGCGATCGCCCAGGCGAATGATGCTGTAAAGAAAAGAAATCCTGTAACCTCTCCGGCGCTTGCGCAGTTGAGCGTACTGCAAGCGAGCGTCAGGGAACCAGTGATACTTCCTGGCCCGCGGTGGTTTGTGCCAGAAGCCAAAGTGAGCCGAGATGCCGTAGAAGTATTGGTTGAGACCGTCGCTGGTGAAGATGGGAAGTGACTCTGGAACAAGTCTCTGCCACGCCTGAAGGAGTAGAAGGTGGGCATCAGCCGAGGAGCGACGGCCGATGTGGTGAGCGAGGACAAGCTTGCTCTGGGCAGCAACCGCAGTCCAGACCCAGATGCGTTCCATGTCTTGTTTCACCTTGGTCACCAATTGATCTAGTTGTAAATGCCCGACAGACACCGCCTGGTGGAAGAAACGCTGATGTAGCCGTTCGCTGTGTCGGCCACCACGACCAAGCCAGAGGCTGTAAGTCGTGTGGTGGTGGCCAAAGATGCGGATCGCCGCAGAAATGTCGACCCCTTCAGAGAAAGCCGTCATCACCATGGCGACCTGTACCAAGGGCGTCTTCAGCCAATACAGAGGTGTACCGTACCGACTAGTTCGGCAGCCACCGCATGCCTGGCACTTGAAGTAACGAATTTGCTGCTTGCCGCGCCGGCCATTGCTTACCAGCGCATGAATCGCCGGGTCGGCGATGGCGAAGTAATCGCACGATGGGTTGACGCAAGCGTGGCCAGCTGTATCGACGACCTTGGGTCTGCCGCGGCGGCTTTTGCACTTTGACCAGGGCAGCACATTCAACTTGTGGCGTTGGGGTACAAGGGAGAAATCGTGGTTACAGGCAGGGCAGTCAGCTGGCGACTTTGGCTTCAAGTTGCGTGGACGACGCCGCTTGCGAAAGTAGTCTTGCCACCAACGGCGGAGGCGACGGCTATATCTGGTCCAGAAATAGACAGCCAGGCAGACAAGCAGGAATACAACGAATTCAAGAGCGGTAGGGTTGAACTTCATAGGCTGAATGGGTAGTATTGGCAACAAAGAGGCACAATTCTAACCAAACAGTCTGTAAATCTCACCCAAAACAACCCTAAGCAAGCGGAAGCGAATTATCCATCGTTTCGTAGAGTACTATCCACTCCGTGAAGTAGACAGTCAGACGTTTTGACTTACGGGGGAAACCATGGTAAAAGTGCTATTCCGCGAGGAAGACTGTCGTCCCTGTCAGGCACGCCATCTATGTGT
>CAWAYB010000003.1:0-1249509 GCA_963786145.1 uncultured Chloroflexia bacterium
CCGTCCGTTATTCCTGACTTTTGATCTGTCCCACGGTTTCTGACGTCATACAGCCACACAAACGATAAGAAACCGGGCTTTTGCAGAAAAGCCCGGTTTCGGATTATGCTTTCACGGACTGACGCCGCTTCGTAAACCTTCTACGTTTGCGCGTTGATGGCGTCGCTGACGGCCTCCGTTTGCGCGCACAGGGAATCAGCCGTTTCCGCAGACAAGATGCGGCGTGATTCTTAGTAGGTCACCAGGCTGCGCAAAACGGGACCCTTCTCGCCTGGGCTTACTTCTTGCCCCTGGTGTGGATGACAATCGAACCGGCGCCGATGTCCATCGTGGCCTCGGCGTCGTCGGCAGCGCCCACTTGATTGTCATAAACGACCTGGTTGCCGTTCGCGATATCCCAGATCTTGATGCGGAAGCGATCAGTGTCCACGCTGGGCGTCAGGTTCTCGTCCGTGGCCGTGATCATGAAGCCGAAGTTTCCGGCGCCGTTGATCGTGCCCGCGCCCTTGAACTGCGCCTTGTGCCCGGCAACGACTAGCCACTCATAAACCGAGGAGTGGAAGTTGATATCGCCCGCTTTGAACTGGAACTCGGTGTTGCCGTCGGGCGTCGACTGGCCCTTCTTGTACTTGGCCACGAAGCCAAAGTTGGCTCTGCCAGTCAGATCGGGATCGGCCGTGTAGGCCCCCGCCGGTGAATCAATCCAGCCGCCGCCGGTAACGAAACCGTCATCGGGATCGTAGACGACCACGTAGCGGATATATTCAATATCCTGGCCGGTATCATCGTCGGTCAGGGTGAGCATGAGCGTGTAGATGCCCGGCGTGCTGTAGGCATGGCTGTCGCTGATGCTGCCGCCCGCAGCCGTGGGCGTCGTGGTCGTGCTGTCACCCCAGGAGAGTGAAGCCGAGTGTGTATCCAAGACGCCGACATCGCTGTAAGTGGCGCTGGCGCTGACGGCCGTGTTGATCTCCTGCGGAGCTACCGGGGCAATGAAGGTATCGATAACCGGGTCAACATTGCTGACGGTGACATTTACATCGTCGTCGTCAGAGCCGCCATCGCCGTCCGCAACCGTGACCTGCACCAGGGAGCTGTCTGTGGCCGTGCCTGACCCCACGTCATCGGCGAAGCTGCAGTCAAAACTGCCCGCGCCAGTAGCAGGGTTGATCGTCTGCCCGGAAGCTGTGCCGCTGGGGCCGCAGCTCACGCTGACGATGGAGAATACCTCGTCGCCGGGGTCGCTGGTGCTGAAGTTGTAGCTCTTCGTGTCGCCCTCATTGGCTGCCACCGGGCCGCTGAGCGTAACGGTGGGATTGACATTGTCGACCACCAGATTGAATGAGGCCGTCGAGGATCCACCATCTTCGTCCTGCGCGGTGACAGTCACGAGCTGGCTTTCACTGGGGCCGTCACTGCTGTTGAAGCTCCAGCCCCAGGTGCCGCCGCCTAGGTCGGTGATGGCGCCGACGTCGACGCTCAAACTGACCGTATCGGCCGGGACGTCGCCGTAGGTGCCGCTGTTATTGGCTGTCTGACCCTCGTCGACAGTCACACTGGCGCTGTTGGCGCTGACCGACGGGTCGAGGTTGCCCACGTTGATCGTCGCGTCACTGGTGACGGCCAAATTAACGCCGTCGTCGACGCTCAGTGTAGCCGTGTAGACGCCGTCATCGTCGCAGGTGAGCGTGGGATTGATGATGGTCGCATCATTGAATGAACAGAGGGTGCTGTTGTCGACGCTCCAAAGGATGCTGATCGGGTCTTCGGCATCGCTGGCTGAAGCGCTGTTGATGGCGATGGGCTGCCCTTCGCTGCCGTTGTAGGGCCCGCCGGCATCGGCCGAGGGCGCCTGGTTGCTGGGCAGGGTCATGGAGAAGGAGCAGTCGTCGTTTAGGCCGTTGGGGTCAGTGTAGCGAATGGTGACGCTCTGCGAACTGCCGGCAGCTCCCGGTCCGGGCGTCCAGTTAAAGGTGGCGCCCAGAGGCGAGGCCCCTGTGGTGCCCGAAGCAGGCGTCAGCGTGGCCCCAGCGGGCAAGCCGAAGTGGGTGACGGTCAGGTTCTGGCCGTCAGGGTCGGTGCCCGTGGTGCTGATGCTGAAAGGCGTGCCCACGGTCAAGTTGTTGTTAACAATGCCATTGAGTTGGCAGGTAGGTGGCGCGCCGCCTACAATCTGGATCATAAAGTCCAGCGGCGTGCTGCTGACATGGCCGGCATGCGTGGATTCGAGCATGACCTGCACGGCATAAAGCTTGTTCAGCGACCCTGCCGGAGGCGTCCAGGTCAACTCACAGCTGGGGCTGACGGCCAGCCCTGCGGGAATGGAAGTGATCTGCGACTCGGCGAATGTCGAAAGGCGGCAGGAGACCGGATCGTTGTCCGGATCGCCGGTAGGGATCTGGATGCTGCCGGGCTGGATTTCTACCAGCTGTACCACTGAAGGTAGATTGCTGGTCGGACCACCTGTGTTGCCGCCGCGTAGATCTATTGTGACTTCTTCGCGCCAAAAATCGTCCGCAGCATTGGCTAGGGTGCTGATACGACAGCAGCTCGTATACAAGGCTTCGAACGGCCCTTCATTGGGATAGGTGTAGGACGCGGCGTGCGTGTACACCTGGAAAGTCCCGGTTAGATCCGATCCGGAAGTTACGAATGTATTGGGGAAGTTTACTCTGGGACCGGATCCGGGTGAAAAGGCCCCTGTATCAAGCCAGACGCCGGGAGACGTCCGCCAGACGCTTGTGCCGCTGAAGTTTACGGTGTTTCCTGAGCCGCGTGTCCAGGCGAGGGAGAAATAGCGAAAGTGGGAGTCGGTGAAGGTAGTATAGGCGATCACAGCCGTTCCATCCAACACTTCGACGGTGTAGACTCCTTCCTGCCCGAAATAAGCGCCTCCGGGGCCGGATCCGGAAAGAGCGTAGTTAAGGATGAATTCGCCGTTTCCGTCGGTGTTTACGACGTCGGAGCCGGGCGTGCCGCTGCCGTCGCCGGTGATGATGGCGCCGTTGGGCGCGGTGACGCGTACGGTGAGCGTGGCGCCGCAGCCGAAGCCGGAGCCGGAGATAAGGGCCGTGTCCAGCGGTCCATAATCAGCCAGGTCAGTTGTGACCGTAGGCGGGCCTGAACTGCCGCAGGCGCCGGCTGATCCCGCACCAATGGCGGCAAAGAGCACGGTTAATAATACGAATAGTAGAATCAGACGTAAGGTCTTCATGGGTTTTCCTAATTGTGTAGTTAGCGGGCGGTCAAACTGGCCAAATTCCGTTCCGCAATAATCAAGTTGATTGGCTCAACGGGGAACAAGATGTTCCAGCAGGCGGAAATCTCTCAAAATATGATACCTCCTATCTTGTTTGCGTGATGAGGGCCAGATCTGACACAAAACGGATCACAGCCGAGGCAGTATTGACCAGGCGGCCGGCACGGTCGCATGCGGACACTTGATGTCTCATATGTAACTACTGAATTTCTCTGAATGAGGATATGAGACGAAGCAACTCTAGAACACAACTGGAAAGCAACTGTTATTAACAGGTTATACTACAAAATACTGTATGTCAAGATGTGAAAAATTGCACGACCTGGCGAAGGAACCGAGTTTCGCTAGAAACCTTATTAGAGACCAGGGCAAAACGGGAGCAACCATATACGCAAAGATTGACTCCACTACCCGGTCCACGTAAGCTCTGGTCAAGGCTTTTCGCCAATTTCTCCAAATGGAGCCCAAACCAAAGACAAATGATTTCAGTGCCGATAGGTAACCTTATCGGCACCGAACCTGCAATTTGTCCCCGCGCCCAGTAGGGCAAAAGGTAGCGAAGCTGTCACTTAGGGCAAGAGCGTTCCAGAAAGGGTGTGTCCATGACTCTATGTGAGCCCATCCAGGCAAAGCGAACACGAGAACCTGGAGTTAAATGAAACCTCTCTTGCTCCTGACTCCTGATCTGTCCCGCAATTTCTGAACTCGCACACGCTGCCTGCTAAATAGTGATGCCGGCAGAAAAGCTCTGAAAAACTGTCTAAGATGGAGACGAGGGAAGGACATTACACAGAAACATATCTTCTGTGTAATGTCCTATTACCACCTTCAGAAACCAATTACTGACAGTTCTGATCAATTATCGCCTGAGCAAAGACGGACAACAAACTGGCTTGCGCCTGAGTAATATCGGTTGCTGCCAATTGATCCTGGACATGGACCAAGAACTCATTCAGTTTATTACACACCCCGTTATCATTATTAGGTTTACCATCATTCAACAACGTAGTTACCTGATGAAGAGGACCCAGAAGATCACTTTCCACACCATTCGGCAAGTTCATATCTTCAATTCCTTGTTCCAGTGTATCTATGGACCCTGAATCCACTTCGACCGTCACACTGAATGAAGCGTTTCCGGTGTTTCCCGCCGCATCTTGAGCGCTACAGTTTACTGCTGTCGTTCCAAGGGCGAAAGTGCTGCCCGATACCGGCACACAACCTTCACTGACCACCCCCACGATATCCGAAGCCGTGGCCGTGAAAGTGACAGGTGCCCCGGAGATACTGGCAGCAACTACCGTGATATCCGAAGGCACGCTCCAGGCTGGGGCCGTCGTATCTTGCACGGTCACGTCAAACGAACCATTGCTGTCTTGCACGGTCACGTTAAACGAAGCGTTGCCAACTATTACCTGCCGCATCCTGTGCGGTGCAGTTAACAGCTGTTGTACCGATAGCGAAGGTGCTGCCCGATGCCGGCGTACAACTGGAACTGGTCACACCTACGGCATCCGAAGGTGTCGCCGTGTAGTTGACCACCGCGCCAGAAGCACTTGTAGCTTCTTTCGTGACGTTGACCACACTCCAGGCCGGTGCTGTCGTATCTTGCACGGTCACGTTAAACGAAGCGTTGCCAACATTACCTGCCGCATCCTGTGCGGTGCAGTTAACAACTGTTGTACCGATAGCGAAGGTGCTGCCCGATGCCGGCGTACAACTGGAACTGGTCACACCTACGGCATCCGAAGGTGTCGCCGTGTAGTTGACCACCGCGCCAGAAGCACTTGTAGCTTCTTTCGTGACGTTGACCACACTCCAGGCCGGTGCCGTCGTATCTTGCACGGTCACGTTAAACGAAGCGTTGCCAACATTACCTGCCGCATCCTGTGCGGTGCAGTTCACAGCTGTTGAACCGATAGCGAAGGTGCTGCCCGATGCCGGAGTACAATTGGAACTGGTCACGCCAACGGCATCCGAAGCTGTCGCCGTGTAGTTGACCACCGCGCCAGAAGCACTTGTAGCTTCTTTCGTGACGTTGACCACACTCCAGGCCGGTGCCGTCGTATCTTGCACGGTCACGTTAAACGAAGCGTTGCCAACATTACCTGCCGCATCCTGTGCGGTGCAGTTCACAGCTGTTGAACCGATAGCGAAGGTGCTGCCCGATGCCGGAGTACAATTGGAACTGGTCACGCCAACGGCATCCGAAGCTGTCGCCGTGTAGTTGACCACCGCGCCAGAAGCACTCGTGGCTTCTTTCGTAACGTTGGCCACACTCCAGGCCGGCGCCGTCGTATCCGATGGGGGCGGAGGCGGCGACTGTACCGCTTCAACGATTATTGTCACCGTCCAAGGTGAAGCACTTGTCGCAAAGTTTGTATTGATGAACCAGCTTAATTGGCAACTGGAATTATTTGAACTGAAGGATTGATTCAAAATTTCTGTGCCGGTTAACCCACATCCTACTAGGTTATGAGGACCCGCGGGGCCGCTATAAGAAACACTTGTAACCTTCATGGTACTTGGAATATTTACATTAAAGGGATCTTGCCCGTCGTTGGGCGTAGGGCCCAGGTTACCGGTAACTGTATTTGTACCAAGAACCGCCGTGAAAGTTGGGGCATTAGGATATGCCCAGTCGCCCGATTCGGTCGCCAGGGTTCCGGCAAAGACACTACTAACCCCAACAATGGTAAAGAGCGTTAATAACAGAAGGACAACTGGCAAAGCTTTTTTCATTATGTCTCCTTGAAATGCGAATTATGAATTACCAAATCTCAAACGATTTACTACCACTTCAAGAAGGCATGTGGCGAGGAAAAGTGAATTGGCACGTAAAATTCGTTTCTACTGGAATTGATCTATTTAATCGAATAGATTAAGGATTTCACAAGTATACGTCGTATTGTATGAAATACAAGGGTTGGCAATATGAGAGTGTCTAACTTTTCGGGTATTGGGATAATAGAGTCCATGAGCACATGTCCCCATTGTCAAGTTGAAGAACAGCAAGTCAAAGTAGGCTGCAATCCGTCCGGCAGTCAACGATACCGGTGCAATGTGTGTAACCGGAAGTACACACCGGAACCTAACGAAGCGGGCTATCCGCAAGAGGTCCGTGACCAAGCGGTGCGGATGTATGTCGACGGACTCAATTTCCGACGCATTGCCCGGACGCTGCAGGTGAACCATCAGTCGGTCATCAATTGGGTCAACGCCCACGTCGCCAGTTTGCCCGATTTGCCACCGTCCACCGACGGCCGGCCAGAAGTGGTCGAACTGGATGAGTTATTCACTTTTGTGGGTGAAAAAAGAAACCAGCCTTTGTGATTACGGCTGTTGACCGGGCTACACGGTGTATTGTGAGTTGGGATGTGGTCTGGGAACGCACAACGTCGACCATGCAGGCAATGCTCGACCGCGGTCCGCGAGCGGAACAATACTATAGCGACCTGTTCAACACCTACGGCACTCTCGTTTATCTGCCCGGACAGCATGAGTACATCGATGACAAAAGCGAGACCTACTCCGTTGAAGGCGACAACGCTGAACTACGGCACTATCTGGCGCGTTTGGGACGTAAGTCGCGCTGCTTCTCACGCTGCATCCGCGCCTTGTGGCGGGCCGTCAAGCTGTTTGTTTATGCCTGGAACCGTCGCCAACTCTACAAACGTCAATATCCCCACTACCCAGCTCATTTGGCCGATTTCGTCTACCCATGAATTTAGACACTCCCTTGCTCGTCAGCACTTTTCTTCCTGGTATGGTTACGCTAAAATCCCTGCTATCTTTGGGTTCAAGTGGTACGGCTGGGCCGGGAACGCAGCCGTGTTTCCCGGCAGCGACTTAGTGCGCGGGTAGTTTGGTAAGGGATTCTTATGGACGAAGAAAACGATATTTCAGTTGGTTTAGTGCTGTGGATTATCATTGGCGTGGCGATTATGGCAGCTTGCGCAATCGTCAGCTTTTCCTTGTTTCTGGTGGGTTACCTGGCTTTGTAGCTGGGCTAGATGGTTGCGGTGCACTGAGAAGGCTGGCCCCGTGCCCGGGAAACTGGGTGCCGGGGCCTTTTGTTTGTGGAAAGGGGACGGCCGTGGCTCAAGGAAGGTTAGCAGAGAGAACCTCAGGTGGAAGATCTGGGTGAGGCAGGCTATTATGGGCACCAGAGCTGGATGTGAGACATGGTGCGCTGCCGGTGTTGGTTGCCCCGGCCGTGCGGAATAGGGAGGATTGAAAGTGGAGCAAATCAAAGTCGCACGTTCCTTCATCGCCGCGGATGCCCTGGCGGATGTGGTTGCCGATAATTACGACCTGGACGGGCCTTTCTCCGCCAAGATGTTCAGCAAGCTGCTGCGCACGCAGGACAACGATCATTATCGCATTCTGGCAGGCGATAAGATGTATGCGCTGCGTGTATACCAGCAGGGTGACGCGCTGGGCAGACAAGAGTCGGACTACCAGTTTGAACTGGACTGGCTGACGTTTCTCAAGGACCAGGGTCTGCCGGTTTCGGAGCCGCTGCCGCTGCGCGACGGCCGTTTGCTGGGCAGTATTGATGCTCCGGAAGGTCAGCGTTACTTCGCGTTGTTCTCCTTCGCGCCCGGTTCCAGTATGGCCCTGGATGATCCAGATGAGCTGTACGAAGTTGGGGCACAGATGGCCCTGATCCACAAGGCTTCCGCCGCGTATGAGTCTCCGTACCAGCGCAGACCTTTGGGCATGACATACCTGCTGGATGAACCCCTGGAGCGCATTCGGCGGGCGTGGGGGCCGCGACGCAAAGCGAACCTGGACATTCTGCTCACGTCAGCGGAGGATGCGCGGGATGAGGTTTATACCCTTTTGGGGGAAGAAGGGGACCAGACTGGCGACGAGTGGGGGGTGATCGGCGGCGACTTTCACAATTTGAGCACCCATTTCAAAAATGGCCGGCCGACGTTCTTCAATTTCGATCGCTGTGGGTATGGCTGGCGGGCGTTTGATATTGCGTCTTTCTTGTCGAACACGAATCTGCTGCAAACTTCGGAAGGGCTTTCAGAGGCATTCTTCGCCGGATACTATGCGGAACGGCCGCTTTCGCGCGAAGAACATGCGGCGATTTCGCCATTCCTGACGCTGCGCCGGATCTGGCGCATGGGCCTGTTTGCGCTTGATGATGGTTTGGCCGGATACACCTTCCTGGCGCCAGCCTAGAAGGCTTTGCCGAAGGGGCGACGGTCTGGTTCACTCGCCCCTTCAGGTGATTTCGGCCAAGACGGCATTACGTACCACGGATTGGCCGGGGGAGACAGCCACCGAGGTGACAACGCCCGCAAAGGGGGCGCGGATCTCGTTTTCCATTTTCATCGCTTCCAGGACTACCAGCGGCTGGTCGGCGGCGACTTCCTGGCCTTTGCTAACCAAAACCCGGGCCACGAGGCCGGGGATGGGGGCTTTGACGCGCCCGTCGCCGCTGCGGGGCCGGGCTACACGCGATTCCTGGTCATGAATTTCAACCCGGTGCAAACCGCTATAATCACGTACCCAATGCAAATGTTCGTCGACGGTCAGCTCATACGGCCGTTCGTCGATGATCATCCACTCAATGCCCGAGGAGGGATCCCTCAGGGCGGGGACGGCAATGCGGACGGTGTGGCCGTTGACCACGGCCATGCAGCCCTGGGCGCATTCCTGGGTTAGCGACAATTCCACTTCAAAAGATTGGCCGTCGACCGTGACCACAAGCTTGCTCATAGAGATTCTCCCATCATCCCGGCAGGCGCCGGCTCGCTTCATGCCAACCGCCGGAAAGCCGCGCTGACTGCTGGGGGCTGACTATCTGATTGCGCTGCAAGTAGAGTAGGGCAACGGCCGTGGCCAGATCAGCCAGATGCTCTTCATCGGTTGGTGCAACAGCGGTTTCGCCCATGCCGACCACAAAATCAGTGGAGTAGGAGCCGTTGACGAAGGCGGGCATGGAAACAATCTTCTGCAGCAGGGGGAGATTGGTAGCTGTGCCGATCAGAGAGAAGTCTTGCAAGGCGCGCCGGGTGCGCTGCAAAGCACTCTCGCGGTCAGGGGCCCAGACGCAGAGGTTGGCCAGCAGCGGATCAAATTCGGGCGGAACTTCGCAGTTGCAATAGACGTACGTGTCGACGCGCACTTCCGGACCTCCGGGGAGACGCACCCTGGTGAGCTTGCCGGGACTGGGCCGGTGATCGTGCCAGGGATCATTGGCACGCACGCGGCATAACATCGACCAGCCGTGCAGAGGTACATCTTCCTGGGTGAGGCCCAGATCGGCGCCGGCGGCGAGGCGGATTTGTTCGCGCACCAGGTCCAGGCGCGCGCGCATTTCGGTCAGGGGATGGTCGACCTGAATGCGCGCTTTGATCTCGCTGAAGAAAAAGTTTCCGGTCCCGTCAACGAGAAACTCAACGGTGCCTAGATTCTCGTAGTTGAAGAGGCGCGCCAGGTCCAGGGCGGCTGTACACAACCGGCGACGCTGTTCATCGTTGAGGCAGACGGCCGGAGACTCCTCCACGATCTTGAAGCTTGCCTGAAGGACGGAACCTTCGCGCTCGCCTAGATGGATCATACGGCCGTGTTTGTCGGCAAGAATCTGCACGCCAACCTGGTAGGCGGGCAGAATCGCCTTCTCCAAATAGACCTGGCGACTGCCATAAACGGCCTGGCTGACAGCCTGTGCCCGGCGCACGGCCTCGGCAAGGTGTCGCGGCGACAGGGCAAGACGTTCGCCGCGGCCGCGACCGCCGCTGCAGGATTTGATGATTACCGGGTAACCGATTAGTTCGGCGGCCTCCTGCAAGCCCTCGAAATCTGAGGGGCCGAAAGAGAGAGGGAAATGCTCGGGCGTGGCAAAGCCGGCAGCGCGCGCCTTTTCCTGGGCGAGGATCTTGTTGCGCAACGGTTCGACGACTGTGGCTGATGGGCCGATGAAGGCGATTCCGGCGGCGTCGCACGCGCGAATGAAGTCCGCTTCTTCGGCCAGGAAACCGTACCCCGGATGAATGGCATCGGCTCCTTTGCGATGGGCGATGTCGATGATCAGAGCGGCATCAAACAGATCGGCGCTGGAGCCGAGCTCGACACATTCATCGGCCAGGCGCACATGCAGCGAACCGCGATCGGCCGGGGTGTAGAGGGCCACGGTTTCGATGCCCATGTCGCGGCAGGTGCGAATGATGCGTGTGGCGATGGCGCCACGATTGGCGACGAGTATTTTTTGGAACATAGTTAGCCCTTCACAGAATCTCTTGCCCAACAGCCGTGTTACATGGGCGAAATGCCGTGCTTACGCGGCGTGTGCCGTTCACGTTTGGAGAGCGTCAGCTCCAGTGATTTGATCAACGCGCTCCTGGTTTCACGTGGTTCAATGACGTCATCAATCAACCCACGGGCGGCGGCCACATAGGGATTGTTGAACTTCTCTTCGTAGTCGCTGACCAATTCCTGGCGCCTGGCTTCGGGGTCTGCGGCGTCCTGAACTTCGCCGCGGAAGAGGATATTGACAGCGCCTTCGGCGCCCATAACGGCGATTTCGGCGTTGGGCCAGGCGTAGATGAGGTCACCCCGGAGCCCTTTGCTGCTCATGACGCAGTAGGCCCCACCGTAACTCTTGCGCAGGATGACCATCAATTTGGGCACGGTAGCTTCACTGTAAGCGTAGATTAGGCGCGCCCCGTTGCGAATGATGCCGCCATATTCCTGGTCCTTACCGGGGAGGAATCCGGGCACGTCCTGCAGGGTGATGATGGGTATGTTATAGGCGTCGCAGATGCGGATGAAGTGGGTGGCCTTGATTGAAGCTTTGATGTCAATTACGCCGGCGAGCACCAGGGGTTGGTTGGCGACGATGCCCACGACGTAGCCGTTGAGGCGGGCGAAGCCGACGACCATGTTTTCGGCCCAGAGCTGGTGCACTTCGTAGAAACGGCCGTCGTCCACGATCGCGGCAATGACGGCGCGGACATCATAGGGCTTATAGGGGTCGGTGGGGACGAGATCTTCCAGTTCGGGGACCTGGCGCGCGGCATCGTCGATGGGCGCGACGTAGGGTGGGTCGTCCTGGTTGTTGCCGGGGAGAAAGCTCAACAGGGTGCGCACGCGGTCCAGGCAGTCGTGGTCGTCAGTGGTCAGGAAGTGGCAAACACCGCTTTCCTGGCTGTGCATGAGGCCACCACCGAGTTCCTCAAAACTGACGTCTTCCTGCATGACGGCCTTGACGACATTTGGCCCGGTGATGAACATGTAGCTCCGTTCGGTCATGAAGACAAAATCGGTCAGGGCCGGGGAATAGACGGCCCCACCAGCGCACGGGCCCATGATGACGGAAATCTGGGGAATGACGCCGGAGGCTTCGCAGTTAAGGTCAAAGATGCGGGCATAACCGGCGAGGCTGTCAACACCTTCCTGGATGCGGGCACCGCCGGAGTCGTTGATGGCAATGAAGGGGCAGCCATAGCTGAGGGCCATGCCCATCGCTTTGCTGATCTTGTTGGCGTGCATTTCGCCAAGGGATCCTCCCATGACACTGGCGTCCTGGGAGGCGACGACGGCGCGACGGCCGTTGATCAGGCCGAAGCCGGTGATGACGCCATCCCCGAGGCGCGAGGTCTTGCCGCCAGGATATTCTTCATAACGCGGCAGAACCAGGGTGTCAGTTTCGCGGAAGGTCCCAGGATCGAAGAGCAAATCGATACGCTCGCGAGCAGTGAGGCGACCCTTGGCATGCTGGCGTGCGGCGTCTTTTTCGGTGCCCTGTGCCAGGGCCTGACGTTTGTGTAATTCATCAATATAGGACTTCATCTCACGCGCCATACTCTCCTCCTTATGCGGCCGCAGCCGCGTGCAAACCAATCTCATAATCGCGATCAAGTAGGGCCACTCCGGTATAGGCTCCGGCAGCGACCATCCGCGTTGGGGCAACCGCCAGGGTCAGGGTGAAACCGTTCCACACCCGCCACCAGCCGTAGAGAATAGCAGAAGTTGCCCCGGACGCTGCAAGCACGTGGATGGGAAACGCGGCCCATTCTGACGGGAGCACGGCCGTGGGGGGAATGGCACAGGAAATTCTCCTGGTGTCCAGGCGCAGACCGGCACGTAGGGCTTTGAGGGCGGATTCCTTGGCACTCCAGATGGCAGTCAACAGAAAATCTTGCTGATCCTGGGGCGTTTCGCGCAGCAGCGCCTGTTCGCCGGCGGAGAAATAGGCGGCGGCGAAGTGGGGGTGGCGCGGGGCGGCGCACTCGATGTCAGCGCCGACGGACCAACCTGCTGCGCTGAGAAGGGCGCAGAAAGCGACGTCTTGCGCATGGCTGATAGTAAGCGAAACGTCAAGGGGCAGGAGGCCGGAGGGCGTCGAGCGCCAGAGTTGCGGGGCGCCATCGGCGGCAGCAAGGACGGAGAGGTCCTGCGCCTGCCAGGAAGTGCCGGCCAGTGTCTGCAAAAGCTTCTTGGCCGTGCAGCGACCCAGCAGCCAGTCATGCCGGCGTTTAGGATGATTCAGGGTACGGAGGACGGCCGTTTCATAGTCGCTGAGAAGGTGCGGCGGCGGTTGACCCTGGTCCAGGCAGGGATGATCGGCGACGGTTTGGGTCAACCAGGCGATGGTATGGGCTGCGCTCATGGCGATGCCTCTGTACCCGGTCGCGATACCGTGCGATAGCCGCGTAGTTCGGCGTAGATGCGCCCGGTTTCGTCCACGACATGGGCATCAAATGTCTCACCGTTATCGGCCGTGGCCAGCAGCGCAAAGAGGTCCCGCCCGGCAGCGTTTTCTTCCTGCCCGTAAACGGCCAGAGAGCCAAGACCCAGGGGAAAGGCCATGGTTGCATTTGTTTCGATATGCCACTGCGCAGCGGCCTGGAAGCACATTTCCACCAGGCGCGGAGCCATAAGAAGGGGCGAGTCCTCCGGCATTAGTTGCGGTGGCAAGTCGCGGGCGAACAAGCCCTGCGCCGTGCCGCCTTCGACGGCGACCCGGGCCAGCACCTGATAGGCAGGGCCATGGAAGAAGCGTTGGTACAGGTCCTTTGCGGTGGTGGGCAAGCTCTCGGCCGGCGGTGGGGTAAAGTCTAACGAGGGAGCCGGCGCCTTGTCTCTGGATAGAACGACCTGGGCACGAAAGTGTACGTGCTCGCGGGCGGGCAGACCCTCGCGGGCGGGTTCGGTGACAGAGCGCAGGGTGACGTGGGCAAGCAGGTCTTCGCCGGGCCCGGGCACAGCCGTGACATCCAGGTACATCAGGCGCGGCTCGCTGCGGAAAAACTTGAAAGCGCCGAGCATTTCCACGTTGGTGACGGCCGTGACCTGATAGCCGGGGGCCAGGATCGCGGCTGCTTCCGCCATACTCTCGATGGCCATCACACCGGGCAGCCAGGGCGTGTCCGGGTCTGGGGCGTGGTCATAGAGGAAAGGCTGCTCTGCCGGGTCGAGGCGGGTTTGCAGCTGCAGACCGCCAAAGAGACCAGCGGCGACCGCATGTTCAATCATAATGCTCCGGGGCGCGGCCTCGCGGAAGAGTTGGTCTGCCTTCGCGGTGTCCAGCCCGCCAGTCTCGTGCAGTTCAGCGGCCATGACCCCCAGTGCCCCGGCGACGAGCAGTTCGCCGCTGAAGCCGCCGGCCACCAGTTCGCGGCGGACAGTGGGTATGCCGGCCTGTGGGGGCAGCATGTCAATGCCCAGGGCTTTCATGATCGTGGGCACAGAACCACGCGCGGCCATGCCGATGTCGCCCCAGGCGGTCCAATCAATGGCGATGGCTCTGGTTTCTGGTCGCTGGCGGCGCAGGCTGCTGATCAGCTTGCAGAGCAAATCGTTAGCGGCGCTGTAGTCGGTCTGGCCGTTGTTGCCGAAACGCCCGGCGACGGAACTGAAAGCGATCACGGCACCCAGGGGCATGTCTCCGGCCGCGTGGAGAAGGTGGAAGAAGCCATCGGCCTTGACATCAAAGACGAGGTTGAACTGCCGGGGCTCTTTGTTGGGTAGAGTGCGGTCGATGAGCAGGCCGGCGGCGTGGATGAGAACGTCGATACGGTCGTAGGTCTCCCGGATTTCGCCGACGATAGCGCTGACGGCCGGGCCATCGAGCAGGTTGACGGAGCGATAGACCACGGTACCGCCAGCTGCTTCGACGGCTTCAATGGCGCGCAGCGCGGCCTCATCGCGCTCGATTACCGCGATCTGCTTCTCGATGGTCGCAGGCGTCGGCCTTTCGCCCGACGCGCGTGCCGCTTCGATGAGGTAGCCCTTGAGCGCGTCGCGATCCTGGCGGAACAGGCGAATCAGTTCGCTGTCCCGATCGGGTTCAGCGACCAGATCCAGCAAGAAGAAGATGCCACGGCTGGCGGCGGCCAGGTCGGCGACGATGGCACTGGTAATACCACCTGCCGCGCCCGTGACCAGGAAAACGGAGTCTTGATCCAGGGTCAGGCCGGGCCGGCCATCCACCGCAGGTTCCTCGCGAAGGGTTATGCTGTAACGCTGGTCATTGTGGAGGCCTACTTCGACGACACCAGGGTCGTGCAGTGTCTCGGCGATCAGTGCATCGGCCAGGGCGGCCGTCTTGCGACTGTCCGCGAAGTCGACGGCCTTGATCAAGGGACCCTGGCCCTCACCGCGCAGGCGCTGCTCGATTCCATACGCCTTGGTGAAGCCGGTTACGGCACCGCCAAGGGGAGCTGTGGCGCCATCACGGCCGTACCCGTGCAGGCCGCCCAATCTTGTGGCGGCCACCAGGAAGGTGCCCGGCGCGTTCACCTGATCATAGAGGGCGCGCATAGTAGTGTAAAGGCCTTTGACCCGCAGGCTGTTCAACTCACGCCAGGTAGAGTCGTCCATGTCGTTCAGATCAGGTTCAATGTCCAGGGCGGGCAGCCAATAGACCCCTTGCACGAGTCCGGAGGCGAGCCAGAGGTCCAGTTCATGCTGCAAGGCATCCTGATCCGCTTGGGGTGTAAGCTGCAGGACGGCGACACCCAACTTCTGCAGGCGGGCGGCGAGCGCCTTGCCGACGCCGCCCTGATCAGGCATGAGCACTACGCGGCTGCGCTCATTGAGGGTTACGCCGGTGGGTAGGCAGAGTTCGAGAGACGGCCGCAGTGAGGGCACCGGCACGCGGCGCGGCATCAGGTTGGCATCTTCCAGCGAATAACCTGTGAATTGCGCCGCGCCGGTTGGGGCCACGGATGTGACGGGCGTCTCTGCGGGCAGAGCTTGAGGTGGGGCGACCACTGCAGCGAGGTCGGGACGCATATCGCGCACGAAGCCAACGACCTTCGCCAGGGTGTTGTAGTCGCGCAGGCTGACATTTTCCTGTTGGGCAATGTCGAACGTTTCACGGATGGCGAGGAAGGTTTCGGCCTGTTTCACGGTGTCGATGCCGAGATCGGCTTCGAGGTCAAGGTCCAGTTCCAGCATTTCCTGCGGGTAGCCGGTCTGCGCGGCGACGAGAGCGAGGACCTGCGCCACGATTGCATCCTGCCCATCCTTCGTATCTGGCGGCACAACCAGGGGGGCGCTGTGCGGGGCAGGCGGCGGTGCGGCGGAGACGGTCGTGGGTAGTAAATCAGGCCGCATCTGGTAGACAAAGCCGATGACTTTCTCCAGGGTATTGTAGTCGCGCAGGCTGACGTTTTCCTGCTGCGGGATGTTGAAGGCTTCGCGGATGGCGAGGAAGGTTTCGGCCTGTTTGACCGTGTCAATGCCCAGGTCGGCTTCCAGGTCCAGGTCGAGGTCAAGCATTTCCTGGGGATAGCCGGTTTGATCGGCGACGAGGGCCAGAACCTGTGCAGCAACGGAATCGTGCGCGACAGGCAGGGGCGGTTCTGCAGCAGGAGCAGATGGCGGCGCGACGGGCGCTGGTGCCGGTACGGCTGCGGGCTGTAAATCAGGCCGCATCCGGTAGACGAAGCCAATGACTTTCTCTAGGGTATTGTAATCGCGCAGACTGACATTTTCCTGCTGCGGGATGTTGAAGGCTTCGCGGATGGCGAGGAAGGTTTCGGCCTGTTTGACTGTGTCAATGCCCAGGTCGGCTTCCAGGTCCAAGTCGAGGTCAAGCATTTCCTGGGGGTAACCGGTTTGCTGCGCGACCAGGGCAAGAATCTGGGCGCTGACGGAATCCGGGAGTTGAGCCGCGACCGCTTGCGCAACAGGGGAGGGAGGAACATCCCCTGAAGACGATGGCGGCGGAGCGGGCACGGCCGTGGGCAGCAAGTCAGGCCGCATTTCCTTGACGAAACCGATCACTTTCTCCAGGGTGTTGTAGTCGCGCAGGCTGACGTTCTGCTGCAGGGGGATGCCATACGCTTCGCGGATGGCGAGAAAGGTTTCGGCCTGCTTGACGGTATCGATGCCGAGGTCGGCTTCGAGATCCAGGTCCAGGTCGAGCATGTCGGGCGGGTAACCGGTCTGGGCAGCAACGAGGGCGACGACTTGTTGGGCTATGGTATCGGGTGCAGGGTCGGCCACGCCAGCAGGCTTCACAGGCACCGGCGCCGGTGCGGGGGCGGGCTGCGGGCGTACTTCGCGGCTGGGGGGTGGGGCAAACGACGGAGTCGTTGCTCGGACCGGCACGGGTGCCGGGGCGGGCTGGGGAATACGAGCAGGGGAAACGGCCGTGCGGTCTTCATTCGGGGCAGCAGCCCTCATTGTGGGGCCGGTGCCAAATATCCAGGTCGACGGAGCCGGTGGTTTCAGCGGGGCGCCCTGCTCCTGAATGCGGAGAACCCGTTTTTCGACCTCTGTGCCGGCGGTATCGTAGCCACTGATGGCGGCGAGCCAACAACCGTGGACTTCGGGATCATCGATGCGATCCAGGCCGCCGGGAATGCGGCGGATCAGAGTCATGGCGATTTGCGAGCCAAAACCGGCGGCCAGATGCAGAGCAAACTGAACCGGGTAGCGTCCGCCGCGGCTGAGGTTCAAGAGGCCCAGGTCAGGATCGACCTCCTTGAAGTTGGGTACGGGCGGCACAATGCCGTGCTCCAGGATTTTGACCGCAATTACATCTTCGATGCCGACGCCCATGGGGTGCCCGGTAAAGCCCTTGGTGTTGGCGATGACGATGTCGGAGGCGGACTGGCCAAAGGTCTCGCGCAGGGCCACGATTTCGGCGGCCGCGCTTCCGCCACGGGCTGGAGTGAACGTTTCGTGGGACATGAAGACCAGCTGCGGGGCGACAGCCTGGCGGTCGAGCCCAAAGCGCTTTTCGGCGCTGTCGATCAGGCTGCCCATGATGTGGGCAATGTGGTTGACGTCGAGGCGCGTGCCATGGAAGGCGCTGTTGGAGGTTTCGCTGCTGAGCAGCTCAACGATGCCGCGCATGCCGCGTTCGCGCAACGCGTCTTCGCTTTCGACCACCAGACCACAGGCACCCATGCCGATGATGGTGCCGTGGCGGCGTACGTCAAAGGGCAAAGCGGCTTCCTCAACGCGATCCCTGGTGGAAACGGCGCCGACGGAGAGGAACCCGGAACCGACCCATTCCATCAGGGCGTCGCTGGTAACAGAGTCGGCACCGATGACGACAACACGGCGGCAACGGCCGTTGCGGATCCAATCCTCGGCCAGGGCGACGGCCTGGGCGGTGCTGGCGCAGGCGGCGTTGACGTGGGTGTTGGGGCCGCGGGCACCGATATATTGGGCAAACTGGCTGTGACCCATGCTGAGGATGCGGAACAGGAAGCGGCGATCAAAGGTATAAGGGTCGGCTTCGAGGCGCTCGCGCAGCATGTCGATGCGGCGGTCAAGCTCGGCCAGCGTTGCGGCTTCGCGGGTGTAACGGCGCAGGTCTTCCAACATTTCCAGCTGGCTGACTTGATTGTGCCAGGTATAGTAGCGTTCGAATTCTTGCGCGAACTGGTCTCCGCCGGGGAAGGCACTGGCAAAGATAACGCCGGTGTCGTCACGCAGCGCTTCGGGCAGGAGCCAGCGGTCAGGTAGGTATTTACCCGTCGAGGTGCGGCGGTAGGTCTGGACGAGGGGAATACCGGCTTCGCGCAGGGCGTCCAGGCCGGCGGCAATAGCCAACTGGGAGGTAATGTCCAGGGCATCAATCAAAGCGGGTGGAACGCCGTATTCGGCTTGCAGATCGAATTGCCCCGGGCGACCGGCGAGTTTGATGACCTCGTCCGGATCCGTGATGGTGTAGAAGCTGCCGGCCCCGTCAGGACCTTTGACAAGGCGGGTGATGCGCTTGTCGACCATGCGGTTGCGGAAGCGCTCGGGAATCAGGTCGATGAATTGTTCGCCATGCAGGATGCGCATGGCGTTATCGGGATCCATAATCGCCTTTTCGGCGCCGGGAAGGCCGAGGCCGGTGCCGCTGATGACGACGGACCCCAGCGGTACGGCGTTGCGGTTATAGGGGCCCGCCGCCTGGCTGTCGGGTTGGGGCGTCTGCGCCAGGGCTTTCTGTATGGCGTGCAGGACTATCTCTTCCAGTGCCTTTGGTTCAATCATGATTGCTTCTGTTGGGGTGAGGGGTTTCGGGCTTTGCGACAGGGCCGTGGCGGTTTTCTCTTCCAGTCCGCCGACGTAACCCGCTGCATAGAGGCCGCAGAGCGCCTGATTAAAGGTGGGTAAGGCGCCTGTTTTGGGGTGGTTGGTCAGCAGGGCGAAAACGTCTTCTTTTTCGCGAAAGACGTCGCGCACAAAGCCGCGCAGCGCGCGCTTCGGCCCCACTTCAACGAACATGCGGACACCGGCCCCATAGAGGGTCTCCAGACCCTTGACCCACTGCACGGGCGAGGCGACCTGTGTTTGCAGAATATCTTTGATGGCGGTCACGCCGTGGGGATAGAAGTCGCCAGTGACATTGGCGACGACCGGCAGCTGCGCTTCGGTGATATGCAGGCGATCCAGGACAGCGCGCAGGGGGGCGCTGGCGGGAGCAACGATGCTGGTATGGAAGGCATGGCTGACAGGGATCTGGATGGCGCGGTAGCCCATTTCTTCAAAGCGGGCGCTGGCGGCGACGACAGCATCGCTGGCGCCGCCGATGACGCTTTGACTGTAGCTGTTGATGTTGGCGGGGACGACGTAGCCGTCAACCTGGGACAGAGTCTCGAGGACAACTTCGTAGGGGGCCAGGACGGCAGCCATGCGGCCGTTGTCTTCCATGCTCACGCGGGCCATCTCGCTGCCACGGGCCGCGACCGCTTCCAGGGCATCGGCGAAAGGCATAACCCCGGCGGCGATCAGGGCAGCGTACTCGCCCAGGGAATGGCCCATGACCATGTCCGGGTGAAAGCCGTATTCGGCCAGCAGTTTTAGCAGGGCAATGTCCAGGGCCAGCATGGCCGGCTGCGTGATTTCGGTTTGCAGGAGCTCCATTTCGGCCTGCATAAGTGCCCGTGAGTCGTCAACGTCCACGAAGATAAAATCGGATAACGGCCGTCCTAGAATCGGTGTCATTACCTGATCGGCTTCACGGAACATATCAGTCACGATTGGGGAAAGCTCCAGGAATTCACGGCCCATGTTGAGGTACTGGCTGCCCTGGCCGGGGAAGAGGAAGGCGATCTTGCCCTGCGGTCGACCCTGACCGCGGAAAATGCCCTGGGCTTCCATGGCCCGCCAGGCCTGGGTATTATCCAGGGCGAGGACCTTGCGCGCTTTTTCAAGACGATCCAGCAGTTCTTCGTGGTCGCCGAAATCGATGACGAGGCGCTCCTGGGCGCGGATGTCTGCAGCCTGCGGCAGGACTGCCTGATCGGGGGCCCAACCTGCGGCGACACGGCCGGTAACGGCTTCCAGCTTCTCATGTAATTCCTGTGGGGTGGCCGCGCCGAGGGCCAGGATGCCACGGAACGGCCGTGGCGGTGGGACGGACGGGCGCGGATGGCGGCTCAAGCGGCTCCGACCGCACCTGGGCGGCGGCCGTGGAGCGCGCGGTCCGGGTCAGGCGGCCGGGTATATGTTCTTCGAGGACCACATGAAAGTTCGTGCCGCCGAAGCCGTAGGCGCTGACGCCGCAGCGGCGCGGGGTGCCATTATTCGCGGCCCATGGCTGTGGTTCGTGCAGCAAATAGAAGGGTGAGTTGGCGAGATCGATGTTGGGATTCGGCCGTTCGGCATTGAGCGTAGGCGGCAAAATCTTGTGATGCAAAGCGTAAACGGCCTTGAGCAAACCCGCGGCGCCGGCTCCCGCTTTGAGGTGGCCGATGTTGCTCTTGGCTGAGCCCAGGCCGATGCTGTTGCGGGGTGCGGCGCCAAACAGGGAGGTCAGGCTTTCCACTTCCACAACGTCGCCCACGCGGGTGCTGGTGCCATGAGCCTCGACCAGAGTGGCGGTGGCGGGATCCAGCTCAGCGTTGGCCCAGGCGCGTTCGATTGCCAGCTGCTGGCCAATGGGATTCGGGGCGGTGATTCCTTTGCCTTTACCATCACTGGAACCGCCAACGCCGCGAATCACGGCGTAGATCTTGTCACCGTCGCGCTCGGCATCTTCCAACCGTTTGAGCAGGAAAGCGGCGGCACCTTCACCCATAACGAAGCCATCGGCACCGTCGCCGAACGGCCGGCTGCCGGTCGCGCTGAGGGCGCCGATCTTGCAGAATTTGACAAAGGGGGAGATGCCCATGTTGTGGTCAACGCCACCGGCGAGGACGGCATCGACTTCATGCGCGGAGAGAAGATTTAGAGCGGATTTGATGGCCGCGAAGCTGGAGGCACAGGCAGCATCAGTGATGAAGTTGGGGCCGCGCAGGTTGAGGATGTTGGCGACCCGGCCGGAGACGATGTTGGGTAGTTCGCCGGGCATGGTGTCCTCGGTGATTTCGGGAATGAGATCGCCGATACGCGCTTGCCATTGGGCCAGGATGGTTTCTTGCAGTGCGGTTGGGAGCCGCTGGTATTCAGAAACTTCGTTGAGGGCATTGGCGTACTCGGGGAAGGCGACGCGCAAGTGGGAGATGTAGCTGGCGTCACCACCCATGGCCGTACCGAGGATTACGCCCGTGTTGTCGGTATTTAACGGCCGTTGCGGGTAGCCATAGTCGGCCAGCGCTTCGGCGGCGATGGTGAGGGCCCATTGCTGGCCCGGGTCCATTGCCCCGGCGACCTTCGGCGGCATGCGGAACTGGCGCCAGTCAAATTCATAGTCTGTGACCCAACCGCCGATTTTGGAGTAGGTCTTGTCGGGCACCTTTGGATCGGGATCGTAATAGTCGTCAATGCTCCAGCGCCCGGCAGGCACGTCGCGGATGCTGTATTTTTTCTCCAGGATGTTTTTCCAGTAGGTTGGCGCATCCAGGGCATCGGGTAATACTGCGCCCACCCCCACGATTGCTACGGCTCTCTCTTCTGATCGCATGGGTCTACTCTCCGTTTGACGAGGATTCGCGCGCGATACTCACTTAGCGAAAGACCTCGTTCAGGCGCTCACGCACAAAATCCATATCAGCAATTAACCCATCCTGGGCCTGGTAGATGGCGGGCAGGTTGAGGGTCTGGGCCAACTGCGGGTCGCTCTGGCCGGCGCCAATAGCCCAGCGCAGGCCGTCGGTGGCCACCCGCAGGGCGGCATCGCGGGCGTGAATACGCGCCAGGGCCTGGCGCGTGGGAACCTCAAGCGGGATCGCTTCTGTAGGGTGCGACTGCACTCTTTCGGCGAAGAGCGCGGCCGTTTCGCCATAGGCGATCAACTCACCGAGGCGGAAGAGAAGATGCTGATTACGCGTCAGGCGATCCAGGCGGCAGCGCTCCAGGATGTTGGCCAGGGCGCGTAGGGCTAGAGCGGCCGTGGCGGCGCCGTTCTGCGGTTCGCGGGCGTGGACTTGATCCAGGCGGTCAGCCCAGTCATTGTAAAAGGCACCTTTGGAGATCAGGTGTTCGCGCCAACGGTCTCGGGCGATGGTCCACTCCATGATCTCGGAGGTGCCCTCGTAAATCGTGGTGATGCGCACGTCGCGTTTGATCTTTTCGACCATGTACTCCTTGGTATAGCCATAGCCGCCGAGAGCCTGAATTGCATCTTCAGCGGCTTTGTTGCCCGATTCGGTGCCGAGGTATTTGGCGACAGCGCCTTCGGTTTGCAGGCCGTGCTCGCCGCTGTCGAGGCGTTCGGCGACCCACTCAATGTAGGCGCGGGCGGCCTCGAGACGGGCAGCGTTGGGAACGATTAGCTTATGCGTGTAGCCTTGCTTCTGATCGAGGGTGTCACCGCCCTGCACCCGTTCGTGGGAGTAATGAATGGCGCGTTTGAGTGCGTCCCAGCCGGCGCCCATGCCGAAGGTGCCTACCATAAGCCGGGTGTAGCCAAAAACGGCCTGGGCCTGGGCCAGGCCCTGCCCTTCTTCTGCGCCGACTAGGTTGCCTACCGGCACAATGACATCTTCGAGGAAGAGGGCGGCGGTGTTGCTGGCGCGAATGCCGTGCTTGTCTTCGGGCTTACCGGTGGTGAAGCCGTCCGTATCGCGCTCGACGACGAACCAGGAGGGGCCGCCAGGGGCGAGGGCAAGGATGGTGTAGAGGTCGGCGACGCCGCCGTTGCTGATCCACTGTTTACGGCCGTTAAGGCGATAGGCGGTGATCTGGCCGTCTTCGCGCAGTGGCTCGGCTTTGGTGGTCATGGCCGCGAGATCGCTTCCGGCCTGCGGTTCCGTCGCGCCATAGGCCATGAGCAGGGATTCTTCGCCCACACGGCTGAACCACTCTTTCTTCTGAGCCTCCGTCGCGCCGACGCGAATAGGGTCAGAGCCAAGGAAAGTTGCCAGTACCCCGGTGGCGATGCCCAGGTCAATGGAAGCCATCAGTTCGGAAACGCGGTAGATATCGTATGCGCCGCCGCCCAGACCGTCGTACTCTTCGGGAATAAACAGGAGATGCAGCCCCAACTGCATGGGATCATAGAGTTCCTGCAAGACCTCGTGGGGGAATTCATCCTTGTGGTCGAGCTCCAACAGGTATTCATTGGTCAGTCGCCGCTGCGCGTACTTGTGCAGGGTGTCCAGAATCATCTCGCGCGTCTCTTTGTCCAGTCCAGCCATTGCTGTCTCCATGCAAAAAAGGGTCGCAGAACGCCGACCCCCATCGAAGTACGTTGGTAAATTGAAATTGGGAAAACTTTCACAAATGCGACCTAGTCAGGTCATTTTGATCCCATTGTAAGCGAGTTCGGGAGATGATTAAGAGTGACACATGTCATGTTTTTTTGATACAAAAAGCATGATGCACTGTGTCACAGGGGATAAGTTATAACTATTGTGGTACAGCGGGAAATGTAGTGCGGTGGGTAATGGCTGTGGGCGGCTGCAACTTTGGCGGAAATCTACGTGGTGGACGCGAGGTGCGCGCCTGCTGTGCCAATGCCCCCGCCAGGACTCGAACCTGGGCTCCCGGCTTCGGAGGCCGGTGCTCTATCCTCTGAGCTACGGGGGCGTGACTGAAGCGGATTCTTTCATAGGGCCGGGCAAAAGTCAAATCAGTTTAGGACGCGTTTGGCCGGGTTGTGGAGCCCCGTCACTCTTGTTCGCGAATACGGCTGTACAGTTCCGTCAGCACCTTCAATTGGTCAGCAATTTCGCCGGTGAGCATCTCGGCACGATAGCGCCACTGCCAGTTGCCGCTGGACCGGCCGGGATAATTCATACGGGCCTCATTGCCGAGGCGCATGAGGTCTTGCATCATCGCCACGGCCATATCGGCAACGGAGGCATAGCCCAGGCGCAGCAGGTCCCAGGAGATGTTATCTCCGTTGGGCACGTTCATGTAGGCGAGGACGTGGCGCTGTTCTTCGGGGGAGGCATTGTTAAACCAGCCCAGGACGGTTTCGTTGTCATGGGTGCCGGTGTAGACGACGCAGTTACTGTCATAGGTGTGGGGCAGAAACTGGCTGTTGCGCTCGCCGCCGAAGGCGAACTGCAGGATTTTCATGCCGGGGAAGTTGAAACGGTCGCGGAGGGCGACAACTTCGGGGGTGATGACCCCGAGATCCTCGGCGATGAGCGGTAGTTCGTTGAGGTTGCGGACCATGACCTCGAAAAAGGACTGGCCCGGACCTTTGATCCATTTGCCGACGACGGCCGTTTCCTCGCTGGCGGGAATCTCCCAGTAGGCGTCAAAGCCACGGAAGTGGTCGATGCGCACGATGTCAGCTTGGGTGAAAGACATGCGCAGGCGCGCCGTCCACCAGGCATAGTTGGTCTGGCTCATCTCCCACCAGCGGTAAAGAGGGTTGCCCCAGCGCTGGCCTGTTTCACTGAAGTAGTCGGGCGGAACGCCGGCGACGACGGTTGGCGAGCCGCCCTCTTGCAGGTGGAAGAGGCCCGGATTGGCCCAGACATCGGCGCTGTCAAAGGCCACAAAAATGGGGATGTCGCCGATGATCTGGATGCCGCGCTGGTTGGCGTACCCTTTCAATTCGAGCCACTGCTCGAAGAAGAGGTATTGTAGATATTTGTGAAAGCGGATGTCATCTGCCAGACGGGTCGACCACCAGGCCATGGCTGCGGGCTGGCGGCGGGCGATGTCTTCCGGCCAGGTGTTCCAGACCCCGCCATCCTGGCCCACGTGATAGATTTTAAGAGCCATGAACAGGGCGAAATCGTCGAGCCAGTAGGCCTGCTCGCCACAGAACCAGTCGAATTTGGCGCGCCGGTCGGCGTGGCCGGTGGCCTGGAAGTGCTCATAGGAATGGCGCAAGAGCTTGTTTTTATAGTCAATGACCCAGCCATAATCCACGCTGTCGGCAGGGAATGGCGGGATTTCGGTTACGGCCGTGGGTGGCAGCAAGCCTTGCTCGACCAGTTTGTCGGGGCTGATCAGCAACGGGTTGCCGGCGAAGGCGGAGAAACTCTGGTAGGGAGAATCGCCGTAACTGGTGGGGCCGAGAGGCAGAATCTGCCACAGAGATTGGCGAGCACGGGTCAAGAAATCGACAAAGCGGTAAGCCTCTGCGCCTAGATCGCCGATGCCATAGGGGCCGGGAAAGGAAGTTGGGTGTACAAGAACACCTGCTGTGCGCGGAAACTCCATAGGTCTAGCCTCCAAAGGTTCGGGCGAGCGCCCAATCGTATAGTTGTTGGTAGCCGAGCGCCGACTGATCCCAGGAAAAATCGGCAGCCATGCCGTTCTGCTGAATCTTGCGCCAGCTCTCTTTGTCTAAATTGTAGATGTAGATCGCGCGCTGCAGGGCATTCCAAAAAGCGTCAGAACTGTAATCGTAGAAGGAAAAGCCGGTGATACTGTCGCGCACCGTGTCGGCCAGGCCGCCTGTGGCGCGCACGACGGGGACGCTGCCGTAGCACATGGCGATCATTTGCCCCAGGCCGCACGGCTCGAAAAGGGAGGGCATGAGGAACATGTCGCTGCCGGCATAGATGAGGGGTGCGGCGCCGGCGTCGTAGGCCATCACGGCCGTCATCTTGTCCCGATGATAGGCGGCCATATGGGTGAACATATCCTCGTAGCGCTGCTCGCCGGTGCCGAGGACGATGAACTGGGCATCGCCGGCGTAGCCGTTCATGAGCATATGGATGACCGGCCCCATGAGGTCCATGCCCTTTTGCCAGTCGAGGCGGGAGACCATGGCCACGAGGGGAATGTTGTCGCGAATGGGCAGGCGGGCGTATTCTTGCAGGGCGCGGCGGTTGCGCAAACGGCCGTCGAGATCGTCGGCGCTGAAGTGATGGTGCAGGCGGGGGTCGGCGGTCGGATTCCAGGTGTCGTAATCGAGACCATTGAGAATGCCGTGGACATCATAGGAGCGATGGCGCAGAAGACCATCAAGGCCCGCGCCACCGGCGGCTGTCATGATTTCGCGGGCGTAGGTGGGGCTGACAGTGTTGACCATGGTGGCATGGTAGATGCCGCGGGCCATGAAGTTGACCTCGCCATAGGATTCATCGTTGAGCGAATGGGTCTGGATGCCCATGTAGTCCAGGATGCTCCAGTCACTCTTGCCCTGATGGGCCAGGTTGTGGATGGTGAATACGGTGCCGATGCCACGAAAGCGGTCATCCCCTTGGCCGGCGGTAGACAGCCAGGTCAGCGCGGGGGCGGTATGCCAGTCATGGGCGTGGACAATGTCGGGTTTCCAGTCGAGAGCGACCGAAAGCTCCAGGGCGGCGCGACTGAAGTAGGCGAAGCGATAGGCGTCATCCCAGTAGCCGTAGATGTTATCCCGCTTGAATAGATGCCACTCGGCAATGAAATATACCGGCACCTGGCTGTCGGGCAGCGTGCCGCGATAGACACCGCAGGGGATGATGCCGGCGCCGGTAGGCACGTTTAACTGCAGGTCCAGGGGCTCCACGCCCGGATAGCCGTCTTCGATTCTTTTGTAGGCGGGCATGACCACGCGCACTTCGTGCCCGAGATCGGTGAGCGCTTTGGGCAAGGAACCGCCGATATCACCCAGGCCCCCCGTTTTGGCGAAAGGGGCGACTTCGGCACTTAGAAACAAGATCTTCATGGGGTCGGGCATGGCGTCATCCCTTTGATTTGGACTACTTCGTGAGTTAAGATAAGGGTAAAGGCGGCTTCAGATATTGTGCCCGATTTGAAGCGCAAGTCCAAATCTGCAACGGCTTATTGCGGTGATCGGGCGCTGCTATACAATTGTTGGCAACCTGGAGAAGAGTATGTCGTTTCGTCGCATGTTGCCCTTTTTGTTACTGAATGTCCTGGTGTCGCTGGCTGTGGTGCTGTCAATGCTGTGGTGGTGGGACCGGCGCGAGCCGGAACCGACGGCTGTTGAAGCTGCGCTGACGGCGGCGGTCGCCGACGATCTGGTTGTGGATGCTCCAGTTTTGCCTACGGCCGCTTTACAGCCGGACGCGAACGTGGCGGGGGATTCAGCCGAGCGGCCGGGCGTCCATGTGGTGCAGGCAGGGGAGACTCTGGGCCAGATCAGTCTACAATATGACGTCCCGGTCGATGCGATCATGGCGGCAAACGGCATGGATAATCCGAATTTCCTCGCTGTGGGCCAAGAGTTGGCGATCCCGGAGGAAGGTGCGCCACTGCCCGCGATTGAAGCAGAAGCAACCGTGGAGGCTGATTCGCCGGCGGCGCTGCCCAGCCCTATTCCGACTGAACCGGCGTCTGCGGGCGAAGCGGACCTGGCCATCGCGCGGGTAATTTCTGCCGGTCAACTCGGTATTGAAGCGATTGAGATTGTCAATAACGGCAGCAGTGAAGCCACCCTGCAGAACTGGACATTGAGCGATCAAGACGGGAATAGTTTTACCTTTGGGCAGATTACTCTGTATGGTGACGGAGCGGGCATTCTGCTGCATACAGCGGCCGGACAGGATAGCGCAACCGATATCTTTTGGGGTCGCGATACATCAATCTGGCAAAGGGGTGAGACGGTTGTCTTGTACGATGCGGCGGGGAACCCTCAGGCTGAATTCCAGGTTCCCTAACGGCCGTGTCAAGGAGAGCGTGTCATGCGAGGCTTGATTGACAAGAAAGGCGAGCAGTTTGGCTATTTCATTGGCAGTAATCTCTACACGCTTGATGATGAAGTGACCGGGCGTATCGAGGGGGAGTACATCGTGGACACCGCCGGTCAGCGCATGTGGCGAGTGGTGGGAGACGCGGTCTACTCGCTGGACAGCAGCGAGACGATCGGCTTCATCGGCAGCGACTTGTCGGACGAGGAAAGCTACCGCTAGAAGCAGGTTGCTGCACGCACTGCCCCGTCACTCACGGTGACAGCCCGTCGAATCTAGTTTTTTGGAGGCCCTATGCGATTAGGAGCACATATCAGTGCGGCTGGCGGCGCTTATAAGGCGTTTGCCCGAGCCAGCGAGATTGGCTGCGAGACGATGCTGATCTTTACCAAGAGTAACCGGCAGTGGAATGCCAAGCCCTTGAGCGACGAGGATGTTGAAGCATTCAAACGGGAGGCGCTGGCCTGGCCGCATGTTCATCCCGTGGCAGTACATGCCAGTTATCTGATCAACATTGCTTCCCCGGACAAGGAGCTGTGGGAGAAATCGTATGAGGCACTGCGCATTGAAGTAGAACGCGCCGGGGCGTTGGACATCCCGTTTATCACATTCCATCCAGGGTCTTTTGTAGGCGGTGATGAGGCGACGGGTTTGGCGAATATTGCGCGCGGGGTGCAGAGGCTGCTGGCGGAAACGGCAGAAACGGCCGCTGCAACGACGGTCTGCCTGGAAACGATGGCGGGGCAAGGCACGAATCTAGGGTCCAGTTTTGAGCAGTTGGCGCAGCTGCTGGATCAAAGCGGCGGTGGCGAACGCCTGGGCGTTTGTTTTGATACATGCCACGTTTTTTCGGCCGGGTATGACATCCGCACGCCGGAGACATATGCGGCAACGATGGCGGAGTTTGATCGGGTCATTGGGTTCGAGTGGCTCAAGGTATTCCATTTCAATGACAGCAAGCACGGGTTGGGCGAAGGCAAAGACCGGCACGAGCATATCGGCCGCGGGCAGATCGGCCGGGAAGGTTTTGCCAGCCTTGTCAACGACCCGCGCTGGAGCGAACACGCGGCCCATTTAGAGACGCCAAAGACTGAGAAGGACGAGAACGGTGTAGAAATGGAAATGGATGGCGTGAACCTGACCACACTGCGCGAACTGATCCGGGGGTAGGCATGTTCCTGGTGGATGCGCATCTGGATATCGCGTATAACGCGCTGAAATACGGCCGTGATCCCTTGCTGGCAGTCGAGCAACTGCGTGCCGCAGAAACACCCGATGGTGAGCGGGGCCTAGCGACGGTCTCGTTTCCGCAGCTGCGTGAGGGAGGGGTGGGGCTGATCTTCGGGACTGTTTTCACTTTGCCGGCGGCTTCAGCGGCGCGCATGGGCGGCGACCTGGAAATGACCTATCGCGAACGGCACCAGGCGCAGGCCATGGCTATGACCCAGCTAGATTATTACCATCGCCTGGCCGATAGGGAAGAGAACAGGGTACGTATTGTTCCGGACCAAACCGCGCTGAAGGAGGTCATGTCCAGCCATCAAGATGCAGAGGATGCTCTGCTGGGCATTGTGCTCTCCATGGAAGGGGCCGATCCTATTCAGGACCCACGGGAACTGGAGCTGTGGGTGCAGCGAGGGGTGCGCGCCATTGGTCCGGCCTGGGACGACACCCATTATGCGGCCGGGGCCTGGGGCGGCAGCCGGCATGGCCTGACCAAAGCAGGCTATGAACTGCTGGAGGCAATGGCGGATTACTCTTTGATCCTGGATTTGACGCACATGAATGAGCAAGGGACGCTGGAAGCGTTGGACCGCTACGAAGGACCCATTATTGCGTCCCATAGTAATGCGCGCGCGATTGTGCCGACAATGCGCCAATTGGGGGATGTTCAGATCCGCCGGCTCGGCGAGCGGAATGGGATTGTGGGTGTTAACTTGTTTAACTGCTTTCTGCGCCCCAATCACAAGAAGGGCGATCCGAAAGAAGCTGTGCCGCTTGACCAGGTCGTGGCTCACATTGATTATATTTGCCAGCTTTTGGGCGACGCGCATCATGTGGGTTTGGGCACGGATATGGATGGCGGGTTTGGGGCGAATGACATCCCTTGGGGGATCGACACGGCCGCGGATTTGCCGCGCCTGGCTGGCAGCCTGCGCGCGCGGGGATATGTAGAAGAAGATGTGCGGCGTATTCTGGGTGAAAACTGGGTAAATTTGCTTCGACGGGCTTTGCCGGAATAGAGGCGCAGCGACTTTCCAGAAATCAGTCGGGAGTGTCTAACTTTTCGGGTATTGGGATAATCGAGTCCATGAGCACATGTCCCCATTGTCAAGTTGAAGAACAGCAAGTCAAAGTAGGCTGCAATCCGTCCGGCAGTCAACGATACCGGTGCAATGTGTGTAACCGGAAGTACACACCGGAACCTAACGAAGCGGGCTATCCGCAAGAGGTCCGTGACCAAGCGGAGCGGATGTATGTCGACGGACTCAATTTCCGACGCAATGCGCGGACGCTGCAGGTGAACCATCAGTCGGTCATCAATTGGGTCAACGCCCACGTCGCCAGTTTGCCCGATTTGCCACCGTCCACCGACGGCCGGCCAGAAGTGGTCGAACTGGATGAGTTATTCACTTCTGTGGGTGAAAAACGAAACCAGCCTTTGTGATTACGGCTGTTGACCGGGCTACACGGTGTATTGTGAGTTGGGATGCGGTCGGGGAACGCACAACGTCGACCATGCAGGCAATGGTCGACGTTGCGCGTTCCCAGACCACATAGCAACTCACACTACACCGTGTAGCCCGGTCAACATGCGTAATCACAAAGGCTGGTTTCTTTTTTCACCCACAAAAGTGAATAACTCATCCAGTTCGGCCACTTCGTGCGTACCCAGAACACATCCCAGCTAATGTGCCGCGCAAGCCGGTCAGAAGCAAATGACAATGGCTGGTGTCGTTTGTCACGTACAAACGCAGAGATAACTCATCCAGTTCGACCACTCTGCCGGCCGTCGGTGGACGGCAAATCGGGCAAACTGGCGACGCGGGCGTTTACCGGAATGCAGATGACCAATTGATGACCGACTGATGGTTCACCTGCAGCGTCCGGGCAATGCGTCGGAAATTGAGTCCGTCGACATACATCCGCACCGCTTGGTCACGGACCTCTTGCGGATAGCCCGCTTCGTTAGGTTCCGGTGTGCACTTCCGGTTAGACACATTGCAGCGGTATCGTTGACTGCCGGACGGATTGCAGCCTACTTTGACTTGCTGTTCTTCAACTTGACAAGCGGCGATGTCTCCCTAACAACACTGTTGAATGCCTGATAGCGAACAACCTCTTAGGCGCTCTGCGTCTCTATGACTTTCTTCCCGATCTGTGAAACAGTCACAATCAGTCTAATCGCTCTTGACAGAATTCTAAATAGGGTATAATTGTCGATCGGCCACCCCCTTGACTTTTGCTCCTCTGATATGCTAGACTGCATCACTATTGAAGAGTGATGAGGACTGGTGGCGAGCCGTCACCCCGCTGCGAAAACTAACTTTGGAAGAGGAAGCTAACGCGCTTTTGTTATGAGTGATTTGTCTAACCCTATCGCTGATGAAGATATCATCAGCAACCTTTTGAACGACGGCATGGAACAAGGTTATCTGACATACGATCAGATATTGGAAGCCCTCCCCGACATCGAAAACAATTTACCCCTCCTTGAGAGCCTCCTGGAAGAGGCGCTTTCTGTTGGCGTGACTGTGTTTGAAACGGAAGAGGACGCTCTGGAGGCTGTCGCCGAGGATGTAGTCAGCGATGACGAAGCTGCCGAGTATGGGCGAAAGCCACATGCCGCGCCTTTGTTTGATTTGAGCAACGTGCCGATCGATGATTCTGTAGGCCTCTATTTCCGTGAAATGGGGCAGCAGCAGTTGCTTTCGGCGGAAGAAGAAGTGCAGCTGGCGATGGAGATTGAGGCGGGACGAGAAGCGGCGATTCTGCTCGAGCAGTCGACGATCGAGATCAGCCTGGAGGATCGCGATCAGCTCCTGCTACTGCGCGAAGTTGGCGATGCGGCACGCGCGCACCTCATTCGCGCCAATACGCGTCTTGTGGTGAGTATTGCCAAGAAGTACCGCGGCCGCGGCCTGCAGTTCCTGGACCTGATTCAGGAGGGGAACGTAGGTTTGATGAAGGCGGTTGAGAAGTATGATTACCGGCGCGGCAACCGTTTCAGCACGTATGCGACATGGTGGATTCGCCAGGCCGTGACACGCGCGCTGGCGAACCACGGCCGTACGATCCGCATCCCGGCGCATCTCGGCGGGCGGATCAGCAAGCTGTACCAGGTGGCACAGGAGCTGGAACAGGAATACGGCCGTCAGCCCACGGCCGAAGAGATCGCCAAGCACATGGAACTGCCCGCGGAGCGTGTGCGCTGGATGCTGCGCACAAGCCGCCAGCCTGTCCATCTGGAGCGGCCGGTGGGAGACGAATCCGATGCCGAATTGGGCGATTTCATCGAAGACATCGAGGCGCCGCCGCCGGCCGAGGCCGTGGCTCAGAATATGTTGACGGAAGAGATTGGCGACATTCTTGACCAGTTAACGCCGCGCGAGGCACGTATTTTGCGCCTGCGCTATGGCCTGCAGGACGGCGAATCGCGTACTCTGAAAGAGGTGGGCGAAATGTTTGGTCTTTCGCGCGAGCGCATTCGCCAGCTGGAGAAAGAGGCGCTGCGCAAACTGCGCCACCCCAACTTTGCCGGGCATTTGCGGCAATACCTCAACTAGCCTGATTCATTACCACTTGAAGGCGCACTTTCCCGGGTGCGCCTTTTTTGTTGCCTGCGTGAGTTACTTGAATTGATTCGGAGTGATGTTGTAGCGCTTCATCTTGCGCCACAAGGTGGTACGGCCGATCTGTAATTCCTGGGCCATTTCGGCGACACGGCCGTGACAGGCCCAGCCGGCGCGGATGATCGCTTCACGCTCGGCTTCAGTGACTGAAATGACCGGTTCGGGGATGGTGGTATGGCCTGTCAGGACCTTGCGCTGGCGCAAGGAGGCGGGCAGGGTGGTGGCGCGGATGACCCCGTCATGGCTCTGGTGTACGGCGCGCTCCAGGATGCTTTCAAGTTCCCGAACATTCCCTGGCCAGGGATAGCGACGGAGGGCGGACATCGCTTCGTCATCAATCCACATGGCCCGACTATCGCGGCGGGTTATGCGAGCCAGGAATCGTTCGGCCAGCAGGGGCAGGTCATCGGTCCGCTGGCGCAAGGGCGGGATCGTAATGCTGAATACGCCAAAGCGGTAGTAGAGATGAGAGAGGAAGCTGCCCTCGGCTACAAGTCGTTCCAGGTCTTCAGTTGAAGCGACGATAATGCGCACATCGAGGGGGATTGGGTTGACTCCACCAAGGTGACTGATGTGACCAGTTTCGATGAGCTGCAAGACGGCTACCTGCATCTCCAGCGAGAGCGATTCCACCTGATCCAGCAGAAGAGTGCCCCCGTCCGCCAGTTCGAATTTGCTGGGCCTTATGGTAGTCCCAAGCTCTTCGCCGAGTAACTCGCCGACCATCAGTTCATGAGGGATAGCGCGGCAATTGATGGCTACAAAGGGCTTGTTGGCCCGCTCGCTTTCGTTGTGAATGGCTTGGGCCAGATGGTTCTTGCCGACCCCTCCTTCGCCGCGCAAGAGGACTGGGGCGGTGCCGCGGGCGGCGATGCGTGCCTGACGCAAGACACGGCGCATGACCGGGGTCTGGCCATAGACGTCATCAATAGTGAGCGTGGCCAGGGCGCCTGCTTGCTGCTGCACAAGACGGCGAACCTGTTCCATGGGACGTATCAGGGTGATATAGCCGGAAGGTGAGCCGCCGGGTTCTCTGATAAGGCGCATGCTGAGCAGCGCGCGAACGGTACGGCCGCTGATCGCGAAAGTCGCCTCTTTATCACGCAGCTCCTCTCCTTTGGCGACGGCTGTGGTTACTACTTCCGGCAAGGCCAATACTTCTTTGATCGGATGTCCGGGCGCCGTGATCGGGTTGATGGCCAGCAGGTTTCCGGCCTGCCTGTTGACATGCATGACCGCGCCATTGACGTCCCAGGCGATCACACCTTCGGAGATCGTGCTCAAGATGGCGTTCAACTCGGCCATGCGCTGGTTGGCTTCCTGAAGCGACCAGTTGGCCTGGAACTGAGTGCTGACCGCGCGAGCGGCGGACATGGCCAGGGCTAACGTGTGGGGGCTGGCGGCATTGAGCGGGCCAACGATGCCCACAGCGCCGACGATGCGCCCGCGGATATCGTGGACTGGAGCGGCGCTGCTGAAGATCTGGTGGTAAACCGCATGATAATGCTCGGCGCCAACTACCAGCGTGGGCATAGCATTCAGGATGGCGGTGCCAAAGGCATTGGTGCCCATCTGCCCTTCGGACCAGTAGCTGCCCCGGCCGATACCGAGGTCCTTAATCATTTGTACGGCCGTTTCATCGCCGACGTGGTCCAGGATGCAGGCGGAACTGTCGGCCAGCAGAACGGCGCAGCCGGAGTTTTCAATGAACTGGTGCGTATCTTCAATCACCGGTTCGCTAATGGTGACGAGTTCTGCGTGGGTGCGAAGGCGCGAGGCCAGCGCATCGCCATGGAGTGGTGCCAGGCGCGGGGTAGCGTGGGGATTGAGGCGTGCCAGGCAGCGGCGCCAGGAGAGGAGGATCACAGGGTCGAGAATGGCCTCCTGGTCGCGGGTGATTTTCCCCGTCCGCACAAAAGTTTGCCAGATATGGAGCAATACTTTTTGATTGACCGGATAAGCGCTGGGCTGCATAAGAACGATATTACGGCAATCGCCTTCTTTGTCAACCGCGGTGCGCCAGTGCCAAACTGTCTAATTTCGTGGCGTTAGCTTTGTATAAGAAACGTTCAGGAAACGTGGATTCTGGACTGTGTGGTGGTAAAACATTCTCAGGGGCGGTTAGCATGCAAACGTAACCACTTTGCAGGGCAAATGCCTCCTTTGTGAATGATGATTTTCCCCCCTGGAAGTTTGAAACACGTCAGGATTGGACGTACAATGTCGATAGGCGTCTACGCTTCATGCCTGCCGCTTCTGGTGTCCACGAGAGTGTTTTAGGAGTAGTGTGTCTATGGATGACCAATCCAATGGCAGCCGCCCGTCTGTCCCTACATGGGTATGGATATTGGCGATATTTGCAATTATTCTAGGTTTGCAGTTGTGGTTGAGCGGCCGTTTTAATGCCCCTGAAGACATCTCCTTGCCGGAGGCGATGGAGATGGTGAAGGCTGGTGAGGTGGAGAAGATCACTGTCACCGGCAGCAGCATGATGCTGACCCTTGACGATGGGACAGAAGTCGGCACCACGATTGATCCGCGCAGCAGCCCAGAGGAAGTCCTCACCTATTTCGGGATCACGCAGGAGACTCTGGCGGAAAACGGAGTGGCCTGGCTGAATAATGACCAGTCAGCGTGGAACAATTTGTTCAGCCTGATCCTGGGAATCGGACCGGTACTGCTGTTGCTGTGGATCTTTACCCGTGGTTTCCGGCAGATGCAAGGCGGGGGCGGGAACAATATCTTTGGATTCGGCCGTAGCAAAGCAAAGAACCTGAACGATACAAACCGTCCGACCGTGACATTTGATGATGTGGCCGGCGTGGAAGAGGCGAAGCAGGACCTTGTAGAGGTCGTGCAGTTCCTGCGCGAGCCAGAAAAGTTTGTGCAGGTTGGTGCGCGGATCCCGAAGGGCGTCCTCATGGTTGGCCCGCCTGGTACAGGCAAGACGTTGTTGGCCCGCGCCGTGGCCGGTGAAGCAGGTGTGCCTTTCTTCCATATTTCCGGTTCAGAGTTCGTCGAAATGTTTGTGGGTGTGGGTGCCAGTCGTGTACGTGACTTGTTTGAAAAGGCGAAACAGAGCGCGCCTTCGATAGTGTTTGTGGATGAAATTGACGCTGTTGGCCGGCAGCGCGGCGCAGGGCTAGGCGGCGGCCACGACGAACGGGAACAGACGTTGAACCAAATCCTGGTGGAGATGGACGGTTTTGATAACCAGACGAATGTGATCGTCATGGCGGCGACCAACCGCGCAGACATCCTGGACCCGGCGTTGCTGCGGCCCGGCCGCTTTGACCGCAAGGTGTTTGTTGACTTGCCTGACGTCACCGGGCGCGAAAAGATTCTTATAGTTCATGCGCGGGGCAAGCCCATTGGGGCGGATGTCAATTTCTCGGATATCGCGCGCCTGACAGCGGGTTTTGCGGGGGCGGACCTGGAAAATCTGATCAATGAGGCGGCGATTTTTGCCGCGCGGCGCAACCAGCGCACGATAGGCCTTCTGGAGTTTCAGGACGCCTTTGACCGTATCGTGATGGGACCGGAACGCAAGAGCCGGGTTATGAGTGAAGAGGACAAGGAGACGGTGGCTTACCATGAGGCGGGGCACGCGGTCGTGAGCTTCTTCCTGCCCAACACGGACCCGATACAGAAGATTACGATTGTGCCCCGCGGGCGGGCAGGCGGTTATGTCATGCCGCTACCGGCGGATCGTTTTGTGGTCAGCCGCGAGTATTTCATGGACCGCATCGCTATGGCCCTGGGTGGACGCGCGTCGGAGGAGATCTTCTTCGGTCGTATTACGACGGGCGCCTCCAATGACCTGCAGCAAGCCACGCACGATGCGCGGGCGATGGTAATGGAATATGGCATGTCGGAAACGCTGGGCTTGCCGACCTACGGGAACGGCTCTGGCAGTCCTTTCCTGGGCCGCGAGTATGGCTATCTGGGCGGCGGCGGTCGTGATTACAGTGAAGAGGCCGCGCGTTCGATTGACGAAGAAGTGAAGCGCATTCTGAACCAGAGCTATGACAAAGCACTAACGATCATTCGCGATAACGAAGACAAGATGGTGAAGCTGGCTCAAATGTTGATGGACGTGGAGACGCTGGACCGGACTGACTTCGAGAAGCTGATGAACGAGCCTTCCAATGGCCAACTACCCGGCAACGTCACGATTGAAGGGGAAGAAGTTGTGGTGAGTGAGCCGGTTCTGGAACAACCTCCGGTGGATCAAAACACGGTGTAACCTCATACGCGAGCTTGCCAGTAGATGATAGCTGCCCTCCTGCCGGTTTTCCGGTAGGAGGGTTTTGTTTTCCTGTACAATATAGCCCATGAATTACGAACAGGAAGACGCTCCAATTATCGTTGAGGTTGAAGGGCCGGTCGCGACGGTATGGATGAACCGGCCGGAAGTGCATAACGCGCTCAACGCGGCGCTAATCGGAGCGCTCACGGCCGTTTTCCGCCAGATGTCGCAGCGGGAGGATGTGCGTGTCGTCGTGCTGGGTGGGGTAGGCCGATCCTTTTGCGCCGGCGCGGACCTCTCTTATATGCGCGCGACGGCAACGGCCGAACCTGCACGAAACACGGCCGAGGGACGCGCGATTTTTGATCTGCTGCTGAGCATCGACAGCTGCCCGAAGCCGGTTCTGGGCCGGGTGAATGGGGCAGCGATCGGGGGTGGGGCGGGGCTGGTGAGCTGCTGCGATATTGTCATCGCCGCAGAAGGGGCTGCTTTTGCTTTTAGCGAGGTGCGGTTGGGCGTGGTGCCGGCGGTTATTTCCCCGTTTGTCGTGAGCAAAATCGGGATGAGCGCGGCGCGGCAGCTCTTTTTGAGCGGCGAACGGTTTGACGCGCAGGCGGCCCAGCGGTTCGGGTTGGTACACGACGTGGTGGGTGAAGACCAGCTCAAGGAGCAGGTGAGCAGGCGACTGGAGCAGCTGCTGGCGGGCGCGCCGGGCGCACAGGCGGCGATCAAGGAGTTGATCCGGGTGGTAAACGGCCGTGTGCCGCTGGAAATGCGTGAGTATACCAGCAACCTGATCGCCGAACGCCGGGCGAGCGCGGAAGGCCAGGAAGGGATGAGCGCATTTTTGGAGAAGCGCGCCCCACACTGGCGCTCGTCGGGTGACGCCTGAGAGGGTCGTATGAGTGAGATATCCACTGTTGCGGCGGTGCAGGGACCGGGCACACGCCAGAACATCGCCGCCGATTTGCGCGCGTTGGGCGTCAGCGCAGGCGATGTGTTGATCGTCCATTCGGCATTGAGCTCGCTGGGCTGGGTGAACGGAGGACCGGTGTCCGTGATCCAGGCCTTGATGGATGTTTTAACACCCGCCGGCACGCTGGTGATGCCCGCGCATTCCGGCGACTACAGCGATCCTGCGGCATGGGAGAATCCACCGATACCAAAGGAGTGGCAGGCGTTGGTTCGCCGTACGATGCCGCTGTTTGAGGCGGATCGCACCCCCACGCGGGGCATGGGCCGCATCGCTGAATTGTTTCGTACCTGGCCGGATGTCCGGCGCAGTGCGCATCCGCAAGTATCGTTTGCGGCGTGGGGCAGCGAGGCGGACTTCGTCACTTCCGGACATGAGTTGGATTACTCGTTGGGTGAAAGGTCTCCTTTGGCGCGGATCTATGATCTGGATGGCCTGGTTCTGCTGATTGGCGTGGGCTACGACCGCAACACTTCCTTGCACCTGGCGGAGTATCGCGTGGCCAGCCCCGCACTCACCCGCAGCGGTGCGCCCTGGCTGCGCGATGGAGAGAAAGTGTGGCAGGAGTTCGATGATGTAGAGCTGAATGATGAGGTGTTTCCGGAGATCGGGCAAGGGCTGGAGGAGCAGGGCGCGGTGATCCTCGGGAGTGTTCGGGCGGCGCGGTGCAGGCTGATGGCGCAGCGCACGGCCGTGGACTTTGCCCGCGCATGGTTGGCCGCCCAGACGCCGAGCGCGCGAGAGGGAGAGTAAACATGTTTTGCAAAATTCTCATTGCGAACCGAGGGGAAATCGCGCGGAGGATCATCCTGGCCTGCCGCGAATTGGATATCACGGCCGTGGCGGTATATTCAGAAGCGGACGCCGGGGCGCCTTGGGCGCGGATGGCAGAAGAGGGGTATCTTCTGCCGGGCGTGACGGCGGCGGAGACGTACCTCAATCAGGAGGCGATCTTTCATGCGGCGAGGCAAAGCGGCGCGGAAGCGATCCATCCGGGCTATGGGTTTTTAAGCGAGAACCCCACGTTTGCTGCCGCCTGCGTTGAGCATGGCTTGGCCTTCATCGGGCCCAGCCCGGCAGCGATGCTCCTGCTGGGGAGCAAGGCAGCGGCCCGCGAACTGGCGGAGGGCGAAGGAGTTCCGGTTGTGCCCGGGGTGGACGGAGCGGGATTAAGCGCGGATAGCCTGGCCGCGGCGGCGGAGGAAATCGGATATCCGCTGTTGATTAAGGCCAGCGCGGGCGGCGGCGGCAAGGGCATGCGCGTGGTGCGGGGGCCGCAGGACCTGGCTGACGCGCTGCGGCAGGCTCGCAACGAGGCGCGTTCTTCATTTGGCGACGATCATATCTTGCTGGAGAAGTATTTCGATCATATCCACCATGTCGAGGTGCAGGTGTTGGGCGACCAGCACGGCAACATGCTCCATCTTTTTGAGCGCGAGTGCTCGGTGCAGCGGCGGCACCAGAAAATCATCGAGGAAAGCCCGGCGCCGGTGGTCACGGACGACGCGCTGCGCCAGGAGATGGCAGCGGCGGCGGTCAGACTTGCGCGGGCCGCTGGATATGAAAACGCGGGTACGGTCGAGTTTATCGTGGACGGGAACGGTCGTTTCTACTTCCTGGAAATGAACACTCGGCTGCAGGTGGAGCATCCTATCACAGAACTCATAACCGGGCTGGACCTGGCAGTCTGGCAGATTCGCATTGCCTCGGGAGAAGTGCTTCCGGCGGCGCAGGCGGACCTGGAGCAACGGGGCCACGCAATGGAGTGCCGCATTTATGCCGAGGACCCTGGTAATGGCTTCCTGCCCTCGATTGGCACAGTAGTCGAATACCGGCCGCCGAGCGGACCCGGCGTGCGCGTGGAGGAAGGGATTGAACGGGGTACGGCTGTAACGCCCTATTATGATCCGCTGCTGGCGAAGGTGATCACCTGGGGCGAGGACCGGTCTGAAGCACTGCGCAAGATGGTGCATGCGCTGCAGGATACCATCTTGCTGGGTGTCACCACGAACATTCCCTATTTGCTGGACATCTTGCAGGAGCCGGATTTTGTGGCAGGGCAGACAGCTACGAATTACCTGGAGACGCATTTCGCAGATTGGCAGCCGCAGCCGATTGTGGATGAAGATGTGTGGTTGGCGGCAGCGGCGTTTGAGGTCATATTGGGGCGCAGCGGGCTCGGCGCGACTCAGGGTGGAGCGCAGGATGCAGATGAGTACCCGGACCCCTGGAGCAGCCTGCCGGACTGGCGCAATTTGCAGGTTTAGCCGGTGCGGCGTGAGGCGCGGATGTGAGGCGTATCACCGATGCGGGTGGCACGCATGGACGCTTCGGCCGCAGGGGGAAGAGTCATGATGGCCTGCGCCTTGGTGCGTGCCGCTGCCGGATCCCCCTCGACGACAGCCGTGGTGACCGCATTTATAAAGCTGCGTTCCAGAATGACAAAGTCTTCTGCTGTGTCGGGGGTGGAGTCAGACTCCCAATTGCGAACACTGCGCAAGCTGAGCAGGGGTTGGGCGAGCAACCGCCACAGGGCGTTGTGCGTGGCCTCAAAAACGGCCGTGAGGAAGCTGTTGAACAGAAGACGACACTCTTCCCACAGCGGATCGTTGTCGTCCGGCGCGCCCCAGGTCTTGCTGACCGCTGCGGCGTAGGAGGCCAGGTAAGCTTCCCCGAGGGTGGTAAGGCGCCGGCGATCCGCTGGGGTCGCCTTGGCAGCAGCGAGGGCGCAGGCTTCAGGGAAGATCATTTGCTCGAATTGTTCTACGTCCCAGACCGTAGCTCCGTCGCGACGCAGGGCCAGGAGCAGGGCCTCACCGAAGGCTTCCGCCTGGGAGGCAGTGACGAAAACTCCACGGCCGTGCTGCGCTTCGACCAGGCCGCGCGCGGCCAGCATACGCGTGGCGTCACGCACAACGGCGCGGCTGACGCCATAGGCTTCGGCCAGTTGGGGTTCTGTCGGCAGAGCCTCCCCCGGCTGCCAGGTGCCTTCCAGGATAGCGTCCTTCAACTGCATGGCCACCTGTTCAGCGAGCGTCTGTTTTTTGACTGGCCGGGCGTAAGGGTATTGTTTGCTCATCTTTTTCTCGCGCAACATAGATATAGAAGACCAGGGACGCAGCTGATAGCAGCGCGGCCAGGAGCCAGGCCTGGCCGATCGTTCGCTGTTGGGCAAGGAAGCCAATGATGACGCTGCCCAGGAACCCGCCTACATAGGAGGCTAGTGACTGTAGGGAAAGCATGGCTGAGCGGCGCGCCGCCGGGATCTCCTGGTTGACAAGGGTCTCATGCGGTGAGTTGAGGGTGCCGGAGCTGAGGTAGTAGAGCCAAAAACCGCCGCTGGCAGGCATTATCTGACGGCTCAGGGCCATCAGGAGCAGAGCTAGACTCTGCACGCCTCGGGCCAGTATGGCCAGTATTCCATAGCGGTTCCGCAGGCGGCGACTGAGCGGCGTGGCGAGCATGTTTCCACCCATGCCCATGGCAAAACTGACAGCCATGAGCAGGCCGAAGACCCAGCTTTGCGCGCTTCCGGCATTCAGCAGCAGGGCAAATTGAGGCTGCCAGAAGGTCTCGACGGCGGCCAGGGTGAAGCCTCCGACGGCCGTCGCGCCCATAAGGGCCAGGAGGATATTGTTCTGGCGGCTGAGCGTTAGGGCTTCGCCGACCACGTGAGGCACGGCCGTGAAACCTGCGCGCCATCCCACTTTGCCCGCTGATTCACGCCGCGGTTCTTTCACGGTGAGGATGATCAGGAACAGCAGCAGCACGCGCAAAGCGAGGGACAAGAGCAGCGTGGTGGAAAGGGGAGTCAGCAGGGCCGTGCCCTCCGCGGGCAGGCCCTGAAAGAGCGTAGGCAGAAAACCGCCGGCCAGGGTGCCGAGGCCCAGGGCGAACAGGGTTATGGTGCCCGCTTGTGCCAGCGGCGGTTGAAGATCAATAGCGGGATCAGCTTCCTGCAGACTGTCGATATACCAGGCATCCAGCGCGCCTGAATTGAGGGCGCGAGCTATGCCCATCAGGATCATGCCCGCCAGAAAACCCCAAAACGAAAAGGCCAGGAAGAGCAGCAAACCGGACGCGAGGTTAATGCCATGCGCCAACACGGCGACCGGCTTGCGGCCCACTGCATCGGCCAACCCGCCAGTGGGCAGCTCCAGCAGCACGATCGTGAGGGAATAGAGGCCCATGACCAGCCCGATTTGCGACAGGCTCAGTCCGCGCGCTTGCATGAAAAGCACAAAGATCGGTAGGGGCAAGGCCACGGCAAACCAGTTCAGACCGGTGATGGACAGATAGACGCGGGTGATTGTTCTTACGGTCATGTATTCTACTCCTCTGGTCATATGATGACCTGATGTCATTGTAGCAGCAGAGAAGGATGCCTGTCAAGAACCACTTGCGTTTGCGGGGTAGGTCCGGAGTTCGCCGCCCGAGGCGGGCGCAGAGTTTTCTAGTTGCGTTGTGAAAGAAGGGGAAGGGCGGCGACGATGTCGCGCCATTCGTCGAGGGTGAGGGTTTCGGCACGGCGACGGCCGTCGATGTTTGCCTGTCGTAGGGCATCACCGATTTGTTCCTGACTGTGGCCAAGCTGGCGCAGGTTCTTTTGCAGCTGCTTCCGTCTTTGGCTGAAGCCGGCGCGGACAACGCGGAAGAAGTCGTCTTCGCCACTATTCTGTGTACCGGGCGGGGCCAGTACAATGCGGATGACGGTCGAATCGACTTCAGGTCGAGGCCAGAAGGCGCCCGCTTTGATGCGCATAACGCGCTGCACGGCGCCGTAGTATTGCACGCTGACAGCGAGTAGGCTCATGGCGGGTGGGACGGCCGTGATGCGCTGGGCCACCTCTTCCTGGACAGTCAAGACGATCTGAGCCGGCTTGTGCGGGCCGCTGAGCAAGTGACGGAGGATGGCCCCGGTAATGTAGTAGGGCACGTTGGCAATGACTTTATATGGTCCTGGTAGGAGCACCGCAAGGTCAGTGTCGAGGATATCCCCATGAACAATTTGCACGTTCTCAAGGCCGGACAACTCATCTTCCAGCAGAGGCAGGAAACGATCATCCAGCTCAACGGCTATCACGCGTGCAGAGTGGGCGGCGAGTTCGCGAGTGAGGGCGCCGAGGCCGGGGCCGATTTCGAGAACAGTGTCGTCTGGCGAAATGTCCGCCGCGGCACAAATACGGGCGAGGATGTTTTCATCGAAGAGAAAATTTTGACCCAGGCTCTGTTTCGGTTCCAGGTCATGGCGATCCAGCAATTCCTTGGGATGGGTCGTCATGGCAGGACTTCCGGCAGCAGATAGTTGATCTCGGCGGGCACGGGAGTGAGGTAGTACACATCCGCATACCCATTCCAGGTCTGCAATTCATCCTCATCGTAGCCCAGATCGATCCAGCGCCCCTTGACTCCCCCGCCGGTATCGCCGGCGAAGCCGACACCGTAGCCGGGGACGAATACTTCGGAACGGAAAGGGACGACGTTAGGATCCACGGCGACGATGCCAGTGCCGGCCGGGAGACCGCTGGCGGTGATGCCGTAGGCGGGATGATCGGGAGCTTTACCGGAACTGGCCGCGGTATAGGCGGTGGCACGCATGCGCACGACGCGCCAGTATTCACGCGGGCCTTCGGGCGTGTCGATGACGCCGGTGTTGATGTGCGTGCCGTAGCCGATGACTTCGTTGATTGGCTCCTGGGCGACGATTTCGCCTTCATCGACACGGCTGACTTCCTGGCCGTCTTCGTAGCGCACGCGGGTGATGCGCTGTCTGAGACCCGGTGTGCCGGGACTGAGTTGGGCTTTGGTGTCCAGGTCAAGATCAGGGGTGGGCTGGTAAAGGGTCTGGTAGGGCAAGACTTCATCCTGGGTCAGTAGTTCCTCGCGCACGCGCACGACACGCAGGGTGTCGCCGGCGGCGAGGGGGACATCCGGAACGGTATAGTCCAGTTCGCCGAGAGTAAGGCCGGCGGCAGCCAGAATGGCAGCGGGATCGGGGAAGGGACTTTTCACCGCCGTTGACACACCATCGGCGACGACCGTAAAGGGAATCATGACTTTGACGGGTGCGGACGCAGTCGCTGCCGGGGCGATCCCCTGTTCCTCAGGAGGTGCGCTGGTCCCGGCAGGTTGATTCTGCTGCTGATCGCTAACCTGCGGGTTCACAGGAAGGAGGCGGGGACGGATGGAAATCTGTTGAGCCAGGGGAGTCTGGTCCAGGGTAGACAAATCCAGGGCCCTGTCGCCGACGAGCAATTCAAGGCTTTGATCGATAGGGACGCGGGCTTCGGCGAGGAAGGCGCCGATGGTGGGCTGGCGCGTCCAAAAAGTTTGAACACGGCCGTCCTGGGTCACATTGACCTGGAGCGCGCGCTGGATCTGGATCACGGCTGCAGGGGGCGCAGCGGGTGCGGGTTGGACGAGGTCTTCGGGGCGCAGGGTCAGATTCGCGGCCTGAAGTGCATCGTTGACGGTGGCAAAACGGCCGTTTACCGAATGGGCTGACGAGCCATCATAGATGGTAACGGTTTCCCGGCTCAGTAAGTAGGCAGCAAGGGCCAGACTGAGCACTCCGGCGACGATGAGCAAGAACAAGCCTGGCGTCAGGCGAGTTGATGCGTCTTTGCTTTGCATACCTCTCCATCCCATACGAAGAGAGGACTGTCATCCCTTCCGGCAAGCTGGCCGGAGGGCGTTCAGTCCTCCTTTTCTCTGCACGATATACCCATGAGGCCGGTGGCCACCAGGTTATCCTGGGCACCCAAGGGATACGCCTTAGCGCTGCTTCCTTCCGGACCTGACGCGGTTCGACGGCCCCTGCCGCCAGGGACCCAGTCGCCACCGGTCTCATGAGTATATCGACGTGCTTTGATCCTAACAGAAGCAAATAGGACGGGCAAGAAGTCTTAGTTCCAGGCGCCCAGCGCCTCCGGCCCGCGATCAAGCTCCCAGGGATAGATGACGTAGGCATCGGTCACCGCGGCGTAATAGGTGGGCGTATAGCCTGGGTAGAGCGATGTGGCTGGTTTGTAATGCAGGACGCAGGTTTCGGGCTGACCACCGGCGGCATCGACGCGATTGGCGACGGTGACGGTGTTGCGGCCCTTAGTCCAGACGTCATCAACGATCAAAATGCGACGGCCGTCCAGCAGGGAATCAGCCGGGAACTGGATGAATTCCGGGATGGCGTACTTGATCTGTTGGGGAGCCTGCAGGCCAGGAAAATCAGCCGGAAAACGGATAGACGCGGTCAGAATGTAGGTGATATTCAGTGCTTCGGCGAGCAGTCCGCCGGGGATAATGCCGCCACGGGTTATGATGAGCATGGAGTCGAAACGGCCGTGAATTTGGGGCACCAGATAGTCGATCAGTTTATCAACGTCAGACCAGGTCAGAACTTCGCGACGCATGGAAGGATCCTCAGGTATAGCGTAAAGTGACTGCCGCCTCCGGAACATCGCCGTTCCTTTCGCTGACAGTCACTCTCGTGATTCTTTATGGTAATGGCTTTTCGTGTCCGCGACCTCGGCTCACGGTCACAAATTGTACCATCTAATGTACCTTGTGCGGCAAGTGGTGTCAACTGCCCCACTTCGAGCCGCCCTGACCTTCAGGTGGGGGTCAGGAGGCTGCTCTTTTCTTTCGCTGCGGGAAGCGGGTCAACACCGTGGCGCCGTCGGGCATGGGCAGGCGGGCGCCTTGTTCGATGCCCTGTGGGGCGCGAATGGGGCGCGTGCCGCCGCCAAGCTGGTAGATATAGACGGCCGTGTCCGCTACGGCCAGCTCCAGAGGCAAGACGGCCAATCCCAGCAGGTAGCCGTCCTGATCAATGGCGCAGCTGGTGACAGTGCCGACGACCTTGCCCCGGCGGTCGAGCACGGGATCTCCGGTTTCGGGGCGGCGCACAGCTTTGTCATTCATGCGGAAGCGCACCAGGGCGCGATCGCGCGCGGCGTTATGGGCTAGCGTTGCAGCACGGCCGACAAAGAAGGGTTTCCACAGTTTTACATAGCTTCCGAAGCCGGCATCGGCGGGCTTGAGGGCCAGAGCGCCGGCCAGCTCATGGCCGTAGAGAGGTAAGCCCGCTTCGGTGCGCGTGCTGTCGCGCGCGGCCAGGCCGCATGGTTTGAGACCAAACGGTTCGCCGGCGGACATGAGGCTGGCCCATAGGCGCGGCGCTTGCTCGGGGTGGACGAAAAGTTCGTAGGCGATGCGCTCGCCGGTATAGCCGGTGCGCGAGATGATCACGTCTAGATCGGCCACCTGGCCCGCAGTGAGACCAGCCCAGGGCAGGGCCTTGATACGGCGGGCGAGGTCGGGGTCCGCGACTAGCGAGAGTAGAATTTCGGTCGACTTGGGACCCTGGAGAGGGATGTCAACGCGACAATCCCTGCCGTGGGCCAGGTCGCGCAGATCGCGCAGGGTGGCCGGGTGTTGGATGTGGGCAAACGGCCGTGCCGCATCAATCCGCACCCGCCCTTCGTTGACCGCATTGAGCCAGGACCAATCCTTGTCGTTGTTGGAGGCGTTGACTACGAGCATATACTGCTCCTCCCCGCGGCGGTAAATCATCAGGTCGTCGATGACACTACCATCTGGGAGAAGGAGGTAGGTGTAGTGTGACTCGCCGACGGCCAGGGTGGAAACATCGTTGGTGGTGACAGTGTCGAGGAAGGCCAGGGCATGCGGCCCGCTTGCTTCAAAGACGCCCATGTGTGTGGCGTCGAACAGTCCGGCGGCATTGCGCACGGCGGCGTGTTCTTCGCTGACGGAGGTGTACCAGACAGGCATTTCGTAGCCGCCGAAGGGAATGATGCGCGCGCCGAGGGCCTGATGCGTGTCGTACAGGGTGGTACGCTTTTGCGCTGGGTCTGATGGTTCCTGCCAGGAAAATTCCGGCAGGGGTTCGCCTCCTTGCGCTGCTCGTGGCCGATAAAGTAGGGTTTGCTGTCGACGAAGGTGGGGCCGCCGGCGCTGGCCGGGGCCGCGGCGCTGCTTAAGGTGACGGCCACGGGACCACTGAGCTTGGCGTGGAGATCATCAAAGAGGACATAGCCATCGGAAAGCGCCCCCAGCCAATGGCGGGTGGCTCGTGCTGTTCCGGCATCCGGAAGGTGCAGCAAGTAGTGCGTGGCTGTCTGGCGCTGCAGGACGGCGTCTGTTTCCAGGGCCGGGGCGAGAAGATGGGTGGACTGGGCCTGGCCGTCGATGAGAGCGAAGACGTCGCTGGTGAGGGCATGCTGGAGCAGCAGTCCGGCTTCGGGACCGCGGATAGACACGGCCGTAGCGTCTGTCTTTTCTTCCACGACGCCGCGCAGGCGGCGCACGAGTGCCTGGCCGCGCTGCAGAGCAGCATAGTCGACCTTGGCGCGCAGCACCTGCTTTGCGCCCGGACCTTCATAAGTGTAGGGCGTGCAGCCCTGCAGGACGGTGGCGATGGCTTCGGCCAACAAATCGACTTCCGTGTCGCCAAAGCCGAGCTGGCTGATCCAGACAGTGCCGAGACGCAGTCCCGTGGGGTTGAGCGCGCCACGATCGCCGGGGATCGTATTGCGATTCACGACGATACCGGCTACGTCAAGGATGCGCGCAGCGATATCACCAGAAAGGTGCACGCCGTCATTTGTCACACTCTTTGTGTCAACCAGCAGGAGGTGGTTCTCGGAGCCGCCGCCCACGATACGGATGCCATGCTCGGCCAGTTTGGTGGCCAGGCGGGAGGCGTTGTGAACAATACGCTTCTGCAGGTCGACAAACTGATCGGTGCGGGCCAGCTTCAGCGCAACGGCAAGCGCGGCCATGGTGTTGAGATGGGGTCCGCCCTGTTCGCCGGGGAATACGGCGCGGTCGATGCGGCGGAACAGGTCCTGGCGATGGGTCATCAGCATCGCGCCGCGCGGGCCGCAGAGGCTTTTGTGCGTGGTGGTGGAGACAATATCGGCGATGCCGATGGGACTGGGATGCACGCCGCTGGCTACCAGGCCGGAGATATGGGCGATGTCGGCCAGGAGGAAGGCGCCGCACTTGTCTGCGATTTCACGGAAACGCCCCCAGTCAATGATAAAGGGATAGGCGGAGTAGCCGGCGACGATAATCTGCGGTTTCGTCTGCAGGGCCAGCGCCTCGATCGCGTCATAGTCGAGGCGTTCGGTTTGTTCATTGACGAAATAGGGCACGGCCGTATAGATTTTGCCGGAGCGATTGACCGGAGAGCCGTGCGATAAGTGGCCGCCATCGTTGAGATTGAGGCCCAAAATGGTGTCACCTGGCTGGAGTAGGGCAGTGTAGACGGCGCTGTTGGCGGGTGCGCCACTAAGGGGCTGGACGTTGATGTAGAGATCATCTGCGCTGAGGCCGTTGGCGGCGAATAGTTCGGCCGCACGGCGGCGCGTTAGCGCCTCGAGGATGTCAGCATATTCCACGCCTTTGTAATAGCGCGGGTCGCCGTAGCGGCGGTAGTTTGCCAGTTCCATTTCGAAGTCCAGGATTTCTGACTCGTCCTGAAGGCGGCTTTCCTCGCGGGGGTAGCCCTCGGCGTAGATATTGCCAAAGGTGCTGCCCATGGCCTCGCGGACGGCGTCTGGGGAGGCGCTTTCGGAAGCGATGAGGATGATCGTGGCCTCCTGACGCCTGTCTTCGCGATCCAGAAGCTCTTGCAGTCCGGGGTCGATATCGCCCACAGAACCATGGAAAATGAAATCTTGAGACATAGGATTCTCCAGGAAAGTATTAGGGGTTAAGGCTTGCCATCAGGGTCCAGTAGGATTGGATTCCTACCGCTGATTCTAACAGAATTTGAGGCGACTGCCATCCGTGAGCGGGGCTCGCCGGAGAGAAAAAGGGTTCCAAGTGCGCCCAGGCGCTCTGCTTCCATGATAGAATGCAGTGGCTTCGCCCGGCGGCGGGCAGAAGGAGGTTGTTGTAACGTATGGGCAAGCGCAGGGCGGTACTATTTGAAGCCCCTTTCACGATAGGCGTTCACGAAACAGCCGTTCCGGCGCCGGGAGCGGGGGAGGTGCTGTTGGAAACGGCCGTCTCCGCAATCAGCCCCGGGACGGAGATGCTGTTTTACCGGGGGCAGGTACCCCCGCAAATGCAGGTTGACGCAACAATCCCGGCGCTGGGAGGCGAATTTTCCTACCCCCTGGCCTATGGATATGCTGTCGTGGGACGTGTGGTGGAACTTGGCGCGGGGGTAGATGCCGGATGGCTGGGACGGATGGCATTTGTGTTTGCGCCGCACCAGAGCCACGTGATCTGCGCCGCAGGCGACTTGAAAGCGGTGCCGGCAGGGATGGTGGCGGAAAGGGCGGTGCTGCTGCCGTTGATGGAAACGGCCGTGTCGTTTCTCATGGATGCTGCGCCGCTGATTGGCGAGCAGGTGGCCGTTTTTGGACAGGGTATTGTGGGGCTGCTGACTACGGCCTTGCTGGCCGAATACCCCCTGGCGAGTCTGGTGGCGCTGGACAGGTGGTCGGGAAGAAGGACGCTGGCGCGGGAGCTGGGCGCGGACGCGGCTCTTGATCCGGCTGAAGAGGGTGTCCTGGTCCAGCTGGCCGAGGCGCTGCAGGGAGATCGGCCGTACGCGGGCGCGGACCTGATTTTAGAGCTCTCCGGAAACCCGGAGGCCCTTGATATGGCCGTCGCCGCGGCGGGATTTGACGGCCGAATCGTGATAGGTTCGTGGTATGGGCAGAAGCAGGCACCGCTGAACCTGGGCGGCCACTTTCATCGCAGCCAGATCACCTTGGTGAGCAGCCAGGTGAGCCTCATCGCCCCGCGGCTGCGGGGCCGGTTCAGCAGCGAAAGACGCATGGAGATGGCGTGGCGGATGCTGGCGCGACACCGTCCGGAACGGTTGATCACACACCGTTTTGAGGTGCGCGAGGCGGCCCGTGCCTATGAACTGCTGGATCGCGAACCGGAGACGGCCGTGCAGGTGCTGCTGGCATACGAATCGGTGTAGCGGCACAAGCCAGGAGAGCGTACTGAGATGATTGGTGTGGTGGCAGGAACAGGCCCTTATGCGGGACTAGATTTGTTACAGAAGATCGTGGCGCAAACGAAAGCGGATCGCGATCAGGATCATCTTGCAGTGATCAGTATTTCCGCGCCGGCGGCGATTCCGGACCGCACGGCATATTTGCTGGGAGAAACGGCCCTGAATCCGGGACGGCCAATCGCGGAACAACTGCTGCTGCTGGAGCGAATGGGGGCCGCGGTGGCGGGCATTCCCTGCAACACGGCGCACGCTCCCGCTATTTTGGGGGAGATAGCACGGCGGCTTGCCGCGGCCGATAGCCGCCTGCGTTTGCTGCATATGATCGCCGAGGTAGGGTTGGAGCTGCGCCGTTCCTACCCGGAGGTGCGGCGAGTAGGGGTGTTGTCGACCGTAGGCACGGCCGTGGCGCGGGTCTATCCGCAAACGCTGGAACCGATGGGCTACGAGGTGCAAACGCCGGAACCGCTGTTCCTGGCGGAGGTGCTTCACGCGGCGATTTACGATCCGGACTACGGGATCAAGGCACAGGGCGTAGCGACGGTCCGGGCGCGTGAGGATCTGCTCGAGGGTGTGCGCCGGCTGCGCGAGGCAGGTGCGCAGGTGGTCATCCTGGGCTGCACGGAGATTCCCCTGGCCTTGCCGGAGCCTACCTACGAAGGAATGCCGTTAGTGGACACCTCCTTGATTCTGGCACGGGCGCTGATCCGGGCGGTGGATGCGGAGCGGTTACGGCCGTAGCCGCCTCACAGCACCGGATAGTAGGCGATGCCCAGCGCATCCATGAGGGCGATCAGGGCGGGAGCGACGAAAATAGCAGGCAGCAAGTTGGCGGCGCGGATCTGTTTCAGGTCCAGCAGGCGCAGGGCAATGGCCATCAGGACGACGCCGCCCGTAGCCGATAATTCAATGATCATGGGTTCGGTGAAGAAATTGGCGCCGAGGCTGGCCAGAAGGGAGATGCCGCCCTGGAAAAAGAAGATCACAATCACGGAGGCGATGACACCGGGGCCCAGCGTGGTCGCAAAAGCCATAGCGGCGAAGCCGTCCATAAGGGCTTTGACGGCCAGCTTGGTGTAATCGCCCAAGAGACCATCTTCGATCGAGCCCAGAATGGTGAGGGGGCCGACGCAGAAGACGAGGCTGGCAGTGACGAATGCTTCCACGAACAGCGCACTGTCGGCGCCGGATCGGCCGCGGCCGAGGGTCTGCTGCAACCAGCGACCAAATGATTCCAGGCGGCTTTCGATCTGCAGGCCTTCGCCGATGAGGGCGCCGATGAGTAGACTGGCCAGGACAATGAGCGCGTTTTGGGTCAGCAGAGCGCTGTCGAGGGCGATGGCCAAGGTGAAGAGCCCGAGGGCGGCAAAGATGGTCTCTTGCAGGCGCGTGGGAAAGCGGTTGCCCAGAAGGGTTCCTATGATGCCGCCTACGAGGACGGTGAAGACGTTGAGGATAGTGCCGATCATTCCCTTACCTTCCCATTGCGGCAGGAGTATATGACGTTCAGGGCAATTCGGCACAGCCCGAACGTGGGATCTGTATCGTGGAATCGTGCCTGAAACGTAAGCTGGCCCACTTCTTCTGCCGCAGCGAGGTGTGGTACGATATGAGCGAGTCTAGAACGAATCCGGGGGCGTGGGTGGTGCTGCTGGAAATGCCGGCACCCTATACGCTATAATAGGATTTGCACGGCACTTATCACTTTTGCTTGAAGGAGCATTTTGCTTTTATGAGGCGGAACGTACGCTTTTTGATGATCTTTGGGGCACTGCTGGCGGGCGGGTTCGCGCTGGCAAGTCCGGCGGCCGCGGCCGACTGCTATTTCCGCTCGGCGGATGTGGGATATGTTTGTGATTCGGAATCCGCGCCGCGCATTTTTGTGGAGCCGCAGCCATTCCTGAACAGTCCAATAGAACGGGCCACGTACGCGCATTTGCAGGACAACGCGAATGTGTATCCGCAACCGAGCACGGCCGTGCCGGCGGTGCGCAACGCGGGAGACGGGTTCTTGTATGTGACGGTGCAGGCGGTGGAACAAGTGGGCGATGAGACCTGGTTCATGATCAATCCGGGCGAATGGGTCCAGAGCGAGGACCTGATCCTGGTGGATAAGTCGGAGTTCACGGGCTTTGAATTGAAGGCGCAGCCGGAGAGGTTGTTCGGCTGGATGGTGGCCGATTACTGGTACAGCAATAAGCCGGGGGCTGAACCGGCGCCGGGGGCTTTGAAGCTGCCGCGTTATACATTCTTTGAGGTGTATGATGCGCAGATGGCGGACGACGGCTGGATCTGGTATGACATCGGGAACGGCCGTTGGATGCGCCAGACGAACGTGAGTCTGGTGGACCCCAGCCCACGCCCGGCAGAAATCGGCGCCAATGAATTCTGGGTCGAAGTGGACCTGTATGAGCAAACCTTCGCCGCCTATGAGGGCGACCGGATGGTGTATGCGGGCCTGGTGTCGAGCGGTTTGAACCGCTGGCCGACGAACGAAGGCCTGTTCCAGGTCTGGGACCGGCAGTCAAGCACGAAAATGTCCGGCGCGGAAGGAAAAGTAGACTACTATTTCATTGAAGACGTGCCGCATACAATGTTTTTCGACAATGACATCGCCTTGCATGGCGCCTATTGGCATGACCGTTTTGGGTACAAGCACAGTCACGGCTGCGTCAACATGCCTCTGCGTGCCGCGGAATGGGTGTTTAACTGGTCAGCACAGGCGCCCAACGATTTGTGGGTCTATGTCCATACTTCGGAGCCGGGTCACATCCTGACGCGCCAGGACCCTGAAGTTTCGTTTGCCGGGGGATAACGGCCCCGGCTGTGTAGTGGATCGGAGAGTGAGGCAGCGCGAGACGCTGCCTTTTTTGTTGCCTGCGCGTTGCCAACTCGCAGGCGGCGCATTATAACTGGTTGGCTTGGCCAATTGTGCAAGGAGAACCCACCATGTCGGCGTATGAATTTGTGTTGTTTGAGAAGCAGGATCAGGTGGCGATCGTGTCGCTGAACCGACCGGAACGGCGCAACGCGCTTAACGAGAAGGTGAACAGGGAGCTGGCGACGGCATTGGAGGAAGCCGCCGCGGACGAGGACGTGCGTGCGGTAGTGCTGCGCGGTGCGGGGGACAGTTTTTGTGCGGGAGCGGATCTTGCCGTCTTCCAGCCACTGCCTACGGCGGAGCAGGTTTATGACGGAATCTGGGGTCAATATTTGCCGATGATCCAGGCGATTACGATGATGCCCAAACCAGTCATTGCGGCGGTGAACGGCGTGGCGGCGGGCGCCGGGGCTTCGCTGGCCCTGGCATGCGATTTGCGTGTACTCGCGCATGATGCAGCGCTTCTGCTGGCATTCAGCAACATCGGCCTTGTGCCCGATGCGGGGGCAACGTGGTTTCTGACGCGGCAAGTTGGATACAGTCGCTCTTTTGAAATCGCGGCAGAGGGGGAAAAGGTAACCGCGGAGCGGTGTCTGGAACTGGGGCTGGCGAATAAGGTTGTGCCGGCAGACAATCTTCAGGAGATAAGCCTGGCTTGGGCGTTCAAGCTGGCTAAACGGCCCACCAGGGCCCTGGCTATGACCAAGAAAGCGCTGCAGCACGCCCAGGTGCATGATCTGCCGACGACAATCGACTATGAGGCGCGGCTGCAGGGGCAGGCGGTGGGCAGCGCCGATTTTCAGGAGGGCCTGGTCGCGTTTGCGGACAAGCGCAGGCCGGAGTTTAAGGGGCGCTAGGGAGCGGTTGGGGCGGCGTCAGACGGCCGTTGGACGCAAAGTGAAAACGGTAATTTCCGGGGGGACGTTAATGCGCAGGCGCACGACGTGGGTGCCGATGCCGGGGTTTGTATACTGGACCATGTCCCGGACCTGGTAGCGTCCCAGCGGGTATTTGCGAAAGAGTTCGCCGCGCAAGGGCCCTAGACGGTGGATCAAGATCTGCCCGCCATGTGAGTGCCCCGACAACTGGAGACCGAAGCGACCGGTGGCGGCGCTTTCGTCAGCGAAGTCGGGTTCATGGGCCAGCAGCACAGCGGGCCCGTATTCGGGCAGTTTCTGTAGGACGCCTTCCAGGTCATTGGCGCCGACGGTGATGTCGTCTACGCCGGCGATGTGGAGCAGCTCGCTACCGCGCTGAATGGTCATTACGTCGTTTGGCAGTTCACGCACTCCGGCGCGCCGCAAGACAGCCCGCACCCCTTGGGGATCGAACCAGTGGTCATGATTGCCCAGGACAGCGACAGTGCCATCGTCGGCCTGCATGCGGCTCAGCCCGCGGGCCATATCCTCTGCAATTTGCTTCAGAGAATAGGAGATGAAGTCACCGGTAATGGCTATCAGATCGGGTGCCTCGCGGTTGACCAGGGTGGCCACACCCTCCAGTCGTTCGCTGTTCAGCCAATGTCCCATGTGCAGGTCCGAGATTTGCACAATGCGATAGCCGTCAAAGGCAGGGGAAAGTCCGGAGATGGGTACTTCTACGGGCGCGATGGCGAAATCCCGCGGGTCAAAGCGATCGCGAGCCAGGGCGTGCATGGTGCGGGACAAACCAATCTGTGTCTGTTCTCGCCAGGCAAAGAGGGCACGCTGGAAGGGAGAGGAGGAGGTCTTCATGGCTCAGTTCATCATGAATAATAACCGGGAACCGGCGCGAACAAAAACGAAGTTGACCTTTCTCAGTTTTAAAAACGGCTATTTACAAGGGCAAGCCTTTCTAGTATGATCATTCCCACGAAGAAGCAACTACTACCTTCTTCCTATAGATATAGCTAAAGAGCCCAGGTCCCTTGACTGTTTTGGGAGTACAGCCGGGGGATTTTGCTTATATTTAAGCGGTGAAGTTACCAGTTGTTTTGTTGGTTGGTCAGGCCTATGGCGACAGCGTGTGTCGTATATGAATTCCGACGAGAGTGATCTGCAGCGGCGTTTCCGTGATACTGTGGACAGGCTGGGAGGTTCGTCCTGGTACAAAGTCCCGCTGTTCTTCTTCAGCCTGTTCCTGTTCATTCTGGCGATCTCGCTGATGAAGGAGGGCGCCAAGGCCCTTATCCCCTTTGTTGAGACCGGATTCCGCACATCAAACCCGGCCAACAGCCTGGGATTTGGTTGGTTATTTGCCTATCTGATTATGAGCGGATCCCCCGTGGCCGCGGCGGCCCTGACGTTCCTGGATGCCCAGGTCATTGATATGGCCGGCGCCTTCGCCATGATTACGGGCAGCCGCCTGGGGGCCAGCTTCATCGTGCTGCTGATCGGTTTTGTTTACATCTTGCGCGGCCGTGATCGGGCGACGAGTCTGGACATGGGGTTGCTCTCCCTCACCGTGACTGCTTCCACGCATATCCCTGCCTTGTTCCTGGGCGGCTATTTTCTGTACCGTGGTATCTTCAGCGGGATTGAGCTGCAGGCAGGCGGGCTGCTGAACGGGTTGACGGATTATGTGTTCGACCCCATCGTCAATTTTGCTCTCCTTTACCTGCCGCGCGGGCTCTTGTTTGTAATTGGCATGATCATCATCATGTTCAGCTTCAGCCTGTTTGATCGCTGCCTGCCGGAGATGTCCTTGAAGGAAAGCCAGATCGGCCGCATGTCGCAACTGGTATACCGGCCGGCGATCATGTTTCTGTTGGGGGGCATGGTAACGATGATCTCCATGTCGGTCAGCGTGTCGCTGAGCCTGCTGGTGCCGCTGAGCGCGCGAGGATTCGTGCGCCGAGAGAATGTGATCCCTTATATCATGGGCGCGGGGGTCACGACGTTTATTGATACGTTGTTCGCGGCCATAGTGATGAACAATGGCGACGCCGTTACTGTGGTGGTGGTAGAGATGGCGGCCGTTACGATTGTATCTCTGGCCATCCTGATGACAGTCTATCGCCGCTATGAGCATTGGGCGCTGAAGTTTGTCGGCTGGGTTACGGCCGAAAATCGCAACCTGGTACTGTTTGTCATCGTTATTGTATTGCTGCCGATTATGCTGCTATTCGTATAAGGGAGGTGCCTCCGGGCAGGCGTTATGAAGGAGAAGCAGAAACTTCACATACTAATTGCGACGGGAGGGGCCGCGCATTCGTCAATCGCCGTACAAATGGGCGCACACCTGGCCGAGCTTTTTGACGTGGAGACCACGATTCTGACGGTCGTGCCCGACGGCCGTCATGTGGGACAGGCGGAAGTTGTGCTTGAGGAGGCGCGTGGATACTTTCGCGACGTTCCGGGTACCGTTCAGGTCAAGCTGCGCAGTGGGAACGCGGCGGAGGAAATTGCTGCAGAGGCGAACAGTGGAGAATATGACCTACTGATCCTAGGCGAACGGGCGCAGCACGGTTTGTTTGCCCGCCTGCTGGGGCCAACTGCCCTGGCCGTGATTTCGGCGACGACGCTGCCGGTACTGATCGCCAAGGAAAGCGTACATCTCCTGCGGCATATCCTGGCGTGCGACAGCGGGGCGATCGAGCCTCGCCTGCTGCAACGGCTGCACAGCCAGTTGCCGCAGTTGTTTGCCCTGGATATCGATATGACAGTGCTGCATGTGATGTCTCAGATCAGTGCCGGGCCGGGTGTGGCGGGGGCGCAGCTGCGCGCCGATGCTTCCCAGTTGATCGACGCACACAGCCGCGAAGGGGAGGTGCTGGAGCAAGATGTGAGGTTGCTGGCAGAGCTGGGGATTGAGGCCCAGCCTAAGGTGCGGCACGGCTTTGTCGTCGATGAAATCCTGGCTGAAGCGAGCAGCGGGGACTACGACCTGATTGTGATCGGAGCCCATCGCCAGGAAGGCTGGCAGCGGCTCTTCCTAGAGGACCTGGCGAACCGCATCATCCGCGAAGCGGATCGACCGGTGCTGGTTGTGCACTAGGTTTCGTGGCCGGCAAGTGAATGGAACGGGTATAATCTGACCTATGAATGAGAATCCGAACTCCCTTGATCCAGAACTGTTGCGCGTCCAGTTTCCGGCTTTGCAGCGCGAGATAAACGGCCGTGCCGCCGTATTCCTTGATGGCCCTGGCGGTACCCAGGTGCCCCAGCGCGTGATTGACGCGATGAGCGGCTACTTGCGCCAGGGTTCGAGTAATCTGGGCGGCCCTTTTGTGACCAGCCGCGAGGCAGATGAGCTGAGCGAGCAGGCGCGCCTGGCCATGCGCGATCTGCTCAATGCGCGCCGGACAGAGGAAATTGTCTTTGGTCAGAACATGACCAGCCTCACGTTTGCCATGAGCCGCGCCCTGAGCCGCACCTGGGAGCCAGGGGATGAAATCGTGGTAACGCGCCTGGACCATGATGCCAATATTTCGCCCTGGCTGATGGCTGCGGCGGATCGTGGGGCAACGGTGCGGTGGCTGGATTTCCGGCCGGAAAACTGCACCCTGGCCCTGGAGACGCTGCCCGAGCTGCTGAACGACAGAACGCGTCTGGTTGCCGTTAGCTATGCGTCGAACGCCGTTGGCAGCATCAGTGATGTGCGGCAGGTAGTCGAGTTGGCCCATGCGGTCGGTGCGCTGGTGTACGTAGATTCAGTGCATTACGCGCCCCACGGACTACTGGATGTGCAGGCTCTTGACTGTGATTTTCTGGCCTGCTCAGCCTATAAGTTTTTTGGGCCACATCAGGGGGTGCTTTACGGCAAATATGACTTGTTGGATGGGTTGACTGCCTACAAGGTGCGTCCGGCTCCGGCCCATCCACCCGGCAAATGGGAGACGGGCACGCAGAGCCTGGAGAGCTTGGCCGGCACGGTGGCGGCGGTGGAGTATCTGGCGGCGATTGGCGGCGAAGACGGCAACCGCCGCGAACGTCTTGTGCGGGCGATGACCAGCACGAGCCGCTATGAAATGCAGCTGAGCGAGCGTTTCCTGCGCGGAGCGACGCGCGTGCCCGGGCTGCATGTCTATGGAGTTACCAATATTGAGGATCTGGACCATCGCGCCCCAACCTTCGCGGTCAGTCTGGATGGATATACACCGGAAGAGGTGGCCACGGCCCTCGGCGAACAAGGGATTTTTGTCTGGCACGGTCACTACTATGCGGTGGCAGTGATGGAGCGCTTGGGACTGCTGGAACAGGGAGGTCTGGTGCGTATTGGTTTTGTGCATTACAACACCGCTGCGGAAGTGGATCAGGTCCTGGCGGCGCTGCAAGAGCTGGCCGAAAAAGTTTAGCGCCAACCGAACGGAGTTGACTTCAGTCCGCTTGTATGCCATAATGCCCGTGTTATTTCATTGATCCGCAACGCAAGTTGCAACGCTATCCTAAAAAAGAGGAGGTGGTGCACATGGATAATAGTTATGCCAAACGCACCGTAGCACTGCCTTCTCGTGAGAGCAAGTAGTGCTACGGTGCAACAGAAAAGCCCTGTGAGAAATCACAGGGCTTTTTGTTTTGGAAGGGTTGCCCGGCCAGTTAAGGTCTGAGGCTGCTGCCGGCCGGAGTAGCCGGCGCACCGCTGCTGGGAATAGTGTCCGGGGGGAGTCCGGACGAGCCGGGGGCACCCAGGCTGCCGGGTGGGCCGGTGTAGGAAGGCGGCGGGACCGGCGGCACAGGGGTCCCAACCAGCGGTACAGGTGCTGCTATGTTCGCCCCGGGCACAACCGGGGCGGCGAAGGGCGTGCTGACTGGCGGCACGACGCGGTTCGCGCCGGCGGGCAGATTCAATGTCTGTCCCATGTAGATCAGATCAGGGCGTCTGCGCAGCTGTGGATTGGCCTCGAGCAGCGCTTCATAGCTCACACCGGCAATGCGCGCGATCTTGTAGAGAGACTCGCAGGCTCCTACCAGATAGGTTGTGCCCCGAATTTCACCCGGATTGTTCGCACAATTGAAGGAGATTGGTGCCGGCGCCGGGGTGGCAGGCTCTTCAGCAACGGCCGTAGCAGTCGGCTCTGGCGTACTCACTGTGGCTTCCGGCACGGCCGTAGCAGCCGGCTCTTGAGTTGCAGCGGGCTCAGCGGTAGGCAAGGGCGTCGCCGTCGCCGACGTGGAGGAGACGGGCGCCGGTGACTTGCTCGGCGCTTTGGTGGCCGTTGGTTTCGGTGTGTTCGTCGGTGCCGGTGTTTCTGTGGGAACGGCCGTGGCAGTTGGCTCAGGAGACGGCGTTTCCGTGGGGATAGGCGTGGCCGTCGGCTCCGGCGTATTGGTCGGCACAGCCGTAGGCGTCGCTGTTGGCACCTTGGTAGGCGTATTAGTCGGGACCGGTGTGTCGGTCGGACGGTGTGTCGTCGGGACCGGTGTGTCGGTGCGGCACAGGTGTATTCGTCGGCACAGGTGTATTCGTTGCCTCGGGGGTTGGCGTGGGGGGCAGTAAGGATATTAGCTCCACCTCGTCCAGAATATCCATGGCGCAACGGAAGCCAATGCTGTCACCGGCCTCTTCAGGCGGGGCGGGGAAACGGACCGCACTGGCCGTGAAGTTGCCCGTGTCGAACCAGGAGCCGCCGCGCACGACCTTGGTGTCGCCGGAGGCGGGGCCGGCAGGGTTCAGCCCTGGCGAGTCGTTGAAGTAGGCCGCATCATACCAGTCACTGACCCATTCCCAGACATTGCCGGACATGTTATAAACGCCGCTGGGGCTGCGGCCGTCTTCGTAGCTGCCTACCGGTGCGGTAGCCGAATAGCCGTCGTCATACGTACTGATCGCTTGCTGTTCGGCGCAATTGGCATCACAGAAGTTCACGACCGTGCCATCAAATTCATCGCCCCAGGGATACATGGTTTTGGTTTCGGCTTCCAGATCCCAGCTGGCGGCCATTTCCCATTCCGCCTCTGTGGGCAGGCGCGCACTGCGCCATTCACAGAAGGCCGTGGCTCCATACCAGGCCACGCCGGTTACCGGATGCTGGAGCAACTCTTCGGGAGCACTGTAGGTGCCGTCATCGGCGATCACGATCGCACTGTCCGCTGGAGACAGGCACTCGTTTTCCCCACAGGCGGTGGCCGCGCCCTCTACCTCGTTGAGAAATTCGATATAGTCCGCGTTGGAGACCTCGTAGAGGTCAATGCGGTAAGGATCCAGCTGAACCTCATGTACCGGAGCGGAGGCAGAGAACCAGTCCTCCAGGCAGCCAGTGCGGAACAGGTCGCACTGCGCCAGCAAGCTGGCGGCCGTGGCCCCCATAGAAAACGTGCTGGCCCGCAGAGTGGCCATATCGACCATCGCTTCCTGGACCCGCAGCGGCAGGGGGGTGGCCGTGGGGCCCGCCGTGGGCGTGGCCGTGGGTCTGCGCGTGGCCGTGGGGCGAGGAGTGGTAACGGTCGCGGTGGGGGTCGGAGAATTCGCCTGCTGTTGGGCCACTTCCAGTTCCAGGGCGTTTACTTGCACAGCAAAGAGTGCCTCCATGACGGCCTGCGCTTTCTTGGAGTTTGACCTTGGCGCGGCTGCCGCAGGCTGTTGTTGTACCGAGGACCCCTGCGTGAGCACAGCGCGCTCCAGCACGATCTGCGTGGGACGCAGCGGAGCGACGACAACCTCGGCCCCGGTCGCGCCGGTGTAGCGGGAGATTATCGGCCTATCTGCCCGGGCACACGCGGTCAGGCCCACGGCTCCTAGAAGGAGCAGGAGCGGGAGAAGCAACCGCTTGAGTTTACTGCTGAGTACTGCCATGATACCGTGCTCCCTGGTTCGGGAATGAGAAGAGGCGGGCCGGAGTTTCGCCTCCGGCCCATCGTGGTTCAATCAGGACTCGTGATTACCTTTCGCCGCGCGGGTCCCAAAAGACATCGCCATCGTCTTCGAAACCGGTAACGTCGACCTGGATACCATCGCTGAAGTCAGAGATCGAGATGTCGTCGATGCCAAATACTGTCCAGGCGCCCATATCCGGGAATTTCATCCCCATCCACAGATGGATGTAACTGCCCGTTTCGATGAAGACGGTTTCTTTGCGGCCGAGATGGTTGCAACGGCCGTCGCCGTTCGCACAAACATAGGCATCGGGGAACAACTCACGCCACTGGGTTACACTGCCGGGATCGGCAGAGGTACCAAAGCCATACCAGGCCACGCTGTTAAACTCGCTTTCCACGTTGTGCTCCCAGGCCGTTACATGCACCTGGACCCAGTAGTTGTCGCTGACGAGCGAGGGCTGCACTTGCTGTGACATCCCGGCGAACTGCGAACCGGAGGCACCGGTGCGGAAGAAGTAGCCCACAGCCGGGTTCAAGCCGTCACTGCTGCCAGGGGCGGTATAATCCATGCTCGCGAAATGAACCTCCCAACCGGGATTCAAGATCGGCGTGGGCACATTCCAGCCATCGGGATAGCCATTGTTCCAGATGGAGAAATCACCGTTGTACAGGTACTGCGGTGTGGTGATCGTCTTGGCCGGCTGCTTGATGCGAGCCGCCGTGTCATCGTAGGTCACAACGGAAAAACCGCCGGCAAAGGCCGCCACGGACACGACGATGCCCAGCAGTAGGGTCAACAGAAGTGCGGTCTTCAGCTTGCTCATGCTTCTCTGCTCTCCTTTTCTGAAACGCAACGTATGAATAAAGTCGCCAAATTGGGCTTTTGTACTGCTTCTCTTTGTTCCCATATCTATCTCTCCTGAAGGATGTGCCTTGCATTTCTGGGCACGTACTGGCACACCAAGCGCATGAGCATGACCTATGCGTTTCTAGCCACTACAACAATGCTAGAGACATCGTGCCACAAGAGGGGAAAATGGAACATGAATGGCCCGTGAAATGAAAGCACGGCCGACATAAAATCTTCGTGAATTCTCTGTTTTGGGCGCCGTAAGGGGGAGAAAATGCGGTGTGGCGGGTGCAGCCCCCGGGCAGGGTCAGGAACCGGGGCTGAACGCGGAAGTACCGTCTGGTTCAGTTAGAGTGAAGGGGGACTGGATGATCTGGCGATTGCGCTGCAGGGGCAGGTCATCGCCATCGGGATAGTCAAACTCTTTCGGAGTGCCGCCATCCTGATGTAGAACGGCGACGAGGGGCTCGTCGGTCACGCGGGACCTGATTTCTACGACGTTGTCACGGTTGATGCCGGCGGGGAGCCACAGCTCGCCAATCGGTTCGTCAAGGGCGCCATTCTCGTCCAGGGTAAAGATCGCCAGCCACACCGCCAGGTCAGCGACGACGAGGGGCACGTTCACTTCGTCCTTTTCGCCCAGAACCTGATCAGCGGTGATAATGTAATTGCCGGGATTGGTGACCATGAGGTAGGGCGGGATCAGCTGATCTTCATAACTGGCGGGAAGGTCTGCGGCCGGGAAGTCAAACTCCGCAGGGTCGCTGGAATCTTCGTGCAGGAGGAGGAAGAGTTGGGGTGTGGCAGCAGTCTCGACGATTTCGATATCGACCAGTTCGTTGACCCCGGCTCGCAGCGGGGCAAAGCCGATGATGATGCCCAACCCTTCCTCCTCGGCTGTATAGACGACGATCCAGCCCTGGCCGGGGCTGCTGGCACGCTCGACAGTGATGATACCATCCGTAATAGGTTGATCGTAGACGGCGATGTCAGGGGGCAGGGTGACAGCGAACTGCGCACTGACGGGTTTGCCGGCCACCAGAACGGGAAGGTCCTGGCTGGCGGCGAAACCGCCGGGCTGCTCGGCATCTTCGTGGAGCACGGCCAGCAGCTCGCTGGACGCCTCGCGCCAGCGAATGGGTACGGCAAGGTCTTCGTTCGCTCCGGCGACCACGGAAATCTGGCCCAGGGCGGGGCCAATCTCACCATCGCGGAGAGCATGAAGGACCAGCCAGCCTCGTTTAACTGCAAAGACATTTTCCACGTGAACCAACCCATCGAGCGTGACTTCCTGGTCACTGACCGAGACCTGGGGGATAGGCAGCTGAATGTCCAGTTCGAGGGCGGCCATGACAGGTATGCCGCCAACTTCCACGGCCGTGTCCGGCCCAGGAAACTCAAATTCACCGCGATCACCGGCGTCACGGTGCAGGCGCGCATGGACCAGGGGCGTGGCCGCCTGGGGTTCGATCTCCACGATGATTTCGTCGTTCGTGCCAGGAACGATGGGCGCATAGCCGAGAATATCACCGGCCTCGCCCTCTTTGTCGCTGAGGAGCAGCAGCCAGCCGGGCTCGGTGGCGATGACGGAATTGACAACGAGACGACCGTCTTCGGTGAGCGCCTGGGGAGCGGCTTCGATGACGGGCACAATAGGCGTAGGTTCAGGCGTGATCGTGGGCCGGGGTTGGGCAATGGCGACGGCCGTGTCGGTAGGTTCGATGCTGGGGGTCAGCAGTACCTCCGTGGGCGTGGGCGGTGTGGTTGTTGCCTGCTGCTGGCGCGCGCAGGCGGGCAGCAGGAGCAAAAGGAAAACGGCAGTCAGAACGGTTCGTAGCAGATTCATATACACCCGGCCATAAGTTCACCACAGGCGGGCGAACTGCGTAGATTGTAAACAGTCGCGACGCAAAGCTCAAATATGGCCCGATTCATTCATGCAGGCTTGGAGTTTGGATTTCTCGCCGTACTCAATATGTAAAGCAGTTCGACGTGTTCAGGCAAGGGAGGGTGGTTTCAGCGCCACCAGAACTGGCTGCCGTCGCTGATCAGCTCAATCGTGCCCAGTTCATCCGTTCGCAGCACCGTGGCGCCGCACTCCTGCAGGCGCAGCAGGGTATCGGGATGGGGATGGCCAAAGCGGTTTTCTGCGCCAACGGAGATGACGGCAACCTGGGGCCGCACAGCCTGGAGGAAAAGCTCGCCGGTGGAAGAAACTGAACCGTGATGGGCGGCTTTGAGGACGGTGGCCTGGAGGGGACGGCCGCCGTCCAGCAACTGTTCTTCAGCGGCGGCAGCACTATCTCCAGTGAGCAGCAGCGTGAAACGTTCGTAACGCAGGCGCAGAACGATGGAGTTATCGTTGTCGCTCAGCTTGTCTGTGCTTGCCGCATGGAGCACTTCCATCACCACGTTCTCCTCCAGCTCGATCTGCTCCCCAGCAAGGGCAACGTGAGCGGGGACCTGGTGTTGGCCGGCGGTTTCCAACAGGGCGCGGTAGGCAGGGCTGCCGTTGTTTTCCAGCGTGCTGCCGATGAACTGATCCACTTGGTAATGGTCGAGTACATCTACCAGGCCCGCTACGTGATCCGTGTCCGGGTGGGTAGCCAGGATGAGATCGAGATGCTTGTCCCAGAAAGGCAGTTGGTGGCCCAGTTCGCTCAACAAGACGGTGGGGTAGGCGCCGCCGTCAACGAGCATTTGACGGCCGTTGGGGGCCTGGATCAAGATGGCATCTCCCTGGCCTACGTCGAGAAAGGAGACATGCAGACGGCCGTCGTAAGCCTGGCGGTAGGCGGTCAGGGTCGCGGCGCACAGCAAAAGAGCAACTACGAAAGCGAGGGCAGGCAGGCGCTTGTTGCGCAGGGCCTCGCGTGACACGTGCGCGATCCGCTCGCGCTTCCAGGTGAGCCAGGCGACGCCCGCAAGACCGGCATAGAGCAGCCATGCGCCGGCAGCCGGGAGCCTGAAGGGTACGGCCGTCAGGGGCAGTCGCGCGAAGAGGTTGACGCCCTCGATCGTGTAGGTCAGGAAGATCCAATCGATCCAGGCCGGCAGCTGGCCCAGGAGGGGGTGGACCATGCCCAGCAGGACCGCGACGCCGCCCCACAGCATGAGCCACGACTGGACGGGCAGAATGAGGAGGTTCGCCGGCAGGCTGATGATGGATACAGACGCCAAAATGGTAGAGCAGGATGGGGATGGTAAACGCAAAAGCAGCCAGCGTGGTGAGAACGATGTCAGAAATGAACCTTGAGGTACGGCGCACCTGATCGGGGGAGGCCCTTTCTTCCAGGCCGCGCTCCAGCGCAGCGTGGGCGGGGCTGACGAACAGCATGAGGCCCAGCGTAGCTGCAAGGCTCAACTGGAAGCCGATGTTCCAGAGGATGTCGGGGTCTGCGAGAGTCATGAAGAAGGCGGCCGTGCAGAGGCCGGCGGGGGCGAAGGACGGCCGTCCCAGGAGCTGGGCAGCGATGATGAACAGAGCGCCCATGATCGCCGCGCGGACCACCGAAGCTTCTGCGCCGACCAGCAGAGTGTACAGAACGACACCCGCCAGGGCCGCCCAGGCGGCGGTGCGGCGATTAAAGAGGAGGCGACTGCCTTGCAGAAGCAGGCCGGCAATGATGGCGATGTTGAAGCCGGAGATGGCAATGATGTGGCTCATGCCGGTGGCCTTGAAAGCGTCTTCAAGGGCGGGAGGCAGGCCGTGATCATCGCCCAGGAGGATGCCGCTGAGCAGGGCGGCCTGGGGGCCGGGCAGCATCTGGTTGATGGCTGCCTGGGCGCGGCGGCGCACGGCCGTCAGGGCCAGCAGGAGGGGGTTCCCCCGGCTGCCCTCCAGAAGCTCGATTTGCGGGAACTCCATCAGGCTGTAGATGTCCTGGTGGGCCAGGTAAGCCTGGTAGTCAAACTCGTTGGAGAACGAAGCCGGCTTATCCAGATCGCCGGTCAGGCGCACCGGGGTCCCGTAAGACTGGAGCGGGAAGCGAGGCGCGCGCACGAGAATCAGCCCCTGGACGGCCCGGGCCCCGGCGGTGGTCTCGATCTGCTCCGCGGCCACGGTGAGCAGCTGGTGGGTGTCATGGATCTCTGGATGGCGGCTGATCCAGCCGGTGATGTGCAGCCTCTTTGGTGTCGTTGTAGAAGGCGATGTGGCCTTCGTCATGGGCTGGCCGGAGGAGGTCGTAGCGGGCGGCGCCGAAGCCGGCGGCAGCGATGGTCACGAGGGCGAAGGCAACGGCCGTTTGCCTGCGCCACAGAACGGCCGACAGCGAGGGCAAGAGCGCCGATCAGCAGGCGCAGGGGCAGTAGCAGCGGATACGTGGCTGCGAGCCAGATGCCGGCTAACCAGCCGGCGCTCCAAAAGACGATCGTCACGCCGCTACGGTCCCCGGGCCGGTAGACAGGCGGAACCTGCGCGCCAGCCCAAGTTAACAGGTTTGGGCAAGCTCCCCCTGTCTGCTAAAATCGCCAAGCTCGTTCGTTCCCTATTGTACAATAGGATGCCCGGCAGTGGGCGAACAATTCTGGAAAGTACCTATGGCTACAGCGGCGACCAGACCCCAACGAATTCTGGCAATTGACGACAATGCCTATACCCTGCGTATCGTGCAGCATGCCCTGCGGCAGGCCGGCTTCGCTGGTTCAACGGCCGTGTCCGGGGAAGAAGCACTGGAGTGGATCGAAGCCCACGGACTGCCTGATCTCGCGCTGGTGGATTTGCATATGCCGGGTGGCATGAGCGGCTTCGAGTTCTGTTATATTGTGCACCAGTACAGCGATTTGCCCGTGATCATGCTGACATCGGCCGGCGACGAACAGACAGTGCTCGAAGGCCTGGAGATTCACGCCGAGGACTATATGATCAAGCCGTTCAGTGGAGGCGAATTGGCTGTGCGGATCCGGCGCCTGCTGCAGAGGGTGGGAACAATTGATTTTCCTGCGACGCCACTGGTGACCGTGGACGAGCGCCTGCAGATTGATTTTCCGCAGCGCAGCGCGGTGATCTATGGCGAGTCTGTGTCGCTGACACCGACGGAAACCAAACTGCTGTACTTGCTCATGAGGCAAGCGGGAGACACGGTGCCGACGGAATATATTCTGCGCCGCCTTTGGCCGGATGAACCTGCGTTTGAAGATCGGCTGCATGTCCATCTGCATCGCCTGCGGCGCAAGATTGAGGACAAGAAAAACAAGGACCGACCGCGTTATGTCACTTCGGAGCGAGGAAAGGGATATCGTTTTTATGCTGCGGCCGTGGAGCCAACTTCCTGAGCAGCCTGGTCTGCTGCAGTTCAATACCTGCCACCCGGCAGTTTGCCATGCCAGAACTCACCTTAGAAGATATCCGCAACGCGCTGGAGCTGCCCGATTTTGATGTGGCGGCGGCGCAGCGGCATATGTCGCCCGTGACCCGGCCGCTGGCTCGGCCATCAGAATTGGGGGGTGAAGCGCGAGTGGGCGGGGTGCTGCTGCTGCTTTACTACCTGAACGGCGAACTGTACCTGGTCCTGACACGGCGCAGGCCCGATCTGGCGGCCCACCCGGGCCAGATATCTTTCCCAGGGGGCAGGAACGAGCCGCCGGAGAGTCTGCCGACCACGGCGCTGCGGGAAACCGAAGAAGAGATCGGAATGCCGGCCGCGGACGTGGAGCTGCTGGGCACACTGACCTCAATTTACATACCTCCTTCTGATTTTGAAGTCCATCCTTTTGTGGGCTGGGTGAGCAACGGGAAACGGCCGTCCTTCGTGGCCGCCCCTGACGAAGTGGCGGAGATTGTTGAAGTGCCGCTGGCGACTTTGCTGGAGCCGGGAGTCAAGGTTGAAGAATGGCGGGAGCTGGGCGGGCAGCAAATGCGCGTGCCGCATTTCGCCGTGGATGGCCATAAGGTGTGGGGCGCCACGGCGATCATACTGAACGAGTTTGTGGAGCGGCTGCGCGTAGTTGGCGAGAAGGTTTGATGGAGTGTTCGCCATTCATGACATGGTGCGTCACAAATTCTTTACCCGGCACCCATCTCGTACTATAATGCCTGTACATGGCCTGTGCTGCGGCCACCCGACCTTTCTTAGTAGTGCGCAGAGGAGGTAGTCATGCGATTAGGCAAGGATCTTGAGAACAAGCCGATTGTCAGCATTTCGGACGGCCGTATCCTGGGGCGAGCCAAAGACGTTTACCTGGACCGCGAGCTGAACCATCTGTCCGGTATTTATGTCGGCACCGAAGGCGTGCTCAGGCGTAAATCGCTGGTAATTCCCAGCGAACATATCGTGCTCCTGGGCATTGACGTGATCCTGGTGAAGGATGCGGATGTTATCACAACGAGCAAGGCGATGCCGGAGACGGGTGAATGGTACCGCCTCGGCCAACTTCAGGGCCAGGAAGTTCGCACGCCGGGAGGCACCAAGTTGGGTACGGTTGGTGATGTTGTGCTGGATGAGCGAGGGGCAGTTTCGGCACTGGCGCTGGCCAAGGTGTTTGTCAGCGGCCCGCTGGCGCAGAACAGCATGATCCCCCGTGAAGTCATTACCGCAGTGTTTCAGACGGATGATTCAATTCAGGTGGACCTGCCCAAGCTGGAGGGCCACCTGGCCGGGATAGGGGAGGAAAGCCCAACCACGGTTGCGGCGAGTGAAAACGAGATCTTGGCAGGCAAGGCTTCGGAGATCACGGCCGTGGAGACCGAGGAGACTTCGGCGGGTGATGTGACCCCAGAATGATCAACGCCCAAGACGATACCCTGTAGTCACTAGCAAGTAGGAGCCCAAATAGCGATGAATTCGAACGGTAATAATGGCGTCATCGGGTTTACCCTGACGGAAGAACAGCAGATGATCCAGAACCTGGCGCGGGATTTTGCACGGAGTGAAATCGCGCCGCAGGCGGAGCATTACGACAAGACCCACGAGTACCCCTGGCCAATCGTCAGGAAGGCCCAGGAATTGGGCCTGACGACGATGAACACGCCGGAGGAATATGGCGGGCTGGGCCTGAGTATGCTGGAAGAGTGTCTGGTCACGGAAGAATTATCGTGGGGTTGTTCCGGTATCAGCACCGCAATCGGCGTAAACAGCCTGGGCATGCTGCCGATTCTAATTGCGGGGAGCGAGAAACAGAAGACGGAATTTGGTGGACGCATGGCAGATGGGCAGTTGTGCGCCTACTGTGTCACTGAACCCGAAGCGGGTTCCGACGTGGCGGGTATTGCGACAACGGCCGTGAAGAACGATGGCCATTACGTGCTCAATGGCAACAAGACCTTCATCACGGGTGCTACCAACGCGAACTTCTACACCGTATTGGCCTACACCGATCCTGAACTGCGCGACACCAAGAGCCGCCATAAGGGTATGAGCTTCTTCGTTGTTGAGCGCGAGTGGGACGGCGTGAGTGTGGGCAAGCCGTTCGACAAGATGGGCCAGCACGCCTCGGATACGGCCGAAGTCATTTTTGACAAGGTCCGGGTGCCGGCGACCAATCTGCTGGGCGAGGAAGGCAAGGGCTTTTATTACGCGATGGGGGTGTTCGACCACAGCCGTCCGTCCGTGGCGGCGGGGGCGGTGGGCGTGGCACAGCGCGCGCTGGATGAGGCGATCAAATATGCCAAGGAGCGTATCTCCAAGGGACGGCCGATCTGGCAGTACCAGGCCATCGGGCATATGATCGCCGACATGGCCATGCGCGTGGAGGCGGCGCGGCTGCTGGTCTACAAGGCGGCCTGGGCGGTGGACAGCGGTAGCCGCAACACAACAGCGGCTGCCTATGCCAAAGCGTTCGCGGCGGATATGGCGATGAAGGTTTGCACCGACGCGGTGCAGGTGTTCGGCGGCTACGGGTATATGTCTGAGTACCCGGTGGAGAAGCTGATGCGCGATATCAAGATCTACCAGATCTATGAGGGCACCAGTCAGATACAGCGCGAGATCATCGTGCGCGAACTGTTCCGGTAACTGCAGCAAACCTGACATTTTGGAATCACTGAAAGGATGGTCCAGCGGGGCCATCCTTTTTTGCGCCGATTTTTAACCCTGGTTCACAATGGGTTGCAGCCTGGGTTAACAGAATAATTAACGCCTTTCCTTGATCTGGCTCCCACGGCCGTTCCATAATGGCTGCCATCTTAATCAACAGTTCTCCCTGATTACAAAATCAGGCTGCGATGAAACATGGATCAACGAAAAAATGGGAAGAGTTTGATCGTCTTGCTGGCAATGCTGCTGTGGGCCGCCACCGCCTGCAGCCCTGTGGCGGAGACAACGAGTGGAGCGAACGCGGAGGCAGAGGAACGCCTTGTAGTGTATTCGGGACGCTCGGACAGCCTTGTGCAGCCGATTATCGACCAGTTTGCGGAAGCGACGGGAATTGAGGTCGATGTGCGCTATGGCAGCACGTCGGAAATGGCGGGCGTAATCCTGGAAGAAGGGACCGCCAGCCCGGCAGATGTGTTTTTCGCCCAGGACCCGGGCGGCCTGGGGGCGCTGCAGGCGGCAGGGCTGCTGGCGCAGCTGCCGGCCGAAACCAGGGCCAAAGTGCCGGCGCGTTTCGTGGCCGAGGACGGCACCTGGGTGGGCACCTCAGGGCGGGCGCGGACGGTGGTGTATAACACGGACGCCATCAGTGACCCGGTAAATGAACTGCCGGACGACATCTTTTACTTTGTCGATCCGCAGTGGAACGGCCGTATCGGTTGGGCGCCGACGAATGGCTCGTTCCAGGCGATGGTGACGGGCATGCGCGCCGTGTGGGGTGAGGCGAAGACACGCGAGTGGCTGCAAGGTATGCAGGCCAACAATCCGCTGGTGTATGCGAGCAATACCCCGGTAGTGGCTGCGGTTGGCGCGGGCGAAATCGAAGTTGGACTGGTGAACCACTATTATCTCTATCGTTTCCTGGCGGAAGAAGGAGAAGATTTCCCGGCGCGGAACTACTTCTTGCCGGGTGGCGGTCCGGGCTCTTTGATCATGGTTTCAGGGGCGGGCGTGCTGCAGAACGCGCAGAACCCCGAAAATGCGCAGAAATTCGTCGATTTTCTGCTCTCTTTCCCCGGGCAGCAGTACTTCGCGACGCAGACTTTCGAATATCCAGTGATCGACGGCGTGACTCTGCCGGCTGCGCTGCTGCCGCTGCAAGAACTGGATGCCCTGGCTATTGATATTCCGCTGGCCGACCTGGCAGATTTGCAGGGAACGCAGGACATGTTGTTGGAGCTGGGCATTATAGAGTGAGGTGCCCTGCGCGAAATGATGCTCATCATACGCTGTTGCTATGGCCGGTAGAGAAGAGTTCCTGACGATGCAGAGTGAGCTGGCCGGCGCGCGCCGGAGCTGGGGGCAGAGCCTGGCACGGCCGTGGCCGCGGGCCGGTATCTTCTGGACGCCGGGCAGGACGCTGCTGCTGCTGGCGGGAATCGCCGTTGCGGTCTTGATCTTGTTGGTTCCGGCTTATCTGCTGCTGCGCATGGCGGGCGCAGAGGCGGGCCTGCGCGAGACGCTTGTGCAGGCCAATACCTGGGGAACGCTGCTGAATACGGTGCGGTTGGCGACGGCCGTTACGCTGGCCAGCATGCTGCTCGCCTTGCCCATTGCCTGGTTGACCGTGCGCAGCGACCTGCCCGGCAAACGGGCCTGGGCGATCCTGGCGGCGCTGCCCCTCGTTTTTCCAAGCTATGTGGCCGCGTACATCTTTATGACCCTGTTGGCGCCGAAAGGGCTGCTGCAGCAGGCGCTGGAGCCGCTGTTGGGCATCCAGCGTATGCCCAGCCTGATCGGGTTTCCCGGCGCGTTTCTGGTACTGACGCTGGTTTCTTACCCCCTCGTGCTGCTGCCGGTACGGGCCGCGCTGCAGCGGCTGGATCCGTCTCTGGTGGAAGCGGCGCGTAGCCTGGGTCTGTCTTCGTGGCAGGCAAACTGGCGCGTGGTCCTGCCGCAATTGCGCCCTTCACTGGCAGCCGGAGGGCTGTTGGTCACCCTGTATGTGCTGCGCGATTTTGGGGCGGTAACGATGTGGCAGTACAGTACATTCACGCGCCTGATCTACAATCGCTACTTGAGCTATAAGCTTGACGCCGCTGCGGCCCTGGCCATTGTGCTGGTGGTTCTGACCGTGGTAGTCGTCCTGTTGGAGGCGCGGGCCAGAGGCAAGGCACGCTATGCGCGCCTGTCAGCTGGCAGTGCTCGCCGCGCGGAACCAGTTGCTCTGGGGCACTGGCGCTGGCCCGCGCTGCTCTTCCTGGGCGCGGTGATTTTCGCTGGATTGGTGCTGCCGGCCGCAACGCTGGTTGTATGGATAGTACGCGGCTGGCAGGATAGTTGGGCTGGGACGGGAATTGAGAGCTGGATGCCCGTTTTAGAACCGGCCTGGAATTCCCTGTCGGTTTCCGTGCTGGCCGCGGTGCTGGTGACACTGGCGGCGCTGCCGGTAGCGGTTCTGGCCGTGCGCAGGCCGGGGCGCCTTAGCGGAATCCTGGAGCGGATCACCTATACAAGCTACGCCTTGCCGGGCATTGTAGTGGCACTGGCGCTGGTCTTTTTTGGCATCCGCTATGCGGAGGCCCTGTACCAGACTCTGCCACTGCTGCTGGCGGCCTACGTCATCCTGTTTGTGCCCCAGGCGCTGGGGGCTCAGCGGGCTTCGCTGCTGCAGATCACGCCCAGTCTGGAGGAGGCGGGGCGCAGCTTGGGGCAACGGCCGTGGGACGTCTTCCGCCGGATCACGCTGCCCTTGCTGCGACCGGGTCTTCTTGCCGGGGCTGCGCTGGTTTTTCTGACCACCATGAAAGAGTTGCCGGCAGCGCTGATCCTCAGCCCCCTGGGATATACGACCCTGGCGACGCAGATCTGGTCGACGATCAACGAGGCGTTCTTTGCGCGGGCCGCGGTCCCTGCTCTGCTGCTCCTGCTGCTTTCCTCCTTGCCGCTGGCCTATATCACCTGGCGCGAACACGCCGCCGAGTAGCGAAAGACCGATGAATCAACCTGCGGTCATTTGCGCCGGGCTGCGAAAATCGTTCGCTGCCGTACCGGTAGTGGATGGCGTTACCTTTTCCGTGGCACCGGGGCACACGCTGGCATTGCTGGGGCCAAGCGGCTGCGGCAAAACGACCACCCTGCGACTGATCGCTGGCTTCGAGCAGCCGGACAGCGGCTCGATTGTCATCGACGGCCTGCAAGTGGCCGGCGAGGGCCGGAACGTGCCTGCCGAGAAGCGGCGCGCGGGAATGGTCTTTCAGGATTACGCGATCTTCCCCCATCTCAGTGTAGCTGGCAATGTGGCTTTTGGGCTGGGGCGTTCCGGTGAGCGGGCCCGGCGTGTCGAAGAAATGCTGAGCCTCGTAGGCATGAGTGGCATGGGAGAGCGCATGCCATACGAGTTGTCGGGGGGGCAGCAGCAGCGTGTTGCCCTGGCGCGGGCCCTGGCTCCACGTCCGGCGGTGCTTCTGCTGGACGAGCCTTTTTCCAACCTTGACGCCGCTCTGCGCGGCGAAGTGCGGCGGGAGGTCAAGGAGCTTCTTGGTCAAAGCGGGACCACGGCCGTGTTTGTGACTCACGATCAGGAAGAGGCACTTTTTGTGGGTGACGAAGTGGCGGTGATGTATCAGGGGCGGATTGAACAGATCGGGCCGGCGGAGCGCGTGTTCCACGCGCCGCAGACGCGCTTTGTAGCCGAATTTGTGGGGCAGACGGATTTCATCACCGGCCTTGTTACGGCGGCGGGTCTGGAAACGGCGCTGGGCACGCTGCCGGCGCCAGGCGGGCTGGCTCCCGGCACGGCCGTGGAGGTGGCCGTGCGCCCGGACGACATCAAATTGGAAGCGGATGAGGAAGGACAGTCACGAGTCTTGTCAAGGCAGTTTCTGGGCATCGCCTACATGGTGGTGGTCTGCCTGCCGGACGGCAGCCTCGTGCGGAGCTGGCAGTCACACCGGCAGAATTTCCAGCCGGGGACGGCCGTCAGTGCCTCTGTGCGCCCTGATCACCCGTTGTCTTATTTCGTCAACGGCAAGGCGGTTTAGCGCAGAATTCGCTTCAGGTCGTGGTGGGCAAGGAGACAGTGAATGTAGTGCCTGCACCGGGCGTGCTGGATAGCTCGATCGTGCCGCCATGGGCTTCGACGATACCACGGGCGATTGCCAGACCCAACCCTGAACCCCCTTCGCCGCGGCTGCGCGCGGCATCCGAGCGCCAGAAACGATCAAACACGTGCACCTGCTGGTCCGGCTGCAAGCCAGGGCCATTGTCGGTGACCGAAATCCTGGCCCGGCCATCTCCTGTCGAAAGTTCGATTTGCACTTCGGGTTGGTCGCTGCTGCCCTGCGGCGCGTAGCGTAAGGCGTTGGCCAGCAGGTTGGCCAGAACCTGCTGCAGGCGGGCGGGGTCAGCCGTGACGGTGGGCGCGGCCGAAAAAGCGACACGGAGGGTGATGCCGTCTGCTTCCGCCAGAGGAGTGAAAGCAGCCGCAGCGGACTGTACCTGTTCAGCCAGATCAACCTTTTGCAGGGCCAGCGGCAGCTGCCCCGCCTCGGCCATGGACAGGGTGCGCACGTCTTCAACGAGGCGGCTGAGCAGCAGGGTTTCCTCATGCACGACAGCCAGGTTTTCCGGTGTGGGGGCAAATACGCCATCGAGCATGGCTTCGAGATGGCTGCGCATGATGCTGATCGGCGTGCGCAGATCGTGGGCGGTGTCAGCCAGCATCTGGCGGCGCGTGGCCTCGGAGGTTTCCAGAGCGCCCGCCATCTGGTTGAAATCACGGGCCAGATCGCCAAGTTCGTCGCTGCGGGTGACGGGTACGCGCTGCGAGAAGTCTCCCGCGGCGACGCCCCGGGCAGCGGCGGTGAGCCGACGCAGTGGGCGGGTAAGCTGCCGGGCGAGAAGGATGCCCAGCAGAAGGGCGATCAGCACGGCCGTGGCCCCCGCCCACAGCAGGGCCTGGTTGACGGAAGCCAGGAATTGCTCGGCGGCGCGTTCACCCTGGCCGGCCGGGGCGGCGAGCAGCGTGCCTACCTGGCGGTCGCTGCTGAAAATGGGCACTTGTTGCTCAAAGTCGATCGATGGCCGTCCCTGCCCGCCACGCGAAGCCACGACCTGGCCACTGTTGTCATGGACGCGCAAAAAGTAGCCTCCGCTGCCTGCTTCGGGCCCGATGTCGCTGTCACGCAGCAAGGCGTTGACGCCCGCCCAATCGCCGTGCTCGCTGTAGAGCAGACCGATATCTTCGGCAAGCGTCTGCAGGCGCTGGGTATCGCCCGCCAGCAGGTACCGCTGAAAGCTGACAGCCGTGGCGCGGTTGGCCAGAATCGCCACCAGAACGATGCCTGCGAGTGCGACAAGAACGAAGGCCAGTGTGAGCTTGGCGGAGAGATTGGCGCGCATGCGGTCAGGGATTAGGGTTGAAGCGATAGCCAACGCCAAAGACGGTCAATACATAGCGCGGCTGGCTGGGGTCCGCTTCTATCTTCTTGCGCAGGTTCTTGATATGCACATCCACGGTACGTTCGTAGCCGTCATAGGCATAGCCCTGGGTGCGTTCCAGCAGTTCCATTCGGCTGAAGGCGCGGCCGGGGTTGCTCATCAGGGCATCGAGCAGGCCGAATTCCATGGGCGTTAGTTCCCACTCTGCTTCTCCAGCACTCACGGTATGGGCACTGCGATTGAGAGTTAATTCCCCGGCGCGGAGCAGATCTGTTTCGGCCTGGGGGACGCCGGACCGGCGCAGAATGGCCCGCACACGGGCCAGCAGTTCCCGCGGGCTGAACGGCTTAGTGACGTAGTCATCGGCGCCCATTTCCAGGCCCAGGATCTTGTCCATCTCATCGACTTGGGCTGTGAGGGCGATGATCGGGGCCGTTCCCTCGCGCTGGTATTCACGCATGAAGGAGAGACCGTCCATGACGGGCATCATCATGTCCAGGATAATCAGGTCTGGCTGGTGTTCGCGAGCGGCGAAGATTGCATCACGGCCGTTGCTCGCCGTTACTACCCGGTAGCCGGCCTGTTCGAGGTAACCTCGCACCACGTTCACAAGACTGGCTTCATCATCTACGACTAGAATAAGTTGGCTCATTGGCTGTCTTCCCAGCGAGATAGCAGCAGCCGCTCCCGCGTATGAGAGCAGCTGCCGCGAACCTTTTTCTGACGGTGAGTCTACCCCAAGCGTATCAGAAACTCCATGCTTCGGGCGACAGGACCTTGCTCAGGCGCCGCCTGACTGGCCCCCGCGCCCACCGCGGGCTGCGCCGCTCCACATCGGCCGGCCGGACTCGTCACGCAGGGGGACCGTGGTGCCGTCCGCGAGCATGGTAATGGCAGAGGCCTTGAATTCGCCATCTTCCCAGTATCCACTGACGCTAACCTCATCACCAACCTGGAGAACGATGCCGATTTCGCCAAGGTAGTCAGGCCCGGTGCCGACCTGGACGTCTCCAGCGGAGGTCTGCAGAATAAGTTCGATGCCGGTGGACGGGGCCTGGGCGACGATGCCGGAAAGGGTTGTGGTTTCGATCGGGGCATCGGAGCGATTTTCCTGCTGACGGCCGTTGCCCGACTGGGATTGTCCCTGTGCGCCATTTCCCTGGCCCTGAGTGGGCTGGTTGAACGGCCGGACCTCCTCAGATTGCCGGTTCTGCCCCTGCCCGCCAGCGGCCTGACCTGGCTGCTGATCGTTGCCACTCTGGCGGCCCTGCCCCTGGCGTTCTTGGCTGCCACCCTGGTTGAGTGGCTCATGATCGTTCAGGTTTTGCCGGTCTTGCTGGCCGCCCTGGTTCAGCGGCTCATGGCTGTTGCGGTACTGGCGCTCACCGGTGCTGGTCTGGCCGGACCCCTGCGCACGGTCCACGCCTTGCCCGGTGGCGACATGGGTCTGTTCGGTGTTGCTGGCCAGGGTGCGGTTGACCGCCCCATAAACAAGAAACGAGGTAAAAAGGATAAACGCGGCGATAAGCATTGCTTTTTTGAACATGGGAGTACTCCTACTATATTGGTGATTTGTTTACCTGCTTGATTCGGCAGGCAGGAGAGAGCGCCAGAAGCGCTGCGTGACATTGCTGATCCAGCGCCAGTGAATGAAGAAGTGCAGGAGGGCGGCTACCACCATCACTACTGCGCCCCAGGTATGGATCAGGTCCCAAGTCGAGCGAGTGAAAAGCAGGCCCGGGTCCCAGCCAGAATTGGCACCGCCCTGAAAGCCACGGGGCAGGAACATCAGGTAGATGCCGGAAACGGCCGTGGCTAGAAAACCCAGGGCGACAGCCAGATCGATGGCCACGTTTATCTTCGCGCCGCGCGAAAAATTGATGCGCTCGCCCCAGGCGATGCGCCAGATGCGGCGGGCCATCATCTTGACCCAATCCCAGTGAAACGCGAAGTGCACCAGGACAGTCGCGATCATCAGAACGCCGCCCCAGGTATGCAGATCGTCCCAGGTTTGGCGAGTGAATAAGTAGATCGTGCCATAGGCCGGGTTGCGGCCGCCCTGGAAGCCACCAATGGGCAGGAACAGAAAGTAGATTCCGGTCAGCAGGGCCAGCAGGGCGCCGGCGAAGAGCGTGGCGTCGATGAGCCAGTTGTGCCTGGTACGGGTGGATAAGCGAATTGATTGTGTCATTCAGAACCTCCTACTAATACCCAGTGTACGGCCGGCCTGTGAAGACGATATGAAGAGGGTGTGGAGGGCCGATGAAGCCGCAGCGACATGACAAAGATCATGCCGGGCAGTGACAAAGATCAGTGTTTCGGGTCGGCCCAAGGACGTATTATTAGGGTTGCCTTACAAACAAACTAAGGGCAACCTGGAAATACAGCCATGAAGCACGAATCCTTTAATGAAAGCACGGAGATGTACCTGAAGACGATTAGCGAACTGGCGGATCGCGACCAGGGGCCGGTACCGATTTCTGCCCTGGCCGAACGCATGGGTGTCTCCAATGTTTCGGCAACGGAAATGGTGCACCGGCTGGACAAACAGGGTTTTCTGGAGCATACGCCTTACAAGGGCGTAAGCCTGACGCCGCACGGCCGCCGGCGGGCGACCGAAATCATCCGCAGCCATCATATGTGGGAGTGTTTCCTGGCGGAGCAGCTTGGCCTGCCGTGGGAACAGGTGCACGACTATGCCTGCCGCCTGGAACATGCGACAGACACAACCGTAACCGAGGCGCTTTACGAGCGCCTGGGCCGACCGCAGCGCTGCCCGCACGGCAACCCGATCCCGGATGCGCATGGAGTGACGGCGCGGACAGACGATCGGTCGTTGGCGGGGATGATGCCCGGCCAACAGGGGATCATCAGCCGTATATCGCCGGAGAGCACGCTGCTGCTGGATTACCTGGCGGCGCGCAATTTGCGACCGGGGCGGCCACTGCTCTACGAAGAAAGAGCCCCTTTTAATGGCCCCTTGATAGTCGTTTGTGGCAGCGAGCGCCACGCGCTGGGCGAAGAGATTGCCGCGCATATTTTTGTGACTCTGGAGGAATGACCTGAACAGTACAGCAGACGTTCACAGTGCCGGGATTCCCCTGGCCATGGCTCCGGCGGGGCAGCCGATGCGCTTACTGGCCATTGACGCCGGCAAGCGGCTGATGCACCGGCTCAATGAACTGGGCCTGACGCCGGGAGTCGAATTGATGATTGTGCATGATTCCGGCGGACCGCTGCTGTTAGCGGTGCGCGATTCGCGCGTGGCCGTGGGTCGGGGTATGGCCCATAAGATGCGCGTGGAGCAGCTCTAGACCAGATGGAGAAGAAACAGTTCAAGATCGCCCTGGCCGGAAACCCGAACGCGGGCAAGACCACACTATTTAATGCCCTGACCGGCGCGCGCCAGCATGTGGGCAACTGGCCGGGTAAGACCGTGGAACAAAAATCGGGTTGGTTCCGCCACGGCGGCGTAGAGATTGAGGTTATCGATTTGCCGGGCACCTACAGTCTGAGCGCGTTTTCGCCGGAAGAGGTAATCGCCCGCGATTTCATGATCAACGAGCAGCCTGACCTGGTCGTAATTGTGCTGGATGCGGCCAACCTGGAACGCAATCTGTACCTGGCGGTGCAGGTTCTGGAGTTGGAGGTGCGAGCGGTGATCGTGCTGAACATGCTGGATATGGCTGAGGCCCGCGGTTACCAGATTGACACGGCCGAGTTGAGCCGGCGCCTCCATGCGCCGGTGTTGACGGCCGTCGCCCGCACGGGACATGGTGTTGACGATTTGAAGGAACTGCTCCTACAGCAGCTGCAGGAGCGGATGACAGCCTATGGCAACGCTTGAGATGGTCAGGACGGCGCCCTTTGCCGTTGATTACGGCATTGACGTTGAGGATGAGATCGCGACCCTGGCGGCGGAGATCGCCAGGTACCCTGCGCTGACGGACGTATTCCGGCCACGTTGGCTGGCGATCAAGCTGCTCGAACAGGATCATGATTTGCAGCAGCGGCTGCTGGCCGAGCACGGCGGGCCTGCCGTGCTGACCCACGCGCAGATGAGTTATGCGCGCCTGGCCAGGCGCTACGGCGCGGACCTGGACGCGGAACTGGCGGATCGACGCTACAACTGGATTCACGCCCTGGTGGGGCAGACGCTGGTCAAGACAAACGACGAGCCCTATACACTCTCTGATAAGCTGGACCGTATTCTAACCAATCGCTGGTTGGGCCTGCCGATTTTCCTGGCGGCGATGTGGGTGGTCTTCAAGTTGACGGCCGATGTGTCCGCGCCCTATCTAGACTGGATCGGTGCCGTGCTCAGCGGACCGGTGACGGGCTGGCTGGAGGCGATTCTGAGTGCGCTGGGACTGGGCGGTACCTGGGTGGAAAGCTTGCTGGTGGACGGCGTCGTGGCGGGGGTCGGGGGCGTGCTGGTTTTCGTACCGGTGTTGATGGCGCTCTATTTCGGGCTGGCCGTGCTGGAAGATTCCGGCTATATGGCCCGCGCGGCGTTTGTGATGGATACGATGATGAGCCGCATCGGGCTGCACGGTAAGAGCTTCCTGCCGCTGCTGGTGGGCTTCGGCTGTTCTGTACCGGCGATTTACGCGACACGGACGTTGGAGAATGACAAGGACCGGGTGTTGACGGCGCTGCTGGTCCCGTTTATGAGCTGCGGGGCGCGACTGCCGGTATATATTCTTTTCGCGGCGATCTTCTTTCCCCAATACGCAGGGCTGCTGGTGTTCAGCCTCTATTTGCTGGGCATTCTAACGGCCGTGGCGATCGGCATCATTCTGCGGCGCACGATGTTCCAGGAAGATGAGCAGACGGCGTTTATCATGGAACTACCGCCCTATCGCTGGCCCAATTTGCGTAGCATCTGGTTTCACATGTGGCAGCGCACGCGGGCCTTTTTGGAAAACGCCTGGACGTTGATCCTGGCCGTGAGTATTGTGATCTGGCTGCTGATGGCCGTGCCCGTGCAGGGGCAGAATGAATTCGCGCAGACGCCGGTGGATGATAGCCTCTTTGCTACTGTGGCGGGCGTGATTGCCCCGGCGCTGGAACCGCTGGGCTTCGGCAGTTGGGAGGCGAGTGGGGCCCTGATCAGCGGTTTTGTGGCCAAAGAGGTGGTGGTGAGCACCTTGGCCCAGGTATACACGGTGGACACGGTTGCCGATCCGGCGGGGGAGACGACGTTTCTGCAGGGGGTGGTGGAAATCGGCCGTGGCTTTGTGCAGGCTACGATCGACACGGTTAAGTCCCTGCCGCTGATCCTGGGCATTGATCTGTTTGATGAAGCCGATGATGCGCCGCCTTCGGCACTCATGGAAGCGATTCGCGCGGGCTTTGAAGAGACGAGCGGTGGGCACGGGGCGCTGGCGGCGGTCTCGTTCATGGTGTTTGTGCTGATCTACACCCCTTGCATGGTGGCCGCGGCGGCAGAAAAACAGGAGTTGGGCGCAAAGTGGATGTGGGTGAGTATTATAGGGCAATTTGTGCTGGCGTGGTTGATGGCCCTTGTTGTTTTTCAAGGCGGGCTGCTGTTGGGACTGGGTTGAGGGCCCGGCCAAAGCAGCGGGACGGTTCTTATGCTTCATCAAGTGTTGGAAGAAATTGAACAAGCGCGCGGGCCGGTCCTGCTCCGTGATCTCAGCCGCAAACTGGATATCGACGCGGCGACCCTGTCCGGGATGATCCAGTTCTGGGTGCGCAAGGGTCGGCTGCTGGACGACGATGCAGCGGCAGCGGAAGGGATCGCCTGCGCGAGCGGCCTCTGTGGTTCTACCTGTGGGGGGACGGCCGGCTGCGCTTTTGTGGTCAAACTGCCGAAGACGTACTCGGTTGCGACGGCACAAATTCCTTCGGATTCAGTACGGGGCGAACTACCGCCAGGGTGCGGCTGCAGACGGCCGTAGCGATCAACGCCCTACCAGCCGCCTGGCGCGCGGCAGCCCTGAGCACGAAACTTACTGAGCTTCGTTTGTAGCTCCCTCCAACTCCATTATAATCGTGAAACCATGCACAAGAAGATCCTTGTCGCCGCCCTGCTGCTGCTGTTGTGGGGCAGCGGCTGCGGGCGAGCGAGCCGCGAAAGTGCGTCTCAAGAACTACAGATCAGCCTGACGGCCGTGCCGTTTCCGGCGGTGGTGGGCGAGTCACGGCTGGTGATCCATGTGCGGGACAGCGAAGGCAACCCGGTAAACGACGCGACGCTGGCGATTAAAGGCGACATGACCCATGCGGGGATGGCGCCGGTGCTGGCCGAGGCGCAGGGCGGTGGCGAAGACGGCTACTACAACATCCCCTATGAGTGGACGATGGGCGGCGATTGGGTCGTGACGGTAGCGGCCACCCTGGCGGACGGCAGGACGGCGCAGCAGCGTTTTGATATGGAGATCCTGACCGCGGACCAGGCAGCAGAGTGTACGGTTGACGAACCCCACGAATAACCTCTATCGCCCTGCCCCGAGCGTCGATGTGCTGCGCTGGCCGGGAATCGGCCGTTTTTTGCGCTGGCGGCACGGCCGCGTAGTGGGCCAATTGGTGCTGCTGTCCGTCGCGCTCCTGATGATCTATGACGGCTTCACCGGTCCGCAGTTCGCGCCGGAGAACATCGCCACGAACGCTGCCTGGCTGCATTACCGCGGCTTCGTGATGCTGGCCTTGCTCTTTGCGGGTAACCTGTTTTGTATGAACTGCCCGTTCACGCTGCCGCGCAGCCTGGCACGGCGGGTCAGCATCCGTGGTTGGCGCTGGCCCCGGGCCCTGCGCAACAAGTGGCTGGCGCTGGTCCTGTTGTTCCTTTTCTTCTTCCTGTACGAATGGCTTGATTTGTGGGCTAATCCCTGGCTGACGGCCTGGGTGGTCGTGGCCTATTTTGCGGCGGCATTTGTGCTGGAGGCGATGTTCTCGGAATCGCCGTTTTGCAAGTACTTGTGCCCGCTGGGTACGTTTAACTACATCGGCAGCACGATTTCGCCGCTGCAGATTACGGTGACGAGCCAGGATGTTTGCCGGACATGCGTGGGCAAGGAGTGCGTGAATGGCAGTCATAGTGCGGATGGCACCTGGCAGATGCTTGGCTGCGGCACAGAGTTGTTCGCTCCGCAGGTGCACAGCAACCTGGACTGCACGTTCTGCCTGGATTGCGCGCGTGCCTGCCCGCATGAGAACGTGGCCCTGGCAGCACGGCCGTTGTTGGCCGAGCTGCGGCGGCCCGGAGTCTGGCCGCGGCGCTGGGACGTGAGCCTGCTGGTTTGGCTTTTCGCCTTTGCCTCTTTGAGCAACGCTTTTGGCATGACCCCGCCGGTTTATGCTACGGGAGCCTGGCTGGCGGGGGTACTGAACACGGGCAACGAAGGCCTGATCCTGTTTCTGATCTTCGGTGTGCTCAACTTGCTGCTACCTCTGGGGATGGCTATTCTGGTCGCCTCAATGAGCAGAGGGCTGGCGCGGGCGAAAGAGCCGCTGCGGGTATCGTTGGCTCTGTTCACGCCCAGCCTTGTGCCCGTGGGTTTTGCGGTCTGGCTGGCCCACTACGGCTTTCACTTTGCCACCGGGGCCCTGGGGATCGTGCCTGCCCTGCACAGCTTCCTGATTGACCACGGGGTGATGTTGTTTGGCGATACGCCGGCTTGGCAGTTGAGCAGCATCCTGCCGTTTTCATGGCTGCTGCCGCTGCAGGTTCTGAGTGTGGTGCTGGGCTTCGCCGGCAGTGTGCTGGTGCTGGGGGACATTGCGCGACGAGAAAGGCGCGATTTCGCCGCCCAACTGCCCTGGTTGTTGCTGCTCCTGGGTATCGCAGCTGCGGCCGTATATTTGTTTACCTTGCCTATGGAGATGCGCGGGACCGGTTTTTTGCATTGAGCGCGTACGGCCGTGGGCTGAAACTGGATGGAACCAATGAAGAAAACAACCCTGCTCTTCCTGCTGTTGGCGACCCTGGTACTTGCGGCCTGCGCTTCAGGACCGCCTGACTCCGCAGAGTACAAGGGCACAACGCTGGCGGCACCGATTCCGGCGCCCGATTTTGAATTGATCAATGCTGCTGGCGACACGGTGAGCCTGACCGATTTTGAGGGTCAGATTGTTCTTCTTTATTTCGGCTACAGCTTCTGCCCGGATGTGTGCCCGGCGACGCTGGCGGAACTGGGGCAGGTACAGAAGCAGCTGGACGAAACCGGCGAGAAGATCCAGGTGGTGATGATCAGCGTGGACCCGGAGCGGGATACGCCGGAGCAGCTGGCGGAATATGTCAGCCATTTCCATCCCACGTTCGTGGGCGTAACCGGTGCAAAAGAGGCAATTGATGCCGCGGCGGAAGGGTATGGGGTCTTCTATGAGGCGCATGAAGGAACGGCGGCAAGCGGGTACCTCGTGGACCATACGGCGCGGGTGTTTGTGGTTGACCCGCAGGGCATGTACCAGCTTTCGTTCGGGTTCGGAACCCCGGCCGATGACATGGTGCACGATCTGCGCCTGATGATGCACGGCATGTAAAAGGGGTGAACGGAAAAAGAAACAGCCGGGTGACCAGAAGGCCGCCCGGCTGTTTGCTGCAGAACCGAGAGGTGCTGCTTTATTCGGCTGTGATGTCGAACAACATGCCCTCGGAACGGCCGAACACTTCAGGGAAGAAATCCTGATAAGCGATGGCCGGCATCACCTGGTAGGAACCAGGGATGATCGGCTCCAGGTAATAGGTGTACTGGTATGTGCCCGCTGGCAAGAAATCGGAGAGGAAGACCACCTTCTCGTCACGATACTCGATGCGGTTAAAGTACCACCAGCCCCAGTAGCCATAGGGAGTTTCCCGCTCCGTCTGGTCGATGCCGCCGCCGTCGGCGGCGCTGCTGGTGTTCAAACCGGGGTCAATGCCCTCGGCTCCGGCCGGCAGCGGATCTTCAACGACCAGGTAGAGCATGTCGTTAGGAGCGATAATCGTCAGTTCCACGCGTACGCGCTGTCCGGGGCTGATGGCTGTGATTGGCTCGCAAGTGTCTTCCTGCGGGTCACAGGCGGCATCATAGTAGGTGCGCTGCACAGTCAGGCCGTGGTTGGCCGCGCCGATGTTCTCGGCACTGACGAAACTGTTGAGGTGCATGGTGTAGTAGAGACGGCCGTCGCCGGGGCCGCGCCGGAAATCGACAAAGTTGGTTTCGTCGATCAGCAGGTCGTCCACGGGCACAGAGAAGGTCTCACTGTCCAACAGATTGTCCTGCCCGAAGCTGCCTTCCGTAAAGGGCACGCCATTCACGCCCACCTCGTAGGGGTAATCGGCCTGCAGTTCACCGCTGGCGGCCAGCCAGTCGCCGAGAGCGTAGATGCTCCAGGCTGTCTCGTGCGCGGTTGGCCAGCCGTTGATCGTGCGGGCAACCATGAGCCAGCGCACAGCAGGGACAGCCAGCGCGTTTTGCGGATCTACGGTGGCCAGAGCGTCGATCACCATGGCCGTACCGCGCACATCGCTGTTCAGATTGAAAAAGTCCTGCTGCGCATCTTCCCAATGAGCACCGGTGGCGCTGATGATGGCGCGATCGTTGAGATCGGCCAGCAGCGTTTGCTGGGTAGCATCATTGGAGCCGGTCGTCTCGTAGGCCAGCACGAGCAGCGCCTTGGCATAGGGGTCAATCAGGCCCCGATGCTCGCTGGCAAGTGCATCCAGATCATCGGCCGTGTTGGCGCCGGACTCGGTGAGTACATAGAGGAAGAACGCCTGGCGGTTAGCCTCTTCCGCATTGCCGATTTCGTCCATGTCCTGCAGTTGGCGGCGCAGGTAGTTCTGTGCCCGGCTGATGACGGCCTCGTCCATGGAATGGCCATTCTGGTCGGCCTTCGTGAGAGCAAGGAGAGCATAGCCGGAAAGCCAGGGATCGCTCTCATCGGCGAAGCACCAGGCCCATCCACCACCGCGTTGCTGCAGCGTTTCTAGTGTGGCGATGTCTTCCGGGATCAAACCGGCCAATTCGCCGGTCAGGTCCGGTCGCTCCAGGTCGAGCTGTTCGACCACCTGTTCCACGGCCAAATTGGCCCATAGCCGGTTGGTCACTTCCTGAGCGCAGTCATTGCTGACATTGTCGTTGTTCAGGACTTCGAGAGCATCCAGAACGGCTGCGGCGAGCGAAGCGTCCAGCTTTACGTCCACAGAGCCGCGGCGTGTGTCCACCTGCGGTGGAAGCAAGACAGCTTCGACGCGCCGGCTTTCTTCATCAAGTTCACCCGCTGTAGCGGCAAAGTCCTGCGCGTCATAGCGGTAAACAGGAATGAGATTGTCGGGTCCGACGCCCAGCGGCGGCTTGGTGGCATCGCGGTACTCTCCACCCTGCACGCGGAACGTAAGGTCGACGAAGGGTACGTCGTCAACCGTGACTTCCCAGCCGACACGCTGGCTGCCATTGGCGGGCACGGTGACAACCTGCTCGACATCGCCGGTGAAGCCTAGACCGTCCGCCTCCACGCTGACGGTGGCCTCGATCGGCGAAGCAGTGTTGTTGTTGACCACTGCACCGAGCTGTACCACGTCGCCGACGGTGAAGAAGCGCGGCACGATGGGCCGGATCAGCAGGGGCAGAGAGACGATGACGTCTGCAGCGCCCTGACCGACTTCGGTTTCTGTAGTGACAGCCTTGCTGGAGAGCCGCCACGTGGTCAGGCTGTCCGGCAAGGGGATTTCAACCGTGGCCTGGCCGGAGGCGTCCGTCTGCACACTGGCCTCCCAGTAGGCGGTGTCGGGGAACTCGCTGCGCGTTTCGTCATCCTCCTCCTGGAGGCGCGCTACAGCTGCTTCGGCGGCATCACCACCCCCGCCTCCACCCAGGCCACCACCAGCAAGCGGAACCTCAGGCTCCAGCCCTTCGCCGCTGATCAGCAGACCGCTGCCGATCTGGCTGCGATAGGAGACCGGGCTGTAGAATGCCTCCAGGATGGGTGGCGCGTTGTCATCTTTGAGGCTGAGCACGGCCAGGTCCACCAGGGCGAGCGAGAAGTCAGCGCTGACGGGTTGACCCTGGCGCGTGATCAGGATGTCGTAGATGGCTGAGTCGCCCGGCGCGAACAGCTCCGCGCGCGGGTTCAGCTGCACATCGAGTTCGAATTGGTCCGGTGCAACCTGTAGTTCTGTGATACCCACGCGAATGTCCGCATAGGGATTGATGCTTTCAGGTGTCGCCGGTTTGATTGCCACCACAGTCAAGAAGACGTTGGGCGCGTATTCGGGCTTCATGGGCAGACTCAACACGGTGCTGCCGCCTTCCAGGGTGATGACCTGTTGTTCCACCAGGTTGCCACGCTCAAAGATCAACCAGGCTTTGGTCGGTTCGCTGAAAGGCGACTGGACGAGGACATTGGCGGTTTCACCAGCGGTAAGCTCGGTCTCATCCGGGACGAGGCCCATAGTGCGTTGGCGCGGGTCGGTACGCCAGCCGGCAAAGTCTTCGTCGATGACCCACAGTGTCGTGGAACTAAGCTGCTCCCGCCCGCCGCCGTCAGTGACTGTGGCCACAGCAAGGAAGGAGCCGCCGTTGACAGGTACAAAGCCGGCCTGAGCCTGACCCTGGTCATCGGTCGTGACAGTCGTGCGAGCGACCTCAGTGTCAATGGGTTCCCACTCGGTCATGTACATGCCGTATTCGGTGCTGCGCGTGCTTTCCCACGTGCGTTCATAGAAGACGACTTCGACGTCCTGGTTGGCCAGGGTCTGCCCGTCCCAATCGACGGTGATCAAGTCCACGGTTGCCTCGGTGCCGGCGGCGGGCGAGAACTCCGCTGGCCGCACGCCCACGTAGGCGTCAGCAGCGTGGAAGACCACGGGTGCATTGGCGGTGACGGGGAAGTCGGTGATATCGATCACGCGTGCTTCGACCGTGACTTTGCGGCTGCCGTCTTCGATGTCATCCAGTAGATCGGCGGGGAGAGGGATTGCCAGACGGCCGTTGGCGTCTGTCTGCCCTTCGCCGCCATCGGGCAATTGATCGCCAAACGGACCACTGGGAACACCGACAAAGGGACCCGTGCGAGTGTAATTGTAGTCGCCCTGGTCGCCAAAGGCATAGTACGGGCCGGGAACGTCAGGGGCGAAGGGCTGTTGGTAGAAGTTCCACTGCACGTCGAGGCCAGCTGCCGAACCTCCGAAGAAGTAGGTCGCCTCGAGCGTCACCTCGGTCGGTTCGCCGCGCAGCAGTTCCTCCTCCGCCGCACTCATCGTGACCTGGAATTCCGGCTTGCGGTACTCAGCGACGGTGAAGGAACGATTCAACTCCATATCTTGGCCAACGGCCATGATATTGTAGGTGCCAAGCGCGCCATCTTCGGGGATGACATATTCTCCGCTGAAGATGCCCTGATCGTTCACGTCCACCTTGATTTCCTCCTCCACGGCGCTGTCGGGCGCGAAGTAGGAGAAATTGCTGACCATCAGAGTCACTTCTTGCGGGTCCGGCAGGAAATAGCGGCCGAAGTCTGGATCGCGCACGATGCCCTTGAAGTACACGGTATCGCCCGGGCGATAGATGGGCCGGTCCGTGTATAGATAGGTAGTCAGTGAAGGTTCGCCGCCATACCCGTAGTTGATGCCCAGATTCCAGGGATTCAGATCGCCGGTCCAGTTGCTGGAAGCAACGCCGAAACCTGCTTCGCCTTGCGCCCCGGTGACAACGACGGCGCCGCGCGCATATTCGTCGGGAGGCTCATAGTCGAAATTGACCAGGCCACTGGCGTCGGAAACGGCCGTGCCCGCCTCATTGCCGCTGCTGTCGTAGAGCGTAACTTCGCGGCCTGCCACTGGCTGCCCGCTGTCCAGGTCGGTGACCCAGGCGTGGACTTCGTCCGGCATTTCGCTGATGACCAGGTTGCTGTCAGCGACGATCAGCACGTTGCGCTGGTTCTGCCAGTAGTTGGAATCCGGATCGACCTCCGGCGCGGTGACCGTGACAACGTAGACGCCCGTGGGCACGACGCCCCCGTCCGCGAGCGAGACAGTGGCGACACCAACCTCGTTCTCGGGGGTATCCACCGGAATAGTCCAGGTGCGCAGCGGCGCGGGCAGGGACACGTCATCGCGGTAAGGATAGTACTGCTGCAGGTCCGCCCAGGACACATCCGGCTGGTAGAGGCCGACCTCCAACTGCGAGACATTGCGATGCAGAATTTCCAGGTCGCTGGGGAAGCTGGTGCTGATCTGGCTGACAAAGCTCGGCAGGTTGAAAGAAGCCACGGCCGAATCGCCCGGCCTGGTGAATCTCCATGTATAAGGTTCGCCCAGGGTATTGCCGTAGGGATCGGCGGCGTCGGCAGGGATCGTGATGGTGTATTCCGTGTTGTCTTCCATCGAGAAGCTGAGGCTCAAATTGAAGCTGGAATACTCCGCCGAGGTTTCGTCGACGTATTCGTTGTAATAGTATTGGACGTCCTCCGGTTCCGGATCGATCAGGATACGGCCGTCCAGGGTTTCAAAGTCCATGGGCGAGAGAAAATCAACTGAGACGCCTGCCTGCCAGGGGCTGACGACTTCGCCGTCCGCGGGATAGGTTTGCTTGATACCGGGAAAAGGGACCGTCGTGAATTCGCTGCTGGCGGGTTCACCCATGGTGGCCCCGCCAGTGGCGGAACGCGCCGAAGGTCCTATGGTCAGCTCATAGAGCGTATCCAGGGCCAACTGCTCTGAAGGCGTGGCGACGAGCAAGCGGTCGTCATCTTCCCAGGCGAAAGTCAGCGGCGCGCCGGGATTAAGCGCGACGGCCGATTCGGTAACGGCGCGGTCCATGGGCATGTTGAAAGTAATTGAAATCGGCCGTGTGGGAGGCACAATCTGAGCCCTATTGGCCGGTTCCACCATCACCACTTGCGGGCCCTCCGTGGTAAAGCTCCAGCTGAAGGCGGAAGGCAGCACGGCACCGGAGACGTCGGTCAGCCCTTCGTCGACGCTGACGGTATAGGTGGTTGCCCCGGCCAGCCCTTCCGCTCCAGGCTCGAAGCGGTAAACGCTGGTGGTCAACCAGGTGCCGCTGCCGGAGACGGGTGGATCAAAGGTCAGGGGTTGGGGCAGGGTTTGCTGCTGACCTGCGCTGACCAGTGGCACCACGGGGCGATTAAAGACAGCCGTGATCGCTCCGTCCGTCTGCACATCCGTCGTGCCGTCGGCAGGCATCACCTGGGTCACGGTCAGATCGCCGATCGTTTGCGCGGTCCAGATCGCGGTTTCCTCAAGGGCGAGGCCTGTTTCGGCCATGGCACTGTCGGCGACCTGCACGCGGTAGCTGGTATTGCGAACCAGCTTTTCCGACGGGGTGAAGACGACGGTATCAGAGCGAGGCCAGCTGAAGGAACCGTCCAGGGCTGGTTCTACGCTCCAGGCCTGCTCGACCGACTGCTGGTCCATTGGCTGGTCGAAACGCAGAGCGATGGTGCTGTCGAGCGGAATCTCGGCGCCAGGCAGAGGATCGCCGGCTACCACCTGCGGGGGCCAGTCAATGGTTTGCACCGGGGCCGGAGCGACCGCGGTGGGTGCCAGGGTAGGTTCCGCCGCTGCGAGTTCAAGTGCTTCTGCCGTTTCTCCGGCCACGACGGGCGTGGCCTCTGTGCCCGTAGCGGCCGGCGGTGTCTCGTCTTGCTGGCGACATGCCGCGAATAGAAGAAGAGCCGCAAGCAAGAAAAGGGTGCGAAGGAAGGGGTTGATGCGCATGTCTTATCTCTCCTGCAGTGAATTTCAGGGAGTCTGTTCTGTAAGGAACTTCACCCTGGCTGTGAACCGATTTTCGGGGCCACTGCGCGCCACAGCTTTTATGATCACACTATACAGATTCCGCTCGGCCAACACAAGAGGCATTAAGCGAACGGCGGGTGGTCGCTTAGCCCGGATGTCCCGGCGTACGGCAGGCGTAGGCTGCTCTAGAGAACTAGACGCATTGGCACGGCCGTTGGTTCCCGTGTGCTATACTTTTGACTGATGTACGCCGCAATTGGACGGTGAGTTTCGGGCTTTGGAGAGCAGTTTTGGCATTGGACGACCTAGCGATTACAGCCGAGTTGGACGACGAACAATGGATGCGCGCGGCGCTGGTCGAGGCGGAAAAAGCAGCGAAGCTGGGCGAAGTTCCGGTAGGCGCGGTGGCGGTTTTCGAAGGGCGAATCATTGGTTCGGGGTTCAATCGAAAGGAGAGCGACCAGGACCCGACGGCGCATGCCGAACTGCTGGCTTTGCGTGCGGCCGCACAGCATTTGGGCAATTGGCGGCTGATTGGAGTTACGCTATACTCTACGCTCGAGCCGTGCCCGATGTGCGCCGGGGCGATGATCCAGGCGCGATTGAAACGGCTGGTGTACGGCGCGCCGGACACCCGTTTTGGCGCAGACGGAACCGTCGTGGATGTGCTGGGCGTGCCCGAGTTTAACCATCAAGTGCTGGTCAGCAAGGGTGTGCTGGCTGAGGAAGCGGCGGAGTTGCTGCAGCAGTTTTTCCGGCTGCTGCGCCGGGGATAGCAGGAAAAGTCACGGCGGGGATCGGGCCAAACTGAAAACTGGAGAGGTGCCGGAGTGGTTGATCGGGGCGCTCTCGAAAAGCGTTGTGGCCGTAAGGTCACCGTGGGTTCGAATCCCACCCTCTCCGCCTCGTGAGGACACCCGTTTGGGTGTCCTTTTTGCATTAAGCATGTAGGGAGAGGATGCAGTTTGCTTTTTTGTGATTGCCTATTCGTCGCTGGGCCAGCGTGTGATGAAGTTGTCTGTGGCACAGTCGCAGGTAAGAATTGGGGCGGTTGGGTTATCCTTAGGGAGACAGCAGCGGCTCGCCGCACGCGGTCTATACAGCATCGATCGCAAGACAGTTCTATGGACCAGAATGACGCAGGGACGAGCGATAAGGACGAACGCCTGGCGGCGCAAGAGCGTGTGATGCGACTAATGTGGCTGCGCATCCTCGGGTTGGTGGTTTTGAGCGTTCTGGCGGTAGGCGGCCTGATCGTATGGCGTGAGGCGGGCGAGCGCGCCGCGGAGGCAGCGGTCGATCGGCCTCCGTCGAACCGGATCGGCCCGGCCGATGCGCCAGTGCAGATTGTAGAGTACAGCGATTTCGGCTGCCCGGCCTGCCGAGACTGGCACGAACGTGGGATCAAGGGACAGCTCTTGGAGAGCTATGGCGAACTGATCAGCTTCGAGTTTCGCCATTATCCGGTGATAACGCAGCAGTCACCAAAGGCGGCTGAGGCGGCGCAGTGCGCCGGGGCACGGGGTGCGTTCTGGCCCTATCATGACTATCTCTTTGAAGTGGCACCCTTAGGGGCGTTAGGGGAACAGAATCTGCTGGCGGCTGCCACGGCCGTGGGTTTGGACGAGGAATCTTTTGGCCAGTGCCTTGCATCCGGGCGTTACCGCGAGTCTGTGCGACAGGATTGGCGCGCGGCGCAGCAGGCAGGCGCGCGCGGCACGCCGACGTTCGTGATCAACGGCCGTCAGGTTTTCCCGACGTACAACGCAATGACCGAAGCGATCGAGGCGATCCTGGGTGGCTGAATAGCTTGACTTCTGAGCCGCCGGTTCTACAAATCATCCTGTGGGAGGTAAGCGATATGAACCCTTTGTCTGAGTTTAGGGCCGAGGTGGACGACTTCTTTGAGTTTGACCCGCACTCGCCGCTGGACGAAGAGCAGCGAGAGGCGTTTGAGGGCCTGTGCTATTACGACGAAAACGAGGCGTTGATCCAGACCGTGGTGCTGGACTATTTTGCTGAAGACCAGCCGCTGGTGGAACTGACGACGAATACGGGAGAGATACGGCCGTATCGCCGCTGGGCACGTTTTGACATTCAGGTGCAGGGCGAAACGGCGGCGCTGACCATCTACAGCGATGCCTATGGGGACGAGCTGTTCCTGCCGTTCAAGGATGCGACAAACGGTAAGGAGAGTTATGGTGCGGGTCGGTATTTGGATGACAACAGGCCGGGCCTGCACCGCCTGCCGAATGATAGGCTGGAGGTAGACTTCAATTATGCCTACAACCCCTTTTGCGCCTACAGCCCGACCTACAGCTGCCCGCTGCCGCCGGCGGAGAACTGGCTGGCAGTGGCGATCAGGGCAGGGGAGAAGAAGTACGAGTAAGAGTGGCAACCCCCGACCCGGTGGTGGGCGGGCTGGCGTGAACTTTGTCTTCACCGCAACAGTACGCCGGCTAGGGCAAAGTCGCTATACTTGGCCGGTACGCGCGCGGTGCAGGCATGCAGATGACCCGGCTGGACTCGAAATATGCCCCCTCTCTAATCCTACTGGCCGTCTTCGGATTGCAGTGGCTGCTGCTGTTTACGCTGCAGGAGCCGACATGGGATGCGGTCTCATATTATGCCTACGCGCGTTCTCTAGCATTTGACCAGGACCTGGATTTTGCCAACGATTACCGGCTATCGTACCCCACGGCCGGAGAGCACTTCGCTTCGCGGTCTTATGATGAACAGCTGACGCCGCACGGCCGCGTAGCCAATTTGTTCGCCGTGGGAGCCTCCGTGTTGTGGCTGCCGTGGCTGGCCGTCCTGCGAGCGGCGGCAGCCGCTGGTCTGACGGGCGTGGGTGATGCGGCGGCGCTAACCGGCTACGAGCGCATTTTTGTGGGTAATATAGCCGCCCTGTCAGCTCTGCTGGGGCTGGGGGCCTACTGGCTCTCGATGCGCCTGGCGCAGGAAGCTGCTGGCAGGGTCCTGGCGTTGGCCTCGGTGGTGACGCTGATGTTTGCCACGCCGCTGCTGTATTACCAATATCGCGAACCGCTGTACTCGCATACGGCGGCGGCGTTTACCGTGGCGCTGGCGGTCTTCTTGTGGTGGCGCTGGCAAGAGGCGCAGGACCGGCGCGGCGCTGCCCTGATCCTGGGGGCAGCGCTCGGACTGGCGGGGCTGGTGCGCTGGCAGAATTTGATTTACCTGGCGCTGCCGCTGGTGTCGAGCGCATTGCTCGTGGGTGGGGCGGCCGCGGGGGAACGAGGCGCCGCGGCGAAGAAAACGGCCGTGGATTTGCTGCTGGTTGGAGTGGGGGCGCTGGCGGTTTTTTCATTGCAGATGGCTGTCTGGCGCGTCTTGTATGGCAGCTTTCTGACGATTCCCCAGGGCGAGAGCTTTCTGGATTGGCGCGCCCGCTATTTGCTGCCGCTGCTGTTTTCCTCCTTTCGTGGACTGCTGCCGTGGATGCCGGTGTTTTTTCTGGCGGCGGCAGGCTTACTGGCGTTGAGCAAGCGCAGCCCGGCCCTGGGCCTGCCCCTACTGGTCATGCTGCTGCTGGCGTTGTATGTGAATGGCAGCACGCGGGACTGGTTCGCGGGGGGTGGGTATGGGCCGCGGCGCCTGACCAGTGAGCTGGTCCTGCTGGTCGTGGGCTACGCTGCGTTTCTGCAGCTGCTGCCGGAACGAGGCCGGAAGGTAATCACGGCCGTGCTGGGCACCTTGCTGGCGCTGCAGCAGTGGCTGCTGCTGCGTTACGGGCTTGCGCCGGGGTTTGGCGGCCGGGTGATGAGCATGATGCCCACGTTCGCCTGGGAGGATGTGCCGCTGAGCAGCTTTGCCGGGGATTTGTTGGGCTACCTACCGGCGGCCCTGGCGCAGCCACTGGATTTCCTGGTGCTGTCTGGGTCGCCGCTGGACAGTCTGTTTCGCCAGAATGTCTTCCCGTGGATGCACGTGGGCACGCTGATTGCGACGAGCCTGTTTGTGGGAGTAATGCTGATGTTGGGGCTGTGGCTCTGGCGGCGGGCCGGCGCGGTCTGGGTGGTGCTGGGGGGTGCGTTCCTGCTGCTCCTCGCTAACTTCTGGATTGTGCTGCGCGCATAGGACCAGCCCGGCAGCCTGGCCGCCGGGCTGGTCAGCAAGTTGTTACTATTCGTCGCTGCGTACGACCGGCAGGTTCAACTGATTCTTATAGACCGTCACCACTCCCTCAGCTACGTTATCGCCGTTGCCCGTGGGCACCTCCGGGATAGTTGAGCCGCTATCGACGAGCACCCAGTACTTGTGCGTGCCCTGCCCCAGATTGGGCCAGGGTACGGAGACCGTATAGGGGAGAGTGGCGCAGCCGGTCACCTCGGGATTGACCTGAACCGAGCCGATCACCTGCGTCAGGCCGGCGTCGCGGTAGAAAGTGACCTGGAACGGATCCTTAATCGTTTCGTTGCCGTTATTCCGGAACGTGGCCTGCAAAACGGCCGTGGTCTGCGCCTGACCCTTGAGATAAGCGATGATCGGCGCCGGCGTTTCGGCAATCAGGTTGCGGTAGCGGCCCTCAGCCGCCACCTTGTCTTTAAAGTTCTGGCCGACCAGAGTCAGGGTCGTGCGGTCTTGCTGCGCAAGATTGCTGACCGCGCCTTCTTGGTTGTAGAAGATGGAGAACCACATCCAACGCTGGATGAGGCGGTTATCATCCTGGGGATAGCCGAGCGAGGCGTCCTTGGCCGTGTTGAGGTAGCTGAAGGAGTTGGTCATGAAGGCTTTCACGCGGGGTGGCGTGAAGCAGTTGCCTTTTTCGTCCTGCAGGAAGCAACCTTCGGCGTCAAGTTCGTAGGGATAGAGCAAGGAGAATTCGGTGAGCAGCAGCGGTTTGTTGCGCTGGCCGTGATCTTTCATCCACTGGCGCATGGCAACTACCTGCTGGGCAAAAACGGACATGTCGTCATGCTCGGCATAACAGTAGACATCGGGATTGCTGCAGGCGTTGGGGTCGCCGCCGGATTCCCGTTTGCCTAGGCGTGGGTCGGTGCCCAGAGCGACGCTGGCGCCGCCATTGTTGGGAGTCACGCCGTCGGTAAGGACCTCCGGCAGGATGTAAAGGTGCATCGTCCAAATGTCAACAGGAATAACGTTGCCATAATTCTTGAGATAAGCTTTCCAGACCAGATCCAGGTATTGCAAGCGATTTGGCGTAACCTGGACGAGGCCGGAAATCGCGACCTGGGCGGTGGGATCGACACCCTTGATGAAAGTGTAGACATCATGGTAGGCCCGGGCATACTCCTCTGGGAACATCTCGCCCTGCGTGGTGCGATCCACTTCGTTACCGGCGATATAGATTTCTCCCGGGTTTTGCTTGATGAAATTGGCGAAAGCAGCATTCAGCTCCGGTTTGGCGATATACCCCGGCAAGTACTGGTCGCCGTTCTTCTTCTGTTGCAGGCTGATCATCCGGGCAAATTCCGCGCCGTTGCCAGGCGGTGTGGGCCAGGGGGCGCTGCCGAAGTTCAGATACCAGCCGGCGCCAAGGTCAGAGACTGCGGAAACTGAAGATTCGCCTAGGGGGGTAGCGCCATAGCGACAGTTGGCGATAGTAGCGTCAACGGCGTTGGGTTCTTCGGAGGCCAGGGCTACAGCCGTGGCCGTTGGCCGCTGTGGATTCGAGAGACCATAGGCGAAGATCGAGGCGATGATCACAGCCGACAGCCCCAGCAGGGCAACCAATATTCGTGTTTTTGAATTCATGAGTTTTGCTTTCTCCTGGCTCCCCACCGCTGCGGATACGATTCACCCACACAATCGCGGAGCCTCTCTTTTTCTGGTGGTGTAGGACTTGCTTGTCGTCCCTGGCCATACTGCAGTGCGCCAGGCAGGGAATAATAAGGGCCGATTGGGCTGTGTTCGTTACGGAAATTGGCCACAGCAGGCCAGTATAGACTTGCAAAGATTTTACCGTAAGCTGTTTGCCGGTCAAGACGCGCACGGCCTTGGCGCTGGGAGAGCCGGACGCATAGGGCGCAGATCAAGATTCGTCCGGCTGCATAGACCAGGAGGCGGGGAGTTCGATGATGCCGTCCGTTTCCTTGTTGCGGCCACTGATGACGCGGAACGGATACGCCAATTCGTGAAAATCGTAGGCCCGGGAGAGCCAGTTATCGTGGATGGCGGCGCTGACCTGATAGAGGGCCGGCAGGAGTGGTAGTTCTTTGATCTCATAGCGGACCAGACCCGCACCCTGGACAAGACCGGTCTTGATGCCGCCGGCCTGGCTGTTGGGGCCATTGACATGTAAGCCATCCTGGCGGAAGATGGCCAGCCCGAACTCTGGGTCCTGGGTCGGCTCATGGGCAATGTAGGCCATTTCGATGGTCATTGGGTCGCCGGTCTGGAAGTGGGGCTGTTCCTGCCCGGCGGCGTCAAGGAAACGCACGGTTGTAATCTCGATTTCCTTGCTGCCCCAGCGCCGGAAATCACCTTCCCGTCTGCTGCCGCCCTGCTGCTGGTCAACCTTCTGGTCCGACTGGAAACGATAGAGATTGGCGACTTCCTCAGTAGGGCCACTGGCACGCATTTCGCCGTTTTCGAGCCAGATCAGATTGGAGCACATGCGGCGCACAACGCTCAGGTTATGGCTGATGAGGATGATCGTGACACCGTTGCGCTGCATCTCGTAGATGCGGTCGATGCACTTGGTTTGGAACGCCTGGTCCCCGACGGCCAGGATTTCATCGACGATGAGGATGTCGGGTTCCACATGGATGGCAACGCTGAACCCGAGGCGCATATACATGCCGGAGGAATAATGCTTCACCGGCATATCGATGAATTCTCCTAACTCGGAGAATTCCACTATGGCGTCAAAATTACGCTCTACATCCTCTTGAGTCAGCCCGAGCACAGAGGCGTTCAGGGCGATGTTCTCGCGGCCGGTGAGGTCGGGATGGAAGCCGGCGCCAAGTTCGAGCAGGGCGCTGACACGGCCGCGCACCGCCAGCTGCCCGCTCGTAGGGCGCAGGATGCGGGCGACGAGTTTCAGGACCGTGCTCTTGCCGCTGCCGTTGCGACCGATGATGCCCAGGGATTGGCCCGGATAGACGTCAAAGCTCAAATCGCGGAGCGCCCAGAGGTCGCGCTTGGGACGCCTGCCACGATGATGGGCCACCGAGACGATGGTCTCCAACACGGTCTGGGGCTGTTCGCGGGCGTAGGTGAAACGTTTGCTGACGTTATGAAAGCTGATGGCAGGCTGAGCAGTGTTGCTCATGGTGGGACCTCTCCCCTGTAGCGAATGGACGCGGCATTTTAGCCTAAAGGGTCTTGTGCACCAAGGGGGCAGCCTGCCCTCTTCACGAGCCCTTAAATTCCGCTATACTAGGAAGCCGCTGCGCGGCCAGGTGTAGGGAACAGCGAATCGGCCGTGACGGGAAGAATGATGGACGAGAAATCAATGCGCACGCTCGAATTTGACAAGGTCAGGCGGATTCTGGCCGGCTATACGAGCTTCAGCGCCGGTGAAGAGTTGGCTCTGGCGATTTTGCCCACAGAAGATCTGGATGTGGCGCTGCGGCGGCAGGCGGAAACACGCGAGGCCTATGATCTTTTGGAGCGGCATTCCAGCATCACGATTGGCGGGGCGCGTGACGTGCGCGTGGCGGCGGATAACGCCGAGCACGGCTTTGTCCTGCGCGCGGACGATTTTCAAGCAATCCAGGCGACCATTGTGGCCGCGCGGGATTTGCGGCGGCAGCTGCTGAAGCTGGAGGATGAGGCGCCCAGTCTGGCCGATATCGCCGGGACTGATCGAGGAGTGCCCGGGGATCGTCAGCGCCATAAGCGCGACGATTGACGACCGTGGCGAGGTGCTGGACAGCGCCAGCCCCAGGCTGGCGAAGCTTCGCCAGGAACAGCAAGTCGTCTACAGCCGTATTCAAGAAAAATTGCAGCGTCTGTTGAACAGCAGCATGAACCAGTATTTGCAGGAGCCGATCATCACGATGCGCGGCGGGCGTTACGTCGTGCCATTGCGCGCGGACGCCAAGGGGCGGGTCAAGGGCATTGTGCATGATCACAGCGGCAGCGGGGCCACGTTGTGGGTTGAACCGATGAATACGGTGGAGCTGAACAACGAATTCCGGTCCCTCCAGCTGGCTGAGCAGGATGAGATCAACCGCATCCTGCGCGAACTGTCCGGCCTGGTCGCGGAACAGAGCGAACCGATCAAGCGTGTGGTGGAGCGTCTGGCCGAGCTTGATCTCATCTTTGCGCGTGCCAATTATGCGGCGGTCATCGGCGCCGTCGAGCCGGAGTTTGTCCCCTGGAGGACGATGAATGCAGTGAGGCCGCCGAAACATGCCAATGAGCACGCCAAATGGGTGCCGCCTCCCCACAATCCCCATCCCGGTTCTACAATCTGGATCAAGGGTGCGCGCCATCCGCTGCTGGACCCGCTCAAGGTAGTACCAGTCGATCTGACACTGGATAAGGATGTTTTCACAGTACTGATCACGGGTCCGAACACCGGCGGCAAGACGGTGAGCCTGAAGACCATGGGTTTGCTGACCCTGATGGCGCAGTCGGGAATGCATGTACCGGCGACGGAAGCGCGACTTTCTGTTTTCGACGACGTTTTCGCGGACATCGGCGACGAGCAGTCCATTGAGCAAAGCCTATCCACCTTTTCAGCGCATATGACTAACATGGTGCGCATCCTCGCCCGGGTAGACGATCGCTCGCTGGTGCTTCTGGATGAGCTGGGTTCGGGCACGGACCCGACAGAAGGTGCGGCCCTGGCGCTGGCCATTGTGGGGTATTTGCGCGACAAGGGGGCAACAACTTTTGTAGCCACGCATTACCCGGAATTAAAAGTGTATGCCAGCCAGACGGCAGGGGCCACGAACGCCTCGCTGCTCTTTGACCTCGAAACATTGTCGCCGACGTATGAAATGAGCATCGGTATTCCGGGCCGGTCAAATGCGTTTGCCATCGCGCGACGGCTGGGGCTGGACGAGACAATATTGGATGAGGCGCTGCGCTTTGTGGGGGCCGACAGTCACGAGGCGGAGGATATGCTGGAGTCGATCCACGCCCTGCGCGAGAAAATGGAAAGTGAAGAGGCGGGGACCCGCCTGGCGCAGCGAGAGGCAGAAGCGGTGCGCGATCGGCTGCAGAAACGCCTGGATGAAATTGAGGGCGACCGCGAGCGTGTGTTGGAAGCGGCGCGCGAAGAGGCGGAGGAGGAACTAGAGGCGCTGCGGTCGGAGCTGCGGGCGGCGCGGCGCACCCTGCGCGATGCGGCTTCTTTGAATGCCCTGAAGAAAGTGAGCAAGGACCTGGAGGAAATCGAGGAAAGGCAGGTTGAGCCGCTGGCACCGCGCATGAAGGTGGGCACGGATGGCCAGGAAAAGAAAAAGGCCCAGCAAACACGGCGCGCGCTACAGGTGGGAGACACGGTCCTGGTCAAGTCGTTGGATACGCGCGCGGAGGTGGTGGAACTGGGGAAGAAAGATGTACTCGTGGTAATCGGCCGTTTGCAGATGCGTGCGCGCTATGACGACCTGGAATTCAAGGGCAGGCCGGTGCCGGAAGTGACGGAGACGCTGCCGATGGGCGTGCTCGCCGGTCCTTCACCGGGCATGGAGCTGGATCTGCGTGGGCGGCGGGTTGAAGACGGCATCGCCGAGGTAGAACGGTATCTGGATGCGGCGTTCCTGGCGCGGCTGCCCTGGGTGCGCATCATTCATGGCAAGGGCACCGGCAAGCTGCGCGAAGGGGTGCGTGAGATTCTGGCCAGCAACGCCTATGTTGCCTCGTGGGAAGAAGGCAAGGACGGGGAAGGTGGCGCGGGTGTCACCGTGGCGAAACTGCTGGAGCACGATTAGGGCGGATGGCGAAAGACCTGCAAGCAGTCATTTTCGACCTGGGTGGCACGCTGATTGAATATGCGGGCTCTTATTTGCATTGGCCGGAGCTGGAGACGCCGGGCTTTGCGGCGGCCTATGATTGCCTGGAAGGCCGGAGGCTGAGACTGCCGCGGTTTGAGGAGTTCCGGCGCGCCGGGTTCGCCATTTTGCCGGGGCGCTGGCAGGCGGCGACGGAAGGCGAGCGTAATCTACGGCTGGTTGATCTTCTGACGGAAGTGTTGGATGAGGTTGGCGTGGGGAATGTGAAGCAGACCTGGGTCCAGGAAGCAGCTGAGCGATACGAAACGGCCGTGTGCCTTCAGGCCTACCCGCTGGAAGCAGCCCGTGAAACCCTGGCCGCGGTAAAGGATCAGGGGTACCGGCTGGGACTGCTTTCGAATACCATGTTTCGCGGCGCGGCGCACGAGGCAGATTTGCGCCGCTTCGGCCTGGATGGTTTTTTCGAGGCCACCCTCTTTTCGGCGGATGTAGACAAATGGAAGCCTACACCCGCGCCGTTCCAACACCTGTTGGCTCGATTAGGAGTAACCCCCTCGCAGACCGTGTTTGTGGGCGATTCGCCGGGCCACGATGTGGTCGGCGGCCGAGACGCCGGATTGTGGACGGTGTATTTGCGGGCCAATGAGCGGTTTGGCGAGCCGGGAGAAGTCCAGCCGGATGCCACGATTGCCGGGCTTGCTGAACTGCCAGGCCTGTTGGCGGGCTGGAAAGGGGGAACTGTGGCATGAGCGAGGAGGAACTACTGCGGCAGCAGGCGGAAGTGATCCGCGAACAGGCCTACCGCCATCACACGCGGGGCGAGCTGGCGGACGCGATGCTGCTGTACAAACGCTCGCTGGCCCTGTATCCCACGGCGCAAACCTATACCCTTTTGGGTTGGGCGTATAGCATGATCGATCTGTATGATCAAGCAGTGGCCATGTGCAAAAAGGCGATTGAGCTGGAGCCGGACTTCGGCAATCCATACAACGACATCGGAGCCTATCTGATCGATCAGAACCGCTGGGAGGAGTCCATTCCCTGGTTGGAGCAGGCGACCCTGGCGCCGCGATATGATTCGCCGGAATTCGCCTACACTAACCTGGGGCGAGTGTTTGAACATATGGGCGACCTTACGCAGGCGTTGCACTACTATGAGCGGGCATTGCTGGCGGCTCCGATCTATTTGCCGGCGGAGTGGGCACGTAATGCTCTGCTGGGCAGGTTGAACTGAATCTGGGGGCGGAGGGTAGGCGCAGGGCATGACCAACGGGCAGACCGGTCACCTCACGATCGCCGCAGTGGGCAAGTTGAAACGACGGGAGTGGCAGGTGGCGCAGGAGGATTACCTGGCGCGCCTGGGCCGCTACACGGATGTTTTCCTGGTTGAGGTGAAGGACGCGGTGGGGCGGGGCTTTCCGGATGCGGTGGCCATGCAACGGGAGGGCGAGTCTTTGCTAAAAGCCACGGCCGATGGCCAGCGGCGTATCTTGCTCAGCGCGGAGGGCCGAGCAATCACCAGCAAGCAGCTGGCGCGTTTTATGCAGGAGCAGATTGAGGTGTTCGGCCGTATAGCCTTCCTGATCGGCGGCCCCTTGGGTTTTGCCCCGGAAGTGGAAGCGGCGGCGGATGAGCGGCTGTCTCTCTCGCGCATGACGTTTCCCCATGATCTCGCGCGGATTATGCTATTGGAGCAGATATATCGTGGCTTTACCATTCTTCGCGGCGAGCCATACCACAAATAGGCGACAGTCTGGACAAGGCACGATTGGACGGGGGCGCTCTCTCCCTACGGCTATGATTGCTGCTGGGCCAGAGGCAGGCGCAGGACCAGGCCCTCGTTGGCCGCGACCCGCAGCGAGGCGAGATCAACGGCACCGGAACGGTCGAGGCGGGTCGTAAGGGTGATGGTCGCTTTGGCGGCAACGCTGCCCAGATCAACTTGCAGGCTTTTTTCGCCAAAGTTCAGCACGACCAGGAAAGAGTCGGCTTCGGGATAGGTGCGGCGGTAGGCAAAGAGACCGTCGTTGTCGAGGGGGATGGTTTGGAGGGATCCGCTGTGCAGGGCCGGTTCGGAGCGGCGCAGGTGCAGCAGCTGGCGGACAAACCGCAGCATGGAGAAGGGGTCCTGGTCCTGACGGGCGACGTTGACCGTCGCGTAGTCTGGGGCCACGGGCAGCCAGGGAGTCACTCCGGAGGCGGTGAAACCCGCATTGGCTGAGCCGTCCCACTGCATCGGCGTGCGCACAGGGTCACGGCCGATCAGTTCGGCAATCTCCGGTTGCAGCAACGCCGGCGGATCCTGGACGCATTCGGGTGGGATCGGCACGTTGGTCATACCAATCTCTTCGCCGTAGTAGAGCGTGGGTGTGCCGCGCAGGGTGAGCAGGAGCATATTAGCCACGCGCGCTTGTTCGAAGCCGACCCGGGACGCGGTGCGTTTCTGGTCGTGATTGCCAAGGACCCAGTTGGGCCAGGCGCCATCCGGCAGGACGGCTTCGTACTCGTCCACGACCGTGCGCACGGCCGTCGCGGTCCAGGGCGTATTGATGAGCTGGAAATTGTAGGGCAGGTGACATTCGTCGCTGGAACGGCCGTAGTAAGCCATCAGCTTGGCAAGGGGCAGATAGATCTCGCCGACCATCATGCGCCCCTCGTAGTCATCTAACACGCCGCGCATAGACCGGATGATTTCGTGCACGCCGGGCAAGTCCTGGGTGTAGATGTGCCGCAAGCTGTCATGCGGATTGACGCCATCCCAGAACGGGTTGGGCGGTTCGTCGCGCAAAGCATCGTCCTTGAGCATGAGCCAGATGACATCCACGCGAAAACCATCGACTCCCTTATCCAGCCAGAAGCGCATAACATCGAGCATGGCGGGTAACACCTCAGGGTGGCGGTAATTCAGTTCGGGCTGCTTCGTAACAAACTGGTGCAGATAGTACTGGCCCGTACGCTCATCAAACGTCCAGGCCGGCCCGCCAAAGTAGCTGAGCCAGTTGTTGGGCGGGCCGCCATCCTGGGCGGAATCGCGCCAGATGTACCAGTCGCGTTTTGGGTTATCGCGGCTGGCCCGGCTTTCCTCAAACCAGAGGTGTTGGTCGGAAGTGTGGTTGGGCACGAGATCCAGCAGCAGCTTGAGGCCGCGCTCATGGGCGGCGGCGAGTAGGCGGTCAAAGTCGTCCATGTCCCCGAAGATGGGATTCACGGCCGTATAATCGGCCACGTCGTAGCCGAAATCGGCCATGGGCGAGGGGAAAATGGGCGAGAGCCATATGGCTTCTATGCCGAGGCGCGCCAGGTAGTCCAGGCGACTTTCAATGCCCGGCAAATCGCCCAGGCCGTCGTGATTGCTGTCTTGAAATGAGCGCGGATAGACTTGATAGATGACGCCGCGCTGCCACCAGAGTTGGTCGTTCATGGTGCTTCTCTTCCTCATACATGCTGTGTGAATGAGGTGCTATTTTACCAGTATGCGGCGATTTGCCAGAGCAATGGCAGCGCTGTACGATCAGCGTGCGAGAGGATTTCTCGCTTCGATCGAAGTGACGACTGAGCGGATCGCCCGGCAGGGTGAGGGCGAGCGCGGAACGAGGCAGCAATGAAGCGTAACATCTATCTGGAAGATATCGCCCTCCAGCAGGCGCAGGCAGCCTTGCAGGCGGCGCTGGAGCGGCTTGGCTTGTGGGGTCCGCTGCCGGCGGAGGAGGTGCTGGTGTCAGAGGCGAACGGGCGGGTGACCGCCACGGCTGTGTTTGCGCGCCTCTCTTCTCCACATTATCATGCCAGCGCGATGGACGGCTACGCGGTCCGGGCCCTGGATACGATCGGCGCGACCGAGACCAGCCCCCTGACCCTGCAGCTGGTGGAGGAAGGGGCGGCCGTGGAGAGCGTGGTACGGCCGGCGCAAGCAGTGAACACGGGACATGCCCTGCCGGGTTGGGCCAACGCGGTGATCATGATCGAACAGGTGCAGCCGGTGACCCTGGTGGAAGGCGCGGCGGGGCTGGAGATTCGTGCGGCTGTCCCGCCCTGGCACCACGTGCGCCCGATGGGTGAGGATATGGTAGCCACGGAGCTGGTGCTGCCGGCAAACCATGTGCTGCGCCCGGTAGACCTGGGTGCGTTGGCCGGTTCAGGCCATGCGCGGGTCCCGGTATACCGGCGACCACGAGTGGCAATCATCCCCACGGGATCAGAACTGCTCTCCGTGGAAGCGGTAGACAGATTCCACGGCCGATCGGGTGAACTGCCTCCGTCGGGGCGCATTATCGAATACAACAGCCTTGTGCTGGCGGCGCAGGTGGAAAACTGGGGCGGGATAGCGACACGGTGGGCTATTGTGCCGGACGAGTTGGCGGCCATTCGCGCGGCTGTGCGCTCGGCGGCCTGTGACCACGATCTGGTGCTTGTCAACGCGGGATCGTCCGCTGGCAGCGAGGACTACACGGCGCACATCGTGGCTGAACTGGGCCAACTGCTGGTCCATGGCGTGGCCGTGCGGCCGGGGCACCCCGTGATCCTGGGGCTGCTGAACTGTGAACGTGAGGCTGGGGACAGCATGCGGCAGGTGCCGGTGATTGGCGTGCCCGGCTATCCGGTGAGCGCAGCCTTAACGGGGGAGATTTTTGTCGAGCCGCTGCTGGCGCGCTGGCAGGGGCAGCAGCCATACGAGCCACCAATCCTGGCCGGAACGCTGACACGCAAGGTCCTGTCACCGACGGGCGACGACGATTATGTGCGCGTCTCGGTGGGACGGGTGGGCGATAAGGTGATGGTGACGCCGATCAGCCGAGGGGCGGGGGTCATTTCCTCGCTGGTTCGCGCGGACGGCATCTTGCGCATCCCTCGCTTCAGTGAAGGGCACGATGCGGGAGATGAAGTGTACGTGCATCTCTACCGCACTCCGGCGGAGATCGAAAGCACGATTGTGGCAATTGGTTCCCATGATCTGACCCTGGATTTGCTCGCTCAGTTTCTCGCAGAGCGCGTCGCACCATTGCGGCTGATGTCGGCCAATGTGGGCAGTCTGGGTGGGTTGGTGGCGCTGCGGCGCGGCGAGGCGCATCTGGCCGGGGCGCATCTGCTGGATACCGAAAGCGGTGTCTATAATGACGGCTATATTGCACGCTACTTGCCAGATCAGGCGGTAGCTGTTGTCACTTTGGTGGGGCGCGAACAGGGCTGGATCGTGCCGGCAGAGAATCCGGCCGGTTTGTCAGGGTGGGATGACCTGGCCAATCACGATGTGCGCTTTGTCAACCGGCAGCGCGGGGCGGGGACCCGCCTGCTGCTCGACTATGAATTGAGCCGGCGCGGCTTGGCGACCGAGCAGGTGCGCGGGTACGATCGCGAAGAGTATACGCATCTGGCAGTAGCTGCGGCAATCGCCTCCGGGGCCGCTGACGCCGGTCTGGGCATTCGCGCGGCGGCGGAGGCGCTCGGATTGGGCTTTGTGCCGCTGGCCGCGGAACAGTATGAGCTGGTGATTCCCAGGGTATATTACGAAGGGCAATTGGTACGGCCGTTGCTTGAGATTCTGGCCGATGAACGGTTTAAGTCGGCTGTGCTGGCCATGCCCGGGTATGATGTCACCGCCATGGGGGCGACGCGGTTCTTGGGGTAAAGTGAGGATTTGAAACAACGGGCCCTTCTTAAGGTTGCCTGACATGGTCATGGAATACAGTTTTGGCTGATATCTGGACAAAAGGGTGAAAGAAGAACGATGGACTTTGTTGCTGATTTACACAACCATACGATTGCTTCCGATGGCGAGTATACCCCGGCGGAGTTGGTAGGGCGGGCAAAAGAGTTGGGACTGACGGCCGTGGGGGTGACCGATCACGATACTCTCGAAGGGCTGGATGAGGCCCTGGCCGCAGGCCAAGAAGAGGGAATTTTGGTGGTGCCGGGGGTTGAAGTGTCGCTGCGCTTCAGACGCCCGTTTTTCGTAGGCACGCTGCATTACCTGCTCTACATCCCGCGCGACCTCCTGGACGACACGGAATTCCGCGCGATGGCGAGGAGCATTTTCCGCCAGGGACGCGGCGCGGGGCTGGTGCGGGCGCGCGTGCAGGCCATCAATGATGAGTTTGGCCCCGAGGGCGCGCAACCGATGTTGGCGCGCGAGTTGACTGCTGAGGAAATTGAGGCGCTGTCCCCGAACGTCACGCGGCGCCATTTCGCCCAGGCCCTGGCCGACAATCACGGTCTGGATAAGGCCCAGGTAACAATGCTGATCGGCAACGATAGCATCGCCTATGTGCCCTCCGGCATTGATCCGGCGCAGCTTACCCCGCTGCTCCACAGATACCCCCAACTGGTGCGCGTGTTCGCGCACCCGGCCGCAGGATCGTTCCCTGGTGAAAGCCTCTATCGCGAGGTGCTGCCCCCGGTAGAAGTAGTGGAGACGCTGCTGCCGGAATTCCTAAACAACCATTTGCTGGGGCTGGACGGGCTGGAAGTGGAATACCCCGGCCACAGCCCGGCGCACCGGAAGCAGATGGCCGCATGGGCGGCGGAATACGCGCTGATTGAAACAGGCGGATCGGACTGCCATGATCGCGTGGACCGGCCTTTGGGGGTAGACGGCGTTGATCAGACACGGCTGGAGATTCTGTTGGCGCGGCTGAATGAGCCGGTGAAGACGGCCTAGGGAACACGGCCGGTTGCATCGTGAGCCTAAGGCCCGGAAGCGATTTCCCCCGGGCCTTTTTTGCGATTTGCATTAGAACATCCGTTCCTCTACAATCCCCCCATGAACGGAACACATGAACTGCGCATCACTCCTTCAACGGCGCGGCGGATGGCCGTGCAAAGCCAGGGCCTGGACCAGCTGCCGCCGGTAGCGGACCGCGAGACTATGCTGGCGATGATCCGCCGGCTGGGCTGCCTGCAGATTGACCCGCTTAATGTGGTAGCCCGCAGCCCACTGCTGGTGCTTTGGAGCCGCCTAGGCGATTATGATGAAGCGGACTTGCAGGCTCTGCTGTGGGAGGACCGCGTCCTTTTTGAATATTGGGCTCATGCGGCGTCGATTGTGCTGGTAGAGGACTACCCGCTGTACCAGGCGCAGATGCGGCGTTTTGGACGCGGCGACGGCCTCTGGGGGCAGCGTGTCACCCGCTGGTTGGCGGTGAATGAGCCGTTTCGCCGCGCTATTCTGGAGGATCTGGAGGAACGTGGGCCGCTCTACGCAGAGGAGATTGAGGATCGCTCGGTGGAGCCGTGGGAATCGTCAGGCTGGACCAACACGCGTAATGTGAGCACGATGCTGGGCATGCTGTGGGAACAGGGCGACATCACGGTCACGCGGCGGCTCGGGGACGGGTTCGGCCTGAAGAAGCAGTGGGGTCTGTTCGAGCAGCATATGCCTCAGTGGTTCGGGCACGAGCCGTGGCCCAGCGAGCGGGTGGTGTCGGAGGCGGCGCAGCGTTCCTTGCAGGCTTTGGGTGTGGGCACGGAGAAGCATATTCGCAATCATTTCATCCGTGACGGCTATCCTGATCTGTCCCAAGTGCTCGAGAAGCTGGTGGCAGACGGCCGTGTTCTGCCTGTCACTATCGCTGATGAGGAGAACGTCTGGCCGGGTCAGTGGTATATGCACGCGCAAACGCTGCCCCAGCTGGAGCAGCTGCGCAATGGGACATGGCAGGGGCGGACAACCCTGCTTTCTCCCTTTGACAACCTGATTGCCGACAGGGAACGAACGGAGCAGCTGTTCAGCTTCTATTATCGTTCAGAGATTTATACGCCCAAGGCCAAACGGCAGTATGGCTATTATGTGCTGCCAATCCTGCACGGGGAGCGCCTGATCGGGCGCATTGACCCCAAGATGGATCGCAAGACGAAAACGCTGCATGTGCATGCCGTGCATCGCGAGAATGGGACCGCGGATGGCAAAGAGTCGGCACAGGCAATCGCGCAGGCAGTACGGCAGCTCGGCCGTTTCCTGGGTGCGGAGCGCGTTGCGTACGGGGCAAATTCGCCGCCGGCATGGTCATCAGCCCTGCGCAGCGAGACCATCGGGCAGCACTGGGCGGCTTAAGGCGTTTGCCTTTCCCCAACGACAAACCACACATCCATCGAAACCCGTCAGATTGACTATCAGTGGCGATGGCGAGGAAATTGCGAGGAACTATCTTACAGCTCGGCCGTTTCGTTGTTACAATATGCGCATGGAACCCATAACGATCATTACCAGCCTGCAGAACCCGAGGGTTAAGAATGTGGTGCGGCTTAACGGCCGTCGTCAACGGGACCAGCAGGGTCTGACCCTTGTGGAAGGCACGCGCGAGGCCATGCAGGCGCTGCAAAGCGGCGTCGTGCCGATAGAGGCCTACGTTTGTCCGGAGGTAATGGGCGGCGGAGATACTGAGATACTACTCAAGAAGTTGGATCTGTTGGCGGCTGCGGGCCAGACAGCGTTATGTGAGGTGACGACGGCCGTATTCGAGAAGATCGCCTATCGGGGTGAGAGTGGGGGAATCCTGCTCGTTATTCCGACTCAAACATCCACGCTGGTGGATCTGAGGTTGAGCGAGACGCCGTTTGTACTGGTGATCGATGGGGCGGAGAAACCGGGGAATGTGGGCGCGATTTTGCGCACGGCCGACGGCGCGGGCATAGATGCGCTGCTGCTGGCGGGAGGGCAAAGCGAGCGTACTGATCTGAACAACCCCAATGTCATCCGTGCCAGCCTGGGAGCGAGCTTTACGGTTCCGGTCGTCGCAGCCTCGACTGAGGAGATAATCGCCTGGCTGCGCGAACGAGGCATCACGATCGTGGCCACCACACCGGCAGCTGCGGAATACTATACCGCCATCGACCTGACCGGCCCGGTAGCAGTAGTGATGGGCAGCGAGGCATTTGGCCTGGGGCCGGAGTGGCTGGAGGCGGCGGATCAACGGGTGGTGATCCCCATGGCCGGGGCGATGGACAGCCTGAACTTGTCGGTCGCCACGGGCCTGCTGCTCTATGAAGTAGTGCGCCAGCGTGGCGCGACGGCGCAAAGTATCTGAATATATCCCGCAGCAGTAGCCTGATCTCCATAAATCGCAGATAATAGGCTTCTTCCCACGCGGAGAATTTGTTACCAATTAGGCATAGAGATACGCCGGACAATCTGGCAGCTCAAGGGAGTGGGTGAGCCGGTTTCCGACGAGTTCTGCTGTGACCTCAAAAGGAGATTCCCCCTATGACCCACACTGTAAAAGTTGCTGTAACAGGCGCCGGCGGGCAGATAGGCTATGCGCTCTTGCCGCGTCTGGTCAATGGCGAGGTGTTCGGACCGGACACCCGTGTTGATTTGCATTTGCTGGAAGTTACCCCCGCCTTGCCGTCGTTGGAAGGCGTAGTGATGGAGTTGGACGACTGCGCTTTTCCCCTGTTGAATAACGTGGTCACCAGTGACGATCCGGAAGTGGCGTTTGACGGCGTAAACTGGGTGCTGATGGTTGGCGCGAAACCGCGCGGCGCGGGCATGGAGCGCGGCGATTTGATTCGCGAGAACGGCCCCATTTTCACCGGGCAGGGGCAGGCGATCAACAATCGCGCAGCCGATGACGTGCGCGTGGTGGTGGTGGGCAACCCGGCCAACACCAACTGCCTGATCGCCATGAGCAACGCGCCGGATGTGCCCCGCGCGCGCTTCAGCGCCCTGACCCGTCTGGACCAGAACCGCGCCTACGCGCAGTTGGCGCAGAAGGCGGGAGTGACGGTCAATGACGTCAGTAATGTGACGATCTGGGGTAACCACAGCGCCACGCAGTACCCCGATGCGGAGAACGCGTTGATCAACGGCCGTCCCGCCTACGACGTGATCAGCGATCATGACTGGCTGCGCGGCGACTTTATCTCCACGGTGCAGAAGCGCGGTGCGGAGGTGATCAAGGCGCGGGGAAAGTCCTCGGCCATGTCGGCGGCCAACGCGGCGCTGGATCAGGTGCGCAGCTTCCTGCACAAAACGGAAGCAGGGAACTGGTTCTCGGCGGCCGTTGTTTCTGACGGCAGCTACGGCATTGACGAAGGGCTGATCTTCTCCTTCCCGTTGGTGAGCGATGGGCAGGGCAGCTATCATATTGTGCAGGATGTGCCCTTGAGCGATTTCGCCCGGGCAAAAGTCCAGGCCACGTTGGATGAGTTGCGCGAAGAACGTGATACGGTTGCCGATTTGCTGCCCTAAGCTGGCAGCAAGCAGGGCGGGCTAGATCCCGTCCAGGATCATCGTTAACCAACTGCCGCTGAACTGATACAGCCATGACTCCAAGCGATCGGTTTCTTCGGCCACCAGGTCACGGCCGTCATCAAGTACCAGCTGCATCTCCGCCGTAATTGGGAAATCGGGAAGCCCAATACAAATTCCCAGAGGCGTGCCTTGCCTGTCAACAAGCCGGTGACATGGCAAGCGCGGGTGGCTGGCCAGAGTACACGGACTCAGTTTGTGGACCGGCGAGTTGGCGGGAACGATGGTTTCGTCCTGGCACAGAACATATTGGCCTGGTAAATCATCGAGGCCAATATGAGCCTTTAATTCTGCGGGGTATTGGGGTATTGCATTTCCTTAAATAACGACTCTATGCGCCTGGCATCTTAGGCTCGGAAGGCCGAATAATGAGATGCTCTACGGCACCGTGCACACGAATCGCTGCCGCTGTAGCTGCTCAGCCTGCCAACCCAGATCGGTCAGTGCCGCGGGCGGTGACACAAGCTCAGACACCGATTCGCCGCCACAAGCGCCGCAATTTGAGGTTCAAGATATCTGTCCCTCGCGGCTCATTGAAGCCATGTCGCAGTAGCTCCGGCCACTCCTGGGCGATGATATCCTTGTTCAGACCGACATTCCGCCGGTATTCGTGTGGCAGCGTAACCATGATTTCTGTAATCCGCCGATTATTAAGCGGCCACAATTCAAACATGCTGATGTCCGCGAATGGTGCTCCCAGAACGGCCACCCAGCCACCCACACGTTGTTCAAGATAGAATAGCGCCAGTATGTGTTCGGGCTCCCGAAGAGGTTGCCCGGCCAGCCAGGCCTCAGCCCGCGCCAGCGCATCTTTTCTGACCGGCGCGCCGGTTAGCGCAATTAGGTTCTCTGCCCTGATCCCATTCGTGCGCCAGGCAGGATTGAGCCGGTCCATGCGGGGGCCAAAAAAATCGCGCGCCGTTTCGGAAACATAGCCGGTAAGATATGCATGACTGCGGTCCAATTGCTGGGCCGAACGCATGCCAAGGTAGCTCAAATTGTTGCCCACGGCGCAGCCGGTGCGATGCAGCCAGACCTCTTTGTCACGCTCGTCCGGTTCCTCATAGGCAATTACCTCATGAGCCAGTCCCAGGTCTTTAGCAATGCGCCGCCCCACACTGACATCAAGCCAGGCCGCATCACTGGGCAACACGCTCGTGAAGAATTTCGCCGTGCCCAAATGGGACCGTGCGCAGGCCAGTATCGTGCGCGAATCGTACCCCGCGGTCAGCGCCAGCTGCAAGGGAAAGCGCGCCGCCACGGCAGTGATATTGCGCCTGGTAATCGCCGCGACTTCGCGAGCTGCCATCGCTGTATTCCAAGTGGTGCCAAGGTCTGCCCGCGGCCAATCGCGCCGAGATTTCCAGTTGCGCAGGTCAAGCGAGTGATTCGGCAGCAGGCGCTCAATGCCGTGTCGCGGCGTCATCCCTATGGGATACATGGCAACCGCTTCCGGTATCGGCATCTGCTGCGCAAATTCGCTGCGGTCTTGCGTCTCTTCCGTATAGAGTATTAGCCCTGTCGTCCCCGCGACCATGTTCATCGAAGGGCAGTAAACGGCCGTCAACGAGCCGCCTGGATCAAGGTAGATGCGCTCCTCCTCATCTGTTAGCAGTATAGCGAGCCACTTTCCTGAAAGCTGCGCCAGCCAGTCAATAAACGACAGCCCTTCGCCCACGAACGCTGGTAAATTGCAGTCGGCAAGCAGACATCCTTCGGATGTAATCGGGAACCCAAGAAGAAATCCTTGGGCCAATCCGTCCGCCGAAATCACTCGCCGGCACAACAGCCGACTATCATGCGCCAGGTACCAGCCGCGCATCTTCTCCACAGACCATCCTGGCGCTATAGGATCTTTGTCATGGCTCAACAGGAATTGACCAGGCAGCTCCTGCGCTCCGTATCTCTCCTGCAACGACTGCGGTGAGCAAAGCACAGCGACACCTTCCTCAGCACTGTTACCACTTCACCCTTGCACTTAACAAACCAGCAACTGTTTTCTGATACCTATGGCCATACCCTAACACCTGGAACGAAAGACGAACTGAATATTCATTATAACATAGGCTGACGCGTGACCAGAAGCTTCAAAAGAGCGTGAGGATCGGGTATAATTGCCTCTATGCTGCACCGCACCTGGGGGCAGCAGGGGCGATTCGGCCGTGGCCCATGCCGGTCGTGACGTCGGGAGCCACCCGCACTAAGCACTACCGGCCAGGTAGAAAGCCTACCCAAGAGGTTCATGCGCCCACGCGCCCTGTGATTTGGCGGCAGCGTTTCACCTTGGAAGGGGGCAGCATGCAGCAGCGCATCATTCAGAGTAGATTTTTTAATCGCTGGTTTGTCGTGGCCGGCGCGGTATTGATCCAGCTGGCACTGGGCGCAATCTATGCCTGGTCGGTGTTTACCGCCCTGTTAACGGACCCGCAGGGCGCGTACGGATTCTCTGCTTCGCAGGCAGCGTGGATCTTTTCGGCCGGACTGGCCACTTTCGCCATCGTCATGATCTTTGCCGGACGCTGGCAGGCGCGCGTGGGGCCGACGATCGTGGCCATGAGCGGCGGGGTGGTGCTGGGGGCGGGCTATCTCCTCGGCGGGCTGTTCGGCAGCACGTTTGGGACCCAACTGCTCTTCATCGGCATAGTGGCCGGGGCTGGCATTGGCCTGGCCTATGTCGTGCCGATTGCCGTGGGCATTAAATGGTTCCCCGACAAGAAGGGTGTGATCACCGGCCTGGCGGTGGCGGGCTTCGGATTTGGAGCGACCCTGTGGGTAAAGCTGGCGGATTCCTGGTTCGGAGGACTGCTGAACACAACGGCCGTTTTTGGCCTTCCGGCCGTGCAAAGCGTATTTGTGATTTACGGCGTGGCCTTCGCCGCGCTGGTGTTGGTCGGCAGCCTCGTGATGGTGAACCCGCCCGAGGACTATGTACCGGAGGGCTGGACACCCCCGGCAGCGAGCGCCCAGCAGCCGAGCGGCGCTGTATCGTACACGGCGCGGGAAATGCTGCGTACACCGCAGTTCTACCTGCTGTGGGTGCTCTTCTGTTTTTCGGCGCTGGCTGGCTTGATGGTGATCTACTGTATTCGCCTATTTGGCATTGATGCGCTGACCTATCACGGGGTGCCCGACGCGGCGGTAGTGACGGGAACAGCGATGGCCTGGTACGCGATTTTTAATGGGCTGGGGCGCATCGCCTGGGGCACCCTGTCGGACAAGATCGGGCGGCAGTTTTCCATCGCCCTGATGATGGGCCTGCAGGGCGTGGTGATGCTGGCGATGTACCATATTTTTATTACCTTTGGATCGGCCGTGGGGTTTATCCTGGCGGCGTGTCTGATCGGGTTCAATTTTGGGGGTAATTTCGCACTATTCCCGGCGGCTACGGCCGATTATTTCGGCAACAAGAACGTGGGCAGCAACTACGGCTATGTATTTACAGCCTATGGTGTGGCGGGCATTGCCGGGCCGCAGCTTGCCGGTCTGTTTAAAGACGCCGCAGCCGACGCGGCTGGCCCGGTAACCTGGATGGCGCCGTTCTTGATCGCGGGCGCCGTCTGTTTGCTGGGAGCCGTGCTGGCGACGCGGGCGAAGCCACCGGAAGCCGTGCCGCAGGTGGCCCTCTCCGGAAGGGGTTGAGCAGGACAAGCTGCCATGGGGCTTCTGCTCCCCACTGCCTCTGAGCGTTGACTCCTGTCCGGCGCAAGAGTTTCGCCACACTGCCCCATACCCTCCCTTTAACGTTATGTCAAATTATTATGACAACGTGATCAAATTGAATCCCCAAAAAGGTTCAATTTGATCACGTTACCATAATCGCAGGCGGGCGCATGAGGCCCATTGGTCGCCAAGTGTCATTAGTGGCCAGGTGCCCTGCGACTCTGGGCGCGCCAGAGCTGCGCTGTTCTACTGTCTGGAAAGGTAGGAGGGCAGTTCGGCGACGGGGACCAGGTGGCGCTCGGCAGCAGCGCGTTGTTTCACTTCCACCGCGCCTTCCGCCAGGCCCCGCGCGCCGACCGTCACGCGCCAGGGCAGGCCGATCAAATCTGCGTCTTTGAATTTGACACCGGCGCTTAGTTCGCGGTCGTCATAGAGCACATCCATCCCGGTCTCTTGCAGCGTTTCATACAGCCGATCGGCCGCCTCGCGCACATCCTCGCCTTTGCCGATATGCAGCAGGTGCACCTGGTATGGGGCGACGGGGGCGGGCCAGATAATGCCGTCGTCGTCGTGGTGCAGTTCCACTATGATGGCCATGAGACGATCCAGGCCGATGCCATAAGAGCCCATAAAGATAGGCTGGGCACGGCCGTCTTCGTCGAGGTACGAGGCGTTCACGGCGGCGCTGTAGCGAGTGCCCAGCTTGAAACAGTGGCCCGCTTCGATGGCGCGCTGGGCCGCCAGGGGCGCGCCGCAGATGGGGCAGGCCTGACCCGCGGCCGCCTGCGCGATGTCGATCAGCGCGGTCACATGGAAGTCCCGCGGGTAGTTGACACCTGTGAAATGGTGGCCGGATTCATTGGCTCCGGCAACGAAATCACCCCCTGCTTCCAGAGAGAGATCAGCCAGGACGAGCAGCTGCCCAGCCGTGGGGTCGGTGGCGACGTTCAGGCCGACGGCAGAGGCGTAGCCGGGAACCAAACCGGCGGAGGTGATTTCGGCTTCCACCGCCGGTCGCAGCGTGCCGCCGCCCATGGCGTTGAGCAGCTTTGTTTCGTTGACATCCAGGTCGCCGCGCAGCAGGGCCAGCAGCAGACGGCCGTCGGCTTCAGCCCTGCCCCAGGGCCACCACCAGTAAAGAACGGCTTTGACCGTCTGGCTGGTAGGCACAGCGAGAAAAGCGGCCACATCGGCGATGGTGCGGCAGTCGGGTGTGGTGACTTTGGCGAGGGGGTGGGGGGATAACGGCCGTTGGCCGGCCAGGGCAAAAGTGGCAGCTTCGGCATTGGCGGCATAGTCGCAAGAGGTACAGGTGATAAACATGTCCTCGCCTTGCTCGTGGGGAACGACGAACTCATGGGACGCTTTGCCACCCATGGCGCCTGTGTCTGCACTGATGGCCTGAACGGGCACGTCACAGCGGGCGAAGATATTGAAATAAGCCTGCACCATGGACGGATAGAACCTGTCGAGGGCGTCGGCGTTTACGTCGAGACTGTAGGCATCCTTCATGATGAATTCGCGCAAGCGCAGAAGACCGCCGCGCGGCCGGGCTTCGTCGCGGAATTTCTTGCTGATGTGGTAGACGAGCTGCGGCAGGTCGCGGTAGCTCTCAATCTCGCGCAGGGCCAGGTCCACAACAACTTCCTCGTGCGTGGGTGAGAGACAGTAGTCGCGCCCGCCACTGCCCTGCAGTTTGAGCAGCACATCGACGGTGTCCCAGCGCCCGGTGGCCTGCCAGAGGGCGGCGGGATGGAGAGCGGGCATCCACATTTCTTGCCCGCCGAGAGCATCCATTTCCGTGGTCATGATGCGCTGCAAGTTGTGTATGACGCGCAGGCCAAAGGGCATGAAGGCGTAGATGCCGGCGCCGACTGGTCGCACGAAATTGGCCCGGATCAGCAGTTGGTGGCTGATCAGTTCGGCGTCGGCAGGGGCATCACGCAGGGTTTTGCCAAAGGTCTGAGACAGGCGCATGGGTCACTCCCTTTTCTTGAAGAACATGCCGTAGAGGAGGAGAGCAACGGCCGTGATCACCGCCAACAGGGTCACATAGGAGAACAGCCACAAGAGCAGGTCGGCAACACGGGCGCTCATTTCGCTCATGGCGGCCTCCGCTGGGCCACTTAGTAGGCCCGGCCAAAGATGGCGATCTGCTCGGCTGGCTCGCCGGTATAGAAGCAGACGCCGCTCCCACCCGGCTTGTCAAAGGGAAAACAGCGGATGGTGGCTTTCGTTTCTTCTTTGATGCGCTGCTCGTCGTCGTTGTCGCCAGCCCACCAGACGCGGGCGAAGCCGGATTGCACAGCTTCCTGGAAGGCAGCGTAGTCAACCACGTCGTGAGTGTTCTCTTCTCGGAAACGCGTCGCTTTGTCAAGCATGTTCTGCTGGATCTCGACAAGCAAATCGGCGATGCGCGCCGCCAGGTTCTCCTGGGGGATGAACTGCTTGCCGTCACGGCCGGGGATGTCGCGACGGGCGAGGGCGACGGAGTTGTTGGCGACATCCCGTGGTCCGATTTCGATCCGCGTGGGTACGCCACGCAGTTCCCAATCGTTAAACTTGTAGCCGGGCGAAAGGTTGTCGCGGTCATCGACCTTGACGCGAATTCCCGCCGCGCCCAGTTCACCTTCTATGCGACGCACAGCATCCATGACTGGGCCCTGTTCATCCTCTTTGCGGTAGATCGGGACGATGACGGTTTGGATGGGCGCAAGGCGGGGAGGCAGGACCAGGCCCTGATCGTCCCCATGGACCATGATAATGGCGCCAATCATGCGCGCGCTCAGTCCCCACGAAGTTGTCCAGCAGTACTGCAGTTCATTCTCACGATCGAGATATTGGATGTCGAATGCTTTGGCGAAGTTCTGTCCGAGGTTGTGCGAGGTGCCGGACTGCAGGGCTTTACCGTCGCCCATCATGGCTTCGATGGTGAGCGTATCATTGGCTCCGGCGAAGCGTTCGGCCTCTGATTTGCGACCGCTGATGACAGGGATGGCCGCTTCGTTGATGGCAAAGTCAGCATAGACGTCGAGCATGAGGCGGGTGCGCTCTTCGGCTTCTTCGGCCGTGGCGTGGGCGGTGTGTCCTTCCTGCCAGTAGAACTCGGAGGTGCGCAGGAAAAGCTTGGTGCGCATCTCCCAGCGGACGACGCTGTTCCAGAGGTTGATCAACATGGGCAAGTCACGGTAGCTCTGGATCCATTCCGAATAGGCATGGCCGAGAATGGTTTCCGAAGTGGGGCGCACCACCAGCGGCTCGGCTAACTCCTGGCCGCCGCCGTGCGTAACCACGGCCAGTTCCGGAGCGAAGCCCTCCACATGCTTTGCTTCTTTTTGTAGGAAGCTCATGGGGATGAACATGGGGAAGCCGGCATTCTGTACTCCGGTGGCCTTGAAACGCCGATCGAGGGCGTCCTGAATGTTTTCCCAGAGGCTCCAGCCGTAGGGCTTAACGATCATGGTGCCGCGGACGGGGCCATAGGTGGCCATATCCGCCTTGAGCACCAGAGAGTTGTACCATTCGTTATAGTCTTCGGCTCGTGAAACGAGTTTGTCTTTTTCAGCCATGAAATGCGCCCACTCTTATACGCAGTGCGACCGGCTACGGCCGTCGCCGATGATGATGATATGAAAGCAAGCGGTGAGTATAACAGTGCCCAAAAAGGGCGTCAAAAGCCCCCCGCTCATGCCGGACTTATCTAGGCATGAAAATGTTGCTTACAGCCTGTAATTGCTCTAGTATTGCCTACTTTACGCACGTTTGTGCTATGTATGTGCTGCCTGAGAGAGTGTTGAGCCGCCAAAGAGGCGTGCGTTAAGACGAAAAGAGAACGGCGGCAGAAGGAAGGATAAAATGGCTTACAGTTTCACTAATTCAAAAGACAAGACGTACTACCTGCACTGCCGCGAGACCACGTTGAAGAATGGCACCACACGTCCGCTATACTTTTTCGCCAAAGAGCCGAAAGAGGGCGCGATCGATGCCGTACCGGCCGGGTACGAAGTCAGCGAAAGCAAGAACGGCCTGCCTGTTTTGAAGAAGATCGGGTAAGAAGAGCGCATTATTTGCCGCTGCGACAGCCCTGCCTTATGGTGGGGCTGTTTTGATTCTGCCTTGCCCGGCTAACAAGGCAGCCAATTCGTGAGAAACACCGCAGATCGGCGGGGAAAATGCTTGCGGGGTCGTTCAGGGCATGTTATAGTTTTGTTTCTGGCCCGCGCTGCGGGTTCTATTTTTGCTTCATAACAACCCGGGTTGTCCAAGATACTGTGGCAAAACGGCCGTAAGCGACGGGCGAGCCGGTTGGAAATAGAGAACAAGAGGAAAGAACAGGCGGGCGATAGGCGTCTGGTCTGGGAGAAAGAGTCATGTCTGACGTATTGCTTAAGGCTTTTGACAACGAAGATATCGCCGAATTTCCGGAGCTGCGTGTGGGTGACAATGTCACCGTATATGTGCGCATCAACGTCGGCGAGCGTAACGAGCGCGTGCAGATGGTGCGCGGAATCGTGATCCGGCTGCGCAACAGCGGCAACAACCGCAATTTTACGGTGCGCCGTATTGCCTCCAACGGCATCGGTGTGGAACGCACGTTTTTGCTGCGTTCACCACGCATCGAGAAGATCGAGGTTCAGCGCCACGCCCATGTCCGCCAGGCCAACCTGTATTATTTGCGTGGTCGCACCGGCAAGTCGGCGCGTTTGCGCGAACGGCGTATTTTTAGCAAATAGCAGACGCCGCTGTTTGCAGCCTGGGAAACCTGGCCGTTGCCGGAGTATAGTTCCGGTAGAAATGCTTTTGTGGGTGAAAGGACTGTTCCTTTTGCCCTTTTTGCTTTCTGGGCATGATTGGAACGCAGACTCCCTGACTGAGGTGAGGAAATGAGGAATCTTGTGGCGCTTAAAACGGACACCCACCCTGCTGGTCGGAAGCCGATCATCGGACTGACAACCTACCGCAAGCGGAGCCAGGATACACATGTGCCTCTGTATGGGCTGATGCTTTCTTATGTGAACGCAGTGGCCGGGGCCGGCGGGATCCCTGTGTTGATCCCCCTGAACCTGGACGATGACGATTTGGGCCAGGTGCTGGAACGGCTGGACGGATTGCTCTTGCCCGGCGGCGGCGATATTGATCCGGCCCATTATGGTGGGCGTCCGCACGACACTGTGTATGGCATTGATGATGACCGCGATCGCGTGGAAATCGGATTGGCGCGCCTGGCGGTACGGAATCAGAAACCGCTGCTAGCGATTTGCCGGGGGCATCAGGTATTGAACGTGGCCCTGGGAGGGACAATGTATGAGGACATCGCCAGCCAGATGCCGGGTGCTATCCAACATGCATACGATGGCGCGCGCACAGACTTGCCGCATACAGTGCGGGTGCTTCCTGGAACGCAACTGGCGATGATTCTGGGACGGGAAGAAACGCCGGTAAACAGTATTCACCATCAGGGCTTGCACGTGGTGGCTGCCGAGCTGACGGTCTCGGCGTTGGCTCCCGATGGATTGGTGGAAGGGGTGGAGATTGAACGACACCCATTTGCGGTGGGTGTGCAGTGGCATCCCGAGAATTTGCTGGAGGTTGAGCCGGTGATGCAGAGCCTTTTCGCGGGTCTGGTTGACGCTGCGCTAGTGGAAAGCCGGGCGAGAGCCGGCACGGTCTGATCACGGCCGTGGCGGAGTGTGAGTGTGGCCAACAGCACGCAGCCAATAGGCGTTTTTGACTCGGGAATAGGCGGCCTCTCCGTACTGGCTCATTTACGGGAACTGGCACCGCAGGAACATTTGCTGTACTTTGCAGATCAGGCACATGTGCCTTATGGGTCGCGCACGGTGGCTGAAATACGCGCATTCAGCACGGGGATCACACGCTACTTGCTTGCCCAAGGAGCCAAAATTGTCGTCGTGGCCTGCAATACCGCTTCTGCGGCGGCACTGGGCCATCTGCGCGAGACGTTCCCCGAGGTAACGTTCGTGGGCATGGAACCGGCGGTTAAGCCGGCGGCCATGTCCACGAGTAGTGGGGTAGTGGGGGTCCTGGCGACGCCGGCCACATTTGCCAGCCCACGCTATGCATCATTGATGGCCCGTTTTGCGGGGGACGTGCGGGTATTAGAAGACCCGTGTGTGGGGTTGGTACCGTTGATCGAGGCGGGTGAGGTGGATACGAGCGATACGGCGGTGCTGCTGCGTGCGGTGCTGCAGCCTATGTTGTTCCAGGGAGCGGATACGCTGGTGTTGGGGTGCACACACTATCCCTTTGTGCGACCGTTGATTGAGCAGATTGCACGCGAGGAGGCGCCCGGCGTAGTTCACATCATTGATCCGGCGCCGGCGGTGGCGCGTCAAACACTGCGTGTTCTGGAGCAGCAGGGGCTGTTGGCGAAACAGGTGCAGGAGGGGAAAACGCGCCTGGTGACCTCGGGGGAGGCGGATCGATTGGAGGCACAGGTGGCAAGGCTGCTGGACCAGCAGGTAGAGGCCACAACCGTGGTCTGGGAGGATTCGGGACTGCGTTACCCGTAAGCGGCAAGCCTCCTGTATAATGACCCTGTGCCCAAGGCCCTGCCTCCCAAGAAGTGCCAGGTCTTGGATACGATTTCGAAACCATCATGAGACGACGTGACCCTGCGCGGTGGCGGGCCATAGAAGCCCGACTTGGCCGCGAATCTGAAATCTGGTTAGCGACGGTGCGCTATGACGGGCGTCCGCATCTGGTACCGCTGTGGTTCATCTGGCTGGATGGCAAGATTTACGTTTCGACCGGGGTCGACACACAGAAGTTCATCAACTTACGCGGCAATCAAAGCGTTTCCTTGGCGCTGCCGGACACAAGTAACGTGGTGATTGTGGAGGGCGAGGCTCATGCGGCAGAACGCTCCTTGATTGACAAGGTCGCTGACTATTTCTTCAATAAGTATGAATGGGACTTTCGCTATGATGACAGCGCCAAATGGCAGCTGGTGGAAATCACGCCGCTGAAGATTCTGGCCTGGGGTGACGGTTATGAAAACGACGGTACACGCGTATTATGAGAGCCAGAGGCCAGAGGCGCGATCTTACAGTAATCAAATTATCTGCGGCTATAGTAGGCCCATAGGTTGAACGATTGTCTCTCGCGACTGCTGTGGAGCGAGAGTGAACCCAACAGAGGATACGAACTATGCGTTTTGATAGATTTACGGAACGAGCCCAGGACGCGGCGGCGCGCGCCTATGAGATAGTGCAGCGCTATGGCCACACGCAAGTTGACACGGAGCACCTGTTTCTGGCGATGTTGGAGCAGGAAGACGGCGCGGTTAACCAGATCCTGGAGCAGCTAGACATTGATCGCAATACAATGCGCGATCGCCTGGATCAAGAACTGCGCGCCAGTCCCAAGGTCTCGGTGTATGGCGGGGGCGTGGGGCAAATCTTCTATACGCCACGGATTCGCACCGTTTTGGAACTGGCGCAGCGTGAGGCGAACTTCCTGAAGGACGAATACATCTCGACGGAGCATATTTTCCTGGCAATCCTGGGCGAGCGCAACACGGCTTCGGCGCGCATCATGCAGGAGTTTGGCGTGACGCGGGAACGCGTGCTGGATGCCGTGGACACGCTGCGCGGGGGTCAGAAAGTGACGGATCGCCAGGCGGAGAGCCGCTATCGTACGTTGGACAAGTACAGCCGCGACCTGACACAAATGGCGCGTGACGGCCGTCTGGATCCGGTGATCGGCCGTGACAATGAAATCCTTCGCGTGATCCAGGTCTTGAGCCGGCGCACCAAGAACAATCCGGTCCTGATTGGGGAAGCGGGCGTGGGCAAGACGGCGATCGTCGAGGGCCTGGCGATCAAGATAAACAACAATGACGTGCCGGAGAACCTGCTGAACAAGCGGGTTGTGTCGCTGGACCTGGCGGCGATGATCGCCGGGAGCCGTTTTCGCGGCGAGTTTGAGGAGCGCCTGAAGGCGACCGTGGAAGAGATTCAGCGCGCGCAGGGTGAGATCATCCTGTTTATTGATGAGTTGCATACGGTCGTGGGCGCGGGCTCGGCGCAGGGCGCGATGGATGCCAGCAATATGTTGAAGCCGGCTCTGGCGCGCGGCGAACTGCAGGCGGTTGGCGCGACCACGTTGGACGAGTACCGGCAGTTCATTGAACGCGACAGTGCGCTGGAACGGCGGTTCGCCCCTGTTTTTGTGGATGAACCGAGCGTGGAAGACACGATTGAAATGCTGCGCGGCCTATCGGCGCGCTATGAGGCGCATCACCGGGTTAAATACTCGGATGCGGCGCTGGTGGCGGCGGCCAAGCTCTCGGCGCGCTACGTGACAGATCGGCGCTTGCCGGATAAGGCGATTGACCTGATGGATGAAGCGGCGGCGAAGCTGCGCGTGGCACTACATACGCTGCCTCCAGACCTAAAAGAGCTGAAGCTGCAGATCGACCAGCTGGCCCTGGATGAAGAAGAAGCACATACAGTGCGCGACTACGAACGGGCGGCGAGCCATCGTGCGGAGCGCCTGCGCCTGGAGTCGGAGTTCACGGAGCGCTACGAAGCCTGGCAGGCGGATCAATCGCTGGATGAAGTGGTAGACGCCAATGACATCGCGGAAGTCGTGGCCAACTGGACCGGCATCCCGGTGACGCAGATGATGGAAACGGAAGCGGAAAAACTGCTGAATATGGAAGAGCGCCTGCACGAGCGTATCGTGGGGCAGGATCGCGCGATCGAGGTTCTGTCGGACGCGATCCGGCGCAGCCGTTCCGGCCTATCTGATCCGCGGCGCCCAATTGGGTCGTTCATCTTCCTGGGCAGTTCGGGTGTGGGCAAGACGGAGCTGGCCAAGGGGCTGGCGGAGTTCTTGTTTGACGACGAAGAGGCACTGATCCGTGTAGACATGAGCGAGTATCGCGAGCAGCACACGGTCAGCCGCCTGTTTGGTGCGCCGCCCGGCTATATCGGTTACGAGCAGGGCGGGCAGTTGACGGAGCAGATTCGCCGCCGGCCCTATTCTGTGGTGTTGTTCGACGAGATCGAGAAGGCGCACCCGGACGTGTGGAATGCACTGCTGCAGCTGCTGGACGACGGCCGTTTGACCGACGGCCAGGGACGTGTGGTTAACTTCCGCAATGCGGTCATTGTAATGACCAGCAATGTGGGCACCTCCTTTGTGAAACGCTCCGGCGCACTGGGCTTCACCGGCGCGAAGGATCAGGATGAAGCGGCGGACCACAAGCGCATCGAAGATGCCCTTAAGACGACATTTCGCCCGGAGTTCATCAACCGCATCGATGAGATCATTATCTTCGAACCGCTGAGTGAAGAGGATGTGGTCGAGATCGTAAATCTGCAGATGGGCGATGTACAGCAGCGTCTGGCGGAGCAGGGCGAGTTGAGTATCGAGCTGACGGACGAGGCCAAGCGTTGGCTGGCGCGGCAGGGGTATGATAAAGACTTTGGCGCACGGCCGTTGAAGCGCGCGATCCAGCGTTTTGTAGAAAGTCCGCTTTCGGTGCGGTTGCTGAAAGGGGAGTTTGCCGCCGGTGATCGGGTACGCATCGACGTGGACGAGGAAACCGACGAATTAACATTTACGCTTTTGGAGCAAGCGCCCGTGCCCGCAGAGGTTGTCGAGGAAGACGTCAGCGCTTCCTGAAGACGAAATAGAAACCAGAAGGCCCTGCGTCAAGCGGGGCCTTTTTTGTTCCCTTATGGTTGATCAATGAGGGCGAGTGCGGCCTCTTTGACTGTCTGGCGGTTGCTGCGTGCCTGTTCCTGGATGGCGAGATACGCTTCCTGTTCGCTAAGGCCCTGCTCCATTAGGACTCCCTTGGCCTGCTCGATCAACTTGCGTATGGCCAACTGCTCGCCCAATTTCTGATTTTCGCGGGCCAGGGCCTGCATATCAGCAAAGCGCCTGACTGCCACCGCAATGGCCCCAGCCAGTTCTTCCTTCTTGATCGGTTTGACCAGATAGCCTTGGATGGGAAGTTCGGAGGCTTCTTCAATAAGGTCTTGCTGGCTGAAAGCGGTAAGGAGCAAGATGGGCATCGGTTGGGTGCGGGCCAGGGTGCGCGCGGCCTGCAGGCCGTCGGTATAGGGCATTTTGATGTCCAGAATCGCAAGTTGGGGGTCGTGGTGGCGAGCCATCTGCAAAGCTTCACGTCCGTTGGCCGCGGCGAATACTTCGTGGCCCAGTTCCTGCAGCATGGATGTAAGGCCCATGCGGATGATGGATTCGTCTTCGGCAATCAGAATGCGCATTTGGTCGCTCGGCGTGCAGTCGGCACGGTGCGCTTGTTTATCAGAGTCAGGGCACGCTGTCAAGCAAGATGTATGAGCGGACTCGGCGAAGCGCCAAGTCAAGACCGAGCTGTTCAGAGGCGATTTAGCGGCGGTGCTTAGCGGTGTAGTTCGATCCAGCGGGGGATACGAATGCTGATCTCGGTGCCTTCAGATGGACTGTTAAATTTCAGCTTGCCTTGCAGGTCGTCGCGCACAAGGGTCTCGGCGATCTCAAGGCCAAGCTTATGTCGGAATTCCAGGGGAAGGCCACGGCCGTTGTCACGGACGAGGACGATGAATTCTTCTGGTGAGCGGCCCAGGGAAATGTCGATAAGGCCGGTTTCTTGATCGGGGAAGGCGTGTTCGAGCGCATTCTGCACCAGCTCATTGCAGACAAGTGCCAGAGCTGTGGCCACGCGGCTGGGCAGCTCGATGGCCGCACCGTGGACCGTGATGCGCACTTCCTGGCCAGGGCGCAGGGCGTTCTCTGTGGTGACGCGGGTGATCCGCTCGAGGACTTCTTTCACATTGACGAGATGGAAGCCACGCTCGGAGAGGACTTCATGTACGGAAGCGATACTGCGAATGCGGTGGATGTTGGTTTCCAGGGCTTTGCGGGCCGTTTCAGAATCGGTTTCGTGGATTTGCAGCTGCATAAGCATGGCTACAGTTTGCAGGTTGTTCTTGATGCGGTGGTGCATTTCGCGCACGACAACTGTGTTGGTAATGAGCTGCGCGTTTTCGATAGCCAGGGCGGTCTGGTTGGCAAGGGTGAGGAGCAAGGTGCGCTCCTGGTCCGAGAATTCGCGACGGCTGGTGGTATAGCAGTTAAGGACGCCGATGACGCGGTCGCGCACACTGAGAGGGACGGCAAGCAAGGATACCAGGCCCGCGGCGAGGGCCATGTCGCGGTCTTCAAGTTCCTGGGCCTGGCCAATGTCGGGTACGTAGAGCGGTTCGCCGCTTGCGGCTACATGGCCGATGAGGCCTTCCTGGAGGGGGAAGCGGGGCAGGGTAACGGAACGACCGCTTCTTCCGGAGCGGCGATGCAGCGATGCATCTGCTTCGTCGAGTAGATAGACATGACAAACGGCCGCGTCCATAATCTGCGCAGCCATCTCGCTGACGATCTCCAGCATTTCGTCCAGATAGAGGGGCGAGGTGACGGCTTCGCTGACCTCAGCGAGGGTACGTAACTCGGCGATCTGGCGGCGCTGGCGATCGTATAGTTGCGCGCGAGCCAGGGTGCTGGCGGCCAGATCGCCGATCAGGGAAAGTACTTCGATTTCATCGACGGAGAATTCATGTGTCTCTATGGTCTGGACGTTCAAGGCACCAATGGTTTGTTCTTCCATGACCAGGGGTACAGCCAGTAAGGAGCGGAAACCGGCTTCTTCGGCTTCTTCAACCCATTTGAAATGGGGACTCTGGCGCGCCTCGGCGGCATAGACTGGTTCCTTGTGGGCGGCAGCGTAACCGGTCATGCCTTCGCCTACCAGAAGCGTGGAACGGCCGAGCGCGCGGCGCGAAAGACCAGTGGAGGCCTGGAGGCGCAGTGATGCGCCGTCGGGATCAAGCAGGTAGATCGTGCAACTGTCCACATGCATCACTTCGGTTGTTTTGCGCGCAATAAGGTCGAGGGTGGAGTCAAGCTCCCACGCCCCGCTGAGGGCGCGAACCATTTCACGCAGGGCGGCAAGGGCCTGCGGGCGGGTGATGCTGCTCGGTTCACCGGGGACGTTTGTCGCGCTTGATGTCATGGGGGACTCCGGAAAATGCTGTTGCCGTCATTATAACAATGTTCCGAGCTGCTACGAATCAGCAAAAAAGACCCTCCCCCGCATGGAGAAGGGTCTTTTTCAGAGACCGTAGGAAACTAGATGCCGTAGTAGAGCAGGAACTCGTACGGATGCGGGCGCAGACTGACCGGGCCGATCTCTTCGTGACGCTTATATTCCATATAGGCGTCGAGCAGATCCTGGGTGAACACGCCTCCTTCAAGTAGGAAGTCTTTGTCCGCTTCCAGCGCGTCAAGAGCTTCGTTCAGTTTGCCCACAGTCATGGTGACCTTGTTGATATTCTCTTCATCGAAGAGGTCCATGTCAGCAGGATCGCCCGGATTGATCTTGTTCTTGATACCATCAAGGCCGGCCATGAGCATGGCGGAGAAAGCTAGATAGGGATTGGCGGCCGGGTCAGGGCAGCGGAACTCGATACGCTTGGCCTTGGGTGAGTGCGAATACATGGGGATGCGCACGGCGGCGGAGCGGTTGCGAGCCGAGTAGGCGACGACGACGGGCGCCTCGTAGCCGGGGACCAGACGGCGATAGGAGTTGGTCGTGGGGGCGACGATGGCCAGCAAAGCATTGATGTGCTTGAGAATACCGCCAATGTAATAGAGTGCCATCTGGCTGATCCCGGCGTATTCATCGCCGGCGAAGAGCGGTTTGCCGTCTTTCCACAGGCTCTGGTGGGTATGCATGCCGGAGCCATTGTCGGCGTAGATCGGCTTGGGCATGAACGTGACGGTCTTGCCGGAGGCCTTGGCGACGTTCTTGACAATGTACTTATAGAGCTGCACCTTGTCGGCCATGGTAATCATGGTGTCATATTTCATGTCGATTTCGCACTGGCCGGCCGTTCCTACCTCATGGTGGTGTACTTCGACGTTTAGGCCGGAGTCGATCATGACACGCACCATTTCAGAGCGCAGGTCTTGCAGCGTATCAAACGGGGCCACGGGGAAGTAACCGCGCTTGTGGGGGACGGAGTGACCGAAGCCGAAGATCCCCGAGTTCCAGGGGCCTTCGGAACTGTCTACCTGATAGGCGGAGGAGTATTCACCAGCAGAGTACTTTACCTGGTCGAAGATGAAGAATTCAGCTTCGGGACCAAAGTAAGCTGTGTCGGCAATGCCGGTGGAGGCCAGATAGTCGACAGCTTTCTTGGCGACGTAGCGCGGATCGCGCGAATAGGGTTCGCGGGTGATGGGATCGAAGATGCTGCAGACGAGGCTTAGGGTGGGATGTTCGCAGATGGGGTCGACAACGGCCGTGGTCGGATCGGCGATCAGGATCATGTCGCTGGATTCAATGCTCTGGAAGCCGCGGATGGAAGAGCCATCGAAGCCCATCCCTTCTTCAAAGGCCGTCTCGGCGCTGAACTCTTCCACGGGCATGGAAAAGTGCTGCCATTGACCGAACAGGTCCGTGAACTTCACATCGACAATTTTGATGTCTTTCTCTTTGATGAATTCCATCACATCATCAGGGGTCTTCATTTTGCTAGTTTCTCCTTGTGCTGTTGTTCAGTTCAGCTTTGCTCATTAAATCGACTGGGACAAGTCGGTAAACTCGTCCCAGTCCCTATCTTGATTATAGGCTTGCTACAGATCGTGGGCTACGGTTATGTAGTTTGGGATTGGACCATGAACATTTCTCCTGGAAAAGCGCAAGCGCTTTTACTGTTTTTATACTCCCGGCGTCAGTCGCCGGTTGGGGCGGGGATTGGCGGAGCCGTCTTCGGGTCGATGCCCATGCCATTGTTGGAACTGAATTCCGGGTAGGATTCAATGCCATGATATGCGAGATCCAGGCCGCTTTCTTCCACTTCCGGCGCAACGCGCAAGCCGATTGTGCGTTGGATGAGCCAGAACATGAGGAAGGAAAGAGGCAGCGTCCATACCGTGGCGGCGAACAGGCCGAGGGCCTGAATGCCAATCTGGTTAAAGCTGCCGCCGTGCAGGATGCCCAGGCCGTCGACGCCCCAGATGGCGACGGCCATCACACCGAACATACCATTCAAACCATGAACAGGAAAGGCGCCGACGGGGTCGTCGATGCGGAGACGTTCCATAAGTTCCACGCCGTAGAAGCTGATGGCGCCGGCGATAACCCCGATCATGAGCGCCGCACCAGGGGTGACAAACGCGGTGGCGGCGGTGATGGCGACAAGACCGCCCAACGCGCCGTTGAAGGCCATGCTGACATCCCATTTGCGTTCATGGGCATAGGCAAGGAACATGGCGGTCATGGCGCCTGTCGTGGCGGCAAAGTCAGTCGTAACCACGATCAGCGAGATGGGGAATGGATCTGCGGCAAGCTGGCTGCCGGGGTTGAAGCCGAACCATCCTAGCCAAAGGATAAACGTACCCATGGCGGCCAAGGGGATATTATGGCCGCGGATGGTCAGGCCGAATTCCTTGTCTCTGCGCTTGCCGAGCATGATCGTGCCAGCCAGACCGACATAGGCACCGACGAGATGTACGACTGAGGAGCCGGCGAAGTCGACGAAACCGAGCTGCGACAACCAGCCGCCACCCCAGACCCAGTGCCCAAAGATGGGGTAGATGAGCAGGCCAGTAAGGAAACTGTAAGCCAGATCAGCTTTGAAATCGGTGCGTTCGGCCATCAGGCCGGAGGCAATTGTGGAGGCCGCGGCGCAGAAAGCGAACTGGAAGAAGAAGAAGGCCAGAGTCGGAATGGTCAGACCAGGCATGACATCGGGGATGCCCTGCAAGGCGAACCATTCTGTGCCAAAGAAGGCGTTGCCGCTGCCGAACATGAGACCAAAACCCAGAAGCACGAAGCCGATCGTAGTCATCGTCGTATCCATCAGGTTTTCAGCCATGATGTTGACGACGTTTTTGGAGCGGACGAACCCTGCTTCCAAGAAACCGAAGCCGGCCTGCATGAAAAACACGAGGAAGCCGGCAAAGAGTACCCACACGGTATCAATGGCACTGACGGCCGGTTCGGCTTCCTGGGCAAAGACTTTGCCAGTTGAAAACAGAAACAGGGCCACAATGGCGGCAATATTGATGAAACGCCGAATACTGCGAATGTTTCTAGTCTTGGTCATTTCAATCTCCTATTCTCCTCAAAACCTTCAGGTCAAAAACAAGAAAGACGCCCACTGCGGAAAGCAAGATCTGCTTCCCGCAATAGGCGTCTCGGCCTGCAAAGAAATATTCTGCTACGACTGATCACTACCTTACCGTTTGCTCGAGTCATGGTCAAGCCGCAATAACGCACAAAATATAGTCGGAATCGGTTGTGTAGATTGACTGAGAGGAGCAAGAAATGGCCTGAATGCATCGTGCAGGGACATTGGCTGTGCATTTCTACCAATCCGGGTGGTGCAAGTTGTGTAATTCTGACCGTAACGAACGAGCGAGCGGATCACTATAATGAAAAGATGCAAAATCGCCATTAGGCGACTTTTGCGTACGGGAAGAACTTGTTGAAGCGGCCGTTAGTTGATGTTGCGACCGTTCCGGTACTTTTCCAACGGACTCCGGAGGAGAAAGATGAAAGATGAGCAGCCTGCCCAAGTTATGGTGCAGCAGGGTAAACCACCAGCTAAACAGGGTCTATATGACCCTCGTTTTGAACATGATGCCTGTGGCACTGGATTTATTGCCGATCTGAAAGGACGCCGCTCGCACGCGATTGTGCGCCAGGCGTTGACCGCTCTAGAGAACATGAGCCATCGTGGAGCGGCAGGCAGCGAACCCAATACGGGGGATGGGGCAGGCTTGTTGCTGCAGGTGCCCCATGATTTTCTGCTCAAGGTCTGCGCGGCGGAAGGGATCATGCTGCCGCAGCCCGGCCAGTACGGGGTGGGCATGGTGTTTCTACCTCAGGATCCGCACCAGCGGAAGGCGTGCGAAGCGCGTTTCGCGGCGATAGTGGCGGAAGAGGGACAGGAATTTCTCGGCTGGCGCACAGTGCCGACGGATAATCGCACGCTGGGGGCTACGGCTGTGGCGAGCCAGCCATTTGTGCGCCAGGCGTTTATCCAGCGCAGCCCGGACCTGGCGGACGAGATGGCCTTTGAGCGCAAGCTGTATGTCATTCGCAAAATCGCCGAAAGAGAAATTCGCAGCAACAAACAGGTGGCGGGCTGTTCCTCGTTTTACATATCCAGTCTTTCTTACAAGACAATCGTTTACAAAGGGATGCTCCTGGCCGAGCAGGTAAACGAGTTCTATCCGGACCTGTCTGACCCTGACCTCACCAGTGCAATCGCCCTGCTGCACTCACGTTTTTCTACCAATACGTTTCCGAGTTGGGAACGCGCTCACCCCTATCGCTATATTAACCACAACGGTGAAATCAACACGATTCGCGGCAATGTCAACTGGATGCTGGCACGTGAAGCATCTCTCCAATCCGATCTGTTCGGCGATGATCTACAGCGCATTTTGCCGGTAATTGATTCCGACAGCAGCGATTCGGGGATGTTCGACAATGCCCTGGAGTTTTTGACTCTGGCTGGGCGGCCGCTGCCCCTGGTTGTGATGATGATGATCCCGGAGCCATGGTCGCGCCACACAACCATGGTTCCGGAGCGGCGCGCTTTCTATGAATATCAAAGCGCGTTGATGGAGCCGTGGGATGGACCGGCGTCGATCGCTTTCACGGACGGCCGTCTGGTGGGAGCAGTGCTGGACCGCAACGGCTTGCGGCCGTCACGCTACTACGTTACGAAAGACGATCTGGTGGTCATGGCTTCGGAAGTAGGCGTGCTGGACATCCCCGCAGATCGCGTATTGTATAAAGGCCGCTTGCAGCCCGGGCGGATGTTCCTGGTGGATACGGAACAGGGGCGCATTGTCAGCGATGAGGAATTGAAGCAGGAAATGGCGAGCGCCTATCCATACCAGCAGTGGTTGGATGACAATATGGTGCCCCTTGGCTCCTTGCCAGTCGCCGTGCCTGAAATACCACCCTCGCCGGAGACAGTGCTGCAGCGACAGCAGGCGTTCGGCTATACGTTTGAAGATCTGCGCATGGTCCTGGCGCCGATGGCCAGCAATGGCGTGGAGCCCCTGGGCTCTATGGGTGATGATACACCCTTGGCCGTTTTGTCAAACCGACCCCAACCTCTCTACAACTACTTTCGCCAGCTGTTTGCCCAGGTGACCAACCCGCCAATTGACGCGATCCGCGAAGAGATCGTGACGGGCACCGAGACGCTACTTGGTTCGGAGAGTAATCTGCTGGACACAACACCTGAGGATGCGCACCAGATCGCTGTGCCGATCCCGATTCTCAGCAATGATGACGTCACCCGCCTGCGCTACATTGATCTCAAAGGGTTTGCGGCGTTGACTTTGCCGATTCTCTATCCGGTGCGCCAAGGAGCGGCTGGCCTTGAACAAAGCCTAGACGACCTGTGCGAGGAGGCGAGTGCGGCCGTGGCGGAAGGCGTAAACCTGATCATCCTGTCTGATCGCGGCATTGACCGGGAAAATGCCGCGATCCCGGCGTTGCTGGCAACGGCCGCGCTGCACCACCATTTGATTCGCGAGGGTACGCGGACGCGAGTAAGCCTGATCGTGGAATCGGGAGAACCCTGTGAAACACATCATTTCGCCGTACTGCTAGGGTACGGCGCATCGGCCATTAACCCTTATCTGGCCTTCGAGACGATCCATGATCTGGTAAACCGCGGCATGCTGCCTGGCGTTCGCGCTGAAGACGGGATCGAAAAATACATCAAGGCCAGTGTCAAAGGTGTCATCAAAGTCTTGTCCAAGATGGGCATCTCCACCATTCATAGTTACCGTGGGGCGCAGATTTTTGAGGCCTTGGGTTTGAGCAGTACGTTGGTGGACAAGTACTTTGTGGGCACGCCGACACGGATCGAAGGTATTGGCCTTGGCGTAGTGGCCGAGGAAGTGCGAATGCGCCATATGTCAGCTTTTCCGGAACGGCAGGTAAACGGGCACACGTTGGACGTAGGTGGACGGTACCAATTCCGCGAGGGCGGCGAGTACCACCTGTTCAATCCGGCGACGGTCCACCAATTACAGGAAGCGGTGCGGAACAATGACCATGAGGCATACCGGGCCTATGCTACGGCCGTGAACCGCCACGACCGCGAATTCGCCACCCTGCGCGGTTTGCTCGAGTTTCGCCTGGACGAAAGCAGAGTAATCCCACTGGAGGAGGTGGAACCGGAAGAAGCGATCCTGGCCCGCTTCAAGACTGGGGCGATGTCATATGGTTCGATCAGTCGCGAGGCACATGAAGCGCTGGCAATCGCCATGAACCGTATCGGCGGTTCCAGCAACACGGGCGAAGGTGGGGAAGACCCGTCTCGCTTTGTGCCGGATGCTAATGGCGATTCGCGCAAGAGCAAGATCAAGCAGGTCGCCTCTGGCCGTTTTGGAGTTACGAGCGAATACCTGGTGAACGCGGAAGAAATCCAGATCAAAATGGCCCAAGGCGCGAAACCGGGCGAAGGCGGGCAGCTGCCGGGATCCAAAGTATATCCCTGGGTCGCGACGGTGCGTTATTCCACGCCGGGCGTGGGCTTAATCTCGCCGCCGCCCCACCATGATATCTATTCCATCGAGGATCTGGCGCAGCTGATTTTCGATCTGAAGAACGCCAACCCGCGGGCGCGGATCAACGTGAAGCTGGTGTCAGAAGTGGGCGTGGGCACCATCGCTGCCGGTGTGGCCAAGGGGCATGCCGATGTGATCCTGATCAGCGGACATGATGGCGGTACCGGGGCCTCGCCGCAGTCGAGCATAAAATATGCCGGGTTGCCGTGGGAACTGGGCCTGGCGGAAACGCACCAGACGCTGGTGTTGAACCAACTGCGCAGCCGTGTCCGGCTGGAAACGGACGGCCAGCTCAAGACGGGGCGCGATGTGGTGATCGCGGCGCTTTTGGGCGCTGAAGAGTATGGTTTTGCCACGGCCCCGCTGGTCAGCCTGGGCTGTATCATGATGCGTGTGTGCCATATGAATACCTGCCCGGTGGGGATCGCTACTCAGGACCCGGAACTTCGGGAACGCTTCACGGGCGATCCACAGCATGTAGTGAATTTCATGCGCTTTGTGGCGCAGGACATGCGGCAAATTATGGCCCAACTGGGCTTCCGCACAATTGACGAGATGATCGGCCGTACGGACCGCCTGGAGATGGTGGATGCGGTGAATCACTGGAAAGCGACCGGCATCGATCTTTCGCCTATTCTCTACCAGCCGGATATGCCGGAGTCGGTCGGCCGTTATCAGACGGAGACGCAGGATCACGGCTTGCAGCATACGCTGGATCAGCAGGTGCTGCTGGACATCTGCCGGCCGGCACTGGATGAACAGCAGCACGTCGAGGCGACGTTGGAAGTGCGGAACACGAATCGTGCCGTGGGCACAACCGTGGGCAGCGAGATTTCGCGTCGTTTCGGGGCGCAGGGGTTGCCCGAAGACACGATCAAGCTGCATTTCCGCGGCTCGGCAGGACAGAGTTTCGGTGCCTTCTTGCCGAACGGTATGACGTTCTATCTGGATGGCGATGCCAATGATTATCTCGGCAAGGGACTTTCGGGGGGCAAGATCATTGTACGCCCGCCGGAAGAGGCTACTTTTGTGCCGGAACAGAATATCATTATCGGCAATGTCGCTTTCTACGGGGCCACGAGTGGGCAGGCCTTTGTGCGCGGCGTGGCCGGGGAGCGGTTCGCGGTGCGTAACAGCGGGGTTACGGCCGTTGTTGAAGGTGTCGGCGACCACGGCTGCGAATATATGACCGGTGGCCGGGTGGTTGTCCTGGGTGGCACGGGGCGCAACTTCGCCGCGGGTATGTCCGGCGGCATCGCCTATGTATTGGACCCGGATGGTGACTTTCACACGCGCTGCAACACACAGATGGTGGACCTGGAAGCGGTGGCTGAAGATGCGGACATCCGTGAATTAAATGACATGATCTGGCAGCACGCGTTTCACACGGGTAGTCAAGTGGCATGGCGCATCTTGGGCAGCTGGGATGAAATGTGGCCGCTGTTTGTCAAAGTGTTCCCCAAGGATTACCGGCGCATGCTGCAGCAAATTGTCCGGGCCGAAGCGGCGGGTCTGAGCGGGGAAGAGGCGATCATGAGCGCCTTTGAAGCGAATGCGCGCGACCTGGCGCGAGTCTCAGGCAACTAAGGCATCTTTGGGCTGACGAATTGGATCAGGAAGTGGTATGAGTAAAGCGAAGGCACGAGGATTTCTGGAGTACAAGCGGGAAACAGCCGCGGAACGGCCGGTGGAAGAGCGCATCCGTGATTGGCAGCCGCTCCATTTGCATCTGGATGACGGCAAATTGAAGGAGCAGGCCATGCGCTGTATGGACTGCGGCATCCCGTTTTGCCATAAGGGCACTATTTTGAACGGCATGAGTTCCGGCTGTCCGATCAATAACCTGATCCCCGAATGGAATGACCTGGTTTATCGCGGCCAGTGGCGGCAGGCGTATGAACGGCTGCACAAGACGAACAATTTTCCGGAGTTTACGGGACTGGTATGCCCTGCGCCCTGCGAGGCGGCGTGCACGTTGGGCATAAATGATCCGGCGGTGACAATTAAGAGTATCGAATACACGATTATTGACAAAGCGTTCGAGAATGGATGGGTGACGGCCGACACGCCGGAGCAACGCACCGGTAAGCGGGTGGCAGTGATTGGATCAGGGCCTTCGGGCTTGGCCTGTGCGGACCAGCTGAACCTGGCGGGGCATTGGGTGACGGTGTTTGAGCGTGCGGACCGCGTGGGTGGGCTGCTCATGTACGGCATTCCCAATATGAAATTGGATAAGGAGATTGTGGAGCGGCGGGTGAACCTCATGGCCGCGGGCGGGATCTCGTTTGTGACGAATACGGAAGTCGGCCGGGATATCAGCGCCGCCGAACTGTGGTCGGCCTATGACGCGGTAGTGATCTGTACGGGCGCGACGGCGCCGCGTGATTTGCCTGTGCCCGGGCGCGAACTCGACGGGATTCATTTTGCCATGGATTTGCTGGAGCCGAACACACGCAGTCTGCTGGACAACGGCGATGTGCGGCAACAGCCGCTGTCGGCGGCGGGCAAAGACGTGATTGTGATCGGCGGCGGCGATACGGGCACGGATTGCGTGGCCACGGTCTTGCGGCATGGGTGCCGCAGCCTGACGCAGTTTGAGATTATGGCCAGGCCGCCGCTCAACCGCGCGCCGGATAACCCCTGGCCGCAGTGGCCGAAGGTGTATAAGCTGGACTATGGCCAGGAAGAAGCGTTGGGCGTTTTCGGTGAAGACCCGCGCACATACCAGATCATGACCAAGGAGTTTGTGGGTGACGAGCACGGCCGTTTGCAGGCCGTACGCACGATTCAGGTGGCATGGCATGGCAACGGTCACGGCCGTCCACGCCTGGAAGAACTGCCGGGCAGCGAGAAGGAGTGGCCCGCGCAGATGGTGCTGCTGGCGATGGGTTTCCTCGGGCCGCAGCAGGCGCTCTTGGACCAGTTCGGCGTGGACCGCGATGCGCGTTCGAATGCGTGGGCGGAACATGGCCGTTTTATGACCAACGTCGAGGGCGTGTTTGCAGCGGGGGATGCGCGGCGCGGGCAAAGCCTCGTGGTGTGGGCGATCAACGAAGGACGCGGCGCGGCACGCGAGGTCGACCGTTTCCTGATGGGTGAGACGAACCTCCCATAAGCTGATGACGGCCTGACAGCCTGATAGGGCCGGCTTTGCTCTTGCCTGATAGAAAGGAGCCGTTTTTGTTTCTGCGAGGGTGAGCGTTCAGCGAAGATAGATTGACCACGGCCGTGGGCTGTACTACGCTGTATTCCTACAAATCATTTATTGATGGACAAGGAATCAGAACCCCATGACGCAAGAGAATCCCCAAGCAAAGTTCGGACATCTGGAAGTGGCAACGCTGGGCGGCGGCTGTTTCTGGTGCCTGGAAGCCGTGTACGACGAGCTGACCGGTGTGACAGAAGTCCTATCTGGGTATATGGGCGGTCAGGTGCCGAACCCAACCTACCGTCAGGTCTGTGATGGCACAACCGGCCATGCCGAGGTGGTGCAGCTAAGCTTTGACCCGCAGGTGGTTTCATTTGCAGAGATCCTGAAGGTATTCTTCACCGTGCATGATCCGACTACGCTGAACCGTCAGGGCGCGGATGTGGGCACGCAGTACCGTTCGGTGATCTTCTATCATGACGAGGCGCAGAAAGAAACGGGCGAAGCGTTGATCGCGGAATTAGATGAGGCGGGCATCTGGCCGGATCCCATCGTGACCGAAGTCAGCCCGGCGGAGACCTTCTACGTGGCCGAGGATTATCATCAGGAATATTATCAGAACAACAGCGGCCAGCCGTACTGCCGCGTGGTGATTTCACCGAAGCTGGCTAAGTTCCGCAAGAGCTTTGCGCCGCAGTTGAAGACGACGTAGGCAGAAGCAGGGGAAGCCGGTTTGCGCGGGTTATTTTATGGCCGCAGAGCCGCGGTCATATACAGGCCATCGAGGGCGAAGTCAAGTTTCGCATAATATTCGCGGGTGCCGATGGCACTGATCACCGCAAGCCGGTCATAGCCTGCATCGCGGGCCATCTGTTTGGCCAGATTGACCAGTTCTGTACCCAACCCTGCGTGCTGGGCTTCGCCCTGGCTCTCCTCCCCCAGGTCCAACGCCGGGCCGTAGATATGAACCTCGCGGATCATAGCGTGACCTGCCAAATCGCTGAACGGTTGTTCGATGCTTGGGTCGGGAAAAGAGAGCCGCAGGAAGCCGGCGATACGTTCCTCGGCAGTTTCAAAGCTGAGGAAATGCTCAGTGGTAGCGTCCGTGGCGTAGGTGTCGATACGTAGCCTGAGTTCTTGCCGTCGCACCTGCTCGCGGCGGATCTCACGGTGGCGAATATCCAGTAACGGCCGTCCTTGCTTGCGCAGTTCCTGCTGGGCGATCTGGCGCATGTTGGCTTTTTTGTTGCCCTCGACCACGTTCGTGGTGGGGAAGTCGCGGATGACACGGTTGAGACGCACCCAACGGGGGGTCTGGGCCATGCATTCGACGAGCACGTCGCGTACTTCTTCCTCGGTGTAGGGCCGGTATTCTCCCCGCAGCCAGTACTCGTACAACTCTGCATTCTCGACGAGCATGCAGGGATAGAGCTTGAGTTCGTCGGGGCGGATGGCCGGGTCAGACCAGAGACGCCCGTAATCTTCGACGTCACTCTGCGGGGTTGCACCAAGCAAGTTAGCCATCCAATGCCCGTGAATTTTGAAGCCGGCGAGGCGCAGCAGCCGGAAAGCATCCCGTGTGGCCTGCACGTCATGACCCCGGCGATTCAAATCCAGGATGCGGTCGTCAAGGCTCTGGATGCCGACCTGCACCTTGGTCACCCCCAGACGGCGCAGCCAGCGTAGTTCTTCGACAGTTACACGATCCTGGCGGGTCTCCACCACAAGGCCCACGTTGCGGCGCGTGCCCGTGGCGTTCAGGTACTGCGCTTCCTCGAGGGATTCCGCTTCCACGTCGTTGATGGCGTCGAGGCAGCGCTTGACGAACCATTCCTGGTAATCGCGGCGATAGCTGGACCAGGTTCCACCAAGGATCAAGAGTTCGATCTTCTCCGTGGGATGGCCGATCTGTTCCAGGGCGCGCAGGCGTGCTGTGGTCTGGGCAAAGGGGTCAAAGCCGTGCCGTTCGGCGCGCTGTGCGCCGGGCTCATCATGCAGATAACTCTTGGGCATGCGCACGTCGGTGGGACAGAAGATGCACTCGCCTGGACAGGGATAGGGTTTGGTGAGTACTGTTACAACCGTGACGCCCGCCTGAGATCGCGTAGGCTTCATTTGCAGCAGGGTGCGCATTTCCGGGTCGGGAGCCATCCTGCCCTGGGCGCAAAGGCGCTCGTAGATGTCGAGCACCTGGGCCTTGTTGAGCCAGGGCAAGCCCTGGCTAACGAAGCGGCGCATGGTCTGGTTGTATTTCTGGCCGGTCAAGGGCCGGGCTGCGGCCAGGGCTTCGATTAGCGCGACATAGAGCTGATCCTGCCCATTGAGGGGCACGCTGGCGCGGTGGGCATACCAACGGCCGTCTTCAAGAGCGTTTAGTGGAATGAAGGCGCGATCGGGATTTGTGCTCATGAGCGCTGTGAGGATGCCTAGGCCAGTTCGGCCAGGAGGTCGACCATCGTGCGCAGGCTGTGCGGGTCGAAAACAGTTAGGTTAAGTGTGGTGACCGGGCTGTCCTGCCAGAGGCGGAGGTGTTCGCGAATGCGTTCCTTGGGGCCGACGAGGGCCACTTCATCAATCAGGGCGGCAGGCACTTTCATCATTGCTTCGCCCTGGCGCTGGTCGAGGTAGAGCTCCTGAATCTCGGCAGCTTCAGCGGCGTAACCGTAGCGCACGGCGAGGTCGTTGTAGAAGTTCTTGCCCTTGGCACCCATGCCGCCAATGTAAAGAGCCAGCATCGGTCGCAGCTGATTGTAGCCTTGATCCATATTGTCTGTGACGACCACGGATACCGTCGGAGCGATATCCAGGTCAGCCATTGTTTTGCCGCCTTTGGCCAGCCCGGCGCGGACCGAGTCACCATAGGTCTCTTCATAACGTCCGGGCGAGAAGAAAATCGGCAGCCATCCGTCCGCGATCTCGGCGGTCAGCTCTACGTTTTGGGGGCCGATGGCGGCGAGATAGATAGGGATGTTGGGTTGAGGAAGCAGGGTGCTGCGCAGGGGTTTGCCCAGGCCGGTGGCGTCGGGACCCTGATAGGGAATCTGGTAGAGACGGCCGTCATAGGTAAGTTTTTCCTTGCGGCTGAAGATCTGGCGCACGATTTCGACATATTCGCGGGTGCGCGTCAACGGCCGTTGATAGCTGACGCCGTGCCAGCCTTCGACGACCTGCGGGCCGGACAGGCCGAGACCCATGAGGAAACGACCGCCGGAAAGCTGGTTGAGGGTCATGGCAGTCATGGCGGCATTGGCGGGGGTGCGGCCCGGCATCTGCATGATTGCCGTGCCAAGCCTGATGTTATGGGTCAGCGCGCCCAACCAGGCAATCGGCGAAACCGCATCGGAGCCGTAGGCCTCGGCGGCCCAGACAGCGTAGACGCCTAACTGGTCCGCTTCCTGGACTAATTCGACGGGCAGATTCAATTTACCGGACGCATAGCCTAACATGATTCCCAGGCGCATTTTCCACCTCTGCACGGCCTCTACCTAGTTCCAGCCGCGTATGCAGATTGTATGCGATGGGCGGCAATTCCCCAAGCGCAAAGAGCGTTGCTCATGGAGGCAACACTCTTTGTGGTATGGTTGAAGTGCGAGGCCCGTCAGTTCGCCGTTGGTGGGTCCGGTTCGGCCATAAGGGCCTGGATATAGGCTTCGGTTTCTTCGTAAGCGCCCTCGCCGATGTGCTTGAACCGGATGTTGCCTTCTTTGTCGATGAGGTAACGCGTCGGCCAGTAGCGCTGGTTGTAGGCACGCCAGGTACGGCCGTCGTTGTCGAGGGCGACCGGGTATTCGACGCCCAGATTGATCGTAGCTTCAGCAACGTTGCCGTAGACTTCTTCCCGCGCAAATTCGGGGTAGTGCATACCGATAATTTCGAAGTCGTCGCCGGCGTATTTTCCATCCCATTCCCTGACCCAGGGAATCACCCTCTGGCAGTTAATTCAACCAAAGGTCCAGAACTCCAGTAGCACTACTTTGCCGCGTAGATCGGCCAGGGTAAGCGGTTCGCTGTTGATCCATGTGCCGTTGGTCCATGCGGGGGCAGGGCCGAGGATCGGCAGGTTGGCCCGGACCGGGGTGGGTTCGGCAGCAGGGAGAGTAGCGTCCATGGCCGTCGTCGGGGCGGGCGGGAGCGTGGCTGCCACAGGCGCTGGGTCTGCCGGATCGGCGGCGGGCGCGGCGGTGGCTGGCGTGGGCGGCAAGGCTGTCTCCTGTTCGCCGCCTATGGCTGTACAGGCGACGGAGATTGGTAAAAGCAGAGCAAGAATCAGGCAGGTACGGAGCATTGATATTCCTGTTTCGCGAGTTAGAGTAGAGACAGGATAGCGGCAAAATATTACAGAGGTCTTGCAAGAGGATTACGGAGGAGAAAAGAAAAACGGCCGCAGGAGGATCCTACGGCCGTTTGTGATTTGAAGGATACTTCCTAACCAGGTCAGTCGCCGGTGCCGATTTCCGCAGCGGCTTCCATCACCATGTCTTCCAGGGAGCCTTCATCGCGATCGCTCTGGCGTACGGCCCAGATGATCAGGCCAACGCAGACGACGATCACAAGCAAAATAGGCAGCGATATACCCACGTATTGCACGACAATGGGCGCGATGATCAGGGCGATGAGGTTCATGACCTTGATCATTGGGTTCAGCGCGGGGCCAGCGGTGTCCTTTAGCGGGTCACCAACGATATCGCCGACTACGGCCGCTTTGTGGTTCTCACTGCCCTTGCCGCCAAAATTGCCGTCTTCGACATACTTCTTGGCGTTGTCCCAAGCGCCGCCGGAATTGGCCATAAACACGGCCTGCAGCAGGCCGGAGAGGATGACCCCAGCCAGGAAACCGCCCAGGGCCTGTTCCTTCAACAAGAGACCTACGGCGATGGGGGTGAGCACGGCGATCAGGCCCAGGGGAATGAGCTCCTTCTGTGCCGCGCGGGTGGAGATGGTGACCGCTTCGGTATAGTCTGGTGTGGTTTCGCCGCTGGCGATTTCGGGAATAGCCAGCTGGCGGCGCACCTCGGACATGATGTAGCCGGCGGCGCGGTTAACGGCTTCGATAAGCAGGCCGCCAAACAACAGGGGCAAGGTGCCGCCAATGATCAGGCCGACAAACACGGTCGGATTGGCGAGATTGATTACACGGGCGAAGTTCTCGATGCGGTCGGCCGGAATAACCCGTTCGATGTCGGTGAAGAAAGCTCCGAAGAGGGTGACGGCAGCGATAACAGCCGAGCCGATAGCAATACCCTTGGTGATAGCCTTGGTAGTGTTGCCGGCGGCGTCCAGGTCGGCGAGGATCTGGCGCGCTTCAGGATCGAAATCAGCGGCGGAGAGTTCGGCGATGCCGTTGGCATTATCCGAGATAGGACCAAACGTATCCATACTCACGTTATTACCGGTATGGGACAGCATGCCCACGCCGATGAGCGAGACGCCAAACAGGATGTAGATGAACGGGTCTCCGGCTTCGATGCCTTCGCCCTGCATGCTGATCAAGAACAGGCCAGCAACTACTGTCCACATGGCGAAGAAGAAACCGCTGACGATCTCTTTCTTCATGAAGCCGCGGACGATGAAGCCGATCGCCACGAGGCCGCCAATTATCAAGGTGGGCAAGTAGAGGCCTACCGGGTAGGTGACCGTATAGACGAGGATGGAGGCGCTGATGGCGAGAGCGATGACCAGCGCCGACCAGACACTGGAAAGGTAGCCAAGGGACAAACCCTCTAGAATGACCAGGGCAGGCCCAAAGTAGGTTGCCTGGGCGACTTTCTGCACGCGCGGGCTGTTGGCACTGGTGGCGATAGCCGTCAGCGGATTGAAGGCCACCGCGAGAGCAACGCCAACCGCCACGAGGGCGCCCAGCGAGAGGTGCGAGATCATGTTGCCATCCGGATTTTGCGCGCTGGCGTAGAAGACAGAGAGCAAGAAGGTAGCGAAGATGGTGATGCCGCTGGACAATTCATAGCTCTTGTACATGGCCTCCTCGGCGTCGTCTACATTCCAGATCGAGACGGCATAGGTGCCGACGATGGAACTGATCACGCCGATGCCACGGACGAGTAAGGGCAGGACGATCCAGAACAACTGGCCGGTGAGGGCGGTGAGAGCTAGGCCCAGGATCAGGCTGGAGACGATGGTCACTTCGTAGGATTCGAAAATGTCGGCAGCCATGCCTGCGCAGTCGCCGACATTGTCGCCGACGAGGTCGGCGATCACGGCCGCGTTACGCGGGTCATCTTCTTCCATGCCTGCTTCGACCTTGCCGACCAGATCCGCGCCGACATCGGCAGCCTTGGTGTAGATGCCACCGCCGACGCGCATGAAGAGGGCCAGCAGCGTGCCGCCAAAAGCGAAGCCGAGCAGCACGTCAGGTGCGGCCTTGCCAAAGGCAATGAAGATAATGGTCCCTCCCAGGAGGCCAAGTCCATCGGTGAGCATGCCGGTAATGGTGCCGGAACGATAGGCAATCGTGAGTGCCTCTTTGAAGCTGCGACGCGAGGCAGAGGCCACGCGTACGTTGCCCTGCACGGCCATGTTCATGCCGATGAAACCCACGGCGGCGGAGAATGTCGCGCCCATGACGAACGCCAGGGAACGCCCCGTGGCAACCCACCAGACCGCCGAGGGGCAGTCCACCGTGGCGGCCAGACGTTCGGGCCGGAAGTCACTGTAACCATTTTCCAGGGCGACTTCTTTGGCGGTTTTGGTTTCCAGAAGGGGCACAACCTCAGCCTCGGTAAGGTCCGTGTTGGCGGCGATGGCCTGGGCATAAGCTGCTTCGACGGCGCTACTGCAGAACAGTTCGTTGGCTTCACCGGTGGGTTTTACAAGGGCCACACTGAGGAACATTAAGATGGTGAGGGCAACGATCAGGATGGCAATGGTGCGCAGCTGGGTGCGCAGGTAGGCATTGGCACCTTCGCGGATATAGGTCCAGATCCGCTGCATTTCGGCCGTACCCTTGTCCGCGGCAAATGTTTGCCTGGCTAGCCAGTAGGCATAGCCCAAGGCCAAAAACGCCGTACCCAGAACTATGTAGATCATAGTCTGTTCAAACGGCTGTATACCTTTCATTGCAGACATGTGAAAACCTCCCCGGGTACGCAGGAGCGCATTCCCGAATTGACCCACACAGACATGACCTTGAGCCAGTCCGCTCGGCAGGGTCCGGTTAGTTGCCGGCGCGATGCTGTCGCGTGACAAAAAGGAGGGTTAGCTCTACTAGGCTACAAGCCCGTGAGGATAGAACATGAAGTAGCCAAATCGAACAGATTGTCCCATGAATAAATTAATGGCGTAAATGACAAATGTCACCTAGGCTTGGTGACCTTTATCACTTCTATGCGGAGCGGATTGCGCTACAGACAACTCCCTAAGGGAGGGTCAATCAAGCGATATGAGGTCGTAAACCTGAACTCGGGTCCATTTGGCAGCATTGACGTCGAGGAACTGTTGATGGACGGTGCCGATCTGATACTGATCGTGCTTGCCCGTGTCCTGGAAGATAAGGACCAGAGCGAAAGAGTAGCTGCTGTCCACGACCGCGCGGTCGGAGGGGGCAGGCACGCCGTAGTAGCCTGCGGTCACGGCCGTGTCGTCGCACAGCGCACTCAGCCCCTGCTCAAACTCAGCCAGTTGATTCTTGTCCAGGCCGGCCTGAAGCCAGAAGTAAACGTTGTGAATATGCACGAAGCCTCCTTGATGGGACGGCATTCTACCGCGCTTCGGTCAGGGAGTCACTTCTTGCCGGCGGGCCCGAAGTGCGACCGAGATAAAGGGTTTGCGGAAAGCCTTCGGCCAGGTCGGTCCAGTAGCTGGAGTGTAGAATCTCGGGGTAGACAGTGAGTGACCGTAGTTCTGACCGGGACAGCCAGCGGGCGGAGCGGATGTACTCCTCGTCAGGGCCTTTGCCCCGGATATGTGCAGTGGTTACATTCCCAGAGAAGCGGGAGCAGTGGAGAAACGTCTCCAAATTGAAGACCTGCTGCTCCTGGTCCATGAATTCACGAATGTAGAGAATGCGATCCAGGGTGACGGTAAGCCCGGTCTCTTCGAAGGTTTCACGGGCTGCGCAATCAAAGAGGGAGTTATCTCCCGGTTCCAGTCCACCGCCGGGCGGAACCCACCAGGTTTCACCGGTGTAGGGATGAGTATGCTCAACGAGCAGGATTCGGTCTTCGTGGGCGATGAGCGCAGCGGCGCGTAGGCGATGCTTCATGCGGGCAGTCTAGCGCGGGAAACAAAAAACCGCCACACACGGCCGTGTGTGGCGGTTCACCGAGTTTCTTCCGCTTACGACTCTTGCTCCTGATCAAAATCCAGAGCAGCGGAATTGATGCAGAAGCGCTGCCCGGTTGGTTGAGGACCGTCGTCAAAGAGGTGACCAAGGTGGGCGTCGCAGCGGTCGCACAGGACTTCCGTGCGCACCATGCCATGCGAGCGATCGGTCTCGGTGCGTACGGGCGCGCCTTCGACCGGTGCGTAGAAGCTGGGCCAACCGGAGCCGGAATTGTACTTCTCATCCGTAGAGAACAACTCGGCACCACAGGAAACACAGCGGAAAACACCTTCACCGTCTACTTTGTTGTACCTTCCCGTGAACGGCCGTTCGGTGCCTTTCTGGCGGGTGACGTAGAATTGTTCGTCGGTCAGTTCGGCGCGCCATTCGGCATCGCTTTTTTTGATTTTTTCACTCATGACGTTTCTCCTCTTGATCAAAACGGTGATCTACCTTCTCACGTTAGCATGGAGACGGAACCCGTTCCACAAAAGCTCATGTAACCCTATGTCTTCAGACGCCGCGGACGGCGCGAAGCTTACGAAGTTGAACGGCTGGATAGTATTGCCCTATGCGCAGGAACCTGCTCCAGGAACATCTGGCGTGCAGCCGTATCGGAGAGCTTCTCGCCGCGTTCGTGCAGCAAAGCGCGCGCCCTTTGCCAGAGATCAACGGCTCTCAGGTCCTCCAAACCGTCCCACACAGTACCGAGGTGCCAATACAATCTGAGATCCGCGCGTGCGGCCCAGGCAGGCGACTCTTGCCAGTACTGCCATAGTCGTTCGGCGTGAGCGGCAGCGCGTTGCGGTTGCGCTTGTTGGTACGTGGCCATGGCCAGACCGGCCAAAGCGGGCAGGGCCTGTTCAATCCGCCCTGAGCCGCGCCGCAGATCGAATGCTTCCTGGTATTTACCTTGGGCGCCGGCCCAAGCCGCCTGGCTGAGCAAGGCGTTGCCCCAATCGTAAAGGACCCTGGCCCGGAAATTGAGATATTGGAACTTCTCGGCCGTTCCATAGGCTTCAAATATGAGCGGCAGCGCTTTCTCCGCCTCGCCGCGCTCATACCACATCTCGCCCAGGCGCAGCTTCACCCATCCTTGCCAGAAGTTGTCTTCTAGCCGGGTAGCAATGGCTAGGGCTTCGGCCAGTAATTGCTCGCCGGTCGCGTGATCGCCCAGGCGTACGGAGATGTAACCCAACTGTCCCAGCATCCATCCTTCGGTTTCGGGCATGTGCAACCGGCGAAAGATAGCGAGGGCCTCTCTCTCATAGATTTGTGCGCCAGTCAGGTCGCCAACCAATTCCGAGATCACCCCCACGCTGCCCAGGTCTTGCGCTTCAGCGGCCACATCTCCCAGAAGACGGCTGAGGGTCAAAGCTTGCTTGTGATAGTCAGCTGATGCGGCGTAGTTCTCTTGACGAGATGCCATCGTCCCCATATAGCGTAAGGTTTCCATTTCGCCCGACCGATATTGCAGTGCCTGACATAAATCGAGCGCGTGGTGCAGCGATTCTTGCGTCTTGTGGGCATCCTCTTGCCAGATAAGCTGCCCGCCAATTCCGATCCAGCCATCCGCTTCTAGAAACGGATTCTGGGCGGTCTGAGCGAGAGCGACGACTTGTTCAAAGTGGGATAGGGCCGGCTCACGTTTGTGCTGCGTGGACAGGAGACGCGCCTGGGCCAGTCTTGCCTGACCTTCGAGTTCGGGGTCATGAAGTAGTTGCGCGAGTTCGAGGGCCTGTTCGGCAGTTTCCAACCCTTCATCAAACCTTGCTGCGGCTTTGTGGCCCCAGGCGCGAGCCGTCAGTAGACGGCTGAGCAGAACGGCCGAATCAGGTTCGACCGACTGCGTCGTGGCGCGCAGGACGCTAGCGGCGTCATCCAGCAGTACCGCCTCTTCAACGAATAGAGCCCTGCGCCGGTGATAGAGATGCATACCGGCCAGACTACGAGCAATGAGCGGCCATTCACCGGCCTGGACGGCATAGCGCCAGGCGGCGTGCAGGTTGGCTTGCTCCGGCAAAATGAGATGCATCGTTTCCCGGTTTATCCCGCGCCGCAGATCATCCTCCAGCGACTGTATAAAAGCCGCGTAATACGCACTGTGCCGCGCGAGGGCCTGCTGCGCTCGATCAGACATGTCCGACTGGTTGAGTTTTTCTTGCGCCAGTTGGCGCACCAGTGGGTGCATAGAGAAGCGCCCCGTTTCGCTGCGCTGGAGCAGGGCATGGTCCAGAAGATTGAATAGGCGGGAAGAGGGTCCGTCCAGCACGGCTTCCGCAGCCTGGCGGGTGAAGCCGCCGCGAAAAACAGAAACCTGGGCTAGGACGGCGCGTTCGCGCTCATCCAATAATTGATAGGAGTAGTCAAAGACTGCCTGCAGTGTGCGCTGTCGCGGGGGCAGATCCAGGCGGGCGGTCTCTAGGAGACGGACATTGCCGGTCAGGGCAGGCATGATTTCATCGAGCATCAGCCGGCCCAACGAAGCGGCCGCCAGTTCAATGCCCAGGGGCATTCCCTCTACGAAGCGACAAATCGCGATGATGCCCTCCAGATGCTCCTCCAGGTCTATCGAAGCGCGTGTCCGCGCGGCCCGTTCCGCGAACAGGCGCACACTCTCGTTCTGCGAAGCTGCGGCTGACTCTTCGGCCGGAATCTCGAGGCCCGCCAGTGGAAACGTCAAGCCAGAGGCCAGGGGCACGGTGGTGCGTGATGTGACCAGCAGCCGGATATCCGGACCTGCAGCCAACAGGTCCATGATCAGGCTGCTCGCGACAGGTAGAAACTGCTCGATGTTATCCAGGATGAGCAGCATCTTCTTGGCGGCCAACTGCCCTAATAGTTGGGACCAGAGGTTGCTCTCGCCGTGGAAGAACATCCCGATCGCCCCCCCTATGAGCGCGGCGGCCGTCTCCCTGATCTGTAGCGGGCTGTCGTTTTCAATCACTTCGAGGGGAATGAACCAGATGCCATCCTGGAAAGGATGCTGATTTTCCATGAATAATTGCCGCGCTACGGCCAGAGCAAGGCTGGTTTTGCCCATGCCGCCGGCGCCGGTGATGGAGACGAGGGGATAGGTCGGATCAAGAAGGTGGGTAGTGAGCAGTGCGATTTCTTCCGCCCGGCCGATCAGAGGCGTGAGGGGGCGGGGAAGATTGTGCAGGGGGATGGGGGCGATTTCCAGCGGCTGAAGGGTGCCGGCGAGGATCGACTCGTACAGGTCCGTTGTAGCAGGAGCCGGGTCAAGCGCGAGCTCGACGCGGAGGAGCTCGCGGCACTTTTCATAGACGAGCAGGGCTTCCGAAACCCGTCCGTTGCGGGCGAGACTGCGCATCAACTGCTGCTGGGCTGTCTCGTCAAGTGGATCCCAGGCGACCCACTGCTGGGCCGTAGCAACGCCTGCGGAGAAGGCACCCTGTTCTTCCTGCCAGCCCGCCAGTTGGCGGTAACCACGCAGGGCAATCTGGCGCAAATGTTCTTGTTCGACCAGAAGCCAATCGTTGAAGCGCGGGGCATTCGGCAAAGAGAAACCGGACATGAATTCACCCCGGTATAAGTCGAGGGCTCGGGTAGTGAGGTTCACGGCCGTAACCGATGCTTCCAATCCTGCTGCCTCAAGGAGCGTGCGCAAACGTGTGGAGTCAGTTTGTTCATGGACGAGAGGGGTGATGGCCACGGTCTTGCGGGTGATGATCAGCTGATCACCCCCTTGTTTGCGCAGCCTGGTCAGCGCAGTGCGCAGGTTGGAGAGCGACTGCTGGGTAGTGCGCGCCTCCCAGAGCAGGTCCGCCAAGGTTTCGCGGCTGTGCGTTTGCCCGGTGTGAGCGAGGTAGGCCAGCATGGCGATTTCAGTCTGGCTGCGAAAGGCGGTGAGGGCACGGCCGTGGGCACGAATTGACACGCCACCCAGCAGAGAAACCTCCAGTGCCTGCACCCCTGCACGTACGTGATTCGCTTCCATACCGCGAGATTATACGTTGTTTTGCCCTGGAAGCGTTCTGGAAGCGCTTAGTAAATATCATAGTATTAACTCTGCACTAAGCAGCGTTTTGGAAGGCAAGCATGACTGAACAAGCACAACAAATCTATCACTCATTTCTCGTGCGCTGTTGGCTGGTCTTACCGGCGATGGATGGCGAGCGACCCCTCTGGCGTTTTGAACTGTGTGAAGTAGTTGGGGAAGCTGAGAAGCACGCATTCAGCGACTTGGAGAAGCTTCAGGAGTTCGTTGTGCTGAAACTGGCGGCTTTGGCAGCTGGCCGCAGCGCAGAGAGCGAAAACGAGGAACTGCAGAAGGGGGTGGCGCTATGAATGAGTAATTCACATCAATTCAACATCGTATCTACTAGCGATCTATTTCAAACAACGATTTCAAGCAAGGAGACGAAAATGAATAAGCGAGTGTTATCCGTATTCTGTGGCTGTGGCGCTCTATTGTTGAGCCTAGTGTTGCTGGCTGGCTGCCAACCGGGAACGATAGCTGCGGCTGCGCCTTTAGCGCAGAATGCAGGGAATGTTTATGCTGTGGCTCCTGTGGATCAGAAGCTTTTCTATGCTGTTGAGCCTGTGGCAAGCGGCGCGACGGCTGCGCTGCGAGGGAACTCAAGTAATGTTTATGCTATGGACCCGGTTGATCAGAAACTCTTCTTTGCCGCTGAATCTGCTCCAGGTCAGGTATCAGGAACGGGTACTGTCTACGCTATGACCCCAGTTGACCGAAAGCTGTTCAACGCTGTGGTATCGGCCACGGACGGCCCGCTGGTGAGCGGCGACGATTTCGACTATGAGCAAGCGGCCGACAACTCTGCGGCGCGCTGGCTGGCCATGGGCCATTACTATGAAGCGCACGAAATGCTGACGCGGGACGATTTCAACTATGAGCAGGCGGCCGACAACTCTGCGGCGCGCTGGCTGGCCATGGGCCATTACTATGAAGCGCACGAAATGCTGACGCGGGACGATTTCAACTATGAGCAGGCGGCCGACAACTCTGCGGCGCGCTGGCTGGCCATGGGCCATTACTATGAAGCGCACGAAATGCTGACGCGGGACGATTTCAACTATGAGCAGGCGGCCGACAACTCTGCGGCGCGCTGGCTGGCGATTGGTAGAGGGTATGAGCGGCTGGGTATGCTGAACGGATAAAACTGTGCCCGGGCGTACGGTCGGGATGGGTAAAAGGCGAACGGCCGTGCGCTCAGAATTCCCTCGGGGATTAACCGCAGCGCAGAATGCCTCAAGGTGACCTTTCGCGGACCTTGGGGCATTTCAGCTTCCGGCAGTTACGTATTAGCGCGGCCTATACCGGCCAATCTTCCCCGTCGGTGTAGCGCGTACCGCGATGCCCTTTCTTCGGCATCGGGGTCGCCAACCGTTCGCCGGGCGCGTCGACCATGATCAACGTGCGCGCCTTGCCTGAGCTGGGGTTGACGGCGCCGGGGATCAAGGCGCTGATGCGCAAACGGCCGATCAACTGATCGCCAAAGATGGTGTACACGTAGTGGCCAACCTCCAGCCTGGAAGGGGAGCCGGCCATGTGGAACTCATATTCTGACAGCGAGCCATCGTAGAGTGCGTCGACCGTTTCTTGCCCGTCGCTGGCTGGAATCGTCTTAGTGATGCCAAAGTTCATTGCTTACTCTCCGAAATGAGTATGTCTGAAGTTGTTTGGATCCAATGGAAGAACCTTGTGGACTATATGCATTATAGGTCGGGGTATGAGCGACGCCAAGAGATTTTGCCCTAGAAGACAAACAGCGCCGGCAATGCGGCGCTGTTTGGACAAATGCCCCCAGGGAGATTCGAACTCCCGTTTTGGGCTTGAAAGGCCCACGTCCTAGTCCCCTAGACGATGGGGGCGGCAAGACGGGAATTCTATCATTCACCGTGATGGCGGTCAAGCGCACGAATGCGGATCGCGGCATGCGGACTCCGGCGGTAGGCGAGAAGATCTTTCACCTCATTCGACGGTGCAGAGTGTTACAATGGGCGGATGATTCGCAGCTATGATCGAGGGGATGCCGCGGCGCTGGCAGCAATAGTTACGACGCTATTTCCACAGAAGCGATTGAGCGCGGCGGGATTCCACAGCTACCTGGCGGCGGCCCTGCACGGGCACGGCCGTGCCTGGACCATGCTGGACGAAGACGGCACCATTGGCTATGCGGCTGTATTTCCCGTGCCGGGCCTCCCGCAACTGGTCGACCTGGAGTGCATCATCATGCCACAGCGGCAGAGACAGGAGTTGGGCAGCGCGCTGTTGGGGCGGGTGATGGACGGATTTGCGGGACACGGCCGTGCGCCAGGTGACCTATCAGGTGGACACGCTCGATAGCCCGGCCGCGCGCTTCCTGATGCGCAACGGTTTTGCGATTGAGCATCAGGAGTGGCAGCTGCGGCGCGAGGATCTGGACGATATGCCGCGCCCAACGCTGCCGGACGGATGTGCACATCGCCACGCGGTCTCGTGAACAGGCGATTCCACTGCTGCTGCGGCTGTACGAGGCCAGTTTCTCCGGGCTGCCCTGGGACCAGCCGTACAGCGCGGCGGAGGTGGCGGCATTGCTGCGAGAGCCGGAGGACATTCTGTTTCTGCAGCGAGGTGACGAGCAGATTGGGTTTGCTTGGCTGCAAATGGAGAGGGATGAAATAGGCGTGATTGAGCCGCTGGGCATCGTACGCGGGAGACAGGGGCAGGGATACGGGAGAATTCTGCTGCAAACGGCCGTGAGAGAACTGGCCCGCCGTGGCGCCGCGCGGGCGCAGATCGGAGCGTGGCTAGAGAATGAAGCCGCCATCGGTCTCTACACTTCGCTGGGCTTTGCTCATTATCAGACGACCACCTATCTTGCCTATGACCTCTGAACTACGTATGAATAGAGCTTTGCGCCTGTCTCCTTAGCTCTTACAATGCTAGTGGCCAGCGTCGCCCGTTATGCGGGCCTGCTGCAATTTAAAAATCGGAGAAATGACCATGTTCAAAGACACTGCGGATGTCCGCCAGCGATTAGGGAGCCAGCAATATATTGCCTCCCAGGAAATTGGAACCGTTGTCTATCTCGCGCAATCGCTTTGCAAGCCTATCCTGGCCGAAGGCCCGGCGGGAGTGGGCAAAACGGAGCTGGCCAAAGCCTGGGCGGCGGCGATTGACGCGCCGCTGATTCGCCTGCAGTGTTATGAAGGGCTGGACGAGAGCAAGGCGCTGTATGAGTGGGAGTACGCCAAGCAGATGCTGTATACGCAGCTGCTGCGCGACACGCTGCGCAATGTGCTCGATGACGTAAACAGCCTATCTGAGGCGGCGGAGCGACTGGCGCAGGAAGAGGATGTGTTTTTCTCCGAGAATTTCTTGCTGCCCCGGCCGTTGATGACCGCGCTCACGTCGGATGTGCCGGTCGTGCTGTTGATTGACGAGATTGATCGCGCGGACGTGGAATTTGAAGCGTTCCTGCTGGAAGTGCTGAGCGATTTCCAGGTCAGTGTACCGGAGTTGGGCACGATTTCGGCCAGGCACCAGCCCATGGTGCTGCTGACCAGCAACAACACGCGCGAATTGAGCGAGGCGCTGAAACGGCGCTGCCTCTATTTGCATGTCGATTACCCCTCCGCCGAAGCAGAACTCAATATTGTGCACCTGAAGGTGCCGGACCTGAGCGACGAGTTGGCGCGGCAGGCAGTAGCGGTGGTACAGCAGCTCCGCAATATGGACCTGCGCAAGGTGCCCAGCATCAGCGAGACGCTGGATTGGGCGCGCGCGCTGGTGACGCTCAACGCCACGGCGATTGACGAGGAAACGCTTACAAATACCCTGACCGTCCTGTTGAAATATGAGGCCGATGTGCAGAAGGCCAAGCGGCTGATGAACAATGGCGGCAGCAGCCGCCCCGACCGCTACGACAAGCGCAGGTAAGTCATGGATACCAGACTCATCGAGTTTGTGCGCGGCCTGCGCGCTGCCGGGGTGCGCGTCTCCGTCAGCGAGGCGATCGACGCCATGAAAGCCATTCAAACGCTGGGCATTGAAGACAAAGACGTGTTTCGTGAGTCGCTGCGAGCGACGCTGGTCAAGGACGGCGACAATATGCCGGTCTTTGAACAGCTGTTCCCGCTTTATTTCGGCAGCGGGGGGCCGGCCCTGCAAAACGCGGTAGAAGATCTGACGGAAGAGGAGAAGCAGATCCTGCAGGCGGCGCTGCAGGCGTTGAGCGGCCGCTTGGAAGATTTGCTGGAATGGCTGACCAGCGGCGACGGTCCAACCAAAGAAGAGCTGCAAGAACTGGCGCGGCAGGCGGGGGTGGAGTGGGCGGATAACCCGGCCGAGGGCCAATGGGTGACGAGGCGGATGCTGCAGCGCATGGGCTTCGCCAAGCTCGAGGAGCAGCTGCAGGAATTGGTGCAGAAACTGCAAGAAATGGGCATGAGCCAGGAGGCGATTGAGAAGCTGCTGGGCGTGGTGGAGGCGAACCAGGAGGCCCTGGCGGAGCAGGTGGCGCAGCAAGTAGGCCGGCAGATCGCCGAGGACCGTGCCCATCGCCCCAAGGATTTGCATGGCTCCGATTTGATGCAGAAGCCTTTTGCCTCGCTGACCGAAGAAGAGGCCAACCTGTTACGCAAGGAAGTGCAGCGGTTGGTGACCCAGCTGCGCAGCCGGGCAGCCCTGCGCCGCAAGCGGGGTATCAAGGGTCGTTTTGACTCCAAAGGGACGATCCGCGCCAATCAGCGCTACGGCGGCGTGCCGCTGGAAATCAAATTCCGCAAGAAAAAATTAAAGCCCAGCCTGGTGCTGATCTGCGACATGTCGCGTTCGATGTTGTCTGTGGCGGAGTTTATGCTGCGCCTGACATACGAATTACAGGACCAGGTGGCGAAGACGCGCAGCTTTGGTTTCTATTCGGACATGGAGGAGATCAGTATTGTGTTGATTGGTCACCGGCCGTCTGAAGCGGTAGATGCTGTGCTGGATGGTTTCTATAACCGCGCGCCGCGTCATTACGCGACCGATTTTGGCTACAGCCTGGACACGTTCTTCAAGCGTTGGCTGGACAGCGTAGACGGCCGTACAACGGTGGTTGTGCTTGGCGACGGCCGCAACAACTATAACTCCCCGCGGACTGACTTGCTGCGCCAGCTGCAGCGACGGGCACGGCGGTTGGTGTGGTTCAATCCGGAATATCCGGCGCAGTGGGGCACGGACGACAGTGACATGCTGGAATATGCGACGGTCTGTGACGCGGTGCACGTCGTGCGCAACCTGGGGCAGCTGGCTGCAGCCGTAGACAGTTTGATGGTGAGCAGTTAGCAGGTTGACGGCCGTCTCTCGCCCTGCTATGATTCGCCCGGTATGAACAGATACGAACAGCCGTGCGCCAGCTATGACGCCTATTATTCCCGACGACACGGTCATGCGTTGTTCTGTTACGCCTGATGTGTTTACGAACACCTCAGCAAGGTTAGAAGTTCAAAACGCGGCCCGAGTCGCGTTTTTTGTTGGCTGCGCGTTGCCCGCTTCCGATTTTGGAAATTGGCCGGTTTTGGTAACATTGGCAGCCGACAAACAGGAGTGCAAGAAGGTGACCGATATCTTTGAAGAATTGAAGTGGCGCGGCATGGTTTTCGATTACACTGAAGGCGTACCGGAGCTGGTGAGCAGGGAGAAGATCACGCTGTACAATGGGTTTGATCCGACGGGAGACTCGCTGCATATCGGCCATCTGGTGCCCATGATGGCCCTGGCGCGCTGGCAGCGCTTTGGACATACGCCGATTGCCGTGGCCGGCGGCGGCACAGGCATGATCGGTGATCCCAGCGGCAAGTCCGAGGAACGAAATCTGCTGACGCGGGATGAGATCGAGCACAATGTAACCAAAATCCAGAAACAGCTATCGCTGTTACTTGATTTTGAAGCCAGGAGCAACCCGGCCTTGATCGTCAATAACTACGACTGGCTGTCGCAGCTGACGATGATGGATTTCCTTCGTGATATAGGCAAGCATTTTACGATCAACACGATGATGGCTAAGGACTCGGTGCGTTCACGCCTGGAACGCGAAGGCGAAGGCATTTCCTACACGGAATTCAGTTATATGCTGCTGCAGTCCTATGATTTCCTGCATCTGTTTGATACATTTAACTGCGTGTTGCAGGCGGGCGGCAGTGACCAGTGGGGCAATGTGACGGCAGGCATTGAGTTAATCCGGCGCACGCGCGGTGCAAAGGCCCAGGGCGTGGCCTACCCACTGATCACGCGGGCAGACGGCAGCAAGTTCGGCAAAACGGCTACCGGTGAAAATACGTGGCTGGACCCGCTGCGGACTTCGCCATACCGTTTCTACCAGTTCTGGTTGAATTCGGATGACGCGGATGTAATCAACTACCTGAAGTACTTCACCTGGTTGGAGCAAAATGAGATCGCGGAACTGGAGGCAGCGCTGGAGGAACACCCTGAGCAGCGTGCAGCGCAGCGCAGCCTGGCGCAAGAAGTGACGCGCGTGATTCACGGCGAAACGGCCGTGGCCAAGGCGGAGCAGGCCGCGGCCGTACTTTTTGGCGGCGACCTGGACGGCCTGGAAGCAGATGATATTGTTGATATCTTTGCGGATGTGCCGTCGAGCGAAGTGTCGCGGGTTGCCCTGGGCGGTGACGGGACGGCCGTGATAGAGCTGTTGGTCCAGAGCCAGCTGGCTTCGTCAAAGGGTGACGCCCGGCGCGCGGTGCAGGGCGGCGGGATCTATTTGAATAACCAGCGCGTCAGTGACGCGGCGCAGTCGGTGACGGCAAAGGAGGCGATCGACGGCCGTTTCCTGGTCCTGCGCAAGGGACGCAAGCAGTATCATCTGCTCGAAGTCGTCGATTAAAACGGCCGCTGCTGTCCGTAACCAAAAAAGCTCCCATCAGGTCTTGGCGGGAGCATTTGGTTTTTAAGACGACCAGGCGCTACGCATCGGCTTCGCTCTCCGTGGCCGCCTTTAAGTTGCGTTCGTAGAGTCGTTCCAGAACAAGATTGATGTGCATACGCAGGGTATAGAATTCGTCGAGGAAGGTAGTGGGCACGCTCATCTTATCAGTAAGCTCGGTTTGCATACTCTCTAGCTCAGTAATGGCTTCGGCTGTCTCCAGGCGATTATAGGTGCCATATTCCTGTTCGATCTTGCGCAGGCGCTGGTAATGGCGCTTGATGCGGTACTGGTTGTAATAGCCTACCGCCTTGGGCGTGCTCTGGAGTAGGGGGTAGAGGATCAGCACTGCCGGTAGAAGCAAGAATAGCAGCCGTTCCAACCGGGAAGCCATCCACAGGGGTAAATAGCGCTCCAATCCCGTAGGCCCGTTCTCAAGATAGCGTTCGGCATCCGGATTCATGGGGATACCCACCAATTTCGTGGAAGGGAATTCACCACTTTGTTCAAGCAGCCCGCCTCGCTTGTGGACGTCGGCAGCGATGACGAGCAGCAAGCGAGCCAGGTCAGGATGTAGTTGCTCGTTGGCGACCAGCATCGCTGTCCCGGCGATCAGGTTTTTGTCTTCGCTGGGGATATTGTTGGCCAGATCGAAAGAGCCCGCGCCCAATGACAAAGCCGCAGCGTTCTTGTAGCGGCTTGTGTACGCCTTTGTGTCCTCCAGCGAGAGTAATTCGATACCGGGCGTGCGGGCAAGCTGCTGCACAGACGGCGATGCGGCGCCGGAAACGATCATAACCACATCAAGATTGCCAATCAGCAGCTCCTCAATCGCTTCCGTAGTAGGCAAATTCATGATCGTTGTGTTTTCTGCCGTCACGCCGTTGGCGGTCAGGAGAACGCTGGCCGCTGTTTGGGTACCACTAAGCGGTTCGCCAATGTTAATGCGCAGGCCGCTTAGTTCGCGTAGGCTTGTCGGCGTGAAGCCAATGTCGTCACGGAAAAACACCCAGAGCGCCTCATAATACACGCTGGCGAGTGTGCCTAAGTCTGGGCTCACTGTAGCGGGATTTACATTACTCTGCACAAATCCGGCGTCTACTACGCCGCGATTAAGCAGGTCTACTGTTTCAACCGAACCAGCGGTCTCTACAATATTCAGCCGGTATCCTTCTTCGGCAAAACGCTCCTGGTATATGGTCGCAAATTCATAGTAAGCACCACCTTGGCGACCCGTGGCGAATGTGAATTCATCCGGCGGTCGAATGCCGAGGAGCCGGACGAGAATGGCCAGCAGGATTATTACGCTGACGGCAAGTAGAATCCACTTGACAAATGGGCGGATGAAGTCAATGAATCGGTTCACAATCAAGCTGTCCCTCTGGCGCGGATGGATCTGGCTTACTACTTGTAATTGACGCGCGGATTATCTACCGAAAACTCCGCAGCGTCCACATAGGGGTTTCCGGCCACATCCAGGAGGGGTATGTTCTCCAGCGATGGGTAACGGTACATGCCGACACGCATGGTCAGGGGAGACACAGCCGTAGGCGGCCACGGCAGCACAAAACGGCTGATCAGCGAGTCGCCGGCCTGCCACTGGCTGGGCGAAAAGGCGGGTTCGTCGGCCTGGGCCAGACGCCCTCCCGAAGCATCCTGCAGGTGATTGAAAAAATGGTATGCGGCCGGGTCGGGATTATCGCCGGTGCGCCAATGGATCTGCCAGACGGCCGTGCTATCGTCGATTTGCCGCGGCGCGTCTACGCCAAGCAGATTAACCCAATTCGCAAGCAAATAGGGCGGATCAACGGCTGTTTCTGGTGTGGGACGGGACGCTCCCGGAAGTTCCAAGACGAAATAGGAACCTTCGCCAGGCCGCAGGGGTATCTCTTGGGCGCTGTCTGCTGACTCTTGATAAAGATCTCCGGTCCAGGTAAGGGAAGGGTCACGGCCGTCGACGAGGACAACCGCATTGTGAGCGGGGAACAGGGCAGAAAGGTTGGCATCTACAAAACGGTGCGGCGTGTTGCGCAGCAACACGGCCCATTCGGCGGGAAACTCGTCGATGAGAGGGTCCTCACCGGTTCCAGCTAACAGGACTTCTGCCGCGCCGCTCTGAGCGAGAAGGGCACGGGCGCGATCGGCCGTTTCCAGCTTCAGCGCCAGGGGCACGCCAAAACCGCCTGGCGTTGCGGTCCCGCCGAGGAATGCAAGGAGGGCGATCAACACATAGGCCTGAGCGGCCGTGATGAGGCCGATGACGCCCCAGGAGGCCCAGACAGCCCAGCGTGTGGCCTGCGTCCGGGATCGGAACAGCGCAGCGGGCAGAACAGCTAACGTTATGCCCGCGGCGATGAAGGGGGCGGGCAGCACAGCGATGAAATAGTGCAGAAACACGGGAGTGACGGGCCACAGAAAAAAGAAGGCGGGCATGACGAGCCAGGCCAGCACAATCAGGCCAACCTGCGAGGCGGTCTGGGGCCATTTGCTCCAGGCCTGCCAGGCCAGGAGTGTGGCGCCAGCGAGGATGAGGGCACCGAGCAGGAGGTGAATTATGGTCAGATCGGGGACAGATTCAAGGTAGGCCCCGAAGGCCTGGCTGCCGGCCAGAGAGTGAATGCCGCTGCCGAGGCTGATGGTGATGGTATCCCTGATGGATTGCAGCGATACCGCACCACCCCCACTGCCGCTGGTTGCTGTCATGCCCGGCAGCGCAAACTGGTCGCGTGCCTGCCAGAGGTAGAGCAGGAAGGGTAGGGTCGTAAGGGCGGCCAGGGCACAACCGATCAGCACGTCCCGCCAGCGAGTGCGCCTGCGAAACACGAGGAGGAACAACAGCGTCGCGGGAATCAGCGCTATGGCGGCGAGGTGTACCTGGACGGCCAAGGCGAGACACAGGAAGTGCAGCCATAGGAAACGCGGCCGTTCTTCGACGAAAGCGAGGGCAGCAGAAATGACCCAGCCCATGACCAGCAGCGGCAAAAGATCCTGAGCCCAGATTTTGCGGGCGAAAAGGACAGCCCAGGGGCTGACGGCGTAGAACAGGGTGGCGAACAGCGCGGCCCTGCTGCCCCAGTAGCGGCGCACAAACCAATAGCAGGCGGCTACGGCCAGCGTGGCCAGCAGCCCGGTGAAGAGGGTCGCCGCGTAGGGGTGGGGCCAAATGGCCACAGGCAGGGCATAGGCCCAAACGCTGGCCGGAAAATTAGGGAAACCCACGGAACTACTGATGCCGCGCAAGGCCAATCCCTGTCCGCCGGCCATGTCCAGAGCCAGGGAAAGGAGGCGCGCTTCGTCGGCTTTGAATTCTGTCAGACCAGGCGCGGCCATGCGCAGCGCGCCTGCCGCACCCAGAATCAGCAGGACCAGGATGATCTCGGCCGGTCGCGAGAGATGGATCGTGTCCTCGTCGGCGGGCAAAGGCTATCCTTGCGGCTCGGGCGCCGAGGGAACAGGGTGGAGATGAATGTCGCGCTGCGGAAACGGAATAGTGATGCCTTCTTCATCGAAGCGCAGCTTGATTCGTTCGTTGAGGTCGTATCTCAGTCCCACCATGTCACTCAACTGCACGTAAGGCTGGACGGCAAGATCGACGCTGCTGTCGCCCAAGCCGGCGACGGCGACGACAGGGGGCGGGTCTTCCATAATGCGAGGATCGGAGGCCAGGATCTCTTCGATGACCTGCTTGGCTTTGAGGATGTCATCGCCATAGCCGATGCCGAAGACCATATCAGCGCGCACGTAATCGAAGTCAGAGTAGTTGATGATATTGCCGTCCATGACGTCGCTGTTGGGGATCAGCAGCAGCTTGAAATCGGGTGTGCGGATGTGGGTGTGGAAGAAACCTACTTCGGTGACGGTTCCTTTCTGCTCGCTAATCTCGACGAAGTCGCCGACAGCATACGGCCGTAGGAAAATGATCAATACCCCGGAAGCGATATTGGACAGAGAGTCTTGCAGGGCCAGGCCAATGGCTAGGGAGGCTCCACCAACGATAGCGATGAGAGAGGTGGTAGGCACTCCCAGGGCGGTCAGGGCAGTGACAACCAGCACGGCATAGAGGCTAAAACGAACGAGACGGGAGAGGAAGATGCTGAGTGTGTCGTCGACCTTGGAGTTCATAAGCCAACGTTCCACCCAATTGGAAATGATCCGCGCGATAAAGAGGCCGATCAGGAGGATCAGCGTGGCAACGATCAGACGCCGCCCAAAATCACCGGCGACGTTGCGAGTCCACTCCTCGTAGAAGGTGGTGATGTCCTCTTGCGCAAAGATCATAGTCAAACCCCTAGGTCCATTGTCAGGATGATGACTTTACTTTACTGTGAAAGCAGCCGTTTTCCCAATCTTCCGACAGCCGTGGGCTGGTGAAGTCGATTGTTCTGCCAAAAAAGGCCGCCTGTCGGGCGACCTTCATTCTTCACAGAGGCTGCGCAGGCCAGGCTCAGGCGATGGCTCGAATCTTGAAATCAAGCATGCCTGCCGGAGTGGACACGCGCACGACGTCACCGCGGCGTGCACCCAAAAGAGCCCGGCCGATCGGCGATTCGTTAGAGATACGACCACCTGTGGGGTCGGCTTCAGCGGCGCCCACAATGTGGAAGGTTTCTTCATCGTCATAGCCTGCTTCGACCACGGTTACGGTGCTGCCCACCCGCACCGTATCGGAAGGCCCGTGCTCCTCAATGACCTTGGCCCGCCGCAGCGAATCTTCAATCTCGCGTACGCGCGCTTCGCTGAAACCCTGTTCTTCTTTCGCAGCGTGGTAGTCGGCGTTTTCCTTCAGGTCACCCTGAGAAATAGCCGTAGCCAGTTTTTCGGCTAGCTCTTCCCGCCTGGTAGTGGTCAGATAGGTCAATTCCTCCTGGAGCTGCTTCAGCCCATCCGCCGTCAGATATACATAGTCAGAATTCTGGTTCATTTCTGTTCTCCGAGCGCCAATCACTGGTGCGTGCCGGCGCATGGTTCGCTCAAATTGAATAGAAAAAACCCCGCGGCAGCGAGGCTATTTTCGACAAGCCAATTCTTGTGTCGTTTTTAGGGTGCCCCAAAGTATAGATGAGCTGGGAGGCGGTGTCGAATCGGCTTATGTTTCTACAGGTTCGTCTTCCACTCCGGAGCCGGCCATGAGCAGACCGATTTGTTCGCGGCTGGCTTCCTCAATCGGCAGTACATCTACAATGGCCCCGTCAAACATCACAGCCACCTGGTCAGCCAGGCTGAGGATTTCATCCAGTTCAGCGGAAACTACGAGCACGGCCGCACCGGCGTCGCGCTGCTCAACGATCTGGTTGTGGATGAACTCGATAGAGCCGACGTCAATGCCGCGCGTGGGCTGAGCGGCGATGAGCAAGATCGTGGGCCGCGAAAACTCGCGGGCGACGATTACTTTCTGCTTGTTGCCGCCAGAAAGGTTCTTGGCCGGTGTATCGACGCTGGGGGTGCGGACGTCATATTTCTGTACCAGTTCGACGCCGTTAGCATGGATGGCATCCTGGTGCATTACTACGCCGGAAGCGAATGGCTCCTGATAATAGTCGTTGAGAACCAGGTTGTCGGCGATGGAGTAGGCCATGACCAGGCCATGCTTCTCACGATCCTCGGGAATGTGTGCGACACCCTGCTCCGTGATCTGGCGCGGGCTGAAGTTGGTGCTGTCCAGTCCAGCAATCGAAAAAGAGCCTGATTCCACGGGGCGCAGCCCGGTGAGGGCTTCGACCAGTTCGCGCTGGCCATTGCCCTGGACGCCGGCGATGCCCATGATCTCGCCTGCACGCACTTCCAGGTTCACGCCTTTGACGGCCATCTGTTTGCGATCGTCCAGGGCATGGAGGTCGGAAATCCGCAGGACGACATCTCCCGGCTGAGCCTCATCTTTGTCAACTTGCAGGATAACCTGCCGGCCGACCATGAGTTCGGCCAGGCTGGCCTGGGTAGATTCCTTGGGAGAAACGGTGCCGACCATTTTGCCGCGACGCAAGACGCCAATCGTGTCGGCGATGGTCAGGACCTCCTTGAGCTTATGGGTGATGAAGATGATGGAAACATTCTGCGCAGTGAGTTCTTCCATGATGCGGAAGAGGCCCTGTACTTCCTGGGGGGTCAGCACGGCCGTGGGCTCGTCGAGGATGAGGATATCGGCTTTGCGGTAGAGGGCCTTGATGATCTCCACCCGCTGTTGGATGCCCACGGGCAGATCTTCGACCACGGCCGTGGGATCGACGTCCAGACCATACTTATGAGAGAGTTCGGTTACTTCCCGGGCCGCCTCGTCGAGGTCAAGGATGCCGCCGACGCGCTTGGTTTCCGCCCCCAGGATTACATTTTCAGCCACGGTCATCACCGGTACCAGCTGAAAATGTTGATGCACCATGCCCACGCCCCGAGCAATGGCGTCACTGGGGTCTTCCAGCTGTACTTTTTCACCCTTGATGGAGATCTCGCCCTCGTCGGGATGGTAGAGGCCGTAGAGCATATTCATGAGCGTGCTCTTGCCCGCGCCATTCTCGCCCAAAAGGGCCAGAATCTCGCCCTTGTGCAGGGCGAGATCAACATGGTCATTGGCCAGGACACCGGGGAAACGCTTGGTGATCCCATGTGCTTCCAGAACGATGGGCGCCTCTTTGTCGTACATCGGGTTAGTTCCTCATTATTCCGGATCGTATACTTGACCGACGGCCGCTGGCGGGCGAGCCTTGCCGCCAAAACCAGCCAACACAACGATGGTCAGGATATAGGGCAGCATGCCGATGAACTGCGGGGGAACCGCAACTGGCGCCGGTGAGCTGCAGCTGGGTCTGTATCGCATTGAAGAAGCCGAAGAGCAGGGCCGCGCCCCACGAACCCAGCGGCGTCCAGCGGCCGAAGATCATCACCGCGAGGGCGATGAAACCACGGCCGTTGGTCATGCCCCGTTCAAAAGAGCCAACGGCCTCCAGGGTCAAATAGGCGCCTGCTAGGCCGGCAATGGCCCCGGCCAAGGTGACATTGATGTAGCGAGTACGGTTGACGTTGATGCCTACAGTGTCCGCCGCGCTGGGGTGCTCGCCCACGGCACGGGTGCGCAGGCCCCAGACTGTGTTGAACAGGGCATACTGCGTGACAAAGACGAGGATGATGGCCAGATAGGTGATGGGCGGATTGTTGAAAAGAACCGGTCCAATCAAAGGAATCTTGGCCAGCGGACCGAGCGCGATGGGCTGCAGCTTGCCCATGGTAGTCAAGCCGGCCACGTAGAAGTAGCTGGTGAAACCGAGGGCCAGGATGTTGATCACGGTGCCACCGATGATCTGGTCCATCTTCAGGGTCACGGACATCCAGGCCAGAAAGGCACCCATCAAGGCCCCGATGAGCACCCCGGCAAGGACCGCAAGGGGCAGGGCAATGCTCAGTGGCAGGATTTGGCCGAGGTAGACGTTGGCAAGAAAGGCAAAGAAGGCGGACATGAGCATCTGGCCTTCGATGCCGATGTTGATTACGCCGGAACGCTCGCCGATGAGGCCGCAAAGTGCGCCGAGGACGAGGGGAGTTGACTGGCGAATGGTGGAGGCGTAGACGGCCGTGGCCTGCTGGGGCCGCAGGAAATAGTATACGATGGCGGCGATGGCCAGTACCGCGCCGATAATCATCCATAAGGTGCGTGAGTTCAGGCTGAAGCCCTGCTCGGTGGTTGTTGCGGTTGTTGATGCCATCCGATTCCCTCCTTGCCTAACTGCCCCAGCCGGTGCTGAGGGTTACCTTTTCGTCTTCGGGCAGGCGGCCGCCGAAGAGTTTGCGCACAATGACGTCGGCGGAGACAAAGAACAAAATCAAGCCCTGGATAATGTCAATAATCTGGAAGCGCACGCCGGCATCAAACTGCATTTGCGGGCCGCCGGCCTGCATGGCGCCGAGCAGCAAGGCGGCAGGAATGACGCCCAGAGGGCTGGTCTTGGCCAGCAGAGCGATTGTGATGCCGTCAAAGCCGAGACCGAGATTGAAGCCGGGTTGGTAACGTCCGACGATGCCCAGTGTCTCAACGGCACCGCCCATGCCGGCCAGAAAACCGCTGACGGCCATGGTCAGAACGATGACGCGGCTGACGTTGATCCCCGCGTAGAGCGCGGCATTAGGATTGAGTCCGGTGGTACGGATGGCATAGCCCCAGGTGGTGCGGTAGAGCAGGTACCACGTTAGAACGGCGACGATGACGGCGAGCAGGAATCCTGTTGGGAAAGGGCCCCACTTGGGAATGGCGGCGGTTTCCAGAATCTTGGGCGTGCGGGCGACGATACCTTCATCTTTCCAGGGACCGTTGGCCAAATAGTCGGTGATGTTAATAGCCACATAGTTGAGCATGATAGTCGTGATGACTTCATGCGCGCCGGTGTAGGCCTTCAAGGCGCCGGCAATAGCGGCGTAGGCGCCGCCGGCAAGGCTGCCGCCCAGAAGGGCCAGGGGCATATGGATGATGAAGGGCAGTCCTTCGACAGAGAAACCGATATACGCGGCGACGATGGCACCGATGAGCAGCTGGCCCTGGCCGCCGATGTTGAACAGGCCCGCTTTGAAGGCAAAGGCCACCGCCAGGCCGCTGAAGATGAGGGGGGTCGCTTTTTCCAGCGTCCGGCCGATCGCTTCGGGGCTGCCGACGGCGCCTTCCCATAATGCGGCGTAGGCTTCAAAGGGGTTGGAGCCGGAGATCCAGATAATGAAGCCGCCGATGATCAGGGCCAGGAGCACCGAGATGAGAGGTACGGCCGTGGCGGCAATCACTCGCTTAACAAACCCGCCACTGTCATCCGGTTCCTGGTCTATCGTGGTTGTTGCTGTCATGTTCCTCTTTCCGCCTGTGTGCCTGGTCTGGCGCGAGACAAATCAGCTAGAGTGGGCCAATGGATTTTTACGAGAGGGGCGCGCCCAGCCCGGTCAAGATAAGAAAAGTGCGACGTGCCCGGAGGGGTGCGTCGCACTTTTGTCTATCTGTTTATGTGCCTAGAACCTGGTCCTGTTTAGCCGCCAGGATTGTAACCGGTGGAAATGCTGCCATCTGCCAGACCGGCATCGATTTCAACCAGCTTGTCCTGGACTTCCTGCGGGACGCGATCAGCCAGGTCATGGAACGGGGCCAGGCCGGCACCACCGAAGAAGTTACCGCCGGGGAATTCACCCGCAGCAGACATTTCGATCAGGTCTGTCACGCCGGGGGTGATCAGTTTCATAGCGCTGGAAACAAGGCAGGCATGCGCTTCGGGAACGGTGAACCACTGGTCGGAGTCAACGCCGATGCAGAAGGCGCCGTCCTGACCGGCGGTTTCGATCAAGGCGCCGTTACCAGTCTTGCCACCGGCACCAAAGACCACATCCGCACCCTGATCCAGGGCCTGGCGGGCCGTCGTGGCACCCCATTCGGGGTCCGTGAAGGCAACGTCCATGCCACCGGGATGGAAGGTGGAGGTGATGTTGATGTCGGGGTTAATGTAGCGCGCGCCGTTCTCATAGCCTTCCTTGAAGGCTACCACGGGCGGAATCAAGTCGGTGCCCAACACGGCCGCAATGGTCCCAGACTCGGTCAACTGTGCGGCCAGGGCGCCGGCCAGGAAACCAGACTTGTCTTCGTTAAAAACGAGACCGGTCAGGTTCGACATAGCTTCACCCTGGAATTGATCGACGCCGATGAAATCGATGTCGGGGAACTGGGCGGCAGCTTCGGCCGTGGCTTCACCGAGGGCAAAGCCGACGGTGACGATGACATCATAGCCATTGTTGGCGAAGAGGCCGATGTTGGCGCCGTAATCCTTGGCGTCGGCCGTTTCAATGAAATCGACTTTGGCGCCCATGGCTTCAGCAGCCTGAACACCTTCCCAGGCGGATTGATTGAATGATTTATCGTCGATTTCGCCGACATCCGTCACCAGACCGACGCAGAGCAGATCAGGGCTCGCGCAGTCATCCGACGGCGCTGCTTCTTCCACAGCTGCGGCTACGGTGGGAGCAACTTCTTCCACGGCAGCGGCTACGGTCGGGGCAACTTCCTGGGCTGCTTGTTGCACTTGCCCACCACAGGCGACAAGCAGCAGACCCAGCACCAGTACACCTATGAGTAGAACACCTATACGTTTATTACCCATTACTCTCTCCTTTTAACAGATCAACATAGTTTTCGCTCGCTGCGAAAGACCGTTTCCAGCATCGAGCGCACTCTGATATTGATGCGGATTATACTGACTTTTTGGGGCAATTCAACCGCAATCCCCCTGCTGGTGGGTGGCTCGGGCAGGAGGAACGGAGCGCTAAGGCCAAGTCCCGGCGAAACATTTATTTGCGCTCGCCCTTGGAGATCAGCAACGAAGGCGCATTCAGCGGGGTCGGCTCCTTCGGCCCGATTTCGGCATGTTCTTCAATAAACTCGTACGTCTTTTGCCACACTTTGTCGTGGATAGGTTCCACCGGGCGCATCAGTTCGTGACCTGCCTGCGGGAAGAGCTTCATCTCTTTGTCAGCGGAGGGCAGCTTCTGGAACAGAGCCTCGGTGCTGCTGATGTCCACAGCGGGGTCGCGACCGCCTTGAAAAAGTATGGCTGGTTGGTGGAGGTGGGGCCACAGCTTGCGCCCCAAGACGGCCATTTTGCGCATTTCGTCTACGCTGCTAACAGAAATGCGCGTTGCTTCAACCAACCAATCCTGTAAGGCGGGGTCATCTACGTCGATAGTGGGGTCGAAGTCGAGGACACGGCCGACGAAGATGTCGCGATCGACGACGGAATGCCTGAGTGGGTAGAGCCAAGTGAGGAAATAACGGCCAAAGGCGGCAAGCTTAATGCGGGTGTCCGGCACCTCATAAAGAGGCGCGAGGAGTACTAGGCCGCTGATCTTCTCGAAGTTGCTCGCAACATGAGCGGACAGGGCAGCGCCCATGGAATGGCCGATGAGGAAGATTTGATCGCAAGAAAGGGCGAGGTGATGATAGGCTTCCTCTACTTCGGCGATCCATTGCTCGCGGGGATACCCGTGTATCTGGTAGGGCAGGTTGCCGTGGCCGGGCAACAAAGGGCAGTGGGTCGTGATGCCCTGGGCGGCAAGAGCCTGGGCCATTGGGCGTGTGCTGGCAGGGCTGCCCATGAATCCATGCACGAAAAGAGCGCCCACGCGCTCCCACCCCGGGCGGGGTTGGGCGGCGAAGGAGTAGGCGCTGCGTTCTAGTGGAACTTCATAAGGTGGTTGAAAAGGCATACCGTTCTATCCCTGTTCGCTGCTGCTAGTATAATGCTCGGTAGGCAGCTTGCAAATCAAATGGGTGGTCAGGGTAATCGAAGGTAGGTATGGTCCTTTGAGCGGGTTGAACCCGTTTTAGAGATTCAATTTGCTCACGTCGACATAAGCAATTGACATAATGGAGACACTGGAGCCGGGGACGATGAACAGCCTTACCAAGCCAAAATAACCGGATCGCCAGCGAACAGCTCCGGTGCTGCTGCGCCCACCAGGCTTTGGCAAGGCTGGCACAGTTGGTGAAGGAGCGCGTACGAATGGTACAATAGCCTTTATGCCAATCCATGTTCTTTCGGACCAACTTGCTTCCCAGATCGCGGCCGGCGAAGTCGTGGAACGGCCGTCGTCCGTGGTCAAGGAGCTGGTTGAAAACGCCCTGGACGCCGGGGCCACGACCATCTCTGTGACCGTGCGCGGCGGCGGCCGTGACCTGGTGCAGGTGGCTGACGACGGCCTGGGCATCAGTTCCGGCGAAATCGAAATGGCCTTCCTGCGCCATGCCACTTCCAAGCTCGACACAGTGGCGGACCTGGAGAAAGTACGTACGCTCGGTTTTCGTGGTGAGGCCCTGGCCGCAATCTCGGCCGTGAGCCGCCTGACAATCGTCAGCCGCGATCGTGGCGCACAGGGCGGGACGCGCCTGCTTCTGGAAGGTGGCCGCCGCACCAGCCGCGAATTGGTGGGCGCGCCGGTAGGTACGATCATCGCCGTGGAGAATCTCTTCTACAATACGCCCGCGCGGCTGAAGTTTCTGAAGAGCGTGCCGACCGAAAAGCGCCAGATTGATGAATTTGTCACCCGCTATGCTCTGGCCTATGCAGATGTCCGTTTCCGGTTGAGCCATGACAATCGGATCACTTTCCAGACCACGGGCAGTGGAGATGTGCGCGAGGTCCTGGCGGAAATTTATGGTGCGGAAACGGCGCGAACCCTTCTGGAGATCGAGACTGAGGTCCCGGATAGGGAGGCCACAGACGAACGTGCTGCGATCAATGTCAGTGGCTTTGTTGGGCCGCCGGATCTGAATTGGGCCAACCGCAGCCATATCACGCTGTTTGTCAACGGCCGTTGGATCAGGGACACCAGCCTGACGTATGCTGTCATCCAGGCCTACCATACCTTGCTGCCGGCGGGGCGCTTTCCCTTGGGGGTGCTCTTCATCAATATGCCGCCGGAAGAAGTGGATGTCAACGTGCACCCAGCGAAGACCGAGGTTCGTTTCCGGCGGCCCAATACCCTGTTTGGCGCCGTGCAGCGGGCGGTGCGCCGCACCCTGGTGGCGAAGAGCCCGGTGCGGGCTGCGGGAGGTTGGGCTGCGGGAGGTGGTTTTGAGCAATTCGTGCCGCAGCACGAGCATACTGCTGGCTGGTCGGGGGCAGCACAGGAAGAAATGCGCCTCGATTGGTCGCGGCGTTACCAGGGCGCAGAACTGTCGGCACCGCAGGATGGGGAAAGCGAAGCAGCATTCGAGGCGGCCGGGGACGTTGAACCAAGTGAGCGCAAGTTGCCGATTATGCGCGTGATCGGTCAGGTTGGGGCCGCCTATATTATTACCGAGGGCCCAGATGGACTATACCTGATTGATCAGCATGCGGCGCATGAACGAGTTCTTTATGAGCAGTTTCTGGCCGAGTGGGAGCAGCAAAAAGTGGTCTCGCAGGGGCTGGTGACAGCCACGGCCGTGCAGCTGCCCCCTTCACAGGCGGCGCTGCTCGAGGACAACCTGCCGCTGCTGCGCTCACTAGGCTTTGAGATAGAGCCATTTGGCCCACATACATTCCAGATCAGAAGCGTGCCGGCCGTTGTGGCCAGGATGGATCCGGCGGCAGCACTGCGCGCGGTGGTAGACGATCTGGAGGAGGGTAGCACACCGCTGCAGGGTAAGGTAGAAGCGCGAATTGTACTGCGTGTATGTAAATCGGCGGCGGTGAAGGCAGGACAAACGCTTTCGCGGGCGGAAATGGAGGCGCTGGTGCAGGCGCTGGAAGAATGCGAAAGCCCACATACATGCCCGCACGGCCGTCCCACCCTGATCCATCTTTCGGTGGCGCAGTTGGCGCGCGAATTCGGCCGTACCTGAACGCGCTACAGAAACAAAAAAGAGTTCCACGACGGTTGTCAGGAACCCTTGTCTGTTGTTGCCACGCCTTCTGGCGGAGCATATAATCCGCCAGGATCAGCTACCTGGTGCCGAAGGTGGGAATCGAACCCACACTCCCGAGGGAACACGATTTTGAGTCGTGCGCGTCTGCCAGTTCCGCCACTTCGGCATGCACAGTCCAATGATTTGGACCAGACGCGGAGTATAAAACAAGGACATTCTTCTGTCAAAAATGGACGAGTCAGCGCTCATCAAGCAGGCCCAAAAAGGGGACGTGGCGGCCTATAACCAGCTGGTGCTGAATTACCAGGAGGCGATCTACAACGTCACTTACCGGATCATGGGCGAACCGCAGGCGGCGGAGGATGCCACGCAGGAAGCCTTCATATCGGCGTACCAGGCGTTGAACCGTTTTCGCGGCGGCAGTTTCAAGTCATGGCTGATGCGTATTGCTACGAATGCCTGTTATGATGAACTGCGCCGTCGCAAGCGGCGCCCACAAACCTCACTGGAGGAGTTAACAGATGACAACGAGTCCTTCGCCTTCTTGCGCAGTCCTCAGGAGGGACCGGAAGGAGCACAGCAGCGCCTGGAATTGGTGCGCGCCATTGAGGACTGCCTGCGGGCGCTGCCCGATGATCAGCGAATCACGGCCGTGTTGGGCGACGTGGAAGGATATGACTACCAGGAGATCTCCGATATGACCCGCGTCTCTTTGGGCACGGTCAAATCACGTATGAGCCGCGCGCGGTCGAAGATGCGCGATTGCCTGCAAGGTTTCCAGGAACTTTTGCCGGCTGACTACCGTCTTACTACTAGCATGTGATATGCCTACGATGTAGCCTGCTACGTGGAAGAGCAGAAGATTTAGCAAGATGTTCGATAGCTTACGCGACTTAACGCGCTCCCCAGAAGTGAAACGCCAGGAGGCTCTCAGCGCCTATCTGGATGATGCCCTATCACCGGCAGAGCGCCGGCGCGTGGAAGCGGAATTGGCGCAGGATGCGGAACTGCGGGCGCAGATGGCAGAGATGCGCGCCTGGCAGCAGCAGCTGCGCACGCTGCCAAACCGCAGCGTGCCGCGCAATTTCGTCCTGGACCCTGCCTCCTACAGCCTGCCGCGCCGCGAACCGTTGGGGAGAGCGTACCCGGCGCTGCGCGTCGCGACGGCGATGGCGGCGATCATGTTTGTGATCGCGCTGGGCGCGCTGTTGGGGGGAGTTTCCACGACTACCATGCCTGCCGCGCCGGCGGCTATGGAAGTGGCGCAGTCTGGTGCGGAAGCACAAACGGTGGTGGAAGAACTGCAGATGGATACAGCTGTGGAAGAATCCGCGGCTGAGGCGGCACCCGCTGCCGCGCTAATAGCTCCCGCGGAAGGCGCTGAGATCCCGTTGGCGGAACCACTGTCTCAAAGTCCAGGCGAAGAGTTCCCGCTGGATGAGGCCATGGCGGCAGATAGTGTTGTCGAGGGCGGCGGCGAATTGGCTACCGCCAAAGTCCCGGAGGATGCGCCGCTGGCGCAGGCGGCGGACGAAACCATGGCCATGGAAGCAGAACCAGAATCGGCACGCAGTGTGGAAGAGGCTCAGCCGCCTGCCCCGGCAGAGCAGCAGACCAGCGAAGAGGTACAGGCGCGCCAGCAGGCGAACCTGCTGCTGCTGGCGACTGCCGTGTTGGGCTTACTCTTGATGGGGTTATTCTTCCTGACTCTGCTGGCGCGCCGGCAAAGTTGATGAATTTTGCGCCGCCAGCCGGCCGTCAAGGACGATGAACCAGTCCGATTCTACAAACAGCGCGCCGCTGCAAATTGCCTATTGCCCTTTATGCGGGTCCAAATTGCAGACACGTTTGGTGGGTGACCGACCGCGTCGCGCCTGCCCTTCTTGCGACTATATCCACTTCACAGATCCGAAAGTGGGCGTTGGCGCGTTGGTGGTGCGCGAGGGTCAGGTACTGTTAGTACGGCGGGCGATGAACCCTGAACGCGGCAAATGGAGCATCCCGGCAGGATTTCTGGACCATGGCGAGGACCCGCAAAAGACGGCCGTGCGCGAGGTGGCGGAAGAGACCGGGCTGGTGGTAGCCATTACAGGGCTGCTCGATGTCTACTACAATCCTCCACAGGAGGGTGGGGCCACCATCTTTGTGCTGTATCAGGCGCGCCTAGTGGGCGGCGAATTGCAGGCGGGGGATGACGCGGCGCAAGCGGAGTTCTTCGCCCTCGACAATCTGCCGCAACTGGCTTTTACCAGCACCAAAGCGGCCGTGCGTGCGCTATTGGATGAGCATCCAACCACATGATCAACCTGGTGAGCTATAACGTGAACGGTCTGCGCGCGGCGCAGCGTAAGGGATTCCTGGCCTGGCTGGATGCCGCGCGGCCCGACGCCCTGGGCGTGCAAGAAACGAAATGCCATCCCGAGCAGCTGGACGACGAGCTGCGGCAGCCGGCCGGGTACCATACCTTCTGGGCCTCCGCGGAACGAAAGGGGTACAGCGGTGTGGCGTTGTATTCGCGTCGCGAACCGCAAAGCGTGCAGATCGGCCTGGGCCTGCCGGAGTATGACCGCGAAGGCCGGACGATCGTCGCGGACTATGGTGACTTCGTCTTGCTCACGGCCTATTTTCCGAACGGCAGCCGTGACCACAGCCGCGTGGCGTTCAAGATGGCATACAAAGAAGCCTTCCTCGACTTCTGCGATGATTTGCGCGCGCAGGGTCGCTCCGTGGTTTTTTGCGGCGATGTCAACACGTCGCACCGGGAAATTGACCTGGCGCGGCCGCGCCAAAACAAGAACACAACCGGGTTTCTGCCGCTGGAACGGGAATGGCTGGACAGGGTTACGGCGCGGGGGTATGTGGACACGTTCCGCGCGCTATATCCCGAGCAGCAGGGGGCCTATTCGTGGTGGACCAGCATAGGCGATGCACGGTCGCGAAATGTGGGATGGCGGCTGGATTATTTCTTCGTCAGTGAGGATCTGCGGCCGACTATTCATGATGCGGCCATTCACCCGGATGTAACCGGTTCCGATCACTGCCCTGTGAGCCTGACCCTGGATCTGTAGGTTCTAGAGCGAGATATCGTCGCGGCGCACCAAGGACTCTGCGCTGCCGGCATCGGCGGCGAGGACCTGCCGGGCCAAATCGGCCAGACGTTGTCCCGTCAATGGGTGCAAAAGATCAGGGGCCAGGTCGGCCAGGGGCACGATGGCATGGGGGAAACGTTGTAAATCGGGGTCGGGAACCTGACGGGCACGGCCGTCGGCGGGCACGTAGGCGAAGACCTGATCATTGAAGAGAGCAATATCAGCATCGATGGTACGCGGCGCGTTCTTGTCCGCAGTGCGCTCACGCTCCAAGGTCTCTTCGAGGCGCGTTATCAGCTGGTCCTTGATCGCAGCGGCGTCCAGGGGGGTCTCCAGCAAAACAGCCGCGTTAAAGAAGCTGGGCTGGGCCTTCAAGCCCTGAGGCGCGGTTTCGTAGATCGGGGAAACGGCCGCAACCATCGCCCATTCGCGTAGGAGAGACACGGCGGCAGGCAGGTTGCGTTCTTTGTCGATGTTGGAACCGAGGGATAGAAAGACGCGATTCACGGCTGCCCGCATGGGCGGCCCTCCCTGACCGGCGCGCTACAGTCCAAAATCGGCGCGACGCCGTTCGATCTCGATACCTACGGATTCCGCGAATCGCAAGGCTCCCGGCTTTTCTACGCGAACCTGGACGGATTCTACAAGCGGAAACTCGCTCAAAATCAAGTAGGCCAGATCGGTTACCAGCTTCTCAACCAACAGGTCCGCGGATTCTTCGACATGGCTGATGATACGTTTGGCAACTGCTTTATAGTTGACGGAGGTTTCAATCTCATCACTGGCGCCGGCCTGGCGAATATCGGCGTGCATAACAACGTTGATCAGGATGTCTTGCTTGTTGACCCTTTCTTCGGGGTTAAGCCCGATGATCGAGCGTAGGAGGAGGTTCTTGATCAGTATCTTATCCATGTAGTACTTCTCGCTGGGAATTACTGTTCGCTCTGCCTTGCAGCGATTGTGATCTCAGCCTCCACCCACTGCGCGACCTCCATGGTAACACGCTCGTGGTGAATGTCGTTGTGACATTCATGATGGCCATCTTCATAGGCGATGAAGGCTTTGTTTTGGCCGGGCACGCGGTCATAGAAGTGCTGGCTGGCTTCGATCTGGGTTACCCGGTCGGCCGTGCCGTGGTACATGAGCAGGGGGGACTGGAAGCGGGGAGCAGCGGCTTGGGTGGCGGCGACGGTTTTGGACACTTCGACGGCTAGACGGGCCGTGCCACGTCCGTGGAGCAGAGGGTCCTCGGCGTAGGCGCGTACGATCTTCTGGTCGCGGGAGAGGGCGGTGGCGTCGATCCCAGCGGGCAGGCTGAAGGTGGGCCACACACTGGACATGACGCGGCTAAGGGCATCGACCAGGGGAGAAATGGGTGGATCGCCCAGGTGAGGAGATGAGGCAATGACGCCTGCCATCGTTTCTGGAAAGTATAGGGCTTGATCGAGGACGATCAGGCCGCCTAGGCTGTGGCCAAAGAGGAAGAGGGGTTGGCTGGGATATTGTTCGGCCACGAGCTGCAAGAAGCGATGGGTATCCTGGCGATAGTCGTCAAAGCGCTTGACATAGCCGCGTTCACCGCCAGAACGGCCGTGGCCGCGTAAGTCATAACTATGCACGGCAATGCGCCGCCGGAACATCTCGTTAACAAGGTTGTTGTAACGCCCGCAATGGTCATTGAAACCGTGCACAATGGCCAGCACGGCACGCGGTTTGCCATCAGGCAACCAGCTCTGGCGGTACAAGGGAAGATTGCCTACACCACTGAATTGGTCTTCAACATGTTGCATGCCGTTTCAGCCTCCTTCAACCCACCTGACTATGCTGATTTCTTACCTTACACTGTAGCGATCAAACATGAGAATAGCAAGGGCAATCTGCGGGCTTTTCGGGTCAACCTGGGGTGCAAAATGCCTATCCCTGCGGCGCTTTGCCGGCCACCGTATCGCCGGGGGCGACTATGGCGGCAAACCCCGGCAGGGTGGTCGTGTTACGCATACGCACACGTGACCATTCGTAACGATCATCAAAATTGTGCCATTGCCCGTCGGCGGTTGTTAATGCGCCCCAGAAATCAAGTTCTGCGGCGATGGCCATCGTCTGTTCGTCATAGCGGCCGCCCGGATAGCAGAAGTAGCGTGGTGCGTGGCCGGTGTGGGCGGCGATGGTTTCCTGCGCTCCGAGCATCTCGTAGATGACAAAGTCACGCTCGGCACCGCTGAGGTCTGGGTGAGTCTTGGAATGGGGCTCAATAGACATTCCTGCGGCAGCCATCTCCTCGACCATCTCCCAGGTCAGGTAACCTGCGCGACCTTCATCGATAAACTCCGTCACTACAAAAAAGGTTGCCTGCAAACCATGCTCTTGCAGAATCGGCAGGGCATTTTCATAGGCGTCAACGTAGCCGTCATCCACGGTAATGATGACCGGTTTTTCGGGCAGCTCTGTTTTGGCGGTAATGGCCAGGGAGAGGTCATAGAGGCTGATCGTCTCAAAACCGTTGGCGACCAGATAGGCCATCTGGCGCTCAAATTCCGTGGGCGTGACGGAAAGATCGAGACGATATTTGTCGGCATCTTCGGGTGGCGAGCTGATGTAGTGGTACATCAGGATGGGCACTTTCAGGGTCCAACTGTAGGTGCCGGACGGGGTGGGCAGTGGCGGCAGTTTGGTCGCCGTGGGTTCCAGGGTAGGTGATTCCGGCACGGCCGTGGGCGGGACCGCCGTAGGGAGCTGGGTTTCCGTTGCCGTAGCGACCGGAGTGAAGGTGGGTATCGTGGTGGCGATCGTGGTGGGTGAAGCGGTGGGCGACGCGACGGTCACCGCGGCAAGGGCGGCAACGGCCGTGGGCCGCGATTCAACCTCGCCGGTCGTGACCGCCGCTTGGGTTGCAGGCAGCGTTGGGTCAGGCCCCTCGGCAAGCCTGGCCGGCTGCTGGCCGCAGCCGGCCAGGCTTGCCGAGAGCACCAGGCCGAGTGCCAGGGTCAGGGCAAATACGGCGGCGACGGCCGTGGATCTATGCAGTGCGCGCGGGGGTGTTTCTTCTTCGGCCATGAGTCATCAAGCTGATAGGTTGGAGCATAGCGCAGGGCCAGGGTCGGGTCAAAGAAATTTATCCATTGTTCTCCCTGGATGAGCTGCAATGTTACACGCCGTTTTTCGCAAGCGGTTCTCTTCTGTTATACTGCGTGGCGGCGCGGTTTCTTGTGGCGCAAAGCTCAAGGCCAGGTGCCGGCAGCAAGTGTATGGGCAGTGACCATAACGAACCTTCGACGGACATAGACCTTATTCAGCGGGCCAAAACGGACAAGGAAGCCTTTGGCCGGCTGTATGAGATCTATTACGAGCGCATCTACAAGTACGTCTACTATCGCACGAACAACGTGGCGGAAGCGGAAGACCTGACGGCGCGCATCTTTGAAAGGGCCATGCTCCATATTGGGAACTACCAGGAACAGGGTGTTCCCTTCTCGGCGTGGCTTTATAGAATTGCCCATAACCTCGTCGCCAACTGGTATCGTGATAACAGCAGGCGAACGTTCGTGGCCATTGAGGATGTGTCGAACTGGGTGATTACAGATCATGGCCCGGAGTTTGCGGCACAGTTGATGGAGGATCGCGAACGGCTGCTGGAGGCAATCAGCCGTTTGCCCGGCGACCGCCAGGAACTGTTGATGTTCAAGTTTGTAGAACACCTGTCCAACGCGGAAATTGGCGAGATTCTAGGACGCAGCGAGGGCGCAATTAAGTCACTCTATCACCGCACACTGCTGGTGCTGCGTGAGGACCTGACCGGGCCTGGCATGGAGCCGTCACAAGCGCGGCGTTCGTTCTTTTCACGGCCGTTCCGCCGCGGCTGAGGACCCCCAAATAGGGGCTGGCGCGGGCGCAAATCCGGTTGTAGCGCCATTATTCTTGCTTTGCTCCGCACAATAATTGCGCTTGTAGCATCAGGGGTTTGTGCTAAAATACCGCCCCAGAAAACGGCTTTGAACACGGAGAAAAACCCTTTGAGCAAAAGTGAATCCTGGAAAGGCTGGCTGCTTGTCATAGGTGTCCTGATCTTCAGCGGCTTAATGACGGCCCTGTGGCCGACGATCAGCGGCAACCTGATGGCGGCGACGAGTTCGGCCGTGAGCGCCCCGCGCATGCCGGTTGACACGATCACTATTCCTCCGCTGCCGCTGCCATTCCATGTTCCCTTCGTGAGCGACGGGTTCACGCTTACCAGTATCCAGGCATTGCTGGGCATCGGGTTCTTCGTGGTTGGAGGCGTAGCCGTAACGGGCATTATTATTGCCGTTGTGAACCTGCTGCTCTCGCGCTGGACTTCCCGGGTGGAAACGAGTGAATCCTACTTGGAAGGGACTGCAGCCCTTGAGCAGCGTGAAAAGGCAGAACTCGCGGCAGCGCATCAGGCCCAGCCTGCGGCCACAACCCAGCAGCATGATTACTCGCGCTGGGCAGTTGCGGCCACATGGTTGGCCATCCTCTTCTTTGCCGCCGTCGCCGCATATATGTTTGCCAGCGCAATATTCCCGGCCAGTGGTATGGTCTTGGAAGACGATGTAGTCAACATAGTCAGGATTATCACCGTGGGTGTGTTGTTGCTGACGCTGTTGTATCTGTTCTTCCGGATGGATAAAGAACGGCTGGTGGAATTGAACAATCGAGAAGATATCAGCTTCACCTGGGATACCATCGCTGTCATCGCCCTGGGTGCGCTGGTTGTTGGTCTCGGTATCGGTTTCCTTGTTTACTTGAACCTGCCCGGCTGACGAGATCTGGAAGTTGACGAAGGACCAGCTTCGCAACCAGGCTGCGTGCGACTCCAGATATGATATGCAGCCTATTCCCGTCTTGCCCTGGTGGCATGACCAGGGCGCACGTGCAGCGGAGTTCCATGACGGGTGGGCTAGACACTAATTGGCATGTTTGAAGTGCATACGACAACACGACCCGGCGCGGTACGCCTTGCCTCGCTGTCCGGAGCGAGTTTTGGGAACAGTCCCGGTGCAGATAAGGTTCCTGCCGCTACTATGGGCGGGGCTGGTCGGGAGAAGGTAGAGTAGCTGATGAAGAACGGAAAACATTTCGTCATTGTAGGGCTCTTGGTAATCGTTTCTACGATTTTTTTGCGCTGGGTTTTTGTCTGGCTGTTCGCGACGCCCACGGCGGCGAGTACGCAGGCGGGTATTGTCGATTACATGTTCGGGGTCCATTTCTGGATGATCGCGTTCCTGTTCTCGCTGATTATGGTGATGATGCTGTACTCGGCGTTCGCGTTCCGGCGGCAACCCGAGGATGAGGAAGATGCGGAGCACGTCCACGGAAACACGAAGCTGGAGATCGCCTGGACGATTATCCCGATTTTTGTCGTCATAGGGTTTGGCATTTGGGGAACGATTGAACTGCGGGCCCTGACGCAACCTTATCCCGATGAGATGGAAATTGAGGTAATCGGCCGGCAATGGTCATGGGGTTTTGAGTATCCGGGGCAAGGGGAGTTTGTGTCTGCAGAAATGGTAGTGCCCGTGAACAGGCCCCTGGTGCTGCGCATGCGCTCTGAGGATGTTTTGCATTCCTTCTGGGTAACGGAGTTTCGCATTAAGCAGGACCTGGTTCCTGGCAGGGTCACCGAGCTGCGGATCACGCCAAGCGAGATCGGAGATTATAAAGTGCGCTGTGCAGAGATTTGTGGCACGGAGCATTCGGGTATGTTGGCCCCGGTGCGCGTCGTCTCTCAGGCTGACTATGAGGCCTGGCTGGTGGAAAAGAATGCGGCGCCGCAATATGCTGAGCTTACGCCGGAGGAGCGGGGAGCGCTGTGGTACAGTGCAGAGGGCTTTGGCTGCGTGAGTTGCCATAGCACGGATGGTACGCCGGGTGTGGGTCCGACGTGGTTGGGTATCTACGGCCGTCAAGAGGCGCTTGACGACGGGACAACTGTCACCGTCGATGACGCCTATATTCGCGAATCCATCTATGATCCCAACGCCAAATTAGTTGCCGGATTTGCGGCGGCGATGCCGCAGAACTACGAGCAGCTATTTGCGGAGAAACAGGCAGAAATCCTCGCCACACAAGGGTTGGAGATCGATATTGTCGATGACCTGATCGCCTTTATGAAGACCCTGGAGGAGTAGAAACAGGCAAGGCTTTGGCCCCTGTTCCTCGGCTATTGGAGAGTTGATATGGAATTCATCCTGAAAATTGTAAGATCTAAAGGCTTCGATGCGGTCATGGGCGGCCTGCTGGGTGTGGTTATGGGCGGTGCGCTGGCGCTGCTGCTTAACTGGCTGCATGAGGTGATCGTCGTGGGAGCGCTGGGCATGACGCCGCCCGCCATCGTAAGCGACCTGGTATTCCCGGCGCTTGGCGCGTTAATTGTGGCTGGCAGTGGTGCGGCTGGCTTCGCTTCCGGGTTGGGTCTTTTCCAGAATTCGTGGATAGGCCGGTTCTTCTATTACGCTTCGGCCAACTCGCTGTTTCGCGGCATTGTGGGCCAGCTGATCGCCGGCACGTTGGGCCTGGCTTTCTTCAATCTGGTATCGGGCAATCCGGCGCTGCAGATGAATGAGCCTGCTCTGGTCTTTGCCGGCATCACAAGTGTGCTTGGCTTCCTGCTGGGGTCCGGGGTTCTGACCGATTGGCTGTTATGGATCACAGGCCATCCGACTCCCCTGCTACATGGCGCACCTCCGGGAAAACCGGAATGGTTCCGTTACTTCACGCCGGACGTGAATCACAAAGTGATTGGCATTCAGTACGGTGTCACCAGCATTTTGGTATTGCTTGTCGGCGGCCTCTTTGCCATCATGTTCCGTATTGAGCTGGCTCAGCCGGGCATGCAGTGGTTGACGAAAAATCAGTACAATACACTCTTCAGTGCACATGGCATTGTGATGATCGCCAGTATGCTGCTGGGTGTAGGCGCGATGGTCAACTACTTGGTGCCGTTGATGATTGGCGCCTCAGACATGGCCTTCCCGCGCCTGAACGCATTCAGCTTCTGGGTCGCGATTCCCTCTGTACTGCTTATATTGGGTGGCATGGTTCTGGGTGGTTGGGACACTGGCTGGGTCGGTTATCCAACCCTCAGTCTGGTAACCCCGGAGGTGGGCGTATTGCTCTTCCTGATGGGGTTCTGGATCAATGGTTTCTCTTCAATGGCCAGCGCCATCAATGCGATTGTCACTACAGTGACGATGCGCGCCAAGGGTATGACCCCCTTCCGGATGCCAATATTCGTCTGGGGTGCCCTCGGCGCTTCGATCATCCAGTTTACGGCGACACAGACGGTGGGTGTGGCCCTCACTTCGACCATCCTGGAGCGCGCGTATGGGTTGACATTCTTCAACCCGGTGAACGGCGGCGACCCCATCCTGTATCAGCATCTGTTCTGGTTCTATTCACATCCGGTGGTCTATCTCTTTGTCTTGCCTGGCCTGGGTGTGATCAGCGAACTGCTGCCGGTGTTCGCGCGCAAGCCGTTATTTGGCTACAAGTGGATTGCCCTTTCCAGCCTGGCTATTGCCGTGGTGGGCTTCCTGGTGTGGGCGCATCATATGTTTACCTCCGGCATGAACGATGCCCTGCGCGTGCCGTTCATGTTTGCGACGATGCTTGTCGCTGTGCCAACCGGGGTGAAGTTCTTCAGCTGGGTGGGCACATTATGGGGCGGCAAGCTCTCTTTTGAGACCCCGATGCTGTTTGTGTTAGGCGCGATCTCCGTTTTCTTGATTGGAGGCGTGACCGGCCCTATCCTCGGCACGGTGCCCACGGACTTGCACCTGCATGACAGTTATTGGATCGTCGGCCATTTCCACGCTACGATGTTCGGTGGGTTTATTTTTCCCTTCGCAGCCGCTATCTATTACTGGTATCCCAAAATCACCGGACATATGTACAATGAGCGCCTGGGCAAGATACATTTCTGGATGATGGTGCCCGGATTCTGGGTGATGAGCATTACGCAGATGAGCATCGGCATCCTTGGCATGCGCCGGCGCATCGCGGACTATGACCCGGCCCTGGGGATCGCTCCACAGCAAATCCTGATTACACTGGCTGCGCTGATCATTGGCTGGTCCGTCTTAATCATGATTTACAACCTGGTCTCCAGCGTGCGCACGCAGCCAGTCGCTTCGACGAACCCGTGGCGTTCCCGCTCACCGGAATGGCAGACGCCTACGCCAATTCCGGAGTTCAATTATGACGTGCCTTTTGAAGTGATTGGTGAACCATATGACTATGGGCTGCCGAACGCGCCGTATCTCAAGGAAATGGATGTCGCACCTGCGCCTACGGGCGATTAGGGGATTCGAGGCCACGGCGTGCCCTAGACCGGCCGCCTTGTGCTTGGATGGCAAAGGAGCAACTACGTGAGCGAACAAAAAGCGAAGGCTTACCGGCGCGGCCTGATTACCTTCCTATTCTTGATGGTTCTTACCATTGCTGAATATATCGTGGCGGTTAATTTTACGTCGTCGATTATCCTGCTTTTTATCATCGCCCTGATTAAGGCGGCTTTGATCGTGCAGGTGTTTATGCACGTATCGCGCCTGTGGCGAGGGGAGAGTCACTGATGACTTCCTATACCAAGCCTATTCACGATGACCAGCATGCGGCGGAGCATGCTAACCACGAACCCCCCTTTGAAGTGCAGCTGCAGAGTAACCGCCTGGGCCTGTGGATGTTCATGTTTTCAGAGATCTTCTTGTTTGGCGCCTTGCTTGTAGCCCGCTTCTACCTGTGGGGGGATACTCGACCTGACCTGAGCCAGGAGGTTGGTCTCTTCGCCACCGTGGTCTTGCTGTTCAGCAGCTGGTTCGTTTACCGAGGGCAAACGTCGATGGAGTTTGGCGATCGGCAAGGGTTCAAAAGGAATTTCCTGCTGGCGGCGGCGATGGGCACGGCTTTCCTGATCAGCGTGGTTGTTTTTGAATGGAATGTCTTTGGCCTGTCGGGGGAGCTGTTCGGCGTTGAGTTGTTCGGCCATCTAACGATCGCGGATGGTGTAGAGTCGGGCGTTTTTTTTGCAATGACCGGATGGCACGCGCTGCATGTGACGACGGGAATTCTCTTGCTCTTGATCATGTGGAACAAGGGCCGCCGCGGCGAATTCACCCCTGATCGCAGTTGGGGTGTGGAAGGCAGCGGCTTATACTGGCATTTTGTGGACGTCGTGTGGGTGTTCTATTACCCTGCCCTGTATTTGATGGGCACGGTTATGAGCTGACCCATGCACAGCAATTGACTGGACTCGTTGAGGGGCGACAGGCACAAACGGCCGTTTGTGCCTGTCGCTCTATCCTTTGGTGGTGAGCCTTCATGGATCCGGTAACCAGAGCCGTTCTACTTAGCTGGAATTGGCGCTTAGCCGTGATCGTCCCGCTGTTGATCCTGGGGACGCTGTACACGGTGGGCTGGCTGCGGCTGCGGCGGCGTACAGCCGCGAACCGCATTCGCCCACAACGGCCGTCGCACCGTCACCCTGTTACTGAACCGTGGCGACTGGTCTCCTACCTGACCGGCCTATTTATCATTGGCATTTCCCTCCTCTCACCGATTGATGCCCTGGGCCAGCAGCTCTTCTTCATGCACATGATCCAACATTTGCTGCTCGTCATGATTGCCCCCCCGTTATTGCTCATCGCCAATCCGCTTCCAGTGCTGCTATGGGGGCTGCCTACTGCGTGGCGGCGCTCGGCGGGCAGGGGCCTGAGCCGGTTGCTGCACCGCGACAGCACATTCCGCCGCGGCCTACGCGCCGCCACGGGGGCAGGTGTGATCTGGTTGCTATGGACTGTGGCGCTCATCGGCTGGCACGATCCGGCCATGTATAATGCGGCGCTGTATTCAGAATTGGTTCATGATCTCGAGCACCTCTCCTTTTTCCTGGCCAGCATGTTGTTCTGGTGGGTGGCGACGGGAGCAGGGCCGCGCATTCACAAACAGTTTGGAACAATGGGCCGGATCATTTTTGTCTTGGCGGCGATACCATCGAGCATGGCCCTGGGCGTGGTGCTGGCGTTTGCCAACGAGGCATTTTACACCTACTACGACGCGGTGCCGCGCCTGTGGGGCATTGATGTGGTGACGGACCAGCGCATCGGCGGGGTGATCATGTGGATCCCCGGCAGCATGATGTTTATGGTGGCGGCGCTGGTGCTGGCAGCGCAATATTTTGGAGATGAAGAAGCCAAACCGGCATTGCCCAAGACTGTGTGGGACAGCGAAGATGTGCTGGTCGCGCCGGGCATGGAAAAGTAGGCCGGGCATGGATCTTTTGCGCGCTTTGTTCACCCGCCGCTGGTGGTGGGCAACGCTGCTGGTCGTCGTGATGATGGGAGTAATGGCCCGGCTGGGCTTCTGGCAGCTGGACCGCCTGCAAGAGCGGCGCGAGGCCAATGCTGCCCTTGCCGTCTCCTTGGCGGCCACGCCGCTGGATGTGGCGGGCGAACTTCCGCAGGATGTAGAAAGCCTGAAGGATCGCCTGGCCGTGGCCAGCGGAACGTTTGATTTCGAGCAGCAGCTGGTACTGCTGGTTCAGAACTGGCAGAGCAGTTCGGGGGTGCACCTGATCACGCCGCTGGTGCTGCCGGGTGGCGATACGGCCGTGCTTGTCGACCGCGGCTGGATCCCGGATGACCAGGTCAATCCGCAGGGCCTGGCGCGATACGAAGTGGCCGGCCCGACGACTGTTGAAGGCCCCATCGCCTTGTCGCAGGTGATTTCGCGCAATCCTAACGCCGCGCCCGAAGACCCGCAGAGTGAATGGTACCGCGTGGACGTGGCGGCGATCCAGCAACAGTTACCCTACCAACTGCTTCCATTCTACATTATCCAGGGACCGGAGAGCCGCGACACATTGCCCTATCGCAGTCTGCCGCCTGTGGACCTGTCGGAAGGTCCGCATCTCAGCTATGCTTTCCAGTGGTTCATCTTTTCCGTAGGGCTTGGCGTTGGCTATCTGGCTCTGGTACACAAGACCTTGCAGAAGTCGAGGGGAAAATGAAACGCTGGCACACTCCCGTAATCCTGGCGGCCCTGATCTTGCTTGTGCCCGCACACCTTTTGCTAGCGCACGGTGGTGGGGCGCTAATCGCCGGGCCTACAGCGGCCGGCCCCTATATGGTCTCGGTTTGGTTGAACCCGCCACAGCCATGGGCGGGTGAGCCCCTGCACTTTACGGTCGGCCTGGCCACTCCGGAGGATGGTGCGCCGGTGCTGGACGCAGAGATATTGGTGACCATGCAAACGGCCCTGGACCAGCCGCCAGTCGTCGCCCCCGCCACGACGGAGCAGTCGATCAACCGGCTGTTCTACGAGACAGACATGGAAGTGCCGCAAGCGGGGCAGTACGACACGTTGATCGAGATCCGCGGCCCGGCAGGTTCCGGTGAGTTGACCCTTGTCGTGGATGTGGGCGAGCCTTCCTCGATAAACTGGCTGGTCATCGGGCTCGGAGGGCTGGTCCTGGTGTTGGCAGGTGCCTGGTGGCGTGCGCGCCGCACGAACGATGCGCCCCGATCATGAGACACGGCTGAACGACACCCGCCGTTGGTGACATTTTGGTGACCCATCGTTATACTGAATAAAGCATCATCCGTGGGGGAGTACAGGCTGGCAGCCGATTGCGCTGCAAGCCGCTATGCTGACCAGGTGACCTGAGACAGCGATTTTTCGTAGCAAGGACAGGGTTCATGCGTAATCGTCCCCAACTAGAAGAAGGCTGGTCGACGCTCCTTATCTTGTGGGCCATGCTGCTGGTGGCCTCTACGGCGATCATGCAGACGGACCTGATCGATGGGCTACATATCATTCCCATCGCCAGCAGCGTAGCAATGTTTCTGGGTCTTGCTCTGGCCAAGAGCAACTTCAAAGATCGCACGGCGCATCTGTATGCTCTGATCGTGGGCATGTTCATGATCTTCTATCTGCTGGGCACGATCTTGCCCGGAGATCTGATTTGGCGCGAGCGGGTGCTGCAGATCGCTGCGCGGCAGGTGGACTGGTTGCAGAAGGCTTTTGGTGGGGGGACGAGCCGCGACGGTCTTGTTTTTGTAATTCAGACCACGGCCGTCTTCTGGCTGTTGGGCTACACGGCGGCCTGGTATACCTTTCGCTACTCGTACATCTGGCGCGTGATTTTGCCCTCGGGCCTCGTGCTGCTGAGCGTGGTCTATTATTACAACGGGCCGCGGCCGATGATCCTCTACCTGGCCGCCTACGCACTGTTGTCCCTGCTCTATATCAGCCGCACGCATCTAGTGGAGCAGGAGGAAGCGTGGCGCAGGTCGGCCGTGCGCTATGACAACGGCATCTGGTTCACCTTCGTGCGCGCGGCGCTGGTCTCCTCCCTGGCCCTGATGCTGTTCTCATGGGCCTTACCCACTCTCTCGGCCAGCGCGGCTGTCAACGATGCCCTGAGCGGCACGCAGGGTCCCTGGCGCGATTTTCAGGACAACTGGACACGCCTGTTTTCCTCCCTGCGATCCTACAGTGGGGTAACGGCCGATCCGTATCAGGACAGCCTGATCCTGGGCGGCCCGCGCACGGCGGGCAGCACCTTGATCATGGATGTGACGGTGCCGCGCGAACTGCCCTACGTGTATTGGCAGGCGGTTGCCTATGATACATACCAGGATGGCGGCTGGTATGTCACCGATCAGGTGGATACGCGCCTCCATTATCCGGATGATGGGCCGCTGCCGATCCCGGCGACGGCGGCGCGGGAAACGGTGAACCAGGTGGTCTTTAACTACCTGCCCAACTCCAGTATTCTCTATGCCGCGCCCGAGGTCGTGGGCACGGACCGGCAAATGTTTGTGGAAAGCACGCTAGATGACCAGGGAGCTGAACTGGTTTCTGGCATCCGCTCGCGTTATATCCTGCGCCAGGGCGACCGCTATGAAGTCGCCTCTCGAATGTCGACTGTGGATGCGACCAGCTTGCGCGGTGCCGCTGTCGCTTACCCTGCCTGGGTTGCCGAGCGCCACTTACAACTGCCGGAAACGGTTACGCCACAGACAATTGAGTTAGCGGCGCAGCTGACCGCGACGTTTGACAATCCGTTCGACAAAACAATTGCCGTGCGCGATTATCTGCGCGAGAACATCACCTATAACGACCAGATCGACGCCCCACCCGAAGGAGTGGACCCCGTACACTACGCGCTCTTTGACACGCGGGAAGGGTACTGCAATTATTACGCCTCGGCGATGGTGGTGATGTTGCGTTCGCAGGGCATCCCGGCGCGGGTGGTCAGCGGGTATGCGCAGGGAGAATATGACGAAGCCAGCCGTTCCTACCGCGTGCGCGCGAGCAATGCCCATACCTGGGTGGAGGTGTATTTCCCACAGTATGGTTGGATCCAGTTTGAACCAACTGCCTCAATTCCACTCGTAGAACGTCCTGAAACGGCGGGTGGCGGAGATGCCTTCGCATCTCCGGTAGTGCCCGATTCGGTAGATGATCTGGCGCGCACGCTGGCGGAAAATGAATTGCTGAGCCAGAGCGAGAATCTGGGAGATTTGCTGAATGATCCGGCCCAGCAGAGCGGCGGTTTCCTGGAAAACCTGCCACTCTGGCAGCTGGCTGGGGCAGCGTTGATCCTGCTGCTCGTTGTAGTTCTGCTGCTGATCGCGCGGCGTCTGAACCTGCGCGTGGAGGGGGATGTGGAGCGCAGTTACCAGCGGCTGGGCTCGTGGTCTGGCTGGCTGGGGGTTACGCACAGCCCGGGTGCGACGCCATATGAGCGGGCAGAGCAGATGGGCACGGCCGTGCCCCAAGGCCAGGCTCCAATTCGCAGTCTGACCGACCAGTATGTGCGCAAGCAGTTTGCGCCCGACCACGCCGCGGATCAAGGGTTTGATTCGCTGGCGGAGTGGCGGGAGCTGCGGCCGCTGCTGATTCGCGAGAGCATTGCCCAGCGCTGGCGCCGCTTCCGCGGTCAAAGCAGCTCGCCTTCCTGATCTGCCGTTCAGGGCAGGGGTTCGGCCGTGTTGATCAGGCTTTCAACAGCGGCAAACATCTCTGCCTCTTCGACATCCGTGAGGACGCCTTCACTGAGGGTGAAAGTCGTTTCCTGATCGCCGGCGATGATGGTGACGCTGTAGGTGAAGCGGTCGCAGCAGGGAGTTGGTTCCGGCGTTGCAGGCGTTTCAACCATCTCCGCGCTTTGATCCAGCAAGGCCTGAACTTCGGCAGGTGGCACGCGCATTTGCAGTTCGCCGGGCGCTTCAATAAGGCCGTCGAGATGGATCACCCACTCCTGGCTGAGGCCCGCAAAGCCGCCCTCACGGCGGTAAACGATCGTCACTCCGCCCTCGCTCGTGTCCCGGTTGCCTGTGGCCGGTCCGCAGCCTGCCAAAAACAACAGCAGCGCCAAAAGCGCTAGAATCATCATTCGTCGTGCCATGATGGTCCCTCGGAACCCCGTTTGTCCGGTGTTTGTCATTATGATAAAGACGCCGGCTTCCGTGATCTGGTTCCCTGGTTTCATTCCTCGCCAACGATGATACTGCCCAGAATATAGCGATCTCCAACAAGATTGCCGAATTCATCTGCAATCTGCAGGCGGCGGCCCCCGACCATCTCATACAGGCCGGCTTCGATCAGATAGGTTCCCGGCGGCAGGTCGGGCGGGATTTGCAGGCGATAGGGATCGGTGAAGCGCTGGCCGGGCAGCCACTTGGGAATCCACAAGTGGGTCGGGGCCGCGCCGCCTAACGGCGTGTAGTCGAGGGCTACAAGCGGACGGTTAGCCTGATCGATGAGGTGTACAAAGACAGTATAGCTTTCTTCCGCATAGTCCAGGCTCTGCCAGCCGAGGCGTACCTGTACCAGGTCTCCGGGCGCAGCATGAAGAGGCGTGGACCACGGTGCGGAGGCGGTATGGCCGTTGCTGCGCGCCGAAGCCCAGGCCAGGCCGACGCGCTGGCGAAAATTGGCCAGCAAATCCCTGCCCGGCGCGCGTGCGTCTCCCTCTGCCACTCGTAGCGTGCCTAGCGATACTTGCGACCCGGCCATGGTATCCTGGCTTAGATTCTTCAATTCCGCTCGCAGCGCGTAGTCGCCGGGCGGTAGATCATGGGGTAGGGCAAAATCGAAACGCTCGACGATCACTTCGCCGGGCAGCCAGTCAGGTGTAACCACGTGGCTGTCGGTGGTGAAGGGAAACGAGAGATCGGCCACGGTGAGTACAGGCACATAGTAGTCAGCCGTACCCTCCGGCGCGGTCATGGCCAGAGACAGAGAGACGTAGTCACCGGCGCTGACTTCCTTTTCGGGCAGGTCGAAGCCGACGATCTCCACTGCGGCGTTAGGGCTGTCCAGCGGAGTGAGATGCGGCGGAAGGCTCTGGTCGCCAGGCTCCACGACCCGGTAGAAAGGGCCAAACGGCCGTAAGCGGAATCCGGCATCCACGATTTCGCGGCGATAATTGCTGAGATACACAGGCCCGCCGGGCAGGAAATCAAAGACGTTGTCCAGCCACGTGCGTGCTGTGGAAACATACTCGGGGCGCACATCAAGCGGGTTGGGCCAGCGCTGCTGCACCAACTGGGTGTACCAGAGAGGCGTCATATGTTCCCAATCATTAAGCAGGACGGCTCCCTCTCTCTGGCCGGCAAAATTATCGAAGACGTCCATGACATACGCATCCCCTTCGTCGTAGCTGCCCAACCCGATGCCGGGCAGGGTACGCGCGACCTGTGCCGCTGGGCCGAGCAGAAAAAGGCCGGCAACGAGCAGCCAGACGGCCGTTGGCGGCAGGGCCAGCCTCTGCTCCGTCAGCCGCAAGAGGAAATAGAGACCGAGCCCGGCGAGCAGTCCGACGATAAGCAGCGGTCCCAGTAGGTAGGCCATCAGGTCCTGCGCCTTGAGGCTGATCACGAAGGCGTAGTTGCAGAGAAAGGCGAGAGCGTAGAGCAATAGAGGCGCTCCCGGCAGAGGCAATAGCTCGGCGCGGCCGGCGCGCCGCGCGAACCCCTGCAGCAGCGGCCAGAGCAGGGCCAGCAGGGCAAGAAAGAGAATTGGCAGGGTGTACTGCAGGCGCAGGATTGACCAGAAGACGAGAGCGCGGTCGGGTTGTTCGCGCAGGTTGTAATAGGGAAGTGCTTCGGTAATGCCCCGGCCCAGCACATGATCGAGAAAGCCGCTCAGCGTGTTCATGGTTGTGGGCCCAAAAGGGGGTGGGCCAAACCAGGCGCGCAGCGGAAAGTAGAGCCAGACGCTCAGGCCCAGCAGGGCCACGGCCAGCATCTTGAGGATGGTGCGCCATTCGCGCCAGATGGACGGCCGTACGACCAGGATGAAGACGAGATAGGCCGGATAGGAGAAGACTGTCAGAGGGTGATGTGTCACGCCCAGACCGGCGCTGAAGGAGAAGAGCAGCAGCCATCGTTCGGCAGTTTTGCCCTGCGCCTCGTGTCCCGCAACCTTATCCTGGAGTAAGGCTGCCCACCAGCGCGTCAGGAAGAAGAGGTTGGCGGCGAGAAAGGCCGCGGTGATGATGTGCGGGTTAGCGTGGATAGCGTGCTGCCAGAAATCGGCGCCGAAGGCTACAGAAAGGGCGGCAAAGACGGCGCTCAAAGAGACCAGGGGCAGGCCCAGGGCGGACCCGCGACCCTGTCCTTGCGCTGTGGCGACGGAAATCACGGTTCCGTAGACGAAAGCGACAGCCGCGGTAGCGGATAGGGTCGACAAAAAGTGCATGCGCCAGGGAATGTCGCCCAAGGGCACGACTGTTTGCACGAGCTTGCCCAACAAAGTGATGAAAGCATAGCCGGGCGGGTGGGCGATACTCAATGTGTTGGCGACGAAAGTATATTCGCTGGGATCTCCCAAGACCAAACCCTGGGCCAGAGTCGCCAAATAGAGGATGGGTACGAGCAGGAGGAGCAGTTCAGGGCGGAGGAAGCGGCGCATCTGGGATTAGCTCCTCAGCAGACTGTCGTAGACGGCGCGGGTTTCGCGCGCGGCGCGCTGCCAGCTGAATTGGCGTGCCTGAATGAGGCCCATGGCGCGGCGCTGCGCGAGTTCACCGGGGCTGGAAAGGAGGCGGGAGATGACGGTGGCCATTTCGGCCGGTTCTGTGGGATCGAAATAGGCAGCGGCCTCGCCGCCGACTTCAGGGTGACTGCCGGTATTGCTGGCGGCCACGACCTGCCCACTGGCCATCTGTTCGAGGATGGGCAGGCCAAAGCCTTCATAGAGGCTGGGCTGCACGGCGAGGTCGGCGGCGGCAAGAATGGCAGGGAGATCTTCGTCGGGCACCCAGCCCAACGGCCGTACGACCTCGCTCAAGCCCTCGCGCCCGATACGGGCGAAAAAATCATCATAAAGCCAGCCTTTGCTTCCGGCCAGGACGAGGTGCAAATCGGGAAATTCCTGGCGCACGAGCAGCAAGGCATCGACTAGGCGATCCAGGTTCTTACGCGGCTCGATGGTGCTCAGGTGAACGAGAAAATGGTCGGGCAGGTCGTACTGCCGGCGCACGGAGGCGACTCGCTCCGGGGGCTGGGGTTGGAAATGACCGGCGGCCGCTTCATACACCACATGAATCCTGGCTGGGTTGATGCCGTAATGGGTCACGATATCGTGCTTGGTAGCCTCAGAAACTGCGATGAGGGCCGTGGCCTTGCGACAGAACAATGGCATAGCCTGGTTGAGATACCAAAGATTCAGACGCTTGTGGTAGTCAGGGTATAGCTTGAAGATAAGATCGTGCACGGTGAGCACGGTAGGTATTTCGGGCAGGGGCAGCAGCAGGTGTTCCGTGCTGTGAAAAAGGGAGGCATCGGGCACAAGGGCTCGGAAGGAACGGCGGGTCTTGTGCGCGGCGAGAACAGCCGTACGCCAGGGCTTGTAGCCCAGGCTGATGCTGCGCCGTGGCACGGCCGTGGGCAGGGCGGGCGGGTATCGACCTTCCGAACCTTGATTATAGAAGAGAGTGTAGTCGCCCGGATCATCAGCCAGCAGTGCGGCGGCAAGCCGTTCGCTATAGCGTCCCAACCCGGCACGCGCGTGCACGGCGGCGGAAATATCGACGTAGATCATCGACAATTCACCCCGGGTGCGCCGCCCACCAGGAGGTGCTCCAGGCCACTGCCTGCTGAATCCCTTCGCGCAGGGCAGTTTGGGGCTCGTAGTTGAGCAGCGCGCGCGCCTTGCTGATATCGGCAACGTAGTGGGTTACCTCACCCACGCGTGGCGGCGCGAAACTGATTTGTGGGGCCAGCCCCAGCGCTTCACCGACATAACCGGCCATTGCACCGAGGGTGTTGCCCTGGCCGTAAGCGAGGTTGATCGTCTGGTTAGGTGCAGCGCCGCCGCGCAAGAGGTCGATACCGCTGATGACCCCATTTACGCAGTCGTCCACATAGGTAAAGTCGAGGACTTTTTGCGGGCCGAAGATCACGATAGGTTCGCCACGGCCGATCTGATCAATGAACTTGGGGATGACACGTTCCATGCGCCCCAGGTCGTTGTCGTAACGGCCGTAGACGTTGCTGAAACGGAAGACGAGATAGCGCAGATCATAGCATTGCGCATACGCGTAGACGAGAGCTTCGCCGGAAATCTTGCTGGCCGAATAGGGGCTTTCCGTGTAGGCAAAATCGGCATTTGACTCGTCGGTGATGTAGCGATGGATGTCGCCATAGACCTCGCGCGAACTGCTGAAAATGATCGGCACCTCATTGTGGCGGCAGTACTCCAACATGTTGTAGGTCATGGTGATATTCTCCAGGGCGCGGTGGGGCTGCTGCACCAGTTCGTGCACCTTGGCATGCGCAGCGAAATGGACGACTGCATCCAGATCGCGCGGATAGGGCACGTGTCCCAGACCGCCGCTGAAGATGGAATAGGGGGCGCTGAGGTCCTGTAGGAGGGTGGGAATATCATTGGTCCAGGGGTTTGGCCTTACGTCGATGCCGAAGACTTCATGCCCGGAGGCAAGCAGGCGCAAGGCCAGATTGGTTCCTATCTGGCCGCTGGAGCCGGTGATTAGCACACGCATATAGAGTTCCCTGTTTTCCTTTCTTCCCGCAGGCGGATTGTAAAACGGAAGGCTCGAAACGCAAACACGCAAGCTCCTCGATCCTAGCGCGACGGCCGTATCAACGTCTGGGCCGCGAAGCGGGGCAGGACCACCATGCGCCGCCAGCGCCACGGCTCCTGGCCCAGGCGATAGAGCCACTCCAGGTTGAGGCTTTGCACCCATTGTGGCGCGCGTGGCACGCGACCAGTCACGAAATCGAGCGAACCGCCCACGCCCATAGCCACGCGCACCTGGGCCAGCGCGGCGCGATTACGAGCGATCCACTTGTCTTGCCGTGGTGCCCCATAGGCCACGAACAACATCTGCGCGCCGCTCTCGTTGATCCGCTGCACGATCGCCTCATTCTCGGCTTCCGCCGGTGACCCGGCATAAGTGCCGGCAATGTGCAGGCCGGGGTACAGGTCCTGAAATATGGCAGCCGCTTCTTCGGCCACGCCCGGCGCAGCGCCCAGAAGGAACAGGGGCCAGCCGGACGCAGCGGCTTCGTCGGCCAGGTGGTAGATCAAGGCGGAACCGGGTACCCTTTCCGGCAGCGGCGTGCCCAGGCGCCGGGCCGCGTAGAGCAGGCCGACGCCGTCCGGGACGCAGAGGTCCGCCTGCCAGAGCACGGCCGTAAACGCGGGGTCGCGGCGCGCGGCCATTACAAATTCCGGGTTCGTAGTGGCAATCTGGTGCAGGCGCGGCTCATCCATCCATTGACGGACCCAGGCCATGGTCTGCTCCATGGTCACGCAGTGTACTGGCGTGCCCAAAATCTCGATATAGAGTGGGCTGTCCTGCTCATTGAGGTTCATACAATCTGCGGATGGATCGCTGCCCATCCCTTCTGTAACCGTGAAATTAGGATTGTAAGCCAAAATTGAGCAAGGTGGCGATACTAAGGCCACGTTTTATGGACGACCTACCTACAGAGGAGATACCCAGCAGCCCGGCAGACCAAGAAGGACCCCTGGGCCTTACCCGCCGCGAGTTCTTGCTGGCGGCAGCGATAACGGGTAGTGGTGCGCTGATGCTGTTATCGCGCTGCCGGCCGCCGTTTCCAACGGATGAGGAGATCCCGCTGGAAATCCCGCCAGATTTCAAGCGCTTCATGCTGGTTACATCCCGGCCCGACATCCCCGGCGAAAAGCAGATTACAGCTCTTGGTTCGCAATGCCCGGACCTGGCTTGCGCCTTGTGGTGGGCCGGCACGCAGGAATTCGAGTTCTTTGATAATGTAGAGCAGATCATAGCCTGGTATACGCGGGAGGGAACGCGCGAACTGCTGTGGTTGGACTAGCGAGCATCTAGCGCGGCGGTGAGGTCCTGTAATTCCACGGCCGTCAGGAAGCCCTGCGCCGCGCCCGTGGCCCCGATCTTGTAAGAGGCAAAGACCTGCGCCTGACGCAGCGCAGCGACTGGATCAAGTTCGCATTGCAGCCCGTGAAGAAAGGCAGAAAAGAGCGCGTCCCCTGCACCGATGGTATTGACGATTGGGCGCGTGGAAACGGCGGGCAGACGCTCCATAAAATTGTCTTTGTTGATGGCCAACAGGGCGCCGGAGTCACCAAGGCCGATGACGATTACGGCCGTGGCGTAGCGATCCTGGAGGTGACGCGCGAACTGTTCAGGTGTGCCTGGCAGCCGCTCATCGCTCAGGAATAGAATGTCCGCCGCCGCCATAAAATCCCGGTTGTAGCCGTCCTCGATTTCAGCCACTGTGTGCACGTCGGTGGCGATGGGCACCCCGGCTCGCCGCGCGGCGGCGAGAAAAGGGCGGTTATAGTTGATGTTGCAAAGCACTGCCAAAGCGCAGCGGGTCAACGCCTCGTTAAAGGCCGCGGTAGGATAGGTCCGATCCTGAATGTCCTTCAAATCGGTATGGACCTGCCGTTTGCCTTCTGTGTCGTAGAGGATCACCGACTGGGCCGTCGCGGGCATGGCGGCCAGGATATGCCGGTCGTCAATGCCATCATTGGCCAGCGACTCCCATACCATCGCCCCGGCAAGGTCGTCACCGATGAGGGAGAGCAAGGCAGTTTCGTGGCCGAGCGTGGTCAGCGCTTTAGCAACGTTATAGCCAACTCCGGAAATGGTGCTGTTGACGCCGAAGAATGGGTATCGCACCGGTTCGTAAGCCAGGGGGAAATGGTCCACTCGCAAGGTGGTTTCCAGGTTGATCAATCCTGAAACAAGAATCCGGCTCATTTTGTGCCCTCGCCCGGCATGGCCTGGATGATACCGCAGACAGCTCGGTCAGAAAAACGTGTTATGATTCGCGCGCTAGGAGGATACCTTGGAGGAAAGCTGGTATGGAAATCCAACCCTTTGCGATTGAACATTATTTTGCGCAGTATGAATTCAGCACACGCTATTTGCTGTGCTCCTCGGATTGCGAGTCAATGACGGTGGCAGAGCTGCTGGCCCTGGCGGGGCGAAATTCCGGCGCAACTGGCCGATCTGCACCTGGGGTATACGGAGTCGCAGGGCGACCCGCACCTGCGCACGGCCGTGTCGGCAACCTACACGAGTGTCGATCCCGAAGAGGTAGTGATCCTTGGCGCGCCAGAGGAAGGGATTTACCTGGCCATGCGCTCCCTGTTACAGCCCGGCGATCACGTGGTAGTGCTGACGCCGGCGTATGACTCGTTGTTGAACCTGGCCGAGCATATCAGCGGCAACGTTTCGCGTTGGGAGGTCCAGCCCGGCGAAAAATCCTGGGAACTCGATGTGGAGAGCCTGGAGGTGCTGATTACGCCGCAGACGAAGCTGCTGATCGTCAATTTTCCACATAATCCGACCGGGCTCGTGCCCGAGGCAACGCAGTTTCAAGCGCTGGTTGACCTGGCGCGACGACATGATTTGTGGCTCTTCTGTGATGAAATGTACCGGGGACTGGAGCTGCATGGCCGCGACACGCTGCCTTCGGCGGTTGATATGTATGAACGCGCGATTGTACTGGCGGGGTTAAGCAAAGTGCACGGGCTGCCTGGGTTGCGTGCTGGTTGGCTGGTTGTCCATGACAGGGCACTGCGCCAGTCGATTCTGAACTGGAAGTTCTACACCACCATTTGCCCGCCGGCACCGACGGAGTTCCTGGCCCTGGCGGCGCTGGAAGCACGCACGGCGCTGGTGGCGCGCAACCGCCGCCTGATCGAGGCCAACCTTCGCGAGGCGGAGGCGTTTTTCGCACGCTACCCGGATTTGTTTCGCTGGCGACGGCCGTTGGCAGGGTCGGTGGCCCTGGTAGGCTTGCATGTCCCTTCGGCCACGACATACTGCCATGCACTGGCGAAAGAGGCTGGCGTGCTGCTGCTGCCGAGCAGCTGTCTGGGTTATGGAGACCGGTATGTGCGGATGGGGTTTGGCCGTGCCAATTTCAGCGAGGCTCTGGCCCATTACGAACGCTTCCTGGACGCGGCCGCGGGTGGAGAGTGATTATGTTTGCCGATCCGGAAGATCTCGCAGCATGGCTCCGGGAGCACGGTGTAGCGATGGAGGGCTGGGGTCAGAGTGGGACCAAAACAGCCGTCGATTTGTGGATCGAACTCCAGGAGGGAGATGCCCTATTGGAGGGCCCGCCTCCGATGCGTATTGTCAACGTGGTGCAGGTATTGATCAGTCATGAAGGCCGCGAGTTGTTTGAAGTAGCGCAGGAATTAGCTGGTGGGCACGAGCGCAGGCGCAACCGGCTGCCCTCGGAGAAGGTCAAGACGGGGGAAAGTGCTGCTGCTGCCGCCGCGCGCTGCCTGCAGGAAGAACTCGGCCTGCAACGAGGGCGGTTTTCGGTGGATAGTACGCCGATCACCCTGTCAGAGATGGAAGAAGATTCGCCTTCTTATCCTGGATTGGCGACGCGCTACACACTGGTGACGGTGCCGGCTACGGCCGTCGGTCTGCCCGATGAGCCCTTCTGGCGGGACAACAGCGCAGCGGCCCAGGGCGACCCCGTACGCAGGCATCTCTGGGCGTGGCGTCAGGCAGACTGATCGGCGGGCGACACGCTGAATAAGTCGCCAATGTCGCGCAACGTTACTTTGGTGGCCAATAGGCCCCACGCGCCGAGGCAAGGAATGAGCACCATTTCTATGATATGCAGTAGCACCGCATAGGCAGTCAACATGTCTGTGGCAAAACCCACGGCGGCCAGGGGAGCGACAACGGAGGCGTGGAAGATACCGGGCTGCGTGGAGGCAGAAGGGGGCGAAATCGCCAGTGCGCCCAGAGAAACGGCCAATTGCGACTCGGGTGGCAAACCAGTGTCCAAAGCGATGAAGATCAAGTAAAAGAAGCCCCAGAACAAGACCCAGGAGAGGAGCGACCAGAACAGCACCATGAAGAAGCGGCGTGGCGCGGAGATAGCATCGAGGATCTCCAGAAAATCGGCCACGCTTTGCTCCGCGCGCTGCTCGTCCATACGTGGCAGCCTGGCCAGGATTGCGCTGCCATGCTTCATCGTGAACTCAGGATGGTTTACCAACCACAGGATCATGCCGAAGCTAAGCACGACGCTGAAGAGGCCACCGGCAATGGTGCCGGGTGTTGGTTCCAATCCGACGCCTATGAATACCGCCCCGATGATAGCGATGACGCGCAGGAGTTGCTCGAAGAGACGCTCGATAACAAAGCTGGAAGTAGATTCGGCCAGAGAAACGTTCGGGTCGGTGCCCATGACCAGGATGCGGAGGGCTTCTCCGGCGCGAAAGGGGAGCAGGATGTTGGCAGCGTTGCCCATGTTGGCGGCATGAAAAGTGAACAGGAGCTCTGGCTTGTTCTTGAGCAGGGCCCGCCAGCGCTGGGCGAAGACGGCCAGCCCGCCGATAAGGCAGGCGGAGCCAAGGAGGACAGGTAACGGCCGTGCCGTACGCAGCACAGCCCACGCCGCGCGCATATCCACCTGCCATAGGAAAAGAGCCACTATCACCACTGTGAACAGGGTGAATAGAAGAATGCGCCGCTTGCTGAGTGGAGCGGAGTTGTTCAATCGAGAGCAGGGATACGGCCGAGGGACCGGTTGTTACGGCCGCATGCGCGTGAGCGTGCGCGGATAGGCACTGGTTTCGCGTACGTGGTCGATGCCGCACAGCCAGGCCACCGTACGCTCCAGGCCCAGGCCGAAGCCGCTGTGGGGCACGCTGCCATAGCGCCGCAGGTCGATATACCACTCATACGGTTCCAGCGGCAGTCCGTGGCGCTCGATAGCAGCTACCAGTTTGTCTGGATCGCTCATGCGCTCACTGCCGCCAATAATTTCGCCGTATCCTTCCGGAGCAAGCAGATCAACCGACTTGCAAACTTCCGGGCGACCCGGCCAGGGCTCCATATAAAAGGCTTTGACCTGCGTCGGGTAGCCATAGACGAAAACGGGCCGGTCAAACTGCTTGGTCAGTTCGGTTTCGTGCGGCGACCCGAAGTCATCGCCCCATTCGATCTGCAGCGCTTCTTTCAGTTCCGGATCATCGGTCGCTGCACGAATGGCAGCCAGACGTTCCAGAGCCTCGTCGTAGCTGATGCGAGGGAAGGGAGGCTGCACGTTGTCCAGGAAGGTCACATCTCGTTCCAGCAGCTCGAGTTCTTCACGCCGTTCGGAGAGGGTCCATTGCACGATATAACTGACGAAAGCTTCTTCAAAATCCATCAGGTCATCAAGATCGTAAAAGGCCATTTCCGGCTCCACCATCCAGAATTCATTCAGATGGCGGCGCGTCTTGGATTTTTCGGCGCGGAAAGTGGGACCGAAACAATAAACCTTGCCAAAGGCCATTATGTCAGCTTCGTTATACAGCTGTCCCGTCTGGGCCAGATAGGCCTGTTCACCAAAGTAATCCACTTCGAAGAGGGTGCTGGTGCCTTCGGCGGCGGAAGGGGTCAGGATGGGGGTGTCAATGTTGATGAAGCCGTTACTGTCCAGGTAATGCAGGATGGCTTGTTTGATCGTGGCGCGGACGCGCATGATCGCCCATTGGCGGTTGGAACGCAGCCACAGGTGCCGCCGGTCAAGCAGGAATTCGACGCCATGTTCCTTGGGCGTGATGGGGTAATCGACGGCGTCTTGCAGCACGGTGGCACTTTCGATGCCAATCTCGTAGCCGCCGGGGATGCCGGGGGCGCGCTCGTTCTTGCGCACGGTGCCGCTGACGATGAGCGAGGATTCTTGGCCCAACCGCTTGAGGGTATCAAATAGTTCCTGATCCATTTCCGGTCCGTAGGCGACGCCCTGGGTCATGCCCGTACCGTCGCGCAGGCGCAGAAAAAGCAATTTGCCTTTCGCTGTGCTGGCATAGAGCCAGCAGCCAAAGGTGACTTTCTCGCCTTCATACGCGGCAATGTTTTCAATCGTAAATGGCTTGGTCATGCGGTACTCCAGTGTGTATATTCAACAGCGGGGCGAGTGAATTCATCACCTGCGGCTTGAGTATAGCAAAAAGACGGCCGTCGCTCATCTAGATGAACTGAAGACGCGGTCTGCGGCTGCGTACTTGCCGCCATGTATTGACAGATTGCCGCAAATCGTCAGAATCGTATGTACGTGCCTCACCCAGGAAAGGGTGTATTCGAGCACGAGCTAAACAGAAAGCCTGCTGAGCGAAGGCAAATGATGACTTATTTCGAACCAGTGAAGATGCTGCACGGCGCAGATTACAATTACGAGCAGTGGCTTGATAATCCGGAAGTGTTGGCGCGCGATTTTGAGTTAATGAAGCTGGCCGGCTGTAATGTGATGAGCGTGGGGATCTTCTCCTGGTCCATGATCGAGCCGGCGGAAGACCAGTTCGAATTCGGCTGGCTGGACGGACTGCTGGATCGTCTGGCTGCGAACGGGCTCAAGGCCACGCTGGCCACGCCCAGCGGGGCCAAGCCGGCCTGGTTGGCGGAAAAGTATCCGGAGGTCCGGCTGGTGGATGACCACGGCCGTCGTGAACCGCATCGCCTCCGTCACAATCACTGCCCAACCTCACCGGTTTACCGGCACAAAGTGCGGCAGATCAACGCGCTGCTGGCAGAGAGATATGCCGGACACCCTGCCCTGTTCATGTGGCACGTTTCCAACGAATACGGGCATACTAACTGCCGCTGCGAGCTTTGTCTGCATGCCTTCAGGGAGTGGCTGAAGGTGCGGTATGGCAGCCTGGACGCGCTCAACAAGGCGTGGTGGACAACATTCTGGAGCCATCGTTATACGGATTGGCAGCAGATCGCGCCGGTAGACCCTTCCATTCATGGGCTCATGCTGGATTGGAAGCGCTTTGTCAGCGATCAGGTGCTGGATTTTTACCTGGCGGAGACAAAGCCACTGCGTGAGTGGACACCCGGTGTTCCCATTACCACCAATTTCATGCTGCCGGATGTGGGCCTGGACTATTGGACCTTCGCTCCGCATGTGGACGTGATCGCCTGGGACAGCTACCCGCGCTGGCACAGCGAAGCGGAAGAGTGGCATGTGGCGGCGCGCACAGCGTTCTTCCATGATCTGCACCGTTCGTACAAGATGCAGCCATTCTTGCTGATTGAATCCACGCCAAGCGTGACGAACTGGCAGGGCATTAGTCGCCTCAAGCGACCGGGAATGCACCAGCTGTCTTCGCTGCAGGCCGTGGCCCATGGGGCTGATGGGGTGCAGTATTTCCAGTGGCGGCAGAGCCGTGGCGGCACGGAGAAATTCCACGGTGCGGTGGTTAGTCATGCCGGAGATGTGCAAACGAGGACGTTTCAGGAAGTCACGGCCGTTGGCGAACTACTCGCGCAGTTGCAGCCGGTGATCGGGTCGCTGAATCAGGCTGAAGTTGCGCTGATGTATGACTTCCAGAACGAATGGGCGCTGGAGCTGGCGCAGCTACCGCGCAGCGAGGACAAGAACTACCAGGAACGGTGTCTGGCGCATTACCGGCCGTTCTGGCAGCAGGGCATCACGGTCGATGTCATCAATAGTACGTTTGCCGATCTAGCACGATATAAGCTGCTGATCGCGCCCATGCTTTACTTGCTGCAAGCTGGCGTTGCCGAGCGACTGCGTGACTTTGTGCAGGCCGGCGGTACGCTCGTAACGACTTATTTGAGCGGCATGGTGAATGAAAGCGATCTCGTTTTCTCAGGCGGAGCGCCCGGCCCGCTGAAAGAGATGTTGGGCATCTGGGTGGAAGAGACAGACGCGATATTCGACTTTCAGACGCAGGGAGTTGAAGTGAAGTTCGGCGGCCTGAAAGGCGCCCGTTTCCCGGTCAAGGAGTATGCGGACATTCTGCATTTGCAGGGTGCAGAATCTTTGGCAGTATACACGGAAGAATTCTATGCGGGTTCCACGGCCGTTTCCGTCAACCAGTTTGGCAAGGGGCAGGCATTCTATCTGGCAGCCCGCCTGGATCAAGCCTTCCTGGTGCGGTTCTATGCCTGGCTGGGCGCCACGCTGGGTTTGCAGACGGGCAGTTCAGGAGAGGTGTTGCCCCCGGGAGTCACCGTACAGGTTCGCGCAATGGGTACCGAATCATTCTTCTTTTACCAGAACTTTGAACCGCGGCCGCAGCTGGTGCGCGTCGCGTTGGGAACCTATGTCGATGTTCTTGTCCGGACAGACGCGGCCGGTGAGATCAGCTGCCGGGGTATGGATATCGCATTTTGAAGCAAGAGTAGCGACTGTAGACACGGGATTGGTGGGCGAAGAAACGGCATTAGTCACATCGAAATTAGAAACGAGGTGCAGACACCTTGTGAGTGATGGGTGTGTTGGCAATTCGGACGTTCTATTCTAAAATTCTCGTACCGAACGGTGTAGCTGCTATCTGGAGGTGATGCCTTAGGTACTCGATGACCAGTGCAGAATGAAGCCTAGTGTAAGCCGAACAGGCAAACGATTAGTTAATTTGAGGAGAATGATGAAACTAAACAAAGTGTCTTTACTCGTGATCGCCCTTCTGCTGGGTGCGTTAGTGCTCAGCGCTTGCGGCGGCCAGGCCCAACAGGCCGTGGAAGAAGTAGCGCCGACTGTAGCCGCGGCCGTGGAAGAAGCTGCCGCACCGACCGAAGAACCGATGCCCGAGCCCACGGAAGAGCCGATGCCCGAGCCCACGGAAGAGCCGATGCCCGAGCCCACGGAAGAACCGATGCCCGAGCCCACGGAAGAACCCGCCCCCGCGGAAGACGACGGCCACTCTGACAGTTTGGGCAGATGACCAGCGCCTCCCCGTGTTGGCTACGTCTGGTTGATGAATTTGCCGCGACCGCTGGTGTTGAGGTTGTTTTGGAGCAAGTGCAGCTCCAGGATATTCTCGAACAGGCGCGCGTAGCTATCCCCGCCGGTGAAGGCCCGGATATCTTTATTGTCCCTCACGATCAGATCGGCCAATTGGTCGAGGGTGGTCTGATCGCCCCGATAGACCTTGGCGCGAAAGCGGACAATATCGTGGCCCCTGCTCTGCAGGCCTTCAATTACAACAGTGAGTTGTATGCTCTGCCTTACGCCACAGAGAACGTTGCTCTCCTGCGCAATGTGGACCTGGTTCCTGAACCGGTGACAACATGGGATGAGATGATGGAAGTTGGCGGCGCCCTGGTAGATGCAGGCACTGTGGATAACGTCACCGTTTTGCCGAGCCAATATGCCACGCATGGATTGCACACCGCATTTGGCGGTTACCTCTTTGGACAGGATGCAGACGGCAATTACCTGCCTGACGATGTGGGTCTGGACAGTGAAGGCTTCATCGCGTTTGGCGAGGCACTGCAGCAGGCTGTGAACGATGGCTACATTGCCACAACGATTGATTACGCAACGGCCGATGCGCTGTTCGCGGATGGTCGGCCTGCCTTTCATTCTCAACGGACCCTGGTCGCTGCAACTACTTATCGTGAGTCGGGCGTCAACTTCGCGGTCGATCCGCTTCCGGCTGGTCCCGGTGGTCCCGGCGCCCCGTTCCTGGGCGCGCAGGGTTTTGTGATCAATGCCCAGGGCGAAAACCAGCTGCTGGCCCAGACTTTCTTGACCGAGTTGGTGGCCACCGACGAAATCATGGCGGCCTTCCAAGAACAGGATCCGCGCATTCCCGCGTGGATTCCGACGCTCGAGACTGTGGACGATGCCTGACCTGGCTGCCTTCGGCGTGGCCGGGGAAACTGCCCAGCCGACGCCCAACATTCCGCAGATGGGGACGGTGTGGGGTTCCTGGCAAGACGCTCTGCAGCTCATCCTGAATGGCGAGGACGTCACCGATTCACTGACCAATGGTGCGACTCAGATTCGCGACGCTATTGCAGGCGGGTAAGCAGCCAGATAACTACCAATGGTACCGTGATGTAAGTTTAGAAGCCGGGGTTGGACAGTGTCCTTCCTCGGCTTCTGTCTATCCGGAGGGAAAATCGATGAGCTAGTACGGCACGGCGATCTCACCTGAAGAACCGGAAAGAGCGCGCCTTCGTCAACCGCAGGCGGTATGGCGATTCGCCTCATCTTGCTGGGCATCTTCGATGTGACTGGCAGTGTGGTTGATCGTAGGTCTGGTGCGGCATGGATTACTGGCCCCTGGCGGCAGTCCTCACGTTGATCACGATCTTTGTTACTGTTGTCTTCTTGCGCGCGGGTATGTACCCCTTGCGTTGGATGGCCATCGGGTTGTCGATTATGGCCCTCCTGTCCGTGTACCCGATTTTGTACACTTTCTGGATATCATTGACCAATTACGGCGATGGTCATCTGCTGACAGAGCAGCAGTCCATTGAATACTCTGGAGCGCCAGACTTATTTGCCGGAAGAAGGCGCGGACTTCAGCTGGACTGCTTTTCAGACACCTGACGGTGAATTTGCCTGTGGCTTATGAATGAAGCCGGTGAGTCGCGAATTGCCAGGCCGGGGGAAGAGCCGGAAATCATCACCGATCCGGCACAGTTCGGGCCACTGGACGAAAACGGTATCCCTAGGAGTTGGAGGGGTACAAGCGGCTGGCTCGCCTGCAGACTGTCGCCCTCATTGACCAATTGGCGGCCATCGAATTTGGGGAAGGTGAGGACATTGTGCGGGTTAGGAATCTGGACAGCGCGGCCGCTACAGTGCAACGCTATGTATATGACCCTGAAGCAAACGCGATGGTGGACACAGTCTACAGGAACTGTCTATGTGCCGGTTCAGGGTACCTGGACGGCCGCAGATGGTTCTACGCTTCCAGGCGGTTTCTGGGTTGGGTCGGGTTGGCGAACTTCTCACGCTTCTTTAGCAGTTCAGCGATTGCGCTGCCCACTGCTGAACGTCACTATCTGGAACTTCATCTTTCCTTTTCTGACTGTTCTGACCACGTTCTTTCTGGGCCTGTTCACGGCAATGCTTTTCAATGATTTGCCGGGCCGAAAGATCATTCGTTCGCTCTTGATCATCCCTTACACGATTCCCAGTCTGGTAACCATCCTCATTTGGCGTGGGATGTTCATGGAACCAGTGGGCGTGATCTATACGACACTGGTTGATATCTTCGGCTCCTCGCCATCCTGGTTTCAAAGTCCTTTTTGGGCCAAGGTCGGCATCCTGACCGTCAACCTATGGCTGGGCTATCCTTACTTCATGCTTGGTCTGCAGTGGTGCGTTGCAGGGTATTCCCGATGACATTTACAGCGCCGCTGATGTAGATGGCGCCAATGCATGGCAGAAGTTCTGGCAGCTCACGATGCCCCTCCTTCTGGTTGCCGTAGGTCCTTTGTTGGTTGCCTCCTACGTCTTCAACTTCAACAACTTTAATGTTATCTACTTGTACAATTCGGGCGGTCCCCCGATTGCAGGCGCGTCTACACCGATCGGGCATACGGATATCCTGATTAGTTATGTGTATAAGTTGGCGTTTGCCGGATCTCGCGGCGCTGATTTTGGCTTTGCAGCGGCAATCAGCATCATCATCTTCGTGGTCGTGATCTTGATTACGTTGTTCCAGTTCCGCTACACCAATATGTGGGAGGAGGCAGAATAAGATGAGTGCCATTACAGTGAACCAGAAATCTGGAAGCGCTACGCGCAATCGGCGCATCAGAAAGCAATTCGTATGGTCATTCGCTATTGTGATGATCTTCCTTGCTCCTGTTTCCAGCGGCGTGGGCGATGTCTGCCTCGCTCAATCCGTCCGGTAACCTGGCAACGCAGACCTTGATTCCCGCCGAATGCGAGTCTCGACAATTACCGGGAGTTGTTCAGCAATCGCCGTTGCTGAAGTTCACACCTGGATGTGGAATTCGTTCAAGGTTTCGTACTCGGTGACGCTGATTTCGGTCTGATCACCACGACGACAGCCTTCGCTTTTCACGCTTTCCGCTTCTACGGCCGTGGCACACTGCTCAAGAGCATCCTGCTGATCCAGGTGTTCCCGGCCATCCTGGCCATGGTGGCAATTTTCGCTCTTGTCCAGCAGTTAGGCTCTCTCGTTCCCGTTCCTGGGATTGAACACTCTTACCGGTCTTGGATTTCGTCTACCTGGGTGGGGCGATGGGCATCAACATCTGGCTGATGAAAGGCTTCTTTGACACCGTGCCCAGAGACATTGATGAATCGGCGATGGTCGACGGCGCCACGCATTGGCAGACCTTCTGGATGTTGATCTTCCCCCTGGTGCGCCCGGTGGTGATCGTGGTTGGCTTGTTAACCTTCATCAGTGTATACGGCGAGTTCTCTGCTGGCGCGCGTCTTGCTCAAGAGCACCGAGAAGCTTCACTGTGATGGTCGGGCTGTACCAGATGCAGTCGCAGCAGTTCGCGACGAACTGGGGCGTCTTCTGCGCCGGGGCGATCACGGCCGCAATGCCCTATCGTGATCCTTTACCTGTTCCTGCAAGACTACATCGTCGGCGGCCTTACGGCCGGGGCTGTAAAAGGGTAGCCAAGTCGCACGAAGCATTTCAGGCTGCTGCCCACGTTTCCCGATCAGGTCAGGCCCCGCAGAGTAGCGAATCTGCGGGGCCCTTTTTTTGCCCAAATGCCCCTGCCCGCCGTTGCGCGGCGGCTATGAGAATTCGTTTGCCTATTCCGCATTTCGCACTAGGCTATACAGTCGTATGCATATTCTGCGAGTACCCGTCCGGCGCGTAAGTGCCCCGCTTGTCGTTCTGCTGCTGGCCGCCTTCTTGCGCCTCTACCGACTGGCGTCTGTGCCCTTCGGCTGGCATCCTGACGAGGCGACGAAGGCGCTGCTGGCGCGCGATGTGCTGGCAGGTAAGTTCTTCCCGCCCTTCTTTTCGGCTTTTACGGGCCGCGAGGCCCTGTTTGTCTATTTGGAGGCCGTGTTGTTCGCCCTGCAAGGGGAAGGGGTCTTCAGCGGCCGTTTGCTGTCCGCGTTCACAGGCATCCTTACCGTGGCCCTGACCTACGCCACGGGGCAGCTGCTCTTCAACCGGCGCACGGGCCTGCTCGCGGCGGCTCTGCTGGCGGTTTCACTGTGGCACCTGATCGCCAGCCGCAACGGGTATCGCGCCGTCATCCAGCCGCTGATCCAGCTGCCCGCGCTATTGGCGCTGTTCTATGGTCTGCGGCGCAACAGTACTGCTGTGGATCCCTCCCACGCCTGGTGGCCGTTTCTGGTTTGCGGCGTTTTTGTAGGCCTGTCGCAGTACACGTACACGGCCGTGCGCCTCTTCCCCCTGCTGATGCTGGCCATCGTGGCCCTGATCTGGCTGTTCGCGCGGCCGGTCCTGCGCGGCCAGAGCCGATATCTCCTGCTGGCCGCCCTGGCCGCCCTCCTGGTATTTCTGCCGCTGGGCTGGTATTTCTGGCAGAATCCAGGCGATTTTTTCGGCCGGGCGGCGCAGATCTCTGTCTTCTCGCCGGAATGGTCGGGCGGCGACAGCTGGGCGCGGTTGTGGCAGAGCGCCAAGGAGACGGCGCGCATGTGGACGGTGTGGGGAGACATTAATTTCCGCTTCAATATTTCCGGTCAGCCGGTTTTTGGCCCCCTGGAAGGGGCGCTGTTCTACCTGGGGCTGCCGCTCACATTCTGGCTGGCCTACCGGGCAAGCGGCCTGCGCCGTGTCGCCTATCTGACCCTGCCGGTCTGGCTGCTGGTGATGCTGCTGCCGATGATGCTCTCTGCGGAGTCGCTGCCCTATTACCAGCGAGCGATCGGCGTTCTGCCCGCCGTCTACTTCTTCCCGGCCATTACTTTGGACACGGCCGTGTCGTGGTTTGACGGCCGGACGGAAGGGCGCTGGTCGCGAGTAGTGACGGCCGTGCTGGCAATTTTCATTGGTGCTCTTGCTGTTCAGACGTACCAGGACTATTTCATGAACTGGCACCAGAATCCTCGCAATGACGACGACCGGCGCGTAGCCATGGTTTATGTAGCGGATTATCTGGCACGGCGGGAGGGGCAAGGCCCGCTGTATCTATCGACGCAGTACAGCCAGCACCCCACGCTGGCGCTGCTGGCGCAGGACCGATTCGACGGTATCCACTGGTTTGACGCGCGCCAGAGCCTGCCCCTGCCGCCGCCCGGCGAAGAAGCAACCTATCTCTTGCTGGCTGAGAACAGGCCCGATCCATGGCTGCTGGCGCGAGCGGTGGGGCTGGAAGAGGTCGACACTGGGCTGGATCGCTTCGGCCGTGAGGTGTTCAGGGTCTATCGTTGGCGAGACGGACCGGTGCCCGTGCCCACGGACACGGCCGTGCCGACCTGGTCCTGGGCCACTACCTTCGACCCGCAAAACATCGCGCCGGGAACTCCGCTGCCTTTGCCAGTCAATTTTGGCGATACGATGCTGCTGCGCGGCAGTGATCGGCGACCGCCTGACCCTGGTCCCGGCGACACCCTGGAACTGCTGCTGCACTGGGATCTTGGTCCCAGGCCGGCGCGGCAATATACGATTTTTGCTCACCTCCTCAACGCCCAAGGGCAGGTGGTCTCCGGTTTCGACGCCAACGAGTATCCGACCAGTTTCTGGCGCGAGGAAGGGGGCGAACGGCTGCTGAGCAGCATGCGGCTGGCTCTGCCGGGCGATCTGGCTCCCGGAGTCTACCAGGTGGAGATTGGTGTCTATAACCAGGCCAGCGGCGAGAGGCTGCCGGTTCTGCACGAGGGGCAGGCCGTGGCGGATCGCCTGCTGTTAGCCCCAGTAGAGGTGCGTTAATGCCGCAATGGACGATTCGTGGCGAAGAAAGCGCTGACGAGGCGGGTGTCTATGAGGTGAATGCGGCGGCTTTTGGGCGACCGGATGAGGCGGAACTTGTGCGGCGACTGCATGCGCTGGAGGCCGTGACTCTTTCGCTCGTGGCGGTGGAGGAGAACGGCCGTGTCGTCGGCCACGCGCTGTTCAGCCCCATGACGGTTGTCGGGGAAAGCGGTGCGGAGATAGCCGCGGTGGGCCTGGGGCCAGTAGCGGTACTGCCCGAGCGGCAGGGACAGGGAATTGGCACGGCGCTGATCACGGCGGGGCTGGCCGGATGCCGGGGGGCGGGGCACACGGCCGTGATCGTGCTGGGCCACCCTTCCTACTATCCTCGGTTCGGGTTCCAGCCGGCGAGCCGCTACGGCATAACGAATGCGTTTGGGGCGCCGGAGGAAGCTTTCATGGCCCTGGAACTGATTCCGGGTGCGCTCGATGACGCGGCGGGAGTGGCTCATTACCACCCTGCCTTTGCTGAAGTCAGTTAATCAGGGCTGGAAACGATTCGGATCAACTGCTGACTGCTCTGATGGCAGGGCGTAGTACTTCGTCAGACTGTATTCAGTCAGGGGATCGATGATCTCCTGTACTTGATCGGAAATATCCCCAAAGCAGCAGCCGACGCCCAGGTTCCAAATGGACGCGCCCTGCACTTCCGGATAGGCAGCATACAGCCTGGAGGCCCATTTGATGTCGTCCATCGCCTCGCCGGCGGAGGGAATGTTGTCATGCTCCCAGCCCCATTCGGTAACCAGCACAGTCGGGCGGGCAATGCCCATGCCGTCAGCGATGGCGAATAACTCCTGAAAACGGCCGATCTTGTAGGGATATTCGTGGCCGATGTCTTCTTTCAGATAGCTGTATTCGTGCAAAGCCACGGCGAGCCGGTCCGGATTTTCGGCGGCCAGTTGCAGGAATGCCTGCATCGCAGGTGTTTGCCACTGCTCTGGTTCAGGTTCACCGGCCGCAAAGCCAAAGGCCGCCCACCGGTAGCCATCGGCCATGGCCAGGCGCGCTGTCTCCAGCGCAAATTGACCCAGCCATTCGGCTTTGGTGCGATCCGGTTCGTTGAGAGTCTCGATCCAGACCTGGCTGGGGTCGAGTTCCGGAGGGAATAGGTCGCGATGGTATGCCCAGTGAATCTGTGCGGCTTGTGCGGCGGGAAGTTCGTAGTGGGGCACAGCTCCGGTAGAACGATAGACCAACACGTGGGGCACGCCGCTTTCGCGTCGCAGCTCCTGGGCTTTGTACAGCGGCTCGGCGTTGTCTACGGTCTTGAGGAAGACAGGCACACCCGCTTCATCAAGACGCGCCAGCCAGTTGTCCAGCACGGCCGTTTCGTCTGGCTCCAGCAGGGTCACATGAAAGCCGATCTTGACGAAACCCAGTTCCTGGCCATTGGCAGCCAGTTCGGCCTGGACGGCCGGAAAGTCAACGGTGGGCACGGGCGAGGGCATGGCGGTCGGCGGCGGTGGTTCCGTAGGGCCAGGAGCAGGTGTGGGCGGAGAGGCGCCCGTGATCGGCAGATAAATGTTTTCGGCGCTGTCTGATTCGGCGGCAACTGCAGTGGCCGTAGGGTCGGGAACCTGCGAAGGAGCAGGGTAGGCGGTGTTTTCGGCCATGGAGGAGACATTTTCTCCCGCGGCCGGATAGGCGGGCGCAGGGGTCGCGCTGGCGGACAACAGCGCCGTTGGCAACGCGGTAGGCACCATCGTCGCCACGTCCAGCACGGCGGTGGGAAGTGGAAGAGGGGTGGCAGGGGCGGCGCAGGCCGCCAAAAGGATCAGGGAGAACAGGAAGATCCCCTGGAAGGAGCGTTCTTTAAGCATAGATTGCCTGGGCGAGGGCGACGTTGAACCCTCGCTCGTCGCACCGGTCGACACGCAGCACGGTCATGCATCTTACGGCCCGCCGCCGGCCCGGTCAATGCCGCCACCTTATCTTCACGGCAACCGCTAACGAAGCAAATGCCCGGCGCTCGGGCTGGATTCTGGTAAACTGCGGACAGGTGGGCCGTGGAATCGACCTGTATTCCAGCGCGTTGGAGGTCTAACATCAGAATGGCCTGGTGGCAAAGAGAAATAGTACTCGCGCGGCGCAGCCGTGGTTTTCATCTCGTGACCCAGGAGATCCTGGCGCAGGTGCCGGAAATCGGCCGTATCGAAATTGGCCTGGCGCATTTCTTCATCCTGCACACTTCGGCGTCGCTGGCGTTGAACGAAAATGCAGATCCTACGGTGCGCCGCGATATGGAGGCGCACTTCAATTTGCTGGCCCCTGAAAACGCACCGCATTACGTGCATACCTACGAGGGCGCGGACGATATGCCCGCCCATATCAAGGCGGTCCTGCTCGGCAGCAGCCTGACCATCCCGGTACGTCACGGCCGTCTGGCGCTCGGCACCTGGCAGGGCGTTTACCTCTGCGAGCATCGTGAACGCGCTGCGGGTCGCCGTCTGATGATCACGCTGCACGGGGAGTTGAGAAAAGGAGAGACGCTCTAGAGCTGGGAGAGCGATCGGGCGATCAGATCGACATCCCGGTCTGACACGTGATAGTGCGTGGGCAGCGTAAGCAGCCGTGCGGCGAAGGACTCCGCTCCGGGAAAGCGCTTGCTGTCCTGGGGGAAGATTTGCGCTAACGGCCGTTCATACATCCGTCCCACACCGATGCCCGCCGACCACAGCTGTTCAAACAGCGCTTCGCGCATGGCCGCACTGTCGGCCAGCAGCGGCAGGCGCAGGAAAATCGGTTCAGACCCCGGGGCGATCTGCATATTCTCCAGGGTCGGCGTTTTCTCGACCAGTTCGCCCAGCCGCCACGCCACCTGTACCCGCCTTGCATTCACCTGGTCCAGGCCGGGCAAGAGTGCCAGACCAACACCGGCCTGGGAGGCGCTCAGACCGTGCCAGGAATAGCCCCAACTTGCTTCATGGTTACCTAGGCGCTGCACGCCCAGGCGCGTGGCGAGCCACCAACTGCGGGGGTGAAACACAAACTGAAAGGCGGCCTGGCGAGCCAGGGCCTCGGCAGAGGTCATAGTGCCGGCAGCCGGTAGTTCGCTCCACCAGCCGGAGAGAGACGCGGCAAGCTCGGGATCCCCGGTAATGATAATCCCGCCTCCGCCGGTGGAGAGAGGCTTGCCCGGACCAAGACTGAACAGGCCGTAGTCTCCGGCCAGCCCCACGGATTCGCCTTGCCAGCGACTACCCATGGCCTGCGCCGCGTCTTCGATAACTACGGCCCCGGCGGCGTGGGCCTGCGGTAGAACATCGGAGGCCGGCTGCGGGATGCCAAAAGGATGGATAAGGCAAACAGCAAGCGTACCCTCGCTGACGGCCGTGGCTAGGTGCTCCGGCACATAGCGCATGGTTTCCGGCACAATGTCAACATATATCGGCCTCAGCCCCAGATCGAGCACAACCTTGGGCACAGAAGGGCAGGTGTAGGCGGGTATCACCACCTCGGTGCGAAAGGGCCGCTCTTTCTGCAGGCCGCGCAGCAGGGTGAACAGGGCAGCGCGCCCGGAAGAAGCCAGGAAACAGCTGTCTTCTGCGACGCCGAAATAGGACGACAGGGCAAGTCGAAACTCTTCGTGGGTAACGGCCGTGGCGCCCAACCCGGCGCGCAGATCGGCCACGGTCACCCGAACGGCCGAAGGCGGCAATTGCCGCAGCCTGCGGTTCGGTTCACTCAAGTTGACGCGCCTCCGGCATGAAAACGTTCGTTGCCGCGCCGACGAGCAAGCCGACAAACCCGCCCAGAGCCAGCGCCGTGGACAGGCCCAGCGGCACAGCAATGGCGCCGATAACCATGTTGCCGCCTGTGTCTGACCCGGCATGCAGCATGCTGTAGATGGTCATAACCCGCCCGCGCACGCGGTCCGGTGTGTTCATCTGCACCACGGTGATGGCCAGGCTCTGCAGGATCAGAAGCGCGAAACCGATAGCCACCAACACGGTGCAGGCGACCCACATGTTCGGCGCGAAAGCGAAGAGAATGACCAGGACAGGCAGAATGATGGCGGAGAGCAGGAGGTTGCGCCCACGGCGGTGCGCGCCCAGACGCGCCGCGCCGGCGGTTCCCAGGACGGAACCAAGTGCGCCTGAGGCCAGGAGCACGCCCAGACCCACGGCACCCACGCCCATGATCCGTTCGGCATAGGCAGGCATCAGGCCGAACACGGGATACGCCAGACCGCCGACAACGGCCGTGACCAGCATCACGGTCATCACTTTCGGCTGCTGCCATAAACTGATAAAACCCTGGGTCATGGCGATCGTAAACGTGTTTTGCTCGTGGTCCTGGGCGACATCCGGCACCTCGATCAGCAGCATGGCTGTAATCGGAAACAGGTAGGTGGCGGCGTTTATCAGCATGGTGCCGCCGACGCCGACGGTGGCAATGAGCAGGCCACCAAGAGCAAAGCCGACCAAATTCGCCAGATTGAAGAGGGTGGCGTTCAGCGCAACGGCATTGGCCAGATCCTCTCGTTCTACCAGGTCTACCAGGAAGGCGCGACGCGCAGGATGATCAATGGCCAGCAGGGAACCGAAGACAAAATAGAGCCCCAACACTTGCCAGAGCTCGATACGACCGCTAACAGCCAGCAGGCCGAAAACGAGGGCCTGCAGCATAAGTCCTATCTGGGTGAAAAGAATCAATTTGCGCCGCGGGAAGCGATCAATAAGTACGCCGCCGGCCATAGAAATGGGGACCACGGGCAGTAAGGCGATGAAGCCCACGGCCCCCAACCAGAAGGTAGAATCGGTGAGCTGGAAGATCAAATAGCCCTCGGCTATAACCTGCAGCGAGGTGCCGATAGTGGAGACGATTTGGGCCAGCCAGAAGATGCGAAAGTTACGTGAGCGCAGGGCGGGCGCAAACTCGGCCCAGGTCATGAGCCCGCCTTGTGACTGACATAGCCGGCCCCCACGGCAAATCCGACGATGAGGGCCACGATCACGAAGAGTACGGTCGAGCCGATGCGCTGGTTTGTTTCAGCCGTGGTGTTGACGACCTGTTCCGCCCGGTTGTTTTGCGTTTCTTCGATTGCAGCAGGTTCCGCGGCTGCTTTCCGCGCCACTTCAGGTTCAAGCACGGGTAGGGTCGTAGGCACTACTTCGGCGGCGAAGTTCTGTTCTACCGCAGGGAGATCTTCAGGGATGGCCGTAGGCTCCTGCACGGCTCTCGCCGGGCGTAAACGACCGACCAGCTTTTCGGCCACTGGGATTGTCTCTTCACTGGTCAAAATGGAGATACCTTCGATCTCCTCACGCAGCGGACCAAGCATCTCCAGCAGGGCGTCGATATCGCCTTCGGTCCGAACTTGCAGGCTGATCTGGATGTCCGGATTGGCCCGGCGTGCATCGGCGATGATGGGCCGGACAAAGTCATAGACTGTTTCAGGCTCGGTTTGCACCTTCTGCACCTGCAGGATCAGGTAGTCAGCATAGGGGGCCATGGCTGCGGCGTGACTGATGGCAAACTGTCGATCTGGTCCCAGGGCCAACTTAAGACCGTATTCATCCGTGGCTTCACGCAGGCGGCGAATGCTCTCAACGGGGTTTTCCTGTTCGTCGAGAGGGTTGGCAGGACCATGTTCCAGATTGTAGCCCACGATATCCATATCGCGGTTGACATGGGGCAGCAAACGCAGAGCATCATCGGCCGATTTGAAGACCACCAGTTTCTGGCCCGCGTCCACCTCGTCGAGCAGGCCCAACTGGGAGATATGCTCGACGCGGGCAATGTCATTCGTCCGGGCGCGCTGGTTGAACAGGTCAATCAGAGGAGCGCCCATGCTCAGGTCAATCCACAGATCGCCCAGGCCTTCCTCTTCCTGGGCGCGGGCACGGCCGTGGGCGACAAACACGAGTAATAGGAGCAGTGCGCACAAGAGCTGAACCGTGCGTAATCGACTGGGAGACAATTGGTAGAATGGCATAGCAGTTGGAAACTTGCTCCGGTAATAGTGTTGAAGTGGCGAGCCTACTCCGACGGCCGTAACAGGCCGCCCGGCTGTGCCTGGCGAGCCAGGTCATTCCAGTAAACGACAGCGTCGCGGTTTTCCTGTTCGCGGGCCAGCGTGGACATGCGCAGGTAGCCTGTTGGCACCCCCGGCATGATCTCCGCAGCGCGAGTGTAATACTCTTCGGCCGTTTCCAGGTCTTCCGCGGCTTTGTAGATGTCACCCAGGACGACCAGGGCATCGATCGCGGCCGGTTCAATCTCCAGCGCCGCTTCGAGATCAATCTGTGCCGCCGTGGTCTCCTCGAGCGCCAGCAGCACGGAGGCGCGCTGGATGAGCGTGCCGGCCGTCCGTGAAGTAGCCACAGCGAGGTCGGCTGCGGTTCGCGCCCCGTCTTCGTCACCCTGGGCCAACAGCAGCGCCGCCTGTTCGCTGAGCAAGGCTCCTGAAGCGGGGGTCATGGCCAGGCCTTGCGCCAAAGCCCGTTCCGCTTCGGCCCATTTTTCTTCGGTCTGGTAGAGACGTGCCAGGCGCAAGTAGGCGTCGGCCAGGGTGGGAGCCGCGACGAGCGCCTGCCGGTAGGCGCTTTCGGACTGGCTGATGTCCCCCGCGACTTCGAAGGCGTTGCCCAACGCCAGGTAATGGCCCGGCGTGGCGGGATCAATCGTCACGGCTTCGCGATACTGGCTGATCGCTTTGTCCGGTTCCTCGGTGAGCAGATATAGATCGCCCAGGGCAATATGGACGTCAGCAACATCTGGCTGGGCTTCCAAAGCCTGGTTGTAGCGCTCCAGCACCTGTTCAAAGTTACCGCGGTTGGCGTAGTAGCGACCCATAGCCAGCAGCATGCCCGTGCTTTCGCCTAGTACATCGAGGCCATCCTGCAGCGTTTCCAGGGCTTGCTCGGGCCGCCCTTGCTGCAACTGCAGCGCAGCGATATTGCTATACAGTAGTGCGGGGTCGCCTACCCTGGTCAACCCTTGCTGCAGCAGCGCCACGGCTTCTTCGTGCCGGCCCTGGCTGGAGAGGATCTGGCTGCCGGTAATATAGTCCGGCGTGTCTTTGGGGGTGAGGGCGATGGCCTGCTCGTTGGCGGCCAGGGCATCGTCCAGCTGCCCCTGAGCAAGGTACTGCTCGGTCAGTTCGGCATAGACACGGCCGTTGGCCGGATCGTTGGCCTGCGCCAGCGTATAGGTGCCCAGGGCCTTTTCATATTGACCCGAAATGCGCTCGATGCGGCCACGGCGCAGCAAAAGTTCTACGTCGTTTTCGCGCTGCTCGAGAGCCTGATTCGTGTAGCTGAGCGCGGTTTCGTAATCGCCGTACGTAATGAGCGAATCGATGAGAGTCAGGTTCAGTGATTGGTCTGCCGCGGGCAGCGCCGCAGCCTCCTGGAACCAGGCCAGGGCGGCCTGTGTATCACCTCGCCGCTGTTCCAGATCACCCAGGCGAATATAGCTGCTGACATTGTTAAAGTCGATGCGCCGCGCGGTGTTGAGCAGTTCCTCGGCTTCGTCATAGGCGCCCATATCCATGCGCAGTTCAGCCAGACCCACGTAGGCGTCCGCCGCGCCGGGATTGTGTTCAATCGTGTCACGGAAGCTGCGTTCAGCACGATCACCGCGGTTGCGATCCTGCCAGGCGCGAGCCAGGGCCAGCGTGGCGCGTTCGCTGCCGGGGTGTTTGTTGGCAGTATTGAAGTAGATAGTCATGGCTTCCGTCTGTTGCCCCTGCAGGTCAAGCGCGTTGGCCAGGGCGATTTGCGCTTCAACTGCGCCGGGAGAGAGGGCCACGGCCGTGCGCAGGTGCTCGAGAGCTTCCTGCGGCTTTTCCTGCAACAGTAATGTCTCGGCCAGCCCCAGGCGCGCGGCCGGCGCCCAGCCGTCGAGAGCGATCGCTTCTTCGTAAGCTGTGGCGGCCAGTTCCAGATCATACTTGGCCAGGTACAGGTCTCCGAGTTCCTTGTAATAACGGGCGCGCACCGTGGCAGATTCGTTGCTGTCTTCCGCCTGCCGCAGCCGTTCCAGGTACAGGTTGATCGCCTGGTCACCCTGGTCATTGCCCTGGTAGAGACGGGCTAGCGCGGAGACATCGCTGAACTCGCTGGCGTACAGCAAATCGTCACCCGCTGCCGGAGGCGAGGCGACTCGTTTGTACGTGGAGGAACTGTTTTCGTCCGTGGTTTCGTCCGAGGCGAAGAGGGCGTCTGGCGAAGAGACCGCAGGCGCATTGACCAGTATGGTCGGAGGAGCGGCTTGCGCTGTTTCCGGGCTGGTCAGTTCCAGGGCACGATTGAAGAGTGTTGCCGCACGATCGGCCTCGCCGGAGGCCGAGTAGAGATTGGCCAGGCGAATAAACGCCTCCACTTCGTTGGCATCCTGGTCCAGGCTCTGCTGGTAGGAGGCGACGGCACCGTCAATGTCATCCTGCCGGCGCAGGGCATCACCGAGGAGCAAATAAGGCCAGGCCTGATCCGGCGCGGCAGCGATGGCCGAGTGATAGTAGTTGATCGCTGCCTGCGTGTCACCCTGGTCCTCATACGTGGCTGCAATACGCGAGAAGGCAAAGGCTCGGCTGTTGTCGGTGCCTTGCGGCTGGAAACGGCCGTTGCTGTCATAGGGCGTCAGCTGCTCCAGCGCCTCCTGATAGGCATCGATCGCCGCGCCCGTATCGCCTAGGCGCTGCCATTGATCCCCAAGGGCCAGCAGCAAGGTGGAATCGTTCTCATCTTCGCGCAGGGCGATTTGTAGCAGGACCATTACATCGTTGGGCGTGCCGCCTTCCTGCCGCAGTTCATTGCTCAGAGCCACGTAGACTCCCACCTGGGAAGGATCCAGCTCAAAAGCGCGTTGGTAGGCGCGGATGGCTTCCTCCTGGTTGTCAAGTTCGTGATAGAGATCGCCGCGCAGCGTGTGACCAACGGCCGAATAACTGTTCTGGCTGAGCGCGTACGCAATCTCCTCCTGCGCTTCCTTCAGGCGCCCCGCTCTGAGCAGGACATCTCCCAGGGCCAGGTGGGTGTTGGTTGATTCCTGCACCTGCAGTTCCTGAAGCACAATCGCATAGCGCAGCAAACGCACCGCCTCGTCATACGCGCCGCTGGCGGCGTGAAGATCGGCCTGTACAGCAATTACTTCCGGCGAAAGCGGGTATAGGACCCGCATCGACTGCGCCAGGTCCAGCGCCTCGGTGAACATTCCCAGTTCGCGATAGACACTGAGCAGCACAAAAAGGTTGTACTCATTGGGTTGTTCCTGAGCCGCTTTCTCATAGAGGGGAAGGCTGCGATCCGTGTAGCCACGTTGGCGCCACAGGTCCGCTTCAGCTACCAGGCGCGAAGCTTCATCGGGCCAGTCCTGAAGGCCCGCCGCTGTGCGGTACTGCAGAGCGGCACAGGTAAGAGACCCCTGGCTGAGGCAGGTATCCCCTAAAGCGACATGAAACTGGGCCACGTTCGGTGCGCCAAGGCGTGCCGTATCAAATTCGGCAACGCTTTGCTCCAGCAGACCTTGTTGGGCATACAGCCGCCCCAGCTGGTAATGCAGGGCGGGCAGGTCGGCACGGGCGATGGTCTCCCGCAAGAGTGTTTCCGCTTCGTCGAACCGTCCTTTGCGCTGCGCAATATTGGCCAATCCCATGCGAGCCAGTAGATCATCACTGTTTTCGGCCAGTGCGGCTTCAAACTCGGTCTGCGCCTTGTCCCAGGCTTGCTCGGCCAGGTCCGAGTTACCGCGAATGGCTGCGGTTACCTGAGGAACTGCACTTACTTCATACAATGTGTGCGCCTCATCATCCAGCAGCCAGGTGAACCATCCAGGTAGTAGCCGCAGCTGGGCATCCAATTCGCTGCCGCTCTCCGTGACAACGTAGTCTGCGCTGTAAGCTTCCAGAATCTGGATTGATTTATCAGTCAGGTAGGGCGTGCTGAAGAAGTAGTTTTGGTCGATCAGGCGCTGCAGCGCATCATCCTGCAAGGTGGAGGGGAAGACTTCGCTGGTGGTTGGAGTGCGGTGGGCCAGGACCTGGGCATGAGCGACGAAAGCAGGCAGGGTCACACTGAGGTCCTGGGAGGCCAATACCATGGCCGGTCCTCTGCTTTGCAGGTCGTCATTAAGGCGCTGAAAGATGCGCTCGGGAGTGGGATAGGCATAGGCGAAGGAAAGACGGCCGTTCAAGTTGCCAATATTGCGAATGATCCCCGGGCTGAGCACCAGCGTGGCCAACAGCAGAAAGCCCAGCGTGCCATAGGTCGTGAGTGCGCGTGTTGTCGTTGCCGGGTCGCCGATCTCGGCCGAGCGCTGTAAGCGGGCAATGAGCTTGATCAAGGCCGTCATGATCATTTGCGCAGCCATGGCAAAGATCAGGGCGTAGGGCAGTACCCACACAAAACGCCACAAGATCCAGGGCATGACAAACGAACCGATTAACGGCGTCAGCAGCGGGTTGAACATAACTACAAGTACACCCAGACTGACACCTACAACGAATTGCGAGGCAATATCCCGCTTGATCCGCCACAGGAACATGGGCAGCAAAAGCAGTGCCAGTAGATAGGCAGGCTCTATGATCAAACTGGGATCAGAGATGTACCGATCCAGTTCAAACAGGATCAGACGGCGTCGATCCATGTTCAGCGCGAAGCGCCAGACAAGGAATGGATTGGTCGTTTCGTAGACCGAAGCGGCCGTCAGCTCGCTCATTTCTGGCAGGGGCCCATAGAAGTCGAGGCTGGGTACGTGCACAAAAGGCAGCGCAGGGACAAGCTTTTCACCAACGTCCCAGCCGTCAAACGAGTCGGGATAGGACGAGGCCAGGGGCGCTTCACCGCGCGAGAGCACTAACTGGACAAGCGGCAAGAACATCACCAGGGCGATCAGGCCGCCGAGACCGGCGACTCGCCGCCAGGAGCTCCTTTCGCGCACGTTCATCAACAGGTGGACAAAGGCAAACGAGCCCAGCGCCAGGGCCAGCATAGCCGCGATCAGCGGGTGAATCGTGGACACGGCGAACGTCGCCACGGCCGCGGCCAACCACACCTGCCGGTTGCCGCCGCGAATGAACGTAATGGCCAGGGCAAAGATCACTGGCAGCATGGTCACGGGGACCATGAATTTGTCTGCGTTGATGCGTTCGAAATAGAAGAGGCTGACGTTGTCACCGCGAATGAAGGGCGCAGCGGTGTAGATCAGCAGCTGGATCCCTGCTGTAAGCAGGCCGAAGCGGCGGCTGCCATTGCCGGCGGCCTTGCCCAGGGAATACATGGCGAAGATGGCCCACAGGGCCAGCATGGCTTTGGAACCCGCGGCGAGCAGCGTGTTCGGCTCGATGACCGAGAAATAGGACCACAAATAGAACAACGAGAGCGATTGGTTAAAGACCATGCGCACGCCAGGGCCAAGGTCGGTGCCGAAAATGGGCTCGGTTTCATTCAGAGGCAGCCCGGCCAGGGCATCGGCGGAGAAGGAGTTGACGGCGTAGGCGTCGCCGTCGATCTTGTACATATTGAGCGTGGGCAGTAGGAAGAGGAAGGCGCCAAGAATGAGACCCAGGAGCAGAAGTTCGTCGATCTGCCATGGCTCCACAGACGGCCGTTGGCCGCCCACAACGCGCCACTCGTGCAGGAACCAGGCGATGATGACCAGGCCGCTGAGCAAGGCCCAACCCAGGGCCAGTTGGTGGATATCGAGGTGCAGCAGCAGCGCGGCCGTTCCCGGAACGGCCAATACAGCTACGCCCAGAGGTAGCGCTAGGGCCAGCCGTTCCAGCCCGTCCATCTTCAGACGCCAGGTGATCATGTCCCCCAAGAGGTAACCGGGGGCGATCAACAGCGCCAGAAAGGCCAACCAACTGGCTACTTGCAGTGGTAGATAGGCGGGCAAGGCAGCGATGGCCAGTAGCCAGGCTAAAACGAGGATGGCCACGGTGATGATATGTGGGGTGATGTACTTACGTAAGCGCTGCATAGAAATCTCAGGCAAAAGGAATATGACGCCGTAATCTGGGCCCCACGAATTGGGTTACGGAATAGGGTAATCTGGGCCACAGCTGCATAAAAAGTTGAAAACGCTGATCAGAAGCTACTTGTGTAGTGACGTTAGCAGGCGCGCTCTGGTTCCGACCATCCAACGTGATCTGGTAGATCGGCCCGGCCGTTCCGCCCCACTGGCTCTTGTAATTGGAGGCATTGGAATCAGCCGGACTGCGGCCCATATCGAGATATTGGAATCCGCCGTCCACGGCATCACGCATGATTTCCCACAGAGCCAGGTAGACCGGACGTAAATGCAAGGTGTCCGGCAGGGCGGCGCCCCACATGCCATAGACGGAGTCATTCATCTCCAGCTGGAAGTAGCCGGCAATCGGCCGTTGGTCATGCCGCACGAGGGCGATGTTGAAACCACCGGGGAAGGTGGAAATGACGTGTTCCAGGAAAGAACGGCCGAATACCGGCGTTCCCGCCTGGTGCGTGAAGCGGCTGAACATCTCGTAGAATTCGCCGAGGGTCGCGCCGCTGCGGTCGATTTCAACCTGCAAGTCATTGGCGCGAGCTTTGCGCACCTGGCGGCGAATGTTGCCATCCAGCCAGGACCACTGCTCGTCTGTCGTGTCCTGCAGCTTTACCAGCCAGGTTACATGAGCGCTGCTGCTTTGCCCCAGCGGCCATTTCTGGCGCGAGTCCTGTACCACGAGCCTGTCCAGACCCAGTTCCTCGGCCATTTGTTCTCCGTGCGTGAGCAGCGCCACCGCGACTTCGCCGTCGTCAGCACACAGCCCGCCCGGCATCGTCATCGCTCGCCGGCCCGTAAGACGGCTGGGCACGGCGAAGAGGGGCAGCACGCCCACAACCTTCTCATTTTCCAGGGCCAATAGATAGCAGGTTTCGTAGCCGTAGGTATCGTGCATGATCCGCGACCAACCTGATAGGTGCAGTGGCAAACCTCCCGGGGCCTGGCGCACATAGGCATCCCAGGCGGGCTGGTTGTTTGCGTTCAGCCGCTGGATGGTCAACAACGGCCGTGTGCCGGATTCCACTTCGCGTATCATGATGACCCTGCGTTCGTCGCCAGGGCAGACGACCGATCTTGGAGTCTTGTCTGATAGGCGGGCAGCAATTCTACCAGCGGCCCAAAGCAAAATTCGTCAAACAGGCGGCGCAGCTTGGCTTCCAGACCGTTACGGCCGTGATAATGCGTGAGCCGTTCGCGTGGCCTCACCTGATCATAGACCTGTCGGGTATCCATTTCCCAGGGGTGGATATACAGTACCGCCGGCTGCCCGGCATCATTGACCTGCTTCAGTCCGCGCCGGATCAGTTCGATGGGCAGCACGCGATTGTAAAAACCACCGGCAATCGGCCAGTTGCGCCCGCCAACACGCATGGTGCTCGCCGGAAACTCGATCAGATCCGTCCCCTCGATCGGATACGGAAAACGGGGCGCATCCGGGTAGCCATACAGCATATTGCGCGTGGGGAAGACGCTGCTGTCATAGTGCAGCCCTCGCGAGGCGATTACCTCAAAGGCCCAGGGAGTCTGCGCATTAATGGAGAAGTAGGGAGCGCGATGGCCCAGGGGGGTGCTGCCGGTAACGGCCGTGATTGCCGTCAGAGCCAGGTCCAGCTCCGCGGCGAACTCATCGCGGGTCATGCGTGAGACGAAGCGATGCCAATACCCATGCACACCAATTTCGTGACCCTCGGCAGCAATGGTTTCGATCAACTGCGGATGCTGCTCAGCGACGATGCCCAGCACGAAAAAAGTGGCGCGGATTTCATAGTCGCGCAGCAGGTCCAACAACTGCTCCGTGGCCGGGACCACGCGGCTTTCCAGCTCCGGCCAAGTTTCGGGACGGCCGTTGGTGCTGGTCAGGCCCTGGTACCATTCTTCCAGGTCGACCGTAAATGCGTTTTGCACCTTGCTGCTAGTCATCTTCCTCGAACCCTAGCCCACGTAACCCAGCCCGCGCAGGCGCTCGGCCACGACGCGTTTTTGTTCTTCGCTCAGCCCGTCGCCGTTCTCCACATCCGTATCTGGTTGGGACCATAGGTTGCCGTGTACGGCGGATATGGTCTGGAAATCGGGGGAGATGATCTCGTGCAGGACACGGCCGTCTACTCGTCCTGGGATGGGTGCGCTCATGAGATGCAGGATAGTAGGGGCGAGATCTAGCAGAGTAGCTTCGTCCGTTTGTGTGCCCGGCTGCACACCCGCGCCATAGGCCATAAAGATGCCGTTCATGCGGTGCGTGCCGGAGATTCCGCGTTCCATCGCCTCGATGATCTTGTGGCTGCCAAATTCATACTCGCCAAAGCCGAAATATTCCAGACGAGTGGGCATGAAGACGATATCTGGCGCCTTGTCCAGTTGATCGCCTTTGTACAATTCTTCACGCCGGTAGACAGCTTCCACGACCGCCTCGCGGGTATCAGGGTCGCGCAGGGTGAGCAAACGCTCCATGATTTCGCCGCAGATGCGTTCATACTCCGTGCCCCGTGCCACGATACCCTGTGGTTCGCGCCCGCCCACATTGAGATAAATCTGGCCGACATTGCCCAGCGAATAGGCCACGGTGCGGCTCCAGTCGACATCTTCGAAGGAAAGAAACAGCGTCTTCAGCAAGCCCTGGCCCTGTCCGCGCACGACTTCGCGCTTGAGACGTCCGAAGCCGAACTGCATCATCGTGTTATACACATTCATGGGCGAAAAACCGGCCTGGAATGTGGCTTGTTTCAAACGCGACAGCGCCCCGGATTTGATCTGCATAAAACCTTCGCGAATCAGCCAGTTATTCACATGGATAAATTTGTGGAAAGGCCCGAAACCATGGTCGGACATGATCACCAGCGTCGTCTGCTCGTCCAGGCTTTCGACCAGCCCTGCCAGCAGGCCGTCGACGTGCACGTAATAATCGCGAATGGCGTTGCCATACTTCTGCGCTTTCTGCGGGTCGTGCAACGGATGCGCCGGGTCCATGAATTTCCACATCGCGTGGCTTACCGTGTCGGTGCCGTTAAACACCATCATGGCGAAGTCGGGATTCTCGCGCTGTCGCAGGTAGGCGAAGGTTTGCATGCGCAAATCGGCGCTGCGGTGAAGTCGGTCCAGGAAGGAGTCGATTCCGGAGTCAGAATAGGCCTCGCCCGGATCGGGATAGAGGATGTAATCGCCCACTGCATCCAGGATTTCCTGGTAGGTTTGTGAAGGATAGGTAAAGGTGACGTCGGTGCTGGGAGTGGGCATGCCGGACACCATGACCCCATTGACCGGCACAGGTGGATATGTCATGGGAATGTTCAGGGCTACCACGCGCCGGCCCTGTTCGCTGAGCATGCCGTAAATCGTGGGCGCGGTGCCGTCCAGGGCCGTGACGGGAGTGAACCTGTAGCTGTCAGGTTCGCGAGCGATCCAATCATAGAGGCGATGTTTGCCTGGATTACAGCCCGTGGCAAACGAGGTCCAGGCGGGGGCAGTCATGGGGGGCGTGGTGCTGCGTAGTTCTCCATGGGCGCCTTCATCCATGATGCGCCGCAGGACGGGCAAATACCCTTGTGCGGCCCAGGGCCTGATCAGATCAAAGGTGGCGCCATCGAGGCCGACGACGATCACTTTTCCGGTAGTTGTCTCTTTCATGTTGTTCCTACACGGTGGTGGTAAGCAGCCTCCACCGTGCTGACATCTTCAACTTTCGTTTTCCAGAGTGCCGGGCGGTTCGAGCTGCTTCAGCCTGTACTCCAGCAGGGCCATTTGCTGCGCCAGATCGCGATTCTGGTTGGCCTGCATCGACAAGGCGACACTCTGTGTCAGCAGCACCGCCAGGGCGAAGAACAAACCGGCGACAAGAGGCAGCGTCGGCGAATAGGTAACGTTGAAAAAGTCCGCGAGTGCATCGACGATCCCGCCAAAAACGGACAGGATCAAGATGGCGATCGTCGCGATCAGCCAGAGAAGGGCGTACTCTTCACGTAGTTTGTGCTTCCGTATCAGGTGTACGGTCACCGCCAACAGCAAAAGGCTGACCACGATAGCGACCAGCCGCTGAATCAGGGGAATGGAAGTCATAGTCAAGCTCCTTCTGGATAACCGGGATGTCTTTCATAGCGCCGATCAGTCCGGCCACAGATACTTTCAGGGCATAATAGACAGACTGCCAGCTCTGGATCGAGCTGGTGCCGGTTAGTCGTGAACGCATCATGGCCGGCAATTCGAGGCTGGTCAGGCCCGCCTTGTACAAAATGATCCGCCCTTCCACTTCCGGGTAGTCTTGCGGTAAGTAATCCGCCAGAATATCTACCGCATATCGGTTGAGGCACATGAAGCCGGACGTGGTGTCGGTCGCCTTTTGCCGGGTAATCATCGTCACCAGCAGGGCAAAGGTCTTGATGCCCAGGCGGCGGCTGAAGGGAATAGACATAGTGCTGTCTTTGCCGATGAAGCGCGAGCCAAAAACTGCGTCGGCCTTCCCGCTTCTGGCGGCGGCAAACAACAGCGGCACCTCCTGCGGATCGTGCTGCCCGTCACCGTCAAGGCGGATGACATAGTCATAACCGTGGGCGCGTGCGAATTTGAGTCCTGTCTGCACCGCCCCGCCGATACCGAGATTGCAGGGTAGGCGCACGACGATCGCTCCGGCATCGTGGGCAACAGCCGTGGTCTTGTCCTGCGAACAGTCATCGATCACCACAATGTCGCCTTGCGGCAGTACCTTGCGAATGCCTTCCACTACCTGCGCAACAGCCCCCTCCTCGTTATAAGCGGGAACCAGAGCCATGATCTTTTCGGCACGAGCTGTAATGGGTGACATGAAGACCTCTCTGTGCTGCTGATTGCGGGCCTCTGGCAGATACTACCTCGCGTTTCCGTTCGCGCGGGTAGCCAGGCACAAAAGCCTGGAACGACAGCGCTTTCCGCAATAGCGGTCGCTGCGCTCTGTCGAATGTAATGGACAGTGGGCATCCGCGCCGCAAAGAACCGGTAAAATCGTTCTCAGGATGAAGCGTTTCTAATGTAGCGCAGCCGCAAGACACTGGGCAGCACGGCCGTTAGGCCAGCCCGGCGATCTCATCTCCTAACTGCCCCAGAAAATCTTCCATAAACGCCGTACGCAGCGCTGCTTCTGCGCGACCTGCTTCCGTGGTCATCATTTCTGCCAGGCGCAGCAGCTTGACGTAGAAATGATCCACGACGTAAGCACTGTCGTCGGCTGGGCGATGAAGCGGGAACGGTTCGTCCAGATCGTAGAAAGGCGTACCCATCTCTCCGCCCAATGCAAAACAGCGTGCTATGCCCACCGCGCCGATCGCATCCAGGCGATCGGCGTCCTGCACGACCCTGGCCTCCAATGTCTCCGGACGGATGCCGGCCGAAAAGCTGTGGGCGGCGATCGCATGTTCAACGGCCGGTATATACCGTGCCGGATAATCGTTGGCATTCAGGAACTCGCTGGCCCTTGCTGCCGCCAGCCGCGACGCCTGCCGCCGCTGCGGCGAGTCTTTAGGAATCACGACGCAATCATGCAGCCAGGCTGCCGGAATGACGACGGCCAATTGGGCGCCCTCAAGTTCGGCTAGATGGCGGGCATTGGCCACAACACGGCGCACATGCCCGCGATCATGCGCCCCATCGGTTCCGGTCTCCGCATCCAAAAATTGCGCGAAAAGAGGTTCCCATTCAGTCCAGCTACGCTGCTCAGCGGTCTGCATGCGCGTCACTTATCCACCCAACTTTCCATAATGTATCCAGAATCATAATGCAGAAGCTGACATAAAGCAAGCAAACCAGATAACAGGAAAGCTGCCAAACAGGCAACAGTGGTTGTAAGGGATACACGGCCGTGCGGCTCAGGGCAAGGTGGTCCCGGTGGGCCGGCGGGCTAGCCAGATTAGCAGACCGAAGACGGCCGCGCCCAGGGCCATCCACAAGAGCAGCTTGAATAATCCGGACGGCGCGAAAATCGCTACCAGGCCGAAGGCGATGGCCACCAGGTAATACCCCAGGACGATGTGGTGAGTGGGCACCCCTCTGTCGGCCAAGCGGAAATGCAAGTGACCGCGGTCACCCTGCAGCGGGTTCTGACCGCGGCGGGCGCGGTCAAAGGTTTGCCAGGCAACGTCTAGGATAGGCACGGCCATCACCAGTAAAGCCGTGGATAGCTTTGCGGGGGAGAGGATAGACAGAGTTGCCATCTGATAACCCAGAAAATAAGCCCCGGCAGAACCGAGAAAAATGCGCGCTGGGGCAAAATTGAAGAACAAGAAGCCCACCAGCGCCCCCGCCAGGGCCATCGGGAAGAAGGAAACAGTGGTCTGTCCCAGGCGCGCGCTGTGCCACGCAAACAGCAGCGCCGCGATTGTGCAGACCCCGGCGGCCAGACCGTCCAGGCCGTCGAGCCAATTGATAGCGTTGATCATGCCTACGACCCAAAAGACGGTGAATAAGAGAGCCAGAGGTCGCCAGATCCAAACGAGCTCACCCTCCACGCTGAACACCCAGGAAATCGGAGGTGCGGTCCAGATCGCGGTTGCGCCTACGGGGCTGGTGAACACTTCAATAAAGATCAGGTGGCCCATGGCAATGCCGGCGCCCAGAAACTGGATCGCAAATTGTGCCCACGGCCGTAGATCAAACCAGTCGTCCAGAATGCCGCCGGCGACCACAACCAGGCTGCCCAGCACCACCCCGCGCAGGCGAATGGCGTCGTTGACTTCGCTGGGAGGCACCAGCCAGTAGATGAGGGCTACGCCTACCAACCAGGCGGCGAATATGGCCAGGCCGCCCAGCTTTGGAATGGCGCCCTGATGCAGGCGCCGCCCGCCCGGTTCCGCCACTACGCCCCAGCGCAGCGCCAGTCGCTGCACGAGGGGTGTTAGCAGTAGCGCGGTGACGAGCGTCACGGTAAAGATCAGGGCATAGGTCATGGCATCAACGCGGCGTCACGGTGTACTATGCTGTTCCGAACTGCCTATCCCCGGCGTCGCCCAGACCAGGCACAATGTAGCCAATCTCATTCAAGCTCTCGTCGATATGGGCCAGGTGGATAGGTACATCGGGATGAGCAGCCTGCAGCGTGGCCACACCTTCCGGCGCGGCGAGGATGCCCACAAATTTGATCCGGCGTGCCCCCCACTTCTTGAGCAAATCCACCGTTGCAGACGCGGACCCTCCGGTGGCTAGCATTGGGTCCAGTACCAGGCAGACTTCCACTGTGGGGCTGGTCGGCAGCTTGTTGTAGTAGGAAACGGGCTGCAAGGTGCGTTCATCACGGTAAAGACCGATATGCCATACTTCTGCAGAGGGCATCATTTCCCAAATACCATCGACCATCCCCAGCCCGGCGCGCAGCACCGGAACCAAACCCACCGTGTCCAGAAGTTCGCTGCCCTGCGCGGTACCCATGGGTGTCTGTACAGTGACGGGCTTAAGGGCCAGATCGGCCGTGGCTTCATAGCAAAGCAGCATGGCCAGTTCGCGAATTAACTCACGGAACTTCTTGGGCTCTGTGTTCACGTCGCGCAGCAATGTCAGCTTGTGTTTAACCAGCGGGTGCTGGGACTCAAAGACCATGATTCATTCCTCCAAACACCAGGCACTCAAGAGGTAGCGCCTGGCCAACGCCATGGGGCGGGCAGCATGCCGCGCCGCCCCGATTCTACCTGAGGTGCGCATGATTGCGTATCCACTCGGCGGCGCGGCACTTCGCAATCAGCATCTATGATCGTATAATTCGAAGTAAGGAATGGACGCATGACAGACGAACAACGTACGCCTGCGCGACAGATTTCGCCCCACTCCAAACCGGGTGAAAAGCAACTGGACGGTTTGATCCGGCCGCAGCGTCTGGTTGATTTTACCGGGCAGGAGCGCTTAAAGGCCAACCTGACCATCCTGATCGAGGCCGCGCGGGCGCGTCAGGAGCCGCTGGACCATGTGCTTTTTCATGGACCGCCTGGACTGGGCAAAACTACTCTGGCGCAGGTGGTAGCCAATGAGATGCAGGGCAATATCCGCAACACGGCCGGACCGGCCATCGAGCGGGCGGGCGACCTGCTTGCCATCCTGACCAATATGCGGGCCGGTGATATCCTCTTTATTGATGAAGTGCATCGCCTAGGTCGTAATGTCGAAGAAGTGCTCTACCCGGCGATGGAGGACTTCGTGGTAGATTTTGTAGTGGGCAAAGGGCCAGGGGCCAAGAACGTACGCCTGAAACTGCCGCGCTTCACGGTCATCGGCGCGACAACACGGCTGGCAATGCTGACCTCGCCGCTGCGGGCGCGTTTTGGCGCTTCGTACCGTATGGACTTCTACGATGAGGCGGCGATTGAAGCGATTGTGATGCGCGGCGCGCGCATCCTGGAGGTACCCATCGACGAGGCGGGCGCGAAGGAAATCTCGCGCCGGGCGCGGGGCACGCCGCGGGTGGCTCTCCGCTTGCTGCGGCGGGTGCGCGACTATGCGGAGGTGCGGGCAGAGGGGCAGGTCACGGCCGTGACCGCCGGCGCCGCGCTGGATTTGCTGGAAATCGATGCCCTGGGCCTGGACGATCTCGACCGGCGCGTTTTGCGTACCATCATTGAGAAATTTGGCGGCGGGCCGGTGGGCCTGGACACCATTGGCGCTTCGATCAGTGAAGAGTCGGACACGATCATGGATGTCGTTGAACCCTATTTGCTGCAGTTGGGCTTTTTGGAGCGCACTTCACGCGGCCGGATGGCCACGCCGCATGCCTATGTCCATCTGGGCCTACCTGTGCCTTCGCCGTCAGCGCTGGGCGGTAACAGCCAGCCCAGCTTATTTGATCCGCCTACCGAGCAGGCGCCGTGAAATTGTGGAGCAGTACATGATTGGTTTTGGACGTCTGCTGCTGATCACGGGTCTGGCGATCGCCTTTATCGGCTTGCTGCTGCTGCTGGCAGGGCGCTACTTCCCCTGGCTGGGCAACCTGCCGGGTGACATACACTATGAGGGCGAGAACGGCAACATCTTCATTCCCTTGGGGACAATGATCCTGGTCAGCCTGCTTGCCACACTCTTGCTCAATATCCTGCTGCGTTTCTTCAATCGCTAATGCCGGGCTGGCGCAAGTAGCTACAGCCGTAGGCCAAACTCCTTATGAAGACCGACGAATTTGACTATGTCTTGCCTGCCGGCTTGATTGCCCAAACACCACTGGAGCCCCGCGACGCCTCGCGGCTGCTGGTGCTGCATCGCGACAGCGGGCAAATGGAACACCGCCACTTCAGCGACCTGGGTGAATACCTGCACGCCGGGGACATTCTGCTTGGCAATGACAGCCGGGTGATCCCTGCGCGCCTGTTCGGACGCAAGGATTCGGGTGGCAGGGTGGAACTGTTACTGCTGGAACGGCTGGATGGACTGCGCTGGAAGGCTATGGTGGGCGGCAAACGGCTGCGCGAAGGTACGGTCGTGATCCTCGAAGACCTGGCCGGTGCGCCCACAACATGGCAGGCGACCATCGTCGCCGAACTGGATGGCCCGATCCGCGAACTGCGCTTCAGCGAACCCATCGACGATGCCCTGGAAGAGTTGGGTCATACACCGCTGCCCCCTTACATCCACACAGCGCTGGCGGACGCGGAACGCTACCAGACCGTGTACTCGCGCCCGCCTGGCTCCGCCGCCGCGCCCACGGCAGGGCTGCACTTCAGCGGTGACCTGCTCTTTGATCTGCGCGCCCAGGGGGTGTTGTTCGACACTTGCACGCTGCATGTTGGCCTGGACACCTTCAAGCCCGTGGAAGAGGATAAGGTGTTTGATCATGTGATTCACAGTGAGTGGGCGCGGCTGACGGCCGACACGGCGCGGCGGATCAATGAGGCGAAACTGGCGGGCGGGCGGCTGATTGCCGTGGGTACGACCGCCGTTCGCACGCTGGAGACCGGCGCGCTGCGCTCAGCCGGCATTACAGGCACCCTCCGTGACATCAGTCTGCGTGATGCGCGTGGCGAGACGAGCAACTTGTGTCCCTGGAAGCCGGTCGCCGCCTTCGAAGGGCCAACCGACTTATTCCTGGCCCCAGGCTACCGCTTCCGTGCCGTGGACAGCCTCATCACAAACTTTCACCTGCCCAGATCGAGCCTGTTGATGCTGGTAGCGGCCTTTGCCGGGCGAGAGCGGATGATGGAGACTTATGCCACGGCCGTGCGTGAAGGCTACCGCTTCTATTCTTTTGGCGATGCGATGTTGATCCTGTAACCAGCGTCACACTGCTTCGGATTCGCGGCAACTGCCCGCTGCGCCCGCCTAGCTGCCTAGCAGTTCCGCAAAAGCCTCTTCAAAAACGTTAGGCGAGTTGTAGCCCAGCCACTGCGAAACTACTTCGCCGTCCGCATCCACAAGGACAAAATAGGGCTGCACCCGAAATCCATATTGGCGCTGGGCATCCATGGTTTCAGGATCATCAATATCTAGCAGGACGAAGTCAATGTCGTCCCCGTATTCTTGTCTTAGCTCATACACGATGGGCTCCATCCGCTGGCAGGTCGGTCACCAGCCGGCATAGAACTCAATCAACTGGGGTCTGGCCGCGCTGGATTCTTGCGCGGGAGCCGGCACGGCCGTAGCCGCCGCAGGCGATTCTGCCCCACCGGTGCAACCCACCAGCATCAGCATGCTTGCTACTAAAACTAGACCCAGTTGAACCAATCTCTTTCTAACCATAGGCGTTGCTCCTCGGAGGGTGATGAATTTGCTTCTAAAATCCTTTAGCTTAATGGTAAGCCAATCAAATGCACATGTCTGTTACAAATTTCTTAAGAGAACCAATGGTGAGCATATCCTCCACTATAGTTGATGTCAGCATGGTATCAACCCAGCCGGCGCAGGATGGAACAGCATATGTTAGCACCCCATAATTTACAGCAATACGGCGACATACTCGTCGTCGATGACGAAACGGCCGTGGTTGAGGTCGTTGCGCTCTATTTGCAGCGTGACAGTTTCCAGGTACGCACGGCTGCCGACGGGCCGGCGGCGCTGGCGGCAATTGAGCGTCAGCTTCCGGCGCTGGTGGTGCTCGACGTGATGCTTCCCGGCCTGGACGGTCTGGCCCTCATGCGTCGCCTGCGCGCTAACCCCGCGGTAGATGTGCCGGTAATTCTTCTCACCGCACGCAGCCAGGAAGCGGATCGCATCTACGGACTGGAATTGGGCGCGGACGACTACGTCACCAAACCGTTTTCACCAGCCGAACTGGTTTCGCGGGTGAAGGCGGTTCTCCGCCGTGCTCACAAGGGCGAAGCAGATGGTAGTGCTGAACGACCGTTGGATTATGGGGCGATTAAGATCGACCCCCTGACCCGCCTGGTGACCGTACGCGGCAAGGAAATAGAACTGACGGCGACCGAGTTTGACCTTCTCTGGTTCCTGGCCGGTCATCCCCGGCACGTGTTCAACCGCGATCAGCTGCTGGAAGAAGTGTGGGGTTTCTCCGACTATCTTGATCCGGGCACCGTTACGGTGCATATGCGCCGTTTGCGCGAAAAGCTGGAAGAATATCCCAGTGAGCCGCAGTGGCTGAAGACTGTATGGGGCGTCGGCTACAAATTTGAACCGCCGCTGAGCAGCCAGGGAAATTAAGATCGTGACGACTACCAACTTGCCTCCTATCGAAGAACGTGCTGGCTGGTACGGCCGTGCTCCATGGCTCATTCTGGTCATCGGCTCCCTGATCGCCCTCGGAACCACGGCGCTGCTGTTCCTGGTCCTGATGCAGCCGCCGGCATCCGATTTGCGGGCGCTGATTTCGACCCTGGCGTTAACGTCCCTATTTTCCCTGGGGCTGGGCGCGCTGCTCTACAATCGGGGTTGGGCGCGCTCGATGTCGCTAATGCGCACCCTGACCCTCACCTATGTCTGGGCGGCCCTGTTGACCCTCTTCAACGTGGGTGTGATGCAGCGGCAGATGTTTGTAAGCGAGCATGACCTGATTCTGGGCGGCGTCCTGCTGCTCTTCGCGGCGATCATTGCTACGACCTTCGGGGTCTTTGTCTCGGCAAGCGTCACGGATGATTTGCGTCACCTGCTGACGGGCGCGCAAAGCCTGGCTGAAGGGAACCTGGCGGCGCGTGTTCAGGTCACCGGCCGTGATGAGGTGGCGCAGGTCTCGTTGGCCTTTAATGAGATGGCCGGCCAGCTCCAGCAGGTGGACCGCCAGCGCACGGAACTGGAAATACTGCGCCGCGACCTGATTGCCTGGGCATCTCATGACCTGCGGACGCCCCTGACCGGTATCCGCGTGCGCGTGGAAGCGCTCAATGATGGCCTCGTGAATGATGAGCAAACGCAGCAGCGCTATTACCGTGCCATCCTGGTTGATGTGCTGGCGCTCAACACACTGTTGGACGATATGCTGGAATTGGCTCAGTTGGATGCTGCGGGGCTGAAGTTGGAAACCACCCCCGGCTCCATGACGGAGATTATCGATGAAAGTCTGCAGCGCCTGGACCCGTTGGCCCTGGAGCGTCACATGAACCTGAACGCAGACATCGGGCCAGACGTGGATCCGTTGCCGCTGAACGCAGCCAAGATGAGCCGCGTGTTGGATAACCTGCTGGCTAATGCTCTGCGATACGCCCCACACGAGGGCCAGGTGCGGATCACGGCCGTGCGCGAAGCGGATCACGTCATCGTTGCCGTCGAGGATAACGGTCCCGGCTTCAGTCCAGATGATTTGCCACGCCTTTTTGAACAATTCTATCGCGGTGAACAGGCACGCAGCCGGGCTACGGGGGGTGCGGGGCTGGGCCTGTCCATTGCACGCGGAATCGTAGAGGCGCATGGGGGCCGCATTTGGGCTGAGAATTTGCCGGCTGGTGGCGCGCGAGTGGCCTTTGAACTGCCTGGATAGGACGCGCACTTTTGTAAGGACCTTCACGTTTCCGCAAGCTGGTTTATGTTACCCTGTGTGGCATGGTCAAACTACAGGTCTATGTGCAAGAAACGTGCTGGTCATGCACCGAAACACGGCGCATAGTGGAGGAGATCATGCCCCGGTTCCCCCAGGTAGCTATAGAACTGATCGATATAGCGGCGGGGCCAGGCCCGGAAACGATCTTTGCCGTGCCAACCTATGTGCTGAACGGCCGTGTCGTTTCCCTCGGCAACCCTTATCGCCACGATTTGCAGCGCCTGCTGCAAGAGGCTCTGGAGCAGGCGGCGTAAGGACCCTCGTTCCCGCCGCGTCCATGAGGGAGAAAACGGTGAGGAAAAAGGTGTAGATGCAGACACAGAAACTGAACTATCTATCCAGCATCCAGATATTTCGTGATCTCAGTCCGGCAGAACTGGCAGAGATGGATAGACAGATCACCATGTCCACATGTGGACCGGGCAAGATCTTCTACATGCCCGAAGACAGCGGTGAAGTGCTGTTCCTGTTGAAAAAGGGCCAGGTGCAACTATACCGCCTGGCGCCGAACGGCAAAAAGCTGGTTGTGGCGATGCTTGGCCCGGGCGCCGTATTTGGGGAGATGTCCCTGGTAGGGCAGGGCATGCATAACACATTCGCCGAAGCGGTAGACAAATGCCTGCTCTGTGTAATGAGCCGCGCCGATGTCGAACGCATGCTGCGCGAAAAACCCGATGTCGCCTTCCGCTTCCTGGAGACCATGGGCCAGCAGGTAACGGAACTGCAGACACATCTGGAGGAGATTGCCTTTAAGAGCATCCCCGAACGCCTGGCTGGCCTGTTGCTGCGACTCGCGGCAGAGCAGGGAACCAACGAGCTGCGCGGCTACACGCACCAGGACTTGAGTGAAATGCTGGGCACGTACCGCGAAACAATCACCCAGACGCTGAATGACCTCAAGGCCGCCGGGTTGATCGAAATCGGCCGGAAACGAATCTTCCTGCGCGACGCAACTCGTCTGGAAGAACTCGCCGCAGGCTGATCCCGCTTACATCTCTTCCTGGAAGGTCATACCGAGATCTTTGCGCGCTTTTCGTACAGCGCGGCGCAGTATCTCGTAGACTTGTTCCGGGTTTGTGACGTTTTCCAGGATAAGCAGCGGGCTGTGCGGGTCGTGGCTGCGCACCTCGATATCCCCGATGTTTGTCATCCTTTCGCCCGTCGATTGGTGATAGTCCACGTCCTCGATACGGACAAGCTCGATATTCTGGTAGTTACGCCCGAATAACCCCTGCGCGACACGTATGCGCTCATTGGTAATCATATAGTATTCGGAGACGGATAAGAACGGCCGTCCCTGCCACAGGATTTCTTCATCACCCTGCTCCGCTTCGGCAGTCATGGCTGCCTGGGGCGTCCCATCTCCGTCATCGGCGGCCAGGCGCGTTTCAAACTCACCATCCATCGCTTCCAGGGCGGCCGCAGCCACGACATCGACCAGCCTTTCGCGCGTTGCCGTATCCAATGCGCTGAGGTCAAGATCGTTCAGTGCAATCGCTTGCCAAACACGTGCCCTGATTCGGGCCTGGACATCCGTTGTAGCCATGAGAACCACCTTCTACCTTTCTTTGGGTCGAGGGGCACAGTAGGTGCCGCGACGTTAATAGAAAACTAACAGTTTCAATCTATCATAGGGTCGTTGTTTGTCAATAGCACGAGCGCTCGTTACAATACAAAATCGCTCGAAAACAAGGCGCGAAGGCCTAATCTGGGATACTAGTCACAATGCCAACCTATCTTTATCGTTGCAAGCAGTGCGATCATGAATTTGAGGCGCGGCAGCGGATGTCTGATGACCCGCTAACCCTGTGCCCCGTATGCGGCGGCGAGATTCGCCGTGTCGTCGGTTCCGTGGGAATTGTCTTTAAAGGCAAAGGCTTCTATGTGACCGACCACCGCGGTTCCAATGGGGGAGGTCGCGTGCAGACGCCGGACAGTTCTTCTACTTCCAGCAGTGAAACCCCGGCTGACAAACCGGCCAAAGACAAGGGCGGTGATTCCGCCAAGTCGAGCGACACCAAAGCATCAGCGCCATCAAGCAGCACGGCCGCTGCGCCTGGCACGAGCTAGAATATCCTTTCTGTAATAATCAAAAAGGGGCTTGCACCGTTTCATGCAAGCCCCTTTTTCACTTGTGGTTTCCGGCGTCTTCTACAACTGGAATCCCTGCGTGGCGGGAATCGCTTTGTAGGTGAAGTCGGTGACAAACGTCTCCAGTTTTCCAGTCAACCTTGCCCACTCATCGCTGCGCACAATTCGCTGTATCTCTTCCTGCGAACGAACGGTACCCTCCGCCATCTTCTGTTCGCACTCGCCGTAGGCTGTGTACCAGACCAGGATGTCTTCCACCCCCAGCTTATTGAGCGCCGGGATGAACTCGTGCACCAGGAACTCGAAATATTCCGATTCCTTTTCCGGTTGAATATCCCAACGCAAGATGAGCTTGATCGGCATAGGTTACGCCTTCGGGGTGAGCAGGACAGTCTCGGTTTCTTCGGGGAAACTGGTTGTGGTCAGCTTAAGGGATGTCTCTTCTTTAACCTCGCTGACCCCCATCTCTTTCAGGAACCGGTCTACCTCATTCAAATCCAGCTTCAAGCCGGGCAACTGGTAATGCATGGGCACAACAATGTTTGGTTCCAGGATGGAAACGAGTTCAGCGGCCTGGGTGGCGTTGAGGCTGTTGCCACCGCCAACTGGAACAAGGAGGACGTTGATCAAGCCCAATGCCTCTATCTGCTTCTGAGTGGGCACTTTCTCGAGGTCGCCCAGGTGGGCGATGGTCACGCCGTTATAATCGAACACGTAGAGAACGTTGCGCCGTTTGGTTGCTTCGTCCACGGTAGAGATACCGGTAACAAATACACCGCCAATCTCGTATTCGCCGGGCCCGTCCAGCACGTGGGCGACACCGCTGACAGCTTCGAGGTTGCTGTGCCCGCGCGCCTCATGGCTGACGGTAACCACATCGCCGCGCAGCTTCAGATCAGGCAGGCCCAACCCGCTGCCATAGGGGTCCGTTACAATTGTGGCGTACTTGCGCTCGGTAATGCGGAAGCAGCTTAAGCCATACCAAGTTAATTCCATAGAGAGTCTCCAGTCGAAGTGCAATTATACCTGAAACCAGGATAATTGAAAGATGCGCATAGTGCAGATCAACGGGGGACAGGTCAGCCGCGAACAGGGGTGGCGACTCACACTTCCCCCCACGGCGGGCGGGTACGCTGACGCGCAAATCGATGATTATGGCCGTTTGTCACACCGCGCCCACTACCCCTGGCATCCGGGAACTCGAATGTCGCTTCGCGCTCGTTTCTCCCCCGGCCAGGAAACCTTGCGCGGCACAGCCGGCTTCGGTTTCTGGAACGCCCCGTTTGGCGATCCGACCGTGCGCCGTCCGGCCCTGCCACAGGCAGCCTGGTTCTTTTTTGGCTCGCCGCCGACCGACTTGCCCCTCGCTCTTTCCGGCCCAGGACAAGGCTGGTTTGCAGCGACGCTGGATGCCGCGGGGCCGGGAGCGTTGGCCCTGCTGCCCCTGGCACCGCTGGTGCTCCTGGCAAACCAGGTCGCTGGTTTGCGGGCAACCTTGTGGCCGAGGCTGCGCCGCGCCCTGTGCACCAGCTGCCAGCCGCTGGCCGAGAGCATGGAGGAGTGGCATAACTACGAGTTATTGTGGCGGCGGCAGGGGTGCCGGTTCCGCGTGGACGGCCGTGTCGTGCATGAAACCCTCGCCGGCCCGCGCGGCCCGATGGGCTTTGTCTGCTGGATCGATAACCAATACTTGATTGCCACAAACCGCGGCCGCCTGCGTTGGGGGGTGCTGAATACGGCTGTGACCCAGACCCTGGAGGTAGCTGATTTGCGCCTGGGACCGGCATAGTAGCACAGGTACGTCACGGCCGGGTAGGACCTCCCATCCGCCTGAAGCGCCGATGATTCATTTTGACAGCCCTATACCCCCATGCTATACTTTTCGCTGCTCAATTGGAAACCCTCTGACGAATGGAGGGATGGCAGAGTGGACGATTGCGACGGTCTTGAAAACCGTAGTGGGCGCAAGCTCACCGAGGGTTCGAATCCCTCTCCCTCCGCTCTCCGCCTCTGCTGAGAGCCCACATTAACATGGTTGACCAATAGCTGGAAGGCACCTTGTGTCAGGGGAGGTGCCAGAGTGGACGATTGGGGCCGCCTGCTAAGCGGTTAACGGTGTAAAAGCCGTTCAAGGGTTCGAATCCCTTCCTCCCCGCCTCTGACCTCCCAAGCTTAAGCTGACTTGCCGATCAGTCGCAGTTGGGCTATCTTTGAGAGGTCAAGTAAGTTATGTGCGCCCTTAGCTCAGTGGATTAGAGCGTCTGGCTACGAACCAGAAGGCCGGGGGTTCGAATCCCTCAGGGCGTACTAGAATTGAATAGCCCAACCCGAGAAGAAGCCCCATCACTGGGGCATCTTCTTTTTCGGCTATAGTAAAGGTAACATCATTCGGAACCTTTTCGATATCCTTGCTCTCGTTCGTCATACGAACTGGGGGTCGTTAAACATACCTCCTGCTCAACGCTCTGAACATTCTGACAAGATAAGGACCCCATTTCAGGGGCCTTTGTTCTAGACTTTGGCACTTTGAACAAGCCCTCTGATATTAGGAAAAGCCAAACTTCTGAGCTTACTTGTTAAGCAAGCCCATCCGCTCATACGCTCTTGCCATGGCGTTCCAGCGGTATGCTGACAAGTCGCCGGGATCCATCTCGTCGTTGAGCAAGCCGTTCTCTTCGTAGAACCTGGCCATCGCCTCCCACCGGTAGGCGGAGAGCTCCGCCGCCTGCTCGTAATCGAACGGGTCGCGGGTGAGCAAGCCGTTCTCTTCGTAGAACTTGGCCATCGCCTCCCAACGATAGGCGGAGAGTTCCGCCGCCTGCTCGTAATCGAACGGGTCGCGGGTGAGCATGCCATTCTCTTCGTAGAACCTGGCCATCGCCTGCCACCTGGCTGCTGATACTTCAGCAGCCGTCGCCGCGTTAAGGGCGGCAGCGCTCGGTTGAGCGGCCGTCTTCGCGGGAGACAGCGGCGCGATTGAAACTGGTGTTCCCCTGCTCACGACGGAGACCAGTAGTCCTAGGCCAGCGATCAACAATACGACAAATAACAGGGGCACAGTCTGCTGTAAATTCACTCTTTGGTTCATCTTGTGTCTCCTTATACTTGTTTGGCGGCTCCACTAATTCGGACCTCCGCCTCGATTACGGTCAAACCTGCCCACACAATAACAGGCGCAACGTCCGGGATCGTATGTCCAATCGTTTGTTAGCGTATTTTCCAGATGCTTCTGGCGTATCTGTTATAATGCGTGGCGAGTTAGTGCCGCACTCCTGTGCTGTGGAAACCCAGAAGAGAGTGGATTATGACTTTGAAGATCTTCCTCCTCGGTCAATTCAGTTTGCGGGTGAACGATCAGCCGCTCAAGTTGCCTTCCCGGCCCGCGCAGTCCCTGATGGCATACCTGGCCCTGTACGCGGGGATAGAACAGCGGCGCGAGAAACTGGCCGGCCTGCTATGGCCGGAGGCAACGGAGACAAACGCACGCAGTTACCTGCGCCAGGCCTTGTGGCGCATCCGCAAAGCGCTGGAAAGCAGTTCGCTTGACAGCGACCGCTTCCTCGACATTGACGACATAAGCGTCACCTTCAGCGATGACGTGTACTGGCTCGATGTGGCCGGTTTTCTCTCGCCGGGCAGGACCGCCACATTTGACGATCTGCTGTCCGCTGTCACCCTCTACAAGGGGGAACTGCTGCCTGGCTTCTACGACGAATGGATTTTCCCGGAACGTGATCGCCTGCAGGCCGTCTATCACCAGAAAATGGGCGAGCTGCTCGAGGGACTGCTGGGAAGCGAGCGTTGGACGGATGCCGTGCGCTGGAGCGAGCAGTGGATTCACCTGGGCCATTCTCCCGAAGCGGCCTTCCGCGCCCTTCTGCACGCGTATGCCGGGCTTGGTGATAGGGGGATGGCGCGTTCTACCTACAAACGATGCGTCGAGGCTCTCGATCGTGAACTGGGAATTGAGCCTTCACCCGAAACACATCAGTTGTACGAGTCTATCCTGCTCGGGCAGCGGGATACAGCGCCTGCTGCTGCGGGCCGAACCCTACATCAGGGGGTGAGCCGCCCGCCGTTCCTCGATGCCGACGGTGGGCAGGAAAGAGAAAAGCCGCTGTTCGTGGCTCGCGAAAACGAACTTGCGCAGCTCGAAGGATTTCTCAACCGCGCTCTGGAGGGCAAGGGCCAGGTGATCTTTATCACCGGCGAGGCTGGCAGCGGCAAGACAGCCCTTATCCAGGAATTTGCCCAGTACGCTCACGACACTCACCCGGATCTGGTAGTTGTCAGTGGAAACTGCAATGCGCATACGGGCATCGGCGATCCCTACTTGCCCTTTCGCGAGACCCTGGAACTCCTGGCGGGCGATGTGGAAGCTCAATGGGCGGCCGGTGCCATCAGCAGTGAACGTGCCCTTCGTCTCTGGAATGCTTTGCCAATCACTAGTGAAGCCCTCGTGGAAACCGGGCCGGACCTAATCAACACCTTTATACCAGGGGATGGGCTGGCCCGCCGCGCCCAGGCCCATCAGACAGGCACAGAAATCTGGAAGACACGCCTGCTTGAACTCGTGGGACGAAAAGATACTAATTATGACGTCCGGAATTTGCAGCAAACAGCCCTTTTCGAGCAGGTCACGCGCGTCCTGAAGGCGATCTCCCGCGAGGTCCCCCTCGTGATCATCGTTGACGATTTACAGTGGGCGGACCTGGGTTCCATCAGCTTGCTCTTTCATCTTGGCCGGCAGCTTGCCGGCAGCCGCATCTTGCTCACTGGCGCCTATCGATCCGAAGAAATAACCATTGGGCGCGACGGCGAACGCCACCCCCTGTCTTCCGTGGCCAGCGAATTACAGCGCCTGTATGGGGACCTGCTCGTGGATCTCGACCATGCGGAACGAAGCGGTTTCGTGGAGGCGGTACTGGATAGTGAACCCAACCACCTCGGCATCTCGTTTAGGCAGTTATTGTTCCGGCAGACGAATGGCCACCCGCTCTTTACTGTCGAACTTCTGCGTGGTCTGCAAGAGCGCGGTGATCTGCAGCGCGATGTGGACGGCCTCTGGGTCGAAGGCCCGTCCCTCGATTGGGAGAAACAGCCGGCACGCGTAGAGGCCGTGGTCGCCGAGCGCGTCGGCCGCCTGGCCCAGCCACTGCGCGAAGCGCTGCGCGTGGCCAGCGTTGAAGGAGAGCTATTCACGGCCGAAGTAGTCGCTCAAATACGCGGCCGCGCCGAGGAAGAAATGCTGCAATACCTGAGCGGCGACCTCGACCGGCGGCACCATCTTGTTCGGGCACACAGCATCATACGCACGGACAAACGACTATTGTCCCGCTACCGCTTCCGGCACATCCAGATCCAGAAGTACCTCTATGGCAGTCTTGACGAAGTGGAACGCGTGCATCTACATGAAAGAACCGGTTCCATTCTTGAGAATCTGTATGGAGGGTCAGATGAGGCCGTTTCCATCGCTCCACAGTTAGCGCGCCATTTCCAGGAAGCAGGCATCATCGACAAAGCCATCCGTTACTTGCAGCAAGCCGGCGAACGGGCTCTGCAGCTATCCGCATTCCAGGAGGCCATCGTGCACCTGTCCAGCAGTTTGGCGCTGCTAGATACGCAGCCGGAATCCGGCGATCACACGACACTGGAGGTCGATCTCCAGCTCGCGCTGGGCACGGCTTGGATGTCCAAGGGATTCCACGCCGTGGAAATGGAAGCTGCCTACCTCCGTGCACGCGACCTCTGCCGGCAGTTGGGCTTGATTTCCCAACTTAGCATCGCCCTCGGCGGGCTGGCCATCCTGAACTATGTCCGCGCACAGCATGATCAGGCGCGCGACTTCGCGCAGGAAGCCCTGAGCATTGCCCAGAAGGAGCAACAGCCAACGCTTGAACTGCTCGCGCACTGGTATCTGGGCCTCAGCCTCTTTGCCCTCGGCGACTACACGGCCGCCCGGGTAAGTTTTGGCCGGACCATCGATGCCTACGATCCCGAAGAACATCATCATGTCTTGGTGGCGCTGCGCAGCGTGGATGGTGGCCTGAGCGCCATCTCCTATGACGCCTGCTGTCTGTGGTGCCTCGGCTTTCCCGATCAGGCCTTGCAGCGCCGGGAGGAGGCTATCGGTCTTGCCCGGCAGGTGGCACATCCATTTACGCTGGTGGATGTGCTTTGTTATGCTGGCGGAACGCTCGATGCGATGCGCCGTGACGGGCCGTCTCTCAAGAAAAACGCCGAGGAAATGATAGAACTTGCCAAGGTAGGTAGTTTCGTTGGATGGTTGAGAGCAGCAACCTTTTTCCACGGCGAGGCGCTGGCTATGCTCGGCGAAGCGGACGAAGGGATTGCCCTCATGAACGCCAGCCTGGCCGTGAAGATAGCCTCAGGTGAGCTGCTCAGCCTGCCGGGCAGGTACTGTTTGCTCGCCGAAACGTATCTGAAGCTCGGGCAGGTAGTGGAGGCCGAAGCGGCCTTGGGAGAGGCCTTCAGATGGATGAAAGCGACCGACGAGCGCACCTGGGAAGCCGAGCTGCATCGCACTAAGGCGGAATGGTTCGTGGCCAAGGATCGTGATGCGGATGCACAGATAAGTTTCAATCGTGCGCTGGAGATAGCTCGTCGACAGCAGGCGAAATCGTGGGAGTTGCGCGCGGCTATCAGCCTGGCACGCCTGATGCAGCGACAGGGCAAGGTCGCCGAAGCGCGGCAAATGTTGGCAGATGTCTACGACTGGTTTTCAGAGGGCTTCGATACGCTCGATCTGGTCACAGCCAAGGCTTTGCTCGACGAGCTGGCATAGAGCGCTCCCGGCGCCGTAGCTCATCCAAAAACGCGGCTTCCATTTCGGTCGAGTCGACCATGAGTAAATCGGCTAAGATAGAGAAGGACGAGAAAATGGAAGAGGTGTTAAAGTCCCTATCCGTAGCCTATACCGTAGCTTATTATGTGCAGTCTTATCGCTTAATACACTTACATATATGGGTATTTTCTCTTTAAATGGTATTTAGATAGTCACATTTCTAGGTTACGCTTCTTTCTACAAACCAGAAGGCCGGGGGTTCGAATCCCTCAGGGCGTATAGAAGGAGCGATGCCGCAGCGGCGTTGCTCTTTTTTGTGAGGAGACAGTTATGATCACTCCCGCAGGCAAGGAATGCCGTTTCTACTACCAGGATTACCATCGCGGTCGTGCCGAGCAAATTTGCCGCCTGATTGAAGCCAATCCCAGTTCAGCAGACTGGCAGCCCAAAGATTGCGCTCAATGCCCGGTACCTGATATCTTATTGGCGAACAGCAGCCCGGACCTTGTGCTGCAAGCGACGGTCAAAAAAGGGCTTTTCGGCCTGAACCGCCATGTAGAAGTGAGTGCCTTCTGCAGCCGCCATTTGATTGATGTACCCCGGCCTCATGTGGGCTGCGCGGCTTGCGCCAACGAAAAGCCGGGTCTGCAAGAGCTTTTCGGCAGCAGCTCGTAGGGCAGCGCGGGCCTTTCCAATGCTCACAACAATTCTTTTTGACCTCGACAACACGCTCCTGGGGAATGATATGCAAGACTTCATCCCCCGTTACTTTGCCCTTCTTGGTGCCTACGCTGAAAAACACCTGCCGCGCAGCTTGTTCCTGCGAAACTTGATGCAAGCTACCGATGATATGGTGCGCAACACCGACCCGACCATTACCAACAGGGATGCGTTCTGGTCGCGATTTGCAGAGCTGACGGGTCTGAGTGCGGACGCCCTGGAAAAGGATTTCGACCAGCTCTACCACAATGAGTTCGCCCAGCTGCGCGATGTGACGGTGCCGCAGGCCGCGGCCGTTCCCCTCATTGACCTGTCGCGCTCACAGGGGCTGGACATTGTGATCGCCACTAATCCCATGTTCCCCCGCAGCGCGGTCGAGGCGCGCCTGAGCTGGGCCGGTTTGCCCGTGCAGGAACAGTCGTTCGCCCTGGTGACCACGATCGAGAACATGCACGCCACCAAGCCCCATCAGGCCTACTACGAGGAAATTCTGGCACATGTTGCTTGCGCGCCCTACGAAGCGCTGATGGTGGGGGATGACTGGCAGCGTGACATTGTCCCCGCCGCAAGCCTGGGTTTATGGACCTATTGGGTTCAGCTGCCGGAGACGGAGCTGCCGGCTGGTCCTCCGGCACCCACGGCATACGGAAGCCTGGATGATTTACTTGATCTCGCGCAGGCCGGCTGGTTTGCGGAGCTGGGCGCTGGCTGAGCGAGGTTCCACCTATGCATACTCCCCCGCCTTACCCTGACTTACTGCAAGAGTTGAGTGCGTTTGCCGATCGACTGGAAGAGGCCATCGCCACGGCTGTGCCGGAGTGGCACCGCCGCCCGGAGCTGGGAGCATGGTCGCTGACCGAAGTCATGGCCCATCTGCGCGATGTGGAGCGTGAGGTGCATCACCCGCGCTACCAGGCCGTGATCACTGAAGATAATCCCTTTTTACCCGGTGTCTCTTCGGATGATTGGGCGCACAAGCGCGACTACCAGGGACAAGACGGCCGTTTGGCGCTCGACGCGTTTCTCGCCGCCCGGCGTGCGAACGTCGCCTTGCTCCAATCCCTTGATCCGCAATATGGCCAGCGTACCGGGCGCCACGCTTACTTCGGCCCCACTACGCTGCAAGAACTGCTCAATCTTGCGGCGCAGCACGATCAAGCTCACTGGCAGCAAATCCAGGAGCTGCTGCAGCTCCCCTAGTTCAGGCCATGCCCTCACTTTGGGCGCGGATTGCAGCACGTAGTTCGGCGATCAGCGCCGCATTCCGCCCATCTCCAAACAGCATGAAATGGTGCTTCTTATAGGCCAGTTCGCTGCAGTAGCGATAGAACTGGCCGCTGGCGCGATACTGCCGCCAACCCCCGGCGCGCAAATGTCGCAGCCGGTCCTGGATGGCGTACAATTTGGAGTAGCTGCGTTCGTATTGTGCGGCCGTTAACGTGCCCCGAGACACCTCATCCACCAGGTAGGCCTTCATCCAGGCCCGCTCTTGCAGCAGAGCCCATACGATGATTCCCGCGGTCAGAAGGATGCCGCCCCAGTCAGACAGAACGGCCAGGAAGCAAAGGCCATTACCAACCGAAACGGCCAGGTTGTGCAGGGCGTGCAGGAAAACGGCCGTGCTCCAGCCCAGAATGGGCGCGGCTATCCTTAGCGCGGGCACGGTTGTAAGGCGCGCCACGGCCACGCCCAGGCCTGTCATGCTGGCGAACAAGGCATGGTTAAGCCCAAAGACGACGGCGCGCAGGAACACGTTGACGCTCCAGGCGGATGTTCCCTGTTCCGTGAACACGGTCACGAAATAGACCATATTCTCGACCATCGCGAAACCCATGCCGACCATTGCCCCGTAAATGATACCGTCGAGCGGGCTGTCGATTTCCGTGCGCCAAAGCAGAAAAATGGCGAGTACAGCCATGCCCTTGACGCTCTCTTCCACCAGGGGAGCGATGAGGATGCCGGTCATTGTTTCGGCAGTTTGGCTGTCAAGCAGGGAATACAAAGGCAGGCTGAGCAGGGAGTTGAAACTCAGGGCCAGCGCGATGCTGGGGATCGCGCCCCACAGAAAGGCAGCCGTCAGAAGCCACCAGGGCTCCTTCTCATAGCGGTCGACCCAATAGATGAGCCCGGCAAAAAGCAGCGTGGGCAGCACGGCCGCCACGGCCGAAAGCAGCAGCGCTGTTCCTTCGTTCATGGGCCGGCTAGGCGGCTGCTTCCAGACAGAAGGGCCAGGGGTCGTCGCCCGCCAACAGGGCGACCAGGGCCGGACTTTCACGGTATGCGCCGTGATAGCGCTCGGGCAGCAAGGCCGCTATATGGACCATGATCAGGCGTGTAAAGGCTTCCAGGTCGGCACTGCGGGCACGCCGGCCCAGATCCGGCAGCAGGTATGGTTCACCGATCCGCAGCTCCACAGTCACGCGGCGCAGGCGGCGAGCGTTGGCGAAAACAATGTCGGAATTGATGATGCCCACGGGCAAGATCGGCACGCCTCCCCGGCTGGCCAGATAGGCCGCCCCGGGTTTGGCCTCATGCATGACACCGTCCTTGCTGCGCGTTCCCTCCGGGGCGATACCAAAGACATTTCCATCGGCGATTTCGCGCAGGGCCTCCTGGATCGCGCCGCGGTCGACCTCGTCGCGGTTAATGTAGATACCGCCGAGCCAATCCATAAGCGGCCCCCAAAGCCAGTGGTTGCGCCACTTTTCACCGGCGAAGAAACGCCATTCGGTCGGAGGGAAGCCCACCAGCAAGAGTGGCGTGTCGGCCACGCTCATGTGATTCAAGGTAACGATATAGGGCCCGCTGGCGGGGATGTTCTCTTTGCCTGTAACGGTGAGCCGCGCCAGGGTGACTTGTGCCAGCTTGAAACCGGCCCTGGCGATGTGATAGCGAATCATAGGAAGGAGTGGCGCTTAGCGAATCTCCCGAATCTGGCTCAAAAGCGAGGCCAGCCGTGCGCTGAGGCCGTCCGCAGCCACGGCCGTGCTGTTCTGCTCACTCTCCGCTGGCCCACTTACCGAACCGTTGCCGTTCTGCTCGTACTGCTGCTCCAGATCGCGATAGTATTCAGCCAGCGTGATCGCCCGGCTGCGTGGTTGAATCCCACCTCCATAGCGAATGGCGTACAACTTGGTGAATTCGGCGCCAAACATCACAATTTGAGCCGAATAGTAGATCCAGACCAGCACCACAATCAGAGAACCTGCCGCGCCATAGACGGAGCCGACGCTGGCCACACGCAAATACAAACTGATAACATACGAGCCCAAAGAGACGAGCAGCGTCGTCACCGCGGCTCCCAGCCATACATCGCGCCAGGCAATGCGCACCTCCGGCAGCATCTTGAACACCATGCTGAACAGCACGAACATGATCGCCGGGGCCACGAACTTGGTCACGTAGGTGTTGATTTCGGCCATTTCGGGCACAAAGCGTACCAGCAACGTACCCAGGGTCACAGCTACTGTATTCAAGGCGAGAGCCAGGATGAGGAGCAGACCGACGAAAAGAACCATGGCAAAGGTCAAGAAACGAGTGCGCACGCCGTGCAGACAGCCGCGCGCAGGAGGCATTTGTCTGGGAATGACGCCGTAGATGATATCCAGAGCGCGCTTCAAATGGTTGAATACCCCCGAAGCCGCCCAGAGCAGAACCACAGTGCTGATAATGGTGAAGCTGGAGGAGCCGCCGATGGCGTTGCGTAGCAGATTTTGCAGCAGCAGGGCTGCCTCAGGTCCGATAAAGTCCTGCGCCGAGGTGACAATCTCGCCTTCGATCGCGGCCTGACTGAATATGCGCCCCGCAATGGCGATGGAAAAGATCAACAGGGGCGCGATGGAAAAAACCATGTAATAAGCAATGGCCGCCGCGTACAGGGAACCTTTGTTTCGTCTCCAGGCAGTGAAGGAATCTGCCAGCAGGCTGGTTGCTGAGCCAATCAGGTTCATACGCTCATTGTAATGAGCTTTGCCCTAACTTGCCATTCCATGTCGTTTGCGCCACGGCCGTTATACGTTTGCCGGATGGCGTCCGGTTTTCGGAACCGGACGGGTACAATATGCCTGATATGGCCACCACAGTCGCTCCACGTCCGCGAAGCCTGCCGGAGCAGCTTCTTGTTGCCCTGCTGTTCTTTGTAGGTGGTCTGGCTATGACCCGCCTGCTCTATGAGGGGTTGTTTCCACGCGCCCTGGGGCTCGCACGGCCGCTGCCCGTCTTTCTCCTTGCGCTGCTGGTTGCCCTCCTTGGCTGGCTCGGCTGGCGCCTGCTGGCGCGCCTGACACCGGCGCCCGCTCCTGCCTGGGCCTTTGCGCCGCTTTTGCTGAATTTGCTTTACCTGTTCAATCCTGCGGTTAATTTGCAGGGCAGCCGTCTGGTATTTGCGGCGGCGCTGTGGCTGACGGCCGTGTTCCTGGTCCGTGCCCTGGCCCCGGCCTCGTGGTGGCCCTGGTTGGGCATCCTTTTCGTGACGCTGGCCCTGGGCGGCGCATATCTGCTCACCATCTCCCCCTGGGTGGGACAGGCAGACACCTTTGAGTTTCAGGTTGTCGCACCACAGCTGGGGATTGCCCACCCTACGGGATATCCCCTCTATCTGCTGCTGGCCCGTTTGTTCTCAGGGCTGCCAGTGGGAACCATGGCCTGGCGCGTGAACCTGGCTTCAGCAGTTTTCGCCATGCTGGCCGCCGCGCTTCTATATCTGACCGGCCGCCGTCTGTTGAATCGCGAGCTGCCGCCGCTGCTGGCAGCGGTGTTCCTGGGCCTGACTCCCACTGTGTGGAGCCAGGCGATTGTGGCCGAGGTGTATGCGCTGCACGCTCTCATCGTCACGGCCGTGCTGTGGCTGCTGATCCTGACGCTTGATCACGGTGAAGGCCGAGAAACGGCATGCGCGGCGCCCTTCGTTGGCCGGTTCGGCGGCCTTTCCTGGGCGGGCTTGATCTGGCTGCTGGCCTTTCTGCTGGGGCTAGGTCTCACGAACCATTTGACCACCCTCTTTCTGCTGCCGCCTGCGCTGCTCACCCTGGTCCTGGCCTACGGCCGTTGCCTGCGCGCCAATACTTGGCGCGCCAACCTGCGCCTGGGCCTTGGCACCGCGCTCGCCTTTCTCGCGCCGCTGCTGTTGTACGCCTACCTACCCCTGCGCTGGCAGGCAGTGAACGACGAGGCTATGGGCTTGGCCCGTTTCCTGGATTGGGTGGCGGGCGGCCGTTTTCAGGGCGCGCTACAATGGAGCGGCTGGCTGACGGACCCGGCCCGCTACCAGATAGTCGGCCGTCTTTTGCTCGTTAATTGGGGCTGGTTTAACCTGCTTCTGGCTGCGCTGGGGCTTCTGTTCCTGGCCCGGCGCAACTGGCCCGCGGCGCTGGTGCTCGTCGTCACCTGGCTAGGATTCATCTTCTACGCCCTGAACTACTACGTGCCCGATCTGGCGGTATTCATTATCCCTGCGCAGATCGTGATCGCGCTGTTCTGGGGTGCGGGGCTGGTGGCGTTGCTGGAAATGGTAGCCGCGTTGCTGGGGCGCGGACGGCCGTCCTTGCTAAGACCTGCACAGGCCATACTGCTCTTGCTTCTGATCATCCCGGCGTTGAACCGCATTGTCAGCACCTGGCCGGATACGCGCCATGCGGCACAAGAAGCATTGCAGGCCTGGGGCGCGGGCGTGCTCGATCTGCCCCTGCCGCAGGGCGCTGCTATTCTGGCCGACAGCGAAAAGATAGCCCCCCTCTATTACCTGCAGCAGGCGGAAGGTATGCGTCGGGATTTGGAGATCATGGTCCTGCCTGATGAAGGGGCCTACCGCGCCGAGCTAGAGGCGCGGCTGGCGGCGGGCCAACCTGTTTTTCTGGCTCGGTTCCTGCCTGGCCTGGAGGGGTCGTACCATTTGCGTTCTCGTGGTCCGCTGCTTGAGGTAAGCCAGGATCCGCTTACCACCCTTCCCGCTGGGGCCACGGCCGTGACTCTTGATTTTGACGCCTTGCGCCTGCTGGCCTATGATCTGCAAGAGCCCGCGGCGATTGATCCCCAAGCCACAGCCGTGACCCTCTACTGGCAGGCCCGGCAGCCCACAACCGCGCCGCACTTTGTCTATACCCGCTGGCTGGACCCGCAAACGGGCGAAGTGCTGGTCACATCAGACGGGCAGCATCCGGCCGGTAATTATTACCCCACAGTGGCCTGGCGCGGCGAGGAAATCGTCCCGGATTTCCATCTGCTCCCCCGTCCTTTGCGCAGCGCAAGCACAAAACTGCAGTTGCAGGTGGCGCTTGGCCTGCCGTTTGCCGCGCCCCCTGATCTTCACTGGCAGACCGTAACAACCGTGGACGTAGCTCCCGTCGCATCCCCGGAATTGGCCCGGCAGCTGCGCGCCCAGAATGGTCATGTGCTCCTCAGCGGCGTCGAGTTTCCCTCCACCGCGCGCTCGCAAAGCGCCCTGCCGCTGCTATTGAGCGGCTATGGCTCCACTCCTGGGCTGCTGCGCTTCAGCCTCGTTCCAGACGAACACGAGTTGCCCGCGGGCGGACAGCCGCCCGCCATGCAGAGCGTGCCACCCCCGCTGCTGTTTGGCGCAGAGCTGCAAACCGGCCTGGCCCCCGGCGCCTATCGCCTATGGAGCGAAGATCCCATGGCTGCGTCGCGCTGCGGATGGCTGGCGGAGCCAACCGCAGTCTGCGATCTGGGTCCGGTAGCCATCACCGGTACGTCCCTGCCATCCGGGGCAACCAACTTCGAAGACAAGATCGCGTTGCTCTCCATAGACCTGCCCGCCCGGGTCCTCGAACCAGGGGGTTCGCTGCCCGTGGTTCTGCAGTGGCAGGGGCTTGCCGAGATGAGCGAAAATTACACAGTCTTCTTGCAGCTGCTGGATGCGCAGGACAGGTTGGTCGGCCAGGTCGATGCCTGGCCGCGGCAGGGTACATTCCCCACCAGCGAGTGGCCCCCCGGTGAACAGGTGCAGGATCCGTACGAGATTCGACTGGACTCGAACCTTCCGCCCGGAGACTATCGCCTGCAAGTTGGGCTGTATCTATTAGGGACACTGCGTCGCCTGCCTGTCCTGGATGAGCAAGGCCTGCCAGTGGACGACAAAGTCGTTGTCAGTGGCCTATCGGTGGCGGAATAAACGGTTCAGGCCGTATAAAAGGCAAACGCGCCGTAGCCTACGACGCGCTCCCGCGGACCGCCGCTGTCCCCTGAATTACGCAGCAGGACAGTCTGCGCCGTTAACCCGCGCTTCCGCACCGTCCGAAGCAGCCCGCGAATCGCCTGGCGACCGCAGGCACTGCCCGGGCCCAGGGCTGTTTCGTCCAGGGCAACAATGGCTGCCGCCGTCGCGGCATCAACCCTATTCGCTGTCGCATAGTCGTGAAAATGACTCAAGTCGGAGCTGATCACCACGGCCGTTTGCGCCCCGTCCCACAGCGCATCCAGTACTTCAGCTACTTCCTCCGCGCTCGCCTGCCCCACAACCAGGGGCACGATCTCGACCGTTCTGAACAGGCGTTGTAAAAAGGGTAGCTGCACTTCCAGGCTGTGCTCCTCGGCATGGGCCTCGTCCCACACCTTCACCTGGGGCAGATCCAGGGCGGCCGCCTGCGTGTCCCGCGCCACCGGCAGGCTGCCCAGCGGCGTGGCAAAGGCGTCCGCGCTGCAGGCAGCGAGCCCCTGCAGGGCCACTCGATGCGCTGGCCCAAGCAAGATCACGCGGCGAATCTGCTCCCTGCTCCCGGCCAACCGTGCATAAGCTGCTGCGGCAACCGCGCCCGAAAAGCGATATCCGGCGTGGGGCACGATAATCGCCTTGGGCGCAGCCTGACCGTTGCGCTCTGCGGCGACCAGCATCTCGTCCACGGCCGTGCGCAGCGCCTCAGGCTGGGCAGGATAAAACATGCCCGCAACGGCCGGCGGGCGAATTGTTATCTTCATGCCTTGCCCCCGCGTTGTTTTCGGTCCTGCCCGCGCATGGCCCTGACGCCGCACCTAGACCGTGATGTTCCTTTCGGATTCTTCCCAGGCACTCAATTCCGCCCGCGCGGCGATCAGGGCGGTATATTTGCGCGCCAGTTTCTGCGCATCGCCCTGCCGGTATGCTTTCAGCAGGTCGCCTTCCAGTTCGGCAACCTCCAGCCGCAGGTAATAGTCGAGCATCTCCTTCAGGTGGGCCAGGACAATCCGTCCGCTGAGTACGGGGTGGTTATTGGTGACATTGGCATCCGGAAACTGCAGCCCGTGCTCCAATTCAACCTCCAGACCCTGCTGGAACCATTCCACCGGAATCTCCAGCGCTTCCGCGCCCACGATTTCCTGAATAATCTGGGCTTCCTCACGCGTTACTTCGGTGCTCGTCAGTTGGGTCCAATCGCGCAGCCCAAGTTCCTGGCATACACGCTGAACTTCTATGGTAGGTACATAGTCGGTAATATCCATCGTTCCTCTTTCTGATTCTGTTCCCTTTCCATACTCAACAGCATAACGGGTCAGCAGTTTGCAGCCTGGCCGCATAGCCGCCGCAGGGGACAGCTTCACCCGCCGCTAGCTCACCCACCTATAGTATAATGGATTTTGATGGGCTGGTGTTGGCAAACTCCTGAAAACGCTCGGAGGCGATGGCAATGAAGCATACAGAAGTGATTTCTACCCGCTACTGGCATAATTTGGCTGACGGCCGTGTACAGTGCGACCTTTGCCCTCGCTTCTGCAAGCTGCAAGAAGGGCAGCGCGGCCTTTGTTTTGTGCGAGCGCGGCAGGATGACCAGATCGTCCTGACTACATACGGTCGTTCCAGCGGTTTCTGCATCGACCCCATTGAAAAAAAACCGCTGAACCATTTCTATCCAGGGACAGCCGTGCTTTCCTTCGGCACCGCCGGCTGCAACCTTTCCTGCCGCTTCTGCCAGAACTGGGATATCAGCAAATCGCGCGAGTTTGACACGTTGGCGGATGCCGCCGCGCCCCAGACCATCGCCCGCGCCGCCCAGGAATTGGGCTGTCGCTCCGTGGCCTTCACCTACAATGATCCAGTCATCTTTCTGGAATACGCGTTGGACGTGGCCAGGGCCTGCCACGAACTTGGCATCAACGCCGTGGCCGTGACAGCAGGCTATATCAACGAGCAACCACGCGCTGACTTCTTCCCGCAGATGGATGCGGTCAATGTCGATCTCAAAGGGTTCAGTGATGATTTTTACCAGCGCCTCTGCGCCGGACACCTGCAGCCGGTTCTCGAGACGCTGCAGTTCATTCGTCATGAGACAGACGCCTGGCTGGAAATCACCAATCTGATCATCCCCGGCCACAATGACAGCGACGCTGAGCTTCATGCTCTGTCTGCCTGGGTGGTCGAGGCCTTGGGACCAGACGTGCCGCTGCACTTTTCTGCGTTTCATCCAGATTACAAAATGCGTGACGTACCGCGTACACCCCCGGATACACTGTCGCGCGCACGCCGTATTGCTCAAGAGCATGGCCTGCACTATGCCTACACGGGCAACGTGCATGACCGGCGCGGCGGCAGCACTTATTGTTCCTCTTGTGGCGAACTGCTCATCGCCCGCGACTGGTATACCCTGGGGGCGTGGAACCTGACACCGCAGGGTAACTGCCGCTTCTGCGGCACGCCTTGCGCCGGCCGCTTCGATGCGCACCCCGGCAAATGGGGCGCGCGGCGACAGCCTGTCCAACTGGCACATGTGGGCTCGTGAGGCCGGCCGTACCAGGATGAACAATTGCTGGGAAATGAGCCTCCGCTCTCGCTTCCCCCCGTGCTTGGCCTTAGAATCCTGCCCATGATTGCCCCCAAATCAGTCTGGCGGTTTTTCGATTTCTGGCTGTTGGCAGCAGTTGTGCTGCTGACCGGTTATGGCATCCTGATGATCCGCAGCGCCGTCACCGGTGCGCCCGCCTTTGAGCCGCTGCCCAGTCAGCAGATCCTGTGGGCTATTGTTGGGCTGGTCATCCTTTTCGCCGTCGCCGCCATCGATTACCGCTATTTCACTTCCGCACACTGGTATATTTACGCTGGTGTGGTTGCTTCGCTGGTGCTCGTAATCGTTGCCGGGCAGTTGGGCAACGAAACGCGCCGCTGGATTCAGATCACGCCGACCTTGCGCATCCAGCCTTCGGAATTCGGCCGTATTTTGCTGGCGATCAGCTTCGCCCAATTCCTGGCTACGCGCCAGGAGTTTATGACGCGCTTCTCCAATACCTTGCTAGCCGTGGTTTACATCGGCATCCCCGTTGGCTTGATCTTCTTGCAGCCTGACCTGGGCATGTCCATTCTCTTTATCTTTATGTGGTTCGTAATGATCTGGGTGGCGGGCTTGCCCCTGACCCACTTCGCTGCCCTTGCAGCCATCGGCATTCTGGGTATTTCGCTGATGTATCCCCTGCTCGCGGATTACCAGCAGGCCCGCATCGCCACGTTCCTCAACCCGAATGAAGCCAGCCCGGATGATCTCTTCAATATTGAGCAGGCCGAAATCAGCGTTGGGTCGGGCGGTTTGTGGGGCAAAGGCTACTTGCAGGGCACCCAGAGCCAGCTGGGATTCTTACGGGTGCAGCATACCGACTTCATCTTTTCGATGATCACGGAGGAAATGGGCATGATCTTCGGCTCATTGGTGGTGATCTTCTTGCTGGGCTTCATCCTTCTGCGTATTCTGCGTGCCGCGATGCTTAGCTCCGACTTGGCTGGCAAATTCATCTGCATCGGCATCGCCGCCATTCTCTTCTTCCAAACCGTAGTTAGTATTGGCATGAACCTGCGCATGCTGCCCGTGACTGGTTTGACGCTGCCTTTTGTCAGCTACGGCGGCAGCTCGCTGGTCACCCTTTTCCTGGCTATTGGCGTTGTAGAGTCGGTGCTCATGCGCCAGCGCAAACAGGAATTCGGCTAGACACTTCCTCGGCGGCGTGGCTCACGGCCGTTGAATCCGTTATACTCCGCTTCTGTTTTCTCATTCCCAAAAGAAGGTACCAAGCTAATGAGTGTACGCGTTCGTTTTGCTCCCAGCCCGACGGGTTATTTGCATATCGGTGGGGCCCGCACAGCCCTGTTCAACTGGCTCTTTGCGCGGCATTATGGCGGCGAGTTCATTTTGCGCATCGAAGACACAGATCAGAAGCGGTATGTGGAAGGGGCAGAACAGGGCATTATGGATGCCCTGCATTGGTTGGGTCTGGATTGGGACGAAGGGCCGGACATTGGCGGACCTGATGGCCCCTATGTGCAGAGCGAACGCACGGAACTGTACCAGGAGTGGGCAGACTGGCTCATCGCGCACGATTATGCCTATCGCTGTTACTGCACGCCCGACGAACTGACGGAAATGCGCGAGGCACAGATGGCGGCCAGAGAACCCCTGGGGTACGACCGGCGCTGCCGCAATCTGACACCGGACGAACGGGCGCAGCGCGAGGCCGACAGCCATTCCTACGTCGTCCGCTTCAAGATGCCCCTCGACGGTGAAACCGTCGTGCCCGATGTCATCCGCGGCGACATCACCGTGCCGAACAGCCAGATCATGGATCCGGTTCTGCTCAAGTCGGATGGCCTGCCCACCTACCATCTGGCCAACGTCGTGGATGACCATTTCATGCGCATCACCCACATCTTGCGCGCCGACGAGTGGATCAGCACCGCACCGCTTCATGTCAACCTGTACAGAGCCTTTGGCTGGGAGCAGCCTGTCTATGCTCATCTGCCCCTCGTACTCAACCCCAGCGGCAAAGGGAAGTTGAGCAAGCGCACGCAGGCGTTTGATGACGACGGCCGTGAGGTGCTGGTCAAGGTTGAAGAATTCCGCGAGGCGGGTCTCCTGCCGCCCGCGATCGTCAATTTCCTGGCCAATGTGGGCTGGTCCTTCGGCGATGATGTGGAGATATTCACCCTGGAAGAGGCGGCGCCGCGTTTCGACCTGCGCGCCGTGAATCCCGCGCCCTCGCGGCTGCCCTACGACAAGCTAGATTGGCTCAACGGCCAGTATATTCAGCAGATGAGCCCGCAGGAATTGGCGCTGCTGGTCAAACCTTTCCTGGATGACGCCGGGATAGAAGTGAGTCACGAGACGTTGCTGTTGCTGATGCCGGCGATGAGCGTACGCCTGAAACGGCTGCCTGACGCCATTCCTTTCCTGCGCTTTTTGTCTGATGAGGAGCCACTGGCAGAAACAGCCGAATCCTTGAGTCATAAGCAGCTGCCGCCGGCGCAAGCCAGGATAGCTTTCACCCGCGCCCGCGATCTCGTCCGCGAAATCGAACCATACGACCTGGACTCCCTCAGCGCGGGCCTGTTCGCGATTGGCGAGAGCACGACCCTGAATGGTAAAGCCGGTCCATTTCTGGGCCAGATGCGTAAAGCCATAACCGGCCAGGATGTATCACCGCCGCTGTTTGAATCCATGCTCGCTCTGGGTCGCGAACGAAGCCTGGCCCGTCTTGACCAGATCGTAGCTCTCTACAATTGACCCGGCGCCGCCGCAGCCCAGCGCCTTATTGACGCCCGGCGGCAATCCTGAAATAATCCAACCGTAGCCACCTTTTTGGCACGTCGTTTTCCGGGAACGGGAGGATAACCATGGAAAAACACCGCCCCTTTGGCGTAACTTTGTTGGCCTTTCTGGCGCTGTTGGCGATGCTGGCGGCCGTTTATCATGCCTTACAGATGTTGGGACTCCTACCCTACACATTCGGTGAAGTGAAGTTCTATACGCCGGAAGCGAGTTGGATCGGAGCCCTGATGTGGGGCCTGTTGGCTGCAATCTACCTCTGGGTGTTTTGGCTGTTGTGGAAGGTAAAGGCCGAAGGCTGGCTGTTTGCGGTGGTGTTGTCCACGCTGAACCTGGTTCTGGCCGCCCTATCCATTCTCGGTGCGTCGGACTTCCAGGCGATGTTGCCGGCGATCCTCCTGAATGGGCTGATCCTGGTCTACTGCTTGTTGCCCGGAGTGCGCGAGGCTTTTGGCACCTGATTCTTCTTTGCCCGCGTCGCCCGCGTCCGGGCCAGTTCGTAATTCGCGCTGCGCGGCACACACCTGCGGCAGCCAAAACGCGGTCGAGGGACTTCTCTCCGGCCGCGTTTGATTTGCCTGAAAGGCCGTGGCTGGCTCTTCAAAAAAGGAATCGGAACAGGTATACTGGAATTGAGCACTCTGAGGAGAGTAACTATGACCGAATCTAACCCATATACTCCCATTGCGCCGGATCTGTTGGAAATCCTCCGCGACCCGGCCGCTGTGCAGCAGCCTGAATTATACGGCCCGGACCCCGGCCAGCTTGAGCTGGTCCGCGGCTGCTGGCTGGTCTCTAAGGATACCGGTTACAAGTATCCGATCCGCGACGGCATTCCGGTGATGCTGGTTGAGGAAGGACGGCGCTGGCAGAACACGCCGGTCGCCGAACTTCCGGTCCCCCCGCTGGCCGCCGAGCAAGCCACGGCCGTTTCGGAACCGGAGCTGGTCGTCAGCACAAACGAGGATAGCGGCCTGAACTACTGGTTGCTCGCTGGTGGTCTCGCGGCCGCCGGCTTGCTGTTCATGGTCCTATGGCGCTTTCTGACTCGCGATCGGGAGTAACACCGCGCCTGACCGACAGCCGGCTGGCCAATATTGGCGCCCGGACCATTCTGGAGGCGTACAACACCTTTGATGCGCAGTTCGCGGCGGTGACGGCACAGGCCAAAGCACGCTTCGAACAGCAAGATTGGGTGGGGCTGCAGCAAGATGCCGCCGCGCGGCTCGGCCTCTACCGGCGTATCGTTGACCTGGTCGAAACGGCCGTACGTGATCTTCTGGGCACCAAGATCCACGACAAATTGATCTGGGCCAGCATGAAGGCCGTCTACTCCGGTTTCATCGCTGAAGATGACACCTGGGAGCTGGCGGAAACATTTTTCAACTCCGTCACCCGCCGCGTCTTCACGACCGTGGGCGTGGACCCGCAGATCGAGTTTGTAGCCACGGATTTTGACATCCCGCCCACCCCTTCGCCGCGCCCCGTATACCGCACGTATCAGCGCGCCCCGGATACGGCCGAACTGGTGCAGCGCATCGTCGCCGACTACCAGTTGGCCGCCCCATTTGTCGATCTGGCCCATGACGGCCGCCTGGTGGCGGAAGCGATTGAGGCGGAACTGCGCCGCCTGGGAGCGCTGCGCAGTGTGGACCGGGCCGAAATGGTCAAAGCGCCGTTCTTCCGCGGCATGGGCGCTTACCTTGTGGGGCGTCTTTTCAGCGGCTCCCATATGATCCCCCTGATCCTGGCCCTGATCCACACGCCCGCAGGATTGATCATTGACGGCGTGCTCCTGGACGAAGACGCGGCCAGCATCTTGTTTAGCTTTGCCCGCTCCTATTTTCATGTTGACGCTGGACGGCCGTATGATCTGGTACAGTTTTTGCGCACAATCATGCCGCGCAAGCGTGTGGCCGAGCTGTACATCGCCGTTGGGTATAACAAGAACGGCAAGACCGAACTATACCGCGACCTTCTGCACCATCTGAGTTTCTCGGATAACAGGTTTGAGTTAGCGCGTGGCCAGGCAGGCATGGTAATGATCGTCTTTAACATGCCCGACTATGACATGGTTTTCAAGCTGATCAAGGATCGCTTCAACTATCCCAAGGACATGACCCGTAAAGATGTGATGGCCAAGTACGATCTCGTGTACCGTCATGATCGCGCGGGGCGGCTCGTAGATGCCCAGGTCTTTGAATATTTGGAGTTTCACCGCGATCGGTTCGATCCCACTCTCCTGGACCAGCTGTTGGCCGAAGCGTCGCAGGCCGTAGACTTGAATCGTGACTACGTGGTGATCAAACACTGTTATGTTGAGCGGCGGGTCATTCCGCTGGATGTCTTTGTACAGGAAGCCCAACCCGAAGCCGCCCAGGCGGCCGTGCGCGAATACGGCCGCGCTATTCGAGACCTGGCGAACAGCGACATCTTTCCCGGCGACATGTTGCTCAAGAACTTCGGTGTCACACGCCACGGCCGTGTGGTCTTCTACGACTATGACGAGTTGTGCTTCTTGCATGAATGCAACTTCCGGCGCGTCCCTCCGAGCCGGGCCTACGAGGACGATTTGGCCGCCGAGCCCTGGTTCCATGTCAACAAAGGGGACATATTTCCCTCCGAGTTTGAGTCATTTCCTGGGACTTGTCTGGCGTCCTGCGCGACGAATTTGTACGGGTTCATGCGGACTTGTTTGCCGTGGATTTCTGGCGGGATACGCAGGCGCGGCTGGCGCGCGGGGAAATGATGCACATCTTCCCCTATGGTGAGCATAACCGTTTGCATGGCACGGCCGTTCAAGGTACGGTACTTCCGCAGAAACAAACAACCTACTAATCAAAATCGATTTGCTTCGCAATTCGACACAATCGCTGGAGATCAACATGGAGATGCAATATCGGAGATTGGGAAAATCAGGCCTGAAGGTCAGTGCGCTTTCCTTTGGTTCCTGGGTGAGCTTTGCCAACCAGATGGCCGTGGATGAAGCCCTGGCTACGATGACGGTAGCCTATGATGGCGGTATGAACTTCTTCGACAATGCCGAAGTATATGCCCAGGGCCAGTCAGAAATCATTATGGGCGAAGTGCTGAAGAAAGCTGGCTGGCGACGCGATACATACCTGGTTTCGAGCAAGGTTTTCTGGGGATCTGTCCCCGATCCCCGGCCTACACAGATTGGCCTGAGTCGCAAGCATGTCGTAGAGGCCTGCCATCAGGCGCTGGAACGGTTGCAAGTCGACTATCTGGACATGTATTTTTGCCACCGCCCCGACGCGGAGACCCCGGTCGAAGAAACGGTCCGGGCTATGACCGACCTCATTCAGCAGGGCAAAGTACTCTATTGGGGCACCTCGGAGTGGTCCGCGCAGCGTATTTCCGAAGCCTACGGGGCGGCCCGTGAATACAACCTCATTCCTCCGACGATGGAGCAGCCCCATTACAACATGTTCCATCGGGAGCGCTTTGAGCTTGAATATGCCCGGCTCTATGACGGCATCGGACTTGGCACCACCATCTGGTCGCCTCTGGCCTCGGGCTTGCTGACCGGAAAATATAACAACGGTATTCCGGAGGGAACACGCATTTCGCTGCCCGGCTATGAATGGTTGCGCGAGATTTTTGAGAGCGAAGAAGGCCAGCGTCGCCTGGCGAAAGTTCGCGAGCTGACCGCTCTGGCCGATGAATTGGGCACCTCGACAACCCACATGGCTCTGGCCTGGTGCCTGAAGAACCCCAATGTCAGCACGGTTATCACTGGCGCTTCGCGCGCGGAGCAGGTGCAGGACAACCTGCAAGCCCTGGCCACAGTCGACCTTCTCACGGACGATGCAATGGCGCGCATCGAAGAAATCCTTGATAACAAGCCGGAGCCGCCGGAATTCGGGTAGCGCTGCCCCGGCATGGTATCTGTCAGGATGGAGAATCTTCCTATGGCCAATCGAGTATTGCCTATCACCGGCCTGACCGTCGGGGAGGTCAGCGCGACCGCCCTCGTCTGCGGAGACCCCGCCCGGGCCACGCGCATTGCCGAGCAGTTGCAGGATGTCCGTTTGCTGAGCGATCAGCGCGAGTACCGGATATTCAACGGGCGTTATAATGGCCAACCAGTAACCGTATGTTCGCATGGCATTGGCGCGCCGGGGGCAGCCATTGCCTTTGAGGAACTGATCACCGCCGGTGTACAAAAGATCATTCGCGTTGGCACCTGTGGCAGCATGCAGCCGGACATCGAGGCCGGTTCCTTAATCATCGCCACAGCCGCCGTGCAGAACACCGGGTATGCTCGCGAGGTCGTCCCGCAGGGTTACCCCGCTGCGGCCGATCCGGCCCTGACCCTTGGCCTGGCGCAGGCCGCTGCGGACCTGAACCTCGCCACGCGCATTGGCATCGTGCTTACCCGTGACGCTTTCTACGGTGGCGTCGGGGGGCCGGGTCTGCCAGATTATGAGCAGCTGAGCGCGGCCAATGTTCTGGCGGTGGAGATGGAATGTGCAGCATTATTCGTCGTGTCGGCGCTGCGCGGGGTGCGCAGTGGGGCGATCCTGACCGTCGATGGCAATGTCCTCCAGACCCCGGAGAGTATGGACGACTACCGTCCGCATCGCGCTGTCGTAACCCAGGCCATCGGTGACTCGATCCGTATCGCCCTGCAAACCCTGGCCGGCTCCTCCGCGCCCACCTTGAGCGGGAAGGTCCCATGACCTTAGATGCCCAGCGCCTGGCGATTCGCCACCTGATCAATGAACAGGAGCCCGCGGATGCGCTCGCTGACTATTACGCCTACTATCATCCGGACCAGCGCACACAGCTGATCATCCAGCCGCCCGGGGCCAAACGCGCCGCTGGGTACGTGGGCATTTCGCGCACGGCCGTCGATCTTTTTCGCCCGTTTGTAACCATGCGCCTGCCTATGGATGATCACGCAGCCTGCTGGGACCTCATTGCAGCTTCCCTGCCGCCGGAAACTCCTCTCCTTGTCTATGCCCCGGCGGACTACGAGCCGTTGCTGAGTGCCTTCTTCCAGATTGACACGCTTGACCGGCTGCAAGTGCTAGTGCTGGATCGTGGCCGTTATGAACCAATCATCAATGTCCTCGTCACACAGTCCGAGGGCTCGAATGGGCTGCCTCGTTTCCTGATTCGCTCCACCCAAGATCGCAGCGAAATCCTGACCGCCAGCAGTTTGAACTGGCAGACTGACTACTTCGCCGAGCTATCGGTTTTTACCGCACCGGAACAGCGGCGGCAGGGGCGCGGGCGTAGCGTGGTCGCTGCTATGTGCCAGTATCTTCTGGAAAACGACCGTACGCCCCTGTACGCCGTCAGCGAGAACAACGGGCCATCACAGCGCTTGGCCGAAAGCGTCGGCTTCGTGGACCTGGGCATCCGGCACCTGCTGCTGGAGGCCTCGCGCAAGACCCGGCCCGGCTAGACCCAACTCCTCTTCTACACACGTGAAGATGGCGTGAACAGGCTGTGAAGTGGCCGTGAATTGACACTTCCGCTGATTGTGCATTGTCTTCCGGCATGTTACTTTGATGCCACGAGTCTTCGTGTTGTATCGGAAATTCAAATAAGACGACGTATCGGTAGAAATGCGACCCAAAGCATCATTCCAGGTTGAGTGATGCTTTTGGTTTGCGCTCTTGATCCTGCGGTTTGCCGGCCAGGTATCCAGCACAGAAGTGGAGGTGCGTGATGGAAAAAGCGACGGGTGTCGTCAAATGGTTTAGCCGCCTGAAGGGGTATGGCTTCATAAACCCTGACGATGGCGGCCAGGAAATCTTCGTTCATTACTCGGCCATCGAGGGTGAGGGGTATCGCAACCTGTATGAAGGCGATCGGGTAGAGTTTAACCTGGTCGATCAGGGCAAAGGGCCGCAGGCCAAAGAGGTCGTTCCGCGGCGCAGCTAGGCGCTCTTGTGCGGCACGGCCGTTGCGGTTCCTGGCCCAATGGCGTCGTGTATTGGAAGTGTAGCGGTAGAATTACCGCATAGACACCGTAATGTCGAATTGGTAGTAGAACATGAAGAAGCCCGCTCAGGCGAGCTTTTTTTGTTCCTGGCCTTCATCAACTTCCGGTCGGCTAAAGTTTTTCCAGGAAGGTCTTGACCAGCGGGCTGTCTTGCCCGGTCCGCGCTGTGAAATAGTCCACCAGCCAAGGGAACCGCAAGAGCGCGCGCTGCATTAGATAGGAGCGCTTCATGCTGGGACCAAGCTTCTCCTGCACGCGCTGCTCATACACCAGCATACCCCGTCGCGTAGTGTTCCCAGCCTGCAAGGCTTCGTCAATCGTTTGCGCGGCCAGCCGGGCGGAAATCATTCCGTTGTGGATACCGCCACCGGTCAGGGGATTGATGAACCCCGCGGCGTCGCCAATCAGCAGCGCTCCATCGAACGCGTGCTGCAGACCTTTTTGTGATCCAAAATTGAGCTGCCAGGTTTTCACAGACTCAATCTGCACTTTGGGCTTTACTCGTCCGCGAATGTCCGCCATGGCCAGAAAATCATGCAGCATCTGTTTCAGGTCTTTCCCTTCGCGCCTGAAGTGATCCAGGCGCATGCCCAGCCCGATGTTGGCGGCATCTGGGCCAATGGGGAAGATCCAGGCATAGCCGGGCAGGATTTCGTTGTAAAGTAGAAATTCGACATCGCCCTCGTGTACCTCAAAACCGTGCACGTAAGCGCGTAGGGCCACGGCGCGATGCTTGTCCTTGTGCTGCTGCTCTTTGGGTCGCAGGCCGCGCGTAATTGTGGAGGTGACACCGTCCGCGCCCACGACCACTCTGGCGCGCAGCGTTTCCTGCGTGCCGTTGCTGCCGACCTGCACGCCCACCACCCGGCCGTCCACCAGCGCCGGTCCTTTCACAGTGACCTGCCGGAATTCCGCGCCCGATTCTTCGGCGAGCCGCTGGACCAGCGCGTCAAAATAGTAACGCGGCGCGACATACGAATTGGCCAGGTCCCCGGCCTCGCCAAACTCGGCGCGCAGCATGTTGCCGCGCGGTGAAATGATGCGCATGCCCTGCAAAGGGTACAGTTCCCCGCGACCGCGCGCCGCTTCGATTTCGTGATCCAGGCCAAGGGTGCGCAGGATGCGCATCGCCCCGGCAGGCACAGCATCGCCGCACGTCTTATCGCGCGGAAAGGCCGCGCGGTCCAGAAGCAGGACATCATATCCCTTCTGCGCCAATTCCGTTGCCGCCGTGGCTCCAGACGGCCCGGCCCCCACAACGATTACATCTCTTTCCTGCTGCATAGATGATTTCCTGGCTGCGCGCAGCCTGAATCAGTGTCGTTCTTTGCTGCTGCTGGCCTGCAAACCTTCCTGCTGCCGGATCGCGGCCAGCAGACCGCGGCAACCGTCGTCCACCAACTGGTAAACGTCGTCGAATCCGCCGTCAAAATAGGGGTCCGGCACATTGCGCTCGTCCGTTGCCGTGGCGAAATCAAGCAGGCGCCGTAGACGTGGGTGGTCCCCAAAACGACTGCGCAGGTCGCGCAGGTTTTGCGCGTCCATGGCCAGGACATATGTATTCGGATCGGCCAGGTCCGCGCGACCTACAACTCGCGCACGGCCGTGGTAAGGAATCCCCTGCTCGGCCAACACTTGCATCGTCCCTTCGCAAGGAGATTCTCCGACATGCCAGCTGCCCGTGCCCGCGGAATCTATGGCGAAATGGTTGCTCAAACCTGCCTCTAGCACTAACTGTGTAAACACTGCTTCGGCCATGGGCGAACGGCAGATATTGCCCAGGCAAACAAAAAGCACTTTGATCGTCATCACAAAATATCCGCCTGCACTTGTCTCGATTGCGCTGCAAAAAAGTTGGGTCTCTTGCGGCCCAACCTTTTTGCGCGTACCTGCTCATGTACCAAGCCGGCCTATAAGCCGCATTCTGTCCGCCTGTCCGGCATGCCGCCGGCAGGCAGGGCGATCATCTCTCTAGGACTGCCATTGCTGGCAATCTCGTGCAGCCTACCCGGATGTCAGACGCGACGAGCCGCCCCGTGGCGCGCATGCGCGCCTCCATCCTGCTTGGCCTTGCTCCCGGTGGGGTTTGCCTGGCCGGCGACATTACTGCCACCGCCGGTGGTCTCTTACACCACCGTTTCACCCTCGCCAACCGGAAACTCCGGCCGGCAATATGCCTCTCTGTTGCACTTTCCGGCGGGTTGCCCCGCCCGGCTGTTAGCCGGCACCGTGCCCTATGGAGTGCGGACTTTCCTCAGCTTCATCAGGTGAAGCCGCGATCGCCCGGCCAACTTGGTACGAAGATCGTAGCATTGAGTGGGTCACTCTGGCAAGTGATCTCACGCGTACCTAGGTCATAAGGCCGCGCAGAACACGGCGGGTCAGGACGGCTGCCATTTCGGCGCGATAGGCTGCGCTGCCACGAAAATCACCGGGATGCACGGCCGTTTCACGCGCCGCCGCCGCCGAAGCCTCGATGCTCCGCTCGTCAAGACCGTCTGCCAGGGCGGCTTCGGCGGCGAAGAGACGGGTCGGGCGCGGCGTAATACCGGTCGCGGCCAGGCGCGGAGCGTTGTCCAGAGGTTGCCAGGCCGTGATTGAGACAATGGGATAGTCGGCGGGAGTACGTGCGACTCGTTCGCTGCTGCCCTTTCCAGCACCCCATTCCACTTGCAGTCCGGAAATGAGCCCGGCCGGTTGGTTTGCGGCGTCCAGGTAGGCGGCAAGTTCAATAGGCTGCGCTTCCGGCGCAGCGAAATGCACGGCCGTTTCCAGCACCAACAATGCGGCCAACAGTTCGCTGTCTGGCAGCCGGCTCGCCGTAATGCCCCCTGCAGTGGCCGCATTGCGATACGTATTGGGTCCGGCGTGTTTGCTGGCTCGCTGCAACAGCGGCGTACACTCATGCTGCCCCTGTTCGCTGGTCAGGAACAGCGTCAAGTCGGTCAGGGTGGTCATCGCCCCTATGTGGAGGGCACCCTCATTCACCGCGACCTGCGCCAGGTCCAGGGCCTGCAAATCGACCACGGCTTCGGCCAACCCCTCTTCCGTTGCCAGCAGCTTTGTTCCACCCGCCAGAGCGACGGTGTGCGGCTGGGCGAGCAGGCGCAACGCCTCCTCAATAGTTTGGGGTCGGTAGTATGCATCCGGTTTCTTTGGCATAATACTCCTCGCAGAACTACGGTTGGCAGGTCCGGAGCGCGATTGTTCCGACCGCGCTGCCGGTTGTCGGTCCAGGAGTAACATGCTACCGTTGCAGCCAACCTGGATCAGGCACCCTACCACTATTCTACTCGTAAAGTAGAAACAGGAAAGCCGCATGGTCGTTCTTGACCGGGAGAATCCATGTCTTTGAGCGAACAAGATAAACGCCTGCCCGAAGCAGGACCGGCCCCATACACTCTGGCCAGGCGGCGTTTTCTGCTGCTTCTGGTGGCGTTGCTGTTGCTGTTGATGGGCTTCTATGCCATCTCGGACGCCGGCCACGTGCACAGCGACCCCTTGCTGGCGGGCGCCGATTGGGTCAGCTATGCCCTGTGCCACCGCATCACCGACCGATCGTTTACAATCAACGGCCGTCAGTTCCCTTTGTGTGCACGCTGCACGGGCATGTACCTGGGCGTTGCTCTAACGGTGACCGCGCTCCTTTTGTCCGGGCGGGGGCGGCGCGCGTTTTTGCCTTCCCGCAAACTCATGATGGTACTGTTGAGCTTCATCGTCCTGATGGGCGTGGACGGCCTTAATTCGTACAGCCACTTCTTCCCTGGCGCGCCGCATCTCTATCCACCGCAGAATTGGCTGCGCCTCCTGACCGGGATTGGCACCGGCCTGACCATGGGCGTCGTCCTTCTGCCTGCCCTGGCACAGACGCTGTGGGCCCGGCCACAATCGGAGCCCATCCTGGAAAACGGCCGGGAATTGCTGGCCCTGCTTATGCTTGGTCTTACCGGTGTCGCCCTGGTCTTGAGCAACCAGGCGCCCCTTTCCTACGTATTAGCATTAGTGAGCGTAGCAGGCTTGCTTTTCGTGGTTACAACGCTCAACAGCGTCGTTTTGCTCATCCTGCTCCGGCGCGACGGCCGTTTTTCTACCTGGTCTGCGGCTGGTATGGCGCTGCTGCTCGGGCTGCTGCTGGCAATCGTAGAAACCAGCGCCGCTAGTGTGCTAAGATTGAGTTTGACCGGAACCATGACCGGATTTCCGGGTTTATAAAGCATGGGAGATATTGTATGATTGAAGCAATTGCAGGCATTGGTACTGCTTTCGGACTTTCTGGCAGCGCGGGTCTAAACGCCTACATCCCGCTCCTGATCGTAGCTCTGGCCGGGCGGTATCCCGTGGAAGACCCCTTGATCACGCTTTCCGCGCCATACGACTTGCTGACCAGCCCGTGGGTAATTGGACTGCTGGTGGTGCTTCTGGCCATTGAAATGTTGGTGGATAAGATACCGGCCGTGGACACACTCAACGACGGCATACAAACCTTTGTTCGCCCGGCGGCAGGAGCAATCTTGTTCGCCGGCAGCAGCAACATGATTGCCGACGTGAACCCTTTCCTGGGTATTTTGGCCGGGGTTCTGGTGGCGGGCAGCGTGCATACGACCAAAGGGTTGGTGCGCCCTGTCGTCACTGCTTCGACGGCGGGGACGGGCAACTGGGCCGTGAGCCTCGCAGAAGATTTTACGGCCGCTACGGTTTCGCTCATGGCCATCTTCCTGCCGATCATCGCCGGCATTGTAGTAATCATCGCCGCCATCCTCATCTTCATGATCTTCAGGCGCGTCAGACGGCGCAAACAGGGGTACACAATTTAGCACAGTCCCAGGAGGCAACCATTGTTCCGCATTCACTTTCCCAGCGTGGTACGTTCCGCCGCCGTCTCAGCGACGATCGCCGGTCTCATCTTGCTGCTGGCCTTGACACCCTTCTTTGACAACTTCCTGCTGGTGCTGCTGTCGGTCAGCGCCCTGCTCATTCCTATTGGGGCGGGAATGTATTATGGCTACCTGGCACCCGGCGAGGAAAACTCTTTTCAAAGCATCCTGGGCGGTGCGCTTGCGGGATTGGTGGCGGGGTTTATCCTGGGCCTGGCGGTTGGATTGAGCAGTTTCATGACCACAACCTATTTGACCGGTCTGCTTGGGCAGGCGATCGTTAGCAGCGCCGGCGTGTTTCTGATCACGGGTGGCCTGATGGCCGTGGCCGGGGCCATTTTGGGTGGCATTGGCGGGCTGGTCTGGCGTTTCGTCCAACGCCCGTCCACCAGCGCCAGTTGAGATTTCCGTTGGCATGGGTTCTGTTTACCGGTTCATATCTGTACCAAGGAGGCACAAATGCTTATCGATCGTGTTATTGGCGTATTCAAGCTGGACACAAATACCTTTGAAGAAATCGAGGCGGACCAGAGTGCCACCGGGCAGGCGGCGCTGGTAGTCTTGGTTGTGGCCTTGATTAGCGCCATCGGTGCCGGGCTGGGCGCCACCTTTGCTGAAGCCAGCTTCTTTGGCGCATTTATCAGCATGATGATCAGCGCCTTTGGTGGTTGGATCATCTGGTCGGCCGTGACCTATTTCGTGGGCACGACGTTTTTTGGCGGCGAGGCCGACCTGGGCGAAATGCTGCGCGTAATTGGCTTCTCTTATGCTCCGCAAGTACTGGGCATCATTCCCTGCCTGGGCGGCCTGGTTGGCGGCCTGTGGTCGCTGGTGGCCGGTTTCATCGCCGTGCGCCAGGGGCTGGACCTGGATAATACCAAGGCGCTGTTGACGATCCTCATTGGCTTCATTGCCTATGTGATCTTCGGCATTGTCATGGGTCTACTCTTCGGCGTTGCTGCTTTCGGATTCGGCGCTCTGGCCAACATGTTCTAGACAAGGCTGCTAGACTGCGCAAGGTATGATATAGGAGAGGTCTGCGCCACAACCCGCGCAGGCCTCTTTCTGCGTTTCCAGAGGATATCGGGTTATCGCGGGAGTCGGTTCTCGCTGGCCAAGGTCTGCACTTCGGCAACAGCCAGGCGGCATTGCTCTCGTTCGGCGGGGGAGAGGACAAGCGCCGCGAACTCGTCTTCATCCAGGAGCTGCACACGGCCGTCTGCAGCGACCCACACATCCAGGGCCAGATCTTCGCAGCGCAAGGCTGTGGATGTCCAGGTGGCCGGGCGGCAGATGTTGCAGTACCAACCCTTCAACTTCGTGCTGCCCCCGTCATAGACGGCAAACACGTTGTACCAGCGGTCAGCGTAGAAGGTCTCGACGAAACGGTCACCGCGCTCAAACCTCGTGAAACCCATATCCACCAGATCGCGGTTGAAGGTTGCTTCCAGCTGCACGCACATGGCCGAACCCGCCAACAGGCGCGCCGGGTACCGCCACACTTCGACGCCTTTTTCATCCAACTTGTGGACCGTCAGGTCGCTCACTGCTCTTCCTGGTTCAGGATCGCTTGCAGCCCGCTGACTTGTGCTTCCAGCTCGCTCAGGCGTTCCTGCTGGCCGGCCAGCTTTTCTTCTTCGGCGCGCACAAAGCGGGTGAAAGGAGCAATCGTGTCTTCCACGCGCTGCGCACTGCGGCGCATTTCGCGTTCGAACTGCGTGGTCAGGCTGGTGACCAGCTGCTCGCGCAGTTCGGTCAATTTCTGATCGAATTCCTGTTTGGCCTTGCGCTTGCGCGCGGGCAAAATAAGCAGACCCAGCGCGGCCGCGGCTACCCCGGCGAAGATACCGGTAAAATCCAGGAAAGCGGCGTGCGTGGCGACGACGATAGCCACACCGAGGCCCACGCCAACGCCGGCTAGGCCGGTGTTGATCACCGCCGATCGGGCGGAGGCGGCCAGCTCCTCGGCCTCCTTTTCCTTGTCAAAACCGTCCACTGCCTGGCGCGTAGCCTTGCCGATAGAATCGATCAGACGCTGGCGATCATAAGCCAGTGTCCCGGCTCGCGGCCCCGCTTCCCCGACGACACGACCTTCATGTTCGGCGCTGCGTTCGGTGAGGTGGTCGGAAACGGCCGTCCACTGTCGCAAATCTTGCTCCACCAGCCAATCAACCAGCTCGCTCACCCGCTGCTCGATCAACTGCGGAGTCTCGCCCACGACCTCCTGCTCGAAATCGCGCTCCAACTGTTTGGAGCGCAGCAGGTCGGGCACGCGGGCCAGGCGCAGGCGATCATCAAAGAAGGCGTTGCCGCGCTTCTCCATTTCATAGAGCAGGTTATCAATCTCGCCCAACCGCGCCTTAAAATTACGCTGCATGTCTTCGTCATAGTAAACCATCTGCCGGCGGATATCATCGAGCAAGGCCATATCGTCGTGCAGTACGTCCAGGTCTTCTTGTCCTTCGGCTAACTGCTGCGCGACCAGACGGTGCCCTACACCCAGGGGATTGAGCAGCTTGAGCCGGAATCGGCCGTCGTCGTCGAGCGTTTCCTGGATGTAGGTTTCGAGTGCGTCAAACCTGCTGGCTGCGTCTCCCTGTTGGGCCAGACGCGCCGAAACAGGGAAGACAACTGGCACGTTACCCAGCAGCTTCTGCGCCGAATCGCTGACAAAGGCCATCACCTGGGCGACGTCTTCCTCGCTCTGCAAAATATCAACCTTGTTGACGACCAGTACAACCTTCTTGCCCCACTCTTGAATCTGGGTCAGAAAGTGACGCTCGCTTTCGGTGAAGGGTCGGTCAGCCGAAGTGATAAAGAGAACCAGGTCGCTGCGGGGAATAAACTCAGCAGTCAATGCCTCATGCTCGCGCATGATGGCGTTGGTCCCCGGCGTGTCCACAATGCTGATCTTGCGCAGTAGTTCCACCGGTGCGCTTTGCACCCACACGCCGCGCTCGCCGGGCACCTTGCTCGTTTCTGTGCCGTATTTGAGCCGGTAAATCTGGTCGGTGGTGGGAGTCACGCCCTCTTTTTGCAGCGATTCGCCAAGCAGCGCATTGATGAAGGCCGACTTGCCGGAATTGAATTCGCCAGCGACTACCAGCAGGAACAGTTCGTCAAGTTGGTTAACGGAATTGGCCAGTGCCAGGCGGTCGGCCGGCACGGCCGTTGTTTCCGCCAATGTCTCGCGCAGTCGCCCTAGCGTATCCCGCGTCTGTCGCAGCAGTTCTTCTTGCTGAGGGTTGAGCGACAACTCCATAGCAGCTACTCCCAACTTCGTGCCTGGGCGCCCAAAGCAGACGCAGCTTGGCTGGGCAAGTATAGCACAGTGGTGTGGCCGCTACTCAGTCAACCTCATAGGCGATGCCTGCGGCGTCCAGGGCGCGCAGCCGTTCCCACTCATTCAGGTCCGCATCTCTGTCGACTTCTTTGAGGGCTAGGAGCTGACGAAGTTCCAGCACCTGATCGCGCAGCACCGCCGCTTTTTCAAATTCCAGCGCCTGCGCGGCCTGTTTCATCTGCTTTTCTAGCTCGACGATCATCTTACTCAGTTCCGGCTTGGGCAGCTCCGCCATCGTCAAATAGGTCCCGCGTTCATCAGCCAGTGCAACCTCTTGCTCGTGGCGTATCTCGTCCGTCAGGTCATGCACGGCCTTCATGATGCTGCGCGGCTCGATGCCGTGTGCCTCGTTATAGGCCTGCTGGCGCGCGCGACGGTCGTTCGTAGTGTCCAGCGCGGCCTGCATCGAACGCGTGATGCGATCGGCATACATGATCACCTTGCCTTCGACATGGCGCGCCGCCCGGCCGATCGTTTGGGTAAGGGCCGTCTCGGAACGCAGGAAACCCTCTTTGTCCGCATCCAGGATGGCTACCAGCGACACCTCAGGCAGGTCCAACCCTTCGCGCAGCAAGTTAATGCCCACGACCACATCAAAGACGCCCATACGCAAATCACGCAGGATTTCGGTGCGCTCAATGGTGTGTACCTCGGAGTGCAGATAGTGCACTTTGACGCCCATCTCCAGTAAGTAGTCAGCCAGGTCCTCGGACATACGCTTGGTGAGGGTGGTCACCAGGACGCGCTGACCGTTGGCCACGCGGCGGTTTATCTCTCCCAGCAGATCATCCACCTGTCCGCGCACCGGTCGCACTTCGACTTCGGGATCAAGCACGCCGGTGGGACGGATCTCCTGGTGCACAACTTGGTTGGAAGTCTCCAATTCAAACGCGCTGGGCGTGGCGCTGGTGAAGATCACCTGATTAACCAGGGTCTGGAATTCGTCGAAATTCAGCGGCCGGTTGTCGAGCGCGCTGGGCAGGCGGAAGCCGTAGTCTACGAGTGTGGTCTTGCGGCTCTGATCGCCGGCGAACATACCGCGCACCTGGGGCACGGTCATGTGGCTTTCATCAATCACCAGCAGGTAGTCGGAGGGGAAGTAATCAAGCAGCGTCCACGGCCGTGACCCCGGCGGCCGTTGGTCCAGATGGCGGCTGTAGTTCTCGATCCCACTGGTGAAGCCCACCTCTCGCAGCATCTCCAGATCATACATCGTCCGCTGTTCAATGCGCTGTGCTTCCAGGAGCATAGTGCGCTCCTTAAAAAAAGCGATTCGTTCCTGCAGTTCCTGCTGAATGTCCTCTATTGCCGCCTCCAGCTTGTCTTCATCCGTGATGAACTGCGTCGCCGGGAAGATTTCCAGGCGCGCATGGTCTAAGATGACTTCGCCGGTAAGCGGGTCAAACTCAGAAATGCGCTCCACCTCGTCGCCCCAGAACTCGACCGAATAAGCAGTCTCGGCGTAGGCGGGGAAGATCTGCAGCGTATCACCGCGCACGCGGAACACGCCGCGCCGCAGCTCGATATCGTTGCGATCGTACTGGATGTCGACCAGGTGGCGCAGCAGCGTGTTGCGGCGATAGCTCTTGCCGCGCTCGATGGGCACCGAAACCTTACCCCATGCTTCAGGATTGCCGATGCCGTAGATACAGGATACCGAAGCGACAATGATCACGTCTTCGCGGCTGAGCAGGTTTGCCGTCGCCAGCAGGCGCAGGCGGTCGATCTCGTCATTGATCTGTGTCTCTTTTTCGATAAAAAGGTCATGCCGGGGTACGTAGGCCTCCGGCTGGTAATAGTCATAGTAGCTGACGAAATAGGAAACCGCGTTGTTAGGGAAGAACTCGCGAAACTCGCTGTATAGCTGCGCAGCCAGCGTCTTGTTGTGCGCCAGAACCAGAGTCGGCCGTTGTGTCTGCTGGATCACGTTGGCAATGGTGTAGGTCTTGCCCGTACCGGTTGCTCCTAGCAGCGTCTGATACGCATCGCCGTTGTTGATGCCGGCCACGAGGTTGGCGATGGCCTGCGGTTGGTCGCCGGTTGGCTGGAAGTCGGAATGGAGATCAAACTTGGGCATATCCTTTTCTCACAAAACTGGCCCACCGCACAGAAACCAGGGGGCAAACATGCAGAACGAAAGTTCTACATTCTACCATATCCGGCGCGTCCCGTCAGCAACTTCAGGATCCTTCTCAGGCAGCATCGCTGGCAAAACAAAGAGCGCACCAGCACGGTGCGCTCTTTTTGTGGAGATGGCGGGAATCGAACCCGCGTCCGAAAAATTCAGCCTCTGAACCTCTACAAGCATAGTCAGCCTATTTGTTTTCATGAGCAGGCGCCCCGGCCGACAGGGTCAGCAACTCACTAGCCGATCGTCCCCGAAAGGACTCTTAAATGCTTCTATCGACGTCGAAGCAGAGCACGTTGACTTTCATGTCGCCTGCATTCGTCCGGCCAACGAACGAAACGATACAGACGGGGTTCCATCTCAGGAACCATCACGCTCTAAGGCTGCTTACGCAGCCATGGGAAGAGCGCTGTAGTTAGGAGTGCGTTCGGCACTTTTTGTTTTGCTTCCAGTTTTACGAGCTGTAAAGCGTGCTCGGCTTGCAGTCCAGGACCAGCCTTCCCCGTCGAAACCTGTCATCCCCGGAACTAACTTCAGTATACCATAGGCGCAGCCGGGGGTCTATTGGTGTAAGGTAAGAAAGTGCGGGCACTCGCTTTCCCCGGCCGCTTACCTGGCCCCGTGAGCCGTTTATTCTGCCGCGCCGGCCTCATGTACCGCGCTGCGGCGTACAAAGTCCTCGACCAGCAGCAAGTTGCCGCCGGCATGTCTGATCGTCTGCAGCAGCGTGGTCATCGTATCAACCTCTTCGACCTGCTCATTCACAAACCACTGCAGATAATTATTGCTGGTGAAGTCACTTTCTTTGACCGCAATCTTGACCAGATTGTTAATCTGGTCCGTCACTTTTAGCTCTTGATTCAGCGCAAACTGCACGGCATCAGCGGCATCCTCAAACTCATTGCGGATCGCGGGCAGGCCGGGGATGATGGGTTTGGCTCCTGTTTCAAGCAAAAAGTGAACGAACTTCATGGCGTGTGTGCGTTCTTCCTCAGCCTGGGCATAAAAGAACTGGGCCAGGTCGGGTAGGCCTTGCTCGTCAAAATAGGCGGCGATGGCCACGTACTGTGCTGAGGCATAAAACTCGCTTTGGATCTGCTCGTTCATGGCTGCAGCTGATTTGTCACTGATGATCATGTTTTGCTCCTTTCCTGATGGCCTCACGGCCGTCTTTGCTTAAACTCTTCTACGATACCTCAGAACCATCTTTTTTCCGTAAGAATTCGCTCAAGAAGCGAGCTGCCTGTCGTTCGGCCCAATACGCGAAATGCTGCGGATACTTCCCTTCTGCAAAAGCGACGTGACCCCCATGTGGCGTAAGTGCGGGCAGCAGGGCCGGATTTGCCTCCAGGCGAGCGTGGGGAATATCGCTGGCGAAAAAAGGATCGTCCATTGCGCGTATCACCAGCGTGGGCACCCGGATGCCGTCCAGGTAGTTGATGCAGCTGTTCTCCCGGTAGTATTCGTCCGCGTCCCGGTAGCCATGCAGGGGTGCGGTGAAGGCCTCATCAAATTCACGCATGGTAGTCGCGCGATAAACCCGGTGCAAATCGATGGCAACGCCATTGTGACGGCTGTGATCGAGTGCTTTGAGCCGCAACGACTTGACGAAACGATCGGCGTATCGGCGTCCTTCACCCTGGTCGAAGGCGTCAGACACGCGGGCCAGGTCAAAAGGAGGTGAGACGACAGCGGCCGCGACGGCGGGCACGGCCGTGCCTCTCTCCCCAAGATACTTGAGCAGGGTATTGCCGCCCAGCGAAAAGCCAACCATTCCTTTCGGTACGCCGGGCTGGCGCATTTCCAGCCAATCCATCACCAGGGCCACGTCATCTGTCGCCCCGGCGTGGTAAAGCCGTTGCGTGCGGTTCAACTCTCCGCCGCAGGAACGGAAATTAAGCCCCACGCTGCGCACCCCGTGCCGCGCCAACTGCTTGTAGATTTCGCAGGCATAACTGCGCCGCGCGGAGCCTTCCAGACCGTGCAGCAGCAGGACAACCGGCGCGTCGCTCTGCAGCGGGTAGCCCGGCACGGAGGGAAAGTCCAGGTTGAGGAAGTCGCCGTCCGGAGTATCCAGGCGCAGACGGTGATAGTACACGCCATCCACGCTGCGCAGTGCATTGGCCAGCACAGTCTGCGCGTGGGCATTGTGCCACAGCGGTGAGGGGCGAAATGGTTGCAGGCTAAATGCTGGTTGGGCCATGATCGAAACAGCACGGATTTGTAGTGCGCGATTCATCGCGCTAGCCGGACCGATGGCTAAGTGCCAGTTAGGCCATGATCGGACATGTACCAAAATAATCGCGTTCTCGTGAACTTATGCAGTCCCCATCTTACTCAAACCCGGGCGCCCTGACCAGAGCAAACGGCGACTTGATCCGCACTGTTCATCCTGGCGCACGGCCTATGCCCGAAGATAAGAAAGCGCTTATCCGCGCGCTTCGGCTTTGACTTCTACGGCCGTGTTGCTATAATCATGATTCGTTGTTGCGGGGTAGAGCAGAGGCAGCTCGTCGGGCTCATAACCCGGAGGTCATTGGTTCGAATCCAATCCCCGCTACTAAAAAGACTCCCGCCATTCCGGCCGGAGTCTTTTGTTTCTGCCTGCTTACCGCGACCGGCGACTTTCCTACCGTCCCGCCAGCTTCTCCATCTTCTCCGCCAACGCCACGTCGAGCGTGCTGATCTGGTTGCCCAGATCATGCGTAACCAGGTGTACCTGCACGCGGTTATAGACGTTCTTCCATTCCGGGTGATGGTCCAACTTGTCCGCTTCAATGCCGGCGGCCACCATCCAGCCCAGGGCCGCGGCAAAAGAGCCAAACTTATACTCCTTGGCCAGCTTTCCGTCCTGCACAGACCAGCCGTTCAAATCAGCCAAAGCCGTCTTGATCTCCTCTTGCGTCAAGGCTCTCTTTTCCATCACGGATTCTCCTATGCCGTAGCCTGGTCGGTTCACTCCTGCAAAATATCCAGTACATCAGCGACAAGATCATAACGGCCGAACGCAGGCATCATATACACTCCCTGCACAACAGGTCGTAATTCGCGCAGGATCTCCTGGGCGATATGCACGCCTTCCTCCTGGGGAGCAGCGGCCGTACGCATCCGCTTCCGATAGACATCGGGGATGTCGATCCCCGGCACCTCGTGGTGCAGAAATTCAGCATTGCGCGAGTTGAACAGTGGCTTCACCCCGGCCACAATCGGGATGAGCGGTTCGTCGTAGCGTGCCTGATAAGTCTCAATAAACGAGCGCGCGGCCCCGGCGTCAAAAACCGGTTGCGTCAGGGCGAAGTCAGCCCCGTTAGTTATCTTCTTGCGTAGTAATGCTATCTCGTGGTCAACATCATTCGGCGTCAGATTCAGGGCGCAGCCCACCACAAAATTGGTCGGCTGGTCGATCGACTGCCCCGACTTATCCACGCCGCTGTTGAACTGCTGCTTGATCAATTGGATCAGGCCCGTAGGCACGATGTCATAAGTGTCCATCGCCTCGGGGAAATCGCCGATGCGCGTCGGGTCGCCCATCGTGACGAACAGATTGCGGATGCCCAGGGCATGCGCCGCCAGCAGGTCGCCCTGAATGCGCAGCAAGTTGCGCCCGCGCGTAGGGAAATGCAGCACCGTCTCCAACTCGACCTGATCCTGTACGAGGTAGGCCGCCGCCCAGGCGCTCATGCGCATGCGCGCCAGGGGACTATCGGCGATGTTCAGCAAATTGGCCCCCGCATCCTTCAGCATCCGTGCCCCGGCCAGAAGGCGCTGGGCAGCGATACCTTTGGGCGGGCTCATTTCCACGGTCACAATAAAGCGGCCGGCAGCCAGGTTCTGGGCCAGTTGCGTGGGCGGATCCACGATCACGGCCGTTTCCCGCTGCTCCTGGGCAATCACCTGAATCTTCGGTAGCGGCCGTGTCAGTTCGCCGGGCGTATCCAGCGCGTGGCGCATCGCGCTGATGTGCGCCGCAGTCGTGCCGCAGCATCCGCCCACCAGGGTAGCCCCCGCGGCGACAAAGGAACGTGCGTATTCCTCAAAATAGCTCGGCGTTGCCGGGTACATCACCCGCCCCGCCTGTAACTGCTCCGGCCATCCCGCATTCGGCGCGGCAGAAATCGCCATCTCCGGGCGCGTCTGGTGCATGATCGAGACAATGCGCAGAAGCTGCGCCGGTCCGCCGCTGCAGTTCGCGCCAATGACGTCCACATCCAACTCCGCCAGACGGTTAGCAACGTCGTCGGGCGAATTCCCCAGCAAGACACGATCATCGCGGGTAAACGTCATTTGAGTCACGATGGGAATGTCGGGGGCCACGGCCCGCGCCGCAGTCACGGCCGCGGCCACTTCCTTCACGTCAGACATGGTCTCGAAAATAAGCAAATCTACTCCGGCAGGTTCGGCTGAGACCAGGGCGCGGATCTGTTCGCTAAATACCTCGATCGCCTGTTCTTCCGTAACCCGGCCGAGTGGCGCCATGCGCACCCCCAGCGGACCCACGGACCCCGCGAGCAGTACTTCGCGGAACGATCCGGCGATCACACGCCGAGCGATGGCCACGCCGGCCTGGTTGATCGCCTCCACCTGGTCTTCACGCCCTACTTCAGCCAGCTTGAGGCGATTGGCCCCAAAAGTGTTGGTCTCAATAATGTCTGCCCCGGCATCAATATAATCACGGTGGATAGAAGCAACGAGCCCCGGATCGGTGATATTGACCGCATCAAAAGACTGGTCAATAGAGATGCCACGGCCGTGCAGCAGGGTGCCAAACGCCCCGTCCAGCAGCAACGGGCCGCGGGCCAGAATTGCGCGAAATTCAGCTCGATTCATCGGTTCCTCAAATCCTGAAAGCCCCGGAGAACGGTTTCCCGTTTCTTGCGGAGCTGGGTCGTGCCTGGGTAAGATGATAACAGGTTTTCGTTCAGGATACGGCGGCCACCTTAAGGAGGGACTTGCTGTGTGGCTGCGCCTGCGGCCTTGCCCGGCCTACTCGTCGTAAAAGAAGTCGTTGATCAAGGCCGAGGTGGCATCGACATTCAGCACCAATACCTGCGCGCCCTGGTCAGTCAGGAAGGGCTGCACGTAGTTTTGGTCCAGGATAGCCTGCTGGATCGCCTCACCTTCAATCCCATCCAAAGCCTGCGTCAGTTGGGCCAGCTGTTCCAGGCTGAGATCAGTCTTCACCCCTTCCTCAACTCGCTTGAACAGTTCCGGTCCCCGCGCCAGCAGCCCGGCGATACCCAGACCCATGGCCTTGTCCCGCGCCGCCAACATCACCTGTTGTTGCCGCGCTGCCCGGCCGAAATCGTTATCTACGTGACGCGTGCGCGCATATTTGAGCGCCGTTTGCCCGTCCATATGCTGCAGCCCGGCAGGAATATAAAGCGGGTCATAGCCGTAATTCATGTCCGGGAAGGTGGGATCATTGATATCGTAGGGGACATAAATGTCTATGCCGCCCAGCGTGTCGATGCCCTTGGTGACCGCGCCGAAATCGACCAGCACATAGTGATCCACGCTGACGCCCAGATTGTACTCCACCGTACTCATAGCCAGCGCGGCCCCGGAAGCTGGATTGCCGTCCGCTGCGCCATAGACAAAGGCGGTGTTGATACGATCCTGCCCGTAGCCGGGAATAAGCACGTAAAGATCGCGCGGGATGGAAAGCATCGCCGCTTGATTGGTCTGCGGATCGATGGAAACAAGCATCATCGAGTCGGTGCGCGAAATAAAGGCTTCCCCGGGACGGCGGTCAATGCCCATTACCAGGATATTGGTACGGCCGTCGGCCGCCCGCGCCGGACTGGTCGGAATCAGCGTGGGGGTTGGCTGCCCGGGCACCAGCGTAGGCAGTGGTGCTGGCCCTTCCTGGGCCAGAGCAAGTTCAACCGATGCTCCATCCGCCGCTGCTGCCTCAACCGGGTTCACAGCGCGTGTCCATAACACCTGCGCTGTCAGATAGGCAAATACAATGACCGCAAATGCGGACAGCACAAAGGCCACAGACAGAAGAAAGCTAAGCCAGGCTGGCAGAGCTGAATTGCGATTATTGCGCAAAAGAAACGCCTCCACACAAACTACAAAAATACAGACTTCTCTGATTATAGCGCGTGTACTCCCGTCAACTGGATGGAATAGCGGCGCAATGCCTACTACTCAGCAATCCCTCAGGCCAAAGGGACCTATTTCCCTTCACAAATCACTCTGGCTAATAAAACAGAAAATGTTGATAGAAAATACATTGACAGCGAACCGCCCTACGGCTACAGTAGGGATTCTGATAGGCCGGAATAAACCAGGAATCCGCGTGTCCTGGTCGCCGGCGTTGGCTCGCGGAGAATAGCGGATGCTTCACGATCGCTTCGGGCGACATATTAACTACTTGCGCATTTCCCTGACGGATAAATGCAATTTGCGCTGCGTATACTGCATGCCGGAGGACATGACCTTCCGTCCACGGCAAGAGCTGCTGCAAGACGACGAGCTCCTGCGCCTGGTGCGCATCTTCGCCGAGCTGGGCATGGTAAAATACCGTTTGACTGGAGGCGAACCGACAGTGCGCGCCAACGTGGTGGAGCTGGTGCGTGAAATTGCGCACACGCCCGGTGTGCGTACCGTGGCCATGACTACCAACGGGCTGCTCCTGGAGAAGTTAGCCGCGCCCCTCGCGGAAGCGGGTTTGCAGCGAGTGAATATCAGCATTGACACGTTGGACCCGGTGAAGTTTAAGAAATTGACGCGCTGGGGCAACGTGGAAGACGTACTGGACGGCATTCAGGCCGCCGAACAGGCGGGCCTGGGGGTGAAGCTGAACAGCGTTGTGGTGCGCGGTTATAACGACACGGCCGATGTCGTCGACCTGGCGCGCCTTACCCTTTCCCAGCCCTGGCAAGTGCGCTTCATCGAAATGATGCCCTTCGGCGAGATTACGAATTTTCAGCAGGCAGGCGTGGTATCCGAAGAGGAACTGCGCGCCACTATCTCGGCCGCCCTGGGGCCGTTGCGGCTCGTGGGCAACGGCCGTCTGGATGGCGAAGCGCGCCTCTTTCAACTGGCCGGCGCGCCGGGAACCCTCGGCTTCATAAGCTCCGTGACCCAGCCCTTCTGCGACAGTTGTTCCCGTGTGCGCCTGACCGCCGACGGCCGTTTACGCCTCTGTCTGCTGCGCGAAAGTGAACTGAACCTGATGGACCCGCTGCGTTCCGGGGCCGGTGATGACGAACTCAAGCAGCTGATTACCGAAGCAATCTGGTGGAAACCGTGGGGTCACCAGCTGGACGAAGATATCATCCCGCTGAATCGTGTCATGTCCGAACTCGGCGGTTAGTCCCCTGCCTGCGCGCTTTTTTCGCGCCGCCGTTCCGCGGCCTCCGCGCGCAAATCCAGATTCTCGATACCCCACGCTTCATCGACCAGATACAACGGCCTTCCCTTCACCTCATCATAAATGCGGCCCAGGTACTCGCCAATAATCCCCAGTGAGATCAATTGCACGCCGCCCAGGAACAACACGGCGATGAGCGTCGTTGCCTGGCCCAACAATGGCTGGTGTGGATCGAGCAGGCGCAGCAGAATCACCAGTAGAATAGTTAGTGCGCTGATGCCGGCCACGGCAAAGCCAAAAAACGTCGCCAGCCGCAGCGGGAAATAAGAGAAGCTGGTTATCGCGTCGATGGCAAAAGGCAGCATCTGGCTTACGCTGCTGAACTTGGATTCCCCGGCATAGCGCGCCTCACGTTCGTATTCCACCCCGGCCTGCTTATAGCCCACCCAGGGCACCATGCCGCGCAGGAAGCGGTTTCTTTCGCGCATACGGCCGATAGAGTTAACCACCTCCCGGTCCAGCAGGCGAAAGTCGCCCGTGTCCAGGGGAATATCAATGCTGGTAATGCGATAAATCAGGCGGTAAAAAAGCTTGGCAGTAGTCAGTTTGAACCACGTTTCCCCCTCCCTTGTCGCGCGCACACCGTAGACGACATCGTACCCTTCACGCCACTTGGCGATCATACGCGGGTAGACCTCCGGCGGGTCCTGCAAGTCGGCATCCGTCAGAATGACGGCGTCACCGCGGGCGTGGTCCAACCCGGCCGTCGCCGCGATCTGGAATCCAAAATTGCGCGAAAAGCTGACCCCGCGCACGCGTTCATCCTGGGCGTGGAGTTCCCCGATAATCTCCGCCGAACGATCCTTACTGCCATCGTCCACCAGCACCATTTCCCAGGACTCGCCTGTTTGTTCCATCACCGCATGGACGCGGCGGTAAAGTTCGTGCAGGACAGCCTCTTCGTTGTAAACAGGGGAGACGATCGAGATCGTGGGGTTCATCGTTATACCTCTAGCGTGGCGAACAGACCGACATGATCAGACGGGTAAAGGGTATTGTCCTCCGCGGCGCTTTCATTGCCAATGATTCGCGCATCGCGCACATGCTGCACAGCCGTGGAGACAAGCAAATAATCAAGGCAGCGCGCCTCCAATACATCTGCGCGCAGAGCCGTTGGATAAGTCGCCAGCGGCTCGTGACCATAGCAAACCATATAAGCGGAGCGTAAAGACTGTTTGAAAAAGGCCACAGCCAACTCTTCCGGTCCTTCACCCAGGTCCCCCGCAATTACCTGGATAGGCACATGCTTGTAGCTCTGCATCCAGGCCATGAGTCTCATCGCCTGCTCCAGCCGCGCCTCCCTTTCATAAGGCAAAGGCAGCAGCTGTGTCGATACAAAATCCATGGTTTTGTGCGATGGCAGTCCAACGTGTACGCGAACGGCCGCTAATCCGCCCGCGCCCAAATGCAGTTCTTCATGGTAGAGCACTGGCAGCCGGCTCAGCACGCCGACGCCTTCTGCGGAGCGGCGCAGCAGGCCACGTCGGCGCGGCAGGATAAGCCGGTAAGGCTCCTTTTCCTTGCCGCTAAGGCGCATGTTCAATTGTTTGCGCAGCCAGGTACCCTGGCGCATGGCCAGATTGATCTCCTGCAGGGCGATGAGATCGGGTTGTGCCTCCAGCAGCTGAGCGACAAGCAGCGGACGGCGCGCCAGCCAGCGGTCAGCACGGCCGTGAAGATTCATTGTCGCGATACTAACCCGGACTTCCATTGTCAGAAATCGCTCCGCGCCACTGGCCGCTTAACCCAGGTCTATCTCCGTCGCCCCTGCGGCCACCGGAATCTGCAGGTCGAGCTGGCCACTGCGAATATGCAGAGTGAAGGGGGCCGTTGTTTGTACCTGCACCTGATCGTTATCGCCGATCAGGTCCAGGGAATCCACCGGACCCAGGGGGTAATTGCGCACACCATATGGTTCATCCAGGTCCAGGTGGCGGCGCCAGGTCACGCGGCGTAAGGGCCAGTCGACTTGAATGCCGATAACCTGTTCCAGCAGCATCGTAATGGGCGCCAGCCCGGTCTGGGCAATCGAATTCGGCTGCGCCGGATCGCCGGGACTGACGTCCAGCGAAGCATAGTTTGCCCAGAAAGTGTCGGTGCGGCGGAAGACAGCGCTCACCTGCTCCAGATGGGCGCGCGCGATCGTGTGGGCAAGGCGCGATTGGCCCACAGCCTGCAGGCCCCTTGTCGTCATATAGGTAGGCGCACTCCACACCGCGCCGCGCCATTGGTCACCCGCCGGCGGTGCGAAACCTGGGCTGTCGGCGGACATGCTCGGCACGCGACCGGCAGTCTTAAACTCGTCCGGCTCACGCAGGTGCTGCACGAACGGATCCAGACGTTTGGCGGGAACCAGCCCCTGATCGAGCAGAGCCCAATAGGCCGCGATGCTCTTCACCGGACTGAATCGGCCATGAGGGTCAATATCCTGATAAAACGCCGCCTCGTTGTTCCACATGCGCTGGTTAATCAATTCTTGCAGCGCCAGTCGCTCTGTGGCTAGTTCGGCCGTGGTCTCCGTTACCCCCAGCTGCGCCGCCATTTTTCCCAACAGGCCGGCGTTGAGCGCGGCCAGAAGCGTGGCATCGACCCAGGCCCAATGTTGGTGGTGGCGCTCACCGTCCGGCACGCGGGGCTGGTTGCTCATGCCGCTGCTGGCCCCGGTCGACCAGTAAAGTCCATTGGGCCAGGTGCGATTGGCGCGCCGCCAGCGGTGGTGCGCCAGCAGTGGCCAGATAACCTGGTTCAGCCGGTTCTCGTCACCCGTCTGGCGGTAGGTGTTCCACTCCGCCCAGGCCAGGATATCCTGCCCGCTGCTGTCCGGGTCGAACGGTGCGTAAAGATCACGGCCGTCTACCGTGCTGAGCGCGCGGCCGAGAAAGCCATCGCTGTGTTGGCGGGCATAGAAGTTGTCCAGCAAAGTAATCGCCGGCAGGGCGCGCCGCCCGTAGACCAGATACTGTGTAGTGTAGGCGGTGTCACTGGCGAAGATCATTCCCGCCCCGGCAGATTCAAGGACCGGTGCCGGCAGCCCACTGCTTGTGGCCGGCCTCTGCAGTTGCGCCAGCGCCATTTCCCATGCTCGCCAATACAATTCGATCCACTGCCCATGGGCAGGGAGCACAGGCTCCGGCAGGCGATCTTTGATCGCGGCAAACGTGGGGATAGATTGGCGCTGGATCGTGGCTTCGCGGAACTCATTACGAGCCACCAGCGGGTCAGCCGGGCGTCGAAAATCAGGCATAGCCATCATGCGGCTCCATTATCGCTTTATACACGCATTTGAGCCAGCATACGCGGGGCTGGTTGTTGGGCGCAGCAGGAGGACCTACTCAGTAATCCAGAGTTCCCCAGTACCTACCAGGCGCAGGCTGTTTTCATCGAAGGAGAGCGCGCGCAGGTTATAGCGCACATGCACGTTATCGCGCAGACGGCCGTTCCACACCAGCGAATCGCCTACCGCCACATTGGGATAACCACCCAGACCACCGATGCGCGCCAGGCGGGTACTCTGTCCCCCCACTCCCTGTTGATCGAGGCCCTCGTAGACCAGGGTTGTACCTGGCACGGTACCGTAGAGCGGCACCCGGTAATCCAGGACAATATTATTGAACTTGAGCCGCTCTTGCACATCGACAGGTGCAGGAGCCTGCACTGCCTGGGGATAGAACACAACCAGTTCAACCGGCCCGGCCACCGGCAAAGAACCAAACAGGCTGGTCGTCAGCCGCAGCCGGTAATTCCCAAACACGGAGGGCGCGATCACCCCGCTCCAGTAGAGCGAATCTCCGATTCGTTTGATCGCCCGCTGTCCGCCGATTTCCACCTCGAACGCTTCGTTGCTCCGGTCAATATAGGACAATTGGGTACCCGGTATCGTTTCGCCTGGCTGCAGGTTTGCCGCGTAAGCCGGAACCAGGTAGGAGATAGAATCCCCTAAAGGGGTGGGCAGGGCAGGAGGTTCAGGGGAGACTAAAATGCCAGGCGGCAGACCGGGCACGCTGCACGCCAACGTGCTCAGGAGCAGCAGCAGGATCAGGGGCAAAGCTCCCGGACCCCGCCGCTGCTTCGACTTGAGTACAGGTAAGAACACTTTCCGCAGCATCATGCTAAATAGACGCAAAACAGCCGTTTCCGGTTCCCTTCCTGCCCGAAAAGAATGTGCGCACGGCCTACTGCGCGGTGCTCTCTTCGATTGTCACTGATTCGATCACATCGCCCGCCGGCGCATTAGGATCCGTGCTGGGATCACGCGGCGTGATCCCCTGCACAACATCCATACCTTCCACGATGCGCCCGAAGATCGTATAGCCGCCGTCCAGCTGCGTCGTGGGACCGAGAGTGATATAGAACTGGCTGCCCGACGTATTGGGGCCACTGTTGGCCATGGCAACGACTCCCGGCCCATCGTGTGACAGTTCCGGATCGATCTCATCCGGCAGAGCGTAGCCGGGCCCACCCATGCCCGTGCCCGTGGGATCGCCCGCCTGGGCCACGAAACCTGGCAAGACGCGATGGAACGTCACGCCATCGAACCAACCTTCGTTCGCCAGGAAGATGAAGCTGTTTACTGTCTGCGGTGCTGCTTCCGGCAGGAGTTCGATGACAAACTCGCCGCCGTTGGCCATCTTCACGCGCGCCTGATACCCCACGCCTTCTTCCAGGGCCATTGGCGGTGGTGCATCATACTGGCTGCCTTCCAGGCCTTTTACCGCGATCTGCGACTGGACATAGCCGTCCCAGGCGTTGTAATCAATCGGCAGCCCTTGCCCGGCTACGATCTCGCCGTCAACAAGGGCCGACGGCGTGCCGGGAAGCCCCAGTGCAATCGCTTCTTGCTCCAGCGAGGAGACATACGCGGCGTAGGTGCCATCCTCCAGCTCCGCGGCGAAACGCTCGGTGTCCAGCGAAAGCTCGGTGGCAAGGTCGATGAAGAATTGGTGGGCCGCGTCCGCATCCAACGCCGACCATTCGCGCTGCGTTTCGAACAGCCGGTCATGGTAGGGCCAGAAGGCGCCCTGCGCGCCCGCCGCTTCAGATGCCTCCGCCGATTTCTGAGCATTGGCATGGATTTCGTTAAGCGGAAAATGGCGATAGACAATCTGAACTTCGTCAGGATACGATTCTACGAGGCGCTCCAGCACGGGAGCGAAGCCGGCGCAGCCCGGTCATTGGAAATCGCCGTATTCGATAATTGAAACTACGGGATCGTCCGGCCCCTTGGTCCAATCCTGGTCGCGGACGACAGCCGCTGCGGCCGGCGAACTGCTTGGGGCGACCTCTGCCGGGCTTTGGGACGATTGGGTAACGGCCGTGTCTGCCGCCTCCGCGGGCGTTTCCGCGGCGAAATTTTCGCTGTTTGCCGGCGCTGCTGTGGGCGAAGCCGTTGCTCCACACGCCGCCAGCAGCAATAGCAGGGGTACTAGCCAAATCTTGCGCATTCTGCACTCCTTTGTGTCCAATAAGTGCGGGCATTCTACCACGTTCAACCCTATTTCCTAAGATGATTAGAATCTCCATCTTTTGGCCCCAATGCGCTCCTGGGCCACGTTATTCAGGTTCGTTTCTGCCCAGGGTTGTCCTTGTACTTTCCTTGGAAAGCGTTGTCAGGAACGCGGGGTGAGGGTTAGAATGGAGCTCGATAGGAGAGAATGTCATGACCAAGCGCCGATTTTTCTTCATTCCCATGCTGCTGCTCGTCGTTCTGTTGGGTGCCTGTGGTCCTTCCGTACCCCCCGACACCCCTGACGGCGCTGATGAAGGGCAGGATCCTGCCCTGGAAGAAGCCCCTACCTCCACCCCGCTGGGGTTGCCTGAAGGATATCCCGCGCCAGACCCGGTCGTAATGGAGACGCCCGCCTTACCCGCCGACTATCCGGCGCCCCCCACGCCTTTGCCTACCGTCGACCCTTACCCTGGTGGCCTGGCCTGGGTGCTGCGGCCCGTGGGCATTCAATGTGAAGAGGGGACGGCGCCCGGCTATGGCGATCTACGTGAAACCGTGGCAACAATGACTGCCGCGGGTATCGAGGTTGTGGATGCCCAGATGACCGATATGATGGTCACGGCCGTGTGTGGCGGGCCGACAAGTGCCCACTATCGTCTGCACATCAACGCGGACGACCTGCCTACGGCCGTGTCCTTGGGCTGGACGGCCGGCCAATAGGCATGCCGCTGGGATCATAAAAGCCCTGGACGGCGAACGCGCAGCCCAGGGCTTTTTCTATGCCTACTTTTTGTCAGGCGAAAACCGCATTGTCACCGGTTCTAGCGTCGGCGCCCACCGCCGCCGCTGCCACCGCGATTGCCGCCACGACCTCCGCCTCCGCTGCTGCTGCGACCACTGGAGCGTGGGCGATCATTCTCCTGCGCTTCTTCCAGCGTCCAGCCCGCCAGCACGGCCTGGCGCGACAGGCGAATCTTGCCTTCGCCGGTGACGTCCGTGATCATGACCATGATTTCGTCGCCCAGCTTGACCGCGTCTTCAGCATGGCGTAGGTGCTCGGTCGAGAGTTGGGAGATGTGGCACATACCATCGATGCCGGGAGCATATTCGACGAACACACCAAAATCGGTGATACGCACAACCTTGCCTGTAAAGACCTCGCCCGGTTCCGGATCGTGCGTGAGCAGTTCGATCCGCTCCAGCGCCGCTTCCGTCTTTGGCCCGTCAACGCCGGCCACAAAGATGGTCCCGTCTTCCTGCACGTCCACCGACACTTCGAACTCTTCTTCCAGGCCGCGAATGGTCGAGCCACCCTTGCCAATGACCGCGCCGATCTTTTCGGGATCGATCTTGATTGTCAACATGCGCGGTGCATGCGGGTTCAGGTGATCGCGCGGTTCAGAGATGGTCGCCAACATGGAGTCCATGATCTCTTGGCGGCCGACGCGGGCCTGCTCCAGGGCTTCAGCCATCAATTCTTTGGTCAGGCCGCCGATCTTGATATCCATCTGTAGGGCGGTTACACCCATTTCGGTGCCGGCCACCTTGAAGTCCATGTCACCGAGATGATCTTCGATGCCCTGAATATCCGTCAGAATGGCATATTTCTCGCCGTCAGTGATTAGGCCCATGGCCACACCGGCCACCGGACGCTTGATCGGCACGCCGCCGTCCATGAGCGCCAGGCTGGAGGCACAGACGCTGGCCTGGCTGGTACTGCCGTTGGAAGAAAGCACCTCGGAGACCACGCGAATTGTGTAGGGAAACTCTTCCTCGGAAGGAATCACGGGCAGCAAGGCGTTCTCGGCCAGCGCGCCATGACCAATTTCGCGCCGCTTCGGGCCGCGCAAGAACCAGGTCTCGCCGGTGGAGAAGGGCGGGAAGTTGTAGTGGTGCATGTAGCGGCGGCTGTCCTCGGGATACAGACCTTCCAGTTTCTGCGCCTCGCGCGGAGTGCCCAGAGCAAGAATGGACAAAACCTGCGTCTGGCCGCGGCGGAACAAACCGGAGCCATGCGCCCGCGGGCTGAGTCCCACTTCGGAAGACAATTCGCGCACGGTGGTGTAATCACGGCCGTCCGGACGAATTCCATCGTAGAGGATGCGGTCGCGCACCGCTTTCTTGATCTCGCCCGAAAACACCTCGCGTACAGTCTTGGCGTCGACGTTCTCGTCTTCTTCGACGAAGCCGTTCACAACCTCTTCGCGTAGTTCGTCCAGCGCCTCGTTACGGTCGCCGCGATCAGTTTGTTCCGCGACAACGTCAGCCACGCGTGTGCCGATTCGCCCCCGCACCACAGAGGCAAACTGCTCATCCAGCACCGCGTACTCGATTTCGCGTTTGGGTTTGCCAATGGCCTCCCGCATTTCTTCCTGCAGGGCGATGATTGGCTGAATGGCTTCGTGGCCGAAAGCCAACGCTTCCACCAGCAGTTCTTCGCTAACCTCGTTAGCGCCCGCTTCGACCATAATAATGGCGTCTTTGTTGCCCGCGATACGCAGGTCCAGAGAGCTGTCAGCCATCTCCGGGATAGTCGGATTGGCAACCAGCTCCCCGTCAATGTAACCCACGCGCACGGCCCCAATGGGGCCATCCCAGGGCGCGTCGGAGATGGTTAGCGCGGCGCTGGCCGCGTTGAGGGCCAGGATGTCCAGATGATAAATACTGTCCGATGACAGAGTGGTGATGATGATCTGCACTTCATTGCGCATGCCGTCGGGGAACAACGGCCGTAGCGGCCGATCGATCAGCCGCGCTGTGAGGATCGCATCCGTCGTCGGCCGTCCCTCGCGCCGGAAGAAACCACCGGGAATTCGACCCGCGGCATACATCTTCTCTTCAAAATCCACGCTCAACGGGAAGAAGTCCAGTCCTTCGCGCACATGCTTGGACATCGTCGCCGTTGCCAGGACGATATTATCGCCAATGCGGGCCGTCACGGCGCCGCCCGCCTGTTCGGCCAATTTGCCGGAGGAGACGGTCAATTCCTGGCCGCCCACCATCGTCGTAAAAGTATACTCAGGTAACATTTCTAACCTCATATTGGAGACGCAAATCCTTCGGGAATCAGGTCGTGCGGCAGCCTATGCGGCCCAGCCTGCCGGCTTCGCTTGATCACGCGCCTGCGCGCGCTTTAAGCCTAGCCTGTGCCTGCCTCCCGGCAGCAGCGTCTCGATGATAAAACTATGTGAATGAATTGGGCTTCAATATGGGTTAGGGACTGGGAGATGGTCCATACGGTGGTCCTGACGGGCTCCCGTATGCAACAGTTCCCAATTCCTAATCCACGCCGCAAAGCCGCAAAAAACAGGGGCGAGTGAAATCGCCCCTGCTCTGACACTCTCTATTCCTTACCGCCGCAATCCCAGCTCGGCAATGATGGCCCGGTACCGTTCCGGATGACGCTTGCGCAAGTAGCCCAGCAAGCGGCGACGCTTACCAACCAGCTTGAGCAGCCCGCGTCGCGAGCTTTCATCATGCTTGTGTACGGCCAGATGCTGCTGTAACTGCTTGATCCGGCGATCAAAAATCGCGATTTGAACTTCAGGCGACCCCGTGTCGCCCTCGTGAGTCCCAAAAGACCCCATCAGTTCGGCTTTCTCTGCCACATCTAAAGGCATTCTATTTTCCTCCACACTTTGGATTATTTGCCTGCCGGCCGCCGAGCCGATTCGCCGTACCTGCAAGCAATTAACAATTATACTTCTGCACGCCAGGGATGCAACCGGCGCTCATGAATCCGGGCCTCCTCCACTAGTCATCACCCAGCTTCAACACGGCCAGGAATGCCTCCTGCGGCACTTCCACATTGCCGATCATTTTCATTCGCTTTTTGCCTTTCTTCTGCTTCTCCAACAGCTTCTTCTTACGCGTGATGTCGCCGCCATAACACTTGGCCAGCACGTCCTTACGCAGCGCCTTAACATTGGCCCGGCTGATGATGCGATTACCTACGGCCGCTTGAATGGGAACTTCGAACATCTGTCGCGGGATCAATTTACGCAGCTGCGTGACAAGCTTCTGGCCGCGCTGGTAAGCCAGGTCTTCATGCACGATCATTGCCAGAGCATCGACGGGAGTCTTGGCCACGAGGACATCCAGTTTTACCAGGTTCGAGGCACGATACGCATCGAACTCGTAATCCATGGAGGCATAGCCGCGCGTACTGCTCTTCAGCTTGTCATAGAAATCTACAATGATCTCGGATAGCGGCAGGTCGAACTCCAACACGACGCGACCCGGGGCCGGATAGTCCTGCCCGGTGAACTCACCGCGGCGCTTGATGCACAGGTCCATGATTACGCCGTAATACTCCTCGGGTGCGAAGATCTGCACGTGCATCCACGGTTCTCGAATCTCGTCAATCAGCGAAGGATCAGGCAGGTCCGCCGGACTTTCGATGATTTCGACCTCGCCCGTCTGGGCCATCACCACCTCATAGCGCACGCTCGGTGCGGTGGCGACAAGGTCCAAATCGTACTCCCGTTCGAGCCGCTCCTGGATGATCTCCATGTGAAACAGGCCCAGGAAACCACAGCGGAAACCGAAGTTCAGCGCGTTAGAAGTCTCCGGTTCAAAGATAAGCGAAGCGTCATTCAGCTGCAGGCGTTCCAGCGCCTCCTTGAGCAGCGCGTAATCTTCGCCTTCCGTGGGATAGAACCCGGCAAACACCATTGGTTTGGCGGCCTGAAAGCCCGGCAGCGGTTCTGTGGCCGGATTATCACGCACCGTGATGGTATCGCCAACGCGGCACTCGCGAACGGTTTTGAACCCTGTGGCCACATAGCCTACTTCACCCACCGTGAGTTCGTTGACGGGCTGCATATCGGGGCTGAAGATTCCCAATTCGATTGGTTCGGCCGTAAACCCATTGGACATCATCTTGATCCACTGGCGATGCTTCAACGAACCCTCAAAGACGCGGACATAGGCGATAACGCCCTTGTAGGAATCGTAGTGCGAGTCAAATACGAGTGCCTTGAGCGGTGCATCGGGATCACCGCTCGGTGGCGGGACCTTGCGCACGACTTCTTCCAGGATCCGTTCAATGTTCGTGCCCAGCTTTGCACTCACCGGCACAACGTCTTCGGCGGCAATGCCGGTGATCTTCTCGACTTCCTCGGCGACATCATCTGGAAGTGCGGCGGGCAGATCGATCTTGTTCACAACCGGGATCAGCTCCAGATCTGCCTCCACGGCCAGATAGAGGTTGGCCAGGGTTTGCGCCTCAATCCCCTGCGTTGCGTCTACCACGAGCACAGCGCCTTCGCAGCTCTGCAACGCCCGGCTGACTTCATAAGCGAAGTCGACGTGCCCGGGCGTGTCGATCAGGTTCATTTCATAGGTCTGGCCGTCTTCGGCCGCGTAATTCATGCGTACGGCAGAAGCTTTGATCGTAACGCCCTTCTCCCGCTCGATATCCATGCTGTCCAGGATTTGATCCTGCATTTCACGGTCCGAAACGGTACCGGTGACCTGAAGCATGCGGTCGGCAAGGGTTGACTTTCCGTGATCGATATGGGCGATAATGCAGAAATTGCGGATGTGATCTTGTTCCATGCGCCAAGTATATCAGAATGGCGGCACGGCAGTGTAAAGGCGTTAAGGGAATCCGCTCAGCGCCGCTGTTGCTTGGAACGGCAGCAGCAGCTGGGCAGGATCAATGCGCACGGCCGTGGTCGCCTCGCTCGTGGCGCCCCATACCGTTGTGGCGTGTAGGGTCACGGTGTAGGTACCCACCGCCGTGTACCGGTGGGTCATATCAACGGCCGTGGACCGGGGGCTGCCGTCGCCGAAATCCCACTCGAAACGAAGCGGCTGTGGCCCGGTAGAGTGGTTGGAGAAGCGCACAACATGACCAATCGGCTGCGGGCTGTTATTTGCGAATATAGCCTGCGGCATTGCCCGGCCCAGATCAACGACCAGCGTGTCGTGGCTGGCCGCGCGGAAGGGGTCTGGCAGATAAAGCCCCGCCTGATTGCTCAGGCGATAATCCAGAACTGCCGGCTCCGCTGCATTATGATCCCACAATTCTACCGCTGCCAGCTGGGCGGCCGTCGTTGGGGAGGCAAACGCATGGCGCGTTCTGCCGCCACGGCCGTCGTCCAGCCGATCGTATGCATCACCGTCCAAATAAAGACCGCCGATATTCGTATAACCAGTCGCCCCAAGAGCCTGCAATGGCTCCTCCAGGTTGTATGCGTGCAGTTCGCCTAGCACCAGCACCTCGGATTCACCCTCCGCAGGGTATGCTTCCTGCAGCCACTGCGCCAGCGCCGCTGCCTGCTCCATGCGCCGCCTGTTCCAGCAGCCCTGTCCATCTCCCCCATCCGCGTTCGCATCCCCTACGGGCGGGCAATCATCGCGCGCGACAAATTCTGCAACCACGATGGCCAACCCATGCCCCGTGGTCACGGCGACAAATTCCTGAGCCAACAAAGCGGCGCCTGCAGTGCGTTCGGAGCCGGGCAGTGGCATTGCCGCAGCACGCGGCGTCACGCGGTCAGCCCGATACAGAAGTGCCGGAACGGTCGTCGGGGCGGCTTGCGCCTCGGCAATCGACACCGCCGCATATCTTGTCGTCCCCGCCGCCGTGGCGTTCAACCCGGCAAGAAGATCGGCCACCGCGCTGCCCTCGTGGCCACCGTCATTTTCCAGCCCGGTAACGGGGATGATATCGGCCCCCAGGGCCAGAATGGCCGTTATGAGCTTGGCGCGCTGGCGTTCAAACTCAGCCGCCGAAGCTGCGCCACGGCTTCCACTGAAATCTCCACGGCCGTCGCCATTGAAATAGCCGCCCCCGTCGACCAGCGCCACCCGCAGCCGGCCCTCGACCAGTGGGGCCGGTTCTGACCGCAGGTTACTGTTCGTGATCGAAACTGGTTGTGTGGGTTGAATGGCATACGCGCCGGACAGCGTGAGGCTGAGGATGCCCGTGATCTCACCGACCATATCCCCGGCGCGCACCGTGCCCTGCGGGCCCAGGTAAGTCAGCAGCGGGGATGGGTATGGTACCAGGCTGCCGTCGTCCAGGATCAGCCGTTCGTCCTGCTGGGTCTGGGCGAGTGACGTAGCCTCCGGACCCGGTGGCAAAATGGAGGTGGGATAGGGCTGCCAGGCCGGTGCCAGCAGCAAACGGCCGTCGCTCCCCAACTCATCAGAGCCAATGACCGCCAGCGCCTCAGACGTGGTAACCAGCATGCCCAGCCGCCGCGCGTGCAGCGTCTGCCCATCAATAGGAACTGAGACTCTATAGGGCTCTATCGTGCTCTCACCCGGGCAAATGTCTGCGCGTACAACAGGCGTCAAGTGGACAAGTCCGTCTCTTGCTGCGGCCCTGCCCTGCAGGCGAATAATCTGGCCTGTCGTCACGGTGGGAACCTGCTCCCCATCGGGAACAAACAGAGCTTCGGAGGTAGCCGGATCCTTGTCCACCTGCGGCGATTCCTCCTGCAAGAAGAACCCGCCCAACGCCCCGGCGCCCTGGAACGCTCCCGTAACCACGGCCTCTACCGTAACCTGCTCCTCAACAAAGGCCGGATCATCCAGAAGGCGCGCATCCAAATCATGAATGAACGTCGCCGGTGCTCCGCAAGAGCCGAATGGTAGCGGACCGGTCGTAAACTGCCACGTGACATCGCCCGGCAGTGGGTCCGCATACCCGTCCTGGTCCCGGACGTGCCCCGCCTTAATGACGGCCGTGCACGGCGCTTGTGCCGGCAGCAGTCCATCCGCGGGTACACCCGCATACTGTCGCGGGCCACCGGTGATCATCATCGGCACTTCCTGGCCTGCGCAGGAGATGGCCAACCAGCCCTCCTTCGCCGCAATAGACTCGCTAAAAGCCACCGCAATTGCGGTTGCCGGTGACACTTCGGTCGCACCAGACGCGGGCGCGTAACTATGTACGCTCGGAGGCAAGTCCAAAATGCAGTTGTTGGGTTCGCCGGGCGAAGGTTGGTTCTGGATAAACGCGCTGCTGGCGCGCCGCGAACCGTGCCCGTTGGGGCAGCGTTGGTTGGAATCATATTCCGCGTCCCGCAAGGCGGCTTCGTTGACGGCCGTGTTGCCCGGCAGCAGCAAGAGCTCCAGTCCCGGTTGGGGATCGTCGTTGCTGTGGTACACGAGCGCGTCAAGCAGACCTTCCAGGACCACGTCCGTGCCGGGACGCAAACCATTCGCTGGGCCGGCATATAGAGCCACGGCGTCCGGCCCGTTTTGAATGGCACCACTTGGTAACCCAAAACCCGCTCGCGGGGTCTCCGGACCGCCGGCAACGAAATAGCCATTTGGATCTGTTTCTAGGCCCGCCAAATCGATCGTGCGGTAGATAGTGCTGTCACTGCCGTTGTAGAAAGCCAGAACAAGGCCATCAAGAGGCGTGCGACCCCGGCCGCCGTCGTACAATTCAACAAACTCAGCCCGATCCGCACCTGGAGTGTCCGCGTCGACTTCGTTGATCAGGAGGTTCGTGGCGACGGGGCGAACAACCGTGGCAAACGCCCAACTATAGTCTGCCACCATGTTGTCCGGCGGGTCCGCTGTGTCAGTGTCACGCACTTTGTCACCTGCCACTTGTGCCACGCAAGATTCACCCGGCTCGAACGGCCTAGTATGAGTCAGTCTGAACTCCGTCGGGCCGCCAATCTGCTGCAAGCTATGGTGACCGCTCTTGTCACAATGCAGCGAAACAGCGTCCACCGCAAGAGCCACGGGTTCGCTGAACCGCAGTTCCAGGATGGCATCCGTGGGCACGGCCGTGCTGCCAGTGATGGGAGAAACAGCGACAACCGTTGGTCCTTCATCGATCAAGCAGTTGTTGCCGGCGCCTGGGGTAGGGTAGTTTTGCCGGATGGAATCGGTCCTGCGATGCCCACCCGAACCGTTAGGGCAGCGTTGGTTGGAGTGCATGTCCATGGCCCCACCTCCGTCTTCATTGACCTGCACCTGACCGGAAAGCAATAGTTGCTGCAGGCCACTATCCCCTTCGCCATTACTGTTGTACACAAGGGCATCCAGCAGACCGGCAGTCGTCACGGCCGTGCCCGTGGGGAACTCCCTGTCTGAGGCCGCGTACAGCGCCACGGCATCCGGCCCGTTCTGCAGACTGCTGACCGGGATCGTCAAGTCAGCCCCGGTCACGGCCGGATTGCCCACCACAAAGTAGCCCCCTTCGTCGGTCTCCATCCCCGCCAGATCAATCGTGCGGTAAGAAGCGTCGTCACTGCCGTTGAACAGCACCAATAGCAAGCCATCCAGTGCCGTTTGCCCCGCGCCCCCGTCGTACAACTCAATAAACTCGGCCGTATCCAGCCCGGTTGTCGCTGCGTCAACCTCGTTGATCAGGAGGTTCGTGGCGACCGGGCGCACGGCCGTGCTGAATGACCAGACATAGTCGGCCTCCATCCTGTCCGGCGGGTCCTCTTCATCCGCATCCTGCACCTTGATTGCTTTCACCTGTACGGTACAGGATTCGCCCTGCTCAAACCGTTCGCCGGGCGCCAGGGTGAATTGCCTGGGTCCACCCAGCTGCTCCAGACTGTGTGAACCACTCTTGTCGCAGCGCAGCGAGAACGCATCCGGACCAGGTATCACGGGCTCGCTGAACTCCACTTGCAGCGTAGCCGCTGTCGGCACGGCCGTGCTGCCCGCCAGCGGTTCCACCGCCACCACCTGCGGAGCTTCATCAATTACGCAGTGGTTGCCGTAACCCGGAGTCGGCTTGTTCTGCAGATAAGAAGCCGTATTGCGCTGGCCACCTGAACCATCGGGGCAGCGCTGGTTTGAATGTTGGTCCTTGGCCCCACGGCCGCCCTCATTAACTTGCCGTTGCCCCGCCTGGAGCAGCGCTTGCAGTCCCTCATCCCCGTTGCCGTCGGTAGCGTAAACGAGGGCATCCAGCAGGCCGGCAGTCGTCACATCCGTGCCCGTGGGGAACTCCCTGTCTGAGGCCGCGTACAGCGCCACGGCATCCGGCCCGTTTTGCAGACTGCTGACCGGGATCGTCAGGTCAGCCCCGGTCACGGCCGGATTGCCCACCACAAAGTAGCCCCCTTCGTCGGTCTCCATCCCCGCCAGATCAATCGTGCGGTAAGAAGCGTCGTCACTGCCGTTGAACAGCACCACCACTAGTCCGTCCAGCGCCGTGTGACCCGCGCCGCCATCATACAATTCAATGAATTCGGCTGTATCCGGCCCGAGTGTCGCGGAATCCACTTCATTAATGAGAACATGTGACGCAGGCCGGATAGCAAACGACCAGGCGATAGGCGAGGGATGGTCCGGTGGATCCGCATAATCCACGTCGCTGATCTGCAGAGGGTCTAGCGTTACTAGGCATTCCTCCCCGGTAGAAAATATTGAACCATTGTTCAGGATGAGGTTCAGCCCCGTTGCTGAACCCACTACAGCGCGAAGGCCGCTGCGCGAACAATCAATGGTCGCCCAACGGCCGTAGACGCTCACTTCCTCGCTGAACTCCACGGAGATCACCTGATCCGGCGCCACCTGCGTAGCGCTGGCGGCAGGGGTCGTACGGATGACCTGGGGTGCGTCATCGCGCAGGCAGGTATTGGCCGTTCCCGGAGTGGGCAAAGCCGCACCAAACGTAATGCTTCGCCGTGGCCCACCACTGGCATTGGGGCAGCGTTGGCTGCTCTGGTAATCGGCAAGGCCCGCCTCGTTTTCATTAACAGCTGCCTCTCCGGGCAGCAGCAGCGGCAGCAAGGAAACGGGGTCCTGGCCGTTCGCGCTGTAGACCACAGCGTCAACAAGATTCTCCGTGGTAAGTGCCGCCCCCAGAGGGAAACGCGCCGCGGGAGCGGCATACAAAGCGACAGCAGCACCTCCGTTCTGCACAAATTCTTCGTCCAACTCCAGGTCCATGACCGCCCCGGGGAAGTCAGGACTGCCCGCCAGAAAATACCCTTCGGCATCTGATTGGTAGCCTGCCAGATCGTGGGCAAAGTAGACGCGGTTCGATTCCCCGTTATAGAGCACCAGGGTCAGCCCATCAAGAGGCGTGTGCCCTCGCCCACCATCAAATAGTTCGATAAATTCAGCGAGGTCCGGTCCCAGGTTCGCCGCATCAATCTCGTTGATCAGCAGGAAATCCGCGGCAGCAGCAGTGAACCGCACTTGCTCATCCGCAGCCGGATGATCGGGTGGGTCTGACGTGTCCAGATCGCGAACTTGGGCGGCATGGACAGTAAGCGTGCACGAACGGCCGCGTGGCAGCGTCTGATCGGGAGTAAGATCATAGGCAAGAGGGCCGCCGGAAACAACAAGCGGCAAACTGGCCCCAGGCGCACAGGTAAGTTCGAACGCCGCCGGACTGATCTCAACCGGTTCCGTGAAAGTCAAGGATAAAGTAGCCGTGAGCGGCCAGCCCAGCGCGCCCGTCAGCGGGACTGTGGCCGCCAGTTGCGGGGCCGCGTCGGCCGGAAGTTGCGTGCTGAAAGACCAATGGTAGTCCGCCGCCAGGGTAAGCGGCGGTTGGTCAAGGTCTGCAACCCGGTCGGCATGTACCGTTACATGGCACGTCTCCCCCACAGTAAACGGTGTGGCAGCGGTAAGCGTATACGATTCAGCCGTCGTGAACGCCACGGCCAGGCTGTGATTCCCGCTGGAATCACACTCGAGATCGATCCATGACGGCATTGTGCTGACTGGCTCACTAAAGGTAACCGACAGTTCCGTCATGAGCGGGACGCCCACGGCCGTATTGGGTGGTGACACAGCGATCACAGCGGGTGGCGTGTTCGGCTCAGGCGGCAGAAAAGGACGGCCATCCACTGTGACTCCGGGCGAATAACGTGCCGCGCCTCCGCTTGCATCGAGATGCGCCAGCCAGGAATCGCCTAAATCGGGACTGCGCGTGAGGGACTGATCCCTGGCTGCTGATGCATCATACGCTGTGCTGACCGAAGTGCCGTCAGGCTTGGTCAGGGTCAGCGTCGCCGCGTAGTTGGGCAGGTCCAGCCGGCCGGCGCTGGCAACCTGGATCACGGCGCCGCCGAAATCTCCGGATGGCTGGCCACCGCCGAAAACGACCACAGCCCGGCCGCCATCGACAGTAGTTCCGCTTGGGAAAGTGTGTTGGACAGTCTCATTGACCTGCACGGCCCATCCGCCAAGGTCAATCGCCTGCTCCCCCCGGTTCACAAGCTCAATAAACTCGTCCTCTTGAGCACTGCGGCGGCCATCACGGTTCGCATCGCCGGTCAGGTCGTCGGCAGGGTCGGCGTGTACTTCATTAAGAACCAGTGCTGGGGGTGGGTTAGCAAGCGTTGCGGCGTAAACAGTGGATCTGTACAGAACGGTTAGCACCGCCGCAGCGCATAGGAAGGCCAAAAAAAGCGCCAAAACACGCGACGAATAAGCGGGACGAGACACGTTTCCCCCCAGAGGGCTGGCTCCCAATGGTTTTGTAGCCCGGCGGCCAGCAGACAAATACCCAACTTCTGCGTCTGGCGCGGCGGATGTGGAAATGTAAATCTCCGTATAGTTTAATGGGCTTTGAGCGTGTTGTAAAGCTTTTTTCGAGCGCTTTCGCGGTTGGCATTGGCGCGGCAAGCCTACCCGCGCATACAATACGGCCGTGATGACCTTCCACCCTCCACTGCCGCTCGATGCCCCCCTGGACGTCGACCTGGCCGATCGCCTTGCCCGACTCGAAACCTATAACAAGCATTACTACCGGCCCAACACCTACCTGCACAAATGGTGGGCGCGTCGCTGTGGGACCACCTTTCGCTACATCCTCAAGCAGCTGGTGCTGGACCCTGCCGCCCAGGACTACTATGCTCCGGGAGGTCTGCACGGCCGTATCATTCTCGACCCGATGATGGGCGGGGGCACCACCCTGCACGAAGCGCTGCGCCTCGGTGCCAGTGCCATCGGCGCGGACCTGGATCCCATTCCCATTCTACAGGCCCGTGCCACGCTTTCCACGATTCCTCTGCCCGAACTGGAGCGCGCTTTCAAGCGGTTCTTCAGCAGCTTGCGCCGGGACCTCGCCAGCTATTATCGGACTTCCTGCCCGCATTGCGACCAGCAAGCGGAGAGCTGGTACGTCCTGTACGGCGCGCGGCGCCGTTGCGCCTGTGACGCTGTGACCCTGGCTGTGGATTCATTGGTCCTGCGTCAGGAACCGGATGGAGGCTTGCTGCGCCTTTGCCCAACCTGTCGCGCCTTGGTGGCCACGCCGCAAACCTGCGCTTGTGGCGAGTCCGGTCCCCATACCTTGATCGAACGCGGCCGGGAACTTTGTGCCACCTGCGCCCAACCATATCTTGAAGAGACAGATCGCCCCTACTACGCTCGCTACGAGCCCTTGGTGGTCAGCGGCCACTGTGCGCAGCACAAGCTCTTCTTTCGCCTGCCCGATTCATTCGCCCTGGATGGGTTGGAACGTGCCCAACGCGCCCGCCGTGACCTTTCCTTTGACCCTGCTGCATTCGTGATTCTTCCCGGGCGCAAGTCCGTCCAACTACTAAATCGCGGCGTGGATAGCTACCTCGACCTCTTTTCCAGCCGCCAACTCCTTTATCTGCACCATGCCATCGCTCTCATGAAAGAGCAAGAGCCGCAGGTGCGCCTCAATCTGGGTTTGCTGGTTTCCACTTCCCTGGAATTCAATAGCATGCTTTGTGGCTACAAGGGCAAGAACAAGCGCCGCCCCGGGGCCATCCGCCATACCTTTGCCCATCATGCCTACTCCCTGCCGTCCACCGCCCTGGAAAACAACCCGCTCTACACGCGCCGCGCTTCCGGTACCTTGCAGAAGCTGTTCCACGCCCGTATTCGCCGCGCCCGGCAGTGGGCTGCTGCGCCACGAGAGCGCGACCTGGTGCAGAAGAAGGCTGCGTTTGTGACGATCGCGGGTGAACTGGATGCCGGAACCGAGGCGGCTGCGTATGCCGAATTGGGCGATGGTCCGCGCCGCTTTTTGCTGCAGCAGGGATCCGCCGTTCAACTGGATTTGCCTGATGCTGGCGTGGACGCCATTGTCACGGATCCCCCCTATTTCGACAGCGTGCAGTACAGCGATCTGTCCGCCTTTTTTCGCGTCTGGCTGCGACAATTGCTGCCAGGGGAGGCAGACTGGGGCGTGGACCTGCGGGAATCTGCCGTGGACCCCCACAATAATGATCGCGAAAGCCGCTATGCCGAATTGATGGGCGGTATCTTCTCCGAATGTGCGCGTGTGCTGCGTCGCCCCCACGGCCGTTTGGTGTTCACCTTCCACCATTGGAATCCCAAAGCTTGGGCTGCACTGACCACCGGCCTACAGCAGGCTGGCTTTCGGCTGCTCAACTACGCCGTCATCCATGCCGAAAGCCCGATCTCGGTCCACATCAGCAACATGAATGCCCTCACCCACGATGCCATCCTTGTCCTGGCGCCGCAGGGCACGGGCCACGAACCAGTCTGGTCTCCCCCGGCGCAAATTGATACAAGCAGCAGTGCCCGATTCTGCGCGGATTGCGCCGTGCGCATGGGCTGGCTGTTGAACCAGGAGCTGTCCCCGCTGCAAATGCGGGAAGCCTGGTCAGGCGCTCTACCATGAACTCCTCGCCCTAACGATAAAAATCGATCCACTCCAGCTCGAAAGAAGTTGGATCCGTGACCCTGAAATCGGGGGGCATCGTCACCAGAATCGCCCCGTCCCTGGTAGCATCGGGCACGGATTCACCGGCAGCATTTACAAAAGTGACGCTCATCCAATAGGGGCTCTCCGCGTCCGTGGCGATTTCGCCGCCGTCTCCGCTGGTTGCCCCCTGTACAATCTCCCCGCTCCTGGTCACGGACAGGGCGATCTTGGTATCGCCATAATTGAGCTGCAGTCCTTCCAAACCGGCCAGATAGAAGCGCAGGGTCATCTCCTGTGGCCACTGCCCGGCCAGCAAGGCCACGGCGGCTTGGCCAATACCACTCTCGCTGCGTACATTGGCAAAAGCCGTTCCATTCTCCGTAGTAATGGTTACATCATCTCCGGCCTTTGTACTGCTGATCTCGTATTCCGGCACGGCCGTTGCGCCCTCGGAGCCGGCGGTTGTACAGGCCGCCAACCCTGCCGCTACAACAAGCAAGGCCAGTAAGGCCCGGCGTGACGTTCGTTTCCCTGCCATGATCTTTTCCCTCGACTGGTTCATCGACGAACTGCCCTCAACCTTATGAGAGCTCCTCTTCCGAATTTCCTGGATCCCCAGCCGATTCCGGCACGGCAGCCGCGATCGCTGCGGCCTGGTCGAACGTTGCCGTGCCCTCCGGCCGCAGCCAGACGAGGAATTCCACGTTACCGTCGCTGCCGGCGATCGAAGACCGAACCAGCTTCTGCGGCCGCAGTCTCTGACCTGTAGCCCAGGTCAGAAATTCATCCAGTACCTGCGTATGCACAGCCGTGTCGCGCACGATACCGCCCTTACCGACCTGCTGTGGCCCCGCTTCAAACTGCGGCTTGATCAGCGCCACAACATCTGCTCCGGGCCCCAGCCACTGCTGGACGGCTGGCAATATCAACTGCAGCGAAATGAAGGAGACATCAATGCAGACAAACGTGACCTCCTCGGGCAGTTCATCCAGGTAGCGAGCGTTCGTCCGTTCCAGGACAACCACCCGGGCATCCTGGCGCAATTTCCAGTCCAGCTGCCCGTACCCCACATCGATCGCGAAAACTCGACCCGCCCCGGCCTGCAGCAGCACATCTGTGAAGCCCCCTGTACAGGCGCCCACGTCGGCACACACCCTCTCGCGAACATCCAGGTCAAACGCTCGCAGCGCCCCTGCCAGCTTGAAACCTCCCCGCCCAACATAGGGCATTGGAGCGACAATGCTGATCTCGGCACTCAGTGGAACACTCATACCCGGTTTGTCGGCGATCTCTCCGTTGACCCGTACCTCGCCGGCCATGATTACCCCTTTGGCCTGGCTGCGTGTGGCGATCAACCCTCGTTCCACCAGCAGCTTGTCCAACCGTTCCTTGTTCTTGGTCATCTTCAACCGCGCCGCCCGCCCTACTTCTCGCCTGCAAGGCGCTCGGTCCAATCCTCGAGCGCATCCGCCAGCGACTGCCGCAGCTCGACTCTAGGCTGCCAACCCGTTTCGCTCAGAATTTTGGCGTAGCTGCCGTACAACACCGGTGTGTCCGAGGGACGCATCCGCGCCGGATCATTTGTCACTTCTACGGCCGTTCCCGCCAGCTCCGAGAGTGTCTCCAACAACTCCCGGATCGACACCGGCTGCCCGGAACAGATTAAGTATGCTTCCCCGGGAGTGCCGCGCTCGGCCAGAGCCTGGTACGCGGCAGCCACGTCGCGCACATCCGTGAAGTCGCGCTGCGCGTCGAGGTTGCCCACCGCCATCACCGGCTCGCGTTGCCCCAGTTTGATTGCCGCCAGCTGGCTGGCGAAATCCGGCACCACAAAACCGGCCGCTTGCCGCGGGCCGATATGGTTAAACGGCCGTGCCTCCACCGCGGGCAGTTGGTAGTGCTGCCAGTACACCCGCACCAATTCGCCCGCCGCCTGTTTACTGATCCCGTACGGGTGGCGTGGCGCGACAAGGGTATCCTCCGTCAGGGGCAGCATCGCTTCTGTGACCGGACCGTAGATTTCGGCGCTGGTTACAACGACCACACGTGGCCGGCCCACCTGCACCGCCGCTTCCAGCACGTTCGCCGTGCCGCCCGTGTTGATCGCCAGTGTTAACGCCGGGTTCTTCCACGACAGAGCCGGGTAAGCCTGTCCGGCCAAATGGTAAATGACGTCCGGCTGAGCCGCCGCCACCGCATCCTTGAGCGAACCTAGTTGCAGCAAATCGCCCTCGATCTCGTGCACAGCCTCGTGTGCAGGCAGCTGCTGGTGGCTCGTGGCGCCATGCACCAATGCAAACACCTCCTGCCCTTTGGCCAGAAGCTGATCTACCAGATGGGATCCTGCGAACCCTGTTGCCCCGGTAATAAAGACCCGCATACCTTTCGCCCTGTACTCCTTCACCGTTATTGCGCCCCGCCCCTTGATTTGATTATACCTGTTCCAGGACGTCCTCGCGAAAGCACCCTGGGCAGCTAAGAGCATTCGCCGTGCCCTGTTCCCCCCGTATAATCAAACCATGTTAGAGTTGGAAGAAACCGCCGTTTCCGACCCGCCGGAAGGTACAAGTCAAAGTGTCCGTGTTGCCCGCCTCCTGGCCCGCCTGCTCCTGCTGGTGATTCTCCTGCGCTTGCTCCTGCCTGCGCCCTTGTTAATCACCCCTGGCCCGCTGCGGGTGGTCCAGAGTGATCACCCTCTTGTTGGCGTGCATACGCGGCTCACCGATGAAGTGGAAGAATGGAAAATTCAGCGCAGCTTGCAGTTGGTGCGCGAGATGGGCGCACTCTGGATTGTCGAGTTCTTCCCCTGGGCCTATTACCAGGGCTCCGACGGCGATATCGCCTGGGAACATCCCGACCAGGTCGTCACTCATGCCCATGCCCAGGGCTTGCGTGTCATTGCCCGCCTGGGCCTTACCCCGGACTGGGCGCGCCCGCCCGATACCCCCCTCACCTACCTGGATGCAGCAGCCTATGACGATTTTGCGTCTTTTGCGGAGCAGTTCGCGGCTCGCTATCACGGCCGCGTGGACTATCTGATCATCGGCAACGAGCCTAACCTTAGCTATGAATGGGGTTACCGCAGCACAACTGCCGCCGACTACGTGGACCTGCTAAAGACAGTCTATCCGGTTGTCAAGGCGGCCAATCCGGACATCAAGATCCTGGCCGGCGCCCTCGCCCCTACCCTGGAGCCGCAAGGTTCCCCCTGGGGCCTCAACGATCTGGATTACCTGCGGCAGATGTACGCTGCCGGCGCCGCCCCCTACTTCGATGGCCTTGCCGTACATGCCTATGGCCTGACCTTTCCTGCGCTGGCCGAACCCGACCCCCAAGTGCTCAACTTCCGCCGCATCGAGTTGGTTCGCCAGGTGATGGAGCAGGCGGGAGATGGCGACAAAAAGATATTCATTACCGAGACCGGCTGGAACGATCACCCGCGTTGGACGATGTCCGTGCGGCCGGCACAGCGCATCCAGTACACCCTTGAGGCACTGCGCTATGCCGAAGAGAAGTGGCCTTTCGTGGAAATGATGGCTATCTGGGCTTTCCGCTTTCCCGCGCCAACAAAAAGCTACATGGACTATTTCACCCTCGTGACCCCTGAATTCGTCACCAAACCCATTTATGAAGCCCTTCGCGCCTACACCGGCAACGGAGGGGAGTTCCCACTCGATGCCTCGTAGGCTGCTTCCCCGTTTTCTAATCTTGGTACTGTCCACGGCCGTGCTGGTCGCCTGCGCCCCGCGTTCCGACACCTGGGAACGGATCCAGGAGTCCGGCGTACTGCGCGTGGGGCTGGACCCCACCTACCCTCCCTTTGAAGTAACGGAAGGCACAGACGTGGTCGGTCTTGATGTGGACATAGCTCGCGCCCTGGCACAGGAGCTGGGTATACGGGCGGAATTTGTCTACTTTGGCTATGATGGCCTGTACGATGCCCTGGCCACGGAACAGGTGGATGTGCTGGCATCCGCCCTGGTAGTCGTGCCCGGCCGCATGCGCGATTTCGCCTACAGCACACCTTACTACAATGCCGGAGAGATCCTGATCGTGCCCGCCGGGGCGAAGGAAATTCGCGGCATGGCCGATCTGTCCGGCCGGGCCCTGGCTGTTGAACTCGGCGCGCAAGGCCATGTGGAAGCCACCCAATGGGCCAGGCGACTGGCTGGACTAACCATACGGCCGTTTCCCAGCGCGGAAGAAGCCCTGACGGCCGTCAGCGAAGGAAAGGCCGATGCCGCCTTGCTGGATAGCATCAGCGGTCGTCTCTTCCTCGCCGAACATCCTGCGGCCGGCCTGGCCCGCCTGTCCGATCCGGTCACGGTGGAACCTTTCGCTCTGGTCACACGTATTGAAGATGAGACCTTACTTGCCCGTCTGGATGAAGCGTTGCGCAACCTGGACTCAGACGGCCGTCTTGGGCAGCTGACCGCCAGATGGTTGGGGGAGTGACCCTACAAAAACACGGCCGTTGCGTTTATAATGACCTAAGCGTCCTTTCGATCGGCACCCGTTCTTTTCGAGGTAGCATGAAGCAGCAAACAGCAGTTCATCGTCGCCCAGCAGCCTTCCTCCTGGCTTTCTTCATCATTCTCGTCTTCGCCGCCACCACCGCCGCGCAGAACAAAGTCTTTAACTGGGAAGAGTGGCATTCGGTTATCACCCTTCAGCAAAACGGCGATTTGCGCATCGAGGAGACCCAGACCCTCAACTTCCAGGGCGAGCCTTTTACCTTTGGCTACCGTTCCATTGATACGGGCATCGCCGGCGGCAATGATGGCATCACGGATATTTCCGTACGAGAAGGGGACCTCATTTACCAACAGTCCAGCAGTCGCCGCCCCGGTACATTCTACGTCACCGATAACGGGGATGAGACGCGGATTGAATGGTACTTCGATCCCGCCGTGGGCCGCCGTACCTACACCTTCAGCTACACGGTGCAGGGTGGCGTCAACGTCGGCACGCTGGAAGCCGGCTCGGGCGACCAGATCTTCTGGAAAGTGATCCCGGACGACCATCCCGCCTATGTAGATCGCAGCAGCGCCACCGTTACCTTGCCCCCTGGCATCGCGCCGCAGCAGTACACCGGCACCACCGACTACCTTGTGGCTGCGTATACGAATGGCCAGGAACGGAACGATGTCGCCATCACGGTCAGCCCCGACGGCCGAACCACTACCTTTGTCAACGACTCAGCCCTGCTGCCCGATGACACCTTTGAAGTCCGTGTGCAGTTTCCCCATGGTCTCCTGCCCATCCCCGTGCCCGCCTGGCAGCAGCAGATGCAGCAGGCCGATACGGTCGGTTTGGGCCTCCTGGCCCTGTCTGTTTTCGTCCTGATCGCCGGCCCGCTGGGTGTGCTGCTGCTCTGGCACTCGCGCGGCCGTGACCCGGAACTGACCACGGTCGTCCCCACCTATGTTTCGGAACCGCCCGACGAGTTACCTCCTGCCGTGGTCGGCACGCTCCTCGACGAAAAGGCCGACATGCAGGACGTCGTTTCCACGCAGCTCGATCTCGCCCATCGCGGTTATATGACCATGACGGAGACGAAAAAGGACTATACCTTTGAGCGCACCGGCAAGCCGGACACAGACCTGCGGCCGTTTGAAAAACGTTACCTGAACGACATTTTTGAAGGCAAGGACGAGGTCAAGCTGAACAGCCTGCGCTACGAGTTTGCCGAGAACCTGCCCCATCTGCGCAGTATGCTGTATGAGGAACTGGTCGATGCAGGTCTGTTCTACGGGGCTCCAGATAGTGTGCGTCGTTCCTACGGTTGTCTGGCTTCGGGCCTGCTTGGACTGGCTGTCCTTGCCTTCGTGGCCCTCATGGCGATAGCCAGTGAAGGTGTCAGTACATTGCTTTGTCTGCCTTTGGCCATCGGTGTAACCGGCGTAGCCATGTTTATTGCCGCGCGTTCCATGCCCAAGAAGACGCCCGCCGGTGTGGAAGCGGCCGCGAAGTGGAACGCTTTCAAAGCCTATCTCGAAACCATTGAGAAGCATACTGACCTCGCTGAAAGCGGCCCCATATTTGAGGAATACCTGGCCTATGCCACCGCGTTTGGCATTGAAAAATCCTGGATCAAGAAATTCGCCGCCGTGCCCACCACGCCCATTCCCACCTGGTACCATCCTTACCCCCCCGTCATTCTTGGTCATCCCGGGGGCACCTTCTCCGGAGGTGGTACTCCCTCTTCCGGAGGTGGCGGGTTGAGCATGCCCAGCCTGGAAGGAATGTCGCGTGGCACCGTGGGTGGGCTGGCAGCCATGTCCGCCGGTCTGACACGTATGCTGAACTCAACGTCTACTGTTCTAAAAAGCACTCCGCCGCCCAGCAGCAGCGGGGGCTCCAGCGGTGGTTTTAGCGGTGGCTTTTCCGGCGGAGGTGGCTTCTCCGGCGGCGGCGGCAGCGCGGGTTTTGGCTAGTCTGCCCGGCTGGCCTGGGCAAATGTCGCGCCGCGGAACACATATCTGACGCAAAAGGAATTGGCAAACCATGGGTAGAATATTGGGCATCATTCTCATTAGCGGCGGCTTCATTGTCGCCTTCATACTCTCCACCCTTATGTGGACCTATAATAGTGAAGGCAATCTCACCACCGGCGCGGCCGTTTTAGGGTTTGCCCTGGGCATGCTTGTTCTCGTCTTGCCGCAGTGGGGTGTGGGCGCCTACCTCCTCTTGCAGGGTTCGCGCGAAGCCAAGGTTGCGGCCACGGCCGAACAGCAGCGCCGCCTCCTGGATATCATCCAGTCACGCGGCCAGGTCGACATCAACGATCTTGCCATCGAGATGCAAGCCAGCCGTAACGAAGTGCAGCAAATGGTGCACCAACTGGTCGGCCTGGGCCTCTATGCCGGCTACATCAACTGGGACGAAGGCACGCTCTATTCGCGCGAAGCGAGCCAGCTGCGCCAGCTGACCAATTGCGAACACTGCGGTGGCAAACTTGAATTGGCCGGCAAGGGCATCATCCGCTGCCCCTACTGCGGCACCGAGTATTTTCTTGACTGACCGTTGCGGGGCCTTTTGCCCGACTACGTTATCTTGCTTTAGCGCATAAAAGGAGTACCCTATCCATGAAAGATGATATTAGTGACCTGTACGAGCAAATTGCCGGGGATGAATCAACAACCCTGGGCAACCTGCTTGCCCGTGTGCCGGGTCTCTCCGGCTACATGGAACGCGGTCGGCGCCGTGATGCGGACCAGATCCTGCGCGAGACCATCGTCGGTCGCCTGGAAGAACTGCGCCTGCGATTGAATGGCGTCAATTACGATCTGAGCCAGGACATGAGTCTGGCCATGCAGTACGCCGAGGCGCTGGGGCGGGTGGATACCCGCCTGATGGGTCTAATCGGCAAGATCAACGATGCACCTCAGGGGTATGCTGCTTTTTTCGATGCGATCAAAGTGAAGGAAGAGGACCTGGCTCGCCTCTATGTTTTTGATCAAGAGATGCTGGGTTTCGTCGATCAGCTGGATGAGGATATCACTACCCTGCAAACGGCCGTACTCGATCAGATCAAGATCGACAGCGCGATCAACCAGCTCAGAAATGATGTTGCCCAGGCAGACGAAGCTTTTCGCGCCCGCACGGAAGTCCTGCGTGGCATCAGCTAGCACCTCGTTCGCCCACTCATAGTCAAAGGAGAATCCTATGTCCCCCGTATTTGATGTAGTTGCCGCCGAGCCGTGGCTTTCGGATGAAATCGTCCAGAAATTCCCGCGTGGCGGCTCCGGCGATATCAAGCTGGGCTCGCAGTTGATCGTCAACCCTGGCGAAACGGCCGTCTTCATCCGCGGCGGCAAACCGCTGGGCACCTTCGAGCCGGGCAGGTATACGCTTACCACCGAGAACATACCCTTCCTCACGGACCTCTTTGAGCTGGGTCTGTTCGGCGGAAAGAACGTCTTCACCGCCGATGTCTACTTTGTCAAAACCGCGGACATGACCATGCGCTGGGGCACTTCCACGCCCATCATCATCGAGCACCCTCAGCGTCCCCCGGGCGCCAGCGCCATGCGTGGCAACGGTTCCTATGTGGTCAAAGTTAACGACCCCTGGCGCTTCCTATACTCCATGGACGCCTTCCGCGACACTGTTCGCGAACCGGAGATCAAGGAGCGCCTCGATCCTCTGGTGGCCGTCATGCTGCAGGACAAACTCAGCGAACTGGCCAATTCCCAGGGACTGGGTGCCGTGCAGCTTCAGGCCTACAGCAAGGACCTCAATGACCTGCTCACTGGCCTGCTGCAAGAAGACTTCGACGCCCTGGGCATGATCCTGCAAGATTTCAACATTTTGATGAACCTGCATCCTGACTCGCTGCGTATCGTCACCGAGATGGGGTATGGCACCAGCTATGTTGCCAAGCAGCAGGCGGACGCCTTGGTCGAAGCGGCCAAGAATCCCGGCGGCAGCGGCCTGGCCGAAATCGGCATCGGTGCCTTGGGCATTGGTGCCCTGCAGAACATGCAGCAGGCGCAGCAGCCCGCGGCCGCGCAGCAGCCCGCCGCACCCGCTCAACCGGCCCCGCCCGATGTAATGACCCCTGCCCAGGCTGCAGCGATCTTGCAGGTCTCCGAAGAGGATGTCCTTGCCGCAATCGCGGATGGTGATCTCAAAGCGCGCAAGATCGGCAGCGCGTACCGCATCAGCAAGGCCAGCCTCGACGAGTTCCTCGCCGGCTAAATAAGAGAGAGGGGACAGACCACCGGTCTGTCCCCTCTGAGGCCTGAATGCAGCGAAGCCAGAGACGCCTGACAATTCTTTCCGTCGTAGTTACCGGCGTTCTGATCATGTCTCTCGCTATCCTGGCCAGTGCGGAACCGGGGGCGCTGCTGGGCGCCTATCTGCCAGTGGTCATCAATCCAGTAGACGTTCCTCCGCCGCTGCCCTCGGTCACTGCATCCGCCACACCTTCCCCTGGCGCGACCCCGACAGCTTCCTTGACCCCGGGTTCCTCGGCAACAACAACTGCTACCGCGACCCCTGACCCTTCCGGAACGCCCGCCTCCCTGACCCCAACGGCCGTGCCAGGTGCCACGCCACCCAATTTCAACGCCTGTGCATTTCGTACCGGCAACAACGCCACGGTTGGCGTGACGGCAGACGTGACGGTCACAGGCGGGCTGACCCTCGCCCCGGGCGATCAAATCGCCATCTTTTCGGCCGACGGCTCACTGTGCGCCGGAGTAGAACCTTGGTCCGGTGAAAACATCGCCATCGCCGCCTGGGGCGATGATCCCCAAACGCAAGATATTGATGGTCTGCAAAGCGGCGAAGAGATGGCCTTCCGCATTTGGGATAAATCCGAGAGCTTGCTGTTCGCGGCCGTGGCGACCTACAGCCTGGGCAATGGGTTCTTTCAACCTGACGGCATCTACAAGGTCAGCTCGTTTTCCGTGAGCCTTCCCTAGCCAGGATCTCGGTGGAATAGCCGATTTCTGCTATATTGACGGCGTTGTGATCGGCTGAGTTTTTAGGAGCGTGGATGAAAACCATGAATTCGACGGAAAACCTCGGAGTTCCCCGCTTCGCGCTTACGGCCGTGCTGGCGCGTTTATCCTCACTGCCCTGCTCACGGCCGCGCGCACTGCGTTGGGTGCTCCTGCCGTTGGCCACTACACTGGCTGCGCCTTCAACACCGGCGTAGACATGACCATCGGTTTTCCCGTTGGTTCGGTGCAAACGGGCAGCTTCACCCCGGCCACGGGCGATGAGATCGCCGCCTTCAAGGCGGATGGTTCGCTTTGTACCGGCAGGATGGTATTCGACTCCTCAGCCGCAGGTGCGACCATAGTATACGGTAGCACCGTCGTGCCTCCAGCGGCCGGAATGGACAGTGCTGAAACGATCCAGTGGCGCATCTGGGATGCCAGTACGGACCAGGAGTACTTCGCGAACATCACCTACCTGGCCGGTGACAACACCTTCAAGGTCGGCGGCATTCAGCAGGTAGTCTCGTTTATCCCCGGCGGGCCCACGGCCGTTACCCTGGCCGCCCTGAAACCTCTCCCGCCGCCGCCGGCATTCCTGCCATTCTTGCTTGTCGCCGGGCTGGGCCTGCTCTCCCTTTTCCTGTTCCGTCTCAGGGCTCGCTAGCCATTTCTGATTTTCAGACCGCGACTGTTTGCTCCGCCCTGCGCTGTCTGGTAAAATTCGGGACCTATTGAGGGATAGTTTAATGGTAAAACAGCGGACTCTGACTCCGTCGTTCCTGGTTCGAGTCCAGGTCCCTCAGCCTTCAGCCAACGGCCGTTCCCCTAGTGGAGCGGCCTTTTTTTGCGCATGAGTAGCCGCTGGGTAGACCATGCTTGAATCTGCGCAACTTGCTAGACTATACCCTTGAGCAAGTGCTCCGCTGTTGAAGCCACCCAACTGAATCGTATGCTGTCCGATCCTAATTCTTCCCCCTTGGTCCAGGTCAAGGATGTATACAAACAGTTTCCGGTAGGTGACAGCCATGTCACCGTCCTGAAAGGTATCTCTTTCACCGTACAGTCGGGCGAATTCGTCTCCATCGTCGGCCCTTCTGGGAACGGCAAATCAACCTTGCTCAACATGATCACCGGCATTGACCATCCCACCCAGGGGGCCGTCTACGTCACCGGCGAAGCGGTGCATACCATGAGCGAGAACCAGCTTGCGGTCTGGCGTGGGGAACATGTCGGCATCATCTTCCAGTTCTTCCAGCTGCTGCCCGCACTCAGCCTGCTCAAGAACATCATCCTGCCCATGGACCTTGTCCAGAAACTTCCCGCCAAACAGCGCCGGGTACGGGCACTCGAACTTCTGGATTCAGTCGGCCTTGCCGATCAGGCCCACAAGCTGCCCAGTATGGTTTCCGGCGGACAGCAGCAGCGCGCGGCCATCGCCCGCGCCCTAGCAAACGACCCGCCTTTGCTCGTGGCCGACGAACCGACCGGCAATCTGGATTCGCAGACCTCGGAAGATGTTTTCCGGCTCTTCACCGGTCTTGTGGACGCTGGTAAGACGATGATTATGGTCACCCACAGCCGTACCCTGGCTGCACAGACGCGCCGCATTATTGAGATACGTGACGGCCGTATCACCAGCGACCACCCTCCCTTACTCCCGGCGGTTGAGCGCGCCACCCTGGCCGGCGAAACCATTCTCCGCGCCGCCGAACAGTAGGTTCAACCCGATGGGCGTTCTGTGGGACAAAGTCTGGTTTGATCTGTGGCATCATAAGGCCCGTACGCTCCTCGCCGTGCTCAGCATCGCCGCCGGTGTGTTCGCCATCGGCTCGATCTTCGGCCTCGTAGACCAGCTGCTGAGTACAATGGACGCCGCCCACCAGAGCGTCCTGCCCTCCCACATGAACCTCGTCTTCCGCCAGCCCATCGATCAGGCGACCGTGGATTCCCTGGCTCGTGTGCCGGGCGTGCTCGAGGTAGAGCCCCTTAACCTAGCCACGGTGCGCTACAAAACAGATCCAGACGACGACTGGCAGGGTGCCACTTTGGTCATGCGCGACGACTATGAGCACATGACCTACGACTGGCTGAACCTTACCGAAGGCGTCTGGCCGCAAGATCGCGCCGTCGGTATCGAACGAATCTCCAGCGACTACTATGGCATTGACGTGGGCGATGAAGTCATCTTTGAATTGCAGGGCAGTGACCGGGCCTTTCCTGTCACCGGCAAGATCCGCCACCCCTTCGTCCCGCCGCCGGACTTCGGCGGCAATGCTTACTTCTTTGTCGACAGCCAGGCTATGGCTCGCTTCGGCATACCGGAAGGCCAGTTCTTGCAGGTTCTGGCCCGCGTAGAGCCATACAGCGAAGACTATGCCCGCGATCGCGCAGCAGAGATGAAGGAGCAGCTTTCAAAGCAGGGCGTTGGCGTGTCCATCGTCATCTACCAGGAGCCGGAAGAACACTGGGCGCGGCCCGTATTGAGCGGTATCACTCTCGTCCTGCGCATCCTGGCTGTCGTCTCCTTGTTCACCAGTGTCATCATCGTCATCAACACGACCACGGCCGTAATCACCCAACAGACCGACCAGATAGGCGTCATCAAGGCGATTGGCGGCACCACCGGCACGATCATGCAGGTCTACTTATCCGGTGTGCTCATCTACGGCCTGCTGGCCCTGCTCATCGCCCTCCCGCTGGGCATGCTGGCAGCCTTCTTCGGCGCGCGCCAGTTATTGACCCTTTTCAATATTGACCACAACACTTTTCAGTTCTCGCAGCGCGCCGTACTGTTCCAGGCTCTTGCCGCCATCGCCGCCCCCTTACTGGCCGCGCTGTGGCCGGTCCTGAGTGGTGCCCGCATGTCCGTGCGCGAAGCCATCGCCTCGTACGGCCTCGGCGGTCATTTCGGCACCAGTCGCTTTGACCAGTGGATCGATCGCCTCTCCGAAAGGTTTCTGCCCTCGACCTATGCCATTTCTTTGAGCAATATGTTTCGCCGTAAGGGCCGCCTGGCCCTCACCCAGGGTGTGCTCATCCTGGCCGGCACCATGTTCCTCATGGTCCTTACCCTGGCTAACTCCATGACCACCACCCTGGAAAACGAGCTGGATCGCCGTGCCTATGACGTGCGGCTCTTCTTTTTCCAGCCCCAGCGCACCGACCGCGCCCAGGCCATCGCCGAACAAGTGCCCGGCGTTCTGGAAGCGGAGCCCTGGTACACCGTGGCTGGCACGGTTCTGCGAGAAGGAGAAAGTGTGCAGGATACCGGCGGGCTCGGCGCAGAGCTTTTCGGCATTCCCGGGGACAGCACCATGTACCGGCCCTATATGGTGGACGGCCGTTGGCTGGAACCCGGCGAGACCGGCCGCGTGGCCGTGATTAGCCAGGAAACGGCTGAGTTTAATGATCTGGCTTTGGGCGACACGATCACCGTCGATCTGGGCGAACAGGGCAGCGGGGAATGGCAGATCGTTGGCACCTATCAGGCGATCACTCCGGACCTCTTCGCCACTGACCCCATCTATGCGCCCCTCAATACCGTTGTGGAAACGACCAAGAAAGTCAATATCGCCAACCAGGTACTGGTCCGCGCCGCGGACAAAAGCGCCGCGGGTACTAGGCAGTTGATGACTACGCTCAGCGACTCCTACAAAGACCGCCAGCTGAACGTCAACCCCTTCTTCAGCCGCACCAAGGGCGAAGATCGTACCTATGCTTTCAACCAGTTCGGAATCGTGACTGGAATGCTCTTTAGTCTGGCCCTGATCATGGGCCTTGTGGGCGGTATCGGCCTGATGGGTTCGCTGGCTATCAGTGTAGTTGAGCGCACGCGCGAGATCGGCGTGCTGCGCTCCATTGGTGCCGAATCGCCAACGATCATGACCATGTTTGTCATGGAGGGCGTGCTGCAGGGTTTCCTGAGCTGGCTTGTCGCCGTGCCGCTCTCTTTCGTCATTGCCCGCCCCGTCTCCGCCTTGTTGGGCCAGACCATCCTGGATGTGGACCTGGACTTTGCCTACAGTTACCCGGCCGTATTCATCTGGCTGGCCGCAATTTTAGCCATCGCTACTCTGGCTTCGCTGCTGCCGGCCCACGCCGCCGTGCGCGTCAGCGTCCGCCAGAGCCTGGCCTATGCCTGAGTTTGCTGGTTGGTCTTGTTTGGGGGAAGCAATGTGCGCCAGAAAAGCGAACAGCCCTGGCCAGGAGGGGAAACCAGGGCTGTTCACTTTTTGGCGACTTCAGCCATAGTTTACGGCCTCTTCGTGAGCGCAACCTAAATCTAAGATAAGTAGGGCGTGAGCACACGCCGGCCACCGCCTTACGGCAGCATCAGCCTCTCGATAACCAGGACGTTCTCCGCAAGGTCCTGTCCCGCAGCCTCCGCTCTATAGCGCTCATCCGTGACGGGATCGTACAGCCCTACGCCTATGGCATACTTTCCGGCGCTTAAATCTGCGGGCAGCCTCAGGCCGTGCCGGTCTACGAGCACGTCACCCTGCTCCCACACAGCCGCGGGCAGGAATGGCCCGCCCGGGGGCCCATCATGTTGCGCTATGAGAGCGCCGCCCGCGTCATACAGATGGACAAAGACGGCCGGCTGCTTCGCCCACGGCCGTGTCACCTGCCACCTCAAATCCACCTCAATTTCCCCGTCCGGCGCTCCGCTCACCGTCGTGCCAACCAGGGCCAGCCCGGGTCCAAACGCCGCCGTCGCCTCCATCAAGGACTCCTCCAGCTGCCATGCCCCGCCCAGATCAAAGAATCCTCGCGCGGGCAAATCAAACACCTGAACTGCCCCATCGGCCACACGTTCGCGTAACATAGACGCTTCCAGCTCCTCGCCATGAGTGCTCCAGCCCGGCGCAAACGCATCAACCGTCACGGCCGTAACCTCCCTGTCCGGCCCGCCGTTGAAGCGCACAAAATCACGTGCCGCCGCATAGGGCGGTACGACTACCGTGCCCACCGGCGTCCACGGATAGGGATTAAGGCAGCCTTGTGGGTGCTCTGCATACGAACTGAAGAAGAAAGGCACATTGACCAGCGTCAACGCCTGGTCCGCGGGCGTCCCTCGTGCGATTTCAACCATCTGGCGCACTACGCTGCTGCCTTCCGCGTAAAAGTCCAGTTCGCAGCGCACAAACGTCAGCGGCGGCACGATCATTGCCAGAGTGTAGGCTACCCCCAGCGCATCGATCGCTACTTGCCTCCAACCGGACCGGACTTTGCCCAACAGTGCGGGCACGGGCAGTGCCCATAGCAGCGCCACGCCCACACTGGAGAGGTACTGTAGCCGTGGGCTGCCGTACAGGTAATCAGGTGTCAGGAACAGCGTTGCCGGCAGCGCGCTCAGCAAAAACCAGCCCAGCCCGAACAGCCACAGGGGCACGCGGCGCCCCACCCGGGCCGTGCCGTAAAGCGCCGCCAGAGCCAGTACGGCTAACAACAGCAGTGCCGTCCCCTGCTCGGCCGTCAGCGATATCACGGGCAGCAGTGGGTAGACCAGTGTTTGTATGAATGGCAGCATATTGCTTGCCCATTCGCCAAAGCTCGCCAGACCTTGCTCACTCGCCTTGGGAATCGCCAGCCACAGCAGCAGGTAGAGAACAGGGGCGATGAAATACGGCAAAAACGGCCGCTTCAACCCCTCCCCAAGGCTCTGTGGTGGTTGTCGCAGCCATTCCACGCCGATCAACGCCGGCACAATAAAAAGCCCGTTCTCATGGCTCAGCAAGCCCAGCATGAGCGTCACGTTCGCTGCGAGGTCATATGCCCTTCGTGCCCCTTTACTTCGCGCGGCCCGCGCGTTTTGATAAAGCAGCAGCGTGAGCAGCAGCCAGAAAAGCAGCAGTGGATGGGTCAGCGAGGCCACATAGGCCACCGCTTCATAGCTGAAAGGCGCCGTGGCGAAAATGAGGGCCGCGGTCCAGGCATACGGCCGTGATGCTCCCAACCGCTTCGCCAGCAGCCAAAGCAGGGCCACATTGGCCGCGTGCAGGCCAATCAACAGACCATGAAATAGTGCCGGGTTGTAACCCACGGCGGCCACCAGACCCTGCAGCGTTGTAAAAACTACCGGCCGGTAATACCCGTAGTCTGCTGCGCTGCTGAAAAATTCAGCCGGCGAACGAGAGGCCATCCAGGCAAAGTGGCCCGTGGGATCGTCATTAAAAAAGGCAAAATCAACGGCGCGGCTGTACAGCAGCAGCGCCGCCAGCGCCACGGCCGTCATCGACAGCGCGTTAAGCCGGCGGTCGTGCCTGCTGGTTTCCCGCAGATCGACTGTGGACATAGCCTGTTATTTTCTACCGGCGGCGTTTGCTTTACAAGGGATGCTCGGCGGCCCAGCGCAGTGCTTCACGCACATTCTCGCGCAGGAATCCGTTCTGGCGCCACATGGCGCCCACGTGCGTGCTGGAGACAGTGACCAGCGACTCTTTGGGGAAGATCGGGGCATGCTTGTCAAAGCGGAAGAAAACGTCGTTTTCGCCCATCACCGCGAACACGCGCTCCGGATTGATGCGCTCAAACACCGACGTAAAATCCAGATGTTCGTCCAATGTTTCGGCGGGCACAGTGAGCGGCCGTCCGCACAATTCCGCGGCATCGCGCATCACTTGCGCCAGGTTGGGCGAGGCGAACATGGGCACAACCGCCCGCGTTTTGCCCAGTAGCCCTTCATAAAGCAGGCTGGTGATCCCGCCCCAGCTCAATCCGCCCACAGTCGTGTAAGTCGCGCCTTGGCCCTCGAACACGTCCTGCATCAGTTCCATAAGCCGCATCGAGCCGGCAAACATCTGGTAGAGGTTCCCCACAGAGGCGAACCCTTTGCTCAGCGGTTCACCGATGCTCCCATGATAGGGCGCCTGGATCGCCACGGAATGGGCTTCGAAAGGCTCGTTCTTGGGCAGCAATCGTTTCCAGGTGCTGGTGTACGGCCATTCGGCGAAGCCATGATGGTACATGAGTAGGGGCGCTGCCGGGTCTGCCGCGCGTTGTACCGTGACGCGGCATTGCAGCTCTCCCTGTCCTGTTTGCAGCCAGATGGCATGTTCACCGCTCTCTGTCAAGGCCGAAATCGGGGTCTTGGCTGTATCGATCCGCGTGTCCTCCAGCACCGCTTCCAGGCTGGTTCCGGGAACGAAATGCTCCTCCAGCGAGCCCGGAATACGGCGATTAAGGGATTGCAGTACCAGCTTGTCCACCTGCTGGCTGAGTGTTCGCTGTACGGCCGTTACAGCCCTGTCTAGTTTTGGTAGTTCAAGGCCATGGATCACGTTGCTTGATCTCCTCGCTCTCTTGCCGGCAGTTCTCGAAACCAGATCCTTCCGACGACCTGAAGCTACAATAACATGGAAAAACGGCGAACGCTATACCCCATCCATCTCTTAATCTTCGTTTCCAATGCGTTTTCAGTTCGCATGCGTCCCTGAGTAGCCCTTGCCGTCCGTCCGTCGACTACATATAATTCTCCACAATTGATACGACAACACGTTGAGCAGGACGAGTAAGCGTCTTTGCGTTGCCAGAGAGCAGCGGTCGATAGGCTGTGAGCCGCTATCAATACGCCGGCGCCGAAAACCCCCTGTGAGTGACTTTGCGGAAAGTGACGTGCTCACAACTATGCAGGTCCGGCAGGCCCCGTTATGGCCGCAATGAGGGCAGTCTGATCCCTGATCAGGCCGCTGAATTTGGGTGGAATCGCGATGCCATCGCCCCAAGCGGGTGGTGGCATTTTTTGTTGGATATGCCCGCCCGGGTCGCTTGGCCCGGCGGACCTATATGGAGGTATCGATGGCGAATAAAATTCCGGTCGGCATCCTCGCCGCTACAGGCGCGGTGGGGCAACGCTTTGTGCAGCATCTCGTTGACCATCCCTGGTTCGAGATTGCTGTGGTCACTGGCTCCGAACGCACCGTGGGCCGACCCTATGGCGAAGGGGTCAACTGGCTCCTGGAAGGCGACCCTCCGCAGGCCGTGGCTGGCATGATCGTCCAGCCAACCGAGCCCGCCCTCGATGTTAAAGTGCTCTTTTCCGCGCTGCCCACGGCCGAAGCGCGCGAGCTGGAGCCTCTGTTCGCCGCCGCCGGGTACATAGTGCTTACCAACGCCTCTCCCTATCGCATGGACCCCTATGTGCCGCTCCTTATTCCCGAGGTCAACCCCGAGCACACGGCAATCATCCCCCACCAGCAGGAAGCATATGGCTGGTCGGGTTACATCGTCGCCAATGCCAATTGCTCGACGACCAGCATCGTCCTGCCCATGAAAATACTCCAGCAAGCCTACGGCCTGGAATCGGCCGTGGTCGTCACCATGCAGGCCATCTCCGGCGCGGGCTATCCGGGGGTGCCCTCCCTCGATATCATGGACAATATCATTCCCTACATTGGAGGAGAAGACGGCAAGCTGGAAACGGAACCGCGCAAGCTCTGTGGCACCTATCAGGACGGCCGCTTCGAGCTGGCCGACTTCGTCGTCAGCGCCCAGGCCAATCGCGTGCCTGTCATTGACGGCCACCTGGGCAGCGTGTCCGTCAAGCTGCGCCGCCCTGCCGCCCCTGCCGAGGCCATCGAACTGTTCCGGAACTGGCAGCCGCCCGCCATTTGTCGCGAATTGCCCACCATGCCCGATCCCGTCTTGATCTATCGCCCCGAAGAAAACCGGCCCCAACCCCGTCTGGATCGCGATGCCGGGCACGGCCTGGCCTGGACCGTGGGCAAAGTACGTGAATGCCCGGTCAATGACCTGCGCTTCCTGGCCATCGCCCACAACACCCTGCGCGGCGCCGCCAGCGGCTCCGTCCTCAACGCCGAACTCCTGCGTCTGCAGGGCTATATCAGCTAATCAGCTTCTTGGCATATCAGCCTGTCAGCGTCAGGTTGCGCTGATGGGCTGATTCGCTGACCGGCTGACAGGCTGCTATGGTGTCACCCGCAGCGGATTCTCCACCCACGTCGGCACCACCTGCACCCAGCTGTTGCCGATCTTAAGCGGAAAAGGATTCCCTGCGCTGTCGGTAAAGGTCAGCGAATCAGTGCGGTTCACGCGGTGCCAGGTCACGTCATAACGCTGCCCGTCGCGAAAGACCGCTCCGCCGCCTGATCCCCATAGCTGCACCTCCACCGACTGTGCCGCGCAGGTACCGTCGGCATTGATCTGCTCGCAGATAGTCGCGTCATAGGCATGGTACGGCGCGACCACGATCACATTGGCCGCGGAGACTTGCTCCCCGGTGTTTCCGTCGGCATGCACCTCTCCGTCTGCCCAGCGTAAATAACGCTTCGTCGCTGGATCATAGCGCCAGTTGACCAGTGTCCAGTTATAGTCAATTTCTAGCGCGCTGGCCGGTGTGCCGCCCCCTGGCGGCTGGTCACTGAACACGTTGCTGGTCGTGAATGCCGGCGGTCGGTTTTCGCCTTTCTCGTCCAGCGCTTCCCACAACAGCAGCGGATCAGCATAAAGCGTATGCTCGATCGGCTTGTCCTCGCCGGTGCGGTAATACCCCTTTTCCCAGGCATAAAGAATGCGGTTGGCGAAATCAGAATTCTGCAGCTTCTGGCCCACGCCATTGCTGGAACCGGAGTAGCCTAGGGCCGCGTCATACATGGCCGGCAGTTCGATATCGATCAACCGCGCGCTGCGCACGGGGCCGATTTTTGGCGGGGCCTTCCCATAAAACACGGCCGTAAACCGCGTCAGGTTACCTTCAGTCGTGTGCTCAAACACCAGGTCGGCATCGTTCAGGCCAGACTGCGGGCGCGTGTAAATCGCCGGAGCGTTCGCCAACTTCACCGCCAACGGCCGTCGCTGTAAATTCGCCGGGTCCGCCACCAGTTCGCCGGTCAGCGGATTGCGATCCGTCCCGAAATCCGCCGCCGTCAGAATGCCTTCTACGGCCGTAGGCGCTGGACCCGCAGCGGCGGTGGTTGGCACCGGCGCAATTGTGGGAGGCGGGCCCAGCGTCGCCACCATCGTCGCCGTCGGCAGCGGGCCGGTTTCCAGTGTTGTACCCGGCTGGTCTACTCCTCCGCTGGACAGCGGTGTAGGGGGAGGTGGCAGGGTGCCCGTCTCGCCGCCACCGCAGGCGGCAGCCAGCACGGTTGCGCCCAATAGCAGCACGATGATCCCGATTCTGTTCATTGTGTTCCCTACCTCTTCATGAAACGAACCCCCAGGGCAACCTGAGGGTCCGCGCACATTCTCTTTCCTCACTAGGAATCGTTCTACAACGGTAATTGTCCGCGCACCACCGCCTCTGTCAAGCCTGCTGGCAGATGCTTTGACTACGCTCGCCCTGCTGTTCGCTGCCATGAAGGTTTTTGACAGGCAAGGGCCAGGCGCTATAATAACGCCGCATTAGCCCAGGTGGCGGAATTGGCATACGCGGCAGGTTGAGGGCCTGTGTCCTTAGGACGTGGAGGTTCGAGTCCTCTCCTGGGCATCAGCGTTGCAAGATAACTCTTGCAGCGCTTTTTTGTTGCCCTCACTCGGGCGCGCCGGCTTATGCTACGCCGCTCACCTCAAAGCGCCGGTCGCGTGCCAGCATCGCCAGCAGCCCTTCAGCCAGGCTCGTTTGCGGCTCAAAATCCAGCAGCTCCCGTGCCCGCTGGATATCGGCCACCAGCCGCGGCACGCCCCCCGTTTTTGACGAATTGTTGATCACATTGACCGGCTGGCCGGTAACCTCGCGGATCTGCTCAACCAGCGCCCGGATCGAAGTCTCCTTGCCGCTGCCGATGTTGATGATACTGCGATTAACATGCTCGGCCGTGGCTGCCCGCACCAGCGCTTCCACGACATCGTCCACGAAGATGAAATCGCGCGTTTGCTCGCCGCCGCCGAAAAGGACCACGGATCCTCCAGTCAATGCCTGCTGCAAGAAGCGTGGCACCACCGGCGCGTGCGAAACGGGCAGGCTTTGTCGCGGACCGTAGGCATTGAAGATGCGCAGCGCCACGCTCTCGATACCCCACAGGCTGCCGATTGTGTGAATGTACTGCTCGGCAGACCATTTGCTGACCGCATAAGGGGAATCGGGGAAAGGTTGGTCCGTTTCCTTCACCGGAAGGCGCGGTTGACGGCCGTAAATAGACCCCGATGAAGTAAACACCACCCGCTTCACACCTGTGTCGCGCATCGCTTCCATCAGGCTCACTGTCCCCCCCACGTTCACACGGTTATAGTCGCGTGGGTGTAGCAGCGACTGTGGTACCGAAACCCGTGCCGCCAGATGGTACACACAATCCACCTCATGCAGCAGCGACCACAACAGTGGGATGTTGTCGATATCCCCTTGCGTAAAATCGATGCCCGGATCCAGGCGCTCCTGCACGCCATCACTCAAATCATCCAGCACAGCCACCTCATGCCCTTCGGCCTCGAGCCGATTGGCAAGTGTTGACCCGATAAAACCGGCTCCGCCGGTAACTAGAAATCGCATGATCCCTCCAAACCCCTACCAGTTGGAAACGGCAATAAACTGATTTTCGCCCGTTTCCAGGTCAAGGACACATACCGTGCGCGGCTCATAGTGTGCGCCTCCCAATGCCCCTGGGTTGATCACCCGCGTCTTGCCCACCAGCTCGTCGCGACGGCGATGCGTGTGGCCATGAAACACGTAGGCGTTGCTCTTATCCTTGATCAGTTTTTCCAGCCGCTGCGGCATGTGACCGTGTGTCGCTGCGACCCCCACGCCGCCCAGCTTGCCGCTGAATTGCCCCCCGGGCGTTTCGTTCATCGGGTTAAGTGTCCACACTGCATGGTTAATTGCCTCGGCCGACTCGTCAGAATTACCATTAACGTAAATCACGTCGAAGCCGCTGATCTGCTGCGCGGTGAACACGTTCGCCATATCCCCGCAGTGGATCAGCTGTCGTACACCTTCCTCGCGGAAAATGCGCAGCGCCGCCAGCAGGTTGCCGACATGATTATGGGTATCAGAGAGGATGCCGATGCGCATGGGACTTCCCCCGTCGCTTACCCGCGCTCGTAGCCCAGATTCGGGGCCAACCATCGTTCCGCCGTGGCGACGTCCATGCCTTTCCGCCGCGCGTACTCTTCGACCTGATCGCGGTCGACACGGCCGATCCCGAAATACGCTGACTCCGGATGCGAGAAGTAATACCCACTCACCGCCGCCGTCGGCAGCATCGCGTAACTCTCGGTCAGGCTCATGCCGGCCGTGCGCGGAGCATCAAGCAGCCGGAACAGCTCGCCCTTCTCCGTATGGTCCGGGCAGGCCGGGTAGCCCGGTGCGGGTCGGATGCCCCGATACGCTTCCTGAATCAACGCCACATTGTCAAATGGGACCGGCTCCTCATAGCCCCACAGCTGTTCGCGCACTAGCTTGTGCATATATTCCGCCAGCGCCTCCGCTAGACGGTCGGCCAGGGCCTTGACCATGATCGCATTGTAATCGTCATGCTCTGCTTCAAAACGCGCCACAACCTCATCCAGGCCCAGCCCGGCGGTCACTGCAAAGAGGCCCAGATAATCCTGCTTGCCGCTGCCCTCCGGCGCGATGAAATCGGCCAGCGAGTTGTTCGGCCTTCCCGGTGGTTTCTCCATCTGCTGGCGTAAGAAATGCACCGTGCTGGTCTGGCCGTTTTCGACTGCCAGCACCACGTCTTCTCCCGTGCTGTAGGCAGGGAAGAAGCCCACCGCGGCGCGCGCCTCCAGCCATTTCTCGGCGATAATCCGCTCCAGCATGGCCGAAGCATCTTCGCATAGGTGGCGAGCCGACTCGCCTACGATCGGGTCGTCCAGGATCGCGGGGTACTTACCGGCCAGTTCCCAGACGGCGAAGAAGGGCGTCCAGTCGATATACGGCCGTAACTGCGCCAGATCAATCTTCTCGAAGGTGCGTATCCCTGTGAAGATAGGTGTGGGCGGGGTGTAGCCGTCCCAGTTGATCTTGGCGTGGTTGGCCCGCGCTTCCGCGTACGGCCGTGATGGTTTGCGCCCCGACTTCCCCTCATGCTTCTTCTGCAGCATGGCATACTCGTCGGCCACCCCCATCGCAAACTCATTGCGCTGTTCCGCATTGAGCAGCTGCGAGGCCACACCCACGGCCCGCGAGGCATCGACCACATGGATCACCGGCCCGCGTTTATAATTGGGTGCGATCTTAACCGCCGTGTGGATCTTTGAAGTCGTGGCTCCACCGATCAGCAGGGGCAAGTCAAATCCTTGCCGTTCCATTTCTGCCGCGACGTGGCGCATTTCTTCCAGCGACGGCGTGATCAACCCGCTGAGGCCGATAATGTCCACATTTTCCTCGCGCGCTGTATCCAGGATCTTCTGTGTAGAGACCATGACGCCCAGATCAATCACCTCATAATTGTTGCAGCCCAGAACCACGCCCACGATATTCTTGCCGATATCATGCACATCACCCTTCACCGTTGCCATCAAGATCTTGCCGTTGGTGCTGATCTCTCCCGCTGCTGCTTGCTCCGCTTCCATGAACGGAATCAGATAGGCGACGGCCAGTTTCATCACCCGCGCGCTCTTCACCACCTGCGGCAGGAACATCTTTCCCGCCCCGAACAGGTCGCCGACTACGTTCATACCGTCCATCAGCGGCCCTTCGATGATCTTCAGCGCCTGGTCATACTCTCCCCGCGCCTCGGCCACATCGGCAACCACGAAGTCACCGATACCTTTTACCAGCGCATAGCGCAGCCGTTCTTCCACCGGCGCGTCTCGCCAGCTCAGGTCGATGGTCTGTGTCTTGCGCTCGTCACGCACTGTCTCCGCATAGGCCACCAGGCGGTCCGTCGCCTCCGGCCGGCGGTTGAACAGCACATCCTCCACCAGCTCCAGCAGCTCCGGCTTCACTTCCGCATACACCTCCAGTTGCCCGGCGTTGACAATACCCATGTCCATCCCGGCCTGGATAGCGTGATACAGGAAAGCAGCGTGGATCGCCTCCCGCACCGCGTCGTTGCCACGAAACGAGAAGGAAACATTGCTGACGCCGCCGCTCACCAGAGCATGCGGCAGATTTTCCTTGATCCAGCGTGCGGCCTCGATATAGTCACGGCCGTATTCGTTGTGCTCCTCGATCCCCGTGGCGATGGCGAAAATGTTCGGGTCAATAATGATATCCTCTGCTGGAAAGCCCACCTCTTGCGTCAAGATATCATAGGCCCGCCGCGAAATCTCCTGCTTGCGCGCCAGTGTGTCCGCCTGTCCCGTTTCATCAAAGGCCATCACAATCACCGCCGCACCATACTTGCGCGCCAGCCGTGCCTGCTCTATGAACGCCGCTTTACCCTCTTTCATGCTGATCGAATTCACGATCGACTTGCCCTGCACGCACTTCAGACCCGCCTCCAGCACCGACCACTTGGACGAGTCCAGCACGATCGGCACCTTGGCGATATCCGGCTCCGTGGCCAGCAGGTTCAGGAAGCGTGTCATCACCGCCTCCGCGTCCAGCATGCCCTCGTCCATATTGATGTCGATCATCTGCGCGCCGTTTTCCACTTGCTGCCGGGCCACGGCCAGCGCTTCATCGTACTTTTCCTCGCGAATCAGCCGCGCAAACAGCCGCGAGCCAGTTACATTGGTGCGCTCGCCGATATTGACGAAGTTTAACTCGCGCGTGATCACCAGCGGCTCCAACCCGCTCAGGCGCAGCTTGGGCTCGTTTTGTGGGACAGCGCGCGGTGGCAAACCCTCCACCGCGCTCGCGAACATCTTGATGTGCGCAGGGGTCGTGCCGCAGCAGCCTCCCACCACATTCAGGAAACCTTCCTCCGCGAACTCGCGCAGCACCGGGGTCATTACCTCCGGTGTTTCATCAAAATCACCGAATTCATTCGGCAGCCCCGCATTGGGGTAGATGCTGACATAGGTGTCGGCCAGGCGTGCGATTTCGCTGATATACGGCCGTAATGCCGCCGGACCCAGCGAACAATTCAGACCCACGATCAACGGCTCCGCGTGGCGGATGGAATAATAGAATGCCTCCATCGTTTGCCCCGACAGCGTGCGCCCGCTAGCGTCCGTGATTGTGCCCGAGATCATCAACGGCCGTTCTTCCCCCATTTCCTCGAACAACGACTTCACCGCGAAGATGGCGCCCTTCGCATTGAGCGTGTCAAAGATTGTCTCGATTAGCAGGATGTCTGCGCCCCCGTCGATCAGTCCGCGCGCAGCCTCTTTGTAAGCCGCCACTACCTGATCCCAGGTTACATTCCGATAGCCGGGGTCGTTCACATCCGGTGACAGCGATAGCGTGCGGTTTAGCGGCCCCAGCGAGCCGACCACGAAACGCGGCTTTTGCGGCTCGCGACCGGTCACCTCGTCCGCCGCCGCCCGCGCCAGCCGCGCGGCGGCCAAATTGATCTCGTATGCCAGTTCCTGCAAATGATAGTCAGCCTGCGAGATCGCGTTGGCATTAAACGTGTTTGTCGTCACCAGGTCCGCACCCGCTTCGAGGTAGGCCAGATGAATGGCGTGAATAATCTCCGGTTGCGTCAGGTTCAGCAGATCATTGTTTCCACGCACATCGTAAGGGTGGCCTGCAAATCGTTCGCCGCGAAAGCCGAGTTCATCCAACTGGTATGTCTGGATCAAAGAGCCCATCGCGCCATCCAGCACCAGAATTCGCTCATCAAGGAGTTTCCGTAGCTGTTCAGTTACATTCATAGGAAAATTTGCCATTCCATCCCGGATTCAGGCCGAAGCCTTCCTGCCCTATCCGGGTCCAATCTGTCACAAAAAAACCTCTCAATTCATTGAGAGGCCGGTCGCAGCGCGTACACTGATCCTCTCATCTCTCAGACCGCGAGGCCTGCCGGATTTAGCACCATCTCCAACCGCGACGGCTGGGCGCCGGGTTTGGCAGGATGCTGAGGCTTCACAGGGCCGTTCCCTCCACCTCTCATGATGAGTTGCATGCTATTATTATTAGACTACCCTCTTAAGGCAAGTCTTACATCCCGGCGATTCATCTTGGCAGGGCGCCATCATAAGATGCGCGCAACGTTACGGCCGTTGATGCGTAAAGGTTCATAGCAAGCAGCTTCACTGCCTGCCGATACTTTGTGTCCAGGAAGGAACCAATGAGCGAACAAGAACCATTGAAGATCGAAATCCCTCCGGAAGAGGACGCGCCGCACAAACCAGAGCAGACCAAAACCTCAGCGTCAGACACGGCCGTTGACGCCGGTCGCAAAGTCGCTGGCGTCACTGTGGAGCTGGCCCAGAAAGCCGCCAACAGCGAAGCGGGGCGCGCAGCCACCCGCAAAATACACCAACTTGGCGATCGCGGCGTTCGCTATGTCGGCACTCGTATGGCCGATACCGCCGAACAGCAGGCCCGCGCCACTGCCGACGCCATGCAGCAACGCCTCAAAGAAATGGATTGGGAAAAAGAAGCCAGATCCGGTGCTGCCGCCGGACTTTCCTGGCTCAGCGGCCGTCTCAACGAGATTGCCCGGCGTTTCGACAGTCCGACGCAAGAAAAAGGCCCGGCTGAACAAGATCAGCCGGACCAATAACAGTACGATCACCGCGGGGTGCTTTGCGCGCCCCGTCTGCCTCTCCGGGCCTACTTGTCGTCCAGGATTGCGATCCCGGGCAGTTCCTTGCCCTCCAGCAGTTCCAGACTCGCCCCACCGCCGGTGCTCACATGAGTCATCTTGTCCGTGAGATTGGCCTTCTGCACCGCCGCCGCCGAATCTCCCCCGCCGATGACCACCTGCGCCCCTTCATCCACCAGATCGGCCAGGATATATGCCAGCCCGGTTGTGCCTTCGGCAAACGAATCAATCTCGAACACGCCCATTGGCCCATTCCAGACCACCAGCTTGGCTCCTTCCAGTTCCGAGGCGAATAGTTCCAATGTAGCCGGACCAATATCCAGCGCCATTTCCTCCGGCGTAATATAGTCGACCGGCTTCTCCGTGGCCGGTGCATCCGCGGAAACGACCTTCGCCACCACCACATCTACGGGCAGGATCAGCTGCTCCGGTGCCTGCGCCAGCAGGCGTTTCGCTTCCGGCAGCGCGTCTTCTTCCACCAGCGATTTGCCCATGTCATACCCCTGCGCCTTGAGGAACGTGTTGGCCATCCCGCCCCCAATCAAGATCTTGTCTGCCTTGTCGAGCAAGTTATCAATCAACTTGATCTTGTCCGAGATTTTTGCCCCGCCCATGATCGCCACATAGGGGTGGGGCGGGTTATTCACGGCCGTGCCCAGGGCCTCCATTTCTTTGCCCATCAGGAACCCGGCCACCGCTGGCCCGCCCTTGGCCTGCATCGCCCGCGCTGCCCCTTCTGTGCTCGCATGCGCGCGATGCGCCGAGCCGAACGCATCGTCCACATAGATATCGGCCATATCCGCGATCGCCGCCGACAATGCCGGATCGTTCTTCGTTTCACCCGGCTCAAAACGCGTATTTTCCAGCAGCAGCACTTCTCCCGGCTGCAGTGCCGCTGCCGCCGCCGCCGCTTCCGGCCCCACGAATTCGTCCACCTTTTGCACCGGTCGGCCCAGAGCGTCACTCAAGGCAATCGCCACCGGGTCCATGGCGTACTGCTTGTCCGCCGCCGAAGACGGCCGTCCCAGGTGCGAGGCCAGGATCAGCGCCGCGCCGTGGTCCAGCAGATAATTCAATGTCGGCAGCGCCGCCCGGATGCGCGTATCATCCGTCACCGTGATGTCGTCATTAGGGTCCTTGCTGCTCAACGGCACATTGAAATCGACGCGCACAAACACCTTCTTGCCCTGGGGATCAATATCAGTGATGGTCTTCTTGGTCATGTCTTGCTCCTGGTTAAACGTCGGCCAGACAACAGGGTTTTCCCGCGCGCTCATCGCACTCCCCTGATTGCCCTGGTTCTTGATAAAGTTGGGTCAGCGAAAGGCCGCCAACGGCCGTCGCCATTGCTCCTCAGCCGTCATTATACGCCCCTTTCGCCCCTCTGTCATTGCTTTTCTTGCCGTCCCTGATAGCGCAGAACCCGTACCTTCTCCATAGTCACCATGCCCTCCTCCATGACTTCATCCAGGAAGGGCAGCAGGCGGTCGATGTAAGCCTCACTGTCCACAATCTCGATCACCAGCGGTAGGTCATCGGAAAGCCGCAGCAGCTTGGCCGTGTGCAGGCGGCTCGTCGCTCCGAAGCCCATGATGCCGCGCAGCACAGTCGCGCCCGCTAGGTCCAGCTCTTTCGCCTTGTGCACAATCGCCTCGTACAGCGGCTTACGGCCGTACCGGTCCGACTCGCCGATGAAGATACGCAGCAAGATCCCTTCTTCCGGTAATTTCATCTCCATCTTTCCTTTGCCTGCGCCACAAACGCTAGACGCGCAGCATGCCCGCCACTGCCCGGCCCACGATTATGCCCAGAAACACCAGCGCCATCCCCAGCAAGTCGTTCAATAGAATATTAGCCATTCCCAGCCGGAACTCCCCGGCCCGGAATAGATTCAGACTCTCAAATGCGAAGGTAGAAAAAGTGGTGAATGCGCCCAGCCCGCCGGCCAGGATCATGTTGCGCGCGCTCGGTGATACGGTCACGCCCTCGAACAACTCCCACAGGAAACCGATCAGGAAAGAGCCGGTCAGATTGACCACCAGCGTACCCCAGGGAAAACCGGGGCCCAGCAGGGCATAGGCCCAACCGGAAACCACATAGCGCAGGACCGCTCCCACCGCGCCGCCCACTCCGATAAACACATACTGCACTGGTGGGCTCCTAGAACGATGGCATTTGCGGGTTCATAATCTTGGCCGTGGCGGGTAAGCACGGCGGCACGACCGTTTCCCCTACGACTGCACAGGCACGCAGATGACCGATGTCTCATCCAGCCGGTACGTCTCCCCGAACCCGTTCAGCTGTTTCAACGTCTCCACGGTTGTGCCGCACTTGCGAGCGATACTTGACAACGTGTCCCCTGCGCGCACCACATAAGGCTGGCTTCCAGGGCAGTAAGCCGGATTTCCCACCGGGATCTGGATCACGTTGCCCGGCACGATGTCCGTGGCGTCAATTCCGTAGCGTGCCATTAACGCGATCGTCGTGTTGAACTTGTTGCTGATCGAATAAAGCGTATCCCCTGGCTGCACGGTATACGCCTGGAAAACGACCTGATCCACCACAACGGGTAGTGGCGTTGGTACCAGTGTAGGCACGACGACAGGAGTGGGGTCCAGCGGCGGCACCGGCACGGGCGTTGGGTCTCCTCCTTCACCACCCCCTTGGCCACTGCCCGAACCGCCGTTATCAATCACTTCCTGGCTTGGTGGCGTGCTGACAATACGCACAGTTCGTTTGGGGTTGGAACTGACCAGGACCTTGGTGTCATCTACGGTTGTCTCATACGTGCCGTCTGGGTAAAGCGGCCGCCCTGACAAATAGTAAGCCGCCAGCGCGCCACCCAGGGCGAGAATAATCGCCAGGAGCATGATGAGCAGTATCACTTTGCCGTCAGTACGGATGCGCATGGGCCGCTCACTTTTCGGCCGCATCCCCTGGGGAAGGAGCCGGAGCTGGTCAAAGGTGGAAAGCTGTCTATAGATTATGTTACACTTGCCAGTGACTTATGGCAAGCTGCTACGGGGGTACGAATGCTTTACAACCGCCAGAAACGTGAGGAACTGGAATCGCTGACCCTCGCGCCCTACGCGCTGCTCAGCGCCGCATCCAAAGGGCGCCTCTATCCCGAAGAGGAATCGGCGACGCGCACGGCCTTTGAACGCGACCGCGATCGCATCATTCATACCACCGCCTTTCGCCGCCTGGAATACAAGACCCAGGTGTTTGTCAACTACGAAGGTGATCACTACCGCACGCGCCTGACCCACACCTTGGAAGTGTCCCAGCTCGGCCGTGCCCTGGCCCGTGGCCTCGGCGCCAACGTCATCCTGACCGAAGCAATCTGCCTTGCCCATGATCTCGGTCATGCGCCCTTTGGCCACGCTGGCGAACACATTCTCAATGAATTGATGCAGGACCACGGCGGTTTTAACCACAACACCCAGAGCTATCGCGTTGTCACCGAACTGGAACAGCGCTATCCTGACTTTCCCGGCCTCAACCTCTCCTATGAAACCCGCGAAGGCATGATCAAGCACGAAACGGACTATGACAGCAGCGATGCTGGAGCGTATGAGCCGCACAAGCGCGCCTCACTGGAAGCGCAGATTGCCAATCTGGCCGATGAAATTGCCTACAATGCCCATGATCTCGACGATGGCCTGCGTAGCGGGCTGCTTCTTCCCCACGATCTACAGGAGCTGGAAATCTGGCGGGACCTGGCGGCCTTTGTCGGCTGGGAGAACGCCCTTCTGCCCTTCACGCCCATGATGCGCCATGAACTGGTGCGGGAGCTGATCGGCCGTTCCGTCGGAGACGTCCTGACTCATACGGACAGCCTGCTCCGTTCCGCTGACCTTGATTCCCCGCTGAAAGTACAGACCCATCACGAGAACGTGGTTGGTTATTCACCCGAATTCGGAATCAAGGTGCGCGCTCTGAAGAAATACCTCTACGAGCATATGTATCGTCACTATCGGCTGGTACGTATGCAGGAGAAGGCGGAGCGTTTTGTTTCCGCGCTCTTCAACGCCTATGTCAAGGAGCCTGAGATGCTGCCCACGGCCGTGCAGCAGCGCCTTGCCACCGCCTCGCTCCATCGCGTGGTTGCCGACTACATTGCCGGTATGACCGACCGCTATGCGCTCGACGAGTGGCAGAAACTCTTTGATCCCTACGCCCGCGCCTGACTGCCCGGATCCCAACAAAAAAAGCCCCGGCCGGTTGGTCGGGGCTTTCTGTTTCCTGGAGAAATTCAGCTCAAACAGGAACTAGAAATCCATCAGGTCATCTTCATCATTGTCCGGCACCGCCGCGAAAGAACCACCCTGTCCTTCCTTGGCCCAGGCAGACAGCGAGATCGTGATCCGTTCGAAATAACTCTGCGGTGGCATTTGCGGATCGCTGCCGTACTGCATATCTGTGATCTCCGCGTTGATAATCAACGATGCTGTTTCCAGGACGATCGTCTCCATCTCCCGCGCCAGAACCGGCTCACCCTTCGGGGCCAGCTTCGCCTTCAGCGCGTCGTCAAAGAAAGCATGGTCGCTCATCACCACTTTGGTGATCGTGCGGATATCGCTCTTGTCAAACAGCCAGATTTCCAACGCCGTGACCCTCTTTGGCGTCTCGCCGCCAATTGATTCAGCGATTCCCACGCCGCATTCACCCAGGAACTCGGCGTTTGCGTTCTCGATGCTGAACGAGTCGTCATAGGCGTCATGCCCGTATGTGTACGTTGTGTGGAAGCGTGCGATTGGTACCGCCGCGACTTCAGCGCTGGCCTGCTGCATTACATTCTGCGCCGCCACGGCCTTGCTGGCCCGCGCTGCTGGCGGCGGTCCACCCTCATAGGCCGGCTCCACCGAAACGCCCGCGGCCGTCTCCTGGTTGCGGCGGTTGAGCAGGTAGAAAATGGCGCCGACTACCAGGGCCAGCAGGCCTAGTAGAAGCAGCACCGGAAGCAGCCAGCCGGGCAACCCGCCTACGTCTTCCCCTTCTACAACTGTCTGGTCGGGTTGGGTCACAATATCGCCGCCGGCAGCCCCGCCGCAGCCGGAGCCGTTCACGACCGTTGCTGTAGCTTCCAGCCGTGCCCTTGCCGCCGGATCGGTCGCCGTTGCCGCCACGCTGCAAGCGACTTCATCACCACTCACATCCCCGGCCCAGCCGCCCATAGCCTCCTGCACCATCGCGGTATCGCCTGTAAAGGCATACAGCTCCGACACCATGGTGACGTAGATTTCCTGATACTCGGGAGAAAGTTGTCCCGGGGTCGCGTCAGTCCACTCGACAGGCCAGAGCCACCATCCCAGGATGGGCAGGCCGATGATGAGCCCCAGCAGGAAAGCTCCTGCTAAAGACCAGCCCGGATATTTGCGTATTAAGTCCATATGTCACCTACCTTCTTTGAGGAATGCAAATGGCAACCAGTGACATCCCCTCTGTCGCCAAGTATCTTACCATAACAAACAAATCAACACAACATAATGCTAGAAACTGGCCCCGGTCACGGCCGTTCGCGCCTTTCGCCCCTAGCGCCGCAGCCGCCAGTCTAATGCCGTGAATCGTGCCGCCACCTGGTTGTTCTTCACCGCGATCGCCAGCGCCCGCCGCGTGCCCACCAGGATCACCAGCCGCTTTGCCCGCGTCACGGCCGTATAAAGCAAATTGCGCTGCAGCATCAGATAATGCTGCGTCACCAGCGGCAGCACCACGCACGGGTACTCTGCCCCCTGGCTCTTGTGTACGCTGATCGCAAAAGCATGCACCAGCTCGTCCGCCTCCAGGAAATCGTAGACCACCGGCGTGCCGTCGATATTCACGGTCATCGTCTGCCCTTCCGGGTCCAGCGCCGCAATGCGCCCGATATCCCCGTTATAAACCTGCTTATCATAGTTATTGACCGTCTGCATGACCTTATCGCCCTGCCGGAACACCCGTCCGCCCAGTCGCCGCTCAGGTTTCCTCCCAGGTGGGTTCAGTGCCGTCTGCAGCGCCAGGTTCAACTGCGTCACCCCTGCATACCCGCTGTACATCGGCGCCAGCACCTGGATATCGTCCAGTGGGTCCAGCCCAAACTTGTGCGGCACCCGTTTAGACACCACGTCCACCAGCAGCTCGGCCGTTTCCTGCGGATCGTCTTTCACAAACAGGAAGAAATCCTGTGCCTCTTTGGGCGTCTCCGGCATCTGGCCCTGGTTGATACGGTGCGCGTTGCGAATAATCAGCGAGTCCGCTGCCTGGCGGAAAATCGTCTGCAGGCGCACCACGGCCGTTGCCCCCGAACCAATCAGATCCCCCAGCACATCCCCCGCGCCCACCGCGGGCAGCTGATCGATGTCTCCTACTAGCAGCACGTGGCTGTCCGGCGGCACAGCCTTGAACAGGCTGTTAGCCAGCGCCAGGTCCAGCATCGACGCCTCGTCGATGATCACCATGTCCGTGGCCAGGGGTGTGTCGTTGTCGCGCCCGAATCCTTGCCCCGGATTGAACTCCAGCAGCCGGTGCACTGTCTTGGCTTCCCGCCCTGTGGCCTCCGCCAGCCGTTTGGCCGCGCGCCCTGTTGGGGAAGCCAGGACATAGGTCGTGCCGTAACGGTCTAGCAAATCCAGTAGGGCACGCAGTGTGGTTGTTTTGCCCGTGCCCGGGCCGCCGGTCAGCACGGTCACTTTTTGCGTCACGGCCGTTTGGATTGCCTGTACCTGCTGCGCCGCCAGCGTCAGCCCCTTGCCCTGGTTACCCGCGATCTCTGCCGCACTCACCTGCCGCAGGTTGTGCAGACGGCTCGTGGGGTGTTCGATCAACTGCCGCACGCGGTTGGTCACGCCGATTTCGGAATAGTACAGCTGCGTCAGGTAGACTGCTTCCACTTCTTTGAAAACGCGCCCATTGCCTGCCTGCTCGATCTCTGCTCGTGGTGGCATGGGATCAATTCCAGCCTCATACACCAGCCGCTCGCGTTTGATGAATTCGCTGCTCGCCAGCGCTTCCAGCACGGCCGTCACCTGCCCTTCCTCCACACCCAGGATTTCGGCCGCCTCCGGCATTAGCGCCTCCTGCGGCATATACACATGCCCGTCCTCGGCCATCCGGTTCAACGTGTAGGCGATGCCCGCCTCGATCCGCTGCGGGTCGTCGTGCGCCAGACCCAGCGCCTGCGCGATCTTGTCCGCAGTCTTGAAGCCAATTCCGTACACGTCTTTCACCAGGCGGTACGGTGTCTGCTGCACGACCGCCAGCGCCTCATCGCCATACGTCTTGTAAATGCGCACCGCCAGGTTGGTGGAAACGCCGTGCGACTGCAAGAACAACATCACGTCCTTGATTGCCCGTTGCTCCGCCCATGACTTGGCAATACTCTCCACCCGTTTTTGGCCGATGCCCACCACTTCGCGCAGCCGTTCCGGATGGTAGTCAATCACGTCGAGCGTCGCCTCCCCGAACTGGTTGACAATCCGCTCGGCCATCACCCGCCCCACGCCGCGGATCATACCCGAGCCTAGATAGCGCCGGACGCCTTCTTCGGTCGCCGGCAGCGATTGTTCGCACAATTCGGCCTGAAATTGGCGGCCGTGCTGGGCATGCGTCGCCCAATGCCCCGTCAGCTTAAGCCACTCCCCGGGGTTCACCTCCGGCAGGTTGCCCACTACGGTGATCAGCCCTTCCTTGCCCCCCGCATATTTGAATGGCAGCATGCCTCGCGTGTCCGGCTTCAAACGAATGACGGAATACCCGTTCTCTTCGTTGTAGTAAGTGATCCGTTCCACCGAACCGCTGATCTGCGCCTGATCATTCATGATGCTATTCTAGCCCACATGCCGCGTGCCCGTCACCGCGCCATAGGTCATAATCATGTCCCATGATCCTGGATGCCCTGTCTTCGCCTGCGCAGCGCTGGTGGCTGCTCCTCCTCCTGTTATTCTGGGCGGCCCTCCTTTTCGGTGGCTTTCTCTTTGGATCCTCGCCTCAGGAAGAACGCCGCATGCCCAAATGGACCCGGCTGGGCTCGTCCGCCGTTCTGGTGCTTGCCGCCTGGAGCTGGGTCCTCTTTTCCCGCGACAGCGTCGTGCTGCCCTACGCCCTGCTCATCGCCCTGGGCATGACTCTCGGCTTTCTCGGCGACTGTTTCATCGCCGGCGTGTTGCGCCGCAGCGGCAAGATCGGCGGAATTGCCGCGTTTGCCCTGGGCCACATCTGTTATATAAGCGGCATCGTCTGGCTGAGTGCCAGGCTCACCCCGCCCGGTGCCGGCCCTGTGCTCCTGACTCTGTCCGCTTGGTGGCTCCTGGCCCTGGCAGGCTGGTATTTCGTGGTCTACCGTCCCGCCACGGCCGTGACCCGTATCCACCGCCTTGTCCTGCCCTACGCCCTGCTGCTGGCAACCACCGCCGCCGTCGCCACTGTGCTGGCCTTGCAGCAGCCCGCCTTCTGGCCCCTCGTTCTTGGCGCGGCCCTCTTTCTTCTCAGCGACACCATCCTCGGCGGCGCCTGGTTCAGCGGCCTGCGCTGGCCTAATATCCACGACATCATCTGGCTCACCTACGGCCCCGGCCAGATGCTCATTGTCTATAGCATCGGCTCCGCCCTGGGTCTGACGCCGCTTGGCCCCTAGAGTTGTTTACGCCCATCGCTGGAACCCATCGTTCGGACTCTACCGCTTGACGTTGACCTAACAGACCTCGGCTGCCCATCGGCCGTTCTCCGCAACCCCCATTGTGAGACTTATGTCAAATAATTATGTCTACGTGATCAAATTGAATCTCCAAAACGGTTCAATTTGATCACGTAGACATAATCACATTCAGCTGCCGCAGCCGTTGTCTATCTGAGCGTTTCTTGCATCTAACTGACGCTTTGCTATACTGTTGCCCACAGATAGAAATCACGATTTTTATCATAGGTATCTGTTTTAACGAAGGTTCGACGATTGATGAAAACGCACTATTGCAGGTGTATGAAGCGAGGGAGCCTACCCTTGTCCTGACCTGAAACCCAGGGATACCGGCGCTGAAACTTCAGCCCGCAGGCAACGGTGGTGGCGGCCCTCGCGAAGCAACGAAAATTGCTCGCTCACTTTTATTGGGCTTTGCCGCGACCGTTTTTTGTTGCCTGACGGCCGGTTGTTGTTTTGCAAGACGACACCTTTTGTTTCAGGAGAACACCTGCAAATGTACGTACCTATGATCAAACCCGGCCTTCCTCTCTTGGGCTATGACCCCCAGACTCTGGAAGGACAAATTGGCAATACCCCCCTGCTCAACCTGGCCCGCACGGCCGTCTCTTTCGATGTCGCCCCCGGCGTGGCCCTGCTCGCCAAAGCGGAATGGTTTAACCCCGGCGGTTCCGTGAAAGATCGTGCCGCCCTGAACATCATTCGCACCGCTGAAGAAGACGGTCGTCTGCGCCCCGGCATGACCATTTTCGATTCCACTTCCGGCAACACTGGCATCGCCTATGCCATGCTCGGTGCCGCGCGTGGTTACCCCGTTAAACTGCTTGCCCCGGACAATATCACCCCTGAACGCAAGGCCATCCTCAAGGCCTATGGTGCACAGCTCATCCTCACCGATCCCCTCGAAGGCATCGATGGTGCCCTGCTGCAAGCGCGCGAAATGGCCGCCGCAGACCCTTCCCTCTTCTATGCCAACCAGTACGACAACCCGGCCAACTGGCAGGCGCATTACCTGACCACCGGCCCTGAGATCTGGCAGCAGACCGAGGGTACCATTACCGACTTTGTGGCTGGTCTGGGCACGAGTGGCACCTTCACCGGCGTGACGCGGCGCCTGCGCGAATACAATCCCACCATTCGTTTCCACGGCGCGCAGCCCACCGGCCCTATGAGTGGAGTGGAAGGCTGGAAACACATGGCCACGGCCATCCAACCCGCCATCTATGACGAAAGCCTGGCGGACGAATACCTGATCGTGGCCACCGAAGATGCCTACGAGTTGGCCCGCTTTCTGGCCCGCGAGGAAGGGTTGTTTGTCGGCGTCTCCGCCGCGGCCGCGGTGCAGGCTGCACTGCAGGTGGCACGCTCGTTGGACCAGGGGATTGTCGTCACGGTGCTGCCCGACGGCGGCATGAAATACCTCAGCGAGCCTTTCTGGACCGCCGGGCCATAAGGCGGAGACGGCCGTTATGCTTCAGCTCAGCGCCGAGATGCACGAGCAGATCGAAGCCCACGGTGCCGCCACTTACCCCTTCGAGGGCTGCGGCCTGTTGCTGGGCCGGTCCTCGGTGGACGGCAACATCGTTACAGCCGTTCGTCCCCTGCCCAATGTCTGGCCCGATCAAGAGGAGCGCCGCAGTCGGTTCCGCATCGATCCCGCCGACTGGCGCGATGTGGAACTGCAGGCCATGGCCGCTGATCTGGACGTGGTTGGCATCTTTCACAGCCATCCCGATCACCCGCCTGTGGCCTCGCCCCGCGATCTCGCCTGGGCCGCCTGGCCCGGCTATTCCTACCTCATCACACATGTCATGGGCGGTGCGGCGGGCCACAGTCGTTCCTGGCAGCTCTTGCCCGACCGTTCCGGCTTTGTCGAAGAAGAGATCGAGCAGCAGTGAGGCCAGAAACATGCCTTGCATTTCTCCAGTGAAGGACAAACAGGAGTATTCCACATGACTACGATTAGAGTACCGGCGCCCCTGCGCTCTGTACACCGGCGGGCAAAACGCCGTCGCTGTTTCCGGCGCCACAGTCGGGGCCGCCCTGACCGACCTTACCCGGCAGTACCCGGAGCTACGCCGGCACCTGTACGATGGCGACAGTCTGCGCAGTTTTGTTAATATCTACCTCAATCAGGAAGACGTGCGCCACCTGCAGGGGCCTGACACGGCCGTCGCCGGGCACGACACACTGCTGATCATCCCATCTATTGCCGGTGGTTGATCCAGCCTCAGGAGAATGACCATGCTTGAAACACAGCAGAAGATCGACCCGGCCGCGCTGGAGCTTTCCCACGAGGAAGTCCAGCGCTACAGCCGCCACCTGATAATGCCGGAAGTCGGCGTGGCTGGGCAGAAGAAGCTCAAAGCCGCCAGCGTCCTGCTCATCGGCGCGGGTGGCCTTGGCTCGCCCCTGGCAATGTATCTGGCTGCCGCCGGTGTGGGTCGGCTGGGCCTGGTTGACTACGACGTGGTGGATTACACCAATTTGCAGCGCCAGATCATCCACGGCACCAGTGATGTAGGGCGGCCCAAGTTGGAGAGCGCCAAGGCACGCATCCTGGACATCAATCCACATGTGCAGGTGGATACCTACCAGGTGCCGCTCACCTCAGCCAATGCCCTGGAGATTCTGGCCCCCTATGACATCATAATCGATGGTACCGATAACTTCCCCACCCGTTATCTGACCAACGACGCCTGTGTGCTGCTGGGCAAGCCGAATGTATACGGCAGCATCTTTCGCTTTGAGGGCCAGGCCTCCGTCTTCTATGCCGCCGAAGGTCCCTGCTATCGCTGCCTCTTCCCCGAACCGCCGCCACCCGGACTGGTACCCAGCTGCGCCGAAGGCGGCGTGCTTGGCGTTCTGCCGGGCACCATCGGCGCGATCCAGGCCACCGAAGCGATCAAGCTGATTATTGGCCAGGGAGAGCCGCTGATCGGCCGTTTGCTGCTTTATGACGCGCTCAGCATGGCCTTTGACGAGGTCCGCCTGCGCAAGAACCCCAACTGCCCCGTATGCAGCGAGAACCCCACGCTCACCGCGTTGATCGACTACGAACAATTCTGCGGTATGCCCGCCCATGACCACAGTCTTTACGGCGCGCCGGACACCACGGCCGTGCCCGAGATCGCGCCGCGTGAATTGGCCCGCCGCCTCGCGGCCGGAGACACCCTGCAGATCATAGACGTGCGTGAGTCCCACGAGTGGGATATTGCCAACCTCGCGCCTTTGGGTGCCGTGCTCATCCCCCAGAACCAGATCCTCGATCACCTGGGTGAGCTGGACACTGCGCGCGAAATCGTGGTCATGTGCCGCAGTGGCGTGCGCAGCGCCAACGTCATTCAATTACTCCAGCAGCACGGCTATAAGCGACTGCTCAACTTGCAGGGGGGCATTAACGCTTGGGCTGGGAGCGTCGATCCGTCCCTGCCAACGTATTAGCGGGCAACTTTATCCTGATCACATTGCCGGGGAGGATTTTGTTTCCGCGAAAAGCAACCAAAAACCCTCCCCGCTCCCCTCTTCCGTCCATAAGCCACTTGGCCCAACTAGGGCCCAGCACACGCCGATTCTGTTATAATTGCTGTCTTGACCAATAGTAGGTACCACAGCAGCAAAGACAGATGAGCGCCATCACCGAAAGCTTTCCGCCTGAATTCAACGTCGTTTGCCTTGCCGGTGGCGTGGGCGGCGCCAAGCTGGCCGCCGGCTTGGCCGAACAGCTCGCCCCGGATCGTTTGTCGGTCATTGTCAACACCGGTGATGACTTCCAACATCTCGGTTTGACCATTTGCCCCGATCTGGACACCGTCATGTATACGCTGGGCGGTGTAGCCAACCCACAGACCGGCTGGGGCCGTGCCGGTGAATCGTGGCGGGCGATAGAAGAAGTCGTGCGCCGTGGCGGGCCGGACTGGTTCAGCCTGGGCGATCTCGACCTGGCGACCCACCTCCTGCGCACCGGCGCTCTGGTAGGGGGTGAGACCCTCACGGCCGTTACCCGCCGCCTTTGCGCCCAATTCGGCATCGCCACGCCCATTCTACCTATGAGTGACGACCCCGCCCCGACGATCATTCAGACAGACGACGGCCCGCTCCCCTTCCAGGTCTGGTTCGTGCACGAACGCTGGCAGCCCGCCGCCCGCAGGGTGGAACTGCCCCAGGATGTGCGCGCAACGACGGCCGTGGCCCGCGCCCTTGAACAGGCGGATCTGGTAATCCTGGCTCCCTCCAATCCTTTCGTCAGTATCGATCCCATTTTGAACGTCTATCCTATTCGTGAGATGATCGACGACCTGCCGCGCGCCGTCGTTGCCGTCAGCCCCATCGTGGGCGGTACGGCCGTCAAAGGCCCGGCGGCCAAAATGATGGCCGAAATGGGCCTGCCCGTCACTGCCGCCGCTGTGGCCTCCTACTATGATGACCTGCTGGACGGATTTGTTTATGACGCGCCTGCTGCCGGGGATATCGCCGGCCTGGAGTGTGCCTCGCTGGTCACCGATACCATGATGAGCGGCCCGTTGGATCGGGTCCGCCTCGCCGGCCAGATCCTCCGTTTTGCCCTGGAGCTGGCCCAGTGAAGCTAGACGCAGGCTTCTCCGCCACTATGCCCGCTGCCGGAGAGCTGTGGGCCATCGTTCCCGTCAAATCATTATCCGCAAGCAAGCGTCGCCTGGCAAAGTTGCTCTCACCCGAACAACGTGCTCTCCTGGTTGGCGACCTGATGCGGCATGTCCTGGGCATGCTCAGCATGGTCCCCGACATTTCGCGCACCATCGTCATAAGCAGCGATCCGGATGTCTGGGCCATGGCCGATGAACTGGGTGCAGCGGTCATTCCAGAGGTACCACCGCCTGATCTGAACACGGCCGTTGCCCAGGCCTACGCGGTCGCCGCCGGCAGCGCAGTCGCAGGCGTGCTGATCCTGCCCGTGGACCTGCCCTTCGTCACTTCCGCTGAGATCTCGCTGCTGATCGAAACCGGCCGGGATCAGCCGCCTGATGCTGCCCTCGGCGTGTTGGCCATCGCGCCCGACAAGGATGGCACGGGCACGAACGCTCTCTTCCTGTGCCCGCCCGCCGCCTATGACTTCCATTTTGGCCCGCAAAGCCTACAGCGCCATATTGATGAGGCCCTGAAGCGGGAAGTTGCGGTAAGATTAGTGTATACGTCCGGACTGCAGTTCGATCTGGACACGGTCGAAGATTTGCTCTCTTTCCAGGCCGCGGTCGTCTGATCTGGAGAGGAGTTTATAGGCGCCTGTGGCGCCATGCTTACCAACCGTCATTTTAGTTTTGAGAGGAGGTTCCCATGTCCCCTGACCGCGTTGCCCTCTATCTGCAGGATGCCCACTCCTTGCAGGAAGGAATTGATCTGGTCCAGTACGCCGAGTCGAAAGGCTTTGAGGCCGTCTGGCAGGCAGAGAGCCGCCTGGTGCGCGACGCCATCGTGCCCATGGCCGCCTTTGCCGCAACTACAGACCGCATCAAAGTCGGCAGCGGCGTCACCAACAACTGGACCCGCAATATCGGCCTGCTGGCCGCCACCTTCTTGACCCTCGACGATCTTGCGCCTGACCGCATTATCTGCGGCATTGGTGCCTGGTGGGATCCGTTGGCCAGCAAGGTCGGCATTGACCGTCGCAAGCCGCTCAGCGCCATGCGCGAAACCGTCGAAGTCCTGCGCCGCCTGCTCAATATGGAGCGCGTCACGTTTCACGGTGAGTTCCATCATGTAGATGACATCCAGCTTGATGTCGTCCACGGCCGTACCGAGCCCCGCAACGTACCCATTTACATCGGCGCGACCGGCATGAAAATGATGGAAATGACCGGCGAGATCGCCGACGGCGCGGTGCTCAATTACCTGGTTAGCCCCAAGTACAACCTGGAGGCCATGGACGCCCTCGAACGTGGCGCCAAAGCCGCTGGGCGCTCGATCGATGATATCGACCGGCCGCAGCTCATGATCTGCTCTGTGGGCGAAGACCGCAAGAAGGCCCTCGATGCGGCCCGCAAGATGATCACCCAATACCTGGGCCAGCAGCCGCACTTGATGAAGGCCAGTGGTGTCAGCCAGGAACTACTGGACGACATTCACCAGGTCCTGACCTGGCCGGCCTCGGAAGAAGAAATCGAGTCGGCCATGCACCTGGTGCCCGATGACGTCGTACAAATGTGTACGGCCAGCGGTTCACCCGACGAAGTGCGGGCCAAGGTACGTGAATACGTGGATAACGGCGCCACCTGCCCCATCCTCTACCCGTTAGGAGACGCCAAATTGATGATCGATATCTTCAGCGAAGGCTACATGTAGCAGTCCGGTCAACGGCCGTTCCTGCGACCGTAGCGGGCCGTTGTCCCTGGCGCTTGCCCTCAACTATCTGGCAGCACCTGAATGAGAAAATTCCTGGTCTGGGGACTTTGGATTCTGGTGGGGCTGGCCATTGCCGGCGTCGCCTACTATGCCTATCGCACTTTCACCGGTGGCCGAGGCGCGACCGCGGGCACGGCGGTTGTCCTGACCTGCAACGAGGTATGCGCGGAGCGTGCTCAGTGCGGCACCACCATCGAAAGTCCGCGCATCCCGGTCATTTTGGGTGGGCGCGCCTATCCCGTGGTGGGCCCGGACCAGCACGATGTCTACTTTCCCAACGGCGCTGCGGCCGAGATCAGGGAATCCATGCAGGTAACCCTGGAAGATGTGGACGGCCGTGTCTTTGAGCACCCTTTTTCTTACATCGATTATATCGATACCAACAGCGCCATCGTCAGCGGATGGGTGCCTGATTGGTGTATAGAGCGACCATAGCCTATGTCTGACATACCAAACCGGGAATTGCTGCACGAATTGCTGCGGGCCCAGGAAGCCGGACAACCGGTTGTCCTGGCCACCATCATCGCCGATCGCGGCTCCGTGCCCCGCCGCAGCGGCGCCAAGATGCTGATCTATGCCGACGGCCGCATCAGCGGCACCATCGGCGGTGGTGAAATGGAGGCACGAATCATCGCCGAGGCTCAGGAATGCCTGGCTGATGGCCAGACTCGCATCGTGCCCTACAGCCTAGTAGACCCGCGCCGCGGCGACCCGGGCGTGTGCGGCGGTGAGGTCGAAGTCTATCTTGAGCCTTATGCCCCGCAGGCCACGTTGCTGGTCATTGGCTGCGGCCATGTTGGGCAGGCAGTCGCCGATCTGGCGCACTGGATGGGCTTTCGCGTTGTGGTCAGCGACGATCGCGAGGAGCTTGCCACCCCGCAGCATATCCCGCAGGCGGACCTCTATCTGCCTGGCACCCTTACCGATATCCTGCCCCGTGCCGGCGTGCATGCCAACACCTACATCGCTGTCTTGACCCGCAATGTCTTGATCGATCGCGAGCTCCTGCCGCTTCTGGCAGAGACGCCTGCGCCTTTGATCGGCGTGATAGGCAGCCGCCGCCGCTGGCAAGAGACGAAGAAACTGCTGCTCGAAGACGGTATGCCGGCTGCCACCCTGGCCCGATTCCATTCACCGATCGGCCTGGAACTCAACGCGGAAACACCGCGTGAGATCGCTGTCAGCATCCTGGCCGAAATAATCATGGCCCGCCGTGGCGGCGACGGCCGTCGCCTATCTACTACCGCACAACAACCTAGGGGGAATAGTGAATCATGAGTAGTGTGAAAACCTATGAAATGCCGGGCACCCTCGCGGAGGTGCTCGATTTGCTCGCCCAGCACAGCCGCGAGGCGCGCCTCATCGCCGGTGGAACCGACCTGCTGCTGGAACTGGAGCGCGGGCAGCGCCGCGACACGGCCGTCTTGATCGATATCACCCGTGTGCCCGACCTGAGCGAAATCATGCAGGATGAACAAGGCAACATCCACCTTGGCCCTCTGGTCACCCATAACCAGGTCGTGGCTTCCAACCTGATCGTGCGCCACGCTTTCCCTCTCGCCCAGGCCAGTTGGGAAGTAGCGTCGCCGCAGCTGCGCAACCGCGCTACCGTGGCCGGCAACCTGATCACCGCCAGCCCGGCCAACGACACCATTTCTCCGCTGCGCGCTCTCCAGGCTTCGGTTACCCTGGCCTCCGCCGCGCGCGGCCGCCGCGTGATACCCCTGGCAGATTTCTATACCGGCGTACGCAAGACGGTCATGGCCGCTGACGAGATGTTGCTGGACATCAGCTTTGCGCCGTTGCCACCCAATGCGCGCGGCACGTTTGTCAAACTTGGCTTGCGTGGGTCTCAGGCCATTTCTGTCGTCCACGAGACAGTACTGCTCGAATATGCCCCAGATGGCGAGACGATTTCTCAGGCGTGGCTGACGCTGGGCAGCGTGGCTCCGGTGATTATCAACGCCGCCGCCGCGGAGAGCTATTTGATGGGCAGGCGCTTGAGCGAGGAGGTAATCGCCGAGGCGGCGCGCCTGGCAGCGGATGTGGCCACACCCATCGATGACATTCGCGGCACAGCCGCCTATCGCCGGGAGATGGTCCGCGTCATGACTTCCCGCGCCCTCCGGAACCTGCGCGACGGCCAGGAACGGGCCCATTGGCCGCAAGACCCGGCCATGTTGTGGGGTCAGACGGGCGGCCACTACCCGACAGGCCCCGCTTATGCCGGGCATTTCAACGTGGGATCAGACATCCAAAGCACCGTCAACGGCCGTGTAATGACCGCGCTTGTCGAACCTCAGCAAACGCTGTTGCGCTGGCTGCGCGAGCGGGGCCTGCTCACAGGCACAAAAGAAGGCTGCGCCGAAGGCGAATGTGGGGCCTGTACCGTGTTTCTCGACGGTATGGCCGTCATGTCTTGCCTGGTGCCCGCCGCGCGCGCCCATGGCGCGGAGATCGTCACCATTGAAGGGTTGGCTGCCTGGCCGCAGGCGCATGACGCCGGGCTGCACCCTTTGCAGCAGGCATTTATTGATACCAATGCTGTCCAGTGTGGGTATTGTATACCCGGCTTCCTCATGTCCGGAGCCAAACTGCTGCAAGAAGAGGCGCATCCGGACGCAGCACAGATCGAACAGGCCTTCAACGGTAACCTGTGCCGCTGCACGGGCTACTACAAGATCGTCGAAGCGGTAGAGAAGGCAGCCCTGCAGATGGCCTCTGCCGCGCCGCAAGAGGGGTAGCATCATGACCTTAGAAACCTATCAATCCTCGCCCACGCCTCGCGTGGACGCCCTGGGCAAAGTCACCGGAGCGGCGCCTTATCCCGGCGACGTCACGCCGCCCGACCTACTGCACGCCAAAGTGCTTTTCAGCGGCCAGCCGCATGCGCGCATGCGCAGCATGGACATCAGCGCCGCGTTAGCCCTGCCCGGCGTGGTCGCCGTGCTCACGGCCACAGACGTGCCGAACAATGAATACGGCCTGATCATGCCCGACCAACCGGTGCTGATTGGTCTGGGAAGTGCTAATCCCATTGCGGAGGTCAGCCGTTGGGAGGGCGATCAGGTTGCGCTGGTTGTCGCTGAAAGCGAGACCGTTGCCGCGCAGGCCTGCCGCCTGATCGATATTGATTGGGAACCGCTGCCTGTCGTCACGGACGTTCTTGAGGCGCGCAAAGATGAGGTCGTGATCCACCCGGAATTGGGCAGTAATGTACTCAAGCATTACCGCATTCGGAAAGGGGATATGGAGGCCGGGTGGGCCGCCGCTGAGGTGATCGTCGATGGGACATATCACTTGCCTTACCAGGAGCATGCCTACCTGCAACCGGAAGCGGGTGTGGGCTGGGTAGACGAAGACGGCCGTATTGCCATCAATGTCGCCGGCCAATGGACCTATGAGGAACAGGAGCAGGTTGCCCATGCCCTCGACCTACCCATGGACCGTGTGCGTGTCCAGTATGTGGCCATTGGTGGTGCTTTTGGCGGCCGCGAGGATATGTCTATCCAGATCGTGCTGGCCCTTGCCGTCATGCGCCTGCGCGAACAGGGCATCATCAGGCCTGTGCGCATTATCTGGTCGCGCGAAGAGAGCATCATTGGGCACCACAAACGCCATCCCGCCCTAATCACCACGAAATGGGGGGCGACCAAACAAGGACTGATCACGGCCGTGTCTGCCGAGGTCATCCTCAACAGCGGTGCCTACGCCTATACCAGCACCAAAGTGCTGGGCAACGCTCATCTCATGGTTACAGGCCCCTATGTGATCCCCAATGCCCATGTAGACAGCTACGCCATCACAACCAATAACGTGCCCGGGGGCGCCTTCCGTGGTTTTGGCGGCCCGCAGGGCGCGTTTGCTGCTGAAACGCAGATGAACCGCCTCGCCGAAGCGCTGGGCATGGATCCGATTGAACTGCGCCTGAAGAATGTCTTGCAGGAAGGCAGCATCACCACCACCCAGAGCCCCATTCCGCAGGGCGTTTCTATTCAGCAGGTAGTCCAGCGCTGTGTCGCTGAGGCGGGCTGGCCTGCCCAGCCGTCCAGGCCGGACACCGAGACGGAATTCGCCAGTCTGAGAGCGCTGGTTACCGATCCCAATTCGTTGCGCCGTGGTCGTGGCTTCGCCTGTGGCCTTAAGAATGTTGGCTTCTCCTTCGGCGCGCCCGAACTTTGTGAAGCGATCATTGAACTGCACGGCCGTGCACGCATCGAGAAGGTAATCCTCCGGCATGCTGCCGCCGAAGTGGGGCAGGGATCGCATACGGCCGCCAAACAGATGGCTGCTGCTGCCGTAGGTGTGGGCCTGGACCTGGTGGAACTGGATATGAGCGACACGGCCACCAGTGGTAACTCCGGCTCCGTGTCGGCATCGCGCATGACCTTCATGGCCGGTAACTCCATTCGCCAGGCTGCGGCCAAAGCGCTTGACGCCTGGGCCGCCGAAGAGCGACCCGCCATCGGACACGCCCAGTACCGGCCGCCGCGCACGACCCCACTAGAGGAACAAACCGGGTCTTCCGAATCACCCAACTTCTCCTATGGGTACATGGCCCAGATCGTGGACATCGTGGTTGATGTAGACACCGGGCATATCCATATCGAGCGCGTCGTTAGCACGCACGACGTTGGGCAGGCCATCAATCGGGGTTTGATAGAGGGCCAGATTGAAGGGGCGGTGGTTCAGGCTGCGGGGTATGCGCTGATGGAGAATTTGCAGCTCAAAGACGGCCGGATCCTCAACCCCTATTTTAGCCAATATCTGATCCCCGGCATCCGCGACATCCCCACCACTGTGGACTCGGTGATCATGGAACTGCCTGATCCCGTGGGCCCCTGGGGCGCGCGCGGCGTGGCCGAGATGCCTTTCATTACCCTCGCTCCGGCTGTTGTCCACGCCTTGCACGAGGCCACAGGCGTCTGGTTCAACGAGATTCCGCTCACGCCTGACCGCGTCGTAGCACGTCTGCGCGCGCAGGGCATCGGTGGCTAGCGCCCCGGAACGGTCGGCGTCATGCCTTTTGCACAGGATTTGATCATTGTCCGCGGCGGCGGCGATCTGGGCACGGGGGTTGTGTACCGGCTTCACCAGGTCGGGTTCCCGGTCCTGGTGCTGGAGCTGGAACGCCCTCTGGTCGTGCGCCGCCGTGTGGCCCTGGCCACGGCCGTTCTGGAAGGCGAAACTACGATCGAGTCGCTGCACGGCCGTCTAGTCAGCGACCCTTCCGCCGCCGAAGATGTGCTCCGCCGGGGTCAAATCCCTGTGCTTGTCGCGCCCGACCTGGCCGCCCTGCGCCCCCTCTTACCCCGCCCTCTTCTTGCCGTGATTGATGCGCGTATCGCCAAGCGCAATATCGACACGCAGATCAACCAGGCCCCCCTGGTGGTAGGTCTGGGCCCCGGCTTTACGGCTGGAGAAGACTGCCACGCTGTCATCGAAACAGCGCGCGGTCACACCTTGGGCCGTGTCCTGTATCAGGGTTCTGCCCTGCCAAACACCGGCACGCCTGGCGTCATTGCCGGCAAAGGGGCGGAGCGTGTGCTGCGCGCTCCCACAGGTGGCGAGGTCAGGTGGGTGGTGGATATTGGCGATGCGGTCCTTGCCGGGCAGGAGCTTGGCTCGGTCGACACGATATCAATTACCGCTCCGTTTAGCGGCATGGTCCGTGGCCTGATCGCGCCGGGCACGACCGTGTCTGCGGGCCTGAAAATCGGCGATATCGATGCCCGCCATGACCGCCGCGCCTGTTTCACTATCTCAGACAAGGCGCTGGCCATTGGTGGAGGTGTGCTGGAAGCGGTGGTTGCCGCCTGGTCGCGCCGGTCGGCTGATGCGTAACTCGCTGGCCCGCGCTCTGGGCCTGCTGGACACCGCCGGACCTCACCTCGTATCCTTTGTTGGTGGGGGCGGCAAAACGTCGTTGATCTTTGCCCTCGCTGCTCAACTGCCCGGCAAGGTCATCATCACTACTACCACTCGCCTGGCCCGCGCTCAGGTCGATGGGGCCGCGCCCAGGCTCTCGGCCACGATTTGCCGCTTTCCCGATCTCAGCGCCCTGGATGAGGCGGCGGAAGGCATCTTTCTCGTCATCGGCGTAGATGTCGCGGATGAAAAGGTGAGTGGCGTAGCGCCGGACCAGCCTCGACGCTGGCTGTCGCGGGGCGACATCACGGCCGTGTTGGTGGAGGCGGACGGTGCGCGCATGCGGCCCGTGAAGGCCCCGGCAGAATATGAGCCGGTCCTGCCTATCGGAACCACATTGCTGGTTCCGGTAGCCGGCGTGGATGCGCTGGGCCAACGAATAGGCGAGGTGGCCCACCGCGCGCCGCTGGTGGCCGGCCTGCTCGGCAAATCCCAAGAAGCTGTCCTGACCCCTCGTGATCTTGCCCTGCTGCTCACCGCTCCACAGGGTGGCCTGAAGAGTGTGCCTGTGTCGGCGCGTGTCATCCCCGTCTTAAACAAAGTCCAAACGCCGGAGCAGATGACCGCCGCGCGTCAGGCTGCCCGGGAGATTCTGCGGTCGCCGCTCCCGCACTGTGCCTTGCTCACGGCTGCGGCCACCGCGAATCCCCTGCTGGAGCGTGTGAGTCGCGTCACGGCCGTAGTCCTTGCCGCCGGGGAAGCGCGGCGCATGGGCCGCCTGAAACAGCTGCTGCCCTGGGGCGACACTACGATGTTGGGCCAGACACTGCGCATGTTGTCGAACACGGTTGTCCATGACACCCTTGTCGTCACCGGCGCGGAGGCAGAAGCGGTCGCCGCGGTCGTGACCGCTGGCGTCCCCACGCTGCATAACCCCGACTACGCACGGAGTGAAATGCTGGGTTCTCTCCAAACAGCCGTGCGCCAACTGCCGGCGCAGATCGAGGCCGCGCTGGTTGTGCTAGCCGACCAACCGCTGGTAGAGCCGCAGACGATAGATCTGCTTCTGCAAGCCCTCTGGCAGGGGCGAGGCGATCTGATTGCGCCCAGTTACGACGGCCGTCGCGGCAACCCCGTGCTCATCGGCCGGGCTTACTTTCAAGAGCTGCTGAGTCTGCCTGCCGGAGCTGCCCCGCGTGACCTGCTGCGCAGGCATGAACTATTTCTTGTCCCCGTTCAATCGCCTTCTGTCCTGCAGGATATCGATGACTTGCAGGACTACGAAAGTCTGCGCCCTGGCTGACGGCTGAAGAGGCCAGGTTTGCGCAATCGCGTCATTTGGATACGCTTAAGCCAACGAACGGAGAAGGTTGCGAACCATGGAAGGAAAACGAGTCAGCGAATCACGAGTCACCCTGACCCAGGTCATGAACGTCACGGAGGCAAACCTGCTTGGCAATGTCCACGGGGGACTCTTGATGAAGCTATGCGATGAAGCGGGCGGTATGGCCGCTGCCAAACATGCCCGTCGCCCGGCGGTCACCGTGACCGTGGATTCGATGACCTTCCACTCTCCGGTGAATATCGGCGACCTGGCTACCTTCACGGCTGAAGTAACTTGGGTTGGCCGCAGTTCAATGGAAACTCGCGTGGTGGCCACGGCCGAAAAGGTGCTTACCGGCAATGTGACACATACCAACACAGCCTATTTCGTCTACGTCGCTCTCGACGAACACGGCCGTCCAACCCGAGTGCCGCCCTTGATCCTGGAAACCGATGCCGAACAGCGGCGCTTCGCCGAAGGTGCCGCCCGCCAGCAGCAGCGCCTGCACCAGCGTCGCTAAGCCTTGCCGATGCGCAAACATGGCCAAACGATATTGATCTTGGGGTTTACGGCGACTCTGGTCGGGTATCTTAGCGTTTGGCTCGTTGGGCCTGGCGCCGGACTAAGTTTTCTGGGCGTCGAAATGGGCGAGTGGCTCAAGTTCACCGGACTGGGAGCACGGCGGGATATCTTCTACCTGCCGCCTATTACCCTGGGCGCGATGCTTGCGCTATGGACGGTCACGTGGCCCAGCCAGGACCGGCGCGCCTGGACAGTTCGCTTTCTCGCCATCGCCATCAGCCTGCTGGCCTTTCCGGCCGTTGAGGACATTACCGGCCCTGTCCGTGAACAGTACACTTTGCGCGTACTTCTGATCGGTCTGGTCATCCTTGCTACCGTGATGTGCGGCTTCTGGCAGCCGCAAGGCGTGGCACAGCGCCTGCCGTGGCTTTTCATGGCTGTTCTGGCAGTCACAGGCCTGCTGCTTCCCGTCTGGATGTTCTGGCAGATACGGCCGTTTCTCTCCGAACTGTTCGGCCAACCGGTCCGCGCTGGTATGGGATTGTGGCTGAATGGGCTAGGGCACGGACTCGTAATCCTGGCTTCCTCGCATGCCGTGTGGCTGCTGTCAAGCGCCGCGCCCGCTGAAGTAGAGACTGGGGCGTAGCAGGCTTTGCGCGCGCTACGCCTCAAACCACTAGTTTGCTACTGCGCGCGCATACGTTCGTCTACGTAAGTGACGGCTTCGCCGACAGTCGTGATCGACTGCGCCTCTTCATCGGAAATCTCGCCGTCGAACGCTTCTTCGAAGGCCATGATCAATTCCACCAGATCGAGAGAATCTGCTTCCAGATCCTCGCGGAAACGTGCCTCAGGCACCACTTGCTCACTGTCCACACCTAGCAGGTCGACGATAATCGCCGTAACGCGCTCCTGTGTATCACTCATTGAAATATTTCTCCTTGTCGCATGGGCTACTTAAGATTGCGGGGTAATTTTAGGGGCACTTGGTAGAATGTCAAGCCACACGGCCGTTCCTATTAGCAAGAAGAAACTGTAGGCGAGATCAACCAGGAATAGACTGTGGTCCACCAGGCCGTGGGCCAGGGTCGCCGCCAGCGCTCCGGAGAAGCCTGCAGCCACAGGTAGCCAGCGCTCTGGCACCGTCCGCAGCGCGCGCCACAGGGCACTCCCTGCGGCCCCAAACAGCCAGATGCCCACGGCCAGTCCCGCCAGGCCTAGGCGCGTACCTAGGTCCAGAAACAGATTATGAGGGTGGTTCAGGTTGGGTTCTTGCCACGCAGCATCCAGGATATAACGGCCGCGATAAGCATAAAGGAAATTATCGAGGCCCACGCCGAACAGCGGGTGCTCGCGAATCATCTCCAGGCTTGACCGCCATAAGTTCACCCGGAACACACCCGTAGCCCCGCTCAGGTTCAGGCGGCCAGAAAGCTGCGGAATGCGCTGTGCCAGCAAGAACCCGGCTGCGGCCAGCAGGCCAAGGCCGGCGGCCCAGGGCCAGGCTGATCGCCCTTGGCGGTGCAGCCAGATCCAGAGCACGACCGCCAGCCCTGCCGGAACACTGAGCAGCAACCCGCCGCGGCTGAAGGTCAGCAGGACAGCGAGACCCACGGGCAGCAAGGCAGCAGCATAGGCCCTGCGCCGCTTCTGGTTCGCTGCCGTACCCAACAGCAGCATCGCCACCAGCAGGGGCAGGATCCGACCCAGATAGAGGGCAACATTATTGGGCGAACCGTACACCGATCGCAAACGCATTAAACCTGCTTCGGCCGTGATCAGGTTTGTTCCCGTCAAATACTGCCCCAGCCCGATTAGTGCCACCGCCACCCCGCCCAGGATATAAGCGTCCAGGATGACCCACATCTCCTTTTCTTGCAGGCGCACGGCGCGCAGGACGAGATAGAACATTACCGGTTCAATGATCACCGTGCGCCACTCGTTGGTAGCCACATCCAGCCGTTCTGTGAACAGGAGCGACATTGTGGCCACGGCCGTAAAGGCCAACACGGCGTAGTCCGCGCCGCGCAGCCCCGGCCAATTCAGCGCCTTACTTCCCGCCTGCCGCCTGGCCAGCGCCGCCGTGCAGCTGCGCAGCCCCGCCGCCGCCGCTGTCACCAGCATAAACACCTCGACCGGCGAGAAACGATAGCCCAGGATCGGTTTGCTGACTGCCGAAACATAGAACGGGAAAGTGAACGCGACCAGGGCCAGGCCCCACGCCGGGCGCAAATAGATCAGCGCAAATAGCACCAGCAGGGCCAGGGCATAGACAAAAAAGATCGGCGTGACGTAGAAGATTGAGGCCGCTGCTGCCGTTAACGCTAGCTGCCCCCCATCTCCCAGTCGCCGGTACAGCCCTGAAAATTGTTCGCCCCATACCAGCCAACCGGTGAGACTGACCAGGCCCGCGGTCACGGCCGTCAGTAATAACTGCGTCGCGTCGCCGAGCGCGTCAAACCAGCCCTGAACCCGTTTTCCGGTCTCCCCCCAGTCGGCGCGCTGCGTCGCAAAGACCCCGGCGATGGCCAGTAGCAAGCTGCTGGCAAGCAAAGCCGCGATCCAGGTTGGACACCCCCGGTTGAGCGGGTGATAGCCGACGCTGAAACCATTCAGCGCCCACTGGTCCCAGCCCCGCGCCGCCGTTACCCTAAGCACGTGTTGCCCGGCCTCCAGATCCCGCGCCACGGGTTCCAGGGAAACATAGTCCTCCGCCGGGTCGGGAGAGGTCAGCACCAGCATCGCCCCATTTTCGTCACGCGGCAGGGCGTTGGCCGGTTGGCCGTCCACCGTCACATAGAGGCGCGCCCGGAAATCGGCGCGCCTTACGCGCAGGCCCACATCGGTACCCCAAAACGTGAACGTGACGCTGTCCGGCGCTGCTCCCTTGTCTGGCTCGCTGATATCCGCCCCGTAGTCGGGTGAGAAGCGCCAGCCCCCGCTGTAAACTTGCGCCGGGTCATCACTACGCGCGAGATGAAACCCGGGGTAGGCGACGCCGGGGTCCAGTTGGGCGAGGTAGGTCTGCAGCGCCGCCGCCAACGGCCGTCCGGCCACACTGAACCCCCACCGCGGATCATCGGCGGGAACTGCTGGCTGCCAGTTTTCAAGGAACATGTGCCCCATCCACGGCCACTCTCTTCGCGCCCGTTCCAGCGCGGCAGTGCTCCACGCCGCCTGCGCCTCTTCGTTCACCTGACCCCAGATGGACGGCGCGCCCTCCCAATCCGCGGGCAGACTGTTCCAGCCCCAATTGCCCGCCCATAGCGCCTTCCCCTCGTCCCCGTTGCGCGTCATAACCTCGCGCAGCAGGATTGCGCGGCTGAAGTTCAGGCGTTCCGGCGACACCTCGCGATCGTCCGGGCCGCTGTCAAAGCCATATGGTTTCGCGGCTGCCACGTCGAACGAAGTCCGCGCGCCTGCCTCGTAGAGAGCCTGCAGAAAAAGCGCATCGGAAAGGTTTTGCGGGCCACTTTCCGTCGTGGGGGCCAGAGGCGCGGCGGCGATCACGGCTGCGCTGTCGGCAGCCCGGATCGCCGCCGCCGCGGCGCTTAATAAGGCGGCATATTCGTTGGCATTTGCGGCCTCGTTTCCCCAGTGAGCGGCCAGATTGGGTTCGTCCCAAATAATATAGGCGTCGACGGCGGACCCGTATCGCTCTGCAAACTGTCCTGCCCAGGCAGCGAAGTCGGCCGGATTATCCGGAGGCGCAAAACTGCGCGCGGGGTCCCCATCCAGCAGCGGCACTACCTTCAATTTGTGTGCAGCGGCAGCCGCCATGATCCGGTCCACCTCGCTCCAGTCAAACCCGTTGCGGTAGAAAAAAGACTGCTTGATTGTGCCCACACCCAGCGCCTGAACTTCCCCCAGTGCTTCGTCCAACTGTTCAATTCCTGCTTCGTGCAGGTATACGTTCAGCCCCAATTGGGGGCCGCCATTCGCCACGGGCCCGGGAAGTGCGGCCGGGATGCCGCGTTGCAGGTATTCATGGCGATAGCGTAGCGACCCGGATGCCAGCAAAGCCAGCCCGGAGAGGGCGAACAACACCAGCGCGACCAGGGGCGACCACGATGCGCCCTGGCGGGGGTCGGTCTGGTATGTGGGCGGGCTGGGTTCGAGATTCAAGGGTGAGTAGGAGAAGACGGTGCGCCGGCACCACGGCCGTATCTCAGGCCGCTTGCCACAAAGCGCTTATTTCCGGGGCCAGTGCCGCGGCAATCTCGTCACTCAAATCCGGCCCGGCCATTGCTTTTACTTCGTGGAAGACAGCCGTGGTGGGATACCGCGCAAACGCGGCATCGGTGTTGCCGCTCATCAGCCCTATTTCTTTTAGAAACGCTTGGGCTGTCTTGTTCTTGTCCCGAAAATGCAGCAGCCAGAACTTGCGCTTCAAAGGTGCCGCCAATTCCTCAGGCAAGGCCTGCGCCAGATCTTTTCGTGTCCCACGCGGCAAATGGAGTCCCAGGGCACGCAACACGCCGTTGCTCCACTGTTCTGCGTCCTGTTCGGTCAGCAGATACCCATTGCGGCGTACCCGCGCGGTATAGTCGGTCATTTCAGCAACATCGGCTTGTGTCATTAGACGCTGTCTCCGCGAGTTGATTTCTCGATTCATTAAGTCTACAATTACAAATTGGTTATTTGAAGGGCAATCCATTGACGGATTGCCCCCGATCGGTATACTTTTCTTTCTTTTGCGGCAGCGACCGCATTATAGCCGAAAGTATACATGCGATAAAATTTCCCCTCCCGTGTGAGGAATTACCAAGCGAAGGAATAGTAAGATGTCTGATCGTGTTTTGATCGTTGCCGAACCGCGCACGGTGACGGGTAAGAAAGTAAAGCAACTGCGCCGCGATGGGTACGTTCCCGCTGTGATCTATGGCCAATCCGAGCCGGTAAGTATTCAGATCGAAACCTTACCCCTGCGCCGTGCCCTGCGCGTTGCCGGCATGAACCAGTTGGCGACCATCGATGTGGACGGCAAGAAATACACTGTCCTGGCCCGCCAGATTCAGCAGCATGTAACCCGCCGTGATATTCTGCATGTCGACTTCATGGAAGTAGACATGAAGGTAAGCATCACATCCGAGGCTGAGGTCGTAACCATCGGCGAATCACCCGCTCTCGAAAGCGGCGAAGGCATGATAAATGTCAGCCTGTACAGCGTTGAGATTGAGAGCCTGCCGGATGATCTTGTGTCGCAGATTGAGGTCAGCCTGGAGCTGATCCAGACGCCCGATGACGCAATTTATGTCAGCAACTTGGTGGCTCCCCGGGGCGTGACCATCCTCACCGATCCGGAAACGTTGATCGCGCGCTTCGAATACAGCCGCGCCGACATCGAGGAAGAGGAAGAGGAAGAATTCGGCGAGATGGAAGCTGGGGACGTCGAAGTTATCGGCGCGGAAGATCAGGACGAGGCAGAGGACGAGGAATAACCCTCACTTCGCACTCCCTTCATTTGATGACCACGGGCCGGCATTTTGCTGGCCCGTTTTGTTTACTTTCATGACGTCTCCTCCAAACCTTGTGTCAGGCACCTCGCCCCGCGCTACAATGGAACACATGCATCGGTGGAAAGAATGGCTGGTCTTGCTCCTGATCGTGTTGTTTGCCTCGTGGCTGCGCTGGACGGGGCTGGATTGGGATAGTTACAATCATTATCACCCTGACGAACGCTATATCACCTGGGTGGCCACGGCCGTTGAATGGCCCACCGATCTACGCACAGCGCTTGACCCCCACACTTCCCCATTGAACCCCTTCTATTGGCCGCCGGATGCCGATAGTACCGGTATACTGGTCCTGCAGGACGAGCAGCGCGACTTCGCCTATGGGCACGTGCCGTTATATCTGGGTGTTGCTGCGACGCGCCTCGTGGAACGGGTAGCTGCCACGCCACGTACCGTCCTGCCTGCGCAGTGGGCACTCACCGCCGACTTCTTCAACGGCCGTGACGCCATTGAGTTCCGCCACCTGACTGCCGTGACGCGCGCCCTCACCGGCCTCGTCGACCTCCTGACCCTTCTCACCATCTACTGGCTCGGTCGCCGCCTCTTCACTCCTGCAGTCGGACTTCTTGCTGCTGCCTTCCTGGCCTTCAATGTGATGCACATCCAGCTGGCCCACTTCTTCACCGCCGATCCATACCTGACCTTCTTCGTCACCGCCGCGTTGGCCCTCCTCGTGCGCAGTCTCTTTGCTGCCCGTGCCGAGACTACCGGCGCTCCTGATCAGCCGGTCGCCCCCTGGCGCTGCGGGCAAAACTGCAGCCTCTTCCTTGCCGGTCTGTTTATTGGCCTGGCCGTTGGAGCCAAGTTTTCAGCCGTCCTGCTGCTTCTGCCGCTGTTGGTAGCCATCTACCTGGGTACGCCTGGACATCGCCTGCAACTGTTCACGGCCGTAACCCTCTTCTCCGGCGTCATCTTTGCCCTCACTAACCCTTTCGCCCTGCTCGATTGGACCTGCCAGGCGATTACGCCGGCGCTGTCCCTTGGACCCTTTCGCGTGCCGGCCCTCAACTGGGGCAGCTGCTACCTGCAAAACATCTTTGAACAGAGCGCCATGGTGCGCGGTCGCGCGGACCTGGGATTCACGCGCCAATATGACGGTACGCTCCCCTATTTCTACCCCATCGAGATGCAGCTGCGCTGGGGCATGGGCTGGCCCCTGGGCATACTGGCCTTCATCGCCTTTGCCTGGGCCGTCTGGACGAGTGGCCGGGCAGTGTGGCGCGGCCGCCAGGATGATCCCCAGTCGCTGGCGCCTCGCATGGCTGGCCTGCTTGTGCTGCTCGCCTGGGCAGTGCCGTTCTTTCTCACCACCGGGAGTTTCTACGTCAAGTTCATGCGCTACTTGCAGCCCATGACGCCGCTGCTGATGCTTTTTGGCGCTGCCTTCTTGTTGGAATGGCATCATCGCTTGGGTCGTGCCGCCCTTGCCGCTCTAGTTCTGGCCCTCACGGCCGTTTATGCTTTCGCCTTCAGTCAGATATACGCTGCTCCTCATCCCTGGGAAGAAGCATCCATCTGGATTTACGACAACGTCCCGGCGGGCGCGCTGTTGGCCTCCGAACAATGGGACGATGCTTTGCCATCGAGTATGATGGTAGATGGGGAGCTGCGCCGCCGCGTCGAATACCGGGCTGTGGAACTGACCTGGCTCACCGCGCCGGATGACCTCGACTCGGAGCGGAAACTCCAAGATAACCTGGCCCGGCTGGAGAGCGCCGACTTCGTGACCGTGCTTTCCAACCGTATCTATGGCGTGGTGCCGCGCCTGCCGGAACGCTATCCTCTTTCCAGTTCCTATCACCAGCTCCTTTTTGACGGCTCGTTGGGCTACGAATTGGTCTATTCAACCACGCGTTTGCCGCACCTTGACGGGTTCTATTTGCGCCCCGATTCTTTTGTCTGGCCGGACCTGCACCCTCCACAGGCCATCGCTACTTACTTGAGCGGTTTGCGGGGCCTGAACGGCGGCCGTTTTGACGAGAGCTTCACCGTCTACGACCAGCCCCTGGTGTTGATCTTCCAGAACGTAGAGCGCAAGACGGCCGCCGAAATGCGCTCCCATTTTCCGGGCGAGTAGCCCGCCCGTGCCTACGGGATATAATCACAGCCGTAGCACGCGCCTACCGCCGCGCCTGACCACTAGCGAGGAACCCATCGACACGCAAAGCTCCCCTCCTACCCCGACTCCCCATCGTGCCTATCTCTTCTTCACCGTCTTTGTGGCCGGAATGAGCACCCTGGCGATCGAGTTCACCACCAGCCGCATGCTGCAGACCGTCTACGGCACCTCTAACCTCGTCTGGGCCAACGTCATCGGCCTGGTCCTGCTCTTTCTGACAGTTGGCTACTTTCTTGGCGGCTGGTTGGCCGATCGACGGCCGTATCCTACCGCCTTTTATACCCTGGTTTCCTTTGCCGGCTTCACCAGCGTCTTCTTCTTGCTGCTCACCAGTGTCCTGCTGCGTGGCGCGTCGGCAGCCATGGCCGCCCTGCAAATGGGCGCTATCCTCAGTTCACTGGTCGGGGTATTCTTCACGCTTGCCCTCCCCATCACCCTGCTGGGCTGTGTCTCTCCCTTTGCCATTCGTCTCGCCGTCCGTGACGTGGGCGAAGCGGGTCGCATTAGCGGCCGCATCTATGCAGTGTCCACCTGGGGCAGCCTGTTGGGTACTTACCTCCCCGTCCTGCTGGTCATCCCCCTGGCCGGCTCGCGGCTCACGGCCGTGCTCTTTGGCGGCCTGCTGCTATCTGTCGGCTTGTTTGGTCTGTGGCAAAACAGCCGCCGCGCTGCGGCCTCTGCCTTGCTCTTGCCTCTGATCCTGGTTCCATTCGTCTGGTTGTGGACGCAGGGCACAGTCAAGGCCAATGAAGGCCAGCTCTTTGAAACCGAGTCGGCCTACAACTATGTCCAGGTTGTGCGCGATGGTGACTGCAACTACCTGCTGCTCAACGAGGGCCAGGCCTATCATTCCTTCTACTGTGCCGGTGGGCGTGTTCCCCGCGTTTCAGTCTGGAGTATCATGCTGGCCGCGCCCTATTTGAATCGCGACGCGGCACCGCCACGCAATCTCGGCGTCGTTGGCCTGGCGGCAGGCACAATTCCCAAGCAGTACAGCCGTGTATTCGGCCCCATTCCTATCGACGGCATTGAACTGGACCCCGCCATTGTGCAGGCCGGTCGTGACTACTTCGCCCTGACGGAACCTAACATCAACGCGATCGTGGGCGACGGCCGTTATGAACTCAACCAGCTGGATACGCTTTACGACGTGATTACCCTCGATGCCTACAAGGTGCCTTATATACCCTGGCACCTAACCACGCGCGAATTCTTTGCCGAAGTGCGTGCCCATCTCGGCGATCAGGGCGTTTTGGCCGTCAATGTCGGCCGCGCCCCGCAGGATCGCCGCCTCGTAGAAGCGATTACCGCGACTTTGCTGCAGGTCTTCCCTACTGTTCACGCCATTGATGTCCCTGGCGCGCTCAACACGATCCTCATGGCCACGGTTCAACCCACCGCGCCGGAAAACCTGCGGGTAAACCTGGAACAGCTTGACCCGGCGGCCGATCCCCTCCTGCGCGCTTCCCTGGAAATGGCCGTGGCTAACATCGTCCCGGCCGTTGCCGGAGATGTGATCTTCACGGATGAGCGTGCACCGGTGGAAACCATGATCGATTCGCTTGTCCTGCGCTTCCTCCTGCAGGACGATCCCGGAGCACTGCCCGGTCTGGGTACCTAGTTGTCAGAATATGCTATCATCATCTCAAGACGGAGCAGAATATCGTGCCCAATAACACCCTGAACATCATCATTCGCTGGCTCGTCACCTTGGCTATCCCTTTCTTTCTGACCCTGGGTACCGTGCGCCTGCTCATCGCCTGGGACAGCCCCAGCTATCCGGAATTCGAGTACGGCCGTATTGCCCCCGATCTCTTCGGCTTCACCCAGGAGGAACGCTTGGCCTTGGCAGAAGCCACCCTCGACTATATGCAGCGCCCTGAACAGGCAAGTGAAACCATTTACCTCCTGCAAGACCTGCGCCTGCCCGGTACGGACCAGCCGCTCTACAATCCGGAAGAAATCGGCCACATGGTCGACGTCAAGAACGTTGCCGACACATTCCGTACGGTCACCTGGGTTCTGGGCTTGGTCCTGCTTGGCGGATTGGGCTACCTCTTCGTCCGTCCTGAGACTCGGCCGTTGGGAGCTACCGCTCTTTTCCAGGGCGGCCTGCTGACCGTTTTCTTCGTACTGGGCATTATGCTCTTCATGCTCGTTGCCTGGGGGCTCGCCTTCACCGTTTTTCACAACCTGTTCTTTGCCGAAGGCACATGGACCTTTGCCTACAGCGACTCGCTCATCCGGCTCTTCCCGGAGCAGTTCTGGTTCGATTTTGGCATCCTGTGGACCAGTCTGATTATGCTTGGCGGCATTGTGACGGCGTTCGCCGGCTATCTCTTGCGGCGCGCCTGGGCCTGATCGATGAAGACCGTCGTCATCACAGGCGTCTCCACGGGAATAGGCCATGCGGCCACGGCCGAATTACTAAGGCGCGGGTTTCGCGTTTTCGGCAGCGTACGAAGCGTCGAGGACGGCACTCGCCTCCAAGACGAATTTGGCCCCTCATTTGCGCCCCTGCTCTTTGACGTAACCGACAGCGCCGCCATTGCCCGCGCCGTCACCACCGCGCACGATACTGTTGGCGATACTGGTCTGTATGCCCTGATCAACAATGCCGGGATTGTCCTGCCCGGCCCTTTGCGTTACATGCCGCTGGCCGACTTCCGCGCCCAGGTCGATGTGAACCTGATTGGCCTGTTGGATGTCACGCAGCAGTTTCTGGGCCTCTTGGGAGCCCGACCGGATGCCCCGCATCCCCCCGGACGGATCATCAACATCAGCTCGGTTAGCGGCCGAATTGCCTATCCCTTCATGGGCGGCTACGCGGCCAGCAAACACGGGTTGGAAGGCTTGTCGGATGCCCTGCGCCGCGAACTGCTGCTTTATGGCATCGATGTCATCGTGATTGAGCCAGGTACTACACGTACGCCCATTACCGATAAGTACGTAGAGCAGGTCAATCGCTATCGGAACACGGACTATGGCCCACTAATACCCAGACTCGAAGCGGAGGTGGCAGAGCGTGAACTATCCGGCCTACCGGTGGAAAAAGTGGTCGAGACGATCCTCACGGCCGTGGAAAGCCCCCGTCCCCGGGCGCGTTATGCCGTACCTCGCAAATGGTTTTCCGGCTGGATGCTACCTCGTATACTGCCCGATCGCTGGCTCGACCGTTTCGTCGCCCGCCGCCTAGGCCTCAAGCCATAGCAATCGCGGCTACTTCAGCGTGATTTCTACGAAGCTGGTCTGGTAGGGATAGACCCATACTTCTGCTTTGTACTTCTCTTTGCCGCGGCGCGCTTCCACTTCGTAATAGCCTGCCAGCACGTCATCAAAGGCGAAATTCTCGTTCCAGCCCTCGTCCCCGTTCAATTCCCCTGTTTCATTGGCATAGCTCGTGGTTTCTGCGTATTTGGACGTAGCGTCCACGCGCCGTGCGAAAAGCTGTACGCCGTGCGCCGCCTCCCCGTTTAGCCATGTAACCCGGCCAGCGATCGTGCCGTGATCCGGGAACGGGTATAACCAAAGCAATGGATTGCGGGTGCTGTCTTCGCTGTTTTGCCCCACGCGCACTTCAAAATGCAGATGGGGACCGTCCGCCACGCCCGTTGCCCCGCTGAGGCCGATGATCTCCTGTGCCTCAACGTGCTGCCCTTCGCTGACGTAGATCTCGGAAAGGTGTCCGTAAAGGGTGAAGACTGGCTGCCCGCCAAAGGTGCTGTCCAAACGGATTATGATCAGCTTGCCATAGAAATTCGTGTGCGGCCCATAGATAGTCTCGGTGTCCGTCCCCGCCACAGCCACGGTGCCGCTCGCGGCGGCCTGCACGGCCGTGCCCGTAGGTACATAGAATTCCACGCCGTGGTGTGAACGCAGCGTGCCCCCGCGCGTCCCGCCATAGGGGTAGGATTTATCCGTCCATACCGTCCCCCCTTCCGGGATCGGCCGCCGCAGCCAGTAATGCTCGTTGGGCGAAGTGCCGGGCAGCGCCGGTGGTGTGAAGGTCGGCTGCGGCGTAGGCGAAGCAGTCGGCGTTTCCGCCGGTTGTTGCGCGCTTGCCGGCTGCGCAGCCGCGTCCTCGACGACCGGTGGGGGAACAGGAGTGACCGTCGGCACGGCCGTGGGCAGCTCGAAGGATGGCATCTCCACAGCCGCCGGAGTGGCCAGTTCTTCCACGGAGACCAGCGGGCTGGCCAGCGTCGCCGCCGGCACCGGTGTACTGCTGCTCGGCAGCTCCGCCACGAGCGCCGCGCTGGCGACAGTGCCGGTTTCCAACTGGCATCCAACCCCCGCCAGTGCCAGGGCCAGGAACACCAGAAGCCCCACAACTTTCTGCCACACCACGCTTAGTATCCTCCGCGCTCCGCGGCTGCAGCCGTGGCCCGGGCTACGATCTCCGCGACCTCCGCACGTACCTGCTCAGATCGTTGGCGCAAAAGCATCGCCGTGTCCCGGTCCTGCAGGCTGGCAGCATTGACACGCACATTGAGTCCCGCCGCGTCTGCCGCCGCCCGCGCCAGATAGGCTGCCGCCGCTGCATCCGTCACTGCATTCACATTCCCGATTCCGGCGATTTCTTCCGTCAGTTCCGCGGTCTGCCGCGCCAGATCGGCCACGCGCAGCGGCACCTCCGCCGCGGCAAGCAGCGCCGCTTCAATTGCAGCACTCTTGGCCGCCGGGGTGACATCTTGCAGCCGGTAAGCGGCCATCACCGCCTCAAACGCGGCTGCGTCTTCGCTGATGGCTGCGGTCAGAGTCGCGCGCAGGGCACCGGCCTTCTCCCCAATGGCCCCGGCCTTGTCGGCCACATCCGCATACTTCTTTCTTCCCGTTGTCAACCCGGCCACCATTTCCGCCAGCGCGGCGGCCAGTGCACCGGCCAGCGCTGCCACGGATCCACCCCCCGGCACCGCCGTAGGCGCGGCTGTCGCTTCCAGGAAGGCCAGCGGCAGAAGCGCTTGGCCAGTGACGCCTTCGCCGACCAGCTGGTTTTCCAGGACCTGGCTATCTTGCATATCGTCCAACTGCAAATACCAGCGCGCGGTGTCGATCAGTGCCTGCTGCGGGGTCAGCCCGATCAGCTCGGCATGGGTAATCTGCAAGCCATACCGGCTCGCCTCCCTGCGTACCAGTTCCTGCACACGATAAATTGGCGTTTTGGCGAAGTTCGTGAGGTTCATGCTCACCTGAGCCTGACCCTCTACAAGGAATCCTTTGGCCTGCACGTAGCGCAGACCGCCGCTGCTGTAGCGCACTGCCCGCGCCACCTGCTCCGCCTTGCCCACATCATCCGTGTTCAGGAAGATGTTGTAAGCGATCAAGAACGGCCGTGCTCCGATCACTGTCGCGCCCCACGGCCGTGCCTCGGCGGGACCATAGTCAGGCGTGCGCTCCCGATTCCGCCCGATTTCTTCCTTCCACAGCTCATACTGCCCTTTGCGGATGGCGGAAAGGCTCTCACGTTCCGGCCGCGTGGCTGCCTCTCCGTATAGGTAAACGGCGATCCCCAGCTCGCTGCCCACCCGCGCCCCCAGGCGCTGCGCCATGGCCACGCACTCGGTCATCGTCACCCCCGTCACCGGGATTAACGGGCACACGTCCGTTGCCCCCAGGCGAGGGTGTTCGCCCTCGTGCTGGTCTAGATTGATCAACTGCGCAGCCATCTCGATGGCCCGGAAAGCCGCTTCCTCCACCGCCGCCGGCGGGCCGACAAAGGTAACCACCGTGCGATTATGGTCCGCATCCGCGCTGACGTTCAGCACGCTGACCCCGGACACAGCGTGGATGGCGCTGGCGATGCTCTCATAGATGTGAGGATCACGGCCGTTGCTGAAGTTCGGCACGCATTCAACGAGTTGTCGCATTCAGTCCTTGCTCCTGAAAGAGGGAATCAAAAAGTGGCTTGACGCTTCGAAGGTGGTCAAGCGCTGCGATTTTACCCCATTCAATAACCGCGACGAATCCCCTAAGGGGCCTTTTTTGTTTTGGTTGGTACCGGTTTCCGGCGCGCGCGGTCCGTCTCGACCTGTCATCCGCTCTTTTCGTCTTCTTCATTATCCGGCGGCTTCAATCTTTCACGCTTCATTTCGTGCCGCAGCACCTGCCAGCTTGCTTTCGCCTGCGACAGATCATCTGCCACAACAGGCAGGTCGCTATACCGTGCTTTCAGAAAAGCATCCGTTAGGTCATCAAGGGCATCTTCTGCGGCGGGCCAGTTCTCCTGTAAATCGTCTGCGAATTCCAGCGGTGTTTCCGTGGCTTCGCGGTCGACGCCCTCCTTGCTTGCCCGCGCCACAGCCAGAAGATAGAAATAGCGCACCTGTTCGCGTGGCGGCAGCCTGCTGAAGCGCCGGAAGCGCCGCCGCCAGCTTGCCGCAGGCGTACCCTGGTCTAATTCGCTCCCGCTCTGCGTTGGCGTCTTGATCTGCATCGCCGCCAGACGACCGTGCCAGCTTGCCCAAAGGGCAGCTAGCCAGTTCCTCAACTGCGCCCACAACTGGTCCGGCTTCTCCTCCTCCGCCCGCTGTCTTCGCTCACGCACAAAGTATAGAAGCGCCACCGTCGTGCCCACGATGAGCATGGCCCAGAACGCCGAACTCAGTACCAGGGTCACTGTCTCGCCCAGGGGCACCATTACGGCTGCTTCTTGTGCGGCTATTTCCTGCGGTCCGCGCAGCGGCGGTAACGCGGCTGCGCCGCCATTTCTGGAGAGTAGGGCCAGGATGAAGGCGAATGGCAGTGTGAAAGCGAAGATCAGCGCGTTGGCCAAAAAAAACAGGGCGAACAGCAGCAAATTGACAAGTTGGCTCAGCGCCGAGGTCGAACCGATGGGCAGAAAGGCCGCCAGCAGGGCGATGCTGAGCAGGATCGCCAGGCTGGTACGCTGCCATGTCCGCCGCATTTGCTCATCTTTGCTCACCCCATTTAGCAGCCAGCGCGCATCCATTTCCATCAGCCGCGCCTGGCTTAGCAGCCACAGGCCGATCAAAAAATAAGCAAGCAACGCCGCCAGCAGTCCCGGCGCCAGTTCTGCTCCACCACCCACCAGGGGCGCCAGCAGCCCTGCATCAAGAGGTCTGGCCTCCAGCTGGTTGAGAGCGATCGTCACTGCTAGGAAGATCCCGCCCCACAACCAGTAGCGGGTGAAGTTGGCGACGAGCTCGCGGCGACCGAGGCGAATCGGCTGGTCGTCAGCCCGTATCTTTCGCTCGACCAGCGGCAAACTGAAATACTGTAGTTCAAATTCGCTAACTTCCAACTCATAAAATAGTTTGCTCAGGTAAGAACCGGAGCGCCACATCAGCAGTGCCAATCCAACCGAGATCAGGAAAGTCGGATCCAGGAACAGCCCTCCTGGATTTCGCAAATAGCCGAGCAGCGTTTCCCTGGTGGGCCAGGCTGAGGCAAACAAAATCCAGGTGCCCAGGCGCAGTCCGATGATCAGCAGCAGCAGTTCTGCGCCCCTGTAAGCGGCCCGATCCAGCGGCAGCTGCGAGGGTTGCTGCAGCCAGTTGGTCGTGTAGATTCCTTCCAGCGTAATGCAGAATAATAGCAGCAGCATGGTCGACCAGCGGCTGTCGCCCGTAGCCAATTGCACGATCGCGAGTACCCCTGCTGCCATTGCCGTGACCAGGAGGGCCATCAACACCGGGCGAATCACGTAGCGCATCGCTTGGCCCGTCTGGTAGGTGCGGCGCGTCTCACGCAGAGTTTGGGCGTCGGGCTGGGCAGGGCGGCGTGCTACGGCCGATCGGAAACGCCTGCTCACTATCCCACCCCCCGGCGGGACTGCCGCCACATTTGCAGGCCTTGCGGCTCCAGCGCCTGATAGGCCCGGAAACCCAGCAGACGCGCGCGCTCCCGCGTTTCGCCAAATTGTGCATCCGCCTCAACGGTAACCAGGATTGGGTTGTAGCCCCGCCGGCAAAGTTGGTGCATGACCTTGCTCGTTTTTTCATCGCCGCGTGCTGTGATCACGAGGATGGTCACGCCCCAATGGAGAGGCAGGCAGGCAGGCGCCGCCCATTCAGCCAATGGCCGTGTAACTTCGCTTTCGACGCGCGCAAGTTGCTCCAGTAGTTTCATCAAGTGCGCCCGCCCGCTGCGGGGGAGGAGTGGCAGCGGCAGTTGGCGTAGCACATCCGCGTACTCCACGCACCGCAGACGGCCGTTTTCCTCGCCGAATTCAAGCTCGCTGCCCTGTTCAACAGTCTGGAGGGGGTCAATCCCATTTGTGATCAGGCCCACCGGCTGGCGCCTGTCGGCGAGGTGTGATGCCAGAGATGCCGCCACGCAGATTGCCCACTCCGTATGGTAGGTGAGGTCACGCTGGCTGTAATCTGCGCTGTGTAGATTCAGCAGAATGGCGGTTTCCAGCGAAATCGCTGGCTGGTAGCGCCGCACCAGCAATTCGTCCACGTGTGCGCTCGCTTTCCAGTTGATCTGGCGCTGCGAATCGCCCGAGCGATATGCCCGCACCCCCGACGGTCGGGCCGGATCTTCAAAAAGCTGCTGGCGGCTGGCAATCGTGCCAAAAGGAAGGCGGCTGGGCAGCCCCAACGCGGCCAGCGGGAGTATCCGTGGATAGACGGTCAGATAATCCGGGGGCAGGTAGCCCGTAGAAGCCTTTGCCAGCCCAAACAAATCCCCGCTGCTTAGTCGCAGCGGCCCCAGACGATAGTAGCCGCGCCGTCCAGCCTGCACGCGATACGCAAAGTCGCGCTGCTCGCGACCGTGCAGGCCTATAGCCCGCAGTTCGGGCCCGCCAATACGTAGTTCCGGGGGAATACTCTCGCTGAACTCCAGCCACGGCAACGGTAGACGGCTCAAGTTCACGCCGTGCAACTGTACCTCAACCGTCTCGCCGAAAAAAGCATGGCTGTTGAAGCTGCGGCTGAAACGCAGCTGGCGCAGCGCACGCGGCGTATACCAGCGGCTGATTACCAGGATGCCTATGCAGACGTAGACGATGTAATAGATGAAATCAATGCGCAGTAGGAATGCGACAGCGAGTAGGACGATGATCAGGCTGATCAGACTCATGGCTGGCGGCTCAGGCCGGCGAATTGCATCGCCGGATTCCTGCCTTCATGTCACAACTCCCCGATCTCCAGCGGCACCGTGTCGATGATTTGCTGCAAGATGGCCGCCACGTTTTTGCCGCGTAAGCCGCTCTCTGGGTCGAGGATACAACGGTGGCTCAGAATGCTGGGCGCTAGCAGTTTCACATCATCCGGCAGAACATAGCCACGGCCCTGCAGCGCCGCATATGCCTGGCTGCCACGATACAGAGCGTGGCTGCCACGTGGGCTTGCCCCCAGCAATAGATCGGGATGCTCCCGTGTCGCAAACACGATCTGCACAATGTAATCGCGCACTGTGTCGTCCACATGCACGCCCCATACCTCATGGGCCAGTGACGGTATCGCCTGACCATCGACCACAGGCTCGAGCGTATGAATGGGGTGCTCCCCCGTCAGGTTGAGCAGCATCTGGCTTTCGGTCTCCGGATCGAGATAGCCCAGGCTCAGCTTCAGGAAGAATCGATCCAGTTGCGCTTCGGGCAGGGGGAAGGTGCCTTCATACTCGATCGGGTTCTGCGTGGCCATGACAAAAAACGGCCGTTCCAGGCGTCTCGTCACTCCATCCACGGTAACCTGGCCTTCCCCCATGGCTTCCAGCAGTGCCGACTGCGTCCGTGGTGTGGCCCGGTTGATCTCGTCCGCCAGCAGCACATTGCTGAAGGCCGGGCCGGGGATAAACGTAAATGACTGTTCCTGCTGGTTGAAAATGGAAACCCCCGTTACATCGTTAGGTAGCAAGTCGGGCGTGCACTGCAGTCGCTTGTAATCGACGCCCAGGCTGATCGCCAGCGCCCTCGCCAACATGGTCTTGCCCGTGCCTGGCGCATCTTCCAGTAGTGCATGACCTTCGCATAGTAGTGCCACCAGTAGCAACTGCAAGGCCTGGCGCTTGCCGATGATTACCTTCTCCACGTTACTGGTCACATCTTGCGCAAACTGTTCGATATTGTTCATAAGCTTCGGCCGTCTGGATTTGACCAGAGGAACCCCCGGACAAGGATGATCATACCATATCGAAAACTCCTTCGCATTTCGCCTTAGGAGAACGATTTCCGCTGACCGGCACGGATGCGCATGGGCGGATCGAACCCGCGCATGGGCAGAAGCTAAGCGACTGCCGCACATATCGCGGTTTCAGGCCAAAGGGTTTATACTCTCGCTGCCTCACCGTCCGTTCCAGGTAGAGCAGAGGCCGGAGTAAGAACGCGTTACATGAGTGATCTGATAGTCCTGACTTTTGATGGCGAAGCGCAGGCGCTGGCGGTGCGCGATCGCCTGATCAAATTACAGCAGCAGCAGGTGATCAGCCTGGAAGATGCGGCCGTGGTCGTGCGCCGCTCCGATGGAACGGTCAAAGTGCGGCAGATCACCAATTTGTCTGGGGCAGGTGCTCTGGGCGGCGCGTTCTGGGGCGCACTTATCGGCTTCCTTGTATCCATGCCCTGGGTGGGCCTGGCTGTAGGTGCTGCCACCGGTGCTCTGGCCGGCAAATTCTCCGATATGGGTGTGGATGATCAGTTCATCAAGGAGATTGGTGATCATCTTGCCCCCGGCCAGGCGGCGCTCTTTCTCTACGTCGAAAAGATGCCGTTTGACCGTCTGCGTGATGAGTTATCTGATGTCGATGCGGGCGTGCTGCAGACCTCGTTCACGGCCGAACAAGAAGCGAGGTTGCGCGACTTGCTCTCCGCAGGGCCTATTCCTCTTGGCTCACAAGAAGTTTCGTAATCCGGCGCTAACGTTCCCCGCTCCCGCTGCTATACACCTTGCGGGTTACCGTTTGCGCGGCCGTTTCCTGGATCGCTCCGCTCCAATCATCCCCCATTGATGCCAGCACGATGTCGCAAACTTCCTGCGGCGAATCGGTAAGGATCATCAGGTCCAGGTCTGCTTCACTGATTTTGCCACCGGCCAGCATCGCGGATCGCATCCAATCCATGAGCCCCTGCCAATAGCCGGAGTTAAACAGAATCACCGGGAAATTGGTGATCTTGCCCGTTTGTACCAGGGTCAACGCCTCAAACATCTCGTCCATCGTCCCGAACCCACCCGGAAAAATCACAAACGCCTGGGCATACTTAACCAGCATCGTCTTGCGCACGAAGAAATAGCGGAATTCGAGCGCTAGGTCTACGTAGGGATTCACATGCTGCTCAAAGGGAAGCTCGATATTCAGGCCCACGGAATACACCCCTGCCTCCTGCGCACCCTTATTTGCCGCCTCCATGATTCCCGGACCGCCGCCGCTGATGATCGCGAAGCCTGCTTCACCAAGCATGCGCGCCACAGTGACGGCCGCTTCATAATCCGGATCACCCGGCCGGACGCGCGCCGAGCCAAAAATCGTGACCGCGTCCGGCATCTCCGCCAAAGCGTCAAATCCCTGCACAAACTCGCTCATGATCCGCATCACCCGCCATGGATCCGTATCTGTGAAGGCGGCCTCGTCGCTGGGGGCGCGCAGAAGCTGTTCATCCTCCATAGGTTTGCCCGTTCTGCCTGGTCTCAACAGCGACCCTCTGGCCGCGCCGCGTGGTTCTTGTTCCGTCATCATTCTTTCCTCTGCAAGACCACCAGGGTCAGGTCATCAAACTGCGGTGTATCACCGGCGTGGTCACGCACGCTGTCCGTGATAGCCGCGATGATTTGTTGCGGACTCTTGCGCCGCATTGCGCCCACCACCTGCAGCAGTCGCTGTGTTCCAAACTCATCAAAATCTTCGTTCACCGCCTCCGTCACGCCATCCGTAAACAGCACCAGCGTATCCCCCGGAGCCAGCTCGATCGACTTGCTGCCGATCTCAATCTCCGGAAGGATGCCCAGTGCCATCCCCGGAGCCCTCAGCCAGCGGTATTTGCCGTTGGCCCCCATGAGCAGGGGAGGGTTGTGCCCGCCGTTGGCATAGGAAAGCAGCTTGCTCTCCGGATCCCATGTGGCATAGAAGACTGTGACAAACAATTCTGATTCGGCGTCGATGCTGATAATCTCGTTCGTGCGCATCAGTACGTTCGCTGGATTAAGCCGGTTGATCCCAACCGTACGCAGAATTGTGCGGCTTAGGGCCATAAATAGCGCTGCGGGCACGCCTTTGTCCGCTACGTCGGCAATGACGATGCCCCAGGTGCCGTCGCTGCGCGGCAGAAAGTCATAAAAATCACCGCTCACCTGGCGGGCCGCCAGCCAAAGACTGGCCACCTCCAGCCCCGGAATCGCAGGGCTGCCCGTGGGCAAGAAGCTGGCCTGGATTTCATGCGCCACATCCAGCTCTTGCTGCAAGCGCAGCCGCTCGGCCGACTCCTTGTACAGCTGGTTATTCACCACGGCCGTGGCCGCCTGCTGCGCGATGCCATTCAGGATATTCTGACGCCGTGTTGAAAGCCGCTGCCCTTCCGTGCCCACTAGCATGGCCCCCACCACCCGTCCCTGCGCATTCAGCGACAGCGCGCAAATGTGCGCAGAACTCAGCACCGTGCGCAGCCAATGCGGTGCCTGGGGCACATGCTGCAGCTCGGCGGCCTGCTGCGTATCAATGGTGCCCCCGATCATTTTCTCATATTCCCCTGCGCTCAGTTCCAGTGTTTCCAGTAGGCCCCGCCCCATCGTATCGATGCCGAAACTGGGTCCAGGCATAAAGAGTTCGCGTTCCTCGTCATAGGTCAGGATAACGGCCGATTCCACCCCTACCAGCATGGGCACCAGGCGCACGATGGTGTCCAGGATTTCATTGAGGTCGATCAGACTGTTCACAGCTTGCGCCACTTGCAAAAGTGCCGTATTCACCCACGCTTCTTCCTGCTGCGCCAGCCGCAGTCGTGCGCTTTCCAGGGCCTGGCCGTTTTGGCGGGCGATATTCTGCAGTAGATCCAGGCGCTTCTGCCCCGGCATGCTCGCGTCATCAATGATGGGTGCCGGCGCATACGTGTCGACCACCAGCACCCCTTGTGGCTGGCTTTGGCGGCTGGTCGTCATCGGAAGCAGGTACACGCCGTCAAGCTCGTGTTGCACCTGGTGCCCGATATCACGCAGCCAGGGCGGCAGTTGTTTGGTGGAGAAGGACTGTTGGCCCACATGCACGGCGTCCAGTGCCGGCCAATCCCCGATAGCCAGGGTCAGTTCGGGCATTGCTGTACTGCCCCCGCCGGCGCTATGAAACTCGCTGACCAGATACCGTTCCCGATCGGCATCCCACAAGAGCATTCCACATAACGATACACCGGTCAACATGGGCGTGAGCCGGGTCACCGATGTGATCATCTCCTCCAGATCATCGCTGCGGTTGATCGCTTCTGCAACTTGCAGCTGAGCTGTGGTCACCCATGCTTCGCGCTGCTGCCAGGCTAACTGCTGCGCTTTGTGAATTGCGCTCGCCACTTCGGCCGCTAGGGCTTCCAGGACCGTCTGTTCGCTGTCGGTAAACACGCCGAGCTGGTCACTTTGCACGTCTAGTACGCCCAGCACTTTTTCATCCACGATCAGCGGGATAGCGATTTCGGCCTGTGCCAGATGTTCTACGGCCGTCTGTCCACCTTGAAGGCGAGTAATGTAGCGCGGATCGTCGGCCGTGTTATTGCAAACAATCGTCTCTCCCAAGGTCGCGGCAGCCCCGACAATGCCGAGATTGGCCGGCAGCCGAACCTTATTCGCCGGCACATTGAGATCGCTGCTGGCTTGCAGCACTGCGTCGCCTGTCAGCGGGTCGATGTCGAAGATGCTCACCGGGAAGAAATCAAACGTCTCCTGCGTAAGCGTCACCACCTGGGCGAAAATCTCGTCGCGATCCTGTACCGCGTTCACCTGCCGCGCAATCTGGCTTACCAGTTCCAGGTGTGCCGCGCGCATCCGCTCCTGCTCATACAGACGCGCATTCGCAATCGCCGCCGCCGCCTGATTGGCCAGGATCATCAGTCGCCGCAGGTCCTCTTCCTGAAAGCGATGTGACTCCTGGCTTTGCGCCGCCACAATGCCGATCGTCTCTTCGCCGCTGACCAGAGGCATGAACAGCGCGGATCGTGGCGGCGTCTCGCTGACGTAACGCGGCTGTACCGGCAGGGCATCCAGCTCACGCTCGATATCGTGGATAAGCAGGGGCTTCTGGCTGTCGCGTACCCAACCCACTAACCCCGGCTCCTCGCTGAGATCAAGAGATTGCGGGGTTTCCTGCGCCTGGCCGGCGATCGTCCAGTACAGGATGCGATAGTAAGGTTCTTCAAAGAGCCCGACCTGGAATGTGTCGGTCTCCATGATCTTGTTTGCCTCCGTTGCGATGAGCGCGCATAGGGCCTGCACATCTAGTTCGGAGGCAACGATGGCTCTTCCCGCAGCGCTCAAGCTTTCTAGTTCGGCAATACGCCGCATGAGCAGACGCCTTGTTGAGTACCTGCGCCACAAGATGAATGCTGTGCCCACCAGAGCCAGAAACAGAACAGCCAGCGAAAGGGGCGGCCAGATGCTTTCGGCAAGCTGCACAGCCGTGGGTCGTAGAGGCATGAGCTGTTACCGGCAACGCATCATCAAGCGGCCGATCCAGAGCGTTGCTCTCGCGCCTCGGCGCACGAGTCAAAAATCTGAAAGACGTGATCAAAGCCGACCATAGTGATGATCTCGGTAAGGCGCGCATTCATGCCGCACAGCATGAAGACGCTGTTCTGCACCTGGGCACGTCGCCAGGCACTCACAAGGCATCGCAAACCGCCGCTGTTGATATACGTGGCTTCACTCAGATCGATCAGGATATCCCGCGGCTCGCCAACCAGCAGCTCGTCAAGGGCCCGGTCCAGCTCCTGGATCGAAGCTTGGTCAATACGGCCGTCGGCGTAGATGATCCACAGTCCGTTGGCCGTCTCTTCTCTCCTGATGCTCACTGCCGCTGCTCCGCTGGAATCATCTTCACCAGCACCAGCTGGTTGCCCCGTCCCTCATCGAAACTATATTGCACCTCGTCCATCAGCTCGCGCATGAAATGGATCCCCAGCCCGCCTACTTGCAGGTGGTCCAGGAAATCGGACAGCGTAGGATCGTCGGCGGAGTCTCCTTGCTGAAACTGCGGGGGATGGGTTACTTGCGCAGGGTCAAATGGTTGGCCGGAATCGTGCAGTATCAGCGTAAACCTATCAGCAGTGGTCTCAACCATAGCGTTGATATCTCCCACACCTTCCCCACCATAAGCATGTTCGATAATGTTGGTCGACGCTTCATCGCAGCACAGTTCCAGATGAAACACAGCATCAGCGTCAAGGCCTGCCGCGCGAGCCTCTGTCGCCACAAACTTGCAGAGCGTCTGGATCTGGTCGTAGCGACCTGCAATGGTCAAACGTGCCGTCGTAGTCATGAGCAACGCCTGTGCCGACTGGCTGCGGGGCCGCGCGGCACCGGCGCAAAAGTCAAAAACTAAAAGCTGCCGACGGCCGTTGTGTCGTCAGCATACAGCGTAAACAGTGGGCTCGGCCCGCTGGTCAGCCCTGCCAGCTCCAGCACCTCCGCCACGCGATCGGAAGGTGCACTGATGCGTACATCGCCGCCCTTTTTCTTTGACTCGCGCAGCGCAGAGACGAGTGCGCGCAGTCCGGCGCTGCTCATGTAGCTCACCTCGCCGAGGTTAACCACGATTTTATAACGGCCGTTATCCATGACTTCAGCCAAAGCGCTGTCCAGTTCTGTCGCATTGCTGCTGTCAATCCGTCCGGCGACTGATACCAGGGTCACGCGTTTGAGTGCTTCCGTATTGATGTCAAGAGTGCTTTCGCTCATCCCAATCTGTCTCCTGCTGAAAGTTAGTGACGATTTGCCGATTATATCACAAAGGGGCAACCCTCAGTCAGGCCCTGTGCTTCGGGTATAATGTCGTTCTGGATGGACGGTATTGTGCGGGAACTTCACGAACAGGCGCGCTTGCTCGGCTTCGACGCCCTCGGTATCTCGCCTGCTGCCCCGGCACGGCGCCTCGACGCTTATCTGCGCTGGCTGGACAATGACCATTTCGGTGCCATGGGCTATATGGCCCGCCCCGATAGAGTGGCCCGCCGCCGCGACCCCGCAGCTATCCTGCCCGGCGTGCAGTCCATCATCAGCGTTGGCCTCAGCTACGCCATGCCAGCGCTGCCGCCTGCCCTTGCGCAGGACCCAAGCCGCGGCCGTATCTCCAGCTATGCCTGGGGTGTGGACTATCACGATGTGATGCTGCCGCGTTTACAACAGCTGGCTTCCTGGTTGCAGGATGTCAGCCCCCAGGCGCGCAGCCGTGCTTATGTGGATACCGGTGCGATCCTGGAACGGGATCATGCCGAAACGGCCGGTCTGGGCTTCACCGGCAAGAACACCATGCTTATCGGTCCACTGAGCGGCTCCTGGTTCTTCCTGGGTGAACTGCTGACGACCTTGCCCTTGCCGCCAACCACAGCCCCCGCATCCATGCCCACCTGCGGTACCTGTCACCGCTGCCTGGACGCCTGCCCGACCGCTGCCTTTCCCCGGCCCTATGTGCTGGATGCCCGGCGCTGTATTTCCTATTTGACGATTGAGCTGAAGGGCTGGATCCCCCCTGACTTACGGCCGTTATTGGGCAACTGGATCTACGGCTGTGACATTTGCCAGGAAGTGTGCCCCTTCAACCGCTTCGCCACGCCTGCCGCCGAGGCCGCCTTCTTCGCTGCCAACCTGGAATTGGTGGCTCCTTCGCTGATCGACCTGCTTGCCCTCGACGAGACTGCGTTCAAGGTCCGATTCGCCGGCAGTCCCATTCTGCGCATCAAGCGCGCGCGGCTGGTTCGCAATGCCTGTGTCGCCGCCGGAAACTGGGGTTCGCCCACGGCCGTGCCCGCCCTGGCCTCCCTGCTTGCTGATCCGGAACTGATCGTGCGCGGCCATGCCGCCTGGGCGCTGCACCGGATTGGCGGGCCGGAGGCGCAGCTGGCCCTGCGTGGAGCGCTTAGACTGGAGCGAAACGAGGCTGTGCGCCAGGAGCTTCTCGGCTAGGTACTCCGGCTCTTCTTCTCCGCAAATTCGCGCAACGCAATGATGTTGCGCAGCGGCGTCGTCGCCATGATGACGCAGCCCGTGCCCAGCACAAGCCGCCTGCCGCCCGTTTGTCCCAGCGCGTCTGCGGCCTCTGCCAATGCCGCCGCTGGGCTATCTTCATGCAGTCGCCAGTGGTCTATGCCGCCGCTCGCGGCCCCGCGGATCTGCTGCAACCCGGCACTCAAGCTGGTAGGGCTTTCCCGGTCATGCCAGTTGACCAGCCCGACAGGGTAGTCGGCCACCAGGTCAAACATCGTATCCTGCCCGTGGATATGGGTCATGTTCAGCCAGAGATCGGCGGCTGCTTCCAGGATCGGCAAATCATAGCCACGGCCGTAACGGATGAACTCTTCTCGACTTAGAAGAGGATAGCGCGCGTGCTGCACTGCATAGAAGATGCCGCTGATACCAGCGCCGCGCGCCGCGTCCACAAAACGCAGCGTGCTTTCACTCAGGACGTCGAGCGCGCGTCGCAGTACTTCCGGATAGCGGCGCAGGTGCCCCAGCATTACCTCCTGGCCTGCCAGATGCTTGGCCTGCGACAGCGGCGAGAAAACCGTTGCCAGTACCGGTACGTCCTCACCTACGCTCTTGCGCACCAGCCGCAGTGCTTCGATTTGTGTCGCCAGCATGCCGCGCGTCGGATCGAGCGGTTGCAAGCGCTCCCAATCGTCCGGCACCTCAATCGGCAGTTCATAGGACTCGCGGGTGCCTTCAATATGCCCAATCCAGCGGTCCTTCACCCCCCAGTCAACTACGGAGTAACTGCTGGCGGGACCGACCTTCAGGAAGTCCCAATCATGGTCCTGTTGCCAGCGCACGTGCGTGGATGCCAAGGCAGCCGCATCCTGATCATCACCTGGCCAATGCCGCCACAAAGCCACCGCTGGCCGGTCGGGAAGCTCCCCCGCCATGATCGCTTCTAGGCGCTTGCGCTTGCTCCAGCGTGTCATCAGAAACCTCGTTGGACTGTACGAAGGAATGCGCTATTTCACCACGACCTTCTCGACAATAGTGACTGCCGGCGCCTGGCCGTTGGTGGAGTCCGCCGCTGTCGCTTTCGGTCGCAGCAGCGTTCCCCCTACGGGAAGATACTCGAAGCCCGCTTTGACCAATGCTTCAAAATCAGGCAGCATGCGTCGGCCGTCCATCACCAGGTAAGGTGGCTCCACCGTGGTTTCGATCGTGCGTGACAAGCCCCGGAACTCCTCCCAATCGGTGGAAATATACAGAGCATCGCTGCCCTGAATCGCTTCCTTCGCGGAGTCATGGTAGCTGATGCGTTCAAACAAGTGATTCTCGTCCGGGTTAAACCAGATGCGCTGTGCATCTTCGCTGGCCAGTGGATCATAAGCGCGGATCGACGTAACGCCCCGCGCCAGCAAAGACTCCACCACCTTCAGGGCGGCCGAATCGCGCATATCATTTGTGCGCTTCTTAAAGGCCAGTCCCAGCAAAGCGACTGTCTTCTGATTGAAGCTGAACCCCGCTTCATAGACAGCGCGGTCAATAATGTACGTCTTTTGGTACTCGTTGATGTTGTGCACCGCCTGCAGCAAGTCTGTGGAACGGCCCGCCTTATTCAACTGGTAGATTAGGCTCTGGATATCCTTACCGAAGCAGCTGCCTCCAGCCCCATTGCTGACGTAAGATCCCCAGGTGCTGATCCGGTTGTCGGAAGTCACGCCGACCTTTAAATCTTCCATGCGGATATTCGGGAAAGACTCGCCCAGCCGCGCCCCAACCCCGTTCCAGAAGGAAATATAGGTGAGCAGCAGTGTATTAGCCACATACTTGATCGCTTCAGCAGTTTCCGGGGTAGTCTCCAGGTAGCGAATACGAACATGATTGACGAACTGCGAGTACACGCGGCGCAAGATCTGCAGGTCTTCCTCCGTATCCGCCCCAATCGCCACGCGGTCCGGACGGCGTGATCCTTCGATTGCGTTTCCCTGGGCTAGGAATTCTGGGTTGGAAGCCACGCCGAAATTCTCCACGCCGTGCTCGTGCATGATGTTTTCCAGCAGCCGCGCTGTGCCGACAGGCACCGTGCTCTTGTTTACCAGAACCACGCGCTTCTTGTCCTCGCGTTTGGCTAGAAGCTTCGCCAGGTGATGGGCAGCATTAAGATAGTAGCTCAAATCCGACGAGCCATCCCGTTTGGGCGGCGTGTTCAGGCACAGGAAAATTACGTCTGTGCCGTCTACCACATTGCTGATGTCCGTGGTAAAGAACAGGTAGCGATTCAAGTTTTCATCCACCGAAGCTGCCAGCCCCGGTTCGTTCACATAGCGTTCGATTTCCTCACGTTTGCCCGACTTGTAGGCGTTGATGCGCTCGGCGTCAATATCATAGGCGTACACTTCGTGTCCGTACTCAGACAGGACTGCGGCGTGTGGCAGTCCCACAAATCCTGTTCCTACGACGATTATTTTCATAACTTTTTCTCCTCAGACTTCGCCCGTCTCGCTGGCGATCCAAATTAGCCAGATGTCAGGCGACTTCTTGCCGACACGGCCATTTTACATTGTCTTACGATGAATTATCATGCCCCGGCGCCGTTACAAATTGGCTTACAGTACGCATTCACCCTCTGAGTACCCTACGCGAAAACCAGGTCTTGGCTGCTTTCTCAAGCCATATCGGCCAACATCTCGCGCGCCGCCCGGCGGCCAATCTCCACCGCAAAATTCGTGCCCCGATCCCAGGGATAGACCTGGCTCATGCTTGCCAGGTAAAGGCCATTCACTGGCGTGCGTAGGTCAGGAATACGCTGCGATTGGTTCACCTCCGGCACTGGTTGGGCATACGGGGCGCGAAACAGCCAGCTCTTGCGCACCCACTCCGGCCGGAAATCCGGGTTGAACTTGTGAAATACGCTGGTGAACAGTTCCTGCATCTCTTCTTTACTGAGCGAAAAATACGGATGATCCGCAGGCACATAATCGCCGCAGTAGATAATGTGGTCGTCACCATAATGTTCGCTGCTGATGTAATTCGTATGTTCGACCAATGCTAGGAAAGGTATCTCATTCTCACTTTTATTCGGCGAATGGGCGGGTATATTGAGCCAATACGTATTTGATTCTCCCAGGAGCGGCCTCCGCAGGGCCAGCGTCATCACCACCGCGCCCATGCTCTTCAAACCGCGTAGCTGCTGCTTATAGCCCTCGGGCAGCCCCGGCACGAGGCGGGCCATCAGCCCCGGCGATGTTGTCACCAGAATGCGATCATACGTTTCGGCGCCGGCCGGCCCTGTCACTGCGAAGCTCTGAGGGTCCACGGCCGTGATTCCCTCCACGGGCGCGTTCAAGCAGATAACCCCGCCGCGCTCTTCCACCGCCGCGCTCAAGCGGTCCACAAAAGCCTGGAATCCGCCCTCAAAATAACCCAACCTGGGCGAGCGCACATGCAGCCGGGCCCACATCCAGGCCATGTTTGCGTCCTGATAGTAAGGCCCGAACTTGCCAATCAGCATCGGCTCCCAGGTCATTTTGTAAATCTTGTCCCCATACCATTGCCGCAGCCACGAATCGGCTGTCACCTTCTCCAACTCTCGCCAGGGCTCCGTGAAACGCAAATACGCGCTCACCATCCCGAAACGGGCCACGTCCAGCAGATTAAAACCCGGAAATGCGATCCAGCGCTGCGGTGAATCGAACGGCACGATTCGCCCCTCGTAGATAACCGAAGTGGTGGGGCGGGGGAAGAATAGCTTGTCGCGCATGCCCAACTCTTCCACCAGCCCGATGATTGCCTTATCCGAGGTAAACAAATGGTGGTAAAATTTCTCCAGCGGCCATTCCCAATTCTCGTCGCGGAAACCTGCGGCCAGCCCCCCCGGTCGCTGGTCCGCCTCGTAAAGCACCACTTCATGCCCCGCAGCCAGCAGATCGTATGCAGCGGATAGGCCGGCGATCCCGGCGCCGATAATGGCAATCTTCATCAGACAGGTTCCTCTTCCGTTTCGGCCGAAGCCATCGCCTGGTTCATAACCGAGAAGCTCAGCCCCTCGCGAATCATAAAATAAATGCCCAGTAACGTAATCGGCAGCCAGAGGGCGGCGTGTAGCACCAGCGTATAGGCTGCGGCCGTGTTCTCGTTGACCGCGAACAGCTTGAGGATTTCGATCCCCGGTTCGTCAAAAGTGCCCACATAACCGGGTGCGGAAGGCAGGGTAGTTGCCAGGTTGACTACTCCGTTCATGAGCATCAGGGCAAAGAAACTGACCTGGAAGGGAAAAGCCTGCATCACAAACCAGTACTTCAGCGTTTCCAACAACCAGATCACAACCGTGCTCAAAAAAATCATGATCACACTGCGGAAGCTGCGCAACGAAGCCAGCCCGTCGAGAAAACGTTCTAGGAAGCCTAAAAGGGGCTCGGCAAACCGTTGTGGCAGCAGCCGGTCAGCGAACCATTGCGCCAGGGCCATGAATCGCTCCGGCATCGCCGCCAGGATGAAAAAAATGATCATGGCCACAAAAAAGGCGATGCTCGCCCCAATGACCAGCGTCCGGATACGGCCGCTCCCATCTCCCGGGATCGGCGTCACAGGCAAAGCGAGAAAGACAAATGCCAGCATTACCAGGCCGTCAAATACCCGTTCGACAACCACCGTGGCTAAACTGGCACTGATCGCCACCCCTTCGCGTTCGCGCAGCACAAAAGAGCGCAGCAGTTCCCCGGCGCGGAAGGGAAAGATGTTGTTGCCCATGTAGCCGATCACCACCACGGGAAAAAGGCGCACCAGCGAGATCTTCTTTAGCGGCCGTAACATATAATCCCAGCGCCAGGTACGCGCCCAAACGGCCAAAAAATAGACCAGGATGCTCGGCGCCAGCCACCAATAGTTGGCCTCGCGCATGTCTTTCAATACCTGGTCTATCTTCAGCCCGCGCAGCGCCAGCCACACAAAAAGTGCGCTCACTGCCAGGCCTAACCAGAACTGCCATCTTCTCAAGAATAATTTCCGTCCACTGTTGCGCCTTTGGCGACCATTTGACTATACACGGCCGTAGTGCCCATGGCGTGCTCATGCCCCTGGCCCGCTCACGCAGCACTCTATTGTATCAAAGCCGCCATAAGAGGCCTAAGTAGGCTCATTTCAAACATTATGTCAATATAGATAGTTGTTTCCACAAAAAACAAACAACTACCTCTTCCATTCTATGGTCGGGTCACGGCTGGTAGCAATCCACACAACCTGCCGTGACCCAGCCATTGGTGCTGCATGTTTGTCCCCCACCGCTCGCCAAGCTAAAATACCCTTCACCCCTGTACCCTGCTCGATTGGCTGCCTACCGGCAGCTCCTTCGCGAAAAGGGCCACAGGCATCGGAGAAAATATATGCAGCTTCATCATGATTTGGCCCAACGGGTCACCGCAGCAATCGAACGCGCCCAGGCCGGGGGTTTGTTGCCCCCCTTTGATATACCGGAAGTACGCATAGAACGGCCGCGTGACCCCAGCCATGGCGACTATGCCACGCCGGTGGCCATGCAGTCCGCCAGACTGGCGCGCATGGCGCCCCTTCAGATCGCTCAGATCATCGCCGATCATCTGGAGATGCCCGCATACCTCAGCGAAACGGCCGTCTTGCCGCCCGGCTTTCTTAATTTCCGCCTGGGCATCCCTTGGCTGCAAGACGAGGTGGAACGCATCCTCTTCGCAGGCGACAGCTATGGTAGTTTTGACCTTGGTCACGGCCTGCAGGCGCAGGTCGAGTGCGTCAGCGCCAACCCTACCGGCCCCATTACCCTGGGACGAACGCGTGGTGGTGTAATGGGTGACACGCTGGCTCGCGCCCTCGAAGCTGCCGGATACGATGTCACTCTCGAGTACTACTACAATGATGCCGGGCGCCAGATCACACTGCTTGGTGAATCGGTGCGCCTGCGCTACTTGCAGCTTCTGGATCAGGCGGTTGATCTCGACGATGAACATTATCAGGGCGGCTACATCGTCGACATCGCCCGTGATCTCTACGAGCAGCATGGTAACACGCTGGTCGATGCGCCCATCTCCTTCTTTGGTGACTACGCCAAAGATGTCATTTCACAGGATCAGAAAGACAGCCTCAAGAGCATCAATATCGATTTTGACATGTACTTTCGCGAACAAAGCCTTTACGAAAGCGGCCGTGTTTGGGAAGCTCTCGAGGTGCTCGATCAAAACGGCTACGTGTACGAGCAAGACGGCGCCAAGTGGTTCCGTTCTACCGATCTCGGAGACGATCAAGATCGCGTTTTGGTTAAGGCCAGCGGCGAGCCGACGTATCGCCTGCCCGACATTGCCTACCATTGGGACAAAGTGCTGCGCGGCTTTGATCTGGTCGTGGACATCTTCGGTCCCGATCACCATGCCACCGCCCCTCAGGTCCTGATGGGTGTGCGCGCCATGGGCTACGACACCGACTTCGTCCATACGGTCCTGCACCAGATCGTCTCCCTGACCCGTGGCGGCGAGCAGGTCAAGATGAGCACCCGCCGCGGCCTTTTCGTCACTCTGGACGAGTTGGTGGAAGAGGTCGGCGCCGATCCGATTCGCTATTTCATGATATCCCGCTCCGGGAACAGTCAGATTGATTTTGACCTTGATTTGGCCGTGGAGCATTCAGACAAGAACCCCGTCTATTACATTCAGAATGCGCACGTGCGCTGTGCGGGAATCTTGCGCAAATGGGTCGATGAAGGGCATGACCTGGATGCCGATGCCGGTGCGAACCTCAGCCTGCTGACCGACGAACGCGAGCTGGCGTTCTTGCGTAAGGCCACAGAGTTGAACGAAATCCTGGAGAAAATGGCGACCACATTCGACGCTCATTCCATCACGTTTTATGCCTACGACCTGGCCTCTCTGTTCCACACTACCTACGAGGAATGCCGTGTCCTGCATCCTGACGTGTCGGAAGAACTGAGTCTGGCCCGGCTGCGCTTCTACAAGAGCGCCAAGCAGTTGTTTGCACGTGTTCTGGACCTCATGGGCATGAGCGCCCCTGAAGTAATGTAACAAGGAAATGGCCGCGCGTGGCTCACGGTTGTTTCAGGCCGTGTCCATCCCGCCGTGCTGCCCCAGGGAGAAAAGATTTGTATGGCAATTAAGGCTGATAGTTGGATTCGCCGCATGGCACAGGAACAGAGAATGATCGAGCCCTTTGTGGACGGACAGGTTCGGCAAGACGTCATATCCTACGGCCTCTCCTCCTACGGCTACGACATTCGTGTCAGCAACGAATTCAAGATCTTCACCAACGTTCATTCCGCCGTGGTTGACCCCAAAGACTTCAACCCCCTCTCCTTTGTGGACTTTCATGGCGACATATGCGTAATTCCCCCTAATTCCTTTGTTCTGGCCCAGACAGTCGAATACTTTCGTATCCCGCGCAACGTGCTCACCATTTGCGTCGGCAAGAGCACCTATGCCCGCTGCGGGCTGATCGTTAATGTCACGCCTTTTGAACCGGAGTGGGAGGGCTTTGTCACCCTGGAGATCAGCAACACCACGCCGCTGCCGGCGCGCATCTATGCCAATGAAGGCATAGCACAGGTGCTGTTCTTTGAATCGGACGAACTCTGCGAAACTTCATACGCCGATCGCAAAGGCAAGTACCAGAACCAGCAGGAGATCATGCTGCCGCGTATTTAACGGCCGTATCCTGAACTGCTCTTTTTTATCGCGAAGGCCTTGCCCTCAGCCCAAGACAGCAACTCTGTCACCAACTTGAACACTTCCCGCAACAAGGACGCGAGCGCACAGTCGCGACCAGCCAGGGTACTCTTTCTGTGAAGCGCGTACGAAACGATCGCCTAGAAATGAGCCGCCAATCTTGCTGCAAGGTGACGCGTAGTCCGTTATCTCGATCTGCACCGCCCCGATCTGCAAGCGCGTGCCCGGCACGATTTTAGGCCAGTCGAGCCCGGAGACGGTAATGTTCTCGCCGATACTGCCCGGGTAGATAGGGTTTCCTTCCCGCTGCAAAGCCACGATCTGTTCCAGAGAAAACAATACCAGCGCGCGGTCCGGACCGCCATGATAGCGCAGGTCGGCCTGGCGATCGCCAGGCACGCCCTCGCGCGTTATCTCAGCGGCGCGTAACGGCCGTTTGGGCACCCCCCCGTCGGAGAAGTTGATCTGGAAGATATGCGCGGCCTTGTCGTTTTCCATTGGGATACTCCTGGCTGAAGGCGGCTGAGACTATGGCCGTTCCACCGCCGGCATGAATAGGAACTGTGTCGGAATGGCAAACTGCTGCTGAAGAGATGCCCACAACTGCTTCGCCATCTCAGGCTCCTCCGCCAGCATATTGGACCCTTCATAGACCGACGTTTGGCCCAACTGAACAAGCATATCCACCTGCGGCATCTGTTGCGCGTGCGTATATTTCCACCCATCCTGTTTGACTGAATAGAGATATGTATGTGGTGCGATCCAGTAAGCATCGCCCTGCGGGTCGGTTTCACCGGCCAGCTCGGCAAAGATCTTTCTGGACTCTGGTGCCGCGCCCTGTAGGAGGGGGATCAGACTCTGTCCCTGCAGGGTTGTGGGAAGGTCGATATCCAGCAGTTCCAGCACCGTGGGCAGGATATCCATATTGGACACGGGGGCATTTACCTCCTGGCCAGCCCCGAGCACACCAGGATAGCGTATCAAGAGGGGTACGCGCAGTACCTCTTCATAAAGAGAATTGCGGTGTACCCACTTACCGTGCTCCCCAAACATCTGGCCATGGTCGCTGGTCAGGATGATCAGGCTATCTTGCCACAAGCCCAGGCTGTCCAGATAGGCTGCCATCTGGCCCAGTTCGTGATCCCAATAAGTAATCTCACCGTCATAGAGCGCCAGCAGGTGCTCGATATCGCGCGCGCTGGGCGTTATGACCCCGGAGACGACATCCTGGCCATGTTGGAACACTTCGGCTGTCAGCGTTCCCGTATAGTCTGGATCGTAAAGCGTGTCGTAGGGCGCTGGCGGGTCATACCAGGAGTGCGGGTCATAATAGTACAGGAAGAGAAACAACGGCCGTTCGTCGCCAAGCCCCTTGCCGCTTTGCGTTTCCAGCCAATCCTTGGCCAGCGCGTTCAGCGTCGCTGCTCGCTCACGCTCTTCTTCGCTGCCCGCCGTGCGCACGTAGGTCTCAAATCCCTGCCCATAACCGAAGCGTTCGTCCATCCACCAGTTAGAGACAAAGCCCGCTGTCTGGTAGCCCGCCTCGGCCAGATACTCGGCCAGGAGAGTCTCGGATGCGGGAATGTGCTGCTGCGGGTCCGCCCACACTGTGTCCACCTCAGACGGCAGCCGGCCAATCAGCATGGCTCCATTGGACGGGTTAGTCCAGGCAGATGCCGCGCTCACATCTCTAAAGCGCACTCCCCGATCGGCAAGATGAGTGTCCACATTAGGCGACGTCATCCGGCCGTAGCCATAGGAGGATAGATGATCTGCCCGCAGAGCATCCACAACAATGAAAATGATGTTCGGCTTTGCCGCCGCGATGACTGACGCGCCTCGACCTCTCTGGTTGGCGCGGCTGCCCAGCAGAACCATTAGCATCGCGACCAATAAGAGCAACCAACGATACTTGCGTAAAGGACCCATGCCGCACCTCTCTTCCTTGCCGCCGACCAGGTAAGTCGGCGCCAGGCCAGATCATTCCTTCAGTTCGAGCCAGTTTGTCCCGCTGCTCGCATCCACCTTCAGCGGTACGTCAAGCTGAACTGCCTCGGACATGACCTTGATCATCAGCGGTTTCACGACTTCCAATTCATCCTCCGGCACTTCCAGGACCAATTCGTCGTGCACCTGCAGCACCATACGCGCCTGGTAACCCTCCAACGCTTCATGCAATTGCAGCATGGCAATCTTGATGATGTCGGCAGCCGTGCCTTGAATCGGATGGTTGACGGCTTCGCGCTCCGCGCGCATCATCGCCTGCCGGTTGCTGCCACTCTCGCGCACCTTGAAAATCGGGAAATAGCGGCGTCGCCCGAACAAGGTTTCCACGTAACCTTGCGTCCGCGCGGTGCGTTTGGTCTCGTTCAGATAACGCTGGATGCCCGGGAAACGCTCGAAATACTCGGCAATGTACTTTTCTGCCTCTGCGAGAGTAAGATCGGAGCTGCGCGCCAGGCGAAACGGTCCCATGCCATAGATGAGCCCGAAGTTCACTGCTTTTGCGAAACGTCGCTGGTTGTACGTAACCTCTTCCAGGGGCACGCCGTAGACGGCGGCGGCCGTTGTGCGGTGAATATCCTGATCCTGGAGGAAGGCATTGATCAGCGTCTTGTCCTGGCAGATATGGGCCAGGACGCGTAGTTCCACCTGCGAATAATCGGCGGCAAGGAATAGCCACCCTGGTTCGGTAATGAAGCCGCGGCGGATTTGCTGGCCAACCTCACTTCGGATAGGGATGTTCTGCAAATTGGGCGCGCTGCTCGCTAGACGCCCGGTGACCGCGCCCGTCTGGTTGTAGCTGGTGTGGACACGTCCTGTCTCGGCATTGACCATTTCCGGCAGCGCGTCGACGTAGGTACTTTTGAGCTTGCCCAGTTCGCGGTATTCACTGATAGCGTTAATGATGCCGGTCTTATCAGCCTGAGCCAGGTCTTCCAGTACGTGGGCCGCTGTAGAATAGTGGCCGCTTTTGTTCCGCTTCAGCCCTTCATGTGGCAGCCCAAGCTCCTTGAACAGTATATCGCTTAACTGCTGCGTGGAATTGATGTTGAACGGTTGCCCCGCGATCTGGTGGATCTCGCCTTCCAGCTCGAGCATGCGCTTTTCCATATCCTTCGAAGTCCGCTGGAAGAACGGGATATCTAGCCGCACTCCGGTTTGTTCAACGGCCGACAAGACTTCGATCAGGGGCATTTCCAAATCCAACACTTTCTCCAGCCCTTTCTCCTGGATTTCCTCTTGCAACGGCCGTACCAATCTCAAAGTCATGTCCGCATCTGCCGCCCCGTATGGTGCCGCATCTTCAACAGGCACCTCCGCAAAAGATTTCTGGGCCCGCCCCGTGCCAATCAGCTCCGTAATATCTGTCATCGCTATGCCTAACCGGTGGCGTGCCAGGTCCTTGAGGCCCTTGTGTTTGCTTGCCGGATCAGTGAGCCACTCCGCGATCATGGTGTCAAACGTAATCGGGTTCACCCGCAGACCGTGCCGGTCAAGTACCGTGAAATCATAGCTGGCGTTGTGTGCCACTTTGCCAATCCTCGGATTGGTCATCGCCGGCCGCACGGCATCGAGCACCGTTTGCAGGGGTAGCTGGCCAGGCGAAAGCAGCGCTTCACCCGCAAACAGCGACATCTGCCCACTTGTAGCCTGCCCGGCCTGCGCCAGATGCCCGACGGGAACGTAATAGCTTGTAGGTGATTCCACGGCCAGACAGAAGCCAACCAGCTGCGCGGTCATTTTGTCCAGGCCGGTAGTCTCCACGTCAAAACTGATCAGCTTCGCAGCTTCCAGTGCAGCGACCAGTTCCTCAAGCTGTGCCTCCGTACGCACAATAACCGTTTCCGTAAGGGGCTGCGTAGAAATCTCGCTGCTTTCGGGCGCTTCATCCAGGCTGTCCAACAACTGGCGCGACAGGGTCCTGAATTCCAGATCGCGAAATAGCTCGAGAACCACGGCCGGATCAAAGTCCTTCGCCAGGCAGGCCTCCAGGTCCAGTTGTAAGGGTGCATCCGTTACAATCCGCGCTAATTCATAGCTCAAATAAGCGTTCTCACGCCCATCTTCCAGATTGTTGCGCAGTGCGCCTTTGAGCTCGTCGATATGCTCGTAGATACCCGCCAGGGTGCCATATTGCTGCAGCAAACGCGTGGCCGTCTTCTGGCCGATACCGCGCACTCCGGGGATATTGTCGCTGGTGTCGCCTACGAGCGCCTTCCAGTCTACAACCTGCCCTGCGGTAACGCCGAAATAGTCGGCCACGGCCGTTTCATCAAACACCTCTGGTTCCTGGTTGCTGCCCCTGGGGGGCAGTTCGACAGCCGTAGTGTCGTCGACCAGCTGCAAAAGGTCGCGGTCGCCGGTGATGATATGTGTCTGAACCCCCATTGTTCCGGCCTGGGCCGCAATGGTTCCCAGCACGTCATCCGCCTCGAATCCTTCCAGTTCCAGGATTGGAATGTTGAAGGCCCTTACTACTTCTTTGATCCGCTCAATTTGCACACTGAGCTCATCGGGCATTTTTTCTCGTGTGCCCTTGTAGTCGGCGAAAAGGTCGTCCCGAAACGTGCGGCCCAGATCAAAACTGACTGCGAAATACTCGGGCGGTTTTGGGCCCAACAGGCGCTCAATGATCGTGCGCGTGAAGCCGAAAGTAGCGTTGGTCGGTTCGCCCTCTTTGGTGCTGAACGCCTCCAGCGGTAAGGCATAGAACATGCGGTAGGCCAGCGCATGGCCGTCAATCAGCAAGAGTGTGGGGGGCATAGTTTCTCTCCGGTATAAGGGTCTACCTGCATTATAGCGGAGAATGGGACAGACCCTAAACCTCCCCTTTGTGCTAATCTACGGGTTGGCCCCTGAGGCAGAACCGTTGCATTTACGCACGACCTCTTCCTCTACTAGACATTCTAGGCGAAACAGCTTACCATCTCGCTAACACAGATTGGAACGTCGGCCGACTTGTAACCCAGGAGCGAACATCATGTCTGTAGAGAATTCTGAAGGAGTTTTTCAACTTGGATATGGCGACACACAGACCCTGCAAGGGCTGGCGACGGACAAGCCACCTTACGGCCAGCGCGCGCAAATGCTGTTGGCTCTGGCGGGCGGCGATGATTTGAAAGACGCCGCGGCAAAGAGCGGTTTGTCCGTAAACCAGGCACGCCATTGGCGTGGCCGTTTTCGTACCCAAGGAATGTCCATCTTTCCCGGCGATCTTGTAGCGCGGCACACGGCCGTTCCTGCCCTGCCCCGTCAAGAGAGTCTCGGCCTGCTTTCCGCGCCACCCACTTCGCCCCTGCTGCAAAGCCCACCCGCGCTGGAAGCCCTGCCCGCCGCCACGGCCATAACGGGCAAGAAAACGAAAAAGCGGAGCCAGAAACAGAAATCAGCGGACAAAGGCAGCAAGAAAAAATCGAAGGGCAAGGAAAAGTCAAAAACGAAGAACAAGGGCAAGAAGAAGAAAAAAAATAAAGACAAGTCCCAGAAGAGCAAGAAAAGGAAGTAATTTGTAGTAAGCAGGTTCTGTGCCAGTCCTGCCCGCATGAGAAGTGAAGGATACAGGCCGTAGATGATCGACGATCCAGCCGAACCTGTGAAGGTTGAACTAAATGCCAACTCGGATGTAGCCATCATTGCCTTTGGCGGCCTGCGCCTGCGCGAGGCCGTGCCCCCGTTCGAGTGGGGAGGACTACAGTACCAAGTTGACGCTAATTGAATCCTCGTGCGTGATCGGAACAAGATTTTGTATTTGCGTGGGCTTCCCGGTCTTTCCAGGAATCCTTTTGAAACCCGCGACTATCTCCCTTCATTCCTGGAACAGCACAATATTCGCCACTTTATCACCGTAGGTGGGTCGATGGATGGTTACGCTGCTCTGCTATGCGGCGCACGCTCGGCGCGGAGGAAGCGCACGCGTTCGGAGGACAGACCTGCCTGCCGACACGACGCGGGGTCATCTTCCTCAAAACCATCCATTCGCGCAACTGGGCCACTCTGAGACAGCAAGCGGAGCTTGTACTCGATCGCTACTGCTACGATCTGCGATCGCATTTGGGCCGAGCGGCCCAATCAGGCACAAGCTTCCACCTCTACTATTGTGATGACAATCCCTTGGATGTTCAGTATGTTCGCCATGTTGCCGGAATTCCTGGCGTCTACTTGCATGCCCGAGCCAGTGGTGGGCACCATTTCAGCACGATCATGCGCGATTCCGGGGAGCTCTCGGTCCTGTTGGAAATGGCTGTTACCAGGCTTGGCCAGCACTGATCGCGTGTCTGAATTTGAACCCGCCTCGAGCCTTCTCTTGCCTGACTCTTTTCGCCGCACGGTGCTCGCTACGTTTGGCCCCGCAGGAAGTCAGTGGCTTGCGGATCTGCCAGCACTGGTAGCTAAGGCGGCGCAGCGCTGGGACCTGGTGATCGAACGGCCGTTTCCCAATCTCTCCTATAATTACGTTACCAGAGCGCGACGCGCCGGCGGCCAGATCGTTGTCCTCAAACTGGGCGTGCCCAATCCCGAGCTGGCGAGTGAAGCAAAAGCGCTGCGTTTCTATGACGGCCGTGGAGCTGCCCGCTTGCTCGACGCTGATAGCGAGCTTGGCATGCTGCTACTCGAACACCTGCTTCCCGGCCATACGCTTCTACCCACCAGCCTGCGCGACGATGACGAGGCGACGAGAGTTGCGGCACGCGTGATGCAAACCTTATGGCGTCCGGCCCTCGACGAACACAGCTTCCCCACCATCAGCCTGTGGGCGCGTGGCTTTGAGCGTTTGCGTGCCCGCTTTGAAGGATTGACTGGACCTTTTCCCAGCCATCTTGTCAGCCACGCCGAGGCGATTTACGAGGAACTGCTGGGCAGCCCGCATACGTCCGTCTTGCTTCACGGCGATCTCCATCACGACAACATCCTGGCCGTCGGCCAGGGCTGGCTGGCTATCGATCCCAAAGGCATTGTTGGTGAACCAGCGTACGAGACCGGGGCGCTCTTGCGCAATCCTCTGCCACAGATGCTGAGTAGGCCTGACATTGGTGTGCTCTGCGCACGCCGTGCTGCTATTCTTGGCGAGTTCCTGGAAATGGACCGCGAGCGCATTCTGAAGTGGGCCTTCGCCCAGGCTGTCCTCTCCGCGTGGTGGAGTTTTGAAGATGGCGACCCGCAGTGGGATGCCATCTTGCCGCTAGCCGGACAAATGCAGCTGCTCGTTCGTTGAAAACTGCTCCGCGCCTGCGCCTGCTGCTCTCACCGCCGTGCGCCTATTTGGAAAAGAGACGAGGATGATCTACCATGCCACAAAACGAGAACGAATTCACGTTTGCGACCTTACAAGAGAAGCCGGACCTGGCGGAGCGCTTCTATCCCCAGAAACAACGCATTTGGCCAGAATTCATGCTGCACGATGTATATAGCAACCGCTTGTGGCATCATCTGATCGACGATTTTGCCGCTTACCAGCTCTACCTGCTGAATGGCGAGGGCGATCCTGTGGCTGTGGGACAGTCGATTCCCCTGGTTTGGGATGCCACGCTGAGCGGCCTGCCGGTCGGCTGGGCCGACTGCCTGGTTCGCGGGACGGATGGTTTGTCCCAAGGTCAGGTGCCCAACACCCTTGCTGCATTAGAAATCAGCATCCAGCCGGAGTATCATGGTCAAGGCGTGAGCTATCGGTTGATTAAGGCCCTGCGGGAAATGGCGCGGGAGAAAGGGCTTCAGGCCGTGATCGTGGCCGTACGGCCGTCGTGGAAAGCGCGCTACCCCCTGACCTCTATGGAACGTTATGTGCGCTGGCAGCACGAAGACGGCGCACCGTATGACCCGTGGCTCCGCGCGCACTGGCGCAGTGGCGGCGAGATCCTGAAGACGGCACACCCTTCTATGGTCATTGAAGGCACGGCAGATGAATGGGAATCCTGGACCGGCATGGCCTTTCCTGAGAGCGGTGACTATGTAGTAGCCGATGCGCTGTCACCCATCCAGATCGATCGCGTAATGAATGTCGGCCGTTACATCGAACCCAATGTCTGGGTGCACCACCCGATCACCACGCCGCGCCTTGGCCCCGCGGTCGCCGGCAGTCGCTAGCGCTCACCTTGCTTAGGTCCAGGCCGTCGTAGCATCCAGCGCTGCCTTCTCCTCTGCGTCCAGCGTTATTTCCGCGCCTTTCATTGTGTCGCGCAGCTGATCCAGCGAATTCGCCCCGATGATCGCCGAGGTCACGGCCGGATTGGCCAGCACCCAGGCGATTGCCGTCTGGGCGATACTCACGTCATGGGCCGCGCCAATCTCCTCCAGGGTATCCACGGCCGTAAAGCCCCGCTCGTTCATATAGCGCTCGCGGATCCCGGAGGCGCGATCCGACGAAGGTAGATTGCTGTCACGGCGATACTTGCCCGTCAGAAAGCCGCCGGCCAGCGGGCTGTACGGAATGACGCCAATGCCCTGATCAAGGCACAGGGGTTGCAGTTCCCGCTCGAACTCGGCGCGATGCACCAGGCTGTAATGCGGCTGCAGGGTGTCGTACCGTGCAAGCTGCCGTACATCGCTGATCCACAGAGACTTGGCCAGCAGCCATGCCGGGTAGTTGGAACAGCCGATATAGCGCACCTTGCCCGCATGTACCAGATCGTCGAGCGCCCTCAGGGTTTCCTCCAGCGGCGTTTCATCGTCCGGGAAATGCACCTGATACAGATCGATTACATCTGTTTGCAGCCGGCGCAGGCTGGCTTCCACGCTGTTCATAATGTGCAGCCTTGAAAGCCCCTCATCGTTGGCTCCATCACCCATACGGCCGCGCACTTTGGTGGCAATCACCACCTGGTCGCGGGAAACGGCGCCGGACGCCAGCCAACTGCCGATGATTTCCTCGCTGACACCTCCGGGATTGCCCTTCACCCAGCGCGAGTAAACATCGGCCGTATCCAGGAAGTTGCAGCCCAGAGCCGCCGCTTCGCTCATGATGGCGTGCGCATCCTTCTCATCGGTTGACCAGCCAAATTGCATCGTGCCAAGGCAAATTGTCGAAACTTTCAACCCTGTGCGTCCCAGCCTTCTGAATTCCATAATTTGATACCTTTGTGGTGCCTGAACGCCGGCCTACGGCCGTTCCAACACATGGGTAACCACGGTTGCGCCGCTGCCGCCGATGTTCTGTGTCATCGCCAGGCGCGCATCCTCGATCTGCGCCTCGCCGGCCGCGCCGCGCAGTTGCAGAGTCGCCTCAGCGAGCTGATACAGTCCGGTTGCCCCAACGGGATGGCCGCGCGCCTTCAATCCGCCCATGGTGGCTATAGGCACACGTCCTGTCGGGAGAATGGCCCCTTCCTGGGCCAGGCGCACACCCTGGCCGCGCTCCGCGAAGCCTGCCGCCTCCAACGACAGCGCCGCCATAATACTGAATGCATCATGCAACTCGAAGAAATCCAGATCGTCCGGACCGATCCCGGCCTGGCGGTAGGCAGCTTGTGCCGACTTCTCGGCCGCTTCCAGCCACAACGGATCGGCCCGATCGTGGATAGCCAGGGTGTCGATCACAGAGGAAGAAGCAATGACGCGCACGGCTTGCGGCGCTCTTGCGGTGGGGACAAGCAACAGCGCTGCTGCCCCATCGCCGATTGGTGAGGCGTCAAAGAGGCTGATCGGATCGGCTACGATGCGGCCCTTGTCAAAAGTTCTCTGGCTGATCGGTTCCTGGAACAATGCGTTGGGATTCTTGGCCCCGTTGGTATGCGCGTTCAGCGCGAACGGTGCAAAGTCATGGCGATCGTACCCGTATTCATACATATATCGCTGCATGATCAACGCATTCAGACCTACAAAGGAAACGCCCTGCACCACTTCATAATCGGCATCAGCAGCTGTCGCCAGGGCGGCTGTCGTCACTCGGCCCGGCGACTCCGTCATCTTCTCCACCCCAATCACTAGCACAGCATCCATTTCGCCGCTGCCCACCGCCATCAGGCCCTGGCGCATGGCTGATCCGGCCGACCCGCAGGCGGCCTCCATCTTAACCGCTTCTGCACCCCACTGGCCCAGAAAATCGGCTACAAGGGCACCCAGGTGGCGCTGCTGGTTCAATTCGCCGCTGGTCATGTTGCCCACATAGATGGCATCCACCCGCTCGACCCCGGCGTCTTCCATCGCCGCACGCCCTGCCTGCACGGCAAGATCGCGCAGCGCAACATCCCAATGTTCACGCACCGGCACCTGGCCGACGCCCAAGATAGCTACTTGGTGCATTCGCACCTCCTCTTCCAAAGCAAAACGATAATCATCGTCTGACGATTATCGTTCTCGATTTGCATTTCTTACCTGCCAATTATAACGGCGCAACCCGCCAGAAACTATCAAACGGCCGTCACGCGCTGCCAAATGGGGCTACTGCGTTGCGATTTGCATGGTCCACCCATACGGATCTTCTACCCGTCCGTATTGAATATCGGTGAGCGCCTTAAACAGCTGTGTGGCCACAGGACCGGTCCGGTTCTCGTTGATTAGGGTTACGTCGTCGCAGTATTCGAACCTACCCACTGGGGCGATTACTGCTGCTGTGCCGCACCCAAACACCTCGGTTACCTTTCCCTCGCGCAGATCGGAAAGCATCTGCAGTACATCCACAGGCTCCTCGCACACTTCGTATCCAAGGTCCGGGGCCATGGTCAGTACCGAATTGCGGGTAACCCCGTCCAGAATGCTGTCGCTGAGAGGTGGGGTCACAATGCGTTCTCCTTCGTAAACGAAGCAGATGTTCATGGCCCCCACTTCCTCAATGAAACGACCCTCAATCGCGTCCAGCCACAGCACTTGTGAATATCCCTTGGCTGCAGCCTTCTCCCCGACGAAGAGACTGGCGGCATAATTGCCACCTGTCTTGGCGGCGCCGACGCCGCCGCGCACGGCGCGGCGATACTTGTCGGAAATAAAGACGGGCACAGGATTGAAGCCTTCTTTGAAATAGGCGCCAACAGGACCGGCAATCACAAAATGTAGATAGGATGTGCTGGAGTGGACCCCAAGCGCTGCCTCCGTGGCGATCATGGCCGGGCGAATATAGAGCGACGAACCTTCCGCAGCCGGTACCCATTCCTGTTCCAGTTCCACAAGCTGGACAATCGCCGCCAGATGGTCCTCCTCATCTACAGGTGGCATGGCCATGCGTTGTGCGGAACGATTGAAGCGCCTCATGTTTTCCCACGGCCGGAAGAGGTTGATGTTCCCGTCGGGCCGGCGATAGGCTTTAGTGCCTTCAAAGATTTCTTGGCCGTAGTGCAGTACGGCCGTGGAAGGCGGCAGCGAAAAGTTCTCATATGGACCAATCTGGGCGCTGTGCCAACCTTCACCACGATCGTACCGTTGCGTGAACATGCGGTTGACGAACCTGTCACCAAACCCGAAATCTGCGCTGAGAGCCTGCTTCATACGCGCCGGCTCCAGGGGGATAAGTGTGATTTCCACGTTGTTACTCCTCCAGCACCTGCTGGCTTGCTGCGCTGCGGCGCCAGTCCAGGCGTTTACGGTAGTCCTCATAATCGGTCAGCAGGCGCTGGTATTCGCTGGTCATATAGGGTGAAGTAATGATGAAATCGGCCGTAGACCGGTTCGAGGCGACGGGAATGTTCCACAAAACTGAAATTCGCAGCAGTGCCTTCACGTCCGGATCATGGGGCTGGGCTTCCAGCGGGTCCCAGAAGAAAATCAGAATATCTATGCCCCGCTCGGATATGCGTGCGCCGAGTTGTTGGTCGCCCCCGAGAGGACCACTTTGAAAGCGGTAAACGTCAACGCCTAGCTCCTGGCTGATCAACCAGCCCGTCGTGCCGGTTCCGTAAAGCTCGTGGCTGACTAGCGCCTCCCTGTTTGCCTGCGCCCAGGCCAACAGTTCGTCTTTGCGATTGTCATGTGCGACCAGCGCGACTCTTTTGCGCGGAGCCAGCATATCGTACGCCATCGATCACCTTCCTGGGTGACACAGTGTACGCTGCTCGCCTACGCACCTGTGCCCCACTAAACTTCTTCCGCTTCGCGCTCCTGCTCGACCACCTGTCTGGGCAGTATTAGACGTACTAGCCGCTCAAAAGTCAGATAGTTCCAGGCCCAATTAACCAATACCAGCAGCCGGTTTCGATAACCAATGAGCTGAGCCACATGGACAACTAGCCAGATCAGCCACGCCGGAAATCCAGTGAAAGCCTGTTCGCCGAGTTCAGCCACGGCCGCATTACGCCCGATCACTGCCATGGACCCTTTGTCATGATACGAGAATGGAACCAGCGGCTCTCCTACGATCTGGTGCAAGATATTTCTCGCCGCTGCCTCGCCTTGCTGCATTGCCACTTGGGCTACCATGGGCAGGATGCCCCCATTTTCCTCAAATGCCGCCAAATCGCCAACTACATACACGTTTGCTTCGTCGGGAAGCTGCAAGGTCTTGGTAACCGGTACGGTATTATTGCTACGCGTCGGCAATAGGGAGCGTTCAGCGATACCTTCGCCGCCGACTCCTGCTGTCCATACCGCTGTTTCCGTGGCGATTACTTCGCCGCCAGCCAGTGTCACTTGGCGCGCTGTCACCTCTTCCACGGCCGAATCCAGTCGTACCTCCACGCCCATTTCGCGCAGCCGCTCGACCGCATACTGGCTCAAGTTGGCTGCCATAGTGCCCAGCACAGTGGGCGCAGCTTCCAACAAGATGACCCTCGCTTCAGCCGTGCAGAATGTTGGGTAATCCTTGGCCAGCGGCCCGCCAATCAGTTCGGCCAGCGCGCCGGCGTACTCGACCCCGCTTGGCCCACCACCGATGACCACGAACGTGAGCATCTGTGCTCGCCGCGAGGGATCCGGTTCGCGGCTCGCCTCTTCGAACTTCTGTAGAATATGATTGCGCAGCTTCACACCATCGATCATGCTTTTCATGGTGAACGATGAGTCCGCTGCACCGGGGATACCAAAGAACCGTGCTTCGCTGCCCGTGGCCAAGATCAAGTAATCAAAGGGTATATCGCCCACATCTGCGCGCACCATCTGAGCCTCCAGATCCACGCGCTGGACCTCGGCCATCAAAAAATCCACATTCTCATAGCGCCGTAAGATGGTGCGCACCGGATAGCCGATTTGTGATGGATCGATCTCCGCAGCAGCCACCTGGTAGAGCAGAGGCAAGAAGGTATGATAGTTATTGCGGTCCAGGATCAGGACTTCTACAGAGGCTCCGGCCAATGCCTTAGCTGCAGCGAGTCCGCCAAAACCCGCACCGATAATGACGACTCTAGTCTGTTCAGTTTTTTTCGCGTACATTTCCCGCTCTCATGCGATTCTTGTTTAGAATTTGTGACACACCAAAACTATACAATATCTATACAAATGAATCAACGTTCTCTCATTCGGGCCCGGTGTTTGCTTGCCTCACCGGCAGCGCATAAGATCGTTCATTATGGCTCCCATCCTTGCGCGATATGGCAGTGTCTTTGTATATACCTACACGGCCGTCCTGGCCCTTGGTGCCCTGGCCGCAATCTTCATGACCGCGAAACTGCCCCGCGCCAGCTCCGCGCCGGCCTGGTTTGACGCTTTGCTCGCGGTATTATTCGGGGCAGTGCTTGGCGGCCGGCTGGGCTTCGTTGCTGGGCAGTGGCCCTATTACCAGGATCGGCTCCAGGAGGCATTGCTGTTTAGCCAGGGTGGCCTCTCCTATTGGGGCGCCTGGCTGGGCGGCGCGGCCGCTTTGCTCCTGTGGGTACTGGTCACACGACAACCGTTCATGCCCTACGCTGCCCGGCTCCTGCCCGGCCTGGCCCTGGTCACCTTGTTTGGCTGGGCCGCTTGTTGGTTTGATGGCTGCGCCTACGGCCGTGAGACAACTCTGGGATTCTGGTCTGCCGATCTTCCCGATGAGTTTGGCGTTTTCGCGGTTCGCTATCAGACCCAGCTCCTCGGGTTTTTCCTGTCTCTGGCGGCTTTCTTCGGCGTATTGCTGGTACGCCGCCGTATACCGGATCGACCCTATTTCTGGTTTGGGCTGCTTCTTTTGGGCACAGCCTATGCCATCCCCAGCTTTTGGCGTGGCGATCCCGCGCCAACAATTGGTCCATTTTCATTAAGAGTAGATATCTTACTGGCGGGCCTGCTCGTTGTGCTGGGGATGCTGGGGGTACAATCGGCGCGCAAATCTGGGCCGGGCAGCGGCTAATCTTTTCCACCGCCAATGCAACTTTCGGGCTTCTGAACCGTAGTAGAGCGCAGATGCGTCCCGGCCGACGGGAAATTGCCTGCCTGTCGGGCGCGTTGGTATGCAATAGGAACTTATGGAACAAGAAAATGAATTCCCGGAAGGTTTCAAATCAGGGTTTGTCGCCCTGGTTGGCCGGCCGAACGTGGGTAAAAGCACGTTGATGAACGCCTTCTTGCAGCAGAAGGTGGCCATTGTTACGCCGCGACCGCAGACCACGCGCACGCGCCAGCTGGGTATCATCACTGAACCCGGGTACCAGATGGTCTTTGTCGACACCCCGGGTCTAATTCGGGAGCCGCGCCACAAACTGGATGAATTCATGGTTCATGCCGCAGAAGATACGCTCACGGATGCGGATATCGTCCTTTGGATGGTCGATAGCAGCGAGGCTCCAGGCCCAGAGGACGTTGCCATTGCCGCACAATTGCAGCACCTTAGCAAAGCGTCAACCGTGATCCTGGCGATGAACAAGATTGATGCGCTGCGTGCGGATGAGGTTCTAGAGCGCTCTGCAGCGTACCGGGCCTTGCTGCCTGACGCAGCCTGGATCATGTTCTCTGCGCTGCAGCGAGCCGGGTTGCCGGAGCTGCTTGACATGTTGGTCGAGGGCCTGCCGGAAGGGCCTATGTATTACCCGCCGGAACAGGTGACGGATATTTTCTTGCGCGACATTGCCGCGGAGATGATCCGCGAACAGATAATGCTCCAGCTGCGCGAAGAGGTGCCCTACGGCACGGCCGTAGAAATTCTGGAATTCAAGGAACGCGAAGGCGAACCCACCTATATCAGCGCCAACATCTTCGTCGAGAGAGATTCCCATAAAGGGATCGTGATTGGCAAAAAAGGCCAGCAACTGCGTGAGATCGGCAGTGCCGCACGCAAAGAAATCGAAACGATGCTGGAAGGTCCGGTCTTCCTGGAACTATGGGTCAAGGTGGAACCAGGCTGGCGCCGAGATGAGAATGCGCTTAAGCGCTTGGGATACAGTAGCACCTAGGCAGGTCCATTGGGTTCTTAAACCTGACAGACCCGCCGGCAATGCCCGTTGGATTGTCTGTGAGCTATGGAGGAATTCTCATGTTGGAGCAGAGAGAAATGCCACTAGAAGAAACCGAAAATGCCGGCGTTGACCGGCGCAGCTTTATTCGCAATATCGGCCTCGTTGCCCTGGCGGCCACCGCAGCTGGAACTGGTGCCGCGATCCTCTCGGGACGCGACGGCGAAGTTGTCATTTCGACGGCAGGACCGGCCGTTCCACCTGTCCCGGCTGCCCCTATCCCTACGTTGCCTCCGTTGCCCGCAGTACAAGCAGCACAGGGGGTTGTCACTACCCATCAGGACGCAGCACAGGCCCTGGGAAAATTGGCGGAGGCCCAGGCCGAAAACATGCGCCTCCAGGGTGCCCTTGCCGCCGCGCAAAGCGAGCTTGATGCCTTGCGCCAGCTGAAAAGTAACAACAGTACCGTGGCCGAAGATTTATCGCTGCAGCTGGCAACCGCCAACGAGCGGGTTGGCGTGTTGGGTGGCTTGGTGGCCTTGTACCAGCAGCTGGATGACGTAGATGTGACGGACTCTATTCAGGATGGCCTCGCTGTGGTCGCCGATACGATCAACGGACTGGTCGACGGCGTACCGGCCTTGAGCGACGGAATCGCCGCGGGGCAGATGGCCCTGGCCGATGTGGAGGCACATCTGCCTCTGTTGGAAAACGGCCGTATGTGGCTCGACGCCCAGGTCAACAAGATGGGAGCCTTCTACGAGACTGTGGAATTGGTCTTGCAGAACGTACTGGAGTCCCTGGGGTCCTTCTTGGATATGGTCGAGACTTGGCTGGTCGGTGTGCGCAAGTGGCTCCCATTTGGCATGGCTGAAAAGGCAAATCAGGTTGTCAACGCGCTTGCGGATCTCGTCGCCGAAACACCTCACACGGTGAACGGCCTGAACACCTATATTGCCCAACCTCTCGACGCCTGGTTGGCGCGGGAGAATGATGTTCCCCGTCTACACAATACGCTCATCAAGCCGCTGCGGGAACAAGTCTTAGCCGAAGCCGGCAAAACAATCAGCCAGGCCTACCAGGTCCAGTCGACCTACCAGGTGCACCTCGCCGAACCGGTCATTCAGGCGAAACAGACGCGCGATGCGCTACGCCAGCAAATTACTTCCTACCGCGAACAGTATCTGATTTAGGAGCAGCGTCTCAGTCTGAGAGGAATACCAGCCTCCGGGGCCTCTCTGCCAGCGGAGGCTTTTCTACTTCAAGACATATTGCCGAACAAACGGCAGCCACGGCCGTTTCTACCGCCCTCGATAATCCCGGCGCCCAGGCTACTTGCTGCGGCTCGATGCCGAAGATCAGCAGCTCCTGCGGCAGGGCATCCAGGGCCTCACCCAGAGCAATAGCCTCGGCCAATCCGACGGCATGGAGCGTGCCTGTCAGGGCCGTGGCCGACCGTTTGAGCACTGCGTCGTGCATACTGAATCGCCGCCATTCCCCAGGGGATAGGCCCATCTGCGCCGCATCAACTATCAGCACGCGATCGTACCCCTGCCATAGCAGTACTGATTCCAGCCCTGGAGTACCGCCGTCTACCAGTTCTACCTCGGATGGTAGCGTTTCCTTTTCCAGGGCATCGATCACCGCCTTGCCCGCGCCGTCGTCGCCGCGCAGCGGATTGCCGAGGCCCAGGATTAACGTACGGTCGTTCACCGCATAATCTCACTCAAAGGTCACATCGAGTAGATGTGTCGAACAAGAAATGCACGGATCGTAGGCGCGCACCAGCATCTCCAGGCGGCGAGCAATTTCCGGCTGCGGCATGTCCAGCAGGGTGGGTACCAGCCCGCGTAGGTCAGCTTCAACGTTAGCTACATTCTGATTAGTGGGAATGATACAGTTCGCGCCGCTGATCAGCCCATCCTCGATGATGTAGTGATGAAACAGCACCCCGCGCGGCACTTCACAGCTGCCGACCCCTTCCCCGCTGAGTCGCGTTGGAGGCACAGGCTCTTCCCACGCGAGTTCCTGCTGCAACAGTTCGTCAATGAGCAGTTCTCCTTCAGCGATGCAGTGCGCTATTTCCACGACTTGGGCCACGGTATTCATGTAAGGATTGGTGCACATGGGCTCCAATCCCAGCGCTTCAGCCGCCGCCTTGGCCTGCGGATGTAGCAAATCATGATTCAGGTTGAAACGCGCCAGCGCACCCACCATGTAGCTGTCACGCTGGTTTGCGCAATGCTTGGCCGAAGAATGGGGCAAGATTGTCTCGTTGGTCGCGCTCTTGTAGTCAGACAGAGGCCAGCGCCCGCCGTCACTGCTGACGATATCTCCATCGATGAAGCCATACACTGATTCATTTCGCAGGGCAATATACTCGGTCTCCCGTTCAAACTCAGGGAGAGGCAGCGTTTGGAACAGCTCGACCGTGGCTTCGACATCAGGCCACGTGGTCGAAAAACGCTCCCGCAGTTCATACAGTTCGGATGTGGTGGGATAGTGCGCAAATCCACCTGGTACCATAGCGATGGGATGTGTATGCCGCCCGCAGATGATTTTACACAGATCACCGGACAACTTCTTCATTCGCAGGGCGCGGAAAACCACCTCGGGCGCGGTCTTGGCCAGGGGAATGACACTGCCAACATTGAGAAAGTCGGGTGCCACCAGCATGTACGCATGCAGAATATGGCTATCCAGGATTTCGCCAAGGAAGTTGAGCCGTCGCAGCAGCTTAGTCTGGCGTGACGGCTCGATCCCCAACGCGCTCTCCGTGGCCCGCAGTGACGTTGTGGCATGGCCGACCGCGCAAATGCCGCAGATGCGCGAGGTGATACGCGATGCTTCGTCATACGGCCGTCCCAACAACATCGCCTCAAAAAAGCGCGGCGTCTCCGTCACTTCAAGGTTGCACTTTTTCACTTTGCCGTTGACGACATCGACAACGATATTGCCGTGTCCTTCTACGCGCGTAAGGTGATGGATATCTATGCTGACGTTATGCGACATGGGCTTCCTCCAGTTCCGCTTCCGCCAACTGCTCCAGTTGGTTACTCAAAAAGAGCGTCAGCTTCGCCTCGATTTCGACCTGGTCCAATCCCCGCTCGGCCATGACCTCGCGCAAGGAATTGACACGTGGGAAAGGAATTAAGCCGCGACATCCGTCACAACCAACGCCATACGTCGGACAAACCGCGTGACACCCGGCGCGCGTTATTGGGCCCAGGCACACTCCTCCCCGATCGTAAATGCAGATGTTTTCCTGCAGCCGGCACTCAATGCATACAGCAAAGTTCGGCGGTTTGGGAATACGCCCTTGTAGCAGGCTGCGAACTGCCTTCACAAACTCGTCCCGATCAATGGGGCAGCCCGGAATTACCGCATCCACTGCAATCACTTCGCCGATGCCGCGCGCGCGGTAGCTGTCGAACCAGGCGGCTTTGTCACCGTATACATAGTGGCGTACTTCGTCGTGATTCTGGCGGTTCCGTATAGCATTCACGCCGCCGAGATGCGCGCAGGCGCCCAGGGCAACTACAAGAGCCGCGCGGTCGCGGATCTGCCGCAAGCGCTGCTCATCGCTTTCCCTCGAGCAAGACCCTTCCACGAAAGCGATATAGTAACGATCGCTCTTCTCGCTCATTGCTTCACGAAACTCCACGATTTCCACAGCGTCCAACAGCTCTGGATGCGTTTGCAGCGCATCAATCACCGTTAACTGGCAGCCCTCACAGCCGGTGAAGTCAAAAAAGGCTACTTTTGGTTTCGCTCCGCCGCTCATGACAATGCCTCCCGCACATTTTCAATTTCGGCATAAGAAAAGGACGGTCCCGCCTGGCATGTGTAAAGATGGTTGAGCTGGCAGTGGCCGCACTTGCCCACGCCACATTTCATGCGCCTTTCGAAACTGAGCCAGATGTTGCCTTTAGGTATACCGATATCCATCAGTTCGCGAATCACAAAGCGGTACATGACCGGTGGTCCCACGACGACAGACGCCGTATTGCGTGGAAACACTTCCACTTCGGCAAAGAGCGTTGTGATCACGCCCACGCAGTGCTGCCAGTTGCTGTCCGGGCAATCTACGGTCAGGTGCAGCTCGATGTCTTTGCGCTCAGCCCACTCCGCCAGCTCCTCGCGGAACAACAAATCCTCTGGGCTGCGCGCGCCATAGAGAATAAGCACACGGCCGTAATTACCGCGCTCATCCAACACCTCGTTAATCAGTGAGCGCAGCGGTGCCAGTCCCAAACCGCCGGCAACGAAAAGCAGGTCTTTGCCCCGGAATTCCTGTACCGGAAAGCCACGGCCGAACGGGCCACGGATGCCAATCATGTCTCCTGGTTGCAGACGGTGCATCGCCCCTGTCAGATCGCCCACGCGCCGTACGCAGAGTTCAAAAATGCCGTTGCTGCGGCTGGGCGACGAGGAAATACTGATCGGCGCCTCGCCGATACCCAGCAATGACACCTGAACAAATTGCCCTGGTGTGTGATGCAGTGAAAGATCATGCGGCAGTTCAACGGTAAACAGGCTCTCTAGATCCGTGAGTCGCTGTACGGAGGTGATGCGCGCCGGGACCGGCATGTAGATAGAATCCGAATTGCGCATTTCTTCAATCAGCCGTTTCATACCGGCACCTCTTCCGCCATTTCTACTTCGCTCACTACCTTGGTGCGGCGGTACAGTTCGTTAAAAACCATGATAGGGGTGATATCTACCAGGCACGAGGAGGCGCATCGGCCGCAGCCGACGCACCCAACCATGCCCAGGGCATCCATCTGGTACTTGCCTTTGCGCATGAAGCGGTGCCGCTGGCGCGCCGCCAGCCGTTCGCGGAAGTTATGGCCGCCTGCCACCATGGCAAATTGATGGATCTGGCATGAATCCCAACGGCGGACTCTCTGCCCCACTTCCAGGGCCAGGTCCGCCTCGTCCGTCATATCAAAGCAGTAACAAGTGGGGCAGACCTGGGTGCACATACCACAGGCCAGGCAGATTTGGCCGAGTTCGTCCCACAAGTCACTGTTGTAGCTTTCTTCAAGGAGTTCCGGCATTTCATGCACATCGAAATCAAGCCGGTAAGCGAAGTGCTGCCATTTGTCCCCCAGGCGCATGTTAATGCGTTTCATATCTGAAGGTAGTGCGTCAAATGCATGGTGGAAGCCCTCCAGAAGCCTTTCCCCCTTGCGTGTGGCTACGTTGATCGCATAGGCATCGCCCAGGTCAAGGAGATGAAGGTCAAAGCCATCTGTGGCGCTGGCTGTGCCCATGTCGCGACAGAACGAATCTTCCGTGCAGGGATGCAGGCATTCGATGCTGACAAGGTAGGTCTGTTCGCGATGGGCCTGGTAATGCTGATCTTCAAAGCCGATGTCAAACAGGTGATCCAGCAGTTTGATCGCATGGGTGTCGCAAGTATGCACGCCCAGAATGACCGTCGGCTGGACTTCAAGCACGGGTTCGATACGGGTTCCATCCAGGCGATATTGCACGAGTACTTCTCGCGGTGGCACCAGGTATTTCTTCGGTGGCAGAACGGTAGGTGGATACTCCAGACAGAGCGGGTGGTCGGGGTCGATTTCGGTGAAGACAAAACGGCCGTGTTTTTCAGCCGGCCCCACCACGCGGTAGCTGCGTTGCAGCCGCGCAACCCAATCCGGCAGTACCGCCTTGGGCATAATCTTGAAGCTCATTAGCCTAGCAATGCCTCCTCTATCGAATATCGAACGTTGGGCCATGCAAGACCGGGCTTGGTCCCCTGACCCACCCTCTCACAAACAGAAGTCGCCTGGGACTCTTCCCACAGCGGCTTCGCAAACCCCAGACACGCTCCTCCGTGGGCAGCACGTCGAGTAGTTCTATCTACTATGCTATGTGTAATTCCAGGGTCAATCAATGACATTTGTCAGTACTTCAGATGACGAACGTCACTTCTTGTGATTTAATTCACAAATCGTGCCGGTGGACGGAGTGGGCGTAAATTCTGCGGGTTGCCTCGAAAGCAGGCGTACAGAAAGCCAGGGGGAACGCCTGTACTCTTCGCCTCCTCACGCGTGCCTCGCCAATTCTTAATTGCTGCCCATTTTTAGTTGACGGGTGCCGCGCGAATGGTATACTTGCCGATGCCCTGAAAAAAGAGCAAATAAGTTGGCACGCCTGAATGGCAGATGGGTCACCTTAACAAACATGGTATTTGCTTCTTAAATCCGAAGCATCATGTGACACCACCGACAGCCTGGTCGGGTTTTGCCGACGTAGCTCAATTGGCAGAGCAATGCTCTTGTAAAGCATAGGTTATGGGTTCAAGTCCCATCGTCGGCTTTGGTTTGGCCGGTAACCGGTCGGCGAAACCGCACATACAGAGGGTCAGTGTCCCGAGCGGCAAAGGGGGCGGACTGTAAATCCGCTGGCAATAGCCTTCGTAGGTTCGAGTCCTACCTGGCCCATTCCTCTCAACAGTACTCCGTCATGCCCGGCACGAACGGCGTATCGTTTAGGTAGGAAAAAACGCCCACATAGCTCAGTTGGCAGAGCACATTCTTGGTAAGAATGAGGTCATGGGTTCAAGTCCCATTGTGGGCTCTTTACCCCGTTATCCGGTTCGGGTTACGGGGTCTTGTTATGAAGGACGAATTATAGCCTGGAGTATTCCGACTTTGGGCGCTTAGTTTTGCGATATACTTGCAGAAAAATTGAGGGTACATCATGGGAAAAGAGAAATTTGTGCGTGAGAAACCGCACGCGAACATCGGTACAATCGGGCATGTGGACCATGGGAAGACGACGCTGACGGCGGCGATCACCAAGGTCCTGGCGATGAAAGGGCTGGCGGACTTTTCGGCATTCGATCAGATCGACAACGCGCCGGAAGAGAAAGAGCGCGGGATCACGATCGCCATTTCGCATGTAGAGTACGAAACAGAGAACCGGCATTACGCGCACGTGGACTGCCCGGGTCATCGCGACTACATCAAGAACATGATTACAGGTGCGGCGCAGATGGACGGGGCGATCCTGGTTGTGTCCGCGCCGGACGGGCCGATGCCGCAGACGCGGGAGCACATTCTACTGGCGCGGCAGGTGGAAGTACCGGCGATCGTGATCTTCCTGAACAAAGTGGACCAAATGGACGACCCGGAACTGCTGGAGCTGGTGGAGTTGGAACTGCGCGAGCTGTTGGACCTGTATGAGTTCCCTGGGGACGAGACGCCGATCGTGCAGGGCAGTGCGCTGCAGGCGCTGGAATCGGAGAGCGAAGACATCAACGCGGCGGAGTATGCGCCGATCATCGAATTGATGCGGGTGGTGGATGAGTACATACCGCAGCCGGACCGGCAGACAGACCTGCCGTTTCTGATGTCGGTAGAAGATGTATTCTCGATCAAGGGGCGCGGCACGGTGGTGACGGGACGAGTGGACCGAGGCACGATGCTGCCGAACCAGGAAGTAGAAATCGTGGGTTTGCGGGATGACATCCGCAAAGTGGTAGTGACGTCGATGGAAATGTTCCACAAGATCCTGGACAAGGTAGAAGCGGGCGACAACGCGGGCTTGCTGCTGCGTGGTGTAGGCCGGGACGACATCGAGCGCGGGCAGGTATTGGCCAAGCCGGGGAGCATCACGCCGCACCGGAAGTTCATGGGCGAAGTGTACGTGCTGCGGAAAGACGAAGGGGGGCGGCACAAGGCGTTCTTCAACGGGTACCGGCCGCAGTTCTACATCCGCACGATGGACGTGACGGGCGAGATCACGCTGCCGGAAGGGGTGGAGATGGTGATGCCTGGGGACAATGTGAACCTGCAGGTGGAACTGATCACCCCGGTGGCGTTGGAAGAAGGCAGCCGTTTTGCGATCCGCGAGGGCGGGTTGACCGTCGGCGCGGGCGTGATCACGAAGATACTGGACTAAGAAACAAGGGAAAGACGGGCATGCCCTGGAACCGGTCAGACGCGTTCCGGGGCATGACCCTCTGGTAAGGTAAGCATGGCTAAGAAAGCTGTTCGCACACATATTACGCTGGCCTGCACGGTTTGCAAAGAGCGGAACTATATTACGGAAAAGAACCGCCGCAATGATCCTAACCGGCTGGAATTGAACAAGTTTTGTTCGCGTTGCCGCCTGCAAACTCTGCACCGGGAAACGCGCTAGGCGCATTGATGGGCGCCGCCGTAGGGGGTTAGCTCAATTGGTAGAGCGACGGTCTCCAAAACCGTAGGCTGCGGGTTCGATTCCTGCACCCCCTGTAAAAGTGACAGAAAGGAAGCTGGACCTGAAGGAATTCACCCAGCTTCCTAATCATTAGGCAAACGAGGAAAGAACATCGTGTCGCGAAGCAAGAATTCAACTGAGACGGCTCCGAATCAGCCCAATGCGCTGCAACGCTATATTCGCGAAACACGCGGCGAAATACGCAAGATCACCTGGCCCACTCGCGAAGAAGCGTGGCGCTTGACGGCCGTGGTGCTGGGTGTAACCTTTGCCAGTGCGGTCTTCTTCTGGTTCTGGGACTATGTTTTTAGTAGTGCTATCAACCAGCTGATCCAGATACTCGTCGGAGTATAGTTGGCGGAGTGGGTTTAGTTCCTGGCTGTACACGGCCGAATTAGGCGAAATCATCATGAACGAAGAGATTGGGGAAATTCAGGACGAACTGGACGAATTCGATGAATTGGAAACCACGGAGGCTGTCAGCGCCGCGGTTGCTGAGGAGTCTGCCGAGCCGCTTATCCCTGACGACGGCCGTGCCTGGTTCGTGGTGCATTGCTATTCCGGCTACGAAAACAAAGTGCGCCACAGCATTGAACAGCGCATTGAGACCATGGGCATGCAGGATCAGATTTTTGACGTCGTTGTCCCGACGGAGGAAGAAATCGAGATCAAGGACGGCAAGCGCCGCACCGTTGAGCGGCGTGTCTTCCCGGGCTATATCCTTGTCCAGATGTTAATGAACGAGGATTCGTGGTACGTCGTGCGCAATACGCCCGGTGTCACCGGCTTCGTCGGCATGGGTAATGAGCCGACCCCTTTGCGCCAGGATGAAGTAGCCAAGATCATGAACCGCATGGAAGCGGAGGCGCCAAAGGTGAAATTCGATTTCCAGGTGGGCGAAAAAGTGCGTATCGGCACCGGTCCCTTTGCCGACTTCATCGGCACCGTGGCGGACATTGATGCCGACCATGCAAAAGTTCGCGTGATGGTTTCATTCTTCGGGCGTGAAACCCCGGTAGAGTTGGATTTCCTGCACGTGGAAAAAGTGTAATCCACGACGGCATTTTGTAAATAATCATATCTCCCTAAACGGTAAGGAGGAGCCTGATCCCAGGCGCCTGGACTCCCCGGAGGAATAGAATGGCAAAAAAAGTAAAAGCAGTAGTTAAGATTCAGATTCAGGGCGGTAAAGCCAACCCGGCTCCGCCTGTCGGTACCGCGCTCGGCCCGCACGGCATCAACTTGATGCAGTTCTGCAAAGAGTACAATGCCAAGACCACCAATATGGTTGGTCAGGTGGTACCTGCCGAGGTCACCGTATTCGCGGATGGCAGCTTCACCTTCGTTCTCAAAACGCCCCCGGCGACGGACCTGCTCAAAAAAGCGGCGGGCATCAAGAGCGGCTCTTCAGAACCGAACCGTGTGAAAGTTGGTTCAGTTACGAAAGAGCAGTTGCGCGAGATTGCCGAGGTCAAGATGAAAGATCTGAATGCTCAGGACATGGAATCGGCGATGAAGATCATTGCCGGCACGGCCGAAAGCATGGGGATCACGATCACCGATTAGTTTGTTAGTACATCGTGGGAGAACGGCCGAGGCGCCGTTCGCCAGCACCACAAGGAGTAATCATGCCCAAACACGGACGTAAGTACAATGAAGCTGCGGCCAAAGTAGACCGCTCAAACCTCTACTCGAAACAGGAAGCGGTGGCCCTTTTGAAAGACACCGTAACCACAAAGTTCGATCCCACAGTTGAACTGCATATGCGCCTTGGTGTCGACCCCCGTCACGCCGATCAGCAGGTTCGCGACGTCGTGGTTTTGCCCCATGGTCTGGGTAAAGAAGTGCGCGTCCTGGTCTTTGCCGAAGGCGAGGACGCGCGCCTGGCGGAAGATGCCGGCGCCGACTATATCGCTGACGCGGAGACCCTGAAGCGTATTCAGGATGGCTGGACCGATTTTGATGTCGCCATCGCTGTGCCCGCCATGATGGGGCAGGTGGGGCGCCTGGGTCGTATCCTCGGCCCGCGCGGCCTGATGCCCAACCCGCGTGCCGGCACTGTCGCGCCGGGTGAAGATTTGCCCCGGCTCATCGAAGAAGCGAAAGCTGGCCGCGTTGAGTTCCGCGTCGATCGCACCGCCAATTTGCATGCCCCATTTGGCAAGGCTAGTTTCAGCGAAGAACAATTGCTCGAGAACCTGCAGGCTTTGCTGGACGCTATCAAACGCGCTCGCCCGGCAGCCACCAAGGGCGCCTACGTTCGCAGTGCAACATTAGCCAATTCGATGGGTCCTGGGATTAAAGTTGACCCCAGCGATACAATGGCGTAAAGTTCGTCTGAATTCGTTAAAATCTCGAATATTTCTCTGCCGAAGACAGTTGGTAGCAGTCATAGTAGCTGCTTTAATGTCCAGCCGAGGTGGGGTGTAAGTAGATAGCTTGGCCTGCAGCACATTGGTACATAGACGTTTGCAGGACGATCCCGCATCTAGTGAATCCTCATGCTGGCCGGTATGAGGATTTTTTTATTCTACAAAGGAGGTAAATACTCTTTGGCTATTTCTAAAGAACGCAAAGATGAGCTGCTCGCTCAGTATCTAGATCTGATTAGCAGCAGCCGGGCGATCTTCATCACGGAGTACGCCGGCATGTCTGTTAAGGAGATGGAAACGCTGCGCACTAAGGTCCGTGAGGCCAACGGCTCTTTCTACGTGACCAAGAACACCCTGTTCAAGATCGCTTTGGAAGAATCGGGCTACACAGTTCCTGATGAACTGTTGGCTGGTCAGATTGCCACCGGTTTCGCCCTGGGCGAGATTCCAACGTTGGCGAAATCCCTCGTGGACTTTTCGGAAGGCAAGGACCAGCATCTGACGATCAAGGGCGGCCTGATGGGCGCTGATGCCTTGACTGCCAAGCAGGTAGAATCTCTCGCGAAACTGCCGTCGCTTGATCAGTTGCGCGCACAGATTCTGGGTCTGATCAACGCCCCGGCACGCGATATCGCTGCCATTCTTGCCAGTAGCGTTCGGCAGGTCGTTAATGTAGTCGACGCTTACTCAAAAAGTGAACAAACTGAGCCTGAAGCGGCTTGATAGGCGCCTGGGGCAGAATATCAAAACCATCATAAGAACTATGGGACAGGTTCCCGGAGGAAATTAAAAATGGCTGATCTAGCAAAAATCGTAGACCAATTAAGTGAACTGACGCTGCTCGAGGCGGCGGAGTTAACGAAAATGTTGGAAGAGAAATGGGGCGTGAGTGCCGCCGCACCCGTAGCCATGGGTTTCGTGGCCGGTCCGGCTGCCGCCGTGGAAGAAGAGGAAGAGAAGACGGAATTTGACGTTGTCCTCGTCGATGTTGGCCCCAAGAAAATCAACGTGATTAAGGAAGTCCGCGCGCTTACTTCCCTGGGTCTGAAAGAGGCCAAGGAAGCCGTGGACAACATGGGCACGCTGATGGAAGGCGTGAGCAAAGAAGCGGCCGAAGACGCCAAGAACAAATTGGAAGCCGCTGGCGCCGTCGTCCAGCTCAAATAAGAAACGGCCGTACCCACCACAGACGTGGGACAGTTGTTGCCAGAAAAGGGGCCGGCCGGCATAGACCGGCCTCTTCTGTTTTTGCATGACACAATTGGTTCTGGCTTCCGAATCCCCCCGGCGGCGTCAATTGCTGGCCCTGACGGGCTACCCCTTCGCAGTACACGCTGCTGATGTGGACGAGGCCAGCATCACTGTTCCTGATCCGGCCCTGAATTGCTTGCAAACGGCACAGTTGAAGGCCCGTGCTGTTGCCGGCGCCCTCCCGGCTGCAGATGGCCGTGTGCTCATCCTTGCCGCAGATACCATCGTGGCCCTTGGCCAGCAAATGCTGGGTAAACCTGCAGACGCCGGGGAGGCCCGAACCATGCTCGCCGCGCTGCAAGGGCGCGCCCACCAGGTACATACGGGAATGGTGCTTCTAGATAGTGAAACAGGCGCACAAGACACGGCAGTCCATACGGCCGTTGTCACCATGCGTTCTTATACCCATGCGGAGATCGAGCGCTACATCGCCGGAGGCGACCCCTTCGACAAGGCCGGCGCCTATGCCATTCAGCACCAGGGCTTTCACCCCGTAAGACAGCTGGAGGGATGCTTCCTGAGTGTGATGGGATTGTGCATCTGCCAGTTGCTCACGTTGTTCGTGGGCGTTGGCCTGCGCACGTCCACAGACATGGTCGCCCTTGCGGCAGCACATGGTGGTTTTCCTTGCCCCCACTACGACAACATCGCGCAAAGAACGGGTAAATAAGGCGTTGAGAATCGATCCTTCATCTCGCAAAATACCTTTGGCCATGCTAGAATTTTTGGTATTGAGGCAGTGAGCTCCCGGCTATAAAATGCCCTTCCCTGCCGCCGGAACCGCCAGAGATTCCCGAACCCTGGCGCTGTTCGGAGATCGCAATCTGCCAACGAAGTGCTCATGGATCTTAAGTTACAACAGGCCTTAGTAGCCGCTCGCAGCGGCCACCTCGAAGCTGCTCAAGTTCTGCTCGCCGAGCTGATCCAGGAAAAACCGGGAGAAGCAAACGCCTGGTTCATGCTTAGCTATCTCGTTGATACTTCCGAAAGGCAGGCCCGCTATTTGCAGCAAACGCTGACCCTTGATCCACACCATAATCTGGCCCAAACACACCTGACCCGGTTGCTGGTTCCCGGTGTCCCTGCGCCGGTGATACGGAATAAACAGAAAGCAGCAGCGTCCACGAACGGTTCCCGTTCGGTAGAAGCTGCGGTACCGCCTGCTGTTCCAGCTTCGCCTCCGCTGGCAACGGTGCCCGTGCAAGAAGAACTACCAGAGTGGCTGCAGGACCTGGACAACAAGCAGCTTGGCAGCACGTCCAGACCATCCAATGCTGCTCCCGAGTGGCGAGAGATTGCAGGTACGCCAAAGCGGGAGCAGCCATCTTCCCCTTCTATGTCGACCCTACCGGCCGCCTCCCCGGTTCGCGGTCTTCCGGCACCGGTCGTGGAATCCCAGGTTGGCAGCAGCCAGAAGATGCTTCTAGGCATTCTCCTGGCGTTGGTTCTTCTGTCAATGCTAGTCCTGGCATTTCTAGTCTTGCAGATCTTCTTTTAGGGTGAGTGGGGCAGAGACTGCCGTTGCCCCGACGCAGCGGGATCATGAGAGAATTGCCATTTATTCGCCCCTGAACGCTTCTTGCCCTAACCTTGGTTTCTGTATATAGTCCACTTACCATGAAACAGCTCGCGCCCATCAGGGCTGCAATGCGCACAGACCGGGGCCTCGTGCGGGACCACAACGAGGATTACATTCTGTGTCACGAGCCTGGTAGCTCCCAAGAAGAACAAACGAATGGTTGGCTCTATGTGGTCGCTGATGGCGTCGGCGGTGCAGATGCAGGCGAGGTGGCCAGCGAGTATGCTTCCAGACAGATGCTGCTGCACTATGTCAACAGTACCGAGCAGGAACACTTGGGCCAGCGGTTGGTCAGCGCCATGCAGGCGGCCAATACCGATCTGCGCGATCTCGTGGCCCATCGCAATGGCAACCAGCGCATGGCGACAACGATGGTTGCCGCTGTCTATTCCTCCGGCAGGGTGTATTTTGCCAATGTTGGTGACAGCCGGGGCTACCACTGGCGCTCCGGGACGCTGCGGCAGATTACTAAAGACCAGAGCCTGGTGGCAAAACTAGTCCAAGAAGGGGCGATCACCGAAGCGGAAGCGGCCAGCCACCCCCATCGCAACGTGATCCTTTACAGCATCGGCTCTGAAAAACGGCCGCAGATCGATCTCTTTGAGCTGCCCGTGAGCACCGGAGACAAGTTGTTCCTCTGCTCCGATGGCCTGACGCGGCATGTAAGTGATGACGAAATTTGTGAGTTCCTCGCCAACCCGGACCTGGAGCAGATCGCGGCGACCCTGGTAGGCCTGGCCAATGAACGCGGTGGGCAGGACAATATTTCTGTAGCAATCATCGACTACGGGGTGGCGGACGCTGACTCTACGACAGCGGAAGCGGTCTCGATATCTGTGCCCCAAGAAAAGGACACAGCCGATAACGAGCCGCTGAATCATGCCTTTCTGCTACCATACACTGTCTTCCTTTCTCTTGTCGAAGCGGCGCTGATCATCGGAGCCTGGCTGCTTCTGCGTGTTTAGGAGAAGGCATACCCGCCCGGCAGACCTAAGTGGAACCGACCCGTCTGGCACCCCTCCGAGCGAGGCTGTCATGCGCTTGACCTTGAACCGATCTCTTTCTGTGAAAGAGTTAGTTGTTATAAACTGATTTACCAATATGGGCCGGCGTTCTTTGCCGTATCTTGATACGGCCGTGTGCGCTCAGCAAGTGTACATGCTGCCTGCCCCTGCGGAGGAAAAATGAAACCTTTACTACGAATTGTACCCCTGGGTGGCCTGGGGGAAATTGGAAAGAACATGACCGTCATCGAATACGGTGATTCGATCATCATCATTGATGCCGGCATCATGTTCCCGGAAAACGATATGTTGGGGATTGATACGATCATACCCGACTACAACTACTTGATGGACAAACTCGACAAAATCGAAGCTGTCCTCATCACGCATGGGCATGAGGATCATGTGGGTGCACTGCAACACCTCATGCGTGATGTACGTGCGCCCATTTACGCTACCCCGCTGACCATGGGCCTGATTGAAAACAAAATGCGCCAGGCAAAGCTTCTCCATGAAGTAGACCTGCGCATCGTGGAAGCGGGTGACGTACTCGAAATAGGACCGTTCACGGTCGAGCCTTTCCACGTGGCCCACAGTATTCCGGATTGCGTTGGCTTCGGCATCACCACACCTGTGGGACTGATCGTCCATACAGGTGACTATAAGTTTGACCACACCCCGGCGGACGGCTGGCCGCCGGACTTCGCCAAACTGGCTGAGTTTTCTGAGCGCGGTGTGCTGGCCTTGTTGGCTGACAGTACCAATGCGGACAAACCGGGTTGGACCCCGTCCGAATCGACCGTCGCCGCGGGCTTTGACGAAGTGTTTCGCCATGCCGAAGGCCGCATCATTATTGCCACGTTTGCGTCCTTGATTTCGCGCATCCAACAGGTGGCCGACACGGCCGTGCGCCACGGCCGTAAACTGGCGATTACCGGCCGTTCGATGCGTGACAACGCAAAAATCGCGCGCGACCTTGGCTACCTGACCATCCCCGACGATCTGCTGATCGACATTGAGGAAGTCAGCAAACTGCCCCCTAGCAAGGTCGTCATCATGGCCACTGGCGCACAGGGAGAACCTTCTGCGGTTTTGGGGCGCCTTTCCCACGGCCGTCACCGCAACCTAAGCATTGAAGAAGGCGACACCGTCGTCTTTTCAGCTCATGCGATCCCGGGCAACGAAGAATTGGTCCACCGCACCATCAATCGCCTGTACCAACGGGGTGCAAACGTGCTCTATGATAGCATCGCCAATGTCCATGTCTCCGGTCATGCCAGCCGCGAAGAAATGAAGCTCTTGATCAACCTCATCCGCCCCCGTTACTTGATCCCCGTCCATGGGGAGCTGCGCCACCTCCGCTTGCACGGCAAGCTGGGCGAAGAGCTCGGTATTCCCGAAGAGCATATCGCCGTTGTCGAGAACGGAACGCCCCTGGAACTGACACAGAACAGTATGGTTATTTGCCCGCGTTTGCCGGGTGGGTACGTGTTCGTTGACGGTGCCGGTGTGGGAGATATTGGCTGGTCCGTAGTGCGTGATCGCGACAAGCTCGCCCAGGCCGGCTATTTCTTCGCCGTCGTGAATGCCACGCGCAATGGCAGCATGATCGGCAAGCCCCAGTTCTCCACGCGCGGCTTCGTGGAAAAAGAGAGCGCTGAGGAGTTGTATCTGGGCGCGGAAGAGACCTTGCAGCGCACGCTGGAGAACGCAAGGGACAGCGGCCGGCAGACCGTGACCAAACGCATGGAAGAAACCCTGGGACGCTATCTCTACGAAGAAACCAGGCGGCGACCAATCGTCGATGTTGTAGTTAACTACCAGTCCTGATCGTTGTCCGCCATACCCAATGGCGATGCGCTATTGTGACCATTGTGGCCAACCTGTTCCGGGCGAGGATCCTTCTTGCTGGCATTGCGGTGCAGGCCTTTCCGTGCCTGGATCACAGAGCGCGCCAGGCCTAGCGCCTCCATCAGCTGGGGAGATGCCCTCGGCGCGCTCTCCCTATACACTGCTTTATGTGGCATTGACGGCCGTAATAGGTCTGGCCCTTCTGGCCGTTACTGCCTCCCTTGGTCGTCGCCCCCTGCTTCTCCAAGGGGTTATCGGTTCCGCTGGCGATTGGGTAGCCCTCCGTTCCAGCGATGGCCGTTACAGCATCGAGATCCCCGCAGATTGGACCTGGCTCCAGGCTCAGAACGCCACCTCCCGAGCGACTCTGGCTGACCGCCTGCAGCATGAACCACGGCTGCAATCAGCCCTCGCTCCCTTGACCGACCTGATTGGCGATGAAGAGGTTCTGCTGCTGGCCGAAAACGGCTCCTCGTTCTTGATCCTGGCGCGTAGCCCAAGTTTCGCCCACGTTGCCGTTCCTGATTTCCTCAGCGCACTGCGCGCCGAGTCCTTTCCGACCAGCACCTTTGCGACGACGACCGCCGTGGAAAATGACACCGGTCAGGCCGCCGCCTTGCTGGAAGTGCATCAAAGCGACAGCCAACTTTCCTGTCGCCAGATGGTGCTCCCAGCGCCGAGGTCTGGCTATCTTGCCGCGGCATGTACTGGCCCGCAGCAGATCGAGACGCACCAGGAACTCTTCGTTACAATGCTGACCAGCCTGCAGGTGCGTAACTGAGGTAACTGGGGGTAAATAACTGGCGTGGAAAAGATACGTGCCTTCATTGCTATCCAACTTCCGCCAGAGGTGCGCTCTGCCCTGAACGTTCACAGCCAGGCGCTGGCTGCCCAGGTGCCGCTTGGCAGCGTGCGTTGGGTCAAGCCGGAGGCCCTGCACCTTACCCTGGCCTTTCTCGGCGACACAGCCGTCAGCCTGCTGCCTCAGGTTCAAGCAGAAATGGATCGCGCCTCAGCGCGGTTGGTCCCGTTTGCGCTTCTTGTGTCCGGCTTTGGCTGCTTCCCCAACTGCCGCCGGCCGCGTGTGTTATGGGCGGGAATCAGCGGCGACGTGGCTGCCGCGCGCGCCCTGAAAGCACAACTTGACGACGGGCTGGCGCGCCTGGGCTGGCCCACCGAAGAGCGCGAGTTCACGCCACACTTAACCTTGGGGCGCGTGAAAGACGGACGTCTGTTGCACGATCAGCGGTGGCCCGAAACCTTGCCAGCGTATGCCGTGCCAGTGAACCGTATCCACCTCATGCAGAGTGTGCTTCGCCCCGAAGGCCCGCGCTATTCGGTGCGGCACACAAGCTACCTGGGAACGGCATCGATCTAGCTCAATCAACGACCGTCGTTCGCTCCGTTGGCCACTCTCGCACAATGTTGGCCCGCATTTTTTCCTGGTATGCTTGCTCCAGATCAATCCCCGCGTAGTTGGCTAGCTTCAAGGTATATGCCAACAGATCGGCCAATTCGCCGCGCAGATCGGAACGGTACCTGTCGAGCGCATCCTCACGCGCCTCCTCGTGCGTGCGCCCTCTTTCGGCCAGAACCCGCATCTCCCGCCACATATTGACCAGAACACGCGCCACTTCCCCTACCTCTTCCCCGAGCAAAATGTAGTTGAAGAATAGGTCCGGGTCGAACCCTTTGCTCTCATCCAGAACCTGGTGAAACTGCTGGTAACCGGCTAGGCGTCCCTGTCCCAGTAAATCCTTACTCGCCGCCGGCGGTCTGGGGCGCGACCCTTGTGCGCTAAGCGCTCCCTCAATTTGATTGGCCGCCTGGTCCAGGTCAGCGGGGTGCGCCAGGAAATCCAGCTCGCTCACATCGAGGGTCAGTACGTCGATATCAGGCAGATTGGAGAGCCAGGCCTCATATGCGGCGGCCAGGCGGCGAATATACTGCGGATCCATGTCGCGTTCGTAGGGTCGATCGCGCAGGGCAATGCGGCGCATAACTACATCATGGTCCGCGCGCAAAAAGACGATTAGATCTGGCTTGGGAATCTTCTCGCTGAGCGCCGCATGCACACGGCCGTACATCGCTAGCTCATCGTCCTTCAGGTTGAGCCAGGCGAACAACTCATCCTTGGCAAACGTATAGTCAGACACTAGCGCGCCCTGCCGCAAGGCTTCGGGCACCGCCTTGTTCTGTTGGTGATACCGGCTCAGCAAGAAGAAGATCTGCGTTTGGAATGCGTATCGCTGGCGGTCGCCGTAGAAATCTGCCAGGAAAGGATTCTCCTCGAACACTTCCAGTAGCACAGTGGCCTTCAACCGGGCTTCTAGCAAGCGGGCAAGGGTGGTTTTGCCGACGCCGATGACACCTTCAATAGCAACATAGGGATGGCTGTTACGCGCCATAGACCGTCACACCTCGACTAATACTTCCAACAACAATCCAGTGACCATGCCAAAAACTAGGCCGCCCAAAACATCGCCGAAGAAATGGCGTGACAGCGCTACGCGGGCCAGGCTGACCGCGAACGCCCAGAGTAGCCAGATTGGCGCATAGGCGGGCATGGCGAAGCTCAGCGTCACAGCGATAGCGCCCGTTCGCGCCGCGTGGCCGGATGGGAAGGCGTACTTGTCGGTGCCGATAGCCCATTTTGCAGTGGGGCGCTCGCGTCTGAAAATGCCTTTGGCTACGGCCGTGAGTAAACTCGATGTCACTGTGGCCAGCAGCAGCGACCAGCCCAGGGCTTGCTCCTGCCAGATGAGCAGCCCGGAGATGACCAACCACACCACTGCATCCCCTGTACGCGCCAGGACCCAGGCTGCGCCATGTTTCCAACCGCCCCTGGCGCTTGCCGCAACACGCGCGGAGAGTGCCTCATCATAAGAAATAAGCTCTTGCATCTACCAGGCCGTTCTCACCGGTCAGCTGCCGCCCTGAGCTTCTCTGCGGCGCAGGTCAGCGCGCAGCAGCTCGACCTGCGCCGGCTTGTCGACGTCCATCGCTAGCTCCGCTGGCGGATCTACCACGACTTCTACCTCGCCATTCACAGCGCGACCGGCAGTGGTCTGCGCTTCGCCGATGCCCATCTGGCGGGTGAGGAACTTGAACAGTGTCCAGAGCCCTACGTGGCGGGCCAGTTTCCAGGCGTGCTTGCGCGCGTCCGTGAGCGCGGTAAACAGCTCCTCGTTGGCGTCAATCATTTCCGCGCGGCCGATGGCTAGGTCACCCCCGGCGATTTCCGCCCCTTTTAGCTTGACGTAGGTACGGTTCGACGTAGGGAATCGCTCTTCCATGGCCTGCTTGGTCACAAAGATGTAGTAGACCAATTTGTCGAATGGTTGGCACCGCTCTAGAAAATCATCGACGATTGCGCCGGTAATGGCGGGCACATCCGATGAGCAAAACAAGACAGTCTCAATTTTCGGGTTGGTTTCGCGCAGCCAATGAAACCCGGCCGCCGCATTTCCCACCAGGCTACCATGGTCGGGTAGGAATTGATCGATCGGCCGTTGGAACTGCATGCCCATATCGCCTTCCAGCCCGACGATGACGATACGGTCTACACCGTGCGCGGTCTGTAGGGCATCCACCACGCGCTCCAGCATGGTGCGGCCTTCCATATCGATCAATGCCTTGGGCCTCCCCTGGGTATAGGAATACAGCGGATCGTCAGGACCGGGCACCCCCCCGGCAGTGATAACGCAGTCCATTCAGTTTCCCTTCCTTGTGCTGAAGCGGCGCCGGTCACGCTGCGTGGAGCAACACTCGTGTACTTCAGGTTAATGCGTGTAACGTTGGTTTCAGATCAAGCTCCTGCAGCATCTCGTGCAGCTCGGCATGCGTAAGTTCGCGCCCCTTGCCGGCCACGGCCGTTAGGGCCGCTTCCAGCATATTGGTGCCAAAAGAACGGCCGTCGATGATCGGCGTCGTGGTCATCACGTGCGTCACCCCGCGTCGCCGAAACAACTCCATATCCTTCTCCGTGGTCGTGTTGGTAACGAGTACCTTGCCCTGCAGGTTTTCCGGCATGTGGCGCTTGATATAATGGCAATCCCCGGCGACCACCGTAGCCCAGTCATAATACTCCGTGAACTTCGGAATAATCGCGTCTTGCTCCTCACCTGTGGGGTAGAGGATGCTGATCGGTAACCGCGCCACGAGTGGCCCCAGGGTGCGCCCCAGCCGGTTCAAAGAGCTCAGCGATCGGATCGGAATGGGCAGGCCCACAGTGAACATGAGATCGCAGCACACAGTTTCGTACCCCAGCTCAAAAAAGCCTAGGGCCATCCCATAACGATCTACGGCGACCGTGTGCATGACCCGGCCGTGAGCATAACAATCACCTAGGCTGTCCACAAGAACCTGCGCCGAGTGCCTTTCCAGCGTATTCTTAAGACCGCTTCCGTCTACGACGGGCGTTTTGTGAACGCCAGCCACAAGCTTCTGTGCCGCCTGAATTGGGATGCGCGCTTCGCCCATTTGGACCCACAAATCGATGCCGCCTACTCCCAGCGCATCCACCTGACCGTCCAACTCGCTAAAGAGAGCCGCGGCTCGCTCCGTGTCCCCGTCTGTACCCCATCGTTCAATCAGGACAGTCTCGCCCAGCAGATCCACCGTGACTGCCTTGTCCCGTTCGGAGCCTCCCAGGCTGACACTAACCGCTCGTTTCATCCCCGTTTTTTCCCTTCCTATTTGTCAGTCTACCACGGAGCTGCGCAGCACGCTGGTGACGACCGGAGTGGCCGGAAAGCGTTCAGAATCTGGTACGTGCCCAAAAATCTGCAGCAAGAAAACCAACGTCACGAAATTGTACTCGCTTTACGAGCGGAACCAAACTGGCAGGAAATGCTTATAGTCCAGCGGCGTGGTGCTGGGGAGAGCCAGGAAAGCTGCCAGGGCGTCAATGCGCCCCCAACCGTACGTATGATTGGGAAGACTCTGGGCTGAATCTCCACCGCACCCTTCCGTACTGTAGCGGGCCACGGCCGTTTGCGCGATCAGTTCTTCAAGGGCGTTCACGTCACCCGCCAGCTCCGGGGCCGCCGAAATGAGCAGCGCTACCAATCCGGCCACGTGCGGTGTGGCCATGCTCGTGCCACTCTTGACACCATACACGCCTCCGGGTACGCTGGAGAGAACCTCCACTCCAGGTGCCGTGATGTCGGGCTTGGCCGGGCTGTTATTGCCCAGCAGCACCGGCCCGCGGCTGCTGAAACCGGCAATCTGATCGCTGCTGTCGGAGGCGGCTGTGGTGAAGGAATCATCATAAATCGCGGCGGGAGAATCGATCGAGCTGCAAGCCGGACCACTGTTGCTCGCGGCGTGCACCGTCACAATTCCGGCTGCGCGCACATTGTTAACCACCTGGCGCAGTATATCCGGATCGGTGCAGCCCTCCACTTGTGGACAGCTCCAGGAGTTGCTGATCACATCAGGGGCGCGGTTGGGGTCGCCGTCGAACGAATCGCCACCCTGTGGATATGGCGCAATGAACCACTCGTAGCATTCGGCATAGGTTGAAGGTGTGCCCCAGCCCTGTTCCATGTTGCGACAGGCAATCCACTCCGCGCCGGGTGCCATGCCGATCTGATTGCCCGCGCCATCATCCCCCACCATCGTGCCCATTGTGTGCGTGCCGTGGCCGTCATCATCGCAAGGCTCGGCGCTCTCAAGGCCGCAAGGGTTGCCCGCGCTCGTGTTGGGGTTGTCTTCATGGATGGCGTCATGCCAGTTATAGGCATGGTCCGCGTTGACTCCATCCCAACCCCGATACTGATCTCGCAGGGCGGGGTGCTGCCAGTCGTAGCCTGTGTCCTGTCCGCCGATCACTACTCCCTGTCCCGTGTACCCTGCCGCCCATACATCCGGGGCATTCACAAGGTCAATATTCCAGAGAACACCCGCTCCTTCCTGGGTTGCGGCTGGCCTGTTGGTGGCTCCAGCCAGGCGGTCCAACTGCACGCGCGGGTTAGCGATGATGCGCTCCACATCACGGCGGCGGGCCAACTCTTCAATGACTGCGCCATCGGAGCGGACCCAGATCATATTACTGACCCAATACGGCCGAAATTCCGCCCCCGCCGCCCGCAGCGCCTTGAGGACCGGCCCTTGAGTCTGCCGCGCCACGACCGTCAGCTGTTCATGTACAAACGCGCCCTTTTCCTGCTTGGAACGTAGGCGCGCCGCGTGCCCCACGTCGGCCTGCGCCGTGAGAATCACCAGGAATTCCGCTTCGGCTTCCGTCGCCGTTTGCAGCACCACGTCATCCACCTTCTCTTGCCAGTCCGCGCGCGCGCCCGCCCGCAGCACCCCAAGGCATACGAACAGCAGGACAGCCAGCGCAACCTCCGCTACCAGCGCACCATGAGAGAACAATCTTCGCGAAATCATATCAGTGCACCTTGATTTGCATGGGCATTAACCACAACGGCCGTGCGCTCAGCGTCTGCAGCCACTCCGCCGACAGGAAGCGCTGTAATTCCTGTGCCGCCTCATAAGGCTGAGGAATGACTGGATGGCTGTCCTTGGCCGCCAGATTCACCACTTGGACATCATGCTCATCATCATGAAGCATTCCTGCCAGCTCTGCTGCCTGATGAATGGCATCTTCAAAATCACCGTGGCTGTCCACCAGCTGCCGCGCGCGGGCCTGTCTGCCGGTCCAAACGCGCCCCTCGCACACCTCGTCCAGATTTTCCAGGGCCAACTTACGGCCGTCGGCCACGATCTCCTTGAATTGGCCGTAGCTGTGCATAACACCGTCCCAGAAGATCTGTCGTTCGGTATCCGTCATCGGCGCCGTATCGCTGAACAGGCCTGCATGTTCGCCCCGCTTCAACAGCACACGGTTGACTTTCAACCTGTCGTACAAGGCCTCTGTGCTGGGCCTCAGCGTGATCACGCCGATCGACCCGGTCGTCGTACTTTCCTGGCTCATAATATGCTGCGATTGTGCCGCAATGTAGTAGCCACCGGAAGCGGCAATATTGCCCATGTATGTAAGCACTGGCATTTTGTGGCTCAGCCGCTCAATTTCACGCCCGATGAGGTCCGAGGCCAGCGCGGATCCGCCGCCGGAATCGACATGCAGGATCAGCGCAGCCATATCCTCCAGTCGTTCAATGCGCCGAAGGAGGGTCGTAATGGTTTGCTCGCCGGCCATTTCGCCGCCGACAAAGGGGATAGGCAGGTCGATCGGCGGGGTGCGACTGACGCCCATGTTGATCAGGCCCTCGACACTGATCACTCCGATGAAACGGCCATCCTCACGCCGCCTGACCCTTTCTGTCAACAGCCTTTCCGCCTGTGACCATGGTTTCAAGTTCGCCTTGGCTGCCTTCGAGGCTGCCGCTCCGCCTTCCTCGGTCGTTTCCGACGTCTCGTCAACCGGCTTGGCCAGTACAAAGGGCAGTTCATCTTCATAAGCCACGCCGTCTATCAGACCAAGGCGCACCGCCTCTTCGGCAAAATGTGGCGCACCGTCTATCAACCCCTGCAGGGCCTCCATGCTTAGACCACGGCCCTCGGCCATGCCCCTGGTAATGAGATCATATTGATCGTCCAGTAGCCAGTTCAACTGTTCGCGGAACTCCGGCGTCATCTCGGCGTGCTGGAAAGTGTCAAAGGCGGTCTTGTAAGGGGAGATCTGCACCACATCAACCTGCACACCGACCTGCTGAAGTGCATCCTTCAGAAACATGACCTCGGTTTGCAGGCCCAAAACATCGAAATTGGCTCCCGGCGGAGCATAGATGCGGTCAGCGGCCGATGCGGCATAGTAATGGCGCAGATCGAGGTACGGCGTAAAGACGATGCTTTCCTTGCCCGCTGCCCGTAGCCGCTCAATAGACTTCCGCAAATTCTGCAGCGTGGCTAATCCCGCTTCCAAACCCTGAAAAAGGAATAGCACTCCCGTGACGTTTTCAGCGTCTCCGATAGCCCGCAGCCGCTCATTGAGCGCTTCCATGCTCAACGGCGGTTCAGGCAGCGGCAACTGCCGCTGCAAAAATCCACGTCGGGGCGCGGAGCGCTCTGGAAGCGGGCCTCCGATCGAAAGCACCACATAGCCAACCTTGGCCTTGCGCCACCCGCGCATCTGATTGCGCGAGTTCGCGTTGAATGCGGCGGCATGATAGGACAGACTGCGCCAGGCTTGGCCGGGCAGCTGCCCAAGTTTACGTAAGGTAGAAAATTGTTCTTGCGCGTCAGGCATGCAGTTCTCTTCGCTGATTCAAAGTTCGGTATGATAGTGGAGCGTGCCGGAAGGCCGCAAGCTCATTCATGTTCTACCCCGGCTAACTACCGGCGTTCAATCCGCTCTCGCAGCCGCTGCAGGTACATGACGAACGGGGAGGTTAGCGGCAGAAGCGGACGGTTGTAACTTTCCAGGAAGGCATAGGCGGCGGCCTCGCCGGCGGCCACAAGCTTGCGATAGGTTGGGTCTTGGGCGCTCGCGCGGACGTCAAAGTCCGTGGTGTGGACGCAGCAGTCGCTGATATTGATCGTGCGCCGCTGGGCGGACTTGCTTAGCTCATACGCAACATCTTGTGCCTCCAGAAGGACTTCAAACGTGCTCTGCACGTAGGTCAACAGGTTCTTGATTTGTCCGCGCCTGCCTGGGCAGTCGTCCGGTGTATAAAGGCGGCAGCCCAGCGATTCCCAATTTACGCCGTTGACGAACCAGCGATTGTCCGCGGCGAATGCTGGCTCATCAAAGAGCGCCAGCGGATAGTTCAGCAGCAGGCCCCCGTCAGCATAATGATCCCCCTGTCCGAACTCACGGCCGTCGAATTGGAAACCCTCAAAAAAAATGGGGATGGCGTGGCTCATGATCAGCGCATCAACGACTGCTACCTCGGGCGTGCGCTCCGCGCAAAAGATCTCGGTCTGTCGCGTGCTGACGTTGGTCACCACGATATACAGGCCCCGGAATCCCATTCGGCGAAAGTCGGCAAAGGTCGCACGGCCGTTACCCGCGCAATAGCGCACCAGGACTTCCTGCATCCACCCATACATGTATTCCATGCTGTTCCAGCCGAACTTCGTGGCCAAGCGCGTGACCGAGGCAAAACTTCCTTGCAGCCGTTCCAACTCGCGTCCCAGGAGACCGGGCGAGCTGTTGCGATCGGGCATATGGCCCGACCTGGCCGCCAGGAAATATTCCACGTCGAACTCACTGTACACCTTGATGATTTCGTCCGCGTCCAGGCGCAGGCTCAACATCGTGGCCAGCATCGCTCCCGCCGAAGTCCCGGCCACCCGTTCAATCGGCTGCAAAATGCCTTGTTCCGCCAGAACCCTGATCGCGCCATGATAGGCTAGCGCTTTCGTACCCCCGCCCTGGAAAGCGAGATTTCGAAACGGGTATTCACTCATGATCTGGCTCAGAACGCTCAGCGATATCCACAATCTCCGCCGCCGTGGCCTCTCGCAGTGTTGCGGGTGTCATGCGCAGCAGAGCGTTAATCGCGCCACCGCCGCCATAGACCTCCTCCTGCTCCAGTACCCTGGCATCCAGCAGCGTCGGCAGCGGCTGTGGGTGACCGAAGGGCGGTACAGCGCCAACGAAATAGCCGGTGATGGCGGCCACCTGTTCCGCATCAGCCATCTTTACCTGGCGGCGGGAAACCTGCAGAACATCGGCCAGACGCTTGCGCTGGATCCGGGTCAGGCCGTTGGTTACCACGAGCAGCGGACGGCCATCTGCCAGGAACAACACCGATTTGACGATCTGCGCTGGTTCTACGCCCACGGCCGTCGCTGCCGCGGCAACCGTAGGTGTCTTCTCGGCCAGAAATATAAGTTCGGCGGAAATTTGATTCTCGCTGATGTACCGCTGCAAGTCTGAGCTGTCCATGATGCCTGTTGCTTCCTGGTAGGTGGAGCGATCTACTCGTTTCGGGCATAATTCTACCATGCCACCAGCCCCCATTGAACAGGGTAGCGAAACTATGAGCCAAATTATCAGCCGCACTCATCTGCAAAGTGACGATTACAGGGCTAATTTTGCCCACAACAAGGCGCTGGCCGAACAATTGCGCGCGCGCCAGCAGGAAGCCGCAGCCCAACGGCCCGCCCGGACCATTGCCCGCCAGCGCGATCGCGGCAAGCTGCTTGTGCGCGAACGCATCTCAGCCCTGCTGGATCAAAGCAGCCCCTTTCTGGAACTTTCCCCGCTGGCCGCCTGGGACATGTATGACGGGGAAGCTCCTGGTGCGGGCATTGTGACGGGGATCGGCCGTGTCGCCGGACTTTCCTGTATGATCATCGCCAACGACCCCACAGTAAAAGGTGGCACCTACTTTCCGGAGACAGTCAAAAAGCACCTGCGGGCCCAGACGATAGCCGAGGAGAATGAGTTGCCGACGATTTACCTGGTCGATTCCGGCGGCGCGTTTCTCCATTTGCAGGCCGACGTGTTTCCGGATCGCGAACATTTCGGCCGTATCTTCTACAACATCGCCCGCCTATCCGCCAGGGGCATTATCCAGATCGCGGCCGTTCTCGGCTCCTGCACCGCCGGCGGCGCCTACATCCCCGCCATGGCCGATGAAACCGTTATTGTGCGGGGCAACGGCACGATCTTCCTCGCTGGCCCGCCCCTGGTGAAAGCCGCCACGGGCGAAGAGGTCAGTGCCGAAGACTTGGGCGGTGCCGATGTGCACACACGCTTGAGCGGCGTGGCGGATCACTTTGCCGAGGATGAACAGGAAGCCCTGGCCAAGGTGCGCGAGATCGTGAGTCACCTCAACCGGCGCCAGACTCTGGGCGTGGTCCAGCAAGCGTCCGAGGAGCCTCTTTACGACCCGCATGAGCTGTACGGTGTCATTCCTGCCGATAGCCGCCAGGCCTATGATGTGCGTGAGGTTATCGCCCGCCTGGTAGACGGCTCCCGCTTGAGCGAGTTCAAAGCGCGCTATGGACCCACGATCGTGTGCGGCTTTGCGCATATCCTGGGTATCCCGGTTGGGGTAGTAGCCAACAACGGCTTGCTGTTCAGCGAATCCGCTCTGAAGGCCACGCACTTCATCCAGTTGTGTGGACAGCGAGGCACGCCGCTGTTGTTCATGCAGAATATCGCGGGCTTTATGGTCGGCAAACAGGTTGAGAACGCGGGCATCGCCAAGGATGGAGCGAAGATGGTAATGGCGGTCAGCAATGTCAATGTACCGCGCATCACCCTGCTCCATGGCGTCAGCCATGGAGCAGGCAACTATGGTATGTCGGGCCGCGCCTATGACCCGCGCTTTCTCTTTAGCTGGCCCAACGGCCGTATCAGCGTCATGAGCGGCGACGCGGCGGCTGATACCCTGTGGACAGTTGGCAGAGAACGCTACTTTCATCAGCTGGACGAACCGACGGCAGCGGAACTGGCTCAAGCTGAAGCACGCTTCAAGGAACCCATCCTGGCCCAATACGCGCAGGAGAGCAGCCCCTATTACGCCACCGCCCGGCTTTGGGATGACGGCATCCTCGATCCGGCTCAGACGCGCGAAGCCCTGGCCCTGGCCTTCGCCGCTACGCTCTACGCGCCCTTGCCCGACAGCCGTTATGGGACATTCAGAATGTAATTGACACCAGAATCGATGGAGTAGACATGGCAATTCCCGATTTTCAAACCGTCATGCTCCCTTTGCTGAAGTTTGCAGGCGATCCGATGGAGCACTCCTTGCGCGAGATTATCGATGCACTGGCCGATCAGTTTCAGCTCACTCAAGTGGAAAGGAACGAGTTACTTCCCAGTGGTCGCCAAGCAACTTTTGATAACCGAGTTGGCTGGGCACGAACCTATCTCGTTAAGGCCGGCCTGCTCGTTTCGACTAGACGTGGCTACGTGCGCATTACCGACAGGGGGCTAGCGGTGTTAGCCTCTGATCCTCCCAAGATTAGCATCAAGTTTCTGAAGCAGTTTCCGGAGTTTCTTTCGTTCCAGGCTCGAGGTAGGCAGAACGGAAAGGATTTGGCTAAAGTCGAGGATGATGTCACTCCTGAAGAAGCAATTGAGGCTTACTATCTTAGATTGCGCGATGAACTTGCGAATGACCTGTTGGAAACCGTGATGGGTTGTTCACCCTCTTTCTTTGAGCGATTAGTAGTTGATTTGCTGGTTAAGATGGGTTATGGTGGCACCAAAAGGGACGCCGGTCAGGCTATCGGCCGTGGCGGTGACGGCGGGATTGATGGAATTATAAAGGAGGACAGGCTGGGCCTGGACTTTGTGTACATTCAGGCCAAGCGGTGGGAAGGAACAGTTGGGCGCCCGGAAATTCAGAAATTTGCGGGTGCATTACAGGGCCAGCGGGCAAGAAAGGGTGTCTTCATCACGACATCCAATTTTAGTGCCGAAGCGAGAGAATATGTGTCAAGAATCGACAGTAAGATTGTGCTTATTGACGGTGAGACCCTCTCCCAGCTGTTAATTGATTTCGACTTGGGAGTGAGCCAATTGGCAACATACACGTTGAAGCAAATAGATACCGACTATTTCACCGAATAGAGTTTAAGGTACTTAGAGCCAGAAGTCTTTAGCGGAATGCAATAGTAGGCCCTCATGTCGCTCAACATAGGCATCATCGGCTTGCCCAACGTGGGCAAGAGCACCGCCTTTAACGCTCTGACGCAAGCGCAGAATGCAGAGGTCGCCAACTACCCTTTTTGCACCATCAAGCCAAACAAGGCCATTGTACCCGTCCCAGACACGCGTCTGGATGCGCTGCACCAACTGGCTGGCGTGCCGAATAAGATTTTCGCCACGATCGAATTCGTAGATATCGCCGGGCTGGTCCGTGGGGCCAGCGAAGGCGAAGGCCTTGGCAACCAGTTCCTGGGCAACATCCGCGATGCGGACGCCCTCGTGCACGTTGTGCGCTGTTTTGACGACCCCAATGTCGCCCACATCAGCCCTCGCCCGGACCCTCGCGTCGATATCGAGATCGTGGCCACAGAACTGATGCTCGCAGACCTGCAGCAGCTGGAAAAGAAGATCGAACGGCTCGAGAGCCAGATTAAGGGCGACCGCAAGCTCTATGGCCCGCAAATGGCGTTGGCCCTGGAGCTGCAAGAGCAGCTTGCCGCCGGCATCCCGGTCTCTGCATACCCCGATCATGAGCAGGGACTTTTTCGGGCCCTCAATCAGGAAATGCGCTTTCTATCCGGCAAGCCCGTCATCTTGGTGGCCAATGTCTCTGAAGAGGCGCTGGGTGCAGAGAATGCCTGTCTGGCGGAGCTGATTGCCGTGGCCGCTGAACAAGGCGTCCAGGTCATCTCCCTGTGCGCCTGGCTGGAAGAGGCACTGATCGGCCTGTCGAACGACGAACGAGCCGAATACCTGGCCCTCTCCGGCATCGGGGAGAGCGGCCTGGCCAGGTTGATTGGCGCCAGCTACGAGCTCCTGGGCCTGATCAGCTTCTTCACCATGAACCAGAACGAGGTGCGTGCCTGGACGGTGCGCGCTGGCTGGACCGCGCCCCAGGCCGCCGGAGTGATCCACACCGACTTTGAGCGCGGTTTCATCCGCGCCGAAGTGCTCCCTTATGAGCTGTTTGTGCACTACGGTAGCAGCAGCGCAGCGCGTGCAGCCGGGGCGCTCCGCGTCGAAGGCAAGGAATACGTGGTCCAGGATGGGGATGTGATCCAGTTTCGCTTCAATGTATAACGGCCGTCACCCAGCAGATCTGCCCGTCATCAGCCCAATTCACCTGCCAGGCACCCTCCCCCAACGTGCGCCGCAGGCCGCGCAGCAGCTTCTGCAAGCGCTGTAGCGCCGGCGAAAGCTCCGGGTCGGGTGCTTGAAAGGACCGCAGATGTGATAGTTCGGAAGGGCCAGGAAGATTGGTTTCTCCGCTTATGGTCACCAAGTCAGACAGGTGCTCATGGTTGAGCACAGCTGTTCCTTCTTGCCCCGTATCTACCTGTTCATACACCAGCACGTCATGCCTCTCGCTCGCTCCGGCATGTCCCTGCGCCGACCAGACCCGGCGCAGCGTGCTCGCTACCGAGTCCGGATCGCCAAAGTCGATCCCTTGGGCGGCGAGTGGAGTTCTTGTTTCCGTGGCCGCGCGTACCTGGACCGCTCGTTTCAGGCGAGGCAGCCTCACATCCCGATAGAGCACCTCGCTCAACCACACGCTGTCGGGCACCAGAACATGGCTGCCGGCCAGTTCGATAACCCCTTCGGCAAGCAGGATGCGGTACAGTTCGTCCAGCAGGACTGCGCCCGCCGGAACGGGCAGACCGGCGCGGGCGACGTCATCCAGCACGGCCGTAACTTCGGCCACGCCGCGCTTGCGTGCTCGCCCGGCGCCCAACCAGACGAAAGGCGTCTTGATCACCGGCCTAGGCCAACAAATCGCTCAGCGCGGAGTGCAGATCCGGGAAGAGAAACTCAAACCCCAGTTCTTGTAGGCGCTGCGAGCTTACTCGGCGCCCTTCCAGGACGAGTACACTCACATCGCCCAGAACCAGCTTGAGTGCCGCGGAGGGCACGGGAATGAGCGACGGCCGTCCCAGAATGCCGCTCAATTCCTTGCTTAGCTGCTTGTTGCGTACTGGTTTGGGGGCCACGATATTGTAGGGCCCTCGTGCCGCTTCAGTTTCCACCAAGAATTGGATCGCGCGTACAGCGTCCTGCTCATGGATCCACGAAACCCACTGTTTTCCATCGCCCAGATTGCCCCCGGCGAAGAGGCGAAACTGCAGCAGCGAGGGCGGTAACGCCCCCCCTTTGGTGCTGAGCACAATGCCCAAACGGCCGATAATGCGTCGCACGCCCATCTCCTCCAGCGGTGCTGAAGGTGGTTCCCAGTCTTCTGCAACCACAGAAGCCAGAAAGCTGTTGCCGGGTGGTGACTGTTCATCTGCTAACTCTTCGCCCGCCGGATAATAGTCAACCCCCGATACTTGAAAGAAGATCCCTGGTTTGTGCTTTGCTTCGCTGATTGCCTTGACCAGGGCCAGTCCTGCCATGCGCCGGCTGTCGCGAATAAGCTGCTTCCGATCGTCGGTCCAGCGCGCGGGTAGAAGCCCGTCCCCGGAAATGCTCTCCCCGGCGAGATTGATCACCGCGTCTGCGCCGTCAAGCAGTTCGCCCCAGCCGGCTGTGGTCGTGGTGTCCCATTGCGCGCCCTGCACGCCTTTGGGGAACTTGTGGCGGTCGGGATTGCGGCTGAGCACGATAACTTCGTGCCCGGCCTGCGCCAGGGATGCCGCCAAGGGGGCGCCGAGCAGGCCCGTGCCGCCACTGATAATAATGCGCATATTAGCTGTCTCCTCTCGTGCCCGGGCCGCGCACGACCTGGCCCGGCAGTGCACCGGTGTGTTCGCCATCGCGAAGCACCGGTATTCCATTGACAAATACATGCCGCATGCCCGTTGCATACTGGTGCGGTCGGGCAAATGTAGCATGGTCTTGAATCGTTTGTGGGTCAAACACGACCACGTCAGCGAAGTATCCGGGTTCCAGACGGCCGCGCCGGTCCAGTTTCAGCGTGTCCGCGGGTAAAGCGGCCAGACGTTGTATGGCCTTCTCCAGCGTGATGATCCGCTCCTCACGCACATACTTGCCCAGCAGGCGTGCGAAACTGCCATACGCCCGTGGGTGGGGGTTGGAGAGTAGGAAGACGCCCTCCGGCGCCAGCGTCGCTGAATCGGAGCAGAAACTGACCCACGGTAGGGCGATCTTGCGCCGCACATTCTCCTCGGACATCGTGAAAAAGATGGTGCCCACACGGCTGTTATCTTCAACCACCAGATCAAGCGCAGTCTCAATAGGCGACGTGCCGCGTTGGGCCGCTATCTCAGCCAGCGACTTGCCGGTCAGCGGTTTGAGGGCCTCGTTCTTGAAGCTCACCAGAAAGACTCGTTCGGGCGAACCTGCCTCGTGATAAGAGTTCTCCCAATTATTGTCCCCGGTGTTGATTTCGTCGATTAGACGGCGGCGCACTTCCGGATCTTGCAGGCGCGCTACCCAGGCATCATGGCCGCCCTCTTCCACCCAACCTGGCATCATGGCGTCCAGGCCGGTGGCGGAGGCACCGTAGGTGTACATATCGGCCGTAATTGACAGTCCTTCCCGCTGCGCTGCCTCGATGCGAGTGATGGCCTCTTCCAGTTTAGGCCAGTTCTTCTGTCCAGAGGCCTTGAGATGGTAAATCTCACCGCGCGCGCCGGAGTCACGCAGGATGGCAAAGAACTCATCGAGCGCCTCCAGGAAGTGGTCGCCTTCGCTGCGCAGGTGGGTGACATAGATGGTGTCGTAAGCGGCCGCTACCTGCGCCAGGGCTGTTAATTCGGCCGTGTCGGCATAGCTGTCGGGGGAATAGATCAGCGAAGAAGAAACCCCCACCGCGCCGTCCGCCAGCGCCTGCCCCACCAGCGCCTCCATCCTTGCCAGCTCTCCGGCGGTGGGCCGCCGGTCGGCAAAGCCCAGCACATGGGCGCGCACGCCACCCGCGCCGACAAAAGAAGCGACATTCGGCGAGACGCCGCGATCGATCAGGAAACGCAGGTATTCATCCAGGGTGGTCCAGGGAATGTCATAGCGCAGGTCGCCCTGGCGCTTCACGTAATACGCGCGAAGTGCCTCGTCGAGCGGTCCCATAGACCAGCCTTCACCCAACACTTCAAGCGTCACTCCCTGGCGGATATCGCTCTGCGCACGGCCGTCGATGATCAACGATTCATTGCCCCAACACATCATGTTGATGAAGCCCGGCGCCACGGCCAGGCCGGACACATTTAGTTCCAGCGCTCCTCTTCGCGGCACCTGGCCAATGGCGGCAATCTTATCTCCCTGGATGGCTATATCGGCCGTATAGGGTGCTCCCCCATTCCCGTCATAAATCGTTCCACCACGCAGCACAACATCAACCATGGCCCCACTCTCCCCTGCCGACAGCCGCTCGACCTTGCTCCAGCATCTGATCGCGGCGCACTTCATAGAGCACAATGGCTGCCGCGGCGTTCACCGAAAAGGAATCCACCCCCGGCGCCATAGGAATACACACAAGCTGATCCACGGCCGTCTGCACCTCGTTTGCTAGGCCCCACGCCTCATTGCCCGCCAGCACGGCCTGGCCCCTCTCCGAGAAGGATGCACCTGGCAGGGCTATACCACCATTGACGGCCATGCCTACGGTCTCAATGCCCAGGTCGCCCAGTTCCTCTAGCAGCAGCTGCGTGCGGGCATAGGTCAGTACCGGTAGCTTGAGCAAGCTGCCCATACTGGTGCGCTGAGCTTTGGGGTGGTATGCATCGCTGACTCCGGAAGTGAGGAAAGCCGTCGCGCCCCCGGCGTGGGCGGTACGTGCCAAAGCCCCAACGTTACCCGGCTCCTTGATATCGACGGCAGCGAGAAACAACGGCCGTTGTCCTCCCGCACCCATCGCCAGGTCCGCCAGCACGGGAGGCTTCGGCATGCGCAGCAGCCCCAGGATGCCGCCGAGATCACGGCCGTCTGTTTCAGCGCGCAAGACCTCATCGGGCACTTCGATCAGGCGCGTTCCGGCCGCCTGCAAGTCGGCCAGTAGGGCACGCTGGCGGGGCAGGTTATTATGGCGCACGGTCGTGCTCACCACGGCCAGCTCCACGAACCAACCGGCGCGCTGTGCCCGTTCGTGCAGGCGCAAGCCCTCAATGGAAAAATAGCCGCTCTGCGCCCGTCCTCGCGCGGTTTTTGCCCGGCGGATTCGTTCCAGTGCACTGTGCCAGTCTGGCAGTTCAGTCATACGGTGCTTGTTTCAACCTCATTATCGTTATAGCACTCTTGCCGGGCAAAAGCACACCGCATGGCCTCAATAATGAAAAAGACCACATGCATTTTGCATGTGGTCCACCAGTCGGGGTGGCCGGACTCGAACCGGCGACCTCTTCGACCCGAACGAAGCGCGCTACCGGGCTGCGCCACACCCCGAACAGCCTGGAATTATACGGTATGCGGGGCGGATTGCAAAGTACGGTCTTTTCCTGACCGCTGCCTCTTGTCAAAGCGCCAGTTTCAGACCCGCTGGCGCAGCACCATCTGGTAGACAAGGGCAGTTTCCGTCGCTGTCGTTTGCCACGAGAATCGCTCCGCCTGTTCCAGTCCCTTGCGGCGCAGCTCCGCACGTAGGTTTTCCTCGACCACTGTGGCGATGATTGCCCCCGCCATCTGGCGGGCATCATCTGGGTCCACGGCGAAGGCGGCGTCGCCTACCACTTCGGGAAGCGACGTGCACTCCGTCGTGACGACCGGAGTGCCGCTAGCCATTGCCTCCAACGGTCCCAGGCCAAACCCTTCATAGCGGCTGGGGAATACGAATGTCTCCGCATTGCGGTACAGCACTGGCTTGTCCTCCTCATCCACATAACCGATCCAGCGCACGGCTTCGCGTAGACCGAGACTTTCAATCATGGCGTCATAGTCCGGGAAGGAGTCGGATACTCCCGCTGGTTTCGTGCCGGCCAACACGAGCGGGTAACTGCCGCCCAGGGCGCGGGCGACATAGGTGTATGCCAGCAGCAGGGTGGGCACGTTCTTGTGCAGCACATAGCCGCCCAGATAGAGGATATAAAAATCGGGCAAGTCGTATTTCCGCAGTGTAGCGAGGTCAACCAGAGAGTTTTCCACGGCCGTGTATTGTTCCCCCGCCGCCAGAGTAGATCGCCGTGATCTCTTCTTCCGCAATACCCAGGTGATCCACGATGTCAAGCTTGCTGAAAAAGGAATCCGTAATGACATGGGCTGCCCCGCGTGCTGCCGCGCTGACCAGCGCGGTATACAGTCGCGCCGCCACGCCCCGGCGATATTCGGGCATCAGCAGGGTCGTCAGATCATGCACGGTCACCACGACCGGAACCGGCGAGCGCAGCGGGCTGCCCCAATACGGCACGTGCGCCAGGTCTGCGCCAAGCGTGCCACATGCTCGTGGGAACAGCACTTGTTCGAACCAGACTTTGGCCACGTGACCGCTTCGGATGGGTACGTTGTATACGGTCACTCCGGGCGGCACTTGTTGCGCATCCACGCCGGGCGTCTGCTGGGGAAAGACAAGCGTAAGCTGGACGTCGGAAACGAAACGGCTTAAGTGGTAAACGAGTTGCCGCGTGTATTGGCCGCTGCCTGTATGTGGCTGGTTCCAGAAATAGGCGTTGAGGGCAATATGCATACGGTTTCGATGTCGCTGGTTCGGCCGTTCTTCTTAGCCCATGGGCCACGACCGTTGGCCTTAGGCTTCCTCGCTTGTTGTGTGCCGCAAGTATACAGAATACGCGAGCTTAGGTGCTACCCGGCCACCGTACTTCGCTTGCGCCTGTTTGCCCAACAAATGACCCTATGATAAAGTTGTGAAAACTTGCACGAGTATTCGGCCGTCTGATCGCGTTGGCGCCGATTTGAGGAAGGTAACCACGTCACAACAAGGATTTACCGGTGTGAACAACGACATCCCCGATATCGTTATTGGCCGCCTGCCCCTTTACCTGCGCGAACTCATCCGCATGGCCTATGTGGATGAGTTGGCGACTACCTCGTCCCAAGAACTGGGCCGGCGTTTGGATATCAGCTCGGCGCAGATTCGCAAAGATCTGTCTCATTTCGGCGAGTTTGGCAAGCAGGGTACCGGCTATCATATTCCTTATCTGATTGATCAACTGTCGCAGATCTTGCATCTGACCAAAACATGGGGGGTCGCCGTCATGGGGGCTGGCTACCTGGGCCATGCGCTGGCCAGCTATCGCGGTTTCAACTCCCGCGGCTTTCATGTGTCCTGTGTCTTTGATGCCGATCCGCAGAAAGTCGGAGAGCGCATCGGGGATCTCTCGGTGCAACATGTAGATGAGTTGGAAGGCACTATCGCTCGTCTAGGCGTGCAGATGGCTATTCTGGCTGTTCCCATCGACGTGGCCCAGGAATTAACCGATCGGCTCGTCGGCGCAGGCGTTAAAGCGTTGTTAAGCTATGTGCCTATACATCTGGCGGTCCCGGAAGACGTGCAGATCAGCTACAGCGACCCCGTGGTGCAGATGCAGCGCATGACCTTCTATTTAGAGCCTTAGCCGACAGGAACTGGCAGGCCCGTCTGGTATTCCAGGCGGGCCTTTTTTTGATCGTAACGGAAAAGCCGGCGCCAGGCGATTTGATCGACGCCAGCCTCAGCGCTGGAAGGAAATCCTGATCGTCAACTACATGTCGGGAATGCTGCGCTGCAAAACGGGCAGCTCGGCCAGAGCTTTGCCCGCTCCCAGGGCGGTACAGGCGATGGGGTTGTCAGCCACATAGGCTGGCACGCCGGTTTCCCTGGTCAATAGTGTGTCGATTTCGCGTAGAAGTGCTCCGCCGCCGGTGAGGGCCATGCCACGGTCGATGATGTCCGAAGACAACTCCGGCGGGGTCTTGGCTAACACGGCGCGCACAACGTTGACCACGGCCGTCAATTGCTCCGACAACGCCTCGGCTACCTCACTCGAACTGATCGTGATCGTGCGCGGAAGCCCGGCGATCTGATCTCGGCCCTGCACCTGCATCTCCAGGCGTTCATCCAGTTCCACAGCCGAACCGATCTTAATCTTGATCGCTTCCGCGGTTGGTTCGCCGATGATCAGATTATATTTCTTGCGAATATAGCTGATGATCGCCTCATCGAGATGTACACCGCCAACGCGCACAGATTCGGCGCACACAATGCCGTTCATCGAGACCACCGCCGCTTCCGTGGAGCCGCCGCCCAAGTCAACGACGAGGTTGCCGGTGGGGGTGCCGACAGGCAACCCGGCGCCGATCGCCGCGGCCAGTGGCTCAGGGATGAGATGTACCTCCCGTGCGCCCGCCGCAAGCGCTGCCTCGCGCACAGCCCGGCGCTCCACGCTGGTCACGCCGTAAGGAACGCTGATCATGACGATCGGTTTTCGCAGATGGAAACGTCCGGCGACCTTGCCGATGAAGTATTCGAGCATACCCTGAGTGACGAAATAGTCAGCGATGACGCCGTCGCGCAGGGGGCGCATGACCTCGATTTCTTCTGGGGTACGGCCGTACATATCCTTGGCCGCCCGGCCCACTTCCACGATGATCGTCTTGTTGCCATCTTCGCGTACCGCGACCACAGATGGCTCCTGCAGCACTACGCCGCGATTCTGATCATGAACCAGAACGTTGACTGTGCCTAGATCAATCGCTACATAGGGCGTTAGAATAGCCACGCTTATTGCTCGCCTTCGGCGCGGCTTGAGCCACGCCCCGTGGGCATAGCCCGCTGCCGGCGACGTTTCTGTGCCACGTCCAGGCGGATCTGGGCGCGCATCAGCGAGGCCCGAATCTGGGCATACCGTTCCGGATCTTCGGGCACGCCCTCCACCATGAACTGCTCGGCGCGCTGGCGTGCCTCTGCGGCGCGGTCAATGTCGATTTCTTCGGCATATTCGGCGGAGTCGGCAAGGATAGTTACGTGATCGGGTTGCACATCCGCAAAACCCCCACCGATAGCGAAGTACTCCTCTTCGCCGCCGGTACGCAGGACCACCTCTCCAAAGCCTAGCGTGGTCAGCAGGGCGGTATGATTGGGCAGGATGCCCATGCGCCCTTCACTGCCGGGAAGGTTGATCGAGTCTACCATCCCGCTGAAAACAGTGCGTTCCTGGGTGACGATATCACATTGAATGGGCATAGGTTTTTCCTGCTGCGGGTACGGCCACAAGACACGGCCGTAGCTCCGCATAACTTACGCCGTAGCGCGCATCCGTTCCGCTTTTTCCACGGCCTGGTCGATCGTACCTACCATGTAGAAGGCCTGCTCCGGCAGATCATCGTGTTTGCCGTCCAGAATCTCGCGGAAGCCACGTACCGTTTCCCGCGTGGGCACGTAGACCCCCTGCAGGCCGTGGAACTTCTCAGCAACATACATCGGTTGGCCGAGGAAGCGTTCGATCTTGCGCGCGCGCGAAACCAACAGCTTCTGATCCTCGCTCAACTCGTCGATACCGAGAATGGCGATGATGTCCTGCAAGTCATTGTAGGTCTGCAACACCTGTTTCACTTCCCGCGCCGTGTCGTAGTGCTCTTGCCCCACAATCTCCGGCTGCAAAGCGCGGCTGGAAGAGGCCAGCGGATCCACGGCCGGGAATATACCCTTGGCGAAAACGTTGCGTTCCAGGGTCAGCACGGCATCCAGATGGGCGAACGTAGCCACCGGGGCCGGGTCCGAATAATCATCTGCGGGCACGTAAATCGCTTGCATGGAAGTGATAGAGCCGGTCTTGGTAGAGGTGATGCGTTCCTGCAGCGCGCCCATTTCCGACGCCAGCGTTGGCTGGTAACCCACAGCGCTGGGCATGCGGCCCAGCAAAGCGGACATCTCCGAGCCGGCCAGCACGTAGCGGAAAATGTTGTCGATGAATAACAGCACGTCGCGCCCTTCGTCCCGGAAGTACTCCGCCATAGCCAGGCCGGTCAGGGCTACCCGCAGGCGGACGCCGGGTGTCTCGTTCATCTGCCCGAACACCATGGCCACCGAATCCTGCACGCCATATTCCTGCATTTCGTAGTAGAGGTCGGTGCCTTCACGGGTACGTTCGCCCACGCCGGCGAAAATGGAGACACCTTCGTGCTCGCTGGCCACAGAGCGAATCAGCTCGGCGATAGTTACGGTCTTGCCGACACCCGCACCGCCGTAGATGCCCGTCTTGCCACCCTTAATGAACGGCGCGATCAGGTCGATGACCTTCATGCCTGTTTCAAAGGTCACAGATTCCGTTGACTGATCCTGAAACGTGGGCGCGTCGCGGTGAATGGGATAATAGGTCTCCGCGACAGGGGTCTCGCGGCCGTCGACGGCGCGGCCGGTCACATCAAAGATACGGCCGAGTGTCACCGGGCCCACCGGCACCATGATCGGCGCTCCGCTGGCCTGCACGGCCGTGCCCCGCCGCAAACCTTCCGTCGCACCCATCGCCACCGTGCGCACTACGTTGTTGCCCAGGTGCTGCTGCACTTCTAGAATCAACGGTTGGCCTTCAGCCTGGATCTCCAGCGCCTCATAAATTCCTGGTAGTTCCCCGTCGGGAAACTCAACGTCTATCACAACACCGCGGATGGCGGCGATTCTGCCATTAGCCATAAGGTCCTCCAACAATTACCCTTGCGCCAGGGCTTCCGCGCCGCCAACAATATCTAGAATCTCATTGGTAATGCTGGTCTGGCGGGCCTTGTTGCGATCAAGGGTCAAGATTTCAACCAATTCCCCCGCGTTGTCAGTTGCGTTGTTCATGGCAACCATGCGGGCACTGTGTTCACTGGCCAGTGCTTCAAGCACTGATTGATAGATTTGCAGCAGCGTGAAGCGGGGCACAATAGTGTCCAGCAGCGTCGCCGGATCGGGCTCGTAGGTATAAGCGCGATCCGATACACCGGTCAGATCGACATCGGCCACATATTCTGATGCCGCCCAACCCGAAATATCCAATGGTTTCAGCGGCATCAACTGTTTCACCGTTGGCGTGCGGGCGATCAAATTGATGAAATCCGTGTAACAAATGAAGATCTGATCCATCTTGCCCGTCAGATAGTCGTCGGTGACCAGCTGGGCGATAGCCGAAACATCATACAGGGTAGGTGGGTCCGGCAAGTTATCAAACGTGGCCACAACATTGTAGCCCCGGCGGATCATCAGGTCGCGCCCTTTGCGGCCCACCGTAATGACCTGCGATGGCGTGTCCAATGCCTGCAAAAAAGCCTCCGCCCGTGCGATAACGTTGGTGTTGTAAGAACCGGCCAGGCCGCGATCCCCGGTAATCAGCACCAGTCCCGTTGTCTTAATTTGGGGACGGGCATACATAAGCGGGTGCGTAGACTGCCCCACGCCAGGCTGCGACGAAAGATTGTGCAGGATTTCAAACGCCTTCTCCGCGTAGGAACGCGTCGCTTCGACCTGTTTCTGGGCGCGCGAGGCCTTCGACGCGGAAACGGCCGCCAGCGCGCTCGTCACCTGCGAGATGTTCTTGATACTTTTGATTCGTTTATTTAGTTCGCGTTCGGTAGCCATAAACCTCTAGGGCAAGCGAGTTGGGCACCAGATGATGCCGGGCGCACAACGCCGCTTTCTAACCGGTCCAGCTCTTGTTGAACTCGACAATGCCTTCCACTAGCTCTTCTTCAATTTTCGGGTTCCACTTCCCTTCTTCGAGCTGCGCGGTCAGGGTGGAGTGCGCCGTGTCCATGTAGCGCACGAACTCATCGCTCCAGCGGTTGATATCTTCGACCTCTACCGCATCCAGGTAACCCCGTGTGCCGGCATAAATGAGTTCGACCTCGTGGCTGAGGGGATAGGGGCTGTACTGCGGCTGTTTCAATAGTTCCATCAAGCGCTTGCCGCGCCCCAGTTGGCGCTGCGTGGCCGGGTCCAAATCAGAGCCGAACTGCGCAAACGCCGCCAGTTCACGGAACTGCGACAGGTCGGCGCGTAGGCTGCCCGCACCCTTGCTCATGGCGCGCGTCTGCGCCGCGCTGCCGACGCGCGACACCGACAGACCCGTATTGATCGCCGGGCGCTGGCCGGCATTAAAGAGGTCAGTTTCCAGGAAGATCTGTCCGTCCGTGATTGAAATCACGTTGGTCGGAATATAAGCGGACACGTCGCCCAGCAGCGTTTCAATAATGGGCAGCGCAGTCAGCGATCCCCCGGTGCCCGGAATTTTCTTCACTTCGTAATTGTCCGGATTGTCCATCGCCTTCAGGGCTTCGGAGATATGCTCTTCGGCCAAGTTGCCAAAGTAGAGCTTGCCGTCAACTCCGGCAGTAGTCGCCGCCGTGACTTCCATGCCTTTCTCCACGATGACCCAGTCATCACGCAGGCGGCAGGAGCGTTCCAGCAGCTGGCTGTGCAGCGAGAAAATATCGCCGGGATATGCCTCGCGGCCCGGCGGGCGGCGCAGTATCAGCGAAAGCTGGCGGTAGGCCCAGGCGTGCTTGGAAAGATCGTCGTAAATAACCAGGGCATCGCGGCCCTGTTCCATGAACTCTTCGCCAATCGTGCAGCCGGCATAGGGTGCGAAGTACTGTAGCGGAGCCGGATCGGATGCCCCGGCTACCACAACCGTGGTGTATTCCATGGCACCATATTTCTCCAGGATGTCCACCACCTGGGCAACCTGGCCTACGCGCTGCCCGACGGCGACATAGATGCAAAGCAGGTCGCCACCCTTCTGGTTGAGGATCGTGTCCAGGCAGATTGCAGTTTTGCCGGTCTGGCGATCCCCGATGATCAGTTCGCGCTGCCCACGGCCGATCGGGAACATCGAGTCAATGGCCAGGATACCGGTCTGAACGGGCGTATCCACACCCTTGCGTTCAATAACGCCAGGGGCAGTAACCTGGATCGGCCGTACCTTGGTAGTCTTAATCGGCCCTTTCCCGTCCAGTGGGTTGCCGAGCGGGTCGACCACACGCCCGATCAGCGCGTCTCCCACAGGAATAGAGGCGATGCGGCCCGTTGCGCGCACCTCGTCGCCTTCTTCAATGTCCGCGTAATCGCCCATGATGACGATGCCGACGGAATCCTTCAAAAGGTCCAGCGCCAAACCGGCGGTACCGTTGCTGAACTGCACGAGTTCGCTCGCTTCCACATCGGCCAGCCCGGTGGCGATGGCCACGCCGTCATACACAGCCTTCACTGTGCCAACGCTGCGTGAAGCGACTTTGTGATCAAAGTCTCTGATCTGATCCAAGAGGGAGTCAGTCATGCTTCTAAAATCTGGGGCAAGGGTTGCCATAAACTATCCTCCTAGGGAATTGTTTCGGAGTGTTCCAAATGCGTTTTTGGTCGTGGAAAAATTTCGAAGATTTTGGTGCCAAATAGTACCTTACCTGCAAGGGTTTGTCCAACGAAGGCAGCGTGTTTGGACATGGGGCAACCGTTGGCGACGTCTACCGGCTCGCTGCGCACGCCCCTAGCCCTGGAAACAGGGCGAATTGCCCCTGACAGCCGTGCCTGACCGCCGGCGATCAGGCTCACGCCGCTCATTAGAGAACACTGAACTGGCAGCCCAGACCGTCCCTGGCAACTTGAGCGGCAGCCTAGAGCGCGGCTGCGCCAATGGACCATTGTGGGCCGGCTGGCTATAATGCGGCGGTTATGGCAGCGCAAGCAATGTCAACCCCTGGCGTGGCCCAACGGCGTTTGTTGTTGCTTGTTGGCGCCTTGACACTACTGGCTTTCGCGCTGCGGCTGGTCAATCTGGACTCGTTCAGTTTCTGGACCGACGAGGGGTTGACCCCCCTGCGCAGCAGCTATAGCATCTCGCAGATCTTGACCAATCGTATCTACATCCAGGAGGCTATTTCCCTGGATACGCACCCGCCCCTGTACTACTTGCTGATTCATGCCACGCGCCGGCTGTGGGGGGAAACGGATTTTGCCTATCGCTATCCTTCGCTGCTCGCCGGTGTCTTGCTGGTGCCCCTGCTGTATCAGTTCGGACGGCGTCTAGGCGGAGAGCGGGCAGGTGTGCTCACGGCCGTGTTCACCGCGGTCAACCCCTTGCAGGTCTATTACGGCAATGAGGCGCGGATGTACACCTTGCTCGTGCTCCTGGGGGCGGCGGCAAGCTATGTTTTGTGGCGTGCGCTGACAGGCGCCGATCTGCGGCGTTCATTGTTCCTCTATGTGCTGCTGGCCGGGTCGGCTTTTTACACCCATTACACAGCCGTTTTCCTCATCGCGGCCCAGGCCCTTTTCTGGATCTGGCTCTTGTGGCAGCAGGGCTATAAACGGTTAATCCTCGGGCTGGGGTTCCTGGCTCTATTGCTGGCCATCCCTGTGGTTCCCTATACGTTGCCGCGCCTGTTTACCGGCGCGGAAGCCAACTACTTTGTAGTGCCCCCGGCGACAATGATCAGCGATGTATGGCGCTTCTTCAGCCTTGGCCTCAGCGTGAACTATAAAGAGACGCTGGTGACCGGGATCCTGGTGCTCACGGCCGTGCTTTCCTTTATCGGTCTCTGGGCGGCCCACACCTGGCTCAAGCGCTCATTCCTGCTGGTCTACCTGCTCGCCGTAGTCTTTGGTCTGATGGCCGGTTCCCTCCTCAAACCAATGTACCAGGGCGTCCGCCATATTATGCTTGGCAGCCCTGCCTTACTCCTTCTCTTGGGCCTGGGCGCGGACTATCTCCTGGGCCGGCGCCTGCAGCCGGACCACAACGCCCGCTGGCTGTGGCGTGCCGCTACCTTCGTGCTTTTACTGACCCCTCTGGTAGGCTCGCTGTATGCCCTGGACAATCTGTATCGCGATCCGCAGTTCGGCAAAGATGACCTGCGTGCCCTGGTTGCCTATGTGGAACGCCGCGCGGGTGACCGGGACGTGGTGCTCTACAACAATGCCGTGCTCCTGCCGCTCCATGACCATTACCAGCAGCGCTCGGACTTACCCGCAACTGCCCTGCCGGTTTACCCGTACATGGCCGATGGCGTGGAAGAGCAGCTGGCCGACCTGGCAGTGCAGTATGACCGCATCTGGTTTGTAACTGACCCGCCCGCCGACGGCCGTGACGCCGACTATCGGGTCGCCGGCTGGCTGGCTGAAAATCTGCAGGATATCGACAATCAATCCTTTCCGGCGCGCACCACGGTGGTCAGTAGCATCGGCTATCGGTCTGCGACCGCCGCTGCACCAGAACTTCCGCCCGGCAGTACCTCGCTAGACCTCACCTGGCCCGGATTGCCCGCGCTGCGCGGCGTACTCCCTTCCTTCGCCCAGCCCGCCACGGGAACAACCCTCTGGCTGGATCTGTTCTGGGAAGGTCAGCCGGCGCCTCCGGCAGGCAGCACCCTCCGCCTCTCGCTGCAAGGAGAGGGCGACCAGCCGTGGGCCTATTACGAGCAGGCTTTCTCCGATAACTTTGCCCATTGGCCGGTCGCTGGATTGCTGCGCGAGTCCTACAAGTTGCCCCTGCCGCCCGGAACGCCGCCCGGTACCTATACGTTACTGGCCGAGCCTGCGGATCCCGCCGGGCATAATGTGGGTGCCGCGCAGGCTGTGACCGATATCACTCTGGCGCCGGCCGCGCCGCTGCACGGCCGTCCGGCGGTCTCCTTCGCCAATGGCATTACCCTGCACGATATAGAGTGGGGCGACGACGACGTGCGCCCCGGCCACAACCTGCCCCTGGCGCTGCTCTGGCAGGCCACTGCCGAGGGATCTGCCGCCTGGCCGGACGCACGGTATGAACTACAAGTGCTTGGTCCCGGCGGCACCCTCTTGCGCACCCAGGGCGGGCAGCCCGGAGGCTCTGACCTTGCGCACATGCCTGCAAACACGGTCGTGCGCGAAGCAACAGCGATCTATTTTCCGCCCGACACCGTGCCGGGCAACTACCGCTTGCAGTGGCAAATGAACCAGGCAGATCAGCCGGTTGGCGCGCGATCGGGTTGGCTGCCGTGGGACAGAGCACAGGTGGTTTACGGCACAGTCGACGTCACACCCTGGCCGTTGGAAACCGCACTGCCGGCGGGCCTGACTCCGACAGGCGCGCAGTTCGGCGAGGCGATTTCCCTCGCCGGTTATACGCTGGCAGCCACGCCTCAGGGAATAGAGCTGGAGTTGGTCTGGCAGGCGGCAGATGTGCCTGCGGAGAGCTACGTGGCCTTTGTGCACGTCGTTGATCCAGCCACGGGTATGATTATCAGCCAGGCCGATCGAGTCCCCCTGGATGGCCTGCGCCCGACCACCGGCTGGCGTAAAGAAGAGGTGCTGGTTGATCGCTACTCGCTGGCCCTGCCTGACGATATTGCAGGAGAACCCTACCAGATCAATGTGGGCCTCTATAATCCTGATGATGGTCAGCGGTTGCCGCTAACAGTCGCTGGTGTTGCCCAGCCCGACAACCAGCTTGCCCTGGTGACCGGTTCCTTCCCATGAGCGAAAAAGCGTTTGTTGCGGGGACAGCGGACGGCGCGGGCGGGTCTCTGCGCCGGGCGCACTGGGCGCTTGCCGCACTGTTGGTGGCCTACACGGCCGTAACCATCGCCTACGGTCTTGTCAACCCCCTCTTCGAAGCTCCCGACGAACATTGGCACTATTTCACGACACAATTCATCGCCGAGCAGAAGTCACTTCCGCTGGTGGCCCCTGGCGAGCAGTACGACGAGTGGCTCAGCCAGGAGGCCGCCCAGCCCCCGCTGTCCTACTTGTTGGGCAGCCTGCTGATCGCGCCCATCGACACCAGCGCTGCCCGCGACAAAGTGTGGCCGAACAAGTTCGCGGACATCGGCGATGCGGGAGCGCTGATCAATCTCAATCGCTTCGTGCATACGGAACAGGAATCCTGGCCCTGGCAGGGGTATGCGCTGGCGGCTCATTTGCTGCGGTTGTCTTCTACCCTTCTGGGCCTGGGTACCTTGTTGTTTATTTACGGCGGCGGGCGGCTCCTGTGGCCCGACGATCCTTTTCGCGCGGTGCTTGCCCTTGGCCTGGTGGCCTTTCTTCCCCAGTTCAATTTCCTGCATGCAGCGATCAGTAACGATCCGCTGATCATTTTCTTGGTGACTGCTGCTTTATGGCAGCTGATGCGTGTCTGGCAGACGGGCACCAGCAGCCGCCGTTTGCTGCTGCTCGGCGTGACTATCGGCATGGCCATATTGACCAAGAACGCGGGTATCATTCTTCTGATCTTCGCTGGCGGTGTCCTGGCCCTGCTGGCCTGGCGTGATTGGCTGTGGGACCCTGCTGGTGAAGCGCAGGGCTGGCGGAAGCTGGCAAGTGGAATGCTGCTGCTCCTCGGTCCGGCGCTGCTCCTCGGAGGCTGGCTCTGGCTGCGCAACCTGAGTCTCTATGGCGACCCCACGGCGACCAATCAGTTCATCCGCTTCGCCGGGGGCGATCGCGGCTATACGCTGCCCCAGGTCCTGCGTGAAAGTGGCGGCTTGTGGCTTTCCTTGTTCGCCGTCTTTGGCTGGTTCAACCTGCGCGCCCCGCAGTGGATCTACTGGTTCTGGAATGGCGTGATCTTGCTAGCTGCCGGCGGGGCCCTTTGGGCGTTTTGGGCCGGACGCGCAAGGCGCACGCCGGCAGAGGTAAATGGGGATGATGCTTCGGGCTTCATGCGCCAGGTAAGCCTGCTCCTGCAACGGCCGTGGGTCCTGCCCGCTCTGCTCGCCGTCTGGGTATTCGCGGTTTATGCCAGCCTGGTCATCTTTATGCTCCAGACCGAGGCCGCACAGGGACGTCTTCTCTTCCCCGCGTTGCTACCTCTGGCCTTGGGGGCGGCGTTTGGTCTGAGCGCCCCGCCGCTGCTGCGCCGTTTCGCGCCCCTGATCCTGATCGCCGCCCTGGGCATCACCATCTACTGTCTCTTTTACGTCATACAACCTGCATATGAGAAACCAACCCTATTGCTCGAGCTACCCGCTGAGGCTACGCCGCTGGATGTGCAGATGGGGCAGGGTGTACGTCTGGTCGGTGCTCTGCTGGAGAGCAAGGACGTGCTTCCCGGCGAACCGTTGTGGCTGACGCTCTATTGGCAGGGCCGGGATGTGTCCCCAGAGACGCCGCAACATGTCCTCAGTGTTTTTGGGCGTAAGGGCACCGAAATCGGAAAGGTCCACAGCTACCACGGCCGTGGTCTGTTTCCGGCCAATCTGTGGCCGGAAGGACTCATTGTTGCTGATCGCTTCGGTCTGTGGCTTTCTGAGGATGCTGTCGCTCCGGTCCTGGCGCGTATCGACACCGGTTTACTGCGCGGGGACGGAGCCACGCAGGTTGGCACGGTAAAGATCAGCCCGGCCGCCTGGCCGTCAGCGGCAGAGCCTCTCCAGGGCATGGTGGGCACTGCCGTGGGCTTCGCCGCTGTGGAAGTATCCCCCCAGCAGGCGCGCGCCGGTGTCCCCGTCACCGTCTCCTTGAAGTGGCAGGCTGTAGAGAAGCCTCAAACCGATCTGACCGCCCTGGTTCACATGGGCCAGCCGGACCAGCCGCCCCTGGCCACTGGCGACCAGCCACCCCTGGCGGGCGAGTACCCAACCTCGGCCTGGGAGCAAGGCGAAGTGATAGACGACGTTTTCCGCCTGGCAATCCCGCCCGGCACACCTGCAGGACGCTATCCCATCTGGATCGGCATGTATGATACCAGGACCCTCGCGCGGCTTCCCATAACGATCGAAGGTGAGGGTCAACCATTTGACGTTTACCTCGCCGGATGGGTGGAAGTCCTTGAGTAGCGGGTCCGGCCGGACGATATGAAAGCAAAACCATCGACATCGCTTCTCTGGCTGCTTTTCACCGCATTTTGTGTGGGCGTAACCCTGTTGTTGTACAGCGCTGCGCTTTCCTTGCCTTTCTTCTTTGATGACTTCGTCCATTTTCCTTTTGTGGAAGCCAATTCTCAGGCCCGAATTTGGCTTACGACTGATGAATTGGCCTACTACCGGCCGCTGAATTTCAGTATATGGCGGCTGACCTACGATCTCTATGGCCGGCATAATCCCCTGATCGATCATGGCCTCAACCTCTTGCTGCACGCCTTGAATGGCCTGCTCGTCGGTTGGCTGGCCACCTGGTTGTGGTCGTGGCGCGGCGACCGGTTCCCCGTGGTGCGTTCTGCGGCGCCGGGCGTCGATTGGTGGCGTGTCTACCTCAGCGCCGTGCTGTTCCTTGCCTATCCTTTCAGCTATCAGGCTGTACCCTGGGTCGGATCACTCAGCCATCTGCTGGTAACTTTACTGATTCTGCTGAGTCTGGTCTGCTATGTGCAGATGCGTCGCACCGATCAGGCGCTGTGGGGTATGCCCAGCCTCCTCCTGGCTCTGATGGCCCTGTTTGCCCATGAGAACGGTGTGCTGGTCATGCCGCTGATTGTGCTCCTTGAACTGACCACGCCGCAGGCAGTCCGGCGCTGGCGCAAGGCCATGAAGGGGGCGCTGATCTGGTCGCTGCCGCTGGCTATCTATTTGCCCATCTGGCTGCGCCTGCCGCGCGTAGAACAAGGTGGGCTGTTCTCGAACTCCCTGGAAGGAGTGGGGCAAAACAGCGCCTATTTCCTGCAGGGTCTGTTCTACCCCTTCACAGCATTTGGTGGCTGGCTGCATTCGCGCTGGGGGATCCAGGACATAACGGCCGTACTCCTCCTCAGCACGCTGGGACTGGCCGTGGCCCTGTTGGTCCAGATTCGCAACCACGCCACCCTACGCTCGCTGCTGCCCTGGCTCTGGTATCTTGTCGCCGCTTTGCCCGCCATACTCTTCTTGGTTTTTGAGTACGTGATTAACGGCCCGCGCCTGCTGATGCTAGCTAGCGTGGGTGCGGCCTGGCTATGGGCGGATGTGACTCTGCTCTTCGTGCGCGGCGCGCGGGCTGGTTCGCGCGAATATACCCTCCGCGCGGCCGTGGCCGTCACACTGCTGGCCCTCTTGTTGCTGCACAATGGCCGTTTCATTCACGAACGCATGACCTACCACCAGGTTTTGGGCAGCGGCTTCAAACAGGTCATCGCCGCCACTCTGGCAGCCAACGAGGTCGGTGAGGAAACAGTGGTCATTAACTTTCCGTCCTGGCTGGCGCCCAAACGACCGTCATTTGCACTGGGCCATGAGGGCGTGCTCTTCTGGCCCGACTACGTCCCCCACGAAATGCTGATGGCCACCCATACGGGCCAGTTCGGCGATCTCAGTTTCATCCGCGATGACGCGACGCGCCCGGAGCTGCCCCGCAACTTTTATGGCCTTACTGGCCCCCAGCCGCAATGGGATCAACTAACGGCCGTACCCGCACAGGTGCTGCGCACAGAGTACCTGGAAGACGGCCTGGCTCTGCTGCCGGTCGGTTCAGTTGGGCCTGAAATGCAAGAATCGCCCCGGCCGCTCGCCACGTTCCGCTCTGAAGGTCAGGATATAGCCATGAACCTGCTGGACGCGCACGTGTCGCCTGTTCCCGGCGGGGTATGGGTGGACCTGTTGTGGCAATCAGTCGCGCCGCCCGTTCAGGCCACGGTTTTTGTGCATCTGGTCGATGCAGCGGGCCAAATTGTAGCCCAGGCCGACGGTGAGCCCTTGGGTGGTATCTACCAGTTTGCTCGCTGGAAGCCCGGCGAGGAAGTGCATGACCGGCGTTGGGTGCCTCTCGTTGTGGCAGAAGACGTCAGTGTGCGCGTGGGTCTTTACGACCGCGCCAGCGGGGAGCGGCTGACGGCCGTGGGCCCGGACGGCTTGCAGCTTGCCGAAGATGCTCTGCGCCTGGCAACCAGCGCCCCGTAAGTCAGTCTAGCGACTCGCGCTCAAAACTCAGCAGAGGTGCTACTTCGTCAGGTTGGCGCACCCCCGCCTTACCGAATACCGGCACTCTGGCCCCGGTCGCCGCATCATACAGTCCCACGCCCACACGATAATGACCTGCCTCGGCATCCGCTGGGAAGCGGAGCAGACGCTGGTCGTTCAAAATCTGCCCGGGGGGCCACAGCCAGAAAGGGCTCATGCCCCCAATGGGATAGCCGTCCGCCTGATCCACCAGGCTGCCGTCGGGGCCGTAGAGATGGACAAAGACGGTAATGTCTTCTTCCATTGCGGCTTCGATTTGCCAGCGCAGATCGATGGTCACCCCCTTCCTGTCCACCGTGCTGCCTGCCATCTGTAGTCCCACCTGATCTCCAAACCGGAAGTTCGCCGGTAACGCCGCTTGCACCGTTGGTTCTACCCGCCCGACTCGTCGCAGCGCAATCTCATCCGCTGACCATTCGGTGAGATAAACTTCATCACCCGCAGAGAGGTATTCCTGCAGCGAGTCGTAATCGACGTGTTCGCCTAACATCCCGTAGTAATAAGGTTGCGGCTGGCGGATATTGCCGAATTGGACCGCCCTTGCGGGATGATCGCTATCGTTGTGGGCGTAGATTAGCTCCTGAAGTTGGATGTAAAACGGAATGATCTGCACGCCGTGGTTGCCCATCGCGAAATCGCGCTCCATGGGCGCGAGCCAGGAGGGAAAATTGACGACCAGCAGTTCGCGATCGAGAGGGGCCTCAAGGGCTATTTCGGCCAGTTGCAGCACTGGTTGCTCGGCCAGCAAATACTGCGCGTTGCGCTCGGTCACGAAACGGATGCTGAAACCGAGAATCAGGCCCAACGCCGCTGCTGCGCCCGCCCACCGCATTACCGGTCGCTTCTCCCCGGAGGCTAGTACCGCCAGGAAACCGCCCCAGAGGAGCACGATCCCCACACCCGGAGGATAGAGCAGGCGCGGCGAGTTCACCACATAGTTGAAGTCAACAAAGACGAGAGCCGGCAGGTTCAAGAGCACGAACCAACCCAGGCTGAACAATAGCAGGATGCGCTGGCCCTGCCGCCAGAGCACGGCCGTGATCACCAGCAGCGCCGGCAGTGAAACAAGCCAGATCGCGGCCACATCTCCCCAGCCCGTCATCTCCATTGCCCACATCGCCAGCGGCGAGATGGGGTACATCAATCCTTGCAGGAAATACGTGCTGATCAGCAGCAGCCGGCCGGGTGTCGGAAGGCCGAAGCCATAGCTCTGCTTGGGAATTGTCAAAGAACGAGCGAGGAACAGTAAATTAAGGGCCAGACCCAGCAAAGGACCGCTCAGCCAGGGGTACGGTTGCCGCTTCTGCCTCCACAGCACAAGCTCCACCAGCCCTAGCAGCCCACTGCCCATCAGGCCATATTCGATCTCGAACGGGGCCAGAAACAACAGCACAAAGGCCAGAGCGAGCAGGCCGTTGGAATTGCGCACGCGCGCCTGCCAGTACACGGCCGTCATAGCCAGCAACAGCAGATTGGCCAGCGGATAGAAGAAGTTATTGATCCACGGAATGGCTTGATAAGCAAATGGGAACGCCCCAAAAAGCAGAGCTGCAAAAGCCGCCGTCCAATAGCGCCGCTTGCTCGTGTCGACCCATGAACCGAGTACCCCGATCAGGGCAATATTGAGCGCGTTAAAGGCGATGTTCTGATAGCGCAGCCAGGACCGGTCATGTTCGCCAAGCAATACGTACCAGAGTTTTACCAAGGACTTGCCCAGAGGACGGTAATCCGGTGCACCGCGGGCGGTAAAGAACGGTTCCAGGATCGTGTGCCAGGAAAGCCAGCGAATATGCGTGGAGTCTTCCTGCAGAAAAGGCACGCCAAGCGTCTTGGCGTAGAGTGCCATGCTCAAGAAGATGCTCAGAATCACCCCGGCATAGAGTGGCCAACGTGCTGCAGGCGTTTTGACGAGCTGGCTGACAGGGGGGCGATGGAAAAGGGTCAGCCAGCGGGACATGGGGGACAGGAAGCGACCAGGTCCAACTAGGACCTGGTCGCTTGGCTTCTCAATGAAGGTTTCCCTTAGGGCAGTTCCAGCAGTTCGACATCGAAGATGATCGTAGCGCCGGGCGGGATAATCCCGCTACCCGCGTCGCCGTAGGCCAGCGCGGCAGGAATGACCAGCTGGCGTTTTCCGCCAACTTTCATAGTCAATACACCTTCATCCCAACCTGCGATCACGCTGCCCGTGTCCACCGGGAAGGTGAACGGCTGGCCTCGATCCAGGGAACTGTCAAACTTGGTTCCGTCTTCGAGCCAACCGGTGTAATGCACGGAAACCATCTGCCCCGACTCGGGAGAGGGTCCGTCTCCTTCAACGATGTCGAAATACTTCAAGCCGCTTTCCGTCTCGACGTAATCGGCCGGATCCACTTCAGTTTGCGCGACCGGCTCACGAACTTCCATCAGTTCGATCTCCATAATCAGCGTTGAATTCGGAGGGATATCACCGCCGCCCTCTTCACCCAGACCAAGCTCCGGCGGAATCAGGAGATAACGCTTGCCCCCCACTTGCATGCCCGTAACCCCTTCTTCCCAGCCCGGGAAGACCACATCGCCACCGCCTACGTTAAAGCTGATGGGGTCTCGTCCTTCTGAAGAGACCACGAAACGCGGGCCGTCTTCTTCCAGTGCCCAGATAGTAAAGTTGGTAGAAACACCGCTGCCGTCTTCGGCTTCCGCGCCATCCCCTTCCGCCAAATCGAAGTATCCCAAACCACTATCAGTAGTGGTCAAATCGCCCTCTTCCACGGCCGTTGGCTGTGGCGGCACGGCGACGGAGAGTAACTCCACGTCGAGAATAATCTGCGAGTTTGGTGGAATGAGGCCAAAGCCCTCTGCGCCAAAAGCCAGTTCCGGCGGCAGCACCAGCTGACCCTTCGCCCCTTCCTTCATCAGGCCCACGCCTTCTTCCCATCCGGGAAGCAGCTGGTCACGGCCGAAAATAACCGTTACCGGCTCGCCCGTACTGTACGTCTCGCCAAAAACCGTACCGTCAGGCAGCGTGCCGGTGAAATCCATCGTAATTACATCGCCGGCTTGCGGAGCAGGGCCGGTTCCGGCTTCCGTCTCCAGGTATTGCAGACCGCTCTCCGTGGTGATTGCCCCTTCAAGCACAATTGGCTCGGGCGTGGGCAGTTCAGCCTCAAAAAGCGGATCCTCACCTGCGGCTGGCGTTTCCGCCGCGGTGTCGGCTTCCGGAGCCACCTCGACTGGTGCCTCGGTCGCAGCCTCGGCCGTGTCGGCCGGTGGTTGTGCCGGTCCGCAAGCAGCAGCCAGCAGCAAAACGAACGTGGCCAGCAAAAGCCACGTGATGCCTCTGTTCATATTCTTCACGGGATACTCTTCTCCTTGGTTCCAACGTGTGCCATAGGGCGCCGCTCCCATTTGCGGCGCGCGCCCAAACCTGTTAATGGTATCTTCCCCACCGCCTTTGTACCAGTGAAACCGAATCCCGTTCAGACTATTATCACCTCTCACCATACCGCTCGTTCGCAACGGCCGTGAACGCCGCTATAATCCGGCCTATGCTGCCCTGGTCCACACCGCAAAAGCGCCTGCTCAGCCGGCTGCTGGCCGCGGCCTGCCTCTTGTTGTTCTTTGCCCTGGCCCTGCGCGCTGGGGTGTCCAGCTCCCCGACCAATGACGAACCCGCCCATTTTCTCCGTGCAGTTGCCCTCCGTCAGACCGGCGACTTGCGCTTCCAGACCGGCCACGCCCCTTTCAGCCATCGTCTGATGGGCCTGTTTCTGGCCATCGAGCCTTCGCTTGTGGAGGTAAAGGACCTCCCCTCCTGGCCGGACGGTGAGCGCCTGCAGGTAGCGGCTGAGTTGATGTGGGCGTCCGGCCTCAATGTCGAGCGCGCTCTCTTTCTTGCCCGCCTGCCGGTCATCTTCCTAGCACTGCTGCTGGGAGGGCTGATTGGCAATTGGGCCCTGGCCTGGCACGGCCGTGGTGCCGGCCGCCGTGGCTCTGGTTCTGTTTGCCACCGACCCGAACCTCCTTGCTTCCGCCGCGCTGGCGACTACGGACCTGGCAACCGCGGCGACCTATTTCGGCGCTGTCTACGGCTGGTGGCGTTACTGGTGCAGCCGGAAACCGCGCTGGTGGCTGTTCACGGCCGTGCTATTGGGCCTGGCTCTCGCAACAAAGATGACGGCCGTGCTGCTGCTGCCTGTTCTCTTTCTGCTCACTTTGCTCTTTCTTGGATGCGGCACGCGCTGGTGGCGGCCGTTTGCCGCCTTCTTCGGCCTGCTGCCCCTGGCTGGTCTGGTGCTCTGGTTGGCCTACGGCTTGCAAATAGAGCAGTTCGCCGGGTTTCGCTTGCCGGCGGCGGCGTATCTAGTGAGCTGGCAAAATGTGCTGGCTCATGTGGAGCGCGGCCACCGCGCCTTTTTCCTCGGTGAGTTGTCCGGCGATGGCTGGCTGGCCTATTTCCCTGTCACCTTCCTGATCAAGACCCCCATCGTGACGCTGAGCCTGTCCCTGCTCGGCCTAGTCGTCATCCTCTCTCGGCGGACGCTGTGGTCGACGGCAGTCTTCCTCTTCCTGCCCATGGGCGCCCTCTTCGCTGCGGCGATGACCAGCCGCCTCAATATCGGCTACCGCCACATTCTGCCTATCATCCCCTTCCTGCTGCTTGTAGCGGCCACATCCCTGCTGTTCCTGGGCCGCAGGCGCTCCACACAGGTGCTGCTCACCCTGGCCCTGGCCTGGGCTGTGCTCAGCGCCTTGCGCCAGCAGCCCCACTTTTTGGCCTACTTTAACGAAGCCATAGGCGGCACGCCGCAGGGATATCGCTATCTGGGCGATTCCAACCTCGATTGGGGCCAGGACCTTTCACTCCTAGCCCGGACCGTGGCCGCGCAGCAGGACGACTGGATTATCTCCTATGCCGGGGCCGCGGCCCCGGCATACTATGGCCTGGGTGACCAGGTGGTAGATTTCGATGCGCCGGGCCTGCCCTTTGCCCTGGCGAACCCCGCGCCCGGCCGTTATGCCATCAGCGTCGATCACCTGCACGGTGTGCTCGAGGATGCAGACCTCTTTGACTGGTTCCGGCGCCAGAGTCCGGTAGAAATCCTGGGTGGTTCAATTCTGATCTATCAGGTTGCGCAGAAAAACGATGGCGCGTGGGTGGCTTCTTGTCTGGACCCGGCTCCACTGATTAGCGAACAGGAAGCGGAAGCACTGGTGGGGCAGGCGGGTTTGCGCCCAGTACAGTTCGACTGCCGCCAGGGTTGGGTTGTTCCGGGCGGCGGCGCGGGCTGGTATGTGCTCCCGCAGGCCGATGCGTGGTGGTTTGCATCGCTGTTGCCGGAGGAAGCGAAAGGCGCGCTGCGGCTTGTCTACCGCCATCGCGCCACGGCCGATCTGCCTTCGTATGACATCTACCATTGGTCTGGCGGCGAACCTTACCTCAGTACGCTGCAGCAGGATGCACTCGACAGCGACGGACGCCCAGTATCCCTTCCCTATGCTCTCAGTGCAGACGCATCCCTGCAAGGATACCTTGCGCGCGAGGATACTTGGATCACCGCCTGGTTGGCTCTGCAACGGCCGCAGCAGCCACTTTCGGTACAGGCACATCTCTACGGGGATGCCGGTTCTCTCCCGCAAGTTGCTGATGGATTGGGTTTCACCTCTGAGCAATGGTTGCCGGGAGACTTCTTCTTCCAGCGCCATGCGTTCGACAAAGAAGCGGCCGGGGCGCGCTACCTACAAAGCGGCCTGTACAACTACCAGACCCTGGAGATTAACGGTGAACTCTTGCACCTTCCCGTACCGGAGCGCGCCCCTGGGGCACCCTGATTCTATGTCGCCGGAACTGCAGCCGCGCCGCGTTCGCTATCTACTCCTGGGCATCCTGCTACTCTTTGTTGCTCTGGCCGTAGGCTATGGCCAGCTGAACCCCATTTTTGAAGCGCCGGACGAACAGCACCACTTCTTCACCGCTCGCTATATCGCTCAGAACGGCCGGCTGCCCTCCGTCTCTGACGCGGCTGGTGTGGCCCGCCAGGAGGCAGCCCAGCCTCCGCTCTACTATCTCCTGGCCGCTCTGCTGATCGCCCCGCTGGATACGACGGCCGCAGAGGCGCAGTTATGGCCCAATCCCACAGTCCGCATCGGCGAGCCACAGCCAACCAATGTCAACGCATTTGTACACACGGCGCAAGAGGCCTGGCCCTGGCAGGGCTACGCTTTGGCTGTGCACCTCCTGCGCTTGTTAGCGGTGCTTATTGGGGTTGGTACCCTCATGTGCATCTATGGCAGCGGCCGTTTGCTTTGGCCAGGCCAGCCGGCGATCGCTCTCCTGGCGACAGCGCTGGTTGCTTTTTTGCCGCAGTTCGCCTTCTTGCATGGTGCAGTGACAAATGATGTGTTAATCATCTTCCTTTGCTCAGCCGCGCTGTGGCAGATGCTGCGCCTCTGGTTGGAAGGAACCACGGCCGTGCGCCTCCTGCTGCTTGGGGTCACGATCGGCCTGGCCGTTCTGACCAAGATGGCTGGCTTGCTGCTGCTCCCGCTGGCCGCGCTGCTGCTGGTCATGCTTGCCTGGCAGGGCTGGCGAAGCGGCCAGGGTGCCGCGCAATCTGCCCAGCACTTCGCCACGAGCCTGACGCTTGTCCTGGGTCCGGCCCTGCTCCTCAGCGGCTGGCTCTTGTGGCGCAACTGGATGTTGTATGGGGATGTCACCGCCGTGAATCAGTTCGTTGCCCTGGCGGGTGGCCCGCGGCCGTTTACGCTGCGCCAGGTATGGGCGGACCTCGACCGCGTTGCCCTTTCCAGCGTGGCCTTCTTCGGTTGGATGAACGTTCTGCCCCCGCGCTGGCTGCACGCCATCTGGCTGGGCTTCGCGCTCCTCGCCGGCGGTGGTTTGCTCCTGGACGCCGTGCGTTGGTTGCGCGGCGGCGAGCAGGTGACGCCAGCAATGCGGCAGCGCCTTCTTGCCGTGGTCTGGTTAGCCTTCTGGGTGCTGCTCGTCAGCGCTGCCTGGCTGCGCTTCATGCTGCATACTGCGGCCGACCAGGGACGGTTACTCTTCCCCGCTCTGCTGCCTTTTGCTCTCTTCCTGGCCTGGGGCGTGGCCCAGTGGCGGCAGCCTGCCTTGTTCTGGGGCGTGGCCGGGCTGGCCTTGTTCACCTCTACCTACGCGCTCTTCGTCACCCTTCCCGGTGCCTACCGCCAGGCCTCGTTGTTGGCGCAGGGCCAGCTGCCCCCTACCGCAACCTCGCTGGATATCGCCATGGGTCAAGGGCTGTCCCTCGTGGCTGTGGAGCCGCCGGAAGACGAGGTCCGCCCCGGAGATTGGGCCTGGGTCACGCTCTATTGGCGCGCAGAACAAAACCCCACCACCCCGCCGCTGGAAAGGCTGGGCCTCTACGGCCGTGCTAACGCCCACGTCGGCACGCAGAAAAACTACCACGGCGGTGGAACCTTTCCAGCGACGGAATGGCCGCCGGGACAAGTCATACGTGAACGGCTCGGCGCGCAGGTCGACGCCGATCTTGCTGCCCCCGTGGCCTTGCGTTTTCTGCTGCGCATCGCCGACGATCAAGAACCGTTGGAAATTGCTCGCGTCAAGGCAGTTCCTGCCTCTTGGCCGGAGCCGTCCGGCGAACCGCTGGCCAATTTCGATGGACAGCTAACGCTGTTGCAGGCGGAGTTTGAACCGAAGGAGGCAGCGCCTGGCACAGCCGTGGAAGCAGACCTGCGCTGGGTTGTCCACCAGGCGCCGGGGCGCGATCTGCAGATGTTTCTGCATCTGGGGGACCCGGCGCAGCCCCCCTTGGTCCAGTCCGATGCCCCCCCCCTCGGCGGTGATTACCCTGCTCGCTACTGGGCCGCCGGTGAAGTCATTGAGGATCACCTAGTCCTTCCTCTGCCTGCGGAATTGGCTCCGGGCACATATCCGCTGCAAGTTGGCCTCTACGATCCGCAAGACGGCCGCAGACTGCCTGTCACCATGGATGGCCGGCGCCAGCCCCACGATGTATTTCCCTTGGGTGACCTAATCGTTCGCTGATTGTGCCGCCTATGGCTCGACAACGACGCGGTAAATCCTGACCTGCTTCTTGTCACCGCGCCATTCACCCGCATAAAGCTCACCATGCACGTCTTCACCCCAGGTGCTGAGCTGTACATTTGTTGCCTCAGCGAAGCTGCGCGTCCAGCTTGCCTCGCCCGTTCGCGAGAGCAGCCAGGCTCGGCCCGAACAGAAATCACCATAAAGATAACGGCCGATCATCGTCGGAAAATCTGTCCCGCGATAGACGTAGCCGCCCACCACAGAACAATCTTTCTGGGACTGATCATACTCATAGATCGGCATGGTGAAAGTAGCTCCGGCCGGACATGTGCCCGCAACTTGAGAATGTAGGTCCGCGTAGTTAACACTACCCTCGTAGCAGTGCCAGCCGTAGTTCGTCCCGCCTGCACTGCCCGCCGCCTGGAAATTGACTTCTTCGCGCAGCTTCTCCCCGACGTCACCGATATACATGTCGCCAGTGGTGCGATCAAAGCTGAAACGATAGGGGTTGCGAAGCCCGGTGGCCCAGATCTCGTCACAGTCACCGCGCCAACCATCCACAAAAGGATTATCGGCCGGAACCAGATACCCTTCCCTGCCGCAATCCGGTGCCGTTCCGCCAGGTTTGCTATCTACATCAATGCGCAAGATGTTGGCTAGTAGGTCGGCGCGGCTTTGGCCTCTGTTGTAGGGATCTCCTTCGAAGCCCGGCCAGGGATCAGGCCCACCATCACCGATCGCGATATAGAGAAGTCCATCCGGGCCAAAATGTAGATCGCCCGCGTTGTGCACCCGGAATTCGCCAGGGACGCCGCTTGGTTTCTTGGAGATATTCATCAGCACTAACTCGCTTTCGCGTATGGCTCGATCCGGATCATCATCTACCGCGAAGCGGGCCACGATGATCTTGGTGCTTTCAATAGTATAGACGACAAAGAAATAGGGAGTTTCCGGATAGTTGGGGTGAAAGGCCAGGCCCAACAACCCTTCTTCCCAGTTGCCGCTGCTCACCGTGTTGCTCAGATCCAGAAATGGTGTATCCATGAGCGTCCCCTCAGGAGAGACCAAACGAACACGCCCTTTTCGCTCCAGGACGAACAACCGCTCGTCTCCGGCATGGGTGATGCCGGTGATGCCGTCAGGGTTGAAGCCGGTGACGTATGATTCCAGGCGAATTGTGGGCGGGTCGTCAGGCGCCGCAATTAGGGGCAGGCGCACGGATGCTGCGGACGGATCAGCCGCTGCGGGTCGATCCGCAAGAGCCGGCACGGCCGTCAACAGAACAGCCATGACGAATACGAACCAAACCTTGACTCCCCGTTTCATGTTACTTCTCTCCTCCTTCGTTTAAGGTACGAATTCAATCTTGGCCACGGGCGAAGTACCGCCGCGCATGCCAAAGTGGTCGTCAAACGCCGCCACCAGGTGATTCAGCCCCGCGCCGGGCAGCGAGCGCGACAGGGATACTGGAATCTCTACCTGCCCATCATGCGAGGTCTGCGCGTTATAAGCGCGAATCGCCACTACGCTGTTGGCGTCATATGGCTGCACCTCATAGCCGCCCCCCGGAACCCCGTCTAGAAACAGCCCACCTTCCAGGACCAGCAAGGTAACCGGCTGCCAGGCCGGGCCGCTCACCAGCGCCCGTGGATCCGCGAAATTGATCGTCCTGGGTAACTGTTCCAGGCCCGGCAGCGCGACCTGCGGCGCATTGGGAACTCCCTGACGCAAGTGTGACTGGGATCCGCTGTCACTGCCGGGCATTTGAAACGCCTGGTTGGTCAAAGCCAATCCGTCCGCAAAAGTCGCCGTGATCGTACTGCCAATCAGTTCTATGCCCGACACACTTCCCGCCTCGTGCGGTCCCGGTGCGCCCACGCCGCGAATGCTATTGGGGTCCACATCCACGGAAAAACGAAACTCCTCTTTAGGATCAAAATTCTCGAAAGTGAGCACCAGCACGTCAAAACCACCGCCGCGTGATTCCTCGTAGCGATGACCCGCAAACCCGGCTCCACCTTTGTAGTCCACCTTCAAATCTTTGGCCAATGTGTCTCCACCCTGGCCGAAAGGGTCAAAGATCATGTTGGGAAACACGGCCGTGCTCAAATCAATACGCACCTCTTTCAGGCGCTCGCCATTGCTTGCTAGATTGCGCAGGATGAACGAATCGCTATTGAACGTGCTGGCGTTAATGCCGCCGTCCGGCGTGATTTGCAGCAGCGCTTCATAGGGAGAGGGTGGCAGCGCAGGAGTGGGAATTGCCGTTGGGGTAGGATCGTGGCGCACAACCGGAATCCAGGCCACAGCCGTGGCCTGCGGATTCTGAATGGCTCCGGACGCCGGCTGCGCTGAGGGTGCGAACAAGACAAGAGCAGCGAGGAGCAGCAATCCTACCAGAATGGCGAATAAGCGCGGGTGGTTCAGGTCATGGCGCATCGGTGGATAGCCCTCAATCCTGGTGCGAACTCCGACGTTGAGTATACGTACCTGGAAGTCAAAAGCAAACTGCCCTCCTAGGGCTCGACCTCCAGCCGCAGCACCTGATCCGGCAGCAAACGTCCCGCTTGCTGCGCCTGCAGGCGCTCGCCCGTCTGCCCATCATAGACTCCCACCAGCACGCTTGCTCCCGTTGCCCCGCCAGGAACACGGTGTACGTCGCGGACGATATCTCCGGCCCGCCAGATGGTCGTGGGGCTGGAACCGGACGCCGGCAGACTGTCGTCTTGGGCCTGGAGGGCGCCCTCCTTATCCAAAACATGCGCAAAAATAGTGTAGTTGGCCGGCGTCTCCTTCAGGGACTCCCACCACAAGCTGACCAGGAGATCGTCTCCTTCTTCCACGGTCGTCGCGCCCCGCAGCGCCAGGATTCCACCGTACTCAACCGGCTGGTCGAGAGGTGCTGCAATCGCCATGGGACTGGCGGGCCGGACACTGGTAGTCAGCAGGACAGGTGGGTCCACGACCGTACCGCCTTGTCCTGCGGGCAGGTTACGGCCGTTCTCCTGCACCTGGATAACTACCTGCGCCAGCGTCGGGCCCTCCGGTGCAGCCAGTGGATGCAGGGTGATAGAATCTCGGTAGGCCTCCCCGGCGCGCCAACCTGCCGTTGGCGAACGGCCGTAGCCGGGGTATGAATTCTGCTCGTCCAGTTTCTGCCATCCGCCCATGTATGGAACCAGCAGTTGAGCGGCGATGGTATAATCCCTGTCAATATCTTGTAAGACCTGGTAAGTCAGGTCAATGCGGGTGTCCGCCCCTGCGGTGAGAGGTTTCACCTCGCCGGTAGACAGGGCCAGAGCGCCGTCATAAGTGGTCGCATTTTGTTGTGCATCAACGGCCGTGCTCGACACTGGCTGTGCCTGCGGATAAAGCGCGGGCAGATGCAGGACCAGCAGTAGCAGGGTAGAACCCGCGGGCACCAGTGCGGCTAGCAGCAGGGCTCTGTTTTGCTGTGCCCCTTGCCACCAGTGGCTGTAGCCCACTGCCGCCAGCCAGGCCAGACCCGGCATGATAGGCAGCCACCAGCGCCCTTCAGGCACCAGGTACCCAGCCTCTTTAACGGTGAGCGCTTTCACTGCGAAGTAGAGGTAACTGATCGCCGCCGCACCGAGCAGCACCACCAGCGCGAGCAGGCGCTGGCGGTGCTCGCTGCTCGGCCGCAGCCAGCCCAGCAGACCCACCAGCAGCAGGGCGCTCCAGAGAAGATAGAACCAGTCTGGCCCATAGCCCGTATCGCCTGCGCTCCAGTCGAGCCAGAAAGAGCGCCAAATATTGTCCAGCCAGGGTGCCAGCAGAGCGAAATCTCTCGGTTGTAGGGCCAGTACTCGCCCGACCGGTAAGCTGCCCTCCACACCCAGGGTATCGCGCATGCGGATCGTGTTCAACAGCAGCCAGGAACCCCACAAAGGGACTAGTCCGGCCAGGGTGAACAGGATACTCTTGCCCGCGCGCGCCCAGTTGTGGTGGCGCAGCAGAACAGCGAGCCAGGCCGCGCCCAGGTAAGCCAGGACGAAAACCCCGTTCGCTTTGGTCAGGATCGCCGCGGCCGCGAGCAGGCCCAGCCCCAAAAAAGCGCGTGGTTGTTTGTCGTTGTAGAGCAGAAGAATGGTGTAGCTGAGCACCAGCGCGGCCACGGCTGTAAGCGGCATGTCGTTGTTCACCGAGCCGCTCAGGTGGATGTAATTGGGCTGGAATGCCAGTAGGCTGGCCATCAGCAGCGCCACGGCCGTGCCATATGCGCACCGCCCCGCCCTGTATAGACCGGACACGCCTAAAACCCCCAGAAGCGTGGCCGCGATACGACTCGTGTAGAGCAGGGGCGTATTCTCGGGGGTAACGTGCACCACCGGGTTCAGGTTTCCACGATGGGTTGCCAGATACGCTGGATTGCTGGGCCATTCGATCGGTGCTGGTGGGTTCGTGTCTGAGGGCGGGACTGGAACGGGTAGTCCCGCCAGCGCGGCGAAAGTGAAATACAGCGGCGGTTGGTGCCATTCCGTATAGCGCACTTCACTATCCACCAGCCCCCGGTTGGGCAGCCCGCCGATCTGCCTCATGACCTGGATATACTCGAAATTCAGTAGCTCATTCGGCGTGGCCAACGCGGGCAGCCGCACGCTCATCCACACGGCCATCGCGAAATAGCTCAGGAGCAAAAGGATGATCCACCAGGGTGAAACGGAATCTTTGCTGGGTTGCTGCATACTGGTCACATTGCCCTCCAGGGGCCGCCGTATTATAACCAATCCTTGCCGGCTGTCCGCTGGATGCACCTGCCCAAAGTCCGAAAGCCGCCTGTAAATTGCCGATCCCTGCCCGACGCTATAGACTTGTCGCCGATGGAGCAGAGACGCAAGGTTGTGCTTACCGGAGCGACCGGTTTCGTAGGTGGCAGTGTGGCCCGCGCCCTCGCTGGGCAGGGAGTAGAACTCCATGCCCTGAAACGACCGACTTCTAACCTCAAGCGCGTAGCCGACTTACCCATTCAATGGCATGTCGGCGATATCACCGATCCGGCCAGCCTGCGGCAACTCTTCGACGATGCAGATTGGGTGATTCACGCCGCGGGTCAGTTGGGGCAGGCCGGTATCACCGAACAAACCTACTGGCAGCAGAACGCACAGGGCACCCACAATGTGTTGGCGACGATTGCGGAAAGCGGTAGCAGCCCGCGCGTCGTCTGCATCAGCAGCGGCGGTGTATTGGGTCCCATCTCCAAAACAGATAAGGATGCATTGCCGGACGAAACATGGCCGCTTGCTCCCAGCAACGGCTATGAACGCAGCAAGGCCGGCGCCGAGCTCATCGCCACCAGCTTCGCGCGGCAGGGACTGCCGGTAATGATCGCCCGCCCGGAGTTTGTCTATGGGCCCGGCGATCTACATGTCCTGGGTCTGTTTCAGGCGATTCAAAAACAGCTCTTTTTCTACGTCGGTAACGGCTATAACACCTGCCACCCCACCTATATTGACGATACGGTGCACGGTCTTTTGTGCTGTTTGCGGGAGGGGCGGCCCGGGCAAATCTACCAGATCAGCGGCCCCCGCCCGGTAACTTTCCGTGAACTTGCCAGGACCATTGCTGCTGAGCTTGGTGTTCCGCCGCCGCGCCTCGCCCTCCCGCGCCCGTTGGTCAGCGCCGGTGCGGCGGGTGCCGAAATGGTTCTGCCGCGTCTGGGGCGCACGCCGCTCCTGAGCCGCACCGGTGTTGCCTTCTTTAGTGAAGACCGGCGTTCCTCATTCGCCCGGGCCGAAGGCGAACTTGGCTACAAGCCGCAGGTCGATCTGGCGCAGGGCGTCGCCGCCGCCGTGGCCTGGTATCGCGAACAGGGCCTGCTGCCCCCGCGTCCGCAAATCACGGCCGTGTCAGCCGCCTGATCTCGCCGTCCGCCATAGCCACCAGCGCTTCATCCGCCAGCCCCAGAAAGAAGCCATGTTCCACCACGCCGGGTTGTGCCCGCACCGCCTGCCCCAGCTGCCCCGCATCGGCGATTTCATCGAAGTAGCAGTCTAGAATGATGTTGCCCTCATCTGTAATCACCGCCTTCCCATCCCTCGTGCGCAGGATTGTCCGCGCCCCCAGCCCTTCGAGATAACTGGTGACCGGTTGTTGCGCAAAGGGAATGACTTCCACTGGCAAGGGAGACCGTTCGCCCAACTGCTGCACAAGCTTGCGATAGTCGCCGATGATCAGTACGGAACGCGATGCCGTCGCCACCACTTTTTCCCGTAAGAGAGAGGCGCCTAGCCCTTTGATCAGGTCGAGTTGTGGGTCGATTTCGTCCGCCCCGTCGATGTAGAGGTCCAGTGTAGGTTGTTCATCCAGGGTGGTCAGGGGAATGTGTAGTGCGCGCGCCAGGCGCGCCGTGTTTTCTGAAGATGGGATACAAATAATGTTTCGAATCTGATCGGTCGCCAGGCGACGGCCGATGGCTCGGGTTGCCATATCGGCTGTACTGCCGCTGCCCAGTCCAATCACCATGCCGGATTGCACGGTCTCTGCGGCAGCGTCCCCGGTCAGGCGTTTTAGTTCTTGAAATTCATCGCTCATAAGCTGTTTTCAGTCACCCGCAAGTGCCAATGTGCCCCTCGGTAGCCTCTCTTGTTTACTGAGCACTTCAGGCCAGCAGCGCCGCAATCCCGGCGGCCACATCCTGGGTAAGGTGGAAATGAATGATCCGCCGGCCTGCCTGCCGCAGGGCTTCCGCGTCACCCAGGGCCTGCGCCGTCTTCAGCACGCCAAAAGTCATTGCCGATGCCTGCTCACCGGCCGTGTCGGGGATTGCGACATCCTGCGGCATATCGGCCGTGATCTGGATGAAGAGGCCATTGCCCGCATCTCCCTTATGCAGCTGGCCGGTAGAATGAAGGAAGCGCGGCCCATAGCCCACGGTCACTGCCAATCCCGTGCGCTCGCGCAGCTCGCGGCGCAGCGCCTGCAATGCCTCGTCCACGGCCGTTGTCGGCTCAACGTAAGCTTGCACGGCTACATAGTCACCCGGCTGCGCCTGCTCCAGGAAGGCCAGCAAGTTACCCTTCGTTGCTGCCGCTGTCTCGCCCTGCGGCAGCTCGCCTGACTTCTGATAGGCGGCGATCATTTGCCGCGCCTGTACCTTGGCCTCTTCCACATTGGGTTGATCAAAGGGCTGGATACCCATGTGTGCCCCGGCAACGGCCGTTGCCAGCTCCCAAAGGAACATTTGCGCGCCCACGTCATATACGTCCTTCAGTTCCATCTCCAGCGTAGGCTGACCCCCCGCCCGCAATGCCCGCACTTCTGGCGCGTAGCTCTTGTCCCCGGCCATCTGCAGCACCACAAACAGCCGGTCATCACCATATTCGTCCGCCGTACCCAACGGCTCTCCAACCACGGGCAGAATGCCCCTGCCTAGTTTGCCTGTGCTCTCGGCGATCAGCTGTTCCGCCCAGTCGCCAAAGCTAGCCAACCGCGGTGAGAGGATGAAGGTCAGCTTGTCACGCCCTTCCTGAGCCAATTCACTCATCGCCACGCCCAGCACAGCCGCCACATTTTCCGCTTCTACTGGGCTGCTTCCTTCACCGCCGTTCACGGCCGCAATCCTGGCCCTTTCCAGCAGGCGTTCCAGATCGACGCCGATAAGCGCCGCCGGAAGCAAGCCGAAGTAGGACAGTGCCGAGTAACGCCCGCCGATATTCGGATTGTTCAGGAATGTGGCTCGGAAGTCATAGCGGTCTGCCAGCTCTGCCAGGGAACTGCCGGGATCGGTAATCGCTACGAAATGCGCGCCCGCCCCCTCCCTGCCTACCTCGTCCACCATGAGATTGTAAAAGTACTTGAAAAAGGACAGCGTTTCTGCCGTGCCGCCGGATTTGGTGGCCACGATGAACAATGCGCTGCGCAGGTCGATGCTCGCCGCAAGCGACAGCACAGATCCGGGATCGGTGCTGTCCAGAATATGCAGGGTTGGGTGCCCGGGGGCGACGCCGAATATCCTGGCAAAGACCTCGGGGGCCAGGCTGGAGCCACCCATGCCCAGCAGGACGACATCCTTATAGCCTGCGTCAAGTACCTCCTGGGTGAAGTCCGCCAGCTTGCCCAGATGCTCTTCCATTTCCGCGGCAATGGTCAACCAGTCCAGCCGGTTGCTTATTTCGCGTGGGGTTTCGCCCCAGACGGTGTGGTCTTTCTGCCAGATCCGCTCGATTGTTTTCTGTGCCTGAAGGTCGGCCAGCGCCGCGGCCACGGCCGTTTCATAGCCGGCCAGCGATGTTTCCACGCGCAGCTGCTCGGCCAGCACGTGGCGGCGCTGCGCGGCAATCGTGTCTAGCATCCCGCCGAAGGCCTGGGCAAACGAGTTGACGCCGTCCTCTTGCAGCTTGGCCGTTACGGCCTCCATACTGATGCCTAATGCGGCCAGTTCCGCCAGCTGCGCCCGCGCCTCATCCACATCTTTGGTCAGCGTGATAGCCACCGTACCGTGATCTAGAAAAGCTTCAATAGTTTGTGGTGGGGCCGTGTTAACCGTGTCCGGCCCAATCAGCTCATCAACGTAGAGAACATCAGGATAAGCAGGATTCTTCGTGCTCGTGCTGGCCCAGAGCAGGCGCTGCGGCCGCGCCCCTGTCTTTGCCAGGGCCTGCCAGCGACCGCCGCTGAACAACTCCTCATACAGCGTATAGGCAACCTTCGCGTTGGCGATAGCGATCTTGCCTTGTAGCTCTTCATTGCCGATCGCCGCCAGGGCCTTGTCCACCACATTATCGACGCGGCTTACGAAAAAGGATGCCACTGATGCCACCCGCTTCAGGTCACCGTCGCCACGGCCGAATTCCTCCAGGCCTTCAATGTACGCCCGGGCCACCTGCTCGTAATTGTCATTCGCAAATAGCAGCGTGACGTTGATATTGATCCCGTCCCCAACCAGCGTGCGAATGGCGGGGATGCCCGCTTGCGTGGCCGGAACCTTGATCATGGCGTTAGGTCGGCCCACTGTCGCATGCAGACGGCGCGCTTCGGCAATCGTCCCTTCCGTATCATGGGCCAGTGTCGGGCTGACCTCCAGGCTGATATAACCATCGCGGCCATCCGTGTCCTCATACACCGGGTAAAGCACGTCGGCCGCCTTCTGGATGTCTTCAATTGCCAGCGCCTCATAGATCTGCACAGCGTCCAAGCCTTCTCCCGCCAGCGCCGCCAGATCCTCGTTATATTCTGTACTGTCCGCGATAGCTTTCTGGAAAATCGATGGATTCGACGTGACCCCGACCACTCCGGCATCGATCAATTCTTGCAGCCCGCCTTCCGTAATCAGGCTGCGCTGGATGTTGTCGTACCAGATCGACTGGCCAAGCTCGTTCAGTTCATGCAGTTTGGTCATGCGTACTTCTCCTGAAACCTCTTGTATCCGAAATGCTGTTGGTACACGCTGGTGACCTATTCGACGGCCGTCAACTGCCATGCCCGCAGCAGTTCCGCTACACTCCAGGCTTGAGCGATGCAGCCGCGCGCGGTAAATGGGGGATCGCCATCAAAAATCTCGCTGATATTGCCTACCCCGTGGTCTTCCAGCTGCTGTACCAGCGCACCCAGGTACGATCGCGCCGCGCCCGGATCAGCGTAGACGCGCAGGTGTGCTTCGACAAAGGGGCCAATCAGCCAGCTCCACGTCGTGCCCTGATGGTATGCGCCATCCCGTTTCTTCTGATCTCCCCCATAATGTCCCACATACTTCTTGTCTTCCGGCGATAGGCTTCGCAGACCAAAACTTGTCACCAGGTGCCGGCTGCATGTATCCACCACAAATCGCTGCTGGCGCTCATTTAACGGGCTGTGTGGCAGCGAAACGATCAGTAGCTGGTTCGGACGCAAACTGAGATCGTCCCCTTCAGGGCCGTCCAGCACGTCATAGCAGTAACCCATTTCCTCATCCCAGAAACGGCCGAATCCGGCGCGCGTCTTGTCAGCCGCGATCTCAAAAGGCGTGGGATCTTCTTTCAACATAAGCGCGAAACCGGCCATGGTCCGCAGCGCATTGTACCAGAGCGCATTAACTTCGACGGCCTTGCCCATGCGTGGCGTCACGACCCACTCTTCTACTTTGGCATCCATCCAGGTCAACTGCACGCCTTCCTGTCCGGCATACAGCAAGCCATCCGCAGGATCAACCTTGATCCGGTAACGTGTGCCGCGCTGGTACCAGTCGATTATTCCGGCCAGGACGGGATACAACTCCTTCAGCAACTTCTTATCCTTGGTCACCGAAACATACTGGCGCGTCGCTTCAAAGAACCACAGTGCCGCATCCACAGTGTTATATTCCGGCGCTTCGCCTTCGTCGGGGAAACGGTTTGGCAGCATTCCCTGGTCAACGTATTGGGCGAATGTGCGCAGGATTTCCGCCGCCAAAACCGGCCGGCCAGTGGAAAGAGTCAGGCCGGGCAGGGCGATCATCGTGTCTCTTCCCCAATCGCTGAACCAAGGATAACCGGCAATGATCGTACGGCCGTTGGCATCTCCGGGCGTGGGTCGGGCTACCACAAATTGGTCAGCAGCGAGCACCAGCTGCGCTAAAGGCGCAGGGACAGCCGGAAAGGGGAATACCTTGCGCGCCTTTTCCAGCACCTGCTGTTCATATGCCTGTCGTTCCGCGTACGCTTCCTTGCCGTCCAGATTGACTCGCTCAGCCGTGGAGGCTACCACGGTAACCTCCTCGCCCGGCTGCAGTACCACGCGCAGTTGGGCAGCAAACAAGTGATCTTCCTCGATGTCATTTTGGCCGCGATACTCTTCCTCGCTGAGCAAGAAATCTTCATACCATTCGATTTGCGGTATCCAGCTGGCCCTGTCACTGAAAAGATAGAAAGGCTGTGCGCCGTCAAACATCTGTAGCCGAAGGCCGCGCTCCACCGGCATTATTTCGGGCAGCCAATCCTCGGCGATCGTGGTGTCATGGTAGTCTCGGTAATTAGCCAGCGCCTTCGCCTGCAGTAGCAGCGGACCACTGGCCCGGGTAAGGTGGTAATGAACGTAGGTCGTGTTTCCCCCCGGCTTCATCCAGATGCGCTTCTCCAGCAGAGCGTTGCCAAAAGCGTAGGTCCATACCGGCGTGGTCCCTTCCAGGTGGAAGCGCTGGATGTGATGATGACCGTTTGGCTCAATGGCCTGGTTGCCCTGGCTCCACCGATTGACGAACATTGGGTAGTAATGGCCGCTTTCCACGCGAAAGCCATCATATTCGGCCGTTTCGTCCAATTTGGCCAACAGCAGCGTGCGACCCAGGGGGGGCTGCAGTGCCGCCACGAGCAGCCCGTGGTAGCGGCGCGTCAGCATCGTCGCGATGGTGCCGGAAGCATACCCGCCGATACCATTAGTAACCAGCCATTCTCGTTTTCCGGCCACATCCAGTTGGCCGCACACTTCGCGCCCGAAATCAAGCGCCATAGATCCTTACTCCTCAAGGTTAGTAGGGTACGCAGGGAACTGGCTGAAACCAGGCAGTTCAGGTGTGTCGCAAGTGGGAACAGACTGGCGCCAGCGATTGCGCCTTGCTCACCGCCCGGACACCTACCACTTGCCCATTATGGCCAATAACGTCTTGCCTGCCAATAGTATGTTTGCCCGTGGCCACGAATGCCGCTACATTTTCTCCCAAACGCGGATCCAGGCCATCGACTGGCGGCCGGCCCAGCAGGGAGAAGTGACGGCAATGACTCATCCAACGGCCGGGTACGTGCAGACAATATTGGAGCGTCTGCGCAACAGCTACCCGGATGCCCACTGTGAACTGAATTATGAGACTCCACACCAGCTGCTCGTAGCGACTATCCTCTCCGCGCAGTGCACGGATGTGCGTGTGAACCAGGTGACTCCGGCCTTGTTTGCCCAGTTCCCCACGGCCGTTGATTTCGCCGCCGCCGACCGTGAAGCCCTTGAAGTAGCCATCCGTTCTACAGGCTTCTTTCGCCAGAAGGCTCGTTTCATCCAGGAGTCCAGCCGGCGCATCGTGCATGATTTCGGTGGTGAGGTGCCCGATAACATCGACGACTTGCTGACTCTGACCGGCGTCGCGCGCAAGACGGCCAACGTCGTCCTAGGTGAAGTCTACGGCGTCGCCGACGGCATCACCGTTGACACGCACGTCAGGCGCATCGCCGGGCGCCTGGGTCTCACGAACGAGATCGATCCGGTCAAGATAGAACGCGACCTGATGGCCGTTTTTCCCCGCGAAAGCTGGATCGAGATTTCCCACCTGCTCATCTTCCACGGCCGTCGCCTCTGCACCGCACGTCGCCCGCTCTGCGCCCAATGCCCGCTAAACGACATCTGCCCGTCAGCCGAGCTGGGCGGGTAAGCTCGTTTCAGCTGTACATGTCCATCTGATCGCGGATCGGCAGCAGAAACACCGGGCACGGCATGTGGTGCATGACCCGGTCAGCCACGCTGCCCAGCATCAGCCGCTCCAGCCCGCCACGGCCGTGTGTGGCCAACATGATCAGGTCTGCAGATTCCGCCCCCGCCACAGAGACAATCGTCCGCGCCGGGCCTCCTGCGGCCACTAGATTGCGCACGTTGACTCCTTCTGCGCGCAGCTCTGCGGCCAGTCGTTCCAGGTACGCTTGCATTGTGGCGCGATAGGCCTCGGAAGTGGAGCCTTCGGCGACCGAAAGCAGCAGCACCTCGCTTAGGAAGGGTAGGGCCAGAGCCGTCACATAGGGCAGAATACGTTCGGAAAACTCCGATCCATCGAGCGCAACCACCAGGCGCCGGAAACTAGTCGAGCGGCTGCGCCAATCACCTGTGGGTCGCAGCAGCAGCAGCGGCTTGCTGCTGCTTTGGATGACCTGGTTGGCCACGCTGCCGATCAGCAGGCGCTGCAGTCCGGACCGTCCGTTGGTGCTCATCACGACTAGGTCCATCTTCTCGCGCGCGAACGTGCCAATTTCGCTGGCGATTTCACCGCAGCCGACCTGATAGTCGGCGTCGACGCCCGCCGTCTGCAGCTGGGAGACGATTTCGCCCAGATAAGTTGTTTGCTCCACTTCATCGCTGAGCCCGGAGGAGTTGCGGTTCAACAGCCCCTGGCGCGTTGCTTCCTGGTTGACGAAGAACAAAGTCACCTGCGACTGGTAAGCCTTGCTCAAGGCGCGCGTCACCGATAGCGATTCCTCGGCCAGATTGGAGCCGTCCAGGGGCACCAGAATACGCTGCAGCGAAACGGCCGTCTGCGTTGCCGTTTCGTCGATATAGATCGGCAGATAGCGGCGTTCCACCATCAGCCGTCCGGCCTTGTCTTCCAGGGGGGTTGGATCACCCAATTCGCGCCGGAAATAGCTGAACATCAAATAGAGCACCGGGATCATGACCAGATAAGTCCACGCTCCCTCGCGAAAGCGCTCCTCGAAGATAATGATTGTCGCCCCCGTCGTTAGCAGCGCTGCAAGCAAGGTTCCGATCAGCGCCGCCCAGGTACCCGCGGTATGCGACGTACGCAGCTGCCGCGTCAGTCGCTTTGATGCCGCCCAGCCCGTCATGCTTAACAGGATGAAAACGCCGGCCGCGTAGATCGCCAGATAGGTTTCCTCATGAGTACCGAAGAACAAGAAACACGCGGCTACGATCCCCACTTCGATCCATACTGGCAGGGCTGCCACCTCAAAGCGATTTCGCCGTCCGGCCACTGCCGGAATGTAATGCCGGTAGCGTAAGCCCAGGGCCAGGTTCTGCAGGCCCTGCGCGCTGGCGGCGCAAGCGGACAGCAAAACCGCAATGCCCACCACGGTGCCCATCCACGGCAAAGGAGAGGGCAGCAGTTGGTCCATCGTCTGCGTGAACACGGAGACCTGGCTGTTCAGCGGGTCCGAAAGCTCGTAGATGGCCGGTCCCACAATAAGCATGGTGGCAGAAGTTGTGCCCATTATGATCACCAGGCTGCCAAACGCTTTGTTGCTCTTCTGCTCCCCCGTGCCGTCATAGGCCGCCACCAGATTGGCGAAGATCTCGACGCCTGTCATAACGGCCAGGATGCGTGCATAGCCGCCAAATGTGTAGGGTAGGTTGGTGGCGCTGAACGCCTCCGGGTTGATCGTGGGCAGGTGCAGCCCGTATTGCCAGATCGTGGCAAAAACCATGATCCACAGCAGCAGCAGCACGGCCGCCGTGGCCGGACCGAAGGCACGTGCGGCCATTTTGGGGCCTCTGTTGACCAGCCAGCCAGTAAGCACACTCAAGCCAATGGCCAGCAGTGTGCGGTACTGCAGGCCCATAACCTCCTCGTTCAAAGCCGGAAAGCGATCCGCGACAAACGTTACCAGCGCCGCCATGCTGACCAGGAAGGTGAGCGTGTATTCGATAAAGGTGATGCTGGCATTTGTCTTCACCGCCCAACTGCCAAACTCCTCCTCGCTTAACCCGCTGCCGCCTGAGCCGTCCGTGACCCAGCGCATGACCAGCCGATACATGGCTGAAACCATGGCAATCGTGAAGATGACAAGCCATACACTCGCACCAAAAGTGATCTGCGCCACCCCGGCAACGACGATTAGTTTTAGAAATGGGCCAAAGACGTAGAGCGGGGAAGTGGCTGGGTCGCCGCCACCGGCTAGGGCTCCCTCCAGGGAGTTGGAAAGTTTGTGGGAAACATGTCCCAAGGCTCTCTCCTCGATTCCTTGACTAGGGTCCGTGGGCCGCGAGCCAGACTGAAAGCGGTTTGTCTACGAGTTAGAATTGCTAACCCTATTGTATGCAATTGGCAGCGATAGACAATGATTTCCGCCTGCCCAAAAGGGCAGCACTCGGCGGGTGTGCTGCGGCAGGGAGGAGAGAAAACGCGCTAGCTGGCCGGTTCCTGGCCGGGACTGTAGGGCGCCTGCCACGATGGGGACTTGTGTACGTGTACTACCTGCCACTGCCCGGCCGTCTTGACCAGAACGCGGCTTTCGTTATGCGTGCGGTGGCTAATCCGCCCGTCTACCCCCACCTGCGACAGCATAAACGTGTAGCTGACCACAGCCGTATCACTAAAAACCTGCACGCGTGGCTCCAGCAGGTCGTACCGAAACGCCGCTCCTGCCCCCGCCCACGCATTCTCGATCATGAAAAAATGGAAATCCAGCCCGTCCTGGCGATGCGGCGTCACCCACCACTCGTACAGCGACAACTCTTCGCTGGTAGTCGCCTCGTATCCAGCTGTATCCTTGTTGAATACGCTGCGCAAATGCTGATCCAGAAATGCGAAAATCTCCCGCTCTTGTTCGGGCGTAGCCTTCATTAACCTTGGTCCAGATACTGCAGGGCGCGCTGCACGCGCTCATCGATGCCGGTAACGTCACGCGGGATGTTCTGCAAGGCGGACTGCGCCTCCACAATGCTGAAGCCAAGCGCCGTGAGCACATCGATCACGTCGGCGTCGACGTCGCTCACCAGCGGCACGCCCGCCTTCGCGTCGGCCAGGTCCATTTTGTCGCGCAGCTGAAACAGAATCCGTTCGGCCGTTTTCTTGCCGATACCTGGTACGCGTTGGAGTACCGCCGGCTCTTCGCGCAAGACCGCGCTCCGCAGCGTTTCCGGCGTAAGCGTGCCCAGGATCGCCAGCGCCACCTTCGGCCCTACGCCGTTCACACTGAGTAGTAGTTCAAACAGTTGCAGGTCCTCTTCAGTAACGAAGCCATAGAGGGTTAGTTCGGTTTCACGGACGATGAGATGCGTGTGCAGCCGCAGCGCCCGCCCCAGGCCGCCCACGTCTTCCAGTACAGTGCGCGGCACAAAAACGCGCACACCCACGCCTCCGATCGCCACCACCAGTGCGTTATCTTCGATTTTGAGGACAGTGCCGCTCAGGCTGGCGATCATGCGCGATTACCCCTGGTTACTTACCCTAAACCACCTACTCGTAGAGCGAAGAGAAATGCTGGTACTGGTAATGGGCGATCGCTACCGCCAGGCCGTCCGCCGCATCATCCGGACGTGGCGTCTCTTCCAGATCAAGAAGATTGCGCACCATCAACTGCACCTGCGCCTTATCCGCTTTGCCATAGCCGGTGACGGACTCCTTAATGCGCGGCGGAGAATACTCGCCGATCGGAATACCGGCGTTTGCCAGGGCCAGTAGCAGCACGCCCCGCGCCTGCCCCACAGTAACAGCCGTTGTAATATTCCGCCCGAAAAACAACTCTTCCACCCCCGCCGTATCGGGCGCATATTGGTCTAGCAGTGCGTTAAGCTCGTTGTAGATTACCTGCAGCCGTTGCGCGGCAGGCTCCCCCGCTTCCGTGCTGATTACGCCATACGCCACCAGGGACAGCCGCCCCTCAACTTCATCGATGATTCCGTAGCCGGTAGTGGCCGTGCCGGGGTCCAGCCCTAGAATGCGCATGAAAAGGAGAAAAATCGGCAGCGCGAACGGCCGTGGGCTAGGCTCCTTCCATCGCCGCGATCGCTTCGTCGGTCAGTTCAAGCGTGGAATACACACTCTGCACGTCATCCAGGTCTTCCAACCTTTCAATCAGGTTCATCACCTGCACTGCCTCGTCGCTGCTCAATTCCAGCGGGTTATTGGCATCGTAGATGATGCTGGCCTCATCCGTCTCAATATCGGCCGCTTCCAGGGCCAGTTGTACATTCTGGAAGTTCTCCAGATCAACATAAATCTCGGCGATATCACTGTATTGAATATCATCCGCACCCGCATCGGCAACAATCAGGAACAACTCATCCTGGTCCACTTCATCCGTGATGCTGATGTAGCCCTTCCGCGTGAACTGCCAGGCCACCGATCCGGCATCCGCCATCGTCCCGCCGTACTTGCTCACCGTATGACGGACATCGGCGATAGCTCGGTTGCGATTATCCGTAACGACCTCGATCAGGATGGCGACTCCGTGTTGCGCGTAGACCTCATAGAGGACTTCATAAATCTCACCGCCCTCCAATTCGCCCGTGCCGCGCTTGATCGCCCTATCGATATTCTCTTTGGGCATATTGCCCGCCTTGGCCTTGTTAACCACCAGGCGTAGGGCATTATTAGTTTCCACATCGCCGCCGCCATTTCGTGCGGCCAGCGTGATTTCCGTGGCGAAGCGCGTAAACACCTTACCGCGCTTCGCATCAGTTGCTGCTTTCTTGTGTTTGATCGTGGACCACTTAGAGTGTCCGGACATGATACTCTCTCCGTATTTTCAACTTTAGGCTCGTATTTTGACCTCGCATTATATCACAATGGCACAGGTTCAAGTTGCCTATTTCGCGGCGGTTCATGTCCCGCAAAGAGGATCGGCAGCAGCTGCGGCGCATAGCGCGCTGTCATGTCGCTGTCGATGCGTGAACTGCGACATATCTCGCCGTATAAGTGGGCGCTGGGCCTCCAGGTGCGTGCCTGGCTGGCCGGATCCATGCCCACTAAGCCAAAGCGCTGCGTCCAGCCTCGCTCCCACTCAAAATTATCCACAAGGCTCCAGTGATAATAGCCCATGACTGGATAGCAGAAACTCAATGCTTGCCACACCTGGCGTAGGTGATCCAGGATAAACGCCGGGCGCAGAGCATCCGCCTGATCCGGTACCCCGTTTTCCGTGATATAAATCGGCTTGCCGTAACGGGTGACCTGGCGAATGACACGGTACAGGCCGTAGGGATACACTTCGCCGTAGTTCCCATCGCTTACAACCGCGTCAGGCTCCCAGCTCTCTTCAAGCAGTCCGCCGCGCGGCGGAAATTTAACATAGAACCGCGTATAATAATTGATTCCCAGAAAATCGAAACTTCCTGCCAGATGGGGAATAGTGCCACGGCCAAACGGCCGTGGCACCCGCCCGCTGACCATCGCCTCCAACCACGCTTCGTTGAAAATCGCTCCGACCCGCCCGGCCCACCATTTGGCTGCTGCACTGCTGCCCGGCCGAGCCTCAAAGACCGGCATATTCTTAGCCAAGCCTACCTGGGCCGTAGGGTAGGCCGCCTTAATCGTATGGTACGCTGCGGCGTGGCAGCGCAGCAAGTTGACTACAGCCTGACGTGCTCCTTGTAAGCCGGTCTGCGACGGCCGTGGAAATTTCCCCGCCAGCCAGCGCATGAAGACATAAACCATCGGTTCGTTGATCGTGATCCATTTGGGCACCAGGTCGCCAAGGGCTGCGACGACACGCTCGGTATAGCGCCGAAAATACTCGGTTGTATCTTCGGCATGAAAGTCCCCCTTTTCCACCAGCCACAGCGGGTTGCTGAAGTGATGCAGCGCCACCATCGGTTCGATGCCGCGCGCCCGCATCGCCATCAGGATCTCGCGGTAGCGGGCCATCGCCGCATCATCGAACACGCCCGGTTCGGGTTCGATGCGGCTCCATTCGATCGATAACCGGTGCGCGTTCGTGCCCATCTCGGCAGCGACATCGAGGTCCGCTTCGGCATTTTCCCACCAGTCGCATGCTCGTCCTGACTTGTCGTTGTGCAGGATACGGCCGTCTTCCTGCTCCCACGCCCACCAGTCGTTGTTCGTGTTGAAGCCCTCTACCTGATGGGCAGAAGTCGCCGTGCCCCACAGGAAATCCCGGGGAAATGACATCGCCGCCTGCGCCATGACCTCCTCCTTGACTTGACTTCGTCCGCGATACTTGCGCCGCGGCCCTACAGTTTATACCCGATCTGGCGCAGGAAATTTTGCCGCCATGCCACCCCGTTCGCGTCTTCAACTCCCTGCGGCGCGAAGCCGTCGACCACACCCACGATTCCGCGCCCCTGCTCCGTTTGGGCCACCAACACCTGCGCCGGATTAGCCGTGGCGCAGAAAACGGTACACACCTCTGGCACACCCTTCACGGCGTGCAGCACGTTGATTGGGTAGAATCCTTCACCCAGAAACAGGATAAAACTGTGCCCCGCGCCAATCGCCAAGGCGTTCTCCTGGGCCAGCGCGATCAAATCAGGATCGGTGCCGCTGCTGCGGATAAGGCATTCGCCAGACGCCTCGCAGAAGGCCAGCCCGAACTGGATGCCCGGCACGGCCGTGACCAGCGCCTCGTGCAAATCCTCTACCGTCTTGATGAAATGCGATTGCCCCAGAATGAAGTTGATCGTTTCTGGCTTCGTGATCCTGACTGCGGACAATTCCATGCCTTTTCTCCTCCCAAGAAACCCTGGTCTGAAGAACACAGGTTCTCGGCGTCAGCCCAGCGAATCCCACACTTCCAGCTTACTGCGCACGCGTCGGATAACCTCGTCCGTAAATTCGTCTGTCTGCGCCGCGCCGCCCAAGTCAGACGTTCGTACGCCGTCATTCACCGCTTCCAATGTTGCTTCATAAATTGCCCGGCTGGCCAACTTCAGCTCAGGCTCTTTCATATACGACAGCATGCCCGCCGCGGCTAGAATCATGCCCATAGGATTGGCCACGTTGCGCCCTTCCAGCGCTGGTGCCGTGCCATGTGGCGCTTCGGCCATCACGCAGTCCACTTCTTTGCCTTCATCGTCCAGCGAGATAACCATCGACTCCGAACCGGCGATGGATCCGAACATTTGCAGCACCATATCCGACAGCAGATCACCGTCACGATTCAATGACGGAATCACCATCGCGTCGCCGGCGGAAGTGAGCAGCAGGGCGAAGGTGGCGTCAATCAGTTGCGGCTCATACCGCACCTGCGGATAGCGTGCTGCGGCCGCGTCCATCTCCTCCTTGAGCATGCCTTCGTAGATCGGGCTGACCGTGAACTTGGGTCCGCCAAACACCTTTGCATTACCGCGCCGGGCGTGCTGGAACGCGAATTCTGCCACGTCGCGGCACAGCCGGCGGCTGATCCGCTCTGTTCGGAACGCCGCCTCTTCCAGCGACCCTTCTGGACCTTCGCGCCATTCTTTGGCCCCATACGCGTCGCCGCGGGCCATGCGCACGATGCTGATCGGCGCATAAACCCCGCCCGCCGGGCGCACGCCGGGGATACGCCGCCCCGTGCGCAAGATGATCTCGGCATCCATTTCTTCGCGCAAAATGCGATTTGGACTGCCGACATCCCCCTTTTCCTCTGGGGTAATTGTCGCCGCCTTGAGGCCCAGGGAGTGTCTTCGCAGCGCGCGCCCGGCCTCATAAACGACTTCGTTCTTCGTGGTACGGCGGCTTTCCAGACACAAGTCGAAGCGCATGAAATCGAGGGGATAGCGGATGACATCTTCAGCCAGTACCCGCAGCGCTTCCTCCAACAGTTCTTGACCTGTCTGGTCGCCTTCCAGGACAACGATGGTTCTACTCATTCTATTTCCTTAGCTTTCTTGGTTCTCGTTGGCTGCGTTGCGGCCGCGCAGCAATTCCAGATAGCGTGGCAGCAGCCGCGTATAGGCCGTATATAGTAACGGCCGTGCCGGATAGTCCCACGCGCCGATATGCCAGACTACGTCACCCTGAAAACCATCCTTAAATCGCCACACACCCCACAGTGGGTCATCCTCGACAAATTCACTGGGTGCGCCCCAGAAATCGTACACCGTGCTGCCCTGCTCTTTCGCCCAGCGGATCGCCTCCCATTGTAGCAAATAATTCGGCATCCGCTGGCGCTCCCGTTCCGATGACGCCCCGTACATGTAAACGGTACGCTGCCCAAACCGGACCAGCACCACTGCCGCCACAGGTGCGCCCTCATACTCCGCGATCAGTGGCATCGCCATGCCGGCATCATACAGCGACTGCCAGGCGTCCAGATAATAGGGCAGGGGGCGGATCGTGAAGCCGTCGCGCGTGGCCGTCTCCTCATACATCGTTGCGATCGCCGCAAAGTCCTCCGGAGTACCCTCACGCACGGTAATGCCCTTGCGGCCCGCCAGACGAATGTTGTAGCGCGTCTTCGACTTCATTGCCGCCAGTAAATCCTCTTCCGCTCGAGTAAGGTCCAGCTCTACCGTGTTGCGGAACTGGACTTGTTCCCCGAAAAACGCCAGCCGCGCTGCTGCAAATCCTTGATCACCTGCCCCCCAACCGGCGATTTGCGTTCTTGCTCCACCCCCCAGGCGTATACCACTTCGGGATCGATCTTGATGAAGATTGCTCTTTCTTGCTGGGCCAGCTTTTCCAGGGCCGCCAGGACTCGGCGGCGCAGCGCCGGATCGTTATAGTCCAGCGCCGGTCCTTTTGGCACATACAACATGCAGTATGGTAGGTTTGGCAGTTGGCGCTTCAGCACTTGGGCCGTAGCCAATGGTTGCCAGCTGTTCTCCGCGACGGTGAACGAAAGGCGCTGCGCTGACCAGCCCCAGCGCGATTTAAAATCGCCCCAGGGCCAGCTCTGTAGCGCGTGTGCCTTTGGCAGCCCGGCCACAGCCTGCTGCCAGGCCACCGGATGTGTCTCCGTCTTGAAGGACGAAGCACGATAGACGGGATCGGTTGGGGTCATAGGAACTTGCTGCGCCGGAAGTATTTCCGCGCAGCAGGTGCTAACGGTTGCGCCACCAGTTGTACAGCTTGTAAAGACGCTGGTTATATACACGGTCTGCCGCGCCCACCGTGCGCTGGACCAGCCCGCCGTAGCCGCGCTTGGCGCGATAAACAGGCCATAAGCCATCCGTCCGCTCGGTAAATTCAGCCTCCAGTTCTTCGAGCGTTGCGTCCGGAACACCCCACATGTCGTACTGCGTGCAGCCCCGTTCCTTAGCCCACTTCATTGCCGCCCACTGCACCGCATAGGCGGGCATGCGGTTCCGCTCCTCGTTGCTCGAAGCGCCATATAGATAAGTGGCAGTCTCCCCAAAAGCGGTGATGATCGCCCCTGCCAACGGCCGTCCCCCATACTCCGCAATCAGCAGCACCGCGTTTTCCGGCGCAAAGAAATCATACATCACCGCATAATACTCTGCCGCGTGCGTGCCAAATCCGTCGCGCTGCCCCGTGGTTTGCATCAACTGGTAGAACGTGTGCATATCCGCGATCGTGCCCTCGCGCACCACGACCTCTTTACGTTCCGCCAAGCGTATGTTATAACGCGTCTTCGACTTCATCGCCCCCAGGATCTCCTCCTCCTCTGGGCACAGGTCAATCACGATCGTGCGCGGCGGCTGGATAGTGTCCGTAGGTAGCACGCAGCCATGTCGGGCGCAGAGCGACGCCCACTCCCCCGGCGGCATCTCTTCCTGCCACAGCAGTGGCTCCAGCTTGACGATGCCCGCACCGTGTTGGTAGGCACTTTCATCGATCTGGTTCAACATCACCCCTACCTGTTCTTCATCCGCCCAGTCAACCAGTGGCCCGTGCGGGATATACCCCAACTTGACCACGCCCAGCCCTGCCGATCGGTAGAGTACCTGTGCGCCGGCCACAAACTCGCCCTCCCGCTTCAGCCATACACGATGGGAAGACCAGCCGAAGCGGTTCTTGAGGCGTGCCCAATTCGTTGTTTGCAGCAAGCTCCCGTGTGGATGGGCGGCTACAAAGGCGTCCCACTGCGCGTCTTCCTCGGAATAGGGATTCTCGCCTAGGGTGAACATTTTGGCAGCCATACAGGGCCGGATTATACCCCGAACTACCTCTTGTGTTACAATGCCCCCAATTCCCTAGCAGTCACGAGGCAGCACCCATGAGTCAGGTCCAGCAGCTCTACCGCCTTCAGCAGATTGATACCGAAATCAGTGCTAAGAAGCAGAGGCTCAAAGACGTGATCCAGCTACAGCGCGAGACGACTGAATTGCAGCAGGCGCGCCGGCGCGCCGCTAATGCAGCTCTGGCCCTGCGCAACAATGACGCCCAGCTGGAAGACCTGAATCTGGAAGTGGGGGGTGTAATCGACAAAGCCAGGCGCTCGGAGCAGCACCTCTACTCCGGTAAAGTAACGAATCCCAAGGAGCTGTCCGATCTGGAGCATGAATTGCAGGCTTTGGGGCGCCGCCGTGCCGCCCTGGAAGACGACATACTCGAAGCGATGATCCTTGTTGAGGACGCGCAGAGCGAAAACAGGGATGCCTTAACTTCCTTACAATCTATTGAGGCAAGCTGGGAACAGTCACAAGCGAATCTGAAAGTCGAACAGAATGATTTGGCCCTCACCCTTCATGGCTTGTTGGGCCGGCGCCAACAAACGGCCGTGACCGTGCCCGAAAAACTGCTCGTCGACTACGACGCGCTGCGTACCCGCAAGAATGGCCTGGCCGTTGTTGCCCTGGAAGAGCACCGCTGCATGGGCTGCCACGTGCGCCTGCCCGAAAACAAGGTCGCGCAGGCCGAACGCGGTGACCTTGTCACCTGCAGCGGCTGCGGCCGAATTCTAGCCCCCCATATAAGCTGATCACCTAACGGTCGTAACGCCTCGACGATCGTTTTCCAGCTTTCATCCCCCCCCGATAACTGGGAACTTCTAACACAAAAAACGTGCAGCGGGTGCCATCCAACATGCGTGCCGCCAGCCGCGGTTCCAGCTCGTCAATCGGTGTCGCAGAAGTGATCACCGTGGGCAGCCGCGCGTTGTAGCGGTGGTTAAACAACTGGTACAACTTCTCCCTCGCCCATGACGTCGCGCTTTCCGTGCCCAGATCGTCCAGCACCAACAGCGGCGCAGAACGAACTTCCTCAAAGCGCTTGTCCAACCGGGCCCCGCTCGCCGGGTTAAACGTGGCCCGCAAATGATCCAGCAGGTCGGGCACAACAATGAACAGAACTGCCTCCCCGCTGTTGCGCACATGATTCGCGATCGCTGCCGCCAGATGCGTCTTGCCATTCGCATAGCCTGTGCTGTTCAACACCAGCCAGTCCGTCGGCTGCTGGGCAAATGCCACAGCCGTTTCAAACGCGCCGCGCAGGTTTTTGACCTGCGACGCAGGCAGCTCTAGTTCGCGCAGATCGAAGTTGTCAAAGGTCTTGTCGTAATGCACATTGAGCGACGAAAGATCCGATTGTCCCTGGTCGACCCCGGCCATGCGGAAATCAGGCGCGGCAATATGCATGATATAGGAAATGCTGGGATCTACCAGGCGCGAGCGAATGCGTATATCAATCGATTCCAGCTCTTCATTCGTCGTCACCACCGTGGGCAGGCGTGCGTTATAACGGTGATTCAGGATCTGGTACAACTTTTCCTGCGCCCACTCCGTGTTGCTGTGCGCCCCAAAATCGTCCAGCACCAGCAACGGGGCATTACGCACCTGCTCGAAACGGGCATCATATCCTGTTTCTGCCGCCGGGCTGTAGGCCGCTCGCAGATGGTCAAGCAGGTCCGGCGTATTAATAAACAGCACCGCGTGCCCCAGGCTCAGTCGATGGTTGGCAATCGCCGCCGAGAGATGTGTCTTACCGCAGCCGTACCCCCCTTTTAATATCAGCCAGCCCTTCGGTTCCTGGGCAAAAGCCAGCGACAGGTCATAAGCCATTTTCAGATTGCGCTGCTTGGCTTCAGTCAGGCCGTGCCCCTCTGGAAGAAACGTGGTGAATGTGCACTGCTGCAGTGCTCCTAGTTGGCTGACTTTCAGCAGTTTCTCCAGCCGCTCCATCTCGCGTTCTGGGGCGCGACAACTGCACGGCTCAGCACGGCCGAATGCTGGATCGCCCGGGGGCACATCCGCGGTCACGTATCCCAGGCCGTCGCAGTAAGGGCAGCCCGGTTGGCCCAAACCAGGATCATCCTCAGGCACCTCAGCGCTTGATGATGTCTTCATATTCTTTGGGGACTTGTCCGCGTAGGTTCTTTTGAGTATCTCGTTCAGCGAATCCATCTTTTGCCTGCTTTCCTTCCAGCCGCCAGCGCTCCAAAATGGCGCTGACATAGCGCCAGCGCCGTGTGTTATTCTCCACGGCAATCTTGATCGCTTCTTCTATCCATTTGGCCGGGTAGGTTTGCTCCGCGTCTCGCAGCTCGTCGGCGATAAGCGGGGTCAGCGCGCCGATATTTTGCTCGTACAACACGAAAATATTGGGACGATCTACCAGCAAGGTCAACGGCTGGTCTTCATCCGGCCAGGGTCGCCATTCGCCGCGCGATATCCCCTCAATCGCCGCGCGTCCCTTCTCCGTGTTCAAGAAGTACAGATCCATCTGCCCGTCCGCACTTTCGACGTCTACGTGCAGGAATGTGTTGCGCGCCACGGCGCGTTCGATGCCGTCCAGAAGCCGCTGTGTGCCCTCCGTCGGCGTAGGACCCAGACCGTCCACGAACGTCTTGTCGTTCAGAAAATCAGTCAGACGCAGAAAGCGCACCTCACCCTCTTGCTTGCTCAGCGCCCAGAAGGCGTACAAAGTCACCTTCAGCTCGCCCAGGTCGTCAATCGCGGGCAGTAGTTCGCTGAAGAACTGGTTAGGAACAGATGTCAGTCGCTGTTTGCCAGCCGGAAAACCGGTGAACCCTTTCATAACGCTTGCTCCTTGGTCTGGGGAACCGCCAGTAAGCCACGGCCGTAATACCACTACAGGTTGATCTCTTTGCGCTGCAAATTACGGAATGTCGCCAGCTTATCATGCCAGAAAAGGTCTACAGTACCGTTAGGGCCGTTACGGTGTTTGGCGATATTGATCTCGGCGATATTCGGCCTTTCGGAGTCATCATTGTAATACTCGTCGCGATAAATGAACATCACGATGTCCGCATCCTGTTCAATACTACCACTCTCACGCAGGTCCGAAAGCAGCGGCCGTTTGTCCTGGCGCTGTTCCACCGCGCGGCTCAACTGCGAAGCCGCTACGACTGGCACGTCCAGTTCGCGTGCCAGCTGCTTCAACCCACGCGAAATGTCGCTGATTTCCTGTACGCGGTTGTTGCTGCGATACTCGGTCTGCATCAGCTGCAAGTAATCAATCATGACCAGATTGATCCCGTGCTCAGAATACAGCCGCCGGCATTTGGTTCGCAGCTGCATCGGCGTGATCGAAGGTGTATCATCGATATAGATATGGGTTTCCGAAAGACGACCGATGGCTTGCATAAAAATCGGCCATTCGGCGTCGGTCAACGCCCCTCGGCGCAGCCGCTGAGAATCGATCCGCGTTTCAATGGCAATCATCCGCTGCACCAGTTGCTCGCCCGACATTTCCAGGCTGAACATCGCCACACGTTTGTCGTAGCGGCGCGCCGCTGTCAGCGCCATGGAAATCTGCAAGCTGGTCTTGCCCATGCCGGGGCGCGCCGCCACAATGATTAGGTCCGATCGATTGAGTCCGCCTAGAATGCGGTCCAGGTCGTTGAAACCCGTCGGTACCCCGATAATATCCTCACCGCGCCGGTTCAGTTCCTCCACCCGTTCAAGGTAACTCTGTGCGATTTGCCGCACTGGAACCAGATCGCGGGTCGTGCGCTTCTCGCTCACCCCGAATAGGGTCTGCTCCGAACGATCAATCACTGAGGTGATATCTTCCGCCTCATCATACGCCAGGTCGGCTATCGTGCCCGCCGCGGCCAGCAGTTGGCGTCGCGTAGAAGCCGCTTCGATCAGCTGGGCGTAGGTGCGCGCATTCACCGAAGTCGGCACCACATTGAGCAGGCCGGCCAGATATACCTCCCCGCCGACATCCTCGAGTTGCTCTCGCCGTCGCAGTTCGTCGCTGAGCGTAATGAAATCAATCGGATCGCGCCGTTCATAGAGGGCCAGAATCGCCTCGTATACCCAACGGTTGTGGACCCGATAAAAAGCGGCGGGAGTGACGATGTTGATCACGTCAAAGACGGCATCAGGGTCAATCAGCAGCGCGCCAAGGACCGCCTCCTCAGCCTCGACATTATGCGGGGGTAATCGCTCGAATTCACTCATTTGTTCTGTGTTCCATAACGGAAAACGTGAAACGCAAGTAGGGATGCTTGCGTTTCACGGTATAGGTCTGGCGTGGGACAAATGCGGTTGGCTGGACTGGCTGGATCCCTAATTATCCCCTTCGAAATCATCAAAATCGAGGGTATCCAGAAAATCACTGAAAGCATCCAGGTTGCCTACCTCACTGGGCGCATCATCGCCCCCTGCCTCATGAATCAGGTCTGGCTCCGGTTGCACTCCGGCTTCTTCCAGCACTTCTTCATTCACATAAATGGGCACCTTCGCTCGCACAGCCACGGCGATGGCGTCAGAAGGCCGGCAGTCGATTTCATGAACCCGGTCGCCCGTTTCGATGAATAGGCTGGCATGGAAAACGCTTTCGGTAAGCTCTCTGATCAGCACATAAGAAATGGTGCCGCCTAGTTCCTTGATCGCCATATTAACCAGATCGGCCGTCAACGGCCGTGCCACCTTAACATCCTGCAACTCTATCGTAATCGCATCCGCCTCGCAGGGCCCGATCCAGATCGGTAGTTGGCGATCGTTGTCCAATTCCTTGAGCAGCACAATACGGTGCTGCGACACAAGGCTGATGCGGATGCTGTCGATAACAACTTCGATCATGTGAAACCCCTCTGCCTAGGCGAACTGCCTCAACGCCCATCCAATTTGAACTTACCTAGCCGATCCCTGGATGCTCAAAAGATTGTAGCATAAATCGCTGATTGGTCCATGCCGCCGGCCATCAGTTTGCCAGGAAAACCCAATCTCCGCTGCGCTGCTCCAGCGCGATCGTAGACAGGTGAAAACCACTGGCTGTGGTCACCAGGACCTCGGCATTTCCGCCGTCCAGGAGCACTTGCTGTGGTTCATACCCGAAGTTCATCGCCTCGCGCACAATGCGCTGGTAACTTGCCGCCAGCGGGTCGTTAAAGGCGCCGGACTGGTCAAGAATCCTTGTGACACTGTCCAGAAGTACATTGGCGCGGTTGAAATCCTGTGCCTGGCGCGCCTCTTCCGCCGCACGCAGCATGATTTCAATGGTGACATTAATCTCCGCCTTGGGATGCCGGGTCAAATCGGCCGTATTGCCCCGTTCCTGCACCTCTGCCGGATGCGGCAGCCACGCCGTGCGGAAATAGGCCGACGGATCATAAAGCGTCTGGTAGCGTCGCGCGGTCTCGTAAAAGCGCACCGTCGTCTGCAGGTCCGCGATCTCGGCCTCGGACGGCTGCTTAGTAGCCAGGAAAGCTAGCCACTCCATCTCCAACTCATCCAATGAAAGGCCGTAATAGCTCTGCAAGTTGACATCCAGCGCCTCTGCTTCCGTAGCACCGTCCGAGGCCGTTGTATTGCTGTAAAAGTCGCGAAATGTTGGGTAGCCGCCTCGGTCCACCAGGTATGCCACCAGCGCCCCGGCCTCCAGGTATCCGATCTCGTGCTGCGCCGGATAGAACTCATTGGCCAGCGTCGCCAGCGGAATATACTCGTTCATCTGCAAGAGCGCCGCCATGCGCGTGTGCAGGTCTTCCTGTTTGTAATGGCCGCCCGTCGCCCAGACTGCGATCCCCTCGGCCAGCAGCTTGGTGCGCTGCGGAGCAAACTGGCGGTCCAGCACATGCACCGCCTCATGAACCAGTAGCTCGTACAGTTGGCCGCCGATATACGGCCGATCCGTATAAGTTACCACCATCTCCGAACTCGCGAAGCCACCCTGTCCAATAGTCCGCTCAATAAAATAGACATCAATAGGTTCTTCCGGTGCCTCATTGAGCCGGCTGGCAGCCTGCGACACGGCCGACTCCACCTGCCTCTGCAAACTACCCAGATCACGATAAGCCGCTGTCTGCTGCAGCACATGCAGTTCGCAGCAATCAACCAGTGCGGTAATCCACGTCACATCGCGCTCTTCCAATGGCCGTTCCCCCGCCTTACGCACCTTAAACGGCACAACGGTTTCATTATTATTTGGATCCTCATCACCGATCTGAATTTGGTCCTGGGCGTCCAGCACAATGCGCAGTTCATGTTCGCCCGGCTTGCCGGTGCTGTCCCATACCCATTCATACACCCCCTCAGCCAGCCCTTCCCAGTTCCGCGTGGAAAGCGTGTCGGAACTGACAACCTCACCGTCAACGTAAATATCTACGCCCACCTTTTCCACCGCTAGCTGCGCAGGCACATGGGGATAAATCTGCACCGTCACCCGATCGCCCGAGATGATGCTCGGCACCGGAAAAAGGCGAATGTCGGCCGCGTCAACGGAGAGATCGCTAACATCATGTTCGACCGTTGAGGCCGCTGCGCTGGTCGGAGAGGGGGGAACGGCCGTCGCCGGAACCTCATTCACCACCTGCCCTGGGGCCTCATCCGCAGCTGCTGTCGTGGCTGCGGCAGTCGAGATCGGAGCTGGGGCAGTTGCTGGGAGCGTTGCACAGCCGGCCGCCCCTATGGTTGCCAGCAGCAGCAAAATACGGGCCGCGTACCGGTGTGAACCACGAAAGCCAAGGATAGAATGAAAACGGGCTAGACTGGCCTTTGCCCGTGTGAGGTTGCGCATCAGGGCTTGATTGTTCAATCGACAATACCCAATCATCAAACGGTTTACGATTTGAACTCAACCTTAGGATAATTGGGCAGCTGGAGGCGAACAAGCTTTCTAGTTAGCTACTCATAGTAGGTAGATCAAAAAACCGCGCCGTTGTTGGTTAGCAACGGCGCGGTTTACACTGTAATCACGGCCGCTTACACGGCTGACCCCAGGCTTAGCGCGGAGCGAATTCCATCGTTCCGCTGTCGGCGAACATGTCGATGAAGAGGTTCTCCCCTTGCATAAAGTAAATCGCCGCACCGTTCAAGTTACGAATGAACTGGTCGCTCAGCGATTCGGGCGGGCATAAGGCCAGCGTCGTAGCCGTGATGTTGATACTGATCTGGCTGCCGGACGCTTCATAGCTGCCGCTGCCGGTGTTGCAGTCGGCCGTCACGCCGATAACGCCTGCATCCAGGAACTCCATCGTGTATTTCGTTGGGTCCGCGACCGTGATTTGCTCGACGGGTGTCGTCATCGCCACCCACTGCCAGGACGTACCAGTCAGTTCGGAAGAACCTGCCGCGCTCTCTGTACTCTCCGCACCAATTTGAGGCTGCAGCAACGTCTGGGCATCAACAGCCGTTTCCTCCACCGCTGCCGCCTGGAACCCGGCGATCTTGCTGCCGTCGGCGTCCCGCAATTCCAATGTTTCCCCGTCGATGCGATAAACAGTCGCGTTAGGCAGAGCCGCCAGATAGAGGGCCTCTTGCTCCATAATACCTTCTGGGCTGGCGCACAATTTGCGCGTCGCTGCCGCAGGCCCGATAGTAAGAGCGTCGCCGTCCGTCGTATACGTGGCGCGATAGCTGTTACAGCCTGCTGTGCCACTCATCGTGCCGTCTTCGGCAAACACGGCCGTCATTTCCGTGTCCGCCAGCACCGACACAACGGCCTGATTGCCATTGTTATAGCCGGTCACGATCCACGTCGTGTTCGTCAGAGTAATCGGCACTTCCCCATTGAAGACCAGCACCGTCTGTCCGGCCGCATCCTGTAGCAGCAGTTGGCTGTTCGCGATTTCGTAGGCCGTTACGCTGCTCATATTGGCCAGGAAGGCCGTCTCCTGCAGCATCACCTCGTCTGGCGCGCACAACATCATCGTGCTGCCCAGCGGGCCGAAGGTTAGGCTGCCGCTGCCGTCGGTCTCGTAACTGCCAAAGTAGCGGTTGCACCCTGACGAACCGGCAACCTCTCCGTCGGCGAAGTTCGTGGTCACCCGGGTGTCCGGCAGTACGTCCACCTGCTCCCCCTGCGCGCCAAGATAAGCTGTGAGCACCCACGTGCTGTCGGTCAAGGAAGCGGCGGCCTCCACAGCCCGAGCGCTAAGGGACAATACGCTTTGCCCGGCCGCGTCCCGCAGCAGCAGTTGGCCATCGCTGATCGTGTACGTCTCCACGGTACCAAGTGCCGCCAACACTGCGGCTTCCTGCGCCATCAGATCGTCCGGGCAGGCCATCATCGTGCTGCCCATCTGGCCGATTGTGAGTGACCCGCCGTCCGTTTCGTAACCGCCAAAGAAGCGATTGCATCCTGCCGTGCCGCTGACCTGCCCATCCGCAAAGGTGAGATTCGCCTCACTGTCCGGCAACACGTTGACCTGCGCGCCGTCCGCTCCGGCATAGGAAGTCAGTGTCCATGTAACCCCTTCCAGGGTTGAGCCGCCGGCCATCATCTCTCCTACCGCCGTTTCCGGTGCTGCTGTAGCCGGCGTCTTGCTGACTGTCTCCACCAGGGTGTACTGCAGTGCAGAAGCATCAGCTGGCGGGTTTTGCACCGGTTCAACCAGCACGCGCAGCTCGTACTCATACCCTTCCTCATACTCAAACCCTTCGATGGAATCGTAGAAAAGGGAGTACTCGTCATCAGGGTTGGTCTTGTACTGCAGGCACTGCTGCGGGCCTACGCCCGTACATTCAACCAGTTCCGGGCCGACAAACGCATTGACGATTCGCCCGGGTGTCTCGCTGCCTTCTGGCGCCACGGCCGTTTCCACGGGCGTCTTGCTCACAACCTCCACCAGCGTCCACTGAATCGACGACCCTCCCGCCGGCGGGTTCGCCACTGGCGATTCCTGCACCAGCAGTTCATACTCATACCCTGGCTCATACGCAAAGCCGGCAATCCCGGAATAGAAATACTGGTATTCCGCGTTCGGATCTTCCTTCACCAGCAGACACGTCTGCGGTCCCTCGCCCTCGCATTCGACCGTTTCCGGGCCGACATAGAGTGTTTTCACCGTACCATCCTGCCCGGTACCGCTTGATTCGCTCTGCACCGGGGTCTTGCTCACCTCTTCTACAAGTGTCCACTTGATCGACGAGCCGTCCGCGGGCGGGTTGGCGATGGTTTCCTCCCGCACGACCAATTGGTACTCAAAGCCCGGTTCGAAGTTGAACCCCTCGATCGGATCATAGCGCAGGGTATATTCTGCCTGCGGGTCTTCTTTCACCTGCAGGCAAGTCTGCGGCGCAACGCCCACACACTCCACCAGCTCCGGTCCCACATATACTGTCTTTTCCATGCCTGCCTCATCCCCGGCGCTCTGCGGCAGCTCACCCGGCAGAGTACCGTTACAGGCCCCCAGCAGCAGCACCGCTGCGGCCAGGACCAATACCAAAATGCCGTTCTTTCCCTTCATCCTTTGTTCCTCACTTGTGACGATTCACGACTTGTCGCAAATCCATCTTACCTTTCACCTTTCAGCAAAGTCTGTGCCACCTGACCGGCAACGCAATATACGGTCTGCGGCCACATGATTCGTTGCCTATTGAACGCGTACCGCCCTGGCCCGGTTCCGCCTCTCATCCCGTGCTTAGGAAATGAGAGTTCTTGCTCCAGGCAGCCTGATTATACGATCCGTTGTACGCAGTTGGTAGTCCTGAAGAGGACCGCTTTAGCCGCTGTCCAGCAGCAGGGGGGGCGGATCTTGACCCTGCAAGGCCGCAGCAATCACTTCAGCCGTTCGTTCCACATACGTCTGGCCATTCGCCAGCAGCGTGTGCCGGTCAAAATAGTCGCCGGTTCCGGTATGCTTCATCGGGCCGGGATCGATCACCTGAATCCGTCCGGAGCGCCAGGCGCGATTCCAGGCCGAATGTCGTACCATGGCCCAGCGCCCGGGAAAAAGGATTTCGCCGATGCGCGGAAAACCGTCTTTTGACCCCTGCAGGTGGATCAGTTTCTCCACGCCGTTTAGGCCCGGATCGTCCGAGATAACGCCGCCGATAGAAATCACATAGATCGGAGCTTGTAGGGCTTCGTGCAGATAGGGTGCCACTCCTACCGCGATCTGTCCGCCGCCGCTCCAACCTAGAATGGCAATTGGGATGCCGCTTTCCGGCGGGTAGCCATGGCGCAAGAGGCTCCGCGTCAGCTCACGGGCCACGCCCACGTTGTAAATGGGGCCATAGCGCGGATCGCTGGAGACCCCTACCTGGAACAGGTTGCGAATGAATATCAGTGTCGCCAGGACGCTGGCCCGGCCGCCCAGGCGCGAATTGTGAATGCGTTGCCATAGCCAGCTCAAGGAGCGTTCCCCGTTCAGCGGATTATTGGTGACTGAAAAAGGAAAAACGTCACTGATAATCTCCACCTTACCGGGGATCGCCTTTTCCAGTTCGGCCAGAAAAGCTTTTTCGCGCTTCGAGATCGTCTCCGCTGAGATACCCCCTATCGCCGTCAGGTAGACAAGATAATAATCGATGTCTGTCTGGATTACCTCCAGTGGCGGCAGGGGGGCCGGCGGAGTAAGGTCGCGCTTGGTCCAGCCTGCCCACCAGCCCAGCGCCTCAAACGGCGAAAGTAGGGCCATGACCACCAGCAGCAGCAGACCTAAAGCCAGCAGGCAGAAAATGGGGGACAGGATGCTGCTCAAACGCCGCCCCCGTTGGCCGAATTGGCGCGCACCTCCTGCATAAATTGTGCCACCATTTCTTCCGTATCAAGTTCTTGCGGGGTGCCGGTGGATAGCTGCCACAACCAGTTGTCAATGCGCTGCACTCGCAAGAAGGGCAGGCGGGTCAACAAGGTCAGCAGCAGCCAGCCCAGAACGCTGCAGATGATCGTTTCCCAGGTACCGAAAGAGTAGGCAACGGCCACGCCCACGAGCACCGCCAGCAGCACCCAGATGCGTGTAAGCACAAAGATGAAACTACCAAGGTAGGGCAGTAGGATCAGGAACCCAAAGAGCATGGGCGCATAGCCAAGCGCCACGGCCGTTAACACCCTGCTGTACGGCTCGTGTGCCCCAAAGACCAATTCTGCGGTCATCCAAATCGTTCCCGCCCAAAAAAACACACCGGCCACCAGGATCAGCGCTTCCATCACCACCGAGAAAAGGAAGCGCCGCCGTGGCACCCGGTTGGCGAACAGCACCACGCTGTGACCAATCGTGTCCGAAATACCCGCCAGGAATAGCGTCAACAGGGCCAGGATACCCGTGTTGGGCGTGTTCAGTGCCGCCCGGAATACGTCTGGGTCCAGGCGCAAAACACCGCTGATCAGCACACCCATTGTTGCTAGGGTAGTGCGGATCAACTCGAAGAGCGTGCCAATCCAGGACAGGTCCATAGCCTGATTATCTCTATGAATGGAGCATCGGGCCAACCTGTCTAAGACGGCCGTTTGTGGCGCCTATCTCTAAAGATCAGTCTGCGAACAAATCATCGTTCGCGCTGGCCATTCCATAACTCGGTGGCAGGTCCCCGGCCCGGCCACGGCCGTCCCTGCAGTCGCCCATCGCCCTGTAAAACGCTTCGTCATAACGCCGCGAACGAATAGGAATCGGCATCTTCACCCCCCAGCCCAACAGAAGCACCTCCTGCTTCTCTTGCAGCCGGGCCAGCATGCCTCGCAGTTGGTCACGCCCGGCCAGGCCGGTCAGCACGGCGCGGATGTCATCGTCGTCACCCAGCCACCCCGTGATGCGCGTGCCCAGTTGCGACATCACCTCATCGTCGATCCCCGACGGCCGTTGATCGATCACCAGCAGCGTCACAAAATACTTGCGCATCTCGCGCGCGATCGTCCCGAACGCCGTCTGGCTGGCCACTTGTGGGCTGAGCAACTTGTGCGCCTCTTCAATCGCGATCACCAACGGCCGCGGCTCCGCCGCGCCCTTACCCCCCTTGAACTTGTTCGTTTTTTCCACCCATGCTTCGCGAATCTTGCGCGTCAGAATGTTAGACACCAGCAGGTAGTCCAGATCGTCTTCATAGTTACCGAAGCTGAGGATGACATGACGGCCGTTTTCCAACTTGTCCACGATTGCCTTGACCGCCGGGCTGGCCGGGTGCTCCACAACATAGGCCTTATCATAGATGACACTCAGACGGTTGTGCAGTGCGCGCGCCGCGGCGTCATGCACGTTATTGTCCCGTGCCCACCGTTCTACCGAGTTAGGCGCCGGCTCGCTTCTCCCGGTTTCGGGATCAAATATCGTGACTCCTGGTTCCAGGCCCATAAACCTTGCAAACCAGCCCCGCCCAAAAGAGCGTGCCAGTGCGTTAAGGGTGCTGGCTGCGGTATCGGTAAGCTTCAACGTGCTGGCCAGGAAACTAATGTCGCTCACTTCAAAATCGTCCAGCGCCAGTTCTAGCGTGAAATCAGGGTTCTGTCCGCGAACTGTGGCTCCTTTGCCTAGTGCCGCCACCTGTACCTTTTCGCCAAACAAATCCCTAAGCCCACGTACCGTCCCCCCCTGATCGCTGTCCAGGTCGCTGTAGGCATACTCGTTATGCATGTCAAAAACCAGCGCTGCGGCCGTGTCTTCGCACATCAACCCCGCCAGGACCATCCGCGTCAGGAAGCTCTTGCCAGTGCCCGTCGCCCCAAAAATCCCGCTCGAGCGCTGCACAAATCGCTTTAAATCCAGGCGCACCGGGTACCCCTGCTCGATCGTGTGGCCAACCTCGAAGCCGTCCTTGCCGAAAATCTCGGCGACGTCCGCTTCATTTGCCTGACGCACTGGCGCGTGATGCGCAGGCACAGTCTTGACGGGCTTGGGCCCAGGTTGCTCCAGCCCTCGGGAGACGGCATCTTCCCAGGCGACCCTTTCGGGATCCGTTAACTCCGGCCCCCTGTCCATCAGCAGCGTCGTGTACATATCCAGAGTGGTAAAAACTGTCTGGCCGAGCAGAGCCTTCTGGATGGCGCCCTGCAGGCGATCGCCGGCCTCATCCGCGAAACGCGGGTCCGTTGCCCCCAGGCGCAAATCTGTCACCAGTCCGTAATAGCGAAAACGGCCGCTGTCGCACACCACAAAACTGCCTTCCTGAATCTGGTCGGCCGGCACGGTGAGCCGGATGCGCAGTCCCTCTTTCAGCCCTCCGCCAACGATGTAACCAAGGGGTCGGTGTGTCTCGCTCATCGGGGCATCTCCAGCGACAGTTCCGGCAGCGCCTCGCTCAGCGCCTCCAGCGTGGGGATCAACACGTCGTAATTGCTGCGCAGCAGTTCGATCAGCTCGCGAATCGCTCCCACAGCCCACGCCCGGTCATCGCCGCGCAGTTGAACCATGCTGCGAATATGCGCCACCAGCAGCTGGTCTAGCGGTACGTTGTTGGCTGCGCGCAGGATCAGCCGCAGGTATCCCAGTTCGTCAGACAGTTCGCGCACCTCCACGGCATCTTCGACCAGGTAAACCGGGTCAAGGTTAAGCGGCGGCCGCGGCGGCAGCCCAAAGCGAAGCTTGTCATGCAACTTGTAGCCCACGGAGAGCACGTTCATCTCAATAGGCAGCAGCCGGTTGACGCGTTGATCTTCAATTACCGCCGCCGGTGGATCCTCGACCATAACCAGGCGCCGGATCAACTGGTCGTCATCAATACTAATGTCATAGATCAGCCCGTAGATCACTTCCCGGTCGCCAATTGGCTGCGCCTTGACCAGGCTGCCGAAGCCCGGCCCGGATAGCTGGCTCACCCGGCAGCCAACGGCGAAACCGTTGGTCGCCGCGCGCAGCACACGGCCGATTTCCTGTTCGTTTCCTTTCATGAACGTCCTACCCCTTATAACGCGACTTGGTCGCCCGCGCCAGGTCCTTGGCCATCTGTTTCGACGTCATTTGCGGTCTCATATCCTGCTCAGCCAGCCGCAGTGCAATGCGGTTCTCCAGTTCTTCCTGATCATTCCGGCCCACCACCGCGATCTCGTCAGCGCGGGTGATCGCATAGGGATAGCTGCCCAGAATCCGGCACTGCTCCACGAGTAGCGCGTGAACGGCCCCCACGGCCATCTTGTCTTCCGCCACCGATCGCGGGATATCCACTCGCGCCAGCTGCTGCTCGCCTGGCCCCGTCTTCAGGTAAAAGAAGCAAACCTCGTTTTGCGCGTCGTTGTCGGCAAAACTATTGTTATGCTGCGAAACATCCACGAAGACAGGACTTCGTTCTCCGGGCTGCAGCACCGCATCGTACAGTTCGGTATCGGTCAGCCCGGCCAGTAGATCCGTGCGATAGATGTCGCTCGCCTGGAATCCCGGCTGGCCCACCTTGGTGCTGTATAACATGCTCAACACCGACTTCTTTCCGGGGCGATCGATGAACCCGGCCAGCCAACCGCCAGCCAGGCGTACAGCCGTCATCGCCTCCTGCCACTTCTTGACCACGTTTTGGCTTTCCGGCCCCGGCAGACTGCCCACCGGGAAATAGAGCAGGCGTTGATCAAGGATTGCCAGCCGTGGGCCGGGCTGTTCAATCGCCTCCGCCGTCCTGGCTGCCAGCGTTTCAATCTCCAACTGGTCGCGGCGCATGCTGACGATGGCGCTGCTGATCGTAAACTCATCTTCCAGGTCCCGTTCGCCTGCACGCGGATAGACCAGCTTGGGCTTGGTTTCCACTTTAGGGGCCAGCGCACGGCCGTGATAATAGGTGATCGTGCCCACATTGATCAGGAAATACAGGAAAGCTGCATGCCGGTCCGGTACAATCTGCGAACCATCACTCGCGATCACCGTGGCCAGCTCCGGGGCTGCCCCTGCTCGAATGCCCTGATTCAAGGCGTGGTCACGGTGCAGCGGTCGGGCGGCACGGTAATACTTCTCGTCCGACTGCCGGACGGCCTGACTGACCCGTTCTTCCAACGTGTCCCAGGCCGTGGCATACTCATCAAGAAGCTGCAATGCTTCGCGCAGTTTCACCTCGCGGAAACCTAACTGTCGGCTCATCTCTTCCGCCATCGCGCGTACATCTTCAGTCAGTTTCTCAAATTCAAGCGTCATTCTGCTTCGTCTCCCTGGCTGGATTCGCGACGCAAAAATTCTAGCACATATGAGCTATTCGTGCGACTGCTGGAGTGCGTTTGATTGGCAGGCACTACCTGAATTCTTGCTACCCGGCTTCCGGCGTGCCGATTACCCGGCTTAGCCAAGAACCGGTGCACTACCTATAGGATCCCTTCTCGACCCGAGATTCCTATATCGAGGGGGTTTGGCCGGACTCATCGTACAACTCAGGCACTAGGAAAGGCGCCAGGGCAAAGGCCACCGCCGTGCTTAGTGCCGCCCCGCGCGGCACCAGCCCGGCCGTGAGGATACCCATTACTCCTTCCTTCTGATTGATATTCTCCGTATGCAGCATCCGGTCCAGGAGAGACCCCAGCTCTTCCCCTTCGCTCACCCGCCGCGCGATGACGGGGGGCAGGGGAATGCGCGCGCTGTTCCCGGCCCCGGCCCGGCCGTTTCCATCAACCACCACCACCCAGGCCATTAGCAGCAGACCCGTCGCCTCTTCACACACCCCACCTTCCAGGCCCACCCCCAGATCGGCATCGAGTGCTATTAGTGCCGCCTGCGCGCGATTGCGTGCCCCTTGCAGGGTCTCCTCGTTGCTCATCGGCATACGACTGACCCCCGAAGGGACGCCCACGCCGCGCAGTGTAGCGCCTGGCCAGATCGACGCGACCGCATGCTGTACGGCCGTGATCTTCACCGGGTTGACCGATCCGACAGCGATTGTCCGTGGATCGAGGAGATAGGTCATAGATTTTCTAGGCAAATGGCAGAACAGTTGCATTGCCTCAGGCTATTTGACGTCGATTTTGGTTAGCGCTTCCAGGTTCAGCCCTTCCTCCTGATTGCCCAGCACCGCCCCAATGGCCATCTGTGCCAGTTGGAAAAAGGACTGTAAATCGGCAATACGCTCCAGATAGTAGTGCGCCAGTTCGCGCTCCTCAGGAGTCAGCTCGGTATCGGCCGTTTTTAGCCGCGCCACGCTGTCGCTCAAAACATCCAGCGCCACCTGCACCTCGCGCTGTTCACGACTGCCCAGGACATTCAGCACCACCTGCCAAAGATCGGACTCAGCGCGGTAATACTTCTTGCGTTCGCCGCGCATCCACACCTCCTTGGCCATGCCCCACCGTTCCAGGGCGCGCATATTCATGCTCACTGACCCCTTGCTGATTTCCAGCCCGGAAGCCAGTTCGTCGAGAGAAAGAGGCCCAGGGCTGAGCAGCAGCATGCCATATAGCCTGCCCATCACGTCACTGAACCCGAAGAAGCCTGCCAGGCGCCCCAGCCCAGCCACCGTACTGTCATTAACTGCGTTCAACGCGTCGTGCATTCGCCCCAACTCCCTGCGTTCAAAACGTTCTGAATGATGAGAGAGTAACAAAAACACCGCGCCTCGGCAAGCGCCATCTCGAACCCGTGCCCGGTTCAAGAATCCGCGGCGGAATGGTTCTCGCAAGCAACTCGCCCCGCCTCCAACCGCAGGTTCAATCAGTAGGCCAGGGTCTCGTCAGCGCCAGCGGTCCATGCCCGCCCCCCATGCGCCAATCCACCGCCCCCGCGATCGCCCACCTCGTGAACCTCTGCGCCTCTCGGATCGCCTGCTCCAGTTCCAGTCCCCTTGCTAGAAAGGCGCAAATAGCCGCCGAAAGCGTGTCCCCGCTGCCATGCGTGTTGGCCGTGTCCAGGCGCGGCTGTGCCAGCGTCACCCACACCCGGCCGTCTGACCAGACATCCACGATCTGCTTCCCCTGCGGCAGCCCGGTCACGAGCACCGCGCTCGCCCCAGCGGTGTGCAGACGCGCCACAACCGTTCGTTGCCCTTCCTCCTGCAGCATCGTCTCCGCCGGCACCCCGGCCAGCAGGGCCGCCTCCCGCCAATTTGGTGTGATCAGAGTCGCCGGCGGCAGCAGCCGCTCCCTATAGGCCTCAACCACCTCCCCGGGGAACATCGCCTCGCCCCTGTGATTCACCAGCACCGGATCGACCACCAGCGGAACCTCCGGCCACGCCTTCAATTGCCGCACCACTTCATTGATCAGCGCCACCTGGCCGAGGAAGCCTGTCTTGATACCTTTCGCGCCATAATCACCGAGCACGGCCGTCACCTGCGCCCCGACCAGCTCCGCCGGCATGTATTGCACCGCACTCACGGTCAGGCTGTTCTGCGCCGTTACGGCCGTGATTGCGCTCATGCCATAGACGCCCAAAGCCGTCCACGCCTTCAAGTCTGCCTGGATGCCCGCTGCGCCGCCGCTGTCCGATCCGCCTATCGTCAGGGTCTTGACTGGTTCTTTGCTCATCATCAAAAAAGCCACCATACACGTCCGCGCGTATGATGGCTTGTCGTCTGGTCGTCCGGCCCGTACCTTACATATTAGCGATGATCGCCTCGCCGTATTCCGAGCAGCTCAACTTGGTCGCGCCTTCGATCTGGCGGTGCAGGTCATACGTCACGGTCTTGTCCTGAATCGTCTCCGTCATCGCTTCCACGACCAGGTCAGCCGCTTCTTGCCAGCCCATGTACTCCAGCATCATCACCCCGCTGAGGATTAGACTGCTGGGATTGACCATGTCTTTGCCCGCATACTTGGGGGCCGTGCCGTGGGTCGCCTCGAAAAGGGCCACGCCGTCGCCGATATTGCCGCCTGGGGCCATCCCCAGCCCGCCTACCTGTGCCGCCGCCGCGTCGCTCATATAGTCGCCATTCAAATTCAACGTAGCGATAACTCCGTAGTCATCTGTACGGGTCAGCAGCTGCTGCAGCATGTTATCAGCGATGCGGTCGTTGATCACGACTTTGCCCTCTGGAGCTACGCCGTCATACTGCTCCCACAGCTCCTCTTCCGAAATAGTCTGCTCGCCATATTCCTGCGCCGCCAGCTCGTACCCCCAGTTCTTGAACGCCCCTTCCGTGAACTTCATGATGTTCCCTTTGTGCACGATCGTGACCGTGGGCCGCTTGTGTTCAATGGCGTATTCAATCGCCTGCCGTACCAAACGCTTGGTGCCGAATTCGCTCACCGGCTTGATTCCTATCGCCGAGCCGGGGCGCACATCTTTGCCCAATTGCTCGCTCATAAAGGCAATAAGCGCATTCGCCTCGTCGGACTCAGCCACCCACTCCACACCCGAATATACATCCTCGGTGTTTTCGCGGAAGATGACGATATCCATCTTTTCTGGTTCGCGCATGGGGCTGGGCGTGCCCGGGATATAGCGCACGGGGCGCACGCAAGCATACAAGTCCAGGACCTGGCGCAAGGTCACGTTCAGGCTGCGGAAGCCGCCGCCGATCGGCGTGGTCAGCGGGCCTTTGATTCCTACAAGGTATTCCCGCATCGCCTCAAACGTCTCTTCCGGCATGTAATTGCCCTCGTAGAGTCCTGCCGCCTTTTCGCCGGAGTAGATTTCCATCCAGGCGATCTTTCGCTCGCCACCATAAGCCTTTTCCACCGCCGCATCCAGGACGGCCAGCGAAGTCGGTGTGATGTCTACGCCGATACCATCCCCTTCGATAAAAGCCACAATGGGCTTGTCCGGCACAATCAAACGGCCGTTTTCATAGGTAATCTTCTCGCCGTTCGCCGGCACTTCAATATGTTCGTAAGCCATCTTTTACCCTTCTCCTGAGGATTAATGAGTCCGTTGTTCCGCTTGTGCTAGGGCATGGGCCGTGCACGTGCCCAACAAAAGCACACCATTATACCCCTGGCATATCCGGTTGTGCAGGTTTTTCATCCGGACCGTCCGGCTCCATAAGCTTGCGCGTCGCATTAGTGCTACACTGAATGGCAGCGGCGGAGACCATCTCCCCTTGCCTACATCTTCTCCATGAAATTCTTTGTGAGGTACTTGGAACTGATGACCGACAATCCTTTTCTAGAGCTGGATCGCCGAATTGTGGGCGATATCTATACCAGTGCAGAGATGCTGGAAACGCTGGGTGTTCTGTGCGACGGTTATGGTTCCCGCTTTGCCGGGTCGCCCGCCGAAGCCGGAGCCGCCAACTACATGAAGGGCAAGCTGCAAGCGTACGGCCTGCCCCGCGTCTGGTTGGAGCCGGTGCGCTATCTTGGCTGGCGCCGTGGCAATTCCGCCATGGACGTGCTTAACCCCGTCCCACGCTCGATCCCCTGTATCACCCTGCCCCACTCACCACCGGCAAACCTGGAAGCCGAGTTGCTTGACTTGGGCGACGGCGCGCCGCAAGAGTTCGAAGCGCGCGCTGCCGACATCGCGGGCAAGATCGTCATGGTAACCAGTCAGGTTTACCCTGCTGGCGGGAGGCGCTGGATCCATCGCAATGAAAAATACGGCCGTGCCCTCTTGGCCGGTGCCGCGGGCTTCATCTTCGTCAACCACTACCCTGGCTATGGCCCCGCAACAGGCGGCATCGGCCCCGATGATTCCGCTGGCGGTCAGGCCCTCATCCCCGGTTTTGCCCTCAGCCTTGAGGATGGCGCCTACCTGGGACGCTTACTCCGTCAGAACGGTATCCTGCGCCTGCACCTGACCAGCGACGATGTTTGCGAGCCCGTGACTTCCTACAACGTTTTCGCTGAGCTGCCGGGCCGCGATCCTCACGCCGGGGTCGTGATGCTTGGCTCCCACTACGACGGGCATGATATCGCCCAGGGCGCAGCCGATCCCGCTTCCGGAACCGTGGCTGTTTTGGAAGCCGCACGAGTGCTGGCGCAATACGTTCCGCCATTGCCTCATACTGTGCGTTTCGCTCTGTGGGGTGCTGAAGAAATCGGCCTGATTGGCTCCACGCAGTATGTCGAAGGGCATGAGGCAGAGCTAGACCGGCTGCGATTCTACCTCAACATGGACATGGCTGGAGCGCTCGATCCCAAAGATATCATTCTGAATGAGTGGCCGCCCTTGGCCCCCATCTTCGAGGCCTACCGCGCCGAAATGGCCCTGCAGTTTGGTGTCGGGCAATCCCTGAGCGCCCATTCCGATCATTTTCCCTTTATGCTGGCAGGTGTGCCCACCGGCGGAATTGGCAGTCTTTCGCCGTCGCGCGATGGCCGTGGCTATGGCCATACCAAATACGATACATTCGACAAGGTGGATCTGCGTGGCCTGCGCGAGGCGGCAGCCTTGTCAGCGCGTTTGGCCCTGCGCATGGCCTCCGCTGCACAATGGCCGGCCCAGCGCCGCGATGCTGCCAGCGTACAGGCCATCCTGGATACCCCTGACTATCGCGAAGAACAGGAACTCTTTCGCCAGGTCAGTCGCTACTATGCCGGAGCGACCTGAACAACAAAAAAGGCCGCCGTCTTTTGGGACCTGCGGCCTTTTTGCAGTTAGCCTGTCTTGATCGGATCGAAAAATTCCGGCTTGGCCTTGGGCATGATGATCCACAAGAGAACATAGGGCAGCAGGCCGGGCAAGCCACCGGGCAAGAGCAAAATCAGGAAGAGAATGCGGAACCAGATCGGGTTAATGCCAAAAAAGGCCCCCAGGCCGCCGCAAACACCGGCCACCATTCCGTCTTGCCGTTCTAACTTTCTATAACTCACGTCTTTTGTCATTTGTTTCACTCCATGTGTGCAATCTATACCTTGCTTCACCCCTCATTACGCAAAAGAATACATAAGGTTGCTGCCCGTGAGGCGAATTAAGAATCTGCTGTTGGAACAAAAAAGAGCGCTCCACCAGGAGCGCCCTTTTGCTTGGACAGCAGGAAACGACTTTGGCTTACCCTGCGTTTTCTTCTTCCATCTCTTTGCGTAGGCGCTCGACAAGCTCACCCTGTAAGTTGCCAGGAACACGGCCGTAATGCAGAAACTCCATCGAGAACACTCCGCGGCCCTGCGTCATCGAGCGCAGATCTGCCGCGTAGTGCTGCACCTCGGCCAATGGCACTTCCGCGCGCACAATACTCTTCGTGCCTTCCTGGTCCATACCTAGAACGCGCGCGCGGCGTGTGTTCAAATCGCCCAGAATGTCTCCCATATTGTCCGCTGGAATAGTCACTGTAACCGTATAGATCGGTTCCAGCAGCACCGGTCCTGCTCCCATCACGGCCTGCTTGAAACCTTCTCGCCCTGCCGTTTGGAAGGCGATTTCCTTCGAATCTACCGGGTGCTCCTTCCCGTCATAGATGATCGCCTTAATGCCCACGACCGGGTAGCCGGCCAGCACGCCCCCTTCCAGCGCCTGGCGGCAGCCTTTCTCCGTTGCCGCCACAAATGGTCCGGAAACCGACCCGCCAAAAATCTCGGAAGCAAACTCGAACTCCTCATCAGCGTCCAACGGTTCCACGCGCAGGAATACGCGCGCATACTGGCCCGCACCACCTGTTTGTTTCTTGTGCGTATATTCCGCCGAGTTGGTCTTCGTAATCGTCTCGCGGAACGGAACCTTCGGCGTAGCCGTAGTCAAATGCACGCCGAACTTGGATTCCGCCTTTTTGATCGCAATATCCAGATGGGTCATACCCATTCCGGACAAGATTGTTTCGTGCGTGGCCCGCTCGGTTTGCCAGGAAAGAGTCGGGTCCTCGGCGATAAGGCGGTTTAGCGACTGGTTCAACTTGGTCACGTCCGACTGCGAGACCGGATTCACGGCCACGGAAGCGATGGGGTGCGGTTGCGCCACAGGCGCAACCTTCAGCACCTGGCCGCGATCGCACAACGTGTCATTGGTGCTCACGTCGCCTAGTTTCACCACACTACCAATATCACCACTGTGTAAACGGGGTGTCGGCGTGGTGTCCTTGCCCGTAACGATTTGCAGCGAGCCCACGCGAACCTCAGTGTCGTGCTTGCTGTCCCAAACACGGCTGTCAGATTCCAGGATGCCGCTAAGAACCCGCAGGTAACTAGTCTTGCCGTAATTGTCTTCACGTGTCTTAAATACAAACGCGGCCAGCGGGCCTGTATCGCTGGCAGTCAAGGAAACCTCTTCCCCTGCGGCGTTTGTTGCCGGAACTTCCACCTCATTAGGGGCAGTCAGTAACTGGGCCAATGAATCCATCAAGGCCTGCACCCCGATACCTGCTTCAGGAGCGCTGTACAGCACCGGAGCTACACTTCCCGCGCGAATCGCCCCTTTCAAGCCGCGCACGATCTCTTCGTCACTCAGTTCAGCGCCATCCAGGTACTGTAGCAGCAGTTCGTCATCACCCTCGGCAGCAGCCTCAATCAACTCCATTCGCGCTTCTTCTGCCGCATCCACCATGTCGGCCGGGATGGCCTCCACTGTGCCTTTTTCGCCGATTCGGGCCTTCATCGTCAGCAAATCAACGACGCCCTTGAAACTGGGTCCTTCGCCAATTGGTAATTGTACGTTGACAAAATTGCCGTCCAGATGTTCCTTTACGCTGGTCATCACGCGCGTAACCCGCACATTTTCGCGGTCCATCTTGTTAATCACAACAAAACGAGAACGGCCGGCTGCGCCGGCTGCCTGCCACACGATTTCCGTGCCAACTTCCACCCCGGAGACTGCCTCGACCAGAACAATGGCGTTCTCCGACACCTTCAGCGCACTGTTGACCTCACCGACGAAGTCGATGAATCCAGGCGTGTCCAGCATATTCAGCTTGAGACTCTGCCATTCAATGGGCGCGATAGAAGTGGACACAGAGCTATTGCGGTTGATTTCTTCTTCATCGAAATCCATGGCCGCGCTCCCGCTCTGTACGCTGCCCATGCGCGTAATGGCTCCTGTATTAAACAGCAGGCGTTCGACTAAGGTCGTCTTGCCCGCGCCATTGTGCGAAACCAGGGCAACATTGCGTATCTGTGCGGTCTTATATTCTTTCATGAAAGAAACCTCTTTGGGGATATGATAGGTTGGCATTCAAACGATTGCACCGAGACTGTGCAATCGTCGCAAGTTCATTCAAAAAGTATTGGCGATTTTAGACGAAAGTAGGCCCTTGGGCAAATGAACTGGAGCGTTGTCAACGGCCGTTTAGACACCATCCCTTCCCCTCCCATTCATGCAACGCCCCTCGCCATTCTACGTATTGAATGATAGCCCGGCCCACGACATGAGCAGCGATTCAACCGGGCAGTTTGCCACAAGCAGCGTACAAAACGGCCGTGGCAAGGTACAATCGGAGGCAGCAAAGCAATGGCAGACGGTCCGCCTGCGGGCAAGAAGGGTTCATATTCACCCGGCAGCCAATCGTTGTTCGGGGCCATCGTCCTGATCGCGATCGGCATCTATTTCCTGCTCTACAACCTCAACCGTATCCCCGTCATCAACTGGACCGCAGTCTGGCAGCTTTGGCCGCTTTTCTTGATCTTTTTGGGCCTGAATATCCTAGTCGTCCAGTTGCCACGGCCGTGGGGCTCACTCCTCAGCATTCTCGTCGCCCTTGGTGCCGTTGCGGTTTTCAGCATGGTGGCATTTTCCGACAGCAAGATGTCTTTCCTGCGCCAGGTCGGTTTCCCGGCGGAGATCTCCACCCGCGTCGAAACCGTTTCCTATCCTGGCGCCGAGTTGACGGCCGCTGAAATCAACCTCGATCTCAGCCACCCACCAACCGAGCTGGGCGCCCTTCCTGCGGGCGACAACCTGCTCGAGGCGCAAGTCGCGATTTCTGGCTCCCTGCAGTTTCAGACCAGCGCCCAGGGAGGCCAGGCAACGATAACCCTGGCCGAGGCACAGGATCCCCTCGACCTGCTCAACTTGCCCCGCAATCTGGCCCTGGCCGCGCAAGATTTATGGCGTATTGGTCTCAACCCCGACGTGCCTCTGGACCTGAACATTGACTTGTCTTCAGGTGCGGCCAACCTCGACCTCTCGACGCTGACTTTGCGCGATCTTCAGCTCAAAGGTTCATCTGGCGCACTATCAGCTGTTTTGCCCGATGGTGACTATGAAGTTTCCTACGACGCTGCTTCCGGTGTTGCCGAATTGTGGCTCGCCCCCCAGGGCAACCAACGCGTGAACATAGATGGCGCCAGCGGCGGCCTGCGCATCCTGGTTCCCAGCGGGCGCGCGGTACGGCTGGAATTGGAAGGCGGCTCGGGCGGGGCCAGAGTGCCGGAGGACTTATTTACACGCGTATCCGGCACGAGTGCCGATAGTGGCGTCTGGGAAACGCCTGCTTATGACCGCGCTGCCGAGCGCATCGATTTGACCGTCCACATTGGCTCCGGACGGCTTCTGCTGGAAGAACGCAATCGCGGCGGGCGCTAATCGGCCGTCTACGTCGCCCGTGCCAGCGTCTTCATATGCGCCAGGATGGCGCCGATACCGTTCAGTCGTTGCCCGCTGAGCACATTCTGCAGACCCATCTCCAGGTAGAACTGGTCCGGCACGGCCATTACCTCTGCCGGAGTGGCTTCATCCAGCCCTTGCTGCAAGATCGCCGCGAATCCGCGCACCGTCGGCGCTTCCGGCGGAATGTCGAAGTGATAGTGCAGACGGCCGTCGTCTACGTCCGCATACATGAACACCGGAGACATACATTCATGAACCTCGTCCATGTTGCCCCGCTCGTCTTCCAGCCAATCCGGCAGCGGCTCTAGTTGCTGCGCCATCTCTAACAGGTACTCCAGTTTCTCTTGCCCCTGGCAGTAGTTGAAATCCTCTACGATCTCTTGCAGGCGGGCCGGCAATGTACTCATCTTCTGGTCCTCTGTGACCGGCAGGGTGCCCTGCCCGGCCTAGCTTTCGGTCGTACTGATCTCCAGCGTAAACTCCCCGCTTCCCGAATCGTCAGCGGCAACCACCTGGAGCACGAGCACAAGGTCGCTGGGAATCTCCAGCGCCTCGAAACCAGCCGCTGTACCCACGGCCCCAATGTTATCATTCGCCAGCAGGATATTCCCCTCTTCATCGAGGATCAGTAGTGCCGGGTCGAAATCTCCGCTGCTCACCAGGATATCGAGGACCTCTCCTTCCTCTACGGCCAGCGTATATTGCACGCGCACATCGGCCTGCAGCTCTCCCTCAGCCACATCGCCAACCGCGATGGCACCTGCCTCCTCAATCTCTGGCTCAAGCGCGCTGTCCAGATGCGCCATCGCGGCTTCCAGCTCCGGGTCGCCGCTGCTGAAAAGGGTTTCCTCGTTTACGGGCACCACCACCGTGGGTGGTACGCCTTTACCCTCGATATGGATGTTCCCCTCGGCATCCACGGCGCGCCCCTTTGTGAAAGTAAAGAACTCGCCGCCTGGCATCTTGACTGTATCAATACTACCGCCCAGCCCGCCGGTAGGATATTGGCCTACAATCGCGGCGCGATCGGCTATAGTCATGTCGTAGCTGAAGAACTCGCACGCGCTGTTGCAGCTCGGTCCAACCAGCACGGCCACCTCACCAGCATAGCGCAGTTCTTCCGCCGGCAGGTAGAAGCGCTGTTCGCTGCGCGGATCGAAATAGAATTCATCCAGTTCTTTGTCATAGCGGCCCGTGTTGCCGATCACATGCGGCTCATTGAAAAAATAGGCTGCCATCTGATCGGCCAGGAAACCGCTGCCCCCGCCGTTTTGCCGCATGTCAACGATCAGACCGGGCACGCCCTGTTCATTGAGTGAGCGCATTAAGCGCTCCCACAATTGGATCGTCAGCAACTCGTTGTCCGAAAAACTGGTGATCGCCGCATAGGCATAAGGGCTGCCGGGCAGCAGCTCATATTCCACGGGCAGTTCAAAATCATCACGGCCGACACTGAATGAAGATGAAGCAAAACTTTCCGGCTCCGCCACAGCCGTCAACGTCGCTGCCACCTCCTCATCGCTCCCCGGATTAATATAAGAGAGTTCAACTTCCGTATCCAATGGGAAGCGCGTGGCATAGCGCATTTTCTGCAAGCGCTCAAAATGCTCCGTGCTGAATGGCCCCGAATGGGGCACGGCCGCGCTGATCGCGTCCGCTGTGGCTTCACCGTTGATCTCTACGATCTCCGCTCCCAGCTCGATACCTTCCACGTCCGCCACGCTGCCCGGCGTCAGGAACGAAACCACAGCACGGCCGTCGTCCAATTCGCGGATCGCAATACCTAGCCCGCCGCTTGTCGCCGCCAGGAATTCATCCAGCAGCTGTGGACCGCTCACGTGCCCATCTGGAATCGCCAGCGCCAGATCCCGCAGCCCGCGCCGGTAGAGTTGAGAGTCTTGCTCCTCATCGGCTGCCTCGAACTGCGGCCGCAGTTCCTCTCTGATCTGCTCCCAGTCCAATTGCTTATACTCGGTGAACGCATATTCCTTGCTCAACTTGTCCACCAGCGAGTCGAAAGCCTCCGTATAACTGAGATTGGAATAGTCCACCAGCGCTGAGCTTTCCGGCTCGATCAGATCGATCACCTGGTCACGCGCCCGGTCGAAAGTGAACGGCTCTGAATCCAGATCGACTACGCTATAACCCTGCGGAACAGCAACCAGCGGATCATCCTCGGTGAACAGCAGTCCATCCTCCCCAAAGCCGGATGGGAACCCCTGTCCTTCTTCCGGAGCAAAAATCAGTAGCTTTCCGCCCACGATCTCGCGCTGTGTTTCCGCGTCACTGCTGGTTCTGGTCGACGCATATGCCGTGGACCAGCCGCCGCCAAACAGATCGCGCTCCTCCAGGTACGGATCGCCAAAGGTGTTCGTCCAATACGCCGGCGCGAAAATCTGCACCCCTCGCTCTTCCAAGCCATCATGATCCACATCCCGCAGCGTACCTTGTGGTTCAATTGGCAGAGCGATGCTGTACGAGAACGGCGACCTGAAGAAATCAGAAGTTATCTGGCCCAACGTTTGGGAGGCGACCGGCATCAGAAAGTTCTCGTTGCGGTCTACGAACCCCGCCTGATCTTCCAGAATGACCACTGGTTCCGCCACCCCCAGGGTGAAGAAAGCGTAGGTATATTCCACTTCGCCCGTGATGCTCACTGGCCCGCCTTCGTCATTGATGATCTCGGCTGGGGGAAGGTCCGGGTTTTCCTCGGTCTCGGCGGGCACGGCCGTGGCCTCCTCAGGCTGCGGTGTTGCTTCCTCCGGCTGCACCGTAGCCTGTGCGGCCGGCTCAACGATTATCGTTGCGGTGTCTGGGCTGCAAGCGGCTGTTGCCACAACGAGCAAAAAGAAGAAGCTGAAAACCTTACTTTTCATTGAGTTTCCTTGGTATTGGGGTGCTGCGGTAGGTACGCTTGTGCAACTGCCATGATGAACTGATTCTAGTTCAGGCGTGGCCGCGAACCGCTTTTCCTAAGCTGAGGCTAAAACAGGATCAGAGTTCGCCGGTGTCTCCGCCGGATCGCTCGGACAGTAGATTGGTAGGAGATGCTTGTTTAGCCGAAAGAAATACCCTGCGCCAAGGGTAAATCCGTGGACCAATTGAGCGTGTTGGTCTGGCGCCGCATATACGCTTTCCAGGCGTCAGACCCGGATTCACGACCGCCGCCCGTCTCTTTTTCTCCGCCGAACGCCCCGCCTATTTCCGCGCCCGAGGTGCCAATGTTGACGTTAGCGATGCCACAGTCCGAACCGCCAACGGCGAGAAACGCCTCGGCCGTGCGCATGCTGTCCGTAAAGATGGCGCTGGAAAGCCCCTGCGGTACGCCATTGTGCAGCGCCAATGCCTCTTCCATGCTGCCGTATGTCAACAAGTAAAGAATAGGGGCAAACGTTTCCGTGCGCACTATCTCACTTTGCGCGGGCATCTTGACGATCGCCGGTTCCATGAATTGGGGACCGAGATCAGGCCGCGGCTGTCCCCCATACAGCAGTTCGCCGCCCTGGGCCACGGCCGTTTCGATCGCCGCTTGCATCGCCGTCACCGCCATCGGTGTCACCAGCGGGCCCATCAGTGTTCCTTCTGCCAGCGGGTCGCCCAGGTGCACCTGTCCGTATGCCGCGACCAGCCTGCGCGCCAATTCCTCGGCGATATCTTCATGCATAAGGATGCGCCGCGTAGATGTGCAGCGCTGCCCTGCTGTGCCCACAGCACCAAACAGGATGCCGCGCACCGCCAGATCAAGATCCGCATCTGCCGCCACCAGGATCGCATTGTTGCCGCCCAACTCCAACAAACTGCGCCCCAGGCGGCCGGCCACAGTTTGGGCCACCAACCGTCCCGTGGGAATCGAGCCCGTGAAAGAAACCAGCGGCAAGCGCTCATCCGCCGTAAGCAGCCGGCCAATCTCAGCCCCGCCGGTGACCAGATTGAAGAGGCCGGCGACGCCATGGTCAGCTATGACCTCGTTACTGATGTGCTGCATCGCTACGGCCGTCAGCGGAACCAGTTCGGAAGGTTTCCAGATCATCGTGTCTCCGCAAACCGCAGCGATCGTTGCGTTCCATGACCACACGGCCAGTGGGAAGTTAAAGGCCGTGATGATGCCGATTGGCCCCAGGGGATGCCACTGCTCGTACATGCGGTGCTGCGGCCGTTCCGAATGCATTGTCAGCCCGTACAGTTGGCGCGCCAGCCCCACAGCGAAATCACAAATGTCCACCATCTCCTGCACTTCGCCAATGCCCTCGGCGCGAATCTTGCCCATTTCCAGACTGATCAATTCGCCCAGCGGTTCGATATCCTCCCGCACCGCGTTGCCCAGATCGCGCACCAGCAGACCACGCCTTGGCGCCGGCCACTCCCGCCAGGCCAGGAAGGCGTTCACCGCTTGCTCAACCACACTGTCATACGCTTCCGCCGTCGTTTGCGTCACCGCGGCGATCGGTTCGCCTGTCGTGGGATTCGTGGAAATCAGCGGTTTGCCGCCCGTCTCCAGCCAGCCGTTTGCGCCGCATGTGCCGGAGTTATGCTCTTGCAGTCCCAGTCTTGTCAATAACGATTGCATTGGCTGCTCCTTTAGTCTTCCTCTTCGTCGTCTACCGGCATTGGATCGTTCACCTCCGCCACGTCATCCACCGCTCTGCTAGTTTCTGTGGTCACCCGCTTGTCCTCGTCCGTGGCGCTGGGCTTGGCCGGGAACTGTACTTGCATCTGCCGTCGGCCGTCGGCCACGGCGATCACAGTCTTCACGTCAATGTCCGCGGGGAGCAGCCCTACATCCTGCAGAGTCCAGATGGTTGTGATCCGGTCGCTAAGATTCGGCCATTGATCCTTCGCCCATAGATAGCGCCGGCGGCTGAACTGCCAGATCTGTTCTGGTTGGCGCTGCGGTTCAAATTTCTGGAACTCTTCCCAGATTTCCTTATGGTCTGTCAGCGGGAAGAGAATATCCAACATGGCCTTCTGCACCACTGCTGCGTCTCGGCCGTGTTCTTCATCAACCCAATTGATATGGTAATTGTTGATGAACATGAAAATGCCGAAGTGCGAGAAATCTTCCACCCGCCTCAGAATCTTCCAGCGCTCGTCGTAGGCGGCCCTATACGTTGCCTCTAATTCTTCGCTTGGCTCTTCCGTACGCTCGTGATGCTCACCATGCTGCACAAACAGTGCCGGGTCCACGTTATACAAATAGCTGACCAGCTGCGTAATCCGATCCGGCCCCACATTGAATTTGGCGAACGCACCTTCTGCAATGAGGTCTTCCACACCGTCGACAACTCCTCGTTGGCGGGCTTCATCATGAGCCCTCGCAACGCCGTCATCATATTCCGGGCTGCGCGTGCCCGGCGGGTTGAGCTTTGGCGTCGGTGCCTGCTCTTTCTTCCCAAAACCTCCGCGCGCATAAAAAATCTGGAAAAGGGTAAGGATTCCGCCGGAAACAATGATCGCCGGCAGCGCTTCCGTCTTTTGCGTTATCAGAACGGCCATCATGAAGTAGCTGGCAATCATGCCCCGAAGACCTGCGAATCGCAGCGATTTCGCTTCGCCCGAACCTGGCTCAATGCCCCGGCTGCGCAGCGCATCATCGCGCACCAGATACACCGTAGTGCTGGTGATGACAAATGCGCTGACGAAACCGAACGCGTAATACGCTTCGACGACAACGACCTCCCTGATCGCCGGAATGAGTACCGCGGCCACGCTCCAGATCACCGCAATGCCGATACGGTCATCAGCGAAAAACGCCGGCAGTCGCCCCAATCGCGCCGCGTTGGCCGCCACGGCCGCGCCGCCGACATAGCCGCCCCCTTGTGCCAGCAATAGAATGATCGCCAGCAGCGTGCCGGCAACAAACAGAAATGTCTCGCCAAACGTTCCCGTGATCGCCTCCGTTTGCGCCCGTGTCAGGGCGATATCTTCCGCAATAATCTGCACGGTCACTTCTTCCGGTAAATTGCTGGCTTCATTATCAGGTGGCTCGCCCGCCAGTGGCCCTTCAAGAAAGGGTTCCAGCGCGCGTTCCTCATAAAGAAGTTCCGCTGCGCGGATGTCGTTCGCGGTTACGACAACCTCATCCGGTTCCACCCCTTCGCCCATCGTCTGTGTTGCCAGAATCTCATACTCGATTAGCAGCGTGCTGTACCCTTCTGTAGCTGGGATGTCCCACTGCTTGGCGGCGAGAAGCTGAACTATCCCTGTGCCGATCAGAAATACGGCCGCTAACGTCAGCGCTGTGTTGATCACCTTCCACTTCGGCCGTGCGGCATGTTTGCCGCTGGCTGGAATAACCTCATACCCCGAAAAACCGAGCATAGCGCTCGACATGGAACTGAAGAAAAACTGCACGATCAGCAGCGTGCCAATAGCGGATAGATCTCGCTGCGCGCGCACAACATGTTCCACCACCCCCGTGGCTTCAAGACGCGTGACAATTCCTGCGGTCAGGAACGCCCATTCCGGATTGGCGGCGGACGCGAAGCCCACCAGCGTTAGTGCCCCCAGCGTGAAGATCGTAAATGCTCCCCCTCCGATCAGAAACAACGGCACGGCACGCTTGGGCCCCAACAACACCAGCGCAACCATAATAAAAAAGGCGAAGAATTCGGCCAGGATAATGCGATAGGGCGCCAGTTCTGGCAGAACCAGCATGGTGACATCCGACGCTGAAATCGAACTGATGATGATGGTCAGAACGGCGTCAAGGAAGAAAAGGCTGGTGCCGATCCAGGATAACCACCGCAGTTTCGGCGGGCCAATTGCCTCCACCAGGGGCCCGCTGCCGCCGGCATTGGGCCGGATATAAGCTCCGGCTTTGTATGCTGGCACAATACCCAGAAAGAGCAAGATAGACAGCAGGATAAACGCGCCAATTGCGATCTCATGGTAGCCTTCGGCCCCGTGAATGGCCAGCAAAGTTTGGTAAGCGGCAACGCTGAAGGCGTCGGCTGCTATTTCAAAAATCAGCGCTAGGACACCCAGCCCGGTACCCCCTAAGAGCAAACCCTCCACCATCAGCCGCGGCAGGGCGCGCCGTGCCTCTTGAGCTTCTTCTGGGTCTACATAACTCTTGAACATCTTCTATCTCCTGAGCCGAATAATCTACGCGACCAGTTGCCTCAAGCCCAGGCAGAACTGGCTAAATACGTGATCAACTGTTCTGTTTGACGGCATACAGCAGGTAGGTGGCCGCTCCCGCCATCGTCGCGAAGCATTGAGCAAAATCCGTGCGCCATAGCGGGAGCATTTTCAGCGGTTGCCCATACTCCCCCGCCTTTTCAGCCAGGGTCCGCTCTCTAGAAGTACCGGTCGCCCGGTATTATAGTGGACTCTATTCCGGCTTGACAACCGCATGGTCGCCGGCGTCAGAGCCTGAGGCCAGTTGACGTCCTACCCCGATCTGTCGACAATAGCGATCTTGTGACCTGCCATGATAAGATGATATACCAAACACGCGTTGCACGTTTGCTGAGCCTGCTGCTCCTGCTGATGACGTCTTGCTCTTCGCTCGCGGCTGGCGAAAGCTCGCCCACACTCATGAACCAGCTGCCCACGGCTGTTTCTCCACCCCCTGAACCAGCCCTGTCTGCTGCCCTGGCCAGCACCACCCTGGTAGCTTCCCCTGCAGTTTCGCCTGTCGGGGCCACGCAGGCCCCCCCGCCTGCGGCAACAGCTGTTCCTACCGTACCGCCCACCGTACCGCCCACCGTGGCGCCTTCCCCCACTTCCCCGCCTACCCTCACACCGCGACCATCCCCCACAACCTCCCCCGATCGCTATTGCCCCGATCCGCCGCCGCTGAAACCAGTCTATGATCGCTTCTATTTGCCCCCACGTCTGTGGCCCGAACCGGACACAACCCTCCCCCAACCCCACTTCTGGATGGCCAAACCACTGCCTGGCGGCGGCCGTGTGTTGATCAACCAGCGCTTTCCGTATGGTTGGGACGAAAACGGCCGTCTGCTTCTCCACAACGGCGTGGATATGTCTGAAGACCTAGGCACGCCAGTGCTGGCTGTCGCCGATGGCACAGTCATTGTTGCCCAGGGGGACGAAGCCGCCTGGTACGGCTGGCGCTGTGACTGGTACGGCCACCTCGTGGTCCTGGAACTGGATCAGCGCTGGAATGATCAGCCCGTATATGCCCTTTATGGCCACATCCTCAACCTGATCGTTGAGCCGGGCCAGCGGGTTTCGCGCGGGCAGCCCCTGGCCGAAGTCGGCTTCGGCGGCGCCGCCACCAGCCCCCACCTGCACTTTGAAGTTCGTGTTGCTCAGAATCAGTTTGGCTCCACCCGCAACCCCATGCTCTGGTTGGAACCGGGGGCCACGCGCGGGGTGATCGCTGGTCGCCTCGTTGATCCCGAAGGACGGCCGTGGCAGGGCGTCCCGCTCGCCCTCGTCAGCGACGAAAGCAAAGCCGTGACCCTCTCCACTTGGAGCTACCTCGGCGATCCGCAGGGCATCGCCAATCCAGACGAAGGTCTGGCCGAAAATTTCGTCTTCTCTGATGTGCCGCCCGGGGCCTACCAAATTGTGACCGAGATTCAGGGAGTTCAATACCAAGTCCCCGCCCTGGTTCAGGGAGGAGAAATGACCGTGGTTGCCCTACAAACCGCAGAATACAAGACGCCCACCCCGGCGGCGCCAGAAGCTGCGCCGGGGGCCGTAACCGCTTCCCCTTATCCTGCGCCATAGAATTCTGTTCTGCGCTACTGCAGGCTGTCAAAGCGCTTGGAGCCCGGGATTTCCAGCACAAAGTCGGCCCCGAACGCCTGGCTGGGTGTGAGCGCCCCGCACGGCCGTTCTGCCAGCACATGCTCCACGCAGCGCACACCGGCTTCCGCGGTAAAGCGATAGGCCTCCACCGTCTCCAGCCACGCTTCCACACTTTGCCCATGATCGTTGCTCGCCCGCGCCCATACGAAAGAACGAGCCTGATCGCGCATCTTCTCATCCGGACCGCTCACAGTCCAGTTGACCACTGCTTTGGTCACCTCGCGCAGCAGGCCAACTTGCAGCACCTTGCCCGCCCATGGCGCCATACGGGCCAACTGTGGTGAAACCGGCAGGGCCATATACGTGGTTATAGTGGGTATACCCGTCGAGATTTCGGCTGTGGCCAGATCGCCCCAAGGGATGGGGTAGACCTTATACTGCTTGCCGTCTGAGAACGCGACCTGCTTCGATCCCTCCCACAGAGCTTGGGGCACCAGCCTGCCGTCTTGCCGCACCATGCTGCCCTTATCGGAGGGCAGTGTAGCCAGCATTTCCACCATGGAATTGATCGTGCCCGCACTCGCCGCGGTCAGTGCCTTGATCGCGATCTCCAGCTGCGTGGCGTCGGGCAGCTGTCCGGCCACATACGCCCCCAGACAATCCGTCGGCACGATATCGAAGCCAACCCCTGAGACCAGAACAACGTTCTGTTCGCGAGCGTGGGCATCATGGCCAAGCGTGGCCTCCAGCACACTCAGTTCGCCTGTTATGTCCAGATAATGGGTCTTTCCTGCCAGACAGGACTCGATCATCGGCTTGGCCGTTTGCACAAATGGCCCCGCCGCGTGAAAAACAAGATCGTACTCAGCGACGATATCCACGCTCTCTCGCGTCTTGTCCAGCCCAAAAGCGCACCATGATAGGCCCATTTCCCGCCCCATCGTCGCCAGCTTGGCCTCATTTCGGCCGCCCAACACCGGCCTGTGGCCACGTCTTAGCGCTTCCGCCGCCAGCAGCCTGCCCGTATACCCATACGCCCCATACAGCAGCCAATCCGCCATTTCTCTTCGCCCTCAACCAGTCAACAGCAGGGTGAGCCCCATGAAACCATGGCGCTCTGCAGTGTGTCTCCCGCGAAGTTCAACCCGGCACTCTACGTGCCCCGACGTCAATTCCGCTATAATGCGTGGGGTATCCGTAAAGGCGTGATTACCCGCGTTGCACAAGGCAGTGTATTCTTCATGATAGCAAAAGAGAGCACCACATCGCCACAAACCGGCGATATCTTGATTACGCTTATGACTTCGCGCAAGGGCCTTCGTCGTGAACCCTAGAGTACTTCTTGCAGGTACTATCGGTTTGCTTCTCTTGCTCACGGCCGTCATGTTGTTCTTCGGCCGCGCTGGCGAAAAGGCAGATCTCCAGCTAGCCACAAGCACCTTCACGCCCGAGCCTATTGTGCCCACGCGCACCATACGGCCGGTGGACGAAACCCTTCGCGAGAGCGCCGCCCTTTCTACCGTGCCCTCCACTATCACGCCAACTTCAGCTCCCCAATCCAGCCCGACTGCCATCCCCAAACCGCAATCCACTTCCCCACGGAGCACAGAGGCCATTTTGCCCGCCGACGAGTTGGATAGATTCGGCATTGCCGGCGGCGCACTCAATGCAGTTCTGGCGCGCGACTCCGGCCTTCCATTCGGTCCTCTGCTCAGCTGGAGCGTAGCTGCCAATGTTCCTGCCGCTGCCCGGCCCTTCTGGCAAATGGTGCGCCTGGAAGAAGCAGGTATCCGCCGCACCACGTGGGACTATATTGAGCGTGCGCTGGTCGAATACCCCGGTTCATTCTGGCTCATTGGCAATGAACCAGACGTCAAATGGCAGGACAACGTGACCCCACGCCGTTACGCCGACCTGTACCATGATCTGTATGCCTTCATCAAGGAGCGAGATCCGTCCTCCAGGGTAGTCATCGGTGGCGTCTCGCAGCCCACCCCTCTGCGACGCGCTTACCTCGACATCGTGCTCGACACCTATCTTGAGAACTACGGTGAGCCAATGCCCGTCGATGTGTGGAACGTTCACGCATTCACCCTGCGTGAAGAAGCGGGCAGTTGGGGAGTTGACATTCCCCCTGGCATGGATGGCGCAGAGGGCATCCTGTATGAAATTGAAGACCATGACAACCTGCAAATTCTGGAGCAGAATCTCGTCGACTTTCGCGCCTGGATGGCCGAACGTGGCTACGGAGACCACCCACTTGTGGTCAGCGAATACGGCATCTTGATGCCCGCAGATTACGGCTTCCCACCTGAAAGAGTCGGCGCTTTCCTCACCGGCTCCTTCGAACTCTTCCGCACTGCCGCCAATGAAACGGGCTACCTACCTGATAACCGCCGTTTGGTCCAATGGTGGTTCTGGTACAGCCTCTACGACGGCGAACTCTATCCCACCGGAAACCTCTGGGACAAAGACCGCCAGGAGCTCACCGCCCTGGGCCAGGTCTGGCGCGAATACGTCGACACGGCCGTCACCCCCTGACAGCTCATACCAACCTCATCTTCAACCCTCCTCGCGACCTGCCGCGCCCATCCTCCGTATAGACCATTAGAAGAGGTGCTGCGTCGTACCACAACGCCGCGGGCGGAGGTGTACCATGAGGAAGCAAAGTGCTGTAGTTGCCGGGTTGATCCTGATTGCCGTGGGCATGCTGTTTCTGGCCCTGCAAGCTTTCCCTGCAGTGGCCGGTCAGTTGGATCTGGCCCGCCATTGGCCCCTGTTGATTGTGACCGTTGGCGGTCTGTTCCTCGTCGGCGCGCTGTCGGGCACGGCCGCTCTGGCCGTGCCGGGATCCATCATAACGAGCCTTGGCCTTTTGCTAGCCTACCAGAATGCGACCGCAAACTGGGCCAGCTGGTCCTATGCCTGGGCATTGATCCCCGGGTTTGTGGGTCTCGGCCTCGTGCTCATGGGCCTGCTTGACCCCGACCATCGTGCCGCACTGCGCGCCGGTAGCCGCCTGATTCTGATCAGCCTGATCCTGTTTCTCATTTTTGCAGGTTTTTTTGGTGCCCTCGGATCATTCTGGCCCGTGCTGCTAATCCTGGTCGGCGGATTTCTCTTCCTGCACAGCCGTACCAGGTCAGTCGCCAAAGCCAATGACCCTCTCAATAAGTCCGGCTAATTAACCGCAACTTTCATCCGCTCCTGACGTAATAGGGAGTAGAAACTAGGAAATTGAGACCTTATCCATTTGGAGGCAATAAAATGAGCGACAAGAAACTAGTACGTAGAACAGATGACCGCATGTTCCTCGGCGTTGCCAGCGGTATCGCAGATTATCTTGGTATTGATCCGGTGATCGTACGCCTGATATTTGTTCTTCTTACCCTGAGTCAGGCTTGGGGGCTGATCATCTATATCATTCTAGCGATTGTCATGCCGGAAGAATCAAGCTCGGTCGCCGCCAAGGCTCAACCTTTTGACGAGGATGAGATTGTAATCAAGAGCTCTTGATAACAGGAGTGCCCCTTAGCGCTACCCTCTGGTTGGGCTTACCAAAGCCTCCAATCTCCTGAAAACCAGAGCTGCGGAAACGGCCGTCCTGGGTGTGGATATCCCGCCCGGACGGCCGTTTTTCTTTGTGCCCACCTTTCCCTTTCAAGTATAATCCCTCTATGCCCCCCCTCCTCCAAAAAATACGGACTCTGTTCAAGGCGACCTTGCACGAGCTGGCCGATAACGCCGTCCGCCGCAACGATCTCGACGTCTACGACGCCTATATCCGCCAAGCTGAAGACGAGATTTCCGAATTCAAGAGCGCCATAGCCCCCCTCTTTGCCCAGGTGCAGGCATCTCGTCGCCGCCGCGAAGCACTTGCCGACAGGGCCGCCGAACTCGATTTGGCCGTCGATCGGTTTCTAATGCTCGATAAGCAAACCGAAGCAATGGTCAGCCAGAAGAAGCTCAGCAGCACCCTGGACCTGATCCGCACCTACGATCAATCATTGGAAAGGCAGGTGAACGCAGCCGAGAAACTGCACGATATCGAGGTCAAGCTCGAAGGCCGCCTTGCCATTGCCCGCCAGGAACGCGAAGAACTCGCTTTTCTCCTGCAGTTGGCCAGGGCCAAAGAAACTTCTACCGCCGCCATGCGCTCCCTGGACAGCCTCATGAACGAAGGCGACAGCGAGCTCAGCCAGGCGGCCGAGAATATTCGCCGCCGCCTCGATCATGCCGACGCCGCCTGGGAAGTGCAGACCGGCAGCCTCGATCACCAGTTGGACGACGCCATGCACAGCCTGGAAGTCGAAGCGGAATTGGCCGCACGGATGGAACGTCTTGGCCTCTGACGAGAATGGCCTCCCCAGTCACGGCCGCGCCGGCCTCTCCTAGCAATGAAAACTGCCCTGGTACATGATTGGCTGAACCAGATCGGTGGCGCCGAAGACGTCCTCGAATCCCTGGTTTCGCTCTACCCTGCCTCGCCCATCTATACGTCGCTCTACTGGTCAGAAAAGATGCCTGCCCATTGGCGGGCCTGGGATATCCGCACTAGCTTCATCAATCGCCTCCCTTGGGCCCAAAAGCGCCAACAGCTCTATTTCCCCTGGTACCCAATGGCCTTTGAGCAGTTCGATTTCAGTAGCTATGATCTCGTTCTCAGCAACAAGAGCGGCTTTTGCCACGGTGTCATCACCGGTCCCGAAACACTGCACATTTGCTACTGCCTCACGCCCACCCGTTACGTATGGCGCTACCAGCAGTATGCCGAACAGGAAGGACTGGGCCGTTTGCCGCGTGCCATTATGCCACCTTTCCTCAAGGGCCTGCGCCAGTGGGACCGCCTCGCGGCAGATCGCGTCGATCACTTCGTCGCCATCTCGCAGACCGTTCGTCAGCGAATCGCCAAGCACTATCGCCGCGATTCAACGATCATTTTCCCGCCGGTAGATACCGCTCGTTTTGCGCCTGGCGCAAAGATCGAAGATTATTATCTGATCGTAGGTCGCTTGGTCCCTTACCGGCGCATCGATATACTCATCGAAGCCTTTAACAGAATGGCACGGCCGCTATTGATCGCCGGCAGCGGCCGTGACCGAGAACGCTTGGAAAGCCTGGCCGGGCCGACAATCCAGTTTCTGGGTCGCGTCCCCGATGCAGAGCTGCCCGATCTGATGGCCCGCTGCCGCGCCTTCATGTGGCCAGGCGATGAAGATTTCGGCATTTCGCCCATCCAGGCCATGGCCGCCGGACGACCGGTCATCGCCTACGCCTCCGGCGGCGCGCTGGAGACAGTCATTCCCGGCCAAACAGGCGCGTTGTTCACGGAACAGACTGCCGAGGCGATCATAGAAGCGGTGGAACAGTTTGATCCGCAGAGCCTCGCTCCGGCTAACTTGGCGTCCTTCGCGGCCCAATTTGACACAGCTGTCTTTGAAAGAAAGCTTCAAGACTTTGTGGCTCAGAAGCAAGAAGAACACGCAGCGGGCTTACGTGGCAACCACTACCCGCATCGAACCTGATTATGGAACTATGGAACTACTGGGAAGTATTGAAGCGGCGTTGGATCTTCGTCCTGATTCCGGCTCTGGTCGTGCTTGCCCTGGGTCTGCTCACCTACCAGGCACCTGCACCGGCCTATAACGCCGGTGTGCGTTTCATCGTTGGCCAGACGCCCGCACCGGGCGCTGACCTCGAAGATGAAGAGCGCTACTATAACTGGCTCACTTCTGAATACATCGTCAACGGCCTGACGGACTGGGTGCGAGGTGGCCAGTTCGCCACTACTGTGAGCGAGCACCTGGCCGCACAAGGCGTGCAGGTGCCTGCCCATGCCATTCAAGGTGGCCTCGCCGCAGACAATGCCCGAAGTATGCTTACCATTTCCATCGTCGGTACAGATACGCCTACCGTTGCCGCAATCACAGATGGTGTGATTGAAGTGCTGATGACGCAGAACGCGGCGGCTTTACCTCAACTTGGCGGCGAGACAGCCCTGCTTACCCAGCTCGACCAACCCTCCGTGAATCAAATACCGGTCGGAATTCGAAATCAACTGGAACTGCCTGTACGCATCTTGCTGGCCTTGATTGCCGGTGTGGGCCTTGCCCTGCTTGTAGAATACCTCGACCCTACGATCCGCGACCGCGACGAGGTGCAGGAGCTGGGCTTTGGCCTGCTGGGCGAGATTCCGAAGAAATAAGAAACTTGGCGGCCCGCGGTTCGGCTGCTGCGGCTCGCAAGCGAGGAATTAACTGTGGAATTAGGAGATTACATTCGCATCTTGCGCCAGCGTGGTTGGATCATCATCCTGCTGTCCTTGTTGACCGCTCTTGCCGCCTTTGGCTTTAGCAGGATGCAGACCAATGTGTATAAGTCTACCTTGAACCTGCTCGTGCGGCCGTCCCGCACCGACTTCGGCCAATCCCAGGCCGCCAAAGAACTGCTCAAGACCTACGAAGCCTGGTTATTCAGCAGCTACCGTGCCCAGGCAGTCATTGACGATTTGCAGTTGGACATGACCGCCGGCGAGCTCCTAGGCGATGTGGAAGTTGCCTCCGACAACTTCAGTTTTATGGTCTCCCTTGCCGTCGAGAATACCGACCCCGACCTGGCCAATGACATTGCTCGTACCTGGGGCAACCAGCTCATCCAGTGGCAGCAGCAAGAAAACGACAAGAACCGCCAGGAAGATCGCATCACCATTGAGTTCCGCGACGACCCCCAGGTCGGGTTGGACCGGCCCAACACCAGGATCAACACCCTGGCCGCAGCCATCTTTGGGGCCTTGCTGGGCATTGTCGCCATCTTTTTCCTCGAGTGGCTTTCGTCTGGAGTGCTGCACCGCACCGAGGATGTCGAACGCTATCTGGAGATACCTGTCGTGGGCACGATCCCTAACCAGTAGCCGCAAGCGGGAGAATGATAATGAACCTGATTACCCTAACCGATCCCCGTTCCCCGGTCAGCGAAGCCTACCGCACGCTGCGCACGAATCTATCATTCTACAGCGTGGACGACCCCATTCACAGTCTTGTTGTCACCTCTCCGGCCACCGATGAAGACAAAAGCGTCACCGTTGCCAATTTGGCTGTCACCATGGCTCAGAGTGGGCGCCGTACAGTGCTGGTGGACTGCGATCTGCGACGGCCGTCTCTGCACTCCTTCTTTGACCTGCCCGCGGAACCCGGATTGACCAACTACGTCCTTGGCGAACTCGACGAATTGCCGCTGCAAGAGACCGGTGTGGATAACCTGTGGCTCCTGGCCAGCGGTCCGACCCCGCCCAACCCGGCCGATATGTTAGGCAGCAAGAAGCTGGACCAGATTATTACCGACCTGGAAGGCCGCGCCGATATGGTCTTGTTTGATGCCCCACCTGCCCTAGCTGTGACCGACGCGGCCGTTTTGGGCGCCAAAGTGGATGGTGTGCTGCTTGTAATTAGCGCCGGTCACACGCGTCGTGACCATGCTGAACGAGCCAAAGAACTGCTTGAAAAAGCCCGCGTGCGCATCGTCGGCGTCGCCCTCACCAACGCCGCACGCGATGGCCTCGCTGGAGGCTACTACGGCTAAAAAGCCTTGAACCTATAAGCGCAGCTTTTGGGGGCGGCGACGATGCGTTATCGCTCCCTTGCCTGCAGGAGGAAAACGATGAAGGGACTTATTCTGAGTGGGGGCACCGGGTCGCGCTTGTACCCTCTCACCTATAGTAATGCCAAACAGCTTATCCCCTTAGCCAACAAACCCATTCTGTTTCGCGTCATTGAGGCCATTCGCGATGCCGGCATAACCGATATCGGCATTGTCATTGGCAACACCGGCCAGAAAATCCGTGAGGCGGTAGGCGATGGTTCGCGTTGGGGCGTCGACATCACCTACATTCCGCAAGATCAGCCACTTGGCCTGGCTCATGCGGTTAAGGTCTCCGCTGATTTCCTGGCCGGCGATCGCTTCGTCATGTTCCTCGGCGACAACGTCATTGAAGGTGGCATCAGTCCTCTGATTGCTCAGTTTGCCCGCAGTGACTGGAACAGTCAGATCGTCCTCACCCGCATTGAGCACCCCGAGCAATATGGGGTTGCCGAGTTGGGTGAAGACGGCCGTATCATCCGCCTCATTGAAAAGCCCAAGCACCCGCCCAGTGACCTGGCCCTCGTGGGTATCTACATGTTTGACAACCACATAATGCAGGCAGTGGAAGAAATTAGCCCCTCCTGGCGGGGCGAACTGGAGATCACCGACGCCATCCAGTGGCTCGTCGATAACGGCTACGGCGTTCACCCCTATGTCCACGAGGGCTGGTGGATCGACACCGGCGCCCCTGGCGATCTGCTCGAGGCGAACGATCTTGTCCTGGAAGAGATCACCTACCGCATCGAGGGGTATATCGACCGCGACAGTACCGTAGGACGCCGGGTGACCGTACAGCGCGGCGCGGAGATCATCAACAGTGTCGTGCGCGGCCCTTCTATCATCGGCGAAAACGCCCGCATCGTGAACAGCTATATCGGCCCCTTCACCAGCATCAACAACGATGTCACCATCGAGAACAGCGAGATCGAACACTCCGTAGTCCTAGAGAACAGTGAGATTCGCGACATCGGCACGCGCATTCAGGACAGCCTGATCGGTCGTTACGTTGTGATTGCGCGTTCGCCTATCAAGCCTAAGGCCCTGAAGCTGACTGTTGCCGATCACAGCCGTGTAGGCATCCTCTAGGAGAAGCTGGCCACGAATGCGAGCACTGCTGCAGCGCGTATCTCAGGCCCAGGTTCTGGTCGGCGGCCGTGTGATCGGTCGCATCGGCCCTGGCTTCGTCATTTTGTTGGGTGTCACCCACGCCGATGGCGTGGCCGAGGCCGGCTGGCTGGCCAATAAGGTTGCCGGTTTGCGTGTTTTTGAGGATAGTTCAGGCAAGATGAACGCCGACCTCGCGGATGCAGATGGCGAGCTGCTGGTAATTTCACAATTCACACTATATGGGGATGCCCGCAAAGGCCGGCGGCCGTCATTCACTGCCGCCGCCCGCCCCGAGCAGGCGGAGCCCCTGGTAGATTATTTCGTCAATACCTTGCGCGAAGCGGGCTTCAGGGTAGCCACAGGCGTCTTTGGGGCGGAAATGGACGTGCAAATCCATAACGATGGGCCGGTTACGTTATTGTTGGAACGGGAAGCCGCTCAGTAGTTTTCTTTGAAAATCAACTCTTTTTAGTGGCCCAGTGTACAGCCTTGTACACTGGGTTTTGGTGCTTTATGCTTGGGAAATATGGATTCTTAGTTGTCTTTTCTGCTTTCTTTTTCGCCGCCTGCTCCGCTCCATCTGCGGAAGTGAGCGTCGCCCAGAACACCGTGGCCGCGCCGCAAGAGACGCTGCCCGCCGCCTTCCCCACGGCCGTGCCGCCCACCGTGCTCCCGCCCAGTGCCACCCCGCCGCCTACTGCTACCTTGCAGGCCGGCGAGACCGTCGTGCCTACCGCCGCCTCTACTGCGACACCGACGTCCACGGCCGTTCCCGATGCGTGGCTCACCCCCGCGCCCCACGCACCCGACCTGCAGCAGCCGCCCTATACGGAAAGCGAATGCAGTGATCGCTTCCCCTGCGGCGACGACGTGGCTGCCTGGGAAGAGCGTATCCGGGTCCCGGAGGGTTTTGAAGTCTCACACTTCGCCTACATCCCGGACCCCGATCATCCCGATCGCGCCGCCCAGCTAACCAGCCTCACCTTCGGTACGGACGGCATGCTCTATGTGGCCACGACCCATGGGAATATTTACCGCTTCGACAGCGAGGGCAACGGCGAGATTTTCTTTGAAGGTCTGACCGTACCTACCGGGATTGCCTTCCAGCCCGGCACCGAGAAGCTTTTCGTCTCCAGCCGCGTCTTGGACCGTAATGTGGACGGCGAAGGGCAGGTGTCCGTGATTGAAAACGGCCAGATCACCACCCTATTCGCCGGACTGCCCTGCTGCTATATTGGCATGCATGGCCCTAACGGAATTGCCTTCGGCCCGGATGGCTATGGCTATGTCGGTGTCGGCGGCCGTGCGGACCACGGTGAAATCCTCGACGGCAGCAATACGCAAGATGAATTGCAGCCTCTTGAAGCCCGAATTCTGCGCTTCAGCCCCGACGGTGCCGAAATCGAGCCCTATGCCTACGGATTTCGTAACCCCTATGACCTGGCCTGGACTGCAGACGGTGAACTCTTTGCCACCGACAACGGCCGTGATGGCGAAGTCCCCGACGAGCTGCACCGCGTCGTTCCCGGTGCCCAGCACGGCTATCCCTACTTCGACTGCCCGGCCTGTTTCGGTATACCTGCCGATGTGGAAATCGTAGAACCGTTCTACAACTTCCAGCCCCACGCCGTTGCCCTGGGTTTGACCTCCTACCTGGGTAACGACTTCCCCGGTTACTACAACAGCCTCTTTACCACGCTCTGGACAGCACTGCCCTTCGCCGAGCGTGTAATGCGCTTCACCCCTGATGGTGGCAGCAGCACCTTTGCCACCGGCTACGCCGCTCCCATTGATGTTACCGTAGGCCCGGACGGCGCCCTGTATGTCGCCGACTATGCCCTTGGTCTCGTCACCAGGATCAGCTACACCGGATCTGGATCGTAGTGCCAAAGCTTTTTTGGGCACTTGGGCCCCGAACTTTGGGTATAATAGGCCTATGACCGGAGCGTTGGACGAGCCCATCACCACGCGGTTGGCTGAAGTGCGGCGGCGAATTGCCGCCGCGGCCGCCGCTGCTGGGCGCGATCCTGGCCACATCACTCTGGTCGCCGTCACCAAGACCTGGCCCGCCGCCGCCGTGATCGCCGCTCACCATGCCGGTGTTCGTGATGTCGGTGAGAACCGCGCTGAAGAATTGAGCGCCAAGCGGGCTGAAGTAATGGACCGCTACCCTGCTGGCTCGGACCTTCACTGGCATCAAATTGGTACCCTGCAAAGCCGCAAGACGCGCCTCGTCGCCGAGAGTGCGGCGATGTTTCACGCCCTGGACCGCCTAAAAGTAGCCCGCCGGCTTTCTGACCAGCTTGGTGAGCTGGGGCGCGAATTGCCCGTCCTGATCGAGGTCAACCTGTCCGGCGAAACCTCCAAATCCGGCCTGCTGGTGAACGATTGGGAAAACGATGCAACCCAGCGCGACAATGTGCGTAAAGTCGTTAGTGAAGTAGCGCAATTGCCAGGGTTGGAAGTGCAGGGCCTGATGACGATGGCTCCCTGGGATGTCGAAGAAGAGCTTGTCCGTTCCGTCTTCCGTCGCACGAGAACCCTGCGAGATTGGTTGCGCGAAGAGTTTCCAGGTTTGTCGCTACCCCATCTTTCGATGGGCATGACAGATGATTTCGAGATTGCGATTGCCGAGGGCGCGACATTGGTACGTATCGGCCGGGCAATCTTTGGTTCGCGCGCCTAGGCGCGCAGAAGGGTAAGAGGATTTCTATGTTTTTGCTGGCACAGCTAATTAATGCCATTTATTGGATATTAGTCATCATGATCTTCGCGCGCTTCATCTTTTCCTGGGTGCGCCCAGATCCTTACCACCCCGTCTGGGGACCGTTAGTGCGCATCACTTACCAGGTTACCGAGCCCCTCCTGGCACCTATTCGGCGCGTCCTGCCCGGTATGAGTGGGCTTGATTTCAGCCCCATCATCCTGCTGTTCGGCCTGAATATCCTGCGCGGCATCCTGCTAAACCTCGTTCTCTAATTTGAAACCCGCTTGCGGCGCAGGCACTATAGCATACAAAAAGAGGGTGGCCCTGAACAGAGTCACCCTCTTTCTGATAGTCTCCGACTATCGGCCGTTCTTACCGTAATCCTGTCAGGTTGCGCGCGATCACCATGCGCTGGATCTCGCTCGTCCCTTCATAAATCTCCGTGATCTTCGCGTCCCGAAAATAGCGCTCCAACGGCAGTTCCTTGCTGTAGCCCATTCCGCCATGAATCTGGATCGCCTCCTTCGTGACAAAGGTAGCCGTTTCACTGGCGAACAGCTTCGCCATGCTCGCCTCCAGGGAATAGCGTGAGCCAGTCTTCTGCGCCTTCGTCTTGGCCAGACACGCCTGGTAGATCAACAACCGGCTTGCTTCGAGGTGGGTCTTCATATCCGCCAGCTTCTGCTGGATCATCTGAAACTGGCCTATCTTCTGCCCGAACGCTTCCCGTTCCCGCGCGTAAGCCACGCTTGCCTCAAAGGCCGCCTCGGCAATGCCCAGCGCCTGCGAAGCGATGCCAATGCGCCCCGCGTCCAGCACGGTCATCGCGATCTTGAACCCCTCACCCTCCTCGCCCAGCCGGTTTTCGATTGCACACTCGTAATTCTCGAAAATGATCTCGCTGGTGGCGCTGGCGCGAATGCCCAGCTTGGGTTCGGTCTTGCCCCGCTCAAAGCCCGGCTTGTCAGTCTCAATCAGAAAAGCACTCACGCCGCGGTGACCCAATTCAGGTTGGGTCATCGTAAAGAGCACGATGAAATCGGCGTATGGCGCGGACGTAACCCAACTCTTACGGCCGTTGATCACATAGTGCGTCCCTGCCTCGTTGAGCACCGCCCGGCTCGCCATTGTTCCCGCATCGCTGCCGCTCATAGGCTCCGTCAGGCTGTAGGCCCCGATCTTCGCCCCGCTGGCCACCGGCACCAGAAACGCCTGCTTCTGATCTTCACTGCCGAACTTCAGCAGGCCATGCGCGTACAGGGAATTGTTCACCGACATAACCGTGCCATGGCTGGCGTCCGCCTTGCAGATTTCGGTTAGCGCCAGCGCATAGGCCAGCGTATCCATACCCACGCCGCCATACTCTTCCGGCACCTCAATACCCATAAAACCGAGCTGCCCCATTTGCCGCACGGTGTCGATCGGGAACTCCCCGCTCTCGTCATGCTCGGCGGCGATAGGGGCGATCGACTTCTGGGCAAACTCCCGCGCTGCGTCCTGGATCATCTTGTGTTCAGCGGTAATAAAATCAAACATGGCTGCTCCTCCAAATGGTTGTGGCCCTTCCCGCGTCTGGGGGGCGCCGCTCTCTTACGTCACGCGTTCTTCAATATACCTGGTCAGCGCTGCAAAATCATCCTTGCCCAACTCCAGCCCCTCTTCCCAGCGGCGGCGCTCGGCCAGCCAATAACGGCCGTCCCCTCCCGCCAGCATCTCCGGTGGTAGCGACGGCCGTGTCGTTGCGCTCCAACGCCTCGTCCCTGCGTCCCGGTACAGCCGCGCCAGTGAGATCTCGTGGAACGGCTCTGCAAGCTGCCTGTTCTCCGTCAGCGCGCTTGCTTCCTCTGGCGGGAAATACGCATACGTGATCAAACGGCTGTCGTCCTGTTGCATCTGGCAGGCTAGGCAAACCCATTTGTCCGATACCAGACGCTCTCGTCCGGCACGCGGATAGTTGGCCAGCCGGAAGTACCAGCGCGTCAGGTTGACCCGCTGAGACCAGTCCATCGAGATCGAAATGGCCTCAAACTCCTTGGTAGCCGGAGCGTCAAACTGCAGGCTGTTCTCTTCCAATGTAAACACCATGCCGCTGTGCCAAACGCGCTTGAGATTCTTTTCAATCAAATAGGAGATCCCCAGCGCCAGAGGGATGGCGCCGGCGCATGAAATCACCGTGGCAAAGTCTGCCATGGCCGTGCCTGAAGCTGCCCATTCGAACAACGCCCGCAAGAGAAAAAACGAAATCACCAGCGCCACGCCGATGATCAGCACAACCGCCCCCCGTACCCCTCCGTGCTCGGGATCCGCGTACATCACCTGAGGCGTTTTCGTGCCTTCGCTCATCGCGACATTGTAGCATTTCACCCTGTCTTTGCCCAAGCCCGCCCCGCACGTCGTCGCTGCCCATCGCACCTGTTTTTGCGCCTGAAAGAGTTTGGACCCCCACCCATTTTCGGCGGCCGTTCACTACGAGTATAATGACTCTATGCGGCTCATCCTTACCCACGAAAAATCTGACTTCGACGCCATCGCCTCGCAGTTGGCGGCGCACAAGCTCTACCCGGAAGCTGTTCCTCTGCTTTCACGCCATCAGAACCGCAACGTCCAGCAGTTCCTGAATCTCTACTGGGACGCCCTGCCCTTCGTGAGTATGGTGGATTGGCGCCGGCAGCGTGTGGACCAGGTACTCCTTGTTGATACCAACAATGTCAATAATGTGCGCGGCATGGTCAAGGAACCTGAGGTACATGTTGTCGATCACCACCTTGACTACACCCCGCGCCCCGGCTGGCATTACCAGGTTGAGCCTGTCGGCGCGACGACCACACTGCTCGTTGAAAAGCTGCAGGCTGCAGGGCTGTCCCTGAGCCTGGAAGAGGCCACCTTGCTGCTGCTCGGCGTCTTTGAAGATACCGGCTCGCTTATGTACGACACAGCGACGGCCAGAGACGCGCGCGCTGCCGCTTGGCTCTTCGAGCAAAATGCCCAGCTCGATGTCGTACGCCGCTTCTTGACCATTCCCCTGACCCCCGCGCAGCAGGCCCTCTATGATGACCTGCAGGCCAACACCTCTTGGCACCGGATTCAGGGTCAGACGATGGCCATCGCCACGGCCGTCGCCCCCCCCGGCTATGAGGACGAGATCTCCTCCGTTGCCCACCGTCTGCGCGAAGCCCTATCACCGGGCGGCCTGTTCGTTCTCGTCCAGATCGGCAGCGATGTGCAGCTTGTCGCCCGCAGTGCCCACGAAAACGTTGACGTCTCGCGTGTCGCCCGCGCTCTTGGCGGTGGGGGCCATGACCGCGCCGCCGCCGCCCTCATCGTGGGCACTGACCTGGCGCAGGTCGCTGCTCAGGTACAGCGCCTTCTGCCCGAGATTGTGCTGCCGTTGGCTCGCGTTGCCGAGATTATGTCTTTTGGCGTGCAGACCATTCCTGCCGACACCTCGGTCGCCCAGGCGGCGCAGCAGATGCGGCGCACCGGTCATGAGGGCTTCCCGGTCATCCACACTGAATCCGGCGCCATTGCTGGCTTGCTGACGCGTAACGCCGTGGATCGCGCCATGAACCATGACCTGGGCGACTTGCCCGTAAGTCGCGTAATGCAGGTTGGTTCCGTTACCGTACGGCCGTCAGAATCCATCGAACGAGTGCAGGAGCTCATGCTCCGCGAGGGTTGGGGCCAGATCCCTGTCCTTGCTGAAGACCGCGACAGCCTGGACTCCCCTGCCCAGCCGATTGGCATCGTCACCCGCACCGACCTGCTTAACTATTGGTTCCAGCCCGCCCCAGGTACGGCCCAGCCCGACATGCGCGCGCTCCTGTCTCAAACCTTGCCACTCCCCTTGTGGGCCATGGTCCTCGCCGTTGGTCAGGCTGCTGGTGACCTGGGCATGCCACTCTACTCCGTGGGTGGCCCTGTGCGCGACCTCCTGCTCCAGATTCCTCCCACCGACCTGGATATGGTGGTCGAGGGCGATGCCATTGCTCTGGTCAAGGCACTGCAAGGACGCTTTGGTGGAGAATTCCACACCCATGCCCGTTTTGGTACCGCCAAATGGTTTGTGACGCCGGAAATCTGGAGTGCCGTTGCTGAGGCTCTGTTGGACACACGACCCGACCTTGGCGGCGAGCGGCATTTCAGCTCGCTGCCGCCATCGATTGACTTTGTCACGGCGCGCTTCGAATTCTACACCGAACCAACTGCGCTCCCTGAAGTCGAACGCGGATCCATCAAACTCGATCTCCATCGCCGCGACTTTACGATCAATACTCTTGCCGTCCGCTTGGATGGCCTGCACCTGGGAGAATTGCTGGATTTCTACGGTGGGCGCCGCGATTTGGAAGATGGTCAAATTCGCGTTCTGCACAGCCTCAGTTTTGTCGATGACCCCACGCGCATCCTGCGTGCCGTGCGTTTCGAACAACGCCTGGGTTTTGCCATCGAACCTCGCACGCTGGAACTGATTGCCAACGCACTTCCCATGCTCTCCCGAGTTACCGGCCAGCGCATCCGCCACGAGCTTGAACTTGCCTTGCGCGAGGCGGACCCCTTGCGCGTGATGGAGCGCCTTTCTGATCTGGACGTCATCAGCCACATCCAACCTGGCCTCACCTGGACTGAGGCCGCGGCCGAATTCTATGGCCGGGTACCTGCTTTCCTCGCCAATCCGCTCTGGTCCTCCGCGCTTCCAGACGACTCGCGAGAATTCCTCTACTTTGCCCTGTGGTTAGAACCGCTGCCCAAACCCATTCAGGAAGCCACTGCTCGCCGTTTGCGCGTCCGCCGCACCACCAGCGACGATGTCCTGGCTGTGCGCCGCATCGTTGACCGCCTCCTTTCCCTGCCCGTGGATGCTGCTCCCAGTACAGTCACGGCCGTTTGTCGGGATCTCCCCACCCGTGTCCTCTTGGCCTCCCGCATCGTTCTCGGCGACGCGCCCCAGTCCGCCCTCCTGGATACCTATTACCGCGACTGGCGCCATATCAAAACGGCCGTCAGCGGGGCCGACTTGCGCGCGCTCGGCCTGCGGCCCGGACCCGCCTACGCGCGCATACTCGAAGCCGTCCTCGCTGCCCGTTTGGATGGTTTGCTGCGGGATGAAAAGGACGAGCGTGCCCTGCTGTTGGAGCTGCTGCGCCGGGAAGGCGCTGGCGATGAGGACTAGTCCAGCCTACAGCTCCGCCCCCAGATAGCCGATCGCCTGCTCGTGCGCGCCATCCATCAGCAAATGGAACCGGCGCCCACCGGAAACAGCATCGACATCAATAACGCGCAGGTATGGCTCCAGCCCAGCGTCCTGCGGGGATAGCGCTGCCAGGCAGTTGGGTGAATCCTCAAAATAAGACCAATTCAGCCAGCCATGCTCTCCGTCCGGCCACAATGCCAGCGTGGCGATCCCCGTCTCCACTAGATCATGGTAAAAATGCGTCCCATGCGATAGTTCTGGCCGGCTGCCGTCATTGGCGATACCAATCTCCACCAGGCCCTGCGTATTGAAAATATCCCCATAAGAAACGCGCACTCCGAGGTCCAGGTTGGTGCTGCCCCAGCGCCCTGGGCCAAGCAGAATAAACCGTTCGTCCCCCAGCAAATTGTTTAGCCGGCTGACCGCGCGTCCGAGCTCGCGCTTCGTCACCATGTCCGGCACCTCTCGATAAGCATGCGGGTCCACATAGACAACATAACGGATATTCTCCGTTTTGCAGTCCGGCACCAGCCAGCTGGAGGTCAGGACGATGTCTTCCGTGGGAATGTCCGATGGGATCGTGACGATGATGTTTCCGGAGCGCTGGCTCAGCGGCCGGCACTGCAAAATGTTGAGACGGTAATCTCGATATGGCTTGTCATGCAGCACTTCCACTGTGAACTCGACATCCACTGCACGGCCGTATACATGCTCCAACCGCCGCAGCGCCGTGCGCATCAGCTTCACAAAACGTTTGTCCTTGGTCAACATCTCGAACGTCAGGATGTACTCTTCATCCGCTCCAAGGAACCCGCCCGTCAACACATCCTGCAGAAAGTCGCCCTGATCCACGGAAGCTACAGTCGCCAGCTCGGGGTAATCAGCGCGCAAGATGTCCTCCACTTCCAGCGTCGCGAAGCGCTCTTCCTGCAGATCAATGACGTCGACCAGATTCTGCGAGTACTGCCGCTGCGCCTGCGCGTTGGGATCCGGCCGCAGTTGCGGATGGCTCAGTGCCACCAGACGCGGATAATCATTGGCCACCCGGTTCACCGCCCGCGTGCCCAGGCCCCAAACCATGCGCAAAAAACCATCCTCACGTCGGATTTTAGGACTCCAGCGGAACGGGTTCTGGCTGTACGCCACGCCAGCCACCGTCGGCAGATAGTACCGGCCGTATTGCTCTCCCTGCACAGGCTGGATAATCACACACATCCGCTCATCATAATCCAGCAGATTGTTCTTGCGCCGATAGAGCAGGGCATCCGGATTAAGCAAGCTGGCGTATACCCGGCGAATCGCATTGAGCAGCTCCTCCAGGCTTTCATCTGCGCTGCCCTGATTCGCGCAGAAAACCGACGTATACTTGCCGGCGAACGAGAAGCCGAAGTTGTCTTCCAACAGGCTCGAAGAGCGCACGATCAGTGGCGTATTGTCGAATTTAGACAGTAACTCACGCAGGCGATCGACCACCGTCTCCGGAAACTTGCCCTGCAAATAGGCCGCAACAATCCTTGGATATTCCCCGCGAATCTCCTCCAGGGAGCGGTATTTCTGATTCATGAAGTGATCGAAGTGGTTCAACACACTGAAATCGTAAATTACCTGCGAACCGATAAAGTAAGAGTCAGGTATCGAGATGCGATTGCTGATGTCCGGACCACTCTCCGGGTCCTGTTGGCTCAGAATTTTCCAGGCCAGAATAATCCCGGCTGCTTTCCCCCCAATCTTGCCGCCTCCGATCAGCCGCCGGTACACCCGCCTTAGGTCAGCGATGCTCAACACGTTCTTCGCAACCGCAATGAACGGCAGTTGATCGCTGATCATTCGCTTGATCAGCACCACCTTGATCTCTTCCAAATGGTGCTGCACCATGCGCAGGTCCGGTTCCGGAAGCGCTTCATAAACTTCACCCTGGCGAAACAGAACCTCCCATGGCGCGATTTCTGGATTGAACGTGAGTTCCGTTGAACCAGACTGCACCGGTTGATTGCCCAGGGTTTCGCTGATAATCTGTTCTAGCGCCGCGATGCCCAGGTTGTTTGCGAAGTATGCATCCGTGTGTAACTCCCTGATCCGCTCCTTACGCAGTTCCCATTTACCCGTTTCTTCCTGAGTATAAGGCTCACTCACCCCTTCCCGGCGCTGCGACTCAATCGCCAGCTCCTGCACCTCGCGCTCAAAATCGGCCTGCAGCACAATTCCCCGTTGGAACAACTCTTCCCGCATCCGCGTGCGAATCTTGTCCGCCAGAATGGGATATTGGGCCAGTTTGATGTAGACATCAATGGCCGGAGTGGCACTACGAAGCATGGCGCTATTCATCGCGTTTCCAATCATCTCAAAAACTCGACAGAGATGCCTGCAAAGATGGACTGTCCGGCCAGTCCCCTCCTGCCAGGAACCCAACCGCGTATTCGTCACGGCCGTCCATCAACACATTCAAGCGCCGGTTGCCCGGCAGCGCCGCCAGGTCAATCACGCGCAGATACTGTGCCAGTCCCGCCTCGTCGGGCAGCAGCCCTGCCAGGCTGTTCGGCGCATCGCGAAAAAACTCCCACCGGAATCGAGTTTCCCCCTGTCCGATATGCAGGGGCAGGGCATAAATCTCCGCCTCTACTAGATCCTGGAAAAAGTGCGTGCCATAAGAAAGCTCCGGCAGTTGCCCGTTATGAGCCACCGCCATCTCCACTAACACTTTTGTGTTATGGATATCCGCATAAGTTACCTGCACTCCGAGGTCAATATTGACACTGCCCCACCGGCCCGGCCCCATCAAGATATACTGCTCACCCTCCAGGCGGCGATTCAGATGGCTGACTGCACGGCCGAGTTCATGCTTTAGCGTCGTGTCGCATGACCGGTACGCCTCAGGGTCCACGAAAACAATATAACGAATACCCTCCGCGCCGCCATCTGGCACCAGCTCATGTGCCGTGAACAGAATATCCTCATCCGCGATATCCTTTGGAATTGTAATTGCCGCGGCGTCCTTGCGCTGGCTCAAGGGGCGGCATTGCAGAATGTGCAGCTTGTATTCCGGATAAGGGTAGCCCGGCACGATCTCCACCGTGAACTCTACATCAACCGGCAGGCCATACGCTTCCTGCAGGCGCTGCAGCGCCGTGCGCATCAACTGCACGAATTTCTTGTCTCGTGTCAGGAAAGAGAACGTAAGCAAATACTGCTCCCCGGGATGTACCGTGCCCGTAGAGAGGATATCCTGCAAATAATCCCCCTTGTCAAGCGCCGCGATATAGCGCAGATCAGGAAAATCAGCCTGCAGCAAATCGTGTACCGGCAGGGTTACGAAGCGGTTTTCTTCCAGGTCAATCACATCCACTTGGTTCTGAGAATACTGGCGGATCGCGTCTGCGGTCAATTCTGGCCGTAGCTGCGGGTGGCTCAAGGCGATCAGGCGCGGGTAATCGTTGGCTACCCGGTCCACGGCTCGCGTGCCCAGGCCCCAGACCACCCGCAAAAAGCCGTCTTCACGCCGGATTTTCGGGTTCCAGCGAAATGGGTTTTCGCTGAATGCCACCCCGGCCAGCGAGGGGAAGAAATAACGGCCGTGTGCTTTTCCCCGCACGCGCTGGATCAATACCGCCATCCGCTCGTCATAGTCCAGGAGTCCGTGCTTCTTCCGGTACAGCAGGGCATCAGGGTTGAGCGTGCTCGCAAAAACACTCTTTATTGCCACCAGCAGATCATGCAAGTTCTCTTCTTCGCTGCCCTGATTCGGGCAGAAATGGCTGTCGTATTTGCCCGCGAAAGCGAACCCGAAATTATCTTCAAGAAGGCTCGAGGAGCGCACGATTAGCGGCTGCCCCTCAGCGCGCGCCAATACTTCCCGCAGCCGTTCAACAATCCGCTCCGGAAACGTACCTTCCAGGTGCGCCTCGACGATCTTAGGGTATTCATCGCGAATCTCATTCAGCGGCCGGTACTTCTGGTTCATCAAGTGATCCAGGCCGTTCTGTAACCTGAATTCGTATAGCACCTCAGTGCCCAGAAAATACGAATCCGGAATCTCCACATTGGCGCTTAGATCGTCTTCTCCATCCTGTCCTTTTTCCAGCAGAATACGCCATGCCAGCAGAAGCCCTGCGGCCTTGCCGCCAATCTTTCCCGTGCCGATGCGCCGCCGGTAAATGCGCCGCAAGTCGGCTATCGTAAACACCTTCTTCGCCACCCCGATATAGGGTAGCTGGTCGCTGATCAGTCGCTTGATCAACACCACCTTGATTTCTTCGAGGTGGTGCTCGACACCTTCGCGTTCTTGCGCGGGAAGTTCCTCATACAGTTCACCCTGTCGAAACAGAAGCTCCCACGGCGCAATCTCCGGGTTAAACGTCAACTCGGCCGAGTCCGTCGGTACCGGCTGATCACTCCGCACTTCCGCGATGATCTGGTCCAGTAGGGTGCTCCCCAGGTTAAACGCAAAGTATGCATCCGTCAGATAATCACGAATGCGCTCCTTACGTTTTTGCCATACGTTAGCCTCTTCCTGGCCGAATGGGTCCTTTAGCCCCTCCCGCCGCTGCGATTCAATCGCGCTGGCGCGAACGGCCGCTTCAAAATCCTCCTGACTGATCACCCCCCGCCGGAACATCTCCTCGCGCATACGCACGCGAATACTGTCCGCCAGGGTCGGATATTGGGCCAGCTTCACGTAGATATCAATGGCAGGTGTCGTGCTCTTCAAAACGGGCGGCATAGCCATGGTTGTTGACCTCGGTTTTCATTATAGCAGGTTCAGTGGCTCCTGATCGGGGTGGTGGCTGAAACCCGTTCCAGAGCATACAATAGATGCCTGATTTACAGAAGTGAGGAACAAGAAAATGATTGCTGACCACAGCGACTTTGAACCAAATATCGTCTCCCAGACAGAGAACTTTGGCATATGGTGCAGTGACGATGAAGAAGAAGGCCTGCTCTATCACGTCGAACTCGGTGGTCTGACCTTGCACCTGAATTCGGAAGAGTGGGATGAGTTCATGGTCCTGATCAAGGGTATCGAGTTGTAAGGGACTCCACAGCCGTTTCTGTCCTAGCGCCCGTCGCGTGAGCAGAACTGGCCCGCACGTATACCATAGACCTTGAATTCGTCTTGGTGCTGTTGCAGACATGGAGGGGAGATATGTCTCAGGATGGATCCGCTGAATACGTGTTGATGATGCGTGACGTGGCTGCGCAGGACCGCCCCCGTGAGCGACTGCAGCAGGTCGGTGCCCAGGCGCTATCCAGCGCCGAACTGTTAGCCATCATTCTGCGCGTGGGTACGGGTGGCACCAGCGTGATGCGTCTCGCCGAGAGCATGCTCGCCCAATTTGAAGGCCTGCCCGGTCTCTCTCGCGCCTCGGTCAATGAATTGGCCACCGTCCACGGCGTCGGTCAGGCCAAAGCCGCGCAGATCAAGGCCGCACTTGAACTCGGACGGCGCTTGATGGCCGCCGCGCCCCAGGAACGGCCGCGCATTTCATCCCCCGGCGACGCCGCCAGCCTCCTAATGTCCGAGATGATGCTCCTTGAGCAGGAGCATCTCCGTGTCATCCTGCTCAACACGCGCAACGAAGTCCTCAGTATGCCCACCATTTACCAGGGCAGCCTTAACACCTCGGTCGTGCGCGTAGGAGAGCTATTTCGGGAAGCCGTCCGCGCCAACGCCGCCGCCCTGATCGTCGCCCACAATCACCCCTCCGGAGACCCTTCCCCTTCGCCGGAGGATATCAACGTAACCCGTCAACTCGTCAAGGCCGGCCGCCTGCTGGACATCAGCGTGCTTGACCACATTGTGATTGGACACAATCGCTTTGTTTCGTTGAAAGAACGCCAGTTGGGTTTCGAGGCCTGAGCGAAGTCTAACGCGCGATCAACGCCACATCGATCACGTCGGTGATGAAACTGTGCCCGGAAGCGACCAGCGACACACTTTCGATCTGGCGTGGCAGCACTGCACCCTGTCGCGCCAGTTCCTCGCCCAGATCAATGTCATAGAAGTAATCCTGAGCCAGCGGCACCCGCTCATGATTACTCTGGATCACCGCGCAGGATACGCACGCCCCCGGTGTTGTATTGTCGTTAACCTCGCCGCTGGCATAGAATCCATGTTGCCATGTCTGGTTAACCCCATTCTCGTCGAGGTAATTGATGCGCACAAACAACGGGCATTCACTGCCTTGGATCCCGCACACCCCCAGGCTCTGGTCCATGATCCGCAGCGTCAGAAGTAACCGCAGCGAATCGTAGTCGGCCACCGTCTGGTTGATCGATTGCAGCACGCGCGTATCCGCATGACCGATTCCCCCGCGCTCAAAACGTAGAACTGGTTCCCCATCCACCCGCGTAACCTGGGTCTTGCCCTTCGGCTGGTCCGCCAGCTCTGCCTTCCACGCATACTCCGCCCAGTCTGCGAACCCCTGCGAAAAGTCCCCATTCTTGATCAGGTTGCGCTCCGGATCGAGCGGACCTAGCGGCGTACCACCCGTGGGGATTTCCGCCCGCTGCAGCGCGTCCAGCACCAGAACAGCCTCATTCCCCTCGACATTGGCCCGCCCTTCCTGCACAGAGACCTGGGTCGCCCGGTTGTTGACTTCCACGGCATACTGCCCTGGCTCGTTGATAGTGACAATCCCTTGGGGAGTCTCAAAGCGCACCGTCAGTGGATCGCCTTCTGTCTCCACCAGATTAAGGCGCAAACGGCCGCTTTCCAGCTCGTAATCCGCAATCGGCTCCTCACTGGTCCAGCCAAAGCGCGGAACCGTTGCCTCTTTCAGCCGTACAGTCGAATTTCCGTCCACCGTCAGTCGTGCCAGCAGAGCTTCCCCGATCGGCTCATTCAGAAACAACAGCGCCGTTGCCGTAGTGTCAGTCAGGATACTTGATCCTGCCGCTACCTCTTGCGCTTCCTCTCCCGCCAGCACCGCCTTGCGCACCCCCGTGGGATCGTCGATACCGACTGTTCCCTCATTTGCCTGCACGGTGATAAGCAGGTCGCGCGTTGCCCCGCGAATAAACGCGCTGGCGGTCAGGGGCACAGCAATTGTGATCAGCGCGCAAATGAAGAAGCTGCCGATCAGAACTCCCCAGGCCAGGCGTTGGCGGCCCAGGTAGATGGGTTCAGCACTCATAGGTACAGGACAAGGAAATCGACGTGCTCGCCGTCAGATTCCAACCAATCCACCTGCAAATGCCGTACTTCAGCGAGGGGTGGCCCTTCGAGCAAGAAATTGACCAGTACCTGCAACTTCTTCTGCGGACCGTCAGCCAGAACTTCCAGCGTACCGTCAGGGCGATTGAGCACCCAACCGGTCAGTCCCAACCGCTGCGCTTCCAGGCGCGTGTAGTAGCGGAAGGAAACCCCCTGCACATAGCCGCTGACAACCGCATGCACTCTCTTGTTACTCATACCGCCCCATTATACCGCAGCTTATGATCCGCGACGCTTAAAGTCGGCGAAGAATGTCCCCTGCTATGCCTGGCCCCTGATAGACCAATGCCGTATATAACTGTACCAACGAAGCGCCCGCATCCAGTCTCGCCCGCACGTCCACGGCCGTGCCAATTCCGCCCACGGCAATCAGAGGCAGCTTTCCGCCCGTCTCCTGTTGGATCGCCTGGATCATGTCCAGGCTCCGTACCGACAACGGCCGCCCGCTCATGCCGCCCTTCTCCTCTCGTTGCGGATCGCGCAGCCCGACCCGGCTTAAGGTCGTGTTCGTAGCGATAATCCCGTCGATACCGCTCTCCACCGCCGCCTCCAATAGTTCCTGCAGTTCACCGCGATTCAGGTCCGGGGCGATTTTCACCAGCAGCGGTCGTGGTTTTTGCCCCACGTGCTCACTTTCCAGGTACTTATTCTCCTGGACCAACGTACGCAGCAGTTCGCCGATATAGGCCCTGCCCTGCAAGTCGCGCAGCTCCGGCGTGTTTGGTGAGCTGATGTTTACCGCCAGGTAATCGGCATAGGAATACACCGCGCGCATCACCGCCAGGTAGTCTAGCGCCGCCTCAGCCAGCGGCGTCTCTTTCTGCTTGCCCAGGCTCACGCCGATAATGTACTCCCGCTCCGCCTGTGCCAGCTCCTTCAGGCGTGCCTGTGCCACAGCTGTGCCGCCGCTGGGGAAGCCCATTCGGTTGATCAACGCCTGATCTGCTGGCAAACGGAAGATGCGTGGGCGAGGGTTCCCCGCCTGTGGTTGAGGTGTCACTGTTCCCACCTCAATATGCCCGAAACCCAACAGCGCCAGGCCCGGCGCCACGCGGATGTCTTTGTCAAAGCCCGCCGCGACGCCCAGCACATTCGGGAACGTCAAACCGCAGAATTGCACCTGCTGCTTGGGCCAATCGCCTGCGATGTGCCGCAGCATGGCTCGCCCGGGCGCCATCCCTTGCGCTGCCGCCAGCGCATCCAGCGTGCGTTCATGGGCGGTTTCTGGATCAAGGCGCTTCAAAGCCGGGAAGATCGACCTTTGGTATCTGTTTTGTGGTTCCAAATCTTGTACGTTTCCCGCATGCTGCCAGGCCTGGCAGATGGCTGGTGCCCTTCTGTGTCTGTTCTGTCACAACTGCCGCACGCTGCGGCGCACTAGCAGCAGCGCCAGCAGCAGCGCTAGACCCGCCAACCCCAGCGTCAAAGTCCGCTTTTTCACGGCATGATCTAGACCATGCCCTTCCGGCGCGGCCCGCACTGCCGCGGCTTGGCGTTCCTCCGTCGGTCGGCACTTCCAATCCGGAATTGTACTCCGCTCCGGCAAGCTGTAGCAACAGCGCCACAGAGCCCCATAGGCCGACTGTTCATCCTCCCAGTGCGCATCATCCCAGCCCAATTCCGGCTGGCAGATCTGGCGAATGCGCCCCAGGTGCTCCTCGCCGCCCTTCGCCGAGGTGATGCCCAGGCGCACCCGTCGCAGAAGCAGATCCTCCAGGTGCACAACACCTTCGGCGCGCGCCGCCCAGCGCAGCTCCGCCCACAGGGTACTGGTCCCGGGCACGACCTCTAGTTCCGTGGGTTGCGCCGCGTTGACCAGCGCACTGGCCTCACGGCCGTACCGGCCGAACAGCCTGCGTGCCTCCCCTTCCTCAAGTCCCAAATCCTCCAGAACTCCCTCCTCCGTCGGTTCCAGCATCGGTTCATCCAGGCTAACGGCCGGCAGCTCAGGGCACTGCTCACGCACCTTCTCCAGCACCGCCTCCGCAATCAACCGGAACGTAGTAAGCTTGCCTCCTGTCACTGTCAACAATCCACTATCACACCAGATAATGTGATCTCGAGATTCCTCCGATGGGTTTTCCTTACCGCTGCCGATCACCGGGCGCACTCCCGCGAATGTAGCCAGCACATCATCCAGACCAAGGCCCAACAAGGGGTACCGCGCCTCCACTGCGGCCATCAAGTAAGCTACTTCCGCTCCGGAGATGGCCGGTTCGTCGTTCAACGATCCTTCATGGTCAGCATCTGTGGTGCCTACCAGGGTGACCTCTTCCCAGGGTAGCAGGAACACCGGGCGTTGGTCATGAGGATGTAGAAAGCTCACTGCCTGTGCCACCGGCAGGCGCCAGCCGGGAAATACCAGATGGCTGCCGCGCAACGGCCGTATCACATCCTCCGCCCCGGTTTGCCCGCGCAGCCCGTCAGCCCAGGCCCCCGTCGCATTGACCACCATTCGCGCCCGCAACTCTTTACCGCGCCTCCCGACGCTATCCCACACTCGAACACCGCTAATCCGGCCATTCTCGTCCTGCAGCAAACTTTCCACGGGTGCATAGTTCAGCGCCTGCGCTCCATCGCTCACCGCCTCCTGCAAGACGCGCAGCACCAGGCGCGCGTCATCCGTCTGCGCATCGCCATACCGGTAGCCGCCTTCCAACCCCTCATCCGTGATCTGCCCTGCCATCAGCCGGAAATCCGCTGCATCGTGAAAGCGATGGCTCCAACGCAGGGCCAACAAGTCATAGATAGTCAGCCCGGCTCCAAACACAAACCGGCCCGGACGGTCTCCCTCATAGGAAGCAAGCAGAAAATCCAGCGGTTCAACTAAACCCGGCCCTTCGGCCAGCAAATGTTCGCGTTCGCGCACCGCGGCGCGTGTCAGACGCACCTTGCCTTCTTTAAGATAACGCAATCCGCCGTGCACCAGTTTAGAGGAGCGGCTCGACGTCCCCCAGGCGAAGTCTCGTTGCTCAAACAAGACCGCGTCCAGGCCCAGGCGCGTTGCCTCGCGCAGGATACCCGCGCCGGTAATCCCTCCGCCAACCACAATCAGATCGTGCGGCCTGTCCAGCTCCGCCCACAGCTTGTCTCTCCAATCCTGCGCCGTCATGCTACCACTTTCCCCCCGCCGCGGCCTTGGTCTGGCCCGCCCGGTCTGCCATCAGCTTGCCCGGGTTCATGATGCCGCGTGGATCGGCCTGGCGCAGGAGTTCGTCCAATAGCGCCATGCCCAAAGCCCCTTTCTCCGCTTCCAAATACGCCGCATGATCTGCTCCCACGCCGTGTTGGTGACTGATCGTGCCCTGCATCTGCACGACGGCCTTGCTAGCTGCGGCCTTCAGAAGGCGCCAGCGCCCCAGGGTCTCTTCTGCGTCGGCGCCCAGGCGAAATAACACAGTCGTATAAATGCTGGCTCCGCTCGGGTAGAAATGAGACACGTGCGAAAACACATGCGCGCGCTCCCCCAGCGGCACAAGCGCTTTGTGCAGTGCCGTCTCGATCGCCCTTAGGGTATCGTCTACCCTCGACCAGATCACGGCCGTTTCTACCGTGTCGATCGCGTAGCCCATCTCCCACAGCGTATTGCGCAAGTAAGGCGTGTGGAAGCGACTCCTCTGCCACTGCTTGCCAAACTGCTGGCCCACATGCACCCCATCCTGCTCTTTGCACAGGGCCAGCGCCTCCTTCCATGCCGCGCCTGTCATCCGTGTGCTGCCGCTGCATCCCACCATCAACATCGCTTTTCCTGCTGCCGCACCCCGTATCTGCAAATACCGCTCCACCGCGCCAATCAAGCGCTCATGTCCCGCCAGGGCCAGCGTAGTCGTGGTCTCCACCGGCGTGCTGAGCCGCAGCATTGACAGCGGCAGACGTGCCTGGGTCATCATCCGCGCTGCGCGCTGCCCGGAACCGAAATCCGGAAAGAATACGGCATGGAAACACTCTTCTTCCGGCAGCGGCGAAATCCGCACGGTCGCTTTCCGCACAATGCCCACCCGCCCTTCGCTGCCCAGGATCAGCTGTCGCAGGTCCGGCCCTGCCGCCGAAGCAGGGTGGGGCATCAGCTCCAGCGTGCCCACCGGCGTAATCACACTTCCCCCAGCGAAAAGCTCTTCTATTCGGCCGTAGCCCAGCGACTGCTGCCCGCTGGATCGCGTGGCGATCCAGCCGCCGAGCGTAGATAGCTCAAACGACTGCGGGAAATGCCCCAGCGTGAACCCTTGCGCTCGCAACTGCGCTTCCAATTCCGGCCCAGTGACCCCCGCGCCGAACGTAGCCAGCTGCGAAAGCCGGTCCAGGTGCTGCAACTGATTGAGCCGGCGCAGATTGACGGTGATCGTCGGCCGTTCTGTCAGCGGCGGATTGATATGCCCCACCACGCTCGTGCCGCCGCCATAAGGGATGACCGCTGCCCCCGTTCGTCCCGCGTATCGCAGGAGCTCGGCGATTTCGTCTGCCGAGCCAGGCGTAGCCACTGCATCCGGAAATGAACCGATCTGCCCGCTGCGCACGGCAATCCAATCCGGCAAGCTCTGGCCCCTTGCGTGTCGCAGCCTCAACAGTGGGTCATCCCACAGCATCGCCCGCCCAGACAGCCTGCTGGTTGGCACCTGTGCCAACACATCTTCAAGGCATGCGTCGGGCCGTGGCGTGCCAGGCCCCACCCTCTCGCGTAAAAACCTTTCTGCCTGCTCAGGCAGCGCGTAGTGGACAGATTCGTCTCCCCACCCATTCCAACGACGCATATTGCTCTTGGCTCCTAGCGCCAGAACTCGACGCCTCCATAGTCCGGCCCGGGACCTCCAACCTGTGGTCCCACGGCGAGCGCCTGTTCCCACAGAGCGATGCTGTCGCTCATCGCCTTCCCGCTTACCTCCTGTGCCCGCTCCCCATCGCCCGCCTTCGCCGCCGCAGCCAGATCGGCATAGAAGCGCCCTGAAGTGACCCGCGAAATCTTCGGCCGGAAATAAGAACGCGCCACTGCCTCATAGAAGTCGGCAAAGCCGTTCATGATCATGGCGTAAATCATGTTCTCGGAATCGATGGTCAACTGGCGATGAAGACGCCAATCAAAAGCCGCAAATGTCTCCGGCGTGTCCTCCAGGGCTTCGTGCTCCGCCAGCACGGCTGACACTCGCCCCGCGTGCTGCTCCACCGCCGCCCGGGTGTAAGCCGGGGCAAGTTGCAGTCGCACCTCCAACAACTGCCTGACAAATCCCTCCGGCAAATGCTCGCTGTGTACCACCAGGGCGCTCAGCACATTCAGCCCGCCTTCCTGCAAGTAGTCGTTCACCACCGTCGCCTTGCCCTGCTGCACCGTCAACCATCCGTCGCGTGCCAGTCGCTGCAAGGCCTCGCGCAGCGTTGGCCGTGTGACGCCCAGTTCGCTTGCCAGCGTGCGCTCTCCCGGCAGAGTTGATCCCACCGGAAATTCACCTATCAGAATGGATTCGATAAGCATGTGCTCGGCATAGGTGTTGGGGCGGGGCGGGGCGTTCCAGTGATCCATTCTTCACTCCCACTGGTAAGTGGTCTGACCAGTTATGGATAGTATGGATCACACATCGTTGCCTGTCAAGCATCACCCTCGCAGCCCACCGCGCCTGCGTTGTCAGCTCCCTAAACAGCCCGACCGTGTGGTATATCGCCCCGTGTTGTCAGCTCCGCCACGGCCGAATATGGCGCCCCGATCGACTGCTCCACGGCCTCTCTCACTCCTGGTAGTAGACCACATCCGTCCGTGACCCCGCTCACCAGGGTAGGTCCGGCGCCTCAACTCCGCAGATACGCCGCGATCAGGCGTGCTGTCTGCTCCAGACTGTCACGGTGTGTGCGCTCATAATGATGCGATGCATCCACGCCGGGCCCAATCAAACCTACACGCACATCTCCGCCCGCTCTCCAGTAGGCCTCGCCGTCCGAACCATAGTACGGGTATACATCAACCCGGTAGTCAAGACCCTCCGCTTGCGCCAGCGCTTCCAATTCCCGCCGCAGGCCCAAATGATAGGGTCCACCCGAATCCTTGGCGCAGATTGTGACCGAAAACTCGTCCGACGTTTGCTGTGGCGCGACCACCGCCATATCCACCGTCAGCAAATCAACCAGCCCCTCCGGCATGGCCGCTGCCGCGCCATGCCCCACCTCTTCATAGTTGCTGATATGGATCGTCGTGTCCTGTAGCGGCCGTTCTCCCGCCTCATGCAGCGCCAGCAGTGCCCCATAAATCGCCGCCACGCTGGCCTTATCATCCAGGTGCCGCGAGCGAATGAAGCCGCTGGCGCTCAGTTCCACCCGTGGGTCAAAGGCGACGAAATCACCTACCCTAATGCCCAGTCGCCGTTGTTTCCGCCGCCGCTTTTGTGCGCGCGTCAATGCGCACCTCCGTATTCGTATCATTCCGGTCCGTCCCCCGTTCTTCGCGTGTGTAGGCGTGCGCGGATGCCGTCGTGGGCAGGATCGTCCCGCGGTAGACCTCGCCTTCGCTTGTGTAGATCGTGACCCCTTCCCCTTCTACCGAACCCCAGGCCCATCCGCCCAGCTGGGTTAGGCGCAAACGGCCGTTATCCTTCACCTCGCGCACCATTGCTCCCAGCGTATCCACATGGGCCGTCAGCGCCCGCGGCGCATCATGCCTTTCACCCGGCCATGTACCCACCAGAACCCCTTTGGGTGTCACCGTCATTTCGAACGGCAATTCGGCAAACGCTTCCTGCACATAGGCCACCGCGCGCGCCGTGTCGCCCGTTGGGCTTGGCGTGTTCAGCAGCCCAACCAGAAACGAAACCATCTTATCTACATCAATTTGCTCTGCCGTCATCAACAAATTCCTTTTCTAGCCCGTAGCACAGTCCGCGAGCGGCAGCCACGCCAAAACGCGTTGAATCTGTTGGTCCCAATAACCCCATTCATGTTCGCCCGGCCCTTCCTCATACGTCAATGGTAGTCCCAAGGCCAGCGCCCGATCGCGAAACACCAGATTGTTTTCATATAGAAAATCCTCCGTGCCACAGCATTGGTATAGCAAAGGCGCGGGCGAACCGTTCTCGACCAGCTTCTCCGCCATGAATAACAGGTCATCTTCGGTTCCACGCACCGCCCCCGGTTCCCCGAAGGCCAGGCCCATTGTCGTGCCCTTCGCAGCAGCGTACAGTTCTTGCAGCGGCGCGATATCCAGGGCGCCCGAAAGACTCGCCGCCGCCGCAAAACGCTCCGGTTGGCGTAGCGCCAGCTTGAACGCGCCATAACCACCCATCGACAGTCCGGCCACAAACGTGTCCGCGCGGCGGTTCGATACGCGGAAGAAACGCTGCACAATTTGCGGCAGTTCTTCGCTGACAAAGGTCCAGTACGGCAAGCCCCTTGCCATGTCCGTGTAATAGCTGCGATGCACGCCGGGCATGACCACCGCCAGCCCCAATTCAGCCACATAACGCTCAATGCTGGTGCGGCGCTGCCAGATCGTGTGGTCATCCGAATGGCCGTGCAGCAGATACAGCACAGGGCTTTCGCCCTCACGGCCGTAACTCTTCATCCCGATCTGTCCGCCACTCGTCTCTTCGGGCAAGATAACATCCATCGTGCAGGACATGCCCAGCGTTTCCGAGAAAAAATCACAATGAATCAATGCCATCAGCGACTCCCCTTCTCTGGTTCCTCGTTGCCCTCTGCAGCACTGCCCGTGGCGCCAACGGCCGTCCCGGCAGCTGCCACCGTGCCTGCCGCCTCCGCCAGCTCTGCCCCCTCGATATCCGGTACTCCCTCCGGAAAAGGCGGCAAATCAAACAACTTGCGCCAGGAATATGTAATCAACAGCTTCAACGTTGCCAGCACCGGAGCGGCCAGGATCGCTCCCAACACCCCGGCCAGCGAAGCGCCCATAAACACGCCAACGATCACGATAATGGGATGCAAGTCCAGCGCCCCGCCTACGATCCGTGGCACAAGGATATTATTCTCTATTTGCTGGATGATAATCATTAGTCCCAGAACCAGCAGTGCGAACTGCCAGTTGGCGATGCCCCAGGGGTTACTTGGCTGGAAGAAGGCCACGATCATGGCCACTCCGGTGCCGATGATTGGCCCGATCGTGGGTACGAATTCCAGCAACCCGGACAGAAGCCCCAGCGCCAGGGCATTGCGCACGCCCAGGATCGTCAATCCTAACCACACCACCACAAAGATGATCAAGCCCAGCACGACCTGTCCCCGCAGATAAGCGCTCCAGATCAGCCCCGTCTCTTTGGCCAACCGCTCGGCGTCGGCCTGATAGCCCGGATTGCGGGCGAACCCCTGCAAATATCCGCCCACATTCGGCGCTTCCAGGATCATGTAGATGGAGATTACAAATACGAACAGGAAGTTGCCAACGGTGCGCACCGTGCTGGAAGCTAGCCGGCCTACAACGCCGCCGCTAGTGCTGATCGTTGGCTGGACAAAGCTCAAAATCTGATCGGTGATACTGTCCCAGGGCAGCAGCAGTGGCTCAATCGTATACCGACCGAACAACACAATTGGCGCGCTCTGTTCGTTCAACTGCGAGAAGTAAGTAGAAGTCTGATCAATCAGGTTAGGCACCAGGTCCAGCAGGTCGATCGCCTGGTCATAAACAGCGACGCCCAGAGCCACGAACAACCACACCAGCGCGCCCGCCAGCGTCAAATAGATGATTAGAATCACCCAACCTCGCGCAATGCGCGTACGCTCGTTGACAAACACCACTAGCGGGTTAAGCAGGTACGCAATGAGGGCCGCCACCGTGACCAGGATGACCAACCCTTGAAAGCGGTACACCGTAAACGCCGCCAGCAGCAGACCGACAATGACCACCACCAGCTTGGTGCTGCGTCCCCAGTGCGGTGATGCGCCACCCGCCTGCACTTCTTGCTCCATGCTCTCGCCTTGATCATCCATCGGTCAAGTTACTACACAACCGTTCCGCTCTCACCGCCGGCCGATCTGCCCTCCTACGGGACATCGCTAATCTCATATACGTAGAACAGCGGATCTGTGTAGTACCCGTCGCCAATGCTGAGTTCTCTCCCTGCCGGATACGCCGCCCGCAGTGGCTCCAATTCCATGTACCGTTCCGGCAAGAATATAAAGGTCTGCCTGCCACCCTCCGGCAGCGGCAGCGTCATGCCGCTTTCCGGAACATCGAAAAGATTGTCCCCTTTCACGAAATCTCGCGCCAGGAACGGAATGGTCGGAAAATCCACATACATACTTGGCGGGCCATAAAAATAAGCCGACCACTCACCATCGAGTTCGTTCAGATACTCTGCAATGCGGTCCGCGATCTCGGTGTTCCGATCGGCGTAATGATGGTTGCTGCGGTACGGCCCGAAATAGTAGCCCGCGTCATACAGGGCGAGGGCCGCCGCGATGATCAGCGGGATAAGCAGGTAGATCAGGCGCGCCCGCGTTCCCGTGTCGTCCTCTGCCGCGCTGCGCCCAATGGTGAGCGCGCGCGCGAACTCGGCCAGCGCCTGCGCCGCCAGCAGCATGACCGCCGGTGCCGCGATGATATACCGGTGGCTGCTTGGCGGGTTGTCCAGCAGTGTCCCGGCGAAAACTACCGTCACACTGATCCACGCCACCAATATGCCGTACCGGATCTGGCGCAGCCGTACAACCGCCAGCAAGAAACCTATGGCAGCCAGCATGCCGGCAATAAAATTCAGAAAGGGTAGGTACGCGCCATAATAAGAGCTCTGGTCCAGAGTAGCATTGAAGGCCAGGGCCGCCCTGCTGAATTGCCCCAATAGCACCTCAATCTGGCTGCTGTTGGTAAGCGCAGCCTGCTGTGCCAACCAGTCGCTCTGATTGGCCAGGATACCCAGCCTGGTGGCCCGCTCCATATACAACTCCGGCGCGTCCCAATAATGCAGCAAAATGGGCAGAGCGACGACGAGTGCCAGGGCCAACATGGCCAGCACCCCCGACCATTGTCTCCGCCAGCCTGCAAAGTCAAGGATGAGCAGCAGCATACCCAGGGCCAGCAGTATCAGCGGCAGCAAGTGCGCGCTGGTATACAGATACGCGCAGAAGCCCACGGCCGTTCCCGCCGCCAGCCAAGTGTTGCGGTTGCGGCTTGGTTCGCGCTGCCAGGCAATAGCGATCAAACCCAGCGCCAGCAGCACGCCCAGCGCATCCCACACATTGGTCAGCCCCATCCGGCTGAAATGCACATGGAAATGGGATCCCAGCAGCAGGACGGCCGCCGCAAGGCCCACAACACGGCCGTACAACTGCTTGCCAATTAAAAATAGAACCGGGACCGTGATCGCGCCGACCAGCGCTGAAAAGAGCCGGATCGCCTCCGTGGATGGCCCGAACAGACCCATGGGAAGTGCCAGCGCAAAGAACGGCAGCGTGGGATTGGTCAGCCAGCCGCTCGTAAACGGGTTTTGCTGAGCGCCGTTCAACACGTTCAGTGCTTCCAGCCCGATGCTCGCCTCTGTCCCGCTGAGTACAAAGGGCAGACTGGCCAGTTCATAAATGCGTGGCAAAAGCGCGATCAGGAACAACAGCACGGCCGCGCGGAAGTCCGTCATCTTCTCCCGCCGCGCCCCGATTGTCGGCGCGATTCGCGATTCATCACTGCTTACCCCCAGCGCATAAGTCGCGACCACCATGCTAATCAGCCAAACTGGCAGGGCCAGCCACGGCCGTTGCTCTGCCCCCGTTGCCACAAGACGCGGCGCCAGAAAGGCCAGCGCCAGCGCCGGCAAATAATACCAGCGGCGCGTTTCAATAGCTCGCCAATCCGGCCACAGCGCTCTCCGTGTGCGGCCCTCCCGCGGAGCCTGTTGCTGCCACAACAGGAGCAGCAGCGGAATTGCGCTGATCGCCAACCAGCGCAGCCCGGCCGCTGGCTCATCCGGCGTCGCGCGTAATGCCGCCTGCCCAAAATAGGCGAAGAGCACGGTTAATCCCACCAGCAGCGCAGGAACAATCAGCCGTGCCGGGCCGGGCATGGCTGGTTCCGCTTCCACGCCTGTGTCGTTCGCTGCTGCAGTGCCCGCCCGCACGTCGGCCTCCGGCTCCTCAACCGCCGCGGGTTCCGGCACCGTATCAATCACTTCCACTGCTGCAGCCCTGCTTTCTCCCGCCTTCAACTCCTCCACGGCGTAAGGCCGCGCCGGCGGAAGTACGGCCTGGACCGGCCCGTCGGCTCGCTTGCGCGCCACAAAGTACAGAAACGCTCCCTGAGCCGGGAACGGCTCCTCGTAATACGGCCGTACCCACCGCTCGGTATACTTCAGATTCCCTTCCCAGGGGCCAAGGATATAGTGCCCAGTCAGCGCGTGCAGAACCGCCGAAGGCGCTCCCTGCACATGCCCGACCTCCAGCGCCCGCAGAGCATCCCTGGAAAAATAATACTGCCACCGCTCTATCTCGAACCCTGCCTCCGCCAGCCACCCGGCCCACACCTCCGGTGGTTCGTTGTGTGCGTGGCGCGCGAGGCGATTAAATGCCCTTCGATATCCCTCGGCCATGCTCTCCAGACCCAGGCCGTTGAAGAAGCCCGCTCCGCCCAGGAATTGGCTGAAATAATGGCTCGGCACCGTGATCACAAACGGCGCCCCGTCTTGCAGAACGCGCCCTACTTCATTGAGCACCGCCTGTACCTCGGGGATGTGCTCGAGCACCGACACACTGTAAGCGCTGGCAAACGTCTCGTCTGCGAACGGCAAACGGTCGCCCGGTGCCTGCAAGGGTAGGCTGTACATCGCCCCGCGCTGCGCGTCGTACAGCGCATCCCAGGACAAATCGATGCCCACGTCAATCGGCTCATCAAAGGTCATCTGCGCAAAACGGCCGTCACCACAACCAAGATCTAGGATCGGGTGTGGCAGCTCAACCTGCAAATAAAAACGTGCCTCCACCGCGCGCAGCAGCGCGCGAAAAGCCGGCACGCTCTTCAGCTGTCGCCACAAGAAATCATCGCCGTTGTGGCCGGTTGTGCTCGCGCTCACCTCATCCACTCGTGCTGCTCATTCCTTCCTGGCTCTCACGCCGGTCGCGCATTGCCCGTAGCTGCTTATAGGCCGTAGGTTCGCTTGTCTGGCGTGGCAGCGTGCCCTGGCGTAATCGTTCAAACAACTCCACGTAAGCTGCGGCCGTTTGCGCCGGCTCAAAGCTGGCGCTGATAAGTTCGGCATCACGAACGTACCGCTGGCGATCGCCTAGAATCCGGATGATCGCTTGTGCCAGAGCCTCGTGGTCACCAACGGCCGTCACCTCGCCCATCCCGGTCATCGTCACCGGTTGGCGCACACCCGGTAAGTTACAGGCTGCCACTGGCACGCCGTTGCGCATCGCCTCGATCTGCACCAGACCAAAACTCTCTGTGCTGTTCAGGCTGCAAATCGCCAGCAGGTCCAGGCTGCGGTAGAACGCGGCCAGCTCCTCACCTTCCAGCGTGCCCAGCAGCGTGTAGTTGTTCCTATAGCGTTTAAACAACGGCGCGAGTCTTGCCGCATACGCCTCTTCCCCGATAATGTCTTCATACGGTCCCGCGTGCAGCACGATTGCATTGGGGAAGCTCTCCAACACTGTCGGCAGCGCCTTCAGCAGGACCTCAATGCCTTTTTCAGTTGCCAGCCGTGCCGAGACGCCGATCACCGGACGGCCGTCCAGCTTGTTCTTGGCCCGAAATCGAGCCAGAGCCTCGTCGGAACATGGGGCCAGCTCCACCGGCGGCGGCAGAATCTGCAGCTTCTTGTCCACAAATTGGCTCAGGAACGGCGAATGGGTCCCGTAGTCGCGCGTATACGTAACCACGGCGTTCGACAATCCCCCCGCAAGCTGGTTCATCGCCGGCACGACGCGATCGGCGAGCTGATTGAGCCTACCGGTTGGCAACTGCAGATCGCAGTGGTAGGTCAGCACTACCGGCTTGCCCAACAAACGGCCGCGCAGCGCCACCCCCGCCGCATCAAATTGTGGCAGGTGCAAATGAATCGCGTCGCTGCGTGGCGCAAGCTTCCAGGCCATCGGCCCAAAGCCGGGCATAATGACCCCTTTACTGACGCGCAAAGCCACGGGAATGCGCACGATCTTCACACCCTCCAATACGTCAAACCGTGGCAGCTCTTTGTCATACTGCGAGGTCAGCACCGTCACTTCATGGCCCTGGGCCACCAATGCCTTGCTCAGCCGTTCCACATAAATAGTGAGGCCGCTGACCCAAGGCCGATAATAGGTCAGAACTTCCAGGATCTTCATACTAAGGTACCATGCAGCGCTTGACTATTTGACCGGCGTTTGTTCATTCTCACGGACGCGAAAAGAGCGCGTTGAATCCACTACCTGGCGAAAAGTTGACCCTGTGAAGAAGATGCCCACCACGCCAAAGCTAATCATGATTGCTGTGTTTAGAATATGGTAGATAAAGGCAAAGCTGGCCGCCTGGGCTGCTGGTTGTCCCCATACTTGCAGGGCCGCGATCACCCCGGCGTGAAACACCCCGATCTGTCCGGGCGAGGAGGGCAGGGCAACACTGAAGGCGGCGGCGCAAACTACAAATGCGGCCATGGCCAGGCTTGGTTCCAGGTTGACGGCCAGCAGCATCGCATAGTAAGCCAGCACAATGGGCGTCCATGTTGCCACCGTAAGCAGCAGCAGCACGACCGCGTCCTTCGGTCGTGTCAGGCTGTCCAGACCGGCCAGAAAACTGTCCACTCGCGCTGTCCAGGCGGCCGTGTTCAGAAACGGGATATGTTCCAGGATCGCTTCCGCCAGCCTGACAGCTCGTTCCCGCTGGTTCGCCGCAATCACTAAAACGACGATACCTATTATGGCCATAAGGCCCATGCCCTGTGCCCCGGCGCGCATCCAGTCCGGCAGTTGCTCCACTCTTGCCAGCGTGAAAGGCAGCAGCGCAATGATAAACAGCATATCCAGCAGGCGCTCCACAACAATGGTCGACAGACCGCGCGCGACTGTAATCGGTGGCACGTTCCCGATCAAGACCGCCCTTGCCACATCCCCGATGCGTAAGGGTAATATGGTCGAGAGCAGGTAACCAATATTCTGGATATGGAAGACCGTGTTCCACGGTACATCATTGGATAGCAGATAGCGCCAGCGGATCGCCCGGATAATCAGGAATATAATCACCCCCACGCCCGCCAGCAAGACAAATCCGAAGCGAGTCGTTCGCAGCGCCACCAGGACCGCCTGCGGCTCAACGAAGAAGAAAATGGCGACCAGCGAGAATACGCTGATCGCGATCCCCAACCAGATTTGCCATCGGTTATTGTGCTCTTGCCCTTCCATGGTCGACGCGGATTATAACAGCAATCATCCAAAGCCTGTACGTTTGGCGATTCGCTTGTCAGCACTTAACATAGGAACGTTGGCATGAACCGTAGTAGAAACGAGGTGCAAAGATGGACTTCACCAATTTGGGCAAAACAGGGCTCAAGGTATCCCGGATTTGTTTGGGCATGATGACCTATGGCTCGCCCCAGTGGCGTGACTGGATTCTGCCGGAAAATGAAAGCCGGCCCATAATTCGTCGCGCGCTGGAACTGGGCGTCAATTTCTTCGACACGGCCGATATGTACTCGCTGGGCGTGAGCGAAGAAATCACCGGGCGCGCCCTGCGTGACTTTGCCCGCCGTGACGACGTCGTGTTGGCTACCAAGGTACATTTCGCCATGAGTGAGGATGTGAACGACCGCGGCCTGTCGCGCAAACATATCATGCAGGCTATCGACAACTCCTTGCGCCGTCTCGGCACCGATTACGTAGACCTCTATCAGATCCACCGCCTGGACCACGAGACTCCCGTCGAGGAGACCATGGAAGCCTTGCATGACGTGGTAAAGGCCGGCAAGGCGCTTTACCTCGGCGCCTCAAGCATGTATGCCTGGCAGTTCGCCAAAGCCCAGCACACGGCCGATCTGCACGGCTGGACCCGCTTCATCTCCATGCAGAATCACTACAACCTCATCTACCGCGAGGAAGAACGCGAAATGATCCCCCTCTGCCTTGACCAGGGTGTCGGCCTGATCCCCTGGAGCCCCCTGGCCCGCGGCTTCCTGGCCGGAAACCGCACCCGCGCAGAGGACCAGCTGACTACGCGGGCCAGGAGTGACGAGTACGCGCAATCCATGTACTACCGCCCTGAAGACTTCGAGGTTGTGGATCGCGTGGTTGACCTCGCCCGAGAAAGGGAAGTGCCGCCCGCCCAAATAGCCTTGGCCTGGCTCCTGCACAAGCCGGGAGTGTCCGCGCCCATCATTGGTGCCAGCAAGATCACTCACCTCGAACAGGCTGTGGCCGCGCTAGATATTGCGCTGACGCCCGAGGAAATTGCCGGCCTGGAAGAAGCCTACCAGCCCCATCCTGTGCTGGGTCACACCTAGGGCGCAGTTGCCTCAATTCTTCCTGTTCCCTGAGCCTGATCCAAAAAGAGCCCGCAGCCGAACAACAACTCGACTGCGGGCTCCCTGAGCCAACTTCAGGCAGGAGCCGGCTTACTTCGCAAATCCGACCGCTCGCGTCTCGCGGATAACGGTCACTTGTATCTGTCCCGGATACTGCATATTGTCTTCAATCGACTTGGAGATATCGCGTGAAAGGCGCATCGCCCCCAGGTCATCGATCTGACCCGGCTTTACCAGGATGCGTATCTCACGTCCCGCTTGCAAAGCATACGCGCTTTCCACACCTTCGAACGACGTGGCGATTTCTTCCAGCGTGCGCACTCGTTTAATATAATGCTCCAGACTCTCGCGGCGGGCTCCAGGCCTTGCGCCCGAAATCGCATCGGCGGCCTCCACCAGGATCGCCTCCACCGTTTCCTGTTCGATTTCATGGTGGTGCGAAGCGATCGCGTTCACCACCACTGGCGGCACCTTGAAACGCTTGGCGAACTCCGCGCCCAGCATCGCGTGTGTGCCTTCCTGATCGTGGTCCATCGCCTTGCCCAGGTCGTGCAGCAGGCCACCCATTTTCGCCCAATCGATATTCGCCCCCAGTTCTGCCGCCAGCATCGCCGCAATCTTCGACGCCTCCACCGCGTGATAAAGCTGGTTCTGACCATAGGAGGTGCGATATTTGAGTCGCCCGAGCATCTTCGTGATCTCCGGATGCAGACCATGCACGTTGGCCTCATAAGCAGCTTGCTCGCCCGCCTCGCGCATATCTCGCTCCACTTCGATTTCGGAATCCTTGATCAGCTTTTCAATGCGAGCCGGGTGAATTCGGCCGTCCGCGATCAGCTTCGTCAATGCCCGGCGTGCTACTTCGCGCCGTACCGGATCAAAACTGGAGACAGTCACCGCTTCCGGCGTGTCATCCACCACAATATCCACTCCCGCCGCCTGTTCAAATGCGCGGATGTTCCGCCCACTGCGGCCAATGATCCGCCCCTTCATGTCATCGCTCGGCAGCGGCACGACGGAAACCACCATCTCCGCCACTTCATCGGTGGCCACACGCTGGATCGCCAGGGCGATCAGTTCGCGTGCCTGCACATCCGCCGTTTCACGCGCGCGGTGCTCAATCTCGCGCATCTGTCGCGCCAGGTCTTGCTGTGCTTCCTCCTCCACCTGCTTCAATAGCAGTTGTTGTGCCTCATCCGTCGTCAGCGCCGCGATCTCCTCCAGGCGTGTGCGCTGTTCCTGCTCCATTTGTTCCATCAGATTGCCGCGCCGGTCGAGCCGGCTCTGGCGTTTCGTGAGCTGCTGCTCCCGTTGTTCCAGGCGCTGTGCCTGTTGGTCCAGTTTGTCCGTTTGTTTTTCCAGCCGCTCTTCTGCGCGTGCCAGGTCTTGAAAACGCCTTTCGGCAACCTTCTCTGCCTCCCGCCTGATCTTAGCGGCCTCTTCTCGCGTAGTCTCCAATATTTGCTCGGCCTCGCGTTCGACGGCCGCGCGTCTCTGATCCAGTTCCAGTTGTACCTGCTGTTGAATTTCTTCGAAACGGGGCTTCATAACGGCGTAGGTGATGCCGGCCCCGCTCAAAAGGCCCAGCAGCAGCGCGCCAATCAGACCCAATATGCCAAAGTCCATAGGTGTTCTCCTTTAACTGGCGGTCACGAGCATCGCACTAGACTTCGCCCACTTCACGCCAGGTGATTTCAATTGCTTCACGCACGACTTCATAGGAAAAGCCGCGTCGCTGTAGGTAGCTGCCTAACTTGTCCCGGAACTCTTGCTCCGTCAAATGAGACCAGCGACCCGCCTGCTTGCGCGCGGCCTGTTCTGCGGCTGCGCTTTCATCGAAATTCTGCAAAGCACCGTCGATGATCGATCGGCTGATGCCTTTCTGGCGCAGTTCCTGACCAAGAGCCAGGCGACTGCGCGGCTTAAATGCTTCCCGCTGCTCGATCCAGTACGCTGCAAACGCCGCGTCGTTGAGCAGCTCAACTTCGGTCAAACGCGCAATCACCTGCTCCACCACCGCTTCCGGCATCTCTTTGCGACGCAGGTGCTGTGCGATTTCCTCGGTGCTTCGCGGGCGCCGGTTGATCAGGTCCAGCGCGCTGCGTTTGGCTTTCTCCAATTGCTCCTTATTTTGCAGCGCGGCGATGTCTGCCTCGCTAAGTTCCTGGCCGGTGCGCAGGCCGGCTGCTGCCACGGCCGTTAAGCCGAACGCAAATTCGCCGTCCATGTAAACGCTAACCCGTTCCTTGTCCCGTTTCTGGGTCTCCAGCTTCGTAATCGTTGCCATCATCAAAACAAAAAGCCGCGACACTTCCTGTCACGGCCGAAAACATCTTTCTTCTGATTAGGTATCCACCCGGCTAGGCTGCGCAACTTAGCAAGTCGTGCCCACCAGCTTTCTACGGCTGTGAGCAACCCGGGTTTCATGTGCAGGCAAATCCCTGCCCTGCCAGATTCAACAAATCACGCGTGCCGGCCCTTTCTGGTCTATGACCCGGCACCAGGCCTTCGTCTATTGTGGCGTTCCACTGCTGCCTGGTTATCAGAACGGAACGCAGTCAGGCAAACCAGGAGTGGCTTGCTCCTTCCTACAATCGACGTCACGCGTCGTTGGATCAATCAGTCGATACTGTCTCAAGCGGTGACAAACTTCAACCTATGTTTTCGCTATCACCGGCGACCGGCCCCTCCAGATAAGGAAGACCGGCTTCCTTACGAATGAGCTGCTCCAGTTCGTCTAGCAGAGCTGCGTTCCCTGCCAAATACTCTTTGGCGTTCTCGCGGCCCTGGCCCAGGAGCGTGTCTCCGTAACGGAAGTATGCGCCACGTTTGTCTACCAGCCCGTACTCTACTGCCAGGTCCAGCACATCGCCCGTCAGCGAAATGCCTTCGTTGTACATGATGTCAAACTCCGCCTCCGTGAACGGCGGTGCCACCTTGTTCTTCTTCACCTTCACCCGCGTCCGGTTACCCACCACGTCCGCCCCCGCCTTGATCGCCTGCACGCGCCGGATGTCCAACCGCACCGAAGCATAGAACTTCAGCGCGTTCCCGCCGCTCGTCGTCTCCGGGTTCCCAAACATCACCCCAATCTTCATCCGTAACTGGTTGGTGAAGATCACCACCGTGTTCGTCTGTTTGATCACCCCGGATAACTTGCGCAGCGCCTGCGACATCAACCGTGCCTGCAAGCCCACATGCGTGTCGCCCATCTCCCCCTCGATCTCCGCCCGCGGTACCAGGGCCGCCACCGAATCCACGACCACAACGTCCATCGTCCCCGAGCGGATCAGGGCTTCGGCAATCTCCAACGCCTGCTCGCCCGTGTCCGGCTGCGAGACATAGAGATTGTCGATATCCACCCCGCACCGCGCGGCATACACCGGGTCCAGGGCGTGTTCCATGTCGATAAAGGCGCAGATGCCGCCGCGCTCCTGCGCTTCGGCAATGATATGTTGGCAGAGCGTCGTCTTGCCCGAGGATTCAGGACCGTAGATCTCAACCACCCGCCCGCGCGGCACGCCCCCCACACCCAGGGCGATGTCCAGCGACAACGACCCCGTGGGGATGGCTTCGACTTGCATATGCGCAGCATCGCCGAGACGCATGATGACACCGTCTCCGAAACGCTTATTCAAATTGGCTAAGGTGTTCTCTAGTTGCCGCTCACGTCCCTGACTGTCGGCCATCTTTCTCTCTCTGCGGCAGCAGGTGGTACTGTTTCTAAGCTGTTTGCTGGTATTTGACTGGCTGCTTTCGCCGTGCCCAGTAGTGTACAATAGCACCATGGAAATCGCAAACCATGATGCGGCATCGAGCCGTCCCGAAGAAAGCGTGCGCCGGGGCCTGGAGTCGGATGCAGGTCAAATTACCAGATTGCTGCGCGAGGCCCCCTACACCCATATCCATGCTGACTGGCATTACCCTTCCCAATGGTTAGGCACCCCCTCCTTTGTTCTCCTGGAAGACGATACCGCCGCCCCTCGCACCTTGTCCCACCGGCTGTTCACCCCACCCACACCCGCACTGGCCTGCCTCGCCATCGCCGCCGATCCGCCGCCCGCCGCCTGGGTGCGCGTTGCTGCGGTTGCCCGGCCATCCTTGGCGCCCCACCACCTCGCTGCCCTGCTTGCAGCACTCTTGCCGGCCCTGCGCCAGTCCGGCGTGCGCCAAATTGCCTGGCTGATGGTGGAAGAATGGCCGGGCGAATGGCTGGCCGGTATCGGCTTCAGCCAGGTCAATGCCGTGGTAACCTATATCCGCCCCCATGCCCCCTTGCCGCCCCTCACCCCAAATGAGAATCTAGTTATCCGGCCCGCCACGGCCGTTGACTTCCCCCTTCTGGAACAGATGGAGGCTGCAGCTTTTGAACCAATGTGGCGGCATAGCGCCGAGGGCTTGGCTCTCGCCGGCCGGCAGTCGCTCAGCTTCGACGTGGCCGAGCTCGACGGCCGTGTTGTCGGCTTTCAGTTCAGCACCCCCACGCGCCGTGGCGCGCACCTCTCCCGCATGACCGTTGACCCTGCCTATCAGCGGCTGGGTGTCGGCAGCGCCCTCCTCGCCCATGCCCTTGCCGGCTACGAACGGCAGGGTGCCGGCACCGTCACCCTCAACACCCAGGCCGACAACCTCGCCTCGCAGCGCCTCTACGAACGCTTCGGCTTCCGCCCCAACGGCGAACGTTTTCCTGTCTGGTCACTCGACCTGTAACCAACCTGCCGCCACCCGAGTGGGTAAGAAAAAAGGGCGGCCCTTCTTCGGGACGCCCTTCCTTCCTGCTCGCATAACCTGTGCGCAAAGCTTAGTTTGGCTTGCAGACCTCCAGTGTTACATCATCGACGAACATCGCCGTGACGCCCCGCCCCGGTGTCCCATTATTGATGGTTCCGAAGTAAAGCTTGATGGTCTGGCCCTTAAACTGGCTCAGCAGGTTGGCCTGGCCCATGATCCAGGTCTGGTCATTACGCCGCTGCCCATACAGCCGCGCCAATTCATTGTCGCTCGTATCTAGAATCAGTACCACCTGGATATCGCTGTAATCTTCGGCTTCCTGCGGTGACATTTCCAGCACCTTGTTGGGTGCCTTAAAGGAACCGGTCTCGGTTGTGCTTGGCCAGAGCCAGTAAGTCAAGTTCGCCGCGGTCGCGTTGGCCGGAATGGTCACCGTCTGCTGCGCAGACGACCAGCTTGTAATATTGTCGGCCTGCGCCAGGATCCCGGTCCGCACCGACCAGCTCGGACTGTGGCTCTGCAGGTTGCTGTATGCGGCCGTAAATGCCGTCGTTTCCAGCAGCCAACCACCTATGTTCTCAAAGTTGCTGTTGACCACGATATTGTTGCACGTAATCGGTGACGGCGTTGGCGTCAGCGAAGGCACAGGCGTCAGCGAAGGCGTCGGCGTAATGGAAGGCGTCGGCGTCACCGATGGTGTTGGTGTGTTCGTTGGAATCGGTGTATTCGTCGGTGTATTCGTCGGCGTGGGCGTCTCCGTCGGTGGCAGCAGCTGCGCGACAAAGTTCTGCAGAATCGCCCCGCTCGGGATCGACACCGTGCGTGTTTGCGGTGAGAAGAAATACCCTTCTTTCACCGGAGTCAGGATATACGTACCGCTCTCTAACCCGCTGAACAGATAGAAGCCAGTAGCATCCGTCGTTACAACGGGACCTAGGTTGGTCTGGATCTCCACCCCGGCCAGAGGTTGGTTGGTTGCGTCCAGCACGCGACCGGAAATGATCGGGTAATTGCTGGCGATCACCGGAGCGAAAACGTCCACGCTGATCGGCGTTGGCGTGAGGGTGGGCGTAGGCGTATCGGTTGGGATCGGCGTCAGACTGGGCGTGAGCGTAATTGTTGGTGTCAGCGTCACTGTCGGAGTGAGCGTCGCCGTTGGTGTCGACGTAATCGTCGGCGTGGAAGTCGTTGTCGGCGTATTCGTGGGCGTGCTGGTTGGCAACGTATAGCTCACCACGATCTGTGGCTTGTAACTCCCTTCGCGTGTGTCAAAACCACGGAAGCCCGTGCTCGGCGTTTCCGGTCCGCGGATCATCAGTCCTTGATTGGGGTAGGTATTGTTTGCCCATCCCTGGACCAGACTCGTGATGTCAAAGCTGTATAGGGTAAAATCGAGGTGCTCAATCGATTCGGTTGCAATCACAGTGTTGTCGAAAGTAGGCTGGCTGTTCCAGGTGACTGAATTCTCCGCCCAGTTTCCCGTGACTCGATAGATGGAGATATCGCGGCTGTTTACGCCGGTGTCACCCGAGATCTGCATGTTCAGATAAAGGGTGGCGCTGTTCACCGTCACATTGGCAGGAAGAGTACTGAAGTTGAAGCCCACCAGTGCGCGCATCGTCTGCACTTGGTCGAGAGTGTTGCCATACCCCGCCCACATGTCCACGTTACTGCCAAAGTTGGTGCCTGGGAAGCCTTGCATCACGGTGGTGTCCCCGACAGATTTGAACGTCTTTGAGTCCGCGCTGTTGGCCGGGGCATTGATCTGCTGCGGAGTGCTCTGCGCCGTGACGATCTCGAAGCCGTCCACGGCCGTTAGAGGCGCTCCCTGAATCTCCTCCACTGTTTCCAGAATGCTCTCGCCACCACCCACGGCCTGGGCCATCACTTCCGTAACCGAATAGTCACTGATTGCGATCGCACTGCCCAGCGCCCCAACTAGGATGATTAAGAAAAGGACAAGGATACCTTGGCTGCGCCTACTGCTGTTCATCGGGAGACCTCCTGCCTACCAGGTTACTAGCTAACATAAGTATAATAGCAGTCATAACAGGGGAAATAAAGCCCCGCGGCGCGAATAATGCGTAAAACTTGAGCGAATTGAGGACAAACGGCCGTCTTTCCCCCAACCTCGCTATACTATGCCCATTAGCCGCTTGCAAAGGATCCACCACCATGAGCGATACCACCACCATCGTCATCTTCGGGGCCTCTGGCGACCTGACTCGCCGCAAACTACTGCCCTCCCTCTTTGACCTCTATCGCAAAGGGAGCCTGCCCGTCGATTGGCGCATCGTTGGCGTGTCGCGCAGCGAACTCAGCGATCAAGATTTCCGTCAACGCATGGCCGAAGGGATTGCTGAATTTGCCCGCTATGAAAACAACAATCCCGCCGAATGGGAAGGTTTCGCCCGCCGCCTTTCCTACCTCTCCTGCGACGTAACCCACCCCGCCGAAATGGACCGGCTCGGCGCGCTGCTGTCCCGGGGAGAAGGCGATGGCGCGGCCGATCGCCTCTATTACCTGAGCGTCGCCCCGAAACTGTACGAGCCAGTCCTCGCCAACCTCGGTTCTGCCGGGATGCTGGACGAGCACGACGGCTGGCGGCGCGTCGTCATTGAAAAGCCCTTTGGCCACGACCTCGCCTCCGCGCAAGCCCTCAACCAGGCCGCCCACGAAGTAATGGCTGAATCCCAGATCTACCGCATCGATCACTTCCTTGGCAAGGAAACCGTCCAGAACATCATGGTATTCCGCTTCGCCAATTCCTTGTACGAGCCCGTCTGGAATCGCAACTACATCGATCACGTACAGATCACAGCCGCTGAAACGGTCGACGTCGCCCATCGCGCCGATTATTACGACGGCGTGGGCGTCGTTCGTGATATGGTTCAGAATCACATGCTCCAGCTCCTCTCGCTCGTCGCTGCCGAACCCCCGGCCTCCTTTGACGCCGACGCCCTCCGCAACGAGAAAGTAAAGGTGCTCAGCGCCATACGGCCGATCTCTCCCGCCCAAACCGAATCGGAAACCGTCCGCGGCCAGTACGTCGGCTATCGTGATGCCCCTGCTGTTCCCGACGACTCGGAAACCGCCACCTATGTCGCCATCCGCTTCTTCATCGACAACTGGCGCTGGCAGGGCATCCCGTTTTACCTCCGTTCCGGCAAAGCGTTGGCCGCCAAAACTACGGCCATCACCATCTACTTCAAAGAACCGCCCCACATGATGTTCCCCATGCCGCCCGATGCACACCTCGCCAAGAACAGCCTCACCATTTGCATCCAGCCGGATGAGGGCATTCACTTCTCCTTTCAGGTCAAAGAGCCGGATACTACCGCCGGCATGCAGACCGTGGAGATGGACTTCCACTATGACGAGACCTTCGGCCCCATGGCAATTCCCGAAGCTTATGAACGGCTCCTCTTGGACGTGATTAAGGGCGATGCGTCCCTCTTCACTCGCGGCGACTCCATTGAACTCGCCTGGAGCCTGGTGGATCCGATCATGGCCGGATGGGAAACCGGCCAGGGGCCGGAACTTGCATTCTATGAACAGGGCACCTGGGGACCGGTAGAGGCCGAATTCTTCATCGCTCCCGACTGTGAAGCTTGGTCCACCGGCTGCCGGGATGGGCACTGAAAACACAAAAGCTCCAGGTTAACTACCTGAAGCTTCTTCTGTGACCCCGAGAGGACTCGAACCTCTAACCTCGGCATTAAGAGTGCCCTGCTCTGCCAGTTGAGCTACGGGGCCAAGTGCGCGCAAAATTATAGCAGTTTTGCTTGCGATGGTCCAAATTTACCACCCGCTGGCTTCGAATACCGTCTGCAAGGTTTGTTCACGTTCCTCGGCTGTCATTAGACGCGGCAGGAAGTAATTCTCAATTAACCCCGTCCACAGCGCGACATTCACAAGACGGCCGTCATAGACGCTGTACGTATCCACAAACGCCTGCCGCGTGCCCAGCATGTCCATCTGGTCAAAGAAAAGGTTGCCCAGTCCATAGTGAATGAAGCTGTCCCCGGAAAACTCGAAACCCATCGCATGATGGCCTTGGCTGCCTGAAACCGCGTCTGCGCCCGCCGCTGCGATCTCCTCAAAATCTGCCGCCTGATCAGGCGGCGCCGCATACTGGTAATACTCCGTATACTGCTGCGTAGCGATAACCGTATACCCCTGCTCCTTCAGCTCCCGCACCTGGTCCAGAAATTCCGGCCCGCAAATGCCGGAACCTGCGCTCACATCGGTTGCCCACGCGTAAGCCGGCCCGAAATAATTGCAGCCCACCAACGCGATCCGATTCCCGTTATGCTCCAGCAGCAGCGGAGTCGCCGCTTCGGTTGCATTGCGCCCGCCCCCAAAAGTCTGCAACCCTGCCGCGTCGTACATGTCCATTGTCCGCAGCAGGTTGTCCGTGCCCCAGTCATTCAGATGATTCCCGGTCAATTCTACGATATCCGTCCCGATCTCCGTCAGCAGGGCGAAGTACTCGTCCTGGGAGCAGAACGAAGTCCCACCAATGGGATTGGGTTCCGGACAATCCGCTGCAAACGAAACCTCGTTGCTCACATGGGCAAAATCTGCGCCGCGCAGCACCGGGCCCACATCACGGGCCGGCGTGAGGATGCCATCGATCTCCATCTGCGTCGCCGTGGCGCGAACCAATGCCGTCACGCCTGTCATCGCCACGGTGGTCAATTTCTCCGCATCGAAATTGCTGATTGCGCCGTTCCACTGCCCGAGAAACTGCTCCACGGCCGTTTCCTCTCCCTTCGCCGTGACGTGAACCATTAAGGGATACTCCAGCCCTTCAAACCCATCCTCCAGCGGCGAACGGCCGTCCACCGCCAACACCTTCAGGTCAGGAGTCAACCGTTCAAACGGCACAATCGTCCGCGAGGGCCTCTGCGCCCATACCTGTTCGCGCAGTTCAGCTTCCTCCACAATCGTCAGCGCCGGACCCGGTGCGCCCCACAAAGCCGCCAACGTGCTCGCCCCTTCCGCGGTCAGCATCAGCGGCATCTCCGGCGGCGAAACTGCCGTCCACAGCGTCTTCAACTCCTCACTACTCACTCCATCCGGCACTGTGGCAAACGGACCTGCAGCCACATAGGTCCAGGATGCCAGCGGCGCACCATCGTCGATCGTCAACGTCACATCCGCTGCGCCGCCCGGCTCCACCCACGAGAAGCTCTCCGGCTGCGCCAGCGCCAGCTGCTGTGCCTGTTCCACAATCTTGGCCGGCACCCCCGCTGCCGTGCTCAGCCTCAGCGGGCTGCTCTCTGGCTGTCCCCCATCCAGCAAAGCCCCCAATAAAGATGCTTCCGTAGGCGCGGGCATGGCCGTTGCCGGTGTTGTTGCCGTGGACGCCGGCTGCATGTCCTGCGTGGCAACCGCCTCTCCCAACGACTGCTTGAGCATGGGCGTGGGTGGTTTGGTCAGCCATTCCGGGGGCACAGTCGCCAGTGCCGTGGGTGCCTGTTCCAAGGCGGGTGCACATCCCGCGATCAACATAATCAGGAAAATCGAGTATAATCGTTTCATATGGTCGGTCTATCCTCTGACCTGACTACATCCAAGGAGCATCATAATGGCAGAGACGCCAACAGGTAGTGCGGCCCAGGTCGCTGGAAATGGGGCTGGTCCCCTCAAAAATGAGACCCCGCAAGTGGACCTCTACGCGCCCAGCCTGTATATCAACCGCGAACTCAGCACCATCGAGTTTAACCGGCGTGTGCTTCTTGAATGTTACGCCGACCATCCTCTCCTGGAGCGCGTCAAGTTCCTCGCCATCTTCACCGGCAATACCGATGAATTCTTCATGGTCCGCGTCTCCGGGCTCAAGCAGCAGGTCCTGCTGGGCATCTTTGATACCAAAGCCGACGGTCTTACACCCCGCGAGCAACTGGTCGCCATCCATCGCGTCATGACCCAACTCTATGCCCAGGCCACGGCCGTCTGGCAGGAAGAATTATACCCTCAGTTAACCAGGGCCGGCATCCATGTGCTGGAATACGAATCACTGCGCAAAAGGGCCAAAGAAAAGCTACGCGGCTACTTTGACCGCGAAATCTTTCCCGTACTCACCCCACTCGCCTTTGATCCCAGTCGTCCCTTCCCCCATATTTCCAACCTCAGCTTGAACCTTGCCGTGGTGGTCCGCAATCCGGAAACAAACAAAACCAGCTTTGCTCGCGTCAAAGTGCCCTCCGCTCTGCCACGCCTCGTGCCGCTCAACCCGCTCGACCCCGATGAACTTCTGGCACCCGCCGAGCAGAAGTTCGTCTGGCTGGAGCAAGTCATTGCCGCCAACCTTGATGAACTATTCCCCGGCATGGAGATTGTGGACTGCTATCCTTTCCGCGTCACGCGCAACACCGACATGGAAATTCAGGAAGAGGAGGCCGACGACCTGCTGCTTACCGTCGAAGAAAACCTCCGCCAGCGCCACTTCGGTTCCGTCGTGCGTCTTGAAATCGCCGAAGGCACCCCCGACGATATCCGCGAAACCCTGGTCAAGAATCTGCAGCTCAGCAATTATGATGTGTATACCACCGGCGGCCCCCTGGGCTTCAGCAGCTTGTGGCAGCTGCACCGCCTGGAACGGCCGGACCTGAAAGACAAACCTTACCAGCCTGCGCTGCCTGCCGGCTATGATCCGGACGTACCCATCTTTGATACCCTGCAGAATCGCGAGCTGCTCTTCCATTTGCCCTACGACAGTTTCGGCCCCGTCGTAGATTACGTAGAAGATGCTGCGGACGATCCCAATGTCCTGGCAATCAAACAGACACTCTATCGCGTCGGCCCCAATTCCCCCATTGTGCGTGCCCTGATGCGCGCCCGTGAGAACGGCAAACAAGTAACTGCTCTCGTAGAGCTGAAGGCACGCTTTGACGAAGAAAGCAATATTGAGTGGGCGCGGGCCCTGGAGCGCGCCGGGGTCCATGTTGTATATGGCCTGATCGGCCTCAAAACACACTGCAAATTGTGCCTGGTCGTACGTCGTGAAAGGGACGGCATCCATCGCTACTTGCACATGTCCACGGGCAACTACAATTCCCTTACCGCGCGAGTCTATACCGACATCGGCCTGATGACCTCACGGGAGGAATTTGGCGCCGACGCCTCAGAGCTGTTTAACTTCCTGACCGGCTATTCTAACCAGCGTGAATACCGCAAGTTCCTGGTTGCCCCGGTTAACCTTCGTGAAAACCTGCTGGCTTTCGTCGAGCGCGAAACTGCCCTGGGTGAAAAGGGCCGCATCCTGGCTAAGATGAACGCCCTGGTAGATCCCCAGATGATCCGCGCTTTTTACCGCGCATCGCAGGCTGGCGTGCAAATCGACTTGATTATTCGTGGTGTATGTTCCCTCCGCCCTGGTTTGCCCGGTGTCAGCGACAACATTCGCGTAACCAGTGTTGTCGGCCGTTTCCTCGAACACAGCCGCATGTACTACTTCCACAACGATGGCGCACCGGTAATGTATGTGGGCAGCGCCGACCTCATGCCGCGTAACATCGACCGCCGCGTGGAGATTCTCTTCCCTGTAGATGACCCGGACATGCGTCAGGTGATCTACGATATCCTGGACGTCTATTTGCGCGATACTGAGAAATCCTACGTCTTGCATGGCGACGGGACGTACGTGCCGCGCTTGGAGTTGCTGGAGGAGGGGGAAGAGCCGTTTAACAGCCAGCTCTACTTCTTGGGGACCTATACAGGGTATGTAGAATAGCGCAAAGCAGCCAGGCGCCGTGATCCGGCGCAGCGCCTACACGTAAGCGCCGAAGATCACCGCCGCAAACCAGATCAGGAAATCATACTTCATCAACTGGCTCATCTTCTCCAGTTGTGCCCCCGAACGCTCCCCGCTGACCCGATACACCACGTAAAGAATCACCGGGAAAACCCCCAGCAGAATGATGTATCCATAGATAGGCTTGTACACTTCCAGGATATACGGCAGCAGCATCATGAACAGTGTGGCGCCAACCAGAATATAAAAGACGATGCGCGCTGCTTTTCTGCCCCAGGCGGTCGAGATCGTGCGTACGCTTTCATTCAGATCCCCGTCGTAGTCCGCCATCGTTTTCAGCACTTCGCGCCCCAAAATAGCCACAAAGATGATTGCAAATAGCCACAACGAAGGGCCTGCATTGCCTGCCGCCACGCCGCCGTAAAGGGCACTGCTTGCCGAGACCATAGCTATCACTAAGTTCCCCAATAGGATCGTACTCTTCAATTTCCACGAATATAGATACAGGAGCGCGTTTGCCATCAAAGCAATCAACAACGCCGGCCAACTGATAAATGCCGCGATGATCAGCGAGATGACAGCCAGGGTGAAGGAGAATATCTTCGCATTGCGCGGCGTAACCTGCCCCGACGGTAGCGGTCGCTGTGGTTGGTTGATTCGATCGATTTCGATATCCAGTAGATCATTCCACGCATTGGCCGACGAGGAGATCAGGATCGTGGACACAACCGCGAGTGTCACGTTGAACCATTCACCTGTTCCTGCTACATACCCGCCCAGGACAACGGCCAGCGCGCCGGTCAGGGTGGTCAGCGGTCGGCTAACCTTGTACAGTCCCTTTATCTGCTGCATACACCTGTCTCCACATACCCATCCCTTTTTCTATAGTAACCCATTCGGACCGAAGAAGATACAATAATTCTCATCATGATATCCAGTCTCACGAACCCCCAGGTGAAGGCCATCCGCCGCCTACAGAAGGATCGCCGTTTTCGCCAGCGTGAGCACTCATTTGTAACCGAGGGTGCGCGCTGGCTGCATGAGTGGCAGGCGCACCCCGATCACCTCCAAAATGTATACTTCACGGCCGCTTGGGCTGGCACGCCGCAAAACACAGCCCTGCTTAATACCATTACCGCACCCAGGCACCTTGTCAGCGAAGAAGTGATGGCTGCCATGAGCGACACGGAAACCGCGCCGGGAGTGCTGGCTCAGGCAAGCTTGGTTTCACTGTCTTTGCCCACACGGGGCACTCTCTACTTGCTGCTTGACGAGGTGACCAATCCCGGCAACTTGGGCACAATGCTGCGCACGGCCGTGGCTGCGGGCGTGGACGCGGTCTTGCTGGGTCCCGGCTGCGTGGATGCCTACAACCCCAAGGTTGTGCGCGGTGCCATGGGTGCCCATCTACGTGTTCCCATCTGCCATCTAGAGTGGCCCGAGATAGCCACGCTCATCCAGCATACCGGCGTGTGGCTGGCAGAAGCCGGCGCGTCCCGGCGCTATACGGATGTCGATTGGTCGCGGCCGGCGACGCTGGTGGTTGGCAATGAGGCCCGCGGGCCCAGTGCTCATGCCCGCCGCCTCATGGATGGGGCCCTGAATATTCCCATGGCTGCCCAAACAGAATCCCTCAATGCGGCCGTGGCGGCAGCGGTCATATTGTTCGAAGCTGCCCGTCAGCGCGGCTTCATGCCCGGCGCAGCTACATCTTGACTACAAACCAGGCCGAATGTTCCGGATCAGGTTCGGCGTAGGCAAACGGCCGTCTGCACTCCGGGCAGGTTCCTTCCAGGTAATAACTCTCGATATCTGTACGGCAGCCGTAACTCTTGTTCACCAGGTCGCGCATGTCGGAGTCCCAGGGTAAGGGCAGCCAACCGCCCTCTACTTCAGTGATCGCTTTCTCAAATTCGGGCTCATGGTGCAAACGATACCCGACAAGAAATAGCCCGCAGCGACCGCAGCTGTTGAATCGCCGCAAAACATCGTCTTTCTGGTAAGATTGGCGCCTGCGTGGATTGGATCGCGACGAAGGTATCTTCTCTGGTGCGGAGGATTCCACATCCTCCGCATCAGGCGCTTCGTCAGCCATTCGTTCAGGTTCCGTTTCTGATTCTACCATCGTGAATCGATTCTAACGGCCTTCGATTATCTGTCAACTACGCAGGTCCACGGGAGGTGTTTCGGTATGGAGAATTCTGGCTACATTTCAACTGCTGCCGGTCGCGAAATCCGCAGTCTGCACGCCTTGCTGGCTGCATGGGGCGCCGCCGTGTCCGGCACCACGCTGCCCCAACCCCCGGCGTATGACGGGCCTGATGCTGCCCTGAGCCATCTGACGGAAAAAACGAGCGAAGTTACCCTGGGCGCGGGATTTGTGGCTCGCGTTCGCCAAACTAGCGACGGCCATCCTTATATTGATCACGCTCTTGCCGCTGGCGCTGCCCTGATCTTGGCCCAGCGTCCTCCGTCCGCAGTCGGCGTCACGGTTCCCCCGGGAGTCGCCTATCTACAGGTACAGGATACGGCCGTGGCCACCGCCTGGCTTTCTGCTGCCTGGCACGGCTTTCCCAGTCGTGATCTGGTGATGATCGGCGTCACCGGCACCGATGGCAAGACCACGACCGCCGGCATCCTCTTTTCTCTCTTGCGCCAGGCCGGGCTGGCCGTGGGGCTGCTAAGCACCGTCAAAGCGGTCATCGGACTCGCCGAAGAACCGCTCGAACTGCATGTCACCACCCCGGAAGCCCCCACCGTACAGCGCTACCTGCGCCGCATGGTAGATGCGGGCCTGACCCACTGCATCCTGGAATCCACCTCGCATGGTTTGGCACAGCATCGCGTCGGTGCCATTGATTTTGACCTGGCCCTGGTGACCAATGTCACGCACGAACACCTCGACTACCATGGCGATTTCGGCGCTTACCTGGCCGCCAAAGCCATGCTCTTCCAGCGTCTCAGTGACCCGCCCTGGACGCTGCCCTCTGCCAATCCCTGGAAGTCTTCGCTCCGCAAGACGGCCGTATTGAACAAAGATGACGATTCCTTTGCCACCCTCGCTGCCCTGCCTGCCCCACGCCAGTTGGCATATGCCCTTGCCCGGCCTGCGGATGTGCGCGCCGTCGCCCTACAGCTCACCTCGCAGGAAACCCGCTTCCGGCTTCTGGTTGCCCCAACACTGGCGCCGCAGGGTCCGGACCTTCTGCCCGTGACGTCTCCGCTCACCGGCGAATTTAATGTCTACAACATGTGCGCTGCCGCCACCGCCGCACTGGCGCTCGGCCTGTCCCCCGGTACTGTGGCCTCCGGCCTCGAGCGCGTCGAAGGAATCAGTGGGCGCATGGAACGGATCGACGGCGGGCAGCCTTTCCTCGTCCTGGTTGATTTTGCCCATACTCCCAATGCTCTGGAAAAAGCGATTGCCGCCGTTCGCCCGATCACCCGCGGCCGCGTGATCACGGTCATTGGTAGCGCTGGAAAACGGGATGTAGCCAAACGCCGCATGATGGCTGCGACTTCCGCCCGCAACGCTGGCGTAACCGTGTTGACAGCCGAAGACCCGCGCACGGACTCACTGGATGATATCTTGACGATGATGGCCGAAGGTGCCGTCAGTCAGGGCGGCCAGGAAGGGCAAACCTTTTGGCGTGTGCCCGACCGTGGTGCAGCCATTTACTTCGCCCTCAGCCTCGCCCAACCCGGCGACACTGTACTGATCTGTGGTAAGGGGCACGAACAGTCGATGTGCTTTGGGACAGTCGAGTACCCGTGGGACGATCGCCAGGCGGCACGCCACGCCCTTGACGCGCTCGCAGCGGGAGTCCCCATGCCTGACCTGGGTCTCCCCACATCAGGTGCTTGAGCGGTTGGGGGACTACATGCGCGAAACGTACTCGGCCAGCGCTTCCTGCCACGGCCGTAGCTGGATGCCCAGCGCCGCGCCGTTAACATTAAGCAGCGCCGCGTAGGGTGGGGGAGTAGAAGCACGCCGGTATTCTGAGCTCAAAATTGGGGTCACCTGCACGTCTCCCTGTCCGGCCAGGTGTAGAATTTCCTGCGCAAAGGCCAGCCGCGAGCAGGCTCCCTCATTGACCAGGTGATAGGTTCCATAATTCCCCGTCTCGATCAACTGTGCGATCGCCTTCGCCAGATCACCCGCATAGGTAGGGTTACCGACTTCGTCAGCCACCACCTGCACCGCGCCTTTCTCCCGTCCGTGCCGTAGAATGGCGTGAATAAAATTGTGCCCGCCCGTGGCAAACAGCCAGGCCGTGCGCACGATGTAGTGGCGTGGCAGCACGTTGCGTACCGCGAATTCCGCTGCGGCTTTGCTGCGGCCGTACGCGTTGATCGGATGAAGGGCCCGCCATTCTTCATATCCTTCCGGCTGATCCCCGGCAAATACCTCGTTGGTGCTGACGTGCAGCAAGGCCGCACCGCTCTCCAGGCAGGCTAGGGCCACGTTTTGCGTTCCCAGAGCATTAACGCGATACGCCAGGGCTGGATTGCGGGCGCAGCCGTCTACATCGGTGTAAGCGCCGCAGTGAAGAACCACGTCTGGCGCGAAGGCAGCGACCGCTGCGCGGATTTGCATCCCTTCCGTGATATCCGTGTCCGGCAGGTCCGCCAGGCCCAGTTCGTGCCCGGCGAGCGTCCCCTGCAGTGCTCGCCCTAACTGTCCCTCGGCCCCGGTGATAAATATGCGCATAGACTGTTTGCCCTCCAGCAAAGCTTCGCTGAATCAGCCGCAAATTATACCCCACCACCTCCATACACCTAACCGGTGCCGCCAATAGATCGTGGACCCACAATTCGCAGCCCTGACGTTTACGCAACCCAACTGATAGGCACACAGCCCAACGTCCCGCCGTTGTCTACCCATAGCGGATCGCGCAGGCGTTGTGCGCTCGCCCGTCCACGGCCACAAAGTTCTACCAGCCAGATGTTCCAATTATTATGTCAATGCGTTATGTCTACGTGATCAGATTGAATCCCCAAATCGATTCAATCTGATCACGTAGACATAATCACCGCACAACCGCCCGTCCCTATCCCCTCGCGAAGCGGGTTCCCAACACCTTGTCCGCTTCATTGCACATCCCGCCAGCGTTGCGCGCTCCGTGCCACCTCACGTCGCCGTTGTCCGCTCCATGACACCTTGCGCCGCCGTTGTGCGCTCGGCTAGCGGTCCAGCCCATACCAAACGCTTCGCCCATGGCCGTCTCTTGCTTGACACCTCGCTCGACCAGGTGAATACTACCCGTAATGCGCTTTGATATCCTGACCCTCTTCCCCGAGATGTTCGCCGGCTACTTCAACAGCAGCATCTTGCAGCGTGCTCAGGACGCCGGCCTGATCCAGATAGCCCTGCACAACATTCGCGACTATGCCCCCGGTCGCCACCGCATCACCGACGAACCGCCCTATGGTGGCGGCGGCGGTATGGTCCTCAAACCAGGCCCCATCTTTGCTGCTGCAGAAACCGTCTTGGAGGAACAGGGACCCGGCCCGGTAATCCTGCTCACCCCCCAGGGACGCCCGTTCACCCAGTCAATCGCCCAGGAATATGCCCGAGAGTCACACCTGATCCTGCTCTGCGGTCGCTACGAAGGCGTGGACGAACGTGTCCGCGAGTATCTCGTAACCGACGAACTCTCGCTTGGTGACTACGTGCTTACTGGCGGCGAGCTGGGGGCCATGATCGTCGTTGATGCCGTCACGCGCTTGCTGCCCGGCGTCCTCGGTGCAGAAGGAGCCGCCGCCGGCGACAGTTTCGCCACCGGCCTTCTCGAAGGCCCGCACTACACGCGCCCAGAGACCTTTCGCCAATGGTCGGTTCCCGGTGTCTTGCGTTCCGGCCATGCCGCGCAGATTGAGCGTTGGCGTAGAGAAGAAGCTTTGCGTCGTACCTGGCGTCGCCGTCCCGACCTCTTACTGACTGCCGTCCTGAGCGAGACAGATCGCCTGTTCTTGGCTACCCTGGCCGAAGAACAGCTTCGTCAGGACGCTGCGTGGGAGGAGCCGAGCTAACCACGGCCGTTTGGGTCGAAGAGGGCAGCGCCCAGGGGGAGGTGCTATGCACAGGCGGAGTTTGTGGCTATTGCTGACGACGGGGGTCGCCCTGCTGGGTCTGGCCTATCTGCTGCGCCTGCCGTCCACCGTGGCTCAGGGTTCGCTGCCGCAGCCCGTCTTATTGGACGCCGTCTATTATGACGGTATCGCCTATCGTGACGTTGATGAAGCGCTGTCTGTGCGTAACATCGGCACCGAAACCATAGATTTGTCCGGGTGGGGCATCAGCGATGGCGGAGCGGCCAAAGTCTTGTTCCCCGCTGGAACGTTTGTGGCGCCGGATCAGGCGCTGTGGGTCACTATGAACCCCGAAACCTTCCGGCAGCAGTTCGGATTCTCGCCTGATGTGATCCTTCCCCGCTGGCCCGGCTTCGCCAATAGCGGTGATGAGGTATTGCTGTGGAATGCAGAAGGCCGCGTCACAGATGTCCTTGTCTATGGCGATGGCGCCGCAGACACCCCGGGTTGGAGCGGCCCTGCTCTGCAACCATACACGGTGCGGGGTGTATTCGCCGCCGAAGGTCAAATCCTGACGCGCAAGCGAGATCAGCAAACTGGTGCGCCTTTGCCCGACACGGATGCCCGTACTGACTGGTCGCAGGAGCCGGATGACCCTGAGCAGGGAAGGCGCGTACAGTATCCCGGCTGGGACTTAGAACGCTTCTTCTTCCCAGCATCCGTCACCCAGACCGCGACCCTCACTGTTTCCGTCGCCCCGGACAATGCACTGCCCACCATTGTTGGCGCTATCCGTCTGGCTCGCCGTGAGATCAACATAGAGACATTGACCTTTGAAAACCTTGACGTTGCTGATGCACTCCTTGAGGCGCTGGGCCGCGGCGTGGAGGTGCGAGTTTTGCTCGAAGGTAGCCCTGTAGGTGGCTTGCCGCCGCAGGAGAAGCTGATCTGCCAGCGCCTGGAAGCCGCCGGGGGCGCTTGCTGGTTCATGGTTCAGAATGCGGCCGCCCATATTGCCGACCGCTACCGCTATCTGCACGCCAAGTTCCTCGTTATTGATGGGTGGCAGGCGCTGATTAGTAGCGAAAACCTCAGCTACAACAGCATGCCCGCCGACGACAAAAGTGATGGGACCTGGGGTCGCCGCGGCGTGGTGCTTATCACGGACGCTCCGGGTGTGGTTGCGGGCCTGCAGCGCATCTTTGAGGCGGATTGGGACCCCGCATATCACCAGGACTTGCTGCGCTGGCAGGCCACAGATCCGGATTACGGTCTTCCGCCGGCAGGTTTTGTGCCCATCACCAGCAGCGGCGGCATTACCTACCCCGTCCGCTATGCAAACCCGGCTGTCTTCCATGGCCAGTTCTCGTTCGTCCTGCAGCAGGCGCCTGAAAACGTCCTTCGTGATCAAGATGGCCTCCTCGGTCTGGTTGCCCTCGCCGGCCCGGGCGATACGATTCTTGTCCAGCAATTGGAGGAACGGCCGTATTGGGGTTCCTCCACCAGTAACCCGCTTGCCGACCCCAACATCCGGCTGGAACAATATCTCGCTGCGGCACGCCGGGGTGCCGTTGTACGCTTGCTCCTGGACAGCTACTTCGATACACCCGAAAGCCCGCTGAGCAATGCCGGAACATGCGCCATAGTCAACGAGATAGCACGGCGAGAGTGGCTGCGCCTCTCTTGCACGCGGGGCAATCCCACCGGCCTGGGCATTCACAACAAAATGGTACTCTTGCGTGTGAACGGTCGTGGCTATGTACACGCTGGAAGCTGGAACGGTACCGAACTGGCGAGCAAAGGCAACCGTGAAGTCGCCCTTCTCGTGCAGTCAGACGACGCGTTCCACTACTTGGCAGAGATGTTTGAACGCGACACGCCGCACGAGGTCTACCTGCCCCTATACGTTCACCAATTCGACGGTTTTGCCCAACATGTTTTGATTAGCGAACTGGTCTATGATCCTTCGGGGCCAGATGATACGGAGTTCATAGAGCTGGTAAATCCGACAGCGGCTGCTATCGATCTGAGCGGCCATGGTCTTGGAGATGCCTTGAACCGTGATGACTATGAAGACCTACGCCGCTTCCCACAGGATAGCTGGTTGGAGCCGGGCGAGGTTCTCGTGGTCGCAGCCAGTGCCGTGGACTTTCAGGAGCAGTACGGCCGTTGGCCGAACTTTGAAATCCTGGATACCACGACCGCCGTGCCAAACCTGATCGACGATCTTTCCTGGGGCCACACCGAGGCCATTCTGCAATTGGGCAACCAGGGTGATGAAGTAATTCTGCGCGATGCCAAGGATGGGTTGGTTGACGCCTTGGCCTATGGTACAGGCATCATCCCCGGCCAGCCGTCATGCCCCTTACTCACAGGTCCTAACCACACCCTGGAACGCTTCCCCTACTGGCAAGATACCGGCGATTGCGCCCGCGACATGCGCGACTGGCCCTTTCCCAGCCCGGGCACTCGACCACAGTGATGAATACACCCGAAACAAAAAGCGCCTGCCAGATTCCTGGCAGGCGCTTCAACTTCTCTTTGACTGATTACAAAACTGTTCGACTACCAGCAGAGGCTAGTTGCCGAAAATACTGTCGGCGGTAGTCCCTTTGCTCTTCTGCGCATCTCGGAACGAATCATCGGCAGAATTAACTGAGCCAGCCCTCGTCGTGATCAGACCCTCGTAAATGATCGCCGGCGCCTCGTAGGGCACGCGAACCTTACTGGCGTTACTGCTGACAGATTGGTCCTTTGTTTGGTTCAACATTTTTCCTCTCCATGAATAGCTACCGGCGGCCACTGGGTGCCCAAATCAGACCTGGACAGCTGTTTATGTTTACCATCGCACCTTATTATGTACGATTAGAGAGCAAAGGTCAAGGATAAAAAAACGGATTTACGACAATTTCATAACGCCGCGGACCGCTAAACATCGCACCCTCCGGCCAGACAAGCAAATTCTTGCGCTGCCGTTGTAAGGTCAACCTCCTCATAGCGAAAGATCTTCGAAAAGTCAATGTCGGGGAATTCTTCGTTTAGTCTATCGAACTCTTCTTGCCCGATCTCCACATAGGGCATCTGATCATACTGCGCATCAAACGCGGGAAGGAAGGCCATACCGCCAATCTTGTCCTGGTGATTCCAGATCCATTTAATGACGTCGAGAACTTCATCTTCGCGATAAGTGATCGTAACGCTTGGATTGTGTTCGGTATAGTGTACTTTGTTTTGCAGCCAGAACTCGCACTGCTCAAGAGCGCTGCGCTGATTGCGCGTAACAGCTCCTTCTGGAGCTTTCACTGGGAAATGGACGACCCAGGTTGTAGCATTATCTTTGGTCTGCCCATTTTCCGGATCCATTGGCACCCCGGCGTCGCTCAGGACCTTCAAGACTGGAGAATGAGTTCCAACGCGTACATTGCGAATGTAGTACGGTGCCCAGCGCGAATGAAGACCCGATGATGAGTTGAGAAGCTGCGAGGAGTTGCCCGAAGGCTTCACGCACGAGCAAGAGGCAGACTGGTTAATGCCGAGCAGCTCTGCATAGTAAGCATTCGTCTCCACGATGGTCTGGCGCAAGTTCTCCTGGATGATTGGGTCTTGTGCCGCGGGGCTGTCCATCTGCCCGTTAAGGTCGACCCCCAACAAGCGTTCCTCTTCACAATTCTTGCGCCATTCTTCACGAAGGCCAGGGAAAAAAGTCGCCATACTTTGAATCGTGCCGATGATCGTTGCCAGCTCGACTTTTTCAGTCAGGCTTTCAAGATCATCGTCCGGTCGGGCTACGGCGCTGGTTAGATTGCAGAATTGGTACGGCCTTAAGATAATTTCTCCGCAAGGGTTGGTTCCGAAAACGGCTGCGGCGCGCCGTTCCGGACGGCCGTCTACGGCTGCCCGGCGATTGAAAATACCCGGCTCTCCCCGGCCCGATTCCACCATGTCCAGTACAAAGCGTGTGATCTCCGTCTGGCTCAGTTCGCGCTCGGGCCAAACGGCCGAGTTGTTGGCATTCCAACGCTGGCTGTTATTACGCCAGAAATCGCCATCCTTGCAGTGCCGCATTTCATTATCATCATAATCAAAGAGCGAAATCATGGCTGTGCGGCGCACGCCGCCCGATACGGCCGCATCGCCGACGGCACACATGATGTCATGGGCATCCAACGGCCGTAGAAAACCTCCCTGACGGCTGAGAATACGCGTGCGGGCAAAGTCTAACATCTTCCGCAGTGGCTCCGGCCCGGAAGCCCTGCCCCCCTTTACGCGCAGTGGAGCGCCAGCGGGGCGAACTTCAGCGTAATCGAAGACAACGTCATCACCGCCAAACCACGCCTTCAGACCGCTGCGCACTGCGTCCGCCCAACCTTCGGATGAGTCTGCCACAGTATGCAGAGCAGGGGCCGTGCCGCTCTGTCGCGCGATGCGCGGAAACTGTTCCACATACTGGCGTTCCACCGAATATCCTACACCGCAGCCGCTCATTGAGATGATCAGTGCTTCTACAAAAGAATCAATGCTGTCCACCGGCATGTAGGAGCAGTTGTAGATCGCGATATTATTGCGTCTCGCTGCTGGCCCGGCCATGGCCAGGAGGCGCATCGAAGGCATAACCTTCATGTTTAAAATACCGTCGCGTACACGATCGTAAGTCTCGGTGGGCAGGCGATAGTCCGACAGTTCACGAAGATACTCAACCGCGCGATCCACGGTCTCGATCCACGTCTCTCGGCGGCCTAGCTCGTAATTGAAGCGCGAATACTTATCGTAAAATTGGAACTTCTGTAGCTGCGTTGGGAAATAACTTGCAGAAGCATCAAAAGCCTCCCGAACGTCATCGGGGACAGGGCGTTGCACACGCATCTTCGCGTGCTCGGCACGGTAAAGAATATAGTGCTTTGCCGCCTCATACTCTCCTGCCGCCTGCAGCACCATCTCCACGATATCCTGCACACCTTCTACTGTGGGCAGATCATATTTGGCTGCCACTACGTTCACAACCCGGTTCAGGATCTCCTCTACAGGAGTCTGCGGCTCATTCGCCAGGCTGCCGTAGCAGCGGCGCAACGCCTGTTCGATACGTTCAACGTCAAAATCAACTATACGGCCGTCGCGCTTGACAATCTGCTCCGGGATGGCCACCTTGAAATAGACGCTGCCCGCCCCAAAACCATTCTTGGAGGGTCTGGGACCTTTTCCATTTGCCTGGGCAATGGTACCCTGGATCTGTGGCTGTTCTGACATGCGAACCATCTCCTTGTCAACGAACGCCCTGCTTTGTAAGCAGCGGCGGTCTATTTCTTTCGTGGCCCAAATTGACCCAACAATAAAGCCGCCAGGCGGCGTCCCAGATCGAGACCAACCACATCGCAGTTGGCCTCTCCTTATTTACTCGTGCAGAAGTTCGTCGATTTCGCTGCGAATGGAAGACAAATCGCTAAGGCCGAGGTAGACAATGGCATAGCGGATATAAGCTACTTCGTCGATCTCCTTTAGCTTCTTAATGGCTAGATCACCAACGAAGCGACTCTTTACCTCAGAGCGTCCCAATTGCTGTAGTTCAGCCTCGATCTCTCCGGCGATGCGCTCCACTTCGCTTGCCGGAATCGGCCGTTTGGCGCAGGCAACCCAAAGACCGGACATCAGCTTCTCGCGTGAAAACTCCTCACGCGTCCCGTCCCGCTTGATAACCACGGGCGTGGCCAATATCGGCCGTTCATACGAACTGAAGCGCTGGTCGCAGCCGTCGCATACGCGCCTTCGTCGCGTGCCGCCACGGATATCGTGGCTTGTGTCAATGACACGCGTCTTTTCATTTCCACAATAGGGGCATCTCATGCCAAATCAAATTCCTCAGTCTTGCTGTCCCCAAAGTATTCCACTTCTTCGCCCTGTGGCTGGGAAACCACCATATATGGGTGTTTATGCTGACTTGCCCCCACATCTAGCACTGTCGAGAGGAGCATTATAGCATGGCCAACAGCGCGCAGCAACAGGGATCTTACGCCATTACCTTAAAAAATCACGACCTCTTCCGGTCGCACTGATACAGAGTACACTTTCGTTTCCGGCTGGCAAGCCGGCGTATTCTTGAGGCGGCTGGGGCAGCGCGCGATGGTACAGCCCGTCAGCTCTTCGTGCTATCTTTTTTGCAGAGAACCCGCCCAAAGCGCCGGGAGGCGCAGACATCCCGGCGCAAATGAGGGTTCGTCCGTCTCTAGGGCGTCATCAAGGTTGCCCTACAGGTGTGCTGTTCCCGCTCTCTTGTCTGCTTGGAGACAGCAAGGAGAAGCTGAGCCTGGGGTGTATGAATGGAGGCCAACGTTGCTACTGGCGGTAGCATTTCTAGCGCCGTTTCCTCAGAAAGGCCGGGATGTCCAGGTCGCTGATGCGGTAGTCAGGTGGCGCCTGAGTTCCTTTATCATTGCTTGGCTGCTTGGCGGAAGCACCCACTGACACGGATTCCCGTACTGGAGGTTGGTTGGGCACATCACGATTGCTCGATTGCGCCATGGGACGAGCCATCGGACGCACGAGTGGCATGTTGTGCTCGAAACCGGTGGCAATAACCGTGATGCGAATCTCGTCGCCCATATTCTCGTCGATCACTGCACCGAATATAAGATTGACATCGGGATGTGCTGTCTCGCGAATGATAGAGGCGGCCTGATTGATCTCGTACAGGCTCATGTTTGGCCCGCCGGTCACATTGAACAGAATGCCTCGTGCGCCGTCGATGGTCACATCCAGCAAGTGGCTGGATAGCGCCTTTTCAGCAGCTTCACGCGCGCGATCCTCACCGCTACCATGACCAACCGCCATCAGAGCCGCGCCGCCCAGAGACATGATGGTCTTCACATCGGCAAAGTCGAGATTGATGAGACCAGGCACCGTGATCAATTCGCTAATTCCCTGGATGCCTTGGCGCAGGACATCATCGGCGAGGCCAAAGGAATCGATCAAAGAAATGCGCTTGTCCGCAGCTTCCAGGAGTCGGTCGTTGGGAATGACAATGAGCGTATCAACATGCTCTTTGAGCTGTTCTATGCCCGCTTCAGCGGTACGCGAACGCTGCGCACCTTCGAAGGTGAACGGCCGTGTAACGACGCCAATACTCAATGCACCCAACTCGCGAGCCACCTTCGCTACAATAGGCGTCGCTCCAGTGCCTGTGCCACCACCCATCCCGGCCGTGACAAACACCATGTCGGAGCCCTGTAGCACCGTGTGCAGATCGTCCAGCGACTCTTCAGCCGCCTTGAACCCGACCTCTGGATCGCCGCCGGAACCAAGCCCTCGTGTTGTCCTGTCGCCAATGGCAATCCGCTGGCGGGCCTTGCTGCCCATCAGCGCCTGCTGGTCCGTGTTGACCGCGATGAAATCAACACCCACAATGTTCTCGTCGATCATGCGATTCACGGCATTGCTGCCGCCACCGCCTACGCCAACAACACGGATGAGCGCTGCCCCTTCCTGTTCCGGCATTCTCTGTACTTCACTAGAATTGATTCTTGTACTCATACTATCCCCTCTAATACAACGTTACCCTCACGATACAACAAAACAATACAAAACAAACCGCAAAGCACCTGCGCCGTGCGCTGCGGAAGAACAACATTATCCAGGCAGCAGCGCGCGCAGAAATGTACCTACGCGTCGGCTAAGCTGCCGCTTTTGAGGCACCCTTGGCCGGTAGGCCTGGTTGCCTGTTCGTGCCCATTGCAGCAGGCCAATGCCTGTCGCGTAAGCCGGGCTGTGTAACTCATCCACCATGCCCAAAAGATTGCGTGGACCGGCTACGCGTGCGGGCACGTTGAGCGTGCGTTCCGCAATCTCCGTGATCCCACGCAGCTGGGCCGTGCCCCCTGTCAAAACAATGCCGGCCGGCAGCAATCCATCGTAACCGGACTGTTGCACCGCTTGCAGGACGAGCTTGAAGATCTCTTCAACGCGTGCTTCGATCACGTAAGCCAGGTCCTGTCGGCCGACCTGGATTTTTTCGCCGCCAAAGGGCTCAACCGGAAAAACAATATTGGGGTCAATCTGCCTCGGGCGGCAATCGCCAAATTGAATCTTGACGGACTCCGCAACTTCGTACGGTGCTCGCAAACCAATGGCGATGTCGTTGGTAATCTGGTAACCACCCACTGGAATAACCTTCGTGTGCCAGATCGTGCCCTGGCGATACAGGGCAATATCTGTGGTGCCGCCACCGATATCGGCCACGATCACGCCCATTTCACGCTCGTTGGGCTCCAGGACAGCTTCTCCCGAGGCGAGTACATTCAGTACGTACTCCTCCGCGTTAATGCCGATATTCGCCGTACATTGGCTCAAGTTCCGCAGCGTTGGGGTTGCCGCAGTCACTATATGGGCCTCAACCTCAAGGCGATAACCGTGCATCCCCAAGGGGTTCTTGACACCGTTGTGCTCGTCGACGGTATAGTCTCGCGGAATCATATGGACGATCTCGCGGTTGTAGGGCACCGGAATGGCTTGTGCTGCTTCCAGCGCCCGTTCGATGTCCGGCATGGTAATTCCATTGCCGTCCTGGCTTACGGGGGCTACACCCCGGCTGTTCGTACAGCTGATATGCTCGCCGGCCATACTGACGAGTGCATCGCGTAGCTCAAAGCCGGAGGTCTGCTCCGCGGCTTCTACGGCCGCGGCGACGGCGACGGAGGCTTCACGCACATCCACGACCATGCCTTTGCGCATGCCCTGTGCCGGCTCTAAACCCATGCCAATGATTTGCAGCTGCCCTTCACGCACAGCCCCAACCAGGGCGCACACTTTAGTCGTGCCGATATCTAGTCCAAAAATGATCTCTTCCATAAGATCAAGCCCCTCAACAAGCGTTGCGCTTGCGGCTTTTTCTGGTAACTCCGAGGATCGTGCGACCTTTCCCTGGAGCCCCTTCAGCTTCCGCTTACTGTGTTCGATAGTAAGGTTTGTCCTGGTTGCTGACACTGACATACGCCGGCAGAAGGCCGCGTGCCAGTAAGTCATCTACCAGAGTTTCATAGACGGCAAGCTTCTGATTCATGTCAGTTCCAGTGCCAAAATAGCCGCGCCATCCGCGCCCGTCCTGATAACTGAGCCCGCCGGATGGCCTGAAATAGAGCTCGTCGATCCCCGGACGAAGTTCCCGCAGCTGCAGTGCCCCCTCAATCATTTCCCGTGGAATGAACGCCATCCGCGTATTTGACAAAGCTGCCACGATCCCGGTCGCCGCATCTTTGTCTATTGCTACGTCTTCTTCAGGTTCGCTCGCGGCCAGCAATTCAGTCGGGGTACCCTGGCCAGTAAGTGTGGCGCCGCTGCTGGGAGGATCCATCTCCGAGAAAATCTGCAATAGCCCGGTCTCACGGGCCACCGCAGGAATTAACCGTCCGCTTGCGGTAATACCATAATGAACGTTATTCTCAATCCAGACGGCCACGGGCGCCTCTTCTACTACACTGATATATACCTGGTTAGGCCATTTCAGCGTGACTGAGGATGAGACGATTCCTGGCAAGGCGGCGATCTTGTCTGCGGCCGCGCCAGGATCGGCAGCAAACACATGGCCACCAGCCAGGCCGCTGGCTGCGGCGATTTCCTCCGGTGAAATTGCCACGGCACCTTCGACTGGGATGTACGTCAAATAGAAACGGGGCTCATTCGCAATTATGTAGAGCGCGTATACGCAGGCAGCCAGGATAGCCAGACTTACCCAGCGTGCATTGAATACGATCGCCATGATGGTGCTCAGACCAAAACGAACCGGCTGGGTCTTTTGGCGCCGCTTTCTTTTCACCGCCGTCTTTGGCACTTCTAGATCCGGGAACTGCACTGCAGATGTCGAATGCATGCGCCGCCGTTGCGGTTGTTTCCGAAGTCGTTTGGGTTGTGTCTCGCTTTTCATCACTATGCTTCAACTTCCACGGGCGTTTTCGACTATTCCCGTGATGTCATAGTCCGTGCTTTGACCACGTTTCTGTTCATGGCGTTCCATGGCCAGCATAATTAGCCGGTCCAGTAATTCCGCATAGGGCAAACCGCTAGCCTCCCACAGCTTGGGATACATGGAGATCCGCGTAAAGCCCGGAATCGTGTTCAACTCATTGATGTAAAGAGCTTCCGTGTCCTTGTCGAGCAACAGATCGACGCGCCCCAGACCAGCGCAATCAATGGCCTTGTAGGCGCGGATTGCCAGGTGTCGAACTTCTGTTGCCAGGGCTTCACTTATTTCGGCCGGGATGTGCAACTCAGATTCGTCTTCTGACCCCGGTTCAGCCAGGTATTTGGCCACGTAATCGTAAAAGTCGCGTCGCGGCCGTACCTCACCAACAATGCTGGCCCGCGGGTTTTCATTGCCTAACACGGCGACTTCCAGCTCGCGCGCGTTGATACCCTGTTCGACCACAATCCGGCGATCAAATCGAGCGGCCTCTGCGATGCCTGCAAGCAATTGCCCGCGATTATGGCACTTGTTAATTCCAACACTAGACCCCAAGTTGGCTGGCTTGCTGAACATGGGATAGCGCAGCTCGCTTTCGATCTCTTGGATAACCGCTTCTGGCTGATCCATCCAGTCACTGCTCGTAACCAGGACCCAGGGCAGGGTGGGCAGTCCGTTAGCCTGCATGACAAATTTGAAGATCGCCTTATCCATGCCAACGGCCGAACCAACAACGCCGGCGCCGGCATAAGGAATATCGGCCAGCTCCAGCAGTCCCTGTACTGTCCCGTCTTCTCCATACGTACCGTGCAGAATCGGCAGAATGACGTCCAGCTGTGTCACAACAGACAGCGCCGATGGCTGGCGGTCTTGTAAGTCGAGCTGCAGCAGCGCCGCTGACTGTGGGTCTGGCAACAGGGTTGCCGGGTGCGCTCCATGAGCACCCGAGGCGAGCGCGGCCATGACCTCACCAGTTAACCAACGGCCGTCTTTGCTAATGCCGATCGGGATAATCTCATAGCGCTGCGGGTCCAGGGCAGAAATGACCGACTGTGCGGACATAAGCGATACTTCGTGCTCGCCTGAACGGCCACCAAATAGGACACCAACCCGGATCTTTTGTGCCTGCTGCTCGCTTGTCATATTCGATACCTTTGCGCGCCGAAACCTCTAGTCCTTAGCGTCGCGGTAGGCATTCTGGTCCTAACTCTTAAAATCCCAATTGCCAACGAGTTCCACTTCCAGTTCCATTTCCACTCCAAACTGATCACGAACAGAATTCCACGCTTCCGCGATTAGGGCCCGGATATCATCTGCCTTTGTCCCATCCTCGCTGACGAAGAAGTTGGCGTGCTTTTCCGAGATACGTGCCGAACCAATCTGATATCCTTTCATGCCCGCTGTTTCGATTAGGTATCCGGCATAATAATTTTCCGGATTCTTGAACATCGACCCCATCGAAGCGCCCCCAGGTTGGGACTGCTTGCGTTGGGCTGTAAAAGCATCAGCGCGAGCAGTAAGTACTTCTACCGATTCCGGTACAAGTTGCATCTCCGCAGAAAGAACCACGCGCCGCGTGCGTGCTTTGTGTTGGTCACGCTTGAGGACGCTGCTGCGGTATTCGTACTTCATATCGCTGTTCGAATAGACACGCACGCCATTCCCCGGTTCCCATATCGAAGCATCAAGCAGGATATCTTTCATATCCCCTCCATGCGCTCCCGCATTGCCAACCACCGCACCGCCTACTGTTCCGGGGACTCCAACTGCCCATTCCAGACCGGATAGCCCTTTCGCGATGCATTGCCGGGCTAGAGAGGAAAGGTTTGCCCCTGATTCGGCTGTGCACACAACATTGATGCCATTGTGCCTGAACCGCACGTTTCGGGCGCGATTCAGAATCACGAGACCGCTTATGCCTTCATCAGAAACCAGGATGTTAGAACCACCGCCCAACACGAAGAATGGGATACGCTGGCTGTATGCCAGTTCCACGGCGCGCCGCAGCTCCGTCACCGAGTGCGCTGTCAAAAGCATCTCTGCCGGCCCGCCGACCCGCGCAGATGTATAGCGCGCCAGCGGTTCATTCAGTTTCAGTGTATCCCCGAATGCTTCCACAAAGCGGTCGCGGGTCATCTCACTCACTGCGGTCTTCACATTCATCCGTTCGTCACGTCCTCCTGCATCACTCTTCATGGTCGGAATGTATGTACCCGTACTTTCAACGCTTCCATAAGCCCCTGACTCACGAGATTTCCGTCGCCCGCACCTAGAGTCAGGACGACGTCGTCTGGACGGACGCGATCTAGCAGATATTCGATCGCTTCCTGATGGGTAGCAATATATACGGCCTCGACATCATCCATGGCCTGAACCACCTGCGCCGTACTTATGCCAAGCGAGTCCGTTTCGCGGCTGCGGAAAATGTCGAGAGCGACAACGCGATCAGCATCACTGAAGCTGTGCGCGAACTGGTTGCTGAGCATCTTGGTACGGCTATATGTGTGTGGTTGCCAGACCGCCCACAGGCGGCGCGTTCCAAAACGTTGGCGTGCGGCAGCCAGGGTAGCGCGAATTTCAGTCGGGTGATGCGCATAGTCATCGATCAACGTAACACCGCCCACCTCACCCAGAACCTGGAATCGTCGCCCCACACCGCCAAAATCAGCCAGGGCACGACAAATGAGACCAAAATCTATCTCCAGATCGAGTGCGATAACGGTTGCTGCAAGGGCGTTGAGAACATTGTGTGCGCCGGGAACCCGGAGGCGAATTAGGCCAATGGTTTGCCCTCCGTTCTGCAGTATAAAATCGGTTCCGCCTAACTGGTTGGGGCGAAGATCTACTGCAAGATAATCAAATTGTGATGGACGTACAGACGCTGCCCCGGCCAGGCCGTAAGTCGTTATCTCTATGTCTTGCGAGTCAAGCTTTTGCAGAAGTTCCTGCACACCAGTGTCTTGTCCGCAGACGACCAGACGACCATCTCTTGGCAGCAGTTGCGCGAAGCGTTCAAACGCACCCAGGTAAATGGTTGGGGTAGGGAAAACATCAGGGTGATCATGTTCAATATTGGTGATCACGGCCAGTTCAGGCTTCAGTCCCAGGAACATGTAATCGTACTCATCAGCCTCGACTACGAAATAGTCACCCTTTCCGGCCCGACCGTTACTACCCCAGCCGGGCAGCTGCCCGCCAAGAACCACAGTAGGATCTTCACCTGCGTCCAACAAGATCTTTGCGATCATGGCCGTGGTAGTTGTCTTTCCGTGAGAGCCGGCCACAGCAATACCTACCTGACCCGCCATTAATACTCCGAGAAAGTCCGCTCGCTTCAATACCGGGATGCCAACTTCCCTTGCCGCCAGCACTTCCGGATTATTCGCTGCAATGGCCGACGACATAACCACGGCTTCGGCCCCGCTGATATTTTCGGCGCGGTGATCCTTAAATACAGTCGCGCCTGCCTCCTGCAAAGCGGCCGTTTGCCGGTTCTCAACTTGATCAGAACCGGATACCCTATACCCACGGTCAAGCAGCACGCGGGCAATCGCGGACATGCCTGAGCCACCGATTCCCACGAGATGCAAGTGCATCCCATCTGCTAGCTTGAACGTCGAATTTGACATAAGTAATCGTGATCCTAGAGCAGCACTACAAGGACGAAGAAGAAGATAAGTACCAACAAGATGGGTAGTACAAGCGGGTTCGAGGTCAACAGTGGGATGGGCAGGTACTGGCTGATGCTGTTGATCTGGTCCGTCCGAATGAGCACAGTATCCGAAAATGGATAAGGCGCCGGAAATGTGGGTATCCAGGCTTCCGGAGTCAGACGGTACTCCAGTAAGGAGAGCAGAGTACCTACCACGAGATAGCCATTGAGCCCACCCACTAGGAGGGCCAGGAATTTATCCTGTACATTGTCCCGAATACGCAGTCGTTCACCAAAGCGCCCACCAGCCACCGCCGGTCCTGCATACGCAAAAAATGCGATTAGCAAGTGGATGCCAGCCAGGATAAAGATTTCTTGCCGCCAGACCTTGTCGTCAAAAGGCGCGCTGTAGTAGCCGAGCGCGTTAAACAGGACGTCGCCAAATTGGTTAATTGCAAACAGTGAAAGGACCAGGCCGGCGGTAGCGATAACGGCTCTTGTCCAGCCGCGTTGCATATCCACGATCGCGAACAAGGTAATCATGATCCACAGAGTAGTAACTAGGCTAATCATGCGCCTTTGTCCTTCGCTAGATTGGTGATGAAACGCGCAAGCTCGGTCGTAGCCTGAGGAATATCCAGCGACTTGGCTGCCACACCCATGGCGGCCAAACGCTCCTGATCCTTCAGCAATCTGGTAACCGTCGGCGCTAATTGGTACGGTAGTGTCTCGTCGGTCAATTGCACTGCCGCTCCGCGTTTCACCAGATAGTCGGCGTTCACTTTTTGATAACGCCAGGCAAAGGTCAGTGGTACCAGAATCGCTGGAAGGCCGAAGGCTGGACCTTCTCCAAGCATGCTCGCCCCGGCGCGCGCAACAACCAGATCCGCAGCACGGAAAGCAGCACCCATCTCCTCATTCAGATAAGGAAAAGGCCGGTACCAGCGGCGCAGGTCAGGGTCCAACCTGCCTGTAAACTCCTCTACCTCGGACCACGTAAACGTCCCACTGCTGTGGATGATCTGGAAATCCTGCAATAACTCAGGCAGCGCAGACATCAACGCCTGATTGATGGCTTGAGCCCCGCGGCTGCCGCCAAAGACAAAAAGGGTCTGGCGTCCGGATCGCAAGTCGAACACGGCCAGCGCTTGTTCCTTGGACAGGTTCACGGCCGTACGAATCTCCGGTCGCACCGGATACCCTGTCACCACCATTTTGTCGGTCGGGACAAAAGCTGCTGAGCCGTCTGTTGTGCAGGCTATTTGCCTCGCCAGTGGAATAACTGACTTGATGCTTGAACCAGGCTCAACATCTGGAAGGTAAATGCCGATGGGCACGCCACTGAGCCGTGCCGCCAATGCCACGGGAGGAGCCATATACCCACCAGTCATAAACATCACGTCCGGGCGGAATTCGCTGATGATCTTCAGTGCTGTGCCCACGCTTCGCGTAAGCTTGGCTGCGTTAGGTAGCGACTCGCGTAGGGAAACCCCTACAATCGGTCCGCCCTGTATCCTCGTCAGGCGAAGCCCGGCTGCGGGGACAAGCTCTTCTTCCATCTGCCCAAAGGTTCCAACCCACAAAACCTGGTCGGAATTCATTCCCTGACTGCGCAGCTCCGAGACAGCCGCCAGCGCTGGGTATATTCCGCCGCCCGTTCCACCGGCGCACACCAGGAGTTTCATGTTCCTGGTTGCCGATTGCGGTAAATTGGCCAAAGGGATGGAGCCTGCCTGTGAGATAGTCAATTCGAACTTCCGTTATTGCACGGCCTTGTTTTGTGGTTGCAGCCGTTTCACAAGCGCCGCATCACGGGAAATATTAAGCAGTACAGCCACGCCGACAATCGACACTGCAAAGGAGGAGCCACCATAGCTTATGAAGGGCAAAGCCATACCTGTGAAAGGAATGACCGACGTAATTACCGCCACATTTAACAACGCCTGGAAACCGAGCCAGCAGGTGATGCCGATGGCCAGCAGTGCGCCGTAATTATCACGCGCATGTGTCGCCGTGCGAAAGCCCCGCCAGACAAGGACGACCATTAAACCTATGACGGTTACCGCGCCGATGAACCCATATTCCTCCGCCAGAATCGCGAACGCCCCATCCGTATGCGCCGCCGGCAACGGGATAAATTTTTGCGTGCTTGCTCCTGGCCCGACCCCAAACAAACCGCCGCGGCCTAACGCGGCAAGCGTCTGTTCGATCTGGTAGCCGGCGTCGAGTGGGTCGCGCAGCGCAATCAGATAAGCATCCCAGCGAGCCGCAGCGTGGGGTAGCGCAAGGACTAGGAAAGCAAACACAGCCGCAGAAATAATACCCGCCAGGGCAAACTGCTTTAGGTCTGCACCAGCGATAAAGAAAAGCGCAAAACTGATTCCAAAGATAAGAATCGCAGTGCTCAGGTCCGGTTGCCGCACAATCAAACCGCACACGAGACCAACTATGACCGAAAATGGCACCAACCCATAGTTGGCCATCTTGATCCGATCCCCTTTACTGGAAAGCCAGTGGGCCGCATAGATGATGGTCGCCAGTTTTGCCACTTCCGAGAACTGTATAGAGCCGCCCATCAGGCCGCGTCTTGCGCCGTTTGTCTCATCGCCAATGATCAAGGTCAGAATGAGCCCGATAATCGCCACGCCAAAAATAATGACCGAAAAGCGCCGCAAGATGTGATAGTCAAATATCATTACAATCATGAAGCTCGCCAGCCCAATAGCCAGTGCCAACAGCTGGATGCGGATATAGTGCCCTGAATCGCCTTCGTGTAGGGTTAAGCCGAGATCAAAGGTAGTGCTGTAAACCGTTAACAGGCCAATGATGATCAGTCCGGCGGCGGCTAGAAGCATCCAGTAGTCGAAATGGAGGGCTAGTTTCGGGTGGACCCGGGAGCCTTTCTTGCGGATGACGTTGATCGTGGTCATGGCGCTCTCCTGTATGATTTCTTCTCGCTGTTAGTTTGACGTTCTTTGATCAGGGTATGGAAATGCTCCCCGCGTTCGGCGAAGTCACTGTAAGCATCGTAGCTTGTGCCGCCCGGGGCCAACAGTACAACCTCACCTGGCTGTGCGAGCTCGGTGGCTAGAGCCACGGCCGTTTCCAGATCTACCGCGATGGAGACAGCCGCTTGCGCACCGACCACGCTCTGTCTCTCCGCCAACTTCTGGGCCAACAAATCAGCCAATGCGCCAAAGAGAATAACGTGCTTTGCCCTGCGGTTGACCTGGTCGGCCCAGGCTTCCCAGACCATATCCTTGTCCTTGCCCCCTGCCAGCAAGATCAACGGCTCTTCAAAAGCGGCCAGGGCGGCTAGGGCCCGCTCCGGCGCCGTGGCGATGGAGTCATTGATGAAAGTGACGCCGCCAAACGTCGCCACCACTTCCAGGCGATGCGTTATCCCGCTGAACGAAGCAATTGCTTCGGCCATAGCAGGCACAGGAATATCGGCGCTGTCCGCCAGGGTGACCGCTGCACATACGTTCAGTAGATTGTGCCGCCCGCGCAGCCTGACCAGGTCTAGCGAACAGACGGCCGTCGCCGAGCCTTCCCCGTCGGCCAGCCAGACCTGCCCATCTTGCACAAACGCACCATCCGCCACGTCCTTCTCAATGCTGAACAGCCGCAAGCGGCCGCGTACCAGCGGCGTCAACGACATCGACCCGGCATCATCTGCACACAACACCGCGACATCACCAGCCCTTTGATACCGGAGGATGTTACCCTTAGCATCGCGATAGTTTGCCATGGTTCCGTGTCGATCGAGATGGTTTGGCGTGATATTGAGGACCGCCGCAATAGCCGGGCTTTGTTCCCACAATTCGAGCTGGAAGCTTGACAGCTCTTGTACCACCAGATCTCCAGGTTGTATTTGGTCAAGATCACTGATCAACGGCCGTCCAAGATTTCCGCCGATCCAGGTTGTTCGCCCGGCCGCTTGCCCCATCGCGCCAGTCAACGCAGTAGTCGTACTTTTGCCGGCTGATCCAGTGATGCCAATCACATCCGTGGGGCTGCGTCGAATAAACTCTTGAGAATCGTTGCTGATAGGGATACCCCGTGCACGCGCGCCCGTAACAATTGGAATGTCGGTTGGGACTCCGCCGCTGATCACCAGCATATCGCAGTTGTCCAGGAGACTGTCGGGGTGCTCACCAAGGACGAAATCAATCTCCAATTCAGCAACCGACGTCAGCACGCCTTCGAGCTGCGTCGCGGTATGCAAATCGGAAACCGTAACCTGCGCACCCACTCCGGCAGCAAATCGCGCCAGCGCTTCACCCTGTCGTGCCAAACCCAGAATTACCACGTGCTTGCCCGCCAGCTCATCGTTCATCTCGCTCAAAACAACGCCAACGCAATGCCGACCATGGCTGAAATAATGGCGACTAACCACCAACGCTGCACGATCTGCGTTTCGCTCCAGCCAATCAGCTCGAAATGGTGGTGCAGGGGGGCCATCTTAAATAGGCGCTTCCCGCCGGTAGCTTTGAAGTATCCTACTTGCAGGGTCGAGGAGAGCAGACTGGCAATTGGTACTAGTGCGATGACCGGCAAGATCAGCCACTGGTTGGTCATCAGGGCGACTACTCCCAGCGCACCTCCCAACGCCTGGGACCCGACGTCGCCCATGAACATCTGCGCTGGCTTGGCGTTATACCATAGAAACGCAAAGCAGGCGCCGACCACAATGAATGAAAAAGTGACCAGGAACTGCTGATCTTGCATAAAGGCAATAATGCCGTATGCAATGAAGGCGGTGGCAACAATAACGCCTGCCAGACCGTCCAGCCCATCGGTAATATTAATGGCATTAGCAGTGCCGGCAATAATAATGACTGCGATGGGTATGTAAATAGGGCCAATATCAAACAAAAACGGTACTGTTGGCACGGCCATCAGACCGCGCTGGTCGTTTACAACCCAATAGAGCAGAATGGCCGCGATCAGGGCAATACCCAGCTGGAACCAGATTTTCACCCGTGCCTGCATTCCGATGCCTGGGCTTTGGTGGAAACCTTGATAGTCGTCGATTCCGCCCAAAATAGAGTAGGAAATCATAACCCCCAATGGGATGGTGATGCTTTCGGCGATACCACGGGACTGCACAATTTGCACCACATTGACCACGGAACTGATTAGAACAACCCACCCTACGATCAGAATGCCGCCCATTGCTGGAGTTCCCATCTTGGCCATGTGACTGGAAGGGCCGTCAATGCGAATTTGCTTACCCAGGCCCATGCGGCGCATCAGCTCCACAAGGGGGCTGCCCCAAATCACTGCCATCAGGAAGGTAACGCCGCCAAGCGTCAGAGCGAAAGCCATCAGTCGTTCCTTCCTAGGGCAGAAACGATACGGTCCATACCCATGCCTAATGATCCCTTGACAAGGATCATGTCGTTGGGACCAACAAGCTGTTCGAGCAGCGGAATAGCCTCTGGAGTTGTCTCTACCCAGTGGATCCGCCCAGCCGGCATCCCCACCTTCTCTGCCTCCTCTGCCATCGTGCGGGCACGGAGTCCGACCGCAACGAAGATATCGGCAACATCCGCTGCGCGCCGTCCCACCAAGCGGTGGGATTGTACTTCGGCTGTGCCCAGTTCCAGCATGTCTCCCAGCACCGCTACACGACGGCCGTCAAGTTCGGCCAGCAAGTTGAGCGCTGCCAGGGCAGAGTCAGGGCTGGAATTGTACGTGTCATCAACAATGATCGAGCCATGAGGCCCGGGCACGGCATCAATTCGGAATTGCGCAGAACCTGTGCTTGATAAACCCGCCGCTATTTCGGCCCAGGATAACCCATCGACCAGCCCCACCGCCGCCGCGCGCAGAGCAGTATGAACGCTGTGCCGTCCCAGTAGCGGGATGCCCAGCGAAAGCGCTTCAAGACCATGGTGCAGGGTGAAACGTACCCCATCTAGACCCATCGAATGAATATTGTCTGCCCATAGATCTGCACGGTCGTCCAGACCATACGTAAACAAATTCGCCTGTGTGCGAGGCGCCATGGACATGACCAGCTCGTCGTCACGGTTCAACACGGCCGTGCCATTCGAGGGCAGTGCCTCAACCAACTCGCTCTTGGCCGCCACAATGTTTTCCATCGTTCCAGCGCGCTCCAGGTGCACCGGTCCAATATTGGTGACTACCCCGATCTCTGGCTGTGATAACTCACACAGTCGCGCGATCTCACCCGTCGAATACATGCCCATCTCCAATACAGCTCGCTCATATTCTGGGCGTAGTTCAAAAAGTGCTGCTGGTAGGCCAATGACACTGTTGCGGTTTCCCGGTGACTTAAACGTGCGGTAGCGTTGTGATAATACGGCATGCGTCAATTCCTTGGTCGATGACTTCCCGACACTACCGGTGATACCGATTACCCTCACGTCAAATTTCGAGCGCCAATGCTTCGCTGCTTCCTGTAGTGCATGTACGCTGTCATCCACCAGCAGGCAGACTGGTAGCTCTCCGTTCCAGCTCTCGATAGCAGCTAGCGAATTCTCTACGGTAAGATCAAGAAGCGACGCGCCCGCACCGACCGATCGATCGACAAGTGCAGCGATGGCACCCCGACCAAAAGCGTCAGAGACAAATTCGTGCCCGTCTACCTGCTCCCCCCGCAGGGCAACAAAGAGGCAGTTCGCCGTCGCTTTGCGGCTGTCGACCACAACGGTCGAAATCAGCGGCTCGTTACCCCTGACTTCGTAGCCGGTCAGCCCGGCGAATACATCTCCTAGCGTGGGCTGCATTCGCCTACTCCTCCCTCCGGGCAGCCAACAATTCTCCCTGCAGGCGCACGCTGTCGGGTGGAATATCCAGGAAGACCACAAGCTCGCTGGCCAATTTGGAAAAAGTAGGTGCGGCGGTTTGCGATCCCCAGGGAATATTGGGGCGGTCAATTTTTACGTAAATGATCACTTCAGGCGCGTCGGCTGGCAGCCACCCCACGAAAGTACCAATAAATTGGTCGGCAAGATAGAAGCCATTTTCCGCGATCTCGGCCGTACCGCTCTTGCCCGCGGGTGTAAATCCTTCCACGTGAGCTTCAGGTATGGCCGTGTTCGTTGCATTTGAGGCCATCGCTGTTAGCTGCTGCGCCGTTTCCTTACTAATAGGCTGACTCAGAACGACAGGCTCATGCCGGTAAACATTGTTGCCGCGATGGATTGCTTGCACGACATACGGCTGCATCATCTTGCCCTCATTTGCTAGGGCTGAGATCGCAGTAATCATCTGGATCGGCGTCACACCAATAGATTGGCCGTAAGAGTTTGTTGCCAGGAATGATTCCTCCCAAAAGGGGTCGCCCGGCAGGGGCATTTGCCCACTCGCTTCAGCCATCAGGTCGATGCCCGTGGGACGGCCGAAACCAAAACGCTGCATGTAATCATAATAGGTGTCGGCGCCCATCCACATCGCCAGAGTGGCCGCGCCGACGTTTAGTGATTGGGCCAACAGCGTCGTCATATCCACCGTGCCGTGCGCCAGGCGCGTCCAGTTGACGGTGCGGTGCCCGCCCACAAACAGTTCGCCAGAATCATAATACGTGGAGGCAGGAGTAACTGTTCCTGAGTCAAGTGCCGCGGCCATGGTGATCAATTTCATTACCGATCCGGGTTCAAACTGCTTGCTCACAATTGGATTAATAATCTCTTCGGCATCGGTCTTGAAGTAATAATAGGGATCAAAACTCGGTTCAGCTGCCATCGCCAGGATCGCCCCTGTTTTGGGATCCATGACGATGATCGAGCCGCTGGGTGCTTCATAGGTGGCCAGCGCTTCGCGCAAGTGCCTCTCCACCATGTACTGCATGGACCGGTCGATCGTCAACACGAGGTCCGCGCCTTCCCTGGCCTGAACATCTTGCTGTACAGCCAACGGGGACAGATTGATTTTCTGGCTGGCTTTCTCCCCGGCCAACTCGCGATCATAATAGCCTTCAATGCCGCTGCGTCCGCGGTTATCCAGATCGGAGAACCCCAGGGTATGCCCCAACATAGAGCCTTGCGGATAGAACCGGCGCGGCATCGGTTCGATCTGCAGCTCGTCCGCATAAGGGATACTGCGAATCGAGTCGGCAATTTCAGGCGACACCCTGCCCGCAAGAGTGACATATTGCGCGCTCATCTGCAGTTTCGCCAGCAATTGGTATCGCTGCTCTTGCAGAATCGGCGCCAGAGCAGTAGCCAGTTCTGCGGGGTTCTGCACCAGGTTTGGTGACGCCCCGATTTGATAATCGGCGCCATTGGCCGCCAAAACCGCGCCGTTTCGGTCGTAAATAATTCCCCTGTCGGGCACTTTTGTAACGATTATCTGGGCGCCGATGGCACGGTTGGACGTCTCATCCTGTTCCAGGATTTGGAACTGAAACAAGCGCCCAATAATCACGGCCGTGAAAACGCCCATTAAGACGGCGACAAACCAGAGACGCCCGAGCTGGCTCTTATTCACCAGATTCTCCCCGCATCAGATCGTCTAGACGGCTACGCAAGATGATCAAGATCGCCTCCTTCATGGTTTCTGGGCTGCGTGTCCGTTCTGTTTCCTCGGTCGTAAGAGTGCTGCCCGTCGGCGTACCCGCTGGATAGTTTGGGATCACCTTGTATTCAATGTCGCTTGATTGCGCTGTCACGAAACCAAGACGGGCAGCTTCCTGCTGCAACCGCTCCACCGCCTGGGCCTCGGCAATGTCCCGTTCGATCCGCGCGTTCTCATGCTGTATCTCCCCGAGTGCATAGTCCAGTTGTTGAACATGTCGGCCCACCGCAGCGATCTTGCTGCTCTGGTTTAAGTAGATCGCTCCAAGGCACATGACGATGAGTAGGATGACACCCCAGCCCATGGCCGCCTGTGCCTCCGTCAGCTTGCTCAGCCGGCGCGATAATTCGCGTGTTTTCCGAGCAGATTGATTTGTACTCTGTTGTGTATGTTCCCGAATCATGTGCCTGTTCTCTTGTTGCTACGCATGGCAAAGGCGATCCGTGCCCTACAAACGCCTATCCTGATACCGTTCCCAACTTCTCCACAACGCGTAATCGTGCACTGCGGCTTCTAGGATTCGAAGCCTGTTCTTCCGGGCTGGCCTGTAGCGCCTTGCGGGTCACCAGGCGCACGGTCGCCTCCTTCCCACAAGTGCATATCGGCTGTTGCGGTGGGCAGATGCAATCCTTTCCTAGCTCGCGAAAGCTTTGTTTGACAAACCGATCCTCCAGACTATGAAAACTGATAATAGCCATCCGTCCGCCCGGTCTCAGTAAATGTACTCCAGCGTATAGACCCCGCTCTAACTCGCCCAGTTCGCCGTTGACGGCGATGCGCAGCGCCTGGAAAACCTGTGTTGCCGGATGAATACGGCCGTGACGTCCGACTTCCGCTGCGACAATCGCCGACAATTCAGTCGTAGTTGCAATCGGTCGCTGGGCCACAATTGCTCTCGCGATCCGGCGACCTGATTTCACTTCGCCATATCGCCAAAGAAGATCGGCCAGATCCGTCTCGCCTAAATTGTTAACCAGGTCACCCGCGGTTTGCTCCTGTGCGGGACCGAAGCGCATATCTAGCGGTCCTTCCACCATAAATGAGAAACCACGCCCGCCATCAGCCAATTGCCTGGATGACAGGCCAAGGTCCAGAAGGATGCCGTCCACGGCAGCAATCCCGTGCGCGCTGGCCACGGCCGTCATGTCCGCAAAACTACTGTTGGCAAATATCACCCGGTCTTGATAGCTCTGCAGCTTTTCGCGACTGTGCGCAATTGCTTCAGGATCGCGATCAAAGGCCAAAACGCGCCCATCGGGCGCGGATGCTTGCAGGAGACCAGCTGTATGCCCTCCTGCTCCCAGCGTGCCATCAATATATAAGCCGCCCGGGTGCGGTTGCAGCAAATCCATTACTTCTCGCCAGAGAACCGGAACGTGACTGCTTTCAGCCATTGTCCGAGTCTGGGAGTGTTGTGCCGGGCTGCGCTCGTCGGGCGCGAAGACGGCCAACTAGATTCCCAGGTTCTCCCAGCGCTCTACGTCGTCGCTATCTTCAATATCGTCCCGCACCGGTTCCCAGGCATCAACAGGCCAGATTTCCATATAGTTATACATACCGATGACGGCCGCTTCGTTGTCTAGATGCGCGAATTCACGTAAGGTAGCGGGCAAAAGAATACGGCCCTGTCGATCGGGTATGAGATCGACCGCGCCGGAAAAAACGCGGCGCCGGAAGGCACGCGCACTGCTATCAGTGATAGGGCGAGCGGCGATCTTCTGCGCCAGTTCCTGCCAGCCTTCCATCGTAAACACCATCAGGTTGCTGCTTTCGAAGCCACGCGTGACCACCAGACCGTTTTCCAGCTCGGCACGAAACTTAGCCGGAATCGTCAAGCGCCCTTTGTCGTCAATAGAGTGCGTGTATTCGCCCAGAAACATGTCTTACGCCTGTGAGAATCTGCCGAATTAGAACATGCGTTCTTTATCGACCCATTTTAGCACAGAAAACGGTAGGAAATCGCACTACTTTGCCCCACCTTCTACCACTTTCTGCCACAATGGGCATAGTATACACCATCGACAGGGGTGTGGAAAGGCGCGGGCTCAATGTTTTAAGGTAGTTTGCTCTTCGCTTGACACACCTTGCTCTGATCGCACTGTGGTACAATCCGGACTGGACATTCTGTCGGAACAAGAGGAGAACTGGCTACATGCCGAAGAGTTTTGAGGCGTTGGTTGATGAAGGGCTGCAGAATGCCCGGGCTCACAAGATGCGAACTTTTTTTCTTGTAGTCCTCACCGTGAGCGTTATGATTGTGCTCTTCTGGGCCCTCTTTCCCTACAGGGCACCCGGGTGGACAGGTTTTGGGCCGGAAACAGTTGGTGGCGTTGCTTTGCCGGCCAAGACCCTCTGGTCCTGGCTCCAGCTGCTCGCCATCCCGGTTGCTGTCCTGACGGCCGTAGCCTGGCTAGTGCGTTCCACCAGATTACTACAGCACGAAGCACTCTCTCATGCCGCATCCCAACAGCTCGCTGAGTCCTATTTTCAGCAAATCTCGAGCCTTCTCTTGGAACAGGGCTTGGCCGAAAGTGCGGAAGCAAGCCATCTCCGCCAGATTGCCCGCGCCAGTACCGCCGCAGCACTGCGCAGCAGCGATCCGCTTCGCAAGGGGCTGATTGTGAGTTTTCTTCACAATGCTGGATTGCTGGATTTGGCTGAACCCGTCATCAGCTTGCGGTTACTTGACTTGGCGGGCGCAAATTTATCCGACTGCGTACTCGAAGGCGTTAGCCTTCAGGGCGCACGCCTGGAAAATGCCAATCTACAGTCTTGTAACTTAACCTCGGCAGACTTGCGCGCCGCGGCGCTGGGCGGTGCCAACCTCAAGAATGCCGTTCTTCATGGTGCATATCTACGTGGCGCTGACCTCCACAGGACTATTTTAGCCGGTGCAGATCTGACTCTGACGACTCTCACCAAAGCGAACCTGGTTGGCGCGGACCTCCGTGGTGTGGACTTGAAAGAAGCCAACCTCAGTGACGCTGACCTGAGTAATGCCGACCTGACCGGGGCAAATCTCACCGGTGCAAAGCTGCGCAACACCATTCTCCGTGGCGCTACGCTGGATTACGCCCAGCTTAGTAAGGCCAATTTGAGTCAGGCTGACCTATCAGAGGCCTCCCTGGACCATGCTGGACTCGACGCGGCCGTCCTCAGCCGCGTTTCGTTGGTGAATGCCTCCTTGCAGCAGACTCTGTTGACCGGCACGGTCATGAATGAAGTCATCTTGACGGGCGCCGATCTGCGCGGTGCCAACATGAATCAGGCCAACCTTCGTGCTGCAAAGCTCAACGCCACAAAGCTGCACGGGGCCAGTTTGCGCGACGCTATCTTGGGTCGTACAGACTTTAGCGGGGCTATCTTGCGTGAAGCGGATTTGAGCCGGGCAAACTTGAGCCTCGCCAGCATGCGTGGCGCGGACCTGACGAAAGCATTTCTGGTAGATGCCGGTCTTAGTGGTGCTGACTTGCGGAGCGCCACCCTGCGCAACGCCAATTGTCGCGGGGCTGTTTTGCGCGGTGCGATCCTGGGTGGGGCAGACTTGCGTGGCGCAGACTTGAGTACAGCCAACCTGCGCTGGGCCAATCTGCGCGAAGCCCGGTTGCGTGGAGCTGATCTCAGCAAGGTCGATCTTAGCGAAGCGGAGGTAACCGCAGAACAGCTGGCGACGGCAAAGTCCGTCGATGGTGCAGTCATGCCCAATGCGGCGCCGCCCGGACGAAGAAGCCGCGAAGAGCAGGATGCCGTGGTGGATTCTTCTAGGCAGGAGCCTGCGGCTTCAATGTTTGAGGCACTTCCCCCGGAGGAAAAACAGGCGTTGTAGGAAGGCGAGAGTCAATTCCACGGCAGAGCACTGCGCGTTTGCCAGTATTGCTCAGGCGTTTCCTGCATTTCGCTCAACAAGCTTGGCAATACTTCTCCTAGCGACAGTCCCACTCCTTGGACATTGGATTGGAGATGATCGGTGTTTGCCGCGCCACTCAGCACGACATCTGTCCACGGTTGTGCCAGAGTGGCGGCAAGCGCCACAGCATCTATGGTTGTTGCGGATTCTGCAGCCAGTTGACTAAGCAGGGTAGCTTTCTCGCCAAATGTGGGATCCGTATTGCGCGAAGTAAGCCGGCCGTTTGCCAACGCCTCTTTAACGATTACCCCTACTCCCGCTGCCCTGGCCGCGCGCAGAGCGTCTCCGGCCTCCTGGGCCAGCAGGTTCCAGGTTGCCTGTACTGCCGCGAATAAGGGACGGCCGTTATGCCCCACCTCAAGGGCACGGTAAATCGTCTCCGCCTGCTGCGGTCCGCTCACGGAAAGGCCGATGCGAATGTTGCTGTCGTGCAGCCGCGCCAGTTCTGCCAGCACTGCCTTGTTGTCCAGTACTCCGCTCTCCAATGTGGCCGAGTGGATTTGATACAGGTCAAGCTGGTTGCCCAGCAGCGATTGACTTTCACCGATCTGGCGCCGCAGCACGCGCAGCGAATGCTCTTTGATCTCGTGACGTTCGGCCTCAACTTGCCAACCCGCTGTGTACGTGTAGCCCCACTTAGAGCCGACCGTTACCTCGCTGGGGTCGATTGCCCGCGAATTGAGCCAGGTGGAGAGAAATTCCTCCGCACGGCCATAAGATCGAGCCGCATCGAAATAGCGGATTCCTGCCCGCCATGCCGCATCTAGTACCTCGTGGGCGTGCGCTTCCATTTGGCCTGCCTCGTAAGAATGACTTAGGTCACGAGCATGGCCAAGATTGATATAGCCGGGTCGGCCAAGCGCTGCCAGTCCCAGGCCCAGGCGAGTTACATAAAGTCCACTCTCCCCCAGAGGACGAAGTTCCATTTCTACAATTCCTTTCACGTCTCGTATCCGTCCCGCGGTTGCAACCTTGGTAGCGCCCTGCTTGGCCTCTCGCCAAAATCAGGCACTTTGGGTGGGTTTTTGCTCAACATCTCCGTGATTACTGCGATAGCCCTATCTAGCTGCGCATCGATTCCTTGCGCATAATTCTGTGGGCTGTTGTCCACTTCGATGTCGGGGTCTGTACCATAGTTCTCCACGCCCCAACCGGCATCCTTGAACCAGAACGAGTATTCCGGCTGGGTAGTCATCGTTCCATCGACCAGAGCGTGTCGTGGGCTTATGCCGATGACGCCGCCCCAGGTCCGTTTTCCGATCAGCGGGCCCAGTCCCATCAACTTGAAGCTGTGAGAGAATATGTCACCATCTGAACCGGCATGTTCGTTAGTCAGGGCAACCAAAGGGCCAAGTACCGACTCGCTGGGGTAAGGGAACGGCAGTTGCCCCCACCGCGTAATATCGTAGCCAATGCGGCGCCGGGCGAGCTTCTCCAGCAACAGTTGTGACACATGTCCGCCCCGATTGTAACGAACATCAATAATCAGACCTTCGCGATCAACTTCAGCTAGAAAACCGCGATGGAACTCTGCGTAACCTCTTGCGGTCATGTCAGGGATGTGGACGTAGCCAATACGACCGTCGGTCTCTTCGTGTACACGTCCCCGGTTCTGGTCGACCCAACCACGATAGCGCGCCTCGGACTCGGTGCGTAACGTGGTGACAAGCACGGTACGCACGGTAAAATCGGAGGCTGGCTCATCGCTTTCCTTACTTCGCCGACCCAGCGTTATTTGTACCTGCTCACCCTGTTGGTTGACCAGGGCCATGGCCGGCGTATACATGCGATCGAGTTGACGGCCGTTCAGCGCCAACAGGAAGTCACCTTCTTCAATATTCAGACCAACTTCGTTCAGTGGAGAATCAGCTTCCCGATTCCAGGGATCGCCTCGAACGATGTGCTTTATCCGCCAGGCCTCTCTGTCTGCATCATACACCAGATCGGCACCCAGGTGACCCTGATGATAGTGTGGTTCCGGCCTATAGTCGCCGCCCATTTCGTAAGCATGAGACGTGCCTAATTCGCCCTGCATTTCCCACATCAGATCGGAAAATTCGGAGCGACTTGCCACGCGCGCAACAAGGGGCAGGTATCTCTCAAAGACGGCCATCCAGTCAACTTGGCCCATGTCCGGAGCCCAGAATTGATCGCGTTGCAGGCGCCATGCTTCGGCAAACATTTGCCGCCATTCCGCGCGAGGCGTCACCGACACCTTGACGCGGCTCAGGTCTAGCCAGCCGCTGTTGTGGCTGGAGCCGTTCTCGCTGCTGTTTGGCTTTTCTCCGGCCTTGATCACGCGGAGCCGGTTGCCAGAGCGATAGATGATAGTGCTGGCATCGCGACTGGCAGCAAAGGTCGAGACGTGACCGACCAGTCTTTCTTCTTCCTTATCTTTTAGATCAAAGCTATATAGTGTTCCCTTTGCCGGAGTGGTTTGCGGTGGTGACCCACCGTTGAGTGCACCCTCCACAGGGAATCGTGTATACATCACCTTGTTATCCCCGACTCCCAAAATTCGGCCATATCGCCCCTCATCAACTGGAAAAGCGATGACCCGCTGCGTGATACCCTCGATGTCAATCTGCAAAGGCTCCGGGACCTTTTCGGCAGGGTCCAGATCCTTGCCCTTTTCCGGCTTCTGTTCTGACTCATCTAATAACGCCCCTCCTTTGTCATCCGCGCTCTCCTGACCCTTGTGGGTGGCTTTTTCCGACAGGTCTTCCATTTCCGGAGCAAAAGGGGAGGGTGTATCTTTTTGCAGCGTGATGAGAAACGGCCGTACCCCACTTGGGAAGTTCAGGCCAAACTGTAAATTATCGTATACCGGATCAAACTCGCGATAGGACAGAAAGTAAAGATATTTGCCCTGCGGATCAAAAGCAGGTGCGATATCGTGCAGGACAGGCTGCGTCAGCGCAAACGTTTCTTTTGTGGCGGCTTTCCACAGATATAGCGCAGTAGTTTGCACGGTAAGCGATACCCCATAGGCCGCCCATTCCCCGTCGTGGGACCAATCGAAGCCGCTGATACCCGCCGCGTGACCCCGGTCGATCAAGGTGATCCCACGGCTGTCTAGGTCCAGACAAAGCAGCTCATAGCGATGGTTGCTAAATAGGATCTGATCTTTCTTGGGATTGATCTTCAATGCGATTGGCCGCCCAATATCCAGACCGGTGATTAATTCAATCTGCGGAACGCCCGTTCCTGGATCTTGCAGCAGCGCAAAGTTTTCTTCTCCAGTCTCATCGGTTACAGCAATCAGACGCCGGCCGTCATTGAGCCATTCCAACAAGCGGTAACGGGCACCGTCTTCCTGACCGTACTGCAGAACAGCACCCTCCCAGTTGACAAACGTAAAAGGTTTGCCGCGCGAGGTAATCGCAACTGCTTTTCCACTGGGGTGCAGCGCCCAGTCGTCCAGGTAATGCGCTGCCGGGACGAATTTGCGATTCAATTGTGTTTGCGTCGACCGCATAGCAATCGGAATCGTGGTAGTCGCGTCGGAATCGAGATCATAGAGGATTATGTCTGCCCCCGCATGGTAGACGATGCGCCGGTCATCGCTAGTTGCGTTCCGTGCATAGAAATCCAACTGGTCACTATGCCGCCGCAGTGCAGTCCCGTCTGGCAGACAGGAGTATAGGTTGCCCACCCCTTCATGGTCGGAAAGAAAATAGATACGATCTCTCAGCCACATGGGAGCGTCCAGATTGCCGCCCAGTTCTGCTAGCAACATGACAAACTGCCCGTCTCCTTCCACATCGATCCACAATTGCCCGGCCCTACCACCGCGGTATCGTTTCCAGTGCGCAGGGTTCGGTGCATTTCTGCCAATAACGACTCCCCCCGCTGGTCCAAAGGAGATTGCCCGTGCTGGGCCGAAATTCAGCTGTCGCGACTGTACATCGTCAATCCCGAGCGTATAGAGGTGGCTCATAGTCTCGAAGGGCTGCTCCCCGCTGTGGCCGAAGATGATTTGGCCCTCATTGGTCCACCCTACAGTCTTGCACATGGGATTGCCCAGGTACGTGAGGCGCCGTGCCTGACCACCGGCAGATGGCATCAAATAGACCTCCGGCTGTCCTTCTTCGCGACCCACAAAGGCCAGATGTTCCCCGTCAGGGGATAACACCGGTCTCGAGGTTTCGCCCAGATTTGCCGTCAAGCGGCGCGGGATGCCGCCACTGGCATTCACCGTCCAAAGATCGTCTTCACATACAAACACCACGGTATCATCATAAATCGTGGGGTAGCGATAATAGCCTTCAGTCATAGTCTGTTCTGCCTTCGAGTAGGCCAAGGGAAGCCTAGTGTAACTGATCGAACTGGCTTCACAAAGCCTTACCTCTTCGCTTGAAGCCCATCAAGAATTCGTGGCAGGGCATAATCGCGTCTTGACACCCATCAGATCATGCTTGATGTCAGACTTCCGGCCGGGGTTAAATGGACCGCTCTTAACACCCCTTGTCATCCTCTTGCCCGCGCACAACATTATGTCAATGTGATCGAATTGTTTCTCGGAAAACGAAACAATTCGATCACACCCACCCATCCTGCTTTTGTCTGGTTATGGGATAGAACCAAAAACAAAACGGCCCCACAGTACAGGCTGTGGAGCCGCCAATACTGGAGATTCGTTCCAGCTAGTCGTCATATTTGAACGAGACGTTTAGCCGGACGCGGTACTCTACGATCTCCCCATCGTCCAGGCGCACGTCCATTTTCGTAATCTCAGCCACCCGCAATTCGCGCAGTGATTTCTTTGCCATGTGTATGGTCTTCTTTGCTGCATCTTCCCATGACACTTCGCTGGTTCCTACTAACTCGATGACTTTGTAGACACTCATTTGGCTTTCTCCTTTCTTGTCCCGACTATAGTCACAATGGCAATCTGTGTGGACGCTTCCGCATCAAGTGCGCCCCCACCGTTAACGATACTGTAACATAGATAATGTGCGCGGTGAATACTCAGCGGCCGTTTCGCAAGGGTTTCGGCCATAATTGCGTTAAGACAGCGACAGAAACTCCTTACCGTGGAGCCGATCGTCAATCTTGCGCCAGATGAGATCTAGATGCTCTTCGTTCTGCACATAATCGAGACTGTTCGTGTCCAGAATCAGGACAGGGCTAAGGGCAAAGCTGGCCGACCATTCGTCATAATAATCATTCAGGCGGGAAAGGTAGTTGTCCGTGATGTCCCGTTCGTAGTCACGACCACGGGCGGCAATGCGACGGCGTAGAGTAGGGACCGAGGCTTTCAAGTAAATGACTAGGTCCGGGGGCTGCAGCAAAAGAGTAAGTGTCTTATAGAGATCTTGGTAGCAGGACCAGTCACGTTCCTGCATGTCGCCTTGCTCAAACAGATTACGTGCAAAGATCTCGGCATCCTCATATACGCTGCGATCCTGGATGATGGAACCTGGCTGTTGCAGAAGATAGTGGTGCTGCTGTAAACGGCGGGAAAGAAAGAATACCTGCGACTGGAAGCTCCAGCGTCGCATATCTCCGTAGAAATCGGCCAGGTAAGGATTCTCCGTAACCGCTTCGAATACTGGTTCCCAACTCATACGTTCAGCCAACAGCGTTACGAGTGTGGACTTACCAACCCCGATATTGCCCGCAATAGTTATGAAGTACTTGGTCATGGTTACTTGCCCTCGCGTTATTCCAACAGGATATCATCAAGATCAGGGCAATCGCAAACTCAAGCGGTCAATACCTTTAAGAGGTAGTCATGATCCCAGGCGGCCCGCAGTCGTTTGGCCTTGATGCCGACCTTGAGCGAGTTTTCACGACGCAGGAGTGTCAGGGCCAACTGTCTTAAGATAACGAAGTTGGCTTGCCCATACCCTCGTCGGACCCGGCTTCTATCTTCATTGAAGGCAACATCAAGGCACCAGTGCAAGCGGTTCTCGATGTGCCAGTGTGCACGACTGGCTGTCAACAGCCGGCCGGCTTGGTGCACCAAATCCGAAATGTAATAGCGATTGCAGGTAGTTAACTCGTCGCCTACCCGACGTTCACAGCGAACCAGGGCGATCGTTTTCATGGTTGGCCAGTCGTTGCGTGTGCATAAGTAGGTCAACCAACCCTGATCGCTCAACGTCCAACAGCTGCGCTGCTCGTAACGACCATGACCAACCGACTCTTCATACGCATAATCGTAAGTGAGATTCTTGAACTCAGTGGCCAGGCCAAGGTCAAAGAGATGGGCAATGTCCTCATGCAAATGAGGTTGGTTGCCCTTTACGGCCAGCAAATAGTGGCCATCTTGCGCCACAATCTGCTCTGCAATCTCTTTCTGACAGCCCAGGGCATCAATAGTCACCAGGCAACCCTTCAGATCTAGCAGATAAAGCAGTTCTGGTATGGCGGTGATTTCGTTACTCTTTTCGTCAACAGCCACCTGCCCCAGAGCAACCCCATTAGCAGTGGCCCAGGCTGAAACCATATGGGTTGCTATGGATGGGTCTGGACCATCATGTGAGGCACAGGCGGTTTTGCCATCGATGGCGATAACTTGCCCGGGCAGAATGTCGACAATGGCCTGAATCCATTGCATGAAACAGACTTGAAACTGCTCACCATCCAGTGCGGCAAACACACGGCCAAAGGTGTCGTGGGAGGGAATTCCATGAGTTAGCCGGAGAAACGTACGTAACCATTCCTCTTTGACTCGTCCGTACATGGCGACATCGACCCATGTGTCAGCCCCACAGATAATCGCACATATTGCGATCGCAATGATATCCAGCAGTTCATGGCGTCGCCCCAGGAAATGACGAGGATCATCCAGGTCAACAAAGTAGGTGGCCAAATCTACAATCGGCGATTCTGTCATAGCGGATTTCCTCCTGCTGCAAGAAACACCGATCATATCCGCCCTTTGTCTATTTCCTAGCGTCCACTGGCCGAGTTTGCGATTGCCCTGCATCAAGATCAGGGCAATCGCAAACTCGGCACTGCAGTCGCCGGCGCTTTTGAATCTTCTCTGGCCAGGCCTCAATAGCAAGACATCAGGCTGTTTCGGTAATCGCGAACGAATAAAATTCGGCAGCTTGGCAGGATTTCTGCCTACCTGCGGAGTTTGCGATTGCCCTGCATCAAGATATCCAAAGAGGTAGGTTGTGACAAAATACCGGGCAATTGCTGACATTCGTCATTGATCGACAGCGAAAGCTGATCTAGTGTCAAGTCATATGTAGCCGATTGTCTAGAGTAGCAGAATCGAGGAGCTTCCAATGAAAGTTGTAATTGATCGTGGACTTTGTGATACGAGCTTGAGCTTTTGTCAAAGGTGCTCGGCCGCCTTTCTTCGTTATCCGGAGGGTTCCGATCGTCTTTGCATCATGGACATCGTTGACGATGGCAAAGACACGTTAACCCTCGAGATGCAAACCGACGGCCGTCACATCGAACTGGAGCTATCGGATGAACAACGCGAACTAGCTGCGGTCGAAGGCTGGGAAGCCCTGGCCGACTTTGACCCCGCGCTGTTCCGTAGCGGTGCCAGGGAGCGGTGGCAAGAAATCCGCCTGCTGCCGGCCAGCCACTAAGGCTGCGTAGGCCTGCGCGGGGCCTGAAACTAAGGTTGGAAAAGTAGAAGCTGCCTGCTTCTATTATGGCTGCATGCCATAGAGAAGCAGACAGCTTCTTGCATTTCTAATCCAACCATTCCAGGGTGATGCCTGGTTGGTTATAGCTGCTCAGGACTTTGTTGACGTTGTTATAGATGGTCAGGCTTTTCGCGCCGTTGCTGGTGCAGACGACGCAGCGTTCATCCGGATACTGTACGCCATACGCTACGGCCGTCGTCGCCGACTCGTGAAATACGCTGTTTTGCCCACTGTTTACAAGCACAAACCGCTTAAACGATGACCATATTGCTGAGGTTGGCTCGTGCATCGCAGCGCTCTCTGGGCCCGCCGCGAAATTTAGCCCTACCTCAGCCTTACTTAGGAACCGGTTGTACATAGCGACCAGGAACACCTGGCCCCGCCAAGGATATTCCCCGGTGGTTTCGTTGCCTAGCAGCAGCGGGAAGCGAGGATTCCAGGTAGACAAATCCCCAGGTACGTTGGCCTCAGCAACAACCACATTATCAACGATCAGGCGCACCAAACCATTACTCTTGCGCGTGTAAACGATATGAGTCTTTTGTGCTTTGGCTGTTCCCACTGGTGAAGTGACAGAAGGCATTCCATTTGCCGAGCGTTCCGTAGTCCGCAAGCGTACATCGAATACAGTGTTGGGCTGGCTCCCCCAAAGTCCTTGTCCCAAGGTCAGATTTCGCGAGTGCACATTTTGGGATAATGATACGATCCGCGCTGGTCCTTCTTGGGTCGTATTGGCCGGGGTGCACCATACCTCCACCGTTACCTCATTGCTTTGACGGCATGCTTCGTTAATCTTCTCTGCTGGGCCGTTGGAGACAATAAGCGTTGGTTCCAAGATGCTCAGGCCCTCACTGGTCCATTTGACCTTTGCTGGATTGTTGATCACCAGGTCCAGGGGCGTTCCTTCGCCGGAGATATCATAGATCGTATTGCCACTGCGTTGATCAAAGCTATACAGGACCTGTAAACCATTGGTGACACGCGGCGGAGTATTGGGTATGACTGCTTCGACCTTGATCAAATTAGACCTAGTCACAATGTTGCTTCCAACGGAGTTGGAAACGCGCAAGGAGACAGTATAGGTGCCAGCACTATAGGTATGGGTGGGGCTTTGTTGATCGGATACACTGCCATCCCCAAAGTCCCAAAGCCAGCCAGTGATTGCCTGCGAAGAGGTACTCTTATCCTTAAACGCAACCTGCAAAGGGGCCTGCCCATTGGGCGGCAAGGCCGTGAAGTCAGCCTTGATGGTCTCAGTTACGAATTCGGTTGCGCCCATATCCGGTGTTGTATCACGCACACTACCGAAATAGTCATCTTTTACGCTGCTCAGAATAAGTGCTTTCCCGCGCACCGGTGAATTGGAGGTAATTCTGTACCAATCCGGATTGACCTGACCTCTTTGCAGGGTTGTGTCAGGATTCTGCAAAAGTGGATTGCCTATTACATCGGTGGGGCTGCTAGCACCGCTTTGTGGAGCGGTCGACCAGGAATTATTCGATTTGGTCCACCCGACAAAGTCAGGATTTGTGCTGATGGGTGGCTTTCCGTTTCCTTGATAGACCAGATTGTTGCGATATTCACACGCCTCAAACGGACCGACTCCCCAGTGGATGCCTCCCACAAGGCCGTTCACCAACGTGTTGTTTAGCAGGAAGAGCCTGCTTACTTTGCGGCCGCTGCTCGGCCAAAGTGCGATGTTGCTATCAAAGCCAACAACGATGTTATTGCGGATGGTTATGTTCTCTGTTGGCGAGTTCTGCTCGAAGTTGGGCTCTGGCGGTGTTATGGCGATACCTGCGTTATTATCAAACTCGTTATTAACGGAATGGTAGACCAGATTCCGTTCTACGAGCGCGTTCCTCGTGCCGTGTACATAAATGGATGGTGCCTTATTGTCGTAAACTATGCACTGGCGGACGATTACGTTCTGAGAGCCCGCATTCACTGCGTCAAAGATAATTCCTTCGCCCCAGTTTTCCCGTACGATCGTTTGTTGAATTAGAATATTATCGGCCCCTTTTAATGCTAGCCCTCCAGGGTGGTTAAGTACGTGCGGGCTGCGATTATAGGGTGCGAAGTTGCCACTGCGCGAGACGTCACAACCTACGATGGTTACCCCGTCGCAGCCAACTTCCAATAGTAGACCTGATTCACGGGAGAAACTTATCTTACAGTTGCGAATCTCAACGCCCGTGACGGTTTGGTCGTTGCGCCAAACGCGTATACCGCGACCCATGGAACGGGTTACGGTGAAACCCTCGAAAACAATGTAGTTGGCCTCAATACTGACCAGCGGCCCATAGCGGAATCCGGTGCCGTCGCGCGATTCCGTCCCAAACAAATCTCCGGTAGCAGGAAGTCCACTATTAGGCCCATTCATTCCCGCCTGGCCGTCAATGACAGGGCTGTGACCCGGGAAAGCGCGAATAGATATAGGAGCTGCTGCCGTGCCGGCGGTGCGAACAGTGACTACTTCGACGTAGGTTCCGTTCTTCACGAGCAGAGTGTCTCCCGCTGCCAGAACCTGGACTCCTTGGCTGATCGTCCTGAAGGGTTGGGCTTCGGTGCCTGAACTGCCATCATTCCCATTGGGCGAGACATAGAAGGTTTTGGCCATAGCGGGTTCCTCTCCGTCTTTTCTTCGTGGTTGAGCAAGCAAAAACAGCGCCCTTTGCAACTCGTCAGGACGCGCCTCGTAGGTTCAAGAGCATTTCGGTCCGGCGCACTGGACCATGCCCAGACAGGGATGCTCGAACTGTGAATTGGATTAGGGTACTACCGATGAACAAGAGCATTATAGCGCAATCAGGTTGCTGGTCAAGCGTAGTCCTCATTCGTGACTGTTTCACAGATGGGGAAGAAAGTCATAGAGACGCAGAGCGCCTAAGAGGTTGTTCGCTATCAGGCATTCAACAGTGTTGTTAGGGAGACATCGCCGCTGTTGGAACCGAGGTAGCAGATTAGGTTGCAGACATTGAGCACCGACTCCAGCCGCTTGTAGGTGCGCATTGTCCGATAACGCTCCTTGACCCACCAGCCGATAGCTCGCTCTGTTGCGTTATTGGTACCATCCAGGGTCGCGCCGCCAGGACCACGCCAACGCTGGTCAAGGGTCAAGCTAGACCAGTGACTCCACCAACGTTGAAGGGCCAGACGAAAGCGGTACCACATCGTGGCTCGCTCGCCGGGCGCGGGTGGCGGTGCGTAACGGTAACGCTCAAACATCTGCCAGAGTTGGCCCTGACCGCTGGCAGGACGCAAGGCGACAATGAGTTGGAATAGGTGCAAGTCGTCAAGAAAGTCGTCCACCGTCACCCGCAGAAGCTCAGGCGGCGGGTCGGGACGGCGCAGGGCTTGTAGTCCCACCTCACCCACCAGCTTAGCCACATTGCGATTGACGTGCGCGCGACAGATACCATGGATTAGTCCCAGCTCTGCGGCGGCGTTTTTGTAGCTGTCCTGGTCGTCACTGACCAGCACTTCCACCTCGAAAAGCTCCTGCAATTCCTCGAGAAACGGCAGCAGGGTCTCAGTTGATTCGCTGTCCACTATTTCGATGTCCAGCACCTGACCGGTCAAGGCGTCCACGCCCATGGCAATGGTCACCTGTTGGCGGTTGCACGTGACAAACGTCGTGTCGGCGCCCATCACCGTCACCTTGCGCTCGCCCTGTGCCTGGCGCACGCGTTGCACAGCCTCGCCCGCTGCCTGCACATCACGGTAGACGCTGGCCTTGCTGCCTGCCAGGCCCAGCGCCTGTAGCGCATCCTCCACAGCGCCGTAGCTCAGTCCCAGTACGTACAACATGATGCCCATTGCCTTGAGCCGGTCTGAGCGCTGCGCGCCACTTACGCCACGCGGATAGACCCGGAATGTCTGCTTGCAACTCAGACAGCGATAGCGCCGCACGTTCACTGCGTCATGATCTGTGTCGTCGATGGAACGCCGACAATGCCGTTGGTGAAGCTTGAAGTGCTCCCCAGCACAGTCCTCATACGGACAGATGGAGGGCATCTCATATTTCTCCGGTTGAACGCGGGGCAGTTGCATTCGGATGCGCATGATATCCTCCTTCTCTATCGCTAAAGGATATCACAGCTTCTCCCCATTTTTGGAACGGTCACCCTCATTCGGGAGTGTCTAAATTCATGGGTAGACGAAATCGGCCAAATGAGCTGGGTAGTGGGGATATTGACGTTTGTAGAGTTGGCGACGGTTCCAGGCATAAACAAACAGCTTGACGGCCCGCCACAAGGCGCGGATGCAGCGTGAGAAGCAGCGCGACTTACGTCCCAAACGCGCCAGATAGTGCCGTAGTTCAGCGTTGTCGCCTTCAACGGAGTAGGTCTCGCTTTTGTCATCGATGTACTCATGCTGTCCGGGCAGATAAACGAGAGTGCCGTAGGTGTTGAACAGGTCGCTATAGTATTGTTCCGCTCGCGGACCGCGGTCGAGCATTGCCTGCATGGTCGACGTTGTGCGTTCCCAGACCACATCCCAACTCACAATACACCGTGTAGCCCGGTCAACAGCCGTAATCACAAAGGCTGGTTTCTTTTTTCACCCACAAAAGTGAATAACTCATCCAGTTCGACCACTTCTGGCCGGCCGTCGGTGGACGGTGGCAAATCGGGCAAACTGGCGACGTGGGCGTTGACCCAATTGATGACCGACTGATGGTTCACCTGCAGCGTCCGGGCAATGCGTCGGAAATTGAGTCCGTCGACATACATCCGCACCGCTTGGTCACGGACCTCTTGCGGATAGCCCGCTTCGTTAGGTTCCGGCGTGTACTTCCGGTTACACACATTGCACCGGTATCGTTGACTGCCGGACGGATTGCAGCCTACTTTGACTTGCTGTTCTTCAACTTGACAATGGGGACATGTGCTCATGGACTCTATTATCCCAATACCCGAAAAGTTAGACACTCCCCCTCATTCTTGGATTGCGTCTAAGGTGCGGTGAAGGAGCGGACGCGGGCGGCCTCTTTGTCCTCGCTAGACATTCAGCGAGAAAGCGCCGGCAACGCTCGGGCGCCGCTAGGGTCGGTGAAAGTGAGGCCGCAAGCAGTCTCACGCATAGTCCAGCCAGGCAACCGTGCACAAAGATGGCCGCGATGCGTGGTAATCTCGATGCCGCAGATTGATGGTAGATGCTGCGCGCCATGCCGCCATGTTAGGACAAGCGTTCGTTCCATGTCAACGACCAGAAGAATGGAGAGGGTTGTGCCTGCACTGATCACGGAACCAGCGCCGAAAGGTTGTTCATTTGGGAACACCAAGTAGTGTGTAAAAAATGAAGTCGAATCCGGCGTTCGAGAGTGCCCACAGTTTGTAAGCTTAGTCGTAAGTGATGGAGGTAACAATGAACTTCACAGCGCGTAGGTAGCCTCTGGATGGAGGGCGACTGTGCAGTGCAATAATGCCTCTTGAGGAAAAGAAGAGTGGAATTAAGACAATATTTAGCAGTAATCCAACGCCGCAAGTGGATCATTATCTTAACGACGATTATTACCACAGCTCTGGCAGCACTGGCGACATTTCTGGCAACTCCTCAGTACGAGTCGACAACCACGTTGCGCGTGGCGACCATCAATAACATCGATTATACGCAGCTGCTGATGAACACCTATGCGCGAATCGCGACGAGCGGCACCTCCAAAACCGAGTTGACGCAACAGCTTAATCTGGAGGGCCCTCCCAATATCAGCGTCGAATTGGTGCCCGGTACGGAACTCATGACAATTACGGCCGAAGCGCCAGACCCCGAGCTCGCGCAGGCTATTGCCGATACGACGGCGACCATCCTGGCCGCACAAAGCCGCGAGATTTACAGCGGTAGCGGTCAAACGACCACCGAGATCCTGGCAGCGCAGCTGGCCCAGGCCGAGGGGGAACTGGCAGAGGCGCGCGACGAGTATGATCAATTGTTGATCAGTGCGCCTGATGATGCCACCGCTATCGACGCCATGGACCAATCGATCGCCCTTAAAGAAAGAACGTATGCGACGCTGCTAGATCAATACGAAAGCGCGCGAGTCAATGAGGCGCTCCTGGCAAATTCGGTCTCTGTTGTTGAACCTGCCTATTTGCCGGTTTCACCATCCAAGCCACGTACGCTGCTCAACATAGCGCTGGGCTTTCTAGGGGGTCTTATGTTGGGGTTTGTATTGGCCTTTTTGGCTGAGAACCTGGACACAAGGCTCTATACCACGGAAGCGATCGAAGGCGCCACGCAGTTCCCGACGGTAGGCAGGATTCCCGAAGCGCCTGACGATATGCAGATTGCGCGCATCGGCAATGGTCATTACCCCCAGGTGGAAGCCTTCCGGCGCTTGCGCACCAATATTTTGACTCTCGATCCGGAAGGCGAGTCGCAGGTATTGATGATGACAAGCGCGCAGCGAGGCGAGGGCAAGTCCACTGTGGCGGCGAACCTTGCGGTGACTATCGCCCAGTCTGGACGGCGCGTGGTTGTCGTAGATTGTGACATGCGGCTGCCGACGATGCACAAGATTTTCGAACTCCCCAATAGACGGGGGTTGACGAGCGTCCTTACCAAGGAAGTAGAATTGGATGAAGCGATCTCGTACAGCACTTTCCCGCGCCTTCATGTCTTGACCAGTGGGCCCCTGCCGCCGAATCCGACCGAACTGCTTGGTTCGCCCCGTATGGCTGCCCTGGTGCAGGAATTACAGAAGGAATTTGACTACGTCGTGTTGGATACTCCGGCGATATTGTCGGTGGCTGATGCGGCGGTCGTAGTGCCTCTGGCTGATACAGTGATCTGGGTTGTCACTCGCGCTCAGACCCGCCGGGATGACATTGAGACTGTGCGCCGCCAGCTAGTCAATGTGCGGGCCAAGTCGGTTGAAGTGGTTGTAAATAAGGCGGAAGAGAGTTCGGACTATACGGCCTATACGCCAGATGGCTATGTGGCTGAAGCGTACAATTGACTTGTTCCCGGCCGGTGCCTGAATCGACAGCGCGGGCCTGGCCCTGTCCTTGAAGTAGGAGACTTGATGAACGTTACTTTTGTTGATTTGAAAGCTCAATACGCGACTTTGCGTCCTGCCATGGACGACGCCATTCAAAGCGTTCTAGACCGCACTGCCTATATCCTGGGACCCGAGGTCTCCAGCTTTGAGCAGGCATTCGGCGAATTCGTAGGCGTGGATCACGTGGTAGGTGTTAGCTCCGGCACGGCCGCGCTGCGCCTCGCGCTGGAGGCCCTGGGAATCGGCCGTGGCGACGAGGTGATTACTGTCCCGGACACATATATTGCCACTTGTGAAGCAATTACCCAGGTAGGGGCGGATATTCGCTTTGTGGATGCGGATCCGCAAACCTATAACATTGATAGTTCCAAGATCGAAGCAGCGATTACCGACCGCACGAAAGTAATCATGCCCGTTCATTTGTACGGGCAGGTGGCAGACATGGACCGCATCTTGGAGATTGCGCGGCGGCACAATCTGTTTGTGATTGAGGATGCGGCGCAGGCGCATGGGGCGACGAGTAACGGCCGTAAAGCGGGCACTTTTGGCGATGCGGCCTGCTTCAGCTTCTACCCCGGCAAGAACCTCGGCGCCTATGGCGACGCCGGAGCGGTGGTAACGAATGATGCGGCCGTGGCCGATCGGGTGCGTGTTTTGAGCAATCATGGTCAGAAACGCAAGTACGAGCATCTGGCGGTGGGCTATTGTGATCGCCTGGATAACTTGCAAGGCGCGGTGCTGGGGATCAAGCTGCCGCATCTGGATGGTTGGAATGCGGCCCGACGCAGCCGGGCAGCCCTTTATGACGAATGTCTGGCGAATGTCCCGGGGATTGTGACTCCCTATTGTGTCCCGGGCAATGAGCATGTCTATCACCTGTACGTGATTCAGGTGACAGACGGCCGTCGTGATGCCTTGCAAGCTCATCTTGGCGAGGCAGGCATTGCTTCCGGGCTACATTATCCCATCCCCGTACATCTGCAGGAGGCCTACGCCGGCATGGGTTTCTCCGCAGGAGACTTCCCGGTTTCTGAACAAGTTGCCAGTCATGGTTTGTCGCTGCCGATGTTCGCCGAATTATCGGATGATCAGGCTGTGCTGGTGGCCGACACGATCCGCGAATTCATGGTAGGTAGCGCCTAGTACGCTCGTTGCCCTGCAGATATAGCGGACAAAGCCGGAGAAATGCAAGGACCCATGCGCGAAAACAATGCTTTGCAGCTGATTACAGAGGACGTCAAACTCGGCCGTGACGTGACCATCTACAGCTTTGTCAACCTGTATGGTTGTGAAATTGGTGACGAGTCTCAAATCGGTCCCTTTGTGGAGATCCAGCGGGACGTCAAGATCGGCAAACGGGTCAAGATTCAGAGCCACAGCTTTATTTGTGAAGCGGTTACGATTGAAGACGAGGTGTTTGTCGGTCATGGGGTTATGTTCATCAATGACAAGTTCCCCATAGTCCCGCCGCCGGGTGTTCCCAAGCCCGAATGGGATAAGACGCTCATATGCAAGGGCGCCTCCATTGGCAGCAATGCGACCATTCTAGGCAATGTCACCATCGGCGAGCATGCCCTGGTGGGTGCCGGCAGTGTGGTGACAAAAGATGTGCCGCCTTATACGATTGTCGCGGGTAACCCGGCCCGCGTACTGCGTAAAACAGATGAGGAGTGATCTCATGCAAGGCGTGGAAGAATATGTCGCTGGCGAGGAAGTACCGCTGGTAGAACAGAAACCATTCTACGAGCTTGTTAAACGCGTGCAGGACTCCGTGATGGCAGTCATGGCCCTGGTTTTACTATCACCGATCTGGCTGTTGATGGCCGCCGCGGTGAAGTTGTCCTCCCCGGGCCCGGTCATCTATCGCCAGCCAAATGCCGTCGGCAGATACGGCAGGCGCATTACTATGTACAAATTCCGCACCATGTACGCAGACAACGACAGCAGCCATCACAAAGAAGCCATTGTCCGCTTCGTCAAAGGGGAACATCTCGACACGGTAGAAAAGGATGGCAAACAAGTTCAGGTCTACAAGATCACGCGCGACCCGCGTGTGACTCCCATCGGCCATTTCTTGCGCAAGTCCGGCTTGGATGAAATTCCGCAGTTGGTCAATGTCCTGCGCGGGGAGCTGTCCATAGTTGGCCCGCGTCCCCCGCTGCAATATGAGTATGAGCACTATACCGCGCGGCATAAGAGCAGGCTGGATGTGTTGCCAGGCATGACCGGACTTTACCAGGTGACGGCCCGCAGCAAGGTGCCCTTTGAAAGAATGGTGGATATTGATCTTGATTACATCCAACGCCGGTCTTTCTGGCTGGATCTGAAGATTATGCTGATGACGCCCTGGGTGCTGCTAACCGCGATGGGCGCTTACTGACCCGATTTCTTGCTATCGAACGGCCAATAATAGATGCATTTGGAACGCATCTGGCTGGACGCAGGAGCTACTGCGCCTTATACCTCGTGTCTCAACAGGAAGGAAGTTTTGAAATGGAGCAAATTACCGAAATGATTGAAACACCGAGCGACAGCGCTGAACTGCGCGCGGGAATTATCGGCTGCGGCCGCATGGGACGCAGGCGGGCACAGATCGTGAAGGACGCCAGCCACGAAACACTCGGTATCGTGGCCGATATTGACGCCAAACGGGCCACCGATCTGGCTGATCAAATGGGCTGCGATGCAGCTACGATCTGGGATGATGTAATCAACAATGAGGATGTCGATGTCGTGATCGTCTCTGTGCCGAACAAGTACATGCTTCCGGTAGTGACAGAAGCGTTAAAAGCCGGCAAACATGTTCTCTGCGAGAAACCGTTGGGGCGCAACAGCAGCGAGGCCAAGCAAATGATTGCTGTCGGTCAGGAGACGGATGGCGTCTTTCAGGTTGGTTTCAATAAGCGCTTTCATCCGGCAGCGATGAAAATGAAAGAGATATTCGACACTGGTGTACTGGGACCAGTCCTATATTCGCGGGCTATATTTGGTCATGGTGCCCAGCCCGGGCTTGAGAAAACATGGTTTGCCAGCGCAGACCTAGCTGGCGGTGGCGCAATGATCGATATTGGCGTGCATCTGGTTGACCTGATCCGCTGGTTTCAGGGCGATTTTCAGGAAGTGTTTGCCGTGTCTTCGGCCTACTATTGGGACCTGGACCATTTTGAAAGTGGTATGCAGCTGGACGACAATGCTTTCTTCCTCATGCGCACGGCCGATGGTCAGACAGCGCAGGTTCATGCCAGCTGGACGCAATGGCAAAATCGCTTTTCGTTTGAGGTATTTGGACGCGATGGCTTTCTGCGCTGGGAAGGCCTCGGAGGTTACTATGGCCCGGCGACGCTGACCCTTGCTAAACGCCGCCCGGAATCAGGTCCACCTATTGTCCAGACGCTGGAGTTCGATGCCACAGACAACTCCCTGCGCCTGGAGTGGGAGCAGTTTGTCGCCCTCGTCCGTAGTAATAATAACCATGCAACAAATGCTGAGGATGCCCTGGCGACGATGCGTGTTGTTGAGGCGCTCTATGATTCGGCGCACAGCGGCCAAGTGATGAAGATATAGGTCCTGCAGCTGCACGAGTCTAGCTGAATCGAATTGCAGACCTTCAAGTGCTGATCTGTGCGCTTGCTGAAAGTTAGGCACTAGGCTTCCATTTTGCGTTCCCCTGGACGTGGCCTTTTCCCATAGGACCATCCGCCGAGGAACATTCCGATTATATCTGGTGAAAGATTGTCCATTTATGGATGAATCTGCGCACGTTTGTTGTCTTCTTGGAATCGAACATGGCTGATATGCTAGTTGACCCCTCAATGGAACAATCGGAAGCACTGTATTCCAAGGAGCTAACCTGGCAGTGGTTCCATTTACTGCCCATGCTTGCCGGCGTGATATACATCTTCACGCCAATTTTGAGCTGGAAACTTGGCGTCCCTGGCGGTATTCGTTTTCTGGGCGATGGGCTGGTTTTGCTCATGATGGGCCTTCTGATAATCCGGGTGCTAACGGTCGATCGCATACCGGTCATGCTCTTGATGATCCTGTGGTTTTCGGTCATGGGCTTTGTTGTCGCATCGTTTGAAGACCAGCAGGTATATGCCACTCTGTGGGGATTATGGCTGTTGTTCAGGTTCCCTCTTGTCGGCCTGTATGTCTACATGGTGCCCTATTGGCCCAGACCACTCGTAGCCTGGATCCCTAAGGCGACGGTCGGGCTGCTCGCCTTGCAAGTGTTAGTGCAAAGCCTGCTCTACCTGAGTGGCGAACCGATCGGTGACACCGTTAGTGGAACCCTGGGGCTACGCGGAGGCACCGGAGCATTGTTACTGCTAATTTGCATGACCCTGTCCCTGGCACTAGGTACATGGCTCGTGTGGGGACGGTGGAAGCCGCTCATTCTGACGCTTGCCTTGGGGATAGTTTCCAGCACGCTTGGGGAGATGAAGTTCTTCCTCTTCGCCAGCGCTATGCTGCTTTTCCTGGCTTTTGTGCTGCAACTGGTTCGTGGGCAAAATGTACGGCGGATGGTTACATTGGCCCTGGTGTTTGTGATTACGTTTGGCGGCTTCATCCTTGCATATAACAACTTCGTCGCCAGCGCTTTTCAGATCCCGCGCCTGGAGGAATTCCTCGTGGTTGGCGGTGATGCAGCGTATCTAGATTTAGCAATTACCGATGCGGGGGGCGGAGGCTATTTTGACCGTAATTACGGCCTGAATCTTGCTTGGGATCAGATCTCCCGGGATTTCACTACGCTGTTGGTTGGACGAGGTATTGGCTCGCGCAGCGAAACCATTTCGCTCGGAATTGTAGGCGCCAGTCTCCGCGGCAGCTACTTTGGTCTATTCGCCGGGACCAGCTTGGTGGTGATCATGATTGAGACCGGGTTGCTTGGCCTGCTTGTGTTCGCGATATTCATAATTGTCACGGCCGTGTTCCTGCTCCGCGCCAGCGGTAACAAAGCGGAACGTGATATCGACGTGCTGCGTTTTGGGGTTATTCTCTATACCTTGCTGTGGCCCGTATGGATCTGGTACTCTAACCCTTGGATTGCCACTGCCCCGGCAATCATGTACTGGTTCCTGTGGGGGCTGGCATTTCACTTCACGCTTAGGAACCGGGGGAAACCACCGACCCGAAACGAAATCTGTCTGGCACGCGAGCGGCTGGTCACCGTCACGACCGTCAAAGGAATTGAGATGATCTCCACAGAACCAACCTTGGAAGACAAGATGCACCTCATCTGGGTATTTACGGACGACCTTTCCACTACGATGGATGCCGCCACTTGGATTGAGATGGCGCGTGAACTGAAAAAGATGGGATGGGAAATAACCCTGATCACGGCGGGACCTGCGGAATTGGAAGCGATTCGTGGAGTGCCTGTACTGGCCGTTGAGAATCCGGACGTCTACCTTGTCCGCCAGTTTGCCTTTCACTCACGGGTTTCGCAGGAGATTCGGCAGAGAATTGACACGGCCGATGTCGTCCTCTTTCACCAGATGTCTGCCCCCTGGATGTTTGCTCTCCGCACGAGGCGCAGAATTCAGGGTGGCAACCGGCCGTTGTTTGTGATGGATACGCGCACAGCACCGATGACACCCAAAGAGATCGCGACCCGCCGTGAGCGTGTGAATGCCCTGTATTCAGATACCATGAACAGTCTGGCCAGCCGCTGGGCTGACGGGCAAACGGCAATTACGCTGCGCATGGCCGAAATGATGGGCATTCCGGATGAGAAACTGCTCGGAGTCTGGCCTTCCGGTGTTGCGCTCGAGGTTTTTGCGGCCGCGGGAAACGGCCGTCACTGGCCGACGCATGATGAGGCTGTACGGCTGATCTATATTGGCAGCCTGCACTCCCCCCGTAATTTGATGGCCATGTGCAGCGCTGTGGAAAAAGCCAATGCCCAAGGTATGCACTTCCTTTTCAACATTGTGGGCGACGGCAGCGAGCGTGAAGACCTGGAAAGAGTCGCGGGGAAAACGAACGGCCTGATCACAGTTCTCCCACCAGTACCTCATGAGGCGATACCCGCCCTCCTCGCTGATGCCCATATAGGAGTTCTCCCCTTTTCCGATCATGAGTCGTTTAGGGTGTCTAGTCCCATCAAGCTGTTCGAATACATGGCCTCGGGCCTGCCCATTTTGGCCACTGACCTGGAATGCCATACGGATGTCGTAGGAGAAGGACGCTATGCGTTTTGGGCCAGCGATCCTTCCGTCGACGCTTTGGTTCGATCGCTCGCCGAAGTCTGGGATAATCGTGATTCACTTGCCCACCTGGGCCGCCTAGCCCAGGAAGCATCGTCAGACTGGACCTGGGCCGCTGCTGCCGAGAAACTGGATCGTGCTCTACGAGAAGGCCTTCGCCAATCTGGTGGAACTGTCCTGGTGTCGTCGGTGCCCGTAATCGCAGAATGATGGTTCCAGGGATATGTCCCCGGGGATAAGCTTGATGGCTAATCGGGTTCATTACGTGTGCAAGGAAGCCGAACGCTGTTTTTGGGGCTGCCGGCACTGCTTGAGTCTCGTCGGCACGAGATGAACCAGGTCAGCATCCAGCATTCGCAGAACCTGCCCTCGGACCATACAGAGTACTGCTTCGAGTGCAGGGACCTTCGCACGGCGCTATGCAAATCCGGTCCGTGGTCTCAACTCAACGTGAATTGACGCGTATTTATAGAAATATCGAGGATATCTTTATCGCCCCACCATGTTCTTGGGGAACTGCGTGGGACAGGTAGCTAGAAGTGTGTGGGCCAAACGGCCGACTTTCACACGAAAGGTGAGCTCTAATGGAAGAAAGAAAACTCCGTTTTGTCAGCATGCGCTTTGAGCACCACGCTGGACACTCGGGCTACGATTTGGTTGCCGGGTTTAATTGTCCGGGTCACAAGACATGCACCATTCGCGTACCCGAAATGGGCGGGCTCGGTGGTTACTACGAGAAGGGCAATAGAATGCGACATCGCATTGTACGCAACATATCTGATAGGGCAGCATATCGATATACGGAAGCGAGGGCGGGCGCTAGACTGCTCGGCGACAAAGGAGCGATATATCATGTCCTATATGGTGAAGTCACGCATCGCTACCTCGGAGTATTGACGGACCAAGGTCAACCATGAATGCACATGTCACAATAGGCTTGCCGGTGTACAATGGCGAGAATTTCCTTGCTATGGCCATAGAGTCAGTACTGTCTCAGACGTTCACAGCCGTTGAGCTGGTCATCTCTGACAATGGCTCTACAGATTCTACGCAGCGCATTTGCGAAGAATATGCCAGCTATGATCCACGCGTACGCTATTTCCGCAGCCCTGAGAATCGGGGTGCATCCTGGAACTACAATCGCACCGTACAGCTTGCCCGCGGGCAACATTTCCGTTGGCTCGCGCATGACGACATGTTGACGCCGCAATTGCTGGAGAAAAGCGTAGCTGTGCTCGAAAGCAAACCCGAGGTAGTGTCATGCATCACATGGTTTGCCGATATTGATGATTCTGGAACTGTATTAGAAGTCAAAAGGTCTTCCGTGAAATTTGATGCGCGCCAACCGCATGAGCGCTTTCTTTCCATGAGCGAATTACGAGGATCCTACAATTGCGAAGAGGTTTTCGGTCTGATGCGCCTGGACGTGCTGCGCAAGACCGGGCTGATTGGCAACTATCCGGATTCTGACCGCACTCTGATCGCTGAGTTGAGCTTGTACGGCCCATTTTATGAAATTCCTGAGCCCTTGTTTCTGCACCGAATCCATAAGACGAGTTCTGTGGTTGTAAGTCCCTCGCGATACGAACGGGCGGTCTGGTTTGATCCCTCCAAACAAGGCAAGTTGGTATTTCCATATTGGCGCCAATTTGGCGAATTGTTCGCGACAATTCAGCGCAGCGCGTTGCCTGCTCCCCAACGGATCCGCTGCTACGGCCAACTGATGAGATGGGCCAGACGGCACCACCACGTTCTCGAGCGGGACATCAACCAGGTGTTTCGCAAACAAGGCTAGGTGCTGCGGATTCCTGTGAAATGGACTCTACCGAACAGTATGAACATGAACCACCCGGCAGCTGTCCGGCCACAAGTTAGCGCGTTGGTTCCGACATATAATCGTGCCCATCTTCTGCCACGAGCAATCGAGAGCATTCTGAACCAGACCCTGCTTCCGAATGAAATAGTTATAGTGGATGATGGTTCGACGGACGACACACATGCGGTTGTCGCGAGTTTTGGCGAACCGGTACGTTATCTGTATCAGCATAACGCCGGATCTGCTGCGGCACGCCATTACGGGATGCAGGAAGCGAGCTATCCATGGGTGGCGCTTCTGGATTCGGATGATGCTTGGATGCCGGACTATCTCGAGAGGATGTGGCAGGCGATTGCGGAGACAGACGGCCGTGCCAGCTACTACTTTGCCGATACGCGGCGTACGAAAGGCGAAGGCCATGTTTCCCAATGGGAAATGACCGGGTTTGCCATTGATGGGCCTTATTCGCTGAATGAGAACGCATCCAGCTGGGTGTTGGCACCCAGGCAGCCGATGATGCTGCAAGCCTCTGTTTTCAATCGTGACGCCGATTTTGCCTGTAGCGGCTTCTGGTCGCCCCTACGATATCGAGACGATACTCACTTGTTCATCAAGATGGGGCTAAGCGGCCCAATCGTTGCAGTTGCCGGTGGCGGTGCGTTGATGAACGATGACGATCAGCCCGAGAATCGCCTTTCGGCTACGCACGATAAGTCCCGCCAAGGTACGGAGATGCCGGTCCTGATGAATAGGGAGCTTCTCGACTATTTCGGTGAGGAATTGATGCCGCAACAAGAGAAGCTCTTGACAGCGCGCCTGGCCGGCGCTCATCTGGCCTTGGCCCGACTTTCGCTGGAAGAGGGCGACTATGTTGATTTTGCTCGAAACCTATTCCATAGCGTCACCACGCGGCCGGCCAACTTGCTTGAATCCCTTTCCGGCAAGCTTCGCTGAAATGGAGATGGGCAATTCTTCCTCGGCTGGCAGATTCCTAAGCCGCCCACAGTTTGCGCGGCTCCTATTGCCAGTACCTGGCTGAGAAAGGGTACCTGAGACAATCATGCGCATAGTACTCTTCAACTATTTTGGTGCCAAACCGAACCCTGTCTATGATGTGCTTGCCCGAGCGCTGCGCAAGCGTGGTCATGAAGTGATAGTCGCTACGGTCATCGAAGACGGCAGTTTTCAGTGGCGAGGAGCAGAAGCAGAGGTGCTTGCGGTTGTGCCGCTGGAATCCCCGCCCGCTTGGCTTGAATCGATGCCGCTCTTGCCGGGGCTACATCGCCGTTGGTCTACGTTAAGGATGATGGCTGAGTCACGCTCCATCATAAAATATCTGCAGCCGGATATTGTGCAGGTGAACACAACCAAGTGGCCTTGGGTGCTGGCCGTTTTCAGCCCACCTGGAGTCCACGTTACCTATGATATTCGACAAATCAACGAAGCGGTCTCTCCAGGATTTCTAGCCCGCCTCCGCGAAAAGCAGGTTGTACGTTCTTGGTCCTTCTGGTCGCGCATTGCATTTGAGCACACGTTCTTCTGTCATTCCGAAGCCGCCAAGCGTGTGTTGGGTGAGGGATGGCCGAAATATGCCAGCGTCATCCCGGTGGGCGTCGATGACCGGTTCCTGGAGCTTGACAATTCCGAGATTTGCATCCCAGATGAAGATGAATCGGTCCGGTTGGTTTACGTAGGTACCTTGAGCCGGCTGCGAAACCTTGAACAACTATTTTACGCGGCTGCCTTGCTGCATACGGAGACGGATAACTTTCATCTCACATTCGTGGGACCCGATCAATCGGGGGGCTTCTTTCAGCAGAAGATCAATGAGCTAGGGTTGGCTGAGTTTGTGACCATTAGCCCGGCTCTGCACTATGACCAGGTACCTGAGTTCTTGGCCCACTATCATGTTGGCCTTGCTTACGTCCCAGATCGGCCTACCTGGCACTATCAACCAACGATAAAGGTGCTGGAATATCGTGCTCTTGGGCTTCCAATACTTTCCACCGATGTATTGTCCCACCGAGGGTTGGTTCAGGACGGCATCAATGGCGTAATGGTAGACGATACGCCAGAATCGGTTGCAGCCGGTATGCGCCGACTGGTCGTCGACAGACATTTCCTGCAGGAGCTTATGGACAATGCTCGCCAGATGCGCCAAGGACTTACGTGGGATAACGTGGCGCACGAATATGAGATTGCCTACCAAAGCCTGAGTGCATCTCTTATTGCTGGGGAGCGTCAGGCCGAGCCATCCTCCAGTCAAGCCGTTTTCATTGTTGGGTACTTGCATTCAGGTACCACCCTGCTGCAGCAGATTCTCAGTCGCCACCCTTTACTTTTCGTAGGTAGTGGAGAGACCCGTTTTTTTGATGCGATACCGCTGATCCAGGCCCAATACCCGGATATACGACAGGATGCCGCCTTTGCCGACTTCGCAGTGTTCATGACCGAACTTGTGCAGGTGGGATACGATCATGTTGTATATGACGAAAAGGGCCCCAGCCCGGGGATTATTCACATTCCCGCTTCAGAAAAAGCTGTGGAGGACCTCGCCAGGCTTGGAGCGGAGGCGCGCCTTCAAAACGATCGCCTAGCATTTTTCCCAATCGTCGCGGCATATGTAGCGCAGCGGCTGGACAAACTAGGTTGGGTAGAGAAGACGCCCACACATTTGTTCCACATACCGAAAATCCTGGATGTCGTGCCCGAGGCATTGTTCCTGGAAATGGTGCGTGATCCACGGGCTATTCTGGCATCCAAGCGCAAGCGCTTGGGTAGAGGTGGGAACTATGACCCGATTTGGGACAATCTTGCCTGGAAATCAGCTGTCCGTACAACTGAAAACCTGCCCCCGGAAATGGCGGAACGGGTGCTGCGGATACGGTATCAGGATCTGGTCAGCAGCCCGGAGACCGAAGTGAAGCGAGTCTGCGCCTTCCTGCAAATACCCTTTCTTCCGCAAATGCTGGAGGTAGGCTGGGTCAATTCCACAACCGCTCAATCGGCTGGTAGCAGCGGCATAAGTACCGCGGCAATCAGTAGTTGGGAGAAAGGCCTTGATCCGGAAAGCATTGTGGTAACACAATTTCTGACTAGGCCGGAAATGGCGCGTTTGGGCTATGAAGCCAAAGCAATGCCGGCACGGGCGTGGGCTAGGGTTCCCTTCATGATTTTCCGCAGCGGCGGTGACATTCTCGTGCGGTTGTCCAAGCGCTGGCGTCAAGAAGGTTTTGCCGGTCTGTCAAGTAATCTGAAGAACTATTGGCTGCGTGTAGTTGGCCTATCCAAGTAGGTTGGCCGTAAGAGAACGCTGCAAGGCAGGCTCGTGAGTTGTTACGGCCGATTCTCGGCCCTTGAATTGCCCATGAAGATCTTGATGTGCAACAGTTTCTACTACCTGAGAGGCGGCGCAGAGCGCTGCTTCTTCGACCTGGCGGACTTGCTGAGGGCGAACGGGCATGAAGTGATTCCGTTTAGCATGCAGGATGAGCGCAACGAGGACTCGGTCTATAGCGATTATTTTCTCAGCCCCATTGACTTTCCCAGCCAGATGGGCCAGGGCAGTTCGATCCGCGACAAGTTGGGAGCCGTGGAAAGGGTTATCTACTCGCGCGAGGCCGCGCAGAAAATGGAAAAGCTGATCGCGGATACCAAACCGGATATCGCCCATGTGCATGGAATCGCTCATGAAACGTCGCCTTCGATCTTGCCCGTTTTAAAGCGCGCGGGCATCCCTGTGGTGCAGACTTTGCATGACTACAAACTGCTTTGTCCGAATACCAGCTTTGTTTCCAACGGGGCGGTGTGCGAGCGCTGCAAGGTCGTTCGCTATTACAACGTGGCCTTGCACCGCTGCAAGCGCGGATCGTTGGCGGCCAGCCTGCTGGCAGGAGTGGAAATGTATGCCCATAAACTGACGGGCATTTACGAGGACAACGTGGATGTGTTTATCGCTCCCAGCATGTTTTTGCGTGACAAACTGATTGAATACGGTATTGAGAATAGGATCGTCAATATCCCCAATTTCGTGTACCTGGACCGATTGCAGGCGCGCTATGAACCTGAAGATTACTTTCTGTATTACGGGCGTTTGGTCGATATAAAGGGTGTACGCACCCTGTTGGCAGCTATGCGTGATGTTCGAGGCTCCAAGCTTTGCATTGCCGGTCGCGGTGAACTTGAAGATGAACTCAAGGCCTACGTTCGCGACAACCAGTTGAACAATGTAGCATTCCTTGGTCACCTAAACAGCGACGAACTTTCCCCTCTCATTCAGAATGCTCGCTTCTCGATTCTTCCGTCCGAAGTGTACGAAAACTATTCCATGGCGGTGATTGAATCGTTGGCCAGCGGGACCCCCGTCATTGGCAGCCGTATGGGGGGGATTCCGGAACAGATCCGCGACGGCTGGAATGGTTTGTTGTTTGACGGCGGAAATGTGCAACAGCTGGCAGCAAAGATCAACCTGCTGCTCGCGAATCCGGAACTGGCGTTAGAGATGGGGCGCAACGGCCGTGAGCAAGTTGAACAAGTCAACAGCCCCCAGCGCCATTGCGAGTTGACCCTGGATGTCTATCACTCCTTGCTGGCCTCTGCGAACTGATGCGTTCGTCGCTGGTTGCAAGGGCTGGGGAAGGCCAAGCGCCGCGGGTTGCCGAAAGGTGTTTCGTAACCTGGCATTGGTAGTCTCTTTGATGGTGTCCAGCAAAGTTCGCACAGCAACACGCGTTTCGGTGACTATGGTGTTGGGTGCGTGAACGTATGGCTCGCCTATGAAGCCAACCATGCACTTGCCGCGCTTGGTCAGTTGACCTTAAGTCGATAATTGGAGGTTCTGAGGTATGAAGAAGGTCTTGGTGACAGGCGCAAAAGGTATGATGGGCAAAGATCTTTGCCATATTCTTGTCGATCGCGGATATGATGTCCTGGCGACGGACATCGAAGAAATGGACGTGCGCGATCGGGACTTGGTCCTGGATACCGTGGCGGATGCGCGGCCTGCTGTTGTGTTTCACCTGGCGGCCCTTACGGAAGTCGATGATTGTGAGCGGGATCCGGACGGCTCCTTTCTTACCAATACTATCGGCACGCAAAATATCGCCCTTGCTTGCCAGGCATACGATGCAGCAATGGTATACATCAGTACCAACAGCGTTTTTGATGGCCGCAAGTGCGAACCTTATACCGAATTTGACTCACCTAACCCACAAAGCTGGTACAGTCGATCCAAGTATCAAGGTGAGCTGATTGTAGAGAAACTACTAGATAAGTATTATATTGCGCGCGCGGGGTGGATGTTCGGCGGCGGATCTGAGGACAAGAAGTTCGTGGCCAAAATTATCGACCTGGCGCGCAGCCGGGACAAGCTGACCGTTGTGGACGACAAGTTTGGTTCGCCTACCTATACATACGATATTTCCGATGCGGTGGAGAGGTTGTCACAGACAGGACTCTATGGAACTTATAACACCGTGAACACCGGTGGATTTTGCAGCCGTTTTGAATTTGCGCAGAAGATTCTGGAATATGCCCAGGTAACAAATTGTGAATTAGAGCCAGTTAGTTCAGCGCGTTTTCCTCTTCCGGCGCCCCGCCCCCGCATGGAAGCGGCCATCAACTACAATTTGGAACTACGCGGACTGAACTGGATGCGGCCATGGCAAGAAGCGTTGCGTGCCTATATTGAAACGGTTCTGATAGGCGATGCAAACTGAGCCAATCAAACACAAGCGGCTTGCATTCATAGGCATGCGCGGCCTGCCACCCGATCTGCCGGGCGCAGGAGGTGGTGAACGCGAGACCGATGCCAAAACAAGACGACTCGCCGCACGCGGTCATGATGTAACGGTTTACTGTCGCAACAACTATATCAAGGATCCGCCTGCTGAATATGAAGGGGTAAAACTGATTGGTCTGCCCGTTTTGGTCAGCAGGGCCGGACTTGAGACGCTTTCGCATACGCTGCTGGCTACTGCGCATGCCATCTTTCATAATTCGGCCGATGTAATCAATTATCATGGTATGGGCAATGCATTGTTCTTGCCCTTGGTGAAGCTGGGCGGCAAGAAATCTGTTGTCTATATGGATGGTATAGATTGGGAACGGCCGAAGTGGAGCAGCTCCGCGCGAAGATTGCTGCGTTGGGGCGCCGCCGCCGCCTTTCGGTGGGGCGATTTTGTCTATGTGGATAATGTTGCTTCGCAGAAGCAATTTGCCGCCATTTTCGATCGCGAACCCGCCGTCATCACCCTGGCCGCGGATCTTTGGGACCCGCCTGGTGATACGATGCTCGAAGCGGTGGGGCTGGAGCCGGAAAACTACATCTTGTTTGTAGGCATGCTCCGTCCTGACAAGGGTGTCCATCTTCTGCTGGAGGCTTATCGTAATCTAGAGACGGCCTTGCCTCTGGCCATCGTGGGCGAGAACCCGGACGATCCGGAGTACGTCCAGCGCCTACACGATCTCAGCGATGAGCGGGTTAAGTTTTTGGGATATCGCTACGGCGAAGAGGCGCGCCAGCTTTTCGCCAACTGCCTGATCTATGTGCAGCCCTCGGTGATGGAAGGTAATTCGCCCGCCTTGATGAGTGCCATGGCCTGCGGACGTTGCGTCGTGGTGAACGGAATCGAGCAGAATCGCGAGACGATTGGAGAAGCCGGGCTTGCTTTTGAAGCTGGCGACGCCGGAGACCTGCAAGCGACTTTGGCCGGCCTGCTGCACGATAGGAAACAGATCGCATTATACGGTGCGCAGGCGCAAGAGCGTATCGCACAGGTTTACAATTGGGAACGAGTGGTGGACGAGCTAGAAGACGCCCTGCTGCGCCTGTAGCGCGCTTCAAGCAGTTGGGGCGAGCGAGGCGTCAGCAACTAGGTAAGGCACCTGGAAAATCAGCATGATTGGTACGACAGAAAACAGCAAGACCTGGCAGCCAGGCAGCGAGACCGGCGCGCCGTTAGTCAGTATTGGACTACCTGTTTACAACGGGGAGCAGTTTTTGGCTGTGGCGATTGAGTCTGTGCTGAATCAGACCTATGCGGCTATAGAGCTGATCATTTCGGACAATGGCTCGACCGATGCGACCGAGGAGATTTCGCGCCGCTTTGCCGCGCAAGATAACCGCGTGCGCTATTATCGCAGCCCGCAGAATCAAGGCGCCTCCTGGAACTACAATCGCACTGTGGAACTGGCGCGAGGCAAATATTTTCGCTGGCTGGCTCATGATGATAAGCTGGCCCCGGAACTGCTGGAGAAAAGCGTGGCGGTCCTTGACAACCGACCCGATGTGGTGTCGTGCATCACTTGGTTTGCCGATATTGATGATTCCGGCAATGTGTTGGAGATTAGGCAGTCTACGGTTTCCTTTGATGCACCACTGCCAAATACGCGCTTTCTATCCATGAGCAAATTACATCCGGCTTATAACTGCGAAGAGGTTTTTGGATTGATGCGCATTGACGTCCTGCGCCGGACAAAACTGATTGCGAATTATGTTGATTCTGACCGCACACTGATTGCCGAGTTAGGTCTGCACGGGCCGTTCTTTGAGATTCCTGAACCCTTGTTTCTGCATCGCATTCACAAGTCCAGTTCTGTTGTTGTGAGCCCTTCGCGTTACCAACGAACGATCTGGTTTGATCCTTCAAAAGAAGGCAAGCTAGTGTTCCCCCATTGGCGTCAGTACGGCGAATTGTGGGGGTCGATTCAGCGCAGCCCGCTGCCTCTTGACGAACGTATCCGTTGCTATGGTCACATGCTGCGCTGGGCCAAGCGAAGTCGCAGGCGCCTAGAGGCGGACATAGTCAGATATTTCGAAAAGTAGGCAAGTGCTATCAGTGCAACCGCCGTTATTAGCTACCATGAATCTCACCCCTGAAGGGCTCGACCACCCCCAAATTAGTGCGCTGATTCCATCATACAACCGCGCCCATCTGCTTCCTCGTTCTATCGAGAGTATATTGAACCAGACCCTGCCGCCCGATGAGATAATCGTTGTCGATGATGGTTCTACCGACGATACGCGCAAAGTCGTCGAGGGTTTTGGTAGACACGTGCAATATCTCTATCAGGAGAATGCGGGATCTGCTGCAGCACGCCATCACGGCATGCAGGTTGCGTCGTCGCCCTGGGTGGCTCTGTTGGACTCGGATGATGTTTGGATGGACGATTATCTGGAGCGAATGTCCCAAGCCATTTCGGCGACAAACGGCCGAGCCAATTACTACTTTGCCGATACCAGACGCACGAAAAGTGAGGGTCACGTTTACCAATGGCAAATGACCGGCTTTGAGATTTCTGGGCCATTTCTCTTGGAAGAGGATCCAACGGAGTGGGTATTGGCACCCAGACAACCCATGATGCTGCAGGCCAGTGTCATCAATCGCGAAGCCTATTTTGCATGCGGCGGCTTCTGGCCACCACTACGATATCGGGATGATACTCACTTGTTCATAAAGTTGGGACTACTCGGATCCGTGTGCGCTGTTGCTGGGGGTGGTGCGTTGATGAACGACGACGATGTTCCTGAGAACCGATTGTCGGCCACGCACAACCGGGTCCGCCAAGGTACAGAAATGCAGGTTTTGATGAATCGCGAGCTACTGGACTATTTTGGTGAGCGGTTAACCCGGGAACAGAACGACATATTGACGATGCGTCTGGCGGGAGCGTATCTGGGGCTGGCGCGCATGTCGTTGGAACACGGAGATTATTTTGATTTTGCCAAGAATCTCCTCGACAGCGTAGCTGTTCGGCCGGCCAGTTTTCTGCAATCACTCTACGGCAAACTGCGCTAGTATGGAAATCAGCGGTTTAGGCCCAGCCTTTTCGCCTGTACTTGGGGTGGCAATATGAGCGTTTTACGCAAAATGAGGGACTCCTAGCCGAGCAACTTCTCCTGAGTTTCCTATGCGCATAGTTCTTTTTAACTATTTTGGCACCAAACCAAACCCTGTCTATGACATACTTTCCAAAGCCCTGCGAAAGCGTGGCCATGAAGTGATTGTCGGTACGATTTCTGAAGAAGGGGTTTTTCAGTGGTGTGGAGCAGGCAACGACGTGGTTGCCGAAATGCCGCTGGAGCGACCTCTCTCTTGGATGGCGATCCAGACCGCTGCTGGCGGCATTTTATCGTCGTTGGTTTGCTGTAAGGATGATGTTCAAATCGAGATCTTTTATTAAGGATCTGCAGCCCGACATCGTGCAGGTTAACTCGAACAATTGGCCCTGGGTACTTGCACTATTTGTTTCGCCGACAATTCATGTCACCTATGATATACGACAGATAAACGAGGCCGTCACACCGAGTTTGCGCTCTCGTCTTGCGAGAAAAGCAGGTTCTGCAGTCATGGTCCTTTTGGTCGCGAATGGCGTTTGAGCGCACTTTCTTCTGCCACGTTGAAGCCGCAAAACGTGTGCTGGGTGACCATTGGGAAGAGTTCGGCACAGTAGTGCCCGTCGGAGTGGATGATCGATTCCTGGCAATTGACAGTGCCAAGCTCGTTGGCCCAGGGAAGAATGACCGGGTGCGCATGGTGTACGTAGGTACCTTAAGCCGTCTGCGCAATCTTGAACAGCTTTTCTACGCGGCTGCGTTGCTCAGCAAGGAGACGGAGGAGTTCCATCTGACACTGGTTGGTCCTGATAAAACCGAAGGTTCTCTACAGCGCAAGATCGAGGAGCTGGAACTGACGGACTTGGTGACAATTATGCCACCTCTGGAGTACGATAAAGTGCCCGAGTTCCTTGCTCAATTCCATGTTGGTCTAGCGTATGTGCCGGACCGACCCACGTGGCACTATCAGCCTACGATAAAAGTTCTAGAGTATCGTGCACTCGGCCTTCCGATACTTTCCACAGATGTGCTGTCTCACCGCGGGTTGGTACAAGATGGCGTCAATGGCGTGATGGTTAGCGATACGCCCGAATCGATAGCACATGGCATGCGCAGGCTGGTATTGGACAGGGAGTTCCTGCGGGAGGTTGGTGTTCATGCCAGACAAATGCGCCAAGGGCTTACTTGGGACAATGTGGCGCAGCAATATGAAGCTGCCTACCAGGTACTTTCAGACGTTGCCATGGATGAGCCGCACCAGGTAGTCATTTCTTCCGGTCAAGGCAGGGCAGAAGATAGATGATGTCAGGGCCGTTTGATGTAGATGTCCGGCCTGGAGGCACTCCCGTAAGATGAACCAACTCCACCGATTTCCAAGAAGTTTCGCTGCCTAAGATACGCAATGGAAGAATTGAAGCAAACTACTGCCCGCAATAGTCTTATGATGGGTGGGCTCACGCTGGTCACGCGCCCGTTCACCCTCCTCTCGGGCATCATTATGGCGCGGCTGCTTGCACCGGAAGATTTTGGGGCAGTGGCGTTGGCGATGGTCTTTCTTGGATCCACGAACCTGTTCGCGAATTTGGGAATGGGTTCAGCGATGATTCATTCTGATCTGGATCGACACAAAGTGGCTTTTCACGCCTTTGTGATAACGGCCGTTTCCAGCACCCTGTTAATGACATTCGCTATCACAAACGCGAACTGGCTGGCGTCCATACTAGGAAACCCGGAAATTGCGCCCGTACTGCGAGCGCTTTCATTACTTGTTGTGTTGAATAGCTGGCAAACTGTTCCTGAAAGCATTCTCCGGAAGGATCTTCAGTTCAAGGTAATTGCGAAATCTAGTCTGATAGCCTTGTTCGTTGGCACGATCGCTTCCCTGATCCTAGCGTTTTCAGGTCTAGGAGTTTGGAGTCTAGTGATCGGTGAGCTTTTGCGCTCTTCGACACTAACGTTCGCAATCTGGTGGGCAACCCCTGGTTGGCTATGGTTGAAGCCAACCAGGTGGGATTGGAGTGTAGCCCAATCCTTGTTGAGGTACGGCCTGCAAACAACAGGTACAGGCTTAGTCAACTATTTTTACTCCAATTGGGATGAGTGGCTGGTCGGTCGTCGTTTGGGCACGGAAGCACTGGGCTTTTATACAAAAGCTTATGATTTCACTAACCGGACCATCAGGCAGTTGGGAACTAGCGTTGTCGCCGGGGTTTTCTTTCCTACGTACACCAAAATTGGGAAGAACGTGACTCAATTGCGACGCGCCTATCTGCAAAGTGTGCAATTGATTTCAACCATTATGTTCCCAATTGGAATGGGATTCCTAGCTACAGCGCCGCTGCTAATACCAGTGGTCATGGGGGATAAGTGGATACCGATGACACTCACGTTTCAGGTCTATTCGATTATGATCTTGTCACGACCGGTATCGTCAAATACCTCTTCGGTATTCAGTGCCATGGGTGTCCCGCAATATAACACGCAAGCGGGCCTGATACTTTCGGCAGTAATGGTGCCCGCCGCCTTTTTGCTCCTGCCCTACGGCAACGGAATTGCTGGCGTCGCTGCCGCAGTCGTTATTGGTGACTTCGCTGGGCTTCTGTTCAACTTGTATCGCATTAACCAGGTTCTCCCAGGTTCGGCCAAAATGACATTGGTGGCAAGCCTACCTGCGCTGGTTGCTGCGCTGGTTATGTTCGGTGTTGTTGCGGGGGCGCAATTCATGCTGTTACAAAACGGCGTATCAAGCATCTGGACGCTGGTACTTGTAATCCCGCTTGGGATTGTCGTATACGCAGTGGGCAGTTTGCTACTTCAGCGCAATTTTACGATGGATATCTTGCGCACCTCGTCCGTCGTCCTTGACTTCAAGGGACGTGTGGCTCGTTTTTCGAGATAATACAGGCCGCCTTGGCGCGGAAACGGCGCCATGTGCCCACGACACAATGCCGCCACGACCTGCCACTAGCGCCTAACCTGCTGGCACGGAATCTTAAGGCGGAAGCGCCTAGCGAACAGTAGGCGGCGGATAACACAAAATGCGAACCGCCCCCGATTGGCTTAAGGGGCTTTGTAAACTACAAGACGTAGCATAAACTTGTGGCATACTGTAATGAAGTTGCCAGACGCAGTATTGCATGGTCAGTGCGGTTCTGAATCGCGCCAAAGAAGTCGTGCGACCGAAATAGACTGAGGTTTTCTGTTCGGCAAGTAGGGAGATAAGGGGAATATTGGTATGAAGACGTTCAATAAGAGTCGTATCCTTAGAGTTCTGCTCTTTGGTCTGTTGATGGTATTGCCACTTGTTGGGTTCGGGTTGGTCAATGCCAGTCCTCCACAGCAAGATGGAGATATCCCGCAGGATGGGGGCATGCCCGAGTTTACCGATTACGGAGCTCCGGTTGTTCCAGTATTTATTGAAGCAGCTGATGCGGAGCTGGAGCAGGCTGACAGTATGGTGGCTGGTCCGCCGATTATTGACGTCTGGTATGGATCGCCACAGGATTTTGGACAGATTGGAAATCCGCAGCCATGGCTGGATATACTCGGTAATGTGCGGACGGATGGTGGGGGGACCATTACCTCATTGACCTACAAACTGAACGGAGGTGGCGAACAGCCCCTTGCTCTTGGTCCTGACCGACGCCGCCTGGCCAGGAAAGGTGACTTTCATATTGAACTGGACAAAGCCGCCTTGTCCAACGGCGCGAACACGGTAACGATCACGGCTACGGACAGCGCGGGCCAATCGACCCCCACCATTGTTACCGTCAATTATGCGCCAGGAAACACATGGCCCCAAAACTACTCAATTGATTGGGCAACCGCTGCTAATGTGCATGCGGTAGCACAACCGGTGGATGGCAACTGGACAATCACCGGTGATACTGTGCGTATAAAGCCTGAGGCAGCGGGTTATGATCGCCTTCTGGCCATTGGTGATATCTCTTGGGAGAACTACGAGGTGTCCGTACCCTTCACCGTGTATGGCATCGATCCCGAGGGATTCAAGTTTCCCAGTAGTGGACCTGGCATTGGTATGATCCTGCGCTGGCCCGGTTACTTCCAGCTAAACGGCGAACAACCACGAGAGGGTTGGCAAGAGCTTGGCGCGCTGGGTTGGCATCGGTGGGTTCTGAACAAGGACAAGCAAGTTGTCGGTGGTCTGCAGATGATAGGGTACAGCGTTGGTTATAGCGGTTCGGGTAACCAGCTAGCAACGAATCCTAACGTGCAGGTCGATTTTGGAGTTCCTTATGTTCTTAAGATGTCGGTGCAGTCCATGGGCAGTGAAAAGGATGTGTACCGCTTCAAGGTATGGCCGAAGTCTCTGAACGAGCCTTCCGAATGGCAAATGGTCGGTGAATTGACTGATGCGGGCAGACCGGCTAGCGGATCGATGGCTCTGATCGCGCACCATGTGGATGTTGCTTTTGAGAAAGTGGTTGTGAAGCCCACATCGAGCATTAGCCCGGTACTGAATGTTAGCACGGATGGATCAGGTAGCGTGACTGTGGACCCAGCAGGTCCGTACGAGTACGGTGATGTGGTTTCGCTGAGTGCCAGCCCCGCTCCGGGTAATCTACTTGCCCGTTGGGGTGGTGATTTGGATACACCCAAGGGACGTCAGAATCAAATTGACGTAGCTTTGACCCAGAGCACTGTAGACATTACTGCCTTTTTTGTGCCTGAAAAATACGGCAAATTGACGGTGAATTCCAATCCGGCGCAAGGTGCGGTAGTGGTGGCGCCGCAGAGTGAAGACTATCTAGTCGGCGAGACGGTCACGGTGAAGGCGACGCCGACGGATGGGTTCAGGTTCAAGTCCTGGACAGGCGATGTGTCCAGTGCGAGAAATCCTTACTCGTTCGTCTTCGGCGGGCAGACTGGCGGCGATACTTCGATCACGGCTAACTACGAGGCGAAACAAGTGTTTAGTCTTACCCTATCCCAGACGGGCGAGGGGACTATTCTTAAGGACCCGGATAAGGCGCAGTATTATGAAAACGATGTTGTCCAGCTTACGGCCAAAGCCGCTGCTGGTTACAAGTTTCGGGGTTGGAGCGGTGATCTGACTGGATTCCCGAACCCAAGTTACATAGCTATGACTGGCGACAAAAGTGTCGGCGCTGTATTCGAGGCTGTGGGCGAAACCTTCACCCTCGATGTAAGCTCGACCGGGCCGGGCACAGTGTTGGTACAACCAGACAAAGCGGAATACTTGTATGGTGAGTCCGTTACCTTAACGGCTGTACCTAACGATCCGAATCTTTATATGCTGGGTAGTTGGGGAGGGGATCTCGCCGGCAATACAAGCCCGTACACTTTCAATATGTTTGGCGACTACACCATTACAGCCACATTTGTGGATGCCGTTGACCCGCGTTCAGACGACTTCAATCGTTGCTTGCTGGAAAACGGCCGTTGGACAACCCTTGACCCGCTTGGGGACAGCACGTTTACCATGACGGGCACGAGCTTGCAGATTGAGGTTCCCGCTGGGAGTGCGCATGACATTTGGACAGGGGCAAACAATGCGCCTCGTGCCCTAACGCCAGCCACAAACGATGACTTCGGTCTTGACGTAAAATTTGACACAGTCTTTGACGTTGTTCCCGGTAACCAGTACCAGTCACAAGGCGTTCTTGTGCAGGAAAGCAATGACAAATTCTTGCGCTTCGATTTTTACAACGATGGCTCCAAGACTCATATCTTTGCCGCTACACTCGAAGGTGGTACCGGGACGGCCAAGAGCGATAAGGTTATCTCGAATGGCTCGCCGCTCTATATGCGGATTGCGCGTCAAGGGGACCAATGGACCCAGTCCTATTCCTACAATGGTATAAATTGGACCCAGGCAGCCAAGTTTACTTATGCGCTCAATGTGACCAAAGCGGGTCTGTTCGCCGGTAATTCCGGCAACAATCCTGCCTTTACGGCCGATATCGACTACTTCTTCAACTCTGCTGCACCGATTGTCCCACAGGACACTAACGTGAACACGCTTTCGATAACAACTTTGGGCCAGGGTTCTGTCACTGTCAGCCCCGAGAAGGAAACGTATGCGTGCGGTGAGCAGGTGCAGTTGACGGCCGTTCCTGACGCAGAATGGGATTTTGCCGGTTGGGCTGGCGACTTGTCCGGTCTAGCCAACCCGGCTACATTGACAATTACACGCAGTCAGAATGTAACCGCAAACTTTACAACAGGTGTTCCGGTGGCTGGGTATCGGTTATACATGCCGGTTAGCGTAGGATCAAAGAACAACTAGGCGATCTTCTGGTACAGTAACAACAGCTCGATGCGAGAAGCATCGAGCTGTTGTCCTGAACGGTGGAAAATAACCTCGCGGCGAATTTCGAGCCTTGCTGGTTTAATGCCGGAGCTCGGCAATTTGCTGTCAATTGAATTCCAGGCTGCCCATCTCAAACTGTCCACTACAGCTGATGCAATACGTGTGCTGCCGGCGTCAAAGTTCACCCTCTGCGCCTAGTGTCACCGGATGCCGAGGCGCGCCGTTATGACAGTCTAGGTCATACCTTTAGGTAATTCTAAATGGTGAAGATGTAATGTTGACCATGGGCCCGTCGAATGCCCATAATCCGGCTTGTCCTGCAGGGCTGACAGTTGGCAGCGTAATCGGACGGCTTTTCGCGGCACAAGGAAAAATAATATGAGAATAGACGGCAAGAAGGCACGTGTTATCTTGGCGGGCTTGATGGCGGCGCTTTGGATGATTGGGTTTGGTCAATTAAGGGCCGCTGCATCGCAAGCGCGCGGTTCTTTACTCGTTTCTGACATGTGTGCCTTAGAAATCGAGATCGAAGGGCAAGGGGTCGTTACTCTGAGGGATGCCGAAGGTCCGGATGTTGTATTGGATAGACCGGGCTCAAATCGTGCGGAGACGTCCTGTGGGGAATTGGTCACCTTGACGGCGGTTCCTGGTCCGCTTGCACAGTTTGCGGGTTGGCGCAAAGGTGGGGTTTTTCAGGCCCAGGTCACGACACTGCGCGCTGTGCCTGTGCCCTTGCAGATTACGGCCGTGTTCGTCCCTCGCGAAGTTCGCTTTCTCCCGCTCGAAGAGCCAATTTACGATCGCAGTGGAGAGCTTGTAGAATTCTTGCCCGTCTATACTCCATCTTGGCAACCTTACGCTGATATTGACCCAGCTTATGCTGCCGCCACTCCTCCGGAGATCACCGTTTGGTATGGGTCAACTCAGCCATTTGGACTGCCCGGGCAGCCTCAGAAGTGGATGGACGTTCTGGGTAACGTGACAGATGCGGATAATGACCTGACCAAACTCGAGTACAAGGTCAATAATGGCGTCTATGTTCCGCTTAACTTTGGGGGGAACGGCAGTGTTGCGGACGGCCGCAGGCTCTACAATAAAGGTGATTTCGCAATAGATCTGGCAGTTTCTGGTCTGAACAATGGGAGTAATGTTGTAACTATTCAGGCTACGGATGCGTTGGGTGCAATCACGCAGAAACAGGTCACCGTTTTATTTACAGCTGGGCAAACGTGGCCGCTACCGTCTGACGTGGACTGGGATCAGACCGGCAATCTGTTGAATGTATCGGCCGTTGTAGATGGTCAGTGGGGCCTGCAAAATGACGGGAAGGTACACACTGTCCTGACAGGTTACGATCGTGTCCTAAATATTGGCGATATTTCCTGGAGCAATTATGAAGCCGTAGTTCCTGTGACGATCAACGGTTATGATTCTGATGGTTTCACAGGTATCCAGTATGCACCAGCTGTGGGCGTCGTCATGGGTTGGCAAGGGCACTCGGATTCTCCCATTGTCTGCGACCAGCCCAAGTGCGGCTGGTTGCCGGTAGGAATGGCGACCTGGTACGAGTGGGACAAACCTGCCAACGGTACCCCGCCGACGGGCGATGCGCGTTTCAAGATGTGGGTGAAGCATACTACGAAAGTAGATGCTCCGGGCAACTTCATGTTGACTTTAGGCGAAGAATACTTATGGAAAGTGCAGGCGAACAGAAGTGAAGGGCAATTTGGCACGTATCGCCTAAAGGTATGGCCTGTTGGGAGTGTAGAACCCGCCACCTGGCTGATGGAGTTGCCTGGGACCGCAGATAGTCAGGCACAGGGATCGCTGCTTCTCCTCGCTCATCATGTAGACGCCACCTTTGGCGATGTCAAGCTGCGGCCCATCAATGGCGATTTTGTACCACCAACGATTTCCAACGTGGGCATTCAGCCTGAACAGACCTCGGCGGTTGTAAGCTGGAACACGAATGAGCCTTCAACCGGTGAAGTTGAGTATTTCAAGACGCCTGCTGAAGTCAAAACGGTCATGTCTGACGCTTTGAGCACAAATCACCAGGTCCTGCTGGACGGGCTGGAGCCGGACACCGAGTATACTGTTCGGATTACCGCCGAGGATGATTCGCTCAACAGATCCGTTTCTGTGGAAGAGACATTTGTGACTCTTGCCGACGTGGAGACATTCACGTTGAGTGTAAGTGCGGTGGGTTATGGTACCGTTGCCGTAGTCCCAGACAAGCAGTCCTATTCAAATGGCGAAGAGGTGACGTTGACAGCTATGCCACTTGGTCCGCTCTGGCAGTTCATGGGCTGGCGAGGGGATGCTTCCGGCAAGACTAACCCGCTTGTGCTGACCATAACCAAGGACACCTCTGTACAGGCGGAGTTCCAGAAAACTGTCATTTACCTGCCTTTTGTAGTGGGCGAGTAATATGCTGCCGCGCTGACTACACTTCAAAGACGTTTCGCTCTGATCTACCTCTGCGACGAGATCACAGGTGCAGAGTAAATACAACTGCTGAGAATTTGTTCAGGTGAAACCATAAGGAGACAAACACGTGAAAGTAGGAATACTGGCGGGCGGATATGGCTCGCGTCTGGCCGAAGAAACAGAGATCAAGCCTAAACCAATGGTGGAAATTGGTGGGTACCCAATTCTCTGGCACATCATGATGATGTATTCTCATTATGGCTACAATGAGTTCGCCATCGCTCTGGGCTACAAGGGCGAAGCGATCAAGAAGTACATGGTCGATTATCACTCGCTCAGCAGCAACATGACCGTGAATTTGACGGACGGCTCCGTAGAAACACATGGTGCCAACACGCCAAATTGGAAGGTAGACCTGATCGACACGGGTTCGGGAACGATGACCGGTGGACGGATAAAGCGGCTGATCCCCTATATGGGCAACGAAACATTTATGCTCACCTGGGGCGATGGTGTGGCCACGGTGGACATGGACAAGCTCCTTGCGTTCCATCGTTCACATGGCAAGCTTGCCACGTTAACGGCTGTTCGCCCTCCTGCTCGCTACGGTCATATTGAGTTTGACGGCGACAGGATCATGAACTTTACTGAAAAACCACAAACGGCGGAGGGTTGGATTAACGGCGCTTTCTTTGTCCTGGAACCGGAGATCTTTGACTACATCGACGGAGACGAAACCCAGTTCGAGCATGAGCCCCTGGAGCGACTTGCCGCGGAGGGTCAATTGATGGCTTATCGTCATGACGGCTTCTGGCAGTGCATGGATACACTGCGCGAAAAACACATCCTGGAAAACTACTGGGCAACCGGCAAGGCCCCCTGGAAGACCTGGGAGTAAGGTAGTTCTTAAGCGTGAAAGTCTACGATAAGCGAGGGTAGAGCGAAACACCCACTGTTGGATGGCTGCAAAACATCTGTGCAGATCGCCCAACCAAAATGTGAGGAGCTGGGAGCGGTCGCTTCGGCTGATATGAAGGAGAAACCAATGCGTGTTCTAGTCACTGGTCATAACGGGTATGTAGGCACAATTTTGGTGCCGATGCTGCTCGATGCGGGTCACGACGTAGTTGGCATGGATACCAACTTGTACGAAGGATCTACATTTGGTGAAGATAACGTCACCCAAGAAGTCCCGATGATCTTCAAGGACATTCGTGATGCTGAGTTGGATGATGTGGAGGGTTTTGATGCTATCCTGCACCTTGCCGGCTTGTCGAATGACCCGTTGGGCGATTTGAATCCGGATTTGACTTACGAGATAAATCATAAAGCTTCCGTGCGACTGGCGGAATTAGCCAAGCAGGCCGGGGTGGAACGTTTCATTTTTTCCTCCTCGTGCAGCAACTACGGTGCCGGCGTGCAGGATTGGCTCGACGAAACGTCTGCATTTAATCCTGTCACTCCCTATGGCCATTCAAAAGTCTTTGTTGAGCGCGATGTGTCCAAGATGGCGGATGACAATTTCCATCCAACCTTCTTGCGCAGCTCGACGGCCTACGGCGTTTCACCTCGCCTTCGCTTTGATCTGGTGTTGAACAACCTTACGGCGTGGGCCTATACCACCGGGCGAGTATTTCTGAAGAGCGATGGAACACCATGGCGGCCGATTGTTCATGTGGAGGACATGTCATTGGCATTTGTGGCCGCGATGCATGCGCCGCTGGAAGATGTGCACAATGAGGCCTTTAATGTCGGCCGTCCGGAAGAAAACTACCGCATCCGCGAATTGGCTGAAATTGTGGCTGAAACGGTCCCCGGAAGTTACATCGAGTATGCCGAAGGGGCAGGGCCGGACAAGCGTGATTATCGTGTAGATAGCAGCAAGATTGCCCGCGTCCTTCCGGAATTCAAGCCGCGTTGGGATGCCCGTAAAGGCGCCCAGGAGCTCTACGAGGCATATCAGCGGGTTGGCCTTAAGGTAGAGGATTTTGAGGGACCGCGCTATCGTCGTATTCACCACATCAAGATGCTTATGGCCGAAGGTCGTCTTGACAATGACCTGCGCTGGCGTACAAGTGAACCTGTCTAGCTGGTTCGGAGCCGTTTCCTAAACAAAGTTGACCCCCAACTCCCTGCTGATCGCCCAACCGGGCGATCAGCAGTTTGATTCCCTGAGGAGAACGCATGTCCATCTATAGGAATGAACAGGCTTGTCGTGCCTCCGGATCTTCGAATCTGGAGACAATTATCGAATTCGGCGAGACGCCGCTGGCCGATCGCCTACTTACCGAAGAACAATTGGGCGACCCTGAGCTGAAGGCGCCGCTTACTCTAGTGTTTTGCCCGGACTCGGCACTCGTCCAGATCCGCGAGACTGTGGACCCGGAGATCCTCTTCTATGCGGAATATCCCTATTTCTCTTCGGTTTCTCCCTATCTCCTGCGCCACTTCCGCGAGAGTGCGCTGGATATTATGGAGCGCAAGCAGCTGGATGAAAACAGCCTGGTGGTTGAAGCGGCGAGTAACGATGGTTATATGCTCAAGAATTTCGCCGAGGTAGGGATTCCGGTGCAAGGAATTGATCCAGCCAAGGCACCAGCTTCAGCTGCACAGGAGGCTGGAATCCCCACTATGATTACTTTTTTCGGCCGGGAACTGGCGGAACAAATGGTTGCCGATGGCCGCCAGGCTGACGTGTTCCTGGCCAATAATGTCCTGGCGCATGTGCCGGATCTGAACGGCTTCGTCTCTGGCATTCACACCATATTAAAGGAGGATGGCCTTGCTGTAATCGAGGTGCCCTATGTTGTTGATCTGGTGGATCATGTTGAATTTGACACAATCTACCATCAACACCTTTGCTACTTTTCAGTGACGGCGTTAGATCGGCTTTTCAGACGGCATGGCCTGTTTCTTAACGATATCAAACGGGTACCAATCCACGGTGGCACCTTACGATTATTCATTGAGCCCCAGGAAAATGTCCAGCCGGAAGTCCTAGCCATGCTAGCGGAAGAAGAAGCGCGAAAGGTAGACCGCATCGATTATTTTCTTGACTTTGCTGGTCGCGTTGAACATGTGAAAGAGTCACTCAATAGCATATTGCAGGAAGTGAAGGGGCAAGGGAATTCAATTGCGGCCTACGGTGCCGCAGCGAAAGCTACAACCCTGCTGGCTTACTGCAACATTGGCCTTGATCAGGTTGATTATGTAGTTGATCTAAACAAGTATAAGCACGGCCGTTACATGGGTGGCAATCACTTACCCATTTATCCTACAGACAAACTTATTGAGGATCAGCCGGACTACGTTCTTCTGTTAGCCTGGAACTTCGCCGAGGAAATCCTGCGCCAGCAGCAACCTTACCGGGACGCAGGCGGCCAATTCATCATCCCGATACCGGAACCACGTATCAGATAGTGGAGATAGGTAAAGTGACCGAGACCCTTTGTCCCAACTGTAAGAGCGCGCCGATGGCCGTGTTTTACGAGGTGCGTGGCACGCCGGTGCACAGCGTCCTCCTGATGCGCACCCGCGAACAGGCCCTGACTTATCCCCAAGGGGAGATCCACCTGGCCCTGTGCGACAACTGCGGTTTCATCTCCAACACTGCATTTGATGCCTCTTTGCATGAGTACTCTCCGGATTACGAGGCGACCCAGAGTTATTCGCCAACGTTCAACGCTTTCCATCGCCAGTTGGCGCAGCGATTGATTGACAGCTTCGACTTGCATGACAGGGAGATTATCGAGATAGGCTGTGGGCATGGTGAATTCCTGATTCTGCTGTGTGAGATGGGCCCTAACCGGGGGGTCGGGTTTGATCCTGCTTACATTGAAGAGCGCATTCTGCATCCGGCAAAAGAACGCATCCACTTCGTGCAGGACTTCTATTCCGAGAAGTATGCAGACGTCCAAAGTGATTTCGTGGTCTGCAAAATGACCCTGGAACATATTCCGGACACGGCTGATTTCCTGGCCACCGTGCGCCGCTCAGTCGGTGACCGCACAGAAACACGCGTGTTCTTCCAAATCCCGAATGCTTCCTATGTCTTGCGCGATGTGGCGTTCTGGGACGTATACTATGAGCACTGTTCCTACTTCACAAAAGCTTCCCTGGCACACGTTTTTGCCCAGGAAGGATTTGATGTGCTCGATCTTTTTACGGACTATGATGATCAGTATTTGATGATCGAAGCGCGGCCAGTTGCTGGACAAGGGGATGCCGGTCGCCCGCTGGCTCCTATGGTAACGGACGTGCGCCGCGAAGTGGCGTACTTCAAGACCGAGATTCCGCATCGACTGGCCGGCTGGCGAGCCACTCTGGATGACATCCGCGAGCAGGGGCAGCGTGCCGTGCTATGGGGTTCCGGCTCCAAAGGTGTTGCTTTCCTCAATAAGCTTGCTGTTACGGATGAGATTGGCTATGTCGTGGACATTAATCCCAATAAGTTTGGAACTTACATGGCGGGTACCGGTCACGAGATTGTTGGCCCTTCCTTTTTACAGGAGTTTCAACCAGACACCGTGATCATTATGAACCCTATCTACGAACCGGAAATTGCCGCGCAGTTGGCAGAGCTGGGGCTAGAGCCTCGGATTATGACCGTCGATACCCCGTTCGTGGCTGCCTGAGCCGGATTCTGAGCACAATCCTGTACCTCGTAAAACAGCCCGCCGGTACCTTCTGGTATTGGCGGGTTCTGTGTTTGTGTTAAGCGCACATGAGCCCTATGCAGAGGCGTTGACGCGTTCCTGGATGCTCGTTACAATGCTCACTGACCGGAACCAGGGTGGGGGTGCCGAAGGACCATGAGATGAAACGACGTGCGCTGTTGACGCTGATCCCATTTCTGCTGCTTGCCTTCTTCGTTCTCGGCGGCGTGTTTTCCGCTGGATTTACCAGGCCGGTGCTGGCGGGGTTGAATGCACAGGCCGGGGACCAGACAGGTTATTTGCCAGTGATCTTGCGTAATTATACGCAGGGAGGTGGCAAACCGACCGTGACCCCGCGACCGACGGCGATAGCAACGGCCACGAATACGGCCGTTTCGCCGACGGCCACGAATACGGATGTTCCACCCACGGCCACGAATACGACTGCGCCGACCAGCACGTCCACCCCCACCAACACGCCAACTGCCACTTACACAGCGACACCGACCAATACGCCATTGCCGACCAATTCACCGACACCCACGATCACCCTCACGCCAGCGCCGACAGCCACCGCTACCACTACACCTTCTGGCCCTCCGGCGATCACTCCGCTTGAACCTTGGCCGGTCAATCCCATTAGCGGCCAGAGCACCACCTTGCGCTGGTCGATCAGCGGTGCGGTTGACACTTTGGTTTTGAAGGCGAATGATGGTTCGGCGGATATCCCCCTGGCAACGGATGCAACCAGCTACAAAACAAAACCGACTCAGATAAACACAGTCTATTCTCTGACTGCGACTAATGAGGATGGCAGTGTTACCGTCGACTTCACCGAGGTGGTGCTGGTGTCGAAGGACGATGTCCCACCGCTGCTGGCCTATGAGTGGAATGGTCTTGTCCCCTTGGGACAGAGCGGCTTTCCCAAAAACCAGCCGCCGCTCGCCAATGGAAACTGGCGCACACCCTATAATTACGCAGAAGGTACTCTTTACTACCGCGTGAATATCGTCGAGGATCAACTGAATGCGCCGCAGGATATGGGCCTGCAGTTCTGCATGTGGCAGGAGAAAGATGGCGATAACTTTGCGCTGGAAAACTGTGTGCCGGATAACAAGATGCTGATTGTGACCGGGACGCAGAACGCAACCGCGAATAACTCGCACCTGGTTCAGAGCCTGTACAAAAAAAATGGTCTGCCGCTAGAGTGGGACCGCGCACGGTATCGCTATGCGGTTGCGATCAAGAATTCAGACAAGTGTCCTGTAAGCAACTATGACATTAAGGCTTCCACTGTGCCTGCCGCCTGTCCCAGCTATGAGAAGTTTCCTTTAACGGAGCCGGGAGTGCTTTACATGGTAGATTGGGCGGGTGAGGATGAGGCGGACTGGTATACGGTGCTCAATATGCACTTCACAGTCTATATCATAGCACAGGGGGATACTTTCCCCGGATGGGATAACCTACCCTAGTCCAGACCGGGAAACTATTTGCATCCTGTTGGCTGGCCCTGACTCAAGGAGACAAGTCATGAGAATACGTTGGCTGCTTGCACCGGTGGTTATGCTGGCCCTGTTGGCAATTATGGGAGTCAGGTCGGATCTAGTGCTTGGCCAGCCGGACCAGCCCGGATCAGATTCACAGTACCTACCTGTGGTTATGGCCCTGCAAGATGGCTTGCCCACTCCCACTCCAACAGGTACGGCCGTGACTTGCGCACCCACTGATGGACTGCTCCAGAATCCTGGTTTCGAGGCCGGTCGTGGGAGCTGGACGTTTTTCACGAATGGCCAGGGCACCTATGCAACTACCGGCCCGGCCTACGAGTGCGAACTGGCGGCCCAGCTTACTCTGAGCAAAGTGGCCAAGAATATCCAGTTATACCAGAGTGGGTTTCGCTTGCAGGCAGGCAGCACCTATCGCCTTACGTTCAGTGCATACTCCAGCAGCGGGCACGACCTGCAGATTTTGATCCACCAGCACGGTGCCCCCTACCGTGACTACGGGCTCAATACAACGGCCGATCTTTCCACAGGGTGGCAGAGGTTGAGTAGTGAGTTTGTGGCTCAAGGCTTCGCCGGCAGTACAACGGAGACCCGTTTGCGCTTCTGGTTCCCGGCCGATGCGCAAGATGGCGATGTGTACTGGCTTGACGATATCCGCCTCGAGGAAATAGGCGGCGGCAGCACTCCTACCCCGCCACCGACAGCTACCGTTGGTCCGACAAATACGCCTGCGCCCGGAGCTACCAATACACCCGTGCCGCAGCCGACGAACACACCCGCGCCGCAGCCTACCAGTACGCAAGTACCTGGAGCTACCAGCACGCCGCAGCCAACGCCGCCTGCCGGCCGCGAATTGTTGGTGTTTAATTTGAACCGTCCTGTGACGGAGGCAGATCGCGGCTTTCCCTACGATCAACCGCCTACTGCAAATGGAAATTGGATTACTCCGGTCAACTACGCAGCGGGCACGCTCTATTATCGTCTTGAGGTGCGCGACCAGCCTGTAGCTCAGAACATGAAGATCCAGTTCTGCTTCTGGCAGGAAAAGGGCGGCTACAATTTTGAACTTGAGAACTGCGGACCCACGGCAGACGTTCGCGGAGTTTCAGGCACGGTAAAAACGTGGTCGGTCAAAGTAGGCGATATGTGGAAACGGAATGGCAACTCGATTGAATGGGGACGGCCGCGCTACCGCAACGGCATGGCGATTAAGAATGCTGAGGGCGAACCGGTGAGCAATTACAATGGATGGAATTGGAACGGGGAAGATCCTAAGAAATGGTATCCACTGGATATCAGTTTTAAGGTAGTTGTTGTAGCTCCTGGAGCAGAGTTCTCCGGGTGGGAGAACTACGTTGATGGTCAGCAATAGCCCGGGTTAAGGTGGAAACAAACCTCACGGATAACGAGCTTTGTTTCCACCTCTTGACGGGTTTTCGCGCAATCAGCGTTCTTGACCGGCTTGACGCGTACCCCTCGCTATCTTCTTTTCAACTGCACATCGTCTAACCAGTAGACATCCCCGGCGCTCGCGTGCCCCACGAACCAGAAGCGCAGGCGTGGTGCGGATGCGTCGCTGCCTGATGTGAATGGTATCGTGAAGGTTTGCCACGCCGAAGTCAGGTTGACCGTGGCGCTGACCCCAAAGTTGGTATAGGGGCTGGTGTGCTTCTGCAGGTAAACACTGAGGTCGTGCCCAGTGTTAGACGTTGCGGCGAAAGAGAGGACGTAGTCTGTGTTCGGTTGCAGAGCAAAGCCCGTCTGGTATAGCTGCATGTTGTTGGAACTACCGCTGAAGGCGAAGCGCGCGCTGAGGTTGCACTGGTAAGCGGGAGCGGCGGCGCTGAAATTCGCGGAGCCATTGGCAAAGTAGCTAGTCCAGGAGGAAGTACCGCTCTCGAAGCCAGGGTTGGCTAGAGCGTTGTTGGGGTCTGCGACACAAGTTGGGACGGCCGTTGGCGTCGATGTTGGCATGGGTGAGGGCGTTGCCGTTGCCCCCGGATCGGGCGTCCTTGTGGGTGTGCTGCTGGGTGGAGGCGTTCTGGTTGGAATCGGGGCTGCGGTCGGTATGGGGGTTCCGCAATTGTGATTGGAGAGATTCTCGTAGATTTGTATGCGCCTGTGGCGGATACCTGTGGACATGATATCCATGTCCTGGTCGTGGTCAAAATCAGCTACGGCCAGGCCCTGATGTGTCTCGTCACCAGTGTGGACGAGGTGTTCTTGCCATGATCCTCCTGATCCGTCCAGATTCTCCAAGACAAACGTGCGATCGCCCGCTGTACTGCCACTGATCGTGTGTTCCCCGGCTACGATGTCAAGATCCCCATCGTTATCCATGTCCGACATGGCCATGCTGGCAAAACCAGGATTGCGATTTGACTGAAAAACCAAGCGTTGTGTCCAGGTGCCGAATGTGCTGCCGTCAGGATGTTCGTACCAGGCGATTTTACCTTCCGGATCTGCACCGTAGCTGTCAATTACGTCCAGATCGCCATCGCTATTCATATCATATATGAAAGAGCGATCAGCATGTCCCCTGGCTGCCACATGAATCCGAAATGTAGTCCACTGAGAAGTGGGGTGCTCATTTCGCAGCCAGTAGTTTCCCAGATAGAGGTCGAGATCACCATCACGATCGATATCGGCCGCGGAGAGGTCTTCGCCCCGGCTGAAGTCAGTTAACTTCCTACGCGCCCAGGTTCCGGATGCTGGATCCGTGGGAACTGTAAACACCTGCAGACCATGGGGGTTGATCGCCGGATTTTCAGTACCGTCCCAGCTAATCACTACCTCAAGAGGAGCGCCCGGGTGAAGGTGTCCGATGACCAAACCAGCCACCGGCTCACCACTGGGCATGGTCAGATTTGAGTCAATATTCGTGTGCACTGTGAATTTGCCACTACCATCGTTCTCTGCCCAAATGACCGGCCAGTTTTCACCAGCGACGCCCAGCAAGTCAAAGTCACCATCGCCATCAAAGTCATGGTAGGCGATTACATCCTGGAAGCCAATGCCAACGGTATGGCGCAGCCAGGTTGCACCGATGCTCGCCCTTGGATTCTCATACCAGTGACCGCCAGATAGTAGATCGTCCCATCCATCTCGATTAACATCAACTGCAAAGGCAAACTGTGACTGTTGGGTACCGATCGGGCGATCCGGCTCGATGAGGTGACGCTGCCAGGTCGCGAAGGAGGGCGTGCAGACGCCGGAAACGGCTGTAGGCGTAGGTGTCAGACTGGCCACGGCCGTTGCTGTTCCTGTCGTCGGAAGAGTCGTTGCAGTGGGCGTAGACGTGATTACAGGCAGAGGTGTGTGCGTGTTGGTTGGAACTGGGGTCGGCGTGGCTGTGTTCAGTGGGGTAGCCCCGGCAGGCACGATGCGCACGTCGTCCAGCCCGTAGACGTCTCCGGCGGTCGCCTCCCCTACAAACCAGAAACGCAGGCGTGGCACAGTTGGGTTGCCGTTCGTAGTGAATGGGATAGTGAAGGTCTGCCACGAGGAACTGAGATCGACGGTGTTACTGACCCCATAGCCAGTGTAGGGGCTGGTATGCTTTTGCAGGTAGACGCTCAAATCGTGGCCGCTGCTAGAGGTCGCGGCAAAGGACAGCAAGTAGTTTGTATTGGGCTGCAGGGTGAACCCGACCTGGTACAGCTGCATGTTGTTTGAACTGCCGCTGAACGAGAAACGCGCGCTGAGGTTACACTCGTAGGCAGGGCTGACTGTGCTGAAGCTCCCTGCACCATTGGCGAAGTAGCTGCTCCAGGAAGCCTTACCGCTTTCGAAGCCGGGATTGACCAGCACATTGTTGGGGTTAGGCAGGCAGGCCCCCACTACAGGAGTAGCTGTGCTCGTCGGCGGGGCCGTCGGCGTGCTGGTAGGTCCTGGAGATGGGGTCCTTGTGGGAGTACTCGGCGGGCCAGGTGTCCAGGTTGGCGGAGGTGTCCGCACCGGTATCGGCGTGCCGCATTCATGATTAGAGAGATTCTCGTAGATATGCACTCGCTTGTGTTTGTACCCCGTGTCAAGTATATCCAGGTCACCATCATGATCGTAGTCGCTCAGGCGACTGCTTAGATGCGATTCGTCCCCCTGGTACACTACATGAACCTGCCACGAACCTCCGCTGCCATCCACGTTCTCAAAGACCAGTGTCCGCAGCTGCGACAAGTCGCCTTGCCAGTAATGCTCGCTGGCGACGAAGTCCGTGTCGCCGTCCCCATCCATATCGGCGATGTCCATACTGCCAAACCCCGGCCATTTGTTCGATTCGAAGATGATATGTTCGATCCAAGTCGCAAACGGATCGGCATCTGGCTGTTCGTACCAGGCGATCCGGCCCGTCTGGTCATGTCCATAAACGTCTATGGTGTCGAGATCGCCGTCACCGTCCATATCGATAACGAAATGCCGGTCCGGGTGCCGCTGTGCGTAGCCTGGCTCAAAGGTAACGATAGGCGTCCACTGATTCAACGGGAAATTGTTGCGCAGCCAGATATTGCCCAGATAAAGATCGATGTCGCTATCATTGTCGATATCTGCTGCGGAAAGCTCTTCGCCCTGGCTTACGTCGGAGAGCTTTCGTCTTGACCAGGTCCCGCTTGTCGGATCTTCCGGTACAGTAAACATCTGGATCCCATGGGGGTTGTCAGCTTCCGGAAACTCATTGACATCCTCGGTATCATCCCAGGTGACAGCTACTTCCAGTGGGCCCCCAGGAGAGAAATGTTCGACAGCCACCCCCTGGTATGGATCTGGGGTTGGCATGTCAAGACCAGCTTCGATGTTGGTGTAGACAACGAAATTGCCGTCCCCATCATTCTGTGCCCAAACCAAGGGCCAATTCACACCAGAAACTCCCAGGAGATCGTAATCGCCATCGCCATCGAAATCGTGGTAGGTGACAACATCACTGAAACCATCGCCTATATAATGGCGAGCCCAGGTGCTGTTGATGCCGCTCTTTGGATTCTCATACCAGTAAGCCCCACTTAGCAGGTCATCCCAGCCATCGTGGTTGATGTCCACCGTCCAACTGCCTGCAGAGAAATTACCAGGGCGCGCAGGATCAATTACATGGCGCTGCCAGTTGGTTAAGGTAGCGTTGCAGCTCTGGCCCGGCGTAGCCGTGGATGTAGGCGTTACGCTTGCTCCCGGAATTGGCGTATTCGTCGGTGTGGGCAGCGGCGTCGGAGTTGTTGTGGCGCCAGGTGTGTTGGTCGGCGTGGCTGGCGCCGCACCGGCCGGGACAATGCGCACGTCGTCCAATTGGTAAACATCCCCGGCTCCTGCCTTGCCCACAAACCAGAAACGCAGGCGCGGCACTGCCGGATCACTGCCGGTGGTGAAGGGGTACGTGAACGTCTTCCAGGAAGAGGTCAGGTTTGCCGTGGCGCTGACTCCATAGGAGGTGTACGGGCTGGTGTGCTTGTGTAGGAAGACATCCAGGTCATCCCCGCTGTTGGAAGTGGCGGCGAAGGACAGCACATAGTCGGTGTTAGGCAGCAGGGTGAACCCGTTCTGGTAGAGCTGCATGTTGTTCGAGCTGCCGCTGAAGGTGAAGCGCGCGCTGAGGTCGCACTCGAAGGCCGGGCTGCCCGTGCTGAAAGTACCCACACCGTTGGCAAAGTAGCTGGTCCAGGAAGCGCCCCCGCTCTCAAAGCCGGGGTTGGCCAGCACGTTGTTCGGGTCCGGCGCGCAGATGCCTGCGCCGGGCGTGTTGGTTGCTGTTGGCAGCGGGGTACCCGTCGAAGTCGGCCCAGGCGTCTGGGTCAGGGATGGCGTCAGCGTGAACGTGGGTGTTTCTTCGGGCACAGGCGTGCTTGATGGTGTAGGTTGCGGAGTAGGAAGGCTGCTGCTACATGTAGATGTATTCTCGTACAGCAAGACACGGTTGTGCGTCCAGCCGATGGAAATGGCGTCTAGATCGCGGTCATTGTCGATATCCACCAGCTGCGCGCCGTCATGATGCTCGTCGCCCGTGGAGAGGATGTGTTGCTCCCAGGTGCCGCCCTGGCTGCCCGGATTCTCATAGACGAGCAGCCGCGCGGTTGAAGGGCTAGCCGTATTGTGTTCACCCACGATTACGTCCAGGTCACCATCCTTATCCATATCGCCTACGTCGAGGCTCATCGGTCCAATGACGCTAGCGATTATGTGTTCAGTCCATGGTGCGGTGGCATTCCCTGGCTGTTCATACCAAGCTACTTTTCCTGGCACATTGTTGGTCTCGTAGCCTATTATCGCATCTAGACGGCCGTCGCCATTGATATCTGCCAGACGGTTGCGATCCGGCATTTCACTAGTACCGTGCAGAGTATGCGCCTGCCATGGTCCGGAGGCTCCGATCGTACCAGATCCTTCCGGCGCTCCGACTGTTACAGCAAGCGGCTGAAAGGCGGCATTGATGACAGGACTAGCACCAGCTATCAGGGTGTCTTCAACAAAGCCCATCGTGAACTGCTGCGGCGTTGCGGTGAGATAACGGTTGTTGCCCTGCCGTCCGAAACCAAAGACGGTCATCTGGCCTTCCATCGCATAGTACGAATCTACCAACGCATCGTCGTTATGGTGGGCAAAATAGAGCGAGCGCCCAACATTGGGATCGCTGAAGTATAGCCACTCGCCGCCGCCAATATCTCCGGTCCAGCTTTCACTGGCCGGGCTCTGGGTCCCATTGGATCGCACAACGAAGTCGATGGCCGGTTCCAGGAGGCCGCCGGGCGTGCCCTCATAAAGGAACCAGTAGGAGGTTGCGGCTTTGAGAACCGTCAGGCGTGCAAAGTCGGGATAGATTTCCCATTCCGTTTCCCAGGCATTATCGGCCGTTGCAGAATGGATGGTGGCCTTGAGTGGCCCCTGGTTGACGATGCTGCTGGTCACAGTGTCGCGTCCGGGGTGGAAGTGACCGCCGTCATTGGGGTGAACGATATTTGGAATACCGCGATAGTCGCCCGCCGAACCTGCGGCGTCGCTATGGTTGATCCAGTCATTCCCATTGCTGTCCAGAAGGGTGGAGAAACCGCCGCCTGTCTTGTGGTAGAAATAGGTTGCGGCATTTGACTGAATCTGATAGCTTGCTTGCCCGGCATCTTGCACGTTATCGGTCAGCGTAACCCTATTCGCCACCGGTATCGCACTGAGCGCCGGCCCACCAATCACATCAAAATAGAGATGAAAATCGCGCTGCGCCGAAGCGGGGGTTGCTCCTTGCAACAGAATGATGAGCTTTCCACTGGCGTTGGTGGCCGGATCGTATCCACTGTCCTGATCAAACTGGAACGGAACGCTGTCATTCAAGACTGTGCTATTCGCGCCGACCTCAACAACGCGCAGTGCGTTCGGGTTGAAGCTGCCGCTCGTGCCAAGCTGATCTAAGAGGGCGGTAAAATCGATGTCCAGCTCGGCGGGCGAGTCTTGTCGGGCGAACCCATTGGTGGCCACTGTAAATGGCAAGCGGAAGCGGCGCGCGGGGTCGACCCAGTCCGAAATGTCGCCGGCGTTGTTTTGCAGCCAATGCGCCCCCAAAAGCAGGTCGATATCGCCGTCGCGGTCGATATCCTGCGCACTGAGCTGTTCTCCCTCGCTAACGGGCGAAACCTCACGCCAGGTCCACTGTTGTGTCAGGGGGGCCGCGGGCACAGTAAGTGCCTGAAGAGGTTTGGTCTCGTCATGCCAGGATAGCATTACTTCTGTGGGACCGCCAGGCGTGAATTTGTCCACGGCAACGCCCTGCAAGAAATCTCCTAGGCCAGCAGCAATATTGGTGTGGATTGTGAAGCTGCCGTTGCCGTTATTGCGGGCCCAGGCAAAATTGGCATTAGTCGCCGAGCCAACTCCCTGCGTGCCGAGGATATCCAGACGGCCGTCGCCATCAAAATCGTATAACGCGGCCACGTTGTTGAGCGGTGCACCAATGGTACTTCTCACCCACGTCCCCGAAGCTATTCCCGGATTGCGATACCATGAATCGCCGCTCACAATATCTTTCAAACCGTCGCCATCTAGATCTCCCGGCAAGACGAAAATAGCCCGCTGTGGCCGGCTGAAATCAACCACATGGCGATCCCACTCATCCAGTGAGACCACGCAGTCAGATTCATTGATCCAGATGTCGAGGCGGGGAGTGTCCCAGTTGTAGGGTTTGCCGAGGATATCAAGATCGCTGTCCCCGTCCAGATCCGCCAATCGAGATTCATGGTTTCCAATCCCGGTAGAGATTTGCTCTACCGCAAAATTGCCATTTCCGTCGCCCAGGAATATCCATGATTTGGCGTCAGGATTACCCCCGTTCAAGCGCATCTCAGCCAGAAAAATATCCAGGTTTCCATCGCGATTCACGTCGCCAATTTCCAACGAGTGGCCGCTATCCACGTCAAAGCCCAGCAGGTCTCGCGCCAGCCACTGGTTGCCGTCCCATTCATACCAATTGGCTCGCCCGAGTGTTTCGGCGGGTACGAACACGACTTCGGGCCGGCCGCCTGATTTCAGTTGACCTACTGCAACGCGCGAAGACTTCTTTGCTCCATCGATGACTTCCTCAGTGTACCCTGTCCCGTTGAACTTAAACCAGCTTCCGCCACCGATAATATCGTCAATGTTGTCGCCATCGACATCGGCATTTACCAAGCCTTCGGGGGTCGCGCTGCCAGACCACGACCCGATTTCCGTCAGGGGCCAAAGACTGGAGCCAGCTGGATCAGAAGGTACTTGCGCCAGGAACAAGGATTTCTGGCCCGGAGCCCAGCTCAACTGATTCCAGAAGGCAAGTTCCACCTGCCCGTTGCCATCAAAATCGCCAAAAACCTGGTCATGATGGATCTGGCCTCCGCTATTCTTGATAAGCCGCCGTGTCCACGGGGTATTCAGCTCATAATCGGGATATGGGTTTTCCCACCACCACATCTGGTTACTCTGGTAGTCTCCCCCAAAAACGATATCCAGGTCCCCATCCCGATCGATATCATAGAAGGCGCCGCCGGCTTCGATGGGCAGCACGGCGCTGTCGATCAGCAGTTTGTCCCAACCAGAGTCGTGGCGACGGTACCAGACAACCGAAGGGCCAGGCGATTTACGTGCCGCGATCACGAAGTCGTTGAGACCGTCTTTGTCTATGTCGAGAACAAGGCTTGCTGTTTGTTCTGTGCTGCCAGAGGGGGTGACAATCTGGCCGGTAGTGCTGGACAACCGTGTCCACAAGAGAGAGGGCTGATATTGAAGCGCCGGCGCAAGCGCATTGGCACTCAAGTCACGCTGCGGGGCACTGATCCAAAACGATAGAGCGAATAGCAGAAACCCGCCCAAGTAGACAGCCCACCGTTTCACCCTTAGCATAGTTAGCTCCTGCTTTTCCGAGTTGTCGACAGCCTAAGAGTACGCTCGTACTATTTAATCGTCCCAATTTAGCCTTGGTCATGCGAATCGCGTGTTGCGCATGATTCCCGGCTGAATGGCTGCACGCTGACCTGAACCTTACTGTTTTCCAGCGCCAAGATATTTCTGGCGGGCAGACTAATGAGCGCAGATCAAGTGCCGTATTGGCCACAGGCAATTGGTTGAAACCCGCATTGGTGGTATCGCCCCGAACGCGCGAAGCTACACTGAAACCTCATCTAAAGCAGGATTCGGACAAGTTCAACGGTCCGAATCCTGCCTGTAGATTCTACGCTGTTCTAGCGATAATTGCTCCAGCCGGAGAACGTAGCCCCCTTTGCTACTACAACCACCGTATATCGCATGTTTAGTGGATACCAGAAGGCGGGGTTTTCACCATTCCAGTTCCAGCCGTTGTAGTTGCTTACGGGTTCTCCAGCTGAGTTCTTGATCGCTGCGCCATTTCGATAACGGGCTCGATTCCATTCGATTGATTTGCCGCCGAGTTTCCACATGTCGGCTACTCCTACTGACCAGGTGGCGACGGCGCCAGGTACTCCATACATGCTCTGCTGCGGACCGCAGTTCTCGAGGGCAAAGTTGTTGCCGTTCTTGGCCTGCCAGAAGCAGAACTGGATTCGCATGTTTTGTGGGCGTGGCTGGCTGCGGATTTCAACGCGATATTGCAGCGTGCCCTGCGCGAAATTGACCGGGCTGGTCCAGTCTCCGTTGGCCCGCGGTGGCTGGTCATATGGGAAGCCGCGCTGTGCTTCGGTTACCGGACCGTTCCAGTCGAATACGACCATTTCGTTGCGCCCTCCGCCTCCGCCGGGCGGAGGGGTGGCCGAAGGCTGCGGAGTTGCCGTACTGCTCGGCGGCGGAGTCGGGTCACCACCCCCACCAATTTCCTCCAACGACACTGCATCAAAGTAGTAGACGTCTCCATTGCCAGCATTGCCGGAAAACCAGAAGCGCAACCTCGTGTCTGCAGTGGTTCCGCTAAACCCGCTTGCGGTGAATTCCACGGAATGCGTGCTCCAGGAGTTGCCCAGGTTGACTGTGGTGCCGTTCAGGCCGAATGTCGCGTACGGGCTACCGTGACGTTGAATATATACCTGTAAGTCCTTGCCGGAACTGGAATAAGCCGCAAAGGTGAGGCGATAGCGGCTGTTGGCCCGCAGCGAAAAACCACTCTGATAAAGTTGTGTATTACTGCCTACGCTGTTTAAGGTGACCCGTGCGGACGTGGAACATTGAAAGGCGGGTCCAGTTGCTTCAAAGCTACCTGAACCATTGGTGTAGAAGTTCCAGGAGGCCCTGCCTTTTTCGAAATCGGCGTTCTGTAATAGTCCAGGAACGGCCGAACACGACCCTGTACCTCCCGTGGAAGGTGGCGCGGTTGGACCAGGAGTAGGCGGAGTGGCAGTAGCGGCTGGTGGTCCCGAACTACCAATCTCCTCCAGTACTACATTGTCAAAATGGTAAACATCGTTGTTTGCCGCGTATCGAACAGGCCAGAAGCGCAGCCGAGTATCCGTGCTTGTGCCGTTGAAACCCGTGCTCGTAAACTCCGTGCTGAAATTCTGCCACTGGGTGGTCAGGTTGAACTGCTGATCCAGGCCAAATAAGGAATAAGGACTTCCATGGCGTTGCACGTAGACACGAATGTCATTGCCGCTGCTGGAAAAGGCAGAGAAACTCAAGCGGTAACGCGTATTTGCCTTTAGCAGGAAGCCGCTCTGATAGAGCTGCATGTTGTTGCTCACCTTAGTAAGGGTTACGTGGGCTGCGCTATTGCATTCAGCCGCCGGACTGCCACCGTCCAAACGGCCGCTGCCGCTGGTAAAAAAGGTCCAGTTGGTTGTGCCTGCCTCAAAGCCGCCGTTGCTGAGAACGTTGGCCGGATTGGTGTTACAAGAGCCAGACTGAGCCTGTGGAAGTTCCAGCTCCACCAGATCCGAACCATTCCGATTGCTGGCGCTGTTGGATTGAGACGCTCCTGATTCCGCGGCGAGTGCAATCGACACAGGACCTATTAGCAGCAGCGCTACCAGCAGAAGGGCGCCCAGGGCGCGGTCGTGACCTTTCATTCTGCTGCCCATGGTTTCATGTACAAAACTAGTTATTTTGCGCATCGTGATACCTCTTTAATCTCACCAATCCAGAAATGACAAAGTGAAGTGACTAGCGGCTCTTGGAGCGAATAGGTCTGGGTGGGCGGTCGTGGGCAACCGCGTACTGGGACTCTTAAGAAAGGTTGGGTACAATTTCCTTGCAGAGCTGGTATCTTGGACACGTTCTTTCAACCCGATACCCAACCCGAAAAATCATACCGGTAGGGTTGCTGCAAAGCCAAGGGTTGGTGCCGGCACGCGTGAAGATCTCGTGAATCAATAGCCCTCTGCTGAACAAACTCATTTCAGATTAATCTATTAAGACATCTTGTATGATAGGAAACCGTTGATGATTGCTTGTCCTGTTTGCACCTACGCAAAAACACAAACCTTTCTAACCATTGCTCAGACACCAGCACACTGCAATTTGCTTTGGCCTGACCGTGATGCCGCGTTGAAAGCGGTAAAGGGTGATATCGTTCTTGATTTCTGCCCACGCTGCGGTCACGTTTTTAACCGGGCGTTTGATCCGCGCTTAATGGAGTACACTCAAGCTTATGAGAATTCGCTCCACTTTTCACCACGTTTTCAAGGCTATGCTGAATCTCTGGCGGAAGACCTGGTGAACCGATATGAGCTTCATGACAAGGAGCTCGTCGAAATTGGCGCCGGAAAAGGCGATTTCCTGCGCTTGCTCTGCGCTTTAGGGAACAATCATGGCACGGGATTTGACGCCGCCTATAGTCCGGGCGACGACGAACTGACTGGGGAACAGGTACAGTTTATCAACGCCTTTGATTGGCAAGACTATATCGATACGGTCCCAGATATGATTTATACCCGCCATGTCCTAGAGCATATTGAACGGCCGACTGCGTTCCTGGAAGGTATCCGCCAGGTAATTGCTGATCACGTGCAAACACTTGTCTTTTTCGAAATGCCCAATTTTTCTTATACTCTACGGGAGCTGGCAATTTGGGATATTATCTATGAGCATTGTGGTTACTTCAGCAGCCAATCCCTTTCATGCCTGTTCACTCGCGCGGGGTTTGACGTACTTGCTACAAGGGAGACCTTTGGCAGCCAGTTCTTGACTATCGAGGCGCTCCCTGCGCTTGAGGCTACTACCGAGGGTTGCGCGACACCACAGCAATTGGAACAGATGCAGAGCCAGGTCGATAGTTTCGCTATCGAGTTCGCGCAGAAGGTTGCACTCTGGCAGGATCGCCTTGCGAGATGGGCAGTAGAGGGTAAAACGGTCGTGGCTTGGGGTGCTGGCTCAAAGGGCGTGACGTTTTTGAATGTACTTGAAACGCAGGAACAGATACGCTACATCGTAGATATCAATCCGCGCAAGCGAGGCATGTTTGTTGTTGGCTCTGGTCAGGAAATTGTGCCGCCGGAATTGATGCGCCAAGTGCGCCCGGATGTGGTGATCCTCATGAATCCTCTATATCGTGACGAGATTGCGGCAAGCATGACAGCGATGGGCCTTGAAGCGGAGTATGTAGTTGCCTAGCTTCGCGGTAGACTAGCGATATATCTCGGCAACGGCGCCCCTCAACTCTACATAAATGGGATGTAAAGTGCGGATAATGGTCGCCAGGCGGTGACCCGTTTGCAGCTGAAACTCCGTGGTCAACAGCGCTGACGGCCGGACTTCATATATCTTCGTCCAACCGCGGTCCCACATCTCTGCTTCAATCCCTTCGCCAAGCGCATCCTTTATCTCGAATAGATGGCGGCGAAAACCATCCAGCAAGTAGCGGTTTAGTCGCTTGTCATTCGCCTCACAATGAAATCCCAGCTCCCAACCGTCGCGACCCTGTGCACGCGCTACCTCATAGTGCAAGCGCGGCTCCCCGTAGTGAAACTGAATCAGCCAGCTAAAAGGCTGCCGGACCAGGATCGAGGAGAGAGCTGGAGGCAGGAAAGGTAGAACCGCATGGGGCATTGTGCGCAAGAACTGCGAGTTGGAGATTTCGGGCATTTGGCGTTTGCGACTCTATCCGGTAATATGTTTTCCTGAGCCCTGTTCAAATAATTATAGGCTATCTATTGGCTAACGTCTTGCCTAATCGGTCCTATTTTCATGACTTCACCGCAATTCGCGCTGGGTCAACTTGAGACTCCCATAGACGTTGCCGATCTGCTGCTCGGCTTCTCTATTCACCGGTCTACCGATCGCGTGCTCGATCCCAGTTGCGGAACCGGCGCACTGCTGCGCCGTGCCTATGCCTGGCAAGAGTGGCTCGCTCCAGGGCCACACGATTTGGGCCAAGAATGCTGGTATGGCGTCGAATCGGACCCGGCTGCGGCCAGCGAGGCGCGCAACAAGATGCCCCAGGCTCAAATTCTCGAGCAGAACTTCTTCACTCTCGATCCTGACGCTCTTGCCCCATTTGATGTTATGCTGGGCAACCCGCCGTATGCCCGTGCCCAGGCGATCGGCGCCATTGGCGAGCACGCCGCCCAACAGATGGCCCTTTTCCCTTTCGGCTCAAGTACAGAGGAAAGTGGCAAACTTCCCCTGGTAACGCGACAGCTGGCGGAAACACTGAGTGGCCGTTCCGGGCTGCACGCTTATTTCATTCTACACGGCACACTTTTCTTGAGGGAAGGGGGACGGCTGGCCTTCGTCGTACCCAACGGCTGGCTGGACGTTGCCTACGGCACGGCGCTTAAACGATTTCTGCTGGAGCACTTCCGCATCCGCGCCATCGTCGAGCCGGCTGCGGAGAGTTGGTTCTCTGCTGCGCCCGTAAATAGTTGTATGGTAATCCTTGAGAAATGCGGCAACGGGCAGAGGCGTCGCAATAACTTGGTTCATCTCGTGACTCTGCAGCAGCCAACTTCTACCCTGCTGCCCTCAGCCGATGATTACCGACGTCTGGTGGAGGTTGAGCAGTTGGTGGCCTATCTTACCCCCGGTCAGGATCTCGCCAGCAAAAGAGCGACGGTGCATGTGCTGCCGCAGAAAGAACTACGCGCGGCAGCAAAATGGGGGATTGCTTTGCGCGCGCCCAGGGTCTACTACCAGGCGCGCCAGCGATTAGACCAGGCCCCGCTCCAGCAGTGGCTTGAGGTTGAGCGCGGGTATACCAGCGGAGCAAATGAATTCTTCTACGTCACCCCGGAAGTAACGGACCAATGGCAATTGGAGGCTTGCTTTCGAAAGCCGCTGCTTAAATCCTTGCGTGGCCAGGATAGGCTACGACTCGCTGCGGAGGATGCCCGCCTTGATTTGTTGCTGATACCGCCGGATGCAGATCTGCGCGGCACGGCCGTTGCTGCCTATCTCGCATGGGGTAAACAACAGGGCTTTGACCAACGTACTACCTGTGCTGCGCGGCGGCCTTGGTACAGCCTCGCCGCGCTCCGACCCGCCCCGCTGATCCTGCCCAAAGGGGTCTGGCAGAGACACGCTGCGCCCTTGCTTTTTGATGCCATGGCCGTCGATCAGCAACTTTATCAGCTCTATCCGGTCGCGAACGTGCCGCTGCTTGCGGCTGCCGCAATTTTGAACAGCGCCTGGTTCGCCCTGCAGCTCGAGTTGCATGGCCGCGTAGGCTTTGGGAAGGGCCTGTTGTCGCTTGCCGCGTATGAGCTGGAACAGATTCGCCTGCCAGATCCGCGACGGCTGAGTCTCACCAGCGTGGCCCGACTGGAGGAGGCTTTCCTACCTCTCTCCCAAAGGCGCCTAGGCGACAGCCTATCTGAACTGAATGAGCCGGATCGGCGGGTGCTGGATGCGCTCGTATTTGAGCTCCTTGGTTTCAGCGAGCAGGAACAAGTCGCACTGCTGGAAGCCTTGCGTGCCCGTATTACTTCCAGGCGCATGCGTGCGCGCTCTGGCGCGCGGGACGACGCCGACCGCATTGGTTGATGGGTAGCCAATGACCCAGAACCTGGAAGCCTTGAGCGCTAAATTTCGCTTTGTAGAAAAGGCATTGGCCGACACTTACGGCCGTGTTACCTGGCAGCGCCACTTGCCTCCCGTCGATGAGCTGGTGGCTACTATCCTTTCTCAAGCGACGTCCGATACCAACCGTGACAAGGGCTATCTTGCCTTGAAGGAGCGTTTTCCAGAATGGGACGCAGCGATGAACGCTCCTGCAGAAGAAGTTGTGCAAGCGATCCGGCCTGCAGGTCTTGCCAACCAGAAGGGGCCTCGTATTCAGGAAGCCCTGCGCTTTATCTATGATCAGCGTGGCGCTCTGGAACTAGACTTCCTAGCAGACATGCCGCTGCCGCTGGCGAAAGCGTGGTTGACGCGTATCAATGGCGTGGGACCAAAGACGGCTGCAATCTTGCTGCTTTTTACATTCAACCGGCCTGCGTTTCCCGTGGATACGCACGTGCACCGGATCATGCGCCGTCTGGGTTTAATCGGGCAGAATGTAAGCGCCGACAAGGCACACGACATTCTGGAGAGCCTGGGCGACCCAGAAGGCTACTACTCCTTCCACTTGAATCTGATCAGGCATGGCCGCGAGGTATGCACTTCTCGCACCCCGCGCTGCGCGGATTGTCCCTTGAGAAGGGTCTGTGACCATTTGCAGATCCAGTTTGCCGGGCAATCACCGAGTTTAGAATCAGGCGTCGCATGAGACAGTAGTCCGCTTCTATCGTATACTTTCATGGACAGTGTGAGCCCCTTTCTCCGCTGACGGGTACAGAATGATGCAAGAAGCACGAGGCACTAAACTACTCCTCAGTTACGAGGTCATCCAGGATCGCCAGCAGGAGTATTACCAATTCATCATGGGTCGCTACTTGCCTGCCCTCCAGTCCATGGGCTTTCAAATGAGCGAAGCATGGCATACCGCTTATGGCGACGCGCCGAACCGGCTGGTCGGCCTGGTTTGTGCTGATGAGATTGCAATGCAGGAATTGGTGTCCAGCGACCTTTGGGGTGACCTGAACGATGAACTGGAGCAGTTTGTAACGGACTTTGAGTACAAGTTCATCCCCTACCGGGGTGGCTTTCAGCTTTAGCCTGCACTCCTTTTCAGGGAATTAGCCGCAATGGACCTCTTCGCACACGGCCGTAAGGCTCAGCTAGAGCGCGAATCGCCACTGGCCAATCGTATGCGCCCGCGCACGCTCGACGAGTTCGTTGGCCAGGAACACATTGTGGGTCCGGGGCGCCTCTTGCGCCGTGCTATCCAGGCCGACCAACTCTCCTCTCTCATCTTCTACGGCCCTCCAGGCACCGGTAAGACTACCTTGGCGGCGGTGATTGCCAACTCTACTGAGAGCCATTTCATTACCATTAATGCGGTGCTATCCGGCGTCAAGGAGATTCGCGAGGCCATCGCTACAGCGCAGGAGCGCTGGAATCTGCATGGCCAGCGTACTACCCTCTTCGTGGACGAAGTCCATCGCTGGAATAAGGCCCAGCAGGATGCGTTGCTGCCACACGTGGAGAACGGGACGATTATCCTCATTGGCGCAACTACCGAAAACCCTTACTTCGAGGTAAACAAAGCCCTGGTCAGCCGCAGCCGCATTTTTCAACTCAAACCGCTTACCACGGCCGACCTGCGTGCCATTGCCGAACAGGCAATCCGCGATGAGGATCGGGGATACGGGCGACTACAGGTCCTTGTCCATGCCGGTGCCCTGGATCATCTGGTGGATGTCGCTAACGGAGATGCGCGTGGTGTCCTCAATGCTCTTGAATTGGCTGTCGAAACCACGCCGCCCAACCCGCAGGGGAAGGTGGTGATCGATCTGGAGGTTGCCGAAGAGTCCATCCAACGACGGGCCGTGCTTTATGATAAAGAGGGCGATATTCACTATGACACTATCTCCGCCTTCATCAAGAGCCTGCGCGGCTCCGATCCCGATGCTGCCCTGTACTGGATGGCACGCATGGTATACGCCGGCGAAGATCCACGTTTCATCTTCCGGCGCATGACGATCTTTGCCGGAGAAGATGTCGGCATGGCTGATCCGCAGGCGATCACGGTTGTCACCAGCTGCTGGCAAGCTTTTGAGCGAATTGGAATGCCGGAAGGTCGTTTTCCTCTGGCTGAGGCAGCCATATACCTGGCGACGGCTCCCAAATCAAACTCCGGGTTCGCCTTTTTTGATGCCCTGACGGCCGTGGAAACCGAGCAAGAGACCGAAGTTCCCAACCATTTACGGGATGGCAATCGTGATTCCGAAGGTTTTGGCCACGGTCTTGGCTATTTGTATCCCCACGCTTACCGCGATCATTGGATTGCCCAGCAGTATTTGCCCGATGCCTTGCAGGGTAAGGTCTTCTACCAACCTACCGAGCAGGGCTATGAACGCCAGATCAAGCTTCAGGTAGACAGGCGCCGCGAGGCGCAGCTCGCGGCGATGATCGAGGGTCAGTCGCCTGCGTCAGTAGAAGTGTTAACCAACAGCCCGGTCGATCGGGCGCGCGATCAATGGCTGCGACGCACTATCGCGAACAGCGGACGCAATCTGGCTCAACTGCGCGAACGCCTGTTTGAGATGGCCCAACTGCAGCGCCACCATCTCGTATTGGACCTCAACGCAGGCTCGGGCCTCCTGACCTGGGAAGCGGTGCGGAACGTGCCCGAAGGGGGTGTGTGGGCACTTGCCGCGGACTCCGTTACGGGGGACGCGCTGCGCCAACAGGCCCAACGCCTGCCCGAACTTGAGCGGCCGGCAGTCTTGGTGGGCGATATTACGGAACTGAACTACCTGCTTGATCTACGTAGCGAATCTGATTTGCGTTTCGATCGGGTCGTCGGCCGTAACGTTTTCACCAATACGGCCGTGACCTCTGCCGAACTAGTTCAAACACTCACTCCCAAAATACGCCAAGGTGGCACGATTTGCCTCGCTCAAGCACTGCCCCGCCATACACAACGCCTGTTTGCCCTGGTAGATTGGACCGGCGCGGACGAGTTGCGCAGCAAGGTCTGGGCGGTTGAAGAGGCGCTCTATCACAACCCGGCCGACCCGTTGGTAAATTGGGATGTAAATGACTTGGAGGCCGACTTGAACCGGTCCGGTTTGTGCAATGTACAGGTGTATTTGGAAAAGCAGGTTGAGGAGCGGCGTTTGGGCGCCGAACAGGTTGAGCGTTGGCTTACACTGAAGCCCAGTGGAGATCAACGGCCTTCTTATATTGATCATCTTGCCGCCGCCGGCATGTCCGAGCCGGAATTGGCCGAGGTGGCGCGCCGATACCGCCGTGCCTTGCAGAACCAGGTTGTGAAATGGCAAAGCGGCCTAGCCTTCGTTACAGCCGACTTTGGGATGGAGACGTAAGTGACTATCCTTCAGAACTGTCTCATACTTGCTTGACAGGTGTATGTTGCCCGCTATAATTGAAAAGTTGCGGCAAGATTGCCGCTCTTTTTTGGCTAACCGCCAGCATGTTTGACACAAGAAAGATGATATGTACCCGGCCAATGGTCGCATTCTTGCCAATGCGTCGGGGTATTGAAGAAGTGAAGGGGAAACGGTAATGGGTGCAGTACCAAAGCGCAGAATTTCCAGAGCACGTCGCGGGCGTCGCCGTTCGCATGATGCCCTGAATGCAATCCACCTTGTGGCGTGTCCGGAATGTGGGGAGATGCGCCGGCCGCATCGCGTCTGTCTCAACTGTGGGACATACCGAGGGCGCAAGATTCTTCCCGGTTACGCCGACTAGAAATCGAGAAAGTGGAAAATGGGGCCGTGCTAGCACGGCCTTTTTTTGTTTCCAGGGCTTTGATTTGAGGTAGTGACGTGGCCACAGCAATACTGTTTCCGGGGCAGGGATCACAATATGTGGGGATGGGGAGCGGTGCTTTCAACATGAACGCGGATGCACGGGCTTTGTTTGACGAGGCGGATGACATTTTGGGGTTTCGCCTTTCGAACCTCATATTGAATGGACCGTTGGATGAACTGACAGATACCGTGAATCAGCAGCCGGCATTGTTTGTGGTTGGTCTCGCCAACTGGTACCATCTGCGGCAAGAAAATGAGATCCGTCCTGCTTTCATTGCTGGGCACAGCCTGGGTGAACTTACGGCCCTGACAGCCGCCGGCAGCTTGATATTTGCCGATGGATTGCGTTTAGTGCGGCGCCGTGGTGAGCTGATGCAGGAGGCCGGGGAACTTGCCCCCGGTGCGATGGCGGCGATCCTGGCCCTGGACAAAGAGCAGGTTCTCGCTGTCTGCCATGCAGCCGAGAACGAGACCGGCCACATTGTGCGCTTGGCGAACGATAATTGCCCCGGCCAGATTGTTATTTCTGGCCATGAGACGGCGCTGCAGCGGGCCATGGAACTGGCTGAAGAGGCTGGTGCCCGGCGAGTCGTACGGCTGCCGATTACTATTGCCGCTCATTCGCCACTGATGGCCCCCGCGGCAACAGAGTTCGCCAGGGCAGTGGCGGAGACTTCCTTACAGTCACCCCTGGTTCCGGTAATTGGCAATGTCTCAGCACGACCGCTGTATGATGTCGCGGCGATACGTTCTGAACTGGGTGCACAGTTGACTTCCCCGGTGGCCTGGACGGGCTCAATGCGTTATCTTATTGGTCAGGGGACTGACGTATTCGTGGAGGCGGGCCCCGGCGAAGTTCTCTTGGGCTTGTTGAAGAGGATCGATCGCCAGCCCCAGCGCATCGCTTTTGACAAAGGCCCTGCGCAAGGCTAGGCGGCAGGCGGATTCTGCATGGAGACACGTATGCTCTTAGAGGGTCAGGTTGCTATTGTCACCGGCGCTTCGCGCGGCATAGGGCGGGCCATAGCCGAGGAGCTTGCCGCACAGGGTGCGCGTGTTATCGTTAACTATCATGCCAGCGCCGCCGCTGCGGAAGAGGTCGTGCAGGGCATCACGCAGGCCGGAGGAACAGCTGCAGCATTCCAGGCTGATGTGAGTGACTTTGGTTCCGCCCAAAGCCTGGCCCAATTTGCACTCGATTCCTACGGCCAAATCGATATCCTGGTGAACAATGCCGGGACCACCCAGGACACGCTGCTTCTCATGATGAAAGAGGACCAGTGGGATGCCGTCATTGATACAAATCTCAAGAGTGTCTTTAACTGCTGCAAGGCTGTCGCCCGACCAATGGTGCGCCGCAAACAGGGTGGGCGCATTGTTAACATCTCTTCCGTATCGGGAATTGTTGGTCAGGCCGGCCAGGCTAACTATGCGGCTTCAAAAGCTGGTATAATCGGCCTGACCAAGTCCCTGGCGAAAGAACTGGGTTCGCGCAGCATTACTGTGAATGCCGTCGCGCCGGGTTTTGTGCTGACGGACCTGACGGCAGTGCTCCCGGATGACTTGGTGGCGAAGACGTTAGAGTATATTCCCCTGGGACGGTGGGGTGAATTGGCTGAGATTGCGCACGTAGTGGCGTTTCTTTGCTCCCCGCAGGCTTCCTATGTAACGGGACAGGTGCTTGCCGTAGATGGCGGCATTGCTATGTAGCCGGAATTGCCATGAACGAGGAACGTGAGAGCCTGGGTCGAATCGAAGTTGCCCCTGAAGTGCTGGCGACCATTGCGCAGTTTGCGGTGCTGCGAGTGGATGGCGTGTCGCGTATGGCACCAATCCCTGCTGATATGGCGCGCATGTTCCGCCGCGCAACCCGCCAGGAAGGCATTGTACTCGATTTCCATGACAATCAGCTCCGGTTCAATGTTTACGTTATAATGGAGCCACATGCGAACGTCCTGGAGGCGAGCAAACAAATTCAGGCCGCGGTGAAGGAATCGATTGACACTCTGGTAGGCTTGCCAGTGGAATCGATCAATGTGCACGTTGAAGACGTGGTCTATGAGCAAGGCGAGGCGATCTGAGGCATAAGCCATGAAAGCAAGGCGCCGGGCACGTCGTGTGACCCTCGAAGTTCTTTACGAGTACGATATAGTTGCCCACCCGCCGGGGGAAATACTGCAGCGCCGCCTCGAAGAAAACAACATGGACTCCGCCGGCGCAGAATTCGCGTCGCAGCTGGTGCAGGGTGTCCTCGGGAACCTAGAAGGGATGGACATTCTCATCGCCCGCTATGCGCCGGAGTGGCCCTTGGAGCAAATGGCGGTCATTGACCGCAATATCTTGCGTATCGCGATTTACGAATTCATTGCCTCGGATGAAACACCGGTCAAGGTGGCTATTAACGAGGCGGTAGAGCTGGCCAAAACATACGGCTCGGACAGTGCGCCGCGCTTTATTAACGGCGTGCTGGGCACCCTGGCCGAACGAATCCCCGAATTGCAGAGCGAACTGGCCGCCCATCAAGCCCAACCAATCCTTGTCGCTGAATAGCGACTGTTTCCAGTCGTACACTTCACAATCTAATCCTGACAACTGCTGACGCGGATGCTGCCGGCCAGCTTTGCGCTGCGTTTGGCTGCCTGGGGGACGGGATGCATGTGCACTACTTGTTTCGTTTTTGGAGAAACAAGTAGTGCACGTAGACATAATGTTGCTCCACGGGCTGCCTGATCCTGCGTGGCGCGTTCGCTCTTTGCTCCGTGCCGGTTGACAATGGTAGGCACCCCTGCTAAAATTCGTTATACAACCATACGACCAGACGCATTTTTGGTGGATTTGGTAACCATGCTGAAACGCAGTCCCTCCCTCACCGAGCAGGCCAAGGCCTATATCAAAGAACAGATTGTGGAAGGCCATTTTGAAGACGGCCGTATCCCCTCCGAATCTGACCTTGCCAGCGAGCTAGGGGTCAGCCGCACGACTATCCGCGATGCCTTGAGCCGTCTGGAGTTTGAAGGCACGGTCTACCGCAAGCAAGGTGCAGGCACGTTCGTCAATCGACCCAGCCTGCAAATCAAGTCCCGTCTGGAGGAGATCTGGTCTTACGAGGCGGCGCTTCAGGCTCATGGATATACCCCCTCGGTCACGATCATGGATGTCGAGAAGGCCCGCCCGCCGGCGGTGCTCCGAGAAGCTCTGGACCTGCCAGTTGATGCCGAAATAACGATTTTGCGCAAGGTGTTTGCCGAAGACGACGAACCTGTGATCTACACCGAGAACTATATTCCCAGCCGCTACATTTCCGGGGATTGTGAAACGGCCGAGCTTCAAGCAGCCTATTTACCAGTTTCTCGCCAGCTGCTGCCAGCAGCACCTGAACTATTACTTGTCTGAAATTGTGCCAGTACTTGCTGATGAAGAGCTGGCCAACATCCTGCACATTCAGCCAAATACGGCTTTGATTGCTTTCGAGGAAACGGGATACAACGATGAGAACGAGCCTATCCTGTGGGCCCGTTCCTACTTTCGTGATGAGTTGCTGCGCTTCCGTCTGATGCGCCGAACGATCAATTAATCTGTCGACCCAGAAAATTCCGGACCTACCGTCTTGAGTTGTTTGACAAATACCAATCACTAGTGAAGGAGAGAGTCATGCGAAGTTTTGCAGGCCGAGACATCCTGTCTCTAAAGGATTTCGAACGCAACGAGTTTTTCCGCGTGTTCGAAGCCGCCGAATACCTGGAGCCAATCGCGCGCAACCGCCGCAACAGCGACATGCTGCGTGAAAAGACGTTGGTAACGGCATTCTACCAACCATCGACGCGCACGCGCCTTGCCCATGAAGCGGGCATGATCCGCCTGGGCGGGCAGGTCACCGGCTTCTCTGATGCCAAGATGACGCGCGCCGGTGATTTCTACCAGGAGTCGATCAAGGATACTGTGAAGATGCTGGAGTTCTATGGCGATGTCATTGTCATGCGCCATTTTCAGCAGGGTGCGCCGCACGAGGCCGCTAAATGGGCTTCTGTGCCGATTATTAATGGCGGCGACGGTTGGGGTGAGCATCCCGACGCAGATCCTGACCGATCTGTACACTGTGTACCGGGAGAAGGGACGTATTGACGGTCTGCGGTGGCTGGCGGTGGGCGACATGCGTATGCGCACGATGCATTCGCTGGCCTACGCGTTGACGCAGTTTGATTGCCCGATCACGTTCGTTTCTCCGCCCGAGTACGCCCTGACGGATGAATTCAAGGCCAGCCTGGAACCGTATAACCTCGATTTTGCCGAGGTGGATCATGTGCAGGATGCGATTGCTGACGCAGATGTGATCCTGGTTGAGCCGGTGGTACAGCCGGATTACACCAAATCGCGCGATGAGCGCAGCGGCGATGTGGGCTTTACGCCCAGCAACTATCAGATTACGCGCGAGCTTCTTTCGACCAAGGCCAAGTCCGACGCTATCCTGCTGCACTCGCTGCCGCGCATGGATGAGATTCCTCCCGACGTGGATATCACCCGTTGGTCCCGCTACTGGCAGGAAGCGTTCTATGGCGTGGTCATGCGCATGGCGCTGTTGGCCCTGGTTATGGGCAAGATGGAATAAAGGAACGGCCGTGCCCGGCGCAATTCGCATCGAGCAAAGAGCGCCCACGGCGAGGAGAATACAATGCAAACTGGTCTAAAAGGTCGCGATTTCATCAGCGATCTCGATTTTCGAAAGAGGAAGTAGAAACTGTTTGGATGTGGCCTGGGATCTGAAGCGCAAGCGCGCTCTGGGCGAACCACATGCTTACCTGCGCGACAAGGTTCTGGCGATGCTGTTCTTCTTCTCCAGCACGCGCACGCGCGGCTCGTTCGAAGCGGGTATGGCGCAATTGGGCGGCCATGCGGCATTCATCGAAAGCCGTACAACGCAGATTTCCCATGGCGATACGGAAACGGAAATGGGCGAGATTTTCGGCCGTTATTTTGACGGGATCGCCATTCGTCACGTGGACTTCGGCATCGGCAATCGCTATCTGAACCTGGTAGCCGCCGCCTCGCGCGTGCCTGTGCTGAATATGCAGGACGAGATCTATCATCCCCACCAATGCCTGGCCGATCTGATGACGATTCAGGAAAAGAAAGGGCGCGATCTGCGCGGCAAGAAAATGGTCGTTTCCTGGGCTTATGCTTCTTCTTATCTCAAGCCGATGTCAGTGCCGCAGTCGTTGATCTTGCAGATGCCGCGCTTCGGCATGGATGTTGTCCTGGCCCATCCGCCGGAATTTGAACTGATGCCGGATATCATGGATCAGGCGCGTGAACAGGCGCGCAAGTATCATACCGGGTTCGAGGTTGTTCATGATATGGACGAAGCCTGCCGGGATGCGGACGTCATCTATGCCAAGTCATGGGGCCCATTGATGACCACGCTGGATAAGGACGAAGGCAAGCGCATCCAGGATCAGTATACAGACTGGATCGCCAATGACGCGCGAATCGCCCTGGGCAAGGAAGATGTCATCTATATGCATCCTCTGCCTGCTGATCGTGAGATCGAGGTAAGCAATTCGGTGATCGACGGTCCCCACTCCGTGGTATTTGATGAAGCTGAAAACCGCATGCACGCTCAGAAGGCGGTGATGGCCCTGACTATGTAAGTGGTATTGAATGACAGGCAGCAGCGCCGCGCTGCTGCCTGTCACCTGTTCCTTCGGAGAGAACCAGAATGAGCCAAAAAATTGCAGTGATCGCCATCGGCGGAAATTCATTGATCAAGGACAAAGGGCGCAGTACCGTACAGGATCAGTACGAAGCCGCGCATGAAACTACGAAGCATATCGCCCAGATGGTCAAGGCCGGATGGGATGTTGCGATTGCCCATGGCAATGGCCCGCAGGTGGGCTTTATCTTGCGCCGCTCAGAGCTTGCTGCTCACGAACTGCATGAGGTTCCGCTGGATGTTTGCGGTGCCGATTCGCAGGGCGCCATCGGCTACGCGCTGCAGCAGAACCTGCAGAACGACTTCCTTGCTGAAGGGATTGATCGCACCGTGGCGACCGTAGTGACCCAGGTCGAAGTAGATGCGGCTGATCCCGCGTTCCAGAACCCGACCAAGCCTATCGGCTCCTTCATGGATGAGGAGCAGGCCAAGCGCCGGGCGGAGGTGGATGGCTGGGATGTGGTTGAAGATGCCGGTCGCGGCTGGCGCCGCGTTGTCGCTTCGCCGCTGCCCAAACGCATCGTGGAAGAGGCGGCGGTAAAGACGTTAATTGACGCCGGAGTGGCCGTGATCACGGTGGGCGGCGGCGGCATTCCCGTGGTTGCTGATGAAAAAGGGCAACTCAAAGGCGTGGCTGCGGTGATTGACAAGGATTATGCCTCCGCGCTGCTGGCCAATCGGATTGGCGCGGAACTATTTGTGGTGAGCACGGCCGTGGAGAAGTGTGCGCTCAACTTCGGCCAGCCCGATGAAGAGTGGGTGGACAAGATGACTGTGGCCGAAGCCAAGCAGTACCTGGCCGAAGGAATACACTTCGCGAAAGGCAGCATGGCGCCCAAAGTCCAGGCCGTGATTAGTTTTCTGGAAAATGGCGGGAAGTGGGCAATTATCACCAACCCGGAAAACCTGGAACGCGCCCTGGCCGGTGAGACCGGCACGCACTTTGTACCTTGAAAGTGACAATTGGATAACACTGGAATCATGTTATGGATCATGTCCTTAGTTTAAAGAGCCTTCTCAGCGGTCGCGAGTTTGCGCCGGATGAGGTGCAGTATGTGGACCCGGAGTTTGGTAACGAAGGGATTCTTGATGTGCAGTATGATTACGACCTGATCAACAGCCACTTTAGCCGCGAGAAATTGGCGCAGAGCAAGGATTTCACTATCTGGCGCTATAAGCCGCTGCTGCCCGTGGATGCAAATGCAGCAGTTCCACCCCTGGCTGTGGGCTGGACGCCGCTCTATGATGCGCCGCGGATGGCCGCGGAACTTGGCCTTGCGCCAGGTTTGGGTTAAGGATGACGGCCGTAACCCCACCGCCTCGTTCAAAGATCGCGCCAGCGCGATCGCGGTGGTCAAGGCGCAGGAGCAGAATGCGGCCGTAATTACAACGGCCAGTACAGGTAACGCCGCGGCCGCCCTCAGCGGACTCTGTGCCAGCGTGCAACAGCCCAATGTCATCTTTGTGCCAGAGAGCGCACCGCCGGCCAAGATCGCCCAGTTACTTGGTTTTTGGCTCCACCGTATTGCTGGTACACGGCACCTATGACGATGCCTTTGAGCTGTGCCTGCAGGCGGCGGATGAATATGGCTGGTATAACCGCAATACCGCCTATAACCCCTATATGTCGGAAGGCAAGAAGACGGCCAGCTACGAGATATGCGAGCAGTTGGGATGGCAGGCGCCGGATCAGATCTACGTGAGTGTCGGCGACGGCTGCATTATTGGCGGGCTGCATAAGGGCCTGAAGGATCTGCTTGCGCTGGGTTGGATTGACCGGATGCCCAAGCTGATGGGCGTGCAGGCGGATGGCAGCAACTATATGGCCGAAGCCTGGGCCAACGACGAAGATGTACTTACCAAGCCGCCGATCGACGCGCACACGGCGGCAGACAGCATCAGCGCCGGACTGCCGCGTGACCGGCTGAAGGCTATGGCTGCGGTCAAGGAGACCGGCGGCGCGTATATCAGCGTCAGTGATGAACGAGATCCTGGCAGCCATCCCGCCCATGGCCCGCCTGTCGGGCGTCTTTGGCGAACCGGCCGGCGCTGCTGCTTACGCCGGATTGGTCAAGGCTGCTGCAGATGGCCTGGTGAGCGCAGATGAGCGTGTGGTGGTGCTTAACACCGGCAACGGTCTGAAAGATGTGGCCGGCGCGATGAAATCGGTTGAGTTGGTAGGGACAAAGCCCTACCGTGTGGAGCCGGATCTGGAAGACGTGAGGCGGGTTCTGGCCGCGCTATAAGAGCGTTCAAATGAATCGAGGCGCGGGCAACGGCCGTTGCCCGCGCCATAACCCTTTCCCTAGGAGCGAACATGATAGACCTTTCCATACATAGCGAAGAAGTCCTGGAGCACGCCGTCCAACGCGCGCGCGAACGCAACATCATTATTCCTACATTCGAGCAGCAGCGTAACCCCGAATTGATCCCAGACGCCATCAAGCGCCGTCTGGCCGATGTTGGTCTCTGGGATCTTAACCCGGTTAACCTGTTCCGGATCAGCTGGTACAACGAGCCGGTAAGCAGCGGCGGCGCCTACGGCGGCGTGAACTACATCGAGTTTCCGCCCGAATTGACCGGCGTCAACGCGCGCATTATTGCCCTGGTGGGCAAGTGGTTCCCAACCGGCGCGCATAAGGTCGGCGCAGCTTTTGGCTGCCTGGTGCCGCGCCTGGTGACGGGCCAGTTTGACCCCACGACGCAGAAGGCCGTCTGGCCCTCCACCGGCAACTACTGCCGCGGCGGCGCGTATGATTCCAATCTGTTGGCCTGCGAATCTATTGCTATCTTGCCGGAAGGCATGAGCAAGGAGCGATTTGAGTGGCTGGCAACTGTGGCCGGCGAAACGATCAAGACTCCGGGTTCCGAAAGCAATGTGAAAGAGATCTTTGACAAATGCTGGGAATTGCGCGCTTCGGGCGAAGATCTGGTGATCTTCAACCAGTTCGAAGAGTTCGGCAATTATCTGTGGCATTATGAAGTGACCGGACCGGCCATGATGAACGTCCTGCAAGAGGTGATGGGACCGGATGACACGTACCGCGGCGTCGCCCTGACAACCGGCTCTGCGGGCACGATTGCCTGCGGTGATTACATGAAAGATCAATTCCCGACCAGCAAGATCGCGGCCAGCGAAGCGCTGCAGTGCCCGACGCTGCTGGAAAATGGCTTTGGCGCCCATCGCATCGAAGGCATCGGCGACAAGCATGTGCCCTGGATTCACAACGTCAAGAATACCGATATGGTCATCGCCATTGATGACGCGGCGACAATGGGACTCACCCGTCTCTTCAATGAAGAGGCCGGGCAGGCATATCTAGAAAGTCAGGGTGTACCCGCCGAGTTGGTGGCGCAGCTACCCCTTTTGGGCATCTCCGGCATCGCCAACATGCTGTCCTGCATCAAGATGGCGAAGTACTATGAGCTGGGGGAGAATGATATCCTGTTGACGGTTGCGACTGATTCGATGGAAATGTATAACAGCCGGGTCCTTGAATTGCGGGAGGAGGAAGGTCCGTTCACGGAGATTAATGCCGCGGCGACCTATGCGCAGTATCTGCAGGGCACGACCATCGATTATATGCAGGAACTGAGCTACTATGATCGCAAGCGTATCCATAACCTGAAGTACTATACATGGGTGGAACAGCAAGGTCGTTCGTATGAAGAGATCGTCGCCCAATGGTATGATCCTGATTACTGGACCAATATCCATGGTCATGTGGGCGAGATGGATGCTTTGATTGAAGAGTTCAACAAGCGCGTTGGCCTGCTTGCCGAAATCGAGAAAGAAGACGCCCAAAGCGTGGCGTAAAAGGCGACGGCATTAGCCCTGTTTCCGGCTATCCTTAGCAAAACGGTAACAAGCTGTTAAACGGCCGTTAACCCGACGGAGCTATTCTAGGGAATGTCAGAACAGGGTAGAGCGATCAACAAAATAACCGTCTGATCCTCCTCCTCACTACAACCTCTTCTCTCTCTTCCCTGACATCGAGGCTGGACGCCCGTCCAGCCTCACTCCTTTTATACACAAATCGCCGCCACGACGCTCAATCCAGCAGCAGACCGCAGATAGAAACGAGCGACGTGTCCTGACTGTCAGCCGGGCACTGGTCATATGCGACCGGAGTTCCTGAAGTTTTCCCCAGTAGTTCGAGCATCAGGTATGTCGGGGCAAAGCCACAAATGCGATTGCGATCTTGCACGGCTGCAATTTCTGCATACCACCGTTGGGCATCTCCCTGCGCGGCGGCGGCGATCAGGGATTGATCCTGGGCAGCCAGGCGCTTGCGCCTCCCGGCGTCCATGACGAAGCCGTCGCCGAAATTAGGGCCGACGTGGGCGAGGTCCACGGAGGCGACAACCAGGACACGCCTTGCTTTTACTTCTGCTTGCAGGGTCCGGACAAAGGCGGTCAGACGCGGGTCCTGGGCAGGGTGACGGCCGTTCTGGACAAAGTGCTGGAAGGAACCAACGAGCACCGGCACCATTGGGCGAGCCGATACTCCGGCACGATTGCAGATGTAGTGCAGCCAGACGGCCGATAGTTCGACTGAATGTTCCTGGCGATGGTTGAGCTCGTCGGCGAAAGCGGCCTCCGGGCCGACAGCCGCAGCAAGCTTGCCGACAAGATCAGGATCGCCGGGTAAGAGGCCAAAAGGCGTGGCGTAGGGCTGTTTGGTGAGGGTAATGGTGCCCGGACCGCCCATATGATCGGTGCCCAGGATGATGACGAGATCGGCGGCAAGAACGGCGGCGGTGGCGCGCTGCCATACCTGGGCATAGACTGGCCCGCCGCGCTGGTAGTCGATGTGGGGAGACACAAGGCCTCGGCCGTGCCATTGCTCACTCTCGGTGGCAGTACCATAGCTATCGAATAGTGCCGCCAGGCCCGCAGGATCCGCGGGGTAGCTATTCCCGGCCAAAGCAGGGGGACGGAACGGCTGCCCGCGATATTCGGCCACGGCTCTTTCGCGTGCCGCAGTTGATCGCTCATTTTCCAGCAGGCAGGCCTCGTCCAGCTGCTGCAACGCGGAGTGCAGAATTTCCAGGTCCAGGTCCGCTCCAACCTGGCGGCTAAAGATTCGCCGAATTTCACCCAGCGTTCGCCTGCCGTCGCACAGTTCGGCCACCAAAGCGAGAGGTTCCGGCAGCAACAGCTGGAGGTCAGACAACTGCTGGGGATCACGCAGGAACCACATCCGCTGGCCCTGATAGTGTACAGGCTGAAAATCGAGAGGTCGCAGCAGGGGCTTATCTGATTCGGCAGTCATAGCGTGTGGCAATGGTGCTAGATGGGAACTGCGCAAAGCGGATTAAAGCCGAAGGGGCCGAGCAAGATTTCAAAAAATGGACGCAGTGGGCCGCAGTAAAGCAAGCTGCCTTGCTGGTAGGCATCCAGCACAAACAGCGAACCCAGACAGAGGGCCAACAGCACGACGGGCAGGCAGCCACAGCCTAAGACCCAGTGTTTCTGGCTGGCTACCTGAGGATCTGGTTCGACGATAAACTCGTTAGCAGGTCCAATGGGTGCTGCTGGGGCGGGCGTGGGAATTTCGTTGGCCGGGGCCGCCGCTACCGCGGCGGAGGGCGGCGGGCTCGACTCGGGGACGAGGGCGGCCTGGCCGGGAGGCAAGCTGACGACCTGGGTGGGTGCCCCAGGGCTGTGGTACTGCATCAAAATGCTCTCGCCGAACTGAATTTTGTCACCATCGGCGAGGATCACGCGTTCGGAGAGACGACGGCCGTTGACAAAAGTGCCGTTCGTGCTGCCCAGGTCTTCCAGATGGTGGCGGTCGCCGCGGAAAAAGATGACCGCGTGGCGGCGCGAAATTTCGGGCGCGGCAAGAATGATCGCATTGCCTGCGCTGCGGCCCAATGTTACTTCCACCTGGGTCAGGTTGTATTCTTCGTTTACCTGGGGGCCGCGCGTAACAACTAGGCGGGCGGGCACATCTTCCACGCACCAGCTCCTGTGGTTGGGTGGATGGCACGACCAATGGCTGTGTGCTGCACCCTCACCTCTGAGTGCGCACAGTATAGGAAGTCGCCCTACATTTGTCAAAGGGCGTGAGGGATCGGCGTGGGACCTGTCTGTAACCGTTTGTTTAGCAGGAGAGCACGCATCGCCAAAGGCCCTCAGTTGGCTTGACCGGTGGCGGTTTGAGCTTGTCCGACGTCGCGCGCGATGTTCAGCCAGACAACTTGCTCCTGCGCAGGATCTTCAAAAGATAGATAGATCGCCCGCTGGATTGGCGGCGGCTCTTCTGTTGCGCGACCAAAGAAGCGAAAAGGTTCTTTCACCAGTTCGGGACCCCAGATGGAATGGAAGGATATGGCCAGAGCCGGGCTGGGCCGGCGCCCATAGAGAATCCAGCCTCGCTGTAGAGAAATTAAGGATGGGGCATCAAAGAACTGGTATAAGTACCGTCCCGGCTCGTGGGCGACCATAATGCCGTGACCGCCACGAGGGGCCTGCCAGTAATGCGCCGGGCGGAACAGCACGTGCTTTTCCCAATGTTCCAGGCTGAAGACGCCGGTGGCCTTTACCGGTACGCGCTGGTAATGGGGCAGCGGATCGAGCGCGTGTACGGCCGTATGGTTGGCCGCGCCGGGCACAAAGCGGAAATAGCCGGCTCGCTTCGCGTAGGCGTAGAGCAGATAGATAATCAAAATCGCGGCAAGGATGACGAGTAAGGACGGCTGGCCCCAGCGCCTTATCCAGGCCACCAATAACAGAAACAGCAGTGCGGTCTTCAGCAGTGTGCTGTAGCACAGCCCCAGGAATCTGTGGCTGCTGGTCCAATGGGTGAACCAGTAGAGATAGCTGAGGGTGCTGTAGCTGATGCGCTGGGCCGGCGATAGGTCAGTCATAGGGAATCTCATCCTTCTGGGGCAGGACGGCGGAAGAGACCGACGAGATGGATATAGCGGCTGTGCGGCAGGCTTTCCTCCAGACGGCAAGCGCCCGCGTACAGAACTGGGCGCAGGGCGAGATAGGTTGGATCGGGGATGAATTCCAGGCGCACCAACTCGAGGCCGGATTGGCGGGCCAGGGTATGGAGCTGGTCGTGGCTGTTGGCCAGGTAACGGGTGGGAAAGGTGTCGGCGGGAGCACGGCCGTAGAGCAGTTGCACCATCAGCGCCTGCACGCTTTCCAGCCTTCCGAAGAGGGTGTTGAGCAGAGCCAGGGGATGACGGCTGTTGGGCGTGATGAACAGAAATATCCCGCCGGGACGGAGTACGCGGCGCACCTGGGCCAGCGTCTGCTGCGGCGCTGACAGATGCTCAAGAAGCCAGCTGCCGAGAACAAGATCAAAATGGGCGGCTGGGAGCGGTAAGGCGTCTGTCGTGGCCACGGCGCGGGGCATGTTGGCCAGGCGATGCTGGTGCAAGGAGCTCCAGTCGGCGTCTACGCCAAACAACTGTCGCGGCGGCAAGCCCAACTGCTCCACCAGGCCTCCTCGCCCACAACCCAGGTCCAAGATGTGCGCTCCTGGCGCGGCATAGGTATGCGCCAGTTCGGCGTAGACTTCCGTGGCCGGGCGCCAGCCGGGCGATCGCAGGCGATAGGCGTCGCGCAGCAGGTTCTGTTGTTCCAGGGAGAGCATCGCCTGGTATTCTAGCCAGACGACGAAGCTTCTACCACTGCCGCTCACGCTCCCTGCGAGCGTACATGCCTGAGTTGTGTCGCAGAATCGCTTTTCGCTGCCAGGTCGTGCGAGTACACTCCTACGAATATGGAAGTGAAGCGAAAGAGTTCTCTTGACGGCAAATGGATCATTCAGAGCTTGAGCCTGGTTGGCCTCCTTGTTCTGCTGACCGGTTTGAGCGCGTGTGTGGGTATACGACCGGCTGTACAGCCAACAGCGACGAAACCGGCGGCAACGGCCGTGCCCGCGCGCCCCTCGGCAACGGCCTCTGCCAGCGTACCTGTTGTGGTGCCGACTTCAGCGGCCGTCCCAGCGACGGCCGTGGCATCGCCGACCGCCACGATTGAGCCCACCGCTACGTTGCCTGTCCGGCCTACCTCGAACCTGGACGGAGCGATCCCCCCGGCGCGCGATAACGTGCGTCTGGCGGAAGCGTATCGCGGGCTGGCAGCCGGGGCGCTGCCGACACAGGTGCCGCCCGTCAGTGAGCCGCTGGCCCAGGGCACGCTGGACACATTTTTCGTTAATGATGTGGTAAATAACAGGGTGCAAACAATCGAGGCAAGGCTGCTGGGGCAGAGCGAACATGCCTACTTCTGGTTCCAAATACCTCCCGAGGGGATCGAGCCGGACCCGCAGACCCTGGAGGCGGTCGGCGATGCTTTTGACGCGATCTATACGGCCGTTACGACCCAGTTTGGCGCGGAGGCAAACCCCGGCATTGATGGCGACCCTCGTCTGCATGTGCTGCACGCCTCGCCGACAGCTCTCTGTGGCCTGAGCGATCCTGCGGGTGGCTGCGGGCTGGCGGGACTGGTCAACGCCACTGATCTGGAACCCGCGGCTCTTGATCCACAGTCCAATGAGCGGGAGATGTTTGTGATGAATGACCGCCAGTTTGGGACGGAATACTATCTCGGGGTGCTTGCGCACGAACTGCGACATATGATCGAGTTCAACTACGAGCAGGCGGGCACGGATTGGGAGAAAGAGGGTTCGGCCGTACTTGCCGCGGAACTGGCTGGCTGGCCGAGCGGCGGGCTAGAGCACGGCAACCAGTTCCTGGCCAATCCGGATCAGCAGTTAACGAATTGGACTGCGACGGGCCCGAGTTCCTACTACGGGCAGGGGTATCTGTTCAACCAGTACCTGTTTGACCGGCTGGGTCCGGTGCTGTACCGAGAGTTTGCGACGAGTAACCTACCGGGGTTTGCCGCGCTGGACAGCGTGGCGCAGGGGAACGAGCTGGATATTTCGGCTGAGTCGTTGTGGCTGGACTGGCTGGTGGCTCTGGCGATCCATGATCAGGGGCAAGCACCGGAGATGTACCGCTTTGACAAGGAAGGGCTGCAAACGGCTGTGTCTGTTGCGGTGCCACGGGGGCCGGGTCAGTTGATCGAGCAGGTGCGGCAGTACGCTGCCGATTACTACGAACTGCCGGACGGAGCGACGACGGTACAGTTTGCGGGAAACAGCGAAGTGCCGCTGCTGGCCGGGCAGCCGGCGAGTGCGGAGCGCTTCTGGTATGGTCAGCGCGCCAACTACAGCAATCCGCGCCTGACGCGCACGGTGGATTTGCGGGGCCTGACAAATGCTACGCTGGCTTATGACGTGTACGCGGATCTGGAATATGGGTATGACTTTGCCTATGTGGCAGTTTCGGAAGACGAAGGCCGGAGTTGGACGCCCCTGGTTGGTGAAACGATGCAGGGGCTGGACGCGGCGGACAATCCGGCTGGTTCGGCGCTGGCGGAACGTTTCTATACGGGCCGGACGCAGCAGTGGCGGCGAGAGACGATTGACCTCAGCCCGTTTGCCGGGCAAGAGGTCATGCTGCGCTTTGAGACCGTGACCGATCCGATTCTTACCTACAGCGGTCTGGCGATCGATAACGTGGTGATTCCCGAATTGGGCTTCGCTGATGATGGCAGTGAAGTGGATGCGGGATGGGAAGCGGAAGGGTTTTCTCTGGTAACGGGCGCGCAGCCGCAAACATGGCATTTGCAGTTGGTCACTTTTGCTGGTAGGGAGGTGCAGGTGGAAACAGTGATGGTGGACGAAGAGGGGAAAGCGGAGATAAGGATTGACAGTGGTGAGGATGAAAAGCGGCCGTTGCTCATCGTTGCCGCGACGGCCCCCATGACGCTGGAGCCGGCGCAATATCGCCTGCAGGTCACTGAGTAGCAGAAACTTGCTGGAAAACAAGCGACGGATGGGAAGCCAAAGCCCATCCGTCGTTTTGCCGTCAGGCGGGAGAGGATGGGAGTCGAACCCACCGCCGCTCGCTCTGCGCGACCGGCCACTGGTTTTGAAGACCAGGGCGCCCACCGGGACACAACCACTCCCAGGTCCTGCCCGGCGACAGAGGGTGCCGGTGCAGGTTTAGTGGATAGTTTACAGCATTTGGGGGCGCGCGGAAAACTCTCTGAGGAGGCCACTTCCGGCACGCCCATGAGGTGAGGAGAAAACGGAGGTAGTTGTTTACTTTTTTCGAGAACAGCTACCTCATATTTTACATAAAATTGCTTCCAGAACTCTGAAGGACATCATCAGGGGGTGCCTAGGGCGACCAGTGGATGGTAGTCGGGAGCTGCCGAGATTGCCCAGGGCAAGCCGTGGAGCAGGCCTGAGCGCACGCCGTCAAAACTTGACAGCCCCAAGGGCATTGGATAGAATCCCAGTCCGTTAACAATATGCTTGGTCCCTTGCCTAGCCGGGATAGCTCAGTTGGTAGAGCACTGCACTGAAAATGCAGGTGTCCCCAGTTCGAGTCTGGGTCCTGGCATTGATATTCGAACTTTATCTCAAGGCAACTAAGTACGCGGGCGTGGTTCAGTGGTAGAACGTCTCCTTGCCAAGGAGAAGGCCACGGGTTCGAATCCCGTCGCCCGCTCTCAGGGCACGGCAAGCAGAACGCTTGCCGTGTCTTTTTTGGCGACGTGGCCAAGTGGTAAGGCATGGGTCTGCAAAACCCTCATCACGGGTTCGAATCCCGTCGTCGCCTTTGATCGTTTTATGGAAGCCCTTGCGTTGTGCGCAGGGGCTTTGTTTTTGTACCTGGGAGAGTTTCACTATGAGGTCTGACGAGTTTTCCGACGACGGTAGAGGGGTTGGAGACCCAACACTGGGAGACATACCAGCCGTATTACGAGGAACTTCTGGGGCGCGAGGTAGCGCCGGATACCATGCGGCAGTGGTTGGTGGATTGGTCGCGGTTGACCGCTTTGCTGTGGGAAGCGGGCGCCCAGATTTATATCGAGAAGTCGTTGGACACGGCAGACGCCGAAGCCGAGCAGGCTTTCCTCAACTTTGTAGATGAAGTGCAGCCGGCCAGCGCCGTTGCTGACCAGGCGCTGAAGGAACGGTTTCTGGCCATGGAGCCGCAGGGCACGGCCGTGGCGGATATGGCGCTCGTCTTGCGCGAGATGCGGAACCAGGCTGACCTGTTTCGGGTGGCAAACGTACCCCTGCAGACGGAATTGGCCAAGCTGGGAAACGAATATGACAAGATCACCGGGGCGATGGTGGCAGATTGGGAAGGGAAAACGGAGAACCTGAGCCAGCTTAGCGTACTGCTGGCTGACAGCGACCGCGCAGTGCGCGAACGGGCCTGGCGTCTGATCATGTCGCTGTGGCAGGCGGACCGGCAGCGTCTGGATCAACTCTATGGAGAAATGCTGGCACTGCGGGTGCAGATGGCGCAGAATGCCGGGCTGCCAGATTATCGGGCGTATATGTTCCGCGAAAAGAACCGCTTCGATTACACGCCGGAAGAGTGTTTCAATTTTCATGAAGCGATCGAGCAGGAAGTTGTACCGGTGGTGTCGCGCATCTACGAGCGCAGGCGACAAAAATTGGGACTGGAGAGGCTGCGGCCGTGGGATGTTGAAGCAGACGCCAGCGGCAAGTCGCGTCTAGAACCGTACGAGGGGCAGGACGAACTGGTGCATGGCAGCCTCAATATTTTCCAGCAAGTGGACCCGATCCTGGCGCGCTATTTCGCGACGATGGCCGAGGAGCAGCTGCTCGATCTGGACACACGGAACGGCAAAGCACTGGGCGGGTATTGCAGCACGCTGCCGCTGCGCAAACGGCCGTTTATCTTCATGAATGGCGCCGGCCGGCATGACGACGTGCAGACCATGCTGCATGAGGCGGGGCACGCCTTTCACGTTTTTGAGGCGGCGGATCTGCCTCTGGTGTGGCAGATGGAGGTACCGATGGAGTTCTGCGAGGTGGCCTCGATGGGCATGGAACTGCTGGCGGCACCCTATCTGACCAACGATTATGGCGGTTTCTATGACGCGGCGGAGGCAGCGCGGGCGCGGATCGAACACCTGGAAGGCATCTTGTTGTTTCTGCCCTACATGGCGGTAGTCGATGCGTTCCAGCATTGGGTATACACGCATCCTTCGGAGGCGGCCGACGCTGCGAACTGCGATGCGGCATGGGGCGCGTTGTGGGACCGTTTCATGCCTGGCGTGGATTATGATGGTTTCGAGGATGAGCGCGTGTCGGGCTGGCATCGCAAGCTGCATATCTTCCATATCCCCTTCTACTATATTGAATACGGGATGGCCCAGGTAGGCGCATTGCAGGTGTGGCGCAACGCACTGAGCGATCAGGCCGGGGCCGTGGCGGCGTACCGCGAAGCGCTGGCCCTCGGCGGCACGGCAACGCTGCCGGAGCTTTTTGCGGCGGCGGGGGCGGAGTTCCGCTTTGACGCGCCGATGCTGCGCGATCTGGTGACGCTGGTGGAAGCGACGATCGCTGTTCTGCAAACAGAGGTCTAACCCGCAGGTAACCGGAAAACCTTCGACGATGGCGCTGCTCGACGTTCGCTCGCTGACCAAGAGTTACCCGCCGGACAAGACGGCCGTGGACCACGTTTCACTGGCGGTTGAGGAGGGCGAAATTGTATGCTTGCTGGGCCCGTCCGGCTGCGGCAAAACTACGCTGCTGCGGCTTATCGCCGGACTGGAGTATGCGGACAGCGGGGAGGTATGGTTTGAGGGGCGGGACGTGGCCGCAGTGCCGCCGCATCTGCGCGATTTCGGCATGATGTTCCAGGATTTTGCTCTTTTTCCGCATATGAATGTTGCGGACAACGTGGGCTTTGGGCTGCGCATGCATGGCTTGGGGGCGGAAGGGATCAAGCGTCGCGTGGACGAAATGCTGGCTCTTGTGGACCTGAGCGGGTATGAGGAGCGCGATATCGCCTCCCTTTCTGGTGGTGAGCAGCAGCGCGTGGCGCTGGCGCGGGCTCTGGCACCAGGACCGCGACTGCTGATGCTGGATGAGCCGTTGGGGGCGCTGGACCGGGCCCTGCGCGAACGGCTCATGTTGGAACTGCGGGCGATCCTGAAGCGCGTGGGCGTGACGGCGGTTACAGTTACGCATGATCAGACCGAGGCCTTTGCCATCGCGGATCGTATTGCGGTGATGAACCAGGGGCGCATGGAGCAAGTTGCCGCGCCGCAGGAGATCTACGGCCATCCTGCGACCCCGTTTGTGGCCCAGTTTCTGGGGCTGATCAATCTGCTGCCGGGGAGCGTCGTAGGGAAGAACCGGGTAGAGACGCAGGTGGGAATCCTGGATTGCGCGGAGCCACTGCCGGAAATGGGCACTGAGTTGACGGTTCTGCTGCGGCCCGAGGCGGCTACTCTGGTCGCCCAGAGTGAGGCGCAGCGCCAGAATGTGATCGCCGGGGTGTCGACGGCCGTTTCCTTCCGGGGAAAGTATTACCAGATCTGGTTGGAGAGCGAAGGCCAGACCTTGATGTTCGAGCTGCCGGCAGCGCCGGTGCAGGTAGGAGACCCAATTCTCGTGTCGCTGGATCCACGGAAAATCACGCTGTTGGAGGCGACCGGGATAGAGAATTCGCTACCCTCTTAGACAGGAGCTATACTTTTGTTATGCTAGGATCTGGACTTGACGTCTCTATATTGATTGCGCGTATGGTGGTGTTGTTGATCGCCTTTACGCTGCATGAACTTGCGCACGCGGTAACGGCCGATTACCTTGGTGATCCGACGCCGCGAAACCAGGGTCGTATCACCTTGAACCCGCTGAAACACCTCGACCCGGTGGGCACGATCATGCTCTTGATCGCCGGTTTCGGGTGGGCCAAGCCGGTTATGGTGAATCCCTATAACATGCGCGGCAACCCGCATACTGCAATGGCGATTGTCGCCGCGGCTGGACCAACCACAAATGTGATTCTGGCGGCGCTGGGCTCGATTGTCTTCCAGATTGGACTGCTCTACCCGACGTTTACGTCTTCCGGCACGCTGCCCTCGCCCGCTTTTATGATGACCGAATTTGTGTGGATCAATCTGATCCTGGCCTTCTTCAATTTGATCCCCGTGCCGCCGCTTGACGGCTATCGCATCCTGATGGGTCTTCTGCCGGGGGATATGGGCATGCACCTGCGCGGTCTGGAACGGTATGGATTCATGATCTTGATTGTGCTCATCTTCTTCCTACCGATGATTGGGATTGATGTGCTCAATTATGCGGTCATGCTGCCCGCAGCGGCGACGTTCCGGGCGTTCGTGGGCGCGTAGAAGATGTGGGTTCATTCTATCGCCTGAAACAATTCTGGCAGGCTTCGACAGCAGGGCCTCTTCCCGCCGAGGCGCTGGATGAGATCACGGGGACGCTGCAGGAAGCGCAAGTCGCCCTTTTTCGGCGGTTCGGCCCAAGCGACCAGTGGCACAGCTGGCGAGTCTATGACCTGCTCAAGGCACATGGTTTTGACGACCCAGATTTGCTCACTGCGGCGCTGCTGCACGATATTGGTAAGGTGTGTTTGCCCCTGAGGCCCTGGGAGCGCGCGATGATTGTGGCGGGGGAAAAGCTGGCGCCGCAACGGGCGGCACGATGGGGCAGAGGCGAAGCAGAGGGTTGGAAACGGCCGTTCGTGGTGCGCAGCCGCCACGCCGAATGGGGCGCGCAGATGGCGGCAGAAGCGGGTAGCAGTCTTGCAGCCGTAGCTTTGATCCGCTGCCATCAGGAGGAAAAGCTATCTGTAGAAGATGATGCCCTCGAACCGCTCTTGCGCCAACTGCAGTGGGCAGACGATCAAAGCTGACCATGAAAGTGGCCAGCGTTGGCTCGGGGAAGATGGACGCCGCGTTGTCGTAGAAGAATACCTGGGAGAGATACTATGCAGACCAAAACGATCACGATTGTGGGCATGCAACGCACTGGCGCATCGATTGCGATGGCCCTGCAGGAGAGTAAGCCGGAGTTTGTCCTCATTGGGCATGACAGTGACGGCCGTCTTCTGGACAGCGCACAAGTGCAGGCGGCCGTCAGCAAGGTTGAACCGGATTTGATCAAGGCCTGCCAACCGGCCGATATTGTCGTCCTGGCCATGCCGGCCGTGGAATTGGAGGCGACGCTGCGCCTGGTCGGAGACAAACTGCAGGCGCACGCACTGGTAATCGACCTCAGCGAACTGAAAGGTCCCGGAGCGAAGCTTTCTAAGCGATATCTGCAGCAGGGGTTCTATGTTGGGGCGCGACCGGTGTTCTCGGCGGAGACGTTTACGGATTCGGCAGCCAACCTGGAGGCTGCGCGGGCAGATTTGTTCAAGAACAGCGTGTTCTGTATCACGCCCCTCGCGGATACCGATCCGCAGGCGGTGGATACGACGGTTACTTTTGGGCGCCTGCTGGGCGCGAAGCCGTATTTCGTTGATCCCTATGAATATGATGTGCTGGCGCAAGGGGTGGAGACAATGCCGGGACTGATGGCGGGGGCGCTTTTCCGGGCGGTCTCCAACTCTACCGCCTGGCGAGACATGCTGCGCTTTGCTGATCTACCTTTCGCGACAAGCACGCTGCCCCTGGACACGGACGCGGAGAATTTGGCCCATATGGCTCTGAATGACCGCGAAGCCACGCTGCACTGGCTAGATGCGCTGGCAAGAGAGGTGGCTGAGCTGCGCCGCTGGGTGCAGGATGGGGAGGAAGACGGGCTGGCGGCGGTCCTGGCAGATCTGGATTTGAAGCGACGCAAGTGGTTGTATGAGCGGCGCGAAAATGAATGGGACGAAAGCGCGCGCCAGGCTGTTGATGTGCCGACGATGAGCCAGCATTTCCTTGGCAGTCTGGGCCGCCGGGGCAAGAAGGATTCCTGAGCAGGGCTTGCCTGACGAGGCTCAGAACCGACCTACACCAAAAAGCGGCAATCCATTTTGATGAGTATGCCTATCTCGAACCGCGCTGTGCGGCCGCTGCGGGTGCTTATGATCGCGCCAACTTCCTTCTTCAGCGACTACGGGGGCCACATCCGCATCTTTGAGGAAACGGTTGCGCTGCAGAACCGGGGACATGAAGTGGCGATCGTGACCTACTATAAGGGCAGCGATATGCCGGGGCTGGATATCCGGCGCACGGCACCGCTGCCTTGGCGCACGGACTATGAGGTCGGTTCTTCGCGGCATAAGGTGGCCTTTGACGCGTATCTGGCGGCGCAGGCCTGGCGCGAGGCGCGGCGACTGCAGCCCGACGTAATTCATGGCCATATGCACGAAGGGGCGCTGATTGGCGGGGTACTGGCGCGGATGATGCGCCTGCCGCTGGTGTTTGATTTTCAAGGTAGTATGACCTCGGAGATGGTGGACCACAAGTTCCTGGATCCGAACGGCCGTGTGTTCACCTGGGCGCAGCGCCTGGAGAAAGGGATCAGCGGAGCTTTGCCTGATGCCATCCTGACCAGCTCGCTACAGGCGGCTGATTTGCTGCAGCGTGATTTTGAGGTCGACCCGGCGAAGATTTATGCGCTGCCGGACTGTGCGGACACGGAGCGATTCTATCCTGGGGTAGCCAGCGCGGATGACAAAGTGGCGCTGCGCCGCCACTTGGGGATCGCTGAGGATCGAACGGTGATTGCATACCTGGGGTTGTTGACGGATTACCAGGGTACGCCGTATCTGATTGATGCCGCAGCACGGTTGAAAGCGGCAGGGGAGAAGGCGCACTTCTTGATTATGGGTTACCCCAATGTGGAACGGTATCGCGAGATGGCGGAGCAAGCCGGCGTGAACGATGTGGTGACGTTTACCGGGAAGGTTGAGTATCGCGATGCGCCCCTCTACCTTTCCATCGGCGATATTGCCGTGGCGCCCAAGCTTTCGGCAACCGAAGGATCGGGAAAGATCCTGAACTATATGGCCATGGCGCAGCCGGTTGTCGCCTTTAACACGCCGGTCAATGTCGAGTATCTGGCAGACCTTGGCGTGTACGCCCCGGCCGGGGACGCGGAGCAGTTCAGCGCGGCCCTGCAAATGCTCCTGCACGATGCGCCACGGCGCAGGGCACTGGGGGAGGGCTTGCGCCAGCGCGCCCTGGCGGAGTACAGTTGGCCGCGGGCGGCGGAGCAGATCGAGTCCATTTATTTCCTCTTGACAGGGCCAAGGAACTAATGTAGAATAAAAGTTCGCGTATTATGCCTAATAAGCGAACTTTGATTGTACTTTGCAGGAGTTCCATTGCTCTTGAAAGGGGTGCGCCGCTAGCGAGGTTGCGCCCCTTGTTCATGCCAAGTTGAGTATTTGCATGCCGGACAAGCCCGGCAGGGAGCAGGTAGATTAACGAATGTCGAAACGACCAGTAAAATCGTACGCTCGTACCACGAATCCCCTTGAGTTGCCGTCCCTTATTGATATCCAGCTGGATTCTTTTGACGCCTTTGTTGAAGAGAGTCTGGCCGAGCTGTTTGACGAAATCTCGCCGATTGAGAGTTTTAGTGGCGACCTGAAGCTGTATTTCCCATCCAAGCGCCCCGAAGTGGAGGGCTTTGATTTGAAGTATTGGTTCGGGGAGCCGAAATACACGGTTGACGAGTGTGTGGAGCGCGATATGAGCTATGCGGCTCCGCTCTACGTGCGGGCGATGCTGTACAGCACGGACATGGATCAGCCCATTGTGCAGGATATTTTTATGGGCGATTTCCCGCTGATGACGCCGGCGGGCACCTTCATCATTAATGGCACGGAGCGTGTCGTGGTCAGCCAGCTGATCCGTTCGCCCGGGGCTTACTTTGAGATCGAGGAAGAGCGCACCACAGGACGGCCGTTGGCCATGGGCAAGCTCATTCCGGATCGCGGCGCGTGGATGGAATTCGAAACGCGCAAGACGGATTACCTGACGATTAAGTTCAACCGCAAGCGCACGGTGCCGATCACCCTGTTCCTGCGGGCAATGGCCGCCGCCGATGACGGGCTGGGTAACCCGCTGATCATTGACGGCAGTGACGAGGAACTGCTGGCGCTGTTCGAGGATGTGGATGATAACCCGGAGCACCAGTATATCCAGGGCAGTATTGAGCAGGAACCGCCGTGGGATCCCAACAAATCCTTGCCGGAGCAGGCGCTGATTGAGTTCTACAAGCGCATGCGCCCCGGCGATCCGCCGACCCTGGACAATGCGCGCCAATATATGGAAGAGCAACTGTTTGACCAGCGCCGTTATGACCTGGCGCGGGTGGGTCGCTACAAGCTGGACAAGCGCCTGGGACTGGAGGACATTGTCCCCCTGGATCACCGCACGATTACGCAGCATGATATTGTGCAGTTGGTGCGCCACATGATTCTGATCAACAACGGCAAAGAGGGCCCGGATGACATCGATCATCTGGGTAACCGCCGGATCAAGACCGTGGGGGAGCTGCTACAGGCAAAGCTGCGGGTAGGTCTGCGGCGCATGGAGCGGGTGGTGCGCGAGCGCATGTCCATTCGCGACAGCGACAATTTGACTCCCATCACGTTGATCAATATCCGCCCGGTGGTGGCTTCGATTCGCGAGTTCTTTGGAAGTTCGCAGTTGAGCCAGTTCATGGAGCAGGCGAACCCGCTGGCGGAGCTGACGCACAAGCGCACTTTGTCGGCCCTGGGTCCGGGCGGCCTGCGCCGTGAGCGCGCGGGTTTTGAGGTTCGTGACGTGCACCACAGCCATTACGGCCGTATCTGCCCCATCGAGACTCCGGAAGGTCCGAACATCGGGTTGATCGGGCGGCTGGCGACTTACGGCCGTGTGAACCGCTACGGTTTTATCGAGACTCCGTACCGACGTGTCCGGCACACGGTCAGCGTGGAGACCGAGGATGTCGTTAACCACCGCCTTTTCGCGAACGTGGTCGAGCCCGAGACGGGAGAAATCCTGGGCGGCGAGGGCGAGATGATTACGGTGGAGATGGCGGAAGCGTTTAAGGCTGCGGGTATCTCGGAAGTCAGTGTAGTGCCTTATGTGACCGACGAGATCACGTATATGTCGGCCGATGAAGAGGATCATTTCACGATTGCCCAGGCGAACGCCAAGCTGGATGAGTATGATCAGTTTATTGAACAGCGCGTGTCTTCACGCCGGAACCAGCAGTTCCGTTTCACTTCTGTGCAACGGGTTGACTACATGGACGTGGCCCCGCGCCAGATTGTAGGTGTATCGGCCGCTTTGATTCCCTTCCTGGAGCATGACGATGCGAACCGCGCCCTGATGGGTTCGAACATGCAGCGACAGGCGGTGCCGCTCCTGCAGCCCCATGTGCCGATTGTCAGCACCGGCATGGAACTGATGGCGGCGCGCAACTCCGGCCAGGTTGTGCAGGCGGAGTTTGACGGTGAAGTCCTGAGTGTTACCGGCGACTCGATAGTGGTGCAGGGCGAAAACGGACTGCGTAACTATCGTCTGCGCAAATACAATCGCTCCAATCAGAGCACCTGCATTGACCAGCGCCCCGTGGTTGAAAAGGGGCAGCGCGTCAGCAAGGGTGACGTGCTGGCCGATAGTTCGTCGACCAGCGGCGGCGAGCTGGCTCTGGGTCAGGACGTCCTGGTAGCCTTCCTTTCGTGGGAGGGCGGCAATTACGAAGACGCTATTCTGGTGAGCGAGAACCTGGTGCACCAGGACCTGTTCACTTCAGTACATATTGAGAAGCATGAAGTAGAAGCGCGAGATACCAAGCTTGGTCCGGAAGAAATCACGTATGACATTCCCAATGTCAGCGAGGATGCATTGAAGGACCTGGATGAGCGAGGGATTATTCGCGTCGGCGCGGATGTGAACGAGAACGACATCCTGGTGGGTAAGATTACGCCCAAGGGCGAGAAAGAACTCAGCCCGGAAGAGAAACTGCTACGCGCCATTTTTGGTGACAAGGCGCGCGAGGTAAAGGATTCCAGTTTGCGCCTGCCACACGGCGCGCGGGGTAAGGTTGTGGATGTGCAGGTCTTTGATCGGCAGCACGACCGTGACCTGCCGGCCGGCGTGGAGACGATGGTGCGCGTCAGCGTGGCGCAGCGCCGCAAGATCTCGGTGGGTGACAAGATGGCGGGCCGTCATGGCAACAAGGGTGTCATCTCCAAGGTTGTGCCGGTGGAGGATATGCCTTTCCTGGCCGACGGTACGCCTGTGGATATTATTCTCAGCCCGTTGGGTGTACCCGGTCGTATGAATATCGGCCAGGTGCTGGAGACGCACCTGGGGTGGGCCGCCTCGCGCCTTGGCTTCCGTGCGGTGACGCCGGTGTTTGACGGTGCAGGCGAGCAGGAGATCGCGGCCGAACTGGCTCGCGCCTGGCTCATCGACCGTTCATGGCAGATCGTCACGACCTGGGCCTGGGACGCACTGAAAGAGATGGAGTACGATCTCGAGACGCTGGAAGATGATGATGAGGCGCGGCGGATCTATATCGAAGCTTGGTTGGGTGACCTAGGATATGATGTGGCTCGCCTGGAAGTGGATGAAGATTATGCTCGCTTCTCGGTGGCTAAAGAAGTCCTGAAGGGGCGGGGCTGGGATCCGGACGAGATCTTCGCCAAGACGCTGCGGGCGACGCACAAGGATGAATGGCGGCCGCTGAACGAAAAGGCGATTGAAGTTTGCGCTCGCGAGTGGGTGGCTTATATGCTGGCCAAGAACCCTGAGTTCATGCCGGAGGGCGCGGAGATTGATCCGCTGGCGATGGCTATGGACGAGCTGGAACTGCTGGCAAGCAATATCACCACGGTTACGCATATCCCGCTGCCGTACCTGGGCAAGGAGAAGTTGATCGATGGGAAGACGGGACGGCCGTTTGACCAGCCTGTCACCGTGGGGGTGCTGCATATGTTGAAGCTGGCCCATCTCGTCGAAGACAAGGCGCACGCGCGCTCTACCGGCCCGTACTCGCTGGTGACGCAGCAGCCTCTGGGCGGTAAGGCACAGTTTGGAGGCCAGCGTTTTGGTGAGATGGAAGTGTGGGCTTTGGAAGCGTATGGCGCGGGGCACACGCTGCAGGAAATGCTGACAATCAAGTCGGATGACGTGCAGGGCCGGGTCAAGGCGTATGAGTCTATCGTCAAGGACGAGGTGATCGAAGAACCAGGCGTTCCTGCTTCCTTCCGCGTGTTGGTGAAGGAGCTGCAGAGCCTGGGTCTGGCCGTCGAGGCGATCAGCGAGGACGGCGAGGTGTATCGCTTCGGTAAGGACGATGATCGACGCGCCAATCGCAGCCCATGGACAGGGGCGGGTATGCTGGATTACCGGCGCATCCGCTAGAGTAGGTCGGCGATCTTGACGGTGGAACGGCCGTGGAGCGTCGAAGATTAAAAACTGTCAGCTCTATTGACTAGCAGAGGGTTTGTGGTAAACTGTTTGTTCGTATATCTGCGAATAAATAACGAGTAACTATCGTCATTTGTAGTTACCAATTGAATAGCGAAGAATTCCAGCGGAGGCCATCGCGTAACGTAAGCACGATGGCCTCCCTTTGCCGCGAGTTGGCACCGGGGACGGCTTGAACTAAGTCCACGGTGCCTCTTCTGGCTTAGCTGAAAGTGGATGTGGGATTCCATCCCAGACCTGAGCAGGGCAGAGCCCCTCAGCGGTGATGAAGGTTAGTTAGTAAGGAGAGACGAAAGCGTGCCGACAATTAATCAGTTAGTGCGAAATGGGCGCAAGGCCAAGTCTAAGAAGAGTACTGCTCCGGCATTGCAGTTTACGTTGAATTCGTTCCGCCAGCGCCGGACCCGCCAGGCAAAGGGCGCGCCGCAGAAGCGCGGCGTGTGCACGCAGGTCAAGACTATGACGCCCAAGAAGCCGAATTCGGCTTTGCGCAAGGTGGCCCGTGTGCGGTTGTCTAATGGTATTGAGGTGACGGCCTATATTCCAGGCGAGGGGCATTCGTTGCAGGATCACTCCGTTGTGCTTGTGCGCGGCGGCCGTGTGAAAGACTTGCCTGGTGTGCGCTATCACATCGTGCGTGGAACGCTGGATGCGGGTGGTGTCGACCGGCGCAAGAAGGGTCGTTCCAAGTACGGGACAAAGACGCCAAAGTAGGAAGTTGCGAGAAACGTTACGCTTGCTAGAAAGCGAACGCGACGAGGAAGTGTGTTATGCCAAGACGTGATCGTCCTGAAAAACGGACTGTAGAACCTGATTTGCGCTACGACAATGTGCATGTTTCGATGTTCATCAACCGCCTAATGAAGAGGGGCAAGAAGAGCACCGCAACACGTGTTCTGTATGACAGCTTCGATTTGATCGAGGAGCGGGCGAATCGCCCGGCGATTGAGGTATTTGAGCAGGCGCTGCAGAATGCTACGCCGCAGGTGGAAGTGAAACCGCGGCGTATCGGCGGGGCCACGTACCAGGTGCCGATGCCGGTTGAGCCGCACCGCCAGGTGTCGCTGGCGATGCGCTGGCTGTTGGCCGCCTCGCGCGGCCGCAGCGGCCGTTCGATGTCGGAGAAGCTGGCCGGTGAATTGATGGATGCGGCGTCCAACCAGGGCACGGCCGTGAAAAGACGTGATGACACGCACCGTATGGCAGAGGCCAATCGCGCCTTTGCGCACTTTCGCTAGTAGTTTGGACCTGTATTGATGAGTCGTTTCCCTATTGATCGCATCCGGAATATCGGCATTATTGCCCATATAGACGCCGGCAAAACTACCACCACGGAACGCATCCTATATTACACGGGTGTGATTCATCGTATGGGCGAGGTGCATGATGGCACCGCGACGATGGATCACATGGAGCAGGAGCAGGAGCGTGGGATCACGATTACCTCGGCGGCTACAACCACGTACTGGCTCGATCATCAGATCAATATCATCGATACACCCGGTCATATTGACTTCACGGCTGAGGTGCAGCGCAGCCTGCGCGTTCTTGACGGCGGTGTTGTTGTCTTTGACGCCGTGGCCGGCGTGGAACCGCAGTCGGAAACGGTGTGGCGTCAGGCTGATGAGTATAACGTGCCGCGGATTTGTTTCGTCAACAAGATGGACCGGATTGGGGCCAACTTCACGCGCACGATTGATATGATTCGGGATCGCTTGAATGGCAACCCCATTGCCGTGCAATGGCCAATCGGCAGCGAGTCTGATTTCCGGGGCATTATCGATCTCCTGGCTATGAAAGCGGCGATCTGGGATGAGGATGATCTGGGAGCGACAGCTACGGTCATGGAGATCCCGGAAGAATATCAGGCTGAAGCAGAGGCCGCGCACCAGGAGTTGGTTGAACTTATTGTCGAGCTGGATGATGAGCTGATGGGGCGCTATCTGGAAGGTGAGGAGATCGCGCCGGATGAGCTGCGCGTGGCTCTGCGCCAGGCGACAATTGTGAATCGGGCAACACCTGTGTTCTGTGGTACGGCACTGCGGAATAAGGGTATCCAGCGTGTTCTGGATGCGGTCGTAGATTATTTGCCGTCACCCCTGGATGTGCCGCCGATTACGGGCAGCAATCCGTACACCGGGGACGAAGAGGTGCGGCATGCCAGTGATGAGGAGCCGTTGACGGCTCTGGTCTTTAAGATTGTGACGGATCCGTATGTCGGCCGTCTGGCCTATTTCCGAGTTTATTCGGGCGTGTTGACGAGCGGCGAGGGTGCGTTGAACAGCACCAAGGATAAGAAAGAGCGAATCGGCCGTATTTTGCGCATGCATGCCGACCACCGCGAGGACCTGAAAGAGGTGCGCGCCGGGGATATCGCCGCTACCCTGGGGCTGAAGAATACCTTCACCGGAGAGACGCTTTGCGATCCAAAGGCGCCCATTGTCCTGGAGTCGATTGAATTCCCGGTGCCGGTTATTACCCTGGCCATCGAGCCGAAGAGTAACGCTGATCAGGAGAAGATGGGCCTAGCGCTGAAAGCATTGGCGGAAGAGGATCCCACTTTTCAGATCAAGACTGACGAGCAGACGGGTCAGACGATTCTGTCCGGGATGGGTGAGCTGCATCTGGAAGTGCTGGTGGACCGTATGCTGCGCGAGTTCCGCGTGGCCGCGAATGTTGGCAAGCCGCGCGTAGCATACCGCGAAACAATTCGCAGGCCTGTTGAGAAGGCAGAGGGTCGTTTCGTGCGCCAGTCCGGCGGCCGTGGGCAATTCGGTCACGTTGTATTGCGGCTAGAGCCGCAGGAACCGGGAACGGGTTTTATCTTTGAAGATGCGATTGTCGGCGGCACTATTCCGAAGGAATACATCCGGCCGACGGAAGCGGGTGTACGCGAGGCCCTTGAGAGCGGCGTGTTGGCCGGATACCCTGTCGTTGATATCAAGGTTACGCTCTACGACGGCTCTTTCCATGAGGTAGACTCCTCGGAAATGGCTTTCAAGATCGCCGGCTCCATGGGTGTGAAGGAAGGCTTCATGCGCGGGTCTCCGGTGCTGTTGGAGCCGATTATGTTTGTGGAAGTTCTGGCTCCGGAGGAGTATACCGGTGACGTTATCGGAAATCTCTCTGCTAACCGGGCTATGATCGAAGGTATGGAAATGCGGGCCGAGGGCTTGCAGGCCGTACGGGCCAAGGTTCCTTTGGCAGAAATGTTCGGCTACGCTACGCGCTTGCGGTCGATGACCCAGGGTCGCGGTATATTTACGATGGAATTCAGCCATTACGCGCCTGTGACCGAAGAACAGGCCCGTGAAGTGTTGAAGGGTGGCTGATAGGTCACCTTGAAGCCGGCATAAGGCTAACTTAAGACAGTATCCTTTATAGTATGTTCGTTTGTCATAGAGCGAGGGGATTATAATCATGGGAAAAGAGAAATTTGTGCGTGAGAAACCGCACGCGAACATCGGTACAATCGGGCATGTGGACCATGGGAAGACGACGCTGACGGCGGCGATCACCAAGGTCCTGGCGATGAAAGGGCTGGCGGACTTTTCGGCATTCGATCAGATCGACAACGCGCCGGAAGAGAAAGAGCGCGGGATCACGATCGCCATTTCGCATGTAGAGTACGAAACAGAGAACCGGCATTACGCGCACGTGGACTGCCCGGGTCATCGCGACTACATCAAGAACATGATTACAGGTGCGGCGCAGATGGACGGGGCGATCCTGGTTGTGTCCGCGCCGGACGGGCCGATGCCGCAGACGCGGGAGCACATTCTACTGGCGCGGCAGGTGGAAGTACCGGCGATCGTGATCTTCCTGAACAAAGTGGACCAAATGGACGACCCGGAACTGCTGGAGCTGGTGGAGTTGGAACTGCGCGAGCTGTTGGACCTGTATGAGTTCCCTGGGGACGAGACGCCGATCGTGCAGGGCAGTGCGCTGCAGGCGCTGGAATCGGAGAGCGAAGACATCAACGCGGCGGAGTATGCGCCGATCATCGAATTGATGCGGGTGGTGGATGAGTACATACCGCAGCCGGACCGGCAGACAGACCTGCCGTTTCTGATGTCGGTAGAAGATGTATTCTCGATCAAGGGGCGCGGCACGGTGGTGACGGGACGAGTGGACCGAGGCACGATGCTGCCGAACCAGGAAGTAGAAATCGTGGGTTTGCGGGATGACATCCGCAAAGTGGTAGTGACGTCGATGGAAATGTTCCACAAGATCCTGGACAAGGTAGAAGCGGGCGACAACGCGGGCTTGCTGCTGCGTGGTGTAGGCCGGGACGACATCGAGCGCGGGCAGGTATTGGCCAAGCCGGGGAGCATCACGCCGCACCGGAAGTTCATGGGCGAAGTGTACGTGCTGCGGAAAGACGAAGGGGGGCGGCACAAGGCGTTCTTCAACGGGTACCGGCCGCAGTTCTACATCCGCACGATGGACGTGACGGGCGAGATCACGCTGCCGGAAGGGGTGGAGATGGTGATGCCTGGGGACAATGTGAACCTGCAGGTGGAACTGATCACCCCGGTGGCGTTGGAAGAAGGCAGCCGTTTTGCGATCCGCGAGGGCGGGTTGACCGTCGGCGCGGGCGTGATCACGAAGATACTGGACTAAGAAACAAGGGAAAGACGGGCATGCCCTGGAACCGGTCAGACGCGTTCCGGGGCATGACCCTCTGGTAAGGTAAGCATGGCTAAGCAAAGAATCCGTATTCGTTTAAAAGCTTACGATCACCGTGTTCTGGATCAATCGGCGCTGCGTATCGTCGGCACTGCAGAACGTACCGGGGCCCATGTAGTTGGCCCGGTGCCGCTGCCGACAAAGTTGGAGCGTTTCACTGTGCGGCGCAGCACGTTCATTGATAAGGATTCGCACGAGCACTTCGAGATTCGCACACACAAGCGGCTCATCGATGTGATAAACCCGGACCCCAAGACCATCGACACGTTGATGCGCTTGAACTTACCGGCCGGCGTTGATATTGAAATCTCAATCTAACTAACGCGTTGATTGCGCGGTTCGCTGATGAGGCGGGCTGCCGACAACGTGAGGATGATGCAGTCGTAGCCTGGTGGCTGACAGTCCTGGGAGGTTATAGTGAAAGGTTTACTAGGCATTAAGCTAGGCATGACCCAGCTTTTTGATGAGTCCGGCGCGGTTACGCCGGTGACCATCATTCAGGCAGGGCCATGTTATGTCACACAAGTCAAGACCGCAGACAGTGACGGGTACAGTGCCATTCAGGTTGGTTTCGGGGAGACCAAAGAGAAGCGCCTGAGTGGTGGGCAGAAAGGCCACCTTGGTTTACTGAAAGCTGATAAGGAGCACCCGCGCCGCAAGAAGAATGCCGGTGTGCCTGTGGTTCGCTACCTGCGGGAATTCCGCACGAAGGACGCTGCCAGCTACGAGGTTGGTCAGGCGTTGACTGTTGAGCAGTTCACGGCCGGCGAGCGTGTTGATGTTGTGGGCAAGACCAAGGGCCGTGGGTTCGCCGGTGTGATCAAGCGCCATGGTTTTGGCGGAGGTATGCGCACGCATGGCCAGTCGGATCGGCATCGCGCGCCTGGTTCTATCGGTTCTACTTCCAACGTCGGGCACGTATTCAAGGGCAAAAAGATGCCGGGCCGCATGGGTAATGACCGTTTCACGGCCGAAAATTTGACTGTCGTGCGTATCGATCCTGACAACAACCTGATTGCTGTCAAAGGGGCCGTGCCCGGTGTCAAGGGCGGCCTGGTCATGATTCGTGACGCCAGCAAAGGCTAACAGAGGTGTTTTAGATTATGAAAGCCACAGTGTATAACATGGCGGGCAAGGAAGTCGACGAAATCGAACTGCCGGCCAGCGTTTTTGAGGCCAAAGTCAATCGTGATCTGATGCACCAGGCGCTAGTCCGGCAAATGGCGAACGCGCGTCTGGGCACGCATAAAGCGAAAGGCCGTTCGGAAGTGAATCGGACGACGGCCAAGCTGTACCGGCAGAAAGGGACGGGCAACGCTCGTCATGGCAGCCGCCGCGCCCCTATTTTTGTGGGCGGTGGTGTGGCTCACGGGCCGCTGCCGCGCAAGTATACAAAAGATATGCCGCGCCGTATGCGCCGCGCGGCACTGCGTTCCGCGTTAAGTGTGAAGGCCGGTAACGGTGACATTATCGTCCTGGATGAGGTCAGCTTGAGTGCGCCAAAGACCAAGGAGATCGTGGCCCTGGTTAATAATGTTGCTTCCGGCTCAAGCGTGCTCTTGCTGCTAGCAGATCGCAACGAGAATGTTGAGAAGTCTGCGCAGAACCTGGTGAACGTTAAGGCGCTCCGTGCAGGGTATTTGAACATCCGGGACCTGCTTGGTTACGACAAGATATTGCTGCCGCTCGCGGCGCTGGATGTCGTAAACGGATTCCTGGCTGAGGAAGCGGTTGCACTTGCCGGTTCGGAGGAGATGTAGTCATGCATTGGCGTAGCATTATTCGCAGACCGATTATTACGGAAAAGAGCAGCTATCTGGTTGACATTGATAACCAGTATACGTTTGCAGTCGATTCAAGGGCGAACAAGGTGCAAATCAAGCAGGCTGTTGAGTTAGCCTGGCCTGAGGTTACCGTGGAGAAAGTGCGGGTGTCCAACATGCCAGCCAAGCGTTCGCGTCGTTTGCGGCGCGTGGCTGTGCGCAAGCCCGGCTGGAAGAAAGCGGTAGTGACACTGGCGCCCGGTGACAGCATTGCGCTGTTTGAAGGTGTCTAGGTAGAAGGACTAAGTAGAGCAGTGACGAGAATCGCCCTGTCGTTGGGAGTTTGTTCCCCAACCAGGCCGATCTAGCGTCCGTCTCTGGAGGAATTATGCCCATTAAAGTTTTTAGGCCCACATCTCCCGGGCGCCGCGACATGAGCGGTTTGACCTTCGAGGAGATCACGCGCACAAGCCCTGAGCCCGCGTTGACACGCGGCATGCGCAAGCGTGCAGGGCGTAATGCGCGCGGCAAGATCACGATCCGGCATCGTGGCGGCGGCCATAAGCGACGCTATCGCCAGATCGATTTTCGCCGTGACAAGTTCAATATTCCCGGTCGCGTAGCGACGATTGAGTATGATCCGAATCGTTCGGCGCGTATTGCTTTGATTGTCTATGCAGACGGTGAAAAGCGCTACATTATCGCTCCGTTGGGCTTGCAGGTAGGCGATACCGTGCTCAGCGCGGCAACGACCGAGATTCGACCCGGCAATACGATGCCGCTGCAGAATATCCCGTTGGGCACGATGGTGCACAATATCGAGCTGCAACCGGGGCGCGGCGGGCAGATGGTGCGCTCGGCGGGCACGTCGGCGCAGTTGTTGGCGAAAGATCATCCGCAGTTTGTGACCTTGCGTTTGCCCTCCGGTGAGGAGCGCTATGTGCCACAGGAATGCCTGGCAACCGTGGGGCAGGTAGGCAATGTGGAGCAAGGTAATATTAAGCTGGGTAAGGCGGGTCGCAAACGGTATCTGGGTATTCGTCCGGCTGTGCGTGGTTCGGCCATGAACCCGAACGATCATCCGCACGGTGGTGGTGAGGGCAGGTCCCCGATTGGTATGGCGGGTCCAAAGACACCGTGGGGCAAGCCTGCCTTAGGGCAGCGCACGCGCCGCAACAAGTCTACGGACAAGTATATTTTCCGGCGCCGGACGAAGAAGCGCAGGTAGAGGAGGTTACAACATGTCTCGTTCGCTAAAGAAAGGACCTTACGTTGAGCCAAAACTGCTGCGTAAGGTTGAGAAACTAAATGAAACAAAAACGCGCCAGGTATTACGTACCTGGTCGCGGGCCAGCACAATTTTCCCGCAGATGGTGGGACATACGATTGCAGTTTATGACGGCCGTCGTCACATCCCGATTTACATCACGGAGAACATGGTGGGACATAAGCTGGGCGAATTTGCCCCGACGCGTACGTTCCGCGGACACGTCTCCAAGTCGGAGAAGAGAGGAGGGCGGTAGTCATCATGGCTGAGCTTTTTGAAGTTAGAGCAACCGCCAAGCATATCGCTATCACGCCGCAAAAGGTGCGCCTGGTCGTTGATGTTGTGCGCGGGATGAGCGCCAAAGAGGCGCTGGACACGCTGCGCTTCATGCCTAACCGGGCCGCTGAACCGGTCTACAAGCTGATTCAGTCGGCTGTGGCGAACGCGGAAGAGAACTATGGCCTGGAGCTGGAGGAACTGCAAGTGGCCCGCATTTATGCGGACGATGGTCCCCGGCACCGTAAGGCGCCGTACGGCGGTCGTTTTGCCGGGCGTGGGCGTTTCCGGCCGATTATCAAACGTTCGTCACACATTACCGTCGTGTTGGCGGAGCGCGAGTTAGCGGACTAGGGCGGCGATAGTCGCATGGAGGTTTAAGTTGGGACGTAAAGTACATCCAGTTGGATTTCGTCTTAAGTCAATACGTGACTGGGATGCCCGTTGGTTTGCTGAAGGCGATCGCTACCGTGAACTGCTGCAGGAAGATTTCGCTATCCGTGAAAAGATCAAGCAGGAAATGCCCGCGGCGGGGATTTCAAAGGTAGAGATCGAGCGCTTTCCGAACCAGATCCAGATTACGATCCATACGGCCAAGCCGGGGATTGTCATTGGGCGGAAGGGTGCATCTGTGAAGGATCTGCGCACGACGCTGCGGGACATGACTGATAAGGCTGTTAAGGTTGAGGTCGAGGAGATTTCGCAGCCAGATGCCGATGCACAGCTGATCGCCGAGAATATTGTCGGGCAGTTGGAGCGCCGTATTTCGCACAGCCGGGCAATTAAGCGCGCGGTGATGCAGGCGATGCGGGCCGGTGTGGAAGGGGTGCGTATCGAGGCGAGCGGCCGCCTGTCTGGTGCTGAAATGGCTCGGCAGGAGAAAGCTTCCGACGGCCGTGTGCCGCGCAATACTATTCGCGCCGACATGGACTATGGCTTTTCAGAAGCATTGACTACATTCGGCCGTATCGGCGTCAAAGTCTGGGTTTATAAGGGTGAAATCCTGCCCCAGCGCGCCGCTGAGCCGGCAGAGGTATATATCAGCGAGTAAGAGTCTTCGCTGACGGAGTATTAACCATGTTAATGCCAAAGCGCGTGAAATATCGCAAGCAAATGCGTGGTCGCATGAGAGGCCAGGCTAAGGGCGGCACTGAGCTGCTCAATGGTGATTTCGGCATGCGGGCGCTTGAGCCCGCCTGGATCACCAGCCGCCAGATTGAGACGGTTCGCCGTGTTATCGTGCGTCACATGAAGCGTCGTGGAAAGGTTTGGATCCGGATCTTTCCGGACAAGCCGGTCACGGCAAAACCTGCGGAAACCCGCATGGGTAAGGGCAAGGGATCGGTGGATCATTGGGTCGCCGTGGTAAAGCCAGGCCGGATTATGTTCGAAATGTCTGGTGTTCCCGAAGATGTAGCTCGCGAGGCATTCCGCCTGGCGTCCTACAAGCTTCCGATCAAGACCCAGATTATCTCGCGGGAGGACTCGTTATAATGGCGAATATCGTAGAACTACGTGAGATGAGCGACGATAAGTTGTTGGAGAAGATTGAGAACGCCCGCGAGGAGTTGTTCAATCTGCGCTTTCAGAAAGCGGCTGCGCAGTTGGAAAATCATGCGCGTTTGCGCACGGTTCGGCGTGAAGTGGCCCAGTTTGAGACAGTGCTGCACATGCGCAAACTGGCCACGGATGCGGCCTTGGCTGTCCCGGCCGTAGCCGCGGTTTTGAGCGACCAGAAGTGGAGATCCAATGCGCGCTATGTCTATGAGGACGGCGGTTGGCAGGTGTCTTTTGTTGATGACGATGGCAAGACGCTCGCCAGCGCGCTGGTGAACCTGAATAAAAAGCAGTCAGGGACTCGCCGGCGGCGCGAACAGAAGGCGGAACCGCAGCTCGTAGTCAGTTATGATGTTGCTGGGTAGGTGAGAAATGAGAGAGCAACGTAAACAGCTTGTTGGTGTCGTGACTAGCGACAAGATGGATAAGACCGTGACGGTGGCAGTTACTTCCAGTAAACGCCATCCTGTTTATGGCAAGGTGATGCGCCGCGTGAAGAAGTACAAGGCCCATGATGAAGCCAATGAATGCCGAGTAGGCGATCGCGTGCAGATTATTGAATCGAAGCCATTGAGCCGCCACAAGCGCTTTGCGGTGGTTACCATCCTGGAACGCGCCAAATAGCGAGGCCGAACGATGATTCAGAAAGAAAGCCGGTTGAATGTGGCCGACAATTCCGGCGCGCGTGAACTCCTGGTTATTCAGGTGATGGGTGGTTCGCGCCGACGCTATGGCACGGTCGGTGATGTGGTGACAGCCACGGTCAAGAAGGCTGTGCCAAATTCCAATGTGAAGAAGAGTACGGTAGTGAAGGCTGTCATCGTGCGCACTACGAAAGAGTACAAACGCGAAGATGGCAGCTACATTCGCTTCGACGACAATGCTGCCGTGATCCTGGATGCCAGTGGAACGAATCCTGTAGGTACGCGTATCTTTGGCCCCGTGGCGCGCGAGTTACGCGAGAAGGGCTTTGGGCGCATTCTTTCGCTTGCTCCGGAGGCGCTCTAGAGGTACGGAGCGCCGGCGCAAGCGCTGGTATCTGCTAAGGAGATTGAGATGCGTATTAAGGTAGATGATGAAGTAGAGGTCGTCGCCGGCAACTACAAGGGTGTGCGCGGTAAGGTACAGCGGGTGATTGCGGATGACAATCGCATCGTTGTTTCTGGCGTGAATATTGTGAAGAAGCACCAGAAACCAAGGCCGACTGGCGGACGCTCGCAGGCTCAGGGCGGCATTATTGAATTTGAGGCCCCCATCGATGCGTCGAATGTAATGCTGGTTGATCCGAAGACAGGCGAATTGACGCGCGTGGGGATCCGGCGGACGGAAGACGGCCGTCGTGTCCGCTATGCCAAGAAGAGCGGGACTGACCTGGACTAGCGCCAGGGCCAGGCTTAACCGGGTTGATTTATCAGTAAGTGATTTGACCAAGGGTGAGCCAGGGTAGCCCAATGCGCTTCCGCTGCGGTGGGGGCGACATGCTACATCCTGCCACTTAACCTGGAGGTATGAAATGGCTTATACGCCAATGCAGGAACAGTATAAACAAGAGGTCATGCCGGTTTTGATGGATGACTTCAATTATCAGTCGGTGATGCAAGTGCCGCGCATAACCAAAGTGGTGGTGAATGTCGGCGTGGGCGAAGCTCTGGACAACGCCAAGGCGATTGATGCGGCGGTGAATGACATTACGGCGATTACCGGCCAGAAGCCGGTGGTGACGAAGGCGAAGAAGTCGATTGCCGGTTTCAAGCTGCGCGAAGGCCGTGCCATCGGCGTGAAGGTGACTTTGCGTAATGAGCGCATGTGGGCTTTCCTGACGCGGCTGATCCACGTTGCTTTGCCCCGTACGCGCGATTTTCAGGGAGTATCCCCTGACTCGTTTGACGGCCACGGTAATTACACGCTGGGCTTGCGCGAACAATTGATTTTCCCGGAGATCCAGTACGAAAAAATCGACAAGATCCGGGGTATGGAAGTGTCTATTGTGACAACGGCAGAAACCGATGAAGAGGGCCGCCGTCTGTTATCGCTCCTGGGGATGCCTTTCCGGCAGACGGAAGTGGAGCTGTTTTAGGAGAAGAAAATGGCGAAAAAGTCCATGGTTGCCCGCGAGAGTAATCGCAAGTATCAGGTCCGGGTGCGCAATCGCTGTGAATTGTGCGGACGGCCGCGCGGCTACATGCGCCGTTTCGGCTTGTGTCGCATTTGTTTCCGCGAACAGGCATTGAAGGGATTTATCCCTGGTGTTGTCAAGTCGAGCTGGTAGAGGTACGTAATTATGTCAATGAGTGATCCAATTGCCGATATGTTGACACGCGTGCGTAACGCCCTCCAAAGGCAGCATCCGTTTGTGTCTATGCCGTATTCGCAAGTGAAAGAAGCCGTGGCCGAGGTGTTGAAGGAAGAAGGGTATATTCTTGATTACCAGGTTATTGCGCAGCAGCCCAGCAACATACTGCAGCTCGAGCTGAAATATCAGGGCGACCGCCGCACCCGCCGTGCCGTTATAACGGGACTGGAGCGGGTCAGCAAGCCCGGCCGGCGCATCTATGTAGGTAAGACTGAGATTCCCTGGGTGATGAGCGGGATGGGTATCGCTATCATGACGACATCGAAAGGGATTATGACCGGTCAGAAAGCGCGCCGCCTGGGTGTTGGCGGCGAAGTAATCTGCAAGGTCTGGTAGGCGGAGGTTAAACCATGTCACGTATTGGGAAAGCTCCCATTCCACTGCCCAAGGGTGTGTCTGTTTCGCAGGCGGATACTTTGGTGACGGTGAAGGGGCCCAAAGGGACGTTAGCGCAGGAATTTCTTCCTAGCATGACGATCGAAATGGAAGAGGATGTGCTGACTGTGGTGCGGCCGAGCGATTCGCGCGAAGATCGTGCGATGCACGGCTTAACTCGCGCACTGCTGAATAATATGGTGGTGGGCGTCAGCGATGGGTTCACGAAAACGCTGGAAGTGGAAGGTGTTGGGTACCGCGCGCAGATGGAAGGTAATACGCTGGTCCTGAATGTGGGCTACTCGCACCCGATCAACTTTGAACCGCCACAAGACATGTCGTTTGAGGTTGAGGATCGCGGCAAGATTATCCGGGTCCACGGCATTGATAAGCAGCTTGTGGGTGAATACGCGGCGCGGATTCGCAAGACTCGACCGCCGGAACCCTATAAGGGGAAAGGTATTCGCTATCAGGGCGAGTATGTGCGCCGCAAGGCTGGTAAGACCGGTAAGGTCTAAGGCGTTAGGTGAGTCAAGATGGCTATTAAATCTGAGAAAGCACGTAAGAGACGTCACCGCCGGATTCGCATGCGGCTGGCAGGCACGGCCGTGCGGCCGCGGCTGAATGTATATCGCAGCCTGCAGCATATCTATGTGCAGGTGATTGATGATGTCGCCGGCCACACGATGGTTGCGGCATCGACCAAGGATGCCGCCCTGGCGGTGGACTTGGCCGGAAAGACGAAGCGCGAGCAAGCGGCTGTCGTCGGCAAAGCAGTTGCCCAGCGGGCCCAGGATGCTGGTATTACCGAGGTTGTCTTCGACCGCGGTGGGTACCTGTATCACGGGCGTGTGAAGGCCCTGGCAGATGGTGCGCGCGAGGGTGGTCTCAAATTCTAAGACCACCGTAAGCACATGCGCAGCAAATGCAGGAGTAGGAGATAATTATGGGTCAAAGACGTCAGAGTTTTCGCGACCAGCGGGACGAGTTCGACGAACGCATCATTGATATCACGCGCGTGGCCAAAGTTGTGAAGGGCGGGCGGCGCTTTGCTTTTCGCGTCACGGTTGTCGTGGGCGATAACAAGGGGAACGTTGGCGTTGCCACTGGCAAAGCGCGTTCTGTGCCGGACGCCATCCGTAAGGCTGTAGATTCGGCGCGTAAGAACATGGAGATGGTCTCGATCTACGGTACCACCGTGCCGCACGAGGTAATCGGTCAGCATGGCGCGGCCAAGGTGCTGCTCAAGCCGGCTTCGCCTGGTACGGGTGTTATCGCAGGCGGTGGCGTGCGTGCTGTGGTTGAGGCGGCTGGTTATCACGATATCCTGTCCAAATCCCTCGGCAGCCAGAATGTACTGAATGTCATGATGGCCACGATGGATGGCTTGCGTCAGCTACGGCAAGTTCAGGATGTGGCAGCGGACCGCGGTAAAAGCGCCAGCGAAGTCGCGCCGTTTTGGAGTCGAGGCTAATGTCTACGTTGCGAGTTACTTATAAAAAGAGCACGATTGGGTATACCAAACGTCAGAAAGCGACCATTGAGGCGCTGGGTTTCACCAAGCTCAACCAGACGGTTGAGCATAAGGATACCCCAGCGATTCGCGGCATGATCAACAGCGTAAGTCATCTTGTGTCTGTTGAAGAGGTGAAATAGACAATCATGAAATTACACGATCTGCGCCCAAATCCAGGAGCGAAGAAGAAGCGCAAGCGAGTGGGTCGTGGTATTGCTGCCGGGCAGGGTAAGACTGCCGGCCGTGGTACCAAGGGTCAAGGTGCGCGCAGCGGTGGTGGAAAAGGCCCCTATTTTGAAGGTGGTCAGCTGCCATTGGCTCGACGCCTGCCCTTCAAGCGTGGCTTCACAAATATCAACAAGATTTATTACCGACCGGTTAACCTGGGCCTTCTTGCCGAGCTGGAACTTGAGCAGGGTGTGATTACGCCCGAGGTTCTGGTTGCCAGGGGCGTGTTGAAGAAGAGTTCCGACCCGTTTGTGATCCTGGGTGATGGCGATCTCAAGGGAGCGCTGACAATCCAGGCGCATCGCGTGTCGGCCAGCGCCAAAGAGAAGATCGAAGCTGCCGGCGGTTCGGTAGAAATCATTCCGCTGGGTGAGTAAGCCTGGAATGCTTGATCGCGAACCCATGGAACGGAAATACCTCTAATGATTGAATCAATGCGTACAGCATTTGCCCTGCCAGACTTGCGGCGGCGGATACTTTTTACGATTGGGATGCTTGTCGTGTACCGCCTGGTTGCCAATATTCCTGTACCGGGTGTGAATCTGAATGCCTGGCTGGCTTTTACGGCGAACGGCAGCGGGAACGCGGTGGTTGACTTCCTGGATCTTCTATCCGGCGGTGCCGTGCGGAACTTCTCGGTCATGGCGATGGGGGTGTATCCCTATATCACGGCATCCATCATCATCCAGTTGTTGACCCCGATCATCCCACAGCTGCAGGAACTCAGCATGGAAGGCGAATCCGGGCGTAATAAGATCAATAAGCTGACTTATTACATCACGGTGCCGATGGCTTTCTTGCAGGCCATTGGCCAGATCCGCCTGGTAGGGTTCAGCTTGCCAGGTGGCCTGGAGACGATTATGCCGAATTTTGGTACGGATCCAGGGCAGATTTTGCCGACGCTGACAACTCTGCTGGCAATGGTCGGCGGAACGATGTTTGCGATCTGGGTTGGCGAGTTGATTACGGAAGACGGTATCGGGCAGGGTATCTCGCTGATTATCTTCGGCGGTATCGTGTCGGGCATTTTGCCCAATATCGCGCGCCTATTCGCGCTTGATGACACGGCTGCGCTGGTATTTACGCTGAGCGCCTTTATTGTACTCACTGTCCTTACTGTGTTCGGTATTGTCTATATTCAGGAAGGCGAACGCAGAATACCGGTTCAATACGGCCGTCGAGTGCGCGGGCGCAAAGTCTATCAAGGACAGAGCACCTATATCCCGCTGAAAGTGAATACGGCCGGTATGATCCCGATTATCTTCGCACAGTCGATCCTGACGTTCCCGCCCCTGATCGCCCAGTTCTTTGTGGGCGACCTGTCGACGGACGGGAACTTCATCAACCAGATCGCACGCAGCATCAGTTCGTTTGGTGCGGTGCAGGATCCGGCGGCGGCACCTTTCCAATTCTTCACATATTGGGGTCTTTACTTCCTGCTCGTCGTTGGCTTTACGTTCTTCTACACGGATGTCATGATTAAGCAGCAGAACATCCCTCAGACGCTGCAGCGCCAGGGCGGCTTCATCCCCGGCATTCGTCCCGGAAAGCGTACTGAGAGTTATATCACTTCTGTGGTGCGTCGCATTACGCTGGTGGGTGCGCTTTTCCTCGGCCTTGTGGCCGTGCTGCCGGGCATCATGGCCCTGATCGGTTCTATCTTGAACATCCCTGGCTTTGAGCAGAGTGCCTACATCATCACTGGCGCCGGCCTAATCATCGTTGTGGGTGTTGTCCTGGATACGATGCGCCAGCTGGAATCGCAGCTGTTGATGCGTCATTACGAAGGGTTCATTAATTGATGAAGTATATCATTCTGCTTGGCGCGCCCGGCGCGGGCAAAGGCACACAGGCCAAGCTTTTGGAGGAAGCGCTCGGGCTCCCGCAGGTTTCGACTGGTGATCTGTTTCGCTTCAATCTGAAGAACGAGACGGAACTGGGTAAGCTGGCTCGCACCTACATGGACCGCGGAGAGCTGGTTCCGGACGAGGTGACGGTTGCTATGGTGAAAGACCGGCTTTCGCGGCCGGACTGCGGCAGCGGCGCTATCCTGGATGGCTTTCCGCGGACAGAAGCGCAGGCAATCGCGCTAGATGCCTTGTTGGCCGAGATGGGCGGGCAAATTAACGTGGTGCCTTCGATTGAGGTGCCGCGAGAAGAGCTCATCGCCCGCTTGCTGAAGCGCGCAACGATTGAAGGTCGCGCCGACGACAATGAGGCTGCCATCCGCACGCGCATGCTGGTTTATGAAGAACAAACCAAGCCGCTGCTGGACTACTATGGCTCCCGAGGGTTGGTGGCGGTTGTGAATGGCCAGCAGAGTGTAGATGAAGTGCAACAAGACCTGATCGAGGTCATAGAGGAGGCTGCCTAGCTGAGATTCAGCGGGCGTTCTGCGTAAGTGGCTGTTTGTAGAGCCACCCGTTTGTACGCCGGCGGCCCCAATTGGAGATAGGTACGATGAAAGTAACAGCATCTGTGAAGCGGCGCTGCCCAAAATGCAAGGTAATCAAGCGCAGAGGCGTTGTCCGCGTGATTTGTGTAGACCCGAATCACAAACAGCGTCAAGGATAAGAGGGTATTGACCGGCGTCGCGCTGAGGCACCGGTTGCCCTTCCTGGAGGAATAATGGCTCGTATTGCTGGGATTGACATTCCACGAAACAAAAGAGTTGAGGTCGCCCTGACCTACATCTACGGCATTGGCAACACGGCCAGCCGCAAGATTCTGACCGAGGCTGAGGTAGATGCGGACACGCGCGTGCGCGATTTGTCCGAAGCAGAGGTGACACGGCTGCGCCAGATCATTGACAAGGATTATGTCGTGGAAGGTGATTTGCGGCGTGAGGTGTCGATGAATATTAAGCGCCTGACGGAAATCGGCTGTTATCGCGGTGTACGTCATCGCCGTCACTTGCCAGTGCATGGCCAGCGCACGAAGACGAATGCGCGGACGCGTAAGGGCCCGAAGAAGACGGTTGCAGGTCGCGGCCGGCGCAAGGGCAAGTAAGAGCGACGGCCACTGCTGGTCAAGCTGTTTGATGGCAGTGTAATGACCAACGGCCGTGGCCCTCGTGTCAAGGAGAGACAATGGGACGTAGAAGACAAACTCAGGCGCGTAAGAAGACGAAGAAGATGGTGGCCCGCGGCGTGGCGCATATCTTTGCCACGTTCAATAACACTATCGTCACGATTACGGATCAGCAGGGGAATACGATTTCCTGGGCCAGCGCGGGCACGGCCGGTTTCCGCGGCTCGCGCAAGAGCACGCCCTATGCGGCGCGCCTGGCCGGTCAGAACGCTGCGCGCACAGCGCAGGACAATGGCATGCAGGAAGTGGAAGTGTTTGTGAAAGGTCCTGGACCGGGTCGCGAGGCTGCTATCCGGGCTCTGGCAACGTCGGGCATGCAATTGTCCGCAATTCACGATATCACCCCTGTGCCGCACAACGGCTGTCGCCCACCAAAGCGCCGCCGCGTATAAGTTGTTTTTGTAAGATGGTATTTGGAGAGGGATGAAAGGTTGCCAAGCCTGTAAACCTCTCGACAAATCCTGAGAATGGAGGCACCCTAAATTGGCAAGATATACCGGACCAGTATGTAAGCTGTGTCGCCGTGAAGGCGAGAAGCTGTTTTTGAAAGGGTCGCGTTGTTTAACGCCGAAGTGCTCGTTTGAGCGCCGTTCCTACCCGCCGGGACAGCATGGCCGTGAGAAGCAGTTCCGCCGCGGCCGGGCGTCTGACTATTTGCTGCAGCTGCGTGAAAAGCAGAAGGCGCGCCGTGTCTATGGCATTATGGAACGCCAGTTCAGCCGCTATTTCACCCAGGCTCAGCAGCAGGTAGGTCTGACCGGTACGAACCTGCTGACGCTCCTGGAGCTTCGGATGGACAATGTTATCTACCGCCTGGGAATGGCCAGCTCGCGCGCACAGGCGCGGCAGTTGGTGACCCACGGCCATGTGATGTTGAACGGCCGGCGCACGAATGTGCCCTCGGCCCTGGTGTCGCCTGGAGATATTGTCTCTGTGCGTCCTCAGAGCCAGCGCCTGACCTACTTCAAGGAAATGCGCCAGGACCTGGACACCCGCCGAGTGCCGCGTTGGTTGGTTGTTGAACCTGAACAACTTTCGGCCAAGGTTTTGCACCCGCCTGCTCGCGAGGATATTGATGTGTCCTTGAATGAGCAGCTCATTGTCGAGTACTACTCCCGTTAACCATCGTAACGGTGCACTGGTATGCAGTCGCTATTGTTGCAGGTTAAAAAGAGTTACTAGGATTTCAAGGGAGGTCTGACGTTGGCTATTAGCAATTTGGTCATGCCCAAAATCGAGAGCACGGCTATGACCCGCGAGTACGGCCGTTTTGTATACGGTCCGCTCGAACGGGGTTTTGGAATTACAATTGGAAATTCGCTCCGCCGCGTGCTGCTGTCTTCGCTGCCCGGCGCCGCGGTGACCTCCATTCGCGTCGCGGATGCGCCGCATGAGTTCTCCGCAATTCCCTATGTTCGTGAAGACATGATGCAGCTGATCTTGCATATCAAGCAGCTGCGCGTAATGCTGCACAACACGGATATGGCGCGGCTGCGCCTGGAGGTCCACGGTGCGGGAACTGTAACTGCCGCGGATATTCAGCTGCCGCCGGAAGCGGAGATAATTAACCCGGATCTGTACCTCTTCACGGTGGATTCCGATGGCGCATTCCTGGAAATCGAAATGACGGTCGAGACCGGTCGAGGCTATTCACCGGCTGAGGAACGCGGCCGTTTGCCCATTGGTGAACTGCCGGTGGACGCGATTTTCAGCCCGATCCGGCGCGTGGCTTACGAGGTTGAAAAGACGCGTGTTGGACAGGTTGCGGATTATGACAGTGTTGTCATGGAAATCTGGACCGATGGATCGATTAAGCCCGAAGACGCCCTGGCGCAGTCGGCACAGATCCTTGTCCTGCACCTACGGCCGTTGGCCGGGGTCAGTGAAGACACCTTCCTCAGTGTGGAAGAGGAAGTGGAAGAAATACCGATTCCGAACGAGGTCTATGATACGCCCATTGAACAGCTGGACCTGAGCGTGCGTGTGTTTAACTCGCTCAAGCGTACGGGCATCACCAAAGTCGGCGAAATGCTGGAAATGTTGGATCGTGGTGACGAGACAATGCTGGCCATTCGCAACTTCGGTGAGAAATCATTGGAAGAACTGAAGCATCAGCTGCGGATCAAGGGCTTCTTGCAGGAAGAAGAAACGGCGTAGGGAATGAAGCTCCCGCTCAGGGTCTACCGCGGTAGACCCGGCGGCGCATTCCCAGCTTGCGAGGAAAATCATGCGACACAGAGTACATGGCCGCAAACTGAATCGTGATTCCGCTCACCGGAATGCCTTGCGTAAGAATCTGGTGGCAGATTTGATCTGCCACGAGCAGATTGTTACCACTGAAGCCAAGGCCCGCGCGATCAGACCTGCGGCAGAAAAAATGATCACCCTGGCCAAACGCGGCCTGGTCAATGGCGAAGGCGATCGTTCTAGAGAGGTGTTTGCGCGCCGGATGGCAGCTTCACGCCTGCCAAAGACGCGCGTCACGGAAGACGAAGACGGCTACCTTGAAGAAGTTGATGTCGTCAAGAAACTCTTTGAGGACATTGCCCCGCGTTTCAGCAGCCGCCCGGGTGGTTATACCCGGTTGGTCAAGATTGGCAAACGCCCCGGGGATAACGCGGAGATGGCGATGCTGATGTTGGTTGAGGAAGCGTAGGATAGCCGAACGGAGGCGTCCTACGAATTGTGATGCGCTATCGCGCCCTGGTAGAATATGACGGTTCGGACTTTTTGGGTTTTCAACGTCAACGCGCGGGAACGCGCACGGTTCAGGGTGAGTTAGAAAGAGTTCTGGGCGACCTGGCCCGGCAGCCGGTTTCTTTGACCGGCGCGGGGCGCACCGATTCCGGTGTCCATGCCCTGGGTCAGGTGATTAGTTTTACAATTGAATGGCGGCACGAGGCCCAGGCGCTGCAGCGCGCGCTCAATGCTACTCTGCCAGGTGATGTCGTAGTACGTGATGTGGAAGGGGCCGAGGCTTCTTTCCATCCGCGCTTTGATGCGCGGCGCAGGAGGTATTTCTATTACGTCCACAGCGCCGTCACCCGCAGCCCTTTGCGGCGCAGGCACAGTTGGCACGTCAATCGGGCGGTTGATCTGATCATGATGAATCGCGCCGCGCCGGCGCTAGTGGGCACGCATGACTTCGCGACCTTTGGTGTGCCCCCGCAAGGGGAACAGACGATTCGCGAAGTGTTTGTGGCCGAGTGGCGGGAACAGGAAGAATTTCTGGTTTTCCGCATTGAGGCCAACGCTTTTCTCTACCGGATGGTGCGCAGCATTGTCGGCAGCCTGGTAGCGGTTGGAGTTGGGTCGTGGTCAGTGGAAGAATTCCTGGATGCGTTCCAGGCAGGTGATAGAAACAGGTCAGCTCCGGCTGCGCCGCCACAAGGGCTATACTTAGCCTCGATTAGTTACGAAGAGTAGTGTGCAGACACACTGTCTTTGCAGGAGATAAGGGCATGAAAACCTATGTAGCAAAACCGGCCGAGATTGAACGGCAATGGTATGTGGTTGATGCCGAAGGGAAAACCCTGGGCCGGTTGGCGAGCCAGATCGCGGCAATACTGCGCGGCAAGAACAAGACGATCTACAGCCCGTCTGTAGATTGTGGCGACTATGTGGTCGTTATCAACGCGGAGAAGATTGCGGTGACTGGGCGGCGCCTGGACCAGAAGTTTTATTACCGGCATTCCGGTTATCCCGGCGGCATAAGCTCCATCAGTTTGCGTGATCAGCTGGAGAAGTATCCGACACGGCCGTTGGAATTGGCAGTTAAGGGCATGCTGCCGAAGAACCCGCTCGGCCGCAAGATGTTCAAAAAGATGAAGGTCTATACGGGCCCCGAGCATCCGCACCAGGCGCAGCAGCCAGTTGAGCTGGAGCTTTAGGAGAGGCGAAGCGATGACAGAAGAGACAAAGAGACAATATTACGAAGGCATTGGCCGCCGCAAGCGGGCCTCGGCGCGCGTGCGGATCTATCCAGGTTCTGAAAGCAACGGCACCTTCACCGTGAACGGTCGTGATGTGGCCGAATACTTCCCGCGTTATGGGGACGTGCTGATCCTGAACGGGCCGCTGGACGACACGGAGTTGGCGGGCAAGATGGATGTCTCCGTTCTGATCGAAGGCGGTGGCGTGACGGGGCAGACGGGGGCCGTCCGGCTTGGTATTGCCCGTGCGCTCGTCAAGTATGACGAAGACCTGCGCGGTGTATTGCGGCAGAATGGCCATCTAACACGAGATTCGCGGGTGAAGGAACGCAAGAAGCCAGGTTTGAAGCGTGCGCGCAAGGCGCCGACGTACACGAAGCGCTAGCGCATTCGCCGAGACCGATCCTGCAGCAATGGAGGCGAGACCTGTGCTCGCCTTTTTTGCTTGCAACCGGGAGTGAGGGATGGGAATCATTGTAGTGGGCCTGGGGCCGGGCGACGGCCGTTTGCTCACCCGAGAAGCGTGGTCGGTTCTTGCCGGCGCGGAGCGGGTCTATCTGCGCACGGCGCGCCATCCGGCGGCGGAGGACCTGCCCGCCGGGGTGGAGCGACAGAGCTTTGATGCGGTCTACGACAGCGCGGAGGATTTTGAGGCTGTATACGAGCAGATCGTGACCACCCTGCTGCAGCTGGGCCGCGGGACTGATATTGTCTATGCGGTTCCAGGGCACCCACTGGTAGGCGAATCTACGGTCACGCGCCTGCTGGCCGCCGCGGGGGAGAGTGGTCTGCCCGTGCGCATTGTGGCCGGGCTCAGTTTTGTGGAGCCTGTGTTGACGGCCGTAGGAGTTGACGCTCTGGACGGCCTGCAGATCTTCGATGCCCTGGATATCGCCAGCTATCTCTACCCGCCACTCAACTCCGGGGTGCCCGCGCTTATCGGCCAGGTTTACAGCCGCTTTGTAGCCGGCGAGGTGAAACATTCCCTGGGCGCCATTTACCCCGACCAACATCCCGTTTGCCTGGTACACCGCGCGGGGGAGGCGGACGAGCAAGTCGAGTTCGTTTCGCTGTACGAAATTGATCGCAGTGAGGCCACCGGCCATCTCACCAGTCTGTTTGTGCCGCCGCGGGTAGCGGCGGAGACACTGCCGGCGCTGGCGGAAACGGTGGCCGTGTTGCGTAGCCCCGATGGCTGCCCATGGGACATCGAGCAGACACCCCAAACCTTGCGCGACAGTTTTCTCGAAGAAGCGTACGAAGTCCTGGCTGCGCTGGACAGCGAAGACAGCGAAAACCTGCGTGAGGAACTGGGCGATGTGCTGTATCTGATCGTGATGCAGGCCCAGATGGCTGCGGAGGCGGGAGAGTTTACGCTGTCGGAGGTTATTGCCGGAATAGAAGCCAAGTTGAAACGCCGCCACCCACACGTATGGGGCGATTGGCAGGTGAGCGGCACCGAGGAAGTCCTGCGCAATTGGGAGATGCTGAAGAAGCAGGAAAAGGAAGAGCAGCGCGCTTCAGCCCTTGACGGAATTCTGTTGAGCTTGCCTGCTCTCGCCTATTCGCAGAAGATGCAAGATCGCGCGGCCAAGAGCGGCTTTGACTGGCCCGATGTATCGGGCGTCTTTGCCAAGTTAGCGGAAGAGTTAGGCGAAATACAGGCGGCGGAAACGCCCGCTCACCGTGCTGAGGAGTTGGGGGACCTGTTGTTCGCGACCGTCAATCTGGCACGCTGGTTGGCCGTGGATGCCGAATCGGCTCTGCGCGGGGCGAGCCAACGCTTTGCGAGCCGCTACCGTTTGGTAGAGCAAATGGCCGAAAGTCGCGGGCTGGAGCTGACCAAATCATCCCTCCACGAACTGGATGCGCTGTGGAACGAAGCCAAAGAAACGCTTGCCAAAGCAGAACAGGATGTTTAAAGTAGGGCTCAAGCGAGAAGCGGAGGAAAGTTGACCGTCGTTTTCAATATTGTCCTGCCAATCCTGGCCGGCATCAGTATTCTGGGCGTATTCTACTTTGTGGCACGTGCGCTGGCGGCGCGTTCCAGGGCGGAACACCAGCCCTACAATGTGGGCAGACAGGTTGTGCGGCAGAGTGCACAGGTGAATCTGGTACGGGCGCTGGTGGCCTTTCTCTTTGCGCTTTTTTTCCTGGCGCTTAGCGCCATCGGGCCGCGCCTGGCGGCGGCTATACCCGTGCCGACACCCACTCCTGTACCCACGGAGGTTCCACCCACGGCAGTGCCCACGGCTCCGCCGACGCCTACCGTCACGCTCACTCTTCCGCCCAGCCCCACCTCGCCTGTGCCGACGGCAACCCCTGAGCCACGGCCCACGGCCACAGCGACGCCAGAGCCGCCCACAGCCGTTGTCAGCAGCGGCGTCGGCGTCTATCTGCGCGCTGCGCCTAGCACCGCAGCGGAGCAGTTACAGTATCTGGAACAGGGTACGTCGGTTGTGCTTCTGGAAGGTCAGGAAACGGCTGAGGAATTGTTGTGGCAGCAAGTGCAGGCCGCGGACGGGCAGATTGGTTGGGTGGCGCTAGAATTCATTACCCCGGTTTTGCCCCAAGGCGGCTAGGTTTCGACGCCTTTAGTCGCTGATATTTTCATGCTCTTTCCAGCTGCGAACGGTCTCGTTGTAGGCTGGAGATTGGTGCCTGAAATAGGTATCGTATAAATCCGCGTAATGGCCATGGGCCGCGAGCAGGTCGCTGTGGCTCCCCTCTTCCAAAATCTGGCCGTCTCGCAGGACGATAATGCGGTCTGCCGAGCGCACAGTAGACAAACGATGGGCGATGATCACGGCCGTACGTTTGGCCATGATCATGTCCAGCGCCTGCTGGATCTGGGCCTCGGTGAACGGATCTATGCTGGCCGTCGCTTCATCCAGAATGAAGATCGCGGGCTCCTGCACTAACACCCGCGTCAGGGCCACAAGCTGGCGCTGGCCCATGGAAAGACGACTGCCGCGCTCGCCTACTTCACTTTGCAGACCGTTGGGCAGCGTGTCCAACCATTCACCCTGGCCAATGCGCTGGGCCATGGCCAGGATTTCGGCATCCGTGGCGTCCGGACGGTTGTAGCGGATGTTATCCGCCACGGTGCCGTCAAATAGGAATGGTACTTGCGAGACGATGCCTAACTGGCGCCGATACGCGTCCAGATCGTACTTCCGGATGTCCTGCCCATCCACGGTGATCAGCCCATCTTGAAACTCGTAGAAGCGGGCGATGAGTTTGATGATGCTCGACTTGCCTGCCCCTGTGTGGCCAACGAGGGCGATGCTCTCTCCGGCGGCGATGGGCAGCGAAAGATCGCGCAGGACCTGCTCCTGATCTGAATAGCGGAAGTTGACGTGTTGAAAGACGATTTCACCACGCAACGGACGGTTCAAGGCGTCTTCGTGTTGGGTCACGGCCGTGGTCACGTCCATGAGAGCGAAGACGCGTTCGATGGCCGCCAGCCCGGCCTGAAACTGGGCCCAAAAGGCTGAGAGATTGGTGACGGGGAACCAGAAACGATCCACCGTGGTAATAAAGAGATACCAGGCGGCGATGCTGATCGCCCCGGTGGCGGCGCTCAACCCGCCAAAGTAGACGAGGACGGCCGTGCCGATCCCGGCAAGGACGTTCAAGACCGGGAAGATGCTAGCGAGCACGAAGCCGCGCCGCACATTGATTTCATAGGACTGCTCGTTCACGGCCTCGAACTCGGCGTAAATGGCGGCTTCCTGGCGGAAATTCTTGGCCACGCGAATGCCGGTGACCGCTTCCTGAATGGAGGTGTTGACCTCGGCGAGAACACGTGAACTCTGGCGCGTGACTCGCCGGGCCAGGCGGCGGAAGGCTAATGCGGTCAGGGCGACAACGGGGGCCATGGCCAAAACCGCGAGCGTGAGCTTCCAGTCAATAGTGAATAGGATGACGATCAGGATCGCAGCAACGGCCACCTGATTGATGAGGTCCGAGCTGAGGCTGATTACCTCACCGAATTCCTGCGTGTCGCTGGTGATGCGGCTGACGACGCGCCCGGAGTTGTATTCGTCAAAAAAGGAGAGATCCTGGCGGATGGTGGCCGCGAAGGCGTCTTTGCGGATGGCAAAAACGGCTTCGGCGATGACGGTGGTGGTCAGCTGGCGACGCACCCAGTTGAATGCCCACACGGCGACGCCGAGGATGAGCACGGCCGTGGTCAGGAGGGCGACAAAGGCCTGCTGTGGTTCGCCCGCGATCAAATCTACCCCGGCCGCGACTAACAGCGGCGTAGCGGCGCTGGCCAGGGCCATGAGAAATGTGGTGATCGCGATGATGATCCCCTGGCGCCGGTAGGGTGCAAAGTATTGCAGTACACGGCGCACAAGGTCCGTATCGCTGTACTGTCGGTCATATGCCTCGGGATCGAGGCCTCTCATTACGGCTGCCATAAGCGGGTCTTCACAGGTGGTTGCGGCTGCGCCACTATCCAGGCTATTGTCGCCCAAGCGGGGGTGGATCGCAACCACGATGCGGTTTTATTTGCGCCCGCAGCGGACATCTCCCTATAATCAGACGATGTCCAGCGTGTCCCTACACCATTATGCGCGCCTGCCGTGGCCCACGCCCTGGCCTGAACTATTTGGCCGTGAGGCTCCGCTCTTGCTAGAGCTGGGATTTGGCGGCGGTGATTTCCTGGTGGACCTTGCCATGCAGCGACATGAGGCGAATGTAATCGGCGTGGAGATTTCGCTGCCGGCACTGCGGCGCGGGGTCCGAAAAGCCAGCGCGGCCGGCGTAAAGAATGTGCAGATCGTGCAGGGGGAGTCACGCTCGGCTTTGTGGTTGCTCTTTGAGCGGCAGTCCATCTCTGGAGCGACGATTAACTTTCCTGATCCGTGGCCCAAAGCAGCGCACCATCACCGCCGCGTGATCAATGACGAGTTTTTGTGGCTCCTGGCCACGCGCATGCCCGCAGGCGCGGCGCTGGACATCGCCACGGATCACGATGATTACGCCGCGGCCATCCTAGATACGTTGGCGCGCACGCCCTATTTTGACAGCCGCCTGGAAGTGACTCACGTGACGCAAGACGACGGCCGTGTGCGCACCAAGTATGAACGCGTGGCCCTCGCTGAAGGGCGCACATGCCGTTATTTCAAGTGGCGCCGCAACGTCGCACCTGCTCCCGACAACTTTGCTATCCTGGAGGAAAAGCCCGTGCCTCATGTGGTCTTGCTGTCGTCATTAAGTCTCGCAGAAATCGGCGAGCAATTTGCTCCCTACGAAGCGCGCGTCGAGAATCTGCGCATCAGGTACCTGGACGTATATCGTTCCCTAAAACATGAGATGCTGCTGGTGGAAACGTATGTGAGTGAGGAACCGTTTCACCAGCGCGTGGGCCTGGCTATCCGGCGGCGAAAGGAAGGTGACCTTGTGGTCAGCTTGCAGGAGGTCGGGTTTCCGCGCCCCACGCCGGGCATGCACGTGGCCATTGACACTCTGGTCCATTGGCTGCGCGGCCTTGATCCTGGCCTGACGGTGGTGAGTAATACGTTGTCGCTGGCGGTGATTGACGAGGACCCTGCCGCGGAAGGATAGGTGGAGGGTCTGCCGGAAAGCCTTAAGGTGCTAGACGATAAACTGCACGGCTGCCGCATGTGCCTGAAAGATGGGCACGCGATCACGCCGGGAGCAATCTTCAGCCACCCACCGGATGCAAAGGTAATGCTGATCGGGCAAGCACCGGGAGTGACAGAGGTAGAGGCGCAGCGGCCGTTTAACGCGGGGAGCGGACGCCGCTTGTTTTCCTGGCTGGAGGGGGCTGGCTGGCCGGAGGATGAGTTTCGTGCCAAACAGGTGATGACGGCCGTGACCAAGTGCTATCCCGGCAAAGGCAGTAACGGTAAGGGCGACCGCGTGCCCAGCAAGCGCGAGCAGACGCTGTGCCGGCCATACCTGGAGCGGGAGATCAGGCTGTTCCAGCCGCGCCTCCTGATTCCTGTGGGCGGCCTGGCGATCAAACTGTTTTATCCACCGGCGCAACGACTGGACCAGATTATTGGCACGGCGGCCTACTTTCCTCCTGACACGCTGAGCGATCCGCTCAATTTTGATCTGGCGCAGGCGTGGGTGGTAACGGAGTTTAAACCGGAGTGGCCGCAAGACGGCCGTTGGGTGGTGCCCCTGCCACACCCTTCCGGGGCCAGCTTGTGGCCCAATCAGGCGCGCAACAAGGCGCTCATTCATCGGGCGGTTTACCTGCTGGAGCAGATTCGCCGGGCCTGGGAGCTGTAACCGGGGCCATAGACAAACAAAAAGAGCCGCTGTCCCCCATTGGGGGCAGCGGCTCTTTTTGTCTACTTGCCTGTCACTCAGTCGCCTGCAGCGTGGATGGTTCGGTTGACACCGCCCAGTTCCACGGGGGGAATGATGATGCTCTGCGGTTCCAGATTGCCGGTCAGGCGGATAGGTGCGCCGCTGGGCGCGAGCAGGGCTACTTCGAGGACCTCGTCCAGGTGGCTGACCGGGATCAAGGTCATATCTTCGCGGATGCGCTGCGGCAGTTCCGGGATCTCCTTGGCATTTTCTTGCGGCAGGAGAACGGTCTTGATGCCTGCGCGGTGCGCGGCGATCGTCTTTGATTTCAGGCCGCCGATCGGCAGAACCTTGCCGCGCAGGGTGATTTCGCCGGTCATGGCCACATCACGGCGCACGGGACGCCGGGTGAGGGCGGAGATCACGGCCGTGGCCATGCCTATGCCCGCGCTGGGGCCATCCTTTGGTGTCGCGCCGTCCGCCACATGGATGTGGACGTTGATCTTATCAAAGATGCCCGGTTCCAGGTCCAGCAGGCGTGCATTGGCCCGCGCGTAGGTCAGCGCGGCCTGCGCCGATTCGCGCATCACATCGCCCAGGGAACCGGTCAGGGTGATCTTGCCTGATCCTTCGCTTAGGCTGACCTCAATTGGCAGCGTGTCACCACCAAAGATGTTCACGGCCAGCCCGGTAACCACGCCCACTTCATCATTCTCCTCGGCCACGCCGTAGGAGACCTTTTCAGGGCCCATGATCTCTTCCACATCCGCTTCGGTCACGACAAACGGGCCTCCGGCTCCGGCGGCGACTTTGACCGCCAGTTTGCGCGCCACCTTGCCGATGTTGCGCTCAAGCTGGCGTACTCCCGCCTCGCGGGTATAGCCGCGGATTAACTTGCTCATGGCCGCGCCCTCAAAAGTTACGGCTATGTTCTCGATGCCGTTCGCCTCCAGTTGTTTGGCCAGCAAGTAGTTCTCGGCAATCGCCAGTTTTTCGTCTTCGATGTAGCCCAGCATCTGGATCGTCTCCATCCGGTCCAGCAAGGGCGCGGGGATTGTGCTCAGCTGGTTTGAAGTTGTGATAAAGATCACCTGGCTCAGGTCAACCGGCACTTCCAGATAGTGATCGGTGAAGCTGTGGTTTTGTTCCGGGTCCAGCACTTCCAGCAGCGCAGATGCCGGGTCTCCCCGCCAGTCTGTCCCGACCTTGTCGATTTCATCCAGCACAATCACCGGATTGCGTGTCTTGGCGTCACGCAAGGCGCGAATGATCCGACCGGGAATCGCGCCGATATAGGTGCGGCGATGCCCGCGAATTTCCGCTTCATCGCGAACGCCACCAAGGCTCAGGCGGATCATCTCCCGGCCAATGGCGCGGGAAACGGATGTGGCGATGCTGGTCTTGCCAACGCCGGGCGGGCCATTGAGGTTGATGATCGCACCGCGCATCTTGCTGCCCGCCAGCTTACGCACGGCGACATACTCGACAATTCGCTCCTTGACATCATCCAGACCATAATGGTCCTCGTCGAGAACTTCGCGGACATGATTCACGTCCAGGTTGTCTTCGGTCTCTTTGTCCCACGGGATTTCGATCAGCCATTCCAGATAGGTGCGGATGACGCTTGCCTCAGCCGACTGTGGACCCTGGTAATCAAGGCGCTGCAATTCACTGAGCGCACGTTCCTTAACCACAGGCGGCATGCCCGCATTTTCAATCTTCTGGCGAAGTTCGTCGGCCTGGTCTTCGCCTTCCTGGCCCAGCTCTTTGCGGATGGAGCGCATTTGCTCACGCAGCAGAAAGTCGCGCTGCGCTTTGTCCGCGCCTTCCCGCGCATCTTGCTGGATCTGGTTACGGATCTCGGTAATGCGCAGTTCTTGCTGCAAGTGATCAAGCACCACTTCCAGGCGCAGGTGGCCGTCAATCGTGGTCAGCAGCTCGAGCTCGGTGTCAAACGGCAGGTTGAGGATTCCGGCGATGTAGTCGGCGAGTTCCCCATCACTGTTCTTGCTGCGCGCGTTGACGATAATTTGCTGATTCACTTCGCCTAGCGCTTCCGCGTACTGCTCCAGATAGGCAAGGGTTTCCAGGATCAGAGCCTGGTCGGCCGTTTGTGGCTGTTCCGGCAGTTCCTGGAAGATGCCGCGCAGGTAGGGTTCGCGGTGGCTAAGCTCAACAAAGCCCACGCGCTCATGCAGTTCGACAAGCATCTGTACGCCGACATGGGGCGTGCGGATCAGATCGCGCACGGTGGCGCGGATGCCGATGTGAGCCAGGTCTTCGTTGCCGGGTTCTTCGACGTCGGCCCGATACTGCACCAGGATCAGCAGGTCCCCACCTTCCTCGAGAGCCGCCTGGGCCGCAGCGAGGGAGTTGCGGCGGCCAATAGAAATCGTGGTGGTTACGCCGGGAAAAACGGCCCCACCGCGCAGCGGGACGATGGGCGTAGATAGGTTCTGTGTCGTTTCAGTCATAGCTAGTGTTTACTCCTTACCGGAATCGCGCTAGTGAAAGTCGCGCACCGCTCTTCAGCGGGTCTACTCGGTCTAGTTCACCATTTTAGCTAATGGACGTAAACATCGTAATAACTTAGCGTCAGAATCGTGTTAGAAGTGTCTTCTCGGCCCCAGTGCAACGGCCGTCCTTCACCGCGGCGGTGACCCCCGAAAGCCACCTTCTGATCGCATGGAAACTTACTTTCTTACCTTGCCAAGATCGATTACACTGTAGCAGTCGTTAGGTTCGCAATTATGGGCGGTGAGGGATGCTGCCACCTCCATGCACTATATCATAAGCTGAGGATTTCCATGCGTTCCCATGCGGGCAGTTTGCACTCCATCTTCCTCGCTTCGCTTTTCTTCTTTCTTGCCAGCGTCCCGGTGAGACCAGCAACCGCGGCGCAGGTGCCGCAAACGGCCGTTGTGCGGCTCAGCGAGGTTCTTTATGATACTCCTGGCCTGGATGGAGAACGCGAATGGGTGGAGATTGCGAATCTGGGAGAATCGGCCGTGAGGCTGGAAGGGTACGGTCTGGGTGACGAGGAACAGCAGGGCGGCCAGGAGGGCATGCTTCGTTTTCCGCAGGGCACGGTGCTGCTACCCGGACACGCTCTGGTTGTGGCCCAGACTGCACGTGGTTTTCGTGCTCTTTACGGTCGCGCGCCGGACCTGGAAATCGTGGACAGTGAATCGGCCGTACCGGACATGATCGCGGATATTTCCTGGTCAAACGGCCGTTTTGCCCTGGCGAACAAAGGCGATGACTTACTGCTGCTTGATGCTGCCAATCAGCCGCTGGATGCGCTCAGCTATGGTGAGGCGGAGACGTTCATGCAGCCTTCGATTCCAGGGGTTGTCAGCGGGCTGAGTCTGGCCCGGACACCGTCTATGTGTGACAGCGACCGCGCCGGAGACTGGAAGGCGCGGCGGGCGCCGTCGCCGGGCGACCTGGAGTTGGAAGGAGAGTGCGCGGCGGCGAGGACAACGGCCGTGGAGGACCGCTTGACGATTGGCGCGATACAAGGACGGGCAGACGTCTCCCCGCTGCTGCACGAGTTCGTCATCTTCGACGGCCTGGTGACCGGGATTATGGAAGATCGCAACGCCGCAGGCATCGTCTATTACACTCTTTTTGTGCAGGATCCCCCGGGTCTGGATGATAGGGACCCGGCTACTTCGGACGGTATAGCCGTGTTTGTGGGTCGCCAGCGGCCCGCATTCTTAACTGGCCAACACGTACGCATTCGCGGACAGGTCACGGAGTTCTATGGACTGACAGAGATCGACGATCGCGGGCTGACAATTTCGGTCACTGGAGAGCCTGATTCCACCCTGCTGCCTCAGACACTGATGCTGCCAGAGGAGGAAGCCGTGCGTGCCGCCTATTTGGAGGCTCGCGAAGGAATGCTGGTCGGCGCCCCGTCACCGGCGATGGTATTTGGGCCAACGCACTCCGGCTGCGGCTTTGCGGTTGCCGCCTGGACCGGGCAGACACGGCCGTTGGTGCACGCGGCACAGGATTTCCCTCCCGCGGTTGTGCTCGTGCAGAACTCGTCTGATGTCGATTGCCAGGACCTGCCACAGGTGAAGGCGGGCGATCAGGTCAGCAGCATCGAGGGACCACTGACGTATCACTTCGACCAGTACAAAATTGTGCTGCAGAATCGTGATAGGCTGCAGGTGGAATACGTGGAACTTCCGACCGCGCCCACGCCTCCGACTGTGGCGCCGGAGCAAAGCCTCGTGGCGACGCTGAACCTGGAGGACTTTCTGACTGCACCTCCTGAGGGCGAGGAGAATGGCGAACGGCCGTCCAGCGCGCAACTGGGGGCGAAGAAAGAAAAGCTCGTCCAGCTGATCGGGCGCACGCTGGCCTGTCCAACCTTGCTGGCGGTCCAGGAAGTGGAGACCTTTACGCTGCTGCAAGAGCTTTCGACGCTTCTCGGGGCAGCCTGCGGCTTTTCGTATCAAATCAGCCACCGCGACAGCCCGGACGGTCGGGGGATTGATGTGGCTCTGTTGAGCGATCCGCGTCGGGCGACAGTTACGGCCGTGGCTCTGCGCCAGTCCTGCACAAGCCTGGAGACAGAAGTTGTCGATAGTTCGGTAGTCTGTTTGCCCGGGGAAAGCCCACTTTTTTCGCGACCACCCCTGGAAGTTGCGTTGCTGCTGGACAATAAACCGCTGACGATCTGGGTTACTCACTTCAAGTCGAAACGCGGAGGCGCCGACGAAACGGCCGCGCGGCGTCTCGCCCAGGCGCGATACGTGCGCGAACTGGCGGCTGCGGCCATTGCGGCTGATCCTCGAGCGCGGCTGCTGGTACTGGGCGATATCAATGATTATGACCAATCACCCGCCTGGTTGGAGCTGAGCCGTGGGGGGATGCTTGTCGATGTCTTGCAGAGCCTGCCGGAGGAAGAGAGGTACAGTTATGTATTCGACGGCATGGGCCAGCTTATCGATGGAATCTTCGTCTCAGCGCCTTTGCTGCCAGACGTGGCCATGGTGGCGATTGCCCACACCAATGCAGATTATCCAGCCGGACAAGCAGGCGATCTGAGCCCGGCCGGGCTACCGTTTCGCAGCAGTGACCATGATGCGCCGCTGCTGGTGTTGGGCCGCCTTCCGGAACCGACGGCCACGGTAGTGCCAACGGGTTCGCTGGCGCCTGCGCCAGCCACGCTGCCAGCGGCTCCCACACTTACGACGCAAGTCGTCCAGGTGACGATCCCGGCAGCGGCGGCGCACACGGCAGTTCCTGCGAGGCGGGAGGAGCCGCCCGCAGCGGAAACAGATGACAGCCGGAACATTGGTTACGGCCGTTGGTTCGTGCCTCTGCTGGCAACCATCCTATTCACCGGGGGTCTGCTGGCGGCTCGGCGCTGGACAGCACCGGACTGAAGTCACAGAGCGTGGTCGAATCAAGAAGAATACAGTAAACTGTTCCCAATTCGCCACGGCCAGCTGTTTGCGGCTGGAAACCGGGCCAACATTTCCCGGCCCGTGCTTGTGATGGCGACCAATCCTTGTGTAGGAGTAGCCAACCATGCAACCAAGCACAGCCATGCGTGAGTACCTGGCTGAGATTTACCGCCTGCAAGAAGATTCGCCCACGGTCAGCACCACGAGCCTGGCCGATCGCCTGCATGTAACTGCGCCGGCGGTGCCCCGCATGCTGAAGCGCTTGAAGAGCGCCGGCTACGTCAAGCATGTGCCCTATCAGGGCGTGGAACTCACTGATCTTGGACGACTGGAAGCGCTGCAGGAACTGCGCCGGCACCGTATTCTGGAGGTGTTTCTGGTGCAGGTGATGGGTTTTCCGTGGCATGTTACGCATGCCCACGCCAACCAGTTGAGCGTCGGGCTCAACGATGAGATCGTGGAGCGTATGGCCGAGATGACTTCTTTCCCGGAGCGCTGCCCACATGGCGAGCCAATCCCGGATGCAAACGGAGTCTTGCCGCCCGTGGAAGATACCTGTCTGATTAACCTCAGTGTGGGTCACAAGGGCAGCGTGAGCAGGGTGCGTACAGATGAGTCAGAACGCCTGGCTTATCTTGCCTCGCTGGGCCTTGTGCCGGGGGTGAATTTTGAGATCGTGGGCCGTGCCCCTTTTAACGGTCCGATGCGGCTGCGGGTAGGGCGTGAAGAGGTAGTACTCGGCGTGGAGTTGGTAAAAACGCTGTGGGTGAGCTGAGAGGCGAGGCGGGCTTACTGGGTCGGGAGGGCGGCGTCTGACATCAAACGCCACCATGCCTGCCACGGCCGTGCGTCGTACGCTGGGTCCGGTGTGGCCGTGGGGAAGGGCGTGGCGATAGGGGTGATATCCACTACGAGGGGTACGACCCGCTTCTCGCCGGGCAATATCTGGCCCGCCTCGTTGCGCGCATAGGCAGCTACGTAGTCCTCGCTGTTGACATAGGCGCGGGTGACGAGCAGCTCCACCTGGCGTGTCGTTTCCAGGCTCACTCTTTCTACCAAGCTGTCTTCGCTGGCTCCAATCATTGCTCCGGTTTGGGCGCGGCGGTTCAGGTCCAGGCCGACGTATACAGCAAGGATAATGCCGGCCAGGACAACGAGCTGCGTAAACGAAAGAAGGGGGCGTTGACGGAACACGGACCTGCGCGAGGCCGCTGGTTTTTGATCGTTGTTGGACTTCTCTGCCATGGCTTTCAAATGTTAGCTGGGATCGGTCCTGATGCAATAGGAAGTTGACATATTCACATTGGGTTGTCCTGTTGGTAGGCGCTAGGTAGAATTCATCGATGGATTCAGCGCAGCATATTGATTATCTGGTCATCGGTCATATCTCGTTCGATCTGACGCCGGACGGCCGTACTATTGGCGGGACCGCAGCTTATTCGGCGGCGACGGCCACCGTGCTCGGATGCCGCGTGGCGATCGTGACCAGTTCGGCGCGGAGGATGCGCGGTGGGGCGACACGCTGCCCAATGTGGCATTGCAGCGGGTTGTATCGGAGCACACGACGACCTTTGAGAATGACTACAGCAGCGGGGCGCGCGTGCAAACGATTCACGCTGTGGCCGAAAGATTGGGTGTTGATGACGTGCCCTATCCGTGGCGGCGGGCGAAGATTGTGCATATCGGCCCAATTGCAGACGAGGTTAATCCGCAAGTGATGCGTCTTTTTAGCAACAGTCTGCTGGGGGTAACACCGCAGGGCTGGCTGCGTACTTGGGCCGAAGATGGCCGTATCCGCGCCCGGCTGTGGGGCGCGGCGGCGGAGTATTTGCCGTTAGCGACGGCCGTATTCGTCAGTGATGAAGACCTGGTTGAGCCGACTATGCTCGGTGAATATCGTTCGTATAGCAATGTGCTTGTGCTTACGCAGGGGCCGGCCGGCTGCGTCGTCTATGCGGGCGAAGAGGCGCGCAGTGTACCCGCGCCCAAGGTTCGCGTCGTAGACACGACGGGCGCGGGAGACATCTTCGCCACGGCTTTTCTGGTTCGTCTGGAACAAACCGCCGGCAACGTGTGGGAAGCAGCGCGCTTCGCCAACGAACTGGCCGCACAATCCGTTACGGCAGCCGGGTTGGGGCCAAAAATGAATGTCCTGAGCGCGTACCTTGCCCAGGTATAACCTGCTGTGCCTCCGGTAACCAGCTGCCCCCAGTGATGTAATGAAAGTATATGCGATTGCCAATCAGAAAGGGGGTGTCGGCAAGACTACCTCCGTCATCAACCTTGCGGCCGTGCTGGGCGCGCGCGGCCTGCGCACCCTTGTTGTAGATATCGATCCGCAGGCCAATGCCACCTCCGGCATGGGCTTCAACAAATACGATTTCGAGGTCTCTACGTATGACCTCTTGCTGGAAGAGATTCCGGCGGCCGAGATCGTGGTACACAGCGACACCTACCTTGTCGATTTGCTGCCGTCCAGCCCGGCGCTGGCGGGGGCGGAAGTGGAACTGGTGAACGTGATCGGCCGTGAATATCGCCTTGTAAATGCCTTGGGTGCGGTAGCGGACGATTATGATTACGTGTTAATTGACTGCCCACCAAGCCTGGGATTGCTGACTGTGAATGCCTTGGCTGCGGCCAGTGACGGGATCATCGTGCCGGTGCAGTGTGAGTACCTTGCCCTGGAGGGATTGACGCAGCTGACGCAGACGATCGACCTGGTGCAGCGCTTCCTCAACCCGCGCCTGGTTCTGCGCGGCTTGATCATGACCATGTATGACAACCGCACCAACCTGAGTCGCCAGGTTGTAGAAGAGGTACGCGATCATTTTAAGGGCCGGGTGTTCCGCACCATTGTTCCACGTAGTGTGCGCCTTAGTGAAGCGCCCAGCCACGGCCTGCCGGTTACGCTATATGCCCCCAAGTCGTCTGGGGCGGTGGCCTACCAATTGTTAGTGGCCGAACTGCTGAAGGGCGATCAGATGTTGGAGAAAGCGCAATGACTAAGAGGAAAGGATTGGGACGTGGCCTTGATGCGCTGATACCCTCACAACCTGCGGAGCAGCCACAAGAGCCGGGAACGGCGCAAGAGCAGGAGCCGCTGCCGGGTGGAGCGCACTTGGTGGCTGTGACGAACATTTCGCCCAACCCGCGCCAGCCGCGGACCATCATTGATCAGGAGATGCTGACCGAACTGGCTGCTTCGATCCGCGAGCATGGCCTGATCCAACCGCTGATCGTGACGAAACAAGGTGACTCTTATACCCTGATCGCCGGAGAACGGCGTTGGCGCGCTGCGCAGTTGGCAGGCCTGAACACCGTGCCGGTTATTGTCAAAGAGACGACGCCGCAAGAGATGCTGGAACTGGCGATTATCGAAAACATCCAGCGCGCGGACCTGAATGCTGTGGAAGAGGCATTGGCGTATCGAGCCCTGATGGATGACTTTGGCCTGACCCAGGAAGAAGTGGCGGACCGGGTTGGCAAAGCGCGCTCTACCGTGGCAAACCTGGTGCGCTTGCTGCAGCTTCCTGCTGAGGTACAACAGGCAATCCTCGATGGGCAGATCAGCGGTGCGCATGCGCGCGAAATCCTGCGCCTGCCAACGGCCGAAGCGCAGATTCAGGCCAAGAACCAGATGGTACGCCTGGGTCTCAATCGCCGACAGGCGGCAGTGCTGGTGGACGGCCTCCTGGTGGACAAGAAACCACAGCCGAAGCCCAAGAAGAGGATGATGCCGGAGATGCTGGCCTTGCAGGAACAGTTTGAACACGCTCTGGGTACGCGGGTGGCGATAGTAGAAGAAGGTCAAGGCGGTGGGAGGGTGGTGATCTATTTCTATTCTGACGAAGAGCTGCAGGCTATTTACGAATCCATTGCCCATGAGCGCTAGAGCCTTGCCGTACCTTAGCGCGCAAGACTGACCGGCTCCGGCCCGCTAACCATGGAAAAACATCATGAGTAACAACCAAGCACTTGTCCATGAGAAACTAGCGCAGGCCACGGCCGTGCTGGATGAATTTGATGTTGATGCCTGGCTGACATTTGCCCGCGAGACATCTTTACAGCCCGACCCATCCCTGGGGTTCGTCTACGATGGGGACGTGACCTGGGCTTCCGCTTTTCTGGTGTTCCGCGACGGCCGTCATGTAGCTCTGGTTGGTTATTACGACGCCGAGAATGTGCGCCAGTTGGGCGCCTATAGTGAAGTTGTTGGCTACCATCAGGGGATCGCTGAGCCACTTCGCGCTGTTCTGGCGCAGAGGGACCCGCAGACAATTGCCATCAACTATTCAGAGAATGATGTGGCAGCCGATGGCCTGACGCATGGCATGTACCTGCAACTTCTACGTATTCTGGAGGGCACGCCTTATGCCAGGCGGCTAATCTCGGCAGAACAGATCGTGGCCGCCGTGCGCGGGCGCAAGAGCCCGGCAGAGATCGAGCGCGTTCGCCGGGCGGTTGCCACTACTGAGCTGCTGTTTGGTGATCTGGAGCAGTTTGTTCGCGTGGGTATGACTCAGAGCGAGATTGCCGAGTATGCCCACAGCCGCATAGACGCGATGGGCCTGGGTTATGCCTGGCCGAAACCATATAACCCTATTGTCACCTGCGGCCCTGATTCGCCGGTCGGGCACGCTGCTCCCGGCGAGGTAGTCCTAAAGCGCGGGCATACGCTGCATATGGACATGGGCGTGCAGCAAGATGGTTATTGCTCTGACATCCAGCGTATGTGGTATGTATTGGAGGAGGGGGAGGAAATCGCCCCACCTGAGGTACAACAAGCCTTCGACGTCGTGCTGAGTGCGTTGCGGGCCGGGGAGCAGGCTCTGCGTCCCGGCGTACCGGGCTGGCAGGTCGATGCCGTGGCCCGCCAAAAGATCGTTGACCATGGATATCCGGAGTATATGCACGCATTCGGCCATCTGTTGGGGCGCGTCGCCCATGACGGGGCGACAGTGCTTGGTCCCCAGTGGGAACGGTACGCAGGTATTTGCGAGAGGCTGGTGGAAGAAGGCAACATCTTCACGCTGGAACTGCACGTGAATGTGCCGGGCCGAGGCGTGATGAGCCTGGAGGAAGATGTGCTGGTCACGGCTGAAGGGGTGGAGTATTTGAGCAAGCCGCAAACGGCACTGCGTTACATTCGCAGCTAGCCTCGGGCGGACGCAGAGGAAGATACTGATGGCAGCAACGCTCGTGCTCGGCAACGGCGCGATTTATACCTTGGACCCGGCGTACCCGCAGGTAACGGCGGTTGCCGTGCGTGACAAGCGGATTCTGGCAGTTGGCGACGATGCGGCGATGAAGGAGCTGCTGGGAGCAGGGGGCGAATGGGTGGACCTGAACGGCCGTTGTGTCGTTCCTGGCCTGGTTGATGCCCATGTTCATTTTCATGGCTTTAGCATTGCCAGGCAGCGTGTGGACCTGGACAATGCTGCTTCGCTGGAGGAAGTGCTGGCACGGATTGCTGAACGGTCCGCAGAGCACGGGTCAGCCGGTGATGCTGATTCATGGCTGCGTGGGCGCGGTTGGGCACAAGGAGCGTGGGAAGAACGGCGTTTTCCCACAGCAGCTGATCTGGACCGCGTTGTAGCTGATCGCCCGGCGTGCATGACGCACAAGAGCGGCCATGCCGTATGGGTTAACAGCAAAGCGCTACGAATGGCGCACATTGCAGGGGCCACGCCTGACCCACCAGGAGGGCAGATCCAGCGTGACGCGCAGGGCCAGCCGACCGGTGTGTTCTTCGAAGACGCGATCGAGTTGATTACCAGGCATATTCCGGAACCGGGGCCGGCCGCGGTGCAGCAAGCAATGCGCGAGGCGCAGGAGTACTGCTGGCAGGTGGGCCTGACGGGGCTACATGATTTTGACGGCAGGGCCTGTTTTGAAGCGCTGCAGGTCTTGCATGAAAAGCGGGAGCTGGGCCTGCGGGTGTTGAAAAATATTCCGGTCTATCGCCTGGAACATGCCGTAGGCGTGGGGCTGCGCTCTGGTTTCGGCGACGAGTGGTTGCGCATTGGCGGGATCAAGATTTTTGCCGATGGTGCGCTGGGTTCGCGTACGGCGGCCATGGTCGCGCCTTATGAAAACGAACCCGGCAACTACGGAATTGTGGTGACGGACAAAGAACAAATGCTGGCCTATGCGCTGGAGGCCAGCGCCCACGGCCTGAGCGTAACGATTCACGCGATCGGGGATCGCGCCAACCATGACGTGCTGGATGTGTATGAGGCCGTACGCGCCCAGGAGGGAAACGGCCGTGTGCTGCGCCACCGTATTGAGCATGTGCAGCTGCTGCATCCGGACGATCTGGGGAGGCTGGCGCATCTGGGGATTATCGCTTCTATGCAGCCCTTACACGCACCTTCCGACATGTTTATGGCCGATACTCACTGGGGCGCACGGGCACAGTATGGATATGCGGCGCGGACTATGTTGGACAGCGGGGCTACCGTTGTTTTTGGCTCGGACGCGCCTGTTGAGCGCATTGATCCCCTGCCCGGTATCCATGCGGCCGTGACGAGGCGCCGCGCTGACGGGCAGCCAGGCCCGCTGGGCTGGTACCCGGAGCAGCGTCTGACGGTGGCTGAGACGGTCCATGCCTTTTCAATGGCGGCGGCCTTCACGGCGGGACAGGAAGAGTATCTGGGCAGCATCACACCCAAGAAGCTGGCCGATTTCACTATTTTTGAGCGGGATATCTTTCGTATGCCGCCCGATGAACTGCTCGAGGCGGGCATCGCCGGCACAGTGGTCGACGGCGAGTTTAAGGTTCGTTCCTGGTAAGCAAAAGACCTGGCTGTCTTTGCGGCCAGGTCTCAAGAAGATTCCATTTGATGCTCAGGTTTGCTAGAGCCCAAGTTTGGTTTCCGCGACCAAATGATCGACGACGGCCCTAAGTGCTTCGGCGCTGTTTCTTTCCCCACCGTGAGCTTCGAAGACCGCGATCTGGCGGTCGGCACTGCTGCCCCGTTCGACGATTGTACGGGCATACTCGACCTCCTCGCGACTACCGAGATCGTCCACCACGTCGTCCAAGATGAAGAGCAGTTCTTCTATTAGCTGCGAAAATGGGATTGCCTCTTCACGGCCGAAATCGACCATCTCGCCCTTGACCCCGTAGCGAACAGCGCGCCACTTGTTTTCGGTGATGTGCATGTGGCGGTAGTGGCGCCAGGAGAGATTCTGGCTGCGCAGGCGGATCAGCTTGGCGCAGATGGCCTGGAACAAGGCGGCCAGGCAGACGGCCTCGTCGACGGTGGTGCAAATGTCAGTGATGCGGAACTCAAGGGTGTCGAATATGGGATGCGGACGAATATCCCACCAGATTTTGGCGTTGGTGTCTTGCTTACCAAAGGCGCCCACGCGGCCCAGCATCTGTTCATAACTCTTGTATTCATTGTAGGATTCAAACGAGTGAGGAATGCCGGTGCGGGGCATGGACTCGAAGACGACGCTGCGGTACGACTTGAGGCCGGTGTTACGGCCGTGCCAAAAAGGGGAGCTCGTCGACAGCGCCAGTAAATGGGGGATGAAATAGCGCGCCTGATTCATGATCTCGATCATCAGGTCTTTCGATTCCCAATCGCTGCCGAAGCCTACATGAACGTGCATGCCGAAAATAAGCAGTCGTTGGGCCACACCCTGCATGTCATCCAGTAGTTCCTTGTAACGCACGCCCTCGGTGATGGCCTGCTCTTGCCAGAAGGCGAACGGGTGGGTGGAGGCGGCGGCGATGGCCACGCCGTTTCGCTCGGCCATATCGGTTACTGCACGACGCAGGCGCACTACTTCGGCGCGCACGCCTTGGACATCGCCGCACACGCGGGTACCTACTTCGACCTGGGATTGCATAAACTCTGGCTTGAGGTCCAGCCGGCTTTCCTGTCGTTGATCCTCCGAAATCAGTTCGCTGATATAAGCGTACAGATCGCGCGAGTGCGGATCAATGATCTGGTATTCTTCCTCGACGCCGAGAGTGAGAGGTGGAGTAGGTACGCTCATAGATTCTCCTTGCAGGGTGACAAGTTAAGTTGGCGGGCACATTATAGCATGGTCCGCCGCTATGTCAGGTCAACCTGCCGCGAGAAGGATGGATGACCGCGGCCAAGCGCTTCGCTGCCTACCAATTGCGGAGGAATTCCACCAGAAGGCGCACTCCGAATCCGATCGAACCGCGCGCCAGGTACCCGCCTTCTTTCTCGTTGGCCATCATGCCGGCCATATCGATATGAGCCCACGGATAGTCAGTGAATTCGCGCAGAAATATCGCGCTGGTGCCGACGCCGCCCGTACGCCCGCCGCTGTTCTTCATGTCGGCGACATCGGATTTGATGGTCTCACGGTAGTCGTTATAGAGTGGTAAAGGCCAGACACGTTCGTGCGTGGCCTGGCCGGCGGCAATAAGCTTGTCGCGCAGTACTTCGTCGGTGCTGAACAGGCCGGCGGCGATTCCTTCGCCGAGGGCGATTACGCAGGAACCGGTCAGTGTGGCGATGTCCACCACGGCGTCCGGCGCGAAGCGTTGAGCATATACCAGGCCATCGGCCAGGACCATCCTTCCCTCTGCATCTGTGCTGATGATTTCGATGGTCTTGCCATTGCCGGCGGTGATGATATCAGCAGGATGGTAGGCATCTGCGTCCGGCATGTTTTCGGTGCAGGGGGCGATGCCGATGACGTGCAGCGGCAGGTCCAGCATGCCCACGGCTTTCATTGTACCCAGAACGGCCGCGGCGCCGCTCATGTCATATTTCATAGCTCCCATACCCGGCGGCGGTTTCAGAGATATGCCGCCGGTGTCAAAGGTGATGCCCTTGCCAACGAGGACGATGGTTGGCAAATCATCACGCTGGCCGTTGTGCTCGAGGACGATAAATTTGGGCTTTTCGCCTGCGCCCTTGGCTACAGCCAAAAAAGCGCCCATATGGTGTTTCCGTGCCCAACCCCGACCTCCGACAATGATGTCCAGGCCGTGACCGGCGGCGACCGCCGTGGCGAACTTGGCCATGCGTGACGGTGTGGCGACATTGGGAGGCATATTGGCCAGATTACGAGCCAGGCTGACGCCTGCGGCCACGGCCTGCGCTACGGCTACAGCCTGCTGGATAGTTTCTATCCGCTGGGTATCATGTTCGACGATGGTTAGGGCACTGATTTCGTGCGGGGAGGTTTCCTCGGCGCGCTGGGCCTGGTAACGGTAGAGGGCCAGCAGGGACGCTTCGGCCGTGGCCTGCGCCGCCGGCGCCAGTGACAGGTCGCCGATGCCTGCACCGTGCACGATCGTGGCCACGTGATCGGACCCAATTTCGCGCGCACGGCGGATGGCTGCGGCGGCAGCCTGACGAGATTGCTCCAGGTCAAAGAGCTCGGGCTGGCCCAGGCCAACCACGATGACACGTCGCGCGGAGATGAGGCCCTGCGGGTAGAGCACGGCCGTTTCGCCTTTTCTGCCGGCAAAATCGCCGCCGGCGATCAGGTCACGGATCATGCCGTGCAGCGCCTGGTCAACGGCCCCCGTGGCGCCGGCGGGCTGCATCACGCCTTCAAATAGATTGACGATGATTGTATCGGCCGTGCTGTTTTGAATATCACCCTGGGTGACTTGTATGTTTATCATGAGGGACTCCCATTGTCTGAAGGGTTCGTTTAGTGCGGTGAACCCGGTTCTGTGCAATGTACGAATTGTAGCATGCCCGCGCGAAAGCGAGAGAATTTTGCGTTCAGGTTTTGACGGTTGCGGCCGGGCCGAGATAGAATTCGAAGTCGAAATCATCTCGCACAGAGGAGTTTGCGACTTGAAAGTAAATTTCTATGCTACCTTGCGAAGGATCGTGGGGCAGAAGACAGTGGAATTTGACCTTCCAGAAGGTGTGACTGCGCAGTACGTGGTAGATGCCGTGGTTACCCGCTACCCGGCGCTTCGGGCGGAGCTGGTCGATGAAGACGGCCGTTTGCTGGAGCATATCCATTTGTTCGTGAACGGTCGTGATGTACCTTACCTGGAAAACAGATTGCAGACAGTTATCCAGCATACGGATAAACTTGATTTCTTTCCTCCCGTGGGGGGAGGGTAAAGCCGTGGTCACGGAGACCCAGCTGCACGGTATCCCGCTCTGGCTGCTGCGCGCCTACCTGGAAGACCTGGGCGGGGTGGCGGAGACGGATGACTACCTTATCGGGGATGGCTGGCAGGCGCAGTTGCGTAGGATGCCGCCAGTGGAAATCGGATCGCTGCGCGTTGGTCGGGTTGAATTAGAGCTGCGAGGGTCGCAGGACGTCCTAGACATTTTGCGGCCTCTGTTGCACAACAAGACCATGCGTGCCGGAGCTTAGCGGAATATGGACATAATCAAGACGGATTGGGCGGAAGTGGATGGAGAAGGGCGTCTGGTTCTGCCGCCGGACTTGGTGGAACGCTACGGTCTGCGGCCCGGCGCGCGCCTACGCATTGATCCGTCCGCGGACACGATGCGTTTTCACCGGCCTGTGACCCATCTGGCCAAGTTGTATATCGAGCCAACCAATTTCTGTAACATCGATTGCCTGACCTGCATGCGCAACAATTGGGAGGTCGAAATCGGCCGTATGGCGGCGGCAACCTTCGACCGCATTGTCGAGAGTCTGGCTGACGTGACCCCACCGCCGACGATCCTGTTTGGTGGGATCGGCGAGCCGCTGGCGCACAGCCATCTGCCGGAGATGATCGGCCGTGTGAAGGCTCTCGGCTGCCGGGTAGAAATGATCAGCAACGGCACCCTGCTGTCCGAGCAGAAGGCGCGCGAGATTATTGACGCCGGATTGGACTTGCTGTGGATATCGATAGACGGTGCGCGGCCGGAGAGTTACGCGGATGTGCGCCTGGGTGCCGAACTGCCCCTGGTATTGGAGAATTTGGAGCGCTTCCGGCGCCTGCGCCGCCCGGCGCACCATCCGGTGCCGGAGATTGGGATCGCCTTTGTAGCGATGAAACGCAATATCGGTGATTTGCCGGAGCTATTGGAGATGGGCAAGCGGCTGGGCGTGATGCATTTCCACGTGAGTAACTTGCTGCCGCACACGGCCGTGATGGCCGAAGAAACCCTTTATGATCGGTCGCTCAATGATATTACCTACCGGCCGTCTCCATGGTACCGCCGGCTCACGCTGCCGAAGATGGACCTGAACGAACTCACGAGCGGTCCCTTTCTGGCGGCGCTTAACAGCGGCTACAATATTTCTCTGGCCGGGAATAATCTGGGACTGACCAATGATGTCTGCACATTCATTGAGAGCGGTTCGATGATCGTGGGGTGGGACGGCAGCGTAAGCCCGTGTCCCCCGCTGCTTTATACCCATACCGGTTACCTGCGTAAGTACGAACGGGTGTCCCATAAACATGTTGTCGGCAATGTGCGTGAGCAGGAGCTGCTGGACCTGTGGTACGATCCGGAGTATGTGGCGTACCGTGAGCGAGTACACCAATTTGCTTTTGCGCCCTGCACGCCTTGCGGGGGCTGCGAGATGTCACGCGAGAATCTGACGGATTGCTTTGACAATGTCGATCCAGCCTGCGGCGGGTGCCTGTGGGCCCAGGGCGTGATCCAGTGCCCTTGAGCTGTTGAACCGAACAGAAAAGAGGACCGGGCACCGAAACGCCGGGTCCTCTTTTTGTTCCTGGCCCTGTATGGGTCACGGTGTCCCACACGGCCGTTGTCTGGTCTTAGATAATTTCCAGCTCGCGCAGCTTCGCTTCCGGCACAATACCTTTTTCCCAACCACGCGCCGCGTAGTAATCGGCCAACATCAGGTCCAGCTCACAGACATGCCCAACGGAACCGGCCTCTGTTGAAGCCTCGTGGGTGAAGCGCCTGGGCAGATAGTCACTGCCTTCGGCAAGCCCGGCGAGATTGTTATAGTAGCGTTCGAGGTTATAGACACGCTCGCCTGCTTTCAGGCCGTCCTCGACGGAGAAATCGATACCGCAGAATGCGGCATATTGGGCTGTGTATTCATCCATTCCCATGGCGAAAGCGCTAAACTTGCAAAGATCCAAGCTGTCGGAAAAGGCATGAATGTCCTGGAAGATCTTGGTCAGTTCACCCTTGCCTTCCCAGGCCAGTGGGTCGACATTCAACGAACCGTAGGGCATCACGTTTAACTCAGCCGCAGCCACGTAGGCGCGCAGATGGCAGGCGCCACGGTTGCTGGTGGCATAAGCAATACCCATTCCTTTCATGCCGCGCGGGTCATAGGCGGGGATCGCCTGACCCTTGACGTCGTTGCTCAGTTCGGGATGGCCCAGACCGGTCACGAAACGGGCGCCGCCTTCGGCCAAAGCATCACCGACGCCCTGGCGGTAGGCGATCATCTCGGTGACTTCAACCATACGTTCCCAGTCGCCCCATTCAAGGCCGGGATAGCCATTGAGATAGCCTTTCTCGGTGGCTTCCATGTAGGAGGAGAAGGTGTTTCCCAGCTCAATGGTGTCGATGCCATAATCGTTACACTGGTCAATCAACTTGACGACGGCGTTGATGTTGTGGTGGCCGGAATTGGCACCCAAGGCCCACGCTGATTCGTACTCCACGCTTTCCATGCGGATGCCTTTGAAGCGCCCGTGCGTAAGTTCGACCTCTTTTTTGCAGGCGACAGGGCAGGCGTGGCAGGTGGGGTTATTGACCAGGATGTGGTCATAGACGTGCTCCCCGCTGAGATTCTCACACTCATCGCCGTAGGCAGTGACCTTGCCGTTGTAGGAAGGAAGTGCGCCGATGGTGTTAGTGATGTTCATGAGCACGTTCGTGCCATAGAGGGAGAGGCCGCCTTTGCGCGGGCTGGTGATATTGGCTTCATCCATGATGCCCTTCAAGGCCCGGTTATGGGCTTCTTTCCAGGCAGCGCTATCAGCTGGCTTTGGCAACTGCTTTTTGGCCTTGATGACGATGGCCTTGAGGTTCTTGCTGCCACCAATGGCACCGGTGCCGCCACGGCCGCTGGCCCGATCATCTTCATTCACCCAGCTGGCGAAGCGCGCCATGTTTTCGCCGCCGGGGCCAATGGTAATGACGGTCAGATCCTTTTCACCAAATTTCTCTTGGAAGTGCTTGACCGTGTCATGCACGCCTTGGCCCCACACTTCTGAGGCATCACGCAGTTCCATATTGCCCGGTTCGACAAAGAGATAGGTCGGCTTTTCGGACTTTCCTTTGAAGATAAGACCGTCAAAGCCCGCCCAGCGCAGGCGCGCGGCGGACCAGCCGCCGTGATGGCTGTCTGTGACACCGTTGGTGAGGGGCGACTTGGTGACGACGGCCATACGGCCGCTCATGTTGGCTGCCGTTCCTGTCAGCGGTCCATTCATGAAACAAAGAATATTTTCCGGTGAGAAGGGCTCCACCTGAGGACCATTCTCAAAGACATAGCGAACTCCGAGGCCGCGAGCCCCGATGTATTTGCGCGCCCAATCTTCCGGTATCTCCTTGAACTCTATGGTTCCTGCCGTCAGATCGACATGCGCTATGTTGTTAGCAAAACCACCGATTTCCATCCTAGACCTCCAATCTAATTATGTAAAAAAAGAACGTGGTGAAGTCCCGGCTTCAGCCCGTTCCACCTGACCAGAATTCATCGGTATGCTTGTGGCAGCGGCACCTCCTTTCCAAAATCAGAAAAACTAGAAAGAACGTTCATGAATCCTCAGCGGCCGGGGGGGAAGATGCTGATGTTATCTTCCGGGCTCACGGATGTTTCAAATCCTTCGCCAAAGGCCACATTACGGCCGTTTAACAAGATGCGCCAGCCGCCCGGGCGTGGGGTATAGGTCTGGTAAACCTCGATCCAGGGTGAATCCTCCTTCTCATGGGAATGCCAGACGGGCTGCAGCGTTTCCCGGCGCAACTCCGGGCTGTAGCTGAAGAAGCGTCGCAGCACGTCCCCCAGCCTTTCGCCCGAGGAGGCGTATGCGGAAAGCATGTGCCGGCCGGCCATCTCGCGCAAACGGCCGTAGAGCATGATGGGGACCACGAATTCGCCGCGGCCCAGTTCGCGCGCCACTTCATAGCCCAACAGCATCACGTGCAGCTGCACGCTCAGGTATTTATTCCAGCCGACCATGGCGGGGCCGATGATCTGGCCGGGTAGGCGGGCTTCCGACATACAGCGCGCGAAAGCGGCGCCCATCATGCCGATGGAGGTTGTGATATAGGCAGGGGGGACGACGATCTGGCGCGGCCCATGGCCGGCGTGGTATTTACCGGCGCGGAACAGGTAATTGGCAAACTCGTCGCTGGTGTCAAGGCCCAGGACGCGGGCCAACCAGACCGTGAAAAAGCGGCGACGTTCTTCGAGATGATGCGCCTCTGCGCCATTTTCCCAGCCGAGAATTGCCGCAGTTTCAGGAACAGATCCCAAGTAGTCATAGGTGTCGACTACCAGTTGTGTAGCACGGCGCATAACCGTCTCTACAGTCTTGGACATGGCCAATTTGTCGTCCGAGGTAAGGCCGACAAAAGCCAAGAGGCGCCGCCATTCTTCTGCTGGCTCAGGGGCCAAATCGCCGAGTTCGAGGAGGCTCGTTTCCTGAACAGTATTGACCAACATCTACTCCTCTGGTTGGTGATTATGTCCAGAAGTATACTCGAGGCTTAGCGACGTGGCAACGCCGCGATTTTGCGGTTTGCCGCCGCCTGACAAGAATATCAGCGCCCTGAGCAAATGAGGAGCGATATGAAGCTATTGATCTTAGGAGGTACCCGTTTCCTGGGCCGAGCGTTGGTAGAGAGCGCGCTGGCACAGGGGGATGAAGTGACTCTCTTCAATCGTGGTGAAAGCAACCCAGGTCTGTTTGCGGAGTTGGAGCAGATTCGCGGGGACCGTGACGGAGGGTTGGCAGGGCTGTACGGCCATGTGTGGGATGCGGTGATCGACACCTGTGGCTATGTGCCACGGTTGGTTGGCGATTCGGCGAGACTGCTAGCGGATGCCGTGGGACTGTATACTTTCATCTCTTCGATCAGCGTCTACGCCGATCCGGTGAGGGCCCACGGTGACGAGAACGCCCCCTTGGGAACGATGATTGATGAGCGGGATGAGGAAGTCGGCGGAGGCAATTATGGCCCTTTAAAGGTGCTGTGCGAACAGGAGACGACGGCCGCGATGCAGGGCCGCGCGCTCCTGGTGCGCGCCGGCCTGCTTGTTGGGCCGTATGACCGCACGGACCGCTTCACTTACTGGCCGGTGCGCGCGGCGCGAGGAGGTGAAATCCTGGCCCCCGGCACACCCACGGCTCCGATACAGTTCATTGACGTGCGCGACCTGGCCGAATGGGCTGTGCGGGCAACTCATGTTGGACTTCAGGGGCCGTATAATGTGACCGGTCCGGAACCTGGACTGACGATGCAGGCCTTTCTGGAAGCCTGCCAGCAGGAAGGCGGTGGCGATTCGTCGCTCACCTGGGTAGACGAGGGGTTTCTCCTGGCGCGCGAGGTTGCGCCCTGGAGTGAACTGCCGCTGTGGATCCCGGCGGCGGATGCCGGGTTCTTGCAGGTGGACATCGGCAAAGCCTTGGGTGCAGGTCTGGTGACACGGCCGTTGGAAGACACGATCCGCGATACGCTGGAGTGGGCCAGCCAACGTCCAGCTGATTATCACTGGCAGGCCGGCCTGCCAGAGGCACGCGAGATGGCGCTGCTGCAAGAGTGGCATTCCACCATGGGGTAACCTATTGCTGCGCACCTGGATTACGACAAGCCCGCAGCTATTGGATACAATAGAGAGATTCTCAGACCCACGAGACCAGCACGCGAAGAACCTGATAGCACCTTCCCGGGGGACCCGAGACGGGCCCGGATGACAGATGCACCTGTGCTTCATTTTATTGATAAGTAGGAGACAAAGCGCATGATTGTAGGAGTTCCAAAAGAAGTTAAAGATAACGAATACCGCGTGGCGATGACCCCGGCGGGGGCGCGGCAATTGGTGGAACGAGGCCATACGGTGCTGGTGCAAGACCAAGCCGGCGAAGGCAGCCGCTTCCCCAATGGCCAGTACGAAGCTGTAGGGGCGACGATCGTGCCCACAGCCGCGGACGCCTGGGCGGCAGAGATGGTGGTGAAGGTCAAGGAGCCGGTCGCGAGCGAGTATGGTTTTCTGCGGCCCGACTTGCTGCTGTTTACCTATCTGCACCTGGCGGCGGAAGAGGCTTTAACAAGGCGCATGGTAGAGTCGGGTGTGACAGGTATCGCCTACGAAACGGTGGAGGCGCCGGATGGGAGCCTGCCGCTGTTGACCCCGATGAGCGAGGTGGCGGGCCGCATGGCGGTGCAGGTGGGGGCGCATTACCTGGAACGGCCGCATTTCGGCCGCGGCATGCTGCTGGGCGGCGTGGCCGGGGTTCCGGGTGCCAACGTGGTGATCATCGGTGGCGGCGTGGTGGGTACGAACGCAGCGCATATCGCCCTGGGCATGGACGCCAATGTGGTGATCCTGGATACGAACCTGGACAGGCTGCGATTTCTGGAACATGTGCTGCACGGCCGTTTGACCACTGTGGCCTCCAATGCCTACAACATTGCCGAGGCTGTGGCCGACGCAGACCTTGTGATTGGCGGGGTGCTGATCAAGGGCGCGCGCGCGCCGATGCTGGTGACCCGCGAGATGATCGCTACGATGCGTGACGGCAGCGTGATTGCCGATGTGGCCGTGGATCAGGGCGGCTGCGTGGAGACGATATACGCCACGACGCACTCCAACCCCACGTATATTGTTGACGGTGTGGTGCACTACGGCGTGGCCAATATGCCGGGCGCAGTGCCGCGCACCAGCACGCTGGCGCTCGAGCAATGCCACGCTGCCGTATGTGATGAGGCTGGCAAACAATGGGGCGGAGGCAGCGATGGCCAAGGATCCCGGCCTGGCAAAGGGGCTCAACACTTATGAGGGAAATCTGACTTATGAGGCCGTGGCGGAAGCATTCGATATGCCCTTTACCGAATACGAAGCCTGAGGCGCGAAACGGGAGATTGTAGAACGGGATGGTGCGCAATCTGCGCACCATCCCGTTTTGTTTGTGTTTGGGAGGGCTACACTTCCAAATAGGCGCGCTTGACTTCTTCACCGATGATTTGAATGCCTTCACGCACCCTGGCCGGATCCTGGGTGTAGTTCATGCGGATGCATTGATCTTTGTGGTCCCATGCTCTCTCTCAAGCCGGGGTAGAAGTAGTGGCCGGGCACGATGAGCACACCGCGCCGTTTGAGACGCTCGTATAGCTCGGCGCTGCTGATGGGCAGGTCCTTGAACCACAGCCAGAAGAAGAAGGCACCTTCCGGTTTGTGCAGGTAGAAAGGGGTCCCGGCGAGCGATTCCCAGACCCATTCCACGGCCGTGGCCGCGCGCTCGCGATAATAGGGGCGGATCAACTGCTGGCTGATTTCCATGATCTCGCCGCTGCGCACCATCTCCAAAGCCAGGCCTGCGCCAACGCTCACCGGGGCGAGACTGACAATGGCGTTCATGCTGGCCACGGATCGCGGCGATCTCTTCGCGGGCAACAATGATCCCCGTGCGCACGCCGGGCAGGCCCAACTTGGACAGGCTCAGACAGAGGATAATCTGTTCGTCCCAGATCGGTTCGATGTCATCAAAAATGATCCCCGGAAACGGGGCCCCATAGGCATTGTCAATGATGAGGGGGATGTCATGTTGGTGCGCCAAGAGGCGCAATTTCTCGATCTCGTGGTTGGTCAAGACGTTACCGGTAGGGTTGGTAGGGCGAGAAACACAAATGGCGCTGACGCTCTCGTCAATTTCGAGGGCGTCAAAGTCGACGCGGTACTTGAAGGTGTGCTCATCGAGGAATTGGAACTGCGGGCGCTGGGCCACAAAGAGGTCCTCATCGATGCCCGCATCGACGTAGCCAATGTATTCCGGCGCCAGGGGAAGCAGGATTTTCTTGTGCGTGCCGTCGGCAAACTCGCCGGCCAGCAAATTGAAGAGGTAGAAAAAGGCGGTCTGGCTGCCATTCGTCAGGACGATGTTGTCTGCGCTGACCGGCCAGCCGTAGGTGTCGTTCAGCAGGGCGGCGACGGCCGTGCGGAAGGCGGGGTTGCCGGCGGGCGGGTCGTAGTCGCCGATGAGATGCTCGAATTCATCGCCGTTGGCCAGCATCTGGTCCATACGGGCGCGGAACTTCTGCTGCACGGCGGGGATGTGGCTGGGGTTGCCGCCGCCGAGCATGATGATGTCACTGCTTCCAGCAACAGCATTGCCCAGGTCTTCCATGAGCTGGTTGATTCCGCAGGGGGCGGTGAACTTCTCTCCTATCTTACTGACGCGCATAGATTCCTCGAGGGTGTTACCCGTCTAACAGCACCGCCTCAATGTGCTCTATGGCCCAATCGATATCCTCTTTGCTTATGACCAGCGGCGGCGCAAAACGAATAACGGTCTTGTGCGTTTCTTTGCAGAGGATACCTCGTTCGCGCAGGGCCTCACAATACGGCCGTGCGGGGACGGTCAATTCCATGCCAATGAACAAGCCTTTGCCGCGTACTTCTTTGATTACATCACTCTCGATGCGTGCCAGCCGGCCCTGGAAGTAGGCGCCAAGTTCGGCCGAGCGCTGCGCGAGCTGTTCATCGACCAGGACATCCAGAGCGGCCCGGCCGACGGCTGCGCCCAGGGGATTGCCGCCAAAGGTGCTGCCGTGGTCACCAGGGCGGAAGAGGCCCAGGATTGTCGCGGTCGGCCACTACAGCCGAAACGGGATAGAAGCCGCCGCTCAATGCTTTGCCCAGGGTGACCATATCAGGGCGCACGCCTTCGTGATCGCAGGCCAGTAGCGAGCCGGTGCGACCCAGTCCGGTTTGGATCTCGTCAGCGATAAACAGCACGTTGTGTTCACGGCAGATGCTGGCGGCGCGTTTTAGATAACCGGGCGGCGGAACTACTACACCGCCTTCGCCCTGGATTGGTTCAACCAGGAAGGCCACGGTGTTGGGCGTGATCGCTGCGGCAAGCGCCTCTGCATCTCCATAGGGCACCATCACAAAACCCGGGGTGAAAGGGCCAAAATCTTCTTTGTATTGATCTTCACTGGAGAAGCCGACAATGGTAGTGGTGCGTCCGGCGAAGTTCCCGGTACAGACGATAATCTCGGCCTGGTTATCCGCAACACCTTTGACCTGATAGCCCCATTTGCGCGCCGCTTTGATGGCCGTTTCTACCGCTTCCGCACCTGAATTCATGGGCAGGGCCATGTCATAGCCAGTCAACTCGCACAGCTGCTGAACGAAGGGTCCCATCTGATCGTTGCGAAAGGCGCGCGAGGTGAGGGTCATGCGCCCCATTTGCTCCTGCATGGCGGCCATGATGCGCGGGTGGCAGTGGCCCTGACTGACGGCCGAATATGCGGAAAGGCAGTCGAGGTACTTGTTGCCGTCCACGTCATAGACCCATACGCCCTCGCCGCGCGTCAGCACAACATCGAGGGGCTTGTAGTTGTGGGCGCTGTACGTCTGTTCTAGATCAATGTAGCTCTGACTATTCATGCTTTGCTCCTGTCCGGTGGGAAACGGGACACTATGCTGCCTATAGAAAAAAAGAGCCTGATTGCTAGAAATCAGGCTTTGCTCAGACCGCGCGGGTAACGCGATGATATGGTCTTCTTGTTACGAGATCATTATAGCAGATGTTGGCCCAAAGACAGCAAGGTTGGACGCGGTTTAGGCCAGCGCTAAGCGAAAAAGGTCCAGAGCAGGTAGCCGCCACCCAGCAGGGCGCAGTAGGCGGCGAAGATGTAGAGGCTGTGCGAGCGCAGCCAGGACAGGAGGAAGTAGATGCAAGCATAGCCGGTGATGGCGGCGGCGGAGAAAGCGGCCAACATGACAGGCCATTGGGTGGCAATCTCCCCGGAGCCAACCAGTTCGCCGAGGGCCAGGAGGCCCGCGCCGAGAATGGCCGGGATACCGAGCAGGAAGCTGTAGCGCGCGGCCGTTTCGCGGTTCAGTCCGCGCCACAAACCGGCGGTGATAGTGCTGCCGCTGCGCGAGATGCCCGGTAACAGGGCCAGCATCTGGAATAGGCCGATGACGATCCCGTCACTCCAGGTCATTTCGGCCAACATTTTGGTTCCTGTCAGGCGGCGCTCACCGCTGACAAGGAGAGCGGCAGTGATGAGCAGGAAGAAGGCTACGGCCGTTGGGTTGCCGAAAACATCTTCAAAGAAGCTTTCGAACAGTAGTCCGGCCGCAGCGGCGGGGATGGAACCGACGGCGATGTACCAACCCAGGCGCGATTCGGTATCGCCCATCGGGTCGCGAGCTACAAGGCCGGCGAGTACGGCCTTGATAATGGCCCAGATGTCACGCCGGAAGTAGATGAGGACGGCCAGCAAAGTGCCTTCGTGGGCAATGGCGATCAGGGTGAGGCTGGGTGGTGAAAGGTTCAGGATGGCGGGGAGCAGGACAAGATGGCCCGAACTGGAAATGGGCAGGAATTCTGTTGCTCCCTGCAGAAATCCCAAGAAAAGTGCTTCAAGTATGCTCATTCAGGATGGTCCTTCGTGAAGATGGCTGTTACGACTCGGCTGTCCCGGCCTGTTCGGCCGCCGCCGGGTCAGGGTAGTGGCTCAAAAACTCTGTGGCGAATTGTGGCAGGGTTCCCTTGCGAATTGCCTTGCGGATATCGGCCATGAGGTTTAAGAGGAAATGTAGGTTGTGGGTGCTGAGCAGGATGTGGCCGAGGATTTCGTTGGACTTGACGAGGTGGCGCAGATAGGCGCGACTGAAGTTCTGGCATGTGGGGCAGGCACAGTCTGGATCGACGGCTGCCGCATCGCGCTCATACTGGGCGTTGCGCAGGTTGAGACGGCCGCCCTTGACCATGGCCGAGCCATGCCGGGCGAGGCGGGTGGGCAGCACGCAGTCGAAGATGTCTACGCCGCGCAGCACGCCATTGACCAGGTCTTCCGGGGCACCAACGCCCATGAGATAGCGGGTTTGTCCTGGGGCAGCGCGGGACAGACGGCATCGAGCGCCGCGTGCATCTCGGCTTTGGATTCGCCCACGGCCAGGCCGCCGATGGCGTAGCCGGGTAGATCGAGATCTGACCAGAAAGCGGGCGCTTTCGCGGCGCAGGTCGGGGAAGATGCCGCCCTGCACAATGCCGAATAGAGCCTGATCGGTGCGGGTCCTGGCGGCGAGGCAGCGTTCGGCCCAGCTGTGCGTGCGAGCCAATGATTCGCGCACGTAATCATAGTCATTAGGGGGCGGGCATTCATCGAACATCATGATGATGTCCGCGCCGAGGTTCTCCTGGATGGCGATGCTCTTCTCCGGCGTGAAGCGGTGGTAGGAGCCGTCGTGATGGGATTGGAAGGTGACACCATCAGCGTCGATCTTGCGGGTCTGGCTGAGGCTGAAGACCTGGAAGCCGCCGCTGTCGGTGAGGATGGGGCCATCCCAGGCCATGAATTGATGCAGCCCACCCAAGTCACGGATCAACTCATCGCCTGGACGGAGGTAGAGGTGGTAGGTGTTGCTGAGGATGAGCGTGGCGCCCAGTTCGCGCAGATCGCGAGGGCGCATGGCCTTCACGGTGGCCTGGGTGCCCACCGGCGCGAATACGGGGGTCTCGATGGGGCCGTGTGGGGTGTGGAAGCGGCCGAGGCGGGCAGACGAGGCCGGGTCTTGCTGCAGCAGTTCGAAGGTGAAGGACATGGAGGGGGATTATACATCACAGGAACAGGGGGCCGAAATCGGGAGCCTGTGATCAAATTGAATCGATTTGGGGATTCAATTTGATCACGTTGACATAATGTTAGCGTAGGTAGGCTGGAGGAAGCAACGCTCCAATCGAGAGGTTGAGGGGCAGGCAACGGAGGCCCGCTGCGCTACAAAGCAGGCCGGCAATGGGGGCCCGCTGCGCCCCAAGACGGGAGTGGCAAAGCGTTGACAACGGCCGTAGCTTCTGCTAGAGTTCTGTCCAATAACAACTGAATACTTCTTATCCAGAGAGGTGAAGGGAACGGCCCTATGAAGCCTCAGCAACCGCCCACAGGGAAATGGTGCTAATTCCGGCAGAAGCGTGAAGCGCTTCTGGTAGATGAGAGAGAGTGAGAAACTCGCCCTGCAATACCTCTTCTGGAAACCTAGGAGAGGTATTTTTATTGGGAAGGCAGTGAACAATGAAGCTAGTGATCAAATTCGGGGGAACATCGGTAGGCAGTGCAGAGGCGATTCGGGAAACGGCCGTGTTGATCGGCGAGACGAAGAAGAGCTGGGACGAGCTTGTGGTGGTTGCTTCGGGCATGGGTTCGAAGCCGGTCAAGGTGACGGACCTGCTGCTCGACGGGGCACAGGCGGCGTTGGAAGGTGATCGGGAAGCCTATATGGCGGCCGCGGAACAGCTGCGCCGAATTCACTATGAGGCGATCGATGGCCTGTTGGAGCCGGAAGGGGAACGGCAGCGAATCCTGGCCGAGAACGGGGCTACGATCGATCATTACGTGGCGCTGTGTGATGCGGTGCGTGTGCTGGGGGAGCTTTCGCCGCGCGCGCTGGACGCCATCGGGGGCATGGGCGAGCAGATGAGCGTGGGCATTATTGCCGCGTACCTGCGGCAGTGCGGGGTTCCGGCGGAGGCGGTGGACGCCACGGGTCTGATCGTGACTGACGACAAGTTTCAGCATGCCAACCCGCTGCTGGAGGCAACGCGGCGGCAAACGCGCGAACGCCTGCAGCCGCTGCTGGACGAGGGGGTTATTCCCGTGGTCACGGGTTTTGTGGCGGCGACGGAGCAGGGCGTAACGACCACACTGGGGCGCGGCGGTTCTGATTACAGCGCCTCGATTGTGGGGCAGGCACTGGATGCGCAGGAGGTGTGGATCTGGACGGATGTGGATGGGGTGATGACGGCCGACCCACGCCTGGTGCCGGATGCACGCTCGATCCCGGTGCTGACCTACCGTGAGGTTTCCGAGCTGGCCTATTACGGGGCCAAGGTGCTGCATCCGAAGACGATGCGGCCATGCATTGAGAGTGACATCCCGCTGCGGATCAAGAATACATTTAATCCGGCGCATCCGGGGACAACAATTGTGGCGAATAATCACGGCCGCAACGGAGGGATTAAAGCGGTGACAGCCATACATGGGCTGAACATGTTGACCGTGGAAGGAACGGGAATGGTCGGCGTGCCGGGTATCGCAGCGCGTACGTTTGGCGCGGTGGCAGACACGAAGGTGAGCGTGCTGCTGATCAGCCAGGCTTCGTCCGAGCAGTCGATTTGCTTCGCGGTACCGGAAGGCGCAGCGCAGGAGGTGGTGGACAGCCTGGCGGCGGAGTTCGCGACGGAGCTGGCGCAGCGCGATATCGACAGTATCTGGGCGATGCGCGACGTGTCGATCGTGACGATTGTCGGCGCGGGCATGCGCGGCACGCCGGGCATTTCGGGCAGGATCTTCACGGCGCTGGGTGACAGCAGGATCAATGCGATTGCGATTGCGCAGGGGTCATCGGAGTGCAGCATCAGCGTGGTCGTGGCGGCAGAGGAAGCGGGCCATGCGGTGGCGCAGATTCATGGTTTGATTAAAGGGTAAAGGTGAATGCGGAGGGTGGAGTACGGTGGGTTGTTGGTATGATGTGGCGTTGGGCTGGGCTGGGCTGACAACGCCGGCGCGTTGAACCACATGGGAGGTGCGCCGTGGGCGAAGCTTGACGAGGGTGCTATAATGAGTGTGTAGAATCATTCTATAAGCGACGGGTGCTTGGGCAAGGCCAGGCTGAGATGCTTCTCCACGTGAAGCGAACCGCTGTACCTGATCCAGATAATGCTGGCGTAGGAACGTGTGCAACCATGCCTAACGAAAGCCTTCTGATCTGGTCGGGAGGCTTTTATTGATCCCGTCGGGCACAGGCGGGATGTGTGTTGTGAGGTATGGATGACGATGAGATGGCGAATGAACTTTCTGGTCTGGATGATCCTGGGACTGGCCGCTTGCAGTGAGCCGGCAGAGCCGGTGACGCTGCGCTTGATGACCCATGACAGTTTTGATATCGGAACGGATACGCTGGCTGCGTTTACGGCGGAAACCGGCATTGCCGTGGAAGTATTCAAGGCGGGCGACGCGGGGACGCTGGTGAACCAGGCGGCGCTGGCCAAAGATGATCCGCTAGCCGACGTGCTTTTCGGCGTGGACAATACTTTCCTGAGCCGGGCGATCGAGAATGACCTGTTCCTGGCCTATGATTCGGCGCGGCTGAGCGATATTCCGGACAGCCTGGAGCAGGACCCGGAGCGCAGGGCACTGCCAGTGGATTATGGGGATGTCTGCTTGAACTATGACAAAGCGTGGTTCGCAGAGAACGGCCTGGAACCGCCGGCGGGGCTGGAAAGCCTGCTTGACCCGGCGTATGCAGGACTCACGGCCGTGCAAAACCCTGCCACTTCGTCTCCCGGACTGGCCTTCTTGCTGGCCACGGTGGAGGCGTATGGCGATCCGGGATATCTCGATTACTGGCAGCAGCTGGTGGATAATGATGTCCTGGTGACGGATGGTTGGGAGGAGGCTTACTACGGCGCGTTTACGGCCGCTTCCGATGGCGACCGGCCCATCGTGGTAAGCTATGCCAGCAGCCCGCCGGCGGAGGTGTTTTTCGCCGAAACGGAGCTGGCAGAGGCACCCACGGCGGCTGTGGTTAGCGATGGCAGCTGCTTTCGCCAGATCGAGTTTGTGGGTGTGCTGCGCGGCACGGACTATGAGCAGGAGGCGCGCCGGCTGGTTGACTTCTTGCTCGATGTGCCGTTCCAGGAGGAGGTGCCGCTGACGATGTTTGTCTACCCGGCGAATGAAACGGCCGTGCTGCCAGAGGTGTTTACGCAGTTCAGCGCGGTGCCGCAAAACCCGGCGACGATGACGCCGGACGAAATCGCCGCCGGACGGGAGGCGTGGACACGGGCGTGGACAGACACTGTGTTACGTTAGCCAGGCGGCAGGAAACGGCCGTGGGACGAGATGTCTGAGATTCTTTTGCGCCGCCTCTGGCCCTTTTTCGGGGTCCTGTATTGGCTGCCGCTGTTGTTTTTTGCCCTGTTCTTCTTCTACCCGCTGGGCACGATCCTGGGGGTGAGCTTCTTCCCGGACGGCCGTTTGCAGCTGGGTTCCCTGCGCGAACTGTTCAGCACATCGTATTACGCGCGGGTCCTGTGGTTTACTTTCTGGCAGGCAACGGTTTCCACGATCCTGGTGCTGCTGTTCGCTTTTCCCGGAGCGTATGTGTTCACGCGCTATCGCTTCCGGGGCAAGACGACCCTGCGCACGATCAGCACCCTGCCGTTTGTGCTGCCCACCGTGGTGGTCGCCAACGCTTTCCTGGCCTTGCTGGGGCCGCGCAGCATGATCAACAGCTGGCTGATGGATGTGCTGCGCCTGGATCAGCCGCCGCTGGCTTTCCAGTATACGGTGTGGGCGATCCTGCTGGCGCATGTCTTCTATAACTATGCCGTGGCGCTGCGGATCATCAGCAGCGCCTGGGAGAACCTGGGGCCGGAGTATTCTCAGGCGGCGCAGATGCTAGGCGCTTCGCCGCTGCGGGCGTTTCGCGAGGTGACGCTGCCGCTGCTGCAGCCGGCGATCCGTGCCGCGGCGGTACTGGTCTTCATCTTTTGTTTCACCAGTTTTGGCGTGGTGCTGATCCTGGGCGGCCCACGCTACGCCACGTTGGAAGTGGAGATCTACCGGCAGGCGGTGAACTTGTTTAACCTGCCTGTGGCCGCGGCACTTTCCACGCTGCAAATCATTTTTACGTTCGTGCTGATGTGGCTGTATACGCGCACGCAGGCGCGGCAGAGCCAGGCGCTGAAACTGAAATCGGCGGGGGCTGTTGAACGGCCGATTCGTACGGCGAAGGATCGCCTGCTGGTCCTGGGGAACCTGTTGTTCATGCTGCTGCTGCTGGGCCTGCCACTGGCGGCGCTGGTGCTGCGTTCGGTGCGCGGCGCCGAAGGGTTTACGCTGCGATTCTACCAGGAACTGTTTGTCAATCGCCAGGAGTCCCTGTTCTTTGTGCCGCCCGTAGAGGCGATCTTTAACTCGATCGCGTTTGCCACGGCCACGGTTATTCTGGCAGTGTCGCTGGGGTTGATCAGTGCCTGGATGCTGGCAGGTGAGGAGACCAATCTCCCTGCGATGGAGGCACGCAGCGCGGAACCGGGGTTTGTTGGCCGGATGCGGGCCAAGCTGCAGCATTGGCTGGATCCTGTCTTAATGCTGCCCCTGGCGACTTCGGCGGTGACGCTGGGTTTTGGCTTCATCCTGGCGCTGAACAAGCCTCCGCTCAATTTGCGGCGTTCGGTCGTCCTGGTGCCGATCGCGCATACCCTGGTAGCGATGCCGTTTGTCATTCGCAGTGTGCTGCCGGCGATACGGCGGGTGAACCCGCGGCTGCGAGAAGCGGCGGTGATGCTGGGGGCAGATGCGACGGCCGTGCGCCTGACGATCGACTGGCCGCTGATCCGGCGGGCGCTGCTGGTGGGCGCTGTTTTCGCGTTTACAATCAGCATGGGCGAGTTTGGGGCGACGGTGTTTATTGCCCGGCCGCAGACTCCGACGATGCCGGTGGCGATTTATCGTTTTCTGGGGCAGCCCGGGGCGCTGAACTACGGGCAAGCGCTGGCGATGAGCACGCTGCTGATGCTGGTGTGCGCGGTGGGGTTTGTGGTGATAGAGCGCTTCCGGGTGGGCGATGAAGGGGAATTCTAGCGCCTGACCGAGAGGGGCCAGGCGCGGGAAGATTTCTCGCTGCGCTCGAAGTGACAATCGCTGTCAGGGATCAGGCGCGGCGGAGCTTGCGGTAGGTGATGCGGTGCGGCCGTTCGGCGGCGGCACCCAGGCGGCGCTGGCGGTCTTCTTCATACTCGCTGTAGTTGCCCGGGTACCAGATGGCCTGGCTGTCACCTTCAAAGGCCAGAATGTGGGTGGCGACGCGATCGAGGAACCAGCGATCATGGGAAATGATGATCGCCGAGCCGCCGAAGTGTTCTAGGGCTTCTTCGAGCGCGCGCAGGGTGTTGACGTCCAGGTCGTTGGTCGGCTCATCGAGCAGCAGCAGGTTGGCCCCGGACTTAAGCATCTTGGCCAGGTGGACGCGATTGCGCTCGCCACCGGAGAGCGTGCCAACTTTCTTTTGCTGGTCGCTGCCGGCGAAGTTGAAACGGCCGACATAGGCGCGCGAATTGACCTTGCGGTTGCCCAGCATGAGATTGTCTTCACCCTCCGCGATTTCCTGCCAGACCGTGTTATCGGGGTTTAGATCGTCGCGGCTCTGGTCCACATAGGCCAACTGCACGGTTTCCCCAACGCGAAGCTGCCCGCCGTCGACTTCTTCCTGGCCGACGATCATGCGGAACAGAGTGGTCTTGCCGGCGCCGTTGGCCCCGATGACGCCAACGATGGCGCCGGGCGGGACGTCAAAGGTCAGATCGTCATAGAGCAGTTGATCGCCGTAGGCTTTGGCGACATGTTCGGAGTTGATGACGATGTCACCCAGGCGCGGCCCCGGGGGAATATACAGTTCGAGGTCTTCGGTGGCTTTTTCGCGGCCGGATTCGAGCAGTTTGTCATAGGCGGTGATGCGGGCCTTGCTCTTGGCACGCTGGCCTTTGGGAGACATCTGCACCCATTCCAATTCGCGTTCGATGGTGCGCTGACGGGCCACTTCCTGCTTTTTTTCCTGGGCCAGGCGCTGCTGCTTCTGGGCGAGCCAGGAGGAGTAGTTGCCTTTCCAGGGAATACCATACCCACGATCCAGTTCCAAAATCCAGCCGGCAACATTGTCGAGGAAATAGCGGTCATGGGTGACAGCGATGACTGTGCCGGGGTAGTCACGCAGATGGCGTTCGAGCCAGGCGACGGATTCGGCGTCGAGGTGATTGGTCGGTTCGTCAAGGAGCAGGATGTCGGGCTGTTTGAGCAGCAGGCGCACAAGGGCGACGCGGCGGCGTTCACCGCCGGAAAGGACGGAGACAGGAGTGTCACCGGGCGGGCAACGCAGAGCATCCATGGCCAGGTCGAGGCGGCTGTCCAGGTTCCAGGCGTCCATGTGATCTAGCTTGTCTTGCAGCTTGCCTTGCTTTTCGATGAGCGTATTCATCTCGTCGTCGCTCATAGGCTCGGCGAATTTCATGTTGATCGCGTCAAAGGCCTGCAGGGCATCAACTACGTCTTGCGCTCCCTCTTCGACGATCTGGCGCACGGTCTTGCTTTCATCGAGCTGCGGTTCCTGCTCTAGGTAGCCAATCGTGTAGCCGGGGGCGAGAACGGTTTCGCCGTTGTATTCCTGGTCGACGCCGGCCATGATGCGTAGGAGGGTACTCTTGCCCGCGCCGTTGAGGCCCAGGACGCCGATTTTGGCGCCGTAGAAGTAGGAGAGCGAGATGTCGCGCAGGATTTCTTTGTTGGGCGGCACGATTTTGCCGACGCCCATCATGGAGTAGATTACTTTTTTGTCGTCTGTGGTCATGGTGTGGTTCCAAAGATGGCAACTGTTGAAAAAAGCTGCCGCCTTGCTGTGTACGGGAGATCAAGTGCCGAGGCGAGCTAATTCCTCATCGGCGATTTCGATGTCGAGACGCTTGAAGAGGGGAGCGGGTTTGGGTAGGGACCGGCCTGCGGGCACCTCGCTGCGTGCCCACCGGCCCACGGCCGTTGACCCGTCAAAGGTCAGCGCTGTGTGCATTTTCATGGCCTCGTCGATTTGCTCAACTATCTGCCGGCCGAAGAGGGTGCCTTCTTCGCCCAGCATCTGATGGAGCTGCTGGCTGGTGAATGGCAGGACAGGGGCCCACAGGGCCTTGAGGCCGCTGATGGCCTGCAGGGCAACGTAGAGCGAACGACCTGTGGCGGCCATGTCCGTTTTGGCCGTGGTCCAGGGACTGGCCTCTTCCAGGTACTGGTTGACCAGGGTGGACAGGCGCAGGCATTCTTGCAGGGCGGCGCGGAAGGAGCTGGCATCGTAGAATGCGCCGACCGTTTCGAAGCCCTGGTCGATGGCGTGCAATAGCGCCTGGTCCTGTGCCGCCAACTGACCCGGCTCGGGGACGAAACCGTCGAAGTAGCGCTGGGTCATGTTCAGGACGCGGTTGACCAGGTTACCCCAGTTGGCGACCAGTTCGCCGTTGTTGCGTTCGACATACCCGCGCCAGCTCCAGTCACTGTCACGGGATTCGGGCATCACGGCCGTGAGGTAGTAACGGAGCGGGTCGGGATCATGGCGGGTCAGGGCATCGAGCATCCACACGCCCCAGCGGCGGCTGCCGCTGATCTTGCGGCCTTCCATGTTCATGAATTCGTTGGCCGGGACATCGTAGGGCAGGTTGAGATGAGCCCCCGGATCCTCGGAATAGAGACCCCTGGCACCCAGCAGCTGGGCAGGCCAGAAGACGGCGTGGAAAGGGATGTTGTCTTTGCCGATGAAATAAACGGTCTTGGCGGTAGGGTCCTGCCACCAGGCGCGCCAGGCTTCAGTATCGCCCTGATTGGCAGCCCACTCAATCGCTGCTGAAAGGTAGCCGATGACGGCTTCGAACCAGACGTACAGCACTTTGCCCTCAAAGCCCTCCACGGGCACGGGGATACCCCAATCCATGTCGCGGGTTACGGCACGGCCGATGAGCCCCTGATCGACAAAGTTGCGGGCGAAGTTGATGACCTGGGAGCGCCAGTGTTCCTTGTTGTCGTCGTGCAGCCAGGCGGAAAGGCCGTCGTCAGCGAGAGCAGGGAGGTCGAGGAAGTAGTGTTCGGTGTCGCGCAGTTCGAGGGCCGTATCGTCGGTGCGGCTGCGGGGGTTCTTCAACTCGGCCGCGCTTTCGAAGAGGGTGTTGCAGTTGTCGCACTGGTCGCCACGCGCGTGTTCGTAGCCGCAGTTGGGGCAGGTGCCTTCGACGTAGCGATCGGGCAGGAATTTGCCGGAAGCGGGCGAATACATCTGCGGGGTGGTCCGGGGGTAGAGGTAGTCGTTCTCGAGCAAGCTGAGGAAGAGGTCCTGGGAGACCCGGTGATGGTTTTCGGTGTCCGTGTGCGTGAAGAGGTCGAAGCTGATGCCAAGGGACTGGAAGAGGTCTATGAAACGGCCGTGGTAATACTCAAACAACTCTTCGGCCGAGGTGCCGCGCGCTTCTGCGGCTACCGTAACCGGTGTACCGTGACTGTCTGTGCCAGACACCATCAGCACGCGGTTACCTTTTAGGCGATGGTAGCGCGCGTAGATATCCGCCGGCAGGTGGGAGCCGGTGACGTTGCCCTGGTGAATATCAGCATTGGCGTAGGGCCAGGCCACGCAAACGAGTACAGTTTCCTGCGGCATAGATTATTCGTCATCCTCGTCTTCAAACTCTTCGTCTTCATCGTCGAGGTCTTCTTCGTCATCTTCGCTGATCTCGGCCAGCAGTTCGGCCAACAGCTCGAAATCATCTTCGGTAATGCCGCAGAAGGTCTCGATGGCCACGGGCGAAGCGTTGAAATCGGGGCAACTCTCTAGTTCCACGCTATCCAGGGTGATTCCTTTTTCCAGGGAGCCCGTGTCGGCGTCGATGTCGATCTGGAAGAAGGTTGCTTCCGAAAGGGGGACGGTGTAGGTGTATTTCTTAGGATCGGCCGTGAAGGGTTCCCCGGTTACGGTGGCGACAGCAAAGAAGGTCATCGCTTCCTGGGAGAAATAGATCAAGCGATCGCCCTTGCGAATCTCCTGGCCTTCCGGCATTTCGGGGACCATGACTACGCGTTCTTCCCAGCCGGGGAAGGCCAGTTCTTCGCCGGGGGAAACGTTGAGTACTTTGACATAATGTCTGGCGCCCGCAACAGAGCCTTTCTTTGGCCCACGAGCTGATCGCCGCACTGTTTTCGGCTCTTGTTCGGCCACAATGTTTTCCCAGATCCGTTCCTGGATATGGATGCGTAGTTCCGCTTCCGTACCATCCTCATAGCGAACGGACATGGTTTGCCCATCGATGGAAAGCACTTTGTACTTGCCTATCCGATTTGCATACTCGCCGTTGACTTCGAACATCCCTCAGTCTCCTACCCTTACGAAAATTTTTAGCCGTGCATGGTACCGTTTTCGGGGGTTCTTGGCAAGTAGGCTTAAGGGTGGCGGATACGGAGGTACGCCGGGGAGACATGGAAAGGGGGCGGAGACGCTGCGAAACGGTGCTCTGGGAAGCGCGGCGATGCCCTAGGAGGTGATGGGTTGACTTTGATTGGCGTGACGCATCAGGAGGAAGAGGGCGGCGAGGGTGGCCAACAGGCAGATAATCTGGGTGACGTGCCAGCCCCCAGCCGAAACCCAAGCATTGGCACGGAAGGCGTCGACGAACAGGCGGCCGAAGCAATAGACGGCAGTAGTGCTAAGGAACAGCTGCCCGGCGAAGGTGCGGCGCGGGCGGAGGAGCCACCAGGCCAGGAGGGCGAGTGCGCCCACGAATAGTTCATAGAGTTGAACAGGGTGGCGGCTGATGCCGAAGCTGCTGATGCCCCAGGGCAGGCTGGTGGGGGTGCCGAAGCCGGGACCACCGAGAAAGTCGGCCAGGCTGACAACCATGAGACCGCCCACGAGGACGGGGGCCAGGGCATCGAGATAGGGAAGCCAGGGCACGCGCCGGGCACGGCCGTAGAAGAACATGGCCGCGGCGCCAAAGAAAAGCCCGCCCCAGGGGCTGAAGCCGGAGTTGATGGGCCAGATGATGCCCAGCAGGTTGTCCTGGTAGGCTGACCAGTAAAGGGCGACGAAGGTCAGGCGGGCACCGACAAAGCCGGCGATGAGACCCGTAGTGACCAGCGCAGACATGAGTTCCGGGTCAAGGTCCAGGGAGCGCGCCGTATTTTCGGCCAGATAGAGCAGGGCCCAGATGCCAAGCAGATAGATAAGCGCGGCGGTCGGCAGGACGAAGGGGCCTATGTTGATTGCAGGAAACATGAGCTGGGAGCGCTACTGCGGCAGGAGTCTGTTGAGCCTGTCTTCCAGCACAGCTTGATTCATGGTGCCGACAAAGACTTCCTGCACGACGCCTCCGGCATCCACGAAGACGGTGGTGGGCAGGTTGGTCACGCCATATTTGTGGTTGACGGTCCAATCTTCATCGACCAGCAAGGGGTAGGTGACGGCCGTGTTTAGGCCAAAGCGTTCGACGGTCGCGGCGGATTCGGCCTGGTTGATGCCAACGATGGCGGCGCGATCGGCGTATTTGAGGCTGACACGCTCGAAAGCGGGCATTTCCATGCGGCAGGGGCCGCACCAGGAGGCCCAGAAATTGAGTACGACGGGACGGCCGTTGCTGCCCTCGCGGTCGACATAGTCGGTGAGGGTGAAGCTCTCTCCGGCGGCGGTGAAGGCAGTGAAGTCGGGGGCTAGGTTGCCGACCATCGGAGCTTCGGTCAGTAGGAAATTGCGTGGTTCAACCACGGATTCGCGGGAGTCAAAGATCCAGGCGCCGCCGAGGAGGAGGACGACCAGGAAGATAATGATCCATTCGAAGCGGGATTTGAGAAGCATGGTTCAGGGATTGATGGTCAGGGGGATGCCGGCAACACGGCCGTTCGGCTGTAGTCCCTCCGGCTCACCGGTCAGGTCATAGGGCATGGCCCCGCTGATGCGCACGGGAACGATCTCGCCAACAGGCAACTCACCGGGTACAACGACCATGCCGTCAATTTCCGGCGCATCACGATAGGTGCGGCCGATGCTGACCGCGCCACCGCCGCCTTCGATCTGGCCGACGCCTTCGACTAAGACGGGCAGTACACGGCCGACCTGGGCCTGGTTGCGCGCAAGGGAGATCTCCTGCTGCAATGCCATCAGTTCGTCCAGGCGAGCCTCCTTAACTTGTTCCGGCACCTGCCAGGAGACGGTCGCGGAGGGGGTGGAAGCTTCAAAAGAGTAGGTAAAGGCGCCGACGCGATCGAAGCGCAGGTCGCGCACGAACTGCTTGAGGGTATCGAATTCCTCGTCGGTTTCCCCGGGATAGCCGACGATAAAGGTGGTGCGTATGGCGATGTCGGGCATCGCGTCGCGCAGCTTGTTCACCGTGCCGTAGACCCACTCGATGTTGGCGGGGCGGCGCATGCGCTTCAGGGTTTCGCGGTGGCCGTGCTGCAGAGGGATGTCCAGATAGTTGACGATCTGCGGCGTCGTAGCCATAGTCTCGATCAGTTCGTCGGTCACGTAGCCCGGATAGGCGTACATGATGCGAATCCAGGGAATGTCGGGCGCGGCCTGGGTGATCTGGCGCAAGAGCATGCTCAGCCCGTTCTTGAGGCCGAGATCGTGGCCGTAATCGGTACTGTCCTGGGAGATGATGATCAGTTCCTGTGTTCCGGCTTCCTGGAGCTGCACCGCTTCGGCAATGATGGCTTCAGGCGGGCGGCTGACAAGAGTGCCTTTGATTTCGGGGATGGCGCAAAAGGCGCACGGACGCCGGCAGCCGTCGGCAATTTTCAGATAAACGCTTGCCCCCTGAGCGGCGATGCGCAGCACACCCTTCTCGTCGCGGCCGACCGCCTGGGCTTCGTCGGGCAGGTGGTAGAGGGGCTGCGGGTGCTTGCGCTGGCGCAAGCTGCGCACAAAGGGGACGATATCCATCCAACGCCGCGTGCCGATTACACCGTCGATGCCCGGCACCCACTGCACGACTTCGTCGCCGTAGCGCTGGGCCATGCAGCCCGCGGCAATCACCATCTGGTTGCGGCCTTTGTTTTCGGTCAGTTCGCGCAGAGCAGCAATGGATTCCTGGCGGGCGCTCTCGATGAAACCGCAGGTGTTGACAATCAGTACGGAGGCATCCTGCGGGTCGGCGACGCCGCTGAAACCGGCTTCTTGGAGCAGGGAGGCCATACTATCAGAGTCCACCGTGTTTTTGCTGCAACCCAGGCTGAGCAAATAGAATTGTTTTTTGGTTTTTTTATTCATGGTGAGAATCCAGGGCCAGCAGGATGGCGGTTTGCCGGGGGACGGAGAAGATTGACGAGGACCATTACTGGGTTGTGCGCCAGATCTCTTCTTTATTTTGGCCGCGCTCACCCAGGCGACCAAGGGGGATATCATTGATGGTAACGAAGAGGCCGATGGCGTTGCCGGTGAGAAGCTTGGCCTCGTCGACGGCCGTCCACTCGAAGGTATCGCCGGGCCGGGCAATGCCTGAAAATACTACTTCGCCGTCTATGGTGGACTCCAACCAGGCCCTTTCCGTCACTTCGATCTTCAGGTTAATTTCCTCAAGGGTAGCCGGAAGGGGCGGCCGCGTGGGCGCGGGGGTAGGTAGGACTTCGGCGCCAGCGCTGGTGCGGCTGGTCGAGGTGATGGGGTCTTCGACGGTGGGCGTTTCCAGGGCCTCGGCTGCGGAAGCATCCGCGCCCAAAGCGTCAAGGACCAAGCCCTCCGCGCCGACGGCCTGTTCACCGCGGCTGACGATGCCCTGAACGGCATCGGTGATTCCAGTTGTGATCGCTTCGCTGCCATCCTGATTGTTGAGGAACAGGGGCAGAAAGCGGTTGGCGACAAGGGCGAGAGTTACGAGAAGGGCAGCAATGATCAACAAGCGGATGGCTGATTCGGGATCGCGGCGCGAGCCGGACTCGACCTCTACATTGACGGGGTCGAAGAAAGGCTGGTCTTCGCGGACCGGTAAGGGCTCCATTTGCAGATCTTGCCCACTGTTCAGCTGGGAATTGTTGTAATGGACCGGCTGCTGGCTCTCGTAGACGGCATAACGCTCCAGCAAGGGTGCGGGATCAAGATTGAGGTAACGGGCATAGTTGCGCATGAAACCACGCACATGCACAGGGGTGGGCAGCACGTTGTACTCGCCGTTTTCGAGCGCCTCGATGAAGCGCGCGTTAATACGCGTCGCTTGCTGGACATCCTCAACGGTCAGTCCCTTGTTCTCACGCGCCTGGGAGAGTATTTGTCCTAGTTCGTCCATTCTGTTGGAGCACGACCGCTCTGCCTGGAGGCAGCGGCCTGCTCGGGAACGGGTAGGTTGGCAGGTTGGGAGTGAAGGCCGCAAGAAACGGCCGTGCACTCGCTACCCGGTTTCGTCCAAGTACTCGTCGTACTTTTCGTCGAAGTCTTCTTCCTCGGCTTCGATTTCGAGTTCTTCCTCGGCCTCTTCCAGAACCTCGGCTACGGCTTCGAGGATGATTTCCTCTTCTACGACCTCAGCCCTCGCTGCTTCTACCTGGTCCTCGGATTCAATGATGACGAGGACGTGCGGTTGGAAATCGGGGCCTAAACGAACGACCACCTTGTGCTCGCCAAGCTGGCGCAGTGGTTCGGCGCCAACCTTGCGACGATCGATTTCCGTGCCCAGGACCTCGTTCAATTCATCTGTGATCTGGGCCGTGGTTACGGAGCCGTAGAGTTTGCCACCGTCTCCCGCGCGGGCGACGAAAGTGAGCGTTGTTTCCTTGATGCGCCCGGAGAGCGCCTCGTATTCGGCGCGCAGTTCGGCGCGGCGGGTATCCGCCTTCTTGCGCCAATGCTCGGCCTGTTTCATAACTGATTCCGTGGCCATGACCGCGTAGCCCTGGGGAATCAGATAATTGCGGCCGTAGCCATCAGCGACTCTATATACTTCCCCGGCGTACCCGAGGTTATCTACATCTTGTTTCAGCAGCACTTTCATAGCTGGTACTTTTCTCCACAGTTTAATATCATGCCAACTCGCGATGTTATCAGAGCGCCCGATATTTGACAAACCTGGAGCCGCCTGCGGCGGCGGGCCCGCACGAAATGCTCATATAATCCCCGGTAGTGGGGTGGGATCATGTCTGTTGCGCAGAAAGTCTTCTTTGACCAGTTGAATGGCTGGCGGGCAGCGCAGGACGTTACGAATCGTACATCTGTTTGTTGGAGGCGTAGACCTCATCCATCGCCAATAAGATATCCTGCAGTTCGCTGACTTCCTCGTTGATGTCATGGCGCAGACGCTGTGCCGCGCCGCTGTCAATATCTTTGGCATCGACAAGCATGGTCTGGGAATAGATGGTGCCGAGGTGGGTATGAGAGGCTTCCAGCTGCAATTCGGCGCGACGGATGGTGTCATTCAGCTTTTCCAGAGTAGCCAGCTGCTGGCGCTTGCTGGCCAAGGTGGCCTCAATCTGCGCACGCACCTCCGGGTTATCTTCGCGGGCAGCCTGCCCTTCCAGCTCGGTGATGCGTTTGGCGGTGCGTTTGTAGTCGCGTTCGAGGACCTGCCTTTCCTGCTGATAACGGTCGATGCGGCGTGCCAAATCGTAGATGTGCTGCAACCATTCATCGATTTGCACGGCCGTGGCGGTCAATTCATCCTTGACCAGCGAATCGTTCTGCTGTCGAATCGCGTTTTCAATGCGCAGGCGGTAGTCAAGGGCCTCGCGCATGCGTTCTTGAAGGCGCGGGTCTTTGAGCTGTTCGGGTTCGAATTCCGTGCGCAGCAGTTTGGCCACGACTTTGCGGCCGAATTCGGGATCTGTCACACTGCTGTAGACGAGTGCAGCCTCAGCCGCCAGCCCGCCCATCAGCCAGGCCCAGGAAGGAATCACGCCCAGAAAACCAGCGCGGGGAGCGAAGATCGCCAGGAGCAACGTGATGGAGATCACCAGCGCGCTTTCCGGACGGAAGATCGCTTCCTGGAAGATTGCCTTTTGCGCGCGGGCGCGCAGGGATTCCTGAGCCTGGTTGGACACACTTACCTTCCCGGCGCCGCCTCGCGCACCATTCCGGGGCAAACGCGGCTACAGTGGCCGTGATAACCCACGATGGCGCGCCAGGCGAGCTGAGGTTTAGCTGCTGGAGGCTGCTTCTTCCGCTTCCGTATCGAGGGAGGTTGGAGGGGTGTCGCTGAGGCCGAGGCGGCGCTTGCGTTCTTCCAACTGCATATCGATTTCGGCTTTGCCCAGGAAATCGTCCATCTGGTTGTCCAGGCTGCCGGCGTACATCTCGCTGGCGGCCGTTGCTTTGTCGAGGCGGCCGCGGATGGAGTCGCGCAAGCGAGCGATATCGGCATCCCCGACGCCGTTAAGGTCATCGAGGCTCTTGATCGCCTTGACTGTCAATTCTTTGGACTTGGCAAGCTGCAGCAGGGCTTCCATTTCCTTCTGCTCTTCGCGGATGACCTGCACCTTCGCTTCCAGTTTCAGCCGGGCGCTGGTGAGGGCGTCGTACTCTTTCTGCTGGACGATCCACTGCTCCTGGTACTGTTCTTGCAGGCGGCGCGCGGAGTTCAATTCGCTCTGCGCAGCAGCCGCAAGATCTGTTTTACCCTGCATCAGCAGCAAGTCGATGTTGCGGTCCAGCTGGTCTGCTTTCTGCTTGTACTCTTTGTATTTGCGCTCCATCGTCTTGACTTCGCCGCCGACGGTCGCGGTCGCATCTTCCAATTGATCGAGATTGACTTCCGCATCACGCAGATACTGCTTCATTACAGCGACGGAGTTTCCTTCCAAGGCACGATCAACCATATCGTGCAGGTTGGCTTGAATAAGCGTTTGAGTCTTTTCCAGTAGCGAGGCCATGTGCATTCTCCTTCAGGTAATGATGCGGTTCACTTGTGCAACCAATTGCAGCCACATTGTAGATCAAGGGCATTGGTTTTACAATTACGGCTGGATAGGGAGGCGATGGGACCAGGTTTCTTGCTGCGCTCGCCAGGCACGAGCCCGCGGCCGGGAAGGATGAAGTGGGCGAATACTGCGAAATTTCCACGACGAGCGGGAAGTTGGACGGTTTGGCTGCGGTGAAAGGTCAAGGCTCTGGAGCAAGTAGTTCAGGTATACTATGGGTTTGGGTTTGATGATCAGCGTCGCAAGCAAAGATGGAAGGCCATGCCAACAAGATTGATTCTGAATCCCAATGCCGACCTGGGGCATGGTGCTGAGCAGCGCGCCGTGATCGAAAGCACCGCGCTGTCGGCCGGGGCACCCTGGTTTGAGATCGTGCAGACCGATCGACCGGGCCATGCCTATGAATTGGCCACGGCTGCGCTGGCTGACGGTTGTGATGTCCTGGTCGCCGCGGGCGGAGACGGTACAGTGCACGAGGTTGTCAACGCTATCTACTTCAGCGACTGTACCGACAAGGTCAAGTTGGGCATTGTGCCCATCGGTACAGGCAATGATTTTGCGCACGCGATGGGCATCCCATTGGACGATGTGCCGGCGGCCCTGGCGACGATTGCGCGCGGCGAGGTTCGCCTGGCCGATCTTGCGGTAGTTGTAGATGATCGCCAAAGGCGGGAGGTGTTTGAGAACAATTTCGGCGTGGGCTTGGACGCCAATGTGGTCATCCGCACGGGTGAGATCACGCAGGTGCGCGGCTTTGTCAAGTACATGGTGGGTGTTTTGACCACGCTGTACAAAGATTTCACGCCAATCCGCCTGAGCATGCGTTTTGATGAAGAAGAACTGGTGGAGGATGTTCTGTTTCTCAGTCTGGGGGTTGGTCCGCGGCATGGCGGCGGATTTATGCTGACACCTGGTGCGTTGCACGACGATGATCTGGTGGATTCGTGCATGGTGAAGATGATCAGCCGCCCCAAGGCACTGAGCCTGCTGAACTCGGCCGTGAAGGGTACGCACATCAAGGAGCCGATGGTCACAATGCGGCGCAACAAGGAAGTCTCGATCTGTTCTGATGCGGCCATGCCGGTGCATATCGACGGTGAAATCTTCGCTACGGTGCATGACAATGTGCGCTGTCTGTCCATTACAAGCCTGCCGGATATTTTGCAGGTGATCGCCTAGTTAGCCAGGAGGCGAAGCTCAGCCATGCGTTCTCTGGAGAAATCGCTGTATGATCATGACCTGCTTACGCTGCGGGTCATTGGTGAGTGGTGGGAACTGGACCTGAGCGGCCTAGACAAAGCAGAAGCCGTTGAGACATTGGCGCAGACCCTGGCCTTTGTGGATATGCAGAAGGAAGTCAATTTCTTGCCGCCGGAGGAATCCACGGCCGTGCAGGACCTGGTCGCGCAGGGCGGGCGTTCGCCGGTGGCTGCCTTTGGCCGCGACCACGGCGAGGTGCGGGTCATGGGGCCCGGACGAATGGAACGGGAAGAGCCCTGGTTGGACCCGGTAAGCGCGACGGAAGCGCTGTGGTATCGCGGGTTTGTGTATCGCGCATTTGATGAATCGGATGAGGGGGTAATCGAGTACTATTACATCCCGGAAGAGCTGTTGGACCAATTTGGCCTGGCGGCGGCGGAGGATTCGGAGGTGGAACGGCCGTCTCTGCAGCCTCTGGCGCAGCCCCCGGCCGCAGCTACTGCCGCGGCCACCGACGCGGTCGATGACCTAACCACGCTCCTGGCAGTAGCCATGCGCCTTTCGCTGGGGGAAGATCAGGCGGCGGAGGTCGAGCAATGGCTGCTGAACCCGGATCGCGAGCGCCGATCGCTGCTGCTCAATTTGGCCCATGAGGCGGGATGGCTGCGCGAAAGCGAGTCCGGCGTGCGCCCGACGCGCGAGGCTGTGGAGTGGCTGAAGTTGGGCCGCGAGCAGCAGCTGTATGTGCTGGCGGACGGGTGGCGGCAGAGCGTTTGGAACGACCTTTGCCATACGCCCGGTTTGATTTGCGAGGGCGATAACTGGCACAATGATCCGCGCCTGGCGCGCACGGCCGTGCTGGGGGCGATGCCGCGCAATGATGCCTGGTACAGGTTGGCCGATATGCTGGCGGCGATGAAAAGCAATCACCCTGATTTCCAGCGCCCGGACGGCAATTACGAAACATGGTACATCCGTGACGCGCGTGCGGACGGCTATCTGGCTGGATTTGAGAGCTGGGACTATGTGGAGGGACGCCTGATCCGCTTTATGCTGCAAGGCCCGCTGTCGTGGCTGAGTATGGTAGAGGTGGCGGAGGCTGCAGGTCCCAAGGACCTGGCTTTCCGCCTGACGCCGCGGGCGTTGAGCTGGCTGGCGGGTGAGTATCCGGCGGGGGACAGGGAAAGGCCGCCGATCACAATTCAGCCGGATGCCTCGATTGAGGTGCGGCACGAGGCGGACCGATACGTGCGCTTCCAGGTGGCGCGGATCGCTGAGGTGGAAGAAACGGATGCGGTACGGCCGTTTCGCTATCGGCTCAGCCCGACCTCGCTGGCGCGGGCCGATGAGCAGGGGATCAAGGCCGACCGCCTGCGCCAATTCCTTGAAAAGGCGGCGGCAGGAGCGGTGCCCAAGAGCGTGGAGCGCGCCCTGACCCGTTGGGAAGAGGAGGGAGTCGAGGCGCGGCTGGAGGCAGTCATGGTCCTACGCGTCAAGGATCCTGCCATCCTGGATACGCTGCGCAATAACCCCAAAACACGTGACTATCTGGGCGAAAGTCTGGGCGAACTGGCGGTCACCGTGAAGCCGGGGAAATGGCCGGAACTGCGCTCGGCTACCGCTCAGTTAGGCTTGTTTCTGGATGTCTGAAGGTGGGTCCAGCCCGCAGGGACGTCGCGGGCGTCGCCTGCACGCGCTGCAGCGAAAGGTCGCGCGCCTGGATCGCTGCCTGGCCGAGCTGCAGAGTGATATCGATCGCCTGACCCGCCTGCGCCTGCTGACCTTTGCCTTGCTGCTGGCCGGGAGTTCCGCAGCCCTGCTGGCATTTGGGCCCGAGGCGTTTGCCGCGGCGCTGGTCTTGTTCGCGGGTCTCTTTCTGCTCATGGTGTACCGCCACCGCCAGGCAGAGCAGACCATGGCACGCTTCGTCATCTGGCGGCGGCTTACGGAAGCGCAGATTGCGCGCATGACCCTGGATTGGGCACATATCCCGCCGGAATCGACGTACGAAGTCAGCATGGATCACCCGTTTGCGCGCGATCTTGATCTGGTCGGGACGCGTTCGATACATCGCCTGCTGGACATGGCAACAACAATCGAAGGTAGCGCCCTGCTGAGTGAGTGGCTATTGGAGACCGAACCGGACGTCGGGGAGACGATGCGGCGGCAGGAACTGGTGCGCGAATTGACGCGCCTGCCCGCGCTGACCAATCGGCTGGTGATGAGCGCCACACTGGCGGCGGGACCGGAAACGGCCGTGGGCCAGGGTGCGGAACAACTCCGCTGGTCGGGTGCGCGGCTGCTGGCCTGGCTGGACGGACCCACGGAAAAAGGAAACCTGCGCACAGTTCTGATTGCCCTGATCGCGCTGGTGCCGGTCAATTTACTGCTGCTCTTTGGTTATTTGCGACTGGATTGGCCGCCGCTGTTTATCGTGTCCTGGGTGGTATACGGGGCGCTGACGATCAGCCAGATGCCGGTGATCACGATGGCATTCCAGGATGCAGCGGTTATGAATGACAGTCTACGGCAGTTGGCCGCGGTGTTCGCGCTGTTCGAAGAGAGGTCTTTCAGCCGTTTGCCGGCGCTGCAAAGGTTCACGGCCCCGCTGCGCGCACCGGGCAAACGGCCGTCTGAACTGCTGCGGCGCGCAAGCCGGTTGTTAGGGGGAGCCAGCCTGCGCTATAACGTCTTTCTCGCTTTGCTGTTGAACGGTCTTGTGCCCTGGGACGTTTTCTTCGCTGACCGGCTGCTGGATATGAAAGAAGAGCTGCAGGGTGTGCTGCCAGGATGGCTGCAATTGTGGTTCGAGTTTGAGGCGCTGTCCGGCCAGGCGAATGTGAGCCGTGTTTATCCTGAAGCGGTGTTCCCCACGATCACGCGCGAAGAGACCGGCGCATCCCCATTTGAGGGCAGCAATCTGGTTCACCCGCTGATCCTGGCAGAGGAGAGCGTGGGAAACGACTACGCGGTAGATAGGCTGGGCACGCTAACGATCATCACGGGCTCAAACATGGCGGGCAAGAGTTCTTTTTTGCGCACCCTGGGCGTTAATTTGCGCCTGGCGCTGAGCGGCGCTCCTGTTTTGGCTGACGCTCTGCAGACCATGCCGTTCCGGGTCTTCGCTTCCATCACGGTCACTGATTCGGTCACAGACGGATTCTCATTCTTCTACGCCGAGGTGCGGCGGCTGAAGGCGCTGTTGAGTGAATTGCAGCGACCGGGCGAGGCGCCATTGTTCTTCCTAGTTGATGAAATTTTCCGGGGGACGAACAATCGGGAAAGGCTGATCGGCAGCCGCGCTTATGTGCGTGCGCTTGTGGGCAGCTGCGGCACGGGGGCAATTGCCACGCACGACCTGGAGCTGGTGCACCTGGCCGACCGCGACTCCAACATCCATAACTTCCATTTCCGGGATGATGTGCGGGATGGCCGTATGGTCTTTGACTATAAGTTACACCCTGGTCCCTGCCCGACGACGAACGCCTTGCGGATTATGGCCCTGGCGGGGCTGCCCGTGCCGGAGGAGCCGGAATAGGCGCGCCGATTGAACAAGAGCCACGGCTGGACGGCCGTGGCCCGATGTCCACGAATTCAGGCGAACTAGGTTGGGCAGCCTCAAACAGCGACAGGTTTACCGGCGGTAACGGCCGCGGGACAGCCGTACAGCCACCAGTACTCCTCCGCCGGATAGGCGTCTTGCCACAACGGCTCCCAGATAAACTCATGAGCGCGCAGCTCGCCGTGCAGCTTGCGATCAAGAGCAACCAGCTTTTCTTCTATGTCCGCATCAAGGCGGTAGGGTGGTTGCTGGAGAGAATTCACCAGTTCAGCGATCACCACACGCGTATCGACCACGCCGACATAGTAATACTTCTCGGAAGTGATGCGATTCTTCATGTCGCGCAGATAGCTCATCCATTCGCTGATGCGTGCGCGCAATTCCTGGTGGGCGCGCGTTTCATAGCGCACCACCTTTTCCTGCAAGGCGAGATTGTACTGCGCTATTGCATCCTGGAGGCGCGCCTGCTGGGCCTCGGTCAGGCGATCCTCCAGAACCAAGAGACGGTGCTGGCGCATAAGGTAACCGCCGATGGTCAGTTTGGGCATGTTGGCCCGCGGAATCGTCCAGTCGAGCGTGTCACTAGACAGATAGGCATCCATCCGGGAAGCCATTTCTTCCAGGATGGCGAGGTCATGGGCAAGAACGGCAGCGTCTTTTTCCATAGCAGTACCCCCTTTGCTAATGAAACAGAGATGGCCCCTACTTAAGCATCGTAATGCCGCCGCCGCCGACTGTCACGTGGCTAATGTCATGGTTTCAGCAGACAAACGTCATATGGCACTAGAATTGATCCTCGGGCATGATGATCCAGAGGACAACGTAGAGGATGATTCCAAACCCGACCCCAGTCAGCAAGGTCAGGATGATGTACAGGATACGCAGGAGGGTGGGGTCGATGCTGAAGTATTCGCCCAGGCCACCGACGACGCCGGCGATCATACGGTCTTCACCAGAACGGGTTAGTTTTTTGTCACTGCTCATCGCTTACTCCTTTGACTAATTAGGGGGAGAGAAGTACTCTTTCCAGCTATTTTAGTGTGTTGTAACACAGTACGCACTGGAAACCGGCTGGTTGCAGATTCACCGAAAGTATGTGCTGAACTGCGCATCCAGGACAGGGCGTAGAGTTGCTGCACCTGGACTCCAAAACCAGTAGAAGCGAGTTAACCACGTATGGAAGCACTGGAAGAAAAGTATACGCACCCTCTGTCGCGGCTGATTGAGTACGCGGATGACCACCGGAGGCAGGCCGTCCTGGCGTCAACCTATTCCGTGTTGAACAAGGTGTTTGACCTGGCCCCACCCGTGTTAATCGGTATGGCGGTGGATGTCGTTGTGTCGCGAAGCGACTCCTTTTTAGGGCGGCTGGGCATTGCGGACCCGGTGCAGCAATTGATGCTACTGGGCCTGATTACGGTCATCATCTGGTCACTGGAGTCGGTGTTCCAGTACATGTACAGCGTGGAGTGGCGCAATCTGGCCCAGGATATCCAGCATGATCTGCGCACGGATGCGTATGGCCATGTTCAGAAACTGGACATGGCCTATTTTGAGGATCAGAGTACGGGCGAATTGATGGCGATCCTCAATGACGATATCAACCAACTGGAACGCTTCCTGGACTATGGGGCGAACGATATCATCCAGCTGCTGACCACGGTAGTGGTAATCGGGACGATGTTTATCGTGTTGGCGCCGAGCGTGGCCTGGATGGCGGTGCTGCCGATGCCCTTCATTTTCTGGGGTTCGATTCGCTTTCAGAAGAAGCTGGCCCCTCGCTATGCCGAGGTGCGGGAGCGCGCCGGGCTGCTGAGCGGCCAGCTGGCAAATAATCTCAGCGGTATCGCGACAATCAAGAGCTTCACCACCGAACCATATGAAAACGGCCGTATCGAAAGCCTGAGCGAGGATTACCGCTACAGCAATGAAAAGGCGATCCGGCTCAGCTCGGCGTTTGTGCCACTCATTCGCATGGTCATCGTCCTTGGCTTCCTGGCAATTCTGGTGTTCGGCGGCATCCTGGTATTGCAGGGCCAGCTGAATGTCGGGGTCTACAGCGTCCTGGTGTTTATGACCCAGCGCCTGCTGTGGCCGCTGACGCGCATGGGCGAAACGCTGGACCAATACCAGCGGGCGATGGCTTCGGCAACACGGGTGCTGGACCTGATGGAGATTGATCCGGAGATCACGAGCGGACCGCTGCCCCTGCCGGTCGCCGATGTACGCGGCAAGGTGGTTTTCGATGATGTCTATTTCCACTATGACGATCCGATCTCGGCCGAAGCAGCGGAGCTGGCCCTGCGGGACCCGAGGCCGGTACTCAGCGGGTTGAGCCTGAGTATTCCCGCCGGGCATACGGTGGCCATTGTGGGTGCAACCGGGTCGGGCAAGAGCACGCTGGTGAAGCTGTTGCTGCGGTTCTATGATATTCAGGGTGGAAGCATCTGTGTGGACGGCCGTGATATTCGCGAGCTGGAACTGGCCGACCTGCGCGATGCGATCGGTCTGGTCAGCCAGGATGTTTTCCTTTTTCACGGTACGGTGCGCGAGAATATCAGCTACGGCACGTTCGATGCCACGGATGAGGAGATCGTCGCCGCGGCCAAGATTGCCGAGGCACATGATTTCATTATGAAACTGCCGTTAGGGTATGACACGATCGTCGGCGAGCGGGGCCAGAAGCTGTCCGGCGGGCAGCGCCAGCGTTTGTCCATTGCTCGCGCGGTGCTCAAGGATCCGCCCATCTTGATTCTCGACGAAGCCACCTCGTCGGTGGACAATGAGACGGAAGCGGCCATCCAGCGTTCGATGGACCGCATTATTGTCGGCCGTACAACCCTGATGATCGCCCACCGTCTTTCCACGGTGCGTAACGCGGACATGATCTATGTGATGGAGGATGGGGCGCTGACGGAGCACGGCCTGCACGAAGCGCTGGTTGCCATGGGGGGCACCTATGCATCCCTTTGGCGGGTACAGACGGGAGAGGCGGTCCGCTAATCTAAGGCCGCCGGTTCAACTGGGGGAGCGGCCTGACGCCGGGCGCGGCGGTAGAGAGGTAAAACAGGGAGGAGCAGCAGGCCGGACATGGCCATAGCCAGACGCATGCCCCAGCGCGTGGCGACCAGGCCCAGGAAAGGTCCGCCGGCGATCTGACCGACGGCGTCCATCTGGCCAAGGGTAGAAAGGACCGTGGCGCGGACTTCCGAAGGGATTCCCTGGTTGGTCCAGGCGGAAAACAGGGGAAGGAGTGTGGCGCGCACGACAGCGACCAGCACATAGGCGAGAACGGCCAGACCAAAGCCGGGCACAATGCCAAAGACAATCATGCCCAAGGCCATCAGGCCAGTCAATATGGCGAGCAGGGTGGCCATTTGCGCCTGGTTCAGGGCGGCGGCGCGGCGGCGCATGAGTTCGGTGGCGCCAATGGCGAGGATGAAAACAGCGGCGCGGATGAGGCCGAACCAGGCTACGGGCTGCAGGTCAACGGCCGTGGGGAAGCTGAAGTTCTCCAGTAAATGAGGCTGCCACAAACGGTCGAGCGCTTCACTATACAGGCCGTACACCAGGGCGATGACCATCATTGTGGTCAGCAGCGGCCGGGCCTTGATGGCATCCAGGCCCTGCTGGAAGGTGCGGCCCATGCTGCGCCAGGTTTCCCGTTCGCCGCGCGGAGTGGGGGTGAAGCCGTGTTCCGGCATGAAGAGGGCCAAGAAAGCGGCGAGGCCGATCAGGCCGGTCGCCCCGGCGTAGAAGGGCCAGTTGAGCTGCCAACTGGCGACGAAGATGTTGGCGATGATGCCGGCCAGGGCGGCAAGCAGATCGACCTGGGAACCGCGCAAGTAGACGGCCGTCAACCCCTCTTCGCCCAGCTCGTCGGCCAGCCAGGCATCCTGGGCGCCACTGATGAAGGTGTAGCCTGTGCCCCAGATGATCTGGGCCAGGAAGATGGGCCAGAAGGAAGGGATGGAACCTTCCAGGAAAAGTCCGGCGCTAATCATGGTGAAGCCGATCACTACCGAGAGGCGGCGGCTAAAGAGGTCGGCGACGATGCCGGTGGGAATCTCAAACAGGAATACGGATGCCTCCAGGGCGGTGCCGAGGAGGATCAGCTGCAATGGGTTGAGGCCCGCTGTTTCATAGCGGTAGACAGCACTGGTGGTGAAGGCCAGGGAGAAGCTGAAGGTGGAAACGGCCGTCAGCAACAGGTAGACAGGGTAGGCGTTTAGTCGCTGCAAAGGGAGCTACCCTTGGGCACGAAAGCGGCTGCCGCGTGTCGAGCGGCAGCCGCTTTCGTAGAGATCAGTCGCGGCGGGCAATATCACGGCCGTGGCGCAGCACTTTTTCATAATTGTCATAGCGGCGGGCCACGACCATGCCGGCCTTTTCATAGAGGCGGGTGGCTCCGGTGAGGCTGGCGGCATCGACGCCCAGCCCGACACGTAGCTTGCCCTCGTCATAGAATACGCCAAAGGCATGCTGCAGCAGGGCCAGGCCCAAGCCGCGCTGCCGCCAGGGTTCGCGAACACCCAGCGTGCCTACCCAGCCCATCTGCGGGTCTTCCGGGAAGTCGCGGCGGCACAGGCATACCCCAGCTACTTCGTCGCCTTCCATCGCCAGGAACCACAAGGTGGGATCGAATTTATCCTGGCGCGTGGTCAACTGCTGCCATTCTTCGAATCCCTCTTCTTCCGGCTGGCTGACATAGCCCCAATGATCGCGGAAAGCCTCGTCCTGGGCGCGGTAGACGGCCAGGGCGTTATCCTGTTCCGCAAACGTGGCCAGACGGAGACCCTGCGGCCAGGAAGGATGCGGGGGTGGCCCGTCAAAGTCGATGACCATGCGCCAGAAATAGCGCGTGAGTTCCATGCCGCGATCTTCCAACAGCTTCTGACTGGACTGGTGCCAGTCGAGCGTGGCGCAGGTATAGGCGACGCGCAGGCCGGCAGGCACGCGGGCGACCGTTTGCTGCAGGCGTTGCTCAGCCCAATCGAGCAAGGCGGTGCCGATGCCATAGCCTTCAAAGTCCGGATGCACGCGGGCCCAGACCCAGGTATTGACGGGCAGAGGATCGATATCCCAGACCTCGATGTAGCCGGCGATACGGCCGTCCGGCAATACCGCCACGCGCGAGGAGTTCTGCAGGTCGAGCAGCTTCCATTCGCTGCCGACTTCTTCGACGGTGGTATGCCCATTGCCGTCCTGCGTCGCCGCGCTGGCGTTGATCAGGGTCACAACGGCGTTCAGATCGGAGGTGGTGACGGGTCGCAAAGCGAAGCGCAGTGCCTGTGTGGTGCTTGTCTCTAAAGTATATGTCATCTCATATTCCTCATTTGCAGGGCTATTCCGAGGGTTGCCCTGCTGTTTTACGGGCCTAGCGTGCCAGGCCGCGGTGGTTGTGCAGGTTATGGCGGGCGCACAGGCCGGCCGTGACGCGGGCGATCAGCAAGCCGTTACCCAGAGCCAGGCCATAGATAGCCGGAGGCACCAGGGAGCCGTTGGCGTAGCGGCCGAGGTAAACAGCCAGCGAGGCCACGGCCGTGCTGATGAGCAGTACCAGGACGGCCCGTTCGCGCCCGGACGTGAGGCGGGCCAGGGCCATGCCGGCGGCCCCGGCGATGATCCCACCGGCCAGGCCGGAAATGACTACCGCCGTGGGCAGTCCCGGCCGTCCAACTACCAACAGATGTCCCGCGTAGGGGATGATCAGGCTCAGCGTGCTGAGTACCATCCCGGCGACGATTCCCATGATTAGACTTTTCAGCGACCTCATGCCAATCCTCCGGTCGTATGGGGAACCTGGACCCTGTAGTAGAACGGCCATTGGTTCCCTAGGTTTGTTTTGCTGCGATTTCTCCCACTGCGTCCGTGTTCTGCAGCTGCCTGGCATAAATCACGTACGCCGGCTTTTCTCGAAAGCCCAACTGCTTATTCAGATCAAGCATCGGGTTGTTTTCTTCATTGTCCGTTTCCACGCTTTGTGCGCCGTACTCTCTGGCGAAACGCAGGCCATGTACCTTCAGCGCCGTGGCGATGCCCTGGCGCCGGTAGGCAGGCAAGACGCCGGTAAGGCCAGTGTACAGCTTGCTCTTATCGGCAGCGCTTTTCCACAGGCTGCTCATGCCCACGAAGGCCTCGCCGTTACGGGCAAGAAAGTAGCCATCGGCCGTGAAGCTGGGCGAATCAAACGTGCGCACCAGCCATTCTTCGAAAGGCGACCTCGTCAGCGGATCGGGATGAGGCACGTCTTGCAGGATTGCCCATTCCAGGTCCCAGACCTGACGCTGCCACTCCTCATCCGCGTTCGCGAGTTCCGCCAGAGATATGATGCGAATGCCCGCCGCCTGCGCGCGTTCGAGGGCGCTGGCGAAGGGCGCTTCTTCAAAGGCACCGACATCAAGGGCGGAAATCGGCATGCGCTGGGTACGCTGGAAGCCCTGGCGCTCAAACAGCTCGATCAGATATTGCTGATCCTCGCGGAACTCGGTGGTGAGCTGGCGCGGGTGATATTTGCCAAGGGCTTGCAGGGCGGCGGAGTAGAGTTCGCCGGGCACGGCCGTGTCATGCCAGTCTGGATCCACCGCCAGCCACAGGTGGTATTTGCCTTCCTGAGAAGACCACCAAGGCTGCTCGTAGGTGATGAATCCTACCAGTCGCTCATTCCGTTCAGCGACCAGGCGCTCATGCAGGACATGTTCACCGCTGGACTCATCCATGAACCTGAATTCAGTAACGGCGAAGAGCGCATCCGGGTAGTTGGCGTTTTCAATGGCCACCACGTCTTCATATTCCCCATTGGAGGGCTTGAAGGGCCGAATTAGCGTCTTGCCACGGGTTGCTGCCTGCGGCTTTGCTTTCTTTGATGTTTTTACCTTGATCATGTCTCAAACTTCCCTTGGCTGCGGGACGACCACGCCCAGCGCTGCCAATTCTGCGGGCACGTCTACTCCCGGCTGGTAATGTACCGTAGCCAGGCCCAGGGTCTGCGCGGCGGTGATGTTATGCTGGAAATCATCTATGAAGACGGCTTCCGGGGCGGTACGCCCCAGGCGGGCCAAGGTGTCTTCGAAAATACGCGGGTCAGGTTTCATGATCCCTTCTTGCGCCGAGCCAACGATCAGGTCGAAGGCATCGGAGATTCCGTGTGCGCCCAAGGTGCTCTGCAAAGCGTCGGTGGCGTTGCTGATCACGGCCGTCTGGTAGGCGGGCCGCAGGCTGCGGATGTAGGCCATGAGATCGCTGTCGAGCACGTCGCCAGCCCAAAAATCCGACCGGAACTCCGGCAGTTGATCGCCCAGAGCGAGCTTATGGCCGACCCAGGCCCATAATTCGGCGTCGCTAATTTCGCCACGCTGAGCCCTGTGCCCCATGTCGCTGTTGAGCACAATTGCTTCCAGTTCTCCCGGCGGCAAGCCCAAGCGGGTTTCCCAACGCCGGCGGGGCTGCTGATCGGCCGTGCGCAAGAGCACGCCACCTATGTCGAAAATTATTGCTTTAATCATGAAACCGTCTGCCTTTGCGCGCTGCCACCCTGGGGAGCGCCGCTGGATAACAAAAAAGGACGTGGGCACCGGGCCTACGTCCTTTTGATTCCGGAAACAAATCCGGAAAGTTGCAACAAAAAAGGCCGCAGGCACTAGTGCGCTGCGGCCTTCACTGATTTCAAATGAAGCTAGAGGCCAACACGCGCACTACGACAAGGAACATAACCGTCGCCGTCGATGGGGGTGATAAATTGAGCGATAAAGTTGGACATGCAACAATCTCCTTGTCAGTAGTCGCCTGAAGCGCCGGGTACAATGTAGCATAGATGACAGGGGCTCGTCAAGACCCACTTTTTGTGCGTTTTGAGTTTTTGACCGCGGTTCACGGATTTCGAGCTTTGGGACGCTCCCTGGGCGACCGACTACCAGTGGTGCTGGGGCGGGGGCTAGTGCCAGGAAGTGAGGATAGTTTCCCGTTGAAAGAGGCGCACGCTGACCACGACGAGCAGCACATCGAGCAGGGCGACCAGTCCAACCAGGAAGAGGATGACCTGGCGGTTGATCAGAATCAGGCCGACGGATTGGCCGACGACGAGCAGGATTAGAGGGACGACGATGAGCGCCGAAAGCTGTTCGGCGACGCGCGGGTCGCTGACGCGCGAGGAGATGAGGATGGCGAAACAGACGGCCAGAAGGGCCAGCAGGGGGCCAAGCACTATAATAGCCAGCAGCCAAAGTGGGTCGAGCACACGGCCGAACACAGGCGGGCTGGCCAGGAGCCAAACGCCCAGCAGGTAAAGGCCATAGCTGATCCAGGTCGCCAGGAGGGCGGGAATGATCGCCGCCAGGGCCTTGCCGCCGAGCAGTTCGGTCGTGGTGATGGGCGTGGCCAGCAAGGGTTCAAGGGTGTGAGTGGTCTTTTCGCCGACGATGCTGTAGGCGGCGATGGTGACGGGGATGGCTACGGGCAGGATCATGAACATGAAGGTGAACAGGCTCAGGATATAGTACTGGCCGCATTCGAAATCGGTCAGGCCCAGACACTGGGCGCCAAACACGGCCGTGATGTCGTCGTCGTTGAGTTCGCTGAATTCCGCTCCGAAACTGCGCGTGACGAGCAAGATGATTAGCGGCAGGATTGTCAGGACGATGGGCAGAAAAGCTACAGTAAAGAAGACCATACGGTTCTTGAAAACCTCGGCCCATTCCTTGCGGATGATAGTACGCACTTTGTTCATGGTCAGGTTCTCACGTTGGTCGCCGCTCCATCTTGACCCAGCAGATGCAGGTAGGCGTCTTCCAGGGTCTGGTCGATTTCGCTGACGAACTGCAGGTCCGCACCTGCTTCCACGAGGGAGCGGATGAGCGCGGGATTGCCCGTTTCGGGATCGGCGAGGGTGAGCAGCAATTCACGGCCGTTGGCCTGCACGGCCAGTACGCCGGCGAAAGAGGCCAGGCGCGCGCGCCAAGGCGCGGCTTCGCCTGCCAACTGGATGCGGACCTGGCGGCCACCCAGGCGATGGCGCAGGCTGGCCGGTTCGGCGACCGCACGCAAGGTCTGTTTGAACACGGCCACGCGATCGCAGAGGCGGTCAGCCTCATCCAGGTTATGGGTACAGAGGAAGATGGTGCGTCCGGCGCTCTTCAGCTCGCCGATGAAGTCGCGAATGAGGCGGGCGGCTTCAGGATCAAGGGCAGCGGTCGGTTCATCGAGGAAGAGGATGGGTGGTTCGTGGAGCAGGGCGCGGGCGATGGCCAGTTTCTGGCGCATGCCTTTGCTGAAGGAGCCGGCCGGGTCAGACCGGCGATCCCAGAGTCCCAGCAGGCGCAGGTATTTTTCCACCTGGTAGCTCACGCGCTCCACTTCGTATAGTTCAGCAAAGATAGTCAGATTTTGCCAGGCGGAGAGACGGTCATAGAGACCGGGCGTTTCGGTGAGAAGGCCGACATTGCGGCGTATGTCCTGGTCGTCCCGGCCCACGGTCAGGCCGTGTACCGTTGCGCTGCCGCTGCTGGGAGCGATGAGGCAGGTGAGCATGCGGATGGTGGTCGTCTTGCCCGCGCCGTTGGGCCCTAGAAAGCCAAAGACTTCCCCGGCCTGGATATCCAAATTGAGGGAATCCACCGCCACGTGGCCGTCAAATTCTTTGCTCAGAGTGCGGGTAGTGATCATCGATTCGAGCTTGTCTGAAGACGGCCAACTTGCAGCGGTCAGGCCGTGATCGCGATCAGGATACCTCAATGCATGAGAGCGCACAAGGGGTCCAAGAAGCGTCCTGCTCTTCGTGCATCGGTCTGAATTCGATTATAATCACGGCCGTGCACCGCACCTTCTTGGGTGCTGGGATGCGGTCACGATCCTCCTCCTGAACCACCATATATGGCCTCGCAGTGGAGAACAAAGCGTATGGAAGAACGGACAGACACACCACTCACCAGGAACGACATCGAGACCCTGCTGGAAGAAGGCCGGCTGCAAACCCTGCGGGAAGAGATCAACCAGGTTCACCCGGCCGATGTCGCCGACTTCCTGGACGAACTCTCTTCGGAAGACGCACTGGAAGTCTTTCGACTGTTATCTAACGAGAATGCCAGTGAGGTGCTGGACGAGACGAGCGGTCTGGTGCGGCAGGAGTTGGTGGAAAAGGTTGATGACGAGCGCCTAGCCGACCTGCTGGAAGAACTGCCGATGGATGACGCGGCCGAGTTCCTGGAGGATCTGCCGGACCCGGTCGCCGCGCGACTGCTCAACCTGATGCAGGATGACGAAGCGGCGCAGGTCAAGCAGCTGCTGCGCTACGACGAAGAGACGGCCGGCCGTCTGATGACCCGTGATGTTGTGGCCGTACGCCGCATGTGGACAGTCAGCCATACGCAAGAATATCTGCGTTCGCTGGAAGAGCCGGAGACGCTGGCCTATCTCTATGTGGTGGACCGCGACGACAAGCTGCTGGGGGTGGTGCCGCTGCGCAATTTTGTGCTGGCGCAGAGCGACGCCTTGATCGAGAGTATCATGATCCCGGACGTGGTCTCTGTGCCGGTGACTATTGATCAGGAAGAGCTGGCCGAGATCGTCTCGCGATACGACTATGTGGCTATCCCGGTTACCGATGAGCAGGGGCGGCTGGTCGGCGTGGTAACGGTCGATGACGTGCTGGACGTGTTCGAGGAAGAGGTTACAGAGGATATCCAGCGACTGGGTGGTTCGCAGCCGCTGGACCAACCGTATTTTTCCGCGTCCGTACCACGGGTATTCAGCAAGCGTGTCGGCTGGCTGCTGCTGCTGTTCCTGGCGGGCACGCTGACCAGCACAGTAACGAAGCTGTATGAAAGTGAACTGCAGGCGGCGATCGCTCTGACATTGTTTGTGCCGCTGATTATTGGCACGGGTGGCAACGCGGGTTCGCAGACGGTAGCCACGATCATCCGCGCGCTGACATTGGACGAAGTGCGGGTGGGCAATCTGCCGCAAGCGTTACGGCGAGAGATTTCGGTGGGTTTGCTGCTGGGCGTGGTCATGGGCGTGGTGGGGTTTGGGGCGGCGTATCTGGCCACACGGGATACGGCGATTGCCGAGGCGGTGGCCCTGACGCTGCCGGCCGTGGTGCTGTGGGCGATTACGGTGGCCACAATTGTGCCCACCGTGGCCGAACGTTTTCATGTCGATCCGACGGTAATCAGCGGCCCCATGATTTCGACGATCGTCGATGCCACGGGCCTGCTGATCTATTTTCAACTGGCGTCGTGGATCCTAGGACTTTGAGGAATAAGTTATGAATCGACCCATTCCTATCCCGCGAGAGGTGATTGAGCGCCTTCGCGAGGCGAGACGAATCAGCGTGCTCACAGGGGCGGGGGTGTCGGCGGAGAGTGGCCTGCCCACGTTTCGCGAGGCGCAGACGGGACTATGGGCGCGGTATGATCCGCAGCAGCTGGCCACGCCGCGTGCGTTCCGGAACGATCCAACGCTGGTGTGGGATTGGTATGCGTGGCGGCGGCAGCTGGCAGGAAGCGTGGAGCCAAACGCGGGGCATGCCGCGCTGGCGGAAATGGAGCGGCATGTGGAGGAGCTTGTGGTGATCACGCAGAATGTGGACAGCCTGCACCAGCGGGCGGGCAGCACGGCCGTGGTGGAACTGCATGGCAACATCAGCCGGATCAAGTGTTCTGAATGCGGCCGTTTGGCTCCCATCGTCGAACGCTCCGACGACCTACCGCCGCGGTGCCCGGTGTGCGGTGGTTTCCTGAGGCCCGATGTGGTCTGGTTCACTGAACCATTGCCGATTAGCGCTCTCGACCGCGCCCGGCAAGCCGCTCAAGAATGCGATCTGTTCTTCACCATTGGCACGTCGGCGCTGGTTCAGCCGGCGGCTTCGCTGCCACTTCTGGCGTTAGACGAAGGCGTTGCGGTGGTGGAAATCAATCCGCAGGAAACGCCGCTAAGTGGGATCGTGACCTTTGTGCTGCAGGGCGCGTCCGGGGAAATCCTGCCACGGCTGGTGCAAGAGGCGTGGCCCACCGGCTGATCACGGTTTCAGCAGGACTTTGCCGACGTTCTCGCGGTTCTGGATGTAATGGTGCGCTTCGGCTGCCTGATTGAAGAAGTAGGAACGGTCAATCGTGGGCCGGAAGAGCGCCTCATCGTACCAGGTTTGCAGCTGCTCCATCCAGGAGGCCAGTCGTTCGCTTTCGTCCCACAGGTGGGCTAGGTTCACGCCCAAAACGCCCTTGTTGTCACGCATTAAGCCGAGGGGAGTGTAGAAAGGCAGGGTGGCCAGGGCCCGTCCGGCACGCAGCAGCGAACGGCGTTTGCCGGGGGCGAGGGTGCTGAGGCCAAAGTGGATCAGGCGGCCGGTGGGAGCAAGGAGACGATAATTCTTCTTCCAGTCACGGCCGCCCAGCGGATCGAGGATGACATCTAGACCTTTGCCGTTAAATTGATCGTTCAGAACGCGCTCGTAGTCTTCATTACGGTAATCAATGGGGTGATCGAGTCCTTTCTGCCGTAGAACTTCGTGCTTGTGGGGCGAGGCGGTGCCGAAGGTCTCGGCGCCCAGGATGCGGCAAATATCGAGCGCGGCCAGGCCCACCCCGCCGGCGGCCTGATGGATGAGAACGCGGTCACCGGCACGCAAACTGCCCATGACGACCAGTATGACATAGGCGGTCAGGTAGTTGACGGGCAGGGCTGCCGCATCGTCCACGGACATCCACTCCAGGCGCTTGAAGACTTGCTGATAGGGAACACAAACGGCCTCGCTGTAGCCATTGAAGCGGGTCAGGGCCAGGACCTCATCTCCTTCTTTGAGGCCCACAACGCCCTGTGCCAACTTCTCCACGGTGCCGGCCACTTCATAGCCGGGCACATACGGCAAGGGCGGGGCATCGCCATAGATGCCCATACGCCCCAGGATATCGGCGAAATTGACGCCCGCAGCGGCGACGCGAATGCGCACCTCGCCGTTGCGGGGCACTATTAAGGGCAGCTCCTTGATCTGCAAGACTTCAGGAGGTCCCGCTTTGGTGATCCAGACCTGACGCATGAAAACGGGCGACTCCTTGTCGATTTCTAGGGACCCGTGGCGGCGAAGAGAACGGGCATCAAGGTGTGGTATTTCCAATCAATGGGCGCGGCTCGACAGTTGGTGCAAACAAGGGCGAAATCCTGATCGGTGCTGTCACCGGCGTTCGGTACGCCGTCGCCGGCGATGTTGAAGCCGCGAACTTCGATGGTGAGGGTGTTGACGGTCGTCCCTGGTGGCAGGAAGACGGCTTCCACGTTATTGAGGCGGTCCGGCTCTCCACCGGCAACGCTCCACGGACCGGACATGTTGTTGCCACGATAGGTCTGGGCGCCAGCTCGTACTACCAGGTCCAAATCGTTGACCTGGGGGAAGCAGCCCTGGGAATCAATGCAGACCAGCCCAGGCTGATCGGTATAAGCGAGGAGGATTTTGAGGGGTTCGCCGGCAACGGCCGGGTAGACCTTTTCCACCCACAGCTCTCCGGAGTCATTTAGAAGGCGCTGGGGAGACTGATCGAACAACAACATCTTGCGGTTGCTGAAGGCCTGGCCCAGATCGAGCAAGCCATACCCCTGAACGGTGCTGGGCAGGTCATCATCCGCGGCTGTCCCGGTGACATGGCTGGTGTTGGCCAGCAAGAAGGCCTTGAGCAGGGCGGGGGAAGGATTGGCAATGGATTGTTTGTTTTGCAGCCACCAGGTGGCCAGGGAAGCGGCCCCGGCAACCGCCGGCGCGCTGTGGCTGGTACCGGTGGAGGCCGCGAAGAGCTGTTGGCCGCCGGGATAATAGGTGTCGCAGATGCCCAGACCGTTGTAGAAGGGGCTGGTGCTGGCGGTGCCAGTGACGTGCGTGCCCGGGGCGACCAGGTCCGGTTTTACCCGGTCGCCGCTACTTGGTCCGCGGCTGGAGTAGTCGGCGATGTCCTGTACGTTGTCGGCTTCGAATGCACCGTAGCCGCAGCCGTCGGACCAGGACGGCCGTTGGTTCTCGACAGCGCCGACGGAAATGACGTTTTTGCCGTCGGCCGGCGAACCAACTGTGTGGCTGTCGCTGCCCGCATTACCGGCGGAGAAGATCGCCAGCAGAGCCTGATCACCGGGCGCGGACGAATTCGCATCACGCACGGCGGCGTCATATGCTTGCGAGGCGGTGTTGTAGGTGCCCGCGCAAGAGGCGCAGCCCCAGGAATTGCTGATGATTCGCGCGCCTTTTGTATAGCTCTGGCGAATTGCGGGCAGGTAGTTACCACCGCATTCGCTGAGGTCAAATCCAAAGTCGCCGAAGACGCGACTGCTGGCGAGACGGCCGTAGGGATTAATACCCAGCCCGTACTGGTAGTCTTCGGCATCGCGGAAGGCGTTTCCGGCACGATTATCAAAGCCCCCGGCGATGCTGGCATTCAGGTGCCCGTGGCCCTCCAGCCCACTGCCATCAGCGGTGCCGGTGCAGTCGGCAATGTAGGTGACACGCGAGGCACTGCCGGAAGCGCCTCCCACGCGGAACGTTACGTCTCCACCTGCCTGGGTGGCAACGCCGTTGCCGATGCCGTCATCGACGATGTCCACGACCGGGTAGACGGCAGGATCGTCTGAAAAGCCGCGACTCTGCAGCCAGGCCAGATAGCCGCGACCCTGCGGGCCAGAGCGATCGGCCTTGAGGTTACCTGCCAGTGTCTGGGCCTGTCTTTCGTCCAAAAGCTGCGGAGGCTGGAAGTTCTCGACCAAGAGCACATCAGGCAGGGCGGCTATCTGGGGGATGTCGCCCGTGCGGACTACGGCGCGAAGGTTCTGGAAGGCCATTACTGGCTCCCAGGCGGACAGCAATTGCAGGGCCAGGGCTTCGATTCGCGCCTGACTTGCTCCCTGCCCTTCATGGCGCAGCATCTGGATGGTTATCTCTACCGGGGTATCCGGTTCTGCGGCGAAAAGGGCGGCGGGCTGATGCGTGTTGGCGGAATAGGGCGTGGTACCCTGCAGGAAAGCAGTGGAGGCGGCCAGGGCGTCCAGACGGCGGCGCGCGGCGGCATCGGCCCATACGAGGTATCCATAGTCGGCAACGTAATGCAGGGGTTGGGCACCGGTGTCCTGCACGGCCGTGAGCCAATCCTGGCGAATAGGTCCGCTGAATTGGATTAAGTGCAGGGCGGACGCCTGCTCGCCGGAAGCCGGCAGGTCTGCGCGCACAGGCGTGCTGAGGGCGCCCGCACGGGCAACGATAACAGGCAGCAGTAACAAGAAGCTGCCCAGGAGCAGGAGCAGCAGGGAGCGACGCTGCGACAGGAGACTCGGCATGGTGCACCTCGGGCTGCGGCCGGCCGCAGCCTGGATAGACGGCAAGGGCCAGCATTGTATCATAGGCCACGGCCGTTTCGCAGGTCGTTGGGCTGCGATTCATCTGGGGTGGCCGGGTAGAGCAGACAACGCCGGCGCGACGGACCGCGGATGACCCTGGTGCGGGTTCCAGGGCTATTGCTGCACTTGCTATGGGATACGGATAGGCGTATGATCAGATTGCTAAAAGCAGACAGACGGAGAGGAGAAACAGCCCATGAATGAAAGCAACGGCGAGCCGGTGCTCAGCCCCGAATTGATCGAATTGCTGCGCTGCCCAGTGGCGGTGCGTGACAAGTCCCTGGGGGATGATCCGGGCCGGTTGGAGCTGGTGCACAACTGCTGGTTGGTCTGCGCTGATTCGGGGCTGAAATATCCAGTACGTGACGGAATTCCGGTGATGCTGATTGAGGAAGGGGAGAAGTGGAAGAACACGGCCGTGGACGATCTGCCGGTTCCGCCGCCCGCCTGACGATGACCCATCTACAGCCGCAGGAGGTGCTGCTGGCCGCACAGAGGTTGGACGGTATTGTCAACCGCACCCCTGTGCACACGTCACGCACGCTAAACGCGCGCTGCGGCGGCGAACTCTTTCTGAAGTGCGAAAACTTCCAACGAGTAGGCGCGTTTAAGTTCCGCGGCGCGTACCATGCCATCAGCCGCCTGAGCGCGGAAGAAAAGGCGCGCGGGGTGATCACCTTTTCCAGCGGCAACCATGCGCAGGGCCTGGCCCTGGCGGCGCAGCTGCTGGGGGTGACGGCCGTGGTAGTCATGCCGGAAAATGCGCCGCCGATCAAGCGTGCGGCGACGGAGGGCTATGGGGCGCACGTGGTTACCTGTTCAGCCCTGGAGCGGGAGAAGGTGGCTGCCGAGCTTGTTGCCGAGCATGGTTACACCTTTATCCACCCGTATGACAATGACAACATTATCCTGGGCCAGGGCTCGGCAGCGGTGGAACTGTTCCAGGAGTGCGGCGAACTGGACTATTTGTTTGTGCCCGTGGGGGGAGGCGGGTTGATCAGCGGCAGCGCTCTGGCGACGGCGGCTCTTTCACCGTTCTGCCAGGTGGTGGGCGTGGAGCCGGAGATGGGCGCGGACGCGAACCAATCGTGGCGCGAAGGGCGAATTGTCACACTCGACGCCGTGCCGCAAACCATAGCCGATGGGCTGCGCACGCGCTTTGTTGGCGAACGCAACCTGGCGGTCATGCGCCAATATGTCCATGATATGCGCACAGTGTCTGAGGCGCAGATTATGGAAACGCTGCAGTTCGTGTGGACCTATCTGAAGCTGATCATTGAGCCGAGTTCGGCCGTGGCCCTGGCACCCATATTCAGCGGAGAATCCGACATCGCCGGGCGGCGTGTAGGAGTGATCTTCAGCGGCGGGAACGTCAATACGCCGGACTGCGGCTTTTTTCACCAGGGTGTGGATACCAAGGAAGCGCCTGCTGCGCGAGCGTCCCGGCCTACGGCCGTGCGCGACAAAACTCGGCCGCGGGTGCTGGTCACTGATGATCTCGACGCGGCAGCCCTGCGCGAGCTGCAACAAGCGGCGGAGGTGGACGTGCGCCCGGACCCGCCGCTGGACGAATTCGTGCGGCTGATCAGCAGTTATGACGCGCTGGTGGTGGGACCACAGCAGCACGTGGACAGCCAGGTGATTGATTACGGCTACAAGCTGCGCGCCATTGCCTGCGCCACGGCGCAGCCGGACAATATCGAAGCCGCTGCCGCGCGTGACCTGGGTGTAGAAGTAATTTACGTGCCGGACGGCAATGCGGTGGCGATCGCGGAGCATACTCTTGCCCGCCTTCTGATGCTGGATAACCAGTTTGCTAACGGCAGCCTGGCGGGCAAAACGCTGGGGTTGGTCGGCTACGGTCGTGTGGCTAAGCAAGTGACCAAACGAGCCGAAGCGTTCGAGATGACTGTCCTGGCCAACCAGCCGCGCCTGACGCCGGAACTGGCCGGGTCTGCAGGCATTGAGTCGACGGATCTGCTGGACTTGTTGGGGCGGGCGGATTATGTAAGTCTGCATGTACCATTTTCACCCGAAACGCAAGCTCTGTTGGGAGCGGCGGAACTGGCGCAGATGAAGCGCGGCGCTTTTCTGGTGAACACTGGCCATACCGATCTGGTCGATGAGGAGGCACTGCTGGAGGCGCTGCAGTCGGGGCACCTGGGTGGGGCGGCTGTTTCGGCGCTGCCCGTGCTGATCACCAAGGCTCCGGCCTATGCACTGTCGCTGCGCGCCCACCCGCGCACAATCGTGGCGCCTCATGTTTCGGCCATTATCGAGCAGCAGCGCCCTGCGCTGGATGCGGCGATGGTTACGCAACTGCTGCAAGTGCTGCACAGCAGTGGCGCCGGGGACGCTCTATCGCTGGAATTGGTGCCAGTGGCGAACGTTACGCCGCACGAAGCGGTGGACGAAAAGCGGGTGCAGCGCCTGGTGCAGCGGTTGCAAGAAGAGGGGCGGCTGGTCAATCCACCGGTCACGACCTTCTGGAACGGCCGGTATGTGATCCTGGATGGGGCCACGCGCTACGCGGCATTCCGCCAGATGGGTTATCGCGACATCATCGTACAGGTGGTGCCCCCACACCAACCCGGCCTGGAATTGCACACCTGGTATCACGCTATCAGCCACGAAGAACGCCCTGTGGCCGAGCTGCTGGCCGAGCTGGAGCAGATCGAAGGGGTGCGCCTGCTGCTCCTGGCTGAAAAGGAGCTGCGCACGGCCCTGGCGGACAGCGAGACGCTGTGCTATTTCCTGGATCGCCACGGACGGGCTGTGCTGGTCCAGGATACGGGTATACGCGAGCGGCTGGATGTGATGAATGAGTTGGTGACGACCTACGGCCGTTGGGGCAGTGTGGAAAGGACGATGCTGACTGATGTGCCAAGGCTGTTGGCGCAGTTCCCGCAGATGCAGGCCGTGGCGGTTTTCCCCCAGTTTGTGCCGGATGAGGTTTTTGATGCGGCGAGCAACGGCCGTTTTTTGCCGGCCGGGCTGACGCGTTTTCTCATCCCCGGGCGCATACTGCGTCTGAATGCCGACCTGGAACGGTTAAAGAAAGTAGAGCCACTGGCACAGAAAAGGGCCTGGTTCGCCCAATTTCTGGCCGACAAACTGACCCGCAGCCGTCTGCGCTACTATCAGGAACCGGTCATCCTGCTGGATGAGTGAGGAAGATCGAAAACGCATTAGAATCGGCCCCAGTACTTGCGCTACCATTGACAATCATTATAATTGTTAGGCTTGCCAATAGAGGGGAAGCGTCCCACCTTGCACGGGAAAAGTTAACATCTTACACACGCCTGGACTGAGCGAGAAGTGCTTGCTTCGCAACGCTACGAGTTCAAGCCTTGAATTTACGTGCGTGGCGATTGGCCATGCAAGTCCTCGGTCAGGATGAAAGGCGTGGAAGAACAAAACAACAAAGGAGAATACCCCCATGGCCGTAGTATCAATGAAGGCACTACTGGAAACTGGCGTCCATTTCGGACACCGCACGCGTCGTTGGAACCCCAAGATGAAGCCGTATATTTTCACGGAGCGAAACGGCATTCATATCATCGACTTGCAGCAGACAATCGGTATGATCGAGGATGCCTATGACGTCGTTCGCGACACGGTGGCCAGCGGCGGAAATGTGCTGTTTGTGGGCACGAAGCGCCAGGCCCAGGACACTGTGGCTCGTGAAGCGGCCCGTGCCGGGCAGCCCTATGTGAATATGCGCTGGCTGGGCGGAACGCTGACCAACTGGCAGACGATTCGCCAACGTATTGACTATCTGGAAAAGCTGGAACAGCGGCGCGATGCCGGTGATTTTGATTTGCTCAAGAAGACGGAACGTCTGCGCATCGAGCGCGAAATTGAGAAGCTAAATGAGCGCCTCGGCGGTATCCGCAAGATGCGCACGCTGCCGGATGTGCTTTTTATTGTAGATGTGAACAACGAGGACACGGCCGTGCACGAGGCCAATATCCTCGACATCCCGATTATCGGAATCGTCGATACCAATTCCGATCCGGACCCGATTGAATACATCATTCCTTCTAATGACGACGCCATCCGCGCCATCAAGCTGATCACAGGCAAAATGGCAGATGCCGCGATCGAAGGTATGGCGATGCGTGAAGACAGCATGGTTGAAGAGATCTCGGACTTCGACGAGTATGAAGATCGCGAATTCGACGGTATGGGTAATGTGGAAGACGAAGTCCTATTAGGTGAATCCACACTGGCCAAGCTGCGTGAGCAGGCCGCCGAGGAACAAGTCGCCGAGGTTGTGGCAGCCGAAGTTGTGGCCGAGGTGCTTGTTGAAGAGATCGCTGAGGAAATTGCGGAAGAGATCGTCGCCGAGGAAATCCTGGAAGAGATTGAAGACGAGGAAATCCTGGAAGAGATCGTAGACGAGGAAATTGTCGAAGTAACCGAAGCCATCGATGATGAGATGGACGGTGAGGATGAGGAAAACGAGTAGGAGTTAGGTACCAACATCATGACTGTCGTAACAACCGAAATGGTTAAAGAACTGCGCTCTGTGACCGGGGCCGGTGTATTAGAAGCTAAGAAAACTTTGGAAGCATCTAACGGCGATTTTGACAAGGCCGTTTTGATCCTGCGTGAGAAGGGCGCGGCACGCGCCGCCAAACGCGCCGATCGTGACGTGAACGAAGGCATTATTGAAATGTATGCCCATCCCGGCAATCGTGTTGGGGTCATGCTGGAACTGAACTGCGAAACGGATTTTGTGGCGCGTAACGAGCAGTTCACGGAGTTAGCGCACAGCATAGCGCTGCAGATCGCGGCGATGAGCCCAAAGGTTGTGTCCATTGAGGACGTAAGCACGGAGGACCTGGAGGTGGAGGTCGCGGTTTTGCGTGCACAGGCCCTGGCCGAAGGCAAGCCTGAAGAGATCGTGGACAAGATCGTGCAGGGGCGTATGCAGAAGTTCTATGAGGAAGTATGCCTAATGGAGCAGCCCTATGTGCGCGATGACAAACTCAAGGTGAAAGATCTGGTTACCGAAGCCATCCGTACAACCGGCGAGAACATCAAAGTGCGCCGCTTTGAGCGCTACGAACTGGGTGAAATGCTGGATTAGCAAGTAGAAGAAGAGAGAAAGGGCGTCCGCGAGGGCGTCCTTTCTTGCGGCCAGGCAAGCGTCTGCGCCAACCAAAGTGCCGAAGGGCCATTCCGGTCCGCCAATCTGGAGTAAAACAAAATGACAGATCTTCGCTACCACCGGATCTTACTCAAGATGGGTGGTGAAGCGCTCTCCGGCCCAGAAGGGTTTGGGATTGACCCGCAACGGGCGGCAGAGGTTGCCGGGATTGTTAAGGACGTCTATGATTTAGGTGTACAGGTTGCGATTGTTATCGGCGCAGGGAATCTGTGGCGGGGGTCGGCTGGCACCAGCCAGGGAATGGCCCGTTCCACGGCCGATCACATGGGTATGATCGCCACGGTTATGAACGCGTTGGCTTTACAGGATGCCATGGAACGCGCCGGTGTGGCTACCCGTGTGCAAACAGCTATTGAGATGCGTCCCGTGGCCGAACCGTATATCCGTTTGCGCGCGATTCGCCATATGGACAAGGGACGCGTGGTTATTATTGCGGGTGGCACGGGCAATCCGTATTTTACTACGGATTCGGCGGGTGCTCTGCGGGCGATGGAACTGGACACGGAAGTGCTGATCAAGGCCACGAAGGTGGATGGCATTTATGGCGAGGATCCGAATGTAAATCCGGAAGCGGAGCGGTTTGACACCCTGACTTACAGCGAATTTTTAAACATGCGGCTGCGGGTAATGGATACAACGGCCGTTTCGCTGTGCATGGAGAACGACATGCCCATTGTTGTACTGGATTTCTGGCAGAAGGACAGCGTGAAGAACCTGGTGCTGGGCGAGACGGTCGGCACCACGATTACGTCTGGTTAGCAGCTTATAGCCTGGGAGGTTCAGATGATTCGCGAGCTTTTGAAAGATACCGAGGATCGGATGAAGGGCGCAGTAACCTCGTTGGAGGGGGACCTGGCGGCCTTTCGGACGGGCCGAGCCAATCCCCATCTGGTCGACAAGATCATGGTTGATATGTATGGTGTGGAGATGCCGCTGAATCAGATGGCCGTGATCTCGGTGCCTGAGGCGACGCAGATCGCCATACGGCCGTATGATGCGAATTCTCTCTCCGCCATTGAACGGGCGATCATGAAGTCTGACCTCAGCATTATGCCCAATAATGACGGCAAGATTATCCGCCTGAACATCCCTCGCCTGACGGAAGAACGGCGGCGGGACCTGACCAAGCTGATTGGCAAACGCGTTGAGGAAGCAAAGGTGGCGGCGCGCAATGTGCGGCGCGATGCGCAAAATGACCTGCGCGAGTTTGAGAAGGAGAAGATGATTACCGAGGATGAATTGCACCGCGGTATTGATTCTTTGAACGAGCTGACGGACAAATACGTGGCCCAGATTGAAGAGATCGGGGCGGCCAAAGAAATCGAAATAATGGAAGTATAAGTAGCTTCATGCTGAAACCGCGTGAGCAAGCCCTCGACTTAACGCCCTATAAGGTTCCGAACCACGTGGCGATCATCATGGATGGCAACGGCCGTTGGGCGCGCCGGCGTGGTTTGCCGCGCCAGGCCGGGCACCGCGCCGGAGCCGAGAACCTGCGGCGCATCGTGCGATCCTGTGTTGAGTTCAACGTCAAAATCCTCACCATTTACGCTTTTTCGACGGAGAATTGGGGGCGACCGGAAAGTGAGGTGCGCGGCCTGATGCGCATCTTTGCGCGCGTACTCGATCAGGAATTGGATGACCTGCATCAGCAAGGTGTCTGTATTCACCACCTGGGCGATCTCAGCGGCATCAACGAGACGCTGCAGGAAAAGGTCAGGCACGCGTTGGAGCTGACCAAGGACAACGATCGCCTGATCCTCAATGTGGCCTTCAACTACGGCGGCCGCGCAGAGATCCTCCATGCCTTTCGCGAAATGCTGGCTGACGGCGTGCAACCCGACCAGGTGACCGAAGAGCTGTTCAGCTCCTATCTTTTCACCAAAGATCTGCCCGACCCGGATCTGGTGATACGCACCAGCGGCGAACTGCGAATCAGCAACTTCCTGATCTGGCAGGCCGCTTATGCCGAGTATTATCCCACCCCGGCCCTGTGGCCCGATTTTGGCCGCGAAGAACTCTTCGAAGCAATCGTGGCATACAATCAGCGACATCGCCGCTACGGGCTTACCCCGGAAAATGAGTAGCAGCGATCGCCTCCGCTAAGGGCTCTATGGCAAATCTTGTGCAGCGGGCGATCATCGCTCTCACCCTGGGTCCCCTGGCGCTCTATTTGATTTACCTGGGTGGCTACTTCTACTTCATACCTCTGTCCTTGATTTTGCTGCTGGCCACGTTTGAATATGTGCAATTGACTCGGCGAATTGGCTGGCTTTCGGCGGCCTGGCTGCTGCTGCCGGCGGTATTTCTCTTTTATGTGGCGGCGCAGTGGCTGGAACCGATCTATATCTCGGTGGCCCTGGTTGTGACGCTGCTGGCGGCGATGATCTTTGGCCTGTGGCTCTATGAGTCGCGCGAGGACGGATTGGCCCTGCCGACATGGATGGCCATGACGCTGGGCATTGTGCTTTTTGGTTGGTTGGCCAGCCACTTCTTCCGTGTGCGGGAGCTGGACAGTTTGGCCTGGCAGTGGACCATGATTCTTTTCCTGAGCACATGGATGGCGGATTCGGCAGCGTATGTGGTCGGCCGCTTCCTGGCAGGCAGCGTTATTGGCAAACACCATTTGTCGCCTCGCCTCAGCCCGAACAAGACGGTAGAGGGATACGTGGGCGGTATTGTGTTGGGCACCGGGCTAACGGTCGGCGTGGCCTACCTGCTGAAGGTACCGTTGCAGGAAGCGGCGCTGCTGGGTCTTTTGATCTCTATTATCGGTCCATTTGGTGACCTGGGTATTTCTTTGCTGAAGAGAGAAGCGGGTGTCAAAGACTCCGGCCGAACATTTGGCAGCCATGGCGGGGCGCTGGACAGAGTTGACTCCCTTGTTTGGTCCGGGGCCATCGCCTTCTATTTGATCACCTTGTACCAGTAAGTCTGGGAGCGCTGCCCGGCATCTATTCCCACGAGATCGCGCAAGGAACTCAGCCATGCAAGACACAGTGTACACAATTGAGCGGTTCATTCTGGACAGCCAACCTGACTACGCGCGCGGCGAGTTCACTAACCTTTTGTATGACCTGGCCCTGGCGGCGAAAATCATCGCTACCAGGACCAATCGGGCCGGCCTGGTCGATATCCTTGGCTCGGCGGGAGCGGACAATGTACAGGGTGAGCGACAGCAGAAGCTGGATGTTTTCGCTGACGACATTATTTTCCGCATGTGCGATCATACGGGACGCTTATGTGCCTTGGCCTCCGAGGAACGAGAGGAGTTTATCCCAATACCGGATAAGTACCGCAAAGGCTCCTATGTTCTGGTTTATGATCCACTGGATGGCTCTTCCAATATCGATGTAAATGTGAGCATCGGTACAATCTTCGGGATTTTCCGGACGGTGGATTGGGATTTGCGCGGCCGAGTTGAGGATGTGCTGCAACCGGGGCGTAACATGGTTGGCGCGGGCTATGTCCTATATGGGGCCAGCACGATGCTGGTCTACAGCACCGGGCAGGGTGTTCATGGATTCACCCTGAACCCGGAGCTGGGCGAGTTTCTGCTATCGCATCCCCATATGCGCTTGCCGGAGCCTCCGGCCTATTACAGCCTGAATACGGCCTATTACCGGCGCTGGGCTCCGGCGGTGCAGCGCTATTTGCGCTGGCTGCAAGGGCAGGAAGAAGGCGGCCCGGAGTTGTCATCGCGCTATATTGGTTCGTTAGTGGCAGATTTTCACCGCAATCTGCTGCGCGGTGGAGTTTTTTGTTATCCAGCGGAAGAAGATAAGGCGGACGGAAAACTGCGGCTTTTGTACGAAGCAGCGCCGCTGGCCTTCCTGATCGAGCAGGCGGGCGGATATGCCACGGACGGCCGTCGCTCCATTTTGGACATTGTGCCGGAAACGATTCACCAGCGTACGCCGCTCTATATCGGCAACCGCGCGTTGACGGAGCAGGTAGAACGTTATGTGCGGGATGAGGACGCCGCATAGAGAAATTGACGTACCCATAGGGGCGTGATATACTTTCGTCGCCCAATCATTGGAGTCTTAGTTATATCCTCGATTTTTCGCGAACAACTGACGAGAACCCAGCCTGAACGCTATTTTGCAGGCAACGATGTCGGTTTAACCCCCACCATCATCATATAACGATTACAGCCTTTGTGATCCGCTATGGTTGATGCTGATCTAGACCGGGAAGCCGGAAGCATTTGTGACCTCGGCTGTGATAAAGCCCAAGGCGGAGACCTATTGCATGGATATTGGTGTACTTGAAGAGAAGAAGGTAAGTGAACTGCGCGAACTCGCGCGTGAGCTGGAAATCCCTGGCTACAGCGCGATGAAGAAGCAGGACCTGGTTTTTGGCATTATGCGCGCGGACGCCGAGGCTAAAGGTCTCAATTTCCAGGGCGGTGTTCTGGAGATTATTGAGGACGACAAGCAAACAATGGGATTCCTGCGTTCGGGCAGCTATCTTCCCGGCCGCAGTGACGTTTACGTGTCGAATTCGCAGATCAGGCGTCTGGGCCTGCGCACGGGCGACATGATCTACGGCCAGGTGCGCATTCCTAAAGATAATGAGAAGTATCACAGTCTGCTGCGGGTTGAAGCGGTCAATGGCATGAGCGCCGAAGAGGCGCGCAAGCGACCACGTTTTTCGGCCCTGACGCCTATTTTCCCCGATCAGAAGTTTAAGCTGGAGACGGATCCCAACGTGTTGTCTACGCGTTTGCTGGATCTGGTTGCCCCCATCGGCCGGGGGCAGCGCGGCCTCATTGTTTCGCCGCCCAAGGCGGGCAAGACGACCGTGTTGAAGGAAATCGCCAACGGCATCTCCGAGAATTATCCGGGCATTCACCTGATGGTAGTGTTGATCGGGGAGCGCCCGGAAGAAGTCACGGACATGGACCGTTCGATCGACGGTGAGGTGGTCAGCTCAACCTTTGACGAACCAGTTCGCCAGCACTGCCGGGTAGCGGAGATGGCGTTGGAACGGGCAAAACGCCTGGTCGAAGGTGGGCGTGATGTGGTGATCTTGCTCGATTCGATCACCCGTCTGGCGCGCGCCTACAATCTCACGGTACCACCGAGCGGCCGTACGCTGTCCGGCGGTCTCGATCCGGGCGCGTTGTACCCGCCGAAACGCTTCTTTGGTTCGGCGCGTAATCTGGAAGACGGCGGCAGCCTGACCATCATCGCCACCTGCCTGGTTGATACCGGCAGCCGCATGGATGATGTCATCTATGAGGAGTTCAAGGGCACCGGGAACATGGAACTGCTCCTGAGCCGCCGGCTGCAGGAGCGCCGAATCTTCCCGGCGTTTGATATTGAGCGCTCCAGCACGCGGCGCGAGGACCTGCTGCTGTCCGGCGATGAACTGGCGCGCGTTTATGTCATGCGCCAAATGCTGGGCCATCTTATGGATACGCCGGGGTATGATATCTCCAGCGCTACGCAGGCGGTGATGCAGCGGCTGCGCGGCACGAAGACGAACTATGACTTCCTGGAAACGCTGACCAAAGATATGATCTAGGCGGTTTGAACTAGATAGGCAATGAATTAGAGAAGCGGGTCTGGCAACAGGCCCGCTTGTGGTTTCGGCGGGCATTGTGATAGCATCGCACCCGGAATGATGGAAAAGGGAAGTAAGGCGGGGCGCATCGGCGGCATTGTCGTGCTGCTGTTGGCGGCGGCGCTGTTGTTACTTGGTTACCGCATGGGCGTGGAGGCGGAAGAAGGGAGCGGGCAGGCAGCTGCGGCTACTCCTGCGGCTGTGGCTACGGCCGTATCGACCCCCACGGCGGGCGACGCCATCACCGTTCCCCTGGACGTGAACCAGGAAACCGTGCCCGTGCTGAGCGATAACGCGCTCGCTCCCGCACCCGTGCCCGTAACCTTTGAAGGGAAACGGCCGCATCACGATTTCCAGACATACACGGTGGAGCGCGGCGACACCCCCTCCGGGATTGCCTTCGAATATGGAATCAAGACCGAAACCCTCCTGGGTGGCAACCCGTTCCTGAGCCAGGAATCAAGCCTGATGCAGCCGGGCATGGTGCTGACCATTCTGCCGCTTGACGGCGTATCTGCATGATGTGCGAGCGGGAGACACGTTGGAGAGCATTTCGGCGCAGTATGGCATCCCGGTTGATGACATTATTGCTTATGAGCCTAATAACCTGGAGTTCCCATTCCGGCTTTATCCGGAAACGCAAGTGCTGGTACCGGGCGCGGTGGCAGATGTGTTTGTTTGGACCCCCCCGGCACTGACCTCAGTGCGCGGCAGTGGTTCCAGCTCCGGGGGTGTGGCTCCGGCGATTGTGGGCACGGGCACTTTTGTATACCCGGTCGGCTCGCGCAATTTTACGCAGCAGTACTGGTACGGTCACCCCGGCATTGATATTGCCCTGTCGGAAGGGTCCGGCGTGTTCGCTGCGGATACGGGTACGGTCACGTTTGCGGGCTGGAACATCTATGGTTACGGCAACCTGATTGTGGTCAATCATGGCAACGGTTATGAAACGCTCTACGGCCACCTGAGCGGGATCAATGTGGTCCCTGGGCAAATCGTTTATCAGGGCAACGTAATTGGCGCGGTGGGTAACACGGGTAACTCGTCCGGCCCGCACATCCACTTTGAAATCCGCACCAACGGCAACCAGGACGATCCATGCTGGTATATCGGCTGTTAAGGCTCTGGTCGAAGTTAATCGAAACCGAGCAGAACCTGCAATATGGGATTCCTGCCTGAATCCGAGTTAGCATACGCGTGAGTCGAATTCCTTAGTGATGCAACAAACAACTATCCTCGATGCGAGGTGCGACAATTTGGACCAGCCCGGCTACTGTGGTAGTCTCGAGTTGCAGGTTCAACTTCAAAGCATTGCCTAACGCTAATTCGGCGAAAGGAACAGTGAACAGCCATGAGTAGTCTTCCAGCTTACACATTGGTTGACACTGAGATTCGGCACGTTGCTTCCCAATTCGTACAGCAAGTTTTTCAAGTCTCAGTCGCACTGCCGCTTCTGCATCCTGGGGATAGGCCAACAACGTATCCTGTGCTTTACTTGTTGGATGCGAATTTCTATTTCGGAGGGGTCACCGAAATAACTCGACTGATGCGTGAGTGCAATGAGTTCCCAGTCACGATTGTTGTTGGCATCGGATACCCGTTTGACGGACCGGCCAACGAGATGATTGATACGGTGTCTGGTTGGCGCACGCGCGATTTTACGTCTGCAGTCAGTATCAAGGCTGAAAATGAAGTGCTGCAAGATAGCCCAACACTGCAGACAGTGACTAGCGGTGGTGCTGGCGCTTTCTATCAATTTGTTACGCAGGAAGTAATTCCGATAGTTGAAGCTGACTATCGCATTGACCCAGCCAACAGGACTTTAATGGGTCACTCTTGGGGCGGTTTATTCGGGCTCTACAGCCTGTTTCGCGACCCGTTGTTGTACAAGAACTACCTCATTTGCAGTCCTGATCTTCCTTACGCTGATGGCATTGTCTTCAGGCATGAGGAAGAGTATGCCCGAACACATGATTCGCTCTCTGCCAAGCTCTTTCTTTCCCAAGGTGGTCGGGAGACAGCCGAACATAACCAGCGCTTGGTGTCAATTCTTGAGAGTCGGCAATACAGCGATCTGAGTATTACTCATAGGTCAATTATGGATTATGAGCACTGTGGATCTCCGATTCCATCTTTCGTGGCAGGTCTGAAGGCGCTGTTTCGTTGAATGCGCTTCTGTGAACAAGTCCTTCTTAACAATTCGAGAGAAGTGAAAGATCTCGGCCGATAGTGGGCCAGGATTTCTCCCGCTGGTCGAAATGGCACGAAGGATGCGGCCTTGCCTAGACGGCCGTTTCCCCTACCCAAAGTAGTGCAACAGCCTACTCTTCTGTGCTCAAGTGGCGATCGCGCAGCTGGCCGCAGCCTGCCTGAATGTCTATGCCGCGGCGCACGCGAACGGAACTGGATACACCGTGTGAGGCCAATTCGTCCTGGAAGGCGTCGACTCGTTCTCTCCCTGACGGCCCGCCTGCAAAGCCTTTTGTCGGGTTGAGCGGAATCAGGTTGACATGGCAGAGCATGCCGTGCAGAAGGTGACCCAGAGCCTGGGCCTGCTCCGGCGTGTCGTTTTCGCCCTCGATGAGCGCCCATTCGAAAGTCAACCGGCGCCCTGTTTCGGCGATGTAGTAGCGGCAGGCGTCCATCAGCTCGGCGATGGGCCAGCGCCGCGCTACCGGGATCAGACTGTTGCGCTCTTCGTCCGTGGCGGCATGGAGAGAAACGGCCAGACCGATCTGGCGCTTCTCGTCGGCGAAACGGCGGATCGCGGGGACCAGGCCCACCGTCGAAATGGTGATTTTGCGTGCACCCATATTGAAGCCCTGGGGGTCGGTCAGGACATCCACGGCGGCCATGCTTTGGTCATAGTTATGGAGCGGCTCGCCCATGCCCATGAAGACGATATTGGTTACGTGCTCGTCTCGCTCGGCGAGAATACGGGCGAAATGAAGAACCTGGGAGACGATTTCTCCCTGACTGAGATTCCGAAAGAAACCCATCTGCCCGGTGGCACAAAAGACGCAGCCCATGGCGCAACCGGCCTGGGTGCTGATGCAGAGGGTGCGCCGCTTCTCATACTCCATCAAGACTGTTTCAATTAACTGGCTGTCCGGCAGGCGGAAGAGCACTTTGGTGGTACGGCCGTCCTGTGAGCGCTGGCTGGTGACGATTTCAGCCGTGCTGAGCGTATAGGTGGCGGCCAGGCGGCGGCGCAGGTCCTGCGGCAGGTTGGTCATTTCATTGATGTCGCCCACATTGCGTTGGTAAAGCCAGGACCAGACCTGTTTGGCGCGATAGGCAGGCTGACCCATTTGCTGCATGGCGGCCGCCAATTCGGCCATGCTCAGATCGTAGAGACTGGGCAAAGGGCTTGCATCCATGTCTGGCATCCTGTCTTATCCAGCCTCGTGCTTCTTGCTGAATTCGCGACTCAACTCAGTGATATCGGCAAAGATAAAATCAGGTTTGACGGCGCTGGCTTCGGCCTCAGCACGCGTGGAGATGCCGGACAGAACCAGGATGGAACGCATGCCTGCGGCGTAGGCGCCGGCGATGTCAGTGCTGAGGCGGTCACCGACCATGGCGGTATTGGACCTGGTGCCGCCCAGCAGCTGCATAGCCTGCTCAAACATGATCGGCTCCGGTTTACCAATCGTCAGGGGGAGGACATTGGTGGCGGCGCTGATGAAGGCCAGCAGCGCGCCAACACCGGGCAGGATGCCCAGTTCGGAAGGGATGGACGGGTCGGGATTGGTGCCGATGAAGGCAGCCCCTTTGTTGATCAGCAGGGCAGCCATAGCCATGTCACGATAGGTTACATGAGGTGTGAAGCCGACCACGACAAGGGGCGCGGTAACGCCTTGCTCGACTTCTTCGGGGGTGATTATGGTGAAGCCGTGGGCACGCATGGCCCCAAAAAGGCCGGTGGCGCCGACGATGTAAACGGCCGTGCCCGCTTCATGACGCTCGCTGAGGTACTGTGCCGTGGTTTGGGCAGAGGTGAGGACCTTGGCGGGCGGCACTTCTACGCCGAAGCGGGCCAACTTGCGTGTGAATTCATCCGGCGTTTTGGTGGCGTTGTTTGTGGCCAGAACATAGGTGATCCCTTCGCTGTCCATGGTGGCAAAAAATTCTTGCAGTCCCGGTAGGGGCATATCGCCGTGCCACAATACGCCATCCATATCCAGAATCAGGTGTTTGATCTCGTCGAGCATAGGGTGATTATATCCGGAACGGTGCCTGGCGGTAGCGAAGGGGCATATTGCCTCTTTTGAGACCATCCGCCCGGGTGCTATAATGCGCTGCTGCTGTCCTGGGCCAGTGGCGCCTGGCCTGAAAGAGAGGAACTGTGAAATTATCGGTCATTATGCCCGTCTATAATGAACGGGAAGTATTGGTTGACGCAGTAAAGGCTGTCCTGGCGATGGAGCGTGTGGATGAACTGCTGATCGTGGATGATGGGTCTACAGACGGCACGCGCGACCATTATCCGGCTTTGGAGGCGCTCGACAGCCGAATCCAGGTGCACCTGCTGTCCCGGAATCAAGGCAAAGGTGCGGCTGTTCGCCACGGCTTTAATGCCGCCAGCGGTGATATCCTGTTAATCCAGGATGCGGATTTGGAGTATGATCCACGCGATTACCCGGCGCTGATCCAACCCATTGAAGAGAACCGTTCAGCCGTGGTGTACGGCTCTCGTTTTCGGGGCGGCCCGACGAAGACTATGTTCTTCTGGCACATGGTCGGCAATAAGTTCCTCACGCTGGTGACTAATGTGCTCTATAACACAATCCTTTCGGACATGGAGACATGCTACAAGGTGTTCAGGGCGGACGTCATTCGCGGCATCCCGCTGCGCTCCAAGGGCTTCGAGTTTGAGCCGGAGATCACTTCCAAAATCCTGAAGCGCGGCTATCGCATTTATGAAGTGCCCATTTCCTACAACGGTCGTGAGTTCGAAGAGGGCAAGAAGCTGAACCCGTGGCGCGAGGGGCCGAAGGCGTTTTACTATCTGGTGAAGTATCGCTTCGTCGATTAGGTGTGCCGGGCGCGATGCCTCTGAGCAGTAAAATCGCGTTGGTACTGTTGACGGCCGTGGCCGCAGGGCTGCGCTTTCGGGCGCTGTTCGCCAATCATTTTCACCCTGACGAAGCACTGTTCGCCAGTTGGGCACGCTTGATCGCTATTGGCCGTGATCCGCTGCTGCTAAGCCAGGCGGTAGACAAACCGCCGCTGCTATTTTACCTCGCTGCTCCCTTCTACCCCCTCTTTGGCCCGGTTGAGTTCGCGACGCGCTGGCCCAATCTGGCAGCTTCGATTCTGCTGGTGCCGCTGACGGCCGTGCTGGCCTGGCGGCTATACCGCCGGACGGCCTTGGCCGTGCCGGCTGCTGCCCTGGTCGCTGCCTCCCCGCTGGCGATCCAGTTCAGCGCCACCATGTTTACGGACCCCCTGCTGACTTTTTTCTTAGTTGCTTCGCTGCTGTTCATCGTGGGAAGACCACGACCGTTTTGGTCCGGCCTTTGTTTTGGCCTGGCGGCGCTGACGAAACACCAGGCGTGGCTCTTCCTGCCGCTGCTGGTGGGCCTGGCATGGATTATGGACTGGCGGACGGGTCAATGGCGGCGTTGGCTGGCCGGCATGCTGCCGCCGCTGCTATTGATACTCGCCTGGGGGCTGGGTCGCGGTGGAAGTGGCATGCTGGTTATTCAGTGGCGCAACTTTGGCGGCCTGCGGCCGTCCTGGTCGTGGGAACTGGACTCCCGGCTGCGGTCCTGGTCCGGTCTATGGTCTTATTTGTTTGGCCTACTGCTGGGGCTGGCGGCGGTGCCTGCCCTTATCTTGCCCTGGCTGCCGGGCCGCGGGCAGGAAAATGCCCAGCTTGCAGATCGTTGGGTGAGCCTTTTCATAGCCGCTTATCTGGGCTTGCACTGGCTTCTGGCGATTCCGGCCTGGGACCGCTACCTGCTGCCTCTAGTGCCGCTGCTGGCGCTGCTGCTGGCGCGACTGTTTGTGAGCCTGCTGGAGTGGGTGTTGCGGGGAATGGGCAGGCGCAGGGTGCCGCCGGTCACAGCCGTGGCCAGTGTTTCGCTGCTTGTTCTGCTCGTGCCTGTGGCCTGGATGGCCAGAAACGGCCGTTTTCCTATCGGGGGTTTTCCCGACGCCGATCAGGGTGCTTGGCAGGTGCGCGAGTATCTCCAGGAAGCACCGTACGGCACAGTGCTGTATGATCACTGGTTCAGCTGGCACTGGGGGTATGCTTTCATTGACAAGGGCGTTTATACGAGTTGGTTTCCCTATCCGGCGGCGCTGGCGGAGGACCTGGCTGTATTTGGCGCAGTGGGTGAACGGTACCTTGTGGTCCCAGATGGAGCGGAGGCGCTGCCGGTCCTGCGCGCGGTGACCGACGCGGGTTATGAGGCCGAGGCTGTCCTGCAGAGCGAACCGCATCCTGGTATGATTCTCTATCGTCTGGATCCCGCAATGAGGTAACCGGGTGTACAAGGCCATCCATCGCGAGAAACCCACATTCCTCCTGGCGCTGTTGCTGTTGGCAACGGCCGTGCTGCTGTTCTTCCACAAGATGGCCTTCAGCAATCTGATCCTGGCGCGAGGCGACACGTTTCTTTACTTTTATCCCTACTGGCAGGCGGCGGCAGATGCGTTGCGCGAGGGCCGAGTTCCGCTGTGGAACCCGGCAATCTTCATGGGCGCGCCCTTCCTGGCGAACAGTCAAGCCGGCTACTTCTACCCTCTGAACTGGCCAGTCTGGCTACTGCTGCCGACACCGTACGCCGCGAGCGCCAGCATTCTGCTCCATTTGATAATTGCCGGCGTGGGGGCGTTTCTGGCTGGGAGGAGCTGGCTGGGTCTGGAAGCGCCGGCGGCGTTGTTGGCCGCGCTGGCCTTCGCCCTGGGTGGCTATCTGACGGCGCAGGTGGAGCATATCAACCAGGTGCAGGGCCTGGCCTGGCTGCCCTGGTTTCTATGGGTGATGAGCGGCTTCTCCGGCGGGGAGAGGCGGGCCTGGCTGCGTGCGGTGGTTGGGTTGGCGCTGCTTTTCATGATGCAATTATTTGCCGGGCACACGCAAACAACATTTATCAGCGGCGTGGCGGTCCTGGTCTGGGTCACGGCCGTGGCCCTGGCCCCGCATCCGCGGCAAGCCGGACGGCCGTGGCTGGCGCGACTGTCCGCCCTGGCCGTGGCCGTGGGGCTGGCTCTGCTGGTGACGGCCGTACAGCTGTTGCCCACCCTGGAGCTGGCAGGCCTCTCCAGCCGCGAAGGAGGCCTGGCGGTGAATGAGGTGCTGTCGTTTTCTTTGCCGCCCACACTGCTGACACGCGCTTTGCTGCCCGCGTACGGCCAATCGCTATTTTCGGAGTATGTGGCCTTCCTGCCGCTGACGTTCCTGGCCCTGACGTTTGTCGGCGCCTGGGCCTGGCGCGAACGTCCGGGTGCGCAGGCAGCGCTGGTCCTGGCAGCAACAGGGCTGCTGCTCGCGCTGGGCGCGTTCAACCCGCTTTACTGGCTGTTGGCGCGGCTGCCCGGCTTCGATCTTTTCCGCGCGCCAGCACGCTGGTTGGCGCTCTATGCCCTTGGTGTGGCGCTGCTGGCAGGGTTGGGTTGGCAGCTGCTGGTCGAGGCGCAGCGGCGCCAGACCGGATTCACGCAGTTCAAACGGCCGCTGCTGGCTTTCCTGGTCACCGCTGCGGCACTGATGGCCTGGGGTTGGGCGGCGGGACTGTTCGGCGGGCTGCTGCCTACGGGAGCAGAAGCGCCGTTCGAAGCGCCGTCCGCCGTGACAGCCGGAGGTTGGATCACGGAGCTGCTGCTGCTCGCGCTGCTGTGGCTGCTTCTGAAGCGGGAGCGGGTGCAGCTCGAACCGCGGTTATGGATCGCGGCTGTGGCGCTGTTGGGGTTTGCCGCGCTGTTCCTGGCCTCACGCTCTCTGCCATACAATCAGCTGACCACGCCGGAAGCCTATTTTGATTTACGGCCGTCTACCACGAGGCTGCTTGCTGCCGGAGCTGCCCCGCCGGATCGCTTCCTGAGCCTGTCCAACCTCTTTTTTGATCCGGGCGACCAAGCGGAGATTGATTCAATCTACGCCGATCAGTTATCAGAGCAGGCGCAGTACGACTACACGATCGCGATCAAACAAAAAGAGATCATCGCGCCTAACTTGCCCATGGTGTACGGGCTGGCGGCGGTGGATGGCTTTGACGGCGGGATTTTGCCGCTACAGACCTACTCGCAGCAGATGGAACTGCTGCTTCCGCCTGGTGTGCAAACGATGGACGGCCGTTTGCGCGAACAACTGCAAGCGGTGCCTGATGAACGCTGGCTGGACCTGTATAACACGCGCTACATAATTACAGATAAGGTGGGGGATGAGTGGCACGACGGCGTTTTCTACGACCGGCAGCACACGGTCACGCTGCAGGCCGGGGGGGAGGTCACAGTGGGGTATGTGCCGTCGTTTGCAGCGACGGAGTTACGAATTCTGGCGAGCGGCCAACCAGCGCAGGTGGCGGTTACGAACCAGGCGGGGAAAACGGCGGTCATTGAAACCCAAGACCTGGGCGATGGACTTTATCGCGCGGTTCTGCCAGAGCCGGGGACCTTGGTGGCGATTACGGTTGAGGGATGCAAGGAGGTTTCTTGTGATTTGCAGGCCCTGACGCTGGTTGATACGCGGGATGAATCGTTTGTGACTCTTTCGCCGGGCAACTACCGCCAGATTCATTCGGGTGACGTAAAGATATACGAGAACCTGGATGTCCTGCCGCGCGCCTTCCTGGTGGGCGAATGGGAGTGGGTGGACGATGTACCGGCGGCGGTGGCAGTCATGGGCGCGGAGGGCTTTGACGGGCGGGAAACGGCCGTGCTGGTTGCCCCGGAGGAAGCGAACTTGCCTGCGCCGACGGCGGACAGCGGCGCGGCGGTGGGAACGTCCGTGATCAATCGTTATGAGGCGGAAGAGGTGCGGATCCGCACGAACAGCGCACGGAATACGATGTTGGTGCTCAGTGACACCGCCTATCCAGGCTGGCAGGCAACCGTAGACGGTTTGGCATCGCCCATCTATGTGGCGGATGGACTGTTCCGGGCCGTGTTTGTGCCGGCAGGCGGTCATGAAGTGGAGTTTCGATTTGTGCCGCAGAGTTATGGGGTGGGGCGGTGGATTACGGCCGTGGGCCTGCTGTTGACGACACTCGCTGTTGCAGGCTCGTTAGCATGGAGGAGCCAAAATAGATGGTGAGCATCATGTGAGTGCGGATTCATCTTACGCTATACTTATGAATTGCTGGCATCATCATGCCATTGCTTTGTTAGGAAGTTTGAGGAGTTAGATTTTTCATGGCCAAGAGTAAGAAAGACAATAAGGTTCGCGTCGCGATTATCGGCGTCGGCAACTGTGCCGCCGCATTTGCGCAGGGACTGCAATATTATAAAGACGCGCCCGAAGACGAAGAAATTCCCGGTTTGATGCACGCCGCGGTGGGCGGGTATCACGTACGTGACATTGAAATTTCAGCGGCGTTTGACGTGGTCGACACCAAGGTTGGCAAGGACGTCAGCGAGGCCATTTGGGCCCACCCCAACAACACGATCAAATTTGCTGAGGTGCCCTATTTGAACGTACCGGTTTCGCGCGGCATGACCCACGATGGCATCGGCAAATATTTGAGCATGGAAGTCACCAAGGCCCCTGGCCCGACCGATAACATCGTCCAGATTTTGAAGGATACCAAGACGGACGTCATGATCAATTTCATGCCCGTCGGTTCCGAGATGGCGACCAAATGGTATGTGGAACAGGCGCTGGAGGCAGGGGTAGCCTTCGTTAACGGTATCCCGGTGTTCATTGCCAGTTCCGAGTATTGGTCGGAGCGTTTCCGCGAACGCAACCTGCCGATTATTGGCGACGATGTGAAGAGCCAGGTGGGCGCGACGATCACGCACCGCGTATTGACGAACCTGTTCAAGGATCGCGGCGTGCATCTGGATCGCACGTACCAGTTAAATTTTGGCGGCAACATGGACTTCTACAACATGCTGGAGCGGGAGCGCCTGGAATCCAAGAAGATTTCCAAGACCAATGCTGTTGTCAGCCAGCTACCCTATGATCTGGGTCCCGACAATGTACACGTTGGTCCCAGTGATTATGTGCCCTGGTTGACGGATCGCAAGTGGTGCCAGATTCGCATGGAAGGCCGCGCCTTTCGGCAACGTGCCCCTGAACCTGGAACTGAAGCTGGAAGTATGGGATTCGCCCAACTCCGCAGGCGTGATGATTGACGCGGTGCGCTGCGCCAAGATCGGTCTGGATCGCGGCCTGAGCGGCCCGCTGTATGGCCCGTCGGCTTATTTCATGAAAAGCCCGCCGCGCCAGTTCACCGACGAAGTGGCCCGCCTGATGGTGGAACAGTTCATCACCGAGGAAGATACCGTTCTGGACAAGCTGGTTGATGAGGTGGTGGCTGTCGAAGGGTAGCTCCGGCAGCGCCGACGGCGCGCCTGCAACCTGTTGAATTCTTGTGCGCCTGCTCTTGCCAAAAGGGCAGGCGCATCTTTCGTATTCACGCTCTTCTACCTGCATCCTCGCTTAGAGTTGCTATAATAAGGGTAATCGCACTTTTGAAATGCTTTGGCCCGGCGTGTTACACTAAAGAATGGTTGCGTAACACGGCCGTTAGTTTCTGGTGCAAAGAGGGCAGCCAAATTGTTGCGGTATCATAGGACAAGCCTGTTTTTCCTCTTACTTTTCGCGCTGCTGCTCAGCGGTTGCGGATTGTTAGGCGATCCCCCGCAGGTTGTCATCCCCACGCCTATCCCCACGGCACCTCCCTTCGGGCAGGGCCAGAACATTACGGCCGAACAGGTGACCGACCCGGTCAGCGATATAGTGCCCGGCGTGGATCCCACGATCGCCGGCCTGGTGAATGCCGTTTCGCAGCAGCAGTTGACCGCCTATGTGCAGACCCTGGAGAACTTCCATACACGTAGTTCATTCAGCCCTCAGGACCGCGATGACTGGGGCATCGGCGCGACGCGGCGCTGGATCTACGAAGAGTTTGAGCGCGTGGGCAACGGCCGTTTGCAGGTCAGCTATGATGATTTTATGCTCAGCTACGATGGGCAGGCGGCGGAACAGGCCAACGTAGTGGCTGCTCTGCCGGGAACAGGCGCGAGCGACGGCGTGATCATTGTCATGGCTCACTATGACAACCGTTCACCGGCGATTCTGGACGGCACAAGCAAGGCAAGCGGAGCTAATGACAACGCCTCCGGCGTGGCCCTGCTCCTGGAAACGGCGCGTCTGATGAGCTCGCAAGAATGGGATCAGACCATTCTCTTTATTGCCATGGCAGCGGAAGAGCAGGGCACTTTCGGTTCGCGGCACTTCGCCCAGAATGCCTTCCTTGACAATCTGAATGTGCTGGCGGCGGTGAACTACGACGCTGTGGGCGGCCGCGCAGGCATTCCCCAATCGGTGCGGCTGTTTGCTGATAATCTGCGCCAGTCCGCTGCCGGGGAGCTGGCACGCTATTACGAGTATATGTCCGGGATGTACCTCCCGACTTTTCCGGTAGTGGTGCTCGATGCGTTGGACCGCGAAGGTCGTTGGGGCGATCATCGCGAGTTTGTGCAGTTGGGTATGCCCTCGGTACGCGTCATGGAATCGGAGGAGGACCCGGAACTACTTAACTCCAATCGCGACACCTGGAACCTGATCGACTACAACTATCACCAGCAGGTGGTGCAGTTAAATGTCGCGATGCTGGCGAACGCGGCGGGCGCTCCTCCACCGCCCGTACAACCGACGATCGTACCGCTGGCCGACCCGGGCACTTTCCTGTTAACCTGGCCAGTGGAACCAGGGGTGGCAGGCTACGCAATCTCTTTCCGGCCCCTGGATTCGCCTGTGTATGCGCCGTTCCGCTTCGTGCGCGCGGAGAACGCGGGCAACGTAGTACTGACTGGCTATGATCCGAACACGCGCTACGCGGTTAGCATGGCCGCGCTGGATGAAAACGGCCGGTTGGGTATGTTTACTCGCGAAGTTCCCGTTGGCCCACCGGCGGATACGCAGGACCTCTCTGCGGCTAATACGGCCCCCAGTACCAGCAGCGTCGAAGTAGTGCCGGTTAGCCAGTAGCATACACTTACTGATTCCAAAGAGATCTTCCTGAGAGTTATTACCGGCCGTTGAGCAGACCGGTCAGCGCGTACACAGTGCGGCGAATGGGCGGGGCGAGCCACGGCTCCGCCGGGCGCGGCTGGCCGCCAAATTGCACCAACGCCGGATCTATCCTGATTTCGCGCACGCCGTCTTGGTCCAGCCAGACATGAAACAGCGCCGTTTGCGGGTCGCCATCGATGTCAAAGGCAAAATTCCCCGTACCATAGAGGATAACTCCATCGCGGTAGTACTCAATGCCCTGCAAGATGTGGGCATGATGGCCGATGACCAGATCCGCCCCGGCCTGAATGGCGGCGCGGGCAGCTGTCTGTTGTGCTTCGCTGGGCGCTGCTTGATACTCGAATCCGCTGTGCAGCAGCACAACCACCAGATCGACTTCTGAACGCACGGCTGTGATGTCAGCTTTCATCCGCGCTGGGTCTGCCCAGGCCAGGCCAGGGTTCTCAACCGTCGCCGTCCAGGACGCTGTGTCAAAACCAGTTGACGCCTCTACCGGCACATCCACATAAGAAAGAAAAGCCAGGTCCAGGCCTTCGCGGCTGATGAACGCGGGAGCGTGTGCGGCAGCCGCATCTGCGCCCGCCCCTGCCGTCGCTATGCCTTGTGCGCGCAGCAAATCGATGGCCTGAAGCAATGCCTGCGGCCCAAAGTCCATGGCGTGATTGTTAGCCAGCGAAACGATATCAAAGCCGGCCAGGGCCAGGGCCTCGGCGGCCTGAGGTGGGGCGCGGAAAGGGTAGCGTTTGGGGGCGGGCTCGCCGCTATCGCCCAAAGCTGATTCGACATTGCCCACGGTGATATCGGCGGCGCGCAACGGGCCGGCCACGTAGACGAAGGGATATTCCAGGTCACCGTTTTGCAGCGCGTAGCCCAGCGATCGATCGAGCATAATATCGCCCACAGCCAGCAGGTGAAGCGGGGGCCGGGGCCACGCCGCTTGCAGGTAGGGCAGCAGCTTTGCAGCAGCATCGTGCTGTTCGTCTGCGCCCACGAGGGACCACTGTTCTTGTAAGGGATAGCCGGTGTCTTCTGGACCCAGGCCATCAATACGCAGTGCTTTTTCATGGGCTTGCAGTTCGGCCCACGGCTTGACTGTCACGCGTTCGTCCCCCTGAGCAACGATGTCTTGAGCCGTGACGGCCGTGACTTCCTCCCAGTCTAGAGTGAAGGGAACGGCCAGCACCAGCGGCGTGGGCGGCAGGGGCAGACCCTGGCTTTCTCCTTGGACCAGGCGCAGCGAGGCTGTTATTTCCTCACCCAGCTGCCACTGAACCGCGGCGGACTCTTCATTTGCCGCCGCGACAGCCTCCTGGGCAACCGTGAGCCAGCGCTGTGGGACAGCCAGGGTAACTTGAGGCAGCGGGGTCAGCGTGGGAGGGATGGTGGGCACGGCTGTTGCCGGCGGCGGAAGCGGCGTAGGCGTGGGCGGCACGGTGTTAGTGGGCGGCGGCGCAGCGGCAGGCACAACCGTGGGAATGGCCGCGGGGATGGTTAGTGCCGCCAGCGGAGCCGCCGTTAATCGAGCTGGTGGCCGCGGGGCGCAGGCGGTCAATAGGGCGCAGAGGAGCAGCGCACCGGCACCGGCCACATTACGGTAAGCAGGGGGCCGGGGCATTTTGCAGCTGGTACTCGGTCAAGGTCAATTCCTGCGCGTGCAGCTCCGTGGCCATTTCCGGGCCCACATATCGAAAATGCCACGGCTCGTAATAGAAACCGCTGACCTCGAACGCTGCCAGGGTATAACTCATGGTAAAGCCATATTCGTGGGCGTGGGCCGCCAGCCACAACCCTTCGCTGGTCTTGGCGAAATCGGTGTGGAACTCGATGCCTGGCTGGCCCACCAGGGCCGCCAGTTCGGGCGAGCCAAAATCAATTACCGTACCCAACTGGTGTTCGCTGTGGCCGGGTGGGGCGCTGATGATGGCGGCGTGCTCCGGATAGAGGCGGTTCCATTTATCCCAGGCCAGCGCCTGGGCGATGTAGCTGCGATAGCCGGACTGAACCTGCGGCTGCAGACCTTCCGCCTGCATATCCTTGATCATCTGTACCAGGGGACCGAGAACTTCCTCGCGCACCTCGGTCGGATACCCCAGGGTGACGGAGGGCGGCAAGAGCTCACCTATGGGCACAAGATCGGCCGGGCCATATTCCTTGCTAAGGCCGTATTCCAGGGTCACCACGGTAAACAAATCATCGTCCGGCAGCCGTTCCGCACAGGTTATGTGCGGCGAAGGGGTCATGGCCGGCGTAACAGTAGGCGGCACGGCCGTGGGTGGTGCCGTTGGGGTTGGGCTGGGCGGCAGCGGAGTGGCTACAGTCGTGGTTGCTTCCGGCGGGGGCTCGTCTGCCGCCAGCGCGCGCGCCAACACTGCCGCATCTGCCTTGGGCGCGACGGCAAGCGGTACAAAGTGCGTTTCCGCCTGCGCAACTTGCCCGTTTCCGGTGGCAGCTGCCGGAGCCTGGCAAGCGCAGAGCAGCAGGAGGGCCAGGACCAACCACTGCGGGCGACGAAATATGGACAGAACAACCGTAAGTGCCATTAGGCGTACCCGCACAGCGTTGGGTCAATCTGTGAAGACGGGCAGGTTTCCCAGGGCCACGACATGGGACCAGTCAGCGTCCCCTTCCGTGAAAATGGCGGCAACCTGGCTCAAATGGCCGTCCGCGCGGTCGATCACGTCGGTCATCGCCTGCAGCGTGCTGCCCGTGCTGACCACGTCATCGACAAGGATCACCTTCTTACCTGCCACCAGGGGACGATCTTTCTCGTCCAGGTACAGCGTCTGCGTATTTCCGGTGGTGATGGAATGTGTCTCAGCGCTGATCGCGTCGCCCATGTAGGTCTTGTAACTCTTTCGCAGGACCACATAGGGCAGGCCCATCAGAGCGCTCATTTCATAGATTAGGGGAATGCTCTTGGCTTCGGCGGTAACCAGCACTTCGGCCGGAACATCCTTTAGCTGTTCGGCCAGTGCCGCAGCGGAAGCCTTGACGACGAAGGTGTCGCCCAGCATGTTGAAAATGGCGATGCGCACGCCGGGCGCTACTTCAAAAAGTGGAAAATGGCGGGTCAACCCCGCAACCTCGACGGTATAAGTCTCGCGGTCAGTCATACGCGCGTTTGCTCCTTCTGCAGCATCCCTCCGCTGCCGGGCATGATAGGTCCCCCGAACAACCGTTTCCGGTCGTGCATGAGCCTGCATGAAAAGTATCGAACCGTGGATATAATGAAGTATATCCGCAAGCGTGGGTTTGGAAAAACCGCAGACTGCCGTCTGTTTCCTCTATGATAGAATTGGTAGCAGGTTCCCAATCCACTGCACATACGCAAGGCCGGCCATGAATCCAATTTCTCCCTATGAATCGCAGCACAAGATACGGCTGGTGACGGCTGGTTCCCTTTATGACGGGCACGACGCGGCGATCAATATCATGCGCCGGATTTTGCAGGCTTCGGGCGCGGAGGTGATCCACCTGGGGCACAATCGCTCCGTGCAAGAGATCGTCACGGCGGCCATCCAGGAGGATGTGCAGGCGGTGGCCATCACTTCCTACCAGGGCGGCCATATCGAGTTCTTTAAATACCTGGTCGACCAGCTGGGAGAACGGGGCTCCGGGCACGTGAAGGTGTTTGGCGGCGGCGGTGGGACTATTTTGCCGGAGGAAATCGCGGAACTGCACGCCTATGGCGTGACACATCTCTACTCTCCTGACGACGGCCGTACCCTGGGATTGCAGGGCATGATTAACGACCTGCTGTGCCAGGCGGATTTCCCGACCGGGCGGTTGGACGTGGCTCGCTGGCAGGAAGCCCTGAGCCAGGCCTATGGTTCCTTTACGGCAGATGCTGGTCACGGCAAAGCGGCCGCGGCTATCCTGCCTGAGGTTAAGAAATGGGTCAGCGACAGGGCGCTGGCGCGGCTGATTTCGGCCGTAGAGAACGAGCCGGCAGTGGCGCAGCCAATCCTGGAGGTGGTGCACGGCCGTTTGAACGGTCTGGCCCATCCCCCCGTGCTGGGCGTCACGGGCACCGGCGGTGCAGGCAAATCTTCGCTTGTGGACGAACTGGTGCGGCGGTTTCTGCTTGATTTCCCGGAAAAGCACCTGGCAGTTGTTTCCGTCGATCCGTCTCGGCGCCGTACCGGCGGCGCGCTACTGGGTGACCGCATTCGCATGAACGCTGTCTATGACCCGCGCGTGTATATGCGCTCGCTGGCTACACGGCAATCCAATCTGGCCCTTTCGGCGCATATCGCCGATGTGCTGGCAATCCTCAAGGCGGCCCAATTTGACCTGATCATCCTGGAGAGTTCAGGCATCGGCCAGGGAGATACGGAGATCGTGGATTTCGCCGATACCTCCCTCTATGTCATGACCCCCGAATATGGGGCGGCCACGCAGTTGGAAAAGATCGACATGCTGGACTATGCGGATGTCGTGGCGATCAATAAGTTTGATAAGCGGGGCGCGGAGGATGCGCTGCGCGATGTGCGCAAGCAGGTGCGCCGCAATCACCAGTTGTTTGACTGCGCGGCGGAGGACCTGCCGGTCTATGGCACTATCGCCTCGCAGTTTGCGGATCCGGGGACCGATCGACTCTATCGCGCAGTCATGCAGGCCTTGGCGGAGAAGACGGGGGCGGATTTGCAGTCGGGGTGGGTGGTAGACGATCGGCCGTCGCAAAAGAGCACGATTCTGCCGCCGGAACGGGTGCGCTACCTGTCGGAGATCGCGGAGGTAATCCGTGCTTACGATGAGGAAGTATCCGCTCAGGCGGCGCTGGCCAACCGTCTCTTTGGGATTCAGGAGGCCCTGGACGCTTTACCGGAAGAAAGTTCGGCCGTGACCGAGCTGCAGCGCCTGCAGGAGGAGCTGCAGCAGGCGCTGACCCAGGCTAACCGCGGGACTCTGGCTGAATGGCCAGACAAAGTTGCCCGTTACCAGGCGCCGCAAGTCGTCTACCGGGTGCGCGGACGAGAGATTGCCGTCGATACGCAGGTGCGGACCCTCTCGCGCACTGATATTCCGCGCGTAGCCCTGCCACGCTACACGGCCTGGGGTGATATCCTGCGTTGGAGCCTGCAGGAGAATGTGCCGGGTGAGTTCCCGTATACGGCAGGCGTCTTTCCGTTCAAGCGCCAGGGTGAGGATCCCACGCGCATGTTCGCCGGAGAAGGAGGGCCGGAGCGAACAAACCGGCGCTTCCACTATTTGTCCCAGGATCAGCCCGCCAAGCGTCTCTCCACGGCCTTCGACTCGGTCACCCTGTATGGCGAAGACCCGGACGAGCGCCTGGACATCTATGGCAAGATAGGCAACTCTGGTGTTTCCGTGGCCAGTCTGGACGATGCCAAGAAGTTGTACAGCGGATTCGATCTGTGCGACCCGGCTACATCCGTGTCGATGACCATTAACGGGCCGGCGGCGACGATGCTGGCTTTTTTCCTCAATGCTGCGATCGACCAGCAGTGTGAACTGCATATTCGCGAACACGGGTTAGAGGAGCAGGTGGAAGCGCTCCTGCAGCAGCAATATGAGGCGCGCGGTTTGGAACGGCCGTCGTATTACGGTGACCTCCCGGAGGGACATGACGGCCTGGGCCTGCTGCTGCTGGGCACCAACGGCGACCGGGTGCTGCCGGCGGCAGTTTATGAGGAGATCAAGGCGCGTGCGTTATCGGCCGTGCGCGGAACGGTGCAGGCGGACATCCTCAAAGAAGATCAGGCCCAAAACACATGCATCTTTTCCACGGAGTTTTCCCTGCGCCTGATGGGGGACGTGCAGCAGTATTTCATTGACCACCACGTGCGCAATTTCTATTCTGTTTCTGTTTCCGGCTATCATATCGCCGAGGCGGGGGCAAACCCGATCACGCAGCTGGCGTTCACCCTGGCCAATGGGTTCACGTTTGTTGAGTACTATCTGGCACGGGGAATGGACGTGAATGAGTTTGCGGGGAACTTTTCGTTCTTCTTCTCCAACGGGCTGGACGCGGAATATGCGGTGATCGGCCGGGTGGCGCGGCGCATTTGGGCCAAGGCGCTGAGGCTGAAATATGGCGCGGATGAACGGGCGCAGAAGTTGAAGTATCACATTCAGACGAGCGGACGTTCGCTGCACGCGCAGGAAATCGGGTTTAACGACATACGCACTACCTTGCAGGCACTCTACGCGATTTACGACAACTGTAATTCGCTGCACACGAACGCTTATGACGAAGCGATCACGACACCAACTGAGGAATCGGTACGACGGGCAATGGCGATCCAGCTGATCATCAACAGGGAATTGGGTCTGTCCGGGAATGAGAACCCGTTACAGGGTGCATTCATCATCGAGGAGTTGACTGACCTGGTGGAAGAGGCAGTGCTGGTGGAGTTTGATCGCCTGACGGAACGAGGTGGGGTGCTGGGGGCGATGGAGTCAATGTACCAGCGCGGCAAGATTCAGGATGAGTCGCTCTATTATGAGGAGCGCAAGCACAGTGGGGAGCTGCCGATCATCGGTGTGAACACCTTCTTGTCCGCGGAGGGCTCGCCGACGGTACTTCCCGGCGAGGTGATCCGCGCAACGGCCGTGGAAAAGGTGCAGCAAATCGCAGCCACCCGGGCACAACAGGAACGTTGGTCCGCGGAGAGTGAGCCGGCCCTGCGACGTTTGCAGCAGGCCGCTGTGTCTGGTGAGAATCTGTTCGACGAACTGTTACAGGCGAGCAAGAGCTGCACGTTGGGCCAGATAACCCAGGCGCTGTATGCTGTGGGAGGTCAGTATCGTCGCAATATGTAACTACTTGCGTTGTTCCCAACAGTCCTCTGCCTCTCACCTGCCACCCTGAACCACCCGGATTGCCAACTTCTTGACATCTTTCTGTGCAAATTGTATAGTAGGAAGTAATTGGAACCGGTTCCAATTAGGTAATCGCCCAAACTAATTCGGTGCGCGCGCAGAGGAGGCAAATTTGGCGACAACTGTAACCATACGCGATGTTGCCAAAAAAGCCGGAGTTGGTGTGGGAACAGTCTCGCGGGTGTTAAATGATAGCGAGTCCGTGCGCGAAGCGACGCGTAGCAAGGTGCTTGGTGCAATCGCCGATCTGAATTACTCGCCCAGCCCCGTGGCGCGCCGCTTGTCCGGCGGAAAAACGATGGCCGTGGGCATCATCGTACCCTTCTTCACCAATGCATCTGTGGTCAAGCGCTTGCAGGGCGTGGTTTCCGTACTCAGTGGCAGTGACTATGATCTGGTCTTGTTTGATGTCGAAAACAGCGGCAACCGCGAGGTTCTGTTGACCACGATTGTGCAACGCAAGATGGTAGACGCGCTCCTGATCCTTTCGCTGCGCCCCCATGATTCTGACATGGCCAATTTCCTGGAAGCAGACCTACCGGCGGTGATCGTGGATGCTTACCATCCGGCGCTGACCAGCGTGGTGGTGGATAATGTCACTGGTGCGCGCCAGGCAATGCAGCATTTGCTTGATCTGGGACATCGCGATATTGCTTTTCTGAGCGATTTTCCCGACTACGCGTTTAACCGTTCACCCGTCGTGGACCGGTTGGCGGGCTATCGGCAGGCGCTGCAGGAAGCTTCGATTCCTTTCCGCTCGGATTATTACGTGGTCAGCGCACTGACCAAAGAGGATGCCCGCCGCCAGGCGCGGCAGCTCTTGACCATGGACGATCGGCCCACGGCCGTTTTTGCCTACAGCGACACCCAAGCTATCGGCGTGCTGGAAGCGGCGCGCGATTTGGGACTACGAGTCCCCGAAGACCTCTCGGTGGTTGGTTATGATGACATCGAAGCTGCCGAGTATGCCCAGCTGACAACTGTGCGCCAGTCCCTGTATGAATCCGGGGTCCTTGGTGTTGAGTTGCTCCTGCAGGTCATGGAAGACCGTGACGCAGAACCGCAGGAGATTCCTTTGACGACCGAGTTAGTTGTTCGCGGATCGACGGCGGCGCTTACAGCCGTGTAGTCTGCATCTGCGTCAGGCGCCATGCGCGCACGCCCGAGGAGGTGTGTATTTGTTCGAGAAATCCAGAAGAAGAATTTACCCTTCCGTACATCCAAGTTTTACCACAACTAGTAGCGTTGGAGGACAAGAACGCAATGAGTAAGAATAGACGATTTATATGGCTGGCGCTGGGATTGGTCCTGGTGCTGGTCCTGGCGGCCTGCGGTGGCCAGGCGGCGCAAGTTGCCCCGACGGTTGCCGCGGCCGTGCAGGAGGAGGCTCCCGTTGAGGAAGCCGCTCCCGTGGAAGAGCCGATGGAAGAACCGACAGCCGAAGCGGTGGCTGAAGAACCCATGGAAGAGCCGGCCATGGTCGACTGGGCTGTCATGCCCGGTGGGTTTATGGAACAGGCTTTGAATGGCGACTTCGCCGGCACGACTGTGACCTTTGATGGCCCGTTTGCTGACATTGACGCCGTATTGTTCAATGAGTCGATCGCGCCCTTCGAGGAAGCGACCGGGATCGACATCAACTATATCGGTGACAAAGAGTTCGAAGGTCGCATCGGTATCGCCGTGGATGGCGGCAACGCCCCTGACATTGCCGACTTCCCGCAGCCCGGTCTGCTGGCCAACTATGTCCGCCAGGGTCACGTCGTTGACGTAAGCTCCTGGATGAGCGACGAGTGGCTGCAGCAGCAGTACAACCCCAGCTGGTTGGACATGGCGACGATGGAAGGCCCGGACGGTGAACCGATCATGGCCGGTACATGGTACCGCATGAACACCAAGAGCCAGGTCTTCTATCCCAAAGCCAGGTTTGAAGAAGCCGGCTACGAAGTTCCGGAAACCTGGGAAGAACTGTTGGCCCTGACCGAGCAGATTGCCGCTGACGGCGATCCCGCCTGGTGCATCGGTATCGAGTCCGGCGCGGCCACCGGTTGGGCGGCTACTGATTGGACCGAGGAAATGATGCTGCGCACCACTTCCCTGGAGAATTACGATGCCTGGGTGGCCGGTGAGCTACCTTTCGATTCGCCTGAAGTACGCGGCGCGATCGAGGCCTGGAGCGAGATCTGGTTCAACCCGGACTATGTCTTTGGCGGCACGGATGGAATCGTGACGACTAACTTTGGCGATTCCCCGGCACCCATGTTTGACGATCCGCCGGGCTGCTGGCTGCACAAGCAAGGTAACTTCATCACCGGTTTCTTCCCGGAAGGGGTGGAATTCGATGAGGACTGGAGTTTCTTCTACCTGCCGCCGATCGATGACGAATTCGGCCGTCCCTACCTGGTGGCCGGCGACCTGAACGGCATGTTCAATGATCGCCCTGAAGTGCGCGCCGTCATGGAATTCATGACCACGCCGCAGTCTGCCATGGGTTGGCTGCAGAATGGTGGCGCCCTATTGGCTCACCAGACCGCTACGCCCGACATGTACGGCCAGCCGGTCGAAAAACTGTTGGCTCAGCTGGTCAGCGAAGCCACGGCTTTCCGCTTTGACGCGTCCGACCTGATGCCCGGCGAAGTTGGCGCGGGCACCTTCTGGTCCGGTATGACCGACTACGTCAGTGGCGGTGCCGATCTGGACACCATCCTGCCCGAAATCGATGCCTCCTGGCCCGCCGGTGTTGCCGGACAGGTACAGGAAGAAGCAGCCGCTGAACCGGCGGGCGACACCTTCCTGGCCCGTGCCATGGCCGGCGAGTTCGTCGGAACGGAAGTTGGTGTTCTGAGCGTGCTCGTCGACGCTGACGAGGCCTTGTTCCTCGAGGCGATGAAGCCCTTTGAAGAGGCTACAGGCATTGACATGGTGCATACAGGCACCAAGGAATTCGAGACGCAGATCGCTGTCCGCCTGGACGCCGGTGATGCACCCGATATTGCCATGATGCCGCAGCCCGGTCTGCTGGGCAGCTTTGTAGCGGAAGGCAAACGTGCCTGTGGATGTGCGCGAATTCATCCCCGAAGCTGATCTGCAAGAACGCTACACGCAAGGTTGGTTGGACAGTGCCACCTTCGAAGGTCCGGACGGCGAATCCCTTCATGGCCGGTGTGTGGTGGAAAGCGGCTAACAAAGACCTGGTCTGGTACCCCAAGGCCAAGTTTGACGAAGCCGGTTATGAAGTGCCCACCACCTGGGACGAACTGGTTGCCCTGGAAGAATTGATCCGCTCCGACGGTGACGCTCCCTGGTGCCTAGGCATCGAGAGCGGTAACGCCACGGGTTGGGTCGCGACGGACTGGATCGAAGCTTTGATGCTGCGTACTGCACCGCCGGAGGACTATGACGCCTGGGTTGCCGGCGACCTGCCGTTCAGCTCTGATCAGGTGAAGCGCGCCGCGCAGATTATGTCCGACACCTGGCTGACCGAGGGTAACGTCCTCGGTGGAAAAGATCAGATCTGTGACCGAGTTCATCGGCGACTCCCCGACGCACATGTTTGAAGATCCGCCGACCTGCTGGATGCACAAGCAAGCCTCCTGGATTCAGGGCTTCTTTGGCGAAGGCCTGGAACCCGGCGTGGATTATGACTTCTTCTACCTGCCGCCCGTTGATCCGGAATATGGCAGCCCCGTCCTGATGGCCGGCGATGTCTATACCATGTTCAATGACCGGCCCGAAGTACGCGCCTTCCTGGAGTATCTCTCCACCGGCGCCAGCATCGAAATCATGGTTCGCAATGGTGGCGGCATCTCGCCCCATCAGGATTCGAGCCTCGAATGGTACGCGACCGACATTGACAGCCGTATCGCCGAGATTCTGCTGAATGCCGAGACCGTGCGCTTCGACGCCTCTGACCTGATGCCTGCTGAAGTTGGCACTGGCACCTTCTGGACCGCCATGGTTGACTACGTCGGTGGCACGATCACCCTTGATGAAGCTCTGCAGGAAATTGACGATTCCTGGCCGAGATAGTGGTTGAGTAGCAAAGAAGACAGCCAGCCTCCCAAGGCTGGCTGTCTTTGTTAACCAGGCCAGCCGGGGCCCGGCCCCGTGGTCAATAGAACGGGAGGTTGACTATGGCAACATATGACCAGGTCGAACAAGGCGGCAAACAGAGACTCGGTCAACGTCGGGGGCCTGCTCATCGCTTTGGTTATTATCGCTATCTCGTTGGGCGTGCTTTGGGCTGGGTTTGTCTTCCTGCGCGACTTCAGCGACGATTATCCGAAATGGGTAGTCACCATCTTCGCCATTGTTTGGGGGGTGGGGGGTGTGGCTCTGCTCTTTTGGAGCTTCAATAATCTTGTCGAGAACCTCAGCCAGGATTGGACTCGCCGGCTGCAGCCCTTCGTCTTTGTCGGTCCCGCGCTGATCCTTTTGTTTTTCTACCTGCTCTTTCCTGCATTTGAATCCTTCCGGTTAAGCCTCTATAACCGGGACGGCACGGAGTTTGTCGGCATGGCAAACTATGTGGAGGTCTTTAGCGGCCGTCTGCTGCAGGAAGCGATCCGCAATAATATCATGTGGATCATCTTTGGCAGCACGACTTCGGTCGCGGTGGGCTTGCTGATTGCCGTTCTTGCCGATCGCAGCAAATTTGAACGGACCGCGAAGTCGTTGATCTTTTTACCCATGGCGATTTCTTTTGTGGGCGCCGGAGTGATCTGGAATTTCATGTATGAGGTGCGCCCGCAGGAACTGCCACAGATTGGCCTATTGAATGCCATCGTGGTTGGCCTAGGAGGGTCGCCGAAATCATGGTATGCCTGGGTAGATATCGCGCCCTGGAATAACCTGTTCCTGATCGTGATCGTCGTCTGGCTGCAAGTTGGTTTCGCTATGGTGCTCTTCTCTGCTGCGCTGAAGGGCATTCCCGAAGAGCTGTTGGAGGCCGGTCGGGTCGATGGCGCTAATGAGTTCCAGGTATTCTTCCGGATCATGGTGCCGTACATCACGCCGACAATCATTACGGTGTGGACCACAATTGTGATCTTCACGCTGAAAATTTTCGACGTTGTGTGGGTCATGACGGGCGGGCAGTTCGGCACGCACGTCATTGCGACCCAGTTCTATAGACAGGCTTTTACAGCGCGTAACAGCGGCGTCGGTTCTGCGATCGCCATCATCCTACTGCTGGCGGTTGTTCCCGTGTTGATCTACAACCTGCGCCAATTCAAGGACCAGGAGGCGTTTTAAGATGAAGCAACAGAGATGGGTAGGTGGATGTTTTGTCAACGGCCTGCTGTTGTTCATTGTCCTACTCTGGACGATTCCAACGCTGGGAATCTTTATCTCGTCGTTCCGTGACCGGGTGGACATTCAGACCTCAGGGTGGTGGACCGTGTTCCCTCATCGTGAGTGGGAGACGGTGGCGGTGATCGATCCGAAGGAGCTCAATCTGGACCCGACCGGACCGATGACGGTCGAAGGTGTTACTGCTACTTTCGAAGAACTTCGCGAGGGCGTTGCATCACCGGACGGCGATACTCAAGTTACCTGGATCGGCAACCGCCGCCTGGGCCGCATTGAGGTCCAGCAGCAAGTGTGGACCACCAATACGGGTTTTACACTGTCCAATTACGAACAGGTGCTGGGTGGTAAGGACTTTCGAGTACATAACGCCTACCGGCGAGCGGAGATTATTCCGGGCGATGATATGTCGCAGGCTTTCCTCAACAGCATTGCCGTCGCCGTGCCCTCTACGGTCATCCCGATCTTGATCGCCGCATTTGCGGCCTACGCCTTCGCCTGGATGAACTTCCCCGGCAGGCGTATCTTATTTATCATCGTGGTCGGCCTGTTGGTGGTGCCCTTGCAAATCGCCCTCGTGCCCGTTCTCAAAATGTATGGGCCTGACAACCTGAACATCAATGGGACGTACCTGGCGATCTGGCTGGCCCATACCGGCTTTGGTCTGGCCCTGGCGACTTACCTGCTGTTCAACTACATCAGCACGCTGCCGCGGGAGATGATGGAATCGGCCTTCATTGATGGCGCATCGCACTTCACGGTGTTTCTGAGGTTGGTGCTGCCGCTGTCGGTACCGGCGTTGGCCTCTTTCGCCATTTTCCAGTTCCTGTGGGTCTGGAACGATTACCTGGTAGCGCTGGTTTTCCTGGGCAATAATCCGGCTTTTGAGGTGGTGACACAGCGCCTGGCGGACCTGACTGGTTCTCGAGGTAACGATTGGCACCTGTTGACGGCAGGAGCGTTTGTCTCGATGATCCTGCCACTGATCGTGTTCTTTAGCTTACAGCGCTACTTTGTGCGCGGTATGATGGCCGGGTCGGTGAAGGGCTAGACGGCCGTTTCTCACCCTTGGCGCAGCAGCCATGCATCCTCCTCTGGTGCACAACAAACACCGTGCCCAGGCGTCTCGAACGGCGCTTGGGCACGACTCTCTTACGGCCGTATCTAACACTATATGACTGAGAAACGCTGGTTCCAGGAAGCTGTGTTCTACCAACTTTATATCCGCGCCTATGCCGATTCCAATGCGGATGGGCACGGCGACTTTCGCGGCGCGATTGACAAACTTGACCACATCAAATCTCTGGGTGTGGACTGCATCTGGGTGATGCCGATGTACCCCTCCCCTCTGCTAGATGACGGCTATGATGTCGCCGATTACTACGATATCCATCCCGACTATGGCACGCTGGAGGATTTCAAAGCATTCCTCGACGAGGCCCATCGCCGCGACCTGCGCGTCATTACCGACCTGGTGATGAACCACACCTCGGCTGACCACCAGTGGTTTCAGCAGGCGCGGCGCGATCCGCAGTCACCCTATCGCGACTATTACGTCTGGAGTGACACGGATCAGCGCTATCGCGATGCGCGGATCATCTTCTTAGACACAGAGCCCAGCAACTGGACCTATGACGAGATGGCCGGCCAGTACTACTGGCACCGCTTCTACAGCAGCCAGCCTGACCTCAACTATGATAACACGGCCGTACACGATGAAATGCTCTCTGTCATCCGCTACTGGATGGATATGGGCATTGACGGTTTTCGCCTGGACGCGATTCCTTATCTCTATGAGCGGGAAGGCACGAACAGCGAAAACCTTCCTGAAACACATGAATTCCTGAAGAAAGTGCGCCGTCTGATGGACGGCGAATACCCGGACGGTGTGATGATCGCTGAGGCCAACCAGTGGCCGGAAGAACTGCTGCCTTATTTCGGCGACGGGGACGAGTTCCATGTTTGTTTTCACTTCCCGATCATGCCTCGGCTTTACCAGGCACTCAAGGCGGGGGACAAGGCTTCCATAGTGGATATTTGGGCGCGCACGCCGCCTATTCCGCCGGGAAGCCAGTGGATGACCTTCTTGCGCAACCATGATGAATTGACGCTGGAAATGGTCTCGCCCGAAGTGCGTGAATGGATGTGGGAGCAGTACGCTCCCGAGCCGCGCATGCGCATCAATCTGGGCATTCGCCGCCGCCTGCTGCCGCTGCTGGACGGGGAAAAGGCACGCTGGCTGCTGCTCAATGCGCTTTTTCTGTCGCTGCCTGGCGCGCCAATCATTTACTATGGTGACGAGATCGGGATGGGGGAAAACATCTGGCTGCCTGATCGCAACGGCGTTCGTACGCCAATGCAGTGGAATGATGCCCGCCACGCAGGCTTCTCTGCCGCTGAGCAGACCTATTTGCCGGTGATACATGACGAGCAATATGGGTACCAGAATGTGAATGTCGCCGCGCAGGAAGGCGACCCGGATTCATACCTGGCCTGGACGCGCTTCCTCGTGCGGGCGCGGCAAGGGCAGCCGGCTTTGCGGGACGGGGAGTTCGAATGGGTGGAAACGGGGACCACGGCCGTGTTGGCCTTCACCCGCCGCACCGGGGAAGATTCCATCCTCTGTTTGTTCAATCTCACCGCCGAAGAGCAGCGCTGCGGTCTGGATTTTGAGCTGCCCATGCGCGATTTGCTGTCGCGCACGCGCCAGGTCTATACACCGCAAGAGCTGCTGCGGCTGGTGCCGCACTCTGCTCATTGGCTGATCGCCGCACGCACCCCCTAGTACGGAGCCCCTGAATGACCGATATTCCCGCCTTGTGTGAACCCCTGCGCCAGGGACCGCTGCGCGCACTTGAACCGTTGGAGCAGCAGATCTTTTGTAACCGGCTGGAGCTGTTTCTGCCGGACATCGAACGGCCGCTGCGCCTGCTCTATGGCGAGCGCCCGGATTACGACGCCTGGCTCTCCAGAATGGTGGATGTGGCCGCGCGGCGATATGCAGAACGGCCGTCGGAGCTCCGCGCTCTGGACCTGAAACGTCTGGCGAGCATCGACTGGTACCAGCAGCCGGACATGATCGGCTACGTGGCCTATGCCGACCGCTTCGCTGGAACGCTGGAAGGCGTGGCGGAGCGTATCCCTTACCTGCAAGAGCTGGGCGTGACCTATTTGCACCTCATGCCGCTGTTGAAACCACGTCCCGGAGCCAATGACGGGGGCTACGCGGTCATGGATTACCGCCAGGTGCGCGACGACCTGGGCACGATGGAGGACCTGGCAGCCCTGGCCGCGGAGCTGCGCCGCAGGCAGATCAGCCTTTGTATAGACCTGGTCTGCAACCACACGGCCAAGGAGCATGAATGGGCGCAGCGGGCGCTGGAGGGCGACAGCGTTTACCAGGCCTATTATCATATGTTCCCCGACCGTGACCTGCCCGATGCGTACGAGCGCACAGTGCGCGAGATTTTTCCGGAGTTCAAGAGCGGCAGCTTCACCTATTACCCCGCTATCGAGCGCTGGGTTTGGACGACCTTTAACGAGTTCCAGTGGGATCTCAACTACGCCAACCCGGGCGTGTTCGCGGAAATGCTGGATACGATGCTTTTCCTGGCCAATCAGGGTGTGGAGATCTTGCGCCTCGATGCGGTCGCTTTCATGTGGAAACGCCTGGGGACGGACTGCGAGAACCAGCCCGAAGCGCACGCGATCCTGCAGGCCTTCCGCGCCCTGAGCCGGCTGGCCGCTCCTGGCCTGCTGCTCAAGGCCGAAGCGATCGTTCCACCGCCGCAGCTGGTGCCCTATCTGGGTGTAGGAGAGGCTACCAACAAGGAGTGCGAGGTGGCCTACCACAACGTTTTTATGGTCATGCTCTGGAGCAGCCTGGCGGAGGGCAAGGTTGCCCTGATGACCCACGCCCTGACGCAAATGCCGCCCATCCCGTCGCGTACGTCCTGGTTGACGTATGTGCGCTGCCATGATGACATTGGTTGGGCGGTGACCGAGGAAGACGCCGCGGCCGTGGGGCTGAACGGATTCTGGCATCGCTCGTTCCTGAGCGATTATTACAGCGGTGTCTTTCCCGGTACGACGGCGCGCGGGGCCACGTTTCAGTTTAACCCGCGGACCAATGATCGCCGCATCAGCGGGTCGTGCGCGTCGCTGGCGGGCCTGGAAGTGGCCCTGGAGCAGCAAAACGGCCGTGCTGTTGAGGATGCCGTCAAGCGTATCCTGCTGCTGCACAGCATGATTCTGGCTTTTGGAGGTCTGCCGCTCCTCTATATGGGTGACGAGATCTGCCTGCTTAATGACACCAGCTATCTGGCCGATCCCGACCTGGCTGGGGACAATCGCTGGCTGCACCGGCCGAGGATGGATTGGGAGCAGGCGGAGCGGCGAGCGGACGGGACCAGTGTCAATGGCCGTGTCTTCGGGGGATTACAGCGGTTGATCGCGGCGCGCAAACGCACGACGCCCTTTCACGCTCAGGCCGGGGCCTACCCGGTGTGGACGCACAATGAGCATGTCTTCGGGCTGATCCGCAGTAGCCCGCGCGGCCGCGTGTTGGTGCTGGGCAATTTCAGCAATCAGCCGCAGGTCGTACCCTATTATCGGCTGGCAGAAATGGGTTTCGGCGGCGAGTTGCTCGATCTGATTGATGAACGGCAGTATGGGGTCCGGGGAGATTTGCTGCTGGACCCGTATGCGTCCCGGTGGCTGGAAGCAGAATAACGGAGAGAGCGCATGATGCTGGGTGGAATTGAGGCAGGGGGCACAAAGTTTGTCTGCGCCGTTGGTCTGCCGGGCGGTCAATTACTGGCGGAGTCACGTTTTCCCACGACCAGCCCTTCGGAGACGTTGGGGCGGGCAGTGGCGTTTTTCGAGAAACAGAGCGCGCGTCACGGCCGTTTGTCCGCTCTCGGCGTGGCCGCTTTTGGACCTCTGGATCCCGATCCGGCTTCGCCTACGTTCGGACAGATTACCACCACACCAAAACCTGGCTGGGCGAACGCGGACGTGGTCGGGGCGCTGCAAGACGCTCTGGACTTGCCGGTTGGCTTTGATACCGATGTCAACGGCGCGGCCCTGGCTGAAGGGCGCTGGGGCGCGGCGCAGGGGTTGCATACCTACATTTACCTGACCATCGGCACAGGTATCGGCGGCGGCATCGTGGCCCAGGGCAGTCTCCTGCACGGCCAGCTGCACCCTGAAGTGGGGCACATGCTGCTGGACCATGATTGGCGGCGCGACCCCTTCCCCGGCACCTGTCCATTCCACGGCGACTGCTTCGAAGGGTTGGCTTCCGGCCCGGCCATCGAGCGTCGCTGGCAAGAAGCTGGTGTGAATTTGCCTGCGGACCATCCGGCCTGGGAATTGGAGGCCGCTTATCTTGCCCAGGCTCTGCACAGTCTCATTTGTATTCTGTCGCCGCAGCGTATCATCCTAGGGGGCGGGGTGATGGAGCAGTCGCAGATGTTCCCGCTGGTGCGGGCCAATGTGCTGCGCTTGCTGCAAGGCTATGTGCAGCACCCGGCCGTTCTGGAGCAGATAGACGACTATATTGTGCCGCCGGGACTGGGTAACAGGGCAGGTGTGTTAGGTGCACTGGCCCTGGCTGAAAAGGCCCTTGGTAAAACCTAGCAGGTGAAGCAACAAAAAAGACCTTGCGCGACTGCCCGCGCAAGGTCTTTGTTATTCGGAGAGTATTTGGCTCAGTTGCGCCGGCTGCCGCCGGTCAAGAGCATGACGTAGTAAAGGAATTGGCCCATGGCGGCCACGGCCGCAGCCACATAGGTAAGCCCTGCCGCATCAAGCACTTTGTCCGCGCCCACGTTTTCTTCCCCAATAAGGATGCCGCTGCTTGAGAGCAGCGTCTTGGCACGCTTGCTGGCGTCGAATTCCACGGGCAGCGTCACCAGCGTAAACATCACCGACGCGCCAAAAAGGATGACGCCAACCCAGGCCAGAGTCGTGAAGTTGAGCAGCAGTCCGGCGAGAAACAACCAAGGGGCAAGCATGCTGCCGAACTGGGTCACCGGGACAATAGCACTGCGAACTTGCAGCGGCGCATAGCCATGTGCATGCTGCAAGGCGTGTCCCGTCTCATGGGCGGCTACGCCCGCTGCGGCGATGCTGGGCGTGCGATACACTTCCGGGCTGAGGCGCAGCACTTTGCTGCGCGGGTCGTAATGGTCGCTGAGCATCCCGCCCTTCGACTCTTCTACAAGCACATCTGTCAGCCCTTCCTGGTCCAACAGAGCCTGCGCCACCTGCGCGCCGGTCAGGCCACGCGTGGTGCGCACCTTGGAATATCGGGCAAAAGTACCCTTAACGCGGCTCTGAGCCCACAAACCAAGGATCAGGCCGGGTATGGCGAATACAAACCACATTGGATTGAAGAACATTTCTAGTTCCTATTTTCTGTTGCTAATGGGCAGGGGGATTGGAACGACCACGGCCGTTTTCCCCCGCGCCTTCTGCAGCGCGCGCAGCAGAACTAATCCGGTTAACATTGTGGGTAGGGCAACGCCCCAAAACGTACTGAGTGAAAGAACCATCCAATGATTTCCTTAGCTAATATACTGGCCCCAAAAAGCCATGATTAGTGTCGCATAGTGCTTGGCCCACGTCAATGATCCATGCTCGTTTCCAATGCAGATCTTACAATCCGGCGCGGACGGGCGTTGCCTGCAAGCCCGAAACGGGGTTAAATAACTTGCTGGAAACACGGCCGTGTTGTCCTCCCACGCGCACGGAGCGCCCGATTATGACCTGCCAGAACTACCAGAACCCCTCTAATCCTGCATCACATCCCTTCCCAGAGCGAATTGGGGAGAATCTGCTTTTGCGCCAGGGCACGCTCGCAGATGCGGACGCCTTGGCGGCTTTCAATGTAGGTATTCACAGCGATGATCCTGCCCTGCCGGAGGATTGGCTCGGCGACTGGACGCGCGACTTGCTTTCCGGCCGCCATCCCACTACCAGCGCTTCAGATTTCACTGTTGTAGAAGAGGTAAGCAGTGGCAAGCTTGTCTCCAGCGCGGTTCTGATCCCTCAGGTCTGGTCCTTCGCAGGGGTTCCGCTGGGCGTGGGACGCATCGAGCTGGTGGGAACGGATGAGGCGTACCGGCGACAGGGCCTGGTGCGGAGGCAGATGAATGCGCTGCATGTTCTCAGCACAGAGCGCGGACACCTGATGCAGGCCATCACCGGAATCCCCTGGTATTATCGCCAGTTTGGCTATGAAATGGCGATCAACCTGGGCGGCGGCCGTGAATTCTTCTGGAGTCGTGCCGGAAATGCCCGCGCTGTTGCGCCGGAGCCGTACGAGATGCGCCCGGCAACCGCCGCCGATATCCCTTCGCTGAATGAATTGTATAGCGCGCACTGTGCGTCCAGTTTGCTGGTCATGCCGCGCAGCGAGGCGATGTGGCGCTGGGAGCTGGAAGAGGCCAACCGTGAAACGGACGCTGCCCGCCACGCGCATATCATTTCAACAGCTGACGGCCGTGCGGTGGCCTATGTCGAATTCCGGCATTGGGGCGCCGCCTTTGGCGTGCGCGAACTGGGCGTGCGGCCGGGTTACTCCTGGCGCGAGGTTGCCCTATTCGTCACGCGCGAACTGCAGCGCCAGGCAACCGCGCTGAGCGCAGAAGGGAAGAAATCCATCAGCCATATCCGCTTTGTGCTGGGTGAGCGTCACCCTGTTTACACCGCCCTGGGAGACCAGCTGGAGCGGCCGCGACGGCCATATGCCTGGTACATCCGCGTTCCAGACCTGCCGGCAATCTTGCGCGCGATTGCGCCTGTGCTGGAGGAGCGAATTGCGACCGGTGTTGTTGCGGGACATACGGGCGAACTGCAGCTCAATTTCTATACTAATACCCTGCGATTGAGATTTGAGAACGGCCGTTTGGCCGAAGTAGGGCATTTCGACCCGGCAAACAGTGAAGATGGCGATGCCCTGTTTCCGAACTTAACTTTCTTGCAGCTCCTGTTCGGCCATCGCAGCCTGGAGCAGCTGGACGCCGCTTACCCCGACTGCTACGCCAACAACCCGGGTGCCAGAGTGCTGCTGGATACCTTGTTTCCCTATGCTCCCTCCGATGTCAGCGCCGCAAACTGAGTCGAATCCGATCTCGCCGTTTCTGGACCAGGTGGGAACTTTTCTGGTCGATGGAGGGCTGGCGACGGAGTTGGAAGCGCGCGGCTGTGATCTGGACAATGAGCTATGGTCGGCGCGCGTGCTGCTCGATGACCCGGAGATGATCCGCGCGGTGCATGCCGATTACCTGTGGGCTGGAGCCGACTGTATCATCAGCGCGACCTATCAAGCCACAGTGCCCGGATTGATGGCCCGCGGAATGAACAGGGCCGCGGCAGAAGCGATGATCCGTGGGGCCGTGCAGCTGGCGGTGGAAGAGCGCGACCAGTACTGGGCAGCTCTGTCGTGGAAAACGCGGACCGGCCGATTGCGCCCTCTTGTCGCTGCCAGTGTGGGTCCATATGCCGCTTACCGAGCCGACGGTTCTGAGTATACGGGGCGGTATGACCTGGATCGCGCCGGGCTGACTGCCTTTCACCGGGAGCGCTGGCATCTTCTGGCCGGAACAGCGGCAGATCTTTTGGCCTGCGAGACGATTCCAAACGGCAGCGAGGGGTATGCCCTGGCGGACCTGCTGCCGGAAACGCCGGAACGATTTGCCTGGTTCAGTTTCGCCTGCCGCGACGGCCGTTCCCTCAGCGACGGCACTCCGCTGCGCGAAATGGCAGCGTATCTGGATCAGTTCGCGCAGGTGGCGGCTATCGGCGTCAACTGTACCCCGCCGCGCTATATTCCTGACCTGCTGGGCGAACTGCGCGCGGCGACGGACAAGCCGTTGATCGTCTATCCCAATTCCGGGGAGACCTTTGATCCGGCCCATCGCCAATGGAAAGGGGAGGCGGACCCTTCGGAATTCGGCACGATGAGCCGCGAGTGGCGCAAGCTGGGCGCAGTCTGCCTTGGTGGGTGCTGCCGCACTACTCCTGCGCACATCCGCCAGCTGCGGGACAGGTTCCCCTACCAGCGCCGCCGTTAGGGCTGCGCGGCGCCAACAACCGGCAGCTCCGGTCCTAAAGGAGGCAGGCATGGACAAGAAGGAGTATCAGCAAACGCTGCCGCGCAAACGCATTTCGGCAGGATGTTTGCTCTTTGACGAAGAGGATCGCCTGCTGGTGCTGCAGCCCACTTATAAGGCGACGTGGGAGATCCCCGGCGGGGTCGTGGAGGCCAACGAAGCGCCGCGCACGGCCGTGATCCGCGAACTGCGCGAAGAGTTGGGTCTGGACCTGCGGCCGCAGCGGCTGCTGGTAGTTGACTATTCAGGAGAGACGGGCACAAGGACGGAAAGCCTGCAGTTCATCTTCCTGGGGCCGACGCTCAGTGCCGGCCAGATCGCAACGATTACGCTGCCGCCTGCTGAACTGGCGGGCTTTCGATTCCTGCCGCCGCAGCAGGCCCTGTCCTTGGTAAACCGGAAACTGGGGCGGCGGGTTCGACATGCTCTGCAGGCCCGGAACCGGCCGGATGCGGTGCTCTATCTGGAGGAGCAGGAGCCCGTTTCGTAGGCGCCTGTCCGATTCGGCGACCCATGTGCATTGTAACCAGCTGCGGGTCCAGCCCTGGCTAAGCAGGCTCTAAACGGTCGAAGCAGGCAGCGAAAGCCAATATTGGTTATGTTAACGTGATCAAATTGAACCGTTTTGGAGATTCAATCTGATCACGCTTACATAATAAGTTGACATAATATTCTTGGTAGTTCATGGGCCGGGAAGAGGCTCGCTGACCTCAAGACGCGCATTTCCTCGCACGCATCCCCGCTTCCAGTACAATTGCATCTTTGCTTTTGAGGAACCCATATGCTTTGGGGTGAAATTGCGGCCTTGACCACGGCCGTGCTGTGGTCATTAACGGCCGTGTTCTTCAGTTACAGCGGGCGGCGCATCGGGTCGGAGGTGGTTAATCGCAGCCGCCTCCTTTTCGCTTTCCTGTTCCTGTCTATCGCGCATCTGCTGCTCGAAGGCACGATTTTCCCCTTCGGCGCAGAGCCCTACCGCTGGTTCTGGTTCGCCCTATCGGCCATCCTGGGGTTGGTGCTGGGGGACACTTTTCTGTTCCAGGCGTATGTGCTGATCGGGCCGCGCCTATCCATGTTGATGATGGCGACCGTGCCGATCTACAGCACGTTGTTTGGGTTGGTGCTTTTTCAGGAGACGATCACGGGGGTGGAGGCTGCCGGGATTGTTATGGCTGTGGCCGGGATCGGTTGGGTGGTTACGGAAAAGCAGAATGGGCGCACGGCCGTGGAAAACAAGCAGTATCGCAAGGGGCTGCTGTTTGCGCTGGCCGGGGCGCTGGGTCAGGTGGCGAATCTGGTCACAGCGCGCTATGGCCTGGTGGGTGATTATCCGACGATTTCGGCGACGATCATCCGTATTCTGGTGGCCCTGGCGATCCTGTGGGGCATCGCCACCCTGCGCGGGCAAGTGCGGAACACGTTTGCCCTGTGGCACGACCGCCCCGCTTTTAACGCCCTAGTGGCAGGAGCGTTTGTCGGGCCTTTTCTGGGCATCTGGTTTTCACTGATCGCGATCCAGAACACGCGGCTGGGTATCGCCGCCACACTGATGGCCCTGCCGCCCGTCCTGCTGATTCCGATCGAGTATCTGGCTTACGGCCGTAAGGTCAGCCGCCGCGGCATCGTGGGCACGTTGGTGGCTATCAGCGGCATCGCCCTGCTCTTTCTGCCGCAGTAACGGGCGGCCTCAAGCGCAGCGCGGCATCACCCCGGCCAGGCGGCGCACGCCTTCGCGGATCTGGTCCGGCTGAAGGCCGCTGAAGCCCAGCAGGATGGAGGGTGGGGCAGGCTGCTGCAGATGATACGGCCGTCCTGGATATACGCCCACGCCTGCCTCGGCCGCGCGTTCGACGATCTCCTCTTCGCGGCAGCCGGAATGCAAATAGAGCATGATATGCAGCCCGGCGGGAACACGCGAAAAGGTAACCTCGCCCGGCAGAAGCGTATCAAGGGCTTCTTCCAGGGCGGTGCGGCGTTCGCCATAGGCGGCGCGCAGGCGGCGCAGGTGGCGTTCGAAGTGCCCCTCGGCGATAAAGTCAGCCACGGCGGCCTGGGTCAGCGTAGGCGCGCCGCGATCCACCAGGCCCTTGGCCTGAGAGAAGGGGCCAACCAGGGCAGGCGGCAGGACGACGTAGCCCAGGCGCAGCGCGGGAAACAGCACTTTGGAGAAGGTGCCCAGGTAGACGACATGGCCGTGGGCGTCGATACCCTGCAGGGCGCTGAGCGGGTGACCGTCATAGCGCAGCTCGCCGTCATAGTCATCTTCAATGATCAGTGCGTTGTGCGCTTCGGCCCAGCGCAGCAGCACCTGGCGGCGCTCCAGGGGCAGCGTGCCGCCGCGTGGAAACTGGTGCGTGGGCGTGACGAAGGCCAGCCGCGCGCGGGTGTGCTCGCCCAGCCGCGCTACCGGAAAGCCCTCTTCATCGACAGGCAGGGGCACCAGCACAGCGCCGTTCATCTCGAAGAGGGTGAACGCGTCACTGTAGCCCGGTGTTTCGACCAGCACTTCTTCTCCGGGTCGCAGAAGGAGGCGGGCCAGGATGTCCAGGGCCTGCTGTGCCCCGCTGACGATGATCACCTGTTCCGGCGTGCAGCGCAAGCCGCGCTGCCGGGCCAGATAGTCGGCCAGGGCCTGGCGCAGGGGCAGGAAGCCGGCAGCGGAGCCGTAGCGCGAGAGCATGACGTCGTCGGTGCTCAGATAGCGGGCCAGCAAGCGCCGCCACACATGGTAGGGGAAGATGTGCGGAAAGGAACGGCCGAAGCCGAAATCGATCTCCAGCCGCGCGCGCCCATGCCCACTGCCGACGGCCAGGGCGGTTACGCGCTGGCCCCAGGGCGAGAGCCGCGGCGCATAGGCGGATGTTGGCCGGCCCTCGTTTTCTTCGACGAGGCTGGCGCTGACCACCGTGCCGGCGCCGCGCCGCGCAGATACAAAACCCTCCGCCGCCAGCTGCGCGTAGGCCTGTGATACCGTGACCCTGGCTATGCCAAGCCGCGCGGCCAATTCGCGGCCGGCCGGCAGCCGCGCTCCGGGCGCCAGGTGCCCGGCCAAGATGGCGTCGCGCAGCTGGTGATACAGCTGGCGATAGAGAGGCTCGTCAAGCGCACCATTGAGATGCAGAGCCAGGTCATCCGGCTCCGTACTGCTCAGCGTTCTCACCCTCGCCATGTGTGCCAATCTCGCATAGAATTAGGGCATGCCATACCAGAGTAGTGATAAGACCCGTCAAAAGAAAGATGCCAAACGAACGGCGATGATGCAGGCAGCGGTGCAGATCTTTGCCGAGAACGGCTACCAGGCCGCTACGATTCGCGATATCGTGCAGGCCGCCGACGTCGCCGTGGGCACATTCTACTTCTATTTCCCGGACAAGGAGACGCTTTTCATCCACCTATATGAGGAAACGGCTGATTTCCTGCTGCAAACCTTGCAGCAGGCGATTAACAGCCGGGTTGTTTTTCCCCAGCAGGTCAGGGCGGCGATCCAATCTTATGTCAGCATCGCCATCTTTGAGCCGGCGGTCATTCAATTGTTGTTGATCGCCGGGGTGGGGGCGGTGCCCAGCCTGGAAGCGAAGCGCGCCACCTTCCGGGCGAAGATGGTGCAGCTGTGGGAACGGCCGTTGGCAAACGCGGCGGCCAAGAATATGCTTGCGCCGCAGGATGTGCACCTAACGGCCGTGGCCCTAGCGGGGGGTATCGATGAAGTGATCCTTGACCTGTTGGGCCGCGCCGAACGCGCCGATCAGGCCCAGGAAGTGACCCAGGAACTGGGGCGTTTTGTGCTGCGCTCCGCCGCTTACCTGGGAGACTGAACGGCCGCAGTCGGCCTAAAAGACCGCAATCTGCGAGCCGTTGACCTCTTTCTGCACCTCGATACGGGTGGGAAAGGCGTCGCGCAGTTCGTCGATATGAGTGATTACCAGGATACAGGCGAATTCATCCTGAACGGCGTTAATCGCTTCGATCAGCCGCTGGCGTCCCAGGGGATCCTGGCTGCCAAACCCCTCATCTACGACCAGCGTCTGCAGGCGCGCGCCGGTGCGGTGGGTCAGCAGTTGTGACAGCGCCAGGCGAATTGCGAAATTGATGCGGAACTGCTCACCGCCGCTGTAGTTTTCGTACGGCCGCTGCCCGTTGCGGTCTTCGATGAGGATGTCGAGCGTTTCCAGCATCGTGTCGCCGCCTTTTTTCTGCCGCTGCGTGTCGAAGCGCACGCGCATGTCGCCGCCCGTCAACCGCTCCAGCAGATCGTTGGCGCGATCCTCGATTTCGGGCAGCGCCTGCTCGATCAGCAAGGCCTGCACACCCTTGCGGCCGCAGGAGGCCTCCAGGACCTTCAGGCGCTGCACGCGCTGGGCCAACCGCCGTTTCTCTTCTTGCAGGGCATCGCGCTGCCCGCGCAGCGTTTCCAGCACCGCCACGCTCTGCTGCGCCTGCCCCACGCGGTTGGTGGCCACGATTTCCTCTTCACGCAGCCGGAAGACTTCTTTTTCTATTTCCGGAAGGGCGGCGCTGCCCTGCTCCAGCAGGGCGATCTGAGCTTCATTTTCGGCCTGCTCGTGGCGCTGCGTTTGGAGATCCTGTTCTTGCTGCGTGATCTGCTGCTGCAGGTCGGCCAATGTGGTTGCCAAAGAAGCCAGCGCGATTTCCGCCTGGCCGAGGTCGTTGTGCCGCTCCGGCGCAGCGGAAAGAGCCTCGCGAGCGGCCAGAGCTGCCTCATGGGCCTTGTCGTCGTAGGTCACGGCGGCGACTTCGGCCTGCAAAGCGGACAGGGCCTGTCGTTCTGCGGCGGCGAAGGAGTGCGCGGCGAGCTGCTCAGAAACGGCCGTGAGCTGCGCCTGTCCTTCCTCTGCCCAGGAATGGATGAGACGCTCCAGTTCAGCCTTGCGCGCCGTGCTGTCAGCGTGGGCCTGCTGCGTGGCCAGCCTGGCCCGCTCCACCGTTGCTTTCTCGGACAGGGCCAGGGTCAATTCGTCTACTGCGGCCGTTTGGGCTTCGAGGGCGCTCCTGTCGGCGAGAAGGGCTGCGGCGTCTACCAGCTGCTGCTGCCCGCCCTTGACCCAGGCCTGCTCCTGCCGCGCCAGCTCTTCCAGGCGCGCGGTAGATTGCGCCACGAGCTGTCGCTGCTGTCCCAACTGTGCTTCCAGGCGCTGGCCCTGGGCCATGGTCTTTTCCACGGATGGCAGTTCTACTTCCAACGCACTCAGGCGCTTCTGGTTGGCACGAAAGAGATCGCCGTGATAGGCCCCATCTTCTTTCACCGACGTGATCGCCGCAGCCCGATGTTCGTCACTCAGGGACTGCCCACAAACCGGGCAAACGCCTTCGGGGCCCGGTTGTTCGAGCTGATTGAGCCGGGCCTTTAGTTGATCCATCTTGATCTTGAGCAGCGGCTGCTGGTTCTTCAGGGCTTCAGCTTCGGCTTTCATCTGTGCAAAATGTTCGCGCTGCGTGCCAATTACTTCGACTCTTTCCTCCAAATCGTTGATTTGCGCCTGCGCTTGTTCCAACGTCTTCTGCAGGGCGGCTTTATCTGCGGTTACCCGGTCGATTTGCCGTGCCTGTTCCTGCAGGGCGGCGAGTTCTCGTTCGCGCAGCCGTCGTTCGCCCTCAGTATGCTGCAGAAGGGCGCGTGCAGCACCCAGCTTTTCTTCGAGTTCTGCCAGCCGGGCAAACTCGCGCTGCAGGGTTTCCAGCCGCGCTGCCAACTCGCTGATCTCGGTTTCGAGGGAGTCGCGTTGTTTGATCGCTTCTGCGGCCTGCTGAGCGCGCTCGCGCAAGGTCTGGCGCTGCGTTTCCAGGCGGGTCTGCTGCCGGCTGATCTCTACTTCCAGAGGTTTCATCTGCGCCAGCAGGCGGTTATGCCGATTGGCCAGCTCTTGCGCCGCACGCGCCTCGGCGTCCGCTTCTTGCCACTGCCGGAAGGCGCTGAGGATCGATTCTCTTTCGGTCAGAATCGTGTCCCAGCGGGTTTTTTCTGCAAGGCGAGTTTCGAAGGTGGAGCGCGACGTTGCCAGACCGCGCTCGGCGCGCAACAGTGCCGCCGCCTGGGCGGTCACACTCTTGCGCAGCTGTTCCAGCGCGGCCGCTGTCTGGCGTACCTGGCGAAGCAGTTCTTCGCGCAAGCGCAGTCTTTCGGCAATTTCTTCCTGCTGGGCCTGGGCGGCAGCCAGCGCTTCCTGGCGATCGCTTTCCTCGCCCAGCTCGCCGACAATTTCCTGCAAACGGCCGTCGATCAGGTTTTCGGCCCCTTCCGCGGTTTTGCGCGCCTCGGCCGCCGCAAGACGGTACTCTTCCCACTGCGTCGCACCGAGGAGCTCGGCCAGGATCTGCTTGCGCTGGCTGTCCGTGCGCGTGGTGAATTCATCTGCCTTGCCTTGCAGCAAGAAACTGGCGTTAATAAAGGTCTCGTAGTTCATGCGCAGCAACTGTTCGATCGCCGCCTGCGTTTCACGCAGTTTGCTCTCGCTGAGCGGCCGCCAGTTACCTTCCCCGGCGGCCATTTGCAGCTCCAGGATTCCTGTCTTGCCTACGCGCTTGCGCCGGATGACGCGATAGGTGACGCCTTCGAGGTCGAAGGTGAAGCGCACTTCGGCCGTGTCATCGTTCCTGGCGGCAATGCGATTGACGAGGTCGTCGTCACTGCGGCTGCGGCTCTGCCCGAACAAGGCCCAGGTAATGCCGTCCATGATGCTTGACTTGCCCGCGCCATTGGATCCGGCGACGCAGGCGAGGTGGATATCACTGAAATCGAGGACGGCCGTGTCGCGATAGCTGAGGAAATTGGTCAGTTCTAGTTTGCGAGGAATCATGGGCTGTATTCTTCGTGCGCTGCGGTCAGGACTTCCTGAGCCAGCAGGCGCAGGGCTTCGATCTCTTCGCCGCCAAAATCCTTGCTGCGCCAGTAGGTTTCCAGCAGCTCTAACGGGGTCAGGCTTTCCACGGCCACCGTATCACCCAGGCGGGCGCGCCGCTCGCTCAGGCGGTGCTTTTGAATCTGCAGACTGAAGGCCAAGGCGAATTGGTCGTGGATCAATTTCTCGTCCAGCAAAGGCTCCCAGTCGGCAGGATAACTGAGCCTCAGGCGGCAAATCGCGCCGCGCAACTTATCCGGCGCGGGCAGGACGCGCATGATATCGGCCATGAACGTGTCGGCTGCGGGAGTGTCTGCCTCCAGATCCACATAGCGCCTTGTTTTCAAGGGCACGAAGGACCAGTCCGTGCGACCTCTGGCGATGTCCGCCAAGACGTAGCCTTTACGCTCCTTCGCTTCGCCAAAGTCGATGCGTTCAATGGAGCCGGGGTAGACAATGGGCGGGTGCTGGTCTTTGGCACCCAGAGACTGGTGCTTGTGGATATGGCCTAGGGCGACATAGTCGAGACGTTTGTCGCTGACGACCCGGCCGCCCAGGACGAGTTCGTGGCCCAGCATCACCATGCGCTCGCTGCCAAATTTGGCGCCCTGCACGCTGGCATGGGCGGTCAAGATGAGGGGCAAGCCGGGATTGGCCCGGTCGATGCCGTCCAGGATGGCCTTGTTGACCCGTTCTTCCATGTCCAGGAGCAGTTCATCCAGGGTCAGGCCAGCAGTTTCTTCGCGGGTCATCAACTGGCTGCGCGAGACCCAGGGCACGGCCAGGACCTGTATCTCTGCGCCCAACTCCTGGGGACCCCACAGGCGGATGCGGTCGGCGACGTGGATATGGGGTACGTCGAGGGTGGCGAATTCCTGCAGGGTGTGTGCACGGCCGCTGGCGGGGGAAACGTCGTGATTGCCAATTAACAGCAGGGTAGGAATGCCTGCGGTGGAAAGGCGCATCATGCGACGGCCCCATTCGCGCTGGAAGGTGGGCTGCGGGTTGCGGTCTTTGTAGGCGTCCCCGGCGAAAATGACGAGGTCTACTTTTTCTTCCAGGGCGGCATCGACGATCTGATCGAGCGCGGAGAGGAAATCCATGACGCGCACGGGCAGAGCGGACTCCTGGTCACGACGGCCGTAGTTGGCGATGTCAATATGAGCGTCTGCAAAATGCAGCACGCGCAGCGGTTTTTCTGTCACAGGTGTCTCTCCCGCGCAAAATGCTAGTTGGTCACGCCTATTGTGTAGATGGCGTCCCGGTCCGGATTCTCGGTGGGGAACACCCGCTCCACCAGCACATAATAGCGCCGCGACGGCAGGACGAGGTCCAAGGTTTCATCCTGGTCGTTAAACGGTTGGGTGCTCGATCCCCAGAGCAGCTTGTTCTGGCCATACAAATAGAGATCGAAGTTGTTTCCTTCCGGCACTTGCAGGTTGATCTGCACGCGCTGCTGGCTGGGCAGGTCGAAGTAGAAGAAGTCGTAGAAGTCGAGCTGGCGCTGGAAATTGCGCTGTTGGGGAACGCCAAAAGTCAGGGGGCGGGCGTCGGTGAAGTTTTCATCGGGCCGCAGGAAGTCACTGTAGCGGCCGATTTGCGCCGGCAAGAAAGCGGTATTGGACGGCAAGAAGAGCGTTTGGGTCAGGGGCAGCGCCTGCTCACCTTCGTCAAAAATGCTGCCCCCGACAACCCATAATTCGTTGCCGATCATTGACCCGCGCGGGTAGGCGCGGGCGGGCAGCATGCTGATCGTGCCCAGGTCATAGGGCGGGCCGAGGATGGTCCAGGTGTTGCGCACCGGATCGTAAACTTCTGTCTGGCGCACGGGCAGAATGAGGTTGCGGGCGAAGGTGATGCCGCCGAAGATGTACCAACGGCCGTCTGGCCCCACCACGCTGCCCGCGCCGTAGCGCGGGATATTCATGTCTCCGATGTAACGCCAGCCACTGATTTCTGTGTAACACTCCGCGCTGCGATGGAGAATGGCCACATCCGGATCGTCGCCGCTGCCCTCCTGCACGCCCAGCCCACCGGCCACGCAGAAGCCAAGGTTGTTTGTCGACATCCATCCGGCGGTGTGGGCGTAACGCCCGGCCTGCATCGGGGCCAGGGGAATCCAGGTGTTGGCATCCGGCCGATATAAGAAGGTTTCACTGCTTACCTCCGCGGCCGGATCGAGTATCGTGGTGGTGGTGATTCCGCCGGCCAGGTAGTAGCGATTGTTTTGCGGCGGCACGGCCGAAGCAGCCCAGGCGAAGTTCTTACCGTTGACCTTGGGCACGTTGGCAACGGTAGACCAGGCGTTGCTGCCGATGTCGTACATCCAGTGCAGGCCGTCGTAGCCGAGGTTGTTGCCGTTGTAGCCGGAGGGGACATAAATACGGCCGTTGACCAGCGCGGCCGTGGTGTTGGAATAGCCCGCCCCGGGAATTGAGGCCAGGTTCGTCCAACGATCGGTGCCAGTGTCCAGCACTTGCAGCTGGTTGGACAGGAAAGGCACACCCGCATTCCCCGTCTGGCCACCTACCACATAGAGGTTGCCACCCAGGGCCACGGTGGCATGGCGGCTGATCGCGGGCGAGGAGGGTCTGGTGGTCACGTCTTCCCAGAGTGGTGTTACGGGCTGCAGAACGGCCGAGAAATTCAGGGTAGCCGCCTCGGGCAGGCCGGGCTGCCAATCGGCGACCTCAATGTAATAGGTGCTGGCTTCGCTGACGCCGATGGTCAGATTGGAGGTGAAGCCGTTGCTGTCGTCGCTGCACTGGATGGGTGTGAGGCTGCCGCACTCACCCGAATAGACGCCCAACACGGTGTCATAGGCGCTGTTGAAAGTGTTCAGATTGATCCGGCCGCTGACGGGCGCCACCAACCTGTACCACACCGTGCGGTAGCCCTGGGTGCGCGAAGGCGTGCCCCACATGCAGCTCAAGACGGGATCGCTGGCTTCCTCGGTGGCGTCTTTGACATCCACGCTGACCCCGTCCGCAGGGGAGCCGGGACTGATGAGCAACGGCGGCGCTTCTTCACACGTATCCGAGGGATCGTCGGCCATCAGGGCCAGGGGAACCTGCACGGCGTTCAGGCTCATCGCCTGCGCATCCAGCGTGGCGGCACCGTCTATCCGCGCGGGCGGACCGCTGAGCGCGCCCGGCGTAGTACCGTCCACGGGTTGTGGATCGTTATCCTGCGCCAGCGTGACCGCCGCTACAGGCACCAGTAAGGCCAATGCCAGGATGGCGTAGGCTACGAATCGACGCATGACACGCTCCTCAGCGAAGGAAAGACCATGACCTTGATTGTACAGACTGCCCGGCCAATTGGCTAAAACGCATCCCCGCGCCTTAGTTGCGCCAGGGATGGGCCAGGCGATCTTGCCGCTGCAACAGGCGCTCAGGTGCGTTTGCGCAGGGACAGAAGAACCTCCTGGTCGCCTACTTCCAGCCTGCTTTCATAATCCGCCTGGTTCAACAGGCCTTCTACCAGGGTCAAGGCCAGCGTTTCCTGCTGGATATAGTCGGCAAATTCGGTGAAGGCAAGCGCAACATCACCGTCGGCCACGTATGCTAGGTCAATACGGTCTGAGATCTCCAGCCCGGCATCCTTGCGCATGTTGTTGATCGCGCGTACCAGGTCGCGCGCGTAGCCTTCGCGCAGCAGCTGGGGCGTGATCGCGGTATCGACGGCCACGGTGACGCCTTTGTCGCTGGCCACGGCGAGGCCGCCGCGGGACTCGGTTAACACCAGCAAATCTTCGCTGCCCAACTCGAATGTCTCGCCGCCGACGTTCACGGGGATGGTGGCCCCCGATTGCAGCGCGCGCGCGGCGGCCGCCGGATCAAGGGCTTCCAGCGCGGCGCGGACCTGGGGGAACAGCTTGCCCAGGCGCGGGCCAAGCATGCGGTTGTTAGGCTGCAGCTTGTAGTCGACCAGTTCGCCTACTTCAGAAACAACGGCAATGGATTTGACGTTGATCTCTTCCTTCAACACCTCGGCCAGCTCCAACAGGTCTTCCTGCTCCTGGGCGCTGCCTACATTGACGCGGGCTGTGGCCAGCGGCTGGCGCAGTTTGATATCGGCCGTGCCGCGCGCGGCGCGGCCCAGGCTGGCGGTGGTGATAGCCAGTCGCATTTTGGCCAGCAGACGCTGGTCTAGGGCCTCGGCAGTGCTTTGCGGATAGAAGGTGTGGTGAACGCTGGCCGGCGCCTGATCGTCCACCGCACGTACCAGATTCTGATACATCGCCTCGGTTACAAAGGGGATGAAGGGAGCGAGCAGTTTGATGAAATCGACCAGCACCTGGTAGAGGGTGGCGTAGGCCGCGTTCTTGTCGGCGTCGGCTTCGCTTTTCCAGAAACGGCGACGGGAACGGCGGACGTACCAGTTGGAAAGGTCGTCGAGGAAGGATTCCAGTTCCCTGGTGGCGCGCTCGGCATCATACTTATCCAGGGCCGCTTGCACGTAAACGGCTGTTTCGTGCAGGCGCTCGATAATCCAGCGATCCATCTGCGCGTGGGCAGGGTTGGGTGAAGGTTCTGTTTCCTCACCCGGAAGCCAGCCGTCCAGGCGGGCGTAGGAGACGAAGAAGGCGTATACGTTCCATAACGGGATCAGGAACTGGCGGCGGGTTTCGTCGCCGCGGTTGTAGCCAAAGAGCAGGTTTTGCTCCGGCCTGGCCCCGGCGTATAACCAGCGCATGGTGTCCGCGCCCATGGTATCCGCCGCTTCGTTGAACTCGATTGAATTGCCCCAGGACTTATGCATTTCACGGCCGTCTTCGGCTAACAGGGTGGCATAGCCAAATAGGCTGCGGAACGGGGGATCGTCGGCCAGGACGGTGCTTTGGGCCAGCAGGCTATAGAACCAGTTGCGGAACTGCCCCGGGAAACTTTCGGAGATCCAGTCTGCCGGATACCATTTGCGCCAGTACTCCGGATTCTCACGATAATGCAGGGTGCTGAAGCCCACGATGCCCGCGTCTAACCACGGGTTGCCCACGTCGGCGATGCGCCGCACAGGGGAGCCACATTTGCTGCAGGCAATCTGTACGGCGTCGATATAAGGCCGGTGCGGTGTGTGGCCCTCGAACTCTTCCCAACCGGACACGGCGCGCTCTTGCAGCTCTTCTTCGCTGCCTATTACCGTGACGTGACCGCACTCGTCGCACTCATAGATGGGCAGGGCCAGGCCATAGTAGCGCTTCTTGCTGATCATCCAGTCCTGCATGTTGCGCAGCCAATCCATCTCGCGGTCGTAACCGAAGGCGGGATACCAGTCAATCTGGTCCACGTTGTCCATGATCTGATAGCGCAGACTGGCGGCTTTTTCTTCCTCCGTCACCTCTTCGCGCGGCTTGTCGTAGACCTGGCCCATGCTGATGAACCATTCATCGACCAGTCTATAGACCAGTTCCGAGCCACAGCGCCAGCAGTGGGGGTAGCGATGCTCGTAGCGCTGCTTGCGATAGTAGACATCTTTCTGGCGCAGGCTCTCGAAGATGTCGGGGGCGACGTCATGCACGGAACGGCCGACCAACCAGTCGAAGCCGTCCAGGTAGATTCCGTCTTCATTCAGCGGAGCGATGACCGGAAGGTCATGTTCCTTGCTAAGGTGAAAGTCCTCGGCGCCGCAGCCGGGCGCGATATGTACAATGCCTGTCCCTTCTTCAGCGCCCACTTCTCTCCAGGGCACTACACGGTGCGTGTAGCCGCTCTCGGAGAAGGTCTGGTGGACCACGGGAAGTTCATCAAACGGCCCGCGGTACTGCCAGCCCACCAGATCGCTACCCTTCATGCGCCTGGTGATATGGTGGTCCTTGCCGATTAACGAGTTGGCCAGCGCACCTTCGGCGAGGTAGTAGGTCCAGCCGTCCCCGCCATCCACGCCAAGATAGTCCAGGTCCGGGCCAACGGCGGCGGCGACGTTGCTGGTCAGGGTCCAGGGTGTGGTGGTCCAGATGAGCAGGGCCTCGTTCCGGCCGGTGACGTCGAGCCAGTCACCGCTTTCGGCCGTGCGTTTCGTAAGAGGAAAGCGCACGAAGACGCTGTCATGGGTCACATCGTGATAGCCGTCGGTCACGATCTCATGCTGGCTGATGCCCGTGCCGCAGCGCGCGCACCAGGGCATGACGTCGCGTCCCTTGTAGAGCCAGCCGTTCTGGGCGCACTGTTGTAAGAAACCCCAGATCTGGTAATTGTTTTCGTCGCTGAAGGTGTAGTAGGAGCCGCCCAGTTCGGGCATGCCCAGCCGCGCTACGATTTGCTCGACTGTGCCACTGACGGGACCCGAGACGCCATCGACGGTGACCTGCTGTTCGGCGTTTTCCACGATCAGCCGGCCCAGGCGGCGCAGTTCATCTGTATCGTTCCAATCCATCCAGTAGCCCAGACGCTGTGACTGCTCGGTCTGGATTGCCGAAAAGTTCAGGACGCGGGCCTTGCAGAGACGCACAAATTCAGCCAGGCCAAACTCCTCGATGTCGCGTTTGTTGGTGAAGCCCAGCTCCTTCTCTACCTCGACCTCTACCCAGAGACCCTGGCAGTCGAAGCCGTTCTGCCAGCGCTGATTCTTGCCCAGCATGGCCTGGTAGCGCTGGTAGAGGTCTTTGTAGGTGCGGCCCCAGCCATGATGCACACCCAGCGGGTTGTTGGCTGTGGCCGGGCCGTCGATGAAGCTATAGATGCCATAGTCGCTTTCCGTCTGCGCACGAAGGCGGCGCAGTTGGTTAAATGCGTCTGTGTCGCGCCAGAACCGGAGGATTTCATTTTCCAGGGCGATAAAATCTACTTTGTTGGATACATCTTCGAATCCCATAGCTACTCCGTGAATCATGGCCGCCGCGATTCCGGGTGGAGTGCGGCGGGCCGTTGTTATCGTTTCGGGCGACCGGCGGCAGTGGGGTGAGGGCGAACAACGGCCGTCTTTGTGCTCTGGTATTTTACGTAGCGCGTTTCTACGGCCGTGAGACCATCCTGGCGCTGCATGCGCCGCGCCTGGCCGTCTTCATCCAACCACACCGTGCGCACCTGGTCCGCCCAGCGCACCACCGTCTCCAGCAGAGGCATCCGTTCGCCCTGCGCCAGGTGTTCCTCGCCCCCTTCCGCTGTGATCCATACTCCGGTTTGCAGCGGCTGCAGTCCGACGGCAGCCGCGCCTTCGGGCAGCTCTAGCGTGACGCCAGGCAACAGGTGTCGCGCAGGCTGACGCGCGAGATGGCCCAGCATCGTGCTGCACGGAAACCAGAACACGTACCCAGGTGGCAAGGGGAGTACCTGTTCGCTGCGTTCGTGCCCCTGCTCGGCGATCAGAATCAAGTGCTTTTCCTCGAACAGCGCCGTGCCGGTCACCTCCGCGCCCACATCCCAGAGCCGGTAGCGCAGCTGCACCGGCGTCCAGAAAGGATCCATGGTGAAGTGGTAGAGCGTGGAACGCCCCGATTGCGCGGCACGAGCATCCAGGTCCACGCGTAGAATGAGATGTCCATCGGGTGTGGTGCTCAGCCGCCATGACTCGACAGCGCCGGTCGGCACACCGTCCTGTTCATAGCGCCACAGTCCCGCGCCAAGCGGTTTCTCATAGGGCTGCTCGTGAATGATAAAGCGCATGTCTACTCACCTGGGCGAGTCAGGAGATCAATTCGACGTAAATGCGCTTATTGATCTTGCCTTTGCTCTTGTAATCACTGACCCTCAACTGCCCAACCTCACTGGTATTGTGCACGTGTGTGCCGCCGTCGGCCTGCAGGTCCAAACCGTCCAGCTCTACTGTGCGCACTTCAGTGATGCCTTCCGGCAGCAAATTGATCTTCGTGCGAATGAGGTCAGGGATGGCGAAGGCCTGTGCGCGCGGCAGAACAGCAACCCGCACCGGGCGCGCCGCGGCGACTTCGGCGTTAATCGCTTGCTCGATGGCGCTCACCAGTTCCTGGCGCATTGTCTCAAATTCGAAATCCATGCGCCCTTGCAAGGGTTCCATATTGCCTCCGGTGACCTGGGCACCATAGTCTCGGAAGACGACTCCGCACAGGATGTGCATGGCCGTGTGGGTGCGCATCAACTGGTAGCGGCGCTCCCAATCGAGCTGGCCGGTGACGGCCGTAGCCACGTCCGGCGGTGATCCATCGATGAAATGCACAAGCTGCCCATCCACCCTTTTGACCTGTCGCACTTGCCAGATGGTTGTCCCGTCGCTAAGCGCGCCGAAGTCACACGGCTGGCCACCGCCACCCGGATAGAATGCTGTGCGGTCGAGCACCACACCGCCTTCCACAATGGCGGTCGCTACTGCGGAAAAGTCTCGCACATATGCATCTGTCGTATACAGCAATTCGGTCATTGAACCCTGGCCTGCTCAGAGGGCCGGACGGCCCAGAACAAAAAAACCGCGATCAAAAAATCTCCGTCCCATCTGGGACGAAGATCCATTTCTCCGCGGTACCACCCAGCTTTCCGGCGTAACGCCGGACGCTCTGCCGACAACAACCATCATTGTCGCAATCCTGCTAACGGGGGATGAATCCGGCTAAGTCTACTCGCGCGGTCGAAAGCGCTTTTGGTTAGCAGCTCGGGAGTGATATTCGGCTGGTTGATCGCATCTGACTCACACCATCTCAGACTCGCTCAGCAGATCAGGACCAGCGTACTCGTCTCCTTCGTCGCCTATACCCTATCCATAATGTGAGGGAATTATGCCAAATGGGGCAGGGCATGTCAACCGCTGCTCACCCTGTGCGGAAAACCAGATCATACACAGGGCGATCCGGGCCGCCGGCGATTCCGGCACGCGGCAACAGAGGGTTGCTCTGGGCCGCATCTGGTTGCGCCTTTTTGATTGAAAGGGCGGCTAAACGGCCTGGAATATCAGAAAACGGCCGTCGCGACCGGGCTATTCACCATTGAATTCCTTGATGGAATCAAATAAGGTGACCAGGTTTTCGGCTGGCGTTTGGGGCAAGAGGTTGTGTACCGAATTGAAGACATATCCCCCACCTCGCAGGTATCCTTGATGTGCTGCGGGTCCATGTTCCTGGCCGTCCATTGAATGGGGTTCCAAATGTCGATCCCCATGCCTACGAAGTGCGGCATCAAGGGTTCTATCGCGCCCTCGGTATGTTTGAATGTCTTCCAGGTTGTGTTATCGTGAATCCAGTCAGTGACCTTGCAATAGTACGGTGCAAACAGTGAATCGAATGTGGCGGGCGAATAAAGGGTAGAGGTCTGCGTGCCGAAGTCATAACCGCATAACTACAGCACGTCGATATTGTTGCCGACAACCGCGAAGATCTTGGTCAGATTCCTGACTGCGATACCCGACTGGCGTGCGAAAACCTCGTGCAGATCGTCTTGCTCGGCTGCCGTTGCTACCAGCCATTCCGGAAGGCTGCGGATGCCTTTGGGATATTTCAGCGAGGGCCCCTGGATAAGCCCTACGTCAACAATAGAATGGTGCCGAGATTGGCCACAGTACCGCGCCCTGTAGCCAACGCCTGTGGCGACCTCTTTTTCGAAATGGTCCAGATCTTCCTGACTCACTTCGGCAAACTCTTCCAGGTTGCCGGCGGGATCGAGTGTGTCCCGTTCCAGGTCCCGCACATGCCGTGTCGTCAGATCGAAATAGTAGCCGCTTTCAGGCATGTGCCCACTGGGCGGAGCGCTACGATCTCCCTGGGCATAGACGAAGAAATCGCCATGCTCCCCTTGCGAGATATCCAGGTGGCCGGAAATCAGCACTTCCTGGCCCCAGGGGGTCCTGAACTTTTTCCAGCCGCCATTGGGCACGCCAAACAGGACATCTCTGGGTGATATGCCCGACGGTATCTATGCCCAACACTTCAATCAAGTCTTCATCAAGCCAGCCCAACATCTGGAACGGTTCGTGAACCTTCACCGGGCCGTTCTCCAGGCCATCGTATTGGCGCAGATCGGCCACCCAACTGCAGTGGATGCTGGTAACCGGTGCGCTGCCGAAATCTACGGGTGCTTTATCCGGCTGTGTATGACTTGCTGCTGCCTGGAGTCGTTCACGGCTGTTCATTCACTTGCCCCCTTTCCTGCTCTCCTTCCTGAATGAGCGCAGCAGCTGTGGCCACTTTGGTACGCGGTTGCTCGCGAGGGTTGCTGCGCAGTAGTCTGCATGGTAGGTATATCTGGAAACGGCCCTCCGGCATCCGACTCTCGCTCTCCGTTGTTTGATCGTGCCCACTTCTGCTATACTGCCCCTGGAACCCTGGTACTAGTGATTGCTTGATCTGTCGAACCCAGCGCCGCAAAGGATTGGAAGATCGATTGCGTATACGTTTTTGGGGTGTACGAGGTACAGTGCCGACCCCAGGGTCGGAGACGGTCCGCTATGGAGGTAATACCGCTTGCATCGACATTCTTACTGCTGACAACCAGCAGATCATTATTGATGCCGGCACGGGAATACGGCCGTTAGGTCGTGATCTCCTTGGCGGCCGCGGTCGCGGCTTCAAGGCCACGATCCTGCTCAGCCATACCCACTGGGACCACATCCAGGGACTGCCGTTCTTCGACCCGCTGCTTGGCCGTCGCAATCATTTCAATCTTTTTGGTCCGCGACGAGTGAACATGAATCTCGAAGAAATCCTGGCCCGCCAGTTTCTGGAACCTTATTTGCCCTTTGCCTATCGTTCGCTCTCTGCCAACCTGAAAGTCCAGGAAGTGGTCGCCGGGGAGACGATCCTGCTTAGCGAGAAGACTACGGTTGAAATCGGGCAAATGCGCCATCCCGGCGGCTGTATCGGGTTTCGCATCCACGACGGTGACGCAACCTTTGCCTATTGCAGCGACACGTCTCATCATGGTGAAGAGCTGGTGCAAAGCGTTGTGGACCTGGCGCGGGGCGCGGATCTCATGGTCCATGATGCGCACTTCCGTGACCTGGCCCTGGCCACTGCTTTTGAAGACTGGGGTCACAGTTGTGCTTATCAGGCCGCTCTGGTGGCGAAGCAAGCCGAGGTGGGCCGTCTGGCGTTGTTTCATTATGCTCCCACTCTGAATGATGATGATATCGACGCCATTGGGGAGCGCACGCGCGATGTGTTCGCAGGGACGTTTCCCGCCTTTGAGGGGCAGACGATTGAATTGACCCGCGCCTGACCAGAGGTCAGCGTGCAGCCAACTTACCCAGGTACCATGATGGAAGTTGTAGAGCAAGATACCCTGGCAATCCACGCTCCGCGCCGCGTCCTTGTCGTGGATGATGAGGAAGATATCCGTACGGTGCTGCGGCTGGTCCTGACCCGCGCCGGGTACGATGTGGCTGAAGCCGAGGACGGGGAAACGGCGCTGGAAAGGATTGCGGAGGCCGCACCTGACGTGGTCGTGCTGGATGTCATGATGCCCGGCCTGGGGGGCTACGCGGTTTGCCAGATTCTGCGCGAGGAGCCGCGCACGGCCTTACTGCCCGTGATCATGCTCAGCGCGCGCACGGATACGCGTAGCCGCCAGGAAGGTTTTAACGCCGGCGCCACGCGTTATCTGACCAAGCCCTTACGCGTCGATGAGCTGCTGCGCCACCTGGACGAGGTGCTGGACACGGCCGTACCCTGACCCGCCTGTTTTCTTGGCACAACCGCGCCACCTTTGCTACAATTGCGACCATTGTTTGCAGCCCCGAGCTGCAAGGCGGCGCCGTGACCCAACAGCCGGTGCCAAACAGCGGAGGCAAGTGACTATGCTTGTGAAGAGAATACTTCTGGTGATTGTTTGCATCGGCTTCGGCATTGCCACAACCATCGGCATTACCCTACTCGTGGGTACTACGCCGGCCGAGTATGGCCCCATCTATTTCACCTTCACGTCTCTGGCCCTGGCCATCGCTTTGGGCATCTGGTTGGACAAGTTCATGGGCACCGAGATCTTGCCCGAATAATCCCTGACGTCCCTTACCAATCGAGTATTGCAGCCTCACCGTCGTTCGACGGCGAGGCTGTTTTGATTCATCTGCATAGACCAATGGAAGGTAGGTACCAAAAACATGACAGCACAAGTTATTGACGGCAAAGAAGTTGCGGCCAAGGTCCGCGAAGAGGTTCGCCTCGGCGTGGCGGCGATGCAGGAACAAACAGGATATGTGCCCGGCCTGGCCACTGTTCTGGTAGGCGACGACCCTGCTTCGGCCACGTACGTGCGCAGCAAGCAGCGCGCCTGCGAGGAGCTGGGAATCCGGTCTGTCGGACACACGCTGCCCGCCGACGCCAGCCAGGCGGAGGTACTGGCCCTGGTGCAAGAGCTGAACGCTGACCCGACAGTCAACGGGATCCTGGTGCAGCTTCCGCTACCAGGGCATATCGACGAAGAAGCGATTTTGAACGCGATCGATATTGAGAAAGATGTCGACGGCTTCCATCCGGTGAACATCGGCCGCCTGGCGATGAAAGGGCGCGATCCACTCTTCATCCCGTGCACGCCGCACGGTTGCATTCGCCTGCTAGAGGAATACGGTATTCCGCTGAATGGTGCGGAAGCGGTGGTGGTCGGCCGTTCCAACATTGTCGGCCTGCCCGTGGCGATGCTGCTGCAGAAAGCCAATGCCACGGTGACGATCTGTCACAGCCGCACGAAGGACCTGACCGCGCACCTGCGCAATGCCGATATCGTCATCGCGGCTATTGGCCGCACCGAAATGATTACCGGCGACATGCTCAAACCGGGTGCGGCCGTTATTGATGTGGGCATCAATCAGAAAGAAGATGCCAGCCGCCAGAGAGGGTATCGCCTGGTGGGTGATGTTGACTACGATTCGGCGGCCGAAGTGGCCGGGGCGATCACGCCCGTGCCGGGCGGCGTTGGTCCGATGACGATTGCCATGTTGATGCAGAACACGCTGCGCGCGGCGCAGATCGCGCAGGAGAAAGGTACCGTCTAGCTCCGGTCCTTCTGGCGCAGAACATGGCCCCCTGATGCTGCCTGCATCAGGGGGTTTTTTGATCGGCCAGGTCGTCGGGGGAGTTGATGTTGGTGAAGGAGCGGCCGTGTGGGTCAAATTGTCCAATCTCAGCTTTGTCCAGAAAACGCACGTTCACGTCGCCGTAAAAGCGAGTGATCTTCAAATTGCCGGCCTGCAACTGGCGGTCAATCGGCACCAGGCAGGCCCTGCTGTAGACTGCGTGCAGCGGTTCGGGATACTTGTCCCAGCGCGGCACGATTACATCGGCCGTCTCACGCAGCGAGATCAGGTGCGCGAGCAACCCACGATTCAGCCAGGGCATGTCGCAGGCGACAACAAGGACATGAGGCTGGCTTGCCGCGGTCAGGGCTGTGAAGATGCCGCCTAGAGGCCCCCTGTCGGGTAGGAGGTCGCCCACCAGCGGAATGTTCAGGTAGGCATAGGGCGCGGGATCATTGGTGACGATGAGCAGTTCCTGGCCCAGCCCGGCCACATGATCGCGGACGATTTCGATCATCGGCCGTCCACCAAAGGACACGAAAGATTTGTCGCGCCCCATGCGCGTGCTTTTGCCCCCAGCCTGGATCACGACGGATACATTTGCCGTAGGGGGCACTGAAACGGCCGTCATCGCGGCTTACCTGCCGACGCCAAGGCTGCCGCCGAAGGCCGCCGACATCTCTTCGTAGATCGCGGCGATGCTGGCCTCGTCACCGCGATAGAAATTGCCGTTGCCGCGCAGGGCCAGTTCGCTCAGCAAATTTTCGTCTGCATCACTGCCGTAAGCGATGCTGAACACGGTTGTGTCGTTGGCCGTGGCACGGTCGATCAAACGGCCGTCGAACTCGTAGGAGGAGCTGGACGTATCCTGCCCGTCGCTGAGTACAATCATGGCGTTGGTAGCCTCGGGCGAACTGATCAGCTGGATTCGCTCGCCGGCGCCGCCGATAGCATCAAACAGGGCTGTGTCGCCGCCCGCTTCCATGGCGCGGATCGCTTCGATCACTTGTTCCCGTTCTGACCCTATGGGGGCCTGGCTGGTCAGGACATCCACGATCCCATAGAACTCGATCAAGGTGATGGTGTCTTCGGCCCCCATTTGCTCTACAAATTGCACGGCCGCTTCTTTCATGTTTTCAATCTTGGATCCGCGCATGCTGCCCGAACTATCCAGCAGCATGACCAGGTTCACCGGTTTGCGCGCTGCCTGCCAGAGATCCTGCACCGCGTACACCGCTTCCATAGTGGGCGGGTCGAACACGACCTGCGGCTGGCTGGGGTCTACGCCGTGCGCCTCATCGAGGGGCGGGCCCACAGGCACAGCTTCATTTACCGGGCGCAGCCCTGCCGCCAGAGCCAGTTTCTGTCCTTCCTCACTCAAGAGGAAATCGCGAAAGAGAAGCGCGCTTTCCCGGACCTCGTCAGGGCCTGAAGGGGACACACAAGCGGGGTGAGTGGCCATGAAGGTTCCTTCCAGGGGGTAAATGGCCACCAGCTGGCCCCCGCCGTGCTGCACAACGGTGCTTTCGTACATGACCGCCGCGCCGAGGTGTTCCGGGCCGCGCTCGATCATGGTGCGACCCAGATTGTCCGCGCTGGTGTTGAAGGAAGAAACGGCGCTCTCAAATGCGCCCACGGATGCCTGCACGATGGGCTGGTCGATGTCCACGGCCGTTACGGCCGCCGTCTTGGACTGCGCCGCCTGGACCAGGGCCAGCAGCGTACTGGCGCCGGAACCGGAAAGGCCGGGATGGGCATGGCTCATGCGCAGGCTGTCGCCATACTCCCCGCCGCTGTAATAGGCCCAGGCCGAGGGGTCCGCGGCCAGACTGCCAATATCCAGCCAGCCCAGCGGCAGGCCTGGCCAGCCCAATGACTCGGCCATTGGCCGCCACATGCCGATGACCAGCGGGCTGGCGGCCACGCTGCGGCAGTCGTTAGAATAGTCTGGCCCGCCCTGATCGGCGAGCAGACCGGTCCAGACCTCATCTTCCGGAATCCACAGCGCGGGAGGGCTGGCATTTTGCGCCCAGTCGGCCGCGGCCTGGCCGGATTCCACGGCGGCAAAAGTGACATAGGCCGGACGGCCGTCACTGGTTTCCAGCTGGGTAGCATTGAAGGCGGGGACGGCCGTGGACATCCAGGCGGCCAGGCTGCTGCTGCCGGCTACTTCGGCCACGGCGGCGTTGCCTGGAATATCATTTTCCAGGCTGCTATCCGTCAGCCCGCAGGCCAGCGCCGGGAGCGCCAGGAGCAGTGCCAGCAGAAGGTATACGCGTCCAGGAGCGTGGTTCATGGTCTTGCTCCTTTAGCGCCCGGCGGTGACCAGGGTCAGTTCCACAAAGCGGTCCTGCCGCTGCAGCGCCGGATCATCTGTGTTGCGCCGTTCTTGCGGCGGCAGCGTCGTTTCCACAATGAACCGCGCCGGATCAATGTCCTGTGAGACGAGATAATCGACGACAGACTGCGCCCGGCCTTCGGCTACTTCGAGGATGTCGGCCTCGGTATACGGCGGATCGTTTTCCGGCCAGGCGGACGAGCCTTGCACGCGCAGGAACAGGCCCACGCTTTGCGACAAAGTCGGCACCACGCAGCTGTCCAGGATGCGCCGCGATTCGAGTGTCAGTTCGGTTGATTCGGGCAGGAAGTTGAAGGTGCGGCAGGGCAGCACGGCCAGCGTCTCCGCCGCACCGCTGCTGACACCGGACAAGTCCAACTGCGCCGAGACCGAGAAGGTGTCATTGACGGGCTCGCCGTTGGCCTGCAGACTGGCCTTGTCGGCTGAGCGCAGCACGAAGCCGGGGTTGACCAGATCCTGTACGTTGTCATCCGGCACGTTGAGGTCCGATGCTGCCCAGACACGGCGGGCGATCTGCAGGCGGCTGACTAACGGCCGTGTGTCGCGCATCACGAAGGCGTTGTCGCCCAGGTCGGCCTGGGCCACACTCTCCAGCCAGGCCCGGAAATCGTCAGCGGCTGTCTCCGGATAGACGAAGCTCCAGTCGTTGTGGCCCCATTCAGCAATCTGGGCCGCCGCACCATCAAAGCCCTCCACCTGCGCTTTCAAGGTGTCGAACCAGGCGTCATGAAAACTCTGCACCAGATCGGCCTCTTCGGCAATGGACTGCCGCGAGGTGACGATAACATCCATCACAATACGCAGCTGGTTAGAACTCAGCAGCGGCAGGCCGCCGCTCGATTCGGCGTCATAGATGTCGGGCTCCCAGCCGGAAACCACGTCCGCTTTGCCTTCGTTGAAAAAGCTGACGGCGCTGGCGACGTCGTCTTGCGGGAGCAGCGTTACATCGGAGCGCGGGCTGAGCTGGGCGATGGAGAGGGCGTAGTAGACAAAGTATTCGCCCACGCTGCCGCGCGAGAAAGTCAGGCGCTTGCCTTTCAAGTCGTTGATCGTTTCCGTGTCGCGCGCCCAGAGCTGGTCGGCTCCGGCGCTCTCGTCTACAACGGCCGTGATCACACCCGGGCTTTTGAGGGCGACAGAATCCAGCGTGGTCAACAGGCAGTTCCACTGTCCGGAATTGAGCAGCGCCGTGCGCTGCTCTTCGGACACATCGTAGGCGGGGTCGTCGTCCAGGAAGAAGGGAACGATGCCCAGGTGGAAACCATGCTCGATATCTTTGCCGGACATCTGCATTTGCTGCAAGGTGAAGTAGCTGCCAAAAGCGTCCGCGCCGCAGATGTAATGGGGCAGCCCGTCGTCGGCGTTGAAATTGGGGCCAAATACGGGATCCGGCGAGCTGAGGTTGGCCGCGGGCTGCTGCCCTTGCGGCCGTGTGGCTACCGCGCTTACGACCTCCCCAGGGCCGGCCGGGGTTGCTTGCACGTTGTTCGTCGCGCCGTTGTTGAAGAAGTTAAGCGCGAGCGCGCCGCAGATGACCACACCGGTCAGCCCCAGAATCGCCAGGAAAATGACACGTGTCCGATCAAGTTTCATCGCCTACTCCTTCTTCAATGCCTTCATCAAGCCTGTTGCCGGGCCACCCACGGATATTATACCATTCCTCGCCCGAGAAAATGGTGAAGCCAGCTATCAGTCTATACGGGGATGGCACGTGGTGGTTGCGTCTGTCCGATCAGACCGTGTCCAGCCGGGCGTAGCCGAGATTTTGCAGCACATCGCTGGCCGTCTGGCCGCGAATGACTTCGAACTGGAAGGCATCACGGCTGTAACGGTCGATCACCAGCTCGTTTGCTTCCGGCAGAACGCAGTGCTTGCTGCCGCGCACGCCGCCCAGCATTTCCTGGTAGGCGCCGATGCCGAAGAAGCCCACATACAGTCCATCGGTGTCGCGGGGCAGATAGAGCGGGGAGTGGCTGGGCTTGGGCGGGTAGACGTCATCGCTGTCGCAGGTAATGCCGCCCAACTGCACGCGCTGGAAAGGCCCGTCCATGTTGGTTAGCGGCAGGCAGATGAAATGTTCACCTAGTGCCCAGCTATCCGGGAAGGAGGTCATGATCGAACCGTCGATGATGTACCAGGGCAGGGCGGAGCCGTTATCCTTGACCGTGAGGATCTGGAAGAGATGGGCACCGTGGTCGGCCGTGGTATAACGGCCGAATTCGCCCATGACATCGGGCACCGGCACGCCATAGCGGGCGCAGGTTTCCTGCAGCGCCTGCAGCAAGAGCAGGGCGAAGGAGTTGTAGTTAAAGTCAAAGTCAAGGGTCATCGGCGCAGGAATACCGCCGCCAAAGTCAAATATATGCAGCGCAGGATAGCGCCGGCGAAGCTGGGCATAGACCTCGATACCGGGGCGCAGGTAGGCCACAAACGATTCTTCGTCCGTGATCTGGCTGCCTACCATGGCGTGATAGAGGCGCAGGTTGAGGTTGGGCGCGGCGGCGACGTACTCGGCCGCGCGCCATATTTGCTCGAGGTCCAGGCCAAAACGCGAGTTTGCCGCCTCCATTTCTTCGCGCGTGCGGTTATGGCCGTAGGTCTTCTGGCGCAGGCCCACGTCAAAACTATGGCCGCTCTGCAGCAGGGGCAGCAGTTCATCCAGCTCTTCGATCACCGGTATGAGCTGTTCGTGGTCTGCGCGCAGGCGCACGATGTTCTCCATGTAGGCGGAACCAGGCGTTTTGAACCCGTTGCATATTACCAGGCGGTCGGCGGGCAGCAGCCCGCGGCGGATCATCTGCCGGGCGATGTCGGTGTCGATAGTGGAGGACATTTCGTGGTGCGCGCCGGCGCCCAGGGTGGTGCGGATTACTTCTTCGGCGGCATTGGCCTTGGAAGCGTAGGCGAACAGAAAACGGCCGTCATACCCCACCTGATGCGCTGCCGCGGCGAAGATTTCGTTCATCTGCTCAATCTGCCGGCGGATCAAGGGCAGGTAGACGATTTCCAACGGGCTGGGCAGGCGCCGCCCCAGGCCCTGATCCACCCCCTGACCATCCAGCAGTTGGGCCAGGTCCAGGCCGTCCATCCACAAACGGCCGTTGCGCGCCACCAAGGTTTCGCTGAAGTGGTGGCCGTCGGGAACGGCCGTTTCCTGTTCCCAGCCGATTACCGGCGCGGTTCTGCCCGCTGCGGGGCCAGCTTGTGCACTCATGGGGTTCTCCTGCCTGCCTAGCGCGTCTCACCAATGGCCCGGATGCCCTGGCGGTCACGTTCCCAGCCCTGGGTCAGCCCTGACCAATAGTCAAATGAGGCGATCTTGATGCTTTCCGGCGGCAGCGCGCCGCGATCCTCGTCCGGCCCATAGGCAATCATGTAGTTCAGGGCCTTCAGACGGCCGAACTGCTTGAAATCGGGGGTGGCGGCGACGCGGTTGCGCCAGGTACCGGTATCCACATAGTAGCGCTCGCCCTGGCGGTCATTGGCCACCAGGGCCACTTGCGGCCTGTGCGTGTGGCCGGCGATCACATAGCGGCATTGGCCGTTCAGGATGCTACTCTCGCGCGCCGCGAAGCGCTCCGCGCCAGGGCGGTTGGCCGTGCCCGCCAGCGCCCGCGCGGAAACCATCTCGGCAAGCGCGAATGGGATTCGCGGGGGCACCCAACGCCACGGTTTGGCGGCAAGCACGGCGCGGACAGCGTCAATGACATCCAGCCGCCAGGGCCGGTCGAGCTTTTCCAGCCAGCCCAGCAGGTAGGGGTCGTCATGAAGCTCTTCGAGCAGGGTGAGTACGACCGGTTCCATCGCCCCCCAGGCGACTTTGCTGTCGATGATCTGCCCATCGGCGTAGACGAAGTAATTGAAGATGGCGGTTACCGGCCGCAAGTCGTCAAATTCCAGCAGGCGCAAATAGAGGGTGCGGAGGGTCTGGTCACGCAGGATTGCTTCATCGCCATGTACTTCACGGAACAGGGCCGGCAGGCGCGAGGCCAGGTCTACGGTTGCGAAATCACCAAAGGCGGGCTCCTGGTACTGCTCCAGCGGCAGGTGAATGGGGAATGACTCGGTGGCGCGGTGGTCCACCGAGAAATTCACGTAGTCGTATTCATGGCCGTGGCGAATCAGGGCCTTTTCCGCTTCCATGTGCAGGACCTGGGGAAAGGTTGCGCCGTGCGCGCCGAGGCCGAGGGCCTGGCGCACGGCCGTGCGGATGGCGGGGGTGGCGTTGGCCAGGCGATCATGGTTGCCAGGGATGAAATGTAGTTCTACGGGGACGGGGAAGGGCTGTTCCTTGCCGGCTTCGTCGATGTAGCGGCCCGCGGCCAGAAGCTGGAGCACGGCCAGCACATCGCGTACGTGCACTTCGGCGGTGATGCCGGCGATGACGCGCAGCAGGAACGCTTCCAGGGCGGGGCTCATGGCCGTGGTGGAGGCATACGGCCGTACTTCCTCCGCGTTGTCGCGAAACCACATGCCCGTGCGGTGCAAATCAAAGATGTCGCCGGCCAGGACAAAATCGAGGCGGCGCGCGTGATTGCGCCTGGCCTCCACGGCCAGCTGCGCGATTAGCAGGCGATAGGGGACCGCGGGTAGGTTGCGCCAAAACTGCAGCGGCGGCAGGGCGCCGTCGCCCAGAATCTGGTTGGTGGCCTCTTCTTCAAAATGCAGATCGGACAGGACAACGAGCATAGCTTTCTCCGTTGGTTGTGGCCCGCAGATTATAGTTCACTCCCGGTATCCATGCATGGACGGGTCTCTCCGGATATCCAGGATGGGGAAAGGCTTGGCAAGCCATGCGGGATATCTGATAATGGTTTTATGCCTGAATGGACCCTGGCCGACGAATTGCGACGGCAGCCGCTGAACCTGGCGCGCGGTGCGCTGTTGTGCGCCCAGGCCGTGGCTTACCCCCAGCTGCGCGTTGGCGACTACTTGGCGGAGCTGGCAGCGGTGGCCCAGTCCGCCGCCGCTGCCATCCCGCCCGGCGACCCGCCGTTGTACCGCGGTTTGCTGCTGGCCGAAACCCTTTTCGGGGTCCTGGGTTTTCGTGGTAACAAAGAGAATTACGGGGATCCGCGCAACAGTTTCCTAAACGAGGTACTGGCGCGCAAAAGGGGTATTCCGATCACCTTGTCCATCCTCTATCTCGATGTAGCCCAACGCCTGGAGATTCCCGCCTATGGCATCGGTTTGCCCGGCCACTTTATCGTGGGGCTGGACGACGGCCGTGCGCGATGGTTTCTGGACCCCTTCCACGGCGGCGGTCGCCTGTCGCTCAATGAGTGCGCGCGCCTGGTGGAAGGAGCCACTGGCTACGATGGGCCGTTGAATCCCGCCTGGCTGGAGCCCGCCGCGCCGGAGGCGATCCTGGTGCGGCTGCTTCATAACCTGCGCATTGGCTATGTGCGCGAGGGCCAGTGGGAGCAGGCGGTGACGGTGATTGAACAGCTGCGCCTCTTGCAGCCTGACCTACCCGAACACTTGCGCGATCTGGGGCTGATCCACCATCGCCGCCGGGCGCCGCGCCTGGCGGCTGCGTTTCTTGAGGAGTACCTGCAGCGCGCGCCGGATGCGCCGGACGCGGACACGATTCGCGAGGGGATGTCGCCCATTCTGGATGCCTGGGCGCGCCTGAACTAGGCCGCCGAGGAGGAACCACCATGACCATGATCTCCCTGGCTCAGATGCATGTGCGGGTTGGCGCAACTGCGGCCAATCTGGCTGCGGCCACGAAAATGATTGACGAGGCAGCGCGGCGCGGTTCTGATCTGGTGGTGCTGCCGGAACTGTGGGCCAGCGGGTATGACCTAGAGAATGCGGCTGAACATGCTTCCGCAACGGATGGCGGGGTGTTTGCAGCCGTGGCGGACCTGGCTCGCCGGCACCAGATCGCGGTCACCGGATCGCTGCTCTCTCGCCTGGCGGACGGGGGGATTGGCAACACGGCCGTGCTTTTCGACGCCGCCGGCCGCCCGCTGGCCGACTACAGTAAGGTTCATCTCTTTGGCCCGATGGCCGAGAGGCGCTACCTGGCCGAAGGGCAGAAGCTGGCGTTGGCGGAGTTGGGCTGGAGCAGGGCGGGGCTGGCGATCTGTTATGATTTGCGCTTTCCGGAATTGTTTCGGGCTTACGCGCTGGCGGGGGCAACGGCCGTGATCCTGCCCGCGCAGTGGCCTCGGCCCAGGCTGGAGCACTGGCGCACCCTGCTGCGGGCGCGGGCCATTGAAAACCAGATGCTGATCGTGGCCTGCAACCGTGTAGGGCGGGATGGGGAGACGGAGTTTTTCGGCCGTTCGGCAATTGTTGATGCCTGCGGAGAGACGGTGATCGAGGGCGGCGGGCAGGAAGAGCTGCTTACGGCGACGGTGGATATGGGACATGTGCAGCAGGTCCGCGCGAGCATGCCCGTGTTCGAGGATCGCCGGCCGGATGCTTATAACTCATTGGTTTGAACGGCCGTGAGGGTCCGTTATTGCAGGGTTCAGATTGCCTGGTGATGGGCTCATTTTCGGCTGTCCAACCGGGCCGGAAATTGCATTAACAACGTTACACTGCCCCTTTGGGTCGTGTAACGTTGATTCTTTTTTGTGCGACACTGCCGGGAGCTGGCTTAGCCGAGGCACTCAGGACGCCTTTTGGCCGCGCGAGAAAATTGCACGGAGCGACTTTGCGTCGCGGATGTCGAGGGCGAACACAAGGATCGTGTAGACCAGCACGCCTGCGCCGCCGCCGGCCAGGACGACAAGCAGTTTGCCCGGCGCCGACTCCATACCAATGGCGCCGGAAACCAAGGTGGCCGCGCCAAAGGCGGCCAGGCCCACGCAGAGCGCGGCAATAAGAGACTTGACCAGGGTGGAGGTAAGGCCATGCCCGGCCATGCTGCCGATCTGGCGGTGCAGAATCCAGACCATCAGCGCCATGTGAACGACATGTTTGAGGCTGTCGGCGACCATGAGGCTGAGCAAACCAAGGGGCCGCAGCAGGGCCACGGCCGTGATGGAGTAGAAGACGATGCTGACCACGCCGACCAGGGCCGGGCGCCAGGTGTCTTTGCGGGCGTAGGAGGCAAAGACGAGCATCTGGTCTACGGCGGCAAAGGGCAGGCCGAAGAGGTAGACGCGCAGCACGAGCGCGGTGGTCTCGGTGTCAACGGCCGTGAAGAGGCCGTGCTGGAAGAGCAGGGCCACGATGGGCACAGCCAGGGCGAAGAGGCCCGCCGTGGCCGGCAGAATCAGGGTGATGACGAGGCGCAGGCCGTCGGCGAGGGTGTTCTTGAAGGCTACTAACTGCCCCTGGGCCTGCCGGGCGAGGGTTGGCAGCGTGGCGACGGAGAGGGCGGTGACTACCAGGCCCAGGGGGAACTGGTAGAGCGTGGTGGCGAACTTCATGTAGGAAATGCTCTGGTCGCCGGTGCGCGTGGCCAGGTTGTAGCTGAGGGCCACAGCCAGCTGGTTGACGAGCAGCCCGGCCACGATAGGCGCGTAGAGCTGCAAGATGCGTTTCACCGCCGGGTGGCGGAGGTCAAAATGCCAGCGCAGGTCGGCGTCGCGCAGGGCGATCCACTGCACGACGATTTGCAGGAGGGAGCCGAGCAGCATTCCGTAGACGAGGCTGTCGATCTCGTCGGGGCGGAGCAGGGCGACGACGACGATAGTGCCGTTGAAGATCGCGCCGATGAAGGCGGGCACGCTGAAGCGGCGCAGGGCGAAGAGAGCGCCGGTGAGGATGCTGCCAATGCTGAGGAAGAGCACGGTGGGCGTGGCCATGCGCATGAGGCGGATAGCGGTGGCGGTCAGGGCGGGATCGTCGAATTCGTTGGCGCCCACGAGCCAACCGATCTGTGGGGCGAAGATCTCCACCAGGCCGACGAGGAGGATCAGTAGCACGGTGGCCACGCTGAGCACGGTGCTGAGCACGCCCCACAGTTCGTCGCGCCGTTCTTTGCCGGCGTAATCGCTGAAGACGGGTACGAGGGCGGAACTGACCATGCCGCCGATGATCAGGTCATAGAGGCTGGTGGGTACATAGGCGGCGACTTCAAAGGCACTCAGCAGGCCGGAGGCGCCAAAGAGGTTGGCCTTAACGGTCTCGCGGGCGAGGCCCAGCAGGCGGCTGGCGACGTTGCCCACCGCCAGAACGGCCGCGGCCTGCACGAGGCCCGGCTCTTGATCCAGTGATGACCCTGTAGTGGCAAGATCGGGGGGATACTGCCCGCCTGAAAGAGGTTCGTCCGGGTCGGCAATATCGGACTGTTCAATCAATGGTACAATCCTTCAGGCCGCTGAAACGGCGCTAACTGCATCGCGCATTCTAACGTTTGGCCCCCACGGCGGCAACACGACTCACAGACGGCTGCCAGACGAAAACCCGCCCTGCGGACCGGGGCCGGCCTGCCGGAGATGCTCAGAAGATGAAGCTACAACTGCCGTCTGCCTTACGCGGACAGATCATCCAGTATTTACAATTCGCACCGAGCCAGCCGGACGTGGCGGCCCTGCGCCGGCTCATAGACGGCTACGTGCGCACTGTGCCCTGGGAGAGCGTCTCGCGGATCAGCCGCCGCGCGCGCACGGCCGATCTCGACTCGTGCCCGCGCTGGCCGGAACAGTTCTGGCAGGAGGCCCTGGAGCAGGGCATGGGCGGCACTTGTTTCGAGAGTAACTACGCCTTCTTTGCTCTGCTGCGCGACCTGGGATATGAGGGCTATCTGACGATCAATAATATGGGCGACAGTATCGGCTGCCACACGGCCGTGGTGCTGGAACTGGAGGGCGCGCAGTGGCTGGTGGACATGGGTCTGCCGCTTTTTGCCCCGTTGGAACTGCACCCGCACCTGGCTTCCTATGCCGTCACACCGTTCATGACCTACATGGCCATCCCCGAAGATATGGTGCACAGCCAGATCGAGCGCGCGCCGCACCCCCAACCCAACGCATTCACCCTGGTGAACCGCCCGGTCGCGGAAGCGGAGTATCGCGCTGCCACGACGGCCGATTACGGCCCACAGGGGTACTTTCTGGATCGCGTAGTGGTGAACAAGATCGTAGAAGAGCTGCCTTGGCGCTTCAGTTCGACGGACACGCCGCCGATGCTGAGCTATTTCCGGGACGGCCGTCGTTTTGACGAACCGATCGCGGGGGATGTGGCCACGGCCGTGGCGCACAAATTCACGATGGACGAGGAGACGGTACGGCTTGCGCTGGGCGTGCTGGCAAGCCGGGCGGGTGGGGTAGAGTAGAGTGCGCGAGATAGAAAGCTGCCAGCTTTTGGAAAGCCGGCAGCTTTGGCTAGAGCGGGGCGTAGGGTCCGAAGCGATAGAAGATGGTGCCGAACTGGAACAAAATGGCGAAGGTGAGCACCCACTGGGCACGGTTGGAATCGTCGCCGCGCAGCCAGTAGAGGAAGACGAAGGGCAGGAAGACTAGCGAGAAGGCGGCATAGAGAATGTGGATGGCGGGCTGGCTGAGGTTCCCGCCCTCTCCGCTCAACCACAGAAAGCCGCCCATGAGCGCTTCGAAGTAGACCAGGACCTGGCCGATGACCAGCGCGCCCAGGAAGCTGCCGTCCAGCCCCTGGCCGCGGATTGCCCGCCAGAGGCTCCAAAGTCCCAGGACCAGGAGGAAAAGCCATACCGTGGTCGCGAAACGGCCGTGAATTGTAGTGATCATCTCCACCAAATGTTTGCTCCTTTTGTTGCCATGCCAAAGGAGTGTAGCGACTGGCGCGTTCCCTGCCAAATCAGGGCCGCGAGCCGCAGCAGAACCCGGCGTTTCTGCTTTGCGCATGGCCGTAATCGGCTACAATCCGCGGCATGATCCAACCCGACCCCCACGACGAAACGGAGCGCGCCTACGAGGAGGCGCTCGACTTTCTCTACGGCTTCATCAACCTGGAGCACAAGACGCTGGACCGCTATCATGCCAGCAAGATGGACCCGGATCGGCCGCGGCGCCTGCTGGCGCAGTTGGGCGACCCGCAGCGCAGCTACCCCACTCTGCACATCGCAGGCACCAAGGGTAAGGGTTCCGTGGCGGCAATGTGCGCCTCGGTGCTGCGCGCCGCCGGTCTGCGCGCCGGCCTGTACACTTCGCCTCATCTGCGCGATTTTCGCGAACGGGTGCGCATCGTGACCCCGGCTGACCCGCAGGGCAACATTAGCAAAGCCGACTTGGTGGCAGAGCTGACGGCCGTGCGCGCGCACCTGGAAGAATATCCCGGCATTACCTGGTTTGAGATTGTCACGGCCATCGCCTTCGGGCATTTTGCGACGCAGGGGGTAGACATCGCCGTGATCGAGGTGGGCCTGGGCGGTCGCCTGGATGCCACTAATATCGTCCTGCCGCTGGTTTCGGTGATCACCAGCCTCAGCCTGGACCACATGAGCCTGCTCGGTGACACCCTGGGCCAGATCGCCTTTGAAAAGGGGGGGATCATCAAGCCCGGCGTGCCCGTGGTCAGCGCCCCGCAGCAGGGGGAGGCGCTGCAAGTGCTGCGGGACCTGAGCGCGCAGCGCGGCAGCCCGCTGGAAGTGGTGGGTGAAGCGTGGCAGTATGGCGGCAGGAGCGAACATCTGCTCGTGACCGCTTCAGCGCACCCGGAGTATGTGCCTGCGGACACGGCCTTCGCCCTGGGCCTTTCCGGCCTACACCAGTTAGAGAATGCCATGGTGGCCGTTGCCGCCCTCTATCCGGTGCAGATGGAGTTTCCCGAGGTGACGCCGGCGGCGCTTGAACAGGGACTGGCGGAGGTGTCGTGGGACGGCCGTTTGCAGATTATCAGCGACGAGCCCGGCGAGCCTACCTTCCTGGTAGATTCGGCGCACAATGCCTATTCCGCGGAAGTCCTGGCCGCCGCCCTGCGCGACAACTACGACTATGAACGGCTGTGGTTCATTTTTGGCGCGCCCGCCGACAAGGCGATCCCGCAGATGATGGAACAGCTTTTTCCCCTTGCCGACGGCGTCATTGTTGCTGCCGCCGATCACCCTCGCGCTGCCGCGCCCGCTGACCTGGCCGCGCAGGCGGAAGCGCTCGGCTTCCGTGTGAGTACGGCCGCGGATCCGGCCGAGGCCCTGGCGATGGCTTTCGCCCAGACCGGCCCTGACGACCTCATTTGCGCTACTGGTTCGATCATCTTTGTGGGCGATTTGCTAAATCATTGGGACCGTCTACAATCAACTTCGCCGCCGTCCTGAGGTCCATTGTATGCACCATGATGATGAATTTGATTTCGAACAGGTCCCGGACTTTCTCTCGTCTTTCCCTGATCTGAAGGCGACCGTCTTCTCCGAGAAAAACACGGCCGAAAAAGACGGCACTATTGAATGCCCGTTCCTGCCCCTGCGCGATGTGGTGCTCTTCCCGCAGATGGTCATGCCCCTCTTCGTGGGGCGGGACCTCTCTTTGGGCGCGTTAAAGGCCGCGACGGAGAATGACGAAAACATCATCGTCTCCGCACAGCTGGACCCCGATGTGCTCGAACCGGATCTCGAGGATGTATTTGCCCTGGGGACGGAGATCTCGATCGGCCGTACCATGCGCCTGCCGGATGATACGGTCAGCGTGCTGGCCCAGGGCCGGCGGCGGGTCGAAATCGTGGAGTTCACCCAGCTACGGCCGTATATCCGCGCCCGCGCCCGCGTGATTACGGAGGGCACGACCTGGGATGACCCGACCGAAGCACTCATGCGCGCCGTGTTGGCCCTGTTTGAGAAAGTTGCCGATCTCAATCGCAACATCCCTGAGGACGCCTATACGTTTGCCCTCAATATGAACGAGCCGGGCTGGCTGGCCGATTTTGTGGCCTCTACCCTCTTCCTGCCGCTGGAAACGCGCCAGGATATCCTGGAAACCCTGGAGCCAACGGTGCGCCTGCAGAAGGTGAGCGTGGTCCTGGCCAAAGAGTTGAACGTCCTGGAACTGGAGGACGAAATCCATTCCCAGGTCCAGCAAGAGGTCGACCGTTCGCAGCGGGAGTATTTCCTGCGCGAGCAGATGCGCGTGATCCAGGGTGAACTGGGCGAGCTGGATGTGTTCGCCCAGGAGATTTCCGAGCTGCGCGAAGCGGTGGAGGGGCGCGATCTGCCGCTGGAGGTCAAGGAGCGAGCTGACCGCGAATTGAAGCGCCTGGCGGCCATGCCGCCGATGTCGCCGGAAGTGGGTATCATCCGCACCTATCTCGACTGGCTGCTAGAACTGCCCTGGACGGAACGCTCGGAAGACAACCTGGACGTGCCGCATGCCGCGGCCGTTCTGGATGCGGATCATTACGGCCTGGAGAAGATCAAGGATCGTATCCTGGAATACATCGCTGTGCGCAAGATCGCGCCGGACAATATGCGTGGCCCCATTCTTTGCTTTGTAGGCCCGCCGGGGACGGGCAAGACCTCGCTCGGCCGTTCCATCGCCCACGGCCTGGGGCGCGAGTTCGTGCGTATGAGCCTGGGCGGGGTGCGGGACGAAGCGGAAATTCGCGGCCACCGCCGGACCTATATTGGCGCGCTGCCCGGCCGCGTGCTGCAGGCGATGCGCCGCGTCGGCACGGTGAACCCGCTGTTCATGCTGGACGAGATCGACAAGCTGGGCCAGGATTTTCGCGGCGATCCGGCCGCGGCCTTGCTGGAGGTGCTGGACCCGGAGCAGAACAACACGTTCGCCGATCATTACCTGGAACTGGACTACGATCTTTCACAGGTATTGTTCATTACCACGGCCAACAGCCTGTACAGCATTCCCGACGCGCTGCTGGACCGCATGGAGGTGATCGAGTTCAACAGTTACCTGGAAGAAGAGAAGCTGGAGATCGGCCGCCAGTTCCTCGTGCCGCGGCAGCTGGAGCAGCACGGTCTGAGCGAACTGGGTGTACGTTTTGAAGACGAGGCGATCAAGAGCATTATCCGTCTCTATACGCGTGAGGCGGGAGTGCGCAATCTGGAGCGCGAGATCGCCATGGTTTGCCGCAAGGTGGCGCGCAAGGTGGCGGAGGGCAAGCGATACCCGCGGCGCCTGACAGCGCAGAAGGTTGCTGAAGCGCTCGGCCCGGCCCGATTCACGGATGACAAGCTGCCGGACCAGGATGAGGTGGGATTGGCTACCGGCGCAGCTTGGACTGCGGCAGGGGGCGAAATCATGTTTGTCGAGGTGAACCTGATGCCCGGCAAAGGTTCGTTGACCCTGACCGGGCAGTTGGGTGACGTGATGCAGGAAAGCGCCCAGGCGGCCCTGACTTATACGCGCAGCCAGGCCCATGCCCTGGGTATCAACCCGGAACTGTTTGAGCGGTCCGATATCCATATCCACCTGCCGGAGGGGGCAGTGCCCAAGGATGGCCCGTCGGCCGGGGTCACCCTGGCGGTAGCGCTGGTTTCGGCGTTCACGAACCGGCCGGTGCGCCGCGATGTCAGCATGACCGGCGAGATCACGCTGCGCGGCCGTGTTCTACCAGTCGGCGGCGTGCGCGAGAAGGTGCTGGCCGCGCGCCGGACGGGGATCACGACGTTTATCCTGCCACGCAAGAATGAGAGCGACCTGCAGGAGATCCCCAAGAAGCTGCGTCAGGACGTCAAATTTGTGCTCGTGGACCGAGTGGACGAAGTGCTTGATGTGGTTCTCGGCGAAGCGCTAACCACCCCCGCCGCAAACGAAGCAGCGGACGCTCCAGAAGCTGGAACCTAACGAAAGCGGCGGTCTACTCTAGGACCAGTTCTCGATACGCTCCTTGATCGTGGTGACGAAGGCATCCGCGCTGGACCCATCCAGGATGCGGTGGTCAAAGGTGAAGCTGGCGTAGGCCAACGGCCGTATGGCGATCGCATCGTCGATCACTTTGACCCGCTTCTCGATCAGACCGATGCCCAGAATGCCAGCCTGCGGCTGGTTGATGATCGGTGTCGCCAGCAGGCTGCCGGACGTGCCGTGATTGGTGATTGAAAATGTTCCGCCGTTTACCTCTTCGGGTCGCAATTCCCCGGCCCGCGCGCGCCGGGCCAGGTCATTGATGGCCCGCGCCAGGCCCAGCAGGTTCATGCCGTCCGCATCCCTGATCACGGGCACGATCAGGCCATTCTTCAGGGCGACGGCCATGCCGATATGGATGTCGCGGTGCAGCAAGAGGCCCTCTTCGCTCCAGGAGCTGTTGGCAAGGCGGTGCCCCTTTAGCGCAGAAACCGTGGCGGCTACGATGTAGGCCATAAAGGTCAAGCGCGCGCCATCGGCGGCAAACTGATCCTTGTGAGCGCGGCGGTGCGCGGCCACGGCCGTAAAATCAAACTCGAAGACGGTGGTGACATGGGGGCTGGTTTGTACGCTGCGTACCATGTGCGCGGCGATGGCCCGGCGCATGCTGCTATGGGGCAGCAGCTCGGCGTTTTTTGCGGCGGTTGGGCGCGTTGCGGCAGGCGCCATGTCCGGCTTCTCTGCTGCAAGCGGAACTGCTTCCTGATTGTCTTCGGCAGCGACGATGGGTTCCTGTTCAATGAAGGCCAGGATATCGCGCTTGGTTATCCGCCCGCCCAGGCCCGTGCCCGGTACCTGGCTCAAGTCAATCTTATGTTCGGCGGCGATACGTCCCACCAGGGGGCTGATGCGCCCCGGCGGCGGCCCATCCCGCTTTTCGGCGGCGGGGGCCTCACGGCCGTTGAGTCCTTCCGTGGGCGAGTCTACACGTCGCTCCTGGCCGTTCGCGCCGCTCAATTCCGCCAGAACGGTGTCTACGGGCACGGTCTGCCCTTCGGCAACGTGCAGACGCAGGATTGTGCCCGCTTCTTCAGTGGTGATTTCGGTGGTCACCTTGTCCGTTTCAATCTCGGCGATGGGATCAAAGGCCTCCACGATGTCCCCCACACGCACCAGCCAGCGCACCAGGGTACCTTCGATCATGCCTTCGCCCATTTCCGGTAAGGTAATGTTGGTCGTCATAGGGTTATTTCTTTGTTATGCGGCGCAGAAAATTGTTCTGCGGCCGTTTATTCATCGAGCCGCGGATAGCGGGCCGGGTCTGATTCGTGCATCATGGCGTATACCGCGTCAAACACGTCCTCGGCGCTGGGCTTGGAAAAGTAGCTGCCGTCGGTGCCATAGGCGGGCCGGTGTTCCGCGGCGGCCAGGGTACGCGGCTCGGAGTCCAGCCAGTGGAAGCCGCCCTGCTTTTCCAGAACCTGCTGCATCATGAAGGCGGTGGTCCCGCCGGGGACGTCTTCGTCGAGGAAGAGGACACGGCTGGTTTTTTGCAGGGATTCGAGGATACGGCCGTACCGGTCAAACGGCAGCAAGGTCTGCACATCCAGGATTTCTACGTCAATTTCTACCTGTTCCAGCAGGGCGGCGGCGCGCAGGGCGACGCCGCACGACGCACCGTAGGTGACTATCGTGACGTCATTTCCGCTGCGCAACATCTCGGGCATACCCAGGGCCATCGTAATCTCGCCGATATTGTCGGGCAGCCGTTCTTTCAGCCGGTAGCCATTCAGCACTTCTACCACCAGCCCCGGTTCGTCGCCCAACAGCAAGGTGTTGTAGGCGGCGGCGGCGCGGGTCATGTCGCGGGGCACGATGACGTGCATGCCACGTACGAGGTTGATGATCCCGGCCATGGGGGAGCCGGCATGCCAAATCCCTTCCAGGCGGTGGCCGCGCGTGCTGACGATCACAGGCGCCTTCTGCCCGCCGGCGGTGCGCCAGTGCAGGGAGGCGAGGTCATCGGACATCAGCTGCAGGGCATAGAGCACGTAGTCCAGATACTGGATCTCGGCGATCGGCCGTAAGCCGCGCAGCGCCAGACCGATGGCCTGGCCCAGGATGGTCACTTCACGTATGCCGGTGTCTGCCACGCGCAGAGGTCCGAATTTCTCCTGCAGACCGGCCCAGGTCTGGTTCACGCCGCCCAGTTGACCCAGGTCTTCCCCGAAGGCCAGGAGTCGCGGGTCGCGGGCCAGCATCGCCGCAAAGGCGGCGTTGAGGATCTGGTAGCCGTTGACTTCGGGGGTATTGGCGCTGTAAACGGCCGTGACTTCCGGCACCAGCAAGGCGGATGACCCAGATTCGCTGCTCAGGTGCGAGCTGATTTCGCGGACATGCAGCCGCCTTTGGGCGCTCTTCCATTCCGCCAGCGCCTGCCGCGCCGTGCCAGGCTCCCCGCGCAATACGATCAGGGCACGCTGCACTGCGCGGAAGATATCTTTGCGATAGGGGGTGGGCTTGCGCAGCAGTTCTTCGCGCAAGGCTTGCAGTTCCGGCTGCCGCGCTGATCCCGCCTCTGCCCGCTGCAGAAGGCTTGCCACCTCCTGCCGTTGGCGAAAAATGGGCATTGAATAGGCCTTCCAGGCCTTTACGCGCAGGTTTTCAACCAGCTTGCGGGCATTGCGATCGATCTGGTCCAGTTCGCCGGGCTGGGCAATCTGCTGATCTACGATCCAGGCGCGGAACTGGCGAATGCAGTCATACGTTTCTTCCCAGGCGAGCCGTTCTTCGGATTTGTAGCGCTCATGACTACCGGAAGTGGAATGCCCCTGGGGCTGTGTCATCTCGATTACGTGAATGATGGCCGGCACATGGTCGTGACGCGCCATCTCCGCCGCCCGGGCATACGTCTCAACGAGCGCCGGGTAATCCCAACCCTTTACGGTATAGATCTCGAAACCGTCCCCGCCCGGCCCCTGGCGCTGGAAGCCCTGCAGCAGTTCGGACAGGTTCTGTTTGGTGATCTGAAACTCATTGGTGACGGAGATGCCGTAATCGTCGTCCCAGATGGAAATGACTACGGGCGCTTGCAGTACGCCGATCGCGTTTACCGACTCCCAGAACATCCCTTCTGCGCAGGCAGCATTGCCGATGGTGCCAAAGGCGACCTCATGCCCTTTGCGCGAAAAATTCGTCAGGCCCGCCAGCTCTTCGAGTTGACGATAGAGGCGGGAAGCATAGCCCAGGCCGACCAGCTTGGGCATTTGCGAGGCGGTGGGAGAAAGATCCGCAGCCGAATTGTAGAGTTCGGTCAGGTTGCGCCAACTGCCGTCCTCGTTCAGCAGTCGTGTGGCAAAATGAGCGTTCATCTGCCGTCCTGCGGAGTGCGGATCGGCGGTCACATCGGTGTGCGCGTAGAGCTGGGCGAAGAACTGCTGGATGTCGGACAGGCCAAGGGCAAACATGAAGGTCTGATCGCGATAGTAACCGGAGCGGAAGTCGCCGCGCCGGAAGGCCTTGGCCATGGCGATCTGGGCTAGCTCTTTGCCGTCGCCGAAGATGCCGAATTTGGCCTTGCCACTGAGGACTTCGCGCCGCCCGGCCAGGCTGGCGGCGCGGCTCTGCACGACCTGGCTGTAGTCGCGCAGGATCTGTTCGCGGCTGAGCACGACCCGGCCGGTTTGTTCGCGCCGCCGGGTTTCTGCTTTTTCTTTGGTCTGTTTTTCGCTCATATGTATCGTGTACTCGTGGGAGTCTGTTTCGCAAGGGGCAGCGGCCAAGGGCCGGGGCCACACGGCCACCAACCATCCTGACTGGAGACGGCCGAAACTGCTTACCAATTGGCGGCTATGGATTGGCCCGCTGGTATACGGGCCACAGAAAAGCGCGGCCGCTGCCGGGTAGGTAGGTTGGCACGGCCGTGATTTGATCAAGAAAAGGGAGTGGTCTTTTGTCGGGTCGTTGTCGTTGAAACAAGGGTTTGCGGTTCAAGACTCCAAGGCTCATAGGGCTGCTGCTACCTCCGGGCAAATTTCAGTTCTGTGGGAACTAGTCCAATCATAACACATATTTTCCTGCGGCAAGGGATGGCCGCAGAAATGGACCAGATGCTTCTAAACGGGGCCTCATTTTGCCAGGGGTTGTACCGAGAAGTTGTCAAAATGGACGCGCACGCCGCCCTGGCCAAGGGTCTGGGCATAGATGCCGATGTCGCCCTGCCCCAGAGCACCGTCCGTTACACGCCCCACCTGTTGGTCGTTGACATAAAATATCAGATTGCCGCTTTCAGCATCGATGGTCAGCACGTTCGTCTGCCCCAGGCCCTGGCGTACGGCGGGTGATTCAAACCAGTGTTCGCCGACCAATACCTGCTGTTCCGCCTCGTCGGCATAACGGCCGATCCATACATAGCCATCGCCACTGACCTTGAACAGATAAAAATCTCCTTTCTCCGTGTCAGCGCGGATGAGCATGCCGTACCCATTGTCCAGGGGGCCTTCGACCTGGGTCGCTTCAACCTGGTAACGGCCGTCGCTGAATTCCTGCCCTGCCGCAGACCAGCGGCTGACATTGTCGCCCAGCACCAGCAGGTCATAAACGCCGTCGTGCACGCTGCCTTCCGTGTAGGTATCGCTGCCCGTGCGCCAGCCACCGGTGTCGTCAAACGTCTGTGAATAGCTCTGCGCGCCGCCGCCGCAGGCGACCAGCAGCAGGAGCGTGAACAGGCCAAGGTACCCTAAGGAGCAGAAGCGGGTAAAAGAACGCATGAGAGTTGATCCTTCCGTCATTTCGCGCGGCGCGGCCGATGCACCGCCAGTAGGCAATTGTAAACAAAGGGCCGCAGCTTCGCTACGCTGCGCCTTCGCTGCTCATCGACTCCCGATCCTGCTTGCGGTGCAGCCAGAGGAGCAGGATGGGCAGGATCACGGCCGTGAGGATGGTCACGATGACGCCCCAGCGCCAGGCGGGGGGCGCGAAGCGCATTTCCACAAGATGGGTACCAGGCTCCAGGGCTACGGCGCGCAAGGCGTAGTCTCCGACCAGGATCGGCGCTTGCTGTCCGTCTATGGTTGCCTTCCACTGCGGATGGTAAATATCGCTCAACAGGAAATAGCCCGGTTTGTCTGTGGTCACTTCAAAAGAGACAAAATTGGGATCGTAGCGCAGCACCGTGATCTTTGACTCGCCCGGTTCTTGCAGCAAGGACTCGCCCTCTTCCAGGATCAGCATCCGCTGCGGATCAAAGCCGTCCAAATGGACCGCCACAAACGCGGCATCATGGCCGGCCACGACGGTGGCGTTGTGCAGGACCATTGCCCGCGGCAGGGCCAGGGTGTTCAGAAACACGGTTACCTGCGGATCTTGATCAAAAACCGGTACCAGGAAAGAGGTATCGCCCGGCGGATCATTCTTGCCACCTATTAAGTACTTGGTCCCCAGGAGGTTATACATTGGCGAACCGCGATAGCCGATTGAGCCAATGTACACGGCGTAGTTGGCCAGTTCCAGGGGGTTGTACACACCGTCAATCGCGTAGAGCTTCTCCAACTGCGGCAGGTTTGGCTGCCAGGCTCCGCTGACGATCTCAATGCGCTGCAGGCCGGCGTTTTCTTTGATGTACTGCAAGGCCGGGCTGTCGGTGGGGAAGCCGAGCAAGGGGTCGTTGCGATCCAGTTCGATATTCCAGCCCTGACTGATCAGATCAGCAGCCAACAGCAAGACGGCCAGAAGCCCAAAGGATTGGGCAGCCAAACGGCCGTAGCTGCGCTCGCGGATCAAGGACCAGCTGCCCGCGGCAAAGAGTAGAAACAGCCCGATGGCCACCAGCATCTGACGTTGGTGCTGGGGCACGTCTGCTGCGGAACCCAGGTAGATCCACAGCAGCAGCGTGGCAATGCCGCCGCTCATAACGGCCGTGATCGCCAGATAGAGACGCAGAGTGCGCGGCTCGCGCATCAGCGCATCGGCTCCCAGGGCGGCGAGGATTGCGAGCGAGAAATCGAGCAGCAGGACAAAGCGGGCCGGGACCTGGAAAGGGAAGACCGGCAGCACGCGCAGCAGGAAAGGATAGAGAGGCGTGTTGTCGCCCAGGGCGAGGATGGTGAACAGCAGCGCCGAGAGCGCCAGAAACAGCGTCAGCCGCGCACGGTCCAGGATCAGAGCCACGCCCGCCAGAAACAGGGTCAGCACGCCGGCATAGCCATACTCCACGCGCTGCCAGTCGCCCCAGAAGGCGACCTCACCCCGGCCATAGAAGCCCGGCGCGGCCAGCCCCAGCAGGCCGCGCCAGGGCAAGGCATAATCCAGCGCGCGCTGCGCGTTAAACTCGGCGCGCACGGTATACTGCACGGACTGCAGGGAAGGGAAGAGATTGATTGCCGCCAGACCCACGGCCGTGGCCGCCAGGATCAACAGGGCTAGCAAGGGCCACCATGAGCGCCCGCAGGCGGCGCGGAACAGCGCGTATGCGCCCATATAAGTGGCGATCAGGAAGGTCATCTGCCCGTGCCCGGCGAGGGTAGCCAGGCCCAGCAGAACGCCAGCCAGGACCGCGAAAGCCGCGCCCCGTTCGCGGCTCTGCGCCAGGCTCGCAAAATGAAAGGCCAGAAAAACCAGGGGCAGCCAGGCGGCCACGGCGATCAGGTTCAGATTGCCGATATGGGCAATGAACACACCGGAAAACATGAAGGCCAGGCTGCCGACCACAGCTGCCGGGCGGGCAAGGATGGCTGCCGGGCGAATTCCGCGCAGGCAAACATACATGCCGGCCCCGGCAAAGAAGAAGTGAAAGATGACTAACGCTTCGATGGCGCGATATGAGAACGTGGGGTTGACCAGGAAAAGCAGCAGGTTGAAGGGATAGAAAATACCGGCCTGATTGTCGGTGATGAAAGGCGCTCCAGCGTACTGGTACGGGTTCCACAGGGGTACGTCCCCACTGTGCAGACTTTCCGCCGCGAAGCGGTACATGGGGTAGAGAAAGGAGACGGAGTCGCCGCCGCCGCGCGGTATCCAGGCCTGGCCAAGAACCACCGGGGCAAAGAAGAGCAGCGCTGCTGCCAGCAACACACCCAAAGCCAGCAAATCGCCGCGCCAATGCTGCTGGAGATAGTGGGAGAAAGAGTACGGCCGTTGCCCGGCCAGCGGATCCGTTTCCATGGACTCAGGGCCGCGCGGCATGGCGCGGCACTCTATTATCCGTTCCCCACCCTTGCTAGCAACCGCCCCGCGGCCACGCTCACTCTACCGGTACTGTGCTTTTTGCCTGTGCTGCCTGGCCATCGGGCGGATCATGGGCCGAGCTGCCCTGCTTCGTCAGGATCTCGCACGACGCTGCGCTCTCAGCGCTGCCCCCGGTCATCTACCAGCGCCAGGACCTGTTCCAGCAGTACGCCGTTCGTGGCAATGCTTTCATTGCCGTGAATGGTCGGCGTGCCGCGCCAGTCCGTGAAGGTGCCGCCGGCTTCTTCGAGGATGACCTGGAATGGTCCGCAGTCCCAGACATGCATAGCCGGGTCGACCATGATTTCGGCACGCCCGGTCGCCACCAGGAAGTAGCCGTAGGCGTCGCCCCAGGTGCGCTGGGCGTAGGTCTGTTCGCAGAGGCGCAGCCAGGCGTCCCAACGATGTGCGGCCTGGAAGTAATTCAGCTCTGAGGTCAGAACCAGGGCTTCGCGGAGTTCGCTTTTTATGGAAACGCGGGTCCGACGGCCGTTCCAGTAGCAGCCCCCACCTCGCCGTGCATAGATCATTTCCTCCAGCGCCGGGAAATTCGCTACTCCCAGCAGTGCCTCATCTCCATCGGTGAGGGCCAGCAGATTGCTGTACAGCGGCACGCCGCTGACAAAAGATTTCGTACCGTCAATCGGATCAATGATCCAGGTATAGGGCGAATTGCTGGGCGAACGGCCGAATTCTTCGCCAATGATGCCGTGGTCGGGCCAGTAGCGCGTGATTCGCCGGCGCAGGAGCTGCTCCGCCTCCCGGTCTGCCAGCGTCACCGGTGTATTGTCAGCTTTTCGTTCGGCGGGCACGGCCGTCTGGAAATAACCCAGGGTCAAGCGACCGGCCTGCCAAACTGACTCCAGGGCAAATTCCAGCAGGACCTGGGGATCGGGATTCTGGTTGCTCATCAAGATTGCCTCCAGGGTATCTGGATGCCGGCGTGACGGCGCTGCGGCCACCACATGAGCAGCGTGTCGCCGTCGGTGAAGCCCAAGGGCAATAATGCTCCCATCGTGAACACCAGCAGATTATCCAGGAACGTAAAGAAAGTGAGGAACAGGGGCAGTCCGCCCCACGCCCGCAGGGGAATGGACATCAAGCCTGTGGCCACAGCCAGAAACAGGCTGAACAGTGGCCCACCCAGGGCGCGCTGGATATGCACTTCCGGGGTCAGTATCCCTTCGCGCCGGGGGTAGACAGACGTGGCCAGAGGCCCCCAGAAGTGTATACCTTTCATGGGAAAGCCCGTCATTTGCGCTGCGCGGGCATGGCCCAGTTGGTGCCATAATTCAGAGGAGACATGGCCTGTCGCCACCAGGAAGCCCCCGACGACGGCTGTCACGGGACGCCACTTCAGAATTTTCCAGGCGAAAAGCGCAGCGGTCGCCAACAGGGCGGCAAAGCTGAGAAATGCCGATGGCTTCGCCGCCAGTTCCAGACCGAAAAGTCGAGGTTTTTTCATGCCCGCCGCCCCCTTTTGACGCTATCGCGGGCCGTTATCGTCCGGCAGCGGATAGGTCAGAAATAAGTTCTCCAGCACGAGCCGTGTATTGGCATTGCGCGCCAGCTGCCACAAGGCCAGGCCTGTCTGCTCGAAACTGTTTAGGATCGCTCTGCGCGGCCATGCCCCTGCCAGTTGGCCCATCTGTCGCTGCTGATCCATGTTGGAGATGGGCGCTACTGCGGCGCGTATCTCCGATGGGTGGGCCAGCAGGGCCATATCACGCCACCAGCTAAGCCATGTGCGCAGCAAGTCCGGCAAGGTCTCCGGTTTGCGGGATAATTTGTCCGCAAGGGCAAAGCGGCGCACGCGGCTGCCATCCAGAGCGTCGTACAGATGGGCCAGATGCTGACGGCGAGTTTGCATGACCTGCGGGTCCTCGCTCGCGGCCACGGCCCAGCCGATACGGCCGTCGGACAGGCGCGAGAGCAGCTCCGCTTCCTCCGCACCCACGCCCCAGCGTGCCATGAGGCTCTCTTCGACCACCGTAGCTTCCAGAGGGCGCAGGGCGATTGTACGGCAGCGCGAGGCGATTGTCGGCAGGAGGGCGTCGGCTTCACCGGCGGTCAGGATCAGAATCACGCGCGGCGGGGGCTCTTCGAGGGTTTTCAGAAAGGCGTTGGCAGCGTTGAGGTTGGCGGCTTCGAACTGGCTGATAATGGCCACGCGATAGCGCGCCTCATGGGTAGAAAGACTCAGGTCGCGCTGCAGGTCGCGGATCTCATCGATCTTGATCGTGGGTTTGCCGCGGGCGCTCACTTCCGGCTGCAGAAGATGGAGGTCGGGGTGGTGGCCGGAAGCGATGAGGCGGCAAGTGCGACATTCGCCGCAAGGCCGCTGTGGGGCCGGCGCTTCACAATTCAGGGCCTGGGCGAAGGTCAGGGCAAGCGTACCCTTGCCGACCTGATCTGGGCCGGTGATCAGGTAGGCGTGCCCAACACGGCCATGCGCAAGCGAGGCAGACAGCAGGGAAACCGCCCAATCGTGCCCGATAACTTGATCCCAGCCAGACATGCCCAGATTGTAAGGCCGATCGCCTGAAAGGGGTACTAAATCCATCCCGCAGCTCCCGCTGCGCCAACGGTCCACGGCCGTGCCTTTTTCGACTGGGACGCCGCAAGCAGATGCCGGCCTGCCGCTCAGAATTCCGAAATCGGAAATCAGGGTGTTGTTGTTTAACGAGAAGGCCACCTCTTTCATAAGGGTGATATTTTCGCTGGATAATTAGCTGGTGACAGATTTTCTGAACAATGACAGAATCGGAAAACGGGGTTGACGTGCCGCAGGGCGGATGTTATGATTGCCGCCAGTTATGAAACTTTCCAATCTTTCCAGCTACTTCTATTTCTATTTTTTTGGCATGCCGCCCGAGTCGCACTTGTTGCACAGAGGGTCGGCCGGTTCTGGCATGGAATAGCTGGGAGAGGCACAGACCATAGTACACAACAAGACGCGGCTCACAAGGCCGCGTCTTTTTTGTTATCATCAGAGATGGCTCACAAGGGGAAATAGAATGGCTAATAATGAGGTTTTGGGACATGACGCATGGTCGCAGCGAAACGGCACGGCCGTGCAGATGCGCGTGCGCGGCGTGCGCGGCGCGACGACGGTGACCAGCAATGACGCGGATGAGATTCTCGAGGCGACGCGCGAGCTCCTAACAATGATCGTACGCGTGAACGAGATTGAGATCGAGGATATCGCCAGCGCCTACCTGACGACTACTACCGACCTGACCGCCACCTACCCGGCGTTCGCAGCGCGCCAACTGGGCTGGTTGGATGCTGCCCTCCTATGTGGCCATGAAATGCAGGTGCCTGACGGGTTACCGCTGTGCATTCGGGTATTGCTGCACTGGAACACAACGAAGTCTGCACATGAGATTGGTCATATCTATCTGCGTGAGGCGAGGTCTTTGCGCGTGGATCGTGATAATATCCCCCCCATTCGTCCCGTGCAGATGAGCAACATGGATGCCGCGATGAAGATCCTGGCACAAAATAGATAAAATAATGGGATAAGGATCGCTAAGCATGATAATCATAATGAAAGGAACCGCCACACTGCGCGAGAAATCGGCCGTTATTTCCTGGGTCGAGGAACACGAGTGTAAGGCGAACATATTTGAGGGTATTGAGCACATGGTCATCGGCGTCATTGGCGACGGCCGTCCGCTCAATCAGGAACAGGTGCGTATGATGCCCGGTGTAGAACGCGTAGTGCCCGTATTGAAGCCTTTCAAAGTAGCCAGCCGCGAATTCAAGCCGACGGATACAACCTTCCCCATTGGCGATTACATGATAGGCGGTAAAGATTTTGTGCTGATGGCCGGACCCTGCTCCGTTGAAAGCCGGGCGCAGATCCTGGAGACTGCCTACGCCGTGAAAGAGGCGGGCGCCCATATTCTGCGCGGCGGTGCATTCAAGCCGCGCAGTTCACCTTATTCATTCCAGGGCCTGGGCGAAGAGGGCCTGCAGTATCTGAAGGAAGCGGGTGAGGCCACCGGCATGCCCGTCATTACGGAGGTCATGGAGCCTGCACTCGTACCCCTGGTCAGCCAATACGCGGACATCCTGCAGGTCGGGGCACGCAATATGCAGAATTACGCCCTCCTGCATGCGGTCGGTCGATCGCAGCATCCCGTGCTGCTCAAGCGGGGCATGAGCAGCTTTATTGAAGAGTGGTTGATGTGCGCCGAGTACATTCTCAGCCATGGGAACACGCGCGTGATGCTGTGTGAGCGCGGCATCCGCACTTTCGAGAATTACACACGCAACACGTTCGATATCAACGCCATCGCCGTGGCCAAGCACCTTTCGCATCTCCCCGTGATCGCCGATCCCAGCCATGCCACGGGCAAGTGGGAATATGTAGCGGCGGCGGCGAAAGCGAGCGTGGCGGCGGGTGCGGACGGGGTGATTATCGAGGTACACCCCCGTCCGGACGAAGCGGAATCAGACGGCCGTCAGTCGCTGAAGCCGGAGAAGTTTGCTCGCCTCGTGGAAGAGATGAAGCGCATTGCCGAGGCCGTAGACCGCACCATTCCGGACACGACCCCGGTTCCCCAGCCGGCACCTCTTTCGTTTTAAGGGGCCCCGCAAGCCATCCAATAACAACCGCATGAGGCACTATCGGCCCGGCTGTGGCATGATCAAGCCGGGTCGCCTCTGCTTGCCGGTGCCTGCCCTTGCAGTATAATCCCCCATCAACGTTCTGACGGAGAACTCTGTTTATGGCACGTCGACTAGTCTTCCCTTTTACGGCTATTGTGGGCCAGGAGCGCATGAAGCGCGCGCTCATCCTGAACGCGGTGAACCCGCAGATCGGAGGCGTGCTGATTCGCGGCGAACGCGGTACGGCTAAGTCCACGGCGGCGCGGGCGCTGGCGGCGCTGCTGCCGGACATTGAGGTCGTGGTTGGCAGCCGCTATGGCTGCGACCCGCAGCGGCCGAGCGAATGGGCAGACGACACCCGCGACATGGTTGAGGGAACGGGTAGATTGGAATCTGAGTACCGGGCCACGCCGTTTGTGGACTTGCCGGTCAGCGCCACCGAAGATCGCGTGGTTGGTACCCTGGATATCGAAAAGGCGATCAAGTCGGGCGAAAAGCATTTTGAACCTGGTGTGCTGGCGTCCGCGAACCGCGGGGTGCTGTATGTCGATGAGGTTAACCTGCTGGACGACCACGTCGTCGATTTGCTGCTGGATTCAGCGGCGATGGGCATCAACATCGTAGAGCGTGAGGGAATCAGTTTTTCGCACCCGGCTAAGTTTATCCTGGTTGGCACCATGAACCCGGAAGAGGGCGATTTACGTCCGCAGCTGCTGGATCGCTTCGCCTTTTCGGTGCAGATCGAAGGGCTGCAGGACCCTGAACAGCGTGTGCAGATCATCGAACGGCGCATTGCTTTTGAGGTTGACGCTGAGGATTTCCTGGCCGAATGGGCTGGCTATGAACAACAGGTGTCGGAGCAAATTGCGCGGGCGCGCGATCTGGTCAACGGTGTACGCTATACGCGTCGCGACCTTCTTTCCATCGCCGGGCTTACGGCATCTTTCCAGGTGGACGGCCACCGGGCTGACCTGGTTATTCTACGCGGCGCCCAGGCGCTGGCAGCGCTGGACGGCCGTGACCGTATCAGTGACCAGGACATCGTACTGGCCGCGGAGCTGGCCCTGCCGCATCGCATCAAGGGTCGCCTGTTCCAGGATGCTGAGGTTGGCGCATTTGAACTGGAAGAAAGGCTAGAGCAGGTCCAGAGCGAAATGGGCCCGGAGGAAGAAGGCGGCGAGCCTCAAGAAGACGTGCCGGGCAGCGAAGCGGTAAAAAAAAAGCGTTAGATAGCAGCGAAGAAGGCGAGGGCGCCGAAGTGGGCCAGGCGGAAGCTGGCCCGCAGAGCGTGCCCACAGCCCCGCAGGAGGGGCAGTGGTGGGAAGGCGGCCAGCAAATCCAGAGCGGCCAGGAATTCACCACCCGCCGTCTGGACACGCAACTGGACAGGTTGACGCGCGACCGCGCCGGCCGTCGATCCCAGACCAAGACTGATCGTAAAAGAGGACACTATATTCAGGCGCGGCTGCCGAAAAAGGACCGGGTGACGGACCTGGCCTTTGACGCAACGCTGCGCGCCGCCGCGCCGCACCAGAAAGGGCGTGCCCGTGAGGACGTGGCCCTGGCCCTGGAAAAACAAGACCTGCGCGAGAAAGTACGTGTGCGGCGTTCGGCCAACTTGATCCTCTTTGTCGTCGACGCCAGCTGGAGTATGGCCGTTTCGGAGCGGATGGAGGCAACGAAGGGAGCGATCATGTCGCTGCTGACAGATGCTTACCAGCGGCGCGATCGGGTGGGATTGATTGTCTTTAACAAGAACGATTCTAACCTGGTGCTGCCCCCGACGAATTCTGTTCTCCTGGCCAAGAAGGCCCTGCAGAACATCGCCGTGGGCGGCAAGACACCGCTTTCAGCCGGGCTGCGCATGGCCTACGAGGTGCTGCGCAAGGAATCGTACACGCACCCGGACGTGATGCCGATGATGATCCTGCTGACGGATGGGGCGGGCAACGTCAGCATCACCAACCTGCCGCCCCAGGAAGAAGCGCAGCGCATCGCGGCGATGATTCGGGACGAAGGGGTGCGTTCGGTCGTGATCAATATGGAGCATGCTGCATTTGATCAGGGATTGGCGCAGCGCCTCGCTGACCAACTCGACGGGCCCTGCCACACCCTGGCCGAACTCAAGGCCGATGCGCTCTATCGCACTGTGCTGAATGAACTGGACTGAATAAAAACAGGCCGCGCCGGGGGGCGCGGCCTGTATCCTTTGACCGGTGTCGAACGCTTCTAGCCGAAGAGCATGGGCATGATGATGTGAATGAAATCATTGTCGCCCACAGGTTTTAGCACGCCCGGTTCGCGAGGGCTGGTGGTTTCCAAGGCGACCTGGGGAGTTTCAACAACGCCCAACGCTTCGCTGACATACTTGACGTTGACGGCGATCTCCACCGGTTCCCCTTCCACACTGACATCAATCTGCGCTTCGTTATCGCCGGTTTCCACACTGGTGGCAACGATCGTCGCGTAAGCAGGAGACATGCCTTCGCCGGGGTCGATGCTGATACGGGCGGTGTTGCTGGACTCGCGGGCGAAGATATCGGCCGTTCTGCAGGCCTTGCGGAAATCGGCCGTGTTGAAGACCGTGCGCGTGTTATGGCGCTTGGGAATGATCGACTGGTATTCGGGGAAATTGCCGTCGATCAACTGCGAGACAAGGACGATGTTGTCCATGTCAAATACGATCTGGTTGCGACCCTGCGGCAGCGAGACATAGACGGCCTCCAGGCCATCGGCGATAATTCGCGAAACGTCGGTCATCGCCCGCGCCGGGATGATCACGGAGAACTTGTTCTCCACATGACCGGGGATATGGGCCGAACGGACGGAGAGGCGGAAGCCGTCGGTCGCGGCCATATGTACCTGCCCACCGTCAAAGGTGGTAGCCACACCGGTCAGGGTGGGACGGGCCTCGTCGGTGGCGGCGGCAAAGGCGACCTGATTAATCATCTGTTTGAGGACATCCGCTTCCAGGCGAATGCGGTTGACCTTGTCCGGCTCGGGGACCAGGGGGAATTCCTCGGCGTCAATCCCCTTGATATTGGCCTGCGTACGGCCGCAGGTCACCCTGACGCTCTGGGTCTGGTTATTCAGAGTCAGTTCGACCTGATCCTGGGGCAGAGTGTTGACGAGATCGGTGATGGTGCGAGCCGGGATCGTGATCGCGCCGTCTTCTTCCACCTTCGCGCCAATCCAGCAGGTGATGACGATTTCGAGGTTGGTAGCCGACAATTTCAGACGGCCGTCGTCCGTCGCCAGCAGGACATTGCCCAACACCGGCAGGGTGGAGCGGCTGCTTACGGCACGCCCGACGATACTCAGACCTTTGGCCAGATTGTCTTGTAGAACGGATACCTTCATGCCCCTTCTCCCGAATGGTCTTTAGCTAGGTTGGAACAGACCGAATGGTCCTGCGTAGTATACCGAAGGCTGGTTCTTAGGCAAAGCGTTTGACAGCGGATCAGGGCTGCTGGTTTCGGCTGTGCAGAATGTGGTAGGCGACGATACTGAAGGCAACATGCACATTGAGCGACAGCCCCTTGCCATACATGGGCAGGAAAACGGCTGTGTCGCAGGCCGCCAGCGTGGCCCTGGTGACGCCGTGGTCTTCGTGGCCCACAACGAGGCACGTTTGCCTCGCGTAGTCAACACTGTGGTAGGGTACCGCGCCGTCGGCCAATTCAATGGCCACGATCTGGTAGCCGCGCGCCTTCAAATCGTTGATGGCCACCACCGGGTCCTGCTCGTAGCGCCAGGGCACGCGCAGGCTCTTGAAACGGCCGACTTTATCAATCGTGGCGTTGGGCGGCGTAGGCGTGATGCCCGTCAGTACCAGTTCGGTCATGCCCGCGCCATCGGCGACGCGAAAACAGGAGCCGACATTGGCCGGGTATTCGATGCTTTGCAGCAGACCCACGAGATCGTAGTCGTGGCTGTTGGCGCGGCGGTAATCGCGCAGAAAACGTTTCAAATCGGTGCCGTGCAGTGGTTTCATTCAACGGTCCTTGTGGGGGCAGGGGCGCCGCCGCACCTGTGCCTGTTACCCCCGCGCAATCCCATTATAGGGTAGTTTGCGCCCAGCGAACACCGTCCCAGTTGCGCCTGGAAAATTGCTTATCCGTTTGCCTCAAATCCGCTATACTCGCGCGGATGCCCGCTGCAACGATTCCCGTACCCCTCGCCATTTTGCTCGCAGCCAGCCCGATTGTGGTGGTCATGTACCTGATGATCTTTCGCCATTGGGGCGGGAGCAAGGCCGGGCCGGCCGGTTGGCTGACGGCGACCATTGTCGCTGTGCTCTTCTTCGGGGCGACGCTGCCGCTGCTGCTGGTGGCCTGGGGCAAGGCGGTGCTGTTGGCGCTTTTTGTGCTGTATATCATTTGGATGGCGCTGCTCTTGTACTTCACCGTGAACGATGCCGGGGCAATCGCGGCGATAGGCGAGCAGATGCCGGGGCTGGCACAAGGGCGCGCGGCGCAGGCGCTGCTGCTGGCCTGGATTTTTGGTGGATTCATCCAGGGAGCGACAGGATTTGGCGTGCCCGCTGCGGTAGTCGCTCCGCTGTTGATGGGCGTTGGGTTCGCGGCCAGTACGGCCGTGGTAATTGCCCTGCTGGGCCACGCCTGGGCGGTCTCATTTGGATCGTTGGGTTCGGCGTTCATTTCCCTCGTGGCTACGACGGGTGTGCCGGGCGAGGTCCTGGCCGGTCCCTCGGCTGCGCTTCTGGCTGTGGCGGCTCTGGGCTGCGGCGTGGCCGTCTTGTGGCTGGCGGATGGTGCGGCGGCGCTGCGGCGGCGCGGCTTGTTTGTGCTGGCGCTCACGGCCGTGATGGGCGGCGCGCAGTACCTGATCGCCAAGGCGGACCTGTATCCGCTGGCGGCCCTGGGAGGCGGGCTGGCGGGCCTGATGGTGGCGATTCCCTGGTTATCGCGTGAGTCGAACCGCGGGGCAGCTGGATCGCCTGACCTGGCCGCGCAGCGCGAACAATACCGGACCCTGCTGGTCGCTTTTATCCCCTATGCGATTCTCATCTTGGTGGTGATCAGTGGCCAGCTTCTGTTTAAAGACGCGCTGGATACGGTACAGATCAAGTACGCTTTCCCGGAAGTGTGCACGACGCATGGTTTCTGCACGCCGGCGGGGGACGGCCGTTCGATCAGTCTCTTTGGCCACGGCGGCGCCCTGCTGTTCTATGCCACGGTGCTGATCTTCTTGTGGTACCGCTGGCGCGGCACCTTGCCCACGGCACCTACCACAGAGTACAGCGCGCGCAGCATTGTCAGGAAGACGGTGAAGGGTTCGATCAAACCGACCATCGGGGTCTATGCCCTGGTGGCGATGGCGCTGACTATGGAACACGCAGGGATGACCCAGTTGTTGGCCGGAGTTCTTAGCGGCACGGGTATTCTTTTCCCCCTGTTAAGCCCTGTGTTGGGGGCGCTGGGCGCGTTTATGACGGGCAGCAATACCAACAGCAACGTGGTATTCGGGCAGCTGCAGATGCAAACGGCCGTGGCCCTCGGTCTCTCGGTGCCTTTGATTCTGGCCGCGCAAACAGCGGGTGGGGCAATTGGCAGCGCCTTCGCACCGGCCAAGGTCATTGTTGGTGCCAGCACGGTGCCCGGCGCGGATGAAGGGGATGTGCTGCGCAGGGTGACGATCGGTGGTATGGCGATTATCCTGACCCTGGGCGTGGTAGTCTGGATCGCGACCTGGTTGTGGCCGGCGGCGGGCTAAAGCGTGATCGGATGTTGTTCCACGCGGCACTGCGCCGCATCGACGATGGCTAGGATGTGATCCACGGCCGTTTCCTGCTCACCTTCGGCATTCACCACGCAGTAATCAAATTCTTTCAGATGCTTGATCTCGTTGCGGGCCATGGCGATGCGCAGTTTTAGTTCGTCCGGGGTTTCCGACTTGCGCTCGATCAGTCTTTGTACGAGGTCCTCTTCTGTGGGCGTGGTCAGGTAAACCGTGATTACTTCCGGGATGCGTTCGCGGACGGTAGCGGCGCCCTGCACATCCACCCGCATGATCACGTTCTTGCCGCTTTCCAGGGCCTCGCGTACTTCCCGCTTGGGCACGCCTTTGAAGTCACTATAGACGGTGGCGTATTCCAGAAGTTCATCGTCATCGATCATCTGGGCGAACTCATCGCGAGTGACAAAGCGGTAGTCTACGCCTTCCACTTCGTTGTCACGGGGCGGCCGTGTTGTCGCCGTGACGACAAAATGGAAGTCATCCGGCCTGCGCTCGATGATCCTTCTGGCGATTGTGTCTTTACCTACCGCAGACGGCCCGGAGATCAACAGCAAGACGGGGTATACAGGGCGATTGTAAGGGGTCAGGGTCATGAAAAGCGCTCTCCGTAGGCTCAAGGGGCGGGAACTTGTGCATGGCGCTTATTGCCACTCCCGGCAGCATCAACATATAATGATTGTACCAATTTTCACTGCGCTTAGCAGCCCAACAGCGATGATTTCATCTTCTGTTCGTATCTGCTGGGCCCGGGGAATCGAGAACGCTATGCCCTATTACGACTACCGCTGCCAGAATTGTGAACGCAAAGTGCGCCTTTTCTTGACCTACGCCGAGTATGATCGCGCCCAGCCGGAATGCCCCTACTGCCACAGCGCAGAGCTGCAGCGGCGTGTCAGCCGTGTGGCGCTGGCGAAGTCGGAGGATGCGCGCATCGAATCCCTGCTAGACGACAGTGACCTGGGCGCCCTGGATGATGAGGATCCGCGGGCGCTGGGCCGTTTCATGCGCAAGATGAGCCGCGAAATGGGCGAGGAAATGGGTGGCGAGTTTGACGAAGTGGTCGAGCGGCTGGAGAAGGGGGAATCGCCGGAAGCGATTGAACAATCGATGCCGGACTTGGGCGGATTCGCGGACGACGATTAGGGCACGGCCGTCAAGCGCTCGAGCACGGCCGCGCGCAGCTCCTGCTGCACCGCTGCAGCATCCTGACTGGCATCTATGATCCGCCAGCGCTCCGGATCTGCGGCCGCGAGCTGGTGATAGCCGTCGCGCACGCGGCGGTGAAAGGCCAGGGTTTCCAGATCGAGGCGGTTCATTTCCTCTGCACCGGCTACACGGCGCGCCAGCCCTTTCTGAACGTCGATATCCAGCAGCAGAGTCAGGTCGGGGCGGAGACCTTCCGTAGCGAATTCGGTCACGGCGGTGACGGCCGTCAGGTCCAGGTCACGGCCGTAACCCTGGTAGGCAATCGTGCTGTCAGCATAACGATCGCACAGCACTACTTTGCCCGCGGCAAGCGCCGGGCGCAGCACCTCGCGCACCAGTTGGGCCCGCGAGGCGGAATAAAGCAAGAACTCGGTCGGGCCGGTCATGGCCGTGTTTTCGATATTGTGCAAACAGTCACGAATCTGGTCGCCGATTGCTGTGCCCCCCGGCTCACGGGTGACCAGCACGTCAAATCCCTGCTGATCCAAAAAGCCGGCCAGCGCCTTGATCTGGGTTGATTTGCCGCTTCCCTCCGGGCCTTCGAGCGTGACGAACATGGGGCCAAGTCTATCCAAAAACAAACCCTCCCGCTAATGCTGCTGCGGAAGGGTTTGACCTGGGCAACCTGAGAGCTACTGATTGCGGCGCGTATTGAAGATGCGGACGTGCCGCAGTGGTTCTTTGCCGTAGCTGTGGGAGACCAGATTGGCCTGGCGGGCCATCTGGTGCTGATAGCGGCGCATGGCGGCGCTGGTCGGAGGCAGGTCGACGCTGGGCAAGCCCGCGGCCACCTGTTCAATGGCCCGACTTGTCTCGGAGACCGCTTCCTCAAAAGGGTCGGAAGCGGCCACCTCCAGGTCCATGGCCTCGACGAGGAAGCGCTGCATCTGGCTGAGCGAGTTGGCGCGCAGCACGTAAATGGGACGGTGCAGCTGTTCCGCGTCGCTGATCAGGCGGCGCCGGCGGCGATAGTAGCTCTTTAGTGTCACTACGACGTCGGCCTCATGCAGGGAGTCAACCAGCTGCACATCGACATTCAACTGCCGTGCCGCATCCAGGAGGCGGTTGCGTGCCACGCCGTAAGCAAACACTTTCAGGCGCTTGGTCTTGGCGGGTTCTGTTTCGCCGGCTCGTTCCGCCCACTGCTCGCGCGGGCGGCGCGGACCGGCGTCACCAGCGTACTCGTGCCCGCGGTCAGCCGGTTCGCTACGATCCCGCTGTTCCTGCGCGGGGTGACCATTGGGACGTCCGTTGGTCTGGGAGGTAGAACGGCCGTTGCTCGCGCTGTCACGCAGGCCGCGCCCGCCGCGACGGCCTGTTACCGCAGGTGAGGAGGTCACCACCATCTGTCGTTCCGAATGAAATTCGTCGTTGTCGTCGCGATAGCGCAGCTCCAGATCCAGCGGTTCGCCGCGCAGCATACGGTCTACCGAGTCGGTGACGTCGAGATGGACCAACAGGCGCCGCCGGTCTTGAATCTCCATCAGGACGTCAAAGGTTGGCGGAGCGCGGCGTTCCAAAACGGTCTTCTGGGTTCCGCGGCGGCGCGCCTCTTCGTCCGACAGGGTGACGCTTTCGATGCCGCCGATCAGGTCGGAGAGGGTCGGGTTGAGCAGAATGTTCTCCAGCGTATTGCCGTGAGCGGTGCCTATCAGCTGCACGCCGCGTTCATTGATCGTGCGCGCGGCTATCGCTTCGGCGGCACGGCCGATCTCGTCAATGACGATCACTTCGGGATTGTGGTTTTCCACGGCTTCGATCATCGTTTCATGTTGCTGGGAAGGCCGGGGAACCTGCATGCGCCGCGCGCGACCGACGGCGGGGTGGGGGATGTCGCCATCACCGCCAATCTCATTGCTGGTATCAACAATGACAACGCGCTTTTGCTCCGCCAGGACGCGGGCTATCTCGCGCAGCATGGTTGTCTTGCCGACGCCGGGACGTCCCAACAGCAGAATGCTGTGCCCGCCATCGACAATGTCTTTGATGATGTCAATGGTACCGTAGACGGCGCGTCCCACGCGGCAGGTCAATCCAACCACCTGGCCTCGCCTATTGCGGATGCCGGAAATGCGATGCAGGGTGCGGGCTATGCCGGCGCGATTGTCGTCATCGAAGTCGCCGATGCCATTGACCACCTGGTCAATCTCGGCCTGCGTGACTTCCGCTTCGCGGATCATCACTTCGCCATCTACATAGCGCGCGCTAGGTGCACGGCCGAGGTCCATGACGACTTCCAGCAGCTCATCTTCGTGACCGATGGCTTCCAGGTGTTCGCGGATACTTTGCGGCAGGATGCTCAGTAATGTTCTAAGGTCTTCTTGGGCTTTTTGATTTACCATAACCAACTGTTTAGTCTGCACAAATCGTGGCGTGGGTGCGGGCCGGACTCTCCGCAGGTTCTTCCTGAGTCACGGCCGTCACACGAATGGTTGTTTTTGCTTCGATTGTTGGCGGCGTGTAGGGTGAAGAAACGGGAATACCCGATCCTTCGAGCGACACGGCCGTTCTGGGCTGCGTCTTCTGCGTATGCTGCACCGTATGTTTGACCATTAGCGCCTGGCTGCCCCACAGGCGGAAGCCGGCGCGTTCCAGGGCCGAAGGTAACCATCCTTCGTAGCGGCGCACACAGCAATAAACCGGCTGCTCCGGACGGATGGACCTCACGGCCAGGGCTGCTTGCAAGATTTGTTCCGCCTCGTGTTCGGCGCCGGGGTGGAGATAGAAGCGCAGCCATGTGGCCACGGTACCTTCATGTATCTGGACGAAGGCTGCCAGTTCATTGTTTTCGTCGCGCTGCACCCAGCATTTGCCAACAGAAGCAGGTGGCAGCGGCTCGACCAGCTGCACCAGACGGGGCACCGTGTTGGCATAGAGCAGCTGGATATCCCAGTCATCTTTGTCCAGACGCGGCTGCAATCGAAGTGTTGCTGTCGGCGCGGCAGGCAGCGTAGCCGCCGCGTCCAGAACCCAAATATCCTGCCGTGTATAGACGGCAAAACCGGCCTGGCGCAGGATCGGAAGCTCCGGTCCGGTCTCGTCCACTTCCGCGACCAGACTGTGAATGCCATATTGTCCGGATTCGGCCACGGCCTGGTCCAGCAACGAGAGCCAGACGGACGTATTGTCCTGATCGCCGTTAAGCGAGCCGTGCGCTGCTCCGTTTCCCGGTTGGGCCATGGGACTCAGGTAGAGGATATGCGCGTGCTGGCGGTCTTCCTCGAGTAGCAACTGGATAAAACCTGCGCGATCGCCGCTGTCTGACTTCCAGATTAGCGTGGGGCAATCATGGCGCGCCACCATGCCCAGCAAAGCGCCACGGAGAGGATGCAAGTTGTCTGCTAGGGCGGATTCTGCGTGGAGGGAAACGCCTTGCTCACTGAGACGGCGCACAAGGGCGAGATCACGTAGTGTAAACGGCCGTACCATTTCAAATAGTGTAACAGTCGCCCCAGCCCATTGCAAGGTCGTGAATCAAATGTTAACAGTCTCCGGCCGGCACCGGATTGGCGCGCGTGACCTGCCCTATCCATTTTTGAGAAGCATGCTATAATCTCGCTCTGTGATCTTATGAACGGACGTCGACGGCTCTAATCAAAGTAGAATGTTGCGGACACGACCCCACAACAGCGGACCAGCAACTATACATCTGACTCTCGTTCACCCCTGCCAAACCAAGTCGCCCCTTTGTCCTAACATATTATGTTTATCCAAACCTGAGGAGGACCCCTTATGGCATCTCTCACGTTGACCATCCGCGAGGCAGTACGCTATCGCGGCCGCAGCGGGCAGATCAGCTGGATCGCGCACCGCATTTCCGGCCTGGCGATCCTTGCCTTCCTGGTCATCCACGTTTGGGACACGGCGAACGCCTTTTTCGCGCCCAACATCTATGCCTGGTCGCTGGCGCTGTTCAAGAATCCTTTCTTTGCCCTGGGCGAGGTAGGGGTCATGGCCGCGATTTTGTACCACGCGATGAACGGCATCCGGATTACCATTCTGGACTTTAAACCGGAATGGTGGATCTATCAGGGACGCAGCGCAATTATCGTCTGGGTAATGTTTTTCGCCCTGTTCATCCCCATTGCCATCTTGATGTTTTCCGGGCTTGCCGCCCATTGTGGAGAAATGGCCGCCGTAGGTGACAGCTGCTGGCGTTTGCCTTCGCTGAGCGAATTTCCGCCCAGCATGTTCGAATAGCGCAGGGAGGATTTGCAATGGCAACAATAAGCGAAAAACAAGGTATCTCCCGCCGTTCCGTCACCATCCAGAGCAATCTGGAGCGGAACGCGTTTATGTTCATGCGCATGTCGGGCATCGCCCTGCTGATTCTGGCTGTGGGTCACATGATGATCCAGCATGTGCTGAACAGCTCGACCAACCTGACGATCCAGTTTGTCGCCCAGCAGTGGAATTCCTGGGGCTGGAAAATCTACGACTTGCTTCTGCTGGCATTTGCCATCCCGCACGGCATCAACGGGCTGCGCAATGTGCTGGAAGACTACGTGCATAATGAAACGGCCGTGAAATGGATCAATATTCTCCTGGCCATTTTCGTCGTTGCCACCCTGTTGTGGGCCGGCTATGCCATCCTACGCTTTGATGCAACTCCATTCATGGACTGATTGACGGAAGGATAAATCCGAAATGGCTGAAGTAAAAGTACACACTTTTGACGCGGTGATTGTGGGCGCGGGCGGCGCAGGGCTGATGGCCGCGTTATATGCCGGGCGCAGCGCCAAAGTCGCCGTGATCTCCAAACTCTACCCCACGCGCTCCCACACCGGCGCCGCGCAGGGCGGGATTGGCGCCGCCCTGGGCAACATGGAAGAAGATAACTGGCGCTGGCATGCCTATGACACGATGAAAGGCTCGGACTACCTGGCCGACGCGGACGCCGTCCATCGTCTGTGCCAGGAGGCAATCCCGACGGTCATCGAACTTGAATACATGGGCCTGCCTTTTGACCGTTTTCCAGATGGCACGATTTCGCAGCGCCGCTTTGGCGGTCACACCAACAACGAAACGGGTAAGCCGGTCATGCGTGCCTGTCACGCGGCCGATCGCACCGGGCATATGATCCTGCAGACGCTGTACCAGCAGTGCATCAAGAACGATGTTAACTTCTTCGATGAGTTTCATGTAGTGGATTTGATCCGCGTGGGTGACAGTGTGCGCGGGGTGGTGGCGATTGAAATCGCTACGGGCGATTTCCATATCTTCCACAGCAAAGCGGTCATGTTCGCCACCGGCGGCTGGGGTCGCTGCTGGGAGGTGACCTCGAACGCCCATTCGCTCACCGGTGACGGCACGGCCATTTGCCTGCGGCGGGGCGTGCCCCTGGAGGATATGGAGTTTTACCAGTTCCATCCTACGGGCATCTTTAAGCTGGGCATTCTGATCACCGAGGGTGTGCGCGGAGAAGGAGGGGTCTTGCTCAACGGGGAAGGGGAACGCTTTATGGAGCGCTACGCCCCCTCTATCAAGGACCTGGCCAGCCGCGATGTGGTCAGCCGCGCGATTTACCTGGAAGTGCAGGCCGGACGCGGCATCAACGGCAAGAACTATGTGCATCTCGATATTACGCCGGAAACGGTGAACCGTTATCTGGAGGCGGATGGTGAAACGCGGCGTATTGACCGCGATTACATCGAAGCTAAACTGCCTGATATTGCTGATTTTACGCGTACTTATCTGGGGGTTGATCCAGTAACCGAACCGATGCCGGTGCAGCCGACGGCGCATTATGCGATGGGCGGTATCCCGACGGATATCGACGGCCGTGTGCTGGCTTCGGCCGATGGCACCACGCTGCCCGGTCTGTATGCGGCGGGCGAAGCGGCCTGTGTTTCTGTGCACGGCGCAAATCGTCTGGGCACGAACTCGCTTACCGATCTCGTTGTATACGGCAAGTTCGCCGGGTTGGACATGGCCAACTTTTGCAATACGACCGAACTGCTGCCCCTGCCCGATGATCCGGCGGCCGAAGTCATGGCCGAGTTTGCCCGTTTGTTGAACAACCCGAGCCAGGTCAAGGCCTATGAAGTTCGTAACCAGATGCAGCAGACGATGACCCGCAACGTGAGCGTCTTCCGCACGGAAGAGACGATCACCAGGGCCCTGGTTGATCTGGGTCAGGTGCGCGAGGCCTATGAAGGTGTGGGCGTGGAAGACAAGGGCAGACAGTTCAACACCGACCTGCTGGAAGCGTGGGAACTGGGCTGCCTGATTGATCTGGCGGAAGTGACGGCCGTGTCCGCGCTGGCACGGCAGGAAAGCCGAGGTGGCCACGCGCGCGACGACTTCCCGGAACGGGACGATGTGAACTGGTTGAAGCACACGATGTACCTGAAAACGCCGGAAGGTCATTTGCTGGATTACAAGGATGTGGTCCTCAAAGACGAAGAGCTTGGCATTGAATATGTGCCCAAGGCGCGGGTGTACTAGTCCAGGAGAAACTCATGCAAGTAGAACTGCGCATCCGGCGCTTCAACCCGGAAAAAGACAAGAAGCCCTGGTGGGGTGAATATACGCTGGAAGAGGTGAACCGCACGGATACGGTTCTGGACCTGCTGCATCGCGTGAAATGGGAAATAGATGGCACGCTGACTTTGCGCCGCTCCTGCGCGCATGGTGTATGCGGCTCGGATGCGATGCGCATCAACGGGGCCAACGCCCTGGCCTGCAAGATGCTGGTGCAGCGGCTGGTGAATGGCAGCGACCGGGTCAAGATCCAGGTTGAGCCTATCCTTGGCCTGCCCCTGATCAAGGACCTGGTGGTGGATATGGAGCCTTTTATGGCTCACTATCGCGAAGTGCAGCCCTATTTCATCAACGATTCGCCGCCGCCCGCCGACGGCCGTGAGCGCCGCCAGTCCCCTGAGGATCGAGCGCGCTTTGACGATACCACGAAGTGCATCCTCTGCGCCGCCTGCACGACCTCCTGCCCCAGCTTCTGGGCCAACGAGAAATACGTGGGGCCGGCGGCGATCGTCCAGGCGCATCGCTTCATCTTTGACAGCCGCGACCTGGGGGCCGCGGAACGCCTGGAGGTGGTCGGCGACACCTTTGGCGTGTGGCGCTGCCGCACCGTGTTCAACTGCACCAACGCCTGCCCGCGCGAGATCGAAGTGACCCGGGCTATCGCCGAGGTGAAGAACGTTCTGAATACGGGCAAAATCTAGCGCCGACTGCTTTCATGACCAGACAAAAAGCCGGCCGCCTCATCGGGCGCGCCGGCTTTTTTGCTGCGGGTTAGAGCCAGATGATCAACCGGGCAGCAGTTCGACAATCGTTGCTTCGCCCTGGCCAACGCCGACACAGAGTGTGGCCAGCCCGTATTTCATGGCCTGGCCTTCACCGGCACGATGCCTCATCTCGTGCAGGAGTGTGGTTAGGATGCGCGCGCCGGAACAGCCCAGAGGGTGCCCCAGGGCAATGGCGCCGCCGTTGGCGTTGGTGATTTCGGGCGACAGGCCCAGTTCGCGCATCACGGCCAGCGACTGGACGGCGAAGGCTTCATTCAGCTCAATCAGGTCGATCTCTTCCAGGGCAATGCCCGAGCGGTGCAGAAGTTTGCGGGTTGCGCCGACCGGGCCAAGGCCCATGACGCGCGGGTCGACGCCGGCCGCGGCCGACCCGACCCAGCGGGCCACCGGCCGTAGGCCCAACTCCCGCGCCCTGTCCGCGGACATGAGCAGGAGCGCCGCTGCGCCATCGTTCAGCCCGCTGCTGTTGCCGGCCGTTACTGTGCCTCCCTTGCGAAATACCGGGCGCAAGCCGGACAGCTGTTCCAGGCTGGTATCCAGTTCGTAGCCAGCGCCGGTCACGCGGTAGCGGGGGTGTTCGTCGACCTCGATGAGCAGGGGATCCCCTTTGCGCTGGGGAATGGGTACGGGGATAAGTTGGGAGCGGAAACGGCCGTTGTTCAGCGCTTCGACCGCTCGCCGCTGGCTTTCGAGGGCGAAGGCGTCCTGCTCCGCCCGCGTGATCTCGCCCCCGGTTATGTCTCCGGCGAGGCTCATCTCGTAGATGTTTTCGGCCGTTTCGCCCATGGCCTCCAGCGGGAAGAGCGCCTCCATCCGCGGGTTGGGGTAGCGCCAGCCCAGCGTGGTGTCATAGGCGGTGACGTTGCCGGGTGGGCCCCAGGCGCGCGGGTTTTTAGGCAAGGAATACGGCGCGCGGCTCATGCTTTCGACGCCGCCGGCGATGAAGATGTCCCCTTCGCCGGCCAAGATGGCCCGCGCGGCCTGGTTGACGGCGTTGAGCCCGCTGGCGCAAAGGCGGTTGAACGTCACGCCCGCCACTTCATGGGGTAGCCCGGCCAACAGGAGAGCCATGCGCGCCACGTCGCGGTTGTCCTCGCCGGCCTGGTTGGCGCAGCCCAGGTAGACTTCTTCGACCAGGGCGGGGTCGATGCCGGCGTCGTCGAGCACGGCGCGGATGACAAGGGCGGCCAGATCGTCGGGTCGCACTTCAGAGAGCGCTCCGGCGTGGCGCCCAATGGGGGTTCGCATAGCGTTGATGATGACGACTTCAGGCATGGTTTCTCCCTATTTTCCAGTACGAGCCGCGACTTTTTGAAAATGGGGCAGCTCAGCTGAGCTAGGACAATTCAAGTTCTTGCTCCACGGCCGTTTTGATCATGCCGCCGGCGATGATCCGGCGCAGGGCTTCGATGTGCGGCGCCAGTGGTTGGTCATGATCCAGGAACGGCACACTTTCCCGGGCCAGGCGGTGCGCTACGGCCGTGCCCCGTCCCAGGGCGGGCCCGGCCAGGCCGGGCTGCCGTGCCCGAAAATCAACGCCCTGGGCCGCGGCCAGCAGCTCAATCGCCACGATTGTCTCCACGTGGGTCAGCACCTGGCTCATCTGGCGCACGGCCGCCGCGCCCATGCTGACATGGTCTTCCACATCGGCGCTGCTGGGGATGCTGTCGGCGCTGGCGGGGTGTGCCAGCACCTTGTTCTCTGAGGCGAGGGCCGCGGCCGTGTACTGGGCCATCATCAGGCCGCTCTCCAGACCGCCGTGGTCGGTGAGGAACATGGGCAAGACGCCGCCATTGCTGTCCGCGTTGACCAGGCGGGCCACGCGCCGCTCGCTCATGTTGCCCAGTTCGGTCAGGGCCAGCACAGCATAGTCCATGGCGATCGCCACCGGTTCGCCGTGGAAGTTGCCCGCCGAAATGACATCGATGGCGCCGCTCTGTTCATCGACAAAGATGATCGGGTTGTCATTGACGGAATTCAGCTCAATGTCGATGACCCACTTGCCGTAGGCGATGGCGTCGCGCACGGCCCCGTGCACCTGCGGCACGCAGCGCAAGGTATAGGCATCCTGTACGTTATTCGAGTCGCGGCCGCGCACAAAGCTGCTACCCTCCAGGACGGCGCGCAGAAAGGCGGCGCTGTCGATCTGGCGCGGATGTGGGCGCAGCAGGTGCACGCGCTCGTCATAGGCGCGGTCGGTGCCGTTGAGCGCTTCCAGACTGAGCGCGGCGACGATGTCAGCGGTCAGGGTCAGGTTGATGGCGCGGCGAATGTTCAGCGCGCCGAGGCCGACCATCAACGTCGTGCCGTTGAGCAGGGCCAGGCCTTCCTTGGCTTGCAGGGACAGCGGCTGCAGGCCAGCCAGGCGCAGCGCTTCCGCGCCGGGCAGGCGACGGCCGTCATAATGCGCCTCTCCTTCGCCGATCAGCACCAGTGAAAGGTGCGCCAGGGGAGCCAGATCGCCGCTCGCGCCCAGCGATCCTTGCGCGGGGATGACCGGTTGTACCCCGGCGTTGAGCAGCGCCAGCAGGAGTTCCACCACCTCCGGACGGACGCCGGAATGACCCAGGGCGAGGGTGTTGGCGCGCACCAACAGCATGGCCCGCACTTCCGCCGTGCTGAGTTCTGGGCCGACGCCGACGGCATGGCTGCGCACCAGGTTGAGCTGCAGCTGCCGCACCTGATCCGGAGCGATGATCTTGTCCTTGAAACGGCCGAATCCTGTGGTGATGCCGTAGACGATCTGCCCGTCGCGCACCAACTGTTCAACGGCGGCACGGGAACGGCGCATGCGCGGCAGGGCCGCGGGATCGAGGGCTACGGCACGGCCGTTGGCCACGCTGACCACATTATCGACCGTTAAATTGTCGCCGGAAATGAGCAGAGTATCCATATTCCGGATTATAGCCGGAAAACGTGAGAGGCGAACGCCCCGTCCAAGCAGCAGGCGGCAACAAGGCAAACAAATTGCGTGCTAACTTGACGTAATGTTGTATACTGGTAGGAATTCAACGGTAGTACGGATAATCAAAGATTCGCTCCCCAGAGGAGCAAGCATGGGAGAACGCATGAATGGTTTTCGCATACTTTCCATTGATGCCGGCGGCGTCCGGGGCATCTATACGGCCGTTTTGCTGCGGCGCATCGCTGATCAGGTGCCGGAACTATTCACGAAGACTGACTTCTTCGCCGGCAGTTCGACAGGTTCGATCACGTCTGTAGGTCTGGCTTCCGGCCTGCCCGCGGCCGAGATCGTGGAAATCTTCCGCGCCTACGGCCAGGTTGTCCTGGGGCAGTCCATTGTGCAGAACCTGGGCCAACTGGTGGGGGCCAAGTATGACATCCTCAACCTGAAGAAGCTGCTGACCCCCTATTTTGGCGCGGCGATGATGCTCGACTTGAGCAAACGGCGCGGCAAGTTCGCCCTGATTCCGGCGTTTGATCTGGACGGCCACATCGACAACGTGCGCACCTGGAAGCCCAAGATTTTCCACAATTTTACCGGCGCGGAACCGGACGACGGAGAGCTTTTAGTCGACGTCGTGGTGCGTTCCTGTGCCACGCCGGTGTTGTTCGCTTCGTACCAGGGCTTCATTGACGGCACTGTCGTGGCCGTCAATCCAAGCATGCTGGCCCTGGCGCAAGCCGTGGACCCCCGGTCGGGGGGGCGGCAGCTGAGCGATCTGCGTATTCTCTCGCTGAGTGCAGGCTATTTTCCGCGCTATATTGGGGGGCAAGAGCATGACTGGGGGCTGCCGCGCTGGTCGTGGCCGCTCGTCTCGCTGATGTCCGACGGGCAAATGGGCGTCGCGGATTTTGAGACGAGCCGCCTCCTGGGGCCGCAGCGCTACTTCCGCCTTGCCCCCCTGCTGCCGGAAGCAGTGGCTCTGGATGACGCCTCCAAGATTCCCGATCTTATCGGCTTCGCGGAGGCGGTTGATATCAGCGACACGGTGGCCTGGATCAAACGATTCTATCTGGGCTGAAGCTGCGCGGGTCAACGGACCAGCACGAGCGCGGAGGGAGCGGCTACCTTTTCGCGGCGAGACGGCCGTGCCTAACCCAAAACCCAAATTTCAATATCGGTTGTGGGCTTGAGCGTTGCCCCCGCTTGTGTTACTTTCTAGGGTATTCAGCATGCGGAGGAAAAGTAGATGCGCCAATACCTGGACCTGATGCAGCATGTCCTGGACAACGGGGTACGCAAACAAGATCGCACGGGAGTCGGCACTTTGAGCGTCTTCGGTTACCAGAATCGCTACAATCTGGCGGAGGGGTTCCCGGCAGTGACGACGAAAAAGCTGCATTTGCGCTCGATCATTCACGAACTGCTGTGGTTCCTGCAGGGGGACACGAATATCCGCTACCTGCGCGACAACCGGGTCAGCATCTGGGATGAATGGGCGGATGAGAACGGTGACCTGGGACCGGTCTATGGCTACCAGTGGCGATCATGGCCGGGACCTGACGGCCGCAGCTACGATCAAATCCGCATGCTCGTGGAACGCCTGCGCCGCAACCCGGACTCGCGGCGCCACATTGTCAGCGCTTGGAACGTGCCGTTTGTCGATCAGATGGCGCTGCCGCCCTGCCACACGATGTTCCAATTTTATGTTGCGGACGGCCGTCTTTCCTGCCAACTGTATCAGCGCAGCGCGGACATCTTCCTGGGCGTGCCGTTCAATATCGCCTCCTATGCCCTGCTGACCTTGATGGTAGCGCAGGTCACGGGGTACAAGCCCGGTGAGTTCATCCATACCTTTGGCGACGCGCACCTGTACCTCAACCATCTGGAGCAGGCACGCTTGCAGTTGACCAGGGACCCGTACCCGCTGCCGCAGATGCAGCTCAACACGGCCGTGGAGGATCTATTCGCTTTTAAGTTTGACGATTTTGAACTGCTGAAGTACCAATCGCACCCGCCTATCGCCGCGCCGATCGCGGTTTGATCGATGTCACTAGCTGGCCGCCTGATTTCTTTTGTTGTTGCCCTGGATGAAGGTCGTGTTATTGGCCGCGATGGTGCACTGCCCTGGCGGCTGCCTGATGATATGCTCCGTTTTCGCGAGATTACGATGGGCCACCCCGTTCTGATGGGTCGCAAGACCTACGAGTCGCTGCCGGAGCGGTTCCGACCGCTGCCCGGCCGCGAGAATATTATCGTGACCCGGCAGCGGGGGTATGAAGCGCCTGGCTGCCGGGTTGTCCACTCGGTGGCGGAGGCGGTGGAACGGCTCCAGGATAGGGAAGAAGTGATGGTCATCGGCGGCGCGCAAATCTTTGCCCAACTGCTCCCGCAGGCCGATCGCCTCTATCTGACGCTGGTGCATGGCCGTCACGAGGGAGATGTGTTTTTCCCGCTTCTGGACCCGGACGAATGGCAGGAAGTTTCGCGAGAGGAACATACCGCCGACGAACGCCACGCCACGGCGTTTTCGTTTGTCATCCTGGAACGGCGCCAGCCAGAAGAGGACAGTTCAAGCGAGATCACGGCACCCGATTGACAACACGCTGCGTGAGCGTTTGCCCGCGGTCGCTCGGCGGCGTGGACCGGGCTTCCAGGTTTACAGGCGCGCGCGACTTCTAGACCTTACGTGCCAGCAGGATGCCTTTCCCGATGGGTACCACCACGGCGTCGACGCGTTCATCGGCCAGGGCGTGCTCAACAAAAGGTTGCAAGGCCTCCTGGTGGCTGATCACGTTGTCCGCCAGCAGCAGGCCGCCGCTGACCATGTTGGGTATCAAGGCGTCATAGACGCCGGCATAGACCTCTTTCTCAGCGTCCAGGAAACAAAAGGCGACTTCGTCTAGCTCCGGTAGATAATCTCGCGCGTCCCCGGCGACCAGTTCAACCGTGTCCTCGAGGCCGCTCAGTGCAAAGGTTTCGCGGGCGAGCTGGACCTTGTGCGGCAGCACCTCGAACGTTGTAACCTTGCGCCTTCCCTCACGTGCACCCAGCGCCAGCCACATGGTGGAATAGCCCGCACTGGTGCCGATTTCGAGCACACGGCCGTTGGGCGCCCCGGCGACCATCAGGCCCAGATAGCGCCCTGTCAGCGGCGGAACCTGGCGCAGACGTGCCTGCCTTGCTGTGCCGTCCTGCCGGTCGCGCATGTCGATTTCTTCCAGAAAACGCATACGTTCCTGCATTTCGTCCGGGATGTTGTGATACATGGTTGATTACCTCCGGTGTGAAACGGTCTGATCCGCTATTGTAATTTCGTCGATCGAGCTCAGGATGGCATCCGCGTGCAGGCGCAGGTTGTCGCTGGTGGGCAGCCCGTCGGGCACAATGGCCACCGTGCCCGCCGCACCGCCGTTACGACCGGTCATCATGTCCGTCACGGTGTCGCCCACCATCAGCAGCCGTTCCGGGGCGCAACCCAAGCGCCCGGCGATCCAGGAGAACACTTCGGCAGCGGGTTTCTGGGGCAGCGCGTCGTCTCCGCACATGACCAGGTCCACGTCGTGCTGGATATCCAGCAGGGCCAGCGATTGTTCGGTCGTGTCACGACTGTCGGCGGTGGCAATGGCCACGGCAATGCCGGCCTGGCGAAGTTTGCGCACGGTGCCGGTCACATCCCCGAGAGGGAGGATATCGGTCGCAGTCAACGGCTCCCCATAAGCCGCGCGTATGGTGGCCCAAGCCTGCTCTTCGGCGTGAACCCAGGGCATGTCGTGCTGCTGATATAACACCCCCGCAGCGAGGGTGACCAGCTTGCTCTCGTTAGCGCTGATGAAAGGGCCGTCGGCAGCGGCTTGCAGCTGCTTGGCGTTGTAGCCAATCAGGCTGAAGATGGCCTGGGCCAGGTGCGGCGGGCCGTTCACGGTGCGCACCAATAGATTGATCCACGATACGGTGCGTGGCCCCCAGGCTTGGTTGAGGTCTACCAGGGTGCCGTCTTTGTCCAGGACGACGCCCTGGACATCAAAAACCCGGGTACCTGCATGCAGAGTTGGCATAGACGAATGGGCCTCCATTATATTGGCGTCATGGCCGCATGACGCTAAGATCAACGTTTGATCTTAGCCCGTCCCGGCCCGAGCGCAAGCAAGAACATACTCCGGGGGTATCGGGTATGCTCCGCCGAACGGCCGGGTGCTGGAGAGCAAGCTCATGTCTTATGTTGCCTGGCTGCGCGAGCGGGTTGGCCACCGCAAGGTCTATCTACCTTACGTGACCGTGATCGCCCGTGACAATCACGGCCGTGTCCTGCTGCAGCGCCGCACGGACTTTGAGTTCTGGGGCCTGCCCGGCGGCGTTCTGGAGCTGGACGAAGATGTGCAGACCGGGGCGCGGCGCGAACTGGCGGAAGAGACCGGCCTCGGCGTGGGCACGCTGCGACTCGTGGGTATCTACACCGACCCTCGGTACGATGTCCTTTATCCCAACGGCGACGCGGTGCAGCAGTTTACTATTTGCGTGGAGGGCCGCGTCCATGGCGGCGTCATGCGGGCGGATGGGCTGGAGACCTGGGACCAGGAATTTGTCAGCCCGGCTGCCCTGGCGGCTTACGATTTGCCGCTTTGGTACCGGGACATGCTGCGTGAGGCTGCCCAGGGCGGGCCGCCTGCTTTCCGGCCACCGTATTCCGCCGTGCCGACGGCCGATCAGATCGCGCAGGTGCGCCCTTTTCTGGGCCATGACCTGGTTGCCGGGGTGGGAGCCACGGCCGTGATCGGAGACGCCAACGGCCGTATCCTGCTGCTGCAGCATCAGGGAGAAGAGGGCTGGCGTTTGCCGTCTGGCTTCGCGGAGTTGGGCGAGAACGCCGCGCAGACGGCGGTGCGCGAAGTGTGGGAAGAAACCGGGTTGGACATTGAGCCGGTGCGCCTGTTGGGTGTCCATGCCAGCCCGGTACTGGATACCCTGTACGCCAATGGCGATCGTGTGCACAATGTGGGCGCGGTCTTCCAGGCCAGGATTCTTGGCGGGGAACTCCTCCTGGACAGCCGCGAGATTGCCGCCATGGCATGGCTGGAGCCGCGGGAGATACCCGACCGGATCACAGTAGAGCGACGGCCGTTGTACGAGCACATCCTCGGTTGTCTTGATGAGGGTAGTTTTCTCTATTAGAAGAACGCTTTGTGCCTGTCTGGCGGCGCAACCGGACCATAGAACATGCGTAATGAAAGCGTTAGATTGTTTGCTATTCAGCGCCGCAAACAGTACCATAACGGAATCCAATTTTATGGTGGTCGGTCAGGCCTACTGCTTGCCCGGCAGGCGCGATGCCGCGAGGATTGTTGCGTTTTGTGACCATAAGAAATGTGGGGTGTAAAAGTGATGGTTGAACCGGAATTGATTGAAATTATTGAAGGCCCGGCGCCCGAATTCCGCCAGACGGGGCAGATGTGGTCTCAGTCGCTCTACGAGGGACCGGAGGCCAACGACGTGGTCAAGTGCCAGTTGCGGACGGCCACGGGCTCCGACATACAGGCCCGCTCTGAACTGGCCTGGCAGGAAGGGCGACCAGTGCGCCTGGACTTTCCCGATGAATGGGGTATGCGCCAGCAGCTGGATGTCGTCGCACTCCGTCTTTCGGAAGTGGAAGAAGGGCAGATGCTGACCCTATGGGTGAGTATTCCCGCCGATTTCGACGAGCTTGACGATGATGAATTCGACGACGAAGATGACGAAGATGACGAAGATGATGAGGATGACGGGCTGTTTTTTGATTAAGAAGTAGGCCTCATCTTTAAAAGATGACCGTGAAACGGACGTCCGGCAGCAGCCGGGCGTCCGTTTTTTATGCGCAAGGAGGGGTCTTTGCCTACTGGGTGGCCTGGAAAAGTTGGTTGCCCCGGGTGACGAAGATACGCAAGGGGGTTTCGGCCACAGCCAGGTCGGTGCCGCCCGTAAACACATCTAATCCCTGGCCGTCGGTGGCGCGGAACTGGGCCAGCACGTTGCCGAGGCGGCTGATCTGGATGACACGGCCGTTGGCCGCGTCGAGGACAAAGATGGAGGCGTTCAGCCCGCGACCGACGATCTTGGCGGCAACGGGGTTCACCAGCGGGGCGGAAAGGCCATTGGCGAGCAAGTCTGTCTCATCCCAGACAACGCGACCTGAGCGCGTGTCGTAATAACGCAAACGGCCGTCGGCATAGGCGATCAGCAGGCTGCCGTCTTCGCCGTAGAGGTCGATGTCAATCGCCGAACGTAAATCGGCGTTGGCGTCCAGCTGTAGCGTACGCTCCCCTGCGCTGACTTCGTAACCGTCGGCCTGGGGGAAATACTTCCAGATTGCTTCGCTCGCCGGGTCAAGGACATAGAGCCGTTCGGAGAAGAGCGTTTCAGCCGCGGCGTTCTGCCACTCGCTGCTCAGGCCCAGAGGAGTGCTTTCCAGTTCGTCCGTGCCGGGATAATAGGCGAGGGTGGCGCCTCCGGCGTCCAGGATCAACAGGCCATCACGCGTTACCTGCACGCCCTTGGGCCGCCAGACGAGATCGACCAAGTTGGCTACAACGTGATTGCCGACGGCCTGGCCGTTAAAAGCCACCGGTTGTGGCTCGGTGGAACGCACTTCGGTGTAGGCCTCGTCGGTATCAAGGGCGTAGACGGTGCCGCCGGCGCTGTCGAGCAGGAAGATTCCGCCGACGAAGTCATCGCGCAGCGTTACGGTGGAAAGGGCTGTGTCGTTGGTAAAGGAATAGAACGGCCGTGCCGACAGGCGGGCAATGCCGTCCAGCTCGTCCAGGGCCAGCATACCTTGCCGCCGCATTTCCGCCACCCCGGGATCGCCGGGTCGCAGGGCTTCAGCCTGTTCTGCCAGCACCAGAAGTTCGCCATAGCGGGCGCGGGCCATCTCCGGGTCACCGGCCGCTTCCTGGGCCTGCACCAGCTTGGCCGACATGGTCTGGCGCAGCTGACCAACCTGCTGCACCCGGCCGCGCTGCAGGTAGACACTGCTGACAATGACGGCGACGATGACAGGGATAACAATCGCCAGCAGCGCCGGAAGAGCCCAACTGCTGCCATCGGCAGGCGCTTCCTTGCCGGGTGGACGCACGCGCAGCATGGCCTCGGCCATCCAGCCGGTGGCCTGCGAAAGACCGGCGGCAGAAGTCGCCGCAGCCTGGCGCGTCGTATACTCGACACTCTGGGCGATGTCCGACGGCTCCATGACCACAGGCGCTTCCGGCAGAGGCGCCTCAATGGGTTTGCTGGTTGCCGGGGCCGGAGGTTGAGCCAGCGGCGGTGGGACTGGCGGAGGTAGTGTCCCGGAACGGACCGGTTCGCGCAGCGGCTGAGCAGGCATTGGCTGCTCTTGCGCGGCCTGCCGCGAGGCGCGAGAGAGCGGCAGTGTGATGCGGCCACGTTTCATGACCGGCCTGGTGACGACGGCTGTGGCGCCCAGGGGTTCGTCAGTGAACTCGGCCAGCAGCAGGCGTCCCGAATCGGTGCCTACGGCCGAACTCAGTTCTTCAAGCCCCATTTCTAGTTCTGTGTCCACCAGGGCCGGGGCCAGGGCATGGCTGGGCAAATGGGAGATGCGCGGATCTGCCAGCAGCAGCATATCGCCGGGCTGGAGGCGCTCCTGATAATAACGAAAGTCGATACCGGCGCTGCGGCCCAGAGGTGTGATGTGATCGGGGCGGTGGCCGGGCATGCGCTCGACGCCGAAATTATGACCGACCAGGGCAAGGGACTCGCCGGTCTGCACAATGAAGAGCTCACTGCCGCGCTGCACGGCGCAGGTGATAGCTCCTTCGCGGGGTTGGCCCTGGCCGCTGAGGTTGAGCTGCAGCAGGCGGTTGTTGGTGTCCTGGATGACCTTGCGCAGGGCGGCGGTAACGCTGCCCACGCTCTGGAAGTACTGCTCGGCGATGCGCGTAACTTCGCCGCGCAGCAAGTTGGCGGTTTCGGGAATGCCTCCGGTGAGCGTCAGATGGACAAAAAGGACTTCACCCTTACGGCCGTGTGCGGCACCCGATGGCGCCAGTTGGGCTACCAGGCCGGGCACGTCGGAGTTGTCCTGCGCTACGCCTTCGATGATGTACAGTTGACCCGTTAGTGCGTGCAACTCCATGGTTCAAGCATAACACGACATAAGTGCAAACACAAAACCGCAAGGGCGTGGGCAGGCGGGTTCAGGATTGGGGGTAAACGGCCGTTTCCGGCCCTACGTATTGGCGGAAGATGCCCAGGATTTCTTCCGGTTCGGCATGGCGGCCCAGCTCCTTTTTGGAGTAGAGCAGCTCGCCATCCACGCGAAACTCAAACGCGCCTTTACTGCCGGTAATAAACGTGAAGCTTTGAATAATGTGCTGGTAATTCTTGAGGATGTCATCCGCCACACGGACGGCTCTTTCGCGATAGTTTCAAGGCACGCAGTATTCGAGAGTGATGATGTGTTTGTGGTCCATCGGTTGGGTATTCCTTTGCGCCACCCGGTGCTGCGGCTGACGGCTGGTTTATGGGCAAGGCGACCCGGCTAGTGTAGCGGTTCGGGGACGGTTCATCAACCTGGATTCGTTGGCGCAGAAGCACATGGTCGGTCCGAATAGAACCGGCGCGCGACCTTGCGCGGCGCGGCCAATGGCAAGGACAACCGCAGCCCGTTGCCATTCGAACTCCCATGTTTGCCGGGGATGAAAATGCTTGACAAGCAATGCGGGCTGGGCTACCATACACGTCGCTCTCGGGCCTGTAGCTCAGTTGGGAGAGCGCTACAATCGCACTGTAGAGGTCAGGAGTTCGAGTCTCCTCAGGTCCATTTCGACGCCGCAGTGCGCTTGTGCGCCGGGCAGCGAGAAAATAAATATATATATAAACGGCCGTGATCAGGAGTAGTAGGCGCGCGGCGGTACAGAGAGTTGTCTCACCGTCTGCAAGGACAACAAGAATCGCGCTGAACTCGCCTGTGAGCCGCGCTGGTGAAGAGGAAACTTTAGCCGGCGCCGGGAGCACACGTTACGTGCAAGAGTGGATGGTTATTCAGGGCCCATAGCTCAGTTGGGAGAGCGCCACAATGGCATTGTGGAGGTCAAGGGTTCGAGCCCCTTTGGGTCCATAAAATGTCCGGCCAATGGTCGGGCGCCCATCAATCAGAGTGGTACCGCGGAACCCCTTTCGTCTCTGAACGAGAGGGGTTTTTGCATTCAAGTGGACAGATGGAAGCGATGGCGATGGACGACGTCTATATCAAGCTGGAGTTGACTACCGTTTACGGCAAGCTGGCCGGCGATCCGGCCATGCCGCTGGTGCTGGGCCTGCACGGCTGGAGCCAGAAGAACGGCTGGCAGACGTGGGAACCGCTGATGGAGCCGCTGGCTGGGGCCGGATTCTGCGTGGTCTGCGTGGACATGCCCGGTTGGGGCAAGAGCGCGGCAATTGACAGCCTGCCGCTGTCCGGGATGCGCGCTGTCTCCGTGGTCATCGACATTATGAATGGTTTGCAGAAAAAAACGGCCGTTTTGATGGGCAAAAGCTGGGGCGGAGGCGTGGCGGTGCAAACGGCCGTGAGTTACCCTGAACGCATTTCCGGCCTGATCCTTACTGCACCCGCGCTGCGTGACCTTGACCAGCTGCAGCGACTTAGGAAGCCGGTGCTCCTCAGCTGGGCTGAGGATGACCCGGTGATTCCCATCGCGATGGCGGAGAAGTACGTGACGGCCGTGCCGGGCCTGACCTTTCTTGGTTACCCGCACGGCGGGCACAGCGCCGCGCAGCACAATGTGCAGGACTTCGCGCCCCATGCGGTGCACTTCCTGAATCAGATTCAACAAGCAGAATAAAAACACCCTCCCGCAACCGCGGAGGAGGACAAAACAGATGAGCGACAACTACGATCCGCAGGAAATCGAACCGCGCTGGCAGCAGCGCTGGGAAGAGACCGGCCTGTACCGCCAGGTCATCGACTATGATAAAGAGAAGTACTATGCCATGACGATGCTGCCTTATCCTTCCGGGGACCTGCACATCGGGCACTGGTATCCCATGACCCCCAGCGATGCGCGCGCGCGCTTCAAGCGCATGCAGGGTTACAACGTCCTGTTTCCGATGGGTTTTGACGCCTTTGGCCTGCCGGCCGAAAACGCGGCGATCAAGAACAATATCCATCCCAAGACGTGGACCTTTGCCAATATCGAGCGCATGCGCACGCAGATGAGAAGTATGGGCACGATGTTCGACTGGGAGCGCGAGGCCGTATCCGCCGACCCGTCTTACTACAAGTGGACGCAGTGGTTCTTCAAACAGCTGATGGAAATGGGTTTGGCCTATCGCAAGATGTCGGCCGTGGACTTTTGCCCCCACTGCAACACGACGCTGGCCCGCGAACAGGTATGGGGCGAGGACCGGCACTGCGAGCGCTGCGGCACCCCCGTGATCAAAAAAGACCTGGAGCAATGGTTCTTCCGGATCACTGATTACGCGGATGAGCTGCTGGATTACAGCGAGATCGACTGGCCGGAACGGGTGAAGGTGATGCAGACGAACTGGATCGGCCGTTCTACCGGCGCGGATGTGACGTTCCACACCGAGCAGGGGGATCCAATGGAGATCTTCACCACGCGCCCCGACACGCTGTGGGGGGCGACGTTCATGGTGCTGGCCCCTGAACATGCGCTGGTGGACAAGATTACGACGCCGGAGCAGGCGGATGCCGTCCTGACCTATCGCGATAACGCGGCGCGCATGAGCGATATTGATCGCGAAACGGCCGATCGCGAAAAGACAGGGGTATTCACTGGCGCCTATGCGATTAACCCGGTAAACCAGGCGCACATTCCGATTTGGATCGCTGACTATGTGCTGATGGGCTATGGTTCGGGAGCGATCATGGCCGTGCCGGCGCATGACGAGCGTGACTTCGCATTCGCGCAGAAGTTCGATCTGCCCATCGTGGAAGTGATCCGCGCTCCGGGCCGCACGGATGAGGATGGCCCCCTGAGCGAAGCTTACGTTTCAAAGAACGAAGGCACGCTGATCCATTCGGCGCAGTTCGACGGCATGCCGGTCAGCGAAGCGATTGGCGCTGTAACAGCGTGGCTGGAAGAGGAGGGCATCGGCCAGGAGGCGGTCAACTATCGCCTGCGCGACTGGTTGATCAGCCGCCAGCGCTACTGGGGCGCACCCATCCCGGTGGTTTATTGCCCGGAACACGGCGCGGTGCCCGTTCCTGATGATCAGCTGCCGGTACTGCTGCCCGATGATGTCGAGTTTGCACCCACCGGAGAAAGCCCGCTGAAATTTCACGAGGGTTTTCTGCACACGGTATGCCCCATCTGCGGCCAACCGGCCCTGCGCGAGACGGATACGATGGACACGTTTATGTGTTCATCCTGGTACCAGTATCGCTACTTGAGCCCGGATTATGAGGAAGGCCCGTTTGATCCCCGCGAGGGTGCCTACTGGCTGCCGATCGACATGTACACCGGCGGCATCGAGCATGCGACCATGCATTTGCTGTATACGCGCTTTTTCACCAAGGCCATGCGCGAGATGGGCCTGGTGCCGTTCGATGAGCCGGCGCTGGCCCTACGCAATCAGGGCATGGTCCTGGGCGAAGACGGCGAAAAGATGTCCAAGTCGCGCGGCAACGTCATCGCTCCGGATGCCCTGGTGCGGCAGTATGGCGCGGATACGGTGCGGGCCTACATCATGTTCTTCGCTAAATGGGACCAGGGCGGACCCTGGAACTCGGACGGAATCAAAGGACCGAACCGCCTGCTGCATGATGTGTGGGACATCGCCCGGGAGGAATATAAGGCCGGAAAAGTTGATAGCACAGCCGATCGCGCTTTGCAGCGGAAACTGCACCAGGTGATCAGCAAGGTGACGGAAGACCTGGAGACTTTCTCCTTCAATACGGCCGTCGCCGCGTTGATGGAACTGCGGAATGAGCTGCAAGAAGCGCGGCGCAACAGCAATGTCAGTGAGTCAACATGGAACGAAGTCGTCAATAGCTTGCTGCTGCTGCTGGCGCCCATCGCTCCGCACATCAGCGAAGAACTGTGGTCGCGACGCGGTGGTGCATACAGCATTCACCAGCAGCCGTGGCCGGCCTGGGACGAAGAGACCGCCAGAGAGGACAGCGTCACCGTGGTGGTGCAGATCAACGGCAAAGTGCGCGACCGTTTCGAGGCGCCGGTGGGCACAGCGGATGAGACGCTGCAGATCATGGCCCTGGCCCAGGAAAACGTGCAGCGGCAGTTGGAAGGGCAGGCGCCGCGCAAGGTGATCGTCGTCAAGGGCCAGCTGGTGAATATCGTGCTGTAAACGCGGCTTCCGGAATGAGCGGTAGGCGAACTTCCCCTGTTGGCCCGGTCGGGCCGGGTAACAGGGACGGCTCAGCAAAAGGCGGGATCAGAAAGGGACGGCCGTTGGGCAATCACGGCCGTCCCTTTATTGCGCCTTCCTGGCGGCGCGGCGTACTGTTCAGATCTAGTCGGCCGCGACCACGGCTTCTTCCTGCGGTACCTTGACCAGTTCCAGCTCTACGTCGATTTGCACGTTGTCGCCAACGAGGACGCCGCCGGATTCAAGCGCCTGGTTCCAGGTGAGCCCCCAATCGCGGCGGTCAATAGTCGTGCTGCCTTCGAAGTGAGCGGTGCTCGCGCCCCAGGGGCTTTTTTCGCTACCCAGGAAGGTGACATCTACCGCCACTTTCCGGGTGATATCCTTGATCGTCAGGTCGCCGGTGAGGCGACCGCGGCGGCCGTCCTTTGATTCGATGCGCGTGCTGCGGAAGATAGCCTGCGGATACTCCGCGACGTTGAAGAAATCGGGCGAACGGAGATGGCCGTCGCGGTCTGCGGCGCCGGTATCGAGGCTGGCGACATCAATGATGACTTCTACCGTCGACTGGGCCGGGTTTTCCTCATCAAAGTCTACGGTGCCGGAAAACTCCTTGAAGGTGCCGCGCACCTTGCTGAACATCAGATGGCGTACCGTAAATTGGATATGCGAGTGGGCGCTGTCAATCTGCCAATTCATTTCGTATGTGCTCCTTGTGTGTTCTACGTAGTTCTGCTAAAATGGACTACAGTCCGTTTAATTTGTAATTAGTTTAGCGGACCGTGGTCCGCTTGTCAATGATTCTTAGAAACTGGCGTCAATTCGCTCATACAAGAACCATCTGGAGTTTGTGAGCGTGCCGGGCTGCACGGTGGAATAAGGCGACATGTGGCCAGGATTGGTTATATTGTTTGTCTAGTTGAGCGCAACGAAGGCGCCCCGGTTGCGAGCAGGGATACGGTTATGAATGACGATTTGGAAAAAGAATCTATCATCCTGTTGAACGCCGCGCCGCGCCAGGAGCGGGCGGATGCGGCGGCAAACCGGCAGTTGATCCTGGAAACGGCCGTGGAACTGTTCGCGGCAGAGGGCAGCGAACAGGTGACGATGGCGGACATCGCCACGGCGGCGGGGGTAGGTAAGGGCACCCTGTATCGCCGCTTCAGCAGCAAGGGCGATCTCGCCCTGGCGCTGATGCATGAGCAAATGACGGCCTTTCAGGAGCAATCGCTGGCGGAGCTGCGGCGGGCGGCCCTGAACCGCGAACCATACGTCCGGCAGCTGGAAGGGTTCCTGTTGAGTCTGGTGCCCTTCGTGGAGCAGCATTTGCCGTTGTTGTGTCTGGTCCAGCAGGAAGGGTTGCTGTTGAATGAGCGCGCGCACCAGGCGCCCTATTTCTGGCAGCACCAAACAGTGAGTGGTCTGCTGCAGCGGGCCATTCGTAACGGGGAACTGAGCGCGGAGATTGATGTGTCCTTTACGGCAGACGCCTTGCTCGCCCCCCTGCGCGTGGACGTATATCGCCTGCAGCGGGAGATACGTGGTTTCAGTCTGGAACGAATCGGCGACGGCATGCGCACTTTGATCGCTGCCCTGGCTGCCCTGGAGTAAGGCGAAGAGGAAACGAACCTGGTATGAGTAACCCTATTTTGCTGGACTTTCCGGATAGTTTTGCGACGGAACGGCTGACGATTCGCAGCGTCATGCCGGGGGACGGGGAGCGGATGTACACGGCCGTCATGGAGTCCCTCGAAGAGTTGAAGCCGTGGATGCCCTGGGCTCATGAGGAGCACTCCGTCGAGAAGTATGAGGCACGAGTGCGCGAGGGGCGGTTGCGCTGGCTGGCCCGCGAAGATCTTTGGATGGTGCTGCTGCTGAAAGGGACGGATACCATCGTCGGCGGTAGCGGGCTGCACAGCATAAACTGGGATGTGCCGCGCTTCGAAATTGGCTATTGGGTACGCAGTGCATACGCCGGACAGGGATATGTTACGGAAGCGGTGCAGGGGGTTACCGCGTTTGCCTTTGACACGCTGCGGGCGGAGCGCGTGGAGATTCACTGCGATGCGCTCAATGAGCGCAGCGCAGCCGTGGCCCGCCGCGCCGGCTTCCCGCTGGAGGCGACGCTGCGGCATGAAGATCGAAACCACGTCACGCACGCCCTGCGCGACACACTGCTTTTCGCGCGCCTGCGCGAGTAACCTCGGGGTAAGTGAGCCCTCTTTGCATAATCTTGACATGACCGCTGCCACACATCCTGATACAATACCCTGTTTGGGTACCGCACCCGGCCGTGGGCTACGTTGCCCTGGCTGGAGGTACCGTTCCGGTTCTGCCACACACTGCTTTGGGCGGACCAAGATGAAATGCTGACGCGTGCCGCGCAGCCTGGACCTGAGAGAGTATTATGAATCGACGTGATTTTATCTGGCTGGCCGTAATCATCGTCCTTGTGGCCGCCGCTGTCTGGGTGATCCAAAACCCGGACTACCCCATCCAGCGTGGTCTGGACCTGCAAGGTGGCCTGCAAGTGCTGCTGGAGGCGGATGTACCGCTGGAGCAGGAAGTAACGGCCGAACAAATGGATTCGGCACGCCAGATCGTGGATCGCCGCGTGAACGCGCTGGGCGTGACCGAACCGCTCGTGCAGGTAGAAGGCGACCGCCGCATCCTGGTGGAACTGCCGGGCATTGGTGATCCGCGTGAGGCGATCTCGCTGATCCAGGAAACGGCCTTGCTGGAGTTTGTGGACACGGGCAGCAACTCGCTGCCGGAAGGTATGTGCGTGCGCACGAGCCTCAACAATGGCCCTTCGCGCTGCGAATTTGCGCCCGGCGAGGATACCAGCGGCGAGCCGGCCAACCCGGCTCCTACTTTCGAGACGGTTTTGACCGGCGCAGACCTGCGCAGTGCAGCCTCGGAGGCGAGCCAGTTCGGAGAATTCTTCGTCACGTTCGCGCTGCAGGGCGATGCGGGCACGGTTTTTGAGAATTATACGCGCGACAATATCGGCAATTTCCTGACGATTGTGCTGGACAAGCAGGTGGTATCCAGCCCGCGCATCAACGCCATCATCCAGGATTCCGGAACCATAACGGGTAACTTCACGGTGGAAGAGGCCCAGCGTCTGGCCTTGCAGCTGCGTTTCGGCAGCCTGCCCGTTCCGCTGGAAATCGTCAGTACTCGCCAGATCGGGGCGACATTGGGTGAGAATTCGGTGCAGTCGAGCATTACCGCGGGCTTGATTGGCCTGTCGGTCGTGCTGACCTTCATGTTGATTTACTATCGCCTGCCGGGCTTCCTGGCAGACATCGCGCTGATTATCTATGCCATATTGAATATCGCCGTGTATATGTTCATCCCGGTGACCCTGACGCTGCCGGCGATTGCGGGTTTTTTGCTTTCAACGGGCATGGCCGTGGATGCCAACATCCTGGTATTTGAACGGATGAAGGAAGAGCTGCGCAACGGTGCTTCGCTCAGCAATGCCATCTCCACCGGTTATGATCGGGCCTGGACTTCGATTCGCGATTCCAACGTGGCGACCCTGGTGATTTGTTTTATCCTGTGGATCTTCGGGCGGAACTTCGGGGCCAGTACGGTGCAAGGGTTCGCCTACACGCTGGCGATCGGTGTGACGATTAGCATGTTCACGGCCGTGATTGTCACGCGTACGCTCATCAATATCATTATGGGGCGTAACGCCGACAAGTTGAAAGACAAACAAGCGCTGCTAGGGGTATAGGCAAAGTACCATGTTTGATTTTGATTTTCTCTTTACGCTGGTCGAGCACCGGCGCAAGTACTACACCTTCTCGGCAATTCTGATCAGCATCGGCATCGCGGCAATGATCTACTCCTGGGCTACCACTGGCGCGCCGTTCCCGCTTGGTATTGACTTCCGCAGCGGTACGCGCTTTGAAGTGCAGTTCACGGAACCGGCGACCGAAGAGCAGGTTCGCGCCGTATTCAATGAATTCGGGGTCAACAACCCTTCCGTCATCGCTTTGCGCGGTGAGGGGCTGCAAAATGGCTGGCAGATCCGCTCGGAGTTTGCCTCGCCGCAGGAATCCGCGTCGATTGTAACCGCGCTGGAGACAGAGATCGCCCCGCTGGTGCCGGGCACCACGCTGGTGGCCAGTGTCAGCCCGGCCTTGGGCCAGGAAGTGACCCGCGCGGCAATCCTGGCCGTCTCCGTGGCGACGGTGGCAGTGTTGTTGTACATCATGTTTGTGTTTCGTAATGTGCCCAATTCGTTCCGCTATGGGGCCAGCGCGGTGACGGCAATGGTTCATGACCTGCTGATTATTATGGGCTTCGCAGCGGTGACAGGCCTGCTTCTGGGCTGGGAAGTAGATGCGCTGTTCCTCACAGCCGTTTTGACCGTCGCCGGTTTCTCCCTGCAGGATACGATCGTCACCTTTGACCGCATTCGCGAGAACCTTGCGCGCCGCCCGACCGAGAAGTATGAGAAGCTGGTCAACCGCTCTGTGCTGGAGACGGTGCACCGCTCTCTGGCCACGCAGATGAATGCCATGTTCATCCTCGTGGCGATCTTGCTCTTCGGTGGGCCAACGATACGGCCGTTTATCGCCGTTCTGCTCGTGGGCCTGTTAAGTGGGACCTATAGTTCGATCTTTATCGCTGTGCCGATGCTGGTGTCCTGGGAAGAAGGCGAAATCCCCCTGGTCAGCACGGCGAGTTAGGCGGTGGCGGCAGCCGCCGCAAAAGGGTGCCGAAGATGCGCGCTGTGGTAGTGAGAAACGGCCGTCTGCGGGCGGTCAACGATCTGCCTGAAGTAGTACCGCAGGCGAGCGAAGCTCTGCTGCGCGTGCGCCTGGCGGGCATCTGTTCCACCGATCTGGAAATCGTGCGTGGCTATGCCGGGTTTGAGGGTGTGCTCGGCCATGAATTCGTCGCTGACGTCGAAGACGTAGGCGGCGAGGTTGACCCGGCCTGGATTGGGCGGCGCGTGGTGGCCACGATCAACATCGGCTGCGGTCGCTGCGCCGAGTGCCTGGCGAACGGTCCGGAACACTGCCCGCAGCGCACAGTGCTGGGGATTCATAATCGCGATGGTGCCTTTGCCGAATACTTGCGCCTGCCGGCCAGCAATTTGATGCATGTGCCCGAGGCGGTGGCTGACGAAGCTGCCGTGTTCACGGAACCACTGGCGGCGGCGCTGCGCATCCGCGAGCAGATTGCCGTGCATCCAACGGCACGGACGGCCGTGGTGGGTCCGGGGCGTCTGGGCCTGTTGGTAGGCCAGGTGCTGGCGCTGAGCGGTACGGAAGTGACCATGTTAGGACGAAGCGCAGCGTCGCTGGAGCTGCCGCGCTATCTGGGCCTGCACACGGGCCTGGCCGTAGAATACGCGGACAACAGTTTCGATCTGGTGGTGGAAGCGACGGGGAACGAGTCGGGCTTCGAGCAGTCTCTGCGCCTGGTGCGGCCGCAGGGCACCCTGGTGCTGAAGAGTACTTTCGCCGGCGCCAGTACAATCGACTTGACGAAGCTTGTGGTGGGGGAGATTCGGGTGGTGGGCTCGCGCTGTGGGCCGTTCGCCCCGGCGCTCCGCCTGCTGGCCGAAGACACCATTCCGGTGACGGACAGTATAGACGCTGAATACCCGCTGGCGGAGGCGGAACAGGCGTTCGCGCACGCGGCGCGGCCCGGAGTGCGCAAGGTATTGTTACGGCCGTAGCCCGACCTCGCCCCTCGGACGTGCCGGGCCCACCAGAATTCCAGGTGAGAATATTGACATTTCCGGCTCTGTTTCTGTAGAATAGAACATATGAGCTATAAATGGGTCAATGCCAGTGAACTGGCCGAATACGCCTACTGCCGTCGGGCCTGGTGGCTGCGGCATGTACGGGGCTTGCGCTCGGCGAATGTGCGCCAGCTGGAAAGCGGCAGCGCCTACCATCGCGGGCACGGCCGTCGTGTCCAGGGCGCGCCCATGCTGCGAAAGATCGCCTATGCACTGATCTTCGCAGCCGTCTTTCTGTTGATCTTCCAGTGGTTGGGGGGCTAGGTAAATGGGCTGGGCGGGGCTGACGATCAGCCTGATCCTTATTTTCCTGGCGATGGGCGCGCTGTTGTTGTCGCGGCGCTGGCAGCAGGAGAGTGGGTTGCCTGACGGGCAGGTCATCTATACGGACAGCGGGGCGTGGCATACCAACCGCGAGGCGCTGTACGCGGCCGATCTGCGCCTGGCGGGCAAACCGGATTATCTGGTGGAGCAGGCGGACGGGCTGATTATCCCTGTCGAAGTGAAGTCAGGTAACGCGCCGCAAGAGCCCTATCCGGGCCACGTGCTGCAGCTGATGGCCTATTGCCTCCTGGTGGATGCGGCGTTTGGCCTGCGGCCGACGCATGGCATCTTACAGTACAACGACCGTGCTTTCGCGATTGACTATACCGCGCAGTTGGAACAGGACTTGCTCGAGACCCTGGGTGAGATGCGCGAGGACCAGCACGCCCGGAATGTGCGGCGGGACCACCATGACGGCCGTCGCTGCCGCGCCTGCGGCTTTGGCCAGCAATGTGCGGAACGCCTGGCCTGATTCTTTTGTGCCCTCTCCGGTAACAATCGTTATAATAGACGCTCGAAACCAGCCTTCCGGAGGGACTTTTTGAGCACAATACAACGCGTCACGGGCATGCAAGATGTGCTGCCCGAAGATCGCCGCACCTGGGATTGGGTAATTGCTACGGCCGTGCGGCTGGCCGATGAATACGGTTTTGCGCGCATTGATACGCCCGTCATTGAAGAGACGGCCCTCTTCGCCCGCGGCATGGGCACCGCTTCTGACGTTTTCGTGCAGAAAGAAATGTATACCATCGAGGAGCCGGACGGTTCCAGCATAACCCTGCGCCCGGAGTTCACCGCAGGCGTCATGCGCGCCTATTTGCAGAACGGGATGGCCAGTTGGCCGCAGCCGGTCAAGCTGGTTCTTATCGGCCCGATTTTCCGCCGCGAACGGCCGCAGGCAGGGCGCTACCGGCAGCACAGCCAGTTCAACGCAGAAATCCTGGGCGAGATGGACCCCGCAGCCGACCTGGAAGTGATGATGCTGGCGATGAACCTCTACCGCGAGTTGGGGTATCAGGGTCTGGCCTTCCAGCTGAACAGCACCGGGTGTTCCGTCTGCAAGCCAGCCTACGTGACCGTGCTGACCGAATACCTGGCCGAGCACGAAGGCAGATTGGCGCCAATCGATCGTGAGCGTCTAGGGAAAAACCCGCTGCGTGTGCTCGATAGCAAAGAGCCAGGCATGGATGAACTGCTGGCAAACGCTCCCCATATTGTCGACCACCTCTGCGCAGACTGCACGGTGCACTTCTCCGATTTGCGTGCCCTGCTCGACGCATTGCAGCAGCCCTATACAATCAACTTCCGACTGGTGCGTGGCATCGACTACTATACCAAGACGGTGTTTGAAGTGTGGGCAGATGGCATTGGCGCGCAGGCAGCGGTTTGCGGCGGCGGCCGGTATGACGGCCTGTCCGAAGCGCTGGGCGGGCCATCCGTGCCGGGTGTGGGTTTCGGAAGTGGAATTGAGCGCATCGTGCTGGGCCTGCAGGAACAAGGGCTGACGCCGCCGCCGGTTGAGCCACCGCTGGTGTTTGTAGCTCATTTCGGCGGCGAAACGAAGGTCGCGGCTGTGCGCCTGACCTATTTGCTGCGCGGGGCCGGGATCAGCACGCAATTGGCGTTTGCGCGGGAGCGGCGCAGCATCAAGAGCCAGATGCGTGAGGCGAACCGCCAGGGCGCGCGCTTTGTGGTCATTCTCGGCGAGGAAGAGGTCGCGCAGGGTCTGGTGACAGTACGGCCGTTGGACGGCGGCGACCAGGAACAGATCCTGGCTGCTGACCTGGTGGCCTGGTTGGGTGCACGGGCGGTTTGATGGATTTCATCGGCATTCTCTATCACCCACGGATTCCCGAGGCAGAGCAAGTGGCCCGGGAAGTGGCTGCCTGGCTGGAGGAACGCGGCATCCGTACCTGGGTAGGCGCGGGGTGGGATGAGGAGTTGCTGATCGATGGTCATGTGTCTGAGATGGACATGCTCATCGTGCTTGGCGGCGACGGTACCACACTGCGCGCGGCACGGCTGCTGGCTACCTACGATGTGCCGATTTTTGTCATCAATATGGGCCGCGTGGGTTTCCTCAGCGAGGCCCAGCTGGATGATTGGCCGGAGAAACTGACCCAGGTGCTGGAAGGCGACTACTGGATTGAAAGGCGTTTGCGTATGCAGGCAGACCTGATGCGTGATGGCCAGCTCGTGGAGCGCTTCACGGCCCTGAACGACGTCGTTATGGGCCGGGGCAGCCAGGCCCGCGTGATCCGCCTGCATCTGCGTGTGGACGGGGATCTGGTGACGACCTATGTGGCGGACGCGCTGATTGTGGCCACCCCGACCGGGTCAACTGCCTATGCTATGGCAGCGGGTGGACCGCTGCTGCCGCCGCAGCTGCAGAATTTTGTGGTGGTGCCGGTCGCCGCGCACCTCAGTCTTAACCGCGCCGTCGTCCTGCACGAAGATGCTGTCATTTCGGTGCGTGTGGAGCAGGACCATGAGGCCAATCTGACGGCGGACGGTCAGCTTGGTGCCCCGATCCTGAATGACGACAAGGTGATAGTTACCAAGCATCACCAGCCCTGTATGTTTGTGCGCGTGGATTCATCCGGCTATTTCTACAGGCGGCTGATGCAGCGTCTTGGATTCAGCTGGCCCCTGCGTTGAGCGCAAGAAGGAAGTAAGAAGATGGGTCGCCGGCCCGTTTGCTAACTACAATACAGCCTATGAGTTTGAACGAGACACCCCGGATCCGCTCCTTGCTGCGCCAGGCCGAGCGGAATGTGGAAGCAGGCAAACTGGTGGCGGCGGAAGAGCTGTACCAGCAAATTGTGATCGAGTCACCGCAGAGCACGGCCGGCTGGCTGGGTCTGGCGCAAACGACCTCGGATGAGGACACGCGGCAGGCGGCCTATACGCAGGTTCTGCAGCTGGACGGTGACAATGCCGAGGCCAGCGCCGCGCTTTCAGGCGAATCACCCGCCGTGGCGGAAGTGGCGGCGGCCGCGGTGAGCGAAACGGCCGTAACCAGACCCCCTGCGGCCACATTGGACCTGGTGGAAGCCGAGCATGTGGCGCACACGGCCGTGGCCACCGATGTCGAGATGGTCTGCTATCGCCACCCCAATCGCAGCACCTCGTTGCGCTGCTACAAATGTAACAAGCCGATCTGCAGCGAATGCACAGTCAAAACCCCGGTTGGTTACTTGTGTCCTGACTGCTACCGCGAAGCCGAAGACTCTTTCTTCAATGCGCGGCCCACCGACTATATCCTGGCAGTTCTCGTGGCGCTGCCGCTCAGCCTGATCGCCGGCTGGCTGGTGACGCGGTTCAGCAGCGGCTTCATTTTCTATATCCTGATCTTCTTCATTGGCGGCGCCGTAGGCGGTTTTATCGGTCGAGTGACGAAGCGAGTCATTGGCGGGCGGCGCGGGCGATATATCCCGCACGTGGTGGCCGGCTGCGTCATTTTGGGCGCCGTGCTGCCTGCTTTGCCCCTGCTGTTCCTGGTGTTCTTTGGTAACCCCGGCGCGATTTTCGGGCTCATTGGACCGGGCATTTATCTGGCTACGGCCGTAAGTTCAGCTTACTTCTGGGCGCGCTAGCCGGCAAGAATTGAGCCTTTTCTGGGCCGCGAGGGCTATTTCATGCTAACGGAACTCTCCATCCGTGATTTCGCCATTATCGACCAGCTGGTCATCCCCATGGAAGCCGGGTTCGCGGTCCTGACCGGCGAGACAGGCGCGGGCAAGTCGATCATCCTCGACGCAATGACCCTCGTGTTGGGCGGCCGTTCCGATGCGACAATGGTGCGGGCGGGAGCGGAACAGGCCTATGTGGAAGCCGTATTCCACCTTTCTCCGGCGCTGCAGGCTGTGCTCGGCCCCCTGTTGGAAGCGGAGGGGTTGGATGAAGAGGACGGCGAGCATTTGGTGCTGGCGCGAGAAGTGCGCTCCAACGGGCGCAGCATCGCGCGCGTGAACGGCCGTACCGTGACGCTTTCCGTTCTGCGCGAGGTTGCCGCGCCGTTGGTGGACATTCACGGCCAGGGAGAGCACCTCTCGCTGCTGCAGCCCTCTTCTCATTTGCCGCTGCTGGACTCCTATGCCGGCCTGAACGGTCAGCGCCGCGCCCTGGCGGACGTGGTCGATCGGCTGCGCGCGGTGCAGAGCGAACTTCATGTCTTGCAGCGGGACGCGCGATTGATCGCCCAGCGCGCAGACATGCTTGGCTACCAGATTGAAGAGATCAGCGCGGCGGCGCTAGTCGATGGCGAAGAGGAGCAGCTGCGCGAGGAGCGCACCCGGCTGGCCAATGCCGAACAGTTGAAGCGTCTGGGGTCAGAGGCACTGCTCTATTTGCTGGGCGTCGGCGACGATGAACCGGCGGCCCTCGACCTTGTGGGCGAAGCGGAGCGTGCGCTGGGCGGCCTGGCGCGCGTGGATGAGTCGCAGGGCGCGCTCCTGCAAGAGCTGCAGGGCCTTTCCTTCCAGTTAAATGAGGTGGCGGCGCAGGTGCAGGATTACGTGGATGCCCTGGATTTTGATGCCCTGCGCCTCGATGAGGTTGAGGAACGTCTGGAGCTGATTGCTCGGCTGAAACGTAAGTATGGTGAATCAATCGCCGAGGTTCTGGCCGCCGGCCTGGTTGCGGAGGCGGAGCTGGCGCAGATATCGAACAGCGAAGAGCGTATTTTGCAGTTGAGCGACGAGCAGGAGCGTTTGCTGCGACGTATTGGCGAACTGGGAGAGGCGCTTTCGGCCGCGCGTCAGGAAGCGGGCCAGACGCTGGCCGCAGCGATTGAGCAGGAACTGGGTGAATTGCGCATGGAAGGAGCGCGCTTCGCCGTCAGTTTTGAGCGCGAGCCGGCGGCGGAGGGCGCTTACACGGGCGACGGCCGTGTTGTCTTTGACCGCAGCGGAATCGACCGGGCGCAGTTTGTGATTTCGGCGAACCCAGGCGAACCACTGAAGCCGATGGCGCGGGTAGCTTCCGGCGGTGAAACGGCACGGCTGATGCTGGCCCTGAAGTCCGCTCTGGCAGCGGTGGACGCCACCCCGACGTTGATCTTTGATGAGATCGATCAGGGTATTGGCGGAAGGGTGGGGGACATTGTCGGGCGCAAGTTGTGGGGCCTGACGGCCGTGGGCGGCCATCAGGTGATTATTGTCACCCACTTGCCGCAGCTGGCGGGCTATGGGGACGAACATTTGCAGATCAGCAAGCAGGTCGCGAACGGCCGGACGACGACGCTGGTGCGGCCGCTGGATGCGCAGGGCCGGGTCTACGAACTGGCGGCGATGCTGGGTACGGGTAATGAAACGGCCGTGGAAGGCGCGCGCGCCATTCTGCACCATGTGGATGCCGTTAAGCGCGCGCACGCCCTGGGCCAGCCAGGCTGAGAAGCGCTACCCTTCTTCCGCGACCGGCTCCGTTTCAATCACCGGCTCGCTTTCAATCACCGGATTGCCAAGTAAGTAGTCTACTGCACCTTGCAGCTGCGTGTCTTCAAACTCAGCGGCCGTATCCACATCAGGCAGAAGAATCAGATAGTCGGGCGCAAGTCCTTCCTCGTGCACCCAACGATCATCGGGCGTCAGCCAGCGGGCGATGGTGAGGCGCAGCCCGCCCCCGTTGCTCAGCTGCTGCCAGGTCTGTACAGTACCCTTGCCGTATGAAGTCTGGCCGATCAGCATACCGCGGTCCAGGTCTTGAATCGCGCCGGCCAGGACTTCGGAGGCGCTGGCGCTGCCCTCGTCAATGAGCACGACCATGGGAATTTCTTCGGCCAGTCCGCCATCCTTCGTTTCGAAGACCTGCTTCACGCCGGCGGCGAATTCTTCGGTCAGGACTGTGCCCGCGGGCAGGAATTCATCGGCCACGTCCACGACCGTGTCCAGCCCACCACCGGGGTTCCGCCTTAAATCGAGGATGAGGCCGGCTGGCTCCTGGGCCATGAGTTCCTTCAGGGTGTCCTGCAGCTCTGCTTCGGTTTGCAGGCCGAACCGGCTGAGTCGAATATAGGCCAGGTTATCTTCTAGCATTTCGCCGCGCACACTCTTTAGTTCGATGACATCGCGCTGGATTGTGACCTCAAACGTCTCGCCGTCGCGTTCGACGAGCAGGACAACTTCCGAACCCTGCGGGCCGCGCACCAGGGCCGCCGCTTCGGCAACGCTCATGCCGGATAGGTCAACGCCGTTGGCCTGCAGGAGGATATCACCGGGGCGTAGATCAGCCGCCGCCGCCGGAGAGCCATCAATCGGGGAGACGATGACGATCTTGCCGTCTTCTTCGCTCACTTCCGCGCCGATACCCTGCATTTCGCCTTCAAAACCTTCCCGTTCGGCAATCTCATCCTGCGGCGAGAGATAGCGGGTATGTTGATCTTCGAGGGCGGCCAGCATACCGTTGATGGCCCCTTCGACGAGTAGTTCATTGTCCACCGGCTGGCGATAGTAGCGGGTCTGGACGAGATCAACGGTTTCCCAGAACGGTGCAAAGGCTTCACCGGCTTCGCCAGTGGGGTAAGACGCCGGAAATATGCGGAACGGGGCCGCGGGTGATTGGCCGACCAGGTATCCGGCATTAAAACCCACGAGGACGGCAATGATGACGATGAAGGCAAAGCCCAAACGAGATTTCATTAGCTATGATGCTCCTATTGTGGCCGCTTAAGCAGCGCGGTCCGCCAACTTGCATCCGGGACGCCCCAGGAACCTGTTGGCAATCTTCTTACTATACTGGACGAGAATTAACAAGACGTTGGCGTATGGTAAGAGGCGCCTGAGCGGTGCGCAAACGCCGAACGGCCGTCTTGGACGAGCTTTTACGATTTGTTAGAATGAGCTAGACTGTTCGGCCGTCCACGACGGCAGAGAGAGAGCATGCATAATCAACGCATACGCACAATCTATACCATATCGCTGGTCCTTCTGGATGCCGCGATGATTGTGCTTGCCTTTTTCCTGGCCTACTGGCTGCGCGCAAATATTTCTTGGCCGGAGGAGCTGGCCACAGTCAATCCGCTCAGCAGCTATACAGGACTGCTGGTGTTGCAGGTCCTGGCCATCGTCACATTCCTCTTTTATTTTCGCCAATACTACTTGCCGCGTACGGTTTCACGCGTGGACCAGTTTTACTATGTTTTTGCCGGGGTCTCTATTGGAACTCTGATCGCGATTGCCCTGGCCACGCTGCTCCTCAAGGACAACGACGCGATCAACAACTACCCGCGGGCAATGCTGGTCTATGATTGGTTTTTGGCGATCGTGCTGATTACTTTTGGGCGCACGATTCACCAGTCCGTGCGCCAGCGCTTGCGTGATCGCGGCTTCGATAAGGATCGACTGCTGGTAGTGGGCACGGGCGATACGGCGCGCATTATTGTCCAGCGGATCCAGTGGTCACCGCAGTTGGGCTACGACCTCGTGGGCATCATCAACGGCAGCGTGGAGGACACCGAGTTTCTAGGTGTGCCGATCCTGGGCGCGCCTGAGGATATGCCGGAGGTAATCGAACAGTATGATATTGATGAGGTTATTGTCGCCATCCCTGAAAAGGGCCACCGGGAGGCTCTGCGGGTCATCTCTTATTGCCAGCGTGGCCGTGTGACGGTCAAGGTTTTCCCCGACATTTTCCAGTTTGTGACCACGCAGGCCTCGATTGACGATCTCGGTGGGCTGCCGCTGCTGTCGGTGCGCGATTTTGGCGTGCGCGGCTACTTACTCATTTTTAAACGCATGATTGACCTGGCGGGATCGGCCCTGGGTTTGATTCTTATGGCTCCGCTGATGTTGTTGACGGCCCTGGCCATCAAGCTGGAATCGCCAGGTCCGGTCTTTTTTGTGCAGCCGCGCATGAGCCTGGATGGGAAGGAGTTTCTGCTGATCAAGTTCCGCTCGATGCGCAGCGATGCTGAAAAGGACGGGCCGGGTTGGACCCTGGAGAACGATCCCCGGCAAACGAAACTGGGCACCTGGCTGCGGCGCTTTGAACTGGATGAGCTGCCTAATTTCGTCAATGTGCTGTTGGGAGAGATGAGCCTGGTTGGACCGCGCCCGGAACAGGCTTATTACGTCGAGCAGTTCCGTAAGGTGGTGCCACAGTATATGGAACGCCACAACGAGAAGGCGGGTATGACCGGTTGGGCACAGGTAAACGGAATGCGCGGGGACACATCGGTAACCGAGCGCACGAAGTATGACTTGTGGTATTCGGAGCACTGGTCCATTTTATTGGATACAAAGATCATTTTGCGCACCATCTTTCAACTGTTTCAGCCCCAGCGCAAAGTGGCTATCCAGCAGACAACCCCTAAGGCGGAACTGGAGCTGCCGCAGCGGAGCAACGGGGTCGCTGTGGGCGTGGAGACTTCGGCCCAGGAACCCTTGTCCGCGGAGTAACGGCCGTCCGGGGAGCACACGGCCGTGGGGGCGATCTAACACTCTTCTTATTTGACGTGGTGACCTCGCGCATGCTATGATAAACGTTGCCATTCATTAGCACTCTAGTAGGGGGAGTGCTAGATTGTTTGGCAGACCATAGCCTTGATTGCTAACTGCGGGAGACTAGGGCTTGCTCTAGTCTTCAGCTTGTAAGCCAGAATCCAAACTTATGCTCCAACCGCTCTCTGAACGTCAGGAAGCAATACTGCGCATTGTTGTGCGTAGTTACATAGAAACGGGCCAGCCCGTGGGTTCCAAGACTCTCTCCGAGCAGTATGAACTCGGGGTCAGCCCGGCCACGATTCGCAACGAACTCGCCGCGCTCAGTGAGCTGGGCTATGTCGTGCAGATGCATACGTCTGCGGGCCGCATGCCGACAGAAGGGGGGTATCGTTACTTCGTGCAGAAACTGCTGGGCGAGTTCCATTTGCCAATTCGCGAACAGCAAATGATCCGCCACCAGTTTCACCAGGCACGACTGGACTTGAACCAGTGGATGCGCCTGGCTGCGGCAATTCTGGCCCATACCTCGCACGGAGCAAGCGTAGTGACCCCTCCGCAGGCGAGGGCGAACCGTTTCAAACACCTGGAATTGATCGCCACGCAGGGCCGGCTGGTGCTCTTGGTGCTGGTCCTGCACAGCGGAGAGGTGAGGCAGCAGATGCTTACGCTGGCCGATTCTCTCCCTCAGGCTCGGCTGAGCATGGCGGCAGAACGGTTGAATGCGCTATTTCCGGATTATACCCATGAGGATATTCGCAGTAGCCGGGCGCAGTTGGATACACTGGAGTATGAGGTTACCGGGCTGATCCTGGATATTCTGCTGGAAAGTGACGGCCGTGGTGCCAGTGATTATTACCGCGACGGGTTGGTAAACCTGTTGGAAGACGAAGGAACGCGCCAGGCTGTGCGCGTGCTGGAGGAACGGACTCTGTTGGCCAGCGTGATCGCCCAGTCGGCGCTGCCGGAAATGAGCGGAGTGCAGGTGATGATCGGTGGCGAAAGCCGTTGGGAAGAATTAAAGGACTGCACGATTATCCTGGCCCGTTATGGTCTGTCGGAGGAATTCAGCGGAACGGTAGCGGTGATTGGTCCCACGCGTATGGCATACGGCCGTAATGTCGCTGCCGTGCGTTATGTGGCTGATTTGATGAGTGGTTTTGTTTATGAGTATTATGCTGAGCCGTTCCAGCAGCAATCTCACCAAATCGAGGAAAAGACGCGTGAGTGACGAGAAATTCGAGAACGACTTGATCGATGAAGCCGATTTTGAAGAGGTGGAAGAAGCGATCGAGGAATTGGGTGAAAACGAGGAGTGCATGAAAGCCCTGGCTGCGGCGCGTGAAGAGGCGGCTCAGTACCGGGACAGCGCCTTGCGCTCGCAGGCCGAACTGGCCAACGCCCGCAAGCGCTTTGAGAAACAGCAGTCGCAGGCTTATGCCAGCGCGAATGTGGAGCTGGTGCGCAAACTGCTGCCCATCCTGGATGACTTTGACCGGGCATTTGATAACGTGCCCGGCACAATTGCGCAGGACAGCTGGTTTACCGGACTGGAACTGGTTCAGCGTAAGTTGGGCGGTATTCTTGAGAACCTGCAGGTGGAAGAAATTGCGGCCAAGGGCCAGCCTTTCGATCCACATGTGCACGAAGCCCTGGGCCAGGAGCCCTCGGACGAAGTGGAAGATGGCGCGGTGTCCAGAGTCATGCTCAAGGGGTATCGCCTGGGCGATAAAATTATTCGACCGGCGCTGGTCTATGTTGCGGCCTGACCGCAGCGCAGCATTGAATATAGAATCATTTTGTAGATAGAAAAGGGCAAGGAACAAGAAATGGGCAAAATAGTTGGAATCGATTTAGGAACAACAAATTCAGCGGCGGCGGTTATGGAAGGCGGCGAACCGGTCATAATCCCCAGTGCGGAGGGCAACCGCCTGTTCCCATCCGTAGTGGCTGTGAACCCGAAAACGGGTGAGCGCCTGGTGGGGCAGGTGGCCAAACGGCAGGCGGTCATCAACGCCGATAACACCATTTCCTCTGTGAAACGCTTCATGGGTCGCAAATATGATGATCCGGAAGTGGCGAAGGCCCGGGATTACGTTTCTTACGAGGTGGTGAAGGCGCCCAACGGGGACGTGCGCGTGGTGATGAACGAGCGCGAGTATTCCCCGCCGGAGATTTCGGCCATGATTCTGCAAAAGATCAAGACCGATGCCGAGGCCTATCTGGGCCAGCCGGTAACGCAGGCCGTGATCACGGTTCCCGCGTACTTCAATGACAGCCAGCGTCAGGCCACGAAAGACGCCGGCAAAATCGCGGGTCTGGAAGTGATGCGCATTGTCAACGAACCGACGGCTTCGGCCCTGGCGTATGGCCTGGGCAATGATCCGAAAGATGAACTGATTGCCGTGTATGATCTGGGCGGCGGCACCTTTGATATTTCCGTCCTGGAAGTCGGTGACGGTGTCTTTGAAGTGAAGTCCACCAATGGGGATACCTTCCTGGGCGGCGACGATTTCGATCGCGAAATCATTGATTGGGCTGCGGATCAGTTCAAGATGCAGGAAGGCATTGATCTGCGCAACGACAAGCAGGCCCTGCAGCGCTTGCGCGAAGCAGCCGAAAAAGCGAAGATCGAACTCTCGACCACCATGCAGACGGAATTGAATCTGCCCTATATCACGGCCGATGCCAACGGCCCGAAGCATCTAAACCTGACTTTGACCCGCGCTAAGCTGGAGCAACTGACCGAAGGCTTGATCAAACGGTCGATTGAACCGGTACGCAAGGCCCTGGAAGATGCGGGTGTCAAAACATCGGACATTGATGAGGTCATTCTCGTCGGTGGCATGACGCGTATGCCGGCCATTCAGGAAGCTGTCAAGGAGTTTTTCGGCAAAGAGCCGCACAAAGGCGTGAACCCCGATGAGGTGGTGGCGCTGGGCGCGGCGATTCAGGCCGGTGTTCTCGGTGGCGATGTGAAAGATGTTTTGCTGCTGGATGTTACCCCGTTGACCTTGGGCATTGAGACCCTGGGTGGGGTGGCGACGCCCCTAATTGAACGCAACACGACGATCCCGACCAAGAAGAGCCAGGTGTTCTCTACGGCGGCGGACAGCCAGACGCAGGTGGAAATTCACGTGACGCAGGGCGAACGGCCGATGGCCGCAGACAACAAAAGCCTGGGCAAGTTCATTCTTGACGGGCTGCCCCCGGCGCCGCGCGGCGTGCCCCAGATTGAGGTCACGTTTGATATCAATGCCGACGGCATCCTGAACGTGAATGCCAAGGATAAAGCGACTGGCCGCCAGCAGGCGATGCAGATCATTCCCTCGAGCGGTCTGAGCGACAGCGAGATCGACAATATGGTCAGCGAAGCAGACAAGCACGCCGCGGAAGACAGCGCGCGCAAGGAAGCGGTGGAGGCCCGCAATATCGCCGATTCGGCCGTTTACAGTGCCGAGAAGTTCCTGATGGAAAACAGCGACAAGCTGCCGGAGGCGACGAAAGCGGCCGTGCAGAGCCAGATTGACGCCACCAAGGCGGCCCTGGGTGGAACGGATACCCAGGCGATCAAGTCGACCAGCAGCCAATTGCAGGCAGTGATGCAGGAAGCCGGCGCGGCGCTGTACCAACAGCAGCAAGACGGTGCCGGCGCGGAACCACAGGCCGATGGCGGCGGAGCGGCACCCGGTGGTGACGCAGGCCAGACGCCTGACGAGGATGTGGTCGAAGGCGAGTTCAGCGACGTATAAGTTCGCGTAGTACCCATAGTTTTCGGCACGCCATACTGCGTCTCATGACGAGCCGTGGTATGGCGTGTCAGTTGTTGTAGGAATGAATGGCTAGCAAACGAGATTATTACGACATTTTGGGCGTCAATCGCAGTGCGACGCCGGAAGAGTTAAAGAGCGCCTACCGGCGGCTGGCGCGACAGTATCACCCGGATGTCAGCACGCAGGCAGACGGCGGAGAGCGCTTCAAGGAGATTAGCGAGGCCTACGAGGTGTTGTCTGATCCAAACCGCCGCCAGTCTTACGACCGCTTTGGACATGCCGGGGTGAATAATAGTGGCCCATCCGGCTTCGGAGGCTTTGAAGGAGATTTCGGCAGCATGGCCGATATCTTCGAGGAGTTTTTCGGTGGCGCCTTTGGCGGACGCAGGCGACAGCGCCAGGGTCCGCGGCGCGGGATGGATATCCGTCATGAGTTAACGATCTCGTTTGAAGAGGCAGTGTTTGGCACCGAGCGAGACATTGAGCTGCGCCGGCCGGAAAGCTGTGATCGCTGTCATGGCAGCGGCGCAGAACCTGGAACCACGCCTTCACGCTGCCCCACGTGCAGTGGCAGCGGCGAAGTGCGGCGCGTGCAGCAGTCGATCCTGGGCTCGTTTGTAAATGTGATCTCCTGCCCGCAGTGCAGCGGAACAGGGGAGATCATTTCCGAACCATGTTCGGAGTGCCGCGGCCAGAAAGTCGTGCAGAAAAGGGTAATCAAGAAGGTCAAGATTCCGGCAGGCGTGGACAGTGAAACACAGATTCGCCTGACCGGAGAGGGCGCCCCCGGCTCTTTTGGCGGCCCTCCTGGAAACCTGTTTGTGGTCCTGCATGTCAGGGAGCACGAACTGTTTGAGCGCCGTAATGAGGACATCTTCCTCGATGTGCAGATCAACGTAGCCACTGCCGCTCTAGGGGGCGAGATCACCGTGCCGACCATAGACGGCGAAGAGATGATTGCGATTCCCGAGGGCACGCAGTCAGGCAAGGTATTCCGCCTGCGGGGCAAAGGCGTCCCGCGGCTCGATCGCAGTGGACGCGGAGCAGCGCTGGGGCGCGGTGACCAGCATATTGTTGTGCAGGTCGTAGTCCCCAAGAACCTGACGCCCAAACAGAGAGAACTGTTCGCCGAACTGTCGCGAACCTTGGGCGAGGAAGTGCTGCCCCCGCGCGAGAAGGGCTTTTTCGCCGGGTTGAAAGAATCGTTTGCCCGTTGGACGAATCCTCAGGGATAGCGCCGGACTGGGCAGATGAGTGCGTTTACAGAAGTCAGTGTAATCACCGACGGTGAGGCCGCCGAGGTCGTGGCGGAGGTCTTACGGCCGTTTGCCTATCGTGACGGTGTGGTCCTCGAACAGCAGGGCGACCTGTTAAGCCTTGATCCTGCCGCCCTCGAACCGCAGGTCACGGTGAAGATCTATCTGCCCGCCGCCGAGGACACGCCGGAGCTGCGCCGGCGCATCGAAGAGATCCTCTACCACCTGAACCGGCTGTACCCGGTTCCAGCCCCTGCTTTCCGCGTGTTGCAGGAAACCGATTGGGCGAACGCGTGGAAAGAGCACTACCGGCCGTTTCGCATTGGCGATCGCATCTGGATCCGGCCCTCGTGGTATACCGAAGAGCAGATGGCGGCCGAGGCCGCGACCGCTGACGCACGGGCTGGCGATATCACCCTCGTGCTTGATCCGGGCATGGCTTTTGGCACGGGCACGCACCCCACGACGCAGAAGTGCGTGCTTGCTCTCGAGCAGGTCGTGCGGCCGGGCATGCGGGTGCTGGACGTGGGTACGGGGTCTGGAATTCTGGCTATCGCGGCCGCGAAGTTGGGCGCGACGGCGGTAAGCGCGGTGGACACTGATTTGCTTGCGGTGCAGGCAGCCGATCAGAACGCGCAGATAAATGGCGTCAGCGCGGTTGTGCAGGCCTGGCAGGGCGATCTGGCAAGCGTGGCGGAACGGCCGTGGGATGTGGTGGTGGTCAATATCCTGGCTCCGGTCATTATCGATTTGCTGGAGAACGGTGAGCTTTTGGAATACGTCGCGGGCGACGGAGCTCTCATTCTGAGCGGCATTATTGACGAGCAGGCGCCCCTGGTGGAGGCCGCGCTCCTTGCCGCAGGGGGACAGACGGAGAAGCGGCTAACGCAGCGCGACTGGGTGTCGTTTATTGCCCGGCGTGCCTCTTGAGGCATCCGCTGTACCGTAATCTCAGTAACACAAAGCGCCCCACCGGATCCGGCGGGGCGCTTGACATTTAGTTTTGGGTAAATGTGCAGGTGCCGCGGGCTACGCGGTATTGCGCCGGCGATACCGGTAGGTAATACGTCCGCGCTCCAGGTCGTAAGGGGTCATTTCCACGCGCACGCGATCGCCTAGCAAGATGCGAATATAGTACTTGCGCATGCGCCCAGACAAATAAGCCAATACCTTGTGCCCATTGTCCAGTTCTATCGTGAACTGCGTATTAGGCAGTAGCTCTACCACCGTTCCTTCGACCTCAATCTTGTCTTCTTTTGTACTCATAAACTTCCTTATTCTTCTTCGACCACGCCGGCGATCGTTTCAATTGCCAGCGCCTCTTCCATCTCTGTAGTGGCCGCGCTGTCCACTGCTTCCACAGCAGCTTCAACCACTTCCTCTAACTCCGCCATTTCTGCCGTGGCAACGACGGCCACAACGGCCGCTTCTTCCGCTATTTCTTCCAATTCCGTGGCTTCCTCGTCAGCAGCCTCGGCCACAGCCATCGCCTCTTCAGCCACTTCTTCCAGCTCTGTCGCTTCGGCAGCAGCAGCCTCGGCAATAACCTCGCCTTCTTCAGCTTCTTCTACTACCTCCGCTGCTTCTTCAGCGGCAACCACGGCCACCGCGATGGCTTCTTCAGCCACTCTTTCTAGTGCCGCCGCTTCCTCAGATGCAACCTCGACCACAGCCATGGCCTCTTCAGCGACCTCAGCCACTGCTTCCAGCTCGGCTGCTGCTGCGGCCGCTTCGGCAGCGGCAACTTCCGCGGCAACCTCAGCGGCGGCTTTTTCAATTTCGCGCTGCGCCATCCAGTCGATTTGTTCGGCCGTGGTGACAGCCTTCAAGCTGAGACCGATGCGCTGGCGGTCCTGATCAATGTTCACGATGCGCAGGAGGTGAGTCTCGCCCTCCTGGATGACTTCGGCAACCTTCTCTACAGTTCCGCGTGACAATTGCGAGATGTGCAGCAATCCTTCTACGCCCGGTTCGATTTCGGCAAAAGCCCCGTAATCGACCAGGCGCGTGATCTTGCCGTCAACCAGTTGGTTTTCATGATACCGTTCGCTGACCGAGTCCCAGGGGTTGGGCAGCAGTTTCTTTATACTGAGACTGATACGCTGCTTCTCGCGGTCGACGCGCATGACATAGACATCCACTTCGTCACCTACGCTCAGCACTTCCCGCGGGTGATCGACACGGTGCCAGGCGAGTTCAGATATGTGGACCAGGCCGTCCGCGCCGCCGAGATTGACGAACGCGCCGAAATCACGCAGGCCGCTGACACGGCCGTGACGCGTCTCGCCTTCAGTCAGGGTTTCCATCAATTCGGCCCGGCGCTGGCTGTCCCATTCCTTTTGTGCTTCACGCTGCGAGAGAACAAGGCGCCGCCGGCGGCGGTTGACTTCGATAACCCGCAGTGGAACCACAACGTCTTTGAGCTGCGCCAGACGCTGCTGGCGCTTGCGGTCTCCCATCCCGGAGCCGACCTCTACCAGATGCGAAATGGGCACGAAGCCACGCAAACGGCCGAAGGGCACAATCGCCCCACCTTTGTTGTATCCGATGACCGGAGCTTCCACGATCTCACCGCTTTCCAACAGCTCCTCAGCGCGAATCCAATCTTGATTCAAGCGTGCCAGATGGATGGAAACGACCAGGCTATCCGGTTTGTCCGTGTTGAGGACATAAACGAATACTTCGTCGTTTACCTCCAGGGCCTCCCGTTCTTCCGGTTCCAGCTTGTTTAGGTCGGAGACTGGCACCAGCCCGTCCCGTTTGAGGCCCAGGTCGACGATGAGCCCCTGGGGACCAACCGAGACGATTATGCCTTCCCGTATATCGCCTACTTGCGGCTGGTCGTAATCATGTTGATCGAGAAGTTCTTCTAACTCTGTCAAAAGCGGATATCCTTCGCTGGTTTGCGCGGCGGTCTCACCTGCTGCTAAAAAGTCAAATGTCGCCGAGGCTTGAGAGGCCCAACCGTCGCAGAAACCAAATAGTGAGACACGGTCGGAGTGTACATGCCCATCGCTGTGCGGTCAGGCAATCCCGCACCGTGGCGGCCAACCTGCTGTCACCTTAGTCCAAGGGGGTACGACAAGGAGCTAGTGCTTGGCTGCGGTAGGACGGCCGTCAGATAAATGCCTGGCAACCCAGCTAAAAATTATAGCTCTCGGCAGGCACTTTGTCAAAGCACGGCGCGCCGCCGCTCGTCACGGTATCCAGCGCCCGGCATCGGGACCGTCAGGCGCACGAATTCTGTCCCAGAAAACCAAAAAATTGGTTAAAACGCTTGGAGTTAGATAGCCGGTATAGTAAGATATCTAATCGTGACAAGGTTCACGAACGGCCGTTCAGGGAAGGACAGCGTTGATCGTTGATACAGTAGCCAGGCCGGACGATACGCCCCTCAGAAGCAACATTTTGCCCCTGCGGACGTACTACATATAGGTTCACAGGACCACGGCGAAATAGGCAGATATGCAAATCAACCTTTCGTTTCGCATTCCTGAGTAAGTGGCGCGACGAGGCGCAAACAGCTTGCGCCGGCCTGGCCGGCGCCAGGGCTGTCTGGCAAAACTAGGAGAAGAATTTAATGAACTGGAAACGTATTTTGATCGCTGTGATCGCTGTGATCGTGCTGGCGGCGGGCGGTTATTTCGTCTATCAGCAGTTTGCGGCGCCAGAGGAAGACACGGCCGCGGCAGCAGCAGTGGCCGCCGCCCCCGTTATTGACACTTCTCTCGTGTCCGCCGAGGGCCAGATCGTGCCCCTGCGTGAGTCAGAGCTTGCTTTCCAGCAAGGTGGGCAGGTCGTTGAATTACTGGTTGATTCCGGGGCTGTGGTTGCCGCCGGTGACGCGCTGCTTCGCCTGGACACGACCGACCAGGAAGTAGCCGTGGCCCAGGCCCAGGCTGGTCTGGAAAACGCGCGCGCGCTGAAGACTACCGCCGAGGCAGGGTTACAGGCTGTGCAGACTGGCGCCCGCGCGGCTGAAATCGGCGTGACGGCCGCAGAGGTGGAGCTGGCCCTCGCCACGGCCGAACCACGCGATGTAGAGGTCGCGCTGAGTGAGAGCAGTGTGGCTGTGGCTGAGGCAGGCATCGGCCAGGCTTCGGCAAACCAGTCGGTGGTTCTGCAGGGCGCTAGTGGCTCGCAGGTGCAGGGTGCCGAGGCGCAGCTGCGAGCCGCAGAGGCGGCCCTGCTGCCGGTGCGCGAGGCGCTGGACGTACTGCGCAGGGATGAAAGCCCGGACCAGGACGCCTTTGATCGTGCCCAGCGCAATTATAATGCCGCCGCAGCCAATGTGGCGGCCGCTCAGGCAGCGCTGGACGAATCGCGGGCCGGGGCAACGAGTGGGCTGCGCCAGGCGGCGTTTGGTGGCGTGGCCGCATCGCAAGCGCAGCGCGCCGCGGCGCAGGCGCAGTTGGACCTTCTGCTGGCCGGATCGCGGGAAGAACAAATCGCCGTAGCAGAAGCCGGCGTGGAACAGGCCAGAGCGGCGTCCCAGGAAGCGGCATTGGGCGTCGTTGAGGCGGAAGCGGCCGTGGCGCAGGCCGACGCAGGCATCGCGCAGGCAGAGGCTGCCCTTGCTTCTGCGCAGGACGCCCTGGCACGCCGCACGCTGACGGCACCCTTTGCCGGTGTTGCCGCGGACGTGCTGCCGGAGATCGGCGAGGTGGTCAGCGCGGGTGTGCCCGTAGCGCGGGTCGCCGATTTGGGCGGCTGGCTGGTCAAAACTACCGACCTGACCGAACTTGACGTCGTGGACCTGGCCGTGGGCGACCCGGTCGAAATCCAGATTGACGCAATCCCCGGGCGCACTTTGCGCGGCACGATTATGGAAGTCTCGGAGACATCCCAGGTGGTGCGCGGAGACGTGACCTATGAAGTTACGATTGCCCTGGACGACCCCGGTGATTTGCCGCTGCGGTGGGGCATGACCGTTTTTGTCGACGTGGACGTGGAGTGAGTGAATTAGACCAACGCGCGCGTCAGGCACTACCGGCGACGCTCGCAACTGCGAGAATATGATGATGAAGAAACTGAACAGATTAGTACCCCTGGGGCTGGCACTCCTTGTACTGCTCCTCGCGGCATGCCAGCAGCAAGAAGAACCTGCTCCTGTCCCGACGGCGGCCGTTTCGGCGGCCTCCCCGGTCGATGATGTGAACACCCGTGCGGTAGACACGGGATTTGGCGCGGTGGGCGCCGAGGGCCAGGTGCTGCCGCTGCGCAGCGCGACGCTCTCTTTTGAACTGGGCGGCAAAGTGTCTAGCATCCTGGCTCCTGCCGGCAGCACTGTGGCGGCGGGTGATCCCATCGTCCAGTTGGACGCGGGGACTCTGGAAAATGCGCTCAGCCAGGCTGAAGCCGGGTTGGCTTCGGCCGAAGCGGGGCTGCAGGCGGCCCAGGCGCGGCTTAGTGTGGCCCAATCGGGCGTTCAAGGTGCGGAAGCGGCGCAGAAGGCGGCCGAGGCGCAGCTGGCGCTGACGCAGGCGGGCGCAACGCCGGAAGAAGTGGCGGCAGCGACGGAGAATCTCGCGGCGGCGGAAGCGGCAATTGTGCAGGCGGCGGGCAACCGTGATGCCTCCGTGCGCGTGAGCGACGCGGCCGTGCAGGCGGCGCAGGCGCAGCTGGCACAGGCTCAGGCTACGGCGGATACCCTGCAGCAAACGTATGATGACATTATCGATGCCTGCTTCAAGCTGCCGAACGGCGAAGAGGTATGCCCGCTGTATGGGCCGGTCGAAGAAAACACGCGCGCACAGCTGGCAGCGGCGCAGGCGAACGTGGAGGCGGCGCAAGCCGCCGTGCGTGAGGCACAGGCAGGGGCCACGCCCGCGGAGTCGCAGCTTGCCGGTTCCGGGGTTGCCATTGCCATTGCGCGGCGCGATCAGGCGCAGGCGCAGCTCGATCTGCTGCAGGCCGGGCCGCGTACGGAGCAGGTGCGGCGGGCAGAAGTAGGCGTGGAACAGGCGGTGTTAGGCGTGGAACAGGCGCGGGTGCAGGTGCTACAGGCTGAGGCCGCCGTGACGCAGGCCGAAGCGCAGTTGGCCAAGGCGCAGGCGGATGTGGAGGCGGCGACAAGGGCGCTGGAGCGCATGACGTTAAAGGCGCCGTTTGACGGCCGTATTGGAGACCTGACAGTCGAGGTGGGTGAAATCGTCGGACCCGGTGCGCCTGTAGCCACGATTGCCGATCTCAGCGGCTGGAAGGTCGAAACCACAGACCTTACCGAGCTGGACATCGTGGGCGTCAAGCTGGGCCTGCCGGTGCGCGTGAGCTTTGATGCGCTGCCGGGCGAGCGGGCGAACGGGGTGGTAACGGATATCGCCTCTGTCTCCCAGCTGGTTCGCGGGGACGTGACCTATCCGGTGACCATAACCCTGGAAGAAGAAACCAGCCTGCCCCTGCGCTGGGGCATGACCGCCGTTGTCGATATTGAGACGGAATCCTGACGGAATACCCGGAACGAATAGGAAGGGGCCCGTTCTTGCAGCAGTGCCGGAACGGGCCCTTTTTTGTTAGGACGAGGCGATGCGATTGCGGATGGTGCCGATCCTCTCTACCGTGCAGGTGACAACATCCCCCGGGCGGAGGAACTCGGGAGGCGTGCGCGCAAAACCAACCCCTTCGGGCGTGCCTGTGGCGACGATGTCCCCGGGCAAAAGGGTCATGCTGCGCGACAGGCGGGCCACCGTTTCGGCGATGCTGAAGATCATGTCCCCGGTATAACCGTCTTGCTTTCCTGCGTCGTTCACCGCGCAGCTCACGCGCAAATCCTGCGGATCAGCTATTTCGTCCGCCGTTACGATCCACGGCCCGAACGGCGCGTGGCCGTCAAGACTCTTGCCGATGAAGAACTGTTTGTGCTCGCGCTGCAGATCGCGGGCGCTGAGGTCATTTAGGACGGTATAGCCGAACACATAGGACAGGGCATCGGCCGCGGCCACATGGCGCGCCGGACGGCCGATAACAAATGCCAGCTCGGCTTCGAAATCAATCATCTCCGAAACAGCGGGGTCATAGGGGATCTCGTCGAATGGACCGTTCACGGCCGTGGTTGCCTTGGTGAAGACCACCGGGGCCTCAGGAATCTCCACCTTTTCACCCCACGCGCGATGTGATTCCGCGGCGTGCGCGGCATAATTCTTGCCCAGGCAAATGATATTGCGCCGCGGCTGAGGTATGGGCGCAAGCAAACGAATGCTGCCCAGCGGGATCGCCTCACTCGCTTCCTCCAGCACAGCCGTGGCCCGCGCCAGCCCTTCCGCACCCAGCTCAATCAAGGCCTGCATGTCCGGGGCCACAGCAGTCAGGGCAACTATCTCGCTCTCCCCCTGTACAGCGCCAATTGCCGTCTGCCCATCGGTTGCATAGGTTACCAGTTTCACTGTGTTCTCTCCTCTACAATAGCTCATCTGAGCAACAGAAATTATAGCTGAGCCCGAGAGCCTGCCAAACGACGCGGCACGATGAGCCGGGCGCGGCCATAGCGGCACGTGCAATCGGCCATTCTGAGCGGCCACTCATGATGCTTGACAATTATGACGCAATGCGTTATATTTCTAAAGTATAACGCGGTGCGTTAGAATTATCTATTTAACTAGCGGGGCTGCAGAAAGCCACGATAGTATGAGGAAAGGAACAATGACTGAACCAAAAGACGTTTCGTTGGAAGTTGAGATCGAAGAGTATGACGCTCCGGTGCGCAGCCTCGTTGGTCGAGTACTAGGCATGGGCCGCAAGGCCGTTATGGTTGGCGTGGGCGGTTTTGATCTGGTGGTCGAAAAGGCCCAGGATGGTTGGAAAAGCGTCGGCACACTGACGAATGATTTGGCCGAGCGTGGCGAAAAAGCGACCAGCCAGAGCCGTGAGCAGTTAAATTCGCAGGTTGACAAGCGCCAGGAGCAGATTAAGGGCCTGAGCGACAAAGCAAACGACACGTTTGAGAAATACTCTGAAGCGGTCTTGACCCGCGTCCAGCTTCCCACGTCAGATGAAATTGAAGACCTGAGCAAGCAGGTGAGCTCTTTGAGCCGCAAGGTCGACAAGGTACGCAAGGAACAACAGGACGGCGTTGCCGCCTAAGACAGCGTCACTCTACGAGTTTTTCTGCGAGACCTCACCCCGGCGGGTGAGGTCTTTTTTTACCGTGCGCCAATGATGCGGGCCAAGCCCCGTCCCACAAACACTTCCGTGGCAAACTGCGGATTGCTGGCCGAGGCTACGAAGTAGGTCACCCCTTGCACGGACGGCCGTGCCTGGAGTTCCTTCCAGAACGCCAGATACTCATGGGCCTTCTCCACGGCTGTGGTGCCATTCTGGTTGTTGCTGGCTTCCGTGACCCAGATCGGCGTGTTGGGGAACCGCTTGACGTAATCATCCAGGACTTCAAGCGCGCGCTGCATCGGGTAGACCCTGGACCAATAGATATGGACGCCCAGACCGTCGGCGGCAGTGACGGCTGTGCGGCTGGCTTCCAGGAAGCGCACGTGGTCTTGGCGCTGCCCTGCTGTGTCAGGCCCAGGGGAAAGGCCGGGAAAAATAAACCGCTGGTCAGGGAGGGCATAGCGGTATAGCTTCAGCAGGCGCAGCCACCACTGCGTAAATGCGCTGCCGTCAGTCCAGGAGGCTCCCAAACCTTCGGCGAATAGATTCGGCTCGTTGTGCAGCTCAACGACCACGTCTCGCCCTTCGAGGATCTTTAATGTGCGCAGCAGATCGCCGATGGTGTCATTGAAGAACGTCTGCGGGTTGAGACTGCGGCTGCCAAAATCGAGAAATGTGCGCACGATCCACTGCGCCTGCTGGTGATTGGCTGCTAGCTTGCGCAGCCCCTGAGGGTTGTGAAAGGACAGCACCTTGATGATGCTGGGCCGCAGCAGACTGAATTCGATCAGTTCCGCCTCCGATATATCCGGATCAGCGGAGGCGTGCAAGCCAATGGCTACTTTGCCGAGAGGTTGGGGATCGGGGTTTGGCAACGGTGTATCGCCCGCTTCTTCGACCGTTTGCAGGGCATCGACGGGCACTTTGACGGGTGTATATTCACCCGTGGCGGGACCAAGGATTTCCATCTTGGTGCCGAGAGGGACGTAGCCTACCAAACGGCCGTTGCGTTTGGGCAGAGCGCGAATGTTTGCCCCTTCACGTCCGGCGACGACCGTGGCGCCGCCTCCCGTGATATGAGCAGTGAGCACCCAGCCGGGAACAGTCTCAACCGCCGGGCCCGCGCTGTTTGGTTCCGCGGGCCAGGGTTTCGGCTCCTGTACATTGACCCCGTCCAGGCGCAAATTGAGTACGTCTGCCTTGTGGGCGAAGATCGGCGCGAACCCGTTGATGGATGGCCCGACCAGAGTGACCAGATGGCCCCACTGCATCTGCCCCAGGAGCCTCTCCAACCGTGTAGGCGCGCTGCGCAGGTTGACGCCGTGACGGCCGACCATGGCATACCGCCCGGTAGTGTCCAGGAACTCCTGCCAGGCCCAGGCCAGCACGATGCTTTCCTCAGGGATCACGCTGCCCGGCTCCGGCTGCGGTGGAGGCAAAACCACCGGAGCGCTGTCCAATGCGCTCGTGGGCACGCGCACGGGCAGGCTGCCATTCACTTCCGTGCCGGTCACGAGCAGGATCGTGCCCGCAGGAATGAGATCGATAACCTCAGACGTAGCCTCAGAATTCTCGCGCAGGTGCGCATCACCGGTGTTGACCTGGGCCATGCCGCCGACAACGGTAACTGCCGCGCTTACGACCCAGCCCTCCGTGAAGGGGCCGGCCGGCTGCTGCCAGGAAAGCAGTGGCAGCAGGAATGGCGTCGGATCGGTAAAGTTGAAGGGCCAGTTGCCATAGGACTCGCCTTTGCGCTTCAGGCCCAGGTGCAGGTGAGGTCCGGTGCTGTTGCCGGTGCTACCGGCGAGGCCAAGAATCGTGCCGGCCTGCACGCGATTTCCTTCGCGCACCAGCGTCTTTTCCAAGTGTCCGTAGATCGTCTCGTAACCGTCCGCGTGGGCCACGCGCACGTGAATGCCGTAGGCGGAGTCGCCCACCGTGGCCTGCACACGCTCTACAAGCCCCGGAGCCACGGCGAAGATCTTGCTGCCCTGCGTAGCACGGATGTCCACGCCATCGTGGCCGGGCAGCCCAAAAGGGGCATAAGCCTCGGGATTGGCGCCGAAGTACTGCACTATGGTGCGATATTCAGTTGGCCAGGCCTCAAACCTGAATTTGGTCATGGGTCATCCCTGCCTTCCTGCGTACCGGCAAGCCAAAGCCGCGCGCAGCGCGCGCGGCCGGAGACAAGCAGTCGATTTTCACACTACCAGTACAGGGTTATGTCAATAGTTTACGATGTTACGTAAAGTTTGTCAAAGCCGAGAGGAACCAGCTCGAACCAGGTGTTGCCGATACCAAGGGGCAGGGGGTTGCCCTCCAGATCGGTGAAGGTGAGCATGTCGCGGGGGTTCTCACGGTGCCAACGGCCGTCGAAGCGCTGGCCATCCCGAAACAGCGTAGCCGGGCCCTCGCCCCAGATCTGGATCTCGATGGACTTGGCGCCCTGCCCGACTTCGGTTTCGGGAATCCAGGTGTCTACATGCTGGGCGGCGACGAGAATGACATTCTTGGTGTTGATCTGCTCGCCGGTGTTGGCATCATCGTGGCGTTCACCATCGTTCCAGCGGTAATAACGGCCGGTGCCGGAGTCATACCACCAGGTCACATAGCTGCCGCTGTAGCCGATTTCGGCCTGTTTGGCGGGCGCGCCGCCGCTGGGCGGCTCGGGGCTGAAGATCATACCGTTCTGAAACTGGGGTGGCATATCTTCACCGCGTTCCTGCAAAATCGTGCGCAGCCGAAAAGTGTCGCTGAACATAGTATGCCAGAAATCCGTGTCCGAGTCCTTGGGTTCGGCGCGGTAGAACCCTTTGTCTCCAAAATCAGGCGATATGATGCGTGAGAGCCAGTCAGTCTGGGCAAAGCGTTCTTTGTTCGCCCCGGCCGCTCCAGAGAATCCAAAAGCGGCATCATACATGACCGGGATCTCAAAATCGATGATCCGCGCGCTGCGCACCGAGCCAACAGTGTGTGCGTCCTTGCCATAGAACACGGCCGTGAATCGCGTCGCGCCGCCCTCAGCGTAATGTTCAAACACAAGATCGGCGTTATTCAAACCCGCCTGCGGGCGCACCAGGGCGGGGTAATTGGAAACCTTGATCGCGATTGGGCGTCGCTGCAGCAAGGACGGGTCATCCATTGTCTCCCCCGTCAGAGGGTTGACGTCCGCTGGGAACTCCTGAGGACCCAGCCAGGACTCCGGCAAGGGTGTGGCAACGGCCGTTGGGACAGCCGATTCTGTCGCCGCGGCCTCGACCGCTGGGGGCGGTTCAGTGGCCGCGCTTGTGTTGGTGGGCGTGGGCAGCACGGCCTCCGTGGCAGGGACGGGGGTGGGCGACGGCACGGCCGTGGCCAAAACCTCCGCTGCCGTCCCCGCCGTGTCTTCCGTGGGTGGTAAACCAGTCGGCAAAGGCGTGTCTGATGGTGCGGCGCAGGCGGCCAGCACGGCCAGCAGCGCCAGGGATAAGCCTGTGTAGATGCGACGAGAAACCGGTCGTTTCGTCATTCCTATATTCCTCAATTCACGGTAACGCACGGTCCCAAAGGCCCGCCAAAGTCGCCTGAATCATAGGGCCTGGACCGGTGGGGCGCAAGATAAATATGTTTGTATTCAGGTTGGGAGGGGAGTACACTTTCTTGCTGGCGGCGGCCCTTTTTCGCCTGTGCCGGCGTGTGGGCAGCGGGCCAGGAGCAGTAAGAATGCGGGCAATCAGACAGCGAGTAGGCGGGACAATCCTGGCGCAGGGTAGAGACCATGCGCTCATTTTGCGCAGCCCTCAGCCCGAGCCGGATGCGCCCGATTTGGTGGTTTTGCGCTTTGCTTTTGTGACGCGCGGGCCGGGCGACCATATCTTTCCGTCTCTGGTCGTCGATGACTGGGGGCGCGAGATGCGCGCCTTAACGATCTATCAATGGGTCCGTGAGAATGGCGATCGCTTTCCACGCAGCGAGATATTTGGCTATGAGCAGGACGGTCGTGAAACCCAGGTCTTCTTGCGCGAGATGGAGCTGATGGCCCGCCTGCCCTGCTATGCCTACGCCGATGATCAGGCCGCGGTGACGGAGGGTTTGTTGCTGCATACGATCTTGCTTGAGGACGCCCAGGTGGATGCACCGGTACGCAGCGGTCGCCCGCCGGAACTGCCCCTGCCCCTGCGTGCCGCGCGTGTGAACTGGTGGAAAATCCCGCCCGGACTGCGTGACATAGATCTGGCGATGCTGTCTGCCCAGGCCGATTCCGGAGCCTGACTCGTGCCCACACCGTTTATGCATATGCGGGTTGCGGAGCAACTGGCCGGCCTGGCGCGCGAGCCCGGGGGCGCAGCAAGCGAATTGGCTGCCTTACTGCGCGCACAGTGGCCCGCTTTTGTACTTGGAAACATCGCCCCGGATTATCAGGCGTTGTGCGGTGTGCGGCGTTCCGCCACGCATTTCTATCACCTGCCGCCGTCCTCCCGTGGAGAAGCGGTGCACAACCTTCTGCTCTCCTATCCCGAATTGGCGAACCCACGAAAACTTCCGGCAGCGCAGAGTGCGTTCCTGACCGGATATCTGGCCCATCTGGCGTTGGACCTGATCTGGCATTTCGACGTGGTTGCGCCTTATTTCCTGGAATCGCCGCAAATTCCTGGACCAAGGGAAGGGCACGTGATTCATCTGGTCTTGCTGGCCTTCCTGGACATGGAGGCGAGGCAGGAGCTTCAGCCGCAGGTAGGGGCGGCCCTGCGCGCGGCGGAACCGGACCGCTGGGCGGATTTTGCGCCGGACCCCGAGTTGAGCGCCTGGCGCGATTATGTCGCGGCACAGTTGGAAGCGGGAGCGGTTTCGCGCACGGCCGAAATCTACGCGGCACGTCTGCACATGGAACCGGAGGCGTTTGCTGGGAAGCTGGCGGATGGGCCCTGGCGCAGGGAAGAGCTGTTTGGCCGTGTTCCCGTTTCCGCCGTGCAGGAGCGTTTGCAAACCGCCGTTCCGGATTGCCTAGAATTGGTGACTGCTTACGTGCGCGGCGATATGCGCGCGGAGATGGCTTAATGGGGAACAACATCATGAGTACCATTCAGCGCAGCTGGCGCCGGACAACGGTACAGGCCCGTTTCAGCGACGGCTCGGTCCTCGAGGGGCCGGCTGGGTCCAGCGTGGAAGCCTTTGTACAGCAGGCGGATGCGCAGATCAACGGCCGCGTGGTCGCCGCGCTCGTAGACGGCAAGCTGCGTGAGCTGTCCCATCCCCTGTTTGATGACGCCGATATTGTGCCCGTGACCACTGCTGACTCGGATGGATCGCGTATTTATCGCCGTTCGCTGACCTTCCTGATGATTGCCGCGGCGGCGGAGCTGTTTCCGGATAGCACCTTCACCGTGGAGCATTCGATGCCCTATGGCGGCTACTACTGCGAGCGAGATAGAGGCGTGCGCCTGACGGACGACGAGCTGGCCGCGCTGGAGCAGCGCATGCGCGAACTCGTCGCCGAGAACCAGCCCATCTATCAGGTGCAGGTGCCCCTGGATGAAGCGCTGCATCTGTTCCGGGTTAGCGGTGACCTGGAAAAGGCCGAGCTGTTCGCCCGTCGGCGCAAGGATTACCTGACGCTTTACGAATTGAACCAGGTCCGTGATTACTTTCATGGGTTCATGGTGCCCCGCACCGGTTACCTCGACCTGTTTGCCTTGCGGCATTACAACCAGGGCCTGATCCTGCAGTTCCCGCGCCGTCAATGGCCGACCGTCTTGCAGCCGTTTGAGGACGAGCCGCGCCTGGCTGGCGTTTTCGGCGATTACAAGGATTGGCTGGACATCATGGGTGTGTCCGGCGTGACGGGCCTGAATGAGGCGATCCGCAACGGCCGTACGCGCGACGTGGTCCTGCTGGCGGAAGCGCTGCACCAGCGACAGCTTTCGACGATCGCCGGCCAAATCACGAAGCGCCGCCCGCAGGTACAGTTTATCTTGATATCGGGGCCAACCTCCGCGGGTAAAACGACATTTAGCAAACGGTTGGCCATTTTGCTGCTGGCAAACGGCATCTTCCCGGTGACCGTGGGCATGGACAACTATTTCGTCAATCGCGAAGACACACCGCGTGACGAGCGGGGCGATTACAATTATGAATCCATCGAAGCTCTGGACCTGGAGCTGTTCCAGCGGCACATGCGGCTGCTGCAGGCCGGCGAGTCGATTACCTGCCCGGTATTTAACTTTCATACCGGCCAGCGCGAATGGGGCGACGAACTGGCAATCGGCCGTGATCAGGTGATCATCATTGAAGGGATTCACGGCCTCAACCCGGCGCTGGTGAAAGGCGTGCCGGAGGAGGCGCTGTTCCGCATCTTCATCTCGGCCTTCACGCAGTTGAACCTGGACAAGCACAACCGCGTGCCCACGACAGACACCCGGCTCCTGCGGCGCATCGTCCGCGATGCCGCGCACCGCGGCTACTCGGCGGCAGATACGATCCGCCGCTGGCCGAGCGTGCGGCGCGGCGAGAAGCGCTATATCTTCCCGCACCAGAACAACGCGGACATCTTCTTCAATTCAGCGCTGGTCTATGAGTTGTCTGTGCTAAAACAACTGGCGCAGCCGCTGCTGCTGCAAGTGGAACCGGGTACGCCGGAGCGCGTGGAAGCGAACCGCCTGCTGGCATTCTTGCAGTGGTTCGAACCAATTGCCGCCCAGGACATGTCGATCATCGCCGGTGATTCGATCCTGCGCGAGTTTATCGGCGGGTCGGTGCTGGAAGACTTTGAGCCTACGCGTCCACGCGGCGCGTAGGAATTGCCTTAGAGAACGGCCGCCGGCGCAACGCGCACGGATGGTTGGCGTAAAGTCAGTGGTGCAGGCACAATGGTGCTGGCGCCGAGAACGTTACCGAGGAGAAATCAATGCGAATTATTCTTTATCTGGGAAAAGGCGGCGTGGGCAAGACCACTGTGGCCGCGGCAACGGCCGTGCGCAGCGCCGAATTGGGCTACCGCACGCTGGTCGCCAGCACCGACATCGCGCACAGCCTGGCGGATTCCTTCGACATCCCCTTGAGCGACAAGCCGAAGCAGATCGCCCCTAATCTCTGGGCCCAGGAGATCAGCGTCGTTGCGGACATTCACAATTACTGGGGCACGATCCAGGAGTATGTCTCCGGCTTGATGTCGGGTCCGGGAATCAATAGCGTGGTAGCCGATGAACTGTCGGCCATCCCGGGTATGGATGAGATCGTCAGCCTGCTGCACATCAACATGCAGGCCAAAGAGCAGAATTTTGATCGCGTGATTATCGACGCCGCGCCCACGGGGGAGACGATTCGGCTGCTGACCATCCCCGACACGTTCCGCTGGTATGCGGGGCACCTGTCACGCTATGACACTACGGTGATGCGCGCCCTGAAGCCCTTCGCCGGAAAGCTGCTGAACGGCCCAACGGCGTTGTTTGATGCCCTGGGCAAGCTGGACGAGGCCACGGCCGAACTACGCGCCACCTTGAGCAACCCGGAGATCAGTAGTTACCGCGTAGTGCTGCAGCCGGAGAAAATGGTCCTGCGCGAGGCCGAGCGGGCGATCAGCTACCTCGGCCTGTTTAACTACCCGGTCGACAGTGTCGTCGTGAACCGGATTCTGCCGGATGCCGCCGAAGAGAGCGCCTTCTATAATCAGCGCCGCGAGATCCAACAGCGATACATGGAGATGATTGAGAACAACTTCCGGCCGCTGCCGATCTGGTATGCTCCCTACTACGCTCACGAGGTCGTGGGTATCGAGGCCCTGTCACAGCTGGCCACAGACTGCTTTGGCGACGAGGACCCCGGCCAGATCTTCTACACCGGCGCCTTGCAGGAAATCGTGGAATTGGAAGACGGCAGCTATCGCCTGCGCCTGCCGATGTCCTTTGTGACCGGCAGTGATGTCAAGCTGCGCAAGCGCGGCGATGAGATGTTTATCACCATCGGCAATTTCAAGCGCGAGATGATCCTGCCCGCCGTGCTGGCCAAGCGCCGCGCATCGGGTGGTGCACTGCGCGACGGCGTCCTGGAGATCGACTTCCTGCCGTTGAAGCAGGCCGAAGAAACGACCGGAACGCCCGCCGCCCCCGCCGAAGCGGCCTGATCGCCAGCGGGCTAAGTTATGACGGCGCACCCGGAAGGTGCGCCGTTTTAGATCCTGGTGGCGTGGCGCTGCAACTTTGCCGGGTGCGCTGCGTAAAAGGGAGTATCAAGTAGAAAAAGGAGACGTTGAGCAATGTCTGAAGAAACTGTTTACAAGGCTGAAGAAAAGGCGCGTTTGCAGGAAGGGTCCTCGCTGGCCCCGTGGCTGTTGATTGGCACAGGTATTGTGCTGCTTATGGCCAGCCTGTTTGACCTGGACCTGATGGACTACTTGTGGCCGGGCTTTGTGTTCGTACCCGGGCTGCTGTTGATGGTCCCGGCATACAAGAGCACGGCGCAGGAACAGCGTAGCCTGGGGTTCCTGGCCATCCCCGGGTCTATCCTGGTGGCCGCCGGTGGGCTTCTGGGCCTCATGAACCTTTTTGACTACTTTGAAGCCTGGGCCTATGCTTGGCCGCTGCTGCTGGCCGCCGCGGCGGGTGGCGTGCTGTACATGACGCGCTTTGACCAGAATCCGGAACTGGAACAGCGGGCGCACCGCTTCATCCGCTGGATGGTTGGGTTGGTGATGGGACTGGCTTTCTTCTTTGAAATAGTCGTCTTTCAGCACTTCAACCCGCTGCTGGCGTTGGGGTTAATTGTCTTCGGCCTGTACCTGCTGCGCCAGGAACGGCAGCGGGCGTCCGGATAGGGTTATTCGGTACCGTAGCAATGGCCGTCTGAGACGGCAGCGGCCCTGGCCTCACGGCCGAAATAAGAGGGCGGCGATCATGGATCGGCCGTAGAGGAAGAGCATGACCCACGCGGGCCATGCTCTTTTTGCTTGTGGTAGAATCTGGCGCTGATGTGGTTGGAGAGGCGGCGTTTCGTGGGCTTGGCGCTGGTGGCAATCCTGGTATTAGCCGCCTTTTTGCGTTTCTGGCAGGTGGGCACGCTGCCGCCGGGACTGTATCATGACGAGGCCTATAACGGGCTGGATGCCCTGTCGCTGCTGCAGGGCAAGAGCTTCCCGCAGTTCTACGAGGGGTGGGAGCTGTACGCGGCGGACGCGCATGCGGACCGCTCGGCAGAGGAGCGGCGCTTCCCCATCTTCTTCGAGGGCAATTACGGCCGTGAACCGCTGCATGTCTATTTGATGGCCTTATCCGTTCGGCTGCTGGGGGCGACGCCGTTTGCCCTGCGCGCGGTACCGGCGGCGGCGGGGGTGCTGGCCGTGTTGACGACCTTCCTGGCCGCAAAGGCGTTGTTCAACGTCCGTTATCGCCCGTCCACGGCGAACCTGATCGCCCTGCTGGCGGCGTTCCTGATCGCCATCTTTTACCCGATGGTGCATTTCAGCCGCTTCGGCATCCGCGCGATGGTCTTCGTGCCGCTGGAGACGATGGCCGTGGCCTGTTTCTGGTGGGGGATTAACCGCCAGGAACGGCTGGGCGGGGCGAGCGACGGCCGTGTTTGGGCTTCCTTCCTCGCGGCAGGTTTCTTCCTGGGCGCAGGCATCTACTCCTTCGCGGCGGCGCGCCTGCTGCCTCTGCTGTGGATCGTCTTCGTGCCGCTGTGGTTCTGGCTGGACCGCCAGGCATTGGCACGGCACTGGCGCCACGTGGCCGTCATGGCCGCGGCGGCGCTGCTGACTGCTCTGCCGCTGCTGCTCTTCTTCGCCCGCTACCCCTACTTCTTTGCCTTCCGCATCGCCTATGTAGCCAACAAGGGCAAGGGCGCGGTGGAAGGCAACCCGGCGCTCACCTGGCTGCTGAACACCGGGCGCGTGGGGGCGGGGCTGTTCTGGGCGGGGGAGACGCACTTGCGCCACAACCTGCCGGGACGTCCGTATCTGGACCCGCTGCAAGGCGTCCTGTTTGTGCTGGGGCTCGTGCGCCTGCTGCGCCGCGCGCTGCGGCCGCAGCACCTGTTCCTGCTGCTCTGGACGGCCGTGATGCTGCTGCCGTCCATCCTCAGCGGGGACGCGCCGCATTTTGGCCGGCTGGTCGGTGCGGCGGCGCCGCTGGCGATCACCGCTGCTTTCGGCGCGGAATGGCTCTTGAACTGGTTCACAGGCTGGTTGGGCTGGCGGGTGCGGCCGGAGCAGGCGCAGCGGCTGGCCTGGCTGGGGCTGGCGGCGGTGTTGGGGCTGAGCGCGTGGCTGACTGCGCGCGACTACTTCGGGGCATATGCGGCCCACCCTGATCTGGCGGCCGACTTCTACCTGGATCAGTGGCAGATGGGGCAGACTATGGCGGGCAAGCCAGGGGAAACGCGGCTGTTCCTGGCTCCGACACAGGAAGAGCTGGCGACGATCTACTTTGCCTTACAGGACCCGGAACGGCTGCGCAATATCGGCGCGGAGGCGAGCCTGGTCCCGGCGGGGACGGCAGGCGCGCCGGGACTGTATGTGACGCGGCCAGGGAACCGGGCGTGGCTGGAAGGCCTGCAGGCGTATTTCGCAACTGGGGAGATTGTGCAGCCCGCGCCGGGCTTTGTGGCCCTGGAAGTGCCGGCAGGGGCGACGCGGGCGCAGGCGCAAAACGCGAGCGGTCACGAGTTCGCGGGCACGATGCGGCTGCTGGGCTGGACGGCCCTACCGGACGGGGACGCGCTGCAGGTGACGCTGACCTGGCAGGCGCTGGCCGCGATGGAGACGGATTACACGGCCTATGTGCACCTGCTGGATGAGAGTGGGGCGCTGCTGGCGCAGAGTGACCGCCCGCCCGCTGGCTATCCAACAGGCGACTGGGTGCCGGGCGAGATCGTGGCCGATACGTTCACCGTGCCGCTGCCGCCGGGAACGGAGCTGGCGCGCACGGCCCTGGCGAGCGGCTTCTATGACCCGGCGACGCTGGAGGCGTTGGGCGAAGCGGCCGTGCTGGCGGAGGCGGGGCAATGGTCGCCCTGAAACAGCCGTGGCCGTACAATGGACGGGCCTGGTGTGAACAGATTGAATCGTTTTGGAAATTCAATTTGATCACGTTGACATAATGTTGAGGACAAGCGACGGACGGCATCGTGGATGAGGTGAGCGAGACGGCGGAAGAAGAGGTTCAGGTGCCCTGGATCGTGGGCTTCCAGCGGCGGCGGCCGCATTTGCTGGCGGCGCTGGTGCTGCTGCTGCTGGCGGTCCTGTTCATGGGGCTGGCGCTGTGGCCGGCTGGGGGGGAGATCCTGGGCGGGCATGACATGCGCGGCTACTACTTCCCCTATTTTGAGCTGGTACGCGCGGCGGTGCGCGAGGGAAGGCTGCCGTTCTGGGAGCCGGCGCTGTTCAACGGCTTCCCATTTATGGCCCAGCCGCAGCAGAACGTCTTCTACCCGCCGCTGTGGCCGGGCTTCGTACTGCCCCTGAATGTGGGCATCAGCCTGTATATGCTGCTGCACATCTGGCTGGCGGGGTTCGGCATGTACCTGTTTGTGCGCGAGATGGGCGGGCGCTGGCTGCCGGGGCTGCTGGCGGGCATCGCCTTTGCTTTCAGCGGGCTGCTGGCAGGGCGGCTGTGGGCGGGGCATGTGACGGTGTACGCGCTGGACGCCTGGACGCCGTGGATGCTGCTGGGGCTGGCCTGGAGCGTGCGGCGGGGCACGATCTGGGCGGGGATCGTCGCCGCGCTGCCGCTGGGGCTGGCGCTGCTGGCCGGGCATATCCCTTCGTTTATGTATGCGGGCATGATCTGGGGCTTTTTCGCGCTGTATTTGCTGTGGACAGAAGACGGCCGTCGCGGGCTGGTGCTGCGCCAGGCGGCGCTGACGCTGGTCGTGGGGCTGGCCCTGGCGGCGGTGCAGCTGGGCGCCTTTGTCGAGTTCAGCCTGGGCTCGGAACGGCTGGCGGAGGCGGATTACGAATTCGCGACGGACTATTCTCTGCCGCCGGCCCATTTGATCACTCTGGTCGTGCCGGAGTTCTTCGGCGAGCCGACGCGCGTGGGCTATTGGAGCGTACCCACCTTTGAGGAGCTGACTTATTACGCGGGACTGCTGGCGCTGCTGGGTATTGTCCTGGCGCTGCGACGGCCGTCGCGGCTAGGTTGGTTCTATATCGGGCTAATGGTCTTCGGCATTGCTCTCGCTCTGGGGCGCTATGGCGTCCTGTACCCGCTGCTGTACGAGTGGCTGCCGCCCTTCCGCATTGTGCGCGCTCCGGGGCGGGCGACGTTCCTTTTCCTGTTCGCGGCGACGGCTCTGCTGGGGCATGCCTTTTCGCAGTGGCTGGAGCTGCCGCGGGAACAACGGCTGGTTCTGTTGGGCCCGGTCTGGCGCTGGACGCTGGCCCTGACGGCCGTGCTGGGCGTAACGGCGATCGCGGCGACGGGGGCGGTGTTTATGTCCGTGCATCCGACGGACACGAGCGGCCGTTTGTGGGTCCAGATCGGTGGCTACGCGGCGGCGCTGCTGGTCGCGCTGCTGGGCGGCGGGTTGATCTGGGCCTATCTGGCTACCCCGGAGAAGGATGCGCGGCGGCGGGCGCTGATCGGCGGGGCGCTGGCCCTGCTGGCGGTGACCGATATGTGGCTGTTCGCTTACAAGTTTGTGCGCCTGGAGCCGCCCACGCCGGACGCCTTCTGGCTGGAGGCGAAGGCGGCGATTGGCGAGACGGCGGAACGGGTGCTGCCCTGGGGCGTGTCGCTGTTTGACCAGAACGGGGCGATGCAGGTGCGGCTGAACAGCGTGTTCGGCTATGACTCGCTGGAACCGGCGGCGCACACGGCCCTGGCCGCTTCTGTGCCGGACCCGCGCTCGTCGGCCTATGATGTGCTGGCGGCGCGCTATGTGATCGCGCCGACAGAGCTCCAGGATTTCGATGAGGGCGAACGGCCGTTGACCTTCCTGACCAGGGAGGGCAGCGCCTGGGTGTATGAACGGGCGCGACCGATGGACGTGGCGCGGCTGGTCTACGCGGTCGAGGTGATCGCGGAGAGCGAGGCGGCGATCGCGCGGGTGCACGCGCCCGATTTTGATCCGGCAAGCACGGCGATCCTGGACGCGGATCCGGGCTGCGCGCTGGGGCCGGGGGAGGGGGGCGGAACGGCCGTGATCGAGACCAGCGAACCGGGGCGCTGGCTGATCCGCACGGAGTCAGAAACGCCCGCGCTGCTGGTGCTGGCAGAGACGGCCTATCCGGGCTGGCGGGTGACCGTAGATGGGCAGGAGGCACGGCCGTTGACCGCGTATACCACGCTGAAAGGCGTGTGCGTGCCCGCCGGGGATCATGAGGTGGTGTGGCAGTATGTGCCGCGGGTGTATCAGGTGGGGGGGGTGATTACGCTGCTGGCGTTGGGGTTGGTGGGGACGGCTGTGGTGTTGGGGCGTAGGGGGAGAGCGAGCAATCAATCGGTGCTATGATCTGGCCACGACGTTAACGCGCAATTAGCGGCAAGCGAGTGCAATGTACCAGCCCAGGGCATCGAAATGCGCAAACGCGACCTACACTCCGGTTGTTTCTGTTGAATCATTGCTTGCCATCATTCGAGCAGTGCATTGGGTCTCTGTTAGCCTACCCGAACCCGATCTGCGAAATATCTAGGCTCTTTAGGGCGCTATTTGCGCGCACCGCTAGGTCAAACTCCGCCATCGTATCGCGGCTGATGACCAAGCCCTGCACGGCTGTTCCCCGCGCGACATGTCTTTTCACCCACTTAACATAGGCGTCAATTTGCACCGCCGTCTTGCCGCTGGCCGCTACATTCTTCAGCTCAATCACCACCAGGTGACCGCTTTTCTGCTCTTTGCACAACAAATCAATCCTTCCGGTCCCCCCACAGTGAAACTGTCTTCCCGATCTTCCCGTCAGCGGCTCCACATACAGTTTCAGGTCATAGCCAAACCCCCTTAATAGCCCTAAATCCCGTGCCAGCGCATCCTCAATTTCCGCCTCATAGTACACATTACGCAAACTACGTTCCCCGGCCGCCTGCGCCGCTTTCCCAAAACCCGTGTTCTTCTCTTCTACCAGCTCATTCAGACGCACCCAATACTCGCTGGTTATCGGAAACGACTTTCCTTGCATCTGCATCTTCACCGCGCGCCAGTTACGCAGCAGCGCGTCCTTCTTCAAATCCTGAAAGGTCACCGGAGCAGGCAGCTTCTTCAGCACCTCATACTCGCAACCATACGTCCATCCTTCTATCTGCGCATAATAGTCATCGCTAATATCAAATGCATCGCTGGTAGCCCGCATCAAATAGCCGATATCCCGCTTCAGTTTTGCCCGATACAAGAAAACCAAATCGCCTTCCCGCGTCCGAGGATCGCATGTCCACCATCCTTCGGTATCCGGTTCGAATTCAGGGTCCAGTTCCGGGCAGTCTTGCCCGTCATCATCCAGGTAAAACTCCGGCCGCGTCACCCATAACCAGTACCCATCCAGGGGTTCACGCTCCCTCCCATTTCCGCGCGCCGGCGCCGTCTTGCCCCTCTTGGATTGAGTCGGGCCACGTTTCCCGGGACCCGCTTCATCGGCCATCGACTCCAGTATCCGCACCTGACTCGCAAAACTCAGCACCGCCACCCGGCCGTCCTGATACTGCACCCGCAACGTTGGCCCCAGGATCTCCAGTACTTCATACGCGCCGAACCGGTTTTCATACACCTTGCCCACTTTAAACGGAGGCTTCATTTGATCTTCCCATTGACTGCCCTGGTATGGACGTGAAAGTGATTAATTCTAGCTTCAGCTTCGAGAAACGTCTGTAGTGTATAGCCATCCCCGGTAGTTTGACAATCCTAATTTGCTGAGCATGCTCCGCAGGGGGTCTCTTTGGTGAGATGCCGGGGGCACGGAGAAACTTGGGGAGGGAGCTAATCATTCACTGCTGAATGGCTGAACGGTTAACGGCCGTTTCGCCCATGCAGCGCCGTAGCCGGGGCATCCCTGCCCCGCTCACGGGCGGTTCGCGAACCACCCCTACCGATCGCGTCTGATAGGTGTCGTTCGCCAACGACCCGGAACAACGTGCCACGATGTTCAACAAACGCCCGTCTTGCTCCTACGGGAAACGGCCGTGCCAGGATGCTGGTTGCTGAAAGAAAGATTCCTGAATATTGTTATAATCCATTCTCGTGAAGGTTGATCCGGTCGCCAGCGCAAAACTGAAAAAATACCTGGCCGGCTGACAGCTTTCCAGCCCGCGGCTGATGGAGCAGACGAGGACCAGCACGATTTACACCGTCACGCACGATAACGAGCCGGTGATTCTCAAGCTGCTGGCGGCAGCAGAGGTGGATGAGCAGCGGGGAGCGGCAGCGCTGCGCACCTTTGATGGTCACGGCGCGGTGCGCCTGCTCCGCTACGATGACGGCGCGCAGCTTATGGAGTACGCGGCGGGTGAGATACTCGTTGCGCTGGTGGAACGCGGTGCGGATGAAGATGCGACGCGGATCATCGCGCAAGTCATCAAACAACTGCACAGCGTCCCGCAGGACGTGCCGCATGACGGGCTGATTTCGCTTGAGCGCTGGTTTAATGCCTTGATGGAGAGAGCCGCGCAGGACCGTCAAGCGGGGATCGCGTCCATTTATGTGCGCGGCGCCGCCCTCGCCGCGCGCTTGCTGACTGAGCCACAGCAAATCCGGGTGCTTCATGGCGACATCCAGCACTACAACATCAGAAATTCAGCGCGCGGCTGGCTCGCCTTTGACCCCAAAGGCGTGGTGGGCGAGCGCACTTATGACTGCGCCAACACATTATGTAACCCGGTCATGCCCGAACTCGTGCACAACGAAACTCGCCTGCTGAACAATGCGGCGATCCTGGCTGACGCGCTTGATATTGAGTTGTGGCGCGTGCTGGCGTTTACCTATGCCTACGCCTGTCTGAATGCCGGCTGGTGGACGAAGCTGGGCGATCGCGAAGAAGCGCAGGACATCATTCGCTGGCATCTTGAGGTTGCGAAAATCATCGAGCCGCACCTGGGGCCGTTTTGAAACGAAGCCGGCAGCGATAGATCGCTGGCTGCACACCAGGAACGGCCGTTTTAATACCTAATTGCTGAACTGTGAATGGGGAGGCTGGGGCGAGAAGGTCAGGCGCCGTAGAAGGCGCGCAGGGCGTAAGCCACGGCCGTTTGCCCCCCTTCCGTGATCTGCAGAAACAGGGGCCGAAGGCGCGGCGGCGCTGTCAGGCCTCCGGGAGCCCGCGGGCATGGTACAGCTCATACCCGCCAATCGCCCCAAGATCACAGCAAAACAGCTACATAAACCCAGGCCCATGGGCTGCTCCAGTTGACTTCTGCGCCATAGCGCCAGAGAGCGATCAGCTGCAGCAGGGTGAAGACGACCAGGCTGGCCATTACGCTGCGCACGCGGCGGCGATCATTTTCCCAGGAGGCCTGTCCCGTGATCACGCACAGGCCAATCAACCAGGCTCCCACGGCGCGGCCCGTCAGCGCGGTGAGCGGCCAGGGCCAGGAAGGGGCCACGGCTTCCGGGGCCACAAGCAGCGCCGCACCGAGCAGCAGGAACAATAGGCAAAGGGCAATCAGCGGCAGCCGTGTCCAAACGGCCAGAGGTTGGTTCCGTGGAGGGTCTTCGCCGGGCGCACGTACCTGCCATATGAAGAGGATCGTCAGCACAACGGGCACTGAGGCGTAGATGAATATCCAGAACCAAGTGCCGGCGCGGGTGATCAGCAGCGGCGCGTCAAAGTGAAATTTGTCGCGATGGATCAGGGTGACGATCAGGGTCAGGAAGGTGAAAACGGTCACGGCGGGGATGGAGGAGCGACTGTTGACCCACAGCCGCTCGCGTCCGGAAAGAAACTCCAGCGCCGTCGCGCTCCAGTAGGAGCCGCCCAGGAAAGCGGCCGTTTGCAGCGAGGCGACCGTCCAGGCAAAGTAGTGATCCGTTTGCTCCGTGAAAATATACAGGGAAAAGCCCACGGAGAGCACCAGCAAGGCGGCCACATAGAGCATGGCGCGCGTGGCCGGTAGGGTGGGACGGTAGCTGGCTGGCTTCATACACGTTTTCCTGTAATCAGCAAAGATGACACCGATCGAATGGAACATATTGTAGCATTTTTTTGTGGACCGACCTGCCTAGGATAGACAAGAGGTTCGCGCCGCGGACTAGAGGCCGTAGAAGGCACGTAAGGCGTAGGCCACGGCCGTTTGCTGCGCTTCTGTGATCTGCGGGAACATAGGTAAGGAGAGCACGCGCTCAGCAAGCCGTTCGGTCACCGGTAGGGTGCCGGGCTCATAGCCATAGCGTTCATAGGCGGGCTGGCGATGGACGGGGATCGGGTAGTGCACGGCGCTGCCCACCCCTTCCAGGGTCAGGAATCTGGCCAGTTCGTCCCGTTCGTCGGCCTGGATCACGTAGAGGTGGAAGACATGGCGTGCCGACGGCCGTTCCACGGGCAGTTCAATAGGGCAGCCGGCCAATAGTTCGTGGTAGCGGGCCGCGGCGGCGCGGCGGGCTTCGTTGCCCTCCTGCAAACCCTGTAACTTGATGCGCAGGATGGCGGCCTGCAGTTCGTCGAGGCGGCTGTTGAATCCCACTTCCTCGCTGACGTAGCGCTTGCTCCAGCCGTATTGGCGCAGGGCGCGCAGGCGTTCGGCCAGGGCGGGGTCGGGGCAGAGGATCGCGCCGCCGTCGCCCAGCGCGCCGAGGTTCTTGGTGGGGTAGAAGCTGAAGGCGGCGAGATGGCCCATCGTCCCGGCGAGACGGCCGTTGCCCGTTGCACCGTGCGCCTGGGCGTTGTCTTCAACGACGGATAAATGGTGGTTTCGGGCGAAGGCCAGGATGGGGTCCATGTGTGCGGGCTGGCCGTACAGGTGGACGGGCACGATCGCCTTCGTATAGGCCGTCAGCGCGGCGGTCAGCAGGGCCGGGTCAAGGGTGAAGGTATGGGGGTGAACGTCCACAAAAACGGGCGTTGCGCCGCTGCGTTCGATCGCGGCGGCGGTGGCCACGGCCGTGTGCGAGACCGTGATCACTTCGTCGCCCGGGCCGATATCCAGGGCCTTGAGGGCCAGCAGCAGGGCGTCCGTGCCGGAAGCGACACCGACGGCGTGGGGGCTGCCGTGGAAGGCGGCGAATTCAGCTTCAAAGGCGCGCACTTCCGGGCCGAGGATGTAGCGGCCGCCGGCCAGGACGCGGGCTACGGCCGTGTCGATCGCATCTTGCTGAGCCCGGTAGGCGGCGGCGAGGTCAACGAAGGGGACGTTCATCGAGGATTGGGCATAGCTGCCAGCTTTCTAAAAAGCTGGCAGCTTTAGGTATAGTGCGCCAGGTTCTCATCGTAATAGGCCAGGGTGCGGGCCAGGCCGTCGCGCAGGGAGATGTGCGGCTCCCAACCCAGTTCGCGCCGGATTTTGCCGTAATCGCCGTGGTAGTCGCCGATGTCGATGCGCTTGCGGTCGGGGGGAAAGGGGATGATTTCGTAGCTGCCACGGCCGTAGATGTCGATCAGCAGTTCGGCCAGGTCGACCAGGCTGACCGGCTGCGGCGCGCCCAGATTGTAGATACGGCCGTTGGCTTCGTCGTGGCAGGCGGCGAGCAACAGGGCCGTGCCCACGTCGTCAACGTAGTTGAAGTCGCGGATTTGACGGCCGTCGCCGAAGATTTGCAGCGGCTGGCCTTCAATCATCTGGCGCAGCCACCAGCCGAGGAAAGTCTGGCGCGCGTCCTTCACGCGCATGCGCGGGCCGTAGGTGTTGGTCAGGCGCAGGGAGACGGTTTTGAGGCCATAGACATCGTGGTAGACGATGTGGTACATCTCGCCGGCGGTCTTGTTGATGCCGTTGACATCGACCGGCTGCAAGGGGTGGGTTTCGTCGACGGGCAGCGATTGGGGACGGCCGTAGATCTGGCGCGTGCTGGCGAAAACGATGTTGGCGGCGGGGTTGTTATAGCGGCACGCTTCCAGCAGGGACAATTGGCTGCGGGCGTTGATCTCCAGGTCGGCGTAGGGGTCGATCATGCTGTCGGTGTGGCTGACCTGCCCGGCCAGGTTGAAGATGACATCCTGATCCTGGACGAGGAAGCGCAGGCCGTGCTCGTCGCGCACGTCGGCGATGTTCAGGCGCACCTGATCGCGAATCGGGGCGATATTATGGAGGTTGCCGCCGTATTTGGGGATGAGCGAATCGACGAGCAGGACATTCGCCCCGAGGGTCACGAGCTGCGCGGCGAGGTTGGAGCCGATGAAGCCCACCCCGCCGGTGATCAGGACGCGCTTGCCCGCAAAATAGGCCTTAACCGAGGGGGGAATTGGCGGCATTGCCTTCAGGGAGGGCCGGATCGGCGGGCGCTTGCAGGTGTTCTTTGTGCAGGACCAGGGCGACCCACAGCTTGCTGAGGTCCTGAGCCACGCGCCAGAGACGGCCGTAGTTGAAAAACTGCGACTTGCCGTAGGCGCGGTGGAAATGGTGCACGGGTGTTTCTTCCAGGCGGTAACCGGCGTCCTGGACCTTTTTCATCAGTTCGACGCAAATGACGCCGCTGTCCGCTTCCAGATGCACCTTGTCGAAGACCGCGCGGCGCATGAGGCGGAAGTCGCAGTCCACGTCGGTGAGGCGCAGGCCGAAGGCGGTCTTGATGATCGCCTGGTAGGTACGGCCGATCACGATGCGATGCAGGGGATCGTGCCGCTCTATCTTCCAGCCGTTGATGAAGTCGACGTCGTCCGTGGCCAGTTCAGCCAGGTTCTTCAGTTCGCGCGGGTCATACTGCGCGTCGCCGTCGGTATAGAAGATCCACTCCTTGCTGGCAGCGGCAAAGCCGGAACGCAGCGCGCCACCGTAGCCGCGATTCTGGGGGTGGTGCACGATGCGCACTTCATCGGGATAGACGCGGGCCAGTTCGTCCAGCACCTGCGGCGTGTGGTCGGCGCTGCCGTCATTGATGACGATCACTTCATAGTCATCCGTCAGCTCGCGCAGGGTCAGCAGCGAGGTGATCACCATGCTGGTAATGGTGCCGGCGTCGTTGTAAGCGGGGAAAAAGACGGAGATGCTGGGCATCTTTTTTTCGGTCATAAGCAACCTTGGGGCAGGGGCCGGACATGGCCATTCTGCCAAATGGGTATCATAGCGGGTATGGCGGGGAGCGGCAAAAACTCTAGGGATTTCGGAACGTTTGACCTGTCCTGAGCAGACTTATCCAGCCCAAGCGGGAACGGTCGTCTATTCCACGACGACGGACGTGAGATTGAAGGCGTTGTCGAGGTGGGGCGGGGCCAGGAGCGGCAGGCGGTCGCCAGTTCGGGGATCATAGAGGCCCGCGCGCAGCGTGTATTCGCCGGAGGCCAGGCCCAGGGGCAGCACGAGGCAGTGCAGGTCGCCGACTACCGCGCCGGGCGCCCAGGCGCTGGTGGGGTAATAGCCGAAGACCGGCTCCCCGTCGCGCTGGGCCTGAAGGAAACCGTCGGGGGCGACGAGGTGCAGGAAGACGGTGTAATCAGCAGGCACGGCCGTTTCCGTGGTCCAATAGAGCGTGACACAGACGGGCCGTCCCTGGCTGCTAAAGGCCGGAGCCTCATAGCCGAGTAGGCGAATGCCCTCCTCGAATTGGGCAGAGCTGGGCACGGCCGTCGCGGGCAACTCATCCATCACCCACTGCTCGCCGAGCCAGGCCACGGTCGCCGGGTCGGCGGGGGAGAATTTGCCGCCGCTCTCCAGCAGTTCGATTGAGCGGGCGAGCACGGCGCCTGTCAATTCGCTGGGCGGCGCGCCTTGCTGCAGGAGGACCACATCCTGGTTGGCGTAGAGCGCTTCGTAGCCGAAGCGGCCGATGGCGGTCTCGACGGCGTTGAGGAAGAAAAGGCTGTTGACCCCCCAGCGCCAGTCGCTGAGGTTGAGCAGCAGATATTCGGAGGGGGGGAAGGCGGACGGCCGTTCCAGCAGCTGGAGGCGGTCATAGAAAAGGGCCAGCTCGGGACGTTGGGCCAGATGGGGGCCGTAAGCCATCATCGTCGCCACTTCGGCATCGGGCGGCAGCAGCGCCCGCGCTTCCTGGAAGGCAGGCTCATCGGTGAAGCGTTCCAGAGCGTAGACGGGGAAGTAGGGGTCGTCGATAACCTGGCTAAAGGGGTTATCCCAGACCCAGGCCAGCAGCGTGCCCAGCAGCAGCCACCCGGCGATGAGCCAGCGCGCACGGCCGTGATCCAGCCAATTTAGCAGACGCCTGGCCCCGCCGATGGCGGCGATGAAGATGAAAGGCACGACCGGAGCCAGATACTGGAAGTAGATGCTGCTCTGGCTGGGCGTGTCGGAGAGCAGGTTGTAGGCCAGGGCGGGCAGGGTGACCAGCAGGGCGGCGGGGGCCAGCAGGGCCAGGAAGCCCACGGGCAGCAGCAGCTTGACCGGCAGGGCCAGGCGGTAAGGTTCGCTGAGATGGTCCCAGAGCAGGGCGGGCCGGGTCACAAGGCTGCGGGCGATCGCGCCGGGAGAATCCCCCAGCCAGGCGTAGCGGCCTACACTGTCGGAGGCGCCGCCGCGGAAGGTGGGGATGATCACGAAAAGGGCGAAGAGCGACCAGAACAGGCCGGCGGCTGCCCAGAGCAGGCCCAGCAACGGCCGTTTCAGAAACACGGCTACATACAGCCCAAAGGCGAAGACAGTCAGCCCAACTTCTTCACGCAGGGAGAGCGCCAGCAGGATGAAGAAGCTGGCCCACCAGGGGTGATCGCTCTCCAGCAGGTCGTAGGCTGCCAGAAAAAAGGGAATGGTGAAGACGACAGGGTGGAAGTCGAAGCGGTTGACGAAGCCAAGCAGCGGGTACAGCAGGTAGACGGCCGTGAAGACCCCGGCCAGTAGTTCGTCGTCCAGTTGCCGTCTGGCGATACGGTAGAGAGGCAGCGCACCCGCCGCCAGCAGGATGGCCTGGGCGATGAGCAGGATTTGCACGTCGTCCCAGAGCCCGAAGAGAGGGGCGAGGAGCAGAAAGATGAGCTGCACGTGGTCGCCGAGGTAGTTGCGGACTTCGATGGAGCTGGCGAACCAGTCGCCCTGCCACGTGTTCCAGATGACCTGCGCTTTAATGCCGAGGTCGAAGGTGCTGGAGTTAAGGCGCTGGTGGCGGGCCAGGGCGAAGGCGGCAAGAACGACGGACCACACTGCGGCCAGGAGCAGGGGCAGGCGGTGCTGCCACAGAAAGGTTTGGAGGCGTTGGGCGCTGGTGCGGATCATGGGTCGGGTACGGCCGTTGCCGGACGTGCCTAACTTTCGCACGAGTTGGGCGCGGCGGCAAGGAGAGCGCAGAGGTGGCAACGCCGGCGCGATGCCTCACACAGGCACGACCGTTGTGAAACCGCCGCATTCGCCGTTCCGCACGCGCTGGCGGTTGTGTGGGGCAAGGGGGGCTGATAGAATCGCCGTTCTGCGATGGAGATGACGAATCGACGTTGGATGTGGTGGCTGGGGGCTTTGGCGCTGACGGCCGTGACCCTGCTCTTGCTGGCCTATACGCTTGGTACGGCGCGGCAGATCACGGGCGGGGTACTGGGCGCGCCGCTGGATGACGCCTGGATCCATTTCCAGTTTGCGCGTAACCTGAGCCAGGGGCAGGGCTTTGCCTACAATCCAGGCCAGCCGACGCCGGGATCGACGGCCCCGCTCTGGACATTGCTGCTGGCGCCCATCGGCTTGCTGGGCACGGACTTTATGGCCCCTGCCCTGGCCCTGAGCGCGTTCTTCCTGCTGCTGAGCGTGGGCGCGGCGTATGGCTTCGCTGGCTGGGCGGCGCAGCGCTGGTGGCCGGGGCTGCTGGCGGGGCTGGGCACGGCCGTGGCGGGGCGCTTCCTGTGGGCCGGGCTGGCGGGCATGGAGACGACGGCCTTCGCCGCGCTGAGTCTGATCGCCATCTGGGCCTACAGCAGGCGTGGCTTGAATTGGTGGGTCGCGTTGTTGTTCGGGCTGGCCGCGCAGCTTCGGCCGGAGGGACATGCTTTGTTTGGGCTGGCCCTTCTGGACAGCGTTTACGCCTGGGCGCGGGCGCAGCGCAAGGCGGGCCTGTGGGAGTGGCGCACGGCTGTTGCGGCTTTCCTGCCGCCGCTGCTGGTCTACGCGCTGACCGCCCTGCCATATACGCTGTTCAGTCTGACCACAACCGGGCGGCCGCTGCCCAACACCTTTTATGCCAAAGCCGGGTCGGAGCATTTCCTCAGCCTGCGGGCTCTGCGCGAAACCGTGAGTTATCACTGGCAGGACAATCCGGCCAGTTTTGTATTTGCCCTGATCGGGTTGGCTCCCATGTGGCGGCGCAGCAGGCTGGCGGTGCTGTGGCTGGTGGGGCTGCCCCTGCTGACGGCGGTCGTGGTCGATTTCACCTGGCACCACGGCCGGTATACCATGCCCCTGATCCCCTTGCAGATGGTCGTGGGCGCGGTGGGGGTCGATTGGATGGCCCGGCGGCTGCTGCGCCAGGGAAAGGAGACGGCCGTGCGCTGGCTCGCGCCCCTGGCCCTGGGCGTGTTGTTCCTGCTGCCGGGGTTGCGGCGCGTACCGGCCTGGGCACAGATGCTGGGCCACAACACGCGCGAGGTGCAGGAGATTGACGTGGCCCTGGGGCGCTGGCTGGCGGCGAATACGCCGCAAGACGCGCTGATTGCCGTGGACGATATCGGGGCCATAACCTTCTTGTCCGGGCGGCAGATTGTGGATATGCAGGGGCTGGTTTCGCCGGAAGTGTGGCCGGCGCTGGCCCAGCCGGAAGGGCTGGCGCGCAGCCAGGAGTTGGCGCGCATCCTGTCGGCGAGCGCGCCGCAGTTTATGGCCGCGTTTCCGCTGTGGCATTGGGACCTGGTCACGAACACGGCCGTGACGAAGCCCGTCCACCAGGTGCGCACCGGGACCCAGACAATCATTTTCCAGCAGGACGCTGCGGTTTATGAGACCGTCTGGCCGTATGTGCCGGGCGCGCAACCGCAGTTCGGGCAGACGGCCGTGTTCGGCGAGGCGATCCGGCTCCTGGGGTATGACTTGCCGCAAGGTACAGGGCTGCCCCTGACCCTGTACTGGCAAAGCCTTGCTCCAGTGTCCACTAGCTATGATCTGTTTGTGCACCTGCTGGACGGGCGGGGCGAGATCGTGGCGCAGCTGGACCAGAAGCCCGTGGGCGGGCTGGCAGCGACCGATGTCTGGCAGGCGGGGGATATCATTCGCGACCCGCTGCAGCTTGCGCTGCCGGAGGGGTTGGAGGCGGGAGACTATGCGCTGCGCGTGGGCCTGTACGATCGCGATAGTGGGGCGCGGCTGCCGGTGATGGGCGGCGAAAGCGTGGAGGGAGCGCTGGCGTTGGGGAGCGTGGCTTTGCCATAATGGGCCGGGGAAGCCGGCCTGCGCAGCGCCGAAATTGGGGTTGCAGGACGGGGCGGAAGTAGACATAATTATAGGCATTACCTTTGGCAGTACCTAGAAAGGAATAGAGCGCATGGAACGGGATGTGCTGCTGGCGTTGTATGATCGCGAGCAACGGATTGATATTGAGTATCCGGGGTTGACCAAGGAGGTTGGCGGGGGGGTGGTGCGCTTCAGCGGGCCGCCGGAACATCATTTCGGCAACTTCGTGCTCTACGGCCGTTTTGCCGAGCCGCGCGTAGAGGCGGTCATCGAGCAGCAGATCGCCCACTTTGAGGGTTTGGGACGGCCGTTTGAGTGGAAGGTGTTCACCCATGACTCGCCGCCCGATCTACGCGAACGCCTGATGGCCCAGGGTTTTAAGCCGCGCGAACAAGACGCTGTCATGGTGATGAACGTGCGCACGGCCAACCCGCGCCTGCTGCTGCCGGTGCAGCTGGATGTGCGGCGAGTGACGGAGCCGGCAAAGCTGGGCGTGCTGGAAGAATTGCTGGCAGCGGAATATGGGGGCGATTTCAGCAGCCTGCGGCGTCTGCTTGAAGAGGATATGCGCGAACGGCCGTCCTACAGCAGCGTCTACCTGGCGTATGTGGACGGGAAGCCGGTCGGTGCCGCCTGGGCGCAGTTTCCGGCGCGCGGGCAGTTTGCGAGCCTGTGGGGCGGCACGGTGGCCTCCGCGTTTCGCGGGCGCGGGGTCTATACGGCGCTGCTGGCGGCGCGGCTCCAGGAGGCGATCCATCGCGGCTATGGGCTGCTGACGATTGATGCGACGAAGCAGACACGGCCGTTGGTGGAGAAGTTTGGCTTTGGCCTGCTCACCTATGCCCACAGCTGCTACTGGTCGGCGCGAACGGCCGTGAGCTAGAAAGAGAGAGATACGGCCGGGCTCTTATTGTGAATTGTGGCGCAATGTTGACCGATCCTCTATTGCCGATTAGTCTTGTCCTACTGTGGCACGCTTCACAGGAAGCGAGGATCTATCGGACAAGGTTGTTGGAGTAATTGGCCGCAATCTGAAGTGTACATCACTGGAGCCCAGCCCTTCGTTGCCGGCCCAACCGCACTAACTGGCGATTCGACCTAATCCCCCTAACCCCGCAATTTTGACAATCGCTCATCGCCCATTCAAGGGCTTTTCAATCGTCTCGGAACCCGGTTCTGGGCGTTGCAAAAGGAGGTGCTCTTCAGCAACAAAGCAGACGACTTCTTAAACAGGTTTCTTGATTCAAAAATCAGTTGAACGGAGAAAAGAAATTGAAAGCAAAATACTTGCGCACATTGGTTATCGTGACCCTGTTCCTGGCCGTACTGGTACCGGCCGTTGGCGCAGCGCCCGGGCAGCCAAGGATTCCCACTGACCTTCCCAAGGAAGGCGCAAATACAGATAATCCCTCCCATCCCTTGGGTGACGCACAGAAGGCATTGAAGCTTCAGGGCTTCGAAGCAAAAATGAACGGCAAAGTCGACGGCCCGGTCGCCGAAGTGGCCAAGGGCCAGTTCGTAGAGTTGGAGCGGCAGGGCGAAGACTTGATCTGGACCGTGCTGGGCGAATTCGGCCCCCTGGATCACCCGGCGCCTATTTTGTTCTCAGGCGTTCCCGGACCACTTCACAACGAGATTCCTGAGCCGGATCGGTCGGTGGATAACACGACGATCTGGGCACCTGATTTCACAGAAGCCTACTACGAAGACCTCCTGTTTTCCGAAGCTCCCGGCGCTGTTTCCATGCGCAACTTCTATATCGAGCAGTCAGCCAACCGCTACACAGTGGACGGTGACGTAACCGACTGGGTAGAGGTTCCGTATAACGCGGCGGCGTATGGCAGGAATTACTGCGGCGGCATTGTCTGCGCCCAGACCTGGGTGTTTGTCAATAACTCGATTGATGCGTGGTATACGGCGCAGCTCGCTGGGGGCCAGACTGCTGCGGATATCGATGCCTATCTGGCGCAGTTTGATGTTTGGGATCGCTATGACATGGACGGTGACGGCGATTTCGATGAGCCGGATGGCTATATCGATCACTTCCAGTCCGTGCATGCGGGTGAAGGCGAGGAGACCGGTGGTGGCGCCCAGGGTAGTGACGCGATCTGGAGCCATCGCTGGTACGCTTATTTCTCAGCCAATGGCCCCGACGGTGTCGGCCCCAATGCGTTTGGCGGCGTACGGATCGGTAGCAGCAGCTATTGGATCGGTGATTACACCATCGAGCCTGAGAATGGCGGCGTTGGCGTTTTCGCCCACGAGTTCGGTCATGACCTGGACCTGCCGGACCTCTATGATACCTCCGGCAACACGGGCGGAGCCGAGAACTCTACCGGGTTCTGGACACTGATGTCTTCCGGGTCCTACGGTAATAGCGGTATACCGGCTGACGGCATTGGCAGCAAGCCAATCCCGATGAGCGCCTATGAGAAGATCTTCCTGGGCTGGTCGAATTATGAGGTTGTGGGCTATGGCGAGAAGGCTTCGTTGAAGCTTGGACCGTCGAATTACAACACGAAACAGGCCCAACACCTGGTTGTGCTGCTGCCCGACAAGGAAGTTGGCTTCCCGGTCGGCGATCCGTACTCCGGCGATTACTTCTACTTCTCCGGTTCCGGCAACAATCTTGATAATACGATGACTCGTGAAGTCACACTGCCCGCCGGTGCTCCCTCGCTGACGGCCAAGGTGAAGTACGACATTGAGACGGACTGGGATTATGCATATCTGACCGTCAATGGCACGTCGGTGGCTACTAACCTCTCCACCAATACCAATCCGTTTGGCCAGAACTTTGGCTTTGGCATTACGGATAACAGCGGCGGCGCCTGGGTTGACCTGACGGCCGACCTATCCGCCTTCGCCGGGCAGACGGTTACGATTGGATTCCGCTATTGGACCGATGGTGCGGTTGCGAATCCGGGACTCTTCGTTGACGATATTGCCATCAGCGGGCAACCACTGGACGATGCCGAGACGGATCCCGGTTGGAGCTACGATGGTTTCATCCGCACCGGCAGTACTGTGACGCAGTCGTTCTTCAACGCCTACTTCGCGGAATTCCGCACCTACAAGGGCTATGATGATGGCTTGCGCACAGGGCCGTACAATTTTGGCTTCCTGAACAACCCGGCTCTGGGCAACTGGGTGGAGCACTTCCCCTACCAGGATGGCCTGCTGGTCTGGTACTATGACGAATCGTTCGAGGATAACGGTGTGGGCGATCACTGTGCCAACGGCCGCTGTGGTGGTCTGTATCTTCCGGTAGACGCTCATCCCGAACTGTTGCTCCGTCCTGACAATGGCCAGGTGTGGCGCGCTCGCGTGCAATCACACGACTCCACCTTCGGCAAGGAAAAGACGGATGTTGTCTGCCTGCACATCAACAGTGTGGAGAAATGCTATGGTGGGCTGCCGGGCAATCCGAAGTTCGACGATTCGCAGAGCTACTGGGTTGCGCCCAATGCCGCGATCGGCAATAAGGGCTGGTTCAGCGTACCGGTTCCGAACACGGGCACGACAATCCGGGTGGTCAGTGTTTCGGCGCAGGGTAACCTCATGCAGGTCAATGTAAACAAGTAGTCTGGAACGTAGAACGGAAGGGTAAGCACGCGAATCTTGCGTCCCTTGCCCGGTAGCAGTGGAAACACGGCTTATCTCGCCCAAGAGATAAGCCGTGTTTTTGGTTGTGGCACAAACAACGAGGATAGCGGATGCGATGTTTCTTAATACAAGATTAGGGATAGGGTTGCCGGCACGGCCGTGTGCGCTATACTCTCCTTCGTTGCATAGATTTGCTTAGATTTTCAAGGCTTTGCTATGGCTGGCCTGGATAAATGCGGATCACACGTGCGGCGAAAAACCAGGTTCAACCCAAGCAGTTTCGGGCACAGACCTCCTTTGAATGTACCCCGCAGGTACGCCAGGACCAGCGGGGTTTTGTTTTCCGGGTAACAAAAAAAGGACCGGCCGTGAAAGGCTGGTCCTTCTGCGTTTGTGCGGAGTGCCGCTTTAGTGACTGTGCCCGTCCGCACCGTGGACATGGCCGTGGGCCAATTCATCCTTGGTGGCTGGGCGCAGGCCGGTGATCTCCACTTTGAAAGTCAGGGTTTCGCCGGCGAGTGGGTGGTTGAAGTCTACCTTGATGGCGTCTTCGAGCACCTCAATGACAGTGGCATTAAAGACCTGGCCGGTTTCGGTATCGCGTAGCTGCAAGTCATCGCCCAGGGTAGGATCAAAATCGTCGGGGAAGGCGTCCAGCGGAATCAGATCCACTTCTTCTTCGTCGTATTCGCCGTACGCATCCACTGCTTCGACCACAACATCCAGCTCATCGCCGACGCTCATTCCAGCGAGTGCCTGCTCCAGGCCGGGAATAATCTGGGAGTGACCCTGGAGATACTCAAGCGGATCGGATGCGTCCGCGCTGTCCAGCTCTTCCCCGTCGACGGTCAAAACATAGGCCAGTGATACAACCACATCATCGGCCACGACTAATTTTTCTTCGCTCACAATTCACCTGTTCTTTTTCACTGGGGCAGTTCCCGGACGTCAGGTCTCGTTCCCTGCCGATTCAATTACGGCGTGGCCCGCTCAGCAAAACAGCCCAGACTTTCGGAAGTTTGGACTGCAAGGAGAATCAGGCGACGCTTCACTTTCGATAGGCAGAGAATAGCGTATTCACCGGGCAGCGTCAAAGTGTTTCATCCTGCACTATAGGAGACGGTCGCAGCTGGACCAGCAGCGCGCCGAGGGCAACAAGGGCCAGGGCACCGATCTGCAGCGGGGTCAACGCTTCGCCCAGGAAGATCCAGGCCAGCAGGGCGATCTGGATCAGCATGGTGTTGTTAATCACGCTGGACTCCGTGGCCGTGAGGGTGCGCAGGGTGTGGTTCCAGAGGGTGAAGGCAAAGGCGGTGTTGACCACGGCCAGCCAGATAACGATCAGCCAGCTTTGCAGGTTAAGACGGGGCGCAGGTTCCAGGGCCAGGCCGGTGCCCAGCAGGACGATGGAACCGATACCCATGCTGACGGCCGTGATCGTCAGCGGCGGCAGGGTGCGTTGGCGGTTGATCTCGCGGCCGAGGATGCTGGAGAAGGAGGTGGCCAGGATGTGCACAACCGCGACGAGATAGCCCAGCGCCGCGCCAGGCGGGAAGCGGTAGGGGAAGAAGAAAAGGGCCACGCCGGCCAGGAAGACAACCATGCCGCCCCATTGGCGGCGCGTCAGGTACTCATGCAGCAAGAGTATGCCCAGGATAGCGACGATGAGGGCCGTACCGTTGAGCAGAACGCTGAAGTTGGTCGCCGGGATCAGGTCCAGAGCGACGAACTGGCTGCCCTGGGTGATGGTGTAGAACAGCAGGCCGAGGAGGATCAGCAGGCCCAGGTCGCGGCGGGTGATGTGGCGGGCGGCACGGGCCTGGCCGGATCGGAAGAAGAAGGGTAAGAGGACCAGGAAAGCCAGGAAGTAGCGCAGACCGGCAAAAGTGAGCGCGGGAATGTCTTGCAGGCCGAACTTAATCAGGACCCAGGATGTGGACCAGAGGAAGGTGACGAAGAGAGCCTGCAAAACGGCCGTGGTATGCGCGGAAGGCTTTTTCATAGCGCCGCAGATTATGGGGCAAGTGGGACAACGTGCCAAATAGCGCCCGCAGAGTAGGGCGTCCAATGCGGTGACAGGGGGCTGCGGCGGCGGCAAGAAAAAAGCCGGGCTGTACGAACAACCCGGCTTGCGTAGGCAGTGAATATCCTGGCGGGACCTAGACCGCGGGCAGGGCCTCTTCGATTTCGCTCGTTTCGGCATCCTCCGCCTTATAGCGGAGAGTGATTTTGTCCTCTTCGATGTCAATGAGCACGGTATCGCCCGCCTTAAACGTGCCGGCCAGGACGGAGTCAGACATGAGGTCTTCGACTTCAGTCTGGATCAGGCGGCGTAACGGCCGTGCGCCGAACTCCGGGTCGTAGCCGCGTTCGCCCAGCCAATCGAGGGCGGCCGGCGTGGCTTCAAGAGCCAACTCATGCTCTTCCAGACGTTCGTTCACTTCGCCGAGGATGATGTCAACGATGAAGCGAATATCCTGCTTCTGCAGCTGGCGGAAGACGACGATGTTATCGACTCGGTTGAGGAACTCGGGACGGAAGGTGCGCTTGAGTTCATCGGTCAGAACCTTGCGCATCTCTTTGTGATCCGCCTCTGCTTCGGCGGCGTCATTGCGCTGGAAGGCAAAGCCGAGGTTGGGGCCGCGGCGGATAACGTCGGCGCCGACATTGGAGGTTAGGATGATCATCGCGTTGCGGAAGTCGACTTTCTGGCCTTTGGCATCTGAAAGCTGGCCTTCTTCCATGATTTGCAGCAGGATGTTGAACGCTTCGGGGTGCGCCTTTTCGATTTCATCAAAGACGACGATGGAATACGGCCGTCTGCGCACCGCTTCGGTCAGCTGCCCCGCATCTTCATAGCCGACATATCCGGGAGGCGAACCGACCAGGCGCGCCACACTGTGCCGTTCCATGAATTCGGACATATCCAGCTGGACCAGGGCATCTTCGCTGCCGAAGAGATACTTGGCCAGCACCTTGGTCAGCTCCGTCTTGCCCACGCCGGTGGGGCCCAGGAAGATGAAGGAGCCGATGGGGCGGCGCGGGTCCTTGAGACCGGCGCGGGCGCGGCGCACCGCTTTGGAGATCGCCGTGATCGCCTCGTCCTGGCCCACGATGAACTTGCGCATCTCTTCTTCCATGCGCAGCAGCCGCGCTGATTCTTCTTCCGTGAACTGGTAGATGGGAATGCCGGTCCACATAGAGAGAATCTCGGCCACGTCTTCGGCCGTGAGGCTGTTTTCTTCGGGCGATTCCGTGCTCCCGGCGCGCAGCTGGTCCAGCTGGCGCTGGATTTCTTCTTCCTGTTCTTTCAGGTCGGCGGCACGATCATATTGGCCCTGTTCCACGGCTTCGTTGCGTTCTTCGCGCAGGTCCCGCAGTTGATCGTACGTGCTGCGGATGTCGGCGGAGTGGGGGATTCGATACATGCGCACGCGCGAGGCACCTTCATCAATGAGATCGATCGCCTTATCGGGTAGGAAGCGATCCGTGACATAGCGCACGGACAGGTTAACGGCCGCTTCAATGGCTTCTTCGGTGATGAAGAGATTGTGATGCTGTTCGTAAGCGCCCTTAATGCCCTTCAGAATCTCAACGGCTTCTTCCGGTGAAGGTTCGTCCACGTAGACGGGCTGGAAGCGGCGTTCCAGGGCCGCATCACTTTCGATGTACTTGCGGTACTCCTCCAGCGTCGTTGCGCCGATGGTTTGCAGCTCACCGCGGGCAAGGGAAGGCTTGAGGATGTTGGCCGCGTCCACAGAACTGCCGGCCGAACCGGCCCCGACGAGCATATGGACTTCGTCGATGAACAGAATGGCGTCGCTCGATTTCAACTCTTCGATCACGCGTTTGAGACGTTCTTCGAACTGCCCGCGATACATGGTGCCGGCGACCAGGCTGCCCACATCGAGCTGCAAGACGCGCTTGCCCTGCAGTGTGTCCGGCACTTCGCCCTCCACGATGCGTTGCGCCAGGCCCTCGATGATCGCGGTCTTGCCGACGCCGGGTTCGCCGATCAGGGCGGGGTTATTTTTCGTGCGCCGGGCCAAAATCTGGATAACACGCTCGATTTCGGTGTTACGGCCGATTACGGGATCGAGCATCATGTCTTCGGCCAAAGCCGTCAAGTCGGTAGCCAGTTGATCGACCATCGGCGTTTTGCTTTTTTCTTTGGTACTCTTCTTGCGGCTGCTGCTCGTGCTGGCCTGTTCGGAGGGGGTAACTGGGCTTTCCTTGAGCATGCGGCGCGTCTGCCGGCGGATCTGTTCGGCGCTGATCCCGAATTTGCGCAGGACATCCATGGCCAGTCCTTCGTTCTGCCGCGCCAAACCCAGAAGCAGGTGTTCGGTGCTGATATAGTGCTGGCCCATTCGCCGGGCTTCTTCGACCGCGAGCTCGAGAATTCGTTTTGTGCTGGGGGACAGTTCTGTCTTGGTGAAAGGGGTACGCGTTCCCGGCCCGCCAGACATCCGTTCAACCATGGCCTGGACGCGAGCGGCATCCAGCCCCAGTTCGCGCAGAACACGACCGGCCACACCACCATCTTCTTGCAGCAAGCCAATCAAAACATGCTCGCTGCCGATGTAGCTGTGGTTCAGACGCTCGGCTTCTTCCTGTGCGAGACTGAGCACACGTCTTGCCCGTTGCGTAAATCGTTCCCAATTCTTAGAATTCACCGCTTCTTCCTCGGTTATTAACCTACAAGGTCCACGAAACTGGACGTTTCGCAGGGTTCCTATCGGGTTACAAGGGCATCATTGCCCATCCTGATAAACCTGATTGTCTGGTTTCATGTGCGCCATGTAGCCAAACACGACGCACATGCTTCATTAGACAACAAGCCGCGGGCAAAAGCGAAAGTTTTCAGGCAAGATTCAGCAATCGTACCCGGCGAGGCCACCGCTCCAAACGCGCTAGGAGAGAGAGTCCAGCATCGCCAGATCGGATTCCATGAAGCGATCGGAGTCGACTTGCTTGAGGCTCAGGCCCAACTGGCGCTGTTCGGGATCAATGCGGATGATGCGCACGGTAACGCGATCTTCTGGCTGCACCACGTCGCGGGCATGTTCGACACGGTCGTCAGACATTTCCGAGATATGGATAAGCCCTTCCAACTGGTAATCGTCTTCAATTTTGGCGAAGGCACCGAACTTGGTGAGCCGGGTGATGGTCGCTTCGATAAGCTGACCGACCTGGTAGGTTTCGTCAATGAGCGTCCAGGGATCGGCCTCGAGGCGTTTCATGCTGAGGGCGATGCGCTGGCGATCTTCGTCGATGTTGAGCACAGAGACTTCTACTTCATCGCCCACCTGCAGCATCTCGCTGGGCTTGCTGATGCGTTTCCAGCTCATTTCGGAAAGATGGACCAGGCCTTCGATTCCGCCGATGTCCACAAAGGCCCCAAAGTCGGCAAGGTTCACGACACGACCGTCGAGCACTTCGCCCACTTCCAGTTTGTCCAATATTTTGGCCTTGCGCGCTTCGCGGATTTCTTTGCCCGCGGCGCTCTCGGAAAGGATCAGACGATTCCGTTCGCGGCTCACCTCAATGACCTTGGCCTTGATCGTTTCGCCGACGAGGTTTTGCAGGGCGCGCTGCTTCTCGGTCTGGTCCCCACGATTGATCTGGCGGCTGCGCGACAACTGTGAATTGGGCACAAAACCGCGCAGATGGCCAACACCCACCAATACGCCACCCCGATTGAAGCCCACAACCTGGCAGGTCATGACTTCCTGATTCTCGAGATATTCCGCGGCGGTGATCCAGTCCTCTTCTTCTGCAGCTTTGCTGTAGGAGAGCTGGATGCTGCCGTTGCTATCCTCGGGGTTAACCACGTAGACCAGGATTTCGTTCCCGATCGCCAGCCGCGCCATGATTTCATCCGTGAAGGAGTTGATCTCGCGGCTGTCAATTACGCCCTCAGACTTGGCGCCAATGTCAACCAGTACTTCGTTGTTACGATGGTCGACAACCCAACCTTTGCGAACTTCACCGGCCACGGGCAGGTTCAGTTCCTCGTTGAGTAAGAAGTCCATAGGGTGGGTGTTTTCATCAAATGTGTCAGTCATTTATCCAATTTTCCTGTGTAGTACCGCGAGCCGAGCCCACGGCCGAATTTTGCATGATTATACTTGCTTTGAACCTATAAACAAATGTAAGCAAATCGGCTAAGCAAAGGGGTAAATGAAGCGAAATACGGCCGTAGAAGGTCCGGCGATCAGCAGGCGGGCAGGCGGCTTGTACGCAGTGGGCCTTGGGTTATCATTGGCCAACCTATGACCACTGTCCCCATACGCGACCGGCAGCGCGGCCAGACATATTGGCCCTTGCTGCTGGGCCTGCTGTTGTTCAGTCTGGCCCTGGCCCTGCGCTTGCTGGCGCTGGGCCGGTATGTCACGCCGGATGAACTGGTCTGGGTATACCGTTCGGTGCTCTTCCGCGAGGCGCTGGCCGGCGGCCGCTGGGCCGAAACACTGGTGGCCGGACATCCGGGCGTGACTACAACCTGGCTGGGCACGCTGGCGATCTCGCTCCAGCTCCTGCTGCGCCCAGCAGACGGAGCGACCTACACCTGGATCACGCAGCTTGCCGCGCTGACCCCGGACAATATGGCCGCTTTCCAAAGGCTGGCGGTCTTTCTGTCGGGCGGGCGCACGGCCGTGGCCCTGGTCAACAGCCTGGGCATCGTGGCCGTTTATGCGCTGGCAGCGCGGCTGTTCGACCGGCGGGTGGCTTTCCTCGCGGCCCTGCTCCTGGCCCTGGACCCCTTCGTCGCCGGTCTGGCGGGGCTGCTGCATGTCGACGGCCTGCTGACGACCGCGGTGGTCCTGAGCCTGTTGGCCCTGGCGCTGGGTTCCGGCTTTGGTCGCGAACGGCCTTCTCCGGGCGAGCGAGTGGGGTGGACGGCCGTGTCCGGATTATTTGCCGCGCTGGCCGTGCTCAGCAAGACACCGGGCCTGCTGCTGCTGCCGGTTGCGGCTGTCACCCTCTCCGCCGGCGTAGCGCGCGAGCAGGGTTGGACCTGGAGCAGGCGCCTGGGAACGGTGATCCTGTTGGGCCTGGTCTGGTTGGGCAGTTTCCTGCTCCTGGCCCTGGCCCTCTTTCCAGCGCTGTGGGCGGCGCCGGGCACGGTCATGGCCACCATCAGCGGCAACACGGGCCGCCACGTGGAGGAAGCGCTGCGGCCGACCTTTTTCCTGGGTGATGTGGCTTTTGATCACGGCCTGGCCTTCTACCCGATCGCGATCCTGTGGCGCATCACGCCGCTGGCACTCCTGGGACTGGTCCTGTTCGTGGCCATGCTGCTGCGGCCGCAGGGGCGCGCGCGGCTGAACGTCCCGGCGCTGCTGCTGCTCGGCGGCTGGGCACTGCTTTTCGTGCTGATGATCTCCGTGGCGGCAAAAAAGTTCGATCGCTATGCCGTGCCGGTCTTTCCGGCATTGATCCTGCTGGCCGCGGTGGCGCTGGTCTATTTTGTCTGGCCGGGGGAAGGCGGCAGAGGACGGTGGGCGATGATCATGGTGGCTGTCGCCGCCGGGTTGCAGGGGATGATGCTGCTGGCCGCTGTGCCCTATTTGCTTGCTTCTTACAACCTGTTGCTGGGCGGGCCGTACACGGCCCAGGCGCTGCTGCCTATCGGCTGGGGGGAGGGAGTCAGCGCGTCGGGGCGCTGGCTGGCCGCGCAGCCGGGGGCGGCGGATGAAACGGCCGTGACCGGCATCCCCCCCTCGCTGGCGCCTTTCTTTCTCGGACAGACACTCGCCGCAGATCAAGGGGGGCCGCTTGCCGGGGACAACCTGATCGTAACCATCACCGGGAGACAGGAAAACCCGCAGGAGGTCGAGAGGCTCACCGCCGGGCTTTCGCTGCGCCGGACGATCCGCTACGCGCTGCTGGAGCAGGCCTGGGTATATGGCAATCCGCAGCCAGATAGCAATGCGCCGCGGATTACCGGGTCCGGCGTGATCAGGACTGACTTTGCCGGACAAATGCGCCTCTACGGGCAGGAACTGCGCGCGTTGGAGGGCGACGTGCGCTTCACGGCGCAGTGGCAGCGGCTCGATGAGCATGCGCGGCCGCTGATCAAACTGACTCTGCGCGATGCCCAGGGCTTGGTCTGGAACGAAATGGAAACCGCCGTGCTCAACCAGACATACTTCTACCCACCCGACTGGGCGCCCGGTGAACTGCCGGTCGTTTCCTACCTGCTCAAGCTGCCGTCGACCGTGCCGCCGGGCAGGTACAGCGTGGAGTTGAACCTGCTGGACGGCGAGAGCCGCGAGCTGCTGCCGCTGCGCGGGTCAAATGGCAGCTTTGCCGGCGTCGTCTATCGCGCCGGAGAGGTGCAGGTGCAGACGCCTCCCGTGGAAGTGAATCCGGGCGCGCTGCCGCTGACGATGATCCTTGACCGCAACTGGGCCGGGGGGGCGCTGCGGCTGTTGGGGCAGGGCGAACAGGCCGAACGAGCGCCGGCGGGGGGCAATCTGCCCGTGGAGATTTTCTGGCAGAGACGGGCAGCGCTGCCGCAGGGTTTACAGGTGGCCCTGCAGCTGGGCGCTGAGGAACCGGTTCTGCTGCCCTTGAGCCGTTTTGACAGCGGCTCCTGGGAGCCGGGAAGGACGCTGCTGGAGAAGTATCGCCTGCCCATCGCGCCGGAACTGCCTTCCGGAAGCTATCCGCTGGCGCTGGAGCTGCGCGATGCGGCGGGACGGCCGTTCCCCGGCGAGCGCCTGGTCTTGGGGCAGGTGCGTGTAGATACCATAGAGCGCATGTTTGCCCTGCCGGAGGATATCGCCGTGCCGCTGGACTACCGTTTTGCGCCAGGGATCACCCTGCGCGGGGCCTCGCCGGGCGCACTGTCCGCTCGAGCAGGCGGCACGCTGCCGCTGACCCTGGTGTGGCGGGGAGAGGGGCAAACGGCCGTGCCCGTGACCGCCTTTGTGCACCTGCTGGATGAAAGTGGGGCCATCGTAGCCCAGGCGGATCGCTGGCCGGGCGGGTTGCCGAGCGACGTGTGGAGCGCCGGACAGGTGATCGTGGATGAATACGCCCTGGCCCTGCCGGCGGACCTTGCGCCGGGAGCATATCGGCTGGCCGTAGGGTTGTACACGGCAGATGACGGCCTGCGCCTGGTGGTGCAGGACGCGGCAGGCAGTGCGCTGCCCGGTGACCAGGTGATCCTGCCGCTCCCCGTTTCCATCGGTGGGGGCGGGTAGCTGTGGGCCAGCGCCGTTCCGGCCGGGCCTGGGGTTTGCTGCTCCTGCTGCTGGGAGCCTTTGCGTTGCGGCTGTTTGAATTGGGCAGCCAGAGCCTGTGGTGGGACGAGGGTATCAGCCTGCATCTGGCGACTTCGACTGCGGCCGATTTGTTGGCCGACCGCCTGGACAATATCCACCCGCCGCTCTATTTTCTACTGCTGAAGGGCTGGCTGGCGCTGGCCGGAGTTTCTGTTTTCACGGCGCGCTATTTTTCGGTCCTGGCCTCATGGCTGGGGGTGGCGGCGCTCTATGCGGTGGCGCGGCGCCGGCTGGCGCGGGACACCGCGCTGCTGGCGGCGGCTCTGGGGGCGATTTCGGCCGTTGCCGTCATCTACGGGCAAGAGGTGCGCGTGTATGCCCTGCTGCCGCTGATCTACCTGGGCCTGCTGGGTGTAACCTTTGAATTGACCCGGCCGCAAACGCCGGGAGCAGGGCGAGTCGGGGCCTGGGTGCTCTTCGCCGGGCTGGCCTGGGCAGGCCTGCACCTGCACTATATCGCCGCCTTTGCCGTGGCCTATGTGACCGTATGGGCGTTGTGGGTCTTTGTGCACGGCCGTCGCCGGTCCGATCTGCGGGCTCTGCTGCTGGCGCTGGCCGCGGTCGCCCTGGCCAGCCTGCCCTGGTTCGCGGCGGCGGTGTCGAACCGGGCGGCGGTGCAGGGGGAGGCCAGCGCGGGCACATTTGTCACCGAGGCGGCACCCTGGCCGTTCCTGTTGGGCCAGGTGTGGGGTTTCCACCTGACCGGGTTGGCGGGTGCGTTGGGTCGCCAGCCGCTGACCTGGCTGCTGGGCGGCACGGCCGTCGTCTTCCTGGCCCTACTGATCTATCGCCTGGCCCAGAACGAGACGCGGAACACAACGGCCGCCCTGCTGGCTCAATGGCTGCTGCCGCTTGGCTCGGCGCTGCTGGTGTGGCTGGTGCGCTCCTTTTCGCACCCGCGTTATGTGGCCATGTTTGCGCCGGGCCTGCTGCTGCTGGCTGCCTATATGGCCCTGCCGCGGTTAGGGACAAGACGGCCGTGGTCCTCGCTCCTGGGTGGGCTGCTGGCCGCCGGCATGGTGGCCTGCTCGCTCGTCGGGCTGTGGCTGTATTTCCGCGATGCGGGCGTGGCCAAGGACGATGTGCGCGGGGCGGCGCTCTATCTGCAAGAACATGCTCAGGCCGGCGATCTGATCCTCGTGCCGGACACCGACTGGTCGCTGCCGTTTGAATATGGCGGCCCCGCCACGGTGGCGATGCCCGGTTGGAAGGGGGCGGATGCATGGGCGGGCCTCGCTGAAATGACGGCCGGCGCGGGCCGCGTTTTTGTGCTCGATTACCCGCGCGGGACCAGGGACTGGCAGGGCCGCCTGCCATTTGCCCTGCAGGCCGCCGGAACCCTGGTGAGCACGGAGCAGTTTGCGGGCGTAGAGCTGCGCGAATACGCGCTGGAACGGCCGCTTGCCGCGCCGCGCATGCAGCCGCAAAAGGCCGATTTTGGGTCGCTGCTCCTGACGGGCGCCTGGATAGAGCAGGGCGCTGCCGCAGGCGGGCCGCTGGCACTGGCGCTGCAATGGCGGGCCGTCGCGCCGGGCGAGCTGGAACGCCCTGAGGTGGCCCTGCGCCTGCTGGGCGAGGATGGTTGGCAGCTTGGCACGGCGAATGATCTGCTGCTGGATGAAGATGGCCGGGCCGCCGGGCAGTGGGCGCCGGGCGATGTTGTGACTACCTACCACCTGTTGGGCATTCCCGCTGGCACTCCGCCGCTGGTCCATCAGATTGGGATGCAGCTGTTTGAGCAGGACGGAGGGGAGCTGCAGATCCTGGAACTGCGAGACGAGCAGAGCGCGCCGCAGGGCCAGGAAGCATTGTTGGGCGACGTGCAGATCGGGCGCATGGTCGTGGGGCCGGCGCTGGAGGAGTCGGAACTGCCTGTGCCGGTTTCCGTTGAGCCGCTGTTCCAGGCAAATGGCCTGACCCTGCTGGGCGCGACGGTGCCGGAGGGCGACATTGCGCCGGGGCAGCCGCTGGCTGTGGAACTGCTGTGGCAGGCGGAGGAGGAGCTGCCGGATCTGCGCCCAGAAGTACGGCTGGTGCAAGAGGAGCGGGAGGTGGCGCAGGACGCAGAGCTGCTCAACGGCCGTTACCCCACGACCCAGTGGCAGCCCGGTGAACTGGTGTGGGAACGCCGCGTGCTGGCTGCGCCGCCCGGCTCAGCGGGCGAGGCCGAGATCCGGCTGCACCTGGGCGCGGAGCAACTGACCCTGGGACGGGTGCGAATCGAAGCCGGGGCACGGCAAACGACACGGCCAGAGGGCTTCAGCGCCATAGATGCGCTTTTCGGAGGGGGCGCCAGGCTGGCCGGGTATCAAGTTGGGCAAGAGATTGTGGAGGCCAGCGCGGCGCTGCCGGTGTCGCTGCTGTGGCAGGCCGAGGCGGATGGACAGGCGCCGGGATATACGGTATTTGTGCATCTGTTGGCGCCGGACGGGCGGATTATTGCCCAACATGACGGCGTGCCCGTGCTGGGCGAACGACCGACCAGCGGCTGGGCGGCCGGAGAGTATGTGGTCGATCTCCACGAACTGGTTTTCCGCGAACCGCAGTACAGCGGTCCAGCGCGCATTGCGGTAGGCCTGTATGACGCGCAGAGTGGCTCCCGGCTGGCCCTGGCCAGTGGGCAGGATCAACTCGTCCTGCCCCTGGATCTGCAGGTAGGTCGTTGAACGGCTACTCTTGCCTGAGGCTGGAGCTGCGCCGTAAATAGAGTCCGAGGATAACGGCGGCGACGATCAGCAGAATTCCGCCCAACGGAAGGTAATTGGCTGCGGCGGAGGCCGGAGCGCTTTCCAGAGGTTCAGCCGCGCCTGCCAGTTCTGCCACCAGCAGAGCCGCCTCCGCCTGCGGATCACCCTGGGCACGCTTGGCCGAGTTTTCGCTGCCGGTGTCCAGCGGCTGACCGTCAGCCAGGGCGGCCGCCAGAGGACCCGATTCGCTCTGCTCTGCTCCCGCGGCCGCGACGGTGCTGCTGTCCAGGACTGGCAAATTGGACGGCGGGACATTGGCCCCGGCGACAGACCCGGTTCCCTGAACTTCCGCAGCCGCTTCCGGGGTAGCGGCCTGAGCGGCGACGGCGGGGGGTGCGGCGCAGTCAGGGTTGGGTGTGGGCACCCAGGCCGTGCCGGGAGAGGGTGCCACGCCGTTCAGGTCGGGGGCGCTGAAAATAGCCACTCGGCCGGTATCACCCTGAACCTGTACGGCGGCATCCGGAACCCAGCCAATGCGCCCGGACCCGTCCAACTGCACGACCCACCACGGGGCGAACGCGGCGCGACCGGCAATGGGCCGCACTTCGCCCAGGCCCAGCAGGGCTACAATCTCATAGGCGCTCGCCGGCCCGGCGTGGATACTGCTTGCGGCGACGATCTGCACGGTTGGTGGCAGTCCGCATGCTTCCGCCGTGGGAAATGGCGTGGCGTTGCCGGGGAAGACGAAGACGGGGGTCAGCACGGCCGCCTGGGGCGGTGTAGGAGACGCGGCAGGGGGTACGAGGGCGAACTCTGTGGCCGTGGGCAGCGCGGGAACGGCCGTGGGCGGCGCTTCCGTGGCCGCGGGCGGCGGATCGGTGGGCTGCGGCTGGCCACCCCCGCCTCCTCCACCGCCATTATCACTGGTCGGCTTGGGGGGTGGATTCGTGGGCTGGCCCTCGGGTTTGGGCGTGCGCGTGGGGAAAGAACGCTGGGCCAGAGAAGTGCGCGGCGCGACCAGCATGGCCGACACGGCGAAGACGAGCAAACCAGCTATGATCCAGCTGCCTATTCTCTTGTGTTTCAAATCGCTTTCCTCCTAGTCCCCGGCGAAACGCATCCTGCCAGGACCGGTACTCCTGAACTTGCCCCCTAGAGTAACCCAGGGGCACAGCGCGCGGCAAATCAGCCGCCCGTGCGGCCTGGGGTGCTTAGCTGCTACTTATAGACCAGGCGCACCAACTGATCGCGGTCCAATTCGAGGCTGAACGTGTATGTGTTGCCTTCCCTGGCTGTCGGCGCCGGGCTGGCGTCGAGCAGAGCAGTTCCAGGGGGGAGGGTAATGCTGGCCTGGACACGGTGGGGCTGGACCCCGGCCTGTTTGTAGAGCTGTAAGGCGTATTCCGCACCTTCGGCCGTGCTTTGCGTGACCGTCTGCGGCAGCTGGTACTGGAATTCGCTGCTTAAATCAGCGCCGCGCGGCAGCAGCATCCAGCTGGCAAAGGTAGTGAAACCGGGTAGTTCGGCCAGGCTCGCCGTGGGCTCTGACCAATCGTAACCGCCAAACCAGGATTGCCCGGGAATCATGTGCTCCGGTCCGCTGATCAGGGTGCTGCCCTCCGGAGCGTAGACGCGCAGATAGTTCCAGTAGCACTTGTCGGCCAGGGCGTCATAATCCGACCCGGCAATATATTCTTCAAGCGTACCCTGAATGCACGGCTCGCCGCTGACCGGGCCCAGGTGGCGGTGAGTGACGGTGAGGTCCGCCAGACCTCCGCCGTTGGCATCCAGCTGCACTGCGTAGTTCACGTCGCGGTCGATGAAAAGGTTGGCCTTGTTGTAGCCAACATTGGTATCGACGACCATAAGCGCGTCGTGATCGAGCGGGGGCTGCAAACGGCCGTCCCAACCGTTGGCGGCCATCATCGTCGCTGCCTGCGGGTCGCGCACGTAGATCTGTAGGTGTTTCTGGTCCAGCGCCTGGATCATGGCGCGAGCCAGCGCGACCGGGTCCATATCGCCGGAACCGGCCATGAGCTTCTGCATGATCGCGGCGGCGAAGGGGCCGAGAAACGCTTTGCGTTCCGCGACGCCGTCCTGCAGGGTCCAGGCTTCCCGCAGGCTGGCGAGGACGTTGCCGCTGTTGATGGTTTCGCCCGTATCCGGAAGCTGTACAGGGCCGATGGCGCTGAGCAAAAGGCGCAGAAAATCCTGGTCGATGGCGATGGCGCCATCGGGAGGCGGAACCTCACGGCCGTACGCATATAGATCAACCGCTTTTTGCCCTGAGGCGCGAAAATCGGGCCAGTAGTTGGCGTCGCGGAACAGGAAGAGATCGAGAAACTGGAAGTCGAGCATCGCCTGTGGCGCATCGGCATACGGCTTGGTCAGCGCGCCGCCAAAGCCATCCTTGATTTCCCAGGCATCGATCTTGTTGGCGTCCTGAAAATCGAGGTAGGTGACCCGGCCGTTATCAATTTGCAGCAGCCCGGCACCGCTGATGAAGCCGCCGCTGGGGCGCAGCTCGTCCTGGTTCTGGGCCAGGATCAGGTAACGGCGCGGCCCATGGGCGCCCGCCAGTTCAGGCAGGACCAGCGCGGCGCGCAGGCCGTCCTGGGCCACGGGCAGCCATTCATCCGTGAGGGCGATCAGGCGCTGGACCTGTCCGGGGAGCTGGTCCGCGTTGGTGATCTTGGTGCGCGCAGCGGCGACGCGATCCAGGGCCACGGCCGTGCGTGCAAGGTCGGGCCGGGTACCGTCGAGCGCGCTCAGCAGGAATGCCAAGTCCGGCGCATCGCCGGCCTGTCGCTGCTCGAGAGCGGGCCGCAGCCCGCGAAAGCCGTACACAGCCGCCTCGGTGCCCGCGTCGCCCATCTCCAACAGCGCGGGCAGCGCCACGGCCGCGGGACCAATGCCGGGCAGATCACGGAACAGGGGCAGCAGGGGCATGGCGAAACCAGTCTCCCGCTGCAGGGCGGAGACATCCTGGCGCAGACCAGCCAGGAGGGCTTCGGCCGCCTGCGGATCTAAGCTCTGGGCGCCGCCGGAAAGAAGCTGTTGGGCCTGCTCCTGGCGGGCGAGCAGCGAGGAGGCCGCTTCGTAGGTGCGCCACGCCTTCCAACCCAGCCAGCCGAGGAAGAGCAGGATGCCCGATAAGAGCAGCAGCCAGACCAGCCGGCGGCCGTTCTTGTGCTCTGCGGCAGAGGATTTCTGGGGTGTCAAGGGCGAAACTTCGGTCATCCTGTCTCGAAGTTTAGCTCGTTTTGGGCTGGAGGGCATCGAAAGTGGGCAAGTCGTCCGCCAATCGTTTAGTTCCCGCCGTCGGGGACGGGGCTGCCCGGCACGGAACAGGGGAGCGCCGGACCAAGCCGTGGAGAAACGTCGCAAAACGGCCGTTCCGCGGCGTTGAGGCGGCGGAACTGTTCCAGGTCATCTACCTCCAGACCACCCAGCTCCGGATGGCGTGCCTGAAGGCCCCTGCGGTACCAGTCGAAGGCGAGCAGGTTGGTATCTACCAGGGCCAGATCGGTGCGCAATCCTTCCACATGCTGCAGGTACCAGAGGGCAGGCAGGGACTCGTCACCGGGGGTAAGCAGCAGGGCTGAAGGTGGGGCGGCTCCGAAGACGTCCAGCGCCAGCCTCCGGACCTGCCTATCGTGGCGCAGGTCCTGCGCGGTGAAGCCGGTGAGCAGGAGTGCGAGAGGCAGGAGCAGGGCCAGGGGGGCGAAGCGGCTGAGACCCGCGCCGAGAATTGGCGTGAGCAGCAGCAGGGCGGGCAGGAGCAGCACGGCCGAATCGATGGTCTGGTTGAAAAAGGCAAACAGGGCGTAGAAAACGGCCGTTATGGGCAGCCAGAAGCGGATCCGGCGATCGGGCGGCGTAGAAACGAGGCCCAGCAGCACCAGTAGCCAGCCGATCCATACCCACTGGCGCAGGACGGTCGTGCCCCAGAAAGTGAGCGTGCCCTGCAGGGCCGCGGGGGCGGGCAGGGCAAGGTTGGCGGCGTAGATGCGCCCGCTCACCAGCCAGAACCAGCCCTGCACGGTAGCCGGATCGCCCCAGCTGACTGGGCTGCCGGAGAGTGCAAACAACGGTAACAGCAGCACGGGCAGCAGGCCCAGGGCAGCCCCGCCGAGAAGCCGGCTCCAGGTCTGGCGATCGCTCAGGGCCAGGGTCAGGGGCGCCAGGAGCAGCGAGGTAAGGTGCGTGGTTACAGCGAGTCCCAGCAGCAGGCCTGCCAGCCACGGAGAACGGCCCACCACCAACGCCCAGACGAAGGCGGCGACGGCGGCGAGATTGAGCGCGTAGACTTCGGTGATGACTGCCTGGCCCCAGACCAGGGGAGCGAAAGCCAGGGACAGCGCGGCGGCGAAGGCGGCGAGGGCCGCGCGCCAGGAATAACCCAGGACCTCCATGGTCGCGGAGCAGGTGAAGGCCACGGCCGTGGCCATGGAAATAGCGGAGAAGAGGTTGAAGCGGAGGGCGACGCTGCCACCCAGGGGCAGCAGGCTGATCAGTTTGCCCAGGAGGACATAGGTGGGATAGCCGGGGGGATGCGGAATGCCCAGGGTGGCGGCGGCGGTGATCAGTTCCCCGCCGTCGGCCCCATAGTTGGCCCAGGTGAGATCGGGGGCGAGGGTGAGCGCATAGACCAGGAAAGCAAGCGCACCGGAACTGAGCGGCAGAAGCAGGCGCAGCCAGACAGGCATGGCCGTGGGCGGCGCCGGAACGCTTCCGGGCTGGATGGTCTCCGCCATAGCCGGATCAGCGCGCGCCCTGGCCACGCAGGACCGTGGGCACGGTCTGCAGGAGCAGGGCCAGGTCGAGGCCCAGCGAATAGTTCTCGATGTAGTCGAGGTCCAGCCGTACGCGCTCGTCCAGCGATAGATCGCCACGGCCGTGCACCTGCATCGGTCCGGTCAGGCCCGGCTTAACGGCCAGGCGGCGGCGCTGATAGTCGTTGTATTGGGCCACATAGCAGGTCTCTTCCGGGCGCGGGCCGACCAGACTCATCTCGCCCTTGAGCACGTTCCAGAACTGCGGCAGTTCATCGAGGCTCCAGCGGCGCAGGAAGCGGCCGCTGCGGGTCAGGCGTGGGTCGTCCAGGGGCTTGGGCGGCCTGGTTTCCGCGGGCAGCGGTGGCGATCCGTCGAACATGGAACGGAACTTGTAGAGCGTAAACGACCGTCCTTCCTCACCAACCCGCTCCTGCCTGAAAATGACCGGGCCGGGTGAGTCGAGCTTGATTGCCAGGGCAATGAAAGGGGCAGCCAGTAGGGTTACCATCATCCCGGCCAGACCTCCGGCGACGTCCAGGCCTCGCTTGACCAGATAATGGTACCCGCTGATCGTGTGTTCCAGGCCGGGGCTTTCGACTGGTCGCACAAAGCCCCAGGCGGTGCCGAAGCCCAGGGCCGCGGCCCGGACAAACAGCAGGAAGGGCGCGGCCAGGGCAACGGCCGTGTCTTTGGGCCACGCCTTAAGCACAAAAGGCAGGGTGCTGAGCAGGAAGGCCAGCACGGCAGCGAGCAGCAGCGCCGCGCTCCACCGCGAAAGCAGCAGCCCCGCCGTGGAAGCCAGGATCAGGGCTACGAGCAGCAGCTGCAGCTTGAGCACCTGGGGTGTGTGCGAATCCTGGACAGCGCGGCCAGGAAAGCGGCGCAGGACCTGCGCTTTCCAATAGCCGATATGGAATTTCTTGCGGAAATAGGCGGGCAGGTTGTCGCTGTGCCGGTGATAGACAACCGCGTCCGGCTGGAACACCATCTGGTAGCCACGCGCGGCCAGCCGAAAGGAGAGTTCCTGGTCCTCCACGAAGAAGATCTGCTCGTCAAATCCGTGGTTGGCCAGCAGCACGGCGCGCCGGTAGGCGGCGGAATAGGTGTCGATGAAGTTAATGCGCTCCTGGGTGCGCAGCAGGTCGTATTTGTCCTCGTACTCGATCTGCACGAAACGAGCCACTAGTTGCGGTTGGCGGGTGGCGTAGACCCCTTTGCAGCCGGTAATCTGTGGATCCGCCAGTGGCAGCAAGACCTGGTCGATCCAGTCGGGTCGGGGTTCGCAGTCGGCGTCGGTGAAGCAGATGAACTCACCTCGCGCGACGTGCAGGCCGCTGTTGCGGGCGGCGGCAGCGCCACGTTTCTGTTCGTGGGCAACGACCTTAGCCGAGGCTGCAGCGAGCACGGCCGTGCCATCCGTCGAACCGTCATCGACCACGATGACTTCAAACGGGGTGGTCGTTTCCTGGATGTCCAGGGCAGCAAGGCAGGCAGCCAGGGTTGCCGCGGCATTATACGCAGGGATGATCACCGAAGCTCGCACTGCTGATTCTGCCGGATTCTCCATGCCCCTAATCTACCAGATTACGGCCGTGATGGTTACGGTTCCGGTTTCCAGGCCATCTCCGGCGCGGGCATGCTGTCGCCCCAATGCCAATCGGTGCGCACGGCGGCGATACTTCCCAGGACGATCTGCGGCAGGACCACGACCAGATGGAAGACGATGCTGTAGCTGATGATGACGGCATCATCCGTCAGGCCAAAACTGTACAGTGCCAGCGCGACCACACCGTTAAAGACCCCGATCTTGCCGGGTGTGCTGGGCGGCGTGGTGACGATTGTGACCGCCACATGGAGCAGCGCCGCCTGTACCAGAAAGAGAGGCAGGTCGAATGCATAGAACAGGACATAGGGCAGCAACACGCTGAGCAGGGCGATCAACGCCGAAGAGGCCACCAGCCACAGCGATGTGGTCGGGCTGCGCAGGGCGGACAGCCCTTCTAGGCCATAGACCACCCACTGCAAAATGCGTTTCCCCCAACGGCCCGGCAAGTGCGCCGCCAGGCCCATGAGCAGGCTGGTGATCCAGGCGGTTTGAAAGGCCAGGATATAGAGGCCCAACAGAGCGACGATGGGCACGAGCCACAACAGGGGGCCGGGCTGGCTGACAAACGCGGGCAGGATGACAAAGGGCAGCAGCAGGGCGATGGTCAGCACCAGCATGAACAGGTCCAGCACTTTTTCGAGGACCAGCGTGCCCAGCGATTGGGCCATCGGCACGGCCGTCTGGCGCTGCAGGGCATAGATACGCGCAATTTCGCCCAGACGCAGAAAGGGAATGATCAGGTTCACGTATTGACCCAGCGTCAGGGACCAGAACAGGGCCGCGAATGATGGGCGATCCTCGTCGGACGCAAACATCAGTCCCCAGCGCCAGGTCTTGACCACCAGCGTGAAGATCATGATTGCGAGGCCGAGGAGAATTGGCAGCGGCCGTGCCAGCTGCAGGGCGTCCAAGACCGCCGACAGACTAACCTTACGGCCCAGGTACCAGATGCCCACGACGAGCAGAAGCACCAGCAAGGCCAGGTTCAGCCAGGGTAAGTAGCGGCGGGAGCGCGAGGGCTGCGGGTCAGGTTCGTCGGCGAACATGGCGTCAGGCGCGTGGCACGCTGCTTCAGGGCCGGGCGATCCGCGCGCTGGGATCGCCCAAAAGGCCAAAGGTGTCGCTGATCTCGCGTAGCCCGGCCGAGTTTTCCACGTCCAACGTCTGTTTGGCGGCCAGGAATGCATCGCCCATACGTTCAACTTCCCTATCCTGGAGCTGTTGCAGCAGGGCCAGGGCAAACGGCTCCTGGTGGGTGGAAAGGGTGAGGCTGGAGGCGGCCACCAGCAGGACAGGGCCAGCCTCGTTGAGCAGCATCGCTTCCGCCAGCGAGGTTTGAACAGGATGGGAAAACAAGCCCGTGAGGCAGGTGAGCTGCAGCACGATGGGCATAGCCGTGCTCTGCAGCGCCGCGGCGCTTTCGAGGTTCAGAATATCCTCTTTGCCCCAGCGATCAATACTGCCGTGGCCGATGTAGGTGGCCAGCCAGGCGCCCTCTTGCCAGGCCCCGGCGATCTGCACGGCTGTTGGCCCGTCCAGCTGCACGTTCTGTGCGGCGGGCAGATTGGCCGCGGTCGCCATCTGCTGGGCGATCCCGGCGAAGATCTCCTCGCTGCCGTCGGTGGCAAAGATCGTGCGCGTGCTGGCCGGCGTTTCTTCGTAGGCGATCGTGCGCGCAACGAGATCTTCCACTTCGGCCACGGTGCGCACGGGCCAGCGGCCGACAGCCAGATCAGGCCGCAAATCGCCATCGACATCCCCCAGACGCGAATCGCTGACCGTTTCGCCGCTGAACTGCACCGGCACCATGGGCGAGGGCACCAGATTGGGTGGCGGTTCCCCGAGATAGCCGAGGTAATCGCTGGTCGCGTCGCCAACCAGGAGCACGTAGCGCGGCTGTGGCTCTGCCCATTCTTCGTACGCATAGGCGACAAAACGCTGGATGCTTTCGGGCGAGGGAGCACCGGAGCCAAAGGCATCATAGATCTCGTCCACTGGAATCACGGCGACGCTCAAGCCCTGCGCCTGGCGCGCCGCAACCAGCGGCTGCACGGCGGGCGCGAGGGCGTCCGTGGTGATAATCAGCAGGTCAGCTTGCCTGCCGCCATCGCGCCAGTCGCTTTCGCGCACGCGGGCGATCTGTGGGGTGAGCAAACCTTGCGGCGCGGCGGCGGCGATGACGGTTCCCGCCGCTGCCGGCACTTCGAGCTGGCCGGAGGAGTCGGGAGCAAAGGGGACAACCTGCGGCTGGGCGGGATCACTGACCTGCAGCAAGAGCGAATCCGGGCTGAAGCCGCCGAGGCGCACGGTCGCGCCGTCACCGGGAAAGGTCAAACGGCCGTTGACAGCCGTGGCCGGGGCGTTGTAGCTAACCTCCAGCCAGTTGATGTCCATGATGTCCAGGAAATTGGCCCCTTCCGGGCGGTTGTCAATCGTGATCGTGTTGGTTCCCGGACGCAGGGTTCCGTCGGGAATGGTCACCGCTCCGGTATGCAGGACCGGACCGTCCCAGATGATGCTGCCGGCGGGGACATCGTTGACCAGTACCTCAACATCATGGTCGTTCTCGATCTCGCGGTTGTGCGTAATGCCGAGGGCATTCAGTTGCAGCGTGCCCGCGCCGTTGCTCACAGCCGGCAGATCGATCTCCGCCGTAAACGCATCCTGCTGGGTCAGCTTGGACCAGAACCAGACATCGTCTCCGTCTTCCTGGCGGGCTTCGGAGACGTAGTTATGGTTCTCTTCGAGGCGCGCGGTTTGGATGACGGTTTCCACCACCGCGGCGGTGAGGGCCGGCCTAGCGGCCTCGGTCATCTCGACGCCCGGCCGGCCGAGCTCGAGAAGATAAGGTCGGGCGGCGAAATAGCGACTTGCAGAGGGCCGTCCGTAGAAATAGAGCGAACCATCCCGGTACGCAGCCGGGACAGCCTGCTCGCCATCTGAGAGGTGGGCATTGGCGGCGGTCAAATTCTGGACCTCCAGGCCCGCGCCAGCCAGGAGCTCAGGCGTTACCTCGTAAACACCCTCTTCTGCCACGAGCAGCTTGAGTCGAGTGGCTGAAAAATCGGTTCCATCGGGTGCAGCATCCACGGCCGTAGTAAGAGGCGCGGTGCGGCAAGACAGGAGCAGGAACGAGAGCAGAAGCACCGGCCCCACGCCGCGAACAAGGAAACGATGCATGGGCGGCTTATCCTGAGGGGCGGCGCGTATAGAGAACGATCGCCCCGATCACGGCGGCAATGAAAATCGTTAATGCGGCAAGGAAAGCGATCCAGAGAAAAGCCAAACCACCCTCTTCACCGGGGCTGTCCTGCACGGCCGTGGCCCGCGCACCCTCTTCCTGCTGTTTATCCTGGCCGGTTGTGGTGGCGCCGCTGATAATGATCGGCGCCGGGAGGCCAACTGCCGATGGCTGTTCTTCGGCCGAACCGGCGGCGGCGCTTTCAACTACGGCAGCCGCTGGTTCATTGACCGCGGGGCCGGGATAGGCGCCTTCGACCTGAGGCAGCTCTTGCGCCGCAGCGACACCGACGGCAGCAGGTTGGCCTTCGAGGACGACGTCCGTTTGCGGTGGCGGCTCCAAAATTTCCTCGGGAACGGGATACGGCTCATCGGACGGCGACTCGTCGGAGGCGGGCGGCGGTTCAATTTCCGGCTCGTCAGAAACGGACGCCTCCTCCGCGGGAATGCTTGTGGGGGCGGAAACGGCCGTGGGCGGCAGCGCGGTGGATTGCGCGGTGGGCAGCGCCGTGGCGGTGGCCGTGCCCCGCGTGGGCGTTGCCGTCGCCGTGGCCGCAGTGCCCAGGTTGTTATTGCCCGGATTCGTCGTGGGCAAGACAATTGGTGTCGTGTTGGCCGCGGCCTGCATTGTCACCGTGGTTTCGCCCTGCATCACTTCACTGCTGGCAATGGTTATTTCTACCAGTTGGTACGTATAAGTCTGGCCCGCGTTCACACCGCTGTCCAGGAAGCTGTACTCATATCCTTCAGCCGGGCCGCCCTCCGCGGCAATGAATAAGTCTCCCTCGCCATCGGGATCGGGCAGAAAGGCGAAAACGCCGTTATGCCCTCGTTTCAGCTTGTAGCCCGCGGTATCGATTTCCGTTTCCACGTCCCATTCCACGCTGATCGCGCTGCCCTCCACGACAGCCTCGAAGCGGGTCAGGCCGATATTCTGCGGGCCGAGGGCCGCCGCCACTAACCCGGCAAGCAGGAGCCCCAGCGCGGCCAGTACAGATATAACTACGACATCTAAGGTTCTGCGCATACTACTTCTTCTTGTTGCCTCTTCATCTCCAGCGAATTGTACAGCAGGGTAGCGATCAAGGCTTGAGCACCACAGGTATGCTGGAACTGTGGATATATTCAGGCGGAGGAGGTGGCGCCGCGGCAGGATAGCTGGTCATGGCTGGATCGCCGAGCAAAGTGAATGCGTAGGCTTCGGAAACGTCATAGCCGGCCTGCAAATAACCGGCTTTGGAGTAGTTCACTGCGTCTCCAACAGCCGTTTGACCCTTGGTGAAAATCGCTTCGTAGAAGCCGCGATGCAGCGGTGTGTGCTCAAAGGTGTAGCCCAACCCGGTCGAGGCCCAATGCGCCGCCGAACCGCGGTTGCCGCCCAGACGCACAAATGTCTCCCCGAGGCCGTCAACATAAGGCATGGCGAAGTAAGCGTCCAGGCAGTCTGCGCTGATCAGCAGCACCGGACGGCCGATATTTTGCCAGGCCGGCTGATCGCTGGCGGCGTTCAGGATCCGGGTCGGTCCCGCCCAGGAATCGATAGCGCCATGCCCGCGATAGTTCATAATCGTCAGACCTACGTCATTGATCTGCCGGAACATTTCCGTACGAAGGGCATCCGTTTCTGCCGCCTCGTCTGTGGCCAGGCAGAGTTGGGTGGACTGGATCTCCGTCGGCAGGTAATTCACCATGTCGGCATTCTCGGCGCAGAAGTTACCGCCGCCGTCAGGGTTATCGGCAACAAACAGGAAATGATCACGCGCCGCCGTGGGTTGGGCAAGATTCGCTTCGTAGGTAATGATTTTGCTCACCATCGCCCTGGCCTCGTCCAGGTTCTGGGCCGGAATACGGCCCAGCGCCACGTCGGACAGGTCATCGTCTCCCACCAGAAGAGACATGCTGTAATCGATCGGCACAAGGCCCTGGAAACGATCAATAAAGAGCAGATCGGTAGCCACGAGGTTCGGCTTGTTGGGATCCCAGCCTGCCGGGCAATCCTCTGCCGCACAGGGTAGGTAGCGGGGATTGACGGTGGCGTCGCCGAAGAGCGCGACATATTCAGGCGCTTCTTTCCACGTAGCCAGGGCCTTCTGCAAATAGGTGCGAATGGCGACAGGGGTGTGGTAGCCATAGCCGACCTGATTGACGATATCCTGGATGTCGACGACCCAGGCGCTGAGACCTTTCTGGCCGCGATAGGCGGCCAGGTCCTGGGCGGCAGGCAGGAGGCTGCTGTGCGCAATGGCCAGCCATTGCCCTTCACCGCTGGGGGGGGTGAGGCTGGGCGACACATATTTGGAGAGGTTCTCCACCGAGCGCACGTTGGCCGTCGTGGTGGCAAGGACACGGCCGTTCGCGCCCTGGTTCAGACGCACCGCATAGGTATAGCCATCGGTGCTGCCGCTGATATCGCCCGCGCCCAGTTGAATCGCCTTCGGCTTCAGGCGGTTGGTCACGTCCCAGACGATCGTCTTGGCACTGCCGTTTTCGGCGAAGCCGCTGATCTGGAATTCGTACTTGCCCGCCTTTGGCAGCCCGAACTGCAGTTGGTCAGCCACGGCGCGCAGCTGTCGCACATAGTCAACCGTGATGCGCGTCAGATACATGTTCAATTTCAACTGCGGGCTGGCATTGGCAATCGTACCGTTAATAGTCAGCTCGACCGTGTTGGACGGGTAGCCAGGTTCATTGGGCGACAACAACTGGTCGCCGGAAACGGCGCCGACGAGGTTGGCGTTGCCCTGGTTCTGCCAGGTCACCGTACCGTCGGCAGGCTGATCGTTCAACCTGGCCGTAGCGGTGTAATTATGCCGATACGTGCTGGCCAATCCGGTTGTGCTGAGGCGGGAAGTCATCTCGACAGTCAGCGTGCGGTCGGCCGCGGCGCCTGGTACAGGGTCCAGCACGTCAATCACAAAGCTGCGGCTGGTTGGCTCGTTCTGGGGGATACCGCTGATACGCTGCCAGTGCCAGGCAGTGGCTTCATTCGGTGACTCATCCCAGGGCACGCCCCAGGCGGAAAACCAGGTGTTGTGCGGCCAGGAAGTAACACTGGCCGGGAAACTGGTCACGGCCGTATAGTCGCTGCCGGGGCCATTGGGGATAGTGGGCACGGCCGTGCCTTTGCCACCGGCCCACAACCAGAAATAATTGCGGTCCACATAGCTGTCTTCATAACGTGAACCATCAAATGCCCAGCCGTAGAAGCGAATCTTGTCCTGTGGCTCGAAACCGCTCTTGCCGCCGACGTCGATAAACTGGAAAGCAACATCCGCGCCCCGGTGCATCATCTGCAGCGTCGTTACGTCCACGGCGGCCAGGTCCATGCCTGCGGCGGCCAGTTCGGTACCCGTCAGCTCATAGATGCCGTCCTCGATAATCTCGATCTTGAACGCAGGGACGCCTACGGGCAGGCTGACCTGGGCGGCTGACTGGTCTTTCGCAATCGCCGCCTGCGGTTCAAGCAGCCAGGAAGAAGGCGGGGGATTCAAAACACGGCCGTGCCAGGCCTGCAGCGTGCGGCTTTGTTCCCCGCCCTTGCGCGGTTCGTTAAGCTCCGCGCCTGCAAATAGTAGCTTGACCTTTAGGGACTGGGCCTGGGTCAATACCTGTTGACCCGGAATGTAGCGGACCGGATAGAGATCCAGCCGGACCAGGCGCAGGTCGCGGGCAATCTGCGGCGCGGAAAGCTGGTAGCTGCGGTCGGGATAGAGAGCATCCTGGCTGTACACGGCAGGATCCTTGCCATACAACGGTTCGGTCTCCTGCAGCGTATCTGCGGTGACGGTGAACAGGTCCGCACTGCCAGGTTCCTGGCCGCGCAGCTGCACCAACGGCACCGGCCGCACGTCTGCCGCGCGGTAGGTTGTTTGCTCGCCCGCCGTAACGGTGACGCTCACCGTGGCTTGCGGCGGCAGCGCGATATAGGTGCTGTAGAATGGCAGGGCCGGGGTACCCGGCGCGCCTGCGCCCGGCAGCAGCCCGGGCACGGCGATGGCTCCGTCTCGATCAAGCGTGAGCGGTGGTGTCCGCAGTTCAAAGGTGAGGCCCTGGGCGTCGGAATGGGAGATCAGCGGGACAGCCACGGCGCTGCCCGCAACGGCCGTCGGATCAGCCTGCTGCGCGGCACCAGAGGCCGGCAGCGAAGGAAGCAGCAGCAGCGCCAGCGCCATGAAAAGCAGGCTCAAGGCGCGGGAATGTGGAAAATGGGCTTTTGGTGGCATGCGCGAACCCCTTACATCGTTGCAGTCAGCTTTCACTTGACGCGATGCGCTTTGAAATGCGCCTCCGCTGAGCCGGGCCGTTCAGCTAAGAATTGCGCGACAGCTCGAACGAATCACAGAGCGACCTCGACCGCGCCACACCCTTCTTGCTGAAGATTACGAATCGCCGCCGACAATGATCAGTATACCGCGCGTTCGGAGCTCTTCAATGAACGCCTGTAGATCCTCATGTGCACGTTTACGGTCCACCTCATAGTTCTGGACGAGGTGATCCTCGATCGTGGCCAGGCTCTGTTCCTGGACCATCATCTGCCAGATCGCGGTGCCGAGCGAGTTGAGCACCCGCACTTCCCCCGACCGGGGGGAGACGACAACCGCGTTGTCATCCAGAAGGCGCCAGACCAGATCAGGAGCAATTCGTAACATTGCAGCTTGCGTTGTCATCGCTGATTTCTCTCCTTCAGGGCCATCGCCATCATTCCCAGCCCCACGACCGCGCTGGCAATCGTGAGAGCGATGAGCCACCAGGTTCGGCCGGGCACTTCGTATTCAAAGAGGTCATCTTCATAGCGAATACTGCTGCCGTCGGCTTCTATCTCTTCGAGCACGTAGTAGTACGTCTGGCCGGCAGTGACGCCGTTGTCGGTGTAGGCGTAGCTGGCACCTGACACGGCGCTGCCCTCGCTGGGAATAAACTGATCCTGGTTGACGAGGGTAAATGCGCCGTCCGCTGTGACAGACCGGTAAAGGTTAAAACCCACAGTATTTTGCTCCGTAGCCGTTTCCCAGGTGATTTCGACGCGGGCCGGGGAGAAGAACTGGTAGACGATAAGGGCCCCGGCGAGCAGCAGCCACAATGCACCAATGCCCAGCAAGAGTGATGTGGAACGGGGGCGCTGCGCTGTCCCGGCTGATTCCTGCACGGTCATGTAAACAAACGAAGCCTAGCCCGGCGCCCCCACTTGTTTTTTGGTCCTGGTGCGTCGGCGTTTTCCGCCCCGGCCGTCCTGGGTGTAGGTGCTGTAATACTGGTAGTAGTAGTAACTGCCCTGCGACGGGTTGATGCGGTTCAGCACCACGCCCAATATCTGGGAGTTGCTCTGGCGCAGGCGTTCAATGGCCTGCTTCAGCGCCTCGCGGCGAGTTTCGCCCACGTGCACGACGAAAAGTGCCCCATCCACCTGGGGCGCGAGCACAGCCGCATCCGTCACGGACAGTGTCGGCGGCGTGTCAAAAAGCAGCATGTCGGCTTCCTGGCTCAATTCCTGGATCAGCAGACCCATACGCTGCGAACTGAGAATCTCCGCGGGATTCGGCGGGATTGGGCCGCTTGACAGCAAGCGCAGCCCTTTGACCTTGGTGTCCTGCAAATGGGCCACGGCGGGGGTGACATGATCAAGCAGCGCCGTGGTCAGGCCGTGACTATTGCTCACCCCGAAGATCTGGTGCTGGGTGGGGCGGCGTAGATCGGAATCCACGATAATCACGCGTTTGCCGGCCTGGGCCATGACCACCCCCAGATTCGCGGTGGTAGTTGATTTTCCTTCGCCGGGCGATGGGCTGGTGACCAGGATCGTATTCAAAGCACCGTCGATAGCCGCAAAGCCAAGATTGGTGCGCAGGACACGATAAGCCTCAGACAAAGGATCGCGCGGGCGGCTGTACGCTACTAACTTCTCCGTGGGGTCGTCCGCCTTGATCTGGGCGATGGCGCCGATAGAGGATACGCCTGTATCCGCCTGCACTTGTTCCTGAGTTTTCACCGTGTCGTCCACGTACTCCAGCAGCACAACCAGGGCGAGGGAGACCAGCGCACCAATAATCGCAGCCAGAGCCACGTTTATCAAAATGCGGGGGCGAATGGGGACAGAATTGGCGACGGCCGCTTCAATAGGAACCACGTTGCTGCTTTCGCGAGCCTGGTCCCGCTGCAATAGGTTGAGGTTATTAAACCCCTCGGTATAGCGAATCTGCGCCTCATTCAACTGCTGTTGCAGCCGCGAAAGTGCGGCCTCGCCCTCGGCCGTATCCGGCGAACCGAAGTCAGCGATCGCGATCTCGAGCTTGTTGATGTCTTCCGTGATTGCGTCCATGCGTTCCTGCCAGTTGCGGATCGGCTCGGCGTAACGCCGGTTATCACGGTCTTCCGTCTGGGCGATAAATACATCGCCAATCGTGTTGGCGATGTCTGCGGCGCGTTGGGGGAAGATGTCTTCCGCGCTGACGATCAGGATCTGGCGATCGGCAGGGGCACTAATGGAGACCATGCTGCGCAGTTGCCCCGGTGAAAACGGCAGGTCAAGGCGGACAATGGTCTCTTCGAGGACAGGGCGCGTGGTGGCAATTTCGACATAGGTTTGGGCCAGAATCTGTTCGGTCAGCAGCTGCGAATATTCATTGGGGCTGTTGCCGCTGCCCGGTGCCTCGTCGATGAGATAGCGCGCGGAGGAACGGAAGATCGGGGCCATGCTGCTGCTGATGAAATAAGCGGCAGCCGCGGCCACAATCGCGCTCAAAAGGATGAGCCAAGCCCACCGTTTCAATACATCGGCGTATCGTCGAATTTCCATGGTTTATTTCCTGCTACTCACCTTCAGGCAGCGGGCGTGCGGACCAGCCAGGCGAAGTTAACCACCGACCACAGCCCTATCAAGCCCCAAAGCGCCCTTTCCCAAAGGCTGGGACTGCTGCCTAAAAGGCCTATCGCGAATAAGAGTAGTGCTATCCAGAATACGCCCAGGAAACTGCGGCTCTGCAGCTGTGTACGGAACGATTTGTCGTGCGTCTGGGCCAACCAGTAATGATAACTAAGTGCCGAAAGCAGCAGCGCCAGGCCAAGAATCCAGAGGCTGTTGAAAAAGACGGACTGCCAGTTAATCATTTATGGTAAGTATAACACAGTGAGAAAAGACGCAAAGAGCGATTTTTTGCGGCCTTCACGGAGGGCTTATGGTGGGGTAAGACGGCCGTTCTTCACACCCCATACCCGAGCAAATGTGCGCACAGGCGTTCTATTCAGGTATACTTGCCGCAGATCACGGACATTGGTCCAAAAGGGGCAAATGATGGCCAAACAACGCACAACCTTTGTATGCCAGTCCTGCGGCCGGTCCACTCCGGCCTACATGGGCAAGTGCCCGCGCTGCGGCGAATTCGATACGATGGTCGAGGAGATCGTTGTTGAGGAAGGCGACGGCAAAGCGGCGCGCAAGCGCGGCGTGGCCACCAGCAGCCCGCAGCGCCTGACAGACGTCACCAGCGATGGCTTTGAGCGCCTGGAGATGCCTATGGCCGAATTCTCGCGCGTGCTCGGCGGCGGCATGGTGCCTGGCTCTCTGGTGCTCGTGGGTGGCGATCCCGGTATCGGCAAATCAACGCTCCTCCTGGAGGTTGCGGCACGGATGGCCAACCGCTATGGCCCCGTGCTGTACGTGTCGGGCGAGGAAAGTGCACGGCAGATCAAGATGCGCGCCGACCGCCTGGATATCACGGCCAATGACCTGTATCTGGTGACGGAAACGAGCCTCGATGCGATCCTGGATCATGTCAGCGCCGTGAAGCCGGTGATGCTGATCGTCGACAGTATCCAGACCACCCAGACAGACGATTTGAAATCGGGGGCCGGCAGCGTGGGCCAGGTGCGCGCCGGGGCGGCGGCATTCCAGGAACTGGCCAAAGAATCCGGAGTCACGGTGTTCCTGGTCGGGCACGTGACCAAGGAGGGCGCGATCGCCGGGCCGCGTGTCCTGGAGCATATCGTAGACACAGTGCTGTACCTGGAAGGTGACCCGTTCCACCGCTATCGCCTGCTGCGCAGTGTGAAGAATCGTTTCGGAGCCACGAGCGAGGTGGGCGTCTTTGAAATGGCCGCCAAGGGCATGGTGGAGGTGCCGAACCCGTCGGAAGCGTTTCTGGCGGAGCGGCAGGTGAATGCACCGGGTTCGGCGATCGCCGTGACCCTGGAGGGCACACGGCCGTTGCTCGTGGAAATCCAGGCCCTGGGCAGCTCAACGACCTTCTCCAACCCCCGGCGCACGGCCAACGGCTTTGACTATAATCGCCTGCTGCTGCTCACAGCCGTGCTGGCGCGGCGCGTGCGCCTGCCTGTCGCCGACAAAGACATCTTCATCAATATCGTGGGCGGCCTGCAGGTCAAGGAACCGGCGGCGGACCTGGCGGTCGCCCTGGCTGTGGCCAGCAGCCTGCGCGACCGGCCCATCCATGCCGACATGGCCGTGATTGGCGAGATAGGCCTGAGCGGGGAACTGCGGGCCGTGAGCCAGTTGGAAACGCGCTTGAAGGAAGCGCGCAAGCTCGGTTTCCGGCGCTGCCTCGTTCCCTATTCCGCCAGACGGCGGGCCCTGGAACTGCCGGACGGCCTGGAGGTAATTGGCTGCCGCACGCTGGCCGAGGCGATCGACGCCGCCTTACTGCCGGCGCAGCACCAGGAGTAGGGCCGCGCCCAGCAGCAGCACGCCCAGCGAGCCGAGACCCAGGGCGAGGATGTTGCTGCCAGAGGTCGCTGCGGGGGGGGCGCTCACCGGCGTGGGCGTGGGCGGCGCGGGCACAGCAGCCACGGCCGTTGTCGGTGAGGGAGCAGCAGTAGGGGGCGGGCTCATCGCCGTTGCCGTGGGCACAGCCGTGGGCGACGCCAATTCTTGCGGCAGTTCCGTCGAACCCCCTACTTCCGCGGGCCGCGGCTGGAAGCCCACGATCACATCCTGATTCACTTGCAGCACATCAGCGTCCGTCAGGCCACTCACGGCGAAGAACTGTTCCAGGGTCAATTCATAATTAGCGGCGATGCCGTAGAAAGACTCGCCCGCCGCAACCGTATGCAGGATCGCTCCATCCGGGCGAATGCGCGCCTGCGGCCGGCCGGGCATGGGCACCGAACCGTCTGGCAAAACGGTGTAGCCAAGGATGAGTTCCTGGCCCACGGCCAGCACGGTGCCGTCGCCCAACCCGTTAAAGGCCAGCAGGTCTTCCAGGCGCACGTTGAAGAGGGTGGCGATATAGCTGAGCGAATCACCCGCGGCTACGGTGTAAACGATACGGCCGTCCGGTTGGGCCGTGGGTGAGGCGAAAGGCGTGGCCGTGGGCAGGGGAGCGGTCGTGGGCAGGGGCGGCGCGGTTGGGCCAGGCGTGCTCAAGACCAGGCCGGCCGTGTCCTGCGCGCTCTCGGTGGCTACGGCCGTCTCTGTGTCGCCCTGCAGCGCGGCATCCGGTAGGGGAGCGGGCGGCGGCAGCGCGGCAATACTGCCTGACTTGTAAGCGGCACTCAGCTGCGCCGTCAGATCGAGATAAAAGTTCCCATACGTCGTGCTGGGTTCGATCTGGCTCCCTTCAGCCCATTCATTAAACGAAGTAATCAGCAGCATGTCCGGGGCGCTGGCAGCCGCGCCGCCGAAACTGGCCTGGTAATAGGCGCCGTCGCGGCGATTGCGCACAAAGGCCGCTTCGCCGCGGCCCAGCAGGCGGTCGTCCCAACCCGGCATGGCCGTAGCGACCCAATACTTGAAACTGCCGTTCGCCGCCGCGGCGCTGCGCGTGTTGCCGGCCCAACTCGCCGCCGTGCCTGCCGGGTCCGCAGACCACGCCGTATTGTAAAGGTGCAGGCCGTCAAAAACGCCTAGGTAGGACGTGTCGCCCCCTTCGGCAATCCAGATGCTGTTGCGGCCGGGGTCGGCGGCATCGCGGATCGCCTGCCATTCTCCGGCGCTCAGCAGCCAGTTGCCCCAGAAGAAAATGACCGGCTTGCCGTCGACGCGCAGATAGGCAGGGTGGTTGGCGTGTGTGGCCAGCAGTGTTTGCAGTGCTGTGATGCGGTCCGCGTTACCGGCGAAGAAGGGGCTGCTCGTCTCGAAGTCAACCGCCGCTTTGAAGCCGCTGCCCCCGGCGATGTTGAGCAGCGTCTGGAAGTTGGTTTCCGTCTGGTTATTGTCCGTTTGCGGCCCATACCAGCTTTGCACGAAGCCGTCGATGCCCGCGCGCTGCGCTTCACCTACGTGGCGCTGGATGGTGGCGGCGTCAGCCGAGGAGTACGGGCTGGCTGGCTGGAAAGCCGTCTTGCCGGGCCCGAAAGACTCCGGGCTGTACCAGGAATAGTAGAAGGCGAGCACCAGTCTGGTCTGGCCCTGCGCCTGCACGGGCGCCGGGCGGTGGGCAGCCACCCAGAACACCCACAGGAACAGCAGAACCCAGGGCAGATGACGGCGGCGGGGCGGAGCGGCAGAACAGCGAGCGAAGGGTAAACGCAAACGATACCTCACGGGTTGGCAGGACAAATCAGCCCGCGATTATAACGGCCGTGGCCCCGCCTGAGAAATTGGCTCATCTTGCCTGCTGACCTTAACGGCCAATGAGCCGGGCCCCGATTCGGGCCGTTACGCCGCAGAAAAGTTGTTCACAGGGGAAAACCTGCTACTATAGCGAATTCGTTGCACAGCAACATTACAACCGAATAAGGTCTGTATACGCTGTTTTCCGCTCCTGGCAATGGATCAGGGGCAAAGCTCGCTAGAGTAATCCAAGGAAAGGAGGTATAGCAACGTGCGAGAGTACGAAGTTACCATCATTGTCCAACCCAATTTAGAAGAGGAAGCGCGCAAGGTGCTCGTTGCCGATGTCAACGAACTGTTGGCGCCCGGCGCGTCCGAAGAGGAAAAGCCCGCCATCAAGGAATGGGGCTTGCGCCGCCTGGCCTATCCGATTCAGAAGCATCAGGAAGGCTACTATGTGCTCTATGAAGGGCTGGTTGATCCGGCGCGTGTCACCGAAATAGAGCGCAATATGCAGTATCGCGAAGATATCCTGCGCTATCTGGTAATCCGCAAAGAAGTCTAAAAGAAGCATTTGGAGCGATTGAGGAGAAAATCTCATGTCTGATGATTATGGAAAACGACGTGGCGGGCGCGGCCGTGCGCGGCGGCGCATCTGCGCTTTTTGTGTCGACCATGTGAACTATATTGATTACAAGGACCAGGACAACCTGTCCCGCTATGTGAACGAATTCGGTCGCATCCGGCCGCGCCGGCAGACGGGAACGTGCGCCAAGCACCAGCGCAGCCTGGCCGTGGCGATCAAGCGCGCCCGGCATATCGCCTTGCTGCCTTTCGTGGCCGAATAGAGCAAGGGAAGGCAGGACGGCCGTTGCGGCCCCCTGTCTTTTTTGCGAACAAGCCATGGCTAAAAAAGAAACAGTTTCCGCGACAGAAGAAAGCGAACGGCAGTCACGCAAAGAGGTCTTGCGGGCGCGCAAGGAGCAGGAACAACTGCGCAACGTGCGCATCGGTGTCGGCGTTGCCCTCATCTTGATCCTGGCCGTCCTCGCCTTTGCGCTGGTGAACGAATTCTTCCTGACCCCCCAGCAGCCGGTCGCCACGGTGAACGGGCAAAACATCGCCCTCACCGACTGGCAGGAGCGGGTCAAGTTCGAGCGCGCGCAGCGCATCCTCACCCTGGAAAACCAGCTGGAAATGTTCGGCGGCGACGTCGGCCTGATTCAGCAGTTCTCCGGGCAGTCCATCCTGGAGCTGCAGGATGCCCCGGCGCTGGGCGAAGCAGCCCTCAGCGCCATAGCGCGCGATGAGATCGTCCGCCAGGCGGCCGAACAGCGCGGTCTGGTGCCCACGGAAGAAGACATTGACGCGCGCATCGCGCAGGCGTTCAATTACTTTGACGGCGGCCTGCCAACCCCGCAGCCGACCGCCACCGCCACAGTCATGCCCACGCCTTCGATCACCCCCATTCCTGATCCCGATAATCCCGTGGTCGAGGCCCCGGCCGCAGAGGTAGATGCGCCCCCGACAGTTGCCCCGCCCACGGCGACGCCCGTGTCGGCGGAGTCGTTCCAGCAGGAGTTTGGCGATCTGATGGCGCAGTATCGCGACCTCGGCGTAAGCGAACAGGTATATCGCACGGCCGTGGCCGGGGCGATCATGAGCGAACGCCTGGCCGAAGCCCTTGCCATCGAGCAAGAGCTACCCACGCAGGCTGAAAAGGCCAACAGCTTCCTGATCACCTTCGCCACGGAAGAAGAGGCTCAGCAGGCGCTGCAAGATATCCGCGACGGTGATTTCCTGACCGTATGGAACACCATCCGCAGCCAGCCGGCCGAACAGGCGCAGGACCCGGCGGCCCCCACGGCCACCGAGCTGCCCTGGTCCACGAAAGAGTCGATTGCCTCCGGCTTTGGCGACGAAGTAGCGGAGGCGATCTTCCTGCTGCCGCCGGAGGTGCCGAGCGATGTCATCGAAGTTCCGCTGGGTGACGACACGTCGCGATACGTGATCGCGATGGTCAACGGCCGTGAACTGCGCGATCTTTCGCCCAGCGAACTGCAGCAGCAGCAGCAAGACGCCCTGATCGCCTATGTGGACACCGTGTTTACGGGTGAGGGCGTCAACCTGACGGAGAGCTGGCGCAACCGTGTGCCGACTGTGCCGCTGCTAGACGCCAAGTTCCTCGCCGCGCCGACGGCAACGCCGCCTGCGGTGGCCACGGTGGCCCCAGCTACCACCGAATAAAGGACCTGATCGGCCCAGCTGAACAAACAAGACCTCTCGTCACCATCGTGGCGGGGGGTCTTTTTTGTGGTTGAACACGGCCGTCCTGTATCATAGTTGTGCCGGCAGATCCGGTTCTGGAGGCCAGGTTATGAGTGAAAGCGCGTGGATGGAAGGGCGAATCTCGGTCGCCGCGGCCCTGCTAGGCAGCCGGCGCAGCGTAGAGGCGATCTACTTGCGGCAGGGGCGCTGGGACCGCGACCTGCAGCGGCTGCGCCGCGAGGCGGAAGCGGCGGGCATCCCCGTGCTGAGCGAGAGCGAAGCGTTCTTTGCCGAGCATGCATCCGGGCAGACACATGGCGGGGTGCTGGCCCGGGTTGGCCCGCGCCGCTTCGATGACCTGGCGGCGCTGGGAGCGGAAGAAGAACGGCCGTTGATCGTCATGCTCGACGGTATCGAGGACCCGTTCAACTTCGGGCAGGCCGTACGCGCCCTCTACGCGGCAGGGGCGCATGGTCTGGTAGTACGGCCGCGCAACTGGTTGAGCGCCGTGAGCGTGGTGACCCGCGCTTCGGCTGGGGCGACGGAACTGCTGCCCACGGCCGTGGCCGGGACCGCCCTGGACGCGGCGATCCTGCTGCGCGACCGCGGCCTGCAGATCGCCTGCACTACCCAGGACGGGGCTACGTCGGTCTATGACGCCGACCTGACCGGCCCGTTGTTCCTGCTGATTGGCGGCGAGAAGCGGGGCATCACCCGCTCATTCCTGGAGCAGGCCGAGTTACGGTTGGAGATCCCCTACGGCCGTGAATTTGCGGCCTCGTTGGGCGCGGCGGCCTCCACGGCCGTGTTCGCCTTTGAAGCGGCACGGCAGCGGGGCCTCACCATACGCGGCACAACAGCCCTTTGAGATAGGCGGATTCCGGGAAAGACAGCAGCACCGGATGGTCAGGTCCCTGGGCCAGCGGCGCCAGAACCTGTACGCTCCGCCCCGCATCTTCCGCCGCGCCAAAGAGGATCTTCTGGAACAGGTCGGCGGAGATCAGACCGGAGCAGGAGAACGTAGCCAGCACGCCGCCGGGACGCAGCAGGCGCAAAGCCAGCCAGTTGAGATCCTTATAGCCGCGGCTGGCTCTGGGAATGTCGCCGCGAGAATGGGCAAATTTGGGTGGGTCCAGAATGACAACGTCAAACAGCTCGCCTTCGTCGCGGTAATAGCGCAGCACCTCAAAGGCGTCACCGGCGATGTACTCGTCCTGGGGACGATCGAAGCCGTTGCGGGCGACGTTGCGCTCGGCACTTTCCAGGGCGGGGATGGAAGTGTCGATGTTCACGATGGCATCCGCCCCCGCGGCCGCGGCGTAGACGGAGAAGCCCCCTGTGTAGGCGAAAACATCCAGCACGCGCGCGCCGGCGCATATGGCGGGCCGGCCGATGCGGGCGCGGTTGTCGCGCTGGTCGAGGTACAGTCCCGTCTTTTGGCCGCCGAGGAGATCGACTTCAAAGAGCAGATCGTTTTCACGCACCTGCAGGGCGGGAGGGGGCGCTTCGCCCACGAGGAGCCCCACGGCCGTATCCAGCCCTTCCTTGGCCCGTACGGCGGCGTCGGAACGCTCCACGATCCCTGTCGCGCCGGTCAAGCTCGACAACAGGGCGGCGATCTCGTCTTTGCGCCTCGCCATGCCCGTCGTGAGGCACTGCATAACCAGGAAATCAGCGTAGCGGTCGACGACCAGGCCCGGCAGCCCGTCCGCTTCGGCGTTCACCAGGCGGTAGGCGTCCGTTTCCGGGTCCAGGCGCAGGGCGCTGCGGGCCTCGATGGCCCGCTGCAAACGGCCGCGCCAGAACGCTTCGTCGATGGCTTCGTCTGGATCCCAACTGATCAGCCGGGCCAGGATTTGCGAATGGGGGTTATAGGTGCCGGTGGCCAGGAAACGGCCCTGCGGATCGGTCACGGCCACTATATCGCCGGGCGCCGGTTGGCCTTCGATGTGATCCACTGCGCCGGAGTAAACCCAGGGGTGGTGGTTGAGGATTGGTTTTTCGCGCCCTGCGCTCAGCACGAGCAGGCCTGTCATCGCTTCCATGGGGTCCTGTGAGGCACGTTGAACGGCCGTGCCGGACCAACGAGTGTAACACGGGACGCCGAAAGCGCTCAATCGTCGATCAGGGCGCGCTCGAGCCACTCCAGCGCACGGCCGTCGCGAACCATGCCCGGCGTGACCCGGATCACCGTCCAGCCGTACAGCGCGGCCTCGTTGTACTTTTCGCAGTCCTTCTCAAATCGTTCCGGATGGGCGTGACCCTTGCTGTAGCCGCTATCGGTCTGCATCCAGATCCCGCCCTCGACCTCGCAGGCCACCAGCTTTTCCTTCCAGCAGAAATCAAAGCGCCACTGGCGGTTCGCGTGAAAGCCGTACTCGAGCCGTGGTTCAGGCAGGCGGGCCAGACGAATCTGGTCCAGCAGGACGTTGGACCAGTTGATCTGCGCGCCGCGCTTGCTGCGCCGGAACTTCATACCTCGGATTATAGATCAAATGTTCTATTAGGGCCAAAGTTGCGACGGTACGCTGTGCCCAATAGGCGCTTTCGTACAGGGGCCTGCGGGTGTCTAAACGGTGCGGTGGGTGGATTCCCCGGGCTGGCCGGCGGCCAGTTCCAGGGCGTGGGGCAGAATCGGCAGCAGCACGGCCAGGTTTTCGCGCACGGCTTTGGGGTTGCCGGGCAGGTTGATGATCAGCGTAGGGCCGCGCAGCCCGGCGATGCCCCGCGAGAGCATCGCATGCTGCGTGACTTGCAGGCTGGCGGCGCGTAGCGCCTCAGCAATTCCTGGCGCTTCGCGCTCGATGACCTGGCGCGTCGCTTCGGGCGTAACATCGCGGGGAGCGAAACCCGTCCCGCCGCTGGTGAGAATGAGATTCAGGCCGTCTCCCGCCCAGGAGCGCAGGGTTGCGGCAATACCCTGCTGGTCGTCCCTGACGACACCCTGGTGGGTGATCGTCCAGGGGGTATGTTCAGCCAGAATCGCGGCCATAAGCGGGCCGCTGCGGTCTTCGTATTCGCCTGTGGCGGCGCGGTCACTGATGGTGAGCAGTCCGACTTTCATGGGCGGGGGCAAAGGCATCCGGCGACAACCGTTTCTGTCGCCGCCGGATGCGTTCAGCTTCTAGTTGTTTTCGCCGACGAGAGCCAGCCACTCGTCGTTCAGGCCGCTGTCGGTCACGCCGTAATAGACGTGGACCTGGGTGCCTTCGCGCATGGCCAGATCGTACCAGGTGTTGTCACCTTTGGAACGCTGGCGAATGACGGCCATGTCATTGACCCAGGTCAATTTGCTGGGCGTCAGCGATCCCGCTTCGGCCTGGCTGATGGCGTAGTGCCACAATTTGCGCGCCGATGACTTGGTGACATTGTGGATCAGGTTGCCGTTTCTCAGGTCGCGCACCGTGTGGTAGATCGTGCCTTGGCGCGTTTCGCTGCTGACCACTTCAACGCCGGTGCGGGGTGCCTCACGGCCGCCGCTGCTCATCGCCGTCATCGCCTGGGGAATGATGGGGTCGGGGACCACCGGTCGGATCGTCGCCGTCGTTTCCACGGCCGTTCCGCCGCGCTCCAGGCCCACCGCCACCATGCGCACGATTTCATCCCGTACCGCCAGCGTGGTTTCGGCCTCGTCACGCACATAGAAATTGGTCGAGTCAATCGCGTAGGGCACCTGGGTGCCCGGCTGGATTGTAATCCGCAGAATCGTCTTGCCCTGCGAGGGCAGGCTGTCCATCTGCACATCGGGTGCGGGGCTGATGCGGTTCTCGATCGCCGTTTGCAGGCGTTCAATCGCTTTGTTCGGCTCGCGCACGCCGGCAGGCGCCTCTTTGGGTTCGGCAGAAAGGCCGACATAGATCGTGCCGCCGTTGGTGTTGGCCATGGCACAGATGTCACGCAGGATCAGGTCCAGATGGCCGCCGCGCTGCGCCGTAGAGGCATGGAATGCCTGCACGATCGATTCCCCTTCTTCGCGGGCCAGCTGCACAAAGTCAACCGGCTTGGCGGGGCCGCGATACGGCCGTGTCAGCGACAGATCCGAACCCTTGATCACCTGGGCCAAAGCGTCGAAGGTGACGTCATCCAGCAGAATCTCCGTCACGCGGTCGCCTACCCCGAGGTTCTTGGAATTCATGTCTTCGCGAACCAGCAAATGCGCGTCGGAGCCCTGGATACAGCGCATCGCCCGCGGGTATTCCGGTTTGGAGCCGTCGAAGAAGCGCCGCGTGGTGTAACGCGCCCGTTTTTCCAGGTCAGTCACTTCTAGGCAGTGCAGATGCGCGTCCTGGGTATAGGCGATGCGCGTTTGCCCTCCAAAATCGAGCCCGCGCATGATCACCCCGTGACTGCTGTTAGCGTGGGCGGCAATGACCAGCCCCCCCGCCTCATTGATCACGCGGTAAGCGGTCAGCACATCGCTAGTGGCGCCAACCGTGGAGCTGCCCAAATGCAGCTGTTCGGCAGGCACGTTCAGGGTCAAGAGCAAGTGCTCCAGGTGGGAGACCGGCGTTTCCGAGGGGAAAATGCCCAGGATATGAAAGCCGAACGTGGCTGTGAATTCAAAACCGGGCAGAACCAGCAGCTTGTCCAGCAGGCGGCGATATTCTTCCAGCTGGCGCTGTTCTTCCGGCTCAATGCGCCCCAAATCTTCCAGCCACAAAAGCTGCTCAATCTCTTTTTTCATCGCCGCAAATCCGGCAACGCTGTTGTGATCGGTGAAGGCGATAATGTCCAGACCGCGCAACACGGCCTGGCGTAAAATATCCAAATAACTTACATCCTGGCTCTGATAATCACTGGAGCCGGGGGTATGCAGATGCAGGTCCATACGCCGCCACTGGCGTGACGAGCCTTTGTTGCTGCTGCTCTGCCCATTATTACTACTGCGGTTACTACTACTACGGCGTGAAGAGCGTCTAGCCACGGCGCCCTCCGAGGTTGTTTTGTTTCATAGGGTTAATTCTTTTGAAGTTCCTCCTGCCCGTCTGGTCGTCCAACGCCCGTGGGGCAAATAAAATATGCGGCGCGCGCACGCGCCAAATCAAAGCTGGGCCGCCACTCCTTTCGCAGGCGGCTCCAATTGGGTCAACAAACATTCAATTTTTTCTCGACGAAGCTGCGGCACCAAAAGAGGAAACAGAGATCAGTCACTGAGGGCCGCCACACCCCGCATCAAGCCGAGAACTCCGACACCCAGTTTCAGAACGTCGGTCGGTGAAAAGTCCGGAGGGCCGCTGTTTTCATCTGCGCTCTGGGTAAGCATAAAGGCCGTTGTGAGTCCGATGGCTGCGCCTACGATTCCCCCCACAATGTAAGCCTTCATTTTCCAACTGTCATCTTGATAGTCACTCGCCATCGCTTTCGTCGTCCTTTCTAAATGGCCTGGTCACGATCTCCGCCCACGCTTCCACCTCGGCGATACGGCCGTGGTGGCGAATGAGCGGGTCCGTCATCTTCTCCGCCGCCAGATCTACCTGTGCCTCGGCGCGCCCCAGCGTCGACTGCACCCGCCACAGGAACCACTGCACCCGGCTGTGCTGCAGCAAAGGGCTGTCCGCGGGCAGCAGCTTGCGCTGCTGGCGCCGGTTGACGGCCACGGCAATGAAGCCAATGCTGGCCAACGCCATCAGCACCAACATGGGCATGATCCACAGGATAATGATGATGTCCGCCAGGGCCGAAATGAATTCCTCGGTGCCCATTATGCCGGGCGAAAACACGCCTACCAGCAGCGCGCCGACGATCAGAACTGCCACCAGGGCCAGCAGGCCCAGTGGCAAATAGATATACAGCCGGTTGAATTGGCGCAGTTCTTGTTCGCGAGCAAGTTGTTCAGCGGTGGGGACAAACAAGTTTTCGCGGGGCGGGGGGTACATTTCCATACTAGCGTTCTCTACGCAAGGCATTGTACCACAAACACAAGATGCACGTGCCTGTTTTATGACAATTCATAGGGAAACGCTGGGTTGGCTGTGCGGCGAGGGGTAGACCGGGCGGAAACGGCCGTCCTGTCGCCCGGGCTTTTCGGCGGGTAGGACATATGGGCCGGGGCGACCCGGCCTAGAAAAGACCCCAGTCGCCGCCCGCGCCTTCTTCCATCATGGACGGGTCCCATAGTTCGGTGCCAATCTCCACGATCACGCCATTACTCATGACTGTGCCGCCCACCATGCGCACCTGTTCGATAATCGCCGGGCCATACGGGCAAAAAGGCGTGGTCAGGATCATCGTGATCGTCGCGCTGTCGTCTTCGTCGTTCAGGTCGACATGGCGGATCAGACCCAGTTCCACGATGTTCAGGCCGATTTCGGGGTCCACCACGGAGCGCAGGGATTCAATCAGCAGTTCTTCTTTATTGGTGGTTTCAATGTTCATGGTTTCTCTCACAGGTGGTTCAGAGGCGTCTACTTATTTAAAGTTGGCGCCTTTGGTTTAACGCAAGCCTTAGACTGCCTGCGGCTTAACCGTAAACTCGCAGCAGGCGCCGCCGGCCAACATGCAGCTGTTTTGCTGCACGGGCACATTGAGGACGCCAACAATGAGCTCTGTGTCAATGCGACAAATCTCGCCGTGGTCTTCACCCAGCGATAAGTAAGGGCAGCTGTATTCGGTGACCACGTAGCCATCGTCTCCCTTCTGCCAGGAGGCCAGGAAGCCTTCCTCGGCCAGCAGTTCGACCAGATAGTCCAGGCGGCCCTCAAAGTTGAGATGCTCAAACTCACCGCGGTGGTCTTCAATCACGCCGTCGACGACACTGCTGAACACATCCCCGACAACTTCAGGGGGTAGGTGGGCCTTCATCTCGTCCAGCAGGCGTGTGGTCAGGCGAACGTAACGCTTGGGGAACATCTCCTGGCCCTTTTCGCTGAGACTGTAGACGTAATACGGCCGTCCCACCTTGCGCCGCACGCTGGCCGACTGGATCAGCCCGTCTGCCTGCAACGTATTCAGGTGATGGCGCACCGTCACCGGCGAAATATCGACCGCCTTGGCCAGTTCTTCTACGTTGACCTGCGGCGATGCTTTAATGGTATGTAAGATTACGTCACGTGTACTCATGTTTCATTGTCGGTTGCCAGTTTCGGGCTACAATTTCTGCCGGGTTGGGCTTGTCTCCGTCCGTGACTTTGGGCCAGGGCGGCCACGACAACACCCCCGTTTGCAAAGGCTTGGACCCAAGTCCGTGGGGCGCACGGCCGTCCTGTGCATTTGCCACCACGCCACGCAGTATAGCAATTCCGGCTCAAGCTGTCAATTATTATGATTTTTATTATTTTTATCATAAATATTGACGCCCCGGAAACGGTATGCTAAAATTCGTTTTGTGGCCAAAAGCGCCCCGAACCCACGTGTAGCGGGCACAATAGAATTGATTTTGCCAGGGCCGGCGCGCGCCGGCGCGGCCCTCCGAGTAAGAAGTCCTAGAGAGGTGTTTTGCAGATGACAGTAGCATTGGATATTCGCAATCTTCATACCAGCGTGGCCGGTCAGCCCATTCTGAAAGGCATCGATCTGCTGGTCAAGCAGGGCGAGGTGCACGCGTTGATGGGGCCCAACGGATCGGGCAAGAGCACCCTGGCCTATACCCTGGCCGGGCATCCCGCCTATGAGCCGACCGCGGGCCAGGTCCTCTTCGACGGAGAGGATTTGCTGGAGATGGACGCCGACGAGCGTTCCCGCGCCGGCCTTTTCCTGGCCTTTCAGTATCCGGCGGCCGTGCCGGGCGTGACCCTGGCCAAGTTCCTGCGCCAGACCATCAACTCCCGCCGCAAGGCCGTTGACCCGGACGACAGCGGCATTTCCATCCCCGCCTTTCGTCGCCTGTTGACGGACAAGATGGAGATGCTGGGCATCGACCCCAAGTTCGCGGGGCGCTATTTGAATGAAGGCTTTTCCGGCGGCGAGAAGAAGCGGGTGGAGATTTTGCAGATGGCTACCGTGGAACCGAAAATCGCCATCATGGATGAAACAGACTCCGGGCTGGACATTGATGCCTTGCGCATCGTCTCGGAAGGGGCCAACCGCCTACGCGACGAGTTTGATATGGGCCTGCTCGTGATTACCCATTACCAGCGCATTCTGAACTACATCAAGCCCGACTATGTCCATATCATGCTCGACGGCCGTCTTGTCGAAAGCGGCGGCCCTGACCTGGCCCTGAACCTGGAAGAGCATGGCTACGACTGGATTCGTGAAAAGCACGGCGCCCTGGAGGAAGCATAATATGGCCACGACTGACCTCTTGACCCAGAACATGAGCGAGGAAGAAATCCTCGGCACGGTGAAGCAGGACTATCTGTCCAAGTACGGCTTCTCTGATGTAGAAGATTATGTCTTTAAGGCTGAGAAGGGTGTCAACGAGGCGATCGTCCGTTCCATCTCGGCACGCAAGGGCGAGCCGGAATGGATGCTGGACCTGCGCCTGAAGGCATTTGAGCATTTCCTGGAACGGCCGATGCCCGATTGGGGCGCGGACCTTTCCGGCATTAATTTCGACGAGATTTACTACTACATCAAGCCGACCGAACGCGAAGAAGACAACTGGGAGGATGTCCCCAGCTACATCAAGGATACCTTCGACAAGCTGGGCATTCCCGAAGCGGAACAGAAATTCCTCTCTGGCGTGGCCGCCCAATACGAGTCGGAAGTGGTCTATCACAACATCAAGAAAGAACTGGAAGACAAAGGCGTGATCTTCCTGGGCATGGACGAAGGTCTGGCCCAATACCCGGAGCTGGTGAAGGAATACTTCAACACCATCATCCCCTACAACGACAACAAGTTCGCGGCATTGAACACGGCCGTCTGGTCGGGCGGCAGCTTCATCTACGTGCCCCCGGGCGTGAAAATTGACATGCCCCTGCAGGCCTACTTCCGCATCAACGCCAAGAACGTGGGCCAGTTCGAGCGCACGCTGATCATCGTCGACGAAGGCGCCTATGTCCACTACGTGGAAGGCTGCACTGCGCCCATTTACTCCTCCGACTCGCTGCATTCGGCCGTGGTCGAAATCCTGGTGAAGGAAGGCGGTCGCTGCCGCTACACCACCATTCAGAACTGGTCGAACAACGTCTATAACCTGGTGACCAAGCGCGCCGTGGCCGAAAAGAGGGCCACGATGGAGTGGGTGGACGGCAACCTTGGATCGAAAGTCACAATGAAATATCCGGCGGTCTACATGACCGGCGAAGGCGCGCATGGCGAAATTCTCTCCATCGCCTTTGCCGGCGCCGGTCAGCATCAGGACGCCGGTGGCAAGGTCGTCCATGTCGCGCCCAATACGACCAGCCGCATCATTTCCAAATCAATCAGTAAAGACGGCGGCCGCGCATCCTATCGCGGCATGCTCAAGGTTGCCGACGGAGCCCACAACGTGAAGTCCAACGTGGTTTGCGATGCGCTGCTGCTGGATGAGCACAGCCGTTCCGACACCTATCCCTACATCGAGATCGACGAGCAAGAGGTCAATATTGGCCACGAAGCGTCCGTGAGCAAGGTGGGGGAGGAGCAGCTCTTCTACCTGATGAGCCGCGGCATTAACGAGCAGACCGCGACCTCGATGGTGGTCAATGGTTTCATCGAGCCGCTGGTGAAAGAGCTGCCGATGGAGTATGCCATCGAGTTGAACCGCCTGATCCAGTTACAGATGGAGGGTTCCATTGGCTAAGCAGAGAATAATCAGCGGCGCAGCGGCCGTGGCGGAACCACAAGAACCCGCGGCCGCCTTCACGCGCGAAAACGTAGCAAAACTGTCGGCCTACTTGCAGGAACCGAAGTGGATGCTGGACTTGCGTCTGGCCGCCTTCGAGGCCTACGAAGCGCTGCCCATGCCCACAACCAGTGATGAAGCGTGGCGGCGCACCGACATCCGGCGCCTGAAGCTGGACGAAATCGGCCCGTCGCTCAATGGAAATGCCGCAGGCGAGGTGGACCTGCCGCAGTTTCTGGGCAAGCAGTTGACCACAGATGAAGCGGGCGGCAATATGCTGCAAGTAGACGGCGTCGTCACGCAGTACCAGATTGACCCGGCCTTGGTGGAACAAGGTGTGATTTTCACGGACATGCACACGGCCGTCAATGAGCACCCCGACCTCGTGCGCAAATACTTCATGACCGAAGCCGTTCTCGCCACGGAAGGCAAGTTCGCGGCCTTGCATGGTGCTTTCTGGCGCGGCGGCACGTTCCTCTATGTGCCGCGCAATGTCAAAGCGGCGGCCCCTTTGCACAGCGTGCTGTGGTCGGCCAGCGGCAAGACCTTCACCCATACCCTTGTCGTGCTCGACGAAGGTTCGGAAGTGGTTTTCATGGATGAATACGCTTCGGCGGGCGGCAAGGGCCAGGCCCTGCACAACGGCGCGATCGAACTGCTGGTGGGCGACAATGCCAGCCTGATCTATGCCGGCCTGCAGGACTTCGGCAGTGATATGTGGCAGTTCAATCACGAGCGCGGCCGTGTCGGCCGGGACGGTAAACTGGACTGGGTCACGAGCATGATGGGTACGCGCCTGACCAAGGCGTTCCAGACCATGGAACTGGACCAGCCAGGAGCGTGGGGCCGCATGTCCGGCATCTTCTTCACCAACGGCCGCCAGCACCTGGACCTGGACACACAGCAGAACCACAACGCGGCGGACACCGTCAGCGACCTGTTGTACAAAGGCGCCCTCAAAGAGAAGTCTCGCACCGTCTGGCAGGGCATGATCAAAGCGCTGCCGGATGCGCAGCGCATCGACGGCTTCCAGGCCAACCGTAACCTGATGTTGGATCGCGACGCGCGCGCGGATTCCATCCCCGGCCTGGAGATTCAGGCCGATGACGTGATCTGCACCCACGCTTCGGCGATCGGGCGGCTCGATGAGGAAGAACTCTTCTACCTGATGAGCCGCGGCATCCCGCGGCGCACGGCCATTGAGATGTCCGTGCAGGGTTTCTTTGACCCGCTGATGCGGCGGATTCCATTCGAAGGCGTGCGCAGCCGTATCTTTGACCGCATCGTGGAGAAAATCGGCTAGCACGATGTAGGCATTATGTAAGCTGCCATCTCTGCCAGCTTCACTCGCTTCATCGCTTCACGGTGGAGTCGGCAGCTTTGGTTTGAAGGGTGGTCATCTCGCTCAAAGAAGGGCAGGGCGGCCACCCTTTTTCAATTCTGTAACGTGGGCAACTCCGCGCTGATAGGGAAGCGGTTACAATGAGGCCAGCTTTGCTCCGGTCCGCAGTGCCCGACCATTGGCAACATAGGAGAACGAAACAATGAGCAAGCAAGGATTTGCACACCCGGAAGTCTTGGTCAGCACGGAGTGGGTGGCCGGACATCTGGACGACACGGCCAACATTCGGCTCGTCGAATCAAATGAGGACGTGCTGCTCTACAGCACGGGGCATATTCGCAACGCCGTGCACATCGACTGGGTGGCGGACCTGAACGACGCCATCCGCCGTGATTACCTGGACGAAAAGCAGTTCGCGGCCCTCATGGCCCGCAGCGGGATCAGCAACGACACGGCCGTTGTCTTCTACGGCGACAAGAACAACTGGTGGGCCACCTATGCCTTCTGGGTATTCAAGCTGTTCGGCCACGAAAAAGCGCACATTATGGACGGCGGGCGCAAAAAGTGGATTGACGAAGGGCGTGACCTGGCGATCGAGAAACCCTCCTTCGCCACGACCGAATACCATCCGCAGGCGCGCGCCGACTACAAAATCCGCGCTTTCCGCGACCAGGTGCTGGCCCATATTGCCGCCGGGCAGCCGCTAGTAGATGTGCGCAGCCCGCAGGAATTCAGCGGCACGCTCCTGCACATGCCCGGCAGCCCGCAGGAAGGAGCCCTGCGCGGCGGCCACATCAAGGGCGCGGTGAACGTGCCCTGGAGCACGGCCGTGGCCGAGGACGGTACCTTCAAAAGTCCGGCCGAACTGCGCGCCATCTATGAAGAAGGACAGGGGCTGGCCCCGGATGACAATGTGATCGCCTACTGCCGCATTGGCGAGCGCAGTTCGCATACCTGGTTTGTGCTGACTTACCTGTTGGGATATGCTTCGGTTCGGAACTATGACGGTTCCTGGACCGAATGGGGCAACTTGGTCGGCGTGCCGATTGAGAACCCCAGCAAAGAGGCCTAGGCGGGCGATTACGGCTGTTTTTGGGCCCTGAAACAGCGAGGCGGTGGGCACAGCCGCCGCCTCCAGGATTGCCATGTTTGATGTAGAGAAAATCCGCGCCGACTTCCCCATCTTGCAGCGCGAGGTCTATCCGGGGGTGCCGCTGGTCTATCTGGACAGTGCCGCATCGTCGCAGCGGCCCACGGCCGTGATCGAAGCCATGGATGACTATTACCGCCTGTACCACGCCAACGTGCATCGCGGCATCCATCGCCTCAGCGAAGAAGCCACCGCCGCCTATGAGGCTGCGCGCGACCGCGTGGCGGAGTTCATCAACGCCCCCGGCTCGTGCCAGGTGATCTATGTGCGCAACGCCACGGAGGCCTTCAACCTCGTGGCCTACAGCTGGGCGCGCAGCACCCTGGTCGAAGGGGATGAAATCCTGCTCACCGAGATGGAGCACCACGCTAATCTGGTGCCCTGGCAGATGCTGGCCGCCGAACGAGGGGTGGTGCTGCGTTACCTGCCCATCCAGGACGACGGAACGCTGGACCTGGCGCTCCTGCCGGAGATGCTGACCGGGCGCACCAGGCTGTTTTCCTTCACGGCCGTTTCCAACGTCCTGGGCACGGTGAACCCGGTGCGTGAATTGGTGGACGCGGCCCATGCGGTCGGCGCGCTGGCCATGGTCGATGCCGCGCAGGCCGTGCCGCACATGCCCGTGGACGTGCAGGCCTGGGACTGTGACTTCCTGGCTTTCTCCGCGCACAAGATGTGCGGGCCGACCGGCATCGGCATCCTCTATGGCAAGCTGGCCTTGCTGAACGAAATGCCCCCTTTCATGGGCGGCGGCGACATGATCTTGCGCGTGCGCCTGGAAGGCTCCACTTTCAACGAATTGCCTTGGAAGTTTGAAGCCGGCACCCCGCCAATCGCCGAAGCCGTGGGCCTGGGCGCGGCCGTGGACTATTTGTCAGCCATCGGCATGGAGCAGATCCACGCTCACGAGCAGGCCATCACCGGCTACGCGCTGGAGGCCTTGAGCGAGGTTCCGGGACTGGTGCTGCTGGGGCCGTCGGCGTCCCAGAAAGGCGGCGTGGCCGCGTTCACCCTGGCGGGGACGCACCCTCATGACGTGGCCGAGGTGCTGGACAAGCGCGGCATCGCCGTGCGCGCCGGGCACCACTGTGCCATGCCCCTGCACCATCGCTATGGCTTGAGCGCCACCACGCGGGCCAGCTTCTACCTGCACACCACGACCGCCGAAGTGGATCAATTAATCGAAGGGCTGGAGTACGTCCGCCAGGTTTTTCGGCTATAATCGGGGCAAGAGTCGGCTCCGCGCCCCCGGCTCCGGCAGGTAGTTCATGAATGACAGCGGCATCTATCGCGAACAAATAATCGATCTCTACGAGCACCCGCTCAATTATGGGCAGTTGGATCCGCATGATTTTTCCTATGAGGAAGATAACCCGTTGTGCGGTGATGTCATTCGGATTGATGTGCGCCTGGACGAAAACGGCCGTATTGCTGCTGTAACCTGGAGCGGCGACGGCTGCGCCATCAGCCAGGCCTCCGCCTCTCTGTTGACCGAAGAAATCAAGGGCATGAGCCTGGAAGACGTGAAGGCGTTCCCCAAGGAACGGCTGTTGGAATTGATAGGTGTGCCTTTGAGCATGGCCCGCGTGAAATGTGCCCTGCTTTCCCTGAAGGTCCTGAAAGCGGGCGCATATGGCCTGCCCGACCCCGGCGAACTGCACGGCGCGTAACGGGCCCGAAGCGGGTAAGGCGCGGGCTGGATAAGAAGATGACGGAATTTGTGAAGATCGCTCGCGCGGCCGACCTGCCGGTCGGCCAGCGGCTATGGGTTGAATTTGAAGAAGAAACGGTGATCGTTTTTAACATTAACGATCATTTTTATTGTATCGCCGATGTCTGCACCCACGACGGTGGACCGCTGGAGGACGCCGAACTGCAAGGCTGCGAGATCATTTGCCCGCGGCATGGGGCGCGTTTCGATGTGCGCAGCGGCGCGGCGCTGACCTTGCCCGCGGTCACGCCCGTCCCTTCCTTTGCCGTCAAGGTAATCGACGGGGACCTCTACGTCGAGAACCCAGACGCCTGGTAAGCCTGGAGGGCTGCGCCAGTGCGCCGCCGCATTCGTTCCCTCGAAATCGTAACTGACCTGCAGAGTCTTGTGGAGCTGGGCCTGAACGTGGCTTCCAGCGCCGATGAGCGCCTCACTTTTATGCTGGAAATGTTTCGCGCCAGCGCCCTGGCCGGCCAGTTTGACCATCTTCCCGCGTTTGTCGATCCCCAGCGTCTGGCCGTGGACGTGGGCGCCAATGCCGGGCAGTATGCGCTCAAGTTGGCCGCGCTGTGCCCGCGTGTGCTGGTGATCGAGCCGCAGGCGGAATTTGCCTGGCTGCAGCGTGCGCTGCCCGCAAACTGCGTCTTCTTCCCCGGTGCGGCCGGCGAAAGCGAGGGCATGGCCAGGCTTTCGGTGCCGCTGCGCCACGGCCGTGCGCAGACTGGACGGGCCACGCTGACCACCTTGACCGGCCCGGTGGTCCAGGAGCAGGTCCAGGTGCGCCCGCTTGACGATCTGCTGGAGCAATACTGCCCTGGCGAGGCCGTGGGCTTCATCAAGGTCGACGCCGAAGGCTGGAGCACCGCCGTGCTGCGCGGCGCGGCCAGGACCATGCGCCACTGGCGGCCCAATCTGCAGGTCGAAATCTGGCCGGAAGATTGGGCCGGGACCACGGCCCTGCTGGAGGAAATGGGCTACCGCGGCCTGTTTGGTTATGACGGCCGTCTCTATGATATCGGTTGTTTTGACCCCGCCGTCCACGCCGCACCGCGCAACGCCTGGCAGCCGGACGACCCGGCCGCCTTTGACCCCACGCGCTATGTGGGCGACTTCTTTTTCATCCCGCAAGATGGTGCGGGGCAGGACAGGATCGATGTTTGATTTAATTGCTTTTGACGGGGATGACACCCTCTGGCACAACGAGCCGCTCTATCATGAAGCGCAGGATCAGTTCCGGGCTTTGCTGGCGGGCTACGGCGTCGCCGGCCTGGCTGACGCGCGCTTGTACCAGACAGAGATGCGTAACTTGCGCTTGTTCGGCTATGGGGCCAAGGCCTTCACGCTCTCCATGATCGAGACGGCAATTGAATTGACCGACGGCCGTATTCTCGGCAGTGACATCCAGCGCATCATCGACGCCGTGCGCCAGATGCTGAACCGCGAAATCCAACTGCTGGACCATGTCCGCGAGACGATCCCGCAACTGGCCGATCTGACCCCGCTGATGATCCTCACCAAGGGCGATCTGCTGGACCAGGAGAGTAAGATCGCGCGTTCGGGGCTGGCGGGCTATTTTGACCACGTGGAAATCGTCAGCAACAAGGATGAGGCCACCTACGCGGCCATCTTACAGCGCTACGGCGTGGCGCCCGAACGCTTTCTGATGATCGGCAACTCGCTGCCCTCCGACATTCTGCCCGTCACCGCCCTGGGCGGGCACGGCGTGCACATCCCGCACGAGATTACTTGGGCGCACGAGACGGTGGACGAACGGCCGTCGGAAGCCTACGTCGAGCTCCAGCACCTGGGCCAGCTTCCGGGCTGGTTGGCGCGTCTGAACGGACAGTAATCGCCCATGCCCGGCGCCGGCTTTGCGCTACAATTCAATCCCATGACTGAAACCATGACTCTTCCCTATCCGGCCAGCGCCACCATGCACGGCCACCGTTCCATCCGTCGCTATCAGCCGGACGAGATACCCGAGCAGATGCTGCAAGAAATCCTCGCGGCGGGCATTCGCGCTTCGTCCTCCGGCAACATGCAGGCCTACTCGATCATCGTCACCTCAGACCTCGCCCTGCGCGAAAAGCTCTATGTGGCGCACATGGAGCAGGAGATGGTGCTGGAAGCGCCGCTGCTGCTGACCTTTTGCGCCGACTTCCGGCGTATGCGTCACTGGCTGCGCCTGAGCGACGCCCCCGATAATTTCGACGACTTTATGGCCTTTATGGTCGGCGCGATTGACGCCGTGCTGGTGTCCCAAAACGTGGCCCTGGCCGCCGAGGAGCGCGGGCTGGGCATCTGCTACATGGGCAGCACCCTGGCCAACTGCGATCAGATCGGCGCGCTGTTGAACTGCCCGCCCGGCGTGGTGCCGGTGACAGGGTTCTCTCTGGGCTACCCCGCCGAAGACCCCGCGCCGCGCGATCGCCTGCCCCTGGAAGGGCTGGTGCACCGCGAGACCTACCAGGATTACAGCGACGAGCAGATCGAGGACATTTATCGCCTGCGCAACTTGCAGGGCTGGGAGCGCTACATGACCTACCCGCGCCTGCGCGCCAAAATCGAAGGCTCGGGGGTCAAGAACTTGGCCCAGATTTATACCATCCTGAAGTACACCCCGCAGAAGCACGGGCTGTATTCGCGGACCATTCTCGATTATCTGGCCGCGCAAGACTTCTTCCGCGCGGAGTAGCAGGGCCCCACGGCCGTTGCCGAAAGTGCAACACAACGGCCGATTGCTGCCCCTCATCGCCGGAACCAATGTCCGACTTCCTCACCCGCCTCAGCCGTTCGCCCTGGCTTACACCGCTGATCCTGGTCGTCTACCTGCTGCTCTCCGTGCTGATGACCTGGCCTGTGGCTGCACAGCTTGGCACAGCCTATGCCGGAGGGCGCAGCGACCTGTGGGTGCACCAGTGGACCTTCTGGTGGGTCAAATACGCCCTTGGGCAGGGTCTTAATCCCTTCCATACGGAGCTGCTCTACTACCCGCAGGGCGTGGCCCTGACCTCGCACAACATCGCCTGGTTCAACATCGCCGTCTGGCTGCCGCTGCAATCGTTGGTGGGGGAAGTCGCGGCCTACAACCTGATCTTCATCGTCGTCTTCGCCCTCAACGGTTTCGCCTTCTACCTCTTTGCCCGCGAGGTGACTGCACGGCCGTTACCGTCCATTGTCGGCGGCATCGTCTTCGGCTTCTGGCCCTACACCCTGTCTCATTATGATCACCCCAACATGATCGTGGTCTTCTGGGTGCCGCTGACGCTTCTATTTGTGCTGCGGGCGCTGCGGCGGGGCAGCCTGCCCTATGCCCTGCTCGCTGGGGTAACCCTGGCCATGGTCGGTATCTCCCGCTGGCAGCTCCTCGTAATGGCCGGGCCGCTGCTCCTGGCAGTTGTGCTGGTTGAATTCTTTCGCCTGGCGCGCGGCCAAGGAACCTTCCCCTGGCGCAGCCTCGGCCTGCTGCTGCTGACCGGTGGCGTGGCCCTGCTGCTGATGGCCCCGCTGGCCGCGCCGCTGGTGCTGGATCAGCTCGGCCGCTCCGGCCCGGAAGCCGTCTCTGTGGAAGAACCGGATGAAGCCCTCACCGATCTGCTCGCCTATGTCATGCCGCCCGACCTCTACCCCCGCATCTGGCCCGACGTCCCCGACCCCGTACCCTATCCTGGCTGGCAGCCGTACCATACCATCTCCGCCAGCACCTACTACGTTCCTTTCATCGGCTGGGTCACCCTGGCGTTGGTCCTCTACGGGTTGCTGCGCGTCTGGCCCCGGACCTGGCCTTGGCTGCTGCTTGCCCTGGCCATCTTGCTCTTCGCCCTTGGCCCAGCCCTTGCCGTAAACGGCCGTCGCCTCGCCGATCCCATGCCTTATCGTTTCCTGGAAGAGACGCTGCTGGGCGTCCTGATCCGCCGCCCGCATCGCCTGAATATCTTCCTGGGTTTTCCCGTGGCCATGATCGTCACCTGGGCGCTGGTGGATTTGACGGCCCGCCTGGGCGCGCGCTTCGCCAACGGCCGTGGCGCGGCGGCCGGCACGGCCGTAGCCCTGGGCCTCGGCGCGCTCATCCTCTGGGAGAATCCCGTCCCGCCCCTGCCGACCACCGTCACCCCGGTCCCTGCCTGGTATAACGAGCTGGCGGCTGAAGAGGGCGACTTCGGTATCCTCCAGATCCCCTTCCACAATCGCGGCTTCGACAAGCTTTACATGGTCTATCAGACCGTCCACGGCAAGCCGATCGTTTCCGGCCATGTCTCCCGCCTGCCGCAGGAAGCCTTCTCTTTCATCGACACGGTGCCCTTCTTGCAGCCGTTGAATTCGATCTACACCTGGGACGTCGTGGACGAATCGTGGGTGGACCCGCAGGTGCGTGATGTGACCAGGCAGTTGGGCCTGCTCGCCGCCGCCGGGGTGCGCTATGTCGTGTTGAACAAGCCCCTGGTGCCCCTGGGTTTCCAGGAACGCTGGCGCGACTGGGTAAGCTTTGAACCTGCCTATGAAGATGACGAGATCCTGGTGTACCGCACGGCACCGCGAGCAGGTCAGGATTATGAAGTAGTCCAGCCGCTTGCGGAGGGTTTGGGTCTGATCGAGGCGGGCTTTGCGCCGCCGGAAGCGAACCAAGACGGGGTACTGAAAGTGCAGGCGCGCTGGGGCACCACGGCCGTGCCCGGCGTCGACTACGAACTCTGTTTCACCTTGCGCGACGCGGCTGCCACGGCCGTGCATACGATCTGTACGGAACTGATCCCGGATTGGCCCACGTCAACCTGGGGTGCGAACGAAGTCGCGCGCGGGGCCTATGTCCTGCCTGTGGACGCAAGCATCCCGCCGGGACCCTACAGCCTGGAGATGACCCTGCGCCAGGTCGGCGCGGCAGCAATCACAGGGCAAACGGCCGTTCTTGGACCGCTGCAAATCCTGCCCAACGCCCCGGCCCAAAACTCTCCCCTGCGCTGGGAGGATACGCTACGCCTGCGTGGCTACGACCTCAACCAGCACGATGGCGCCCTGGACCTGACCCTCTACTGGTCCGCGAAACGGCCGTTGGCGCAGTCATACAAGCTCTTTGTCCATCTGCTCGACCCGGCCACCGGCCAGGTCGTTGCCCAGAGCGACGGCGTGCCCCGGGCCTGGACTTATCCGACCGATATCTGGGAGCCGGGTGAAGTCGTGCGCGATGTTGTTGCGCTGCCGCTGGCCGGTCTGGCCCCCGGGGAGTACGAGCTGCGCCTGGGCTGGTACGCCGCCGACGGTGGCGCCAGACTGCCGGCCTGTCCGGACGAAGCGTGCTCCGGAACAACGGCCGATTTCCACACCCTGACCACCATTGCCATCCCCGCACCGTAACGCTTTTGCCTGGGCGCAGGTTTGGCCGCTATAATCACCGCCGTGCCCGGCCCCTCGGCAGCACTTTTCCTGGGGCCGCAGTTGATTCGCCTGCCGCAGCAACCACCACGCAGTCAAGGAAGGAAGCCCATGAAAATAACAGCTCTTGGTGCCGCCGGTGTAGTCACCGGTTCCAGTTACCTGGTGGAATCCGTTCATGGGACCCTGCTGGTGGATTTCGGCATGTTTCAAGGCTCCGCCGAACTGGAGGCGCTGAATGCCCTGCCGGAGGCGATTGACCCCGGGCGCCTGGACGCCGTGCTCTTGACCCACGCCCACCTGGACCACACCGGCCGGCTGCCTCTGCTCAGCAAGAACGGCTATGATGGGCCGATTTTTGCCACCGAGGCGACGGGTGAAATGGCGGCCATTATCCTGCGTGATTCAGCGAAGATTCAGGAGGGGGATGCGGAGTACGAGAATCGTAAACGCGCCAGAGACGGCCGTGATCCGGTCGAGCCGCTCTATAGCGCCGCCAACGTGGAGCAGACCCTGGCGCTGATGCAGGCCGTGCCCTACGAGAAACCGTTCAAGGCAGCGCCGGGCATGGTTGCCCGCCTGATCGAGGCGGGGCACATGCTGGGCTCGGCCAGCATTCAACTGGTCGTGCATGAGGAAGGCCAATCACCGCGCGTGATCCTCTTCTCCGGCGACATCGGCCCGCACGATCTGCCGATTCTGCGCTCGGCCGAACCATTGGAAAAAGCGCACCTGGTGATTATGGAATCTACTTACGGCGACCGCGATCACCGGCCCCTGGAAGAGACATTGGCCGAAGGGATCGAAATCGTCAAGGAGGCCATTGAACTGCAGGGCAAGATCCTGGTCCCGGCCTTCGCCATCGGCCGAACCCAGCAGCTCGTCTACCATATGGCCCAGTTGTTCACCAGCGGCGAAGTGGACCCTTTCCCCGTCTTTGTGGACAGCCCGATGGCGTATGAGGCCTCGCGCGTGTACGCCCAGCATCCAGAGCTGTATGATGAGGAGGCCACCGCCATGCTCGAATCGGGTCAACTTGCCCTGGGCTTGATGACCATTACGCCGACGCCGACGGTGCAGCAGTCGAGAGAAATCAATAAAGTAGAGGGTACGGCGATGGTCATCGCCACGTCGGGCATGCTCAACGGCGGGCGCATCCTGCATCACCTGCGCCAGAATATCTGGCGGCCGGAAGCCTCGGTGGTCATCGTCGGCTACCAGGCGCAGGGAACACTGGGCCGACAGCTCGTGGACGGCGCCGAAGAGGTTCGTATCTATGGCGACACTTTGCCGGTCAGGGCGCGGATCTATACCCTGAACGGCTTCAGCGCCCACGCCGGTCAAACGGACCTGCTGGCCTGGTTCGCCGAAGTCGCTGATTCGCGGCCGCGGCTGATGCTGACTCACGGCGAAGACCGCCAGCGAGAAACGCTGGCGGGCATCATTGAGCAACGATATGGCGTACGGCCGTTGTTACCCTTGCTGGGAGACAGCATCACCCTGTAGCCCGTTTGACAGTGACCTGGAAATTCCATATAGTTTATCCAACCAGCTGTAGAACATATTTTTCATTATCCCGCGGCACGGCCATGCCGCGCAGCGACGGACGCTTGAACACAGCCGGGCCGGGCAACAGGCACAAACCACTATGGAAGTCGGACTCGTAAAACAGATTGATATTGATGATGAGATGCGCGAGTCGTATCTCAGCTACGCCATGAGCGTCATCGTCTCCCGCGCCCTGCCGGACGCGCGCGACGGCCTCAAACCGGTGCAGCGGCGTATCCTCTACGCCATGTACGACATGGGCCTGCGCCCCACGACGCCCTACCGCAAGTCGGCCCGTGTCGTCGGCGAAGTGCTGGGCAAATACCATCCGCACGGCGACCAATCCGTTTATGACGCGATGGTGCGCATGGCCCAGGATTTCTCCATGCGCTATGTCCTGGTAGACGGCCAGGGCAACTTCGGCTCCATCGACGGCGATGGCGCGGCAGCGATGCGTTACACCGAAGCGCGTCTGGCCCAGATGGGCATGGACCTGCTGCGCGACATCGATCGCGAGACCATCGATTTCGGCAGCAACTTCGACGATTCGCTCAAAGAACCGCTGGTGCTGCCTGCGGAAATTCCCAACCTGCTTGTGAACGGGGCCACGGGCATCGCCGTCGGCATGGCCACCAATATCCCGCCCCACAACCTCTCCGAAGTCGTTGATGCCCTGGTCTATCTCCTTGACCACTGGAAGAATGTGGACGATGTCACTGTGAGTGACCTGATGCAGTTTATTCAGGGTCCCGATTTCCCCACCGGCGGCCTCATCTTCCGCTATCGCGAAGGGCCGGACAAAGAGGTGGATGCCCTGGCGAACGCCTACGCCACCGGACGCGGCCGGATCACTGTGCGCGCCAAGGCCCACGTGGAGCAGATGGAGCGCAACAAGTCGCGCATTGTCATCACCGAGCTGCCCTACCAGACCAACAAGACGAATCTACTCGGCCGTATCGCCGACCTGCACCGCGACGGCAAAATTGAAGGCCTGACCGACCTGCGCGATGAATCGGACCGTAACGGGATGCGCATCATCCTCGAAACGACCCGTAATGTGCAGCCGGAAGACGTGCTGGCAGACCTGTTCCGCCTGACGCCGATGCAGAGCACCTTTAGCATTTCCCTACTGGCTCTGGTCAATGATGAGCCGCGCGTGTTGACCCTGAAGCAGGCCCTGCGCGTCTATCTGGATCACCGCCTGGAAGTCGTGCGTCGCCGCAGCGAGTACGACCTGGCCCAGGCCCGCGCCCGTGCCCACATCCTGGAAGGACTGCTTGTGGCTCTGGACAACCTGGATGAAGTGATTGACCTGATCCGCCGTTCGCGGACGGTGGAGACGGCGCGGGCCAACCTGATCAAGCAGTTAAAGCTGTCCGAGATCCAGGCCCAGGCGATTCTGGACATGCAGCTGCGGCGGCTCGCCGCGCTGGAGCGGCGCAAGATCCAGGACGAATATAAAGAGAAGCTGCAGTTGATCTCCCATCTGGAAAAACTCCTGGCGCGCGATGAACTGCTGCGCGGTGTGGTTAAGCAGGAACTGCTCGATGTTCGCGCTCGTTACGCCGACGCCCGCCGCACCCAGATTCTACACTCCGAAGGCAGTAAAGTGGTCAGTGCCCAGGACCTGCTGCCGGACGAGGAAGTCTGGATTATGCTGGGCGAAAAGGGCACGATCGCCCGCACTACTTCACCCGAACCGGTAAACGTCCCCCAGAAGCCCACAGAACAACCCGTGGCCCTGCAGCAGGCCAATACGCAGGATATCCTTTATCTGTTCTCAGCCAGTGGCCAGGCAGTCAGCCTGCCGGTGTACCAGCTTCCGCAGGCGCGTGAGTTGGGGCAGGGCACGCACTGGGCGGACCTGACGCCGTTTTCGCGGCGTAACCACCTGGCGGCGCTGCTCGTTCGGCCGAAAAACGCCTTTGAAGGTTATGTCTTCCTCACCACCGTGGCCGGGGTAGTCAAGCGCGTGCGGCTCGAAGACCTGCCCATGATCAGCAGCGAGCTGTTTACGGTCATGAATGTGCCGGAGGAGGATGCTCTCGGTTGGGCCGCGCTGACCAGCGGCGATGACGAGGTCTTACTGGCCACCGCCGCGGGCCAGGTGATTCGCTTCTCTGAGAGCGAAGTGCGGCCGATGGGACTGCCGGCCGGTGGCGTGTTGGGCATCAAGCTTGCCGACGAGGCCGACGGTCTGGTGGCCATGGATGTCTACCGGCCGGATACGCTGATCTGGAGCATCACCGACAACGGCCTGGCCAAGGCCACACCTGTTGATGAATATCCTCTGCAAGGGCGGCACGGGCAGGGCGTCATTAACCTGCGTTTGCCGCAAGACTCCGCTGAAGTTGTGCGCGTGCTTGTCGGAGACGAAAATACGCATATCATTATAACGACCGCGCTTGGCACGACGAAGAAACTACGGCTCAAACAAACCTATACCGGCAGCCGTTCGATCAAGCCGCGCAGTGTCATGCCCGTCAGCGCCCGCAACCGCGTCATCGGTGCGGTGCGCTTTGTCGAACGGCCGGACGTGGCCGACATGGAAGAGACGGCCGTTTCCGCCGAACAACTTCCGCTTATTGCCGACGCGCCGCCCAAGAAAAGCCGCGCCAGGAAAAAGTAGAGCCGGGTGCTCCAGTCACATAACCCGGAGAATCGACGAACCATATTGCACAGCGCGCACAACTTGACTGGAACCGCGCCAGAGCTAGGAGAGGGATATGAAGAATTTTGCAGACCGCTGGGAAACGGATGAAGACGGCAACCGCTTCGTGTTCACCGTGGAAATGCAGCGCCGTTTGAGCGAAGCCGGGCTTCCCCCGGAGGTCGCTTACCTGGACCAGATCGATATGACGCCGGAACCGGTGACGGAAGAGTACCAGGCGCCGCCGCCGCGCCCCCGCGAGCAAGCCCCTGCACGCGAGCGCGAAGAACGGCCGTCGCAGCCTTCCCCACAGGAAGAAATCGTCGGGCCGGAATCCATCCAGATTGACCCCATGTCCGGCAAATATGTCGGCCGCGTCAAGTGGTATAACGCGCGCAAAGGCTATGGCTTCATCCTGCGCGGTGCCAATGAGGAAATCTTCTTCCATCGCTCCGCTGCCGTGGGTGACCCGGAGGAGCTGGCCGATGGCCTGTGGATCCTCTATGACGTGGAAGAGACCAACAAGGGACCGGAAGCGACAGACATCGAGCCCTACGACAATCCCGAAGCGTAGGCCCCTGCCCTCCATCCCTTCCGGAGCAAATCAACGATGCCTGATCGGTTCGGTGCAGTAACCTTGGCCGGAAATTCGCTGACTGTGCGTGGTCCGGTCTTGCAGCCGGGCGACCCCGCGCCCAATTTTCGCCTGACCGCCGGAGATTGGCGGCCGGTTACACTTGGCGACTCGGCAGGCATGGTGCGCCTGATTTCCGTGGTCGGCTCGCTCGAAACAGACATTTGTGACGCGCAGACGCGGCGCTTCAACGAAGAAGCGAGCGCCCTGGGTGACGAAGTGATGATCCTGACCGTGAGCGCCGATTTACCCTTCACCTTAAACCGCTGGTGCGGCGCGGCTGGTGTGGACCGTGTGCTGGCCCTCTCTGATCACATGGCCATGAGTTTCGGTGACGCCTACGGCACCCATATCGTGGAGTCGCGCACCGAACAGCGCAGCATCTTTGTCGTAGACCGGGAGAACACAGTCAGCTACGTGGAGTATGTGCCCGACATTGACCTGCACCCCGACTATGAGGCGGCACTCACGGCCGTGCGCCAGGCGCTGGCCGCAGACGACTAGAACAGGCGCACCTCGACCAGCTCCCCTGCCAGCAGGCCGCCCTGATCCAGCGGCACCTTGATCAGGCCGTCGGCGTTGACCAGCGTATAAATCAGGTTGCTTTTTCCAAAGACGGGCGTGGCCGCGAGGCCCACGGCCGTCTTTTCGATCCGCGCCGGCACATAATCTTCACGCCCGCTCTGGCTGGGGATGTTCATCGTCAGACTCGCCCACACCTGGCCGCGCGGCGTGGTACGGGTGATGCCCAGCAGCCTTTCAATGGCCGGCGTGCCCAGCATGTCGAACTGCACCATCGCTGACACCGGGTTACCCGGCAGGCCCAGCACCGGTTTGCCGCCGACCGCGCCGCCGATGGTCGGTTTGCCGGGACGCGTGGCCACGCCGTGGAAAAGGACCCCCGGCGCCCCCAGCCCTTCCAGGACCCTCACGGTCATGTCGCGCACGCTGACCGACGACCCGGCGGACATGACCAGCATATCGGCATGCGCCAGCGCCTCCTGCGCCGCCGCTTCCAGGCGCTCCAGCCGGTCCGGCACGATGCCCAACAGCACCGGCTCCCCGCCCGCGCGCCGCACCTGCCCGGCCACGGTGTAACTGTTGATGTCGCGGATCTGGCCCGGCCCGGTTTGCTGATCGGGCGGGATAACTTCATCACCGGTAGCCAGGATCGCCACGCGCGGCCGCGGTCGCACAGCCACGGCCGTAATACCCAGCGCCAGCAGGCCGCCCAGGTCCTGCGGTCGCAGGCGGTGCCCCGCCGCCAGCACCTCCACGCCTTCGGCCACATCCTCACCGACCTGCACCAGGTTCTCGCCATAACCTACGGCCCTGAACACTTCTATCTCGTAGGGCAGGTCGCCGCCGCCGATGATCTGTGTCTGCTCCACCTGCACCACCGCATTCGCCGTGTCCGGGATCATGCCGCCGGTGTGCACCAGCGCCGCTTCGCCCGTGTGGAGGTCCAGCGCCGTGCCCTGGCCCATGGGTACCTCGCCGATGACTGTCAGAAAAGCGGGCAGGCTGCCGCTGGCGCCAAACGTATCCGCCGCGCGCACGGCGTAGCCGTCCATGGTGCTGCGGCGGAAGGCGGGCAGGGGGTGGGGCGCGCGCGGTGCCACGGCCGTCACCCTTTCCAGGGCATCTTCCGTGGCGATCTCGATTTGGCCGGTCAGGGGTGTGATATGCTCCAGCAGCAGCGCGCGGGCCTCATCCGGCGGTAGAACGTTGAAAAATTCGGTCATGGGCGTGGCTCCGTCAGCCCTGCTCGGCCAACATGGTGCGCAGCGCGGCTTCATCCAGCACCGGCACACCCAGGGCCTCGGCTTTGCTCAATTTGCTGCCCGCCTTTTCTCCTGCCAGCAAATAGCTGGTTTTGCTGCTGACCGCGCTGCTGACAGAACCGCCGTAACTTTCAATCAGTGCCTTGGCCTCTTCCCGGCTGAGCGTAGGCAAGGTGCCGGTGATGACGAAGGTCAGGCCGGCCAGTGAATCGGCCGTTGCCTCGGTTCGTTCCGCCTCAAATTGTAGGCCTGCGGCGCGCAGCTTCTCCAGCACGGCGCGATTGCGTTCGCCGCCAAACCAGGCCTCTACCGACAGTGCGATCTGCGGTCCCACGCCTTCAATCTCCTGCAGCGGTTCCGGCGCTGCTCCGGCGATGGCGTCGATGCTGCCCAGGGCGCGCAGCAGCGTGGCGGCGACGACGCTGCCCACAAAGCGGATGCCCAGGGCGGTGAGCACGCGTTCGGCGGGTTGGCCCTTGCTCGCCTCCACCCCCAGCAACAGGTTGTCCACTTTCTTTTCCTGGAACCCTTCCAGGGCCAACAATTCGTCGCGCCCCAGGCTGTAAATGTCGCCCACGTCGCCCAGCAGCCCTTCTTCCACCAGCAGCACGGCCGTTTGCGCCCCAAACCCGTCGATGTCCATCGCCCCCCGGCTGACAAAATATTCGACCAGCCGCACCAGCTGCGCCGGGCAGGCCGGGTTTTCGCAGTAGATCGCCACCTCCCCGGGAATGTCCACCGCCGCTTCGCCGCAGGCGGGACACACGGACGGCCGTTCGATCACCCGTTCCCTTCCGTCGCGCAGCTCCGGAAGGGGTCCGACGATATAGGGGATTACATCGCCTGCCCGTTTGACCAGCACCATGTCGCCGATGCGAATATCCTTGCGCTCAATCTCGTCATAATTGTGCAGCGTGGCGTTGCGCACCACCACCCCGCCGATCTCCACCGCTTCCAGCACCGCGTTGGGGGCCAGGATGCCCGTACGGCCGACGTTCACCTGCACATCCAGCAGCCGGGTGCTCTTCTCCTGGGCGGGAAACTTCATCGCCAGGGCGCCGCGCGGGTCCTTGCCCACGAAACCCAGGTCGTCGGCCAGCGGCCGTTCGTTGATCTTGACCACGATCCCGTCCACTTCGTAACTGATCCGGTTGCGCTTCTCGATCCAGGCCCGATACTGCTCACCGACACACTCCAGGTCGGGGCACAGCACGCAGTCAGGCGAAACAGGGAAGCCGAAGTCACGCAGCAGCTGCAAGCGCTCCCACTGTGTGTCGGGTAGCTCCAGCCCCTCCCAGGCAATGAAATCATAGACGAATAGGGTCAACGGCCGTTCTGCTGTCTTGGCCGGGTCCAGCTGGCGCAGCGAACCGGCCGCCGTATTGCGCGGGTTCATGTACAGTGCTTCTCCGGCGGCGGCGCGGGCGGCGTTCAATGCCTCAAACTTGTCCAGGGGAAAAAAGACTTCCCCGCGCACGACCATATAAGGCGGCGCGGCCGGCCCGCCGCCGGCATGCACAGGAACGCGCCTCGGCAAGGCGGATATCGTGCGCAGATTCTGGGTCACGTCTTCCCCCACTTCACCGTTACCGCGTGTCGCCCCCTGCACAAACAATCCGTCCCGATACGTCAACACCACCGACAGACCGTCCAGCTTGGGCTCCACCACGTAATCGAGCGCGGCTTCGTCGGGCAGCAGCCGGCCGATACGCGCCCGCCAGGCGTGTAAATCTTCTTCGTTAAAGGCGTTAGCCAGGCTGAGGATGGGCGCAGGGTGCCGGACCTTGACAAAGGCATCCAGCGGCTCCGCCCCCGCGCGCTGCGTAGGTGAATCGGCCGTCACCAGCTCCGGGTGCGCCGCTTCCAGGCCCTGCAGCTCCCGGTACAGGGCATCATATTCGGCGTCGCTGATCACGGGCGCGTCCAGCACGTGATAGCGGTAGAGGTGGAAATTCAGTTCCTCGCGGAGTTCTCTGGCACGTTCGGCATCGTTCATCACAGATTCCTTCTACAAGGGTTAATACCCCGGCTGCGCCCCAAGAAGCGGCCGTTCTTCGTCTGCCGCAGCGCTATGGCGCCGCCGCAGGGATCAAAAAATTCTGCACGGCCCAGCCCTCCAGGCCGTTGTCCAGGCGGATGTTCCACCACAGGAAATCCTCCGCCTCCGTGGGCCCGCCTATGATGAACAGCGGCGTCCCTTCTTCCGCCACGGTGACAACCACGTTGCGCGTGCTTGGCCCTCCGCGCACGGTGACGCCCAGGTCGTCCGTGTTGGCCACCTCGGCATAAAAGCCTGCCCGCAGCTCGGACGGGGCCACGGCCGTATCCGGCGTGGGGATGGGCGTAAACGTGGGGATGGGTGTGGGCGCCTGCGGGCGGCTGGTTGGTTCGGGCGTGGCGCTGGGCGGCGCCGTCAAAACGATGATCACCGGTTCCACCGGCCCCTGTTCCTGTGGCGGTGCCATCAGCCAGCCGCGCGCCAGGATTGCTGCACCCGCGCAGGCCAGCACCGTCAGCAGCAAGCCCAGGCCGAACCAGGCCCAGGGAATGGGTTCACGGCCGTTTGCCTCCTCTGCTCCCGTTTCCGGTGCGCTGTCCAACTCTTGATCTGCCATACCCTACCTTCGTTACGCGTCCCTCAGCGGACCTCCACGGCCAGCAAAGTCAGGTCGTCAAAAGAGGGCGCTCCCGCCGTCCAACGCGCTACATCCTCCACGATGGCGGTCACGAATGCCGCCGCCGGCAGCTCCTGCCCGCGTTCGCACGCCGCGCGCAGTCGCCCGTAATCGTACGGCTCGTCGACCGCGTTGACCGCGTCCGTCACCCCGTCGCTGAAGAGTAGCAGGCGATCGCCGGGCGACAAGGAAACCTGATGCTCGCTTAAGGTCAGATCGGGCAGCATACCCAAAAAACGGCCGTCGCCGGGCAGGGCCGAAACCGGCACGCCGGGACGGGCCAACAGCGGCCGTTCCTGCGCCGCGCGTACATAGGTCAGCAAGCCGCTTGGCCGGTGCAGCACGCCGTAAAAAGCGGTCACAAAGCTGTTTTGGTCCGGCGCGACGTCGATCAGCCCGTGATGCACCGCCTGGGCCACGGCCGCGGGTGCAAGCGAGCTTGCGGCGCTGACGCGAAAGAGCGTGCGCGTGACAGCCATGATCAGCGCGGCATGCATCCCTTTGTCCGCCACATCGGCCAGCAGCAGCCCCACATGCTCGTCGTCCAGCTCGATGACGTCATACAGATCGCCCCCCACCTGCCTCGCCGGCTTCTGGAAAGCCGCAAAGGCGAAATCCGCATAGACGGGCAGCACATCGGGCAGCAAGCCGCGCTGTACCGCCGCGGCCAGAGCCATCTCATGCTCCAGCCGTTCCTTCTCCACCAGTTCCTCCTGCGCCGCCTGCAGCTCCTCATAGGCCGCCGCCAGGGCTACGTTCTTGCCCTGCAAATCGGCAATCGCCAGCTGGTCCTGGCGGCGCATTTCGCCCACTACCTGCACCAGCAGGGCGTTGGCAATGGCCGGTTCTTCCTGCAACAGATGGTGGAACAATGCCTGGTTAATGGCCAGGGTGGTCACGGCCGTGTCCGCGCGGCAGGTGGCCATACGCGGCGCGCTGTCCAGCAGCGCCAGTTCGCCGAAAATGCGGCCGGGTACCAACCGCGTCAGCAGCCGTTCGATTCCATCGTCTGTGATCTGGCGCACACTCACCTCGCCGCTCAGCAGCACATGGCAGGTGCGACCCGCCTCGCCCTGGGCCAGAATGACCGCCCCGGCGTCATAGCTGCGCTGCTCGGCGGCGGCGAACAGATCGGCCAGGTGCGCTTCACCAAGATCGCTGCCAAAGGCCCGGCGCAGGATGTCCAGCGGGAAAGTCGTCATCTCAGCTTGCCGGTGTAGGAATGGACTTGTCCAGCAGGAACGCGAGCAGCGTCTCAATGGGCCAGGTGTTGATCACGCTCCGGGCCGTCGCCCACCCACGCTGCGCCGTAGCCACGCCATACGGCCGTAAATCCAGCTCCTCCGCCCGGTGCGCGTCCGTGTTAACCGCCAGCAAAACCCCCATCTCCAGCGCGCGCCGCACATGCACATCCCGCAAATCGAGGCGCATCGGGCTGGCGTTTACCTCCAGGATGGTGTGCGTGGCCGCGGCCGATTCAAAGATCATGTCCAGGTCCAGGTCCGCGCCGGGACGATCGGGCAGAAGGCGGCCCGTGGGGTGGGCAATCAGGTCCACGTGCGGGTTCCAGATGGCGTTCAGCATACGATCGGTCACCTGTTCACGCGGCTGGCTCAGGCTCGTGTGCAAGCTGGCAATGACGAAATCGAGTTCGGCCAGCACCTCATCCGGGTAATCGAGCGTCCCGTCCGCCTTGATCTCCATCTCCGTGCCGTGCAGAACGTGGAAATCTGGGCCCATTGCCTCATTCGCGGCCCGCACTTCCTCTGCCTGCTCCTGCAGGCGTTCGATGGAGAGCCCGTTGGCGATGCCTAGGCTGCGCGAATGGTCAGTTATGCAAATGGCCCTGAGGCCGCGCGCGCGCGCCGCTTCCGCCATCTCCAGTACGGATAGACGGCCGTCCGACCATGTCGTATGCATATGCAGATCGCAAATGAGGTCGCCCAACTGCACCAGCTCCGGCAGGTCATTGCGCTGCGCCGCTTCAAGCTCGCCGCGATCCTCGCGCAGCACCGGCGGGATATAGGGCAAACCCAACGTGCTGTATACCTCTTCCTCCGTGGCGCAGAGGATCTCGTCCCCGCCGCCCACCGGCGTGAAAGCGTGTTCGTTCAACGAAAGACCTTGTTTCTGGGCCAGCTCACGCAGCTGCACATTGTGCTCCTTGCTGCCGGTGAAATAGGAGAGCAGCGTGCCCCAGCGCTCGGCCGGCAGCACGCGCAGATCCACGCCCAGCCCGTTATGCAGCACGATCCGTGACTTGGTCGGGCCGGCGGCGGCGACGCTTTCGGCCTGTTCCAGGGCGCGAAAATGGATCATCACCGCTTCGGCATCGTCGGTGGCCACCAGCAGGTCGACGTCGCCGATCGTTTCCTTCCAGCGCCGTAGGGAGCCGCCCACGGCCGTTTGCCTCACCCCGGGCAGCTGCGCCAGCTCCGCCAGGATCTCCTCGGCCAGGGGCAGCGCTTCGCCGATAGACACCCGCCCGTCCCCATGCTTCTCCAGGGCCGCGATCGCCAGCAGCAGCTTGTCCGCGCTCTTCTGCCCCAGGCCGGGCAGCTCGGCCAGCTTCCCTTCCTGGGCCACGGCCGTGAGCTCGGGCAGCGTCGTCACACCCAACTCTTCATAAATCTGTTTAACCCGTTTGGGCCCCAACCCTTCCACGCGCAGCAAATCGACCAGCGTGGGCGGGATCTCTTCGCTCAGGCGCGTATAAAACTCCAGCTCGCCCGTGGTCAGCATCTCCTCGATCTTGGCCGCCAGGGTCGCGCCGATACCGGGGATCTCCTGCAGGCTGCCTTCCGCATACACCTGGTTGATGTCCCGGCCCAGCGCGCCGATGCTTTCTGCGGCGCGGCGATAAGCCAGAATGCGGTGAATCTGGTCGCCGCGAATGGCCAGCATGTCGGCCACACGTTGAAACAGGTCAACTACTTCCCGATTATTCATAAAGCGTACTCTTTGGGAGCCGCGCGGTCGCAAAACGGCCGTGGCAAACGCGGCGCTGCCTATTATACCACCCTTTTAGACCCCGCTCCCTGACCCTGAAATGTCACCAAAAGAACCTCATAATGGCTGCTTGATCTTGTCGCTTACCTGGAATCATGTTATCCTACTTGACAACCGTCTCGCGCCTTTTGGGCGCGTTGTAATCTCAGAAAGGAGAAGAATACATGAAGAGTAGATGGTCACTGGTACTCGCCGGACTCTTGATCTTGAGTCTGGCCCTGGCCGCCTGTTCGCCGGAAGCCGCACAGCAGGTGCAGGAAGCCGCGCAAGAGGTTGCGCCGACAATCCAGGCCGCCGCTGAGGAGCTTGCTCCTACAGTGGAGGCCGCTCTTGAAGAGGTCGCTCCCACCGTAGAAGCTGCTGTTGAAGAGGCTATGCCCGAACCGACAGAAGAACCGATGGAAGAACCGACCGCTGAGCCGGTAGAAGAAGCGACCCCCGAACCGGAAGAAGCCGCCATGGGCGACTTCGTCGGCAATGCCGTTGTCGCCGAAAGCTGCGACTATGGTGGTAAGGTCTCCTCGATCGAGGCTGTCGACCAGTACACGGTTGTTTTCAACCTGTGCAAGCCCGACCCCGCGTTCCTGGCCAAGGCCGCCTTTACCCCGTTCGCCATCCAGCCGGAAGAGTGGCTGAATGAGACCGGCGGCACGGGCGCCATCCTCGAACAGCCCGTCGGCACCGGTGCCTACAAGCTGGAAAGCTGGAACCGTGGCGAGAGCATCATCATGACCCGCAACGAAGATTACTGGGGTGAACCGGCCATCGCCGATACCCTCGTTTTCCGTTGGGCGACCGAATCCGCTTCGCGCCTGCTGGAACTGCAGTCTGGTTCGGCCGACTATATCAGCAACCTCGCCGCGGATGACTTCGCCATCGTCGAAGCTGATGAGGCCCTGGAACTGGTCCCGCTGATTGCCCCGAACATTCTCTATGTCGCCATGACCAACACCTTTGAGCCGTTTGGCGACGTGAACGTACGCCAGGCCATCGCCAAGGGCATCGATCGCGACCGCATCGTCGGCACCTTCTATCCGGAGGGTTCCATCGTGGCCACGCACTTCACCCCTTGCAACATCCCTGGTGGCTGCGAGGGAGACGAGTGGTATGAGTTCAACCCGGAAGAAGCGCGCCAGCAGCTGTCGGACGCCGGTTTCCCGGATGGTTTCGAAACCACGATCTACTATCGCGACGTCTTCCGCGATTATCTGCCCGAGCCTGGTTCGGTAGCCGTTGAGCTGCAGACCCAGCTGCAGGAGAACCTGGGCATCACGGCCAACATCCAGGTGATGGAATCCGGTGAGTTCATCGATGAATCGAGCGGCGGCCGTCTCGACGGCATCTACCTCTTGGGCTGGACGGGTGACTACCCGCACATCACCAACTTCCTGGACTTCCACTTCTCGGCCAGCAACCCGCAGTTCGGCGATCCCCATCCGGAGATCTACGAACCGCTGGAGCAGGCTTCCCAGATCGCCGATCCCGGAAGATACCTTCGCCCTCTATACGGAAGCCAACAACGCCATCAAAGAACTGGTCCCGATGGTCCCGATTGTCCATTCCGCTGCCTCCTACGCGGCGCGCGCCGGGATGCCGGGCATGAACAACCCGTCCTTTGGTGCGCCGATCATGCGCCTGATTGACCCGGGCAAGGACACGCTCGTCTTCATGAAGAACGCCGAACCGATCAGCCTCTTCTGCGCTGACGAGACCGACGGCGAGTCGCTGGATACCTGCCAGCAGATGCTCGAAGGTCTCTATCGTTACAACACCGAGGGCGTTGCCGAACCGGCCCTGGCCACGGATTGTTCAGCCAACGAAGACCTGACCGTCTGGACCTGCACCCTGCGTGAAGGCGTCACCTTCCACGATGGCTCGACCTTCGATGCCAACTGACGTGATCGCCTCCTGGGGCGCCGGTATCGACGCCTCCAACCCGAACCACGTCGGTAACACCGGCGCGTGGGAGTACTACTCCTACCTGTGGGACGGCCTGATGAATGCGCCGGCCGAATAAGTACGGCCGTGGCTAGCGTTGTGGGAAACCGGGTATCCTGGTTTCCCACAACCACCCTGTGAACGAGGCGGGATGGCCTGGTGCTGCCCGGTGCAGCCAATGCCATCCCGTTTTTGCTATCCGACCTGGTTCTCCGACCTGAGCGGAGGGATGATTCAATGGCCCAATACACCTTTCGCCGTGTGCTTCTGGCGATTCCCGTGATCTTCGCGATCATGGCCGTCACCTTTTTCCTGTCCCGTTCGATTCCCGGCGACCCCTGCAAGGCAATCCTCGGTGAAAAGGCGACCGCCGAAACCTGCGAACGCTTCCGCAAGAACTTTCGGCTTGGACGAGCCCATCCCGGTGCAGTTCGGCATCTACCTGCGCGGCCTGGCCCAGGGCGATCTGGGCGACTCCATCCGTTTCGGCCGTCCCGTCTCCACGATCATGATCGAACGGCTGCCCACGACCATCGAGCTGGGCATGACTGCCATGTTTATTGCCGTTATTGTGGGCATTCCCCTGGGCATCATCGCCGCCGTCAAACGCAATTCCGCCGTGGACGTGGGCGTCATGCTGGGGGCCAACATCGGCGTTTCCTTGCCCGTTTTCTTCTTGGGTCTGCTGCTGATTTATGTTTTCGCCGTCCTGCTGAAAGATACGCCTTTTGCCCTTCCTCCTTCGGGGCGGGTTTCGCCCGGTGTCGTGCCCACCCCCTTTTATGAGCACTATGGATTGGCGGTTGAAGAGGGAACTTTCCGCTACGGCGTCTATGAATTTCTCTCCAATTTCTACGTCCCCAATTCCATTGTGACTGGCGAATGGGACGTGCTGGTTGACGTGGGGCGCCACCTGCTCCTGCCCGCCGTAGCCCTGGCGACCATCCCCCTCGCCATCATCGCCCGCATCACCCGTTCGGGCATGCTGGAGATTCTGGGCCTGGACTATGTGCGCACGGCGCGCGCCAAGGGCGTGCCCAACTCCAAGGTCATTTCCAAACATGCCTTCCGCAACGCCCTGCTGCCTGTCGTCACCATCATCGGCCTGCAGTTGGGGGCCATCCTGGGCGGCGCGGTATTGACGGAGACCATCTTCGGCTTTGCCGGCGTTGGCCTGAGCGTCTATGAAGCCATCCTGGCTCGCGACTTTCCGATCATCCAGGGCTTCGTGATTATCATTGCCATCATTTATGTGTTCTTCAATCTGGTGGTTGATCTGTCTTACGGCTTCCTGGACCCGCGCATCCGCCTGGATTAACGGCCGTATCGACCTCCACCTATCATCCATCCGCCTCAGGAATGGTGTTTTATGTCAACTACCGTCGCTGAAATCATAGATGACGATGTAGCCGATATTGGTGATTATAAGTCCAACAGCCTCTGGCGTCTGACCCTGCGACGCATGTTCAAGCAGCGTTCGGCCGTGATCGGCATGATCATCCTCGGTATCATCTTCCTTGGCGCTATCTTTGCGCCTGTCATCGCCCCCTATGACCCCACCGAAGTGCTCATTGGCCAGGAAGATGTCGGCCGCCGGGACCCCCCCTGCATCCACCTCCTCGGCTGCCCGGCGGACCAGCCCCAGCACTTGCTGGGCACGGATGGTAACGTGCGCGACGTCTTCAGCCGCCTCGTCTTTGGCGCGCGCGTTTCCATGCGCATCGGCTTCCTGACCGTCGGCTTCGCCGTCATCGTGGGCACCATTTTGGGCGCGGTAGCCGGCTATACGGGCGGCTGGTTCGACAACATTATCATGCGCATCATGGATGTGGTCCTGGCCTTCCCCTTCTTCCTGCTGGCCATCGCCATCGTCTTTGTCCTTGGCCCCAGCCTGGAAAACGCCATGCTGGCCATCGCCATTGTCAGTATTCCGGCCTACGCCCGCGTGGTGCGCTCCAGCGTGCTCTCCCTGCGCGAATCGGACTATGTGGAAGCGTCGCGGGCCCTTGGCGCCAGCCACTGGGATATCCTCACCCGGCGCATCCTCCCCAATTCGCTGCCGCCGCTGATTGTTCTGGCTACCCTTGGCGTGGCTACGGCCATCCTCGACACGGCCGCTTTGTCCTTCCTCGGCCTGGGTGCCCAGCCGCCGATCCCCGAATGGGGCACAATGTTGGGCAGCGAGCGCAACCAGCTTTTCAGCGCCCCCCATCTGGTCTTCGCCCCCGGCATCGCCATCTCGATCACCGTCCTGGCCTTCAATCTGCTTGGCGACGGCCTGCGCGACGCCCTGGACCCGCGCCTCGTGCATGCCGGTTCCGTGGAGGGGTAGGACCGCGAGATCGGATTCAGCTAGACCGGCAGGTCGGGTGTGAGCCCGGCCTGTTTAGTTTCAGGGGGAATGATCCGGCGCGGGTTTACGGCCGTTACGCAGCGTCGTGTATAGATAGACTGGTCCGCCAAGCAGGCCGGAAAACTTCTCCAGCCCAAACACCACCAGCGTCAAGGCCACCGCCTGCTCCGGCGGCACCCCCGCCCCGCTGAACAGCACCGGCGCCAGCAGCTCGCGCACGCCCAGGCCGCCAATCGAGGGGATCAGCATCGCCAGCGAGAAAATTGGCACCACCAGCAGCGTATAGGTATAAGGGATGGCCAGACCCAGCGCCCAACCGGCTGTCGTCCACCAGCAGGCCTGCAGCAGGTTAAACAGCACCGATATGAACAGCGCTCCGCCGATGGCGCGCCAGCCGCACTCCTTCACCGCCGCGGCCGTCTTGGGCAAGAAGCCGTTCCCGGCTTCCAGCAGGCGCTCCGGTAGGATCGCGCTCAGCCGTTCCAGCAGGGATCCTTCCAGCACGATGAAACCGGCCGCCAGCCCTGTCACGCAGATGCCGACGATCACCGCCAGCAGCTGGGGCGGGAAATCAGGCGGGCGAAAGGGCAGGGCCAGCAGCGAAAGGGCAAAGAGCATCATCAATCCCGTCAGCCGGTCAATGATCACCGTACCCGCGGCCACCCCTGAAGGCACATCCTGCGACACTTCCAGGATACGCACCACGTCCCCGCCAAAGCCCGACGGCAGAAACGTGTTGAAGAATCCGCCGACGAAATAAAGCGTCACCAGACGGCCGAATGTTACCGCCGCGTTTAGGCTGCGGATCAGGATTAGCCAGCGGTACGCGCGCAGCACCACTCCCGCGTTGACCAGCAGGAAGCTGACCACCAGCCAGCCCAGGTCTGCGCTGCGCAGGGCCAGGCCAATCGCCCGCGCATCCAGGCGCGTCAGCACGAACCAGAGTCCCAGCAGGGTAACCCCCACTTTGAGCAGGGTGGAGAAATGTTTACGCATCACTTTTTCTGCACGGCCGTTTGGCCCAGCGCGCCCCTCATTTTAGTCGATTCGCGGGCAGGGGGCACGCATCCACAGCGGTTCAAAGGACAGCCGTACTGCATTTGGTGGACGGCCGTGCACCTCCTCTGTTGCCCGCTCTCCTGCCTGGCCTATAATTCGAGGCACATGGCAACCCCCAGGCGCAAAACCTTGCTCGCGGTAGCGGCCCTGCTGCTCTTCTATTTCCTGGCTCTCAACAGCCTGACCGGCGACAGCCCGACTGTGGACGAGCAAAACCATATCGCCCGCGGCCTGGCCTACCTGCGCACCGGCGACCCGCGCCTCAGCGTGGAGCACCCGCCGCTGGTCAATCTCCTCAGCGCCCTGCCCCTGCTGACGATGCCCGAAATCGACCTGCCCCTGGATGATCCCAGCTGGGAACGCCAACCCCCGGATGTGTTCTGGTATCTATTCGCCGAAAAAATGATCTGGGTCGAGAACCGCGACCTGGACATCCAGAAAATGCTATTTCTTGCCCGCCTGCCCGTCGTCTACCTGACCATAGGCCTGGCCCTGCTGGGCTGGCACGTGGCCCGGCGCATGTGGGGTGGGGCAGCGCCGCTGTTTGTGCTGCTGCTCCTCCTGTTTGATCCCAATATCCTGGCCCACGGCCGTTACGTCACCACCGACTTGGGCGGCACCTTCTTCGTCTTGCTGGCGACCTTCCTGCTGTGGCAGTTATGGCGCGGCGGTGGCGCCGGGCGTTGGTTCTGGGCCGCCCTGGGCCTTGGCCTCGCCTTCAGCAGCAAGCTCTCTGCCCTGGCTTTCGCCCCCATCTGGGCCCTCCAGGCTCTGCTGCCTCTCTATGGACCCGCGCGGCGCGGCTGGTCCGCCGCCGCGCGCCGCTTGGCCCAGCTCCTGGCTGCGGGCGCAGTGGCCCTGCTGGTCGTGTGGCTGGTCTACGGCTTGGAATGGGGCGGCTATCTCTTCCTGGACCCCCGCCTGGCGCCTTTGAATCAGGTGCGGGGGCCTCTACCCACCTTCCTCTCCGGCATCGAACGCATCTTCCTGCTCAGCGGTGGCGGGCGGCCCGCCTTTCTACTGGGCCAGTTTTCCAGCACCGGCTTTCCGCTCTACTTCCCCATCGCCCTGCTGGTGAAAACGCCACTGTTGACTTTGGCCGCCTTTGCCCTGGCCGCGGCCGTCCTCCTTCTGCTGCGCCCCACGCGCTCACGCGCCATCTTCTTGCTCCTTCCTGTGGGTGCCTACCTGGCCATCAGCCTCTTCAGCGCCCTCAATGTCGGCTACCGTCATCTGCTGCCGGTTTTGCCCTTCATCTACCTGGTCATTGGCGGCCTGGCGGCTGAACCGGTACGCTCGCAGGCGGCATCGGCCTTGCCCCTGCAGCACGGCCGTCGCTGGCCGCTCGCCTTCCTTGGCCTCCTCGTGCTGGCCCTGCTCAGCATCGATGCGCGCCTCCATCCCCACTACCTCAGCACCTTCAACAGCCTCGCTGGCGGACCGGAAAACGGGCACCGCGTTCTCATCGACAGCAATATCGACTGGGGCCAGGACCTGCTGCGTTTGCGGCACTGGATGGCCGGCCGTAACGTCGAACGGGTGAAGCTGGGTTGGTTTGGCACGGCCGACCCGGACTATTACGGGATCGCCTATGATCCCCTGCCGGGCGGCCCGCGCCAGCCCTTCTGGGGCCAGTGGACCGAACCACCGTTTGATGGGAGCGCGCCGCAGCCTGGCATCTATGCCATCAGCGCCACCAGCCTGTGGGAGTATCCGCTGGAACAGAAGCGAGCCTACGCCTGGTTCCGTCAGCGCGCACCGGACGACCGCGTCGGCTATTCGATTCTGATCTATGAGGTACCCTGAGCGCCCTGCCCCAAATAAGAGTGCTGTTAAGGCGCGCAGCGTGTTTGGCTGATCGGCTCCCCTTGGTTGATAATCCCACCTCACCATTCACATTCGTTCGCCGGTCCGTACGCTGGATTCATCCGGCACACCGCCCGCCGCATCAATGTGGACCAATAGGACAGACTACATGGACGAAGGTCATGACCGTATAGGCGAACTGCGCTACGAACTGAAGTTGGTGGTCGATGCCGGCATGCTGGAACAAGCCCGCAGCTGGATCCGCATGCATGCGGAGGCTTTTCGCACGACCTATCCCACCCGTTTCGTCAATAACCTCTACCTGGACACGGCCGAACTTTCCAACTTCAACGCCAACCTGGCTGGTATTGCCGAACGGCGCAAACTGCGCCTGCGCTGGTATGGCGATTTGCGCCCCGCCGCGGACCAATCGGCCGTCCTTGAACTCAAAATCAAGAACGGCCAGCTGGGCGACAAGGCCCGCTGGACCCTGCCCGGGCCGCTCTCCCTCGCCGGCACCTACGACGACCTGCTGCGCCAACTGCGCGCGGCAGCGCCCTCCTTTTGGCAGCCCTGGCTGCAGCAGAATACGCAGCCTGCCCTCGTCAACCGCTATCGCCGCGAATATTACGCCACCCCCGACGGTGTGCTGCGCCTGACGCTCGATTCCGACCAGGCTTTCTACGACCAGCGCCTGCGCGTCCGGCCCAACCTGGCACAGCGGCTGCCCTCCCCCAACACAGCCGTGATCGAAATCAAGGCTCCGCCGGGCGACGACCAGCGCCTGGAGCAGGCCATGGGCTATTTCCCCCTGCTGCGCACGCGTAATTCTAAATACGTGCTGGGCCTGCTGGGCGACAATTTCTAGCAAGATGGGGCCGTGCACATGACCAGGGCGGGTGAGCGGCGAAGGCCGCTGCTGCTGGCAGGGATCGCCCTGTTGTCCCTGGTCGGCGGGCTGATCCTCTGGGGCGAAAGGCGGGTTGCTTCGGCCGCGGACACCGGGCTTGTTGTCACCATGTCGCCGCTGCCGGGCCGCTACCTGCAAGACATCCAGCTGCGGCTGGAAACGCCCCATCCCCAGGCCGCTATTTACTACACCCTCGACGGCCGTTTACCTGACCCGGACACCGGCCAGCTCTATGTCGAACCGCTGTTGCTGAGCGCCGCGGCGCCGCAGGTCATTCCTTTGCGCGCCCGCGCCTTCCTGCCCGACGGCAGCGCAGGACCGCCCGGCAGTGGCACCTACTTCATGGGCCTGGAGACAACCCTGCCCATGTTGTCGCTCATCGTCGAACCGGATGACCTGCTGGACGCCAAACGCGGCATCTACCTCAATCATGAGGAGCGCGGCCGCGAATGGGAGCGGCCGGTAGATCTCACCTTTGTGACCGGCGACGGTTTGACCGCCTTCCAGACCGGGGCCGGTCTGCGCATCCACGGCGAGTGGACGCGCTGGTTCTTCGACAAGAAATCGTGGCGGCTCTATTTCCGCGAGGAATATGGCGCGCGCAAGCTGCTCTACCCGCTCTTCGGCCCGTTTGGGCAGGTGGAATTCGACCACCTCTATCTGCACAACAGCGACCAGGACCTGCTCCTGTTTCGCAACCAGTTGGTAGAACGGCTCGCCGCGGACATGGGAGCCATCCATTCGCGCAGCCGCCCTGTCCTGCTGTTTCTCAACGGCCGTCCCTGGGGAATCTACACCATTCGCGAACGCATCGACGAGCGTTTCCTGCGCCAGAACTACGACGTCCCCGCCGCCTCCGTGCTGGATACGCCCAACATCCCCGGACGCCAATCTGCCCGGCAGCGCGCTGAAGATTTGCCTCACTGGGACGCTTTCATGGATTTCGTACGGGCGAATGACTTGGCCGACCCCACCAACTACGCCTTCGTGCAGACGCAGATCGATGTGCCCAATTTCGTCGACTACTTCCTGCTGCAAATGTACGCCGCCAACACCGATTGGCCCCATCACAACGTCGAGCAGTTCCGGCCCTGGACGCAGGGCGGGCGCTGGGAGTTTATGCCTTGGGACAGCGACCTCGCCTTTGACCGTGTGGATCGCCAGATGGTGGACCACGTGCTGGAGGCGGTCCATCCCCTGGGCGAAGGCATGGAGACGCTGCTTAACAAGCTGTTGGCCAACCCCGAATTCTACAACCTGTTCTTGACTCGCGCCGCCGATTTGCTGAATACGACCCTCGCCGCGCCAAACGTGGGCGCAGAGGTGGAGAGCCTCCTCGCCGAGCTGGGGCCGGATGTGCCGCTGGAACAGGCGCGCTGGAACGTGCCCGGCACCTGGACGGGCACGGCCGAACACATGCGCGATTTCGCCGCCCGTCGCCCGGAGATCATGCGCCGCCACTTCGTGGAAAGTTTCGGCCTGCCGGGCACGGCCGTCATTCAGTTCAATGCGGGCGAAATCGCGGGCGGCTCGGTGGTAGTCAACGACACGTCGCCGCAGGCCCTGCCCTGGCAGGGCACCTACTTCCAGGGTACGACGATTCGCTTGCACGTCCTGCCGCCGCCAGGCTATCGCTTCGACGGCTGGGACGGGCTGCCGCCTCAGACCGTTCCGGAAGGCAAGCTGACCCTGCTGCCGGTCAGCGGCGATCTCGCGCTTTCGCCTCGCTTCTCGCCTTTGGATCAGAGCGCGCCCGCACCGGGCGATCTGCTCATCACGGCCGTGCACGTCGATGATCGCGGCGCAATCGGCGGCGACTGGCTGGAACTCACCGTTGTGCGCCCGTCAGGCGTGGACCTGCGCGGCTGGCGGCTGACCGACAACGACAGCCTGGCCGCCACGGACGAAGGTTCGCTAATCTTCGGCGACGACCCGCTGCTGCAAGATTTGCCGGCGGGCACCGTGCTGCGTATCGTGGCCACCGAAAACCCGGCCAACGCCGAACGCTTCCCCGAGGACGGTTGGGCCGGTGGTGTGCTGACCATTTACGCTGGCAACGGCCGTCTCGACACCACCACCGACCCCTGGTTTAACCTCGGCCCGGCGGACAATCTGCTGCTGCTGGCGCCCGGCGACATGCCCGTTGATCTCTGGACTACCACCCCGTCCATTTCTCCTGCTGCGTTTGGCCTGCCGTCCCCCGTGGGCGCTACTCAATAACGATGCTGCCCAGCTCCGCGGCGTCTCCGGTCGCCGCCTGCCCGGCCACGGCCGTGATCGGCACCCGCACCCCGCTCTCCGGATCGTACAACCCCGCTCGCAGCGCATAACTCCCCGGGCGCAGATCGGGCGGCAGCGCCAGCACATGCTCGTCCTCCACGGTCAGGCCGGGCTGCCAGGCCGCCGTGGGAAAAAGCCCCCCGGCGGGACGGCCGTCCTGCCCTGCCGCCAGCTGCCCACTCTCATCCACCACATGCACAAAAACCACAAGCTCCTCGTTCACCGGCTGCCCCACCTCCCAGAACAGCGTGACGGGCAAATCCGCCCCGGCCGCGGCCTCGCCCCGGGTCAAGCCCCTGAGCCTGATCCCCTCCCCAAATTCGACCAGAACTTCCTGTTCCGGCGCCTGCCCATCCTGCGGCACGGCAAGCCACGTCAGCGGGATGCGGTCCAGGCGGTTGACATCGTTATTGAACGAGAACGGCCACAGTTCCTGACCCTCATCGTCACGCAGGGATAGATTGAGTAGATAGGCTCCCGCGGGTAGATCGTCCGGCAGTGGCAGCGCCAGCGCCTGATCAAGTACCTGGCCAGGCTCCCAGGCGGCCGGGTCGAGGCCCTGCGGCAGTTCAGCGGACCATTCCGCCATGGCCGTGCCGTCCAGCGGCGAGATCAGGCGGACCACCGCCTCAAACGGCCGTTCCGGCGCCCGCCCCACCTGCGGCGCCTGCAGCGCCAGCAGCAGCTGTGCCGTTTCACCCGCCTTGAGCACCCGCGGCGCCACCTGGTAACCCAACACGGACAGGCGGTCCGGCACCCGTGCGTTCAACACCTGCCGCGGACCCAGCCCCTCCTGCGGCGGACGGTAAGCATAGATGGTCAGCGGCGCCCTGGTCACGCCGGCCGCGTTGAATTGTGCTACCGGCTGGTAAGCCAGCCGGAACCACAAGGCTTCGCGGATGAGATCCCAGGCGAGCGTGTTTTCGGCCGCCACAAAATCCACCGGGCTTTCAGCCAGCGTCTCTTCCAGCCAGGCCGCCTGTTCGGCGGGGGGTGCGTCGGGCAGCGTGAGCGTCGTCCTCCCCGCCCGCCGGCCGATCGCTTCGTCGGCTAGCAGAGTCGCTCCCGGTGCGGTTTCCTGCGCCACCCAGGCCGCCGCTTCCTGCTCCATGGCGGTGGCCGCGGCTGGCCGCCGCTGCACCCACTCGCGGATCGACGCGAACTGCCACAGGCCCAACAGCAGCGGTATCAGGAGTAAGAGCAACAGCCATTTCTTGGACATAGGCGCGTGGGGGGTTTCATCTCCCTGGCGTGGGTTAGGCGTTGGGTTGAGTGCCGCAAACGCCCTACAATAGTCCATGTTGGCGCGCTGGAACCATCCGCGCGCCGCGTGTGCGTGGACAAGGCAATGGTAACAAAAGTGGGTGCACGGGCCAACCGCCGCTGGCGGCTGTTGGCTCGCAAAAGCGCATGATCTCCCCGACGTCGCGAACGAACCGTACGACCTGGCTTTTCTGGGCCACGGCCGTGCTGCTGCTCGCCGCTGCCATGCGCCTGCTGGCCCTGGCCCAGGTGCCGCCCGGCCTGGCTCAGGACGAAGTACTCAACGCCGATATCGTGACCTTCATTCGTCGTGGCGCGTTTGCGCTCTTCTTCCGCGAGGGCTACGGGCATGAACCGCTCTACCACTACTGGTCCGTGCCTTTCCAGGTCCTATTGGGCGACAACGTCCTTTCCATCCGCCTGCCCGCTGCCTTCCTCGGCCTGTTTGTGGTCGCGGGCACCCTGCGCTGGGCGCGGCGCGATTTTGACCCCGTCACCTCGTTGATCGCCGGCGCCTTTCTGGCCCTCAGCTGGTGGCCGGTCATCTTCAGCCGCGTCGGGCTGCGGCCCATCCTCGAGCCGCTGTTGCTCCTCGGCTTCGCCTGGTTCTTTCCCAAACGGCCGTGGCTGGCCGGGCTGTTCCTTGGCCTCAGCCTCTACAGCTACACCGGCGCGCGCATCGTCTTCCTCTGGCCCGTCCTGCTGGCCTTCTACTGGCTGTGGCGCGGGCGCCGTCCGGATACGCCGCGAGTCTCCCTCTTAGGCCGCAACTGGCCCCAGCCTTTCATCGCCGCGCTGATCGCCCTGTTGGTCTGCCTCCTGCTCTATGCTCCTCTGGCCTGGACCCTGCGCGCCGATCCCACGCTGCAGGAACGCGTACAGCAGCTGCAAGGCCCCCTGCAGAACTTGCAGCAAGGCCAGGTGGCCCCGATCCTGGGCACCACCTTGGCCACGCTCGGCGTGTTTTCCTTCACCGGCGACCCGCGCTGGACCTATATGCTGCCAGGCGTACCCCTGTTTGATCCCCTGACGGCCGTCTTCTTCTATGCCGGGTTGCTGCTGGCCCTTTGGCGTCTGTCCCACCCGCCCTATGCGCTGCTCCTCTCCTGGCTGCTGCTGGGCCTGCTGCCCAGCGCCCTCACCCCGGAGGCCCCCAGCACTGTCCGGATGATTGGCGCGTTGCCTCCCGTCTTTCTGCTCGTGGCCCTGCCCCTGGGCTGGTTGTGGGCTCGCCGCCGACTGCTCCTGGGCGCGGGCGCGCAGGCACGGATGTTGCTGCGCTTTGGCCTGCCCCTCCTGCTGGCTGGATTGCTGGCCTTTAATCTTCTGCGCACCCTCCAAAACGGCTTCCTGCGCTGGCCCCAGGCCCTCGAAACTCGCCTGAAATACCAGACCGTGCTGCTCGACATGGCCGCCTACCTGCGGACGCACCCCTTACCCGATCTGGTCGTGGCCGACGGCTTCTACCGTCCCATCACGGCCGATTCCCTGCGCCGTGACCTGGGGGTTGATCCCGCCGCGCGCTGGGTGCAGACCGGTGCCGAAGTGGCCGGAGCGTTGGTGCTGCCCCCGTCCGGCTCCGGGCAGCTGCTTGTGCCGGAATTCGCCGCGCCTGATCCAGCCCTCCTCGCTGCCGCCGGAATCAGCGACCGGCCCCTGTTTCGCACTCCCGTGGAACCCTCCTTCGCCGCCTATGCTCTGCCCGGCGCGCCGAGCCTCTCCGTTGCTCCGGCCCAGGTAGATTTCGCCAATGTACTATCATTAGTGGGCTATGAGATTTTGCCGGAGCGTGACGGCGTAGGGCTACAAATAGTGACCGCCTGGCGGGTTACAGGCGAGCTGCCGGTTGACTTGGCGGCGTTTGTGCACTGGGTAGACGCGGACGGCACATTGCTCAGCCAACATGACGGGTTCGACGCGGCTCCGGAGCACCTGCGTATCGGGGACATTGTGCTGCAGCGCCATGTGCTGCCCTGGCCCCCAACTTTACCATCCGCCCCTGCTTCATTGAATATCGGCTTGTATGAACGCGAAAACGGCCGTCGCCTGGAGCGTGTTGATAAACCCCTCGCTGCACCCGACTTCCTGACAGTTCCCTTGCCCCCCGGCTTAGCACCGCTGCGGCAGGAGGATTGAGGGCGGGAGCGAGGATTGAGGAACTTGAGGCGGCGCGCAGCAGACCTACCCATGGACGCGGCGCTGCCCACCTTGTGGAGGACAAATGTCTGATATTGGAAAGAGTAGAAATAAATCACAACTTGCCCTGCTGATCGGCGGATTGCTGTTTGCTTTCCTGCTCGTTTTTGGCCTGGCGCAAAACTCCTTGGCCCAGGACGGTGCCGGGGCCGATGACCAACCGGATGGCACGCCGGAAGTCTTCATCACCACCTCGCAAGAGGACCTGGAGTTGCTGCCGCCCGCGCTGCGCCAGCGCCTCGAAAAAGAAAATGGTCTGGGTGTGGCCACGGACTTCAGCTTTGACGGCTCGACCAAAACGGCCGATCCCCAAACTGTCTTGCCCGGAGGCCAGGTGACCTTCACGATCATCGCCCGCAACAGCGGCAATGTCGACTCGCCCCCGCTCACCGTGGTGGACACGCTGCCGGCGGGTCTGACCTACCTCAACCACGAATTCAAGCTGCCCGTCGGTGGTTTGCAGACCGGCGGCGCGGCCCTCAACAACGTGGTCACCTGGGAAGGTGTTCTCGGTGCAGGTGGTTCCGTGGAAATCGTCATCAATGCCAGCGTCGAAGGCACCGCGGCCGTGGGCAAGAAGTACACCAACACGGCCGTGATCAGCGCCGATTCGACCACAGCCGAGCCATCGGCCACGATCACCGTCGGCGATTTCTCCTCGTCGCCCTTCGTGCGCCTGCCCTTCATCATTTACGGCGATGTGCCTCTGACTCCCGACGTAAATAACCTGGCCGCCACGCGGCCCAACAGCCTCAACCAGTGGACCCTCACCTGGGACAATGCCGGCGCGGCTGCCTACGAACTGCAGGAGTCCCATTCCGCTGATTTCGCCAACCCCACCTCCTACAACCTTGGTCCGGTGAATTCCTGGCCGGCGGCCTACCCGCCTTCGCCCTTCAACGTCTACTACTATCGCCTTCGTTCGATGGCCGGTGCAGTGGGTGGCAACTGGTCCGCGACGGTCAAGGTTGTGGGCGGTTACCGCGACGATTTCGACAACCGGGACACCGGCTGGAGCATTCGCCGCACCTCCCATCTGGACGAGGTCAAGAACTGGTACGAAATTGAGCCGGGCAAGAGCTGGAACATCCTGCAGGTCAAAGATCGCTGGGACCTGGGCCTCGTGTCGCCGCTGATGGAAGCGCCAAGCATCCCCTACGCCATCCAGACCGAAGTCAAGAGCGTCGAACCGGGCTGGCAGAAGGGTCTGGGCCTGGTCCTGGAAGGCGACCGGCGCACGGAAAACTGCCCGGCGGACACCAACACCACCGATGGCTGGTATAAGCACACTGACTGCTTCAATGAGTTCTACGAGTTCATGCTGGTGGAAGGGGCGGATAAGAAGAACCTGCAGGTACAGCGTGTCCATGAGGTCGTCTGGCTGGGCAGCGGCTCCGGGGGCATTCCCGTACATCGTAAAGTCGCCAAGAACTGGTACATCGAGAAAATCTCCGGTGTCAGCTGGGACGATTACAACGTGCTGCGCGTCGAAGTCTATGAGAACCAGTTGAAGTTCTATGCCGGCAGGCGCGGCAGTGAACTGAAGCTGCAGCTGGTCATCGATGAAAACTTCTATCCCGGCAATGCCTACTTCGGCACCATTGCCACGACGCAGGAATACAGCAATATGACGGGGCGCTACGAGTACTTCGAAGCGCTGCCGCTGGATAACTAGACCGGGACGATAAGACACCACGGCCGTTCTCCTCGCAACGGCCGTAGGTCCGAAACCTCGGAGTCTGGCACCGCAAGGCCGCCGGATTCCGAGGTTTCCATTTCCGCCGCTCATGAGCACCCTTTCCTCCCGCCGCCAGGTACTCCGGTTCCGCACTTCCCTCACCGCTGCAGCCCTGCTGCTGCTGATGTTCGCCTTGGCTCTGGGCAGCATGAGCCAGAAAGCGCCCACCTTCGACGAGCAGGGCTTCATCGTGCGCGGGCTGGCGGCCCTACGCGGCTACGCCCAGATTCGCGTCGGCCACCCCCTGGGCCTTAACGCGCTCAACGCCGCCTTCCTCGCCGGCGACCCCACCGTGGCCCTGCCCTTGGAAGATCCCTCCTGGGGCGGCAGCAGCTTCCACCGCCCCGCCGAACTGTTCCTGTGGGAAATTGGCAATGATGTGGTCCACATTATGTTCCTGGCCCGCCTGCCCACCATCTGGCTGGGGCTGCTGCTGGCCGCGCTCGCCGGGCGCTGGGCCGGCCAGCTGAGCGGCAGACGCTGGGCCGGGCTGCTGGCCCTCGGTTTCGTTGCTTTTGACCCCAACATCCTTGCCCACACGCGCCTGGCCACGACCGACCTGGGCTTGACCGCGGGGGCGCTGTTGGCCGCCTACACCTTGTGGCTTTTCCTGCGTCAACCCTCCTGGAGCCGCGCCCTCATCGCCGGGGCGGGCTTTGGCCTGCTGCAAGATACCAAGTTCACCGCCGCGCTTTTTGTGCCCTTGTTCGCCCTGCTCATCCTGATCTGGTTCCTGGATACCTGGCGGCGAGCCGGAGAGGCTCCCTGGCCTGATTTGGGCCGGCTGGTCGTCGCCTACCCTTTGGCTGCGCTGTTTGCCCTCTGGGCAGCCCACGGCTTTGAGATCGGCACGCTCCCGCCCAATCTGCCCACCATGAGCCGCCTCTCCGGTCTCACTATGCCCCTGGCCGGCTATGTAGAGCAGTTGCTCGATATCGGCGGCCGTTTGCAGGTCAGCACGCCCTCCTTCCTCCTGGGCCGCACCAGCTCCGGCGGCTGGTGGTACTATTTCCCGGTCACCTTTTTGCTCAAGACGCCCCTGGCCACCCTTGTGCTTCTGGGCTGGGGCGCCGCCGCCTACGTCTGGTGCCTGCTGCGTCGTGGCAGCGCCTGTCCCGCCGCTGTGGATGCCGCCGTCCTACTGGTGCCCGGACTGGGCTTTTTTGCCATCGCTCTAACCACCGACATCAACCTCGGCTACCGCCACATCCTGCCCTCGCTGCCTTTCTTCATCGTTTTCGCCGCCACGGCCGTTTCCCGCGCCGCCCCTGTTCCCGTGCCCACGCGCCGCCTTGCCCCGGCCCTCGCCCTGCTGGCCTGGTTGACCGCCGCTGCGCTCCTCATCTACCCCGATTACCTGGCCTTCTTCAATCTGCTGGCCGGGGGTCCCGACCGCGGCTGGCGCAGCCTCGTCGACAGCAACCTCGACTGGGGTCAGGACCTGGATGATCTGGCGCCCTGGATGGCCGCCAATGGCGTGGACGAAGTCTGGTTGAGTTATTTTGGTGAGGCGCGCCCCGAAGCCTACGGCATTGCCTACCAGGGCCTCGACAGCTTCCCGCCGCGCCTCATGGACCCCTGGGCACGGCCGTTTTACCCTGCCGACCCCGCGCCCGGCACCTACGCCATCAGCGCCACCAACCTGCAAGGAGTGCACTTCGCCGACCACGACGAGTTCGCCTGGTTCCGCGCACTGCAGCCGCGCGACAAGCTTGGCTATTCCATCTTCCTCTACGACGTCCCCGCTCGTGGCGCGCCGGTGGACCTGGTGCTCGCCGCCGCCCAGCTGGACGAGATCGCCCCGCAGGAGTTTGCCCGGTTGGGCGGCAATGACGTGCGGCCGCGCTGGATCGACCCCCACCAGGCGCTGCTGCTGCCGCCGTCGGGCCAGTTCTGGTGGGCGCAAAAGGGTGGGCGCGCGCTGCATCCCTTATTGGGCGCTTATCTGGACGGCCGTTTAGGCGACAGTTCCCCTGCGGATGAGGTACAATTAACGGTTGTCACCGCCCCCTCGCTGCCGGAGGAAACCCTGGCGACCTTTACCCTGGGGGACGGCCGTGTGCGTTTGCAGGACGTCGACTTGCTGCCACAGGAAGACGGCGGGCTGGCTGTGCGCACCATGTGGCGGCAAGAAGGGCTGCCGCAGCCGCTGCATGTTTTTATACACGCCCTTGACAACGAGCAGAACATCATTGCCCAATGGGACGGCCTGGGCGCCCCTTGGCAGGGCTGGCGCACCGGCGATACGCTGGTGCAGTTAGCCACCTTGCCCCTCCCGCCTGCGGAAGCGGCCGGCCTGTCATTCGTGGCCGGCCTGTATGACCCGCGGACGGGTCGCCGCTGGCAGACTGCCGGGGGCGCGGATAAAGTTGCCTTCGGGCTAGATTTTGAACCAAACACCGGGAACGCTGAGTGACCTATGATGGAACCACGTCAAGACATTCGAAACATCGCCATTATCGCCCATGTCGATCATGGCAAGACCACACTCGTGGATGGCATGCTGCGCCAGACCAACGTCTTCCGCAGTAACCAGGAGATGACCGAGCGCGTCCTCGATTCCAACGACCTGGAGCGCGAGCGCGGCATTACCATCCTGGCCAAGAACACCAGCGTGGTCTACAACGACGTGACGATCAACATCGTGGACACGCCCGGCCACGCTGATTTTGGCGGTGAGGTCGAACGCGTGGTCAACATGGTCGACGGCGTGCTGCTGCTCGTAGATGCTGTCGAAGGCCCGATGCCCCAGACCCGCTTCGTGCTGCGCCAGGCGCTGCAGAAAGGCTGCAAGGTGGTCGTAGTGATCAACAAGGTCGATCGCCCCGCCGCCCGCCCCAACTGGGTGCTGAACGCCACCTTCGACCTCTTTATTGACCTTGGCGCGACAGACGAACAGGCCGACTTTCCCGTCATTTTTGCCCGCGCCATCTCCGGGCAGGCCGGCTACGCGCCCGATGCCCTGGAAGAGGACCTCCGGCCGTTGTTTGAAACCATCATCGAATCCCTGCCGGCGCCCCTGGTCGATGCCGGCGGCCCGACGCAGATGCTCGTCACCACGCTCGAATACAGCCCCTACGTGGGCAAGATCGCCGTCGGCCGCCTCACCAGCGGCTCCCTGCGCAGTGGTCAATCCGTGGCCCACATCACCGCCGAAGGCGAACTGCGGCCCGGCAAAGTGACCCAGGTTTTCACCTATCGCGACTTGCAGCGCTACGAGCAGGACGAAGTGTTCGCCGGGGACATCGTCGCCGTGGCCGGTATTGTGGACGTGGGCATTGGCGACACCATCGCCGACCCGGACGATCCACGGCCGTTGCCGCCGATCAAGGTCGAAGAGCCAACCGTGCGCATGACCTTCAGCGTCAACAACAGCCCTTTCGCCGGGCGCGAAGGCCGCTACCTCACTTCCCGCCACATTCGCGAACGCCTGGACCGCGAACTGGAAAGCAATGTCGCCTTGCGCGTCGAAGAAACCGACAACGCCGGCGAATTCATCGTTGCCGGGCGCGGCGAACTGCACCTCGCCATTCTCATCGAAACCATGCGCCGCGAAGGCTACGAATTTATGGTCAGCCGCCCCGAAGTCATCTTCCGCGATTCGCCGCAGGGCATTCTCGAACCCATCGAACAGCTCTTCCTGGAGGTACACAATGACTATCTGGGTGTCGTGGCGGAGATGATCGGCCAACGGCGCGGCATCCTGACTGAGATCACCTACGGCGAAGATGGCACCGTCTACTGCACCTACCACGTGCCCACGCGCGGCATGCTCGGCTTTCGCCAGCGTTTCCTCACCGCCACCCGTGGCACGGGCATCTACCACACCCTCTTCCATGACTACGTGCCCTATCGCGGCGACATCGACCTGGCCGAAAACGGCTCCCTTGTTTCCCTGGAGGATGGCAAAGTGGCCGCCTACGCCCTGCAGCACTTGCAGCAGCGCGGCACCTTTTTCGTCATGCCTACCGATCAGGTCTATGCCGGGCAGGTTGTCGGCCAGAACATCCGCAACGAAGACATGGTCATCAACGTCTGCCGCCAGAAGCACCTGACTGGCCATCGCGCCGTGCCTACGGCGATCATTGAGGCGCTCTCCACGCCGCGCCTGATGTCTCTCGATGACTCAATTGAGTATCTGAGTGATGACGAACTGCTGGAAGTGACCCCCGAGTCGCTGCGCATTCGCAAGGCCGAACTGCGCCACGATCTACGCGCCAAGCAGTTGAAGAAGTCCAAAAAAGGCGGGTAACGTCCTCAGAGTGCCTGGCGGCCCAGCGCCTGCTGCCGTTCGGCCAGCGCTTCTTTGATTAGCCGCCGCACCGCCGGTCGTTCCGCGTCGGCTTCCGAACGTGTCTTGATGTGCCGCATGTTCTTGCCGCTGCCTTCCAACAGACCGGCCGGGTCGGGCAGATCCGCCGCGTGCAGGAAGCCCAGGTTGACCCACCCCTTGTGCGGCAGGATGTACACGTAGGCCTCGCTGTTCTTCTTCGGGCCGATGCCATACGTTGCCGCCCGGTCCCCCAGGCGCACCACTTCCACGGCATCCGGGTCAATTTCCAGCACAATTTCCCGCAGGCGCCGCGAAATGGGCTGCATCACCACGGCCGTTTCGTCCATCAGCTCTTCAAACGTGCCCAATCTTGTTTCGCTCATCACACCTGCCCCCGTCTCTGATCCGCGCCGTAAACCACGCTGACCCCTTTGAGGCGGCTGATCACCGATTCGGCCGTGGCCAGCAGCAGCATGACCATCATGTCCACGCCAATTGATACCGAAAAAGCAATTCCCAGGTAGCCAAACACGGTCACGACCGGCCCGGCCAGCCCCGAGGTCACCTCGCGCTGCAGGTCCAACACGTAGACCAACCCGGCCAGGATCGCCATCGCCACCACAAAAGCGGGCCATGCCTTGCGATCAGAGGCGCTCGGCAGCATGGCGTTGCTGATCGCGAAGATCAGATAGAGCCACAGCAGGAAAAAGCGCGTGCTGAACAGATCGGCCAGGGCCAGGGTCAGGGTGTCCATATCGCCGCTGGCCACGGCCGTGCTCAACTCCGTCACGCTGAAAATGCGCAGGCTGATCAGCAGGATCGCCAGCGTGCCCGTGATCAGCGGTGCCGCCCCAATCAGGCTCTCGCGCACCGGGTCCAGCGTCTTCCCCTTGTAATATTCCACGTAGCCCAACTGGATCGAGCCGTCGGGTCGCCGCTTCGGAATGAGCGAGAAAGATCCCGTGCGCACGCCCAGCAGCTTCGCCGTCACCCAGTGGCTTGACTCGTGCAGCAGCACGCCGGGAAAAAGCAGCACCGCATAGAGGATCACCGCGCGGTCGGGGGTGCCGGTCACCAGCAGGCTGAGCCCATGCAGGTGCGTGTGGATCCAGCGCTGTAGCAGGACCAGCGTTACCAGGGTCAGCGCGACCCAGATGATGGGCATGAACAGGTCATTCATAGCAGAAACCGCGTGCCACGGCCTTTGCCCATTATAAATGCCCGGCGATCCTGCGCAAGGCGGATTCCCTGCCCTGCCCTAGAAACTGAAATTGTTTGGGTTCGGCCCCACGCGGTAATCGCGATCCAGGCTGTTGATCAGCGCCATTTCTTCCTCGCTCAGGCTGAAGTCGAAAATGTCCGCGTTGCTGTCGATCCGGTCGCGGCGGTTCGACTTGGGAATCGCGATGATCTCCCGCTGCCACAGCCAGCGCAGCGTGACCTGCACCGGGCTTTTGCCGTGCCTGCGCCCGATCTCCCGCAGTTCCGGCACGCGCAGCACTTCTCCCTTCATAATCGGGCTCCATGCCTCCAGGCGCATACCCTGCGCCTCGCACACGGCCGTCAGCTCCGGCGACTGTAGGTAAGGGTGGAACTCGATCTGGTTGACCATTGGCATAATCTCGACCGTGGGCAGCAGCGTCTCCAGGTGATGGACCATGAAGTTGCTCACGCCGATGGCCCGCGCACGGCCGTCCGCGTAAATCCCCTCCAGCGCCCGCCACGTCTCCACAAAATGGCCTGCCACTGGCCAGTGCACCAGATACAGGTCCACAAACTCCAACCCCAGCCGATCCAGGCTTTCAGTGAACGCCGCCGCCGTGCGCCCCTTGCGCTGGTCGCTGTTCCACACTTTCGTCGTTACGAAGATCTCGCCCCGCGCCACCCCGCTCTCGCCAATTGCCTCGCCCACGGCCGTCTCATTGTCATAAATCGTCGCCGTGTCGATCATCCGGTAGCCCGCCTCCAGCGCCCAGCTCACCGCCTCCCGCACCTCCCGGTCACTGCCCGCCTGAAAGACGCCCAATCCAAAGCGCGGCATAGACACGCCGTTGCTGAGCGTGATCGCACTCGCCAGGTTATCCGTCATGGTCTGCTCCTTTTTTGGCTCAAGCCAGCGCCTGGGCCAGATCGTCGATCAAATCAGAGGCCGCTTCCAGCCCCACGGACACGCGCAGCAGGTTCGGCGGCGAAGACGAATCCGCCCCCTCCACCGAGGCCCGGTGTTCGATCAGGCTCTCCACGCCGCCCAGGCTCGTCGCGTTGACAAACAGGCGCAGCCGCGAGGCCACTGCCAGCGTCTCTTCCATGCCGCCCGCCACGAGGAACGAAAGCATACCCCCAAAGCCGCTCATCTGCCGCCGGGCGATCTCATGTCCCGGGTGGTTTGGCAGGCCGGGATATAGCACGCGCTCCACGCGCGGCTGCCCGGCCAGCCACTCGGCCACGGCCAGGCCATTGGCCGAATGCCCCGCCATACGTACCGCCAGCGAACGCAGTCCGCGCAGTACCAGCCAGGCGTTGAAGGGCGAACCCACCGCTCCCAAAAGGCTGCGGGCCTCGGTGATCTCCGCCACCATCTCTTCCTGGCGGAAGATCAGCGCCCCGCCCTGCACGTCGCTGTGCCCGCCGAAATACTTCGTGGCCGCGTGCAGCACCACATCCGCGCCCAGGGCCAACGGCCGTTGGATCACCGGCGGCGCGAACGTGCTGTCCACCAGCAGCTGCGCGCCCCCACTGTGGGCGATTTCCGCCAATCCGCCGATATCCAGCACATCCATCCGCGGATTGGAAGGCGTTTCCGCCCACAGCAGCGCCGTTTCCGGGCGCATTGCCTCGCGCACGGCCGTGTGATCCGTCATATTCACTACGTCAAAATGGAGCCCCCAGCGTTCAAAATAGGTCATCGCGATAGCCCGGAAGCCGAAGTAAATGTCGTGGTGCAGCAGCACATGCGTCCCGGCGGGCTGGCATTGCAGCAGTGCCGCGCCTGCGGCCATGCCGGAGCCGAAGAACAGCGCCGCTGCCCCGCCGTCCGCCGCCGCCAGCGCCTCTTCCAGGCGCGCCTGCGTTGGGTTACCCTCGCGGATGTACACAAAGCCGCCCGGCGCTTCCCCCGCCGGTCCATGCTCAAAGGTCGTCGAGAGATGGATGGGCGGGGCGATCGCCCCCGTTGCCGCATCGGCCTCACCGCCGGCGTGTACCAGGATCGTCTCCAATTCCATGCGGCGCTCCTTGTCTGTCTGGGTACAAAAAAGCGCGCCGTCGACATCCGCACGGCGCGCGCAATGGGCAAAACGGTGCTTCGTCTACAGAGCCGCGCCCCTGACCAGATCGACAAAACTGGCCTTCAAAGCAGCGCCGCCGACCAGCGCCCCGTCAATATCCGGATGGGCCATGAAGTCGGCCACGTTCTCCGGCTTGACGCTGCCACCGTACTGGATGCGCACCGCCTGGGCGGTGGCGTCGTCGAACATCTCGGCGATCGTATCCCGCACGGCCGTGCCGATGATCTCTCCCGCCTGCTCCACCGTGGCCGTCTTGCCCGTGCCGATCGCCCAGATTGGCTCGTAGGCGATCACGCAGCGCACCATCTCCGTGGCCTCGAACCCGGCGAAGGCCGCCCGAACCTGCCCGCTCACAAACGACTGCGTTTCCCCCGCCTCGTTTTGCGCCAGCGTTTCGCCGACGCAGACAATCGGCGTCAGGTTGTGGGCCAGGGCAGCCCTGATCTTCTTGTTGACCCCTTCGTCCGTTTCGCCAAAGAATTCGCGCCGTTCCGAGTGGCCCAGAATGACATACTGGCAGTAAGGCGTCAGCATGTCCGGTGCGATCTCGCCTGTGTAGGCGCCGCTTTCTTCAAAGTACATGTTCTGTGCGCCGACGCCGATTTTCGTGCCTGCCACCGCTTCAGCTACCGCCGGAATGGCAATATATGGCGGGCAAAAGGCGATATCCACGCCCTCGATGGCGTTCAGTGCCTCCTTGATCTCGTTGGCAAATTCCGCCGCCGCGGCAGGCGCTTTGTTCATCTTCCAGTTCCCGGCAATAAATGGGGTACGCATCGTTCCTCCTAGGTCGGATCGTTGCCGGCGCCCGGCGTGTTTTGCTAGGGCTGGGCGACCGGTGAAGTTAATAAGCAAGCGGGCAGGCTGCCCGTTGGCAACCGCCCCTCATGCCCCCATTATAGCATTATTCCGGGACCGGGCAGAGAGTAAATACGCACTACATCACCGCCGCGTCGGCAGCTCCAGCGCCAGGAAGCGCCTGCTTCACTACCCAGGGTCGGCTTAAACAACCCCGGTAACCGCGCCTACACCAGCTCTTTCTGGGTGTACTCTTCCGGGCGAATCGAAATCACCTGGCTGGCGCTGTCTGGCTGCATACTCACCCCGTACAGCGTTTGCGCCGCCTGCACCGTGCCGCGATTGTGCGTGATCACGATGAACTGCGTCTTCAGGCTCAACTCACGCAGAATGTCGCGGAAGCGGTTGATATTCGCCTCATCCAGCGCCGCGTCCACCTCATCCATCACGCAGAATGGCGTCGGCGACACTTTCAGCAGGGAGAAGATCAGCGCCGATGCGGTCAGTGAGCGCTCCCCGCCGGAGAGCAGCCCCAGGCCCTGTTCGCGGCGGTTGGGCAGCCGCGCCACGATGTCCACGCCGCTGATCGTCAGATCATCCGGGTCCGTCAACACCAGCCGTGCTGAACCCCCCCCGAACAGCTGCGTGAACGTCTCGCCGAACACGCTGTTCACCTGCTCCACCGTTTCCGCAAAAGCAACCGACGTCAGCTCGTCCAGCTCGGCGATCACCTTGCGTAATTGCCCTTCTGTTTCTTCCAGATCTTCCACCTGCTGCGTCAGGAACTCGAAGCGTGCTTCCGTTTCCTCAAACTCTTGCGGCGCGTCGGGATTGATCCCGCCCATGCGCTGCAGTTGGCCGCGAAATTGGTGGATGTTATCTTCGATTTCCGGCGGCAAAACGTCAACCTGCGGCAGCTGGTCCACGATCTCCTGAATCGGCAGGGGCGTGGCCCCCGCCTGGTCCGCGTCAAAGCGCAGCGCCACCAGCCCAAGATCGTTATGGATGCGCTCTTGTAATGACTCCACCTGGTTTTCACGCTGCGTCAGGCGAACCTGCGTCTGCGTGTACAGGGTTTCCTGCTCGTGCGCGGTGCGTTGCAGACCGGCCGTCTTCTGCTGCAGCTGCCGCAGCTCATTGCGGATTTCCGCCAGCCGCGCCTGCTGCGGCTGAAGAGAAGCTTCCACGGCCGTTAAACGCTCCTGCATCTGCTCTTGCTTTTCCGCCGTTTCCTCTTTGCTCAACCCCGCGATCTCCAGGTCCAGCGCCTGCCGCCGCTGCCGCAGACGATCCAGTTGGCTTTGCATCTGGTTCAACGTCGTGCGCCTGCTGTCCACCACCGCCTGCCGTCCCGCCACAATCGTCTGCGCGGCCGCGATTTGCTGGCTCAACACCGCCTGCTGCTGCTGCGATTCGGCCACGGGCAGCTGCTCCAGCTGGGTTCGCGCCTCAGCCAGCGCCGCCTCCTGTGCCGCTGACGTGGCCCGCGCGGCCGTGGTCTGCCCTTCCAGCGTTTCGATTCTGGCCTGCAAACGGCCGTATTCCTGTGCCACCCGTTCCTGCTGCTTCTCCTGGTACGCCGCTTGCTGCCGCGTGCGGTCCAGCTCGCGCTGCGCCGCCGCCTGCCGCTGCACGCTCTCATTCTCCAGCCCGCTCAGCCGCCGTTCCTCGTTCTGCCAGGCATCCACCTGTTCCTGATTGCGCTGGATCGTGATCTGCAGCGCGGCCGTCGCCTCTTCCTGCGCCGTCACCTCCAGGCGCATCTGTGCCAGCTCGGCCTGCCCCGCCCGCCACGCCGTTTCGCGGGACAGAATACCCTCGGTTTCACCCTTGCCGCGCGTTTGCACCAGGCCTCCGGCATGGACCACCAACCCGTCCAGGGCCACGGCCAGGCTGCCCGGCGGCAGCTGCGGTGCCAGCGCGTAGGCCGTGCGCCGGTTCTCGACCAGCAGCACCGGCCCCAACAGCAGCCGCGCCACGGCCGTCGCCGCGCCCTGGCTCTCTCACTTCCTCCGCCGCCCAGCCAATCACGCCGGAAACCGCCGGGGCCGGGGGAATCTCAGGGGGCGTTACATCGGCCACTGCGGCCACCGTAAGTGCCTGTTCGTGCGGCCCGTCCACGATCGACCACAGGCTGTCGCTGTCGTTCACCACCAGCGTCGCCAGCCGCGCCGCCAGGGCCGCCTCTACGGCCGTTTGGTACGCCTCTGGAATATCAATCAGCCCCGCCAGTGGGCCCAACAGCTCCACGCCCTCGCTCACCTGCACCTCTTTCGTGCGCAGTTGGTCCAGCATCTCCACTCTTGCTTCCTGGCGCGCGGTTTGCCCCCGCCTGCCGTTCAGCGCCGCTTCCTGCTCGCGTGCCTCCCGCCGCTGCTCCTTCAATGTGGCGATCAGCTCCTGCCGCCGCTGCTGCAAATTCTGCCGTTCGGCCCGCAGCGAGTTCACCCCTTTCTGCGCGGCGGAAAGCACGGCCGTTTGCCGCTCCGCCTGCGCTTGCAGTGCCGCCAGGTCCTCACCCTCCGCCGTTGATCCGGCCTCCGCCTGCTCCCCCAGCCGTTCGCGCAGCTGCGTCAGCTGCCCTTCCGCCTGTGCCGCCAGCCGTTGCGCCTGCGCCCGCTCCTGTTCGGCTGCGACCACGGCCTGCTGCCACCGGGCGATCTGCTGGCGCTGTTCCTCAAATGTCTCATTGAACATGCGCAGCAGCCCTCTTTGCTGGTCCAGGCCTGCCTGCGCCATGCCCAGGTCGTCCGTGGCCGCCTGCAGGTTCGCCTGCGCTTCGCCCAACTGCGTCTCCAGCGCCGGTAGTTCCTGATCGATATCGTCCACCTGCCGCCGCAGTGCCGCCCGCCGTTCCAGCAGCACCGCCGCTTCACGCCGCGCCGCCTCCCACTGCTCGCGCATCTGCTCCCGCTCGGCCTGCAGTTCGCCGATGCGCTGCTGCGCGCGGTTGATCTGCGCCTGGAAGTCATCCAGATTTTGCTGCTGCACCAGCAGCGCCTGGCGGCTGCGCTGCCACTCCTTCTCCGATCTGCTTGCCGCGTCGCGCGCCCGCCGCAGTTCCTCGCGGCTCTGGTCCCACTTGAAGCCGTACCAGATGCGCAGCAGTTCGCGCAGGTCTTGCTGCACCTGTTCATAGTTGCGCGCGCGCGTGGCCTGCCGCCGCAAGGAAGCCAGCCGCGGCCGTATCTCGGCCAGGATATCGCGCACGCGCTCCAGATTATGCTCTGTCTCGTTCAGACGGCGCAGCGTCTCCGCCCGCCGTGTCTTGTAATGCATGATCCCCGCCGCTTCCTCAAACAGCGCGCGCCGTTCGTCGGCCCGCAAAGACAGGGCACGATCCACCATCCCCTGGCCGATGATCGTGTAGGTCCGTTCGGCCAGGCCGCTGGTCGCCAGCAGGTCGGTGATATCCTTCAGGCGCACCTTCTGGCCGTTCAGCAGGTACTCGTTCTCTCCGGAGCGATATGCGCGACGGCCGATCTCCACTTCCGCATAATCGATCGGCAGCCAGCCGTCGCTGTTGTCCAGGGTCAGGATTGCCTGGGCCATACCCGCCCGGGCCCGTGTCTGGCTCCCCGCGAAAATCATGTCCGTCGTGCGCTTGCCGCGCAGCGTGCCATAGCTCTGCTCGCCCAGCACCCAGCGCAGCGCGTCAGCGATATTGCTTTTGCCGCTGCCGTTAGGCCCCACTACGGCCGTGATGCCGTCGTCAAATTCAAAATCCGTCTTGCTGGCAAACGTCTTGTACCCTTGCAGGGTGAGTTTCTTTAGTTTCATCAATGGTCGCTGCCGTATGGCTGGGTTCTCGCTGTTCTAATGGCGTGCCGCCCTCCTGGAAAGACCGAGGCAGTATAAACACAAGCCGAAGCCGATGCAAGCCACGCTCGGTTCTAACCGGCCATTCCCCTCGTCAGCACCCTCCAAGCTAACGGTTGGCTGAGAATGCCTGCCGCGCTGCGCACTTGCGCATACGCTCTGCGCATGCTTGCACTCATCGCGCGGTTGTCCTCCATGCATCCGGGGAAATGCAAATGGATACTGCATCTGTAGCCGCCGACAGGCCCCTGGATGGCAGGACGGCCGTTCTGTTCTCCTGCATCTTCATTGGCCTGCTGCTGCGCTTTGCCAACCTGGATCAGAAGCACTATTGGCACGACGAAGCACTGACCAGCTTCTACGCCGCCGGCAATGCTGCCGCGCAGCTAGACTGGACAGACTTCCGGGGCCGCGATCTGTCCCCGGAAGAGCTGGTGGCGCGCCTGCAGAGCCCGCGGTCAGATCGTAACTTTCACGATGTCATCGCCGCCCAGGCCAGCGAAGTAGTCAGCCACCCGCCGCTGTACTCCTTGCTGAACCACTTCTGGATGCGCGCCTTTGGGACTGCTCCGGCCATCATGCGCCTGCTGCCTGCCTTGCTTAGCGCCCTGGCGCTCCCGGTGTCCTATTGGCTGGCCCGCGAACTGGGCTGGCGCGGCCGCGCGCCGCTGCTGGCGGTCGCCCTGATCGCCGTCTCCCCGTTCCAGATTGCCTACGCCCAGGAAGCGCGCCAGTACAGCCTGCTGGTCCTCTGTACCCTGGCCGCCAGCGCTGCTCTACTGCGCTGCCTGCGCCGGGATCACTGGAGTTGGTGGATCCTGTACACCATAACGCTCCTGATCGGCTTCTACACCCACCTTCTGTTCGTTGCTGTGGCCGCCGCGCACAGCGCCTTCGTCCTGCTATCTCTTTGCCTGAGCGTGCGCAGGCCCTTTTTGCGCTTTGACTGGCGGCTGATCAAGCAGCTTGCCGCCGTTTCCGTCTCCGCCCTGGCCTTCTGGCCCTGGGTCAGAATCGCCTTTGCGCCGGATGCCGGCGGTGATGGCTGGGCGGCGATTGGCCTGCCTCTACCCAGAATGATCATCGGTTTGGGCCGTCTCTACAGCGCACCTATCGTTGACCTCTATCCACTCCCGGCCCCGCTGGAACTGCTTGGGGCTGCGCTCGCCCTGCTGCTGTTCATCTACAGCCTCCTTTACACATTGCGGTGCGCCGGCAAGGATTCGAACCTCCTCTTGCTGCTGCTGTTTGCTGTTTCCGTCGCGTTACCCCTGGGCCTGGACTTGCTCAGTGGCGGCCAGCGCAGCACCGTCAGCAGATTTCTGACCGTGGCCCTGGTGGCGGCGCAAATGATCGTCGCCTATACCCTGGCCGCCCAAACGGCCGTTTCCTCACGTCGCGCCGTCTGGACAGCCGTAACCGCCGTTGTCCTTCTCACCGGCCTCCTCTCCAGCACCTTGTGGGTCCTTTCCCCGGCCGGCAGCGGCAAGGGCAACGACGAAAGCCAGATCGACGTGCTTGCCCGGCTCAACTCGGCCGAACAACCGCTCGTCCTGCTCAACGGCCTCGATATAAGCCCCACCTTCGGCGACGTCCTCGGTCTCAGCCACAACCTCGATCCTGACGTGCGCTTCTATATCATCGACTCCCTCACCGAAGTGCCGCCCAATCGCGCGCCCCTCTACTTCTACGAGCCTTCCGCCGCCACCCTCGCCCAATTCACCACCGCACGGCCGTTTGTCGCCACCGAAGTCGTACCCGGCTTGCTTTGGCAGCTTCAGCCCGCCTCTTAGCCTCTACCCTTCCTTTGTCCGAGTGCACGGCCGTGCTATAATCCCTCTCGCTCCTTTGCAGTGTCAAAAGCAGGCGAACGATACTGTTTGCCATTTCGAATTATTACCCTCTTGGGACAAGGAGAGTCCAGTGAACTTGCATGAATACCAGGCCAAACGCCTTTTCGCCGAGCATGGCGTGCCCATTCCCGCGGGCGACGTGGCCCGCACGCCGGTGGAGGCGCGCGAAATCGCCGAGCGGCTGGGCGGCCGTGTTGTGGTCAAAGCCCAGGTCCATGTTGGCGGCCGCGGCAAAGCCGGCGGCGTCAAACTGGCCAATACCCCGGCCGAAGCCGAGGAAGCCGCCCGTCAGATTTTGGGCATGGACATCAAGGGCTATACCGTGAACCAGGTCCTGGTTGACGAACAGGCCCCCGGCATCGCACAGGAAATCTACCTTGCCGTGCTCATCGATCGCGCCCGCCGCAAACCCATGATCATGGCCTCTGCTGCCGGTGGCATGGACATCGAAGAAGTGGCCGAAACGGCCCCCGAAAAGATCATCAAAATGCACATCGACCCCGATCTTGGCGTGCGCGGCTACCAGACGACCTATATCGCCAGCGCCATGGACCTGCCGCCCGAGCTGTGGCGGCCGTTCGATAAGCTCGTGCGCGACCTGTATGCCTCCTTCGTCGCCAACGACGCCTCCCTGACCGAGGTCAACCCCCTGGTCATCACCGGCGAAGGCAATTTGCTCGCGGTTGATGGCAAGATGACCGTGGACGACAACGCTCTGTCGCGCAATCCCGAAGTCGCCGCTATGCGTGATCTGGACGAGGAACCTCCGTCGGAGCGCGCCGCGCGCGAAGCGGGCATCAACTTCATCCAGCTCGATGGCAACATCGGCTGCATGGTCAACGGCGCGGGTCTCGCCATGTCCACTATGGACATCATCAAGCTCTTCGGCGGCGAGCCGGCCAACTTCCTGGACATAGGCGGCGGGGCCAAGGCCGAACAGGTCGCCACTGCGCTGCGCCTAATCCTCTCCGATCCCAAGGTCGAAGCGGTGTTGTTTAACATCTTCGGGGGTATCACCCGCGGCGACGAAGTGGCCCGCGGCATCATCACCGCCCTGGACGAGATCGATACCGACATCCCGATGGTCGTGCGCCTGGCCGGCACCAATGCCGTCGAGGGTCGCGCCATCCTGGCCGACGCGGAGATGGAAACAGCGACCACCCTGTCGGAAGCGGCGCAGAAAGCCGTCGCCGCGGCGGCTAAGGCATAGGGGGAAACCATGAGTATTCTAGTTGACAAGAACACGCGCCTGCTGGTGCAGGGCATTACCGGCCGTGAAGGCTCCTTCCATACCAGCCAGATGATCGCCTACGGTACCAATGTGGTCGCCGGCGTCACCCCTGGCAAGGGTGGCCAGACGTTTGAGGCCGAAGGGGCGCAGGTGCCCATCTTCCACACCGTGAAAGAAGCGGTAGACGAAACAGCGGCCAATGCCACGGTCATCTTCGTGCCCGCGCGCTTTGCCGTGGATGCTATTTATGAAGCAGCCGATGCGGGCGTCGAGCTGATCGTCTGCCTCACCGAATACATCCCCGTGCTGGACATGATAGCCGTACGCAGCTATCTGGACACGCTGCCCGCCCGCCTGCTGGGTCCCAACTGTCCAGGGCTGATCACCCCTGGAGAGGCCAAGGTCGGCATCATCCCCGGTTCCATCGTGGCCCCCGGCAATGTCGGCGTGGTTTCCAAAAGCGGCACCCTGACCTACGAAGTAGTTTACGCGCTCACGGCGCGCGGCATGGGCCAGACCACCTGCGTAGGCATCGGCGGCGACCCCATCGCCGGCCTGAACTTCATCGACGTGCTCTCCCTCTTTGAGGCCGACCCGGCGACAGAGCAGGTGATCATGATCGGCGAGATCGGCGGCAACGCCGAAGAACAGGCCGCCGAGTACATCAGCGCCCATATGACCAAGCCTGTAACCGCCTTTATCGCCGGGCGCACAGCCCCGCCCGGGCGGCGTATGGGCCATGCCGGGGCCATTGTCGAGGGCAAAAGCGGCACGGCCGTTGGCAAAGTGGCCGCCCTCACCGCTGCCGGCGTCCAGGTGGCCGACCACCCCGACCAGATCGTGGACCTGCTGGGCAGCTAGGCCGTCGCCTAAACAGCGCCATCCCGTCTGCCGAACGGCACCTTTCAAGCGTGGATCGTGGTACAGTCAGTGCCACGCCCCACGCTTTTTCTCTGAGCGGCACGGCCGGACGTGCGCCGGCATTGGCTTTGATTCCCTATGCGTCGTTTCCTGCGCCGGATTGATCCCGGATTCCTCATCGTCCTGGCGATCTCCCTGATCGCTCTGTGGCCCTTCCTGAGCCGCGCCAGCCTGCCCGAAGGGACAGACGCGGAGCTGCATATCTTCCGCTTGTTTGAGCTGAGCACCCTGCTGCGCGCCGGTGAGTTCTACCCCCGCTGGGCGCCCAATTTCTACCACGGCTACGGCTACCCCATCTTCAACTACTACGCGCCCCTGACCTATTACCTCGGCTCGCTGGTCGATTTCCTGCCCCGCGTGGACCCCGTCGGCGCCGTGAAAGCGATCTTCGTCCTGGGCATCCTGCTCTCGGCCTACGGCATGTATGGCTTCGTGCGCGACAACTGGGGTCGCCGGGCCGGTTATGTGGCCACGGCCGTTTTCATCTATGCCCCCTACCTGCAGTACATCGACCCCCACGCCCGCGGCGTCCTGCCCGAATCCTTCAGCTTCGGCGCCTTCGCCATCGCCCTGTGGGCCCTCGACCGCCTGCTGCGCCAGGGCACGCGACGGCCCTGGCTGGCCGCCGTCCTCGCCACCGCCGCTGTCATCCTGGCCCACAACCTCATGGGCCTGCTCTTCTTCAGCCTGCTCTTCGCCTGGGCCGTCTGGCGCATCCTCTTCACCAGCGCAGACCGCGTCGCCCGGGCCACGGCCATACGCCGCCTGCTGCCTGCCCTGTTCCTCGGCCTCGGCGCAGCGTCCATCTTCTGGCTGCCCGTCTTTCTGGAGCGCGACTTGGTCAACCTGAGCACCCTGGTCGGCAGCCAGGACAACTACGACTTCCACACCCATTTCCTCTCCCTGGCCGAACTGCTTGCCCCCTCCCTGCGCCTTGACTGGGGCGCCTCCGACCCGGCCTTCCGCTTCAATCTGGGCCTCGCGCCCTGGCTGTTAGGTGCGCTCGGCCTGCTGCTGCTGGCCCTGCGCCAAGTCAGCCAGCCGCGCCATCTGGCCTTCTTCGCCCTGGCCCTTGCCGCCCTCATCTTCCTCATGCTGCCCGTCTCCACCTTCTTTTGGGAGACCCTCCCCTTCCTGCCCTACTTCCAGTTTCCCTGGCGCCTTCTGGGAGCCACCGCCGCCATGCTGGCCGTCTTGGCCGGGGCGGGCACCGCCGCCCTGCTGGCCCTCTTCGAGCGGCCCCGCCCCGAACTGCTCTCCCCCTGGCGCAGCGGAAACGCCTGGCTCACGGCCGTTCTCGTCGCCTTCCCCCTCCTTGCCGGCCTGCCCCTCAGCCAGCCCGCACCCTGGCCCGACTTTGCCGAAGTCAACCACCTGCGCATGAGCCTGATCGAAAACACCGGCCGCTGGCTGGGCACTACCTCCACCGCCGACTACGTGCCCGCAACCGTGGAAACGCTGCCCGCCCGCAAAGGCTCCGTCGTCGCCAACTTTGGCCTCGGCCTGCCGCCCGACCGCGTCAATCACGAAATGCTGCCCGAAGGATCGCACATCGAAACAGAGACCATCCGGCCGCTGCACACCCGCTACACCATTTCCGTGCCCCGCGCCACGCGCCTGCGCCTCTACCTCTTTGACTTTCCTGGCTGGCAGGTGCGCATCGACGGGCAGCGCGTGATCACCGAACTGGGCCGCCCTGAAGGCTTTCTCGTCATCCCCGTGCCCGCCGGAGAGCATGTCGTCGATGTGCAATTCGGCAGCACACCGGCGCGCTCCCTGGCCCTTGCCCTCACCCTTGCCTCCCTGCTGGTCATGTTCCTCATCGCTTGGCGGCTGCCCAACGTGCCCGGCCTGCAGCCGCAGCGGCCGTTCCGCGACGGTCCCATCCTGGTCACCGTCCTGGCCCTCTTCGCCCTCTTCGTCTTCTTCCTCGAGCCATCCGCTGTGCTACACTACAATTCCAGTGGGCGTGTCGCCGAACCGGCCGGGCAGGCTGCCTACGCCGACTTTGGCGAACAGATCGCCCTCCTGGGCTTTGACATCCAGCCCCAGACGGCCGAGGCTGGCCGGCCGCTCGACCTTTCGCTCTACTGGAAGGCCCAGTCGCCGCTGCCGATCAACTACCAGGTCTTTGTCCATCTCCTGGGTCCCGACGGCCTCGTCGCGCAGTCCGACAAGATCAACCCCGGCGAATTTCCCACCCGCCGCTGGCCGCTGGACAAATATGTACGCGACGACCATCGCCTTGAACTGCCGGCCGATCTCGCGCCTGGCATCTACACCCTGGCCGCCGGCGTCTGGGTGCAAAACGAAGGCTGGCGCTTGCCGCTGCTCGACGAGCAGGGCCGCCAGATTGGCGACAGCTACCCGCTGCTCACCATCGAAGTGCAATAGGATAGCGATATGCGCGTAATCAGCGGCAAGGCCAAGGGGCGCAAACTCAAACTGGTTCCCGGCGACAGCACGCGCCCGGCCATGGACCGCGTCAAAGAGAACCTCTTCAATATCCTGGGCCAGTTCGTGGTCGATTCCACCTGGTTGGACCTGTTCGCTGGAACCGGACAGATCGGCATCGAGGCTCTCAGCCGGGGCGCGCGGCATGTGCGCTTCGTCGATAACGTGCGCGCCGCCGTGAAGGTTATCAACGACAACCTGGCTTCCACCGGCCTGGCCGCTGGCGCGACCGTGCTCCAGAGTGATGCCTTCCGCGTGCTGGAAGGCGGTGGCGGGCCATACGACGTGATCTACGTCGCCCCGCCGCAGTACAAAGAACTCTGGCTGCAAGTGCTGGTCAGGGTGGATGAACGGCCGTTACACTTCCTCACCCCCGACGGCCTGCTCATCGTGCAAATCGACCCCAAAGAAGACCGCCCCGTGACCCTGGCCCACCTCCAGGAAATTGACCGCCGTCGCTACGGCTCCACTCTCCTGCTCTTCTACGAGCCGGTCAGCGTCACCTGAATCACGCACGCGCCGGTAATATTCTCCAGCGCGTCGCTCGTCGTCAGCCGGATCAGGTACGGCCCCGGCGACCAGTTGCTCAGATTCGCTCGGCCCAGGAACCCCTCGCGCACGGCCGTGTCCATCGTTCGCCCCAACAGCGAAGCCCACGCCCCATTCGTCTGCGGACCATTCGTCTCCAGCACATAGCTGGCGAAGTTCTCTGTGTCCGCCGTGCCGAAAAACGAGATATCGCCCGCAACGGCCGCACCGTTCCGCGGGTCGGTGATGTTCAGGTCGGCCGTGCAGTCCACGAACGGGGTGGGGGGCACGTATACGGTCGCTGTGGGCGTGGGCGCTTCCTCTGACTCCACCTCCGGTCCGGACGGCGCGCCGCTGGCCAGCGTTACCGTCGGCGCCAGGTTCGGCGTCACGATCGGCACCGCCGTCGGGCCCTGGCTCAGATCCGTCGGCCGTGACAGCGGCGTGGAGAGCGGGTTCGGTGTAGGTGTCGGTGGGCGCAGCAGGCTTGGATCCAGCCCTGGCGCGATCTGCCGGTTGACGAAAAATACCACGGCTACTATCCCCGCGAAGAGCCCAATATACACCAGGGCATTGTTGCGTTTGCTGCTGCCCCGTTCCCGTTCCAGGCCGAAAATCGCCGAACGCAGGCCGCGCTGGGCGCGGATCAACTCGGCCGTGTACCAGAACAGCCCCAGGACGCAAAGAATGTAGATCCAGACATCATTGCGGATCAAAAAGACATAAATGTTGTTCATTCTACAGGTTGGTGCCCGTTCCCCCAGGCCAAAGACTCAACGAGCGGCAGTCAGTTCAGCCCGGCCACTACGCCGCGGATCAGCGCCGTCAAACGGGGAATGACCTGGCGACCCGTTTCCAGCACCTCCGCGTGCGAAAGCTGCGTGCCCGGCGCTGGATCGGGAATGGCCATATTGGTAATCGTGGAGATGCCCAGCACGCGCACGCCCGCATGGCGGGCGACGATCACCGTAGGCACCGTGGACATGCCCACCGCGTCGCCGCCGATGGCCCGCAAGAAACGTAGTTCAGCCGGCGTTTCATAGCTCGGCCCGGCCACAAAGGCGTAGACCCCTTCCTGCACGCTGAAGCCCTCCGCCGCCGCGACCTCGTGCGCCAGGCGGCGCAGAGCCGCATCATACGGCTCGGTCATGTCGGGGAACCGTGTGCCCACTTCGTCGTCGTTGGGCCCGCGCAAGGGATTAAAACCGGCCATGCCCGGCATGTTAATGTGGTTGCTGATCAGCATCAGGTCACCCGGCGTAAACCCCGGGTTCATTCCGCCCGCGGCGTTGGTCACAATCAGGTCTTGGATGCCCAGGGCCTGCATGACGCGCACCGGCAAAGTGATCTGCTGCATCGTGTACCCTTCGTAGAAATGCACGCGCCCCTGCAGCACCACGACCGGTTTGCCTTCCAACATGCCGATCACCATCCGGCCGTTGTGCCCTGCCACCGTGCTCCGCGGCCAGTGGGGAATCTCCTCCGCCGGGATCACCGTCGGGTTCTCCACCTCGTCCGCCAGCCCGCTCAGGCCCGAACCAAGGATCAGCCCCACGACTGGGGTCATGCTGCTGCGGCGGCGCACGGCCGTGGCCGACTCGTGTATCCGGGCGCGGGGAATATAGTCACTCATCCTACGCCTTTTCCGGCTCTTCTTCCAACTGCGTATAAATCTGCGTCGTGGAGATGTTGGCGTGCCCCAGCATCTTCTGCACCTCTTCCAGGTCCGATCCGCTTTCCAGCTTGTGTGCAGCAAAGCTGTGCCGCAGTGTGTGCGGCGTCACTTCCATACCCAGGTCCGCTTCGCGGGCGTACGCCTTGATGATCAGCCACAGGCCTTGCCGCGTCAGCTGCTGCCCGCGGTGGTTCAGGAAAAGCGCCGTGACCTTCGGGTCCTTCAGCAAATACGGCCGTCCATCCTCCACATACTTCTCCAGGATGCCGCGCATCTCCTTGTCCAGCGGCATCTGCCGCGAACGCTCATTCCCTTCGACAATGGTCAGCTCTATACTCTTGCCATGGCGCACGATGTCCTCCACTTGCAAGTTAACCACCTCCGAAACGCGCATGCCCGTCGCGTACAGCAGGTTCAGCAGCGCCGTGTCCCGCAGATGCTTGGGCGAGTTGCCCTGCGCCGGGGCGCGCAGCAAGTTCTCGATTTCCGGAGAGCCTAAGGTTTTCGGCAGGCGCTTCTTGACCTTGGGCGAATCAATGTCGCTGGTAGGATTGGTGCTGATAATTTCGCGGGCAAACAGATGATTGAAGAAGGACTTGACTGCGGCCACCTTGCGAGCGATGGAAGAGGCGGCATACGGTTTGTCGCGATGTTTGAGATCCTCCACATAACTGTCGACGATCTCGGCGGAGACATCGCTCCACGCCCGCACCTGCGGATAACGGCCATCCTGCAAAAATTCGTAAAACTGCGTCAGGTCGTTGCGATACGCGGCAACCGTGTTGTCTGAATAGCGATACTCTTCCTTGAGAAATACCAGGAAGTCCTGCAACTCTTGTTCCATTGTACGATGCTCCTGTACGGCTACGGAAACTACCAATACCAACCAAACCAATACGGGCAGTTAACTCAACTTTCGTGTAGTTCTGCATTACACCACTGCTTTTGGCGGAAGGCGAGGGGCGTAGCGGACGTTCCGGCACAATGGCCTGGTCCCTCCTGGAGGGCTGTCAGCACAGCAAACAGCGCCATGTGAACTGATTATGTAATTTTAACTGCCTCTGAATTATAGCAGTACTTTCCATAAAATCAATAATGGATCAACATAATGTGCGAAGAATCACGCTCCATTAACGGGCCAAAATTGCCCCAAACAGCCGTTTTTTTCGTGTAGGGCAGCGCCGCCGCGGAAATTGCCAGGTGATGGCCCTTGGTGGTATGATGCACAGCAGGCCGCGCGGCTGAGTGCACGGCCGTTTTTCCTAACCCACAGGAGTCTTTCCCCATGAGTGAGCATACACCGCAGCGTATTCTGATCGCCGGCGCGGCGGGCCGGGACTTTCACAATTTCAATACCACCTTCCGTGACGACGAAAGCTTTCGTGTAGTAGCGTTTACCGCCACCCAGATCCCCAATATCGAAGGGCGGCGCTATCCACCCGAACTGGCTGGACCGCTCTATCCGGCAGGTATCCCCATCTTCCCCGAAGACGAGATGGAAGCGCTGATTGCCAAGCATCAGATCGATGACGTGGTCTTCGCCTATTCCGATGTCTCCCATGAGACGGTGATGCACCTCGCCTCGCGCGCCCTCGCCGCCGGGGCAGGCTTCCGTTTGCTTGGCTCACGCGGCACGATGGTCCGTTCCACGAAACCAATCGTCGCCGTCTGCGCGGTGCGCACCGGCAGCGGCAAAAGCCAGACCTCGCGCCGCGTCCTGCAAATCCTGCAGGAAGAGCTGGGCTATGAGCGCGTTGTCGCCATCCGCCACCCCATGCCCTACGGCAATCTGGCCGCGCAGGCCGTGCAGCGCTTCGCCACGTTTGAGGACATGGAACGCCACAATTGCACCATCGAAGAGCGCGAGGAGTATGAGCCCTACGTGGAGCGTGGCGCGGTCATCTATGCCGGGGTGGATTACGAGGCCATCTTGCGCGAGGCGGAAAAGGAAGCCGACATCATCATCTGGGACGGCGGCAACAACGACCTGCCGTTCTATGCCCCCGACCTGCACATCGTCGTCGTTGATCCGCACCGGCCCGGCCATGAATTGGCCTACCACCCCGGCGAGGCCAACCTGCGTATGGCCGATGTAGTCGTGATCAACAAGGTGGACACGGCCGTGCACGAGAACGTCGTCACCGTCCAGAACAACGTCCGCCGCGTCAACCCCGATGCCCTGATCGTCAAAGCCGCGTCACCGATCTTTGTCGACGACCCTGCCGCCATTCGCGGCCAGCGCGTGTTGGTCGTCGAAGACGGGCCTACGCTCACCCACGGTGAGATGGCCTACGGCGCGGGCGTGGTCGCTGCCGAATACTTCGGCGCGGCGGAGATCGTCGATCCCCATCCCTACGCCGTGCGCTCCATCGCCGCGACCTACGAGAAATACCCCTCCACCGGCCCAGTACTCCCCGCCATGGGCTATGGCGCGCAGCAGATCGCCGACCTGGAAGAAACGATCAACGTTACCCCTGCCGACATGGTGCTCATTGCCACGCCCATCGACCTGGCCCGTATCGTCGACATCGACCGCCCCAACCAGCGCGTGCGCTACGAGCTGCAGGAGATTGGCCGGCCCACCTTGAGCGAGATTCTACGCGAGCAATTTGGGAAGTAGGGGAGGGCCAAGAATCCGGGTGTTTTTTCGAAACCGGGTATTTGGAAAAAATACCCGGTTTCTTTCCAGTCTAAACCGCCGGCGACATTGGCGCCGTTTCTTCTCCGGCCGCACGCGCCAGTAGCACGCCCAGGGCTATCCAGCTCGCGCCGGACAGCAGCAGGGGCATAGCCCCCCAGCCCGCACTTTCGTTATTAATAGTCAAGACGGCCAGAACCAGCGGCAGCGCCCCCGCCAGCAGCGGCACGATGTTCCCCTGCGGCAGTGCATTGCTGCGCACGATTGATATCCCGAACACCACCAGTCCCGCTAACTGCAGCAAAGTGCCGCCAAACCAGGCGGACCATCCCCAGCTGGTTTCAGCGATTGGCAGGAACATCGTAAACGTGCCCACGCTGAGCGCCAGGGTGCCCAGCATGGCCAGCCCCAAACCGATCCGGCCCAGGGGTTCGTAGCTGCGCAGGGTGTAGTAGCCGACTAGACCCAACAGCATCGCTGGGCCATAGAGAGCCACGACCCATTCAAAAGGCGATCCACTCCAGTCCGGCGCATCGCTGCTGAGGAACGCTGCCACCCCGACGGCCAGTAAGATGATCCCGCCCAACGCGCCGATGATGCCGCACAGGCGGGTGAAAGTAGCATTTGACATATCCGTTACCTCCGTAAGGCGCTCCTTCAGCGCCGTTGCGCATAGGTCTGCGATGGTGACCAGCCACAGTTCAAGAAGCCCTGCCGTGCCTTCGCGACGGTCGACTCGGCGGCAGTAGTCCCGGAAAGCCAGCGCCATCTCCCGCCCGTATGCCCGCCGAAACGGCCGTGGGTACAGGTACAACAGCGCCCGGTAGCATTGGTCCGATACAGTGATTGCCAGATTATCTTGCACCATCACGCATCTCCTACCACGCCGCCAGGGGCATGCCGCCCAACAGCGGGGAATTCTGCGCCAGCCGCACCAGGTTCGCCAGCCGCAGCGCCTCGGCCTGCGCCACGCGCAAGCCCAGGTCGGTCAGACGATAGTAGCGGCGCCGCTCATCGTCCAACTCCGCATCCGGCCGTTCATCCGACTCCTCAATCCAGCCCGCCTTCAACAGGCGTTTGATTGAGCCGTACAGCGTGCCCGGGCCGATGCTGAAACGGCCGTTCGTGCTTTCCTCGACCTCCAGCATGATGCCGTAGCCGTGATTCTCCTTCTTCGCCAGCGCCATCAGGATATGAAACGTGGCCGGGGTCAGGGGCAGGTACGATTCGGGTCTGCCTTGTTCTTGAGCCATTGGGTCTCCATCACCTCAACAAGTGTATCTGTAGTCGATATATCAACAGACGATATATTAGCAGACTGCCCGCGCCCCTGTCAAGAGCCAATTTTGTAGGACAATTCGCCGGAGTCATCCGCCCCACCCGGGGTGCTATCCGCGGGCAAACCAGAATAGGAAACTTGAATTCACCAATGTTCTTCTAACAAAAGCCGGGTATCATCCCAGGGTCGGCTGTGCGCGTCGCGTCGCGCCCCGGCTTCAAACGCAAAACCCTCAACAACTGGAGACTGACCCATGACCAACGAACAACCGTCCGCCGAGGCGTATCATTTCAAGGCGGAGATCAAACAGCTGCTCGACATCCTGGCCCACTCCCTCTACAAAGAGCGAGACATCTTCCTGCGCGAGCTGATCTCCAATTCCTCCGATGCTCTGACCCGCATGCATTTCGAAAGCCTCACCAACCAGGACGTCCTTGACCCTGACACCGAACTGGCCATCCACATCGACGTGCCCGAAGTCGGCGAAGGCCAGCCCAAGAAACTGATCGTGCGCGACAGCGGCATCGGCATGAACCATGACGAAATCATCACCAACCTGGGCACCATCGCCCAGTCCGGCGCGCGCGAATTCCTGAAACATGCCGGAGAAGGTGACTTTGACCCCGGCGCGGTAATCGGCCAGTTCGGCGTTGGCTTCTACTCCGTCTTTATGGTCGCCGATGAAGTGCGCGTCGTCTCGCGCAGCTACCGCCCCGAAGACACGGCCGTGGCCTGGATCGCCGACGGCAGCGACAACTTCCGCATCGAAGAGGCCGAAAAAGCCGATCGCGGCACCGAGGTCCATCTGACCCTGAAGGCCGACGCCGAGGAGTTCGCCAGCGAATGGCGCCTGAAGCAGATCGTCAAGAAATACTCCGACTTCGTCCGCTACCCCATCTACGTCGGCGAGGATGTGGCCAACCAGCGCGAACCCCTCTGGCGCAAAAGCCCTTCCGCCGTGGAAGAAGGCGAGTACAAGAACTTCTATCGCCAGATGACGATGGACTTTGAAGAACCCCTACTGACCACCCATTTCGCCTCCGACGCGCCGGTCGAATTGCGCTCGCTGCTCTACGTACCCGCCAAACGCGAGCCGGGCATCCTCGCCCTGCGCAAGGAACCGGGCCTGATGCTCTATTCGCACAACGTGCTGATCCAGGACTACAACACCGACCTGCTGCCCTCCTGGCTGAACTTCGTCGACGGCGTGGTCGATTCGGAAGACCTGCCCCTCAACGTCAGCCGCGAGACGGTGCAGTCCAGCCGCCTCATGCGCCAGTTGGGACGTACCGTGCGCAAGCGTGTCCTCAAAGAGCTCAACCAGCTGGCCGGGGACGATCCCGAAAAGTTCGCCGCGTTCTGGGCCGAATACGGCCGTATCATCAAGGAAGGCCTCGCCACCGACCCCGAAGCGATGGATGAAATCCTGCCCCTGCTCCGCTATGTATCCTCGACCAGCGAAGGCAAACTCACCTCGCTCGACGAGTACATCAGCCGCATGCCGGAGACCCAGGAGGAAATCTACTACGTCCTTGGGGACGATGTGCGCTCTGTTGCCCGCAGCCCTCATCTCGACCCCTTCCGCGCCCGCGACCTGGAAGTGCTCTACTGGGTGGATCCCCTCGACGCCTACCTCGCGCCCCTGCTGCATGAATACAAAGAAAAGCAGCTGCGCAACATCGACGATGCCGGCCTCGAACTGCCGGAGCTGGCCGCGGAAGACGAGCCGGAGCTGCAAGCCCCGGCCCTCGACGATCAGGCGCTGGATGCCTTCATCGCCCGTGCTGCCGCCGCCCTCGGCGAGCGCGTGGTTGAAGTGCGCGAATCCCGCGTACTGAAGAACAGCCCCGTGCGCCTCGTCTCCCCCTCCGACGCCGCCGACCGCGATACGCAGCGTCTGCAGCGTTTCTTGGACGAAAACTACGAGGTGCCCAAGCGTATTCTCGAAGTCAACCGCCGCCACCCGCTGATCGTCAACCTGGCCGGCATCTTGGCCCAGTCCCCCTCGCTCGCCGCTGCTCGATGCCTCCATCGAACAACTCTACGAGAGTGCGCTGCTGCAAGAAGGGCTGCTCCCCAGCCCCCTGCAAATGCTGCCGCGCATCGAAAACCTGATGATGCTCGCCGCCGAAGCGGCCAATCTGGAATTGGCCCAGGAAGCCGCTGTCGCAGCGCTCGCCCTGGACGAAGAAGAATAGGCGCGCTGCGCCCCGGCTGGTCCCAAACGGCCGTTCTGCCCCGCAGGACGGCCGTTTTGTCTGCTATGGTTCCTGCACCGCGCCCAACAGCGTGCGCCCGATCGTCTGTGCCGCCCCTTCGTCGCCGCTGTTCTCCAGCACCACCACGGCCACATACTCGGCCGTCGCGCCGGACCACATACCGGTATACCAGCTGTTCGCCCGCCCTGCCGGCCCCGAAAGCACCAGCGGGCTGAATTCGGCGATTCCCTCGCTGTCCGGCAGTGCGCGCCGCACCGCCCTCGCCGCCTGGGCGCTGACTGCCCTGCTGGCGCTGGCGTCCAGATGCCACGGCCGTTCCTTCCCCTCCGCCGTCAGGATCGCCTCGCCAATTTGCGGGTACGGCAGCACCCCATCGTTGCCCAGCGCGCCCAGTGCCAGACCGACCTGCAGCGGCGTCACCGAAAGATTCTCCTGCCCGATGCCTGCCAGCAGCGGATCGGACAGCGCTTCTTCAGGGCTGGTAGCCACGTCCAGTTCGAATACCGGGTCCCGGTCCAGCCCAAAAGCGGCAAAACTCGCCTCCAGGCCGCCGCCGCCCATCTGGTCGGCCAACTCGCGCAGCGGCGCCGGACAGCGCAGCCGCAGCACGTCGGCCCACGTGGCCCGTTCCGGCGGCCGCTCGCTGCAGCGCAGCGTCGTGCCGTTGACCTGCACCGGCCGGTCCGGCTCTTCCACTGCGTCATCCAGCCGCAGCAGACCCTGATCCACGGCCGTCGCCATGATCAGCGGCTGCACCAGTAGGCCCGGCTGGTACTGGCCCTGGGTCACCCGGTTCAGCAGCGGCGCGTCCTCGTCTGCGGCCAACGCCTCAAATTCTTCGCCCAGCATCGTCGCGTCATACCCCGGCGCCGACGCCAGAACCCGCACCCTGGCCTCGCCCCGCCCCTCGTGCGGCAGTTCCAGCAGCAGCGCCGCCCCTGTTTGCCCGCCCAGCAGGGCCGCTGCCGTCTCCTGCATTTCCGCGTCCAGAGCCAATCGCACGTCTTCGCCCACCGCCGCTTCGTGTTGCTTCTCGTGCCACAATGCGCTCCAGAACCCGGTCGTGGCCCCGCTTAGCTCCTGATTGAAGGCCGCTTCCGCGCCCGCCGTGCCATAGCGCAAATCGCTGAAGCCCACGCCGTGCCCGCCCGTCGCCGCCGGATAGCGCCGCTCCTGCGCCTCGGCCGGACCGCTGTTTTCAGCCAGCACCACCCCGTTGCGGTCCAGCAGCGCCCCGCGCTGCACCCGCAGCGCCGCTTCGACCAGCCGCGGGTTATCGTCCCGGGCCAGGATTGCGGGTGCCCGCACGACGCTCCAGTAGAAAAGGGCCAATCCCACCAGCAGGAAAGCCACCAGCAGCACCTTGCTCAGCGTGCGGATCTTGTCCGGGTCCGGCGTTTTGGCTGCGCCGCCCAGCAGCGGCGTGCGACTCTCTTCCCGGCCCTTCATTCCGCCGACACGTACAAAAGCAGCCCCAGCATGATGCTGCTGATTAGCAGCGAACTGCCGCCATAGCTGATAAAAGGCAGCGTCACACCCGTGAGCGGCAGCAGCTTGGTCACCCCGCCGGTGATCAGCAGCGCCTGGATGGCGAACAGCAACGTAATGCCCGCCGCCAGGTAGCCACTAAACGGCCGACTGCTTGTCATCGCCAGCCGTAGCCCGCGGTAAGCCAAGAACATGAACAGCCCCAGCAGCCCCAGGCTGCCGATCAGTCCCCACTCCTCCGCCACGGCGGCAAACACAAAATCTGAATGCACCACCGGGATATAGGTAGGGAACCCCTGCCCCGCCCCCTGGCCCAGCACGCCCCCCGCCGCCAGCGCGTACAGTGACTGCACGATCTGGAAGGAGCGATCCAGGGCATCATTCCACGGGTTCCACCAAGCGTCCACGCGCAGCGCCACCACATCAAACAGGAAATACGCCGCCACGGCGGCCGCGCCCAGCAGCCCCAACCCGGCGATCACATACCGCCGGTCGCCCGTCGCCAGGTACAGCAGCGCCAGGAAAACCAGGAAATAGAGCGTCGCCGCGCCCAGGTCGCGCTGCCACACCAGCAGCACCATGCAGAAACCCCACATCAGCAGCAGCGGTGCCAGGTAGGGCAGCGCCCCGCGCCAGCCCCTGGCCTGGCTCCGGCGCAGCAGCGTGTCGCGGTCGGCGAAGTAGCTGGCTAGGAAGACGACCAGCAGCAGCTTGAGTAGTTCCGACGGCTGGAAATAGACCGGACCGATGAACGGCAGCGGAATCGGCAGCCACAATTCCGCACCATAGCCGGAGGGATTGACCCCGAACAGCAGCGTGGCCGCCAGCAGCAGCAGGCCCAGCACCAACCACGTATAGCGGAAGCGTCGCAGCGGGCGTAAGTTGGCCGGCAGGATCGTAACCGCCAGCAAAACGGCCGTGCCCAACGCCACCCACAACACCTGCCGCCCCAGGAAGTTCGGCGCCAGCCGGTCCACCAGCAGAATTCCCCAGCCGGTCAGCAGGGCAAAGATCGGCAGCAGTAGTGGGTCATGCCCCGGCTTGAAGCGGAACAGCAGGATATGCGCCGCCGCCAGCACCATGGCCCAAGCCAGCGGCCCCCACAGGTGCGCCCACGCCGGGCCGCCCTCCAGGGCCACACTCAGGATCAGCGCATTGAGGAATACAAACGCCGCCGCCGTCAGCAGCAGCAGCCCCTCGCGACGGCCGTTGATCTCGTGCGCGTCCTCCGGCAGATTGCGATACATAGGCGGCTGCGCCTCAGGCCAGGTACTTGTCCACCAGCAGCGCCAGGTCCTGCCGCAGTTGCGGCGGAATGCGCCCCGGATCCGTGATCAGCGCGTCGCGCAGCCCACTGTGCGCCGCCATCTCGCCCGCCCAGCTATCTTTCGCCGCCACCAGCCGGCGGATCGCCTCCTGGGCCACGGCCGTGTTGCGCTGCAGCACGCGGATCACCATCTCCACGGTCACCGGCGCCTCATTCTCATGCCACACATCATAATCCGTGATATGCGCCATCACCGCGTAAGCCATCTCCGCCTCTGCCGCCAGAAACGCCTCCGGGCTGGTGGTCATGCCGATAATGTTCATACCCCACTGCCGGAAAAGATTCGACTCCGCCCTGGTGCTGAAGCGCGGCCCTTCAATGGTGATGAAATCGCCCCCTTCGTGCACGTTGCCGCCTGCTTCACGCACGGCCGTCACCAGGGCGCTGCTCAACTCCCGCGCAAAGGGATAAGCCGGCGACAGATGGGCCACCAGGCCCGTATTGAAGAACGAACTCTCACGGTTCTTGGTGAAATCAAACAATTGGTCTGGCACGACGATATGCCCCGGCTCGAAATCTTCGCGCAGCGAGCCGCAGGCGCTGACCGAAACGATATAACGCACCCCGATGCTCTTCAGCGCGTAGATATTGGCGTGATACGGGATCTCGCTTGGCGAGAGCACATGCCCACGGCCGTGGCGCGGCAGGAACGCGATCCGCTGCCCGTGCAGCGTGCCGATGATCAGCGCATCCGAAGGCGCTCCAAAAGGAGTCTCCACCTCTCTCTCTTCAATCTCTTCCAGTCCGGCCATGGCGTAAAGGCCGCTGCCGCCGATGACCGCGATTTCTACTTCATTCATCTCGTTCTGCTCCGGGTTACTGGTTCATGCTCGCCGCTTCGCCTGTGCCCGCGGGCAAAGTGCGAAACCTTGCCGGCCTTTGTACCGGACTTCTTCGTCGCCCTTGCCACTGGCACAATGATCCTGCAGCAGCTTCCCATTATAGCAACGGAAGGCAGTCGTGTATAATACGTCTCGTGTCCGACCGTAGCTATGAGCAGGCTTTGCAGGACTTTCGCCGCGCGCGTAAGCAGGCGGCCATGCGCCAGTTGCTCCAGCGCTTCACCGGGCGCTCGAATGAGTTACTTGCCTACGGCCAAGTCGGCGACAAGCTCAAAGTAACTGATACAGTCGAGCGCGGCCTGCAGGAAATTCCCCTCGAGGCCATTGTGGGCAGCGTCGGCCGCGCCGAGGATTTTACGCGTGACTTCCTGCCCAAACGCGACAGCGACGCCGAGCGCTGGGCCAGAGTGCGTGCGGCCGTTCTGGACATGAAAGGCTGGCCGCCCATTGAAGTCTACCAGGTCGGCGAAGCCTATTTTGTCAAAGACGGCAATCATCGCGTCTCCGTGGCCCGGCAGTTGGGCAACGAAACCATCTCCGCCCACGTCACCGAACTGCAAACGCGCCTCAGCCTCGACGCCGGGTCCGATCCCTCCGAGGTCCTGTGCCGCGCCTATTACCTTGACTTCCTCGAACGCACCCGCCTCGACGAGTCGCGCCCGACCGCCGACCTTTCCCTGACCTATTGCGATCAATATGACGCCCTGCTGGCCCAGATCAGCGCCCACCAGCAGCGGCTTGCGGCGCGTGAAGCGTCCCCACCCACGTTCAAGGCCGCCGCCGCGCGCTGGTATGATGAGGTCTATCTGCCGCTGCTCGCCCTGATTCGCGGCCAGGGCGTGCTGCGCAATTTCGCCGAACGCACCGAAGCCGACCTCTATGTATTGCTCTCCGAACGGCGCGAAGAAGTCGAAGAGGCCCTTGGCTGGCAGGTAACGCCGGAAACGGCCGTGTCCCAGTGGGCTTCTTCCCTGGAGACCCGCGTGCCCCTGCTCGCCCGGCTGCACGGCCGTATGCTCGATGCCGTCGCCCCCGAATTGGAGGAAGGCCCGCCGCCCGGCGAATGGCGCCGCCGCCGCCGCCTCAGCCCCCGTGCCGAAACCCTCTTCCCCGACATCCTCGTCTCCCTGCAGGGCACTGAGCCGGACTGGCGCCTGCTCGACGACACCATCCGCGTCGCCCAGTGGGAAGAGTCGCGCATCCTCGCCCTGCACGCCGTGCGCACTGCGGCCGCCCTGCACAGCGCCGCCACCACGGCCATCGGCGCGGAATTCCATGCCCGCTGCGCCGCCGCTGGCATAGAAGGCCAGTTCGCCGCCGAGGTTGGCGTAGAAGGCAACCTCCTGATCCGGCGCGCTCCCTGGGCTGACCTTGTGGCCACCAACCTCACCTTTGCCACGGAGCACAAACCCCTGTCCCGCCTCAGCTCCGGCGTGGACATGCTCATCCGCCGCTGCCCCCGGCCGATCCTTGTTCTGGCCGGCAGCGAACCTGCCGCCATGAACCACGCGCTCCTGGCCTATGACGGCAGTCCCAAGGCCGAGGAAGCCCTCTTCGTCGCCACCTATTTGGCCCTGCGCTGGGGCATCGACCTCTCTGTCGTCACCGTGCCCACGGAATACACCTCCCCCGCCGCGCTCGAACAGGCCCGTCACTACCTTCTCGGCCACCAGCTGGCCCATGTCACCTATATCCTGGCCGAAGGGCCAATTGCCGACGCTGTCCTGCAGACCGCTGCGGTCCATGGTTGCGACCTCCTGATCATGGGCGGCTTTGGCTATCGATCCGTGCGCCACCTCATGCTCGGCAGCACCGTCGACAGTGCCCTGCGCCACTTCCGCAGCCCCATCCTCATCTGCCGCTGAACCTACATCGCATCGTTATGTCAATGTGAATGAATTGTTTCGTCCGAAGACCAAACAATTCATTCACCTCCCCGTTCGCCGTCCCCCGAATTCCCCAAACCAACATCCAAAAATCTCCCACCCGGGTCCCGCGTTCCGCATTCCAAATTCCCCATTCCGCATTTGCCAGTCGCCCCATAACTCATTACAATGTCAGCAGCGCAAGGGTCGAACTGCCGCCGCGGGCAGACTTGCGTGAGCCTGAGGCAGGGAAAGAAACATGAGAACCGCAAAGTTTTGGACCGGGTTGCTGTTGGGGTCGCTGCTGGCAGTCGCCTTCTGGTACTGGCAAAAGAGCACGTCCGCCGAAGAGGGCGCCCTGGAAGTGCTCGACCGCCTTGCCGCGGCCGAAGGGCGCCTGAAAACAGCCCGCGAACAGATGGCCGCGGCCGCTCCCGTTGCCCCACCTGCAGCCGCGCCCCCCGCTCCCGCGGCCGTCGAAACTGCCCCGGACGACCTGCGGCAAATTGAGGGCATCGGCCCTACCTATGCCCGTCGCTTGCATGATGCGGGTATTCGCACCTTTGCCGCGCTGGCGTCGTTATCGCCGCGGCAGGTGATGGAGCTGGCCGGGATGCGTTCGCAAGACACGGCCGTGTCTTGGATCGCCGCCGCCAGCGCCCTGAGCGCCTCCTGATCCGCCACGGGTCAGACCGCTCATTTTGACGACTTCTGTACTGGTAAGAGAGGGTAGCGTGAGTCTGGGAAACTTGAACGCCGGAACCTTGCTGTTCATCGTGTCTGGTTTTCTAATCGGTTTGATTCCGGCCCTCGTCTTCGTTGGATTCTATTTTGGCCGTCAGGTCGAAAAGCAGCGCCGCGAGCTCCAGCTCAAATACGAGCGCCAGATCGTCGTCCTGCGTGAAACCGTCAAACGCCTCATGCGTCGCATTGATGAGCTCACCGGGGAGCGCAACCAGCTCAAACGCGCCAACCTCGCCCTCCGCGAAGCCCTGCGCGACCAGCACAGCGTCACCGACCGTGCCGGCAAAGAGCTGGAACAAACGCGCCAGAACCTGATGCGCCTGCAAGAACAGGCCGACGAACTCCAGGCTGAAAAGCTGCGCTATCAGGGTCGTCTCGAACAGGCCGAAGTGGACCAGGAACGTCTGGCCGGCCAGTTCCAGCAGACCGTCGCCCACTTCACCGAAGTAGAGCGCCTGCGCGGGAATCTCGTCTTTGCCGCCGGCAAGGTGCGTGAACTCCAGACCGAAAACAGTGCCCTCGAAGCCCGTTTCGCCCGTGGCCTGCCCCCCGTTCCCGAACAACAGGCCGCCATTGCCCCGGACAAACTCGACGTCAGCCTCATTGATGGCATCGAACCCGTCTACCTGGAACGCCTGCACGATTCCGGCATTCACACCATCGGCGACCTGGCCAAACAGACCCCCGCCCGTGTTGCCTATTTCGCGGGCCTCTCCACCTGGGATGACTCCGCTGCCTGGATCGCCGAAGCCAAAGCGCGGCTGGCTGCTTCCAACCGCCCCCAGGCCTGAACGCGGCCATCAAGTCATTCCTACTTCGCCCGGCCCAACCCCTCCAGCACCAGGTAGTCCAGACTCTGCGCCACCGCTAGCAGCATGTCGCCGTCATATCGGTCCAGCTCTACGATCAACCACTCCGTGTGCTCTTCACCCGCATCAATGATCCGCTTAAAATCCATCGCGCCCTGGCCGACGGGCAGCATGGCCTTGTTGCGGTCCAGCGGGCCATCCTTGATATGCAGTAGCGGCGCATACGCGCCCAGGTCCGCCACAGCGTTGGCTGCGTCCACCCCCGCCACTTGCACCCAGTAGGTGTCCACTTCAAACTTGATCGACGGATCGAGACGCACCAGCAGCAAGTCAAACGCCAATTCGTCATCGATGAGCTTCAATTCGAAATCGTGGTTGTGATAGAACAGCCGCAGGTCGTTGGCGGCGCACTCTTCGGCAGCCTCATTCAGCAAGTCGGCCGCCTCCTGCACGCCCATCAAATCCTGGTAATACTTCTGTGGGTCCAGCCACGGCACCACCAGCCGGTCCGTGCCCAGGATCTTCATCGCCGCCACGATGTCGGCTGTGGCTTCGTCCACCGGGGGCGGCATATGTGCCGAAACGACCTGCAGGCCGAATTCGTCAAACAGTTCACGCTGGCGCACGGGATCGCCGGCAAACGCGCCGGTTTCCACGGCCGTATAGCCCATCCGCGCGATCTGTTCCAGCGTGGCGCGGGCATCTTCATTCCATTCTTCACGTACCGAATATAGTTGCAGGGCGATGGGGGCGGTCATTAGGTTGCTCCTTCTGGGTCGCTGAGTGTAGCCGGTTCCGGCAGGCGCGTCACTCCTCGGTGGCCCTGCTCCGGCGTCGACTATGGTACAATGTCGCGGGAGACGGGACAACCAATGAGCGACGAACCATTCACCCATGTGGTCAAACGCAGTGGCGCCCTGGTGCCCTTTAATCGTGAGCGGATCAGCAATGCCATCTTCCGCGCCGCCGTGGCCGTCGGTGGCCGCGACCGCGAGCGTGCCACCTACCTCTCCGGCGAAGTCGTGGCTGTCCTTGCCGCCTCTCTGCCCGCCGGCCACACGCCCACCATCGAGGAAATCCAGGATGCCGTAGAAAAGGTGCTCATCGAAAACGGTCACGCCACCGTCGCCAAGGCCTACATCCTCTATCGCGACGAGGCCGCCCGCCGTCGCGCCGCCAGCGGCCAGCGTGCCGCCAAACCTTCGGAGACCATCCCCTGGGCCAAAGTGTGGCAGGGCCTCGACTGGGCCGTACGCCACGACTTGCACACCGTGGGGAAGCTCAACGGCCGTATCGCCGCCGGCGACTTCGCGCGCATCGTCCACGAATCCGAATCAGCCTATGAAGACGACGTGGCCACCGCCGCGCAGCTCCTCCTCAACCGCCGCGACCAGGCGCGCCTCGTCCTCATTACCGGCCCCTCCTCCTCCGGCAAGACCACCACCACCGCCAAGCTCGAAGTGCGCCTGGCTCGTGAGGGCCTGCGTTTCCAGGTTCTCAACGTCGACCATTACTTCCTCGACCTGGAAGATCACCCTCGCGACGAATTTGGCGACTACGACTATGAGACACCCCAGGCGCTGGACCTGGCCCTCATCAACGATCACCTGCGCCGCCTGCTCGACGGTGAAGAAGTCCGCATCCCCCGCTACGATTTCAAGACCGGCAGACGCCATCTGGAACAAACCCCGCTGCGGCTCGGCCCGCACGAAATGCTCCTCATCGACAGCCTGCACGGCCTTTATCCGGCCATGACTGCCGGGGTGCCCGCCGCCAGCAAATTCCGCCTCTATCTGGAGCCCCTCCTCCAAATGCGCGGCCCGGACGATGAGTACATTCGCTGGACCGACATCCGCCTCATGCGCCGCATGCTGCGCGACGCCGTTCATCGCGCCTGGAACCCCCAACAGACGCTGGAACACTGGCACTATGTACGCGCCAGCGAACTGCGCAACATCCTGCCCTATCAGGCCACGGCCGATTTCATCATCAACAGCGCCATGCCCTATGAACTGGCCCTTTACCGGCCGCGCCTGCTCGACTCTTTTCTGAACTGGGTGGAGTTATACCGTGACGACCCCCTGCGCGAGGATGCCCACATGCGCGCCGTCCGCGTCGCGCGCCTCCTAAACAGCGTCACGGCCGTGGCCGACGATTCCCCCGTGCCTGCGGCATCCGTGCTCCGCGAATTTATCGGCCCCTGAACGCTACTGCGAGGGCCGCCGCACCTGCAAAGCGGGATCGCCCAGCAGGTTCACAGCCGTCAACGCCTCGCGCCGCGCCGCAGCGCCCTGCATTTCCGCATACAGGCCAAGCATCGCGTCGCCCAGGCGCTCGTTCGTGCCGCTGAGCAGCTGCTCCTGGAACCTCTCCGCCAGCGCCACCTCCTGACCATTCGCGATCCGGCCTGCGGGCGCAACTGCGGCGATGATGCCGCCCCCGCTGGCTCGCAGCAGGCTTTCCGCCAGTGAATCAGACTGCGGGCTGGCAAAACTGCCGCTGCGACAGGTAAACGTGGACAGCACCGGCAGGCGCGTGCTGTTAGTCAACAACTGCACATCGCTGTTCTGCAGAGCCTCCCCGCCGCCCCAGGACCCTTCGCTGCCGTGGCCCACATAGCTGATCAGCCCGACCCCCTGGTTGAGGGCGCTGATCACACTGTGCTGAACGTTGTCCCCCGGCCCCGCTTCCAGCCGGTACACCTGGTAGCCCTTCGCGTCCAGCTGCTCGGCCAGGCGCTGCGCGGCGCCCTCGAAAGACGGATCGCCGTCCTGCACCAGCAGGGCGTCATCAACCCAGCCGGACGAGACGCCCGGCTGCTGCGTCTCGTAGGCCACCGTCTTTTCGACCATGGCGCTCAACTGCGGCGCGTTCTGGGCCGGGAATCGCCCAATCGCCATTGGCGGCGTTTCCACTTCCGGCGCGAAATCTACAAACCAGGCGTCACTGGCGACATAGCCGCCTTCCTTGCTGAACACCATCGCCGTAGGCAGCCGGTTACGATTGCGGCCCGACGTGCGATCGGCCACATCATAGGTCGCGTCACCGACCAGCAGCACATAGCGCGGCGCGGGCGCCTTCCAATTGTCTGCCGCGTGCGCCAGGAACGCTTTGATCGCCTCCGGGTCTCGCTGGCCGTACCCGAACTCATCAAAAATCTGTTCCAGGGGAATCGCCACCACGCGCAGGCCCTGCTCTTTCCGGTGCGCCAGCAGAGGTTCCACCGCAGACTCGAAACCGGCCACGTCGGCCACGATAGCTATGTAGTCCGCCCCCCAACGGCCGTCGCGTAGCGGATCTTCCCACGCTGTGGCTGCCTGCACCTGCGGCTGTTGCGCCTTGCCCGCCGCTAAGGCCACAAACTCAGCGCCGCCCCCGCCGCTGTCGAAAGTTACGCCATCGTTGTCTGCCCGCAGTTGGGTCAGCAGCTCCGGTGCCTGCTCTTCGCTGATATCAAAGACCAGCAGCTCCTCGCTATCGCCCTCCACGAACACACTATCCTGCACGCTGGTGAAGCGCATCGGCCGTTCCGCGACCACCACTGGGCCACCATAACTCAGCTCCAGCCCGTCAATGTAAATTGCTTCCCCCATCACCGCGTCGTTCTCATGCGCCAGCACTTCCACTTCATTGTCGTCCGCGGCGCGCAGCAGCCCTGCCGGCACGGGAATAGTCAGCGTCTCCGGGCCAACACCGTCCCAGGTGTAATCGGCCGCCTCACGGCCGTTGATCAGCACCGTGATGTGGTGGTCCGGTTCGCCCGGCCCTTCCACCGTAGACAGCAGATGCAGCGTCAATGTGGCTGGACCGCCGTCCGGCTGAATGCCCTCCAGCTCCAGGCTCCACCGATCCGGCGCGAGCAGCAGCGGACCCATCCAGGCGTCCTCCCCCTGAGCCTCCTCAACGAAATACTGGTTCTGATCCCACACCATTTTGTGCGCCGCCGGCTGCGCTTCCTTCACCTCCGTCGGAGCCGCGCGAGTGGCCATGGCTACACCCTCGCCTGGCTGCAGCCAGTAGACCGGGTCCGGCGCGTGCGCGCCGGACCGCTGCTCCCAGGCATAGAAAAACAGAATCGGTTCGCCGTCGACCTCTTCCACCGCAAACGGCACCGGCTGCCCGTTGTGTGTCAGGCTCAATTCCTCGTTGGACAGTTCGATGAAAGGCAGCCCGGCGCTGCGCAGCTGCGCAGCGCTCACACTCGTGATCCCGGCCTCCGGTACGGTCAGCCGCACGCCATGGGTGGCGGCTGCGCTGCCCGCAGTAGCCGCGGCGCTGGGTGTGGCTGGTTCGTCGCTGCCCATCAGCGCGAAACTGCTGGCGTTAAACCACATGGCGTACGAAGCGCCCAAAAAGCAAAGGGTTAGCCCGGCGAGAACAAAGAGGATCAGACTGCGACTCATGCGCATAGTAACTCTTGACCTGCCTTACAAAAGAAACTCCGCAGCGGCCGTTGCCGCTGGTTCCAGTAAAAATACACCGTTCATAGCTCCACGCGTGTAGAAGAGGCCCAAACAGTGACCGCAAATTCAAGAAAGCGGCCCCACGCTTCGCTGCCCAGGTGCAGCCCGCGCGCCCAGAGCGCGCGACTTCTCTTCTTCATCACCGCATCCGAGACGCGGACGGCTCCGACGGATGAATGGTCGCTGCCCACGGGAACCCCGGTAATCACCCGCCGTTCCCTCTCCGCCTCTCGGCCCAACTGCGCGCTCAGCCAGCCGCCGGGCCCGCCATCCAGGTCTAGCACACGGCCGTTTCGCTTCCGCCACAAGACACGGCCAATAACCTGCTCCGCGCTCACCGGCGGGTCGAACAGCAGCGTGCGGTCGCCGCGCGTCAGCAAAAAGGGCTGCCCAGTCTCCGCTGCGGCCGTGGCGATCACGCGATGCGTCTGCAGTTCGCTGGCCTCCTGCGGCTGCGAGAAGGTCACGATCTGCCCCACCCGCACCTCTGACAGCTCAACCCGCTCCAGGCCAATTAGATCGCCGCGCATCAGCAGCGGCGCCATGCTGTCACCTGCCACCGTGACTGCCGCCGTTTCCACCCGCCGCAATGCTTCGCGTAGCATTGCGCCTTCTACAAGCGCCTGCGCTTCTTCCATAGGGTGCCGTTCTGACCAGGGACCTGGAGTTACCAACATGCCGGAACAGTTCTCGTTCCGACCGATACTGACGATTCTAAATTGTGAGCCTTAAAAGTGTAGGGGAAAGGGATTGGAAAGAGGCCTTTCTTAGTGAAGGCTCATAACGCCTGCGCTGTCTACTCGCCCCACTGCAGTTCCTGGTCACCGATAACCACGATATCGCCCGTCTGCACGCCCGCCTCTTCCAGTGCGGCCGTGATGCCCATCCGTTCCAGGATATGCTGGAACCGTACCAGCGTCGCGTCGAACTCGAAATAGGTCATAGCCGCGACCCGTTCAATCTGTTTGCCGTGCACATACCATTGCCCGCCGCTGCGCTCAATCGAGAAGCCCTCGCCTTCCGCAGGCCGGATCACAACCTCTTCATCCACCGTACTCATTTCCGGTGCGGCTTCCTGCAGCATCTCCTGCACCCGGAACAGCATCTCACGCACGCCCTGGCCCGTCACGGCCGAAATGGACATGAACGGATACCCTGCGGCCCGCACCCGTTCAGCAACCAGCGGCTCCCAGGCCACTGCGTCCGGCAAATCCATTTTGTTCAGCACCACCAGTTGTGGCTTGTTCTCCAGCAGCACGTCATACAGCGCCAGCTCCTGGTTGATCATCGCCCATTCCTCCAGCGGGTCCGCGGCCGCCCCATTCAGCAGGTGAATCAGTACGCGCGTGCGCTCCACGTGCCGCAGGAAGTCGTGTCCCAGGCCCACGCCCTCGGCAGCGCCTTCAATCAGGCCGGGGATGTCAGCCAGCACCATCGTCGTATACTCATCGATCGTCGCCACGCCCAGATTGGGCTGCAGCGTCGTAAATGGGTAGCTGGCGATCTTCGGTTTGGCCGAACTCACGGCCGAAAGCAGGGTGGACTTTCCGGCATTCGGCACGCCCACGATCCCCACGTCGGCGATGAGCTTCAATTCCAGAGTCAGCCACATCTCGCTGCCCGGTTCCCCGCGTTCTGCCAGGCGCGGGGCGCGGTTCACGCTGTTCGCGAAATGAATGTTTCCGCGCCCGCCCCGGCCCCCGGCTAGCAGCAGGATTTCCTGATCAGGCTGCGTGATATCCGCCAGCAGTTCCTCTGTGTCCGCGTCACGAATCAACGTGCCCACCGGAACTTCCAGCACCAGGTCAGCCCCGGATGCGCCCGTCTGCCGCTTGGGATTGCCGTGGGTGGCGTTTTCGGCGTAAAAGTGGTTGCCGCGGTGAAAGCGCATCAGGCTGTTTAGATTGGGATTAACCACCACCCGCACATCACCGCCCTTGCCCCCGTCGCCGCCGTCCGGCCCGCCCAGGGGAACGTGCTTTTCGCGCCGGAAGCTGATCATGCCGTCTCCCCCGTCGCCGCTGCGCACGTAAATCTTCGCTCGATCAAAAAACATAGTTGTACTCTTCTTCAAAGTCGCCGGACTTCCGCTCGCTCCTGCCCCTGGCCGGGACAGGCTCCAGAAGCCGGCAGCCCTCTAAGGTTTGTCCAGAAGTTGGCGCAGCGCCGCCAGCCGCGGATCGACGTCGTCATCCTCGCAGCCGCAGTCACCTTCGTTCAGGTTCGCGCCGCAGGAAATGCAAAGACCCTGGCAGTCAGGCCGGCACAACGGCTGCATCGGAACGTCCAGCAGCGCCAGTTCGCGCAGCAAGGGCGCCAGGTCCAGATAGCCGTTGTCGCCCACCACGTAGCCGTCCGGCGGCGCCGAGTGCGGCGGGTAATAAAACATTTCCTCTAATTCTAGGTTCAATGGAACTTCGGCTTCTTCCAGGCAGCGCACGCAATCCGCCTTGATCATACTCTGCAAAACGCCGCTCAAGTAGATACCCTCAGACGTGCGCGTGGCGGAGAATTGACCGCTCAAAGGGGCCAGCGTGAGGTCCTCGGACACCTCCACCTCGGGATAGTCCAGCTCGACATCACGCGAGGTGCTGTTGGGCGCTTCCAACAAAAAGCCAAAGTTAAAACGCAAGCGGGATGGTCGTGTCTTACTCATGAATCACCCCTCCTTGTTGGTAAAGAATTGCGACTCAGTATAGCATAAAGAACGAATCCCGCCTGCGGCATTCACAAAGTCCGACGCCGCACGGCCGCGTGGCAGCAGATGTCTGCAACAGAGCAACCACCTGTCAGGATCACGGCCGTCACGCCAACCCGGCGCCACGGCCCCGGAGTAAAGAAAACAATGGCGCAAACCCTTCTCGTGGCCACACACAACGCTGGAAAAGTTACCGAATATGCCGATATGCTCGCGGATTTGGATGTGCGCTGGGTGAGCCTGGACGACGTGGGCAGCACGCTCGAGGTCGAAGAAACCGGCCATACATTCCTCGACAACGCCGCCCTCAAAGCCCTCGCCTACGCCCGCGAGACCGGCTACCTTACTCTGGCCGACGATTCCGGCCTGGAAGTCGATGCCCTGGACGGCGCGCCTGGCGTCCTCACCGCTCGCTATGGCGGCCCCGGCCTGACCCATGCCCAGCGCTATACCCTGCTCCTCGAAGCCCTGCGCGACGTTCCGCCGCCAGAGCGCGCGGCCCGCTTCCGCTGTGTTATCGCCCTCGCCGCGCCCGACGGCAGTATCCTCGGCCTCGCCCAGGGCGCCTGCGAGGGCCAGATCGCCATCGCCCCCGCCGGAGACGGCGGCTTCGGCTACGACCCGGTCTTCCTGGTGACCGCGGAGAACCTCACCATGGCCCAGCTTCCCGCCTTGCGCAAGCATCAAATCAGCCATCGTGGCGAAGCCCTGCGCGCCCTCCAACCGCTGCTCCGGCAGCTCCTCGACCAATCCTGACCGGCCGCCGCTGGTGTGCCGTTTGCCCCCCTGCAGGGGCATGGTTACAATCCATTTTCAGGCCACGACCGTCGACCCTGGGGGTTCAAAAGGGGCGCGGTTGGCAGTTCTACAAGGCGCCTCCAGCGCCGGCGGCCGGCCAGCCGCCTACTGACCTTTAGCAAACCAGGAAGGACGATGGACAAATTCGTAATCACAGGGGGCCAACCCCTCAAAGGCACGATCACGGCCAGCGGGAACAAGAACGCCGCACTAAAACTGCTGCCCGCCTGCCTGCTCACCGACCAGCCGGTCATCCTGCACAACATCCCCGATATCCAGGACGTGCGCAACACCATCCTCCTGCTGCGTGACCTGGGTGTGGAAGTGACCCAGCTCGGCCCCGGTAGCTGGCGCGTCTGCGCCGCCGACGTGGCCAAGACCGAACTTGACCCCATGCTTGCCGGACGCACCCGCGCCTCCATTGTCTTTGCCGGGCCTATGCTGGGCCGTATGGGCGAAGTCACCCTGCCCATGCCCGGCGGTGATGTCATTGGCGGACGGCCGTTAGACACCCACCTCCAGGCCCTGCGCTCCCTTGGTGTCACCGTGGAATCCGGCGTTGGCGAGTTTCGCATGCGCGCTGCCGCCCTGCACGGTGCTGGTTACTTACTGCTCGCTGAAGCCAGCGTCACCGCCACCGAAAACGCCATCATGGCCGCCGTCCTCGCCCGCGGCGAGACGACCATCGACAACGCCGCCTCCGAACCCCATGTACGTGACCTCTGCCATTTCCTCAACCTGCTTGGCGCGCAGATCGAAGGCATCGGCACCAATCGCCTGCACATCCAGGGTGTAGAACGCCTCTCCGGCGGCGAATACACAATCGGCGCCGACTTCATGGAAGTAGGCAGTTTCATCGGCGCCACAGCCGTCACCGGCGGCGAAGTCCGCATCCAGAACGCCGCGCCCCAGAATATGGGCATGGTGCGCATCGTCTACGAAAAACTGGGCGTCCACTGGATCGACGACGGCAGCGACATCGTCATCCCCGCCAACCAGGAAATGCGCATCGACTCCGCCGTCGGTGGGCGCGTGCCCCAAATCAAGCCCATGCCCTGGCCCGGCTTCCCTCCCGACCTGATGAGCATTGCCGTCGTCATGGCCACCCAGTCCGCAGGCTCCGTTCTCCTGCACGACTGGATGTACGAAAGCCGCTTCTTTTTCGTGGACAATTTAGTCTTCATGGGCGCGCGCATCGTCCTCTGTGATCCCCATCGTGTCCTGGTGCAGGGTGCAGGTAAGCTCTATGCCAGCGCGCAGGGCGTGCCCAGCCCCGACATTCGTGCCGGCATGGCCATGGTCCTCGCCGCACTGTGCGCCGAAGGCACTTCGGTGATTCACAACATCCAGCAAATCGATCGCGGCTATGAACGCATCGACCAGAAACTCCAGGCCCTGGGCGCCCAGATCGAGCGACGCTAGCGTGCCTGGTGCCTCGCCGCCCCGGTAGCTTTAGGCCGAGATGAGCGATTAACGTGCACGGCCGTCCAGCCCGCCACCCATTTGACCCGCACCGAGCGACTGGGGTATAATTTTTCGTCGTTCTGCTGGTGCGCCTGCTGTTTGCGCGCCCCGGCCAGGGGCCCCGGCTTTGCTGGACCACCTTACAGTGAATGCAGATCCTCCAGGGCAGATTGCCCTGGTATTTTTTAGGAGAGTTACCGATGACGAAGCGTACTTATCAGCCCAAAATCCGCCGCCGCATGCGCGTGCACGGTTTCCGCGAACGCATGAGCACCAAGGGCGGCCGCAATGTACTCAAGAGCCGTCGCGCCAAAGGGCGCGCCAAAATGAGCGTCAGCATGAATAACCACGTCAAGCGTGTCAACTGGAACGGCACTTCCGCTACTGCCTACCGTTCCGTGAAGCGCTACGGCGGGGGTAAATAGGGCGGGCGCCGTCATGCCGGCCAATGTTGCCGCAGCCATATCGTCTTCGCCGCCCCGCCGATGTGCGGCGCGTGCGGCGCGAAGGGAAAGCGTGGCGCCACCCCTTAGTGGTGCTGCTCGCTGCCCCGGCTTGTGGGGAGCGTGAGCAAGACGGCCGTGCCCCGGCTCGTTTTGCTTTCACCGCCAGCCGTGCTGCCGGTGGAGCGGTCCAGCGCAACCGTGCCAAGCGCCTGCTGCGCGAGGCCATCCGCCCGCACCTCCCCCACCTTGAGCCTGGCTGGGACTGTGTTGTGATTGCCCGAACGGAAACGACAGCCGCTCGCCAGCAAGAGGTCTCCGCGGCCCTCATCAGCCTGTTGCGTCGTTCCGGTCTCTTAGCAGGTGTCGCCGGGCACGTTCCGGCGCCCGAGGACTTGTAATGCAAACCGTTTGGCAGTTCATCAGCTCGTTACCGAAACAGGTGGCCCTGCTGGGGATTCGTTTCTACCAGATGACGTTTTCCAAGATGATGCCGCCAAGTTGCCGCTTCACCCCCAGTTGTTCGCACTACGGCTACGAGGCCGTCGAAAAGTACGGCCTGATGAAAGGCGGCTGGATGGCGGCGAAACGTGTCGGGCGCTGCAACCCCTTTAACGAGGGCGGCTACGACCCTGTTCCTTGATGGATGGAGAAGTTTCTTTGACCAAGTTGACCCAACGGCCGTTTACCCGGCCTCTCTTATTCCTTCTGATTCTCGCCGCCTTGTTCTTCACTGCTTGCGGCGGGCAGGTCGCCAACCAGAACTGGCCCGGCCTCTCCAGCGACGGCGAGGTGCTCTATCTGGCCAATGGCCCGCAAATCACCGGCTATAATGCCCGCACCCAGGAGCAGGTGTGGCAGTATCCCGCCCCTGACGATGTCAACAATGCCCTGCTGTTTTACGCCGCCCCGATGATCTCCGGCGACCAGATCACCTTTGGCGATTACGGCCAGCCCGGCGGTTTCTTCAACCCCCGCGTCACCGTCTCCGTTTACTCCCGTGGTTCGGAAGAGTGGACCAACGGCACAGTTGCCTATGACAAAATCGTCGCCTCGCCGCTGCAAGTCGGCGACACGATCTATGTCGGCACAGCCGATAACATGGTCTTCGCCCTCGACGCCAAAACCGGTGCCGGCCGCTGGTCCTTCGAGGCTGGCCACAGCATCTGGGGCCAGCCCGCCTATGAAGACGGCAAGCTCTATGTCAGTTCCATGGATCGTTCTGTCCACGCCCTCGATGCCGAGACGGGCGTCGAATTGTGGAACACCGCTTTCGAAGGCGCCATCGCCTCGCAGCCCGTACTCGACGGAGATTCCCTGTTTGTCTCCGAGTTCGGCAGCCAGGTGCATGCCTTGAACCTCGCCAACGGCGACATTCGCTGGTCTGCCCCCGCCACAAACTGGGTCTGGGGCGCGCCTGCCTACGCCAATGGCACGGTCTATTACGCCGATATTGACGGCAATGTCTATGCCGTCGACGCCCAGACCGGCAACGGCAAGTGGCAGGCCAAAGCCGCGGGCGCGGTGCAGACGGCTCCCGTGGTATTGGATGATATCGTCTACGTGGCCTCCGAAGGTGAGTCCAGCGATGTGCCCGCCGGTGCACTGACGGCCTTCGCCGCCGGCGACGGCCGCCAGCTCTGGCGACAGGTTACCCCAGCGCCGCTGTTCACCACCCCGGTCATCGTCGACAATGCCGTCGTCGTGGCGCTCAACAGCGAATCGGCGGTCTTGAGCGCGTTTGATCGCCAGACCGGCGCGCCGCTGTGGACAATTGCTCCCCCGGCGCAGGGATAAATAGCCGCCGGCCGGAGATCGACCGCTGACAGCTTGTCAGCGTCGCGCTCCAGGCAGGCCAAGAGTGCATAACTATGTTTGATACATTTGTCGTCAACCCGATGCTGAACGCGTTGCTGGTGCTGTACGATCTGCTGTTCAACAACTACGTGTTGGCCATCGCCGTCTTCACCATCCTCGTGCGCCTCGTCACGCTGCCGTTGAACATGCGCCAGCAGCGTTCGATGCAGAAAACCCAGGAGATGCAGCCGCAGATCCAGGAAATCCAGAAGAAATACAAAGACAACCCGCAGCGTATGCAGGAAGAGTTCAATAAAATCGGCTACAAGCCGACGGAAAGCCTCATGGGCTGTCTGCCGCTGCTGATCCAGATGCCGATCCTGTTTGGCCTCTACCGTTCGATCAACTACACGCTTGGCTCCACGCCGCAGTCGCTCTTTGAGCTCACCGAACGCGTATACCCTTTCATCAACCTGACCCCGCTGCTGCCAATCAAAAACTTCTTCCTCTGGCTGAATCTGGGCCAGCCGGACCCCTACTTCATCCTGCCGGTGCTGGTCTTCGCCACCATGTGGCTGCAGCAGAAACTGTTGACGCCCACGCCCGCGCCCAATGCCAAGAAGAAAGATGGCGATGACCCCACCGCGGCGATGTCCAAATCGATGCAGACGACGATGCCCCTGATGTTCGGCTTCTTCTCTCTCTCCTTCCCTGCCGGACTCTCCATCTACTTCGTGCTCTCCAATGTGATCGGCATAGCCCAAGGCTACTATATGCGTTACCTCACGAATAAGGAAAGGGCAGAAGCGGAAGCAATCAAGAGCGGCAAAAAGACCATCGAAGGCACCGCCGTTCCGGTCGCCAATGAACCTGTTGTGGTGGATGCCTCCGAAGTCAGTTTGCAGACCGCTAGCGAACCTGCCGCGCCCCCGCCCTCGAAAAAGAAATCACAATCCAAGCGCAAGCGTCGCTCGGGCTAACAAGAGACAATCGAGAAAACATGTCTAACAAGCAACAAGAAGTTGAACAACGGGGAGTTACGGTCGAGGAGGCCATAACCGCTGGTTTAGCCAGGCTGGGTGTCTCCAGGGACCGGGTTGATATTGTAATCGTGGACGAAGGGCGGCGCGGGCTGTTGGGCATTGGCGGGCGCGACGCCTTGGTGCGCCTGACGATCAAGCAGGCCCCCGCCCCTGTGCAGACCCCGCCCCCGCCCAAACCCGAAGCGCCCAGGACGCAGCCCAAACCTGCCCCCGCCCCAAAACCCGCCGCCAAACCGCCGCAGCCCAAACCTGCCAAGCCGCCGCAGCCGCCCCAGAATCCCGTCCCGCGGGTTGCCCTGGAGCCTGCTGAAGGCGCCGAAGCAGAAACGGCCGTTGCCGTCATCAGCGAACTGCTCCACAAAATGCAGGTTGAGGCTGCCGTCACCGCCGCGCTGACTCCCGTGGACCAATTCAGCGGCGAACAGCTGACCGTTATCAACATTGAGGGTGACGATCTCGGCGCCCTCATCGGCGCCCGCGGCGAAACAATGGACGCCCTGCAGCATGTCGCCCGCCTCATGGTCGGCAACCAGCTCCAAACGCGCACCCACTTCGTCGTGGACATCGAGGGCTATCGCGCCCGGCGCGAACAGGCCCTGGCCCGCCTTGCCGAACGTATGGCCCAGAAAGCGATCAAGCGTGGTGAACCGGTCACCCTGGAGCCCATGCCCGCCTACGAGCGCCGTATCATCCACATGACCATCCGCCAAATGGATGGCGCGCGCACCGAAAGCACCGGCGAAGGCGAGCGCCGCCGCGTGCGAATCTATCCGACCTGAGCCGTGCCGCGGCGGCCCTAATCTTTAAGGTTAAAAACACGCCCCGCCTATTGACTCCCCCGGCGCGCACTGCTATCATGAATAGTACCAAAGGAGAATACGTCACAGACAAATTCTCCGGCGGTGAGGAAGCTCCAAGAAATTGGCAAGCTGTCAGACAAGGTCAAAACAGGTGCCATAAACTTTCAGGGAACTGAAAGAAGCGCTTGTAGAGACACTTTCAAATCAAATCGAATGGCTAATGGTCCTGTCTCAATTGAACAGGGCGGCGGGTTAGTCGGACGATGCTTTTGAGAGATTGGAAGCAGAACTTGTTGGTGGTGTAGAGTAATCTATCAAGCACCGATTAACAACAAGCAAAGCTGAAACGAGACTGATAAGCCGAAGGTTACTTGGAGCTCCTCTTTTTTTATCGCAAGGACGGCCGTTCGCGGACGTCCTTCTTCTTGTCCGGTTACCCCTCAACGCTCCCCGTTCGGCTGGAACACCTCCGCCTTCAGCAACCCCACAAAAGGCAAGTTGCGATACAACTCCCGGTAGTCCAGCCCGTATCCCACCACAAACCGGTCCGGCAGGTCAAACCCCTTATACTGGATCGGAACCCGCGCCAATCGCCGTTGCGGCTTGTCAAACAACGTGCACACCTTCAGCGTCGCCGGGCCCCGCGCGCGCAAATTGCCCAGCAGGTAATTCAACGTCAGCCCCGTATCGATCACATCCTCCACAAAGAGCACATGCCGCCCCTCGATCGATTCGTCCAGGTCCTTCTGCAGGCGCACAAAACCCTGGTCGCGCGCGCTGCTGTCATAACTGGCGATCGCCATGAAGTCCACCGCCACCGGGATCGTAATCGCCCGCATCAGGTCAGCCATGAACGGGAACACCCCTTTCAACACGCCGATCAACAACGGCCGTGCGCCTTCGTAATCTATGCTGATCTCGCGGCCCAGTTCCCGCACCCGCTCCTCGATCTGCTCCGCGCTGATCAACACCTGGCTGATCCCTTCATTCAATTCACCATACGCGGCGGGTGCGTAAAAACTACTCATCGCCGTTCGCCCCTTGCGCCTCCGTGCCCAACAGCCCTTCCGCGTGCTCGTCTATGCCGAAGCGGATCATCAGGTTACGCAGGTCGCTGCGCTTCCACAGTTGCACGTTGACTTCCGGGTACAGCTCGTTCATCCGCCGGATCTTGCGATTCTTTTTCGTCACCAGTTTCGGGCGCAGCGTGGTCAATTCGACGTACAGTTCCTGTTCCGGCAAGTAGAAATCCGGGGAAAACGCCACCGTGACCCGGCCGTCTTCATCCCACTCCAGCGCAAACGTGCGCGGCTCGTACTCCCAGGGAATGGCGTAGTAATCAAGAATCCGGGCGAATTCTTCTTCGATGCGATGGGCGAACTGCAGTGAACTCTGTTCTGGTTCCTGGTCTGACAACTGCGTACCTGCGACACCAACGACAAACACAAACGGTCGCTCTGCGGCGCACTCCCGCGCCGCAGACCGTCCCTGATTATCACCGGATTTCGGCGAAGGTCAATTCCGGATATTTGTCCACGTAATAGTTCAGGTCATGCGCCGACGTGATCAGCGCCACCAGGTTGCCGTAGCTGTCTTCCGTGCGAATCATGCTGTATTGCCAGGGCAGGGCCTCTATCTGCGCCTGCGGCCCCGTCAGAACCCGCGCGATCGCGTGCGGCAGCATGTTCAGCCGCGTGGGCACGTTGTATTCCGCTTCCAGCCGTGCCTGCACCACTTCAAACTGCAGGTTGCCCACCACGCCCAGGATAGGGTCGCGCCGCTGTGCGTCCGTTTCGTATAGAACTTGCATCGCCCCTTCGGTCTCCAACTGCAAAAGACCCTTCTGAAACTGCTTCTGCTTGCTGATATCCAGGTTAATCAGCCGCGCGAAATGCTCCGGCGAGAAGCGCGGGATAGCCGCAAAGTTGAACGGCGATCCCGCGCTGATCGTGTCGCCGATCTGAAAGTCGCGCTTGTTAGGCAGGCCGATAATATCGCCCGGGTAGGCGTCTTCGACCACCTCGCGCTCTTCGGCAAAGAACTTGTACGGCCGTGGCAGCCGCAAACTCTTGCCCGTGCGCGCGTGGTTCACCGGCATATTGCGCTCAAAACGGCCGCTGCACACCCGCACAAAAGCCACGCTGTCCCGGTGCTTGGGGTTCATATTGGCCTGGATCTTGAACACAAAGCCCGAAAAATCTTCGTTCGTCGGTCCTATTGGCCCGGCGTCGCTCGGATAATCCCCCGGCGGCGGCGCGTGCTTCACAAAATCATCCAGGAACAGCTGCACACCGAAATTCGTCAGCGCGCTGGCGAAATAGACCGGCGTCTGCCGCGCCTCGAGGAACGCCTGCCGGTCAAAATCCAGCCCCAGCTCGTCCAGCAGAGCCACATTCGTATGCAGTTCTTCCAGCTGCGTTTCGCTCAGCCGCGCCGCGATGCGCGGATCATCCAGCGTGGTAATCGTCTCCGGCGACATCGTCTGGTTGCGCACCGTGCGGTCATACAGGTGCACTTCTTTCGTGCGCCGGTCATACACGCCCATAAATTCCGCGCCGTCGCCGATCGGCCAGTTCATCGGCACCGGTTGCATGCCCAGCACCTCTTCCAGTTCGTCCAGCAGGGCCAGCGGGTCCAGGGCGGGGCGGTCCATCTTGTTGATCATACTGAACAATGGGATACCACGCTGGCGGCAGACTTCGAAAAGCTTGCGCGTCTGCGCCTCCACGCCCTTCGCCGCGTCCAGGATCATCACCGCGCTGTCCACGGCCGTTAACGTGCGGTACGTATCCTCCGAGAAATCCTGGTGACCCGGCGTATCCAGCAGGTTCACCACGTGCTCCTTATAAGGGAACTGCAGCACCGTCGACGTGATCGAAATGCCGCGCTCCTGCTCCATCGCCATCCAATCCGAAGTAGCGCTGCGTTGGTCGCGCCGCGCCCGCACCGACCCCGCCAGGTGGATCGCGTTGCCGTACAGCAGTAGCTTTTCCGTCAGCGTCGTCTTCCCCGCGTCAGGGTGCGAAATAATGGCGAAAGTCCGCCGTTGGGCCGTTTCCGCGGCCAGGGTTCCGTTGTCCGTCATACTCCTCTCAAGCGTGAAAAGCGGCCACGGCTCAGGCTGAGCGTGACCACGGCCGTTAGTATAACACAGTTATCCGCCGTGCGCGGTCCCATTAAGGCAGGGCTATGCTACCTCCCTTGTGGCCCAACTCGCCTGCGTTCCACGCCCCCGGCGCGGCCCAACCCATCCCAAACAAAGGCCCTGCCCGGTCACAATTCACTGTTATCTCTTCCCCCCGCCGTCGGCCGCAAAAAATGCCCCACCCCTCCCATTTCCATCACCACAAAATCCTCCCCATTCCCGCTGTTCGCCGCCCCAAACGGCGGCTGGTCCAGCGCAAACCACGCCCACTGCTCTCCCGTCTCCAGCCCCCACACCCGCACGCTGCAATCAGCAGAAGCCGACACCAGCCACGCCGGATTGGCACTTACAAACAAGCTGCTCAGCGCACGGCCGTGCCCCGCAAACGTCGCCATCAATTCGCCGCTCCTGCTGTCCCACAACTTGATCAGCCCACCCCCATCTGCGGAGACAAAACGGCCGTTCCCCACCGCCAGCAGCCGCGGGATCCATGACTGGTGCCCCGCCACCTCATGCAGCAGCGCCCCACTACCCAACTCCCACACCTTGATCGCCCCGTCCATCGCCGCGCTCACCAGCCTACCTTCCGCTTCCAGCAGCAGTAGCTGGTCGATCCGCGCCGCGTGCCCGGTCAGGTCGTGAGCCGGCGTCCCCGCCTCCACGTCCCACACCTTCACCTCCCCGGACCCCGAGCCGGTCACGGCCGTTTTCCCGTCGCCAGTCAGCAGCAGGTGCGGCACGCTCATATTCTCGTGCGTGCCCATCACCACCGCCTCCGTCGCGCCGCCCAATTGCCAGCGCAGCAGCGCCCGCGGCGTGCTCAAACTTGTCGCCAGCAGGAAACGGCCGTCGCTCGTCACCCGGAACCCCGTCTGCACGAAGGCCGCCGGGCTGAGATCCGCCCGCAGTGCCCCCGCCGCCAGATCCCACAGCTTCAGCGCCCCGCCGTTGTCCAGCGAAACCAGCGTCTGTTTGTCCACCAGCCCCAGCTTCACCAGCCCGCCCGCATGCCCGGTCAACGTGTGCAGCAGCGACCCCTCCGCCACATCCCATACCTTGATTTCCTTGTCCGAACTGGCCGTGACCAGACGGCCGTCCACCGTCACCAGCAGGTCCATGAGCGGCTGTGTGTGCTCCGCGAAATCGTGCCGCAGCTCGCCGCTCCCCGTGTCCCAGGCCTTCGCCGTGCCGTCGAACGAGCCACTGATCAGCGTTTGCTCGCCTTCCGTTGCCCGCAGCAGGGTCACCTTGTCCGTATGCCCCGCCAGCTCCGCGCGCCGCGAGCCATCTGCGCTGTTCCACAACAACAGCGATCCTCCCTCCGCCCCGCTGGCCACCGCTCGCGCTGCGGGCAGAGGCAGCATCGCCCACGGCCGTGTTCCATGTCCCACAGTCGGCACCGGCGGCGCGTCCGGCCGCCAGATGCGCACCTGCCCCGCGCCGTCGCCGGAGATCAACAGCGCTTCATCGCTCGTCTGCCGTTGGGCACAAAGGCTCTGCGTATGTCCGACCAGAAGCGCCCGCTCGGTTCCATCCTCCAGCCTCCACAGGCGCAGCGTGCCGTCGAAATCGGCCGTGATCAGGGTCTGCTCTTCGTCGCAGAAGCGCAGCCGGTTCGCGCCGCGATCGTGCCCCGCCAGCACCAGCAGCGCCGCGGTGCTCGCCACATCCCACACGATCACCGCGTCATCCTTGCCTGCCGAGACCACCAGCGTTCCCTCAGCGTTAGGCAGCAGTTCCATGACCTGCCCTGCATGCCCTTCCAGCGTTGCCTGCGCCGCCGTCTGGCCGAGGCCCCACAATTTGACCGTTCGATCGGCTGAGGCCGAGGCAAAACGGCCGTCTGCTCCCAGCCAGCATAAATCACCGATCTCGCTCCCGTGCCCCGCAAAGGCTGGCAGCGCTTCTTCCGCGTCCAGGTCAAAACCTCGCAGCACGCCCGCACGGTCGCCAAACAGCACGGTTCCCGCGCCCTCCGTCTCCAGCATCGCCACCGGCCGGTCCTCCAAACCGCTCCACTCCTGCCGCATCTTCCCGCTGCCCAGGTCCCACAGCCGGACCCGCCGGTCATCCCCGGCGCTGCACAGCTGCCCCGCCTCCGCGCGCAGCACCAGGTAGGGAATTCGCCCCTTGTGCGCAGCAAGCGCATGCAGAACCGTCCCCGTGCCCAGTTCGCGCACAATAATGCGCCCCGCCTCGTCCGCCGCACAGAGCAAATCCGCTTCCAGGTCCAGCGCCAGCGCGCTGATCATCGCCTCATGCCCGCCCAAAGCGAGCAGCGGTGTTCCTTCCGGCATGGCCCATGTTCGCACCTCCCCCTTCTGGTCGCCGGAGACGAGCACACGGCCGTCTTCACTCAGCAGCGTCGCGCTGACCCCCGCCGCGTGTCCTTCCAACAGACCTAACAGCTCTCCATCCGGCACCGACCACAGCTTCAGCGCCGGGTCATTCCAGCCGCTGCTCACCATCCGTGCCTCCTCCGCCAGCAAATCCAGCGACAGCACCCGTTCGGGGTGGGCTTGCCGCGCCGCCAGCAGTGGTCCGCCGGCCGGGGTCAGCGCAGGCTGCAGCGGTCGTTGCCAGTTCGCTCCTTCCCACGCCGCCGCCTGCTCCGGCAAATCCCCCCACACCCTGTCCCAGCTCGCCAGCCGCCCCAGCAGCTGCCCCGCCAGCTGGTTCGGGTCCTGCGCTAGCGCCGTGGCGCCCAGTCGCAGCGCCTCCGCCACCATGCGCATTGCCTCGGCCGGGTACTCCTCCGGCGCCTCCGTATACAGCGCCAGCAGCGTGTAAACATCCGTACGCGCCAGTTCAGCAGCCATCCACTCAAAATCAAGATAATCGGGGGTTGCGTCGCTCATCTCTCTGCCTCTACTCTGTCACCGCTGTTGCCTGAACCTTGCCCGAACGAACAAAAATAGTCTACCTGCCTCCCGCCTTCCGCGCCATCAGCGGGTAGCACATCGCGCCAGCGTTGTGCCCTCCTCCGCTGCTCGGGCGGCGGCCGTCGGGAGACCGGTTAGGCACACCCTACCCACCCCGGCTACAATAGGGCCATGCTCGACCTCTCCGTCATCATCGTCAACTACAACACTCGCGCCCTGCTGGATGATTGCCTCGCCTCCCTCCTCGCTGCCCAGCAGCCCCCCGGCGGCCTCGAAATCATCGTCGCCGACAACGCCTCCGCCGACGGCAGCACGGCCATGGTCGCCGCTAAATATCCCACCGTCCGCTTGCTCGCCTTGCCCGAAAACCTTGGCTTCTCCGCCGCCAACAACCGCGGTGCCGCCCTCGCCCACGGCCGTTTCCTCCTCTTCCTCAACTCCGACACCCGCATCGACCCCGATGCCCTGGTCGAACCCCTGCACTACCTGACCGCTCACCCCGCCGTCGGCGCCCTCACTGTGCGCCTCGTCTACCCCGATGGCCGTCGCGACCCCGACAACCACCGCGGCTTTCCCACCCCCTGGAACGCCTTTTGCCACTTCACCGGCCTCAGCCGCCTTCGCCCGCACGACCCGCGCTTCAACGGCTACATGCAGAGCTACGCCGACTTTAGCCGCACCCATGCCGTGGATGTCATCGCCGGCTCCTACATGCTCATGCCGCGTGCTGTATTCGATGAATTAGGGGGTTGGGACGAGACCTACTTCTTTTATGGCGAAGACATCGACTTCTGCTACCGTATCCGCCAGGCCGGCTACGACATCATCTACTATCCCCACGTCACTGTGCTGCACTACAAGGGGGCCAGTTCCGGCCTGCGCAAAGAATCCGCCGGCATCGCCCGCCCGCCCAAAGAGACGCGTATCAAAGTCGCCACCGAATCCGTCCGTGCCATGCAGCTCTTCTACGCCAAGTTCTACAGTAACAAATACCCCCCATTCGTCACCGGCCTCATCCTCGGAGGAATTCGTGCTCGCGGCTGGCTACGCGTCACCAGACACCGCCTCGCGCCCTGACTACTCCTGGCTCGTCATTTCGACCGGCAGGGAAAATCTTCCCCCTTCCCCATTCCGCGGTTTGACTTCGCCCTTTGACTATTGGTGCGTCCAGAACCCGATCTGGCCCTCAGCCAGCTGCTCAACACGGCCGTTCCGCGTATCCACCACAGAGACAAAACTCTGCCGGTCTTCCACCAACGGCAGCACGATCGCGTCGCTCGCCGGTGACCAGATCGTGTGGCTCAGCGCGTACTGGTCGAAATAGGGCAGGAACTGCGCCAGGAACAGCGGTGAGAGCACCTGTTCAGTAAGATCTCGCCCCTCGCCGCTTTCCACATCGATCACCGAAATACGGAAGCTGTGCCCGCGGTTCTGCGCCGGCTGTCGCGTGCTCTCGTAGCGTGCGAACTGCCGGCCGTTATTCCCCTGCACCTCAAACTGCTCACCCAACAGCGGATCAGCGGGCAGGCTCACCGTGGCAATCTTCCGGCCGTCCGGCGACCAGAAAAAAGCCAGCACCGTGTCCGTAGAAAGCATGCGAGTCTCGCCGCTGGCCGCATCCAGCAACCGCAGCGGGCCCCACGTGCTGAACTGGCTGTCCGGGTCGCCGCTGACATAGGCCACTTCATCACGCACTGGGCTCCAGCTCAGGGCAATCGCCCCCGCGTGCCGGTACCCCTCCTGCTTGTCTTCGTCGCGGTCGTCCGTAATCAGCCAGTTAGTGTCTCCCGCTCGCACCTGCGAATATGCCCAGTAACGGCCGCTTGCCGAAATCCCCGGAGCCTGAAAATAGCCCGGCGACGGCACCCGCTGGCCCTGCATTTGCCCCTTGTCATCAATCAGGGCAATTTTTCCGTCTTCGCTCGTGTCCCCGGAATGGATCAACATTTGCTTGCTGTCGGCCGTCCAGTTCCAGTACATCGGGCTGCCCAGCGCCACCGTGCGGCTCTCCCCACCCGTGCCCGGCAGGACCTTTAGCTCAATCCCGCTCGTGCGCGAATTAGCCAGGAAACTGATCTGCTGGCCGTCCGGAGACCAGTAAAGATAAAACGGCGACTGCGTGTCGCTGAAGAAGATTTCCTCCGGCTCTCCCGCATCCTCGACGTCCTCAATCACGTAAATGCCGCCCCCGCGCAGGCTGCCGCCCACCGCGGCAAGCGCACGGCCGTCCGGCGCCCATGCCGGAAGCTGGTAGGCTTTCCCATCTTCGGTCAATATGCGCCGTTCACTGCCGTCCGGGGCCATCGTTTCGATCGCCGCCTGCTCGTTTGTAAACACAATCCGGTTCACCGGCTCACCCTGCGCCGCCACAGCCACCACCGCCGGCCGCTCCTCACGCGTCGGCGGCACCGCGGTCGCCGCCTGTTCCAGCGCAGACGCTGCCGGCTCTTCCAGCAGCGCCGCCACCTCCGCCTGGCGTTCGCTGCGCGTACCCAGGAACCACACCAGGCTGAATGCCGACGACCCCAACAGGCTGATGATCACCAGCACAGCCAGCGCGATGCTCAAACAGCTGCGCACCCGCGAACGGCGCGGCGGCGGTTCCACCGGCACCACCCGGACTGGCTGTGCCACCGGCGGCTGCACAGGCATACTGCTGCTCGTCCAAGCGGGCAAAGCGTCCGTTGCCAGCAGTCTGATTTGCTGCTCGATCAGTGGGTCTGGAGCCGCCGCAACAGGCTCCGGCGCGGGCGGCGCAGGCTCCATGGACGACGAAGGCAGTTCGGCGGGCAGCAGCGGGTATTCTTCTCGCGCCATAAGGTATGCTCCGGAAAAGGGTGGCTTTCAGTCGAGATTCTAGCACGGCCGTTTTTGCCCCTCCGGCCCTACTTACGGAATGCTCAGGCGCTGTGCTGTGCTAAAATAGCGGCCATGGCTGATTCTCCACCCCCCATCCACGACGCCGCGCCCGACGAGGGCGGCCTGTCTGGATTCATCGCTGCCGCCGGCGTGATCCTGGCCATCTCCTATCCCGTCCTGGCCATCTCCACCGGCTTTCGTGCCGTCTACCAGTTGTTCTTCAAAGAGGGCGTCACCAACTACCTCGCTCCTGCGCTCACGGCCGTTGCCGCCCTCCTCTACCTCATCGCCACCGTCGGCTTCGCCATCCGCGAAAAGTGGGCCTGGCGCGTCTCCGTCGTCGCCCTGGTCCTGGAACTGGCCCTGGTCCTGCTCGTCGGCACGCTCAGCTTCTTCTACCCCGACGTGATCGGCCGCACCGTCTGGCGCCACTATGGCGCCGACTACGCCTTCTTCCCCCTGATCCAGCCCATCTTAGGCCTTCTCTGGCTCTTTCATCCCAAGACCCTGGCCGCCTACGGCATTCGCCTTTAGCCAAAAAGTTGCCGCTGCTCAAACCGCCGCCAGAACAGGGTCGCAGACGCTCCAAATAGTTGGCAACTTCGGAAAATGATTCCTATTCGATCATCGGCGCGTTCAGCGCCCGTTCCGCGTGAATAAAACGCCGCGTACCCGTCTCCCCACGCACCAGCAGCGAATGCAAGTCCAGATACCCGGCCCGCATCTGCACCCCTTCCAGGATCGCGCTGTCCGTGATGCCCGTGGCCGAAAAGAACACCTGATCGCTCCGCACCAGGTCGTCCGTCGTCATTATCTTCGTCGTGTCCAGCCCCGCCTCCTCCACCGCCGCCTTTTCGGCCGCTGACTGTGGCGACAAACGCGCCAGCATCGCCCCGCCCAGCGCCTTCACCGCGCAGGCCGTCAGCGTCCCCTGCGACGCCCCGCCGATACCCATCAGCAGGTCGACGTTTGTGCCCACCATCCCCGCCATCAGCGCCCCGGCCACGTCCCCTTCCTCCAGCAGCAAAATGCGCGCCCCAGTGGCCCGGATCTCGTCGATCAACTCCTCATGGCGCGCGCGCGCCAGCACCACCACGGTCAGGTCCCGCACTTCCTTCAGCTTCACCCGCGCGATCAGTGCCAGCGTCCACGCCGGCGGCGCATCCATGCATTCCGGCACCAGCGCCGCGGCCGCCTTGCGGTCCACCACGATCTTGTCCATGTAGCGCGCCGGCAGCGGCGACCACATCGCCCCCCGCGGGGCGATGCCCATCACCGACATCGCGCCGGGCCGCCCCTTGATCAACAGCCCTGTACCGTCGATCGGGTCCACCGCCAGGTCCACCTCCGGCCCATCTACGCCGCCGATGATGCTGCCCCCGCACAGCAGCGCCTGCCCTTCCACCCGCTTCTCTTCCCCGATCGCCACATAGCCGTCAATGCCGGTCTGGCGCAGGGTTTCATACATCGCCCGGTGCGCGGCCAGGTGCGCCGCCGTGCGGTTGCCCGACCCCATCCAGCGGCTGGCCGCCTGGGCCGTGTTTTCAGTGACCCGCACAAGCTCCAAACCAATATTGCGAAACGGCACTGTCGTGCTCATAAGGAATCTCCATGATCGGGAAAAGCTTCCACGGCCTCCAGCAGCCCGGCCTTTTCCCAGCCCAGCATGCCCCCGTCGAGGATGGTGATGTTCTTATACCCCTCGCGCCGCAAACTGGCTGCGGCCAGCCTGCTCCGTCGGCTGCTGCGGCAGACAATCACCAACGGCCGATCCTGCGGCAAATCTGGCATGCTCTCCGCGAATGTGCTCAACGGCAGCGACAGCGCCTCGGCGATATGCCCCTGCCGGAATTCGCGTGGCTCGCGCACGTCCACAATCATCGGCCTCAGCCTTTCCCCGCTGCTGTGCAGCTGCCCCCACAGCTCGTCCGGTCCTATCTCCACCAGCTCCACCCCCGGCGGCAGGTCTTGCAGCTTCAGATTGACCAGATCCAGCCGCTTGGGCAAGTTCTGGCATTCGCGAAATACGCGCACCGGGCACTCGTAAATGCAGATGGAAGGCGTCAGCACGTGATAGAACAGATAGCTGATCGCTTCGTCTTCATGCAGGAAATGATCCTGCCCTAGATAAACATCGAACTCCGTGTCCACCATCCGCTCGTACACCAGAGTGCTCACGCCCACCATATACACGTCACCGCCCCGCTCGCGGTACAGGTCCACCACATTTTCCAGCATGTGAATGCCGCTGAAATCGCAGTTGTTCACGTTATGCATGCGCAGCAGCAGGAAGCGCTGGTCCGGATGCGCGGCCATGTCGTCAATGATGAACTCTTCCACGTGGTTGACCGCCCCAAAGTAAAGATCGCCCAGGATTTCGATAATTCCCATCTGCGGGCAGCTCGGCCGGGCCGGGTCGTCCACGAAATGCTGGAACCCGGCGTCCGGCACAACCGTCTGCACCTGCGGCGAGCTGGTGTGGATGATGTAGCGCACAAAGGAGAGAGCGATACCCGCCAACACGGCCGTTTCCAGCTGCAAAAACAGTGTGCCCACAAACGTGACCGCCATGATCAACGCGTCGCCGCGCCCGCCCCGCAAGATGCGCCCGATCTCCGCCTTGTCGATCATCCGGTAGGCCGTCACGATCAAAGCGCCCGACAGCGCCGCCACGGGCAAATACGCCCCGGCCGGAGCAAACACCTGCATCGCCAGCAGCACAAAAAGGCTGGACACAATCACCGCCACCGAGGTTTGTGCCCCGCCCCGATAATTCACCGCCGTCGCCGAAAACGACCCCGACACGGCATAACCCGAAAAAAAACCGCTCAAAAGGTTAGCCATCCCCTGGCCCACAAACTCCTGATTGCTGTCCAGCCGCTGCCGCGTCTGCGCAGCCACCGACTTGCTGATCGCTGTCGTCTGCACCAGACTGATCGCCCCCACGGCCACCGCCCCGCCCAGCAGGGTCACGATCATATCTACGTCAAAGACAGGCAGCCGCGCCAGGGGCGGCAGTCCGCTGGGCAGCGGGCCAATCGTCGCCACGCCCATCTCGTTCCAGCCCGTGACATACACCACGGCCGTCGCCAGCAGCATAGCCGCCAGCCCGGCCGGGATCCGCTCATTCAAACGTGGCAGGAGGATCAACAGCAGGATCGTCCCGATCCCGATCGCGGCCGTCTGCGGGTTGATCTCCGCCGCATGCACCACCGTTCCTGTCAGGATACTGATCACCCCCGATGTTTCGAACGAAAGGCCCAGCAGCGGCATAATCTGGCGCACCGCGATCAATACCCCCGCCCCCGTGGCGAAGCCCACCACCACCGAGTACGACACAAAGTTCACCAGCACGCCCAGCCGTGCCAGCCCCAGCAGCAGTTGGAACAGCCCCACCAGCACCGCCAGCATGCCCGCCGCCAGGATATACTCCGGCGAACCGACCGCGGCTACCCCCGCCAGCGTCGACAGCACCAGCAGCGAAATCGCGTTGGTTGGTCCCGTCAGCACCTGGTTGGAAGAACCCCACAACGCTGCCGCCAGCCCGCCCACGATCGCCGCGTACAACCCCATGGCCGGCGGCAGTTCCGCGATCAGCGCAAAGGCGATCGCCTGCGGCAGCAGGATGACCCCCACGGTAAGCCCTGCGACGACGTCAGGGCGCAGGTTCTGCCGGTCATACGTGCGGATCAGCCGCACTGGGCGCGCCAAATAATGCGCCACCGGCACCAGCGTGGCCTGCAAAGTCAGGCGGCGCGAAATCTGTTCTGTAGCAGCGTTGAGACTCATTACTTGCTGGCAGCTCTCTATCCGGCTTTACAAAATTGCTGGACCGTGGCTTGGCTCGTTTCGCTACAGTGTACGCGGCTCGCCAAACAGCGTCAAGCGCGAGCAGGGTTCACAACGTGCCGCGTTGTCAGCCCCCTGGCGGACCAAATCCTTCCCCGCCGGCCCCTCCTTTCCCGCGGCCGTTTCCCAAATCCGGAATCACCCCCGCCGTGACCGGCCCTGCATAGGATTCACGTCCGGCGATCGCGAGCGAGAAGACACGGGACCCATAGAGTGGCACGTAAAATGAGCAGGAGCAGAGGATGGGCGGTGCTGCCGCGGCGGTCTAGTAGAGTAATGGTAGATCACAGGTTCATACCCGCAAGGAGAATACAACGCATGGCTGAATGGGAAGATTATAACCAGCAGATTATTGACGAATTTCGGGCCAATGAAGGCCGTGTCGGTGGCCCATTTGCCAACAGCACCCTGGTGCTGCTGCATACGACTGGGGCCAAAAGTGGCCTGGAACGGGTCAATCCCCTGGCCGCGCTGGCCGAAGACGGGCAGCTCTATGTCTTCGCCTCCAAAGGTGGCGCGCCGGACAATCCCGATTGGTACTACAACCTGGTCGCGAACCCTGCCGTCACCGTGGAAATCGGGACGGACACATATGCCGCCCAGGCCCTGGTAACGCCGGAGCCGCAGCGAACCCTGGTCTATTCCAAAATGGCCGCCAAATCACCGGCGTTTGCCGAATATGCGCAGAAGACCGCGCGCGCCATTCCCGTGATCGAGTTACGGCGCGAAGCATAATTCGTCGCCCGGCCAGGGACCGTTGTGCGGCGGCGGCGCTTGAGAGTTCTTGCCCTGCCCCCCAAGGTATGATAGCATCCTGGGCATAGTCATGGCGGGTGTAGTGTAGTGGTTAACACGTCTGGTTGTGGCCCAGAAGACCATGGGTTCAAATCCCATCACTCGCCCAGTACTTGCAGCACCTCCAACCAGCGGTTGGAGGTTTTCTGTTTCTAACCCCGCAGCAGGGGCAGATAGGCCGCCGCTCCCTCCTGGCTGAAGCGGTAGATCGCTCCGCTGCTCTGCGCGGCGACGAAGAGTTCCCCGCCGGCGTCCTCGCCAAACGCTGTAATCCCCGTGGGAGCAGCACTGATCGCCGCCTCTCGCCACCCCCCGCGCGCGTCGCGGCCCAGGCCCCGCACCAGCCCACGGCAGTAATCCGCATAAAGATAGAGTCCACGGAGGGCCGGGACGGCCGAACCACGATAAACAGCGCCCCCTGTGACGGAGCAGCCGTCGTCGTGGCTGTATACGTGCACCGGGCCGGTCAGCCCGCCGGGATCGCAGTCCTGTGCGGGGTTATAGCACGCATTTCCTTCCTTGAGCCGCCAGCCATAGTTTTCGCCCCCCATCTGCGCGGCCGGGCGGAAGTTGATCTCCTCCCAGGCGTTCTGGCCCACGTCCCCAATATAGAGGTCACCGGTGAGCCGGTCGAAGCTGAAACGCCATGGGTTCCGCAGGCCCAAAGCCCAGATTTCGGGCAGAGCGCCTCCGCCCCGGAAGGGATTGTCCGGCGGGATGGCGTAGCCACGGCCGTTTTCCTGTCGATCTACATCGATCCGCAGCAGCTTGCCCAGCAGCGTGCCCTCATCCTGGGCCCGGTTGCCGGGGTCGCCGCCGCTGCCCCCGTCGCCCGTGCCGATCACCAGATAACCGGCAGGGTCAAAGTGCAGGTCACCGCCGTTGTGGTTATTGTACGGCTGCTCCACAGATAACAGCACCAATTCGCTGCCGGGATCGGCGAGGCCCGGGTTCGCCGTCACCTGAAAGCGCGAAACGCGGCTGACCAGCTGCTGGCCTTCGAGCGCGGTGTAGTTCAAGTAGAAAGTGCCATTCGTCTGGTACTGCGGATGGAAAGCCAGGCCCAGAAGGCCGCGCTCGCCGCCGTCCTGTACGCGGCCGGAGATGTCCAGAAAGACCCGGCTCGTCGCCTCCGGAGCGCTGCTGCTGAGCACCTGTATCCGGCCCGCCTGCTCCACAACGAAAAGACGGCCGTCCCCCGCGTGTGTAATGGCGACCGGCCGCTCAAAAGTCAGCGTCGGAAAGGCATTGACAAGGCCCACAGGCCCCGCCTCCGTCCCGCCCGCGATAGGCCCGGCCGCCGGCAGCGCCCACAGCGCCGCCATTCCCAGCAAAAAGAGAATTCGTCCGCGCATTGTCAAACCCCCATGCAGCGCCGTAAGGCGCTGCAATCGCCGATCAGATTTCTCCGCGAACTCAAATGACCGCTTGTCTCCCTCTAGAGACTGACGAGATTCACCGAAGTAACGCCCGCCGCTTCCGCCAGCGCATCCAGGGCGGCCTGCGGAGGGGCGCTGTCCAGGTTAATGAAGGAAACAGCCTGGCCGCCGGGCCGGTCGCGCCCTAGACGCCATTCGCCGATATTGACGTCATACGCGGCCAGGATCGTGCCCACACGGCCGATCACACCGGGCACGTCCTCGTTGCGCGTGACCAGGACAATCCCTTCCGGCCGCGCATCCAGCTGGAACTCATCCAGCTGCACGATACGGGGCTGGCTGCCCCCAAAGAGCACCCCGCCAAGCGTCTGGTGCCCGCCGTCCCAATAGGCGCGGCAGGTGATCAGGTTCGGATAATCGAGACCGTTCAGGCCCTTGCTCTGCGTGATCGTGATGCCGTTTTCGGCGGCAACAACTGGGGCATTGATGTAGTTGATCCGCGCCTCCGCCAGGTCATCGACCAGCCCCTTGAGGATGCCTGCCGCGATGGCGCGCACCAGTTCGGCCACGGTATCGCCGCGCACCTCCACTTCCACGCGCTGCACCAGTGCCGGGGCCAGCGCGGCATGCAGCACGCCCATCTTTTCAGCGAGGTCCATAAACGGCCGTATCTCCGCGAACCCTCCCCCTCCCACGCGGAAAGGCATGTTCAGCGAATTGGCAAAATCCGTGCCGCGCAGCGCAGCAAGGACCTGGTCCACGATTTCGGTCGCCACGACGAACTGCGCTTCCTCCGTGCTTGCCCCCAGATGGGGCGTATGCAGCACGTTGGGCAGGCCGATCAAAGGATTGTCGGGGCCGGGCGGCTCCTTGCGATAGACATCCACCGCTGCCGCGCCCACTTTGCCGCTCTTCAAAGCCTCAGCCAGGTCCTGATCGTTGACCAGTTTGCCCCGCGCCGCGTTGATGATCACCACCCCGTCCTTCATCTGGCTGATCGTCGCCGCGTTAATCATCTCTTCGGTATCTTCCAGCAGCGCCGTGTGCAGCGTGATGTAGTCAGACCCAGCCAGCAGGTCGTCCAGGTCCACCAGCGTGACCCCCAGCTCGCGCGCGACTTCCTCGGAGACAAACGGGTCATAGGCCAGCACATTCATCTGGAAGGCGTTGGCCCGCTGCGCCACCAGGCGGCCGATGCGCCCGAAGCCGATGATGCCCAGCGTTTTGCCGTTCAACTCCGTGCCGGTATAGGCGGACCGGTGCCACTCCCCGGCTAGCAGCGAGGCGTGCGCGGGGGCGATGTGCCGCGTGACGCCCAGCATGAGGGCCAGCGCGTGTTCCGCCGTGGCCATGCTGTTGGCGCCGGGCGTATTCATTACAATCACGCCATTGAGCGTCGCGGCCCGCACGTCGATGTTGTCCACACCCATACCCGCCCGGCCGACCACCTTGAGGTTGCTGCCCGCGGCGAGGACATCGGCATCCACCTGCGTGCTGCTGCGCACGATTAGCGCGTCATAGTCGGGCAGCACAGCCAGCAGCTCTTCCTTGCTCAGGCCCGCCTTGACATCAAACGTGGCGTCACCGGCTGCGGCCAGGCGCTCCAGCCCGGCCTGATCCAGTTTGTCGGAAACTAAAATACGAAACATAGCTTTTTCAACCATCCTTACGCGGCGAAGTACTCGTCCAGCGCCGCAAACAGTTCTTCCATATCCGCCATCTGCAGGTCGCCCATGTGGGCGATGCGGAAATTCTTGCCCTTCAACACCCCGTACCCATTGGAGATGATCATGCCCCGGCTGCGCAGGAACTGGTTCAGCGCGCTGATGTCAATGTTCTGGTCGTTGTTGATGCAGGTCACCGTGGGGGACTCGTAGCCGGGAGCGGCAAAGGCGGTAAACCCCTGGCCCGCCGCCCAGACGAGCGTGCGGTCGCGCAGCGCCAGGTGGCGGGCGAAACGCGCTTCCATGCCCTCGGCCATCATGTCGTCCAGCTGCCGGTCCAGGGCATAGAGCAGAGAGATGGCCGGTGTGGCTGGCGTCTGGTTCTTGGCCATCGATTTGGCCAGCTCCAGAAAGTCGAAGTAGTAGCCACGGTTGGGCACCATGCGGGCCTTGGCCATGGCCCGATCGGAAACGGCGCAGAACGCCAGGCCGGGCGGCAGGGCGAAAGCTTTCTGGCTGGAAGAGAGCACAACGTCGAGGTCCCACGCGTCGAACTCCAGGCGCGCTCCGGACAGACCGCTGACGGAATCGACCAGGATCATGATTTCATCGCCATTCGGCGCGGCGCGAACCGCTTCGGCAATCTCCTGCACCGGGCTGGTGACGCCGGTGCTGGTCTCGTTGTGCACGAGCGTCACCGCATCGAAGCCGCCGGCGGCGAGGCGTTCGGCCACCTGCTCGGCGAGAATAGGCTGGCCCCACGGCACTTCCAGGACTTCGTTCTCCTTGCCGTTAGCCTCGGTTACATAGCGAAAGCGGTCGCTGAACGCGCCGTTGACGCAGTTGAGGGCCTTCTTGTTCACGGTATTGCGCACGGCCGCTTCCCACAATCCGGTGCCGGAAGAGGCAGTGATTAGTACGGTTTGCCCGGTGAAGAACACCCGGGGCAGTTTTTCCTGGATACGGCCGATCAGCTCCGCCGATTCCGGCATGCGGTGGCCGATCATCCACCCGGCCTGGGCGTCAAGAATCTCCGGACGAACCTCCGTCGGACCGGGGATAAACAGCTTGATGTGCGGCATCGACCGCCTTGTTGAACTTGTCTCTGAGTTTGTCATTGTTAAATCCAATTGCTCCTGTTTCTATTTGTTCCAGTGCCTTAACGCCCAGCGCTTCATGTTGCGTAGCTTCAAGGCGGCGCAGCGCCGCCGGCCCGGCGGCCACCGCCACCAGCGGCGCCAGCGAACGGCCGTGCAGCACCATCGCCGCCTCTTCCATCACCCGAGGCCGGGCAACGACCCCGCCATAGCCTACAAAAAGATCGACCGCCCCTGCCGCGAGCAAGTCGCTGTTGCCGTCACCGATCAGCAGCGAACGGCCGTTTTGACCCCTCAACAGTTCGCGCACGATCAACGCCTTGCCGTCACTGACAGTGAGCGCGCCGTCGTCATAGGTCAGGTACTGCTCATCACCGCCAACCCACCACTGCCCCGATAACTCATTATAAGTCACACCCACGGCGCGGATATGATGGTCGGGCACACCGAGATAGACGCCAAATTCGCGCACCGGCTCCAGCAGGCCACCGCTGATAATGTACACCTGGTGGCCCAATTCATGCAGCGCCGCGATCACCTCGCGCGCGTCCTGCACCACGTTCTTCTTATAGGCGCGCCGTATGTCGCGTACCTGTTCACGCGTCGGGTTGACCGCACGCAGCCGCAAGTCATAGATATCTGCCAGATCGAGTTCGCCATCCATCGCCGCCTGAGTCGAGCACCTCCACGCGCCACTGTTTCCCGCTGCTGGCGGCCAGAATATCAATGCCCTCCACAGTGGTGAGGGTCGAATCGCAGTCAAAGAAGACGTGCTCGTAGGGTGGCCAACGCATAAAAATTCTCTGGCTTCGTCGCGGGGCTGGGGCGGTCGGAAAAAGTGGGACAAGGGGTGACTGCCAGTGGGCGGCAGTCACCCTCAAATAATAAGCGTAGCGCCGGCAGGTTACGATTTAGCTTTCTGTGCCGCGTCCACTTTAATCACGGTCGCCGGTACCATCTGCGCTCCGCAGGGCTGGGACAGCGCTCTCTTCAGGCCGTCGTCGGGGCAGCGGTAGTACTGCAGGGCGTGGGCGAAGAGGCTGGAGAAGGCCAATATGGAGAGAGCAAAGAAGATGTTGAGCACGATAGTGATCGTATTGAGCAGCGCGGGCAAGCGTTCGCGCAAGGTGGCCATTTGCGTGGCCACGCTCGCCAGGCGCGTGTCGGCGTCGCTCAGACGTCCGGAAATGTCCTGCAAACGGCCGTTCAAGTTGATCGCCGGTTCAATCACAAACTGTTTCGCCCCGCTGATGATCTGTTCGCGCTGCTGCTGCACCCGGGCCACAAAGTCGCGGACGTCACTGCGCAGCTGTTCTAACATGTCCAGTGTGTCGCTGATCACGCTGACCCCCGGCATATCGGCGACATTGACGCGTAGCATCGGGATCGCGTCGATCGCCGCCACGGCTTCATTGATCGCCAGCAGGTTGGCTTCCACGGCCGCAAATGTCTCCGTGGCCCGGCTGATAGCCGGTACGATGTCGATATCCAGGCGCTGCAATACGCGGTCGACGATAACCGAATTGTCCCCAGCGAGCGCGCCGATTTGCTCCGCACGGGTTTGGATCTCGGTCAGGCCGCTGATCGAACTGTCGAGTAAGGTGTCGGCACTGTTGAGGCCCTGGCGCACGGTGACAATGGTGGTTTCACCGCTCAATAGCAGGTTGGTGCCGGCCACGCGCAGCTGGGCGTTTACAAACCAACTGCCGATGATCCCGGCAATCAGGGCAAGGATCGTGATGATAGAGAGCGCCATGACCATGGCCGCGACGATTTTCTTGAACGTACGCATTCAGGAAGCCTCCCGTAGGCGGCAAGCGGACGGCGCCTGCCAATATACGGAAGCATACGGCCGTTATGCCCGCGCTGTCAAGAATTCTAGCGCAGGCAAATGCGGAACGTTCCTCCCGTGGCAAGTTCACAGCCGATCAACTGCCAATTGGCAACGTCGCGCTCGCCCCCAATCGTTTCGCCAGCAGCGTATGCAGGTGGTTGTTCGAGGCCAGGCAGTTCAGGCCCCTCGGATCCAGCGCCAGGGGCTGCCCGGCAAGATCCGTGATGCTGCCGCCGGCCAGACGGATCATCAGCCCCGCCGCGGCCACGTCCCACGGTTTAAGCTGGAAATTTAGATAAGCCTCGTCGCGACCGGCCGCGACCCAGGCCAGGGCCAGGGCCGCCGAACCGATGGTCCGCAGGACATCGACATCATGGACGAGTCCGGCGGTCACTTCCAGCCCGCGCTGGCGCAGCTGTGGTTCATGACTCCAGTCGATGCCGATGATCGCCTCTTCAAGGCGGTCCACGGCGCTCACGTGCAGGGGACGGCCGTTGACCAGAGCGGCGCCGCCGCGCACGGCCGTGAACAGTTCTTCCTGCATCGGATCATACACCACGCCCACCAGCACGTCGTCAATCGTCGCCGGGCCCGGGGCCGTAAAAAGCACGGCGGCAATCGACACGGCAAAAATCGGCAGGCCGCGGCTGTAATTCGTAGTACCGTCGATGGGATCGATGATCCACAACACCGGGCCTTCCGTGGGCAGGTCGCTGTCTGGCTCTTCCGGCACAAACCCGTGCCTTGGAAAAGCGGTGCGGATCTGCTCCGTGATCAGAGCCTGGGCGGCCACGTCGGCATCCGTGACGATGTCGCGCCGGCCCTTGCTGCTGATCTCCCGCGGTTCCGCGAGCATCCGCCGCGCCAACTGGCCGGCTTGCACCGCGGCCAGTTGCGCCACGTGCAGCATTTCAGCCACATCTGTTTCCGTGCCTGAGGCAGGTATCGATTTCATCCACAGCTCCTTCTAGCGCGCAAAGCGTCACGCTCCTTCCTGCATTAAATGGTCGCGCACCATGGCCAAGCCCTGGCGCAGCGGTACGGCCGCTTGCCAGCCGAGCAGGGCGCGTGCCCGCTCCACATCGGCGACTTGCAGAGGTTCTTCACCCGGGCGCGAGGGTAGGGCGCCGGGCAGCGGCCGTCCGGGTCCCCCCACCAGGTCATAGGCCTGCTGCACCACTTCGGCCACGCTGGCCAGTTCGCCGCTGCCCAAATCCACGCTGCTGCCCGGGGCAAGCCCCCCTGCGGACACGGCGCGCAGGCCTTCCGCGGCATCGCTGACATAGATCCAGTCCCGCTGCTGCGCGCCTGCCGTCATGGGAAAATCCTGGCCCGCCAGTGCCGCGGCGAGCGCTCCAGTCACAAGGTAGCGCGGGCTCTGGCCAGGCCCATACGTCTGGAACAGTTTGGCCCCCACGATGGGCCAGCCCCGCGTGCGCGCATACATGCGGCAGAACTGCCACGCCGCCGCCTTGCTGGCGGCATAGGGGTTCATGGCGCTGTCTTCGCCGGGAGTACGCACGACGATGACCTGCTGCGGGTGCCCGCGGCCGTCCTCATCCGCAAACGCGCCGCGCAGCAGGTTCAGCGTGCCGTACAGGTTCTGTTCCAGGGCAGCTTCCACTTCCAGGAAAGGGTCATCCACGCCGCCGGCAGCAAGGTGGTACATAAGCTGCGGCGCGGCGGCGCGCACGGCGCGCTCCGTGGCCTGGGCGTCGCGCAGGTCGGCATAGACCAGCTGGAACTGCTCGCGTTGGCCTTCCAGGGGGCGGGGCAGCGGCTGTTCGCGGTAGCTCTCGCGCACCAGAAGCGTAACCTCGTCTCCCGCGGCGGCCGCTTGTTGGGCCAGCGCGCGGCCGATAAAGCCGGTGGCCCCGGTGATCAGCGTGCGCATTGGCGTCGTTGGCAGCTCGATCCAGAAGATCGACCTGCGGGAAAGTGCGAGGTGGGCATGGGGATACGGACCTACAGGCCCAGGTAGGCGCGATACCACTCCATCGTGCGGGTGAGGCCGCTGGCCAGCGTCTCCTGCGGTTCCCAGCCCAGCAAGCGCCGCGCCTTATCCGCGCTCAGGTATTCGTCGTGGATTTCCTGGCGCACTTCATCGAGAATGAGCGGCTGGAGGTCGGGATAGGCCGAAATGTCGATAATCGTCTGCACGACCTCCAGCGCAGTCGCGGGTCGGCCAAGGCCAAAATTGAAAGCTTGGCCGCAAATGGCCGGTTCAGCCGCCTGTTCGGCCAGCGTCAGGTAGGCGCGCACTGCGTCTTCGACATAGACGTAGTCGCGCTTGAAGCTGCCGTCGGACCGGATGACGGGCGCGTTCCCGCGCAACACGCTGCGCATCGTCCCGGGCACAAGGCGATTCCAGTTCAGGTCGCCGCCGCCGTAGAGATTGGAGAAGCGGGTCACGGTGACGGGAAGCCGGTAAGTGGCGGCGTAGGACTGCGCCAGCAGGTCAACCGCGCTCTTGGAAACGTCATACGCGAAACGGCCGTGCAGCGGATGCTCCTCCACAAAGGGCAGGGCCATGGGTTCGCCATACGCCTTTTCACTGCTGGCCACGACCACCCCTTGAATAGCCGGGCTGCGCCGGGCCGCCTCCAGAAGCAGATAGGTGCCGCGAATATTGGTCTCAAATGTCGAAAGCGGGGAACGGTTGCCGATGCCCACAATCGTCTGCGCCGCGAGATGGAAAACTGTCTGCACTTCGTACTCGGCGAGGATGCGTTCCAATAGGGTGATGTCGCTCAGATCGCCGCCCACCAGGCGCAGCCGATCCGCCGTGCCCTCGCGATAAAGCATGGCTTGGGGCACATGGTCGCGCACCAGGCCCACCACGCTCGCCCCCTGCTCGGACAGGGCGGCGCAGAGCCAGGAACCCAAAAAGCCCGTGCAGCCCGTTACAAAGACGCGGCGGTCTTGCCAGAAGGATTTGCTCACCGGGGAGTCCTCGCCGCTACTCCTGCCAGGTGCGCCAGGGGGCGCCCTCGGCCCACAGGTTTTCCAGGTCGATCGCGTCTTTCAGGGTGTCCATCGAGCGCCAGAACCCTTCGTGCCGGTACACCATAAGTTGATCCGCGGCGATCAGCTCCTGCAGCAGGCCCGTCTCCAGCGCTTCGTCATCGCCCGGCCCGATCCGGTCGAGAACGGCGCGCTCCAGGACCATGAAACCGCCGTTAATCCAGTAGGGCAGGCGCGGGTACTGCTCATAACGAGAGACGAGTCCGCTTTCGTCGGCCTCCATGATGCCGTACTGATAGTGGCTGGGCCGGATGGCGGAGATGGTGGCCAGACGGCCGTGCTGCAAATGAAAATCCAGCAGGCGCTCGATGTTGATATCGCTGACGCCGTCGCCGTAGGTCAGAAAAAAGCGGTCGGCATCCAGATAGGACGCCACCCGCGTCAGCCGGCTGGCCTTGTCCGTAGCCGGCCCGGTGTCAACCAGCGAGACTTCCCACTCGGGGTGGCTCTCTTCGCCGTGGAACGAAAGATGGCGCCGCCGCCGCCCCACCCGCACGGTGAAGTCGCTGCTGAGCGCCTCGTAATTGAGAAAATACTGCTTGATCTGGGCCGCTTCGTGGCCCAGGGGCAGGACGAAACGGTTGTAGCCATAGCTGGAAAAAATGCGCATGACGTGCCAGATGATCGGCCGTCCGCCAATTTCAACCAGTTCTTTCTTGGTCAGCGTGCCGCCGCGCATGCGCGTGCCCTCGCCGCCACAATAAATCACTACAGGGATATCAGCCATTGTTTTTGGCGCCGCGGCCCATGGCGCGGCAAACGGCAATCATAACACACGCAGCTAGGACCCGCCACGGATTTCAATTTTAGGGAGTGTCTAAATTCATGGGTAGACGAAATCGGCCAAATGAGCTGGGTAGTGGGGATATTGACGTTTGTAGAGTTGGCGACGGTTCCAGGCATAAACAAACAGCTTGACGGCCCGCCACAAGGCGCGGATGCAGCGTGAGAAGCAGCGCGACTTACGTCCCAAACGCGCCAGATAGTGCCGTAGTTCAGCGTTGTCGCCTTCAACGGAGTAGGTCTCGCTTTTGTCATCGATGTACTCATGCTGTCCGGGCAGATAAACGAGAGTGCCGTAGGTGTTGAACAGGTCGCTATAGTATTGTTCCGCTCGCGGACCGCGGTCGAGCATTGCCTGCATGGTCGACGTTGTGCGTTCCCAGACCACATCCCAACTCACAATACACCGTGTAGCCCGGTCAACAGCCGTAATCACAAAGGCTGGTTTCTTTTTTCACCCACAAAAGTGAATAACTCATCCAGTTCGACCACTTCTGGCCGGCCGTCGGTGGACGGTGGCAAATCGGGCAAACTGGCGACGTGGGCGTTGACCCAATTGATGACCGACTGATGGTTCACCTGCAGCGTCCGGGCAATGCGTCGGAAATTGAGTCCGTCGACATACATCCGCACCGCTTGGTCACGGACCTCTTGCGGATAGCCCGCTTCGTTAGGTTCCGGTGTGTACTTCCGGTTACACACATTGCACCGGTATCGTTGACTGCCGGACGGATTGCAGCCTACTTTGACTTGCTGTTCTTCAACTTGACAATGGGGACATGTGCTCATGGACTCTATTATCCCAATACCCGAAAAGTTAGACACTCTCCAATTTTATGAACCTCTGCAACGGCCGTCCCCGCTGGTGGATGCCGGGCAGCCGCTACCCGGATATAGTTCGCAGGTGCGTGAGGAGCGGTTGAATCCCCGGCACACCCTGCTACAATCAGCCCGTCGCCGCGCTCATTCAGAAAAGAGGATCCATCTTGTCATCTGACTCCCCCTATTTCCTGCCCGAAAATGCCCTGCCCGAGGGACCGCGCCTGGTCGCCATTGGCGGGGGCACCGGGATGCCCAACCTGCTGCGGGGACTGCGGCGCTATACTGGCCAGATCACTGCCGTAGTCACCGTCGCCGATGACGGCGGCAGCAGCGGCCGCTTGCGGCGGGACCTGGGCGTCTTGCCGCCCGGAGACTTTCGCGGCAATATCGCCGCCCTCTCGCGTGACGAAGAGCTGATGACCCAGCTGCTCCAGTACCGCTTCGGCGGCAGCTTGGACGAAAAGGGCCAGCATGGCAGCGAGCTGCAAGGGCATGCCTTCGGCAACCTGCTCCTTGCCGCCCTGGCCGGCATCACCGGCAGCTTTGACGAGGCGTTGCTCGCCGCGCAGCGCGTCCTGGCCATGCGCGGGCGCGTCATTCCCTCCACGCTGGAGCAGGTAACGCTGGTCGCGGATGTCCTGGTGGAAGACGAGGCAGGCGAAACGCAGCTGCGCCATATCAACGGTGAGTCGGCCATCACCCACGCCAACGGCCGTATCCAGCGCGTCAGCCTCAAGCCCGACAGCCCGCGGGCCTACCCGCCGGCCCTCAAAGCCATCTTCCAGGCCGAGATCATCCTCATCGGACCCGGCAGCCTCTATACCAGCATCCTGCCCAATCTCCTCGTACCCGATCTGGCCCAGGCCCTCAAACACGCGCGCGCCCCCGTGGTTTACGTGTGTAATCTGGCGACCCAGGCTGGGGAGACCAGCGGCTATGATGTCGCCGAACACGTGCGCGCCCTCCACGATCATATTCCCGACCTGCCGCTCGACTTTGTGCTGGCCAACGATAATTGGGACGCCCCGGCACAGGCGATCGGCCGCACCGCCTTTGTGCCCTTGGCGGACGTGCCCGGCACGCGCCTGGTCACATCCGATTTGCTCGATGTAAGCCGCCCCTGGCGACATGACAGTGACAAGCTGGCTGAGGCCATCATGCGCCTTCTCCCCGGATAGGCGGGTGTAGTTTGTTACCCCAAAGAGGTGACATTCGACTATGCCCCGCAGGGCCATTCCGCGTATAATAAATAAGGTTACGTCCCTTACGAATCCGGCCCGCGCGGCTTGTGCCCGGGCTCGCTATAGAACCAAAGGAGAATTTCAATGACAATTAAAGTTGGTATTAACGGTTTCGGCCGCATTGGCCGCCAGGTCTTTAAGAAAATCTACGAAGACTACCAGGGTGTGCTGGACGTAGAAGCGATCAATGACCTCATGCCGGTGGAAACAAACGCTCATCTCTTGAAGTATGACTCCACCTACGGCCGTTTCCCCGGTAAGGTGGAAGTCGTCGACGGCAACATGGTCATCGATGGCGAGATCCTGAAAAGCTATGCCGAGCGCGACCCGGCCAAGCTGCCCTGGGGTGAACTGGGCGTGGACATCGTCCTGGAATGCACCGGCATCTTCAAGGACGGCGCTAGCGCCGGCAAACACCTGGAAGCGGGTGCCAAGAAAGTAATCATCTCTGCCCCGGGCAAAGGCGTGGACGGCACCTTCGTGCTGGGCGTCAACGCCGACACCTATGATCCGCAGACGATGCACATCATCTCCAACGCCAGCTGCACAACCAACTGCCTGGCCCCGGCCGCCAAGGCCCTGCACGACGCTTTCGGCATCGAGTACGCGCTCATGTCCACCATCCATGCCATCACCAACGGCCAGGCGATCCTGGACACCGCGGGCAAGGACCTGCGCCGCGCGCGCACAGCCATGACCAATATCATCCCCACGACCACCGGCGCGGCACGCGCCGTCGGTCTGGTGCTGCCCGAACTCAATGGCAAGATCAACGGTATGGCCTTCCGCGTCCCCGTTGTCACTGGCTCGGTGGTGGACCTCACCGCCATCGTCTCGCGCAATGTGACGATTGAAGAAGTGAACGCCGCCCTGGAAGCTGCCGCCAATGCGGACACTCCATTGGGCGAAGTCTTGGAATTCACCATGGAACCACTGGTCTCGAGCGACTTCATCGGCTCCAGCGCTTCGAGCACGATTGACGGCCTCTCCACCGATGTCATTGGCGGCAACATGGTCAAAATCGTGACCTGGTATGACAACGAATGGGGCTACTCCAGCCGCCTGGCTGACCTCGCTGCTTTTGTGGCTGCCAAGCTCTAAGACGAGCCGGACCTCATTATGAAAGGGCGTCGTCTGCGCGGACGGCGCCCTTTTTGGCACCGCTGATGGATTTGCAGGAACTGGAACGGCGAATGCATGCCTTTGTGCAGAGCAAAGGCTGGTATGATGCCGATTCGCCCAAACCACAAACCGCGCGCAATCTGGCGGCCTCCCTGGCGATTGAAGCAGCGGAGGTCCTCGAGCATTTCCAATGGCGTGAAGAAACGGCCGTTCCCGCCGAACTCGCCGCTGAACTGGCCGATGTGGCCCTCTACCTCTTGCAGTTGGCCTCGGTTTCCGGCATCGACCTCGAACGGGCCATCCTTGAAAAATTGGAAATCAACCAGCAGCGCGACTGGCCCGATCCATGAAAGTGCTGGCCGTCAGCGACCGCGTCTTGGACCGGCTCTACAACCCCAACGTCCGCGAGAAATATCCCGACCTGGACCTCCTCATCGGCTGCGGCGATCTACCGCTCTATTACCTTGACTTTCTCGTTTCCGCGCTGGATGCACCCCTGGTCTACGTGCGCGGCAACCATGACGGTGGTTCGCAGTACACGGCGGACAAAGGGGAGATCACCACGGTACGCGGCGGAACCTATATTCACGGCCAGGCCATCCAGCAAAGCGGCCTGCTCATCGCCGGGCTGAGTGGCTCCATGCGCTACCGTCCGCGCGCCCCCTTTATGTATACGGAGACGGAGATGCGCGGCCAGGTGGCGCGCCTCATCCCGCAGCTGCTCTGGAACCGCCAGCGCCACGGCCGTTTTCTAGACCTCCTCGTCACCCACTCCCCGCCCTTCGGCATCCACGACCGCACCGACCTGCCGCACATCGGCTTCAAAGTCTTCTTGCAGCTGATGCGCGTCTTTCGCCCTGCCTACCTTCTGCACGGGCATATCCACCTCTACCGCCAGGACACCGTCCGCGTGACGCAGTTTGAAGACACGCGGGTGATTAATGTCTACCCCTACCGCCTGCTCGACATCCCCGTGCCCGGATAACCCGCCTGCAAAAATGACCTGCCCTGAAGCTGGTGCCAGGGTCACACATTCCCCCATTCCGCATTTCAAATTTCCCCGTTTCGCACTACAATAGGTCCCATGGCTGAAAACGAAGTCGTCCTCAACGGCCGTTACAAACTCCTCGAACGCATCGGCAGCGGCGGCATGTCCGTCGTCTACAAGGCCCAGGACCTCCTCCTTGGCCGCCCCGTCGCCGTCAAAATGCTCCACGAAAGCTTCACCGGCGATGCCGACTTCCTGCGCCGCTTCCGCCAGGAAGCCTTCGCCGCCGCCAACCTCCAGCATCCCAACATCGTCACCGTCCATGACATCGGCCAGGATGGCAACCGCCACTACATCGTCATGGAATACGTCGAAGGCCAGACCCTCAAAGACCTCGTGCGCCAGTACAACGCCGACGGCACCGTCATGCCCGGCAATCGCGCCCTCGACCTCATGATCCAGACCGCCGAGGGCATCGGCTACGCCCACCGCGCCGGTCTGGTCCACTGCGACGTCAAACCGCAGAACGTGCTCGTCACCTACGACGACCGCATCAAGGTCGCCGATTTCGGCATTGCCCGCGCCGTCTCCGAGGCCAGCCAGCAGATCAACGACGAACGCGTCTGGGGCACGCCGCAGTACTTCTCGCCCGAACAGGCTGCCGGCGAAGCGCCCACGCCTGCCTCCGACGTCTACTCCATCGGCGTAATGATGTACGAAATGCTCACCGGCCAGCTGCCGTTCCATGCCGACACCCAGGCCGCCCTCGCCCTCAAGCACATCCAGGAGCCGCCGCCCCATGTCAGCGAAGTCAACCCTGCCGTGCCCGTACAGATCGACCTCGTCGTCGACAAAGTGCTTTCCAAGGAACCCGAAGGGCGCTATCGTACCGCCGGCCAGCTCGCCCGCATCCTTACCAGCTATCGCGACACCAGCCAGGCCGACACCGGCCCCTTTGACGTGCCCTGGGCCGCTGGCGCCGCCACTGTCGCCGGCGCGACCGCCCTGGGCACCACCCAGATGTACCCCTTCCCCGGCCAGACGCTGCCCGCCGAACTGTCCTCCCTTGGCGCGACCGGCGTTCTCCCCGATGCCGGCCAGGTACCGGGCACCGATTGGCTCGCCGTCGGTCTGGGCCTCATCGCCCTGATCGCCCTGCTTGGCCTGATTCCCCTCTGGTACTTCGTCTATACCGCCTACGCTGGCTAGCGCCCCGTTCGCCCCTCTGCCCCGCTCCAACCCGCTCATCCCTTCCAGCGGCTCCGTCTTGCTCTCTAAATCTTTGTCCCTGCGCGCCCCGCGCCAAAGCCTGTGCCCGCCTTAGGCCCACTCGCAGCGCCCCCGCCTTTCTGATATACTGCTGTTAGGAGACATCTGCCCCTGCTGGCAGGTGGGTAACCGCTATGTTCGGGAAAGACGCAAAGATTCCTCGGCTGGCGCTGTACGCGCTGTTGGCCATTGCGGCGCTGGCGATCATCTGGAACATGAACGGCAGCGGCCCGCAGTTGGACAGCCTGTCCATCAGCGAGCTGGCCCAGCAAATCAAAGACGACAAAGTCGTGGAACTGGTCGTTGCCGGCGACGGCCGTGATATCACCGTCCACTACAACCTCGGCCCCAACAGCATCCCCGCGCAATCGCAAATCAGCGGCGTAAGCTCCCTCGAAGAAGTCCTCGCCAGCTACGGCGTCTCCGAACAGGACTACGCCGACGGCCGTCCCAACATCACCTACGAACAACCCAGCAGTTGGAACAACTGGATCGGCCTCCTTGGCATCTTCCTCCCCGCCCTGCTCCTGCTCGGCTTCTTCTGGGTCATCTTCCGCCAGGCCCAGGGTGGCAACAACCAGGCCATGGCCTTCGGCAAAAGCAAAGCCCGCCTCTTCACCGGTGACCGCCCCACCGTCAGCTTCGACGACGTCGCCGGCGCCGACGAAGCCAAAGAAGAACTGAAAGAAGTCGTCGACTTCCTCAAAGAGCCGGAAAAATTTGTCACCTTTGGTGCCCGCATCCCCAAGGGCGTGCTCCTTGTCGGCAGCCCCGGCACCGGCAAAACCCTGCTCGCCAAGGCCGTTTCCGGCGAGGCTGGCGTGCCCTTCTTCTCCATCGCCGGCTCCGAATTTGTCGAAATGTTCGTTGGCGTCGGTGCCAGCCGCGTTCGCGACCTGTTTGAACAGGCCAAGCGCAACAGCCCTTGCATCATCTTCATCGACGAGATAGACGCCGTCGGCCGCCAGCGCGGCGCCGGGCTCGGCGGCTCTCACGACGAGCGCGAACAAACCCTCAACCAGATTCTGGTCGAGATGGACGGCTTCGACACCGATACCCACGTCATCATCCTCGCCGCCACCAACCGCCCCGACATCCTCGATCCTGCCCTCATGCGTCCCGGCCGCTTCGACCGCCGCGTGGTCATCGACCGCCCCGACGTTCGCGGTCGCGAGGCCATCTTCAAAGTGCACATGCGCGGCAAGCCCGTCGGCGTCGACGTGGATGTAAACATCCTTGCCAAGGCCACCCCCGGCTTTGTCGGCGCCGACATCGAAAACACCGTCAACGAGGCCGCCCTGCTCGCTGCCCGCCGCGACCGCAAGAGCATCCACATGACCGAGTTCCAGGAAGCCATCGAGCGCGTCCAGCTTGGCCCCGAACGCAAAAGCCGCATCCTCACTGCCGAAGAAAAAGAGCTAACCGCCTACCACGAAACCGGCCACGCTCTCGTCAGTCATTTGCTGCCCCACGCCCAGGCCCTGCGCAAAGTCACCATCATCCCCCGCGGCATGACCGGGGGAACGACCTGGTTCCTGGAAGAAGACGCCATGTTCTACAGCCGTTCCAAGTTTGAGGCCCTCATCGCCACGGCCCTGGGTGGTCGCGTCGCCGAAGAAATCGTCTTCGGTGAAATCACCACCGGCGCCAGCAACGACCTGCAGCAGGTCACCAAAATGGCGCGGGCCATGGTCACCCAGTACGGCATGAGCGATGAAATGGGCCTGCGCGTCTACGGCGAGCGTCAGGAAATGGTCTTCCTCGGCCGCGAAATCTCCGAACAGCGCGACTACTCCGACGCCGTAGCCAAGCAAATTGACGATCAGGTCCGGCAGATCATCGACGCCCAACACGAACGGGCGCGGGCTCTGCTGGAAGCAAATCGCGACAAACTCGACCTCGTTGCCCAGAAGCTGTTGGATGTGGAAACGTTGGAAGCGGAGGATTTCGTGGCTCTGTTGGAGGGCAAAGGCCTGCCCATCCCGCCGCCCAGTGGATTGCCCCAGCAACGGCCGTCTGCCCCCGCCCCCGCCCCCGAGCAGGAAGCCGAATGGAAGAAACCACCCTCCCTCGACCTGCCACCTTCCCCTTCCCCGGCCTAGCCGGCCGCGTCGCGGCCCACCAGCTACCTCCCGGAGGTTGATTCAGGCTCCATGAGCAGTACCACCAGCGCCGAACTTTTTGCGCTCATCAATGACGTCCTAGAGGCGATCATCGTCATCTTTGGCTCGGCGGTAGTCCTCTACAACCTAAATCGTGCTCGCCGCGCGGTCGTCACGCGCGCCTTTAGCCTCCTCATCGCTTTCGTCGTCCTCGTCTACCTCACCGAACTGATGGCCAGCCGCATCGTCAACCCCATCACGGCCGAAACCTGGCTGCGGGTCGGCTGGGTCGGCATCTCCATGGTTCCCGCCGCCCAGTTCCACCTCAGCAGCGCCCTCCTGGCCTCCACCGGCAAACTGCCCCGCCGCCGGCGCTACCTCGTCCCCGGCGCCTACCTGCTCGGTGGGACCTTCAGCGCCCTCGCCTTGTGGAGCGATTTGCTCGTTGGCGATCTCGTCGTCCTGCCGCACACCGTGCGCCTTTCCGCCGGCCCGCTCTTCCCCCTCTTCGTCCTCTACTTCTGGGGCGTGGCCGCCAGCAGCATCTACAACGTCTACCGCGCCCGCCAGCGCTGCCTCACCAGCGCCACCCGCCGCAGCATGACCAATACCCTCATCGCTTTCATGGCCGCGCCCTTGGCCGTCTTCCCCTACATGACCCTCGTGCGCGATCCCGCCCAGTCCGTGCCTTCCTGGCTTTGGCTCGTACTCATCTTCGGCAACCTGCTCGTCGGCGTCATGTTTGCCGTCCTTACCGCTGAATTGGCCTACTACGGCGCTCTCTCGCCCGACCGCGTCGTCCGCGTCCGCCTCTACAAATTTATGGCCCGTGTCCCCCTCGCAGCCACCATGGTCCTGCTCGTCTACATCATCGTCAGCCGCAGTAGCCCCATCCTCGGCCTGCCCACCGACGTGGCTCTTGGCTTTGCCCTCGTGGCCACCGTCATGCTCGTGGAATGGGCCATCCATGCCTACAAGAAGCCCCTCGAGCGTTTCTTCCAGCTCGATGATGACCCCGACGTGCGCCGCATCCAGACCCTCAGCGAACGCCTGCTCACCACCGGAGAGCTTCGCCAGTTCTTGGAAAGCGTTCTTGCCGCCACCGTAGAAGCGCTGCGTACCCCCACTGCCTTTGTCGCTGCCATCACCGCCGAAGGCCTGCGCCTGGAATCGATCGTCGGGCCGCTCGGCCAGCCCGAACTCGTCCTCGATGCCGAGGAGCTTCGCGCCCTGGCGCAGGGCGACAGCGCCGGCGATGACTACAACGGCCCGGCCTCCGTCGATGGCCTCTTCCTGTGGCAGGACTACTGGCTGCGACCCCTCTATAGCCGCCACAACAGTCTGGTCCTTGGCATCCTCGGCCTGCGTGCCCGCGCCGCCACACCCGACCTGACCGCTGCCGAACAGGACATCTTTGACCGCCTCAGCGATCAGGCCGCCAACGCCCTCGAAGACCGCATCCTGCAGCAAGAAGTATTCGCCGCCGTAGAGGGCCTCCTGCCCGAGATCATGGCCCTGCAGCAGCGCCGCAAAGCCGCCGCCTATGGCGGCCTGCCCGTCCTCACCGCTGATGACCAGCAGGGTTCGCAGCTGCTCGATGATCCCGCCTTCAATCGTTTGGTGCGCGATGCCCTCACCCACTACTGGGGCGGCCCCAAACTGACCGAAAGCCCGCTGCTCGAACTGCAAATCGTGCGCGACGAACTGCCGGAGCATGACAACAACCCCGTCAGCGCCCTGCGCGCCATTCTCGCCGAAGCCATCGAACAGCAGCGCCCCGAAGGCCAGCGCAGCCTCACCACCGGGGAGTGGATTCTCTACAACATCCTCGATATGAAATTTGTCCAGGGCAAGCGCGTGCGCGACGTCGCCCGCCGCCTGGCCATGAGCGAGTCCGATCTCTATCGCAAGCAGCGTGTAGCCATCGAAAACGTAGCCCGCTCCATGGCCGCCATGGAAGAAGAAGCCCTCCACAAAAACGGCGATGCCCCCGCTCCCGAATCCCCTTCCGACACCTAACCCCACAAACGTAGGACCTCGCGCCAGCGTTGCCCCCCATCCGCACGGCCGTCACCATCCCCTCCCGCCGCAATCCCCATTCCCCATTTCGCCTTCGAAATTCACGCTTTCTTCCACCCCAACCCGCCAAAACCGCCGTGCCCACCCTCCCGCCCTGTGGTACGATTTCCACAGCCGCGCGAGTAGCTGATTCAAACCCGGGACAAACGCCATGTTAACCTATCTAGATGACATCCTGACCTGTGAGGGCGTGCCCCTTCCGCAGATCGCCGCGGCCGCTGGCACCCCCGCCTACGTCTACAGCAAGGCCGAACTGCTGGGTCGCGCCCGTGCCTACCAGCACGCCGCCGGCGATGCCCTCGTTTGTTATGCCGTCAAAGCCAACGGCAATCCCGCGCTCCTGTCCCTCCTTCGCCAGGCCGGCCTCGGCGCAGACGTCACTAGTGGCGGCGAGCTCTACCTCGCCCTCCATGCCGGCATCCCCCCGGAGCGCATCATCTACTCCGGCGTCGGCAAGCGCCCTGATGAAATCGAAATGGCCCTGCGTGCCGGCATTCGTGCCCTGCACGTCGAATCCGGCATGGAGCTTGACGTCATCGCCGGTCTGGCCGAAACCGTGGGCCAACCCGCCCGCATCTCCGTGCGCGTCAATCCCGACATCAGCGCCGATACCCATCCCTATGACAGCACCGGCCGCCTCGGCCACAAATTCGGTGTGCCTCGCGCCACGGCCGTTTCCCTCCTCCGCCGCGCCGCCGCCGACCCCTGGCTCCAGCCCGAAGGAATCGCCGCCCACATCGGCTCCCAAATCACCCGCCTCGAACCCTACCACGACCTGGCCAATTTCCTCGTCGCCCTCGCCGGCGAGCTGGCTGAGGCAGGCATCCGCCTCTCCTATATCGACGTCGGCGGCGGCCTGGGCATCAACTACCAGAACAACGACGCCCCGCCCATCCCCGACTGGATCGCCGCCGTGGGAGACCCCGTCCGTGCCGCCGGCTACGCCCTCGTCATGGAGCCGGGCCGCTCCATCATCGCCCCCGCCGGTTTCCTGCTCACCAGAGTCCTCTACACCAAGGAGCAGGGCGGAAAATCCTTCGTCATCGTCGATGGCGGCCAGAACGACCTCATCCGCCCCGCCATGTACGGTGCCTTTCACCCCGCCCTGCCCGTAGTGCGCCACGACGACGCCGCCGAAGTCGTCGTTGATGTCGTCGGTCCCATTTGCGAAACAGGCGATTTCCTGGCGCGCGAACGGCCGTTACCGCCCCTCCAGCCCCATGACCTCCTCGCCTTCACCCAGGCCGGCGCCTACGGCTTCGCCATGAGCAGCAACTACAACGGCCGTTTGCGCCTCCCCGAACTCCTGATCGACGGCGATCGCTACCACCTCATCCGCCGTCGCCAGACCTACGAACACCTCCTGGATGGCACCCAATGAGACAGAGCGACCTCGTCCCGGACCTGGAACCCTTCTTTGGCGATTACCTTGACCGCCTGACCGGCCTGCACGAAGGCCTGTCCGAGGCCATCGCCGGCCTGCCTGTCCCTGCCCTGGATTGGCAGCCGGGCCCGCAGATCAACTCCCTTGCCGTTCTTGCGGTTCACACCGCCGGCGCGGAAACCTACTGGATCGGCGACGTTGCCGGCCAACGGCCGTCCGGCCGCATCCGCTCCGAAGAGTTCCAGGCCCGCGAACGCAGCGCCGCCGATCTCCAGCAGCTGCTCGACGCCTCCCTCGCCCTGTCCCGCGAAGTACTCGCCGAGCTGTCCCTCGCTGACCTCGGCGTTCTGCGCCTCAGCTGGCGTGACGGCGAACACTACACCGTCGCCACGGCCCTGCTCCACGCCCTTGAACACACCGCCCAGCACATGGGTCACATGCAAATCGGCCGCCAGTTGTGGGCGCAGCACGCCGGCCCCGGGGACGAAAAGCCCCTTCCCTAGGCAGGGTGGACGATACCCGTGGACGATTTCCAGACCCTCTTCACCTTCCTCGTCGGCCTGCTCGTTGCCCTTCTCGCGATCACCATCCTCGTCGCCCTTGTCTATGCCCTCACCGGCCTGCTTAACGCCACCCGCCGCGCCGAACGCGCCGCCCAGCTCGAAATGAGCCAGGCCATCGCCACCGTCCCCCGCGAAAGCCAGGAGGCCTTCGTCAGCTACACCAACCGGCGCGCCAAATCGCCCACCATCGCCGTCCTGCTGGCCCTCTTCCTCGGTTGGTTGGGCGCTCATCGCTTCTACCTGCGCGACTACGGTTTGGGCTTCATGTACCTGGCCTACTTCCTCGTTGGCATTCCCGCCCTCGTCGCCTTTGTCTACTTCTACGCCAACCCCACGGCCGTGCCCCTACCCCTCATCGCCGCCCTGCTCCTCTTTCTCTGGCTGGGCATCCCCGCCCTTTTCGCCTTTTTTGATTCCTTCCTCATGCCCAAACAGACCTACGTCAAAAACCAGCAGATGTTCCGCCAGGCCCAGGACCTCTTCGCCCGTCCCGCTGCCGTGCCCGTCAGTATGCCCTATTCCGAGGCCCAGCTTAGCGGCGCATGAGCGCCCCCTGGACGCGACATCGCGCCGCCGTTACAGTAACAGTGGAGGTGCAAACATGGGCCTGTTGCACGACAAACCATCCTGGCGCAATCCCTTCTATTCCGTTCAGGAAGAAATAGCCAACAGCGTCACCCACGGCGTCGGCGCCGGGTTGGCCATCGCCGGGCTGGCGGTGCTTGTTGTGTTGGCCGTGCGCTATGGCGATCCCTGGCAGATCGTCAGTGTCTCCATCTTCGGGGCCAGCCTCGTCATCCTCTACTCCGCCTCCACCCTCTACCACGCCGTCCAGCAGCCCCGCCTCAAAAGCGTCCTGCGCAAGCTCGACCACGCCTCCATCTACCTGCTCATCGCCGGCACCTACACCCCCTTCCTGCTCATCAGCCTGCGTGGACCCACCGGCTGGACCCTGCTGGCCGTCGTCTGGATCATGGCCACCCTGGGCGTCCTCTGGAAAATGTTCTTCACCGGCCGCTTTGAGGTCATCGCCACCATCGTCTACATCCTCATGGGCTGGATGGGCGTCGTCGCCGTGCGCGATATGCTCGCCAACGTTCCTCCCGCCGGAATCCTCTTCCTCTTCGCCGGTGGCATCGTCTACACCCTCGGGGTCATCTTCTACGCCATCGAAAAAATCCCCTACAACCACGCCGTCTGGCACCTTTTCGTCCTCGGCGGCAGCATTTGCCACTTCGCCGCCGTCTTTACCCTTCTCTAGCCCTTCGCCCCCCGTTATCTGCTTTCAGTTCACTGTTCCCTGTTACTTGCCAGGCAGCGTCACCACGCTCTCCGGCCGGACCTTAATAATTACCCGCTCCTCCTTCTCTTTCAAAGCCATATCCTGGTACTCCCCGTAATAACTATCCACCCCCACATACAACTTCGCGTGCGCGCTGATATTCTCCGCGTCCGGATCCGGCACAATCTCACTCACAATCCCGCGCACATCAATCCAGCGAAACATATCCTCCGGGTCCAGCACAAACAGCGCCACCTGCGGGTTACTGCGCACATTGCGGTCCTTGCGCCGCCCTTTCGCCGTGTTCACCAGCACATGCTCGCCGTCCCACGAGCACCACACCAGCGTATTCTCCGGCCCGCCCTCCGGGTTGATCGTCGTAAAAACCGCGTAATACGGCCCGGCAATAAGGTCAAGATGGGATTCAGGGATACTTTCTGCCATGAGCTTTATTCTCCTAGTTGAGCTAAATTTTCCCCTTATAATAGCACATGGGCAGCAATGCGATCATAAATTCCCCTCCCGCCGCATCGCCCGTAGGCCTTCCGCATTCCTTGTGACCTCCTTGCGATCTCCTTGCGATGGTGTTGTACCATGCAGGCAGTGCGGGAGCCGCACACGGTTCAGGAGTGGCCCAGCCGCCCTATCTAGCGCGGCGAACGCCCCTTTTCATCTTCATCTGGGAGGTACACCATGAAGAAATTCGCTCTGTTCTCGCTTCTGTCCCTGGTAGTCGTCGCCCTTCTGCTGGGCCTCACCTGGCAGGCCGAGGCCAAAGGAAACCGCATCGAGGATCTCACAGCCTATGAGTACGACTGTGCGATACCGTCGACCTTCAACCCCACCTTCTCTGGAAACACCATGCGCATTCGCGACTACATCCATGTCAACATCAACGAATCCGCGTCGCCCTACTTGCATGGCATCAACACCACCGTTGCCAACGCCGAGATCAACCTCGTCAAAGGCACCACCAGCATCCGCGGCACGATGTTCCTTGAACCGGAAGCCTATGACGGCGCTTGGCAGGGTCATTGGGTCTTCATCGCCAACAAGGGCACGGTTTTTGGCTGGGCCGTCGCTCACGGCACGGGCGAATTGAAAGGCATGACCTTATTCATGAACCTCTATGACGCACCTGTGGCGGATGACGCCGTGGAAAAGTGCGCGACAGTAAGTTATGACGGGGAGCCGGGCGTGCCCGAAGAGGGCTTCACCAATGTCGAAGGCTACATCCTGCTGTCGGGTTTATCCCCGGTTCGCGAGGACGGCCGTTAACGGACCCCACCCGTGCCGGCAGCGGCTGGGGGCGTTGCCGGCACCTTCCCATTCACACAATCTCCCCGCGTAACACCGTCACCGCCTGCCCCCGCAGCTTCACCCGCTCCCCCTCCAGCCGCACCTCCAGCACCCCGCCGCGCGCCGAAGCCTGGTACGCCACAAACGCCTCCTTCCCCAACTGCCCCGCCCAATACGGGGCCAGCGTGCAGTGCGCCGACCCCGTCACCGGGTCCTCCGCCACCCCCGACCCCGGCGCGAAAAACCGCGACACAAAGTCAAACTCCCCGCCCTCCGCCGCCCCGCTCACAATCACGCCGCGCACCGGCAGCTTCGCCAGCGCCGCGAAATCCGGCCGCAAGCTGCGCACGCGCTGCTCGTCCTCCAGGATAATCAGATAGTCCCCGCCCCCTTTCCCCGTAAAGCGCACCTCCGCCGTGATCAGACCCAGCGCCGGCAGCAGCTCCTCCGGCACGGCCGTTTCCTCCGCCCGCTTCTGCGGAAAATCTAACTCAATGAACTCCCCGTCTAACCGCCCCGTCAACCTCCCGCTCCGCGTGTGGAACACGGCCGTTTCCCACCCTTCCAGCAGCCCCTCACTGAACAACACATGCGCGCTCGCCAGCGTCGCGTGCCCGCACAAGTCCACCTCCACCGTCGGCGTCAACCAGCGCAGCGAAAACCCCTCCTCCAGCGGCCACAAAAACGCCGTTTCCGAAAGATTCATCTCCGCCGCTACCGCCCGCATCCACGCCTCCTCTGCCGGGCCCGGCAGCAGGCATACCGCCGCCGGGTTCCCGCGAAACGCCACCGCCGTAAACGCATCCACCTGCCACAGCGGTATCTTACTCATCTCCGCATGCCCCATACAGATACGGCCAGCTGTAAATCCCCTGCCAGTGCCCGTCACTCCACAAAATCCCCAGCGCGTAACTGCCCACCGCCTCCACATTCTCCATCGTCAGCTCCGCGTCCTCCGTGCCATACAGCACCGCCTTGTCCGCCGGCTGGCCCATATTCGCATGCCCGCCCTGGCACTCCGCGCACGGGCACACCGCCCGCAGCCCCGCGAACGGGTAACGGCACTCCTTCCCGTCACTCCAGGTAATCACCAGCTCCCGCTTCGTCCGGTCAGCTGTAACACTCGTCGGTTTAATCTTTTCCATCAATCCCCTTCCAATCATGTAGGGGCGGGACGGTTGGCCATAGCCTTCCATAGTAACCACGGCCGTCCTCACCGACCGTCCCGCCTCTGTCTCAATCAAATTCACAGACGGTAAATAATGGCCTTCCGGGTTATACCATGGCCTTCCTCACCAACCGTCCCACTCCAAACATAGCGCGCAGCCATGGTTGCCCAACCCCGTCCCTATCCCAACCCCTCCAGCCGCGCTCTCAATTCCTCACCACCACCTTCCAGCCGTTCCAACTTCTCCCGCTCCTTCTGCACCACCGCCGCCGGCGCCTTCTCCGCGAACGGCCCTGCCAGCAGATCGCGCAGCCGTGCCACCTCCGCCTCCATGCCCGCCAGCTCCTTGCTCAGCCGCTCCCGTTCCTGCGCCAGGTCCACCATCCCCGCCAGCGGCAGGTAACAGACCACATCCCCCTCCACGATCGTCAACGCATTCTCCGGCGCCACGGCCGTTTCCCCAATCACCAGCGCCCCCTCCTCCAGCCGCGCCAGAAACGCCAGGATTGGCCGCTGCGCCTCATAAAACGCCGCCTTCTCGCCCGCCGCAATCGTCGCCAGGATGCGCCGCCCCGGCTCCACATTCTGCTCATTCCGCGCCGCGCGGATCGCCCGCACCAGCTCCTGCAGGCCCGCGAAATCCGCCGCCGCCGCCCCGTCTACCAGCCCCGCCTGCGGCCAATCCGCAATAATCAGCGCCTCCGCCCAGCCATCCTCCGGCCCGATACCCAGCGCCGCCGCCTCAAAACCCGCCTTCAACTGCTGCCACGTCTCCTCCGTCACAAACGGGATATACGGGTGCAGCAGCCGCAAACTCTCGTCCAGCACCTTGCGCAGCACCGCCAACGTCGTCCACGCTCGCGTGCCGCCCTGCCCCAGCTGCACCTTCGCCACCTCCACATACCAGTCCGCGAACTCGCCCCATAAAAACTCATACACCTGCCGCCCCGCCTCCCCGAACAGGTAATGGTCCATAAGCCGGTCTGCCGTTTGAACAATCTCGCTCAGCCGCGTCAGGATCCAGCGGTCCGCCGCCGTATAGTCGGGCGCCGCCGTCGCGTCCGCCGCCGTCGCCTTGTCCAGGTTACTCAACACAAAACGCGTCGCATTCCAGATCTTATTCGCGAAATTGCGGTTACTCGCCACTCGTTCCAGCGACAGATTTAGATCCTGCCCCGGACTGCCGCTAGTCAGCAGCGTAAAGCGCAGCGCATCCGTGCCATACTCCGCCATCACATCCAGCGGGTCCGTCACATTCCCCTTCGTCTTCGACATCTTCTGCCCATTCCCGTCCCGCACCAGCCCATGCAGATACACCGTGTGGAACGGGATGTCATTCGTAAACAGCGCCGCGCTCATCACCATCCGCGCCACCCAGAAAAACAAAATGTCATACCCCGTCTCCATCACATCCGTCGGGTAAAACCGTTCCAGATCCGGCGTCTGCTCCGGCCAGCCCAGCGTCGAAAACGGCCATAACCCACTGCTGAACCACGTATCCAGCACATCCGGGTCCTGCTGAATCCGCGTCCCGCCGCACGCCTCGCACGCCGCCGGGTCCTCGATCGCCACCGTCTTGTGCCCGCACTCCTCACAGTACCACACCGGGATACGGTGCCCCCACCACAACTGGCGGCTGATACACCACGGCCGTATATTCTCCAGCCAATTGTCCCACACCTTCACAAACCGTTCCGGCACAATGCGAACCCGCCCGCTGTGCACCGCCGCCAGCGCCATCTTCGCCTGCGGCTCCGCGTCCACAAACCACTGCCTGCTCACCAGCGGCTCCACAATCTCCCCCCCGCGCTGGCTGCGCGGCACACTCAACGTCCGCGGCTCCGTCCGGATCGTCAGCCCCGCCGCCTCCATATCCGCCCACAACCTCTCCCGCGCCTCGAACCGGTCCAGCCCCTCGTACGGCCCCGCCGCCGCGCTCATCGTCGCGTCCTTATTCAACACATTCACCACCGGCAGCCCGTGCCGCGCCCCGATCTCAAAATCATTCGGGTCGTGCCCCGGCGTCACCTTCAACGCCCCCGTCCCGAACTCCATCGTCACATACGCGTCCGCAATCACCGGGATCTCCCGCCCCAGCATCGGCACCACGGCCGTCTTCCCCACCACATCCGCATACCGCGGATCATCCGGATGCACCGCCACCGCCGTATCCCCCAGAATCGTCTCCGGCCGCGTCGTCGCCACCTCCAGATACCCCCCCTCCTTCAGCGGGTACCTGAAAAAATAAAACGTCCCCTGCTCCTCACTATACTCCACCTCCAGGTCCGACACGGCCGTTTGCAGCCCCGGCGACCAGTTCACCAGATACTCGTCCTGGTAAATCAGCCCCATCCGGTACATCCGCACAAACGCCTCCCGCACCGCCCGCGACAGCGTCTCATCCAGCGTAAAATGCTGCCGGTCCCAATCGCACGAAGCCCCCATATGCCGCAGCTGCTTCGTAATATAGTCCCCGTACTTCCCCTTCCATGCCCACGTCCGCTCCAGAAACGCCTCTCGGCCAATCTCCGCCCGCGACGTCCCCTCCCGCTCCAGCAGCTTCTCCACCTGCAGCTGCGTCGCAATCCCCGCGTGATCCACCCCCGGCACCCACAACGCCGCCTTCCCCTGCATCCGCGCCCGCCGGATCATCAAATCCTCCAGCGCCACAAACATCACATGCCCCATATGCAGCTCCCCCGTCACATTCGGCGGCGGGATCGAAATCACAAACGCCTCCGCCTCATCCGGTCGCGCCTCCGGCTTAAACCAGCCGTTCTCCTCCCACCATTCATACAGCCGCCCCTCGGTGGCCGCAAAATCATACGCCTTAGGCATCTCACTCATCATCACAATCCTTCCCAATAAGCAGTAGGCATTAAGCAACAAACAATCGCGCCGCGACAAACCGGAAACCATGCCCCACCGTCGCCCGCGTCCCCACGCTGTCATCAAACATATCAAACCCATGCCCCGCCCCCGGCACATTATGCAGCTCCAACGGCCGGTTCGAAAACAACACCCGCTGCACAAAACTATCCACCGCCCGGTTCAGCCCCGGCCCGTCCCGTCCCGCCCGCGCCACAAACAACCCCACCTGCGGCCGCATACTCTCCACCACACTCAGCGGCGAAAAAGCAATCAACTCCTCCTCACTGAACACCTCCAGCGCCGTCTCCACATGCGTCACGTCCAGCAGCGGGTAAAACGCCACCACCGCCCGCAAACCCGGCAGCGGCCCTACCTCCAGCAGCGGCCGCAACAACATCCCCGCCCCCGAAAACGCCCACACCGCCGCCCGCTCCAAATCCAACCCATACCCCTCCCCCTCCGCCTCCAGAAAAGCAATCGCCTGCAGCACATCCCCTAGCGCCCCCGCCAGCCCCTCATACCCCAGAAAACGCACATTCGGCACCGCCGCCGCCATCCCCATCCCCGCCGCAATCCGCCCGTACTCCTCAAACACCCGCCATTCCTTCGGCCACGGCCGTCCCTCCCCCGCCGTAATCGGACCCCCATGCAAAAAAATCAGCAGCGGAAACCCCTCCGCCCCCGCCTCCCCCGCCGGCAAATACAAATCCAGCCGCGGCCCATCCTCCCCCTCCGCCGCATAAGGCAAGTCCCGCACCACCCGCACCCCAGTCCCCATCGCCAGGTCCGTCAACAGCGGCAACTCATAATAAGCCCTCTCATCCATCATCATCCATCCTCGTAGGGGCGGGACGGTTGGAAAACGCCGCCCGAACCCACCCAAAACATCCCTACCAACCGTCCCGCCCGCGCACGCGCCAAAACCCGTTCCCCCCGCGCCAACCCAACAAAAAAACGACCACCCCGTCCATCCAAGGACGAGAGAGTCGTTTCTCACGCGGTACCACCTTGCTTCCGGCCCAAACCTGCCGGCGCTCATCATCGCTGTAACGGGCGGACCCGTCCCTGCCTACTCACCATTCAGCAGAAAAACTCGTGGGCGACCTTCAGCGTTCCCTGCCCTGCGCCGGCTTTCAGCCTACGGCCCGCGCTCTCTATCGGCAGCCAACCCGCCTACTCTTCCCAGTCAAAGTCATTAGCTTCTCGATTGTTCGGAAAGTATAACACCAGCGGGCACGTCTTTCCAGTAGATGGTTTCTAGGTGACCGTTTCATGTTTGGTGAAAAGAGAAGATGAGTGCAGAGCTCTGCCTTCTGAACGTTGTAGCTTACACACTGTACAGGTTTGCTAGAGTCGGGCTGCCAGAATTTGAACCCAGATGGGCAATAAGTCGTGACACATTGAGTATCGACTGCGGACGTTTGTAGGTGCGCATGGTGCGATAGCGTTCTTTAATCCACCAGCCGATGGTTCGCTCGGTCACGTTATTGGTTCCATCTAGTCTCTCACCATCTGGGCCACGCCATTCCTGGTCAAGCGTCAGGCGAGGCCAGCGATTCCACCAGCGCAGTAGGGCCAAACGAAAGCGGTACCACATGCTGGCGCGTTCACCAGGCGCTGGTGCCGGGGCGGCACGATAGCGCTGAAGCAGTTCGCGCAATTGCTCTGCTCCGCTGAGAGGGCGGAAGGCCATAATGAGTTGTGCGTATTGCATGTCCTCGAGAAATTCATCAACATCGACATGCACACCTTCCGGTCTCGGGTCAGGCCGCTTCAGGGCCTGCTCGCTTAGCGCTTCGACCAACTTGGCCACATTACGATTGACGTGGGCACGACAGAGACCATGTTTGATGTTCAACTCGTCGGCCAACTGCTTGTAGGTGTCCTGGTCATCGCTCAGGAGCACCTCAACCTCAAAAGTGCGCACTAATTCTTGCAGGAACGGCCGCAACGCATCGACTGATTCTGACTCCACCAGTTCGATGTCCAGCACCTCCTGCGTTAAGGCATCAGCCCCCACAGCAATGGTCACTTGCTCCCGATTGCAAATGACGAACGTCGTGTCTGCTCCAACGACCTGCACTTTTCGTGTTCCCTGTATTTCCCGTATGCGCTGTACTGACTTCCCCGGCCGCCTGCACATCCCGATAGATACTGCTCTTGCTACCTGCCCATCCGAACGCTTCCAAAGCATCTTCGACTGCCCCATAGCTCATCCCAAGAACATAGAACATCACGCCAATTGCTCTCAGCCGGTCTGACCGCTGCGCGCGACTGACCCCACGCGGGTACAGACGGAATGTGCGCTTGCAACGTAGACAGCGATATCGCTTTGCCGTTACATGATGATGATTTGGGTCGAGTAGTTCCTTCGCGCATTCTGGCTGATGTGATTTGAAGTGTTGTCCATGGCAGCCGTCGTAGGGGCATTCTTCCGGCAGCTCAAAGGCTTCAGGATCTACTTCGGGCAAGCGCATTCTGATTCGCATGGCATCCATCCTCCTTGCTGAATACCAGCTTACACTATTCCACCAATTTTGGAACGGTCACGTTTTTTTCCAACCACCTGCCCCAAAAACCCGGTTTCTCGCCCGGACTTCTGACGACCGGCGATCGAAGCCCCCCGACATTCGAAGTCCGGCTTTTCCCCACCATAGCCTCCACCAAACATCACCCAAAAAGCCGGACTTCTCCGATCACCATTCCCGCCCCCCTCCGCCCTCCGCCCCCCGCAATCCGAAATCCGAAATCCGAAATCACACATCCCACCCCGTCTCCGCCGCCACCGCATCCAAATACACATCCCAATCCGGCGGCGGCCCCGTCCGCGGATCCCACGCCGCAAACTCCCGCCGGATCCGCTCCTCCTCACTCTCCACCGCCCCCTCCGCCGCCTCCAGCTCCCGCGCCACCATCGCCAGCTTCGCCACCCGCCCCGCCCCCCGGAACATCGCATCCGCCACCCGCGCCGCCTCCCCCGCCGACATCTCCCTCTCCATAAACGCCAGCAGCCGCCCCAGCATCAACCGCGTCAGCGCCAGCTCCGCCCGCACCCCCAGATCCCCCTCCAGCTCCAGCAGCTCCACCCGCTCCTCCTCCGACACCCGCCGCGCATAACAACCGTGCGTCCGCCGGTTCTGATTCCCCAAAGGCGCCCCCGCCCCCACCGCCAGCCCCGCGTGCACCGGGCACAGCGCCGGCGCCGAACCCCGCACCGCCCACCCCTCGCACCGCACCCCATCCACCCGCACCGCCTCACATTGCCTGCACTCATACCGTTCCATCACCCCACTCCTTCCCACGCCAACCCCTGGCCCCTCACCTCCGACACCTCCATACTAGAACACCCGTTCGATCCACGTCAACCCCCAAAAGGAACCAACCGGAACCCACCGCCCCCCTCCACCCACCACCCCAACTTCCTGCTGCCCGATTCATCCGGCCCGCTTCCTGTCCCAACATTATGTCAACGTGATCGAATTGAATCCCCAAATCGATTCAATTTGATCACGTTAACATAACCCACCATCAAACCCCACCTCCCTTCCCCATCCACTGGTAACCCCGCCCCCGCCCAAGTATACTTACCCCCATGTCCATCACCTCCAGCCCGCCGCGGCAGGCCCACCTCCTCGCCCTCCTGCCCGTCGCCATCGACGCCCTCACCCTCCTTGCCCTCCTCCTCACCCTGCCCCCCCTCGCCGCCCGCCTCCTCCAGCCCAACGGCTGGAACGCCGCCCTCCTCGTCACCCTCTACACCCTCTTCTGCCTCGGCGTCTACCTCATTCGCAAGCTCCAGCCCCAGCCCGATGCCGGCCGTTGGGCCCCTCCCGCCTGGTTCATGGCCCCCCGCGTCCGCGGCATTCTCGGCGCCCTCTTCGGCCTGCTCATGATGACCACCCTCGCCTACCAGCTCGGCTACTTCGCCTCCCTCAACGACCCCGTCGTAGCCTTCATGGGCGAAGGCGACTCCTCCGCCTTCATGGTCTATGGCCCCGGCGCCTGGCTCGGCTTCTCCATGCTCGTCATCCTCGTCCTCGCCTTCCCCGTCAGCGCCACCATCCCCCCCGGCACCCCACGCTACCCCCTCATCGCCGCCCTCGGCCTCCTCTGCACCAACGCCATGCTCCTCATCGCCGCCGCCCAGGCCCGCGCCATCGCCGAATCCTTCGACCGCCTCGGCAGCATCACCGCCGTCGTCGCCACCTTCGCCGCCCTGCTCCTCTCCTTCCTGCCCGCTCGTCTGCTCTATCAGGACCGGCAGCCCTACCTCAGCGGCCTCCTCTCCTTCGCCCTGCTCCTCCTCGCCGCCACCTGGCTCGCCGCCGTCTGATCCCCATCATGCCCCATTTGTTGCCCAAGTTGACCGCCACCGCCCAGTTTTACCCACCGATACGAAGGACCATCATGAAGCTGCCCATCCACCGTCTCGCCGCCCTTGCCTTCCTCCTCGCCCTTGCCCTCTTCGCCTGCGCCCCCGCCGCCCCGCCCCGCGCCGATGCCCCCGCCGCCACCGCCGTCACCCAGCGCATGGGCGGCCCCGGCAGCGGCATGATGGCTCGCCACCACGCCCAGATCCCCCCCGACTACGCCGGCCTCACCAACCCCATCCCCCCCGACCAGGCCTCCCTCACCCGCGGCGCCGCCCACTACGCCACCTACTGCGTCAACTGCCACGGCGCGGGCGGCATGGGCGACGGCGTCATCGCCCAATCCCTCGACCCCGCCCCCGCCCCCATCGCCCACACCAGCCGCATGCTCGGCGACGACTACCTCTTCTGGCGCATCAGCGAAGGCGGCCTGCACGAGCCCTTCACCTCCGCCATGCCCCGCTGGCAAGACCTCCTCGACCAAAACGACCGTTGGGACGTCATCAACTACGTCCGCGCCCTCGGCAATGGCACCGTCCTGCCCGGCCAGGGCCCCGGCGCCGCCTTCGACCCCGCCGCCGAAGCCGCCCGCCACGAAGCCATCGCCGCCGAAGGCCTCGCCCAGGGCGTCCTCACCCAACAGCAGGCCGATGCCTTCCTCAGCGTCCACGCCCAGCTCGACACCCTCATGGCCGCCGCCCGCGGCCCCCAACAGGGCGGCATGGACGCCCAGCAAGAAGCCATGCTGCAAGAGCTGCTCGCCGCCGGCCGCATCAGCCCATCCGCCGCTGACCACTTCCGCACCGCCCACGAACTCCTCCTCGCCGCCGGCCTCATGGAGTAAGGCAAGCTTCGTGTAGGATCGAAAAGACGGCGCATGCGCCGTCTCACGTGACGGACGAAGGGACATCGGCCGTTACTTCAGTCGAAACACCTTCCCTGGCGCTGCTGGGTGCCGGGTGGCCGCGGCCGCTTTGCTAGCGCTCCGCGACGGCCGCTTGCACGTCCATGGCCACAAGCTGCTTGCCGCGCACCGTCGAGCCGATGACCATCGCCGCGCTGATCAGCACCATGTTCTTGATGATATACTGTCCTTCCAGTGTCAATACAAAGGGAAACGACACCCATACACCCTGCGGGTACAGCACCAGCGGCGAGACAGCGCCCACCATCTGCAGCATCATGAGCAAGATGGTCAGACGCATGAACTTGCCTACAATGAAACCGAGGCCGATCACGATTTCCCACAGACCCAGGAAGGGAATGAAGAAGTCAAGCGGCAGAAAGGGCATCGCTTCGCGAATGAGCGGTTCCGCCGGACTGGCCCCTGGAATGAGCTTGAGGGCGCCAAACCAGACGAACACAATGCCGATGGAGATGCGCAGCAGCGGCACACCATAACGAGCCATCCACGCCACAATGGCGCGATCGAGGCGGTCCAGAGTATCGTTGGCAAGTAGATCAGACATAGCTAACCTCCGTCGGCTCAGAAAGGTTGTATTGGTAGAACCGATGAAGCTATTCTAGGATAGCCCGTATCGCGGCAGCAGGGCACTTAGCGCGGACTCAGGATGCCGGCGTGTACAGGCAGGCGTGCCGCCAAAGGATAGGATGCACTATGCAGGCAGCAGAGACAGTATTAGTAACCGGGGCAACCGGGTATGTGGGTGGGCGCATTGTGCCGCGGTTGCTCGCCCAGGGGTACCGCGTGCGCCTGCTGGCCCGCGATCCGGAGCGCCTGCAAGGCCGGCCCTGGTTGGAGCAGGTCGAGGTCGTGCAGGGGGATGTGCTCAAGCCCGAGACGCTGCCCGCTGCTCTCCAAGGCGTCGCTGCGGCCTACTACCTGATCCACAGCATGAACGCCGGCAAGGACTTCGAAGAACGCGACGTGATCGCCGCACGTAACTTCGGCAACGCGTCGCGCGCCGCTGGCGTTGCCCGCATCCTCTATCTGGGCGGCCTGGGCAACCCCGAGGCGGACCTCTCCGACCACCTGCGCTCGCGGCAGCAGACGGGCGACACCCTGCGCGAAAGCGGCGTACCCGTGACCGAGTTCCGCGCGGCCGTAATTGTAGGTTCCGGCAGCCTCTCGTTCGAGATGATCCGCTACCTGACCGAGCGCATACCGGTCATGATTTGCCCCCAGTGGGTCTATACGCGCGTGCAGCCCATCGGCATTCGCAATGTCGTTGACTATCTGACGGACGCGCTGACCGTGCCGGAGAGCGCCGGCCAGATCCTCGAGATAGGCGGCGCGGACGTGCTCACTTACGGTGATATGATGCTGCAGTACGCGGACGTGCGCGGGTTGCGGCGCAAGCTGCTGCCGGTGCCCGTGCTCACGCCCTGGCTGTCCTCCTACTGGGTGCACTGGATGACCCCCGTACCTGCCTCCGTCGCCCGGCCCCTGATCAAGGGCCTAAGCAATGAAGTAGTCGTGCGGGACGATCGGGCTTTGCGCTTGTTCCCGGACATCGAACTGCTGGATTACCGCACGGCCGTGGAGCGCGCCCTGTCCCATCTGGAAGCGGGCGATGTGGAAACGACCTTCAACGACGCCCTGGCCAGCAGCCAGGGAGATGTAACGCCGCTGCTGCTTAAGACGCAGGACGGCATGTTCATCGAACAGCGCCAGGAGCTGGTGGAAGCGCCGCCGGCGGCGGTATTTCGCGCCTTCACCGCCGTGGGCGGCGAACGCGGCTGGCCATCCTTCAACTCCTTGTGGCGGGTGCGCGGCATGGCCGATCGCTTGATCGGTGGGGTGGGCTTCCGGCGCGGCCGGCGCGACCCCAACGACGTGCGTGTCGGCGATGCGCTGGACTTCTGGCGCGTGGAAGCGGTGGAAGAGGACCGGCTGCTGCGCCTGCGTGCCGAGATGAAAGTGCCGGGCCGGGCCTGGCTGCAGTTTGAGGCCAAAGGACAGGAAGACGGCCGTACTCTGCTGACTCAAACCGCCTTCTTTGCCTCCAAGGGGCTCTTGGGCTTGCTGTACTGGTACGCGCTGTACCCGGTTCACGGCCCGATTTTCTCCAGCATGATCAGCCGCTTGCGACGCCAGGCGGAGCTGGAAGCAGGCGCGGTGGCCGTGGAGGCGCACTAACAGGCGAGCGGCGGCTCAATCCGCTCCGGGCCCGTCCTCCGGTGGCTGCGTCTGGCGTCGCAGCCGATCTGCCAGTATGCGCATCACTTGAACGGCGAAATAGGGCGTCTGCTGCACGACCACCTGAAACTGGTTCTCGCTAACCGGCACGAGCCGGCAGTCGGTGAGGGCAAAAGCGTCGGCGCTGCGCGGCGCCGGGTCGATGAGCGCCATTTCGCCAAAGAGTCCACCCGGTTCAATCGTTTCCAGCAGCTGCTCGCCGAGCTGGATCGCTACCTGACCTTCGAGCACGACGTACATCTCGGTGCTGTTGTCTCCCTGGCAGAAGATCGGCTTGCCGGCGGCGTAGGTTTTGGCATTCCTATCGCGTCTAAAGAGTATGGTCAGGTCCAACATTGCGGGTCTCCTTCTGATCGATTTTTGCGCTGGAACGGCCGTGACGTGCTACGGGACGCATTATAGCGCGTTCCTGTCTTCCTGCTCATGCAGTTACGGCCAGGAGAATTATGTCCATGGCGTTCTCTGTCACGCTTGTGTCACGGTACCCGGGCTATAATGCTGAGGTTGGCGCGCAAGCGCAGCAGATGAGAGTTTTAGGTACCAATACGTTCCATGATAGACTCTACTCAAGCACAAAAGCATGGTTTGACAAGAGCAGATTCCGATTTACGCGGTCCCTAGCAGATTGCTATAGACACGCGGTGTTTTTTCGTCTATTGTAAGGTACAATCAGCCTATCATAGTACCACATTTGTACCGGCTTTTGGAATGGTATCGTACCCACCTAAATGAGTCGAAAGGAACCCCTCCATGGAATTGTCAAACAGTAATGCATCGCGCCGCAAACTTATCGTTGTAGTGGCCGTTTTCCTGTTTCTCTTTATCGGCGCTTTTGTAGGCCGGGCCTTTGCGCAGGCGAGTGTTGTTGAGGTAAATGTCTTTGGCGACACAGAAAAGAATAATGATGGAACCTGCAGTCTACGCGAAGCGATCATCGCGGCCAATAAGGACAAGCCATCTGGCGGCAAGCAAGGAGAGTGTAAGAATGTCGGCGGGGCAGATACCATCTTGTTGCCGCCGGGTGTCTATACGCTGAGCCGGACCGACAATGGCAATGAGGATTCCTCTTCCACGGGCGACTTGGATATCGTCAGTGACATCACCATCAAGCCATCCGGGCCTGGTGTGGTCGTCATTTCTGGGAACGGTATTACCGACCGCGTCTTCCATATTCTTTCTGGTAATGTGAATATCGAGGGTGTGACTATTCGGGACGGCCGGGCCAGCGATTTTGGTGGCGGCATTTACAATCAGGGTGGCAATCTGACTATGGTTAACAGCACCCTAACCGGTAATCGTGCCTCTTCGGCGGGTGGCGGACTCTATAACACTGCCACGGCAACGCTGACTAACGTAACGGTTACGGCCAATTCCGCGCCAACAGGCAGCGGTTTGGGCAATGGCTCAGGAACGTTGTCCTTGCGCAGCAGCATCATTGCTGCAGATACGTGCCAGGGCAGTTATACTGGCAGCGACAACCTGGCCTACAGCGCCGGCGGCTGCAGTGCGGGAATAACCACGGACCCGCAGCTCCAACCCGTTTCAGCGGCTGGGTTTTCGACAGGTCCGGCCTATTTTGCATTGCCATTGGGCAGTCCCGCCGTCAACGCGGTTGCTCCAACCTCTTTTTGCCCGCCTACGGACCAGATTGGAACTGCGCGTCCATCTGGCTCGGCATGTGATATTGGCGCCTTTGAGTTGGTAATCCAGAATGTTGGTCCGACGGCGAATGATGACGAACTGACGACGAGCGAAGATACGGCCCAAGCGCTAAATGTTGCCTCCAATGACACCGACCCGGACGGGAACCTGGATCCGGGCAGTGTCAGTGTGCCTAGTGGAAGTGGACCTAGCCATGGCACAGCCGTGCCCACGGCGGGGCAGCCTGGGTTTATCACTTACACCCCGGACAAGCACTACGCTGGCTCGGACAGTTTTGACTACGAGATTTGCGACCAGAAAGGCGCTTGCAGCGTAGCGACGGTAATGGTCACGGTCACCCCTGATGCGTTTCTGGAAGTAACAAACGTTTGTGACAGCGGGGAAGGGTCCCTGCGTGCCCGCATTGAAGAGGCCAACACCTTGCCCGGCGTGGACACCATCGTCTTTGACATTATTGACACCAGCTGCGGCACGGACACGATTGCCATCCAGAGCCAACTTCCCGCTCTGAGCGACGCGGTGACCATCGATGGCCTGGCTACCGATGGCAATTTTACGCCCCCCGTAACTGTGCCCTACATAACTCTCGAGGGTGGGGGCCAGCCGTTCAGCGGGATCACAATTCTATCCACGGCCGGCGGCAGTACGATCAGCAACCTGATTATCAATGGCTTCGGGGGTAGCGGGATTGTCATCGGAGATGATGGCGCTCCCAGTGATGGCAACACCATCACAGGCAACACGATTAGCAACAATGGCGGCAGCCAGCCGCCCGTCACCAGCCCTGCTGGTGTGACCCTCAATGACGGCATCACGGTCTTTGGCGTCAACAACCTGATTGTCAACAACAATGTGTTTGGCAACGAAGACCTCAATGTTGACTTGGAAGGTGACGGCCAGACGCCCAATGATCCCGGTGATGGGGATGAGGGGGCCAACAATGTACAGAACTATCCTTGGCTGCTGACCGCCACGCCGACCGGTGAGATTACTGGCTTGCTGAATAGTGACCCCAGCAGCACTTACAACTTGAACTTCTATGTTAGTGCCAGCTGTGATGGCGACACGAGCTTGCCGCTTGCCGTTTCTCCGGCGCAGTTCGCTACGGACAGCGACGGCAATACCCTATTCTCAACGGACGTGCTGGCGCCAAGCTCGCTCAATTATGGCCAGTACGTTATCAGTACCGCCACCGACGGCAACGGCAACACCTCCGAGTATTCGAACTGTATCCCGGTTGATGATGACAATGATGTCTGGCCGCGTGCGATGGAGATTGGAAGTGGCGCGGCGGTAAATCAGAAAATCATTCAGTTGGGCCAGTCGCGTTGGTATCGCTTCTGGATTTCTCCAGACAGCAAGGTCAAGCTGACGCTGGAAAATCTGCCTGAGAATTATGATCTCGTCTATTACGGTAATATTGGCGAGGCATATGCCAAGTATCTCGGCGCCCAGGCCCTCGACCTGAACCTCCTGGACGCTGAATCCTCCACGGACGCATTTGCGCCGGCGCAGTTTAACCCTGCCACTTTCAATCCCGCGCAGTTCAACCCGGCGCAGTTCAATCCCGCGCAATTTAATCCCGCGCAGTTCAACCCGGCTACTTTTAACCCGGCTACCTTCAATCCTGCGCTGTTTAGCGCGGACGTTTACAGTCCGGCGATCTTCAACCCGGCGATCTTCAACCCCGCGCAGTTCAATCCGGCACAATTCAACCCGGCGCAGTTCAACCCGGCGACATTCAATGATAACGCGTACGCTGCCGCGCAAATGAGCAGCGTCATCGCAGCTTCCGGTGAGGAAGGAACTGCCACGGAAGAAATCAGTATCAATTCTTATAACAGCAATGGTTGGTTCTACGCTCGTGTACGCGGCCGTCAAGGGGCTTATGATCCCAACATCAATTTCACCTTGAAACTAACCGTAGACGGTGGAGTCTGCGAAGGCATTCAGGAAGATTTCGGTAATCCCGCGCCGCAGGCTGTGGCTGGCGGATATGAGACCGTCATCCTTGTCGACTGGGGGCGTATGGGCCTCAACGCCCAGGATCAGACTGATCTCCAGGCGAAGCTGAACCAATTGGCTGCCCCGGCCAAGGCCAACGGAGTCATCGTAAATGTCGGCGCCAATGCTGAAGTGGCGGCCCGCAACTCGCAGGCTGACCAGTTTGATAGCGGCTCGGCCTCGGGGTATCGACTTTGCCCATTCGCCAAGAATGTGGTTGCGGACGGTATCAAGGAAATTGTAGACGCATATCGCGACAAGAATCCCATAAAGTACGTGGTCATCGTGGGTGATGATGATGTCATCCCGTTCTATCGCGTCCCGGATCAGGCCCTACTGGGTCCTGAAGAAGACTATGTCGTGCCGGTGGATCCGAACAGCGCGTCCGAAGCAAGCTTGCGCAATAACTACTTCCTGAGCCAGGATGGATATGGCGCTAAGCAGGGTCTGGAGGTACGAAGCGAGACGATGCCGCTGCCGGATATCGGTGTTGGCCGTCTCGTAGAAACGAAAGACGAGATCATAAATGTAATTGATGCCTATCTGACTTCACCCGTCCTGGCTCCGCAAAAGGCTCTAGTCACGGCCTATGACTTCCTGTCAGACGGCGGCATCGGCGTGCGCGACACGCTGGCCGGCGCGGTGAGCGCGGCAAACATCAATGACGATCTGCTGGTTGAGAACCCCAATACTTGGACAGCCGCTCAGTTGCAGAACGCCCTAGCCACCTATGACTTTGACGTGGCCTTCTTGTCCGGTCACTTCAGCGCCAACGCAGCGCTGGCGGCCGACTACGAGACGTACTACTTAACCACGGACTTCTTGGCCACGACACCGGATCGGCCGGGCAAGTTGCTGTACAGTGCGGGTTGCCACTCTGGCTATAACATCGTAAACGATCATGGCATCCCCTCCTACACGTTCGAACCGGATTGGCCTGCGGCGATGGCACGCAAGGGCATTACGCTGATCGCCGGCACGGGCTATCAGTATGGTGATACAGACTTTGTTGAATACAGCGAGCGGTTGTATCTGGAGTTCACGCGCCAGCTGCGCAGCAACGCCAGCACAAACATCGCCGTAGGGGACGCTCTGGCCCGCGCCAAGCAGCAATACCTGATAGATACCCCCAACCTGCGTGGTATCCACCAGAAAGCGCTTCTGGAAGCTACCCTGTTTGGGCTGCCGATGGCAAGCGTGAACATGCCCGGTCCGCGTCTGAATCTGTCCACGAACCCCGGGTCATTGACCGCGGCAAACCTGACCTCGGTAAACGACAACGCGGCGATCACTACGGAACCGGGTGAAGTCCTGGGGCTGAGATACCTTGATCTGCACCGGAACTATAACCTTGACGAAGTGACCAAGACGTTCACTAGTGTTGATGATCCGAACGTGTCTGTTGATGTCTCCTACTTGGAAAACGGGGCGGGTGGGATAGTCAGCAATGCCGGTGAGCCGGTGCTGCCCCTCGACATTTTCAATGCGACGGTAGTCAATTCCAACCTTGTTCTTCGTGGCGTTGGTTTCCTGGATGGAAACTACACTGACTTTGCGGGCCGAGTTCCGTTGGTAGGTGCTCCCACGACTGAAACCAGCGCCGTGCACTTTGACTTTCTGTCCTTCGTCTTCTATCCCCAGCAGCCGTGGAGTGTCAACCGGATTGACGCCCTGACCACGACGGCGGGTAACACTTTGCTGAACATCATGCCCGGACAGTACGTGACCGAACAAACGGTGCTGCAGCAGCAGACGGCAACCCAGCGCCGCTTCGACAGCATGGGCCTGCGCTTGTTCTATCTGGCCGAAAACTTCATGGACGGTCTGAATGTGGGTACTAACCGCCCGGACCTGGCTTCAGCGCCGACCATCGTGACCGTCAAGAGCACGCCCGTGGCCAACGGTGGCACTTTCGACGTGCAGTTTGAGGTGCTGGTGGTGGGTGATCCAAGTGCCGGCATCCAGCAGGTTTGGGTAAGCCATACCAAGGCCTCCAGCCCATCGGCGGGTGGCAGCACTGGCTCCTGGGACTCTTTGTTCCTCGACCAGGATAGTGCCGATTCGAGCATCTGGCGCGGTACTTTAACCGGGATTACCAATCCGCAGAATGTACGCTTCATCGCACAGGCCGCCAGCGGAACGGGTCTGGTGACGCTGTCGAATAACCTGGGTCGCTTCTATATCCCTGGAGTGGAAGGCGCACCGACGACACTTGTTGAGATCGCCGCCCCAAGCCCACGGCAAGGTGCAGTCGGTACTTCGGTTGAGTTCTCGGCCAAGCTTACGGATGCAGGTGGTACGGGATTGGCTGGTTTGCCGGTTCTCTTCGGCATCGGACAGGACTTGCGTTTGGGCTGGACCTCCACCGGAGGCGTAGCCACAGTCAGTATCCCGCTCCTTGGCACCCCTCCTGGCGATTATGAGATGATCATCTCCTTCCCCGGCACGGCCGCTTACGCGCCCAGTGTTGCTGACACGGCTCCGTTCAAAGTAACGCCACAAAACACGACCCTGACGTTGTCGCCAGAGACTGTGTTTGTCTCTACTCTGCAACCTGACGTGCCGCTCTATGCTACGCTGAAAGATGCGACAGGACGGCCTTTGGCGGAAAAGACAGTCACGTTTACGCTGACCGCCAGCGGAACGACAATCAGGAAGGCGGTCATTACCGACCCTGAAGGGCGCGCGCGCCTGGGGCAGATTAACCTGCCTGCGGCAGCAAATTATACCGTGACGGCGCAGTTCGCCGGAAACAGCTCGTATAATCCTACCAGCAGCACATCGCCCAGCCTGATCAAGTTCAACTCCGCACCTGACTGCAGCGCCGTCGCTGTCCGCACGACAACGGGTAAGAGCGAGATCTGGCCGACCAACAATAAGTTCCTCGATATCGAACTGTATGGTGCGACTGACCCTGACGGGGATCCGCTGTCGTACTACTTCCTGGGTATCATGCAGGATGAAGAGGTTGGCAGCGATCCAGATGCGACCATTACCCCCTTTAATCAGGCCAACCTGCCAACCGCAGCAGTACTGCCGGCCTGTACCGCCGCCTCGGTTCGTGCGGAGCGTGACGGCAACGGCAACGGCCGTGTATACGAAATCACCTACCTGGTTGAGGACGGTAACGGCGGTTCCTGCACAGGCACCACGCTGATTGCTACCATTCCCCATGATCAGGGTGGCGACGCGATTGGCATCAATGACGGTGCCATCTACAATTCGCTGGGAAATCCAGGTATGTCCTGCAGCCCGCACTAAACAGTCCATTCGCCGGATTTACTGGCGATTGAACCAGCCGAGAGCCCGCTAAGGAAAAGGGACCGCAACAATTCATTGCGGTCCCTTACTAGTTATCGTAGGCGGAGGGCTTTTTGTCCCGTGCGGGTGCTTCGCCAGGTCGATTCTAGTTAATCGAACTGTGATGCGTGATCGCTTGCCGAGCGAAAGCAATGGCCTGCTTGAGGCTCATATCTTTACCCGTCTGCAGACAATTACGGCTGAAGGCCGGTCCCAACTCGAGTTGAATCTGATCTTGCAGCGCGGCCAGCGTGTCTTGCTCGGACGGCGGCAGCGGCGCGTCGATAGACTCACGCAACGTGCCGGCGGCACCCAGTAAGACGAGAGCATCGGAGTTCTGTTCATCCAGGTGGAACAGCCGGGCAATATCCTCCAAAAGGTATGCAGAGGCCCAACCGTCGCCTAATTCGAGGTTGATGCGCAGACTTTCCGCATACATCTGCCGCGCTTCCTCATATCCTCCCTGCGCACGTACTACATTGCCCAGGTTGTCCAATGCAGTGGCCAGAGAGTACTGGTCGCCAATCTCGCGATGCAGCGCGACTGCTTCCTCCAGGTGCGCACGTGCGCCGGAATAGTCTCCCAGGCGATTGAGGATATGCCCCAAATTAGACAGCGAAAAGGCGATCATCCTCCGGTCACCCAGTTCGCGGCGGATAGTAAGTGCTTCCTCATGGCGCTGGCGTGACTCGGCGAAGTCGCCCTGGTATTCGGAAATAATCGCCAGATTATTGAGCAAGTTGGTGATTCCGACCTGATCGTCCAGTTCGCGCCGTAGGGCCAGACTTTCTTCGTACAGGGCTTCCGCCTCATCGAGATCGCCTTGCTGGGCCGCGATGGTGCCTGAGTAGTGCATTACTTGGGCCTGGCCCTGGCGGTCCTGGATGTGCTCGAAGACAGCGCGCGCTTCCTGGAGTGAGATAACAGCCTGGGTATAGTTGCCTTGCATGCGCAGCATTTCCCCGATCGCTGCCCGGCTCCAACCGGCGGCCGATTGATTGTCGGTTGATTGCGCCAGCTCCAGAGCTTCCTGGAACAATTCGTGCGCTTCATCCCAATTACCTACCAGTTTTTCTACTTCACCCACCCTGAGGGTGATGTCAATCTGTTCATCAGAGGGCAGGAGGGGCAGCACGTTGCGGAAGTAGTGAATGGCAGCCTCATTGGCGTACGTTCTCTGGGCCACTTCACCGGCGTGCCGAAGGTAATAGCGCTTCTTGTCCAGGATTTGGCCGTGCTCGAAATGATACGCAAGCAGATCAAGGAACTGCTCCTGGGCATCGGGATAGGAAGATTCAAGGTAGAGGCCGATTTGTTCGTGCAGATTAGTGCGCATTTTGTGCAGCAGACTGTCGTAGATAACACCGCGCGTGATGATGTGGCGGAAGGAGTAACTGTCGTCCGCTTCGGAAGGATCATAAACAGTCATGTTCTGCGCGGTCAGAATGGATAAGTCGCTTCGAATCTCACTCACGCTGCCCAGTTCGGGATAGACGCCGGCAAGCCAGGAGGCGCGGAACACACGGCCGATGACGCTGGCAACCTTGAGCAGAGTCTTGCGGCGCTCGCCTAATTGGTCGAGGCGGCTAAGGACGAGGCTCTGCAGGCTGGAGGGCAGTTCGACCTCTTCCAGCGCGTCGGCATCACTTTTGCCAACGATTTGCTCGCCAACATAGTTGACCAGCTCTTCGAGGTAGAAGGGATTGCCTTCGGCCTGCTGGGCGATGCGCCGGGCCAACGTTTCGGTGACGGCCGGGTCACGACCATCGCCTGCCCGCCGCTCCAGGCGCAGACGGGCAAGATCGACCAGATCTTGTTCACGCAGTGGGGTCAGATTAATCGCTGCATAATTGGGTAAGCTGCTGACACGAGCTTCGCGAATGCGCTCCAAATCGGTATGGCGCAGGGTGAGTAGAATCAGGACCGGCAGATCAGCGCTGCTTCGGGCGACGACTTCCAGCAGGTCGTGCGAAAGAGCATCCAGCCAGTGACAGTCTTCCAGGACGAGGACCAACGGTTCACGGGCGGCAAAACCGGCAATCAGTGTGACCAACATCTCTTCCAGCAGTGATTTGCGCAATTTGGCGTCAAAGCTGCCGGTTAGCTGGTTGTCAGGAATGGAAAGCTGCAGAGCCGGGCCAAGCAAGGGCAGGCGCGGAAGAAGGGAAGGATCGATTGTTGTCACCTGTTCGGTGAGCACACGGATTTGCCTTTGAGTGTCCCAGGTCGGATCAAGACCGAACAGCGTGCGCAAGATGGGGTGCCAGACGAGGTAACTGCTGTTCAGGCCGTAGGACTCACATTCCCCACCGTGGGCCACAAATCCTCGCGCGGCAGTGAGGTTCAAAGCTTCGGCTACGAGGCGCGACTTGCCAAGACCCGCCTCGGCAATCAGACTGATGATTTGGCCCTGTCCCACAGCGGCGAGTTCCATTCTGTCGCGAAGCATGCTCATTTCCGCGTTACGGCCGACCAACGGTTCGTCTTCTTCGTGACCGGGCAAATGCATAGCCGAACGCGCCAGTACCGCCTGCAGCTCGGCAATTTCAACCGGTTCGCTCTTGCCCTTGACGCGGATGGGTTCCAGGAGCTGCCAGGCGAAGAAGTCGGCGATAGAAGCCTGTACATCGCGCTGGACGAGGATGCTGCCCGGGCGGCTGGCCATCATCAGGCGCGCCGAGAGGTTGACCGAATCGCCGAGCACTCCGTACGTCCGGTGGGCCACCCCGCCATAGGCGCCGGCACGCATCCGGCCCTGGGCAATGCCAATCTGTAGGGGGTCGAGAAAAGACAGGTCGCGAGGCAGGTCACGCAGTTCGAGGGCCGCGGTGGCCGCGCGCGCGGAATTGTTCTCGTGGGCTATCGGCGCGCCAAAATTGACGTAGAGATAGCTGCCTTTGTCGCCGATGTTGAGGTCGATAAGCGTGCCTTCGTAGCGATCGACGATGGCCTGCACGGCGCGGATCGTGGCGTCGAGTTTGCGACCGGCGTCTTCGTCCCCATCGTAGTCAATACCGGAAAAGCGCATAAAGACGGCGACGGTAGGTCTAATCTCGGCCAGGAATTCGCCGAGGCCGCCTTGCAACCGGCGATAGACGGAGGGAAGCAGCCAGGTTTCGACTTCCGCTTCACCGATCTGCTGCCAGGGCAGGTGCGGCAGTTCAGGGGGTTGCGGTTCCACGGGCAGGCGGGCAACGACGCCAAATTCACGCCCGTCCTGCGCCTGGCGTATCTCTGAGATTTCGACCAGACCATCGAGAGCAGCCAGGGCCTGGGGGGCAAGCAGCACTTCGCCACGGTTGGCTTCATGCTCGGCAGCCGCAAGTCTCTCAAGGGTAGCGCCGGCCAGGGCATCGATCACACGGCTCTGGGGGTCGCCGACCAGGAAACGGCGCGCGGAACCAACCGCCACGGCCGCTTTCATGCTCAATTCGATGATGCTGCCACCAGGAGTTTCCACGGCCCTAAACGCCAACATGGCGTCCTGCATGGCCAGCGCGCAGGCCGTGGCATTTAGCCCGCTGTCACCATCAAACCAGCACGTGACGGCATCGCCGGCGAAGGCGATCGCGCTGCCGCCCCAACGATGTACCTCGTCAATCAGGGCGTCATAGACCTGGTTTAGGTAGCCAGTCAGTTCCTCGGCACCGCGCTGCGGGCCCAGTTCGCGCACCAGGGCTTCGGTAAGCGGAGTAAAACCGGAAATATCAGCGAAGAGAGCCGCACCCCGGGTACGATCAGGCAGGGTTTCGCCGCGGGCCATCGCGTGCCGGCGGTCCATAGGGATGTAGGCCAGGAGGCTCTCCTGGATCATGATAGCAGAACCATGACGACCAGGGCCAGTACCAACATCAGGACGTGAAACACCTGGTCCAGCCAGAGTTCAATTTCGGCATAGTGCGGCGTTGAGAGAGGCATATGTTTGACATTCTTAGTCCACCACGTCAGTGGCCGGCGCGTGTCAATGAGCAGGTGGCTGATACCTACCCCGAGGGCCAGAAACCAGGGGAAGACCAGCAGCAGCCCAACCGTGTGCAGCCCGCTGTGAACGTATGCCGCAGGATGTCTGAGGCTGGTCTTGTTGATGGCCATCCATTCTGTCTGAAACAGCCAGTCAAAGATCAGGTGTATGGTCAGTGCCCAAACAAAGACGGTAGCATCCAGGGGCACGACTATCGGCAGAAGTTCCGGCATAATGAGAGATCAACTCTTCGCTAAGGATCGTCCGGGCACCAAGCAATATTGTTTACCGCGCCAGGACTGTGATGCAATATGATAATTGTAGCGCATGGTACACGCTTTGGGGAGGGTAGGTGCATACTATTTCCAGTATTCGTATACTGCCGGCGGGCGCAGTGCGGGGAAGAGAGATGATCAGCCCAAGTAGGCGGGGACGCCGAGGAACTCACCATAGGCCTGAACGGCCGTTTGCAGCGCTAGTTCTTCGCTTTCAGTCAATGGCCGGAAGGGGGTAATCTCTACAAGGACGTGATCCTTCTTGAGGGCACGTTGCCACAAACCCGCAACACGGCTGTTGAGGATCAGGCTTGGGCTGAACATGGCCTTGCCGCGCGACCACGCCTCGAGGTGCGCTGCATCCAGCACAGCACTCCGGTCGCGGTAGGCCACGAGATACTCGTCAAAGGCTGGAAGCAAAGCCGCGGTGTCGTGCCCAGACGAAGCGATCGCCTCAGGCGGTGCGAACCAGATCGCCTGCCCTGCCACCGTTTCCTGTTCCAGACGATCGACAGCCGCCTCCAACCCGGCACGCGCGTCGGCCATCAGCAGACCTGACCACCAGGCAAAATCGTTCAGCGTGGCCGGGCCGTGACTGGAGAAGTAGCGCAGGGCGAGTTGCGCCAGGGCTTCGTCGCGGTTCATCGAAACACCTCCGCTCTTGCGGTCAGCTATGGTGACAAAAAGCGGGCTATTGCGCGGCGCAGTGGTTTGGGCGATCAGGCCGTCCAGCGAGGCGCGCTGCAGGAGGTAGGGCGCGCGTTGGCCGGCCGTGGAAATGCCCTGTGCCTCGAGGATGCTTTTCAGCGCGGCGCGATCGCGAGCACGGCCGTCTTGTAGCGCCGCTGCGATTAGCTCACTTCCGCGGGCCAATGTAAGCTCGTCTAGTTCAAGCTGCCGATAGCGGCGGGCATTTCCGGCGATTAGGCGCGGTGCAAGCAGGCGCAGCAGCCAATCGATGTCCTGGGCCGCAAGGAGATGGAGCGTGCCGCGCATGGCCCAGGTGCGCACGATCTGCTTCTGATCCAGCGCCTGTTCCACGGCGAAATTGGTGCTGCCCGGCCAACGGAGGCCGACCGACCATTTGCTGCCGGCGTAGTCCTGAGCCTGGACTCCTACCAGCCAGGAAACGACAGACGCGGCCGACCCAGGCGCGGAATCAGCGATATGCTGGTTATACAGGCGTTGAGTGGCGATATCTGGCGTCATGGCCTGTTCAGTATGAGCCGGCTACGCGCGGGGCAAGCCAGGAAAACTTCGATCATGGAGGTAAATCTAGTCATGTGCTGGAAGCTCTGGCATGGGGTGCGATGGAGGTACAAGGCCGGAAGGAAGGAACCGGCTGAAACCTAGATGACGTCCAGCGTGTCCCGCGTATGTCGGGAGCGCACGTTGCCGGTGTTGAGTGTTCCGGCAGGTTCAAAGAGCAGAATCGACACTTCTTCTGTAGCAACGGGGCGGTGCTCAACGCCGCGCGGAATAATCAACATTTCGCCTACGTTGAGGAGTATGTCGCCATCGCGGAACTGGATGGTGAGACGGCCGTTGAGGACCAGGAATAGTTCGTCCTCCCGTTCGTGGTGATGCCAGACAAACTCACCTTTGAGCTTGGCCAACTTGACGACCTGGCCGTTCAGTTCCCCTGCGATGCGTGGCGACCAGTATTCAGTCATGAGTGCCAGCTTTTCCTGGAGGTTGATCTTTTCCATGGTTTCCTAAACGAGCGGGCGGCAGGCTTTTCCGGCGAGCAGCCCTATTCAAAAGAGATGCCAGCTTTCTGTAAAGCTGGCATCTATGGCTGACTGGCTTGGTGACCTGCTAATGCAGGCCACCACCGGTGGAACTCTCTAACGTCTCCAGGATGCCGTCTAGGTTGAACGAGGCCGGCTTTTGGCGCGGCGGGTAGTCAACTAGCGACTGGATCTGCTGCGCTACCAGATTCTGCGAAATATACATGATGTACACATGGTCCATGTGCCAATCCCAGTAGGCATTGGAGTTCTCATCGGCGCGCTCGAAGGGATCGCGGCGCAAGTTAAAGATCTTGGGAAGGCGTAGTTCTACGAACGGCTCTGCCCAGAGCTGCATTGTCTTGGCGCGCTGCTCCACGAAGACCACTTTCCAATCACCATTGCGCAGCGCGACGAGGGCTCCATCGTCATTGATGTAGAAGAAGGAATCACGTGGGCTGTGCTCTTCTTCACCCAGCAGCCAGGGCAGCAAGTTGTAGCCGTCGATGTGCACCTTGAAGTTCTTGCCGGCGGCTTCGTGGCCGTCGAGCAGCTTCTGTTTGATCTCCGGTTCACCGGCGGCGGCGAGCAGCGTGGGCAACCAATCCTGGTGGGCAGCGATGTCGTTGACCACTCGCCCTGCCGCCAACTTGCCAGGCCAGCGGGCAAAGGAGGGTACGCGATACGCGCCTTCCCAGTTGGTGTTTTTCTCGCTGCGCCAGGGGGAGATGGCAGCATCCGGCCAAGTATTGTAATGGGGACCGTTGTCGGTGGAGTAGAGGACGATGGTGTCTTCGGCAATGTCCAGCTCATCCAGAAGGTTTAACATGCGGCCCACGGCCTGATCGTGCAAGACCATGGCGTCGTTGTAGAAGCCCTGACCGCTGAGCCCATCGGCTGATTCGGGGATGTGGGTGCGGAAGTGCATATGCGTGGAGTTCCACCAGACGAAGAAGGGCTGGTCACCGGCTACAGCGTCGCGGATGAAGCGCTCGGCGTGGTCGCAAACTTCATCATCGATGGTTTCCATGCGTTTCTTAGTCAGCGGGCCGGTGTCTTCGATACGACCGTCGCTGTAAGAATGGATCACGCCGCGCGGTCGCGGCAAAATGCTCTCCGGAAGGTGGCTGGGGTAATCCGCATTTTCCGGTTCCTCTTCCGCGTTTAGGTGATAGAGATTGCCGAAGAATTCATCGAAGCCGTGATTGCTGGGCAGAAACTCATCTTTGTCACCGAGGTGGTTCTTGCCGAATTGGCCTGTGGCATAGCCCAGTGGCTTCAGCAGCTCAGCGATGGTCGGGTCTTCGGGTTCGAGGCCCAAGGGCGCGCCTGGTGCACCCACCTTGGTGAGGCCGGTGCGCAGCGGATTCTGGCCGGTGATGAAGGCGGCACGGCCCGCGGTGCAGCTTTGCTGGGCGTAGAAGTCGGTGAACTCTATACCTTCGCGGGCGATGCGGTCGATGTTGGGCGTTTGATAGCCCATCATGCCGCGGTTGTTGTGGCTGATGTTGAACCAGCCGATGTCGTCCCCCCAAAGGACGAGAATGTTGGGTCTCTCTTGGGGCATTGTGGTTACTCCTTAGTGGATTCGATAAGATATGCCGGATGACCATGCCACAGGCGACACCGCTATGGCATTTCTACCCGTTCAGTTTACTAGATTCCGGAGCAGGGCACAATCGACAGGCGAGGTAGTTGTTTCGTTTTTGCGGAAACAACTACCTCTATTGACATAAAGTTGCGTGTAGGAGGGAAGCTACCCTGCGTGGGAAGGCAGTCGCCCGGGAAAAACTGCCGTGTTACTGGGCGACAAGGTTGATCACGCCGCTGGTGCCGTCGGGCAGAACGTAGGAGAGCTGCCCGGCGGTGATGATGACGCCCGCGTCAGTGGGCTGTGTGGCCCAATCAAAGCCATTGGTTCCCTGCAGGGCGGCCAGATAGGCTTGTTCCTGTTCCATGATGCCTGCAGGTTCGAGGCAGGCTTTCTCGGTGACGGCAATGGCACCGATGGTGAAGTAATCATCCACGGGGGTCAGTCGCCCACTATAGTCATTACAGCCAGCAGAGCCGACGACGTCGGTGTTGGAGAAGGTGGCGGTAATGTTCGTGCCTTCGATGAGAGATTGCTCGCCACCGGGCGGGCCGAAAGAGACTACACGGAAGAGGATGCCGGTGGCGCCACCGTTAGGGGAATTGGGTTCGCCGGCGGGCGTCGGAGTGGCGGTCGCTGCCGGAGCCGCGGCGGTTCCCGAGCTAAAGCGCATGGTGCCGGCATCAGCGGCCAGGTCCAGTAATAGGTCACCGTCCTGGAAGAAGTAGATCGCGGCGCTGCTCAGGCTGGTGAGGAACTGCTGGTCGAGAGAGTCTGCAGGACAGGCGGCACGCGTGGATGGGCCGGGGACGATGTTGATTGCGGTGCTGTCCGTGGTGTAGGTGGCGCCGACGTTGTTGCAGTCAGCCTTGATTGCCGCGCTGCCGTCACTGTTGAAGCGGATCGTGTAGCGGGTGGGATCAGTGACGGCCGTGACATCAGCCGGGTCAGTCAACGATAGCCACTGCCAGGTCGTGCCGGTCAGTACAGGGGCAGGCGCGGTTGATTCGGGAGCCGCGATGACAGGGACATCGGCAGCCGCAGGGGATGCTTCAACGAACTGAGCGGAGACCCACCCCTGCTGGTCGGGCGACCAGGTAAGGGGCACTTCAATGACCCACCATTGTCCGTCTTCACTGCGACCGACGATGGGCGAGGTTTGGCCCGTGGCGGCGACACCGATATCTGCGTATTCGGTGCCGGGGCCGCTGCGCACGAAGATGCCGTCCGGCGCAGTAACGGTGGCCGTCGGTCCGGAAGCAGCTGGTGCGGGTGTGGGTGTGGCGGTGGCATCGCCCACGGGTTCGGCCGGCTGCGCCGGGGTGGCTTCGCTCAGTGGGAACGATAGCGAGGCGATCATGGCATCGAGCTGAGCTAGATCAGGCACCCAGGAGGAGGAAGGCAAGGCGTTGAGTGTATCCTTAATATCGAGTTGATAGAGAGAATTGGTGCCGGGATCGGAAGCTTGCGCGGCCACGTCGGCAGGGACGTCGTCGGCGGTGTCGGGCAAACTTTCGGTGGCTACGGGCCAGAAGAAGGAAACGTAGAACACGCGATCGCTGCTGAGGCCCTGGTAGTAGTAACCGGTGGTCTCATCGGTCCAGGGGCCCATCGACTGGCGTGAGGGAGAATCAGATATGTAACGCACGCCCGTGCCTACCTGAAAGCTGAGGTCCTGAAATTGGACCCAGCGGTCCATAAGGCTGGAGGGGGGTGGCAGCAGCGGCATGAAGCCTTCGGGCGGCGTGGTTCGGCCTTCAGCCCCGGCGATTAATTCTTCGAGGCGGCTGACCTGCGTGGCGACGCTGGTGCTTCCGGCGCTGGCATAGAGGTCCAGATAGGCCTGTTTGGGGAAGATGTACATGCGCGGACCGTTGTTGAGGACGGCATCTTCCGGCGACTCGCCATCAAAGGTCAGGAGGACGTAATCAGGATAGCCCTGACCACCCGGTCCAGGCGGAATGGGGCTGCCTTCCATTACCTGCCAGGAGTAGCTATCGGCCAGGCCCTCGGTGTTCAGGGTGATGGCGTCGGTGGGGATGGCCTTGATCGCGGTTTCGTCGGGAGCATCGGGCGCGGCGGCGGCATTACGGAAAGTGTCGGTGCCCCCGTCGGCCGCCCAGGAGAAGATGAGCGTCTGGCCGTCATCTTCGAAGCGATAAGACTGGGCCGGGCCAAACAAGTTGGCCATGGCCACGGCAAGGGAGTCATCGCGGCAGGCCGCCATGGTGGTGGGGCCGAGTTCCATGAAGATGGAGCCGCCGCCCTGTGTGGCGTAACGGCCGTTGCCGTTATTGCAGTCCAACTGGGCGTTGAAGGTGCCATCCTCATAGAAGATCAAGGTGTAATTCTGCGGATCGGGTACCGTGAGCGCGGCTGTGCCGGAGGCGTCGGCGCGCTCGAGCCATTGCCAGGTGATATCGACCAGTTGTGGATCGGGGGTATGCTCCAGGCTGTCGATATAATCGCCGGGCGCGGTAGGCTCAGCGGTTGCCTCGGGGACCGAGGTGGGGGGCAGGGTAGTGGGTTCTGAAGCGGTCGCGGCTGCTTCTTCGGTCGGGGCCACCGGCACGGCTGTGGGCGTTGGCTCTTCTTGCCCGGCGCAGGCGGCCAGGGCCAGGACGAGCACAAGCAGGAGGGCGGATAAGGTCTTCTTCATGGGTGTTTCCTCAGTTCTATGTCAGATATCAGGTGCCAGGCCTCTGTGCGCTCGTCGCGGGCTTGCGCGGCAAAATGCCCAGCAACCGCCTAGCATAACTGTGATTGAGGAGAAAAGGGTAGGTTATCAGGAACTACAAATCAACAACGCGCCGGGGATCGCCAAATTCCCCGTTCCCGAATTTGAAGTTTGCAGTCCGGCATCAGGGACGGCCGTGACAGTTCTTGAATTTCTTGCCGCTGCCGCAGGGGCAGGGAGCGTTGCGCCCGGCACTGACGAAGGTGGAGGTGGCCTTATCGGGGGCGTAGAGGGCCATGATCTCGTCGGCGTAGCGACCGCTGCGCACGAGCGTGGCCATCTGCTGCATCGGCCGTTCGACGTGTTTGAAGAAGTGCTTGTACCCGGCGCAGAGATAATTCAGCCCTTCCTCGCCGTTCGGGGTCTGGATGAAACGATTGCGCGGGCAGCCACCGTGACAGGCATAGCGAACATCACACTCGATGCAATATTGGGGTAGGCTTTCCTGCTTGTCGCGACCGAATTGCCGCTGTTGATCGGAGGCGACGAGTTCGATCATATGCGTTTCGCGGATGTTGCCGAGGAGGTAGTCGGGTTCGACGTAGTGGTCGCAGCTGTAGAGGTCGCCGGTATGCTCCAGGGCCAGGGCGTTGCCGCAGGTAGGGGCGAAGATGCAGAGGTTGTGTTGGCCGACATGGGAGCCAAGGGTGACGTCAAAGATCTGCACGAAAATTCTGCCGACGTCGGTCTTGATCCATTCGTCAAAGATGGCGCTGAGGAAACGTCCGTATTCTTCGCTGCCTACGGAGCGATGGGTGACGAGAGAGCCGGTTTGAGTGTACAACGGCCGTTCGCCACCGGCACGCTCGCTCCAGCCGATGTCGGCGAGGGGCAGCAGGTCGGTGGTGGCGCGCTCGACTATGGGAATGAATTGCATAAATTCGGCTTTCAGTTCGTCGCGGAAGAAGCGGTAGACTTCCACCGGGTAATCCTGGTTCGCGGCGTGGACAGTACATAGAATGTTAGTGTCCACCTGGTGCTTGACCAGGACTAGTCATAGCCGCGCATGACCTGGTCGAAGCTGCCTGCGCCGCCCTTATTGACGCGGTAGGCGTCGTGCATTTCGCGCGGGCCGTCGACGCTGAGGCCGATGAGGAAATTCTTTTCTTTGAAGAAGGCCGCCCAGTCGTCGTCGATTTTGGTGCCGTTGGTCTGCATTGTGTGCAGCAGGGTCTGGCCCGGCTTTTTGTACTGCTCGGCCAGGGCCACGGCGCGCTTGAAGAAATCGAGGCCCATCAGCGTGGGCTCACCGCCCTGCCAGGCGATGTTCACTTCCGGTGACTGCGGCTGTGACTCAATCAGCTGCTTGATATAGATCTCCAGCAGGTCATCGGCCATGCGGAAGCGGCTACCGGGATAAAGCATTTCCTTGGAGAGGAAGAAGCAGTATTTGCAGTCGAGATTGCAGACCGCGCCAGTGGGCTTGGCCAGAAGGTGGAAGGCGGGCGGGGCGTTTTTGGGGAGGGTGGAGGGCATGGAAGGGGTTGGGGATGGGTCAGGGTCGATCATTTGTGATGTCCGTTGGGCTTCGCTGTGACTCTACTCATTTCCGAGGGCAGCGATGAATTGGGAAACGTCATCGGGCCGGATATCTGCGACGAAGCCTGTGTCCTGCGTAGTACGCGGCATACCGCAGGCAATGCTGGTCAGGGAGCCACCCAGTACATATGGTACATTTAGGCCATCCAGAATGCCGGCGATCAGGCGTGGAACCTGCAGGTTTTCGTCCTGGTTCATACCTTCGGTCACCGGACGTATCGAGTGGGCCGTAGGCCTTGGCTGCTAATTCCGGTTCCAAGAGCATATCCGCGATGAGGCGCTGCAATTGCTCCGGTGCAGCCTGTGGATATCGCAGGCGCAAGCCCGCGAGGGCCAGGACGCGTAGATCACGATTCAGTTGTTCCATGATTTCCCACTTGCGCCAGACGGGCGTCTCGCACCAGATCTGGCACAGGACCGCCTCCGTCTGCGGATCGGTGTCCATGTTCATTTGACGCCAGGTGGGCAGTCTGGGTAGGATTTCAGGCGGTTGTTGGGCCACTTTCACGATCCAGGAATACGGGCGATTTCTCGGTGTACGTTTGGGCAAGTCCATTATCTGAGGATGAACCTGACACCATTCTATCACATTGTGCGGCGCGTCGATGGCTTTGTAGGTTTGAGCCTTAGAACGTGAGAGGGAATCGGCAAAGAGGGGAAGGCGCGAGGTTCAAACATGTCAGGAGCAGAGTTGGCGCGGGGAAGTCCTAAGCCCGCTCAACCGTATCGTAGTACTGATCTGCTTGCTCATTGCCTGCAGAAGGATTACAAATCGGGATCAGGCGTGGCCACATGAGGCAAAAGGAGACGAACCATGGCGAAAATCACGTTTATTGGGGCGGGGAGCACGGTGTTTGCCAAGAATTTGCTGGGGGATATCCTGGGGCAGGAGGCGCTGGCGGGTTCGACGATTTCATTGTTTGATATTGATGAGGAGCGCCTGCGCACTTCGGAAGTGGTAGCGCACAGGGTGGCGGAGACGCTGGGGGTACGGCCGTTGATCGAGGCTACTACTGACCGCCGCGCCGCGTTTGACGGCTGCGACTACGCTATTGCGATGTTCCAGGTGGGTGGTTATAAGCCGGGTACGGTCGTTGATTTTGAGGTGCCGAAAAAGGTCGGGCTGCGACAGACGATCGCGGACACGCTGGGCATCGGCGGGATCATGCGCGGGCTGCGTACGATTCCCGTATTCCTGGAGATGGCCGCGGAAATGGAGGAACTTTGCCCCGATGTGACCCTGCTGAACTACGTCAATCCGATGGCGATGAACACCTGGGCTTTGTTTCGGGCCACGGCGATCAAGACTGTGGGTCTTTGCCACAGCGTGCAGGGGACGGCCGAGCAACTGGCGAATGACTTGAAGATTCCGGTGCAGGAGATCAATTATCTGTGCGCGGGGATCAACCACATGGCGTTCTATTTGCGCTTCGAACGGCAGACGGCCGAGGGGGTTCAGGACCTGTACCCGCTGCTGCATCAGGTAGTGCGCGACGGCCGTGTACCTGATTGGAACCGCGTGCGCTATGAGATGCTGGAGCGGATGGGCTACTTCGTCACGGAATCGAGCGAACATTTCGCGGAATATGTGCCCTGGTTTATTAAGCGCGACCGCCCGGACCTGATCGCCCGCTATAACATCCCGTTGGATGAGTATGTTACCCGCTGCGAGAATCAGATCGCGGCCTGGGAACAGATGCGCAACCTGTTTGAAGCGGAGGAATTCCCGCTGGCGGTGGAGCCGAGTAAAGAGTACGGGGCGACGATCATCCACAGTCTCGAGACCGGGGAGCCGAGCGTGATTTATGGCAATGTGCGCAACGAGGGGCTGATCGAGAATCTACCCGCCGGGTGCTGCGTAGAAGTACCGTGCCTGGTAGACAAGAACGGGGTGCAGCCGACGCGCGTCGGGACGCTGCCGCTGCAGCTGGCGGCCCTGATGCAAACGAACGTAAACGTCCAGGCGTTAACTGTGGAGGCGGCGCTGACGGGCAAACGAGAGCATATTTATCACGCGGCAATGCTGGACCCGCATACGGCGGCGGAACTGGATGTGGAGCAAATCTGGGCGTTGGTAGATGATCTGATCGCGGCGCACGGCGAGTGGCTGCCGGAGTACAGCTGAGCGGTGGCTCAACCCCCGGACAGCGGCTCCGCGCCAAGCCAACGATAGATCTGGATGTGCGCTTCTCCCGGACCAAACTGCTCATAAATCAGTCGTGCCTGGGGGTCAGGTATACCGCCGGCCAGCCACGCAGCGAGGTACGGCCGTGATTGGCCTCCCACATCCGGCAGCACCACATAATCCGGGGCCTGCTGCGTGATAAAACGCTGGGCCAATTCTGCGGGTGCAAAGGGCAGCGGTGATAGTTCTCCCCCCGCGTAATACGGCAGTACTGTGCAGACATCCATGATCCTGGCCCCTTTCCCGCCGTGGGCCAGCAGCCATTGGCCGGCCTGTTGACGGGCCAGGAGACCATCCTCGAACTGCTCATTTGGCCTCAGGTCGCTGCCCAGGAAGAGGACGAGCAAGACAGCTGCCAGGGACATCACCGCAATCGGGAGGGAGACGCGGGACGTTTTGCCAGGCACGCGCTGCCCCAGTTCATGCAGGTTTTTGGCAAGCTGCCCCGCGCCTACGGCGCCCCACAGCAGGATAAACGGATAGAGAGGCGTCAGATAGCGACTGATATAGACCGGCAGCCCAAGCTGCAAGATCAACGCCAGGAGGATCAGTGCGAGCAAGTAGAGCGTAAACGGCCGCTGACGATTGTCCAGCAGACCGATGACCAGCCCCGCCGCAGCCAGAACCAGAAACGGCAGCGGGATCGCTTGAGTCAGCATGCGCCAATACCAGCGCAGGCCATTCGGGCCGAACGCAACGATATATGTAGCATATTCGTAGGCGCTGGGGCTGCTGTGAGTCTTGATGAATGCTGTATGATCCATCTCCGGACCGACAAGCTGAAGCTGTTCATCGATTCCGTACGCCGCTTCCAGGTAGGGCAAACCGTGGTAGACATTAGCCGCAACTTCGCCGGACACAATACTCTTGTTCTCGATCGAAAAACGGCCGCTAATCTGGCTGGAATAGAGCACATAGGGCGCGGCAAACAGGCCAAAACCCAAACAGGCGAGGAGGATCTCCCTGGCGATTGGTCGGGCACGGTGTCCGAGATGATGGGCCACGAAAGCCAAGGCGGGTAGGGTCAGCGCGAAGTAGACGGCGGCAGTAGGTCGGGCCAAATAGGCAAGCCCCCAGACACATCCCATAGCGAGTCCTACCAGAGGATTCGGATTGCGCATGGCAAAAACAGTCAGATTCAGCCCCCCTGCCAGCAGCAGGAGAAAGAGCGACTCCGGAATCGCCAAACCGGCGAGAGCCGCCAGAGCCGGGAGCGCAATGGTGGCAAGCCCGGCAATGATCGCCGCTCTTCGCCCAGCGAGTTGGCAGGCCAACACCATCATGGCAGGCACAAGTAAGGCGGCAGCCATCGTGGACAGGGCCCGAGCGGCACCCAGTGTGTTCGCGTAGAAGCCCAGAATCGAGGCCACGGCGAGCGGGTACAGCGGCGCGTGAACTAGTTGTGGACCACCGTAGAGGCCCACGTAGCCCAGCCCAGCGGCCAGGTTTTCGGCCAAACGGGCGTATTCCGCCCCTTCGTCATTCAGAACAGCCGGAAGAGCGGCGACGTATAGGCTCCGGGCAAGGAATCCAGCAACGAACAGCAGGACCAGCCAGCCCGAATGACTCAGCGCGATTAACGACCAACTTTGGTCTTGCGCCCGGGGCCCTATGGCACTTTCTGCGGTGTTCATGCTGCTCCCCAAAAACTGGCATCCTGAGGGTTCAGCGCTGCCGGGTGCCTGGTGATCAGACTGGGGCCAAAGCGAATCTGCTAAGAAAACACGGCCCTACCCAGGTTCCCCAACTACCTTACCCTACACCCTATTGTGGTAGAGGTTCCTTACCAGGCTGCTTACGATGGAGCGAGGAGCGAATCCAGAGTACGATGCTAACGGAGCTCAGGATTGAGGGCCGGCTTTGAGGCCGGTTACAATTGCTTCGAGGAGGCGAAAGGTCAGCTCTTCGCCATCCTCCCTGGGGGTCGAGGAAGGTGGCGACGGCCGTGTTCGATTCGAGCAGCAGCGCCCGCAGGTAGGCCTGCATGGTCCGGTCGTGACGCTGCGCCCAGAAGTCGAAGTTGAGGCGCTTGGCGAGGGTTTCGGCGTTGGCTACCGTCAGACCGGATGAGGCGAAGAGGGCGGTCCACTCTTCGAGGGTCAGGCAACGGCCGTGGCTGGGGTCACGCAGCTTTTCGAAGGCATTCACATAGTGACCAACCGCGCCGGGCGGGACGATGTTGTCGACCACGGCGAGAATGCCGCCGGGACGCAGGACGCGGGCCGCTTCCTGTACAAAGAGGGGAACGTCGGCGAAATGATGGGCGGCGATGCGGCAGGTGACGAGATCGAAGGAGCTGTCGGGGTAGGGCAGGTCATGCGCTTCGGCCGTGTCGGTTCGGATATTACTCGAGACCACGGGCGGCGGCCTGTTCCTGGGTCACCTGCAGCATTTGCGAGGTGATGTCCGTGGCGGCTGACTTCGGACACGTGGGGCGCAACGGCGAAGGCCATGTGACCCGCGCCGGTGGCGACATCGAGGACTTGCCAGGTGGGCTGGGGCTGGAGCAGTTCGACTAGGCGGGCCAGGCTGGCTCCTCGGGCATGTACAGGGCTGTCCATGTAGGCGGCGGCGTTGGCTCCAAACTGCTGCTGGATCAGGTCGGTGTTCATAAGCGTGGAGTCGTTCAGCCGCGAAGGGTGGCGACGAGCCGGCGGGAGTCCGACAGCAGGGACAGCGCGGGCAGGATGCCGGGGCAGAGGATGTCAGCGGCGAGGATGGTTGGCACGGCTGTGCCTTCGTCCAGACTTACCGCGATGCCGAGGGCTGCGGTTTGCAGCATGAGGCGGTCGTTACGGCCGTTGCCGATGGCCACGGTCTGCGCCGCGCCCAGACTTTCGACATAGGCCCGTTTGGCCGCACTCTGGTCGCCAGGCGGGAGGACCGTGAGGGTACAGATGACTCCGGTGAGGGCGGCGCGTGCTTTGCCGAAGGTATCGGCCGTGACAATATGCACGTGCAGCGGCCCAGCCAGCAGGTTCAACTGCTGCGCCACGCCGGGCAAGAGGCTGCCGCCGACAGCCAGCGTGCCGTTGAAATCACACACGAGATGTTCCAGGTGCAGCTCGCCGAAGTCGGGAATCGAGAGATTGAGCATGGCTATCCTAGCGTCCCACGAGGGGGAACAGTAAGTCGGGGCGGTCGGTCATGATGCCATCCACGCCCATCTGGATCAGACGTTCCATGTCCGCGGGATCGTTGATGGTCCAGACGTGTACCTGCAGGTTGTGTTTGTGAGCATTGGCGACGAAGGGGGCGATGACGATGGGGATGCCGTCGCTGGTCTGCGGGACCTGCAAAGCCTGGTAGGCGGGGGTGAGTAGATTGGTGGCCTGCAGGAAACTGGCGATGACGAAGGCGCGCGTTTCGCTCCTGGCAGAGGCGGTGGCTACCTCAGGGCAGGCAGCCCGGAAAGTCTTGATGGTCTGGTCATCGAACGATGGCACGAGCACCTTCTGGGTCATGTCATAGCGGCGAATGAGATCGCAAAAGGGACCGGTCATGTCGGGAGAGTCCTGCTTGATCTCGATGATCATGGGGGAATCAGGGAAGCGCTCGAAGACTTCGGACAGTGTGGGAACGCGCAGGCCCTGGCCCTGATAGGGATAGGTGACGCCGTCCTGAGTCCAGTTGCCGGCGACTTCCAGCGCCTTGATCTCGGCCAGGGTATGGTCGCTGACCAGGCCGGTGCCGTTGGTGGTGCGGTCGACTTCGTCGTCATGCATGAGCACTACGTGGCCGTCGCCGGTCATATGGACGTCCATCTCCAGCACGTCGACGCCGAGGCCGGCAACGCCTTCAAGGAAGGTCATGGTGTTGCCAGGCCAAAGCCCATCGCCGGTGTCGTCGGCGTGGGCGATGACCAGGGGGTATTGATCCGCGTCAAACTGGCCGAACCAGGGGTGGGTGGGGACGGCGCGGACCAGGAGCAAAAAGAGGGCCAGGATGCCCAGGGCGAGGAGGACAGCGAGGAGGCAACCGTGCTTTTTCATGTGGGGGATGATACGGTTCTTTGGCCCAAAGCGTCAACCCCGCACGAGGGGCGTATAGGCGTAGAAGCCGGGAGAAGGCGGTGAGACTCTGGTGGGCGTGGCGGTGACAGGACCAGGGGTGGGCGTCGCGGGTGGCGACGGCGTGATCGTGGGGGTGTCCGTGGGCGCAGCTGTAGCAGGTGTGGCAAGTGTATCTGTAGGCGTAGGTGTGGTGGTGGGCTGCGGCGTGGAGGTAGGTTCAGGCTCGGTCGTGGGCATGGCAGACCAGGGACAGCCCTCTGCCGGCAAGGGATCGATCATCTCCATCACCAGAAGGACCGTATAGTTCATGTCCGGCCAGCCGAGGGGGTTGTAACGGCCGTCTGTTTCGATGACGGCGATACCGATAAATCCCTCATCGGCCTTGCTGGGCACGTTGTTGTCAAAGCCGTAGGCTTCGTCCTGATGAGTGAGGTCGCGATCTTGCAGCAAGACGGCCTCGCGGTGGCCCCAGGCGCTGCCGGCGTCGGTGTATATCCAGGCGTAGATGGCTTGTTCGAGGTAAAGGGGGATGCTGTCGCCGCTGGTACCGAGCAGGGCCAGGTTCTCGGCGCGGCCGAGGAACTCGTGGCAGGGACCGAGCAGGGGGTCGTCGTCAATACGTTCAAAGGGGGTACGGCCGTCGGCTTCGTGGGAGAATTGGTTCTTGGAGACCAGGAGAGCGGCGTACTTCTCGGCCAGGTCCTGGACATTCGCCTGCACGGCTGTAAAGCCCAGGCCAAGCACGTCGCTTCGGCTGCCCCCGCGGGCCAACCGTTCGGCGTTCATGAGCAAGAGGGCCTTGGCGGGGTCACTCAGGATGTCCCAGACTGCCTGGGTGGGAAGCTCAAGGATGCCAAGGGTGCCGGAGGGGAAGCCAAGCTGCTGCTCTTCGGCGCGCCGGGCGTGGTTATAGGCGGCTTCTACTTCAGCTACCCCGCCGCCTTGCCACTGCCAGGGGATATTGGCAAGGGGATTGGGTGGGGAATCGGCGCGCACTACGGCGATGTAGAGCAGAGACAGTATGGCGGTGAGCAGCGCCGTCAGGGCAGCGGCTGCGGTTCTGCGCTGCGACATAGCTTTCGTATCCTTTCACGACGGGCAGTAGTATAGGGGGAAGGGGGTAGAAGGGCAATGGGGTTCTGGAGCGCAGTGTTATGTTAACGTGATCAAATTGAATCGTTTTGGGGATTCAATTTGATCACGTTACCATAACGAGTTGACATAATGAACCGATCAACAGGTTTGGGACGGACCGGAGATCACATCCTGATGAACAAGTTGTCGCCGCGGCTGACAGTGGCACGGCTCGGCTGCCAGGGCGAGCGGGCTGGGCTGCGGTGGAGGTAGGTTGTGCACGAATCGGGCGGTTTAGGTTAGAATGACACGGTCGGCGGGCTACGGCGCGGGAACGGCCGTGTGGCCTGCCACTCTTGTGGAGAATCAACTATATGAGTATTCAAGAGATCGACATTCGCGCCAAGATTACCCAATTTGTGAACCCGACGACGCTGGCTGAGGACGCCGCCGCCGGGGTGGTCCTGGGCATTGAGAGCGTGCCGGATGGGCTGGCGGCCGGGCTTCTGGCCGCAGTGAATCCTGTGTATGGGCTGTATGCCTACATGATGGGCACGTTCACCGGGGCATTCTTCACCAGCTCGGTATTCATGTCGGTGCAGGCGACGGGAGCGATGGCGCTGGTAGTGGCCAGCGTGCCGCAGGTCACGTCCGGTCCAGACGCGGCTGCTTCGCTGTTTCTTTTGGCAATCCTGACGGGTATTGTTATGTTCGCAGCGGGCGTACTTAAACTGGGCACGATGGTGCGGTTCGTGCCTAATGCGGTCATGGCCGGGTTCGTGAATGCCGTAGCGATTAACATTATCCTCGGCCAGTTGTCTGATTTTTCAGGCTATTCCAGCACTGCTCCCAACAGGATTCTCGCGGCCCTGAACCTGGCGATGACACCCGCGGCGGTCGATTTGCCCACGCTTATGATTGGTATCGCGACGATCGTGTTGATTATTACGCTGGAAAAGACGCGGTTGGGCGCGCTGGGGCTGGTAGTGGCGATGATCGTTTCTTCGCTGCTGGTGCAGGTGTTCAATGCCCAATCTGTGCAGCTGGTGAACGAGGTGGCCGTGATTCCCAGCTCTCTGCCACGGCCGTCGCTGCCGCCGCTGCGGCTGATGCTGCCGCTGATCTTGCCGTCGCTGTCGCTGGCGTTTGTGGGCCTGGTGCAGGGCGCGGCGATCAGCAAGAATTTCGTCAATCCGGATGGCGAGTACGCCGACGCTTCGCGCGATTTCATCGGGCAGGGTGTGGCTAATATCTTCTCGGGGCTGTTTCAGGGCATGCCGGTCGGGGGCTCTATGTCGGCGACCTCGATTGTGACCAACGCCGGGGCACGCAGCCGGTTCGCCAATATCCTGGCCGGAATTGTGATGGCGATCACGATTCTGCTGTTCAACAATGCGGTGGGTTATATCGCGATGCCTGCACTGGCAGGTCTGCTCATCGTGATTGGCTTCCGGACGCTCAAGCCGCAGCAGGTGCGTACCGTTTGGAAGACGGGCAGGGTGCAGCAAGCGGTGATGATTATGACCTTCGTGGCCAGCCTGTTGATCCCGCTGCAGTACTCCGTGTTGATCGGCGTGGCGATGTCGCTGCTGCTCTATGTGGTGCAGCAGTCGAATAAGATCGTGATCAAGGAGTGGGTGCGGCCGGAAGGAAAGCTGGCGGTGGAACAGGACCCGCCGGAAGTGATTCCAGGGAACGAGATCACGCTGCTGGTGCCATTTGGCAGCCTGTTCTTTGCCACGGCGCCGCTGTTTGAGAGCCAGCTTCCGGCCGTGACGGAGGAATCCAAGCATGCGGCGGTGATCCTGCACCTCAACGGGCAATCAGACCTGGGCAGTACGTTTCTGGGTGTCGTGGAAAAGTATGCGCTGAAGATCCAGGCGCAGGAGGGAAAGCTGATCCTTTCCGGCGTAGAATCTGCGGTGGTGGAGCAAATCACGCGTACCGGCCTGATTGAGACGATCGGCCGGGGAAATGTGTATCTGAAGACAGCTGAGATTGGGGAATCGTTGTTCGCGGCGTGGGCGGACGCGGAGCGCTGGCTGGAATTGACGGAAGCGTCTTAGGAGTGGGTGTTGATGGCGAAGTGGACCGCGGAAGCAGTCCCGGTGCAGGACGGCCGGGTGGCGATCATTACGGGGGCGAACAGTGGGCTGGGATTTGAGAACGCGGTGACGTTGGCGAGCAAGGGGGCGACGGTGGTTATGGCCTGTCGCAACGCGGACAAGGGGAAGGCGGCGCTGGAGATGCTGCAAACGGCCGTGCCCGGGCCGGCGGCGGAAGTGCGGCGGTTGGACCTGGCGAGTTTGGCGCAGATTGAGGAGTTTGCCGCGGGCGTGCGGGAAGAATACGGCCGTCTGGATATCCTGATCAACAACGCCGGGCTGATGGCAATCCCACGCTGGGAGACGGAAGATGGCTTTGAGATGCAGTTTGGGGTCAATCACCTGGGTCATTTTGCGCTGACGGGCCGGCTGATGCCCCTGCTGGCGGACACGCCGGGCAGCCGCGTAGTCACGGTGAGCAGTATGATGTCCTGGATGGGGACGATCGACTTTGAAGACTTGCAGCGCGAACGGGCCTATACGCGCTACGGCGCGTATGGGCAGAGCAAGCTAGCCAATATCCTGTTCGCCCTGGAGCTGGACCGCCGCCTGGGCGCGGCGGGCATGGCGGTGAAGAGCATGCCGGCGCACCCCGGGTACGCGGCTACCAGCCTGCAGCAGAACAGCGCGCACCATAGCGAATCGACGTTGGAGGGCGCAGGATACGGGTTCCTGAACAAGGTACTGGCGCAGGATGCGGAGATGGGCGCGCTGCCGCAGTTGTACGCGGCGACGGCCGAGGATGCGCGCGCGGGGAGCTTCTATGGCCCGGAGAGGTTTGTGCGCGGGTATCCTACGGAGGTGAAGCCGCCCAGAGCGGCGCTGAACGAGGAGACGGCGCGACGGTTGTGGGCGGAATCGGAGGCGCTGACCGGCGTCTCTTTCGACTGGTAAGCGGGCGGCCCGGCCTGATCCATTCGAAGGCGAAGAGCGAAATGCGGAGTGCGGTTGTCCGGTTGAGTCCGGCACTACGAAAGGTGGGGCGACCGGTATTGAAGGCGGATGGGAGAGTGCGGGTGGAAAATATGGGGTTGTAGGGTTCATTATGAAATCTCTACATTCGTGCATGGTGAACGGGCATAGATTCGGGCGAGGGAAGGACGCATGACTTTGCGCGATCGTCTTTTTGGCCCGCCGGACGTGGCGCGGCAGCGAACGGAAGGCAATATTCCCGGACTGGTGAAGGCGCTGCAGTACCAGGCGGATGCGGCAGTGCGCAGCGAGGCGGCGTGGTCGCTGGGCGAACTGCGCGCTCACAGCGCCGGCCAGGCGCTGATGGCGGCGGTGCAGGAAGACGGCGACGCGAATGTGCGCCGCGCGGCGGCTCTTTCGCTGGGGCGGCTGCACAGCCAGGAGGCTTTCCTGGCGCTGATCACGGCGCTGCAGGACAGCAGTCGCGGCGTGCGGCAGGGGGCGGTGGCGGCGCTGGGGCAGGTGGGGGACAGGAAGGCAGTGCCTTTCCTGGTGCCGTTCCTGGAAGATGACGCGTGGGAGACGCGCGAGGCGGCGACGAAGTCCTTGCAGCTGCTGGGGTGGGTGCCGGATGAGTCGCGAGCGGCGGTCTGCTATTACATGGTGAGCCGGCAGTGGGCAGCCTGCGCGGGGCTGGGGGCAACGGCCGTAGCGCCGCTGTTGGAGCTGCTGGATGACCCAACGCAGGCGGCCCGGCACGCCCGGGCGGTGTGGACGCTGGGACAGATTGGCGACCCGCGCACGTTTGGCCCGCTGGCAGCGCTGTTGGGGTCGCCGCGATCGGAGATACGCCGGGTGGCGGCGGAGGCACTGGGGGCGCTGGGTGACCCGGCGGCGGCACCGGCACTATTGCTGGCGCTGAAGGATGAGGCCGAGGAAGTGCAGTGGGCGGCGCACACGGCGCTGCAGGCGCTGGATTTGGAGCGGGGGGTGGACGAGCTGGCACTGGGGCTGCTGGATGATGATCCGGCGGTGCGGCAGACAGCGGTGGAACTGCTGGGCCGGCTGCAAACGAACGAAACGGGTCCATGGCTGGTGCGCGCTTTGCATGACCCCGATGTGCAGGTGCGGCAGCAAGCAGTTAGCGGGCTGGGCTGGCTGGGGGATCAGGAAGGGCTGACCCTGGCGCTGGGCGACAGGGACGCGGCGGTGCGGCAAACGGCCGTGCGCGCGCTGAGTGAGATCGACGACCCGCATGTCTTGCAGGTGCTGGCGAAGACGCTGACAGACCCGGATCGCGGGGTGCGGCAGGTCACGGCGAATGCCCTGGCGGCTTCCGGTTCGCCGCTAGCGATAGCCCCGCTGACGGTGCTGCTGGGCGATCGCGACGTGGGGCTGCGCGTGCAGGCGGCGCAAGCATTGGGCGAACTGGGTAACGCGTCGGCTGCTCCGGCGCTGGCGGCGGCGTGTGGCGACCAAGATGCGGAAGTGCGGCGCAGCGCGCTTTGGGCGCTGACGAAAGTAGACAGGGGGGCGGCGCTGGAGCCGTTGCTGGCAGCGCTGGGGGATGATGAGCCTCTGGTTCGCGAAGTGGCGCTGGACTTGCTGGCACAGTCGCACGGGCTGCTGGCGCGGGAGGCGTTCCTGGCGGCGATGGAAGACGAGGCCGCGCCGGTGCGCGAAACGGCCGTGCGCGGTCTGGGTGCGAGCGGCGGGGATGAGGCGCTGGCGGCGCTGATCGCGGCGCGCTGGGACAGCGACTACCGGGTGAGCAAGGCGGCAGTGCAGGCGCTGGGGGCGTTTGGGGAAGCGGCGCTGCCGGCGCTGCAGGAGGCGCTGGAGGACAACCGGCTGCCGAACCAGGCGGCGGTGGAGGCGCTGGAGCAGGTGGGAGGGACGGCCGTGCCTTTGCTGCTGGCGGCGCTGGACCACCCGCGTTTGCCGGCGCGGCGCGCGGCGGCGAATGCCGTGGCGCGATTGCTGGCGGCAGGCACGCTGGCGCCAGAGCAGGAGCAGGCGATCCGCGCGGTGGGGCAGGGGCTGGCGGTGTACGTGGAGGCGGAGCTGCTGCCGGTGCTGGAAGAATAGTTCCTTGATCTAGGAATAAAAAAGGCGGACCACAGGCCCGCCCAGGAGACGTGTTGTTTCTACACGCGGCTTCAGCGGCGGCGTTTGGCGGAGGTTTGCTTCTTGCGCGTGGACGACTGCTTCTTGGCCGTAGATGACTGCTTCTTGGCCGTGGTGGTCTGTTTCTTGGGTGCGGCTTTTTGCTGCTGGCGCGAGGTTTTCTGGGCTTCGCGGGCCTGCTGGCGTTCGGCTTCCTGCCTGACGCGCATGGTGTAGTAGAAGAGCTGCATGACGGAGCCGATCATGGCGGCAAGGTAGGTCATGGCGGCGGCGCGGAGGACCTTGCGCGCGCCGTTGCGATCCTCTTCGGTGACGGCGATGCCGGTCGCTTCCAGGTTGCGAATGGCCCGTTTGCTGGCGTCGATCTCCACAGGAAGGGTGAGGACGGAGAAGAGGACGGTCAGACCGAAGAAGAGGACGCCGATCCAGAGCATGTTGGTCATGTTGAAGATCAGGCCGGCAAGGAGGCAGACGTAGGTGATGAGGGGGCTGAACTGCACGGCAGGCAGGAGGAAGCTGCGCATTGTGATCAGTTTTGAGCCGGTCTGATACTGTTCGACGTGGCCGAGCTCATGGGCGGCCACGGCCATGGCGGAGACGGTGCGTTCGTCATAGACCACATCAGAGAGGAAGACGGCGTTCTTGCCGGGATCGTAGTGATCGGTGAGCTTGCCACGGACGTGATTGACGGGAATCGGCTCCATGATGGTTTCGTCGAAGAGTTCTGCGGTGACTTCTTCGCCGGTCATCTTGCGGCTGTTGCCGACGCGGCTCCACTGGGTGAAGGTGCGGCGCAGCCAGAACTGGACGCCGATGGACATCAGCAAGGTGGGGATGAAGATGTACCAGAAATAGGTGGGGTCATAGGTGAAGAACATGATCTGGTCTCCTTGCGCGTCTGGCGGTGCGGACTAGCTCCACCCTTGTACGTAGTCATCCTTGGTGAAGGTGAAGAGGCGATGGCGGCGGCGCTGGAAGAGAAAGCCCCCAACCGCCAGGGCGAGCCAGATCAGGGTCCAGACAAGGCCCTGATCGGTGAGGGGTATGATGGCGGTCCCTTGCGACCGCAGCGTGTCCAAGGAGACATTGCCGAGGAGGAGCAGGGGAGCGAGGAGGAGCAGGCCGGCACCCAGAACGGCCGTGAGCGCTTCGACCACGTAGCGCTGGAGGTTGTAGCGCCAGGCGAGGAAAGCGGCCAGTACGCCGGCGATGATGGCGACGGAAATGACGAGAACGTTGGAGTCTATGCCGAAGGCTTGCATCAGGCCGGAGCCCAGGCCGGCGCCGATGGTAGCGGCAACGAAGAGGATGCCCAGGGCGTAGAAGGCATAGGAGAAGATGGCGCCGAGAATTCCGATGACCAGGCCGACGACCCAACTGGTGGTGGTAGCCAGGAACCCCTGGCCGAAGATTAGGGTGAAGAACTCCGCGCCCAGCCAGAATCCGGCCACGAAGCCCCAGACGGGCAGCATGACCATAAAGACTCGATAGCCCCAAAAACAGAAAGCCAGCCCGGTGACCAGGGCCAGCAAGGCAGCGATCAAGAGTTCCAAACTCATGAGGAAACCCTCCTGTAGACTCTTAGAGCAGGACTCAGCGGCAAAGACAGGGCAGGATGGGCCTACTCTTTCTTATCGCGGCTCAGCATACCGGTGACTTTGTCCACGAATTTGCTGCCTTCTTCGGCGGCGTTGTCGACCATTTCGTCGGCTCCAAGCAGCAGGCGGTGGGCCAGGTCCTGGGCATCGTGCAGGACGCGGTGGGCCAGGTCGTCGGTGGTGTGGACGGCGGCTCCGGCGGCTCCGGCGGCGGTATCCACGGCCGTGCCCGCGGCGGCTGAGGCGCTGTCCACAGCGGCTCCCGCTGTGGAGGAGGCTGTGTCGACGACATCCCCGGCGGTGGCGGCGGCGGCGTCAACGGCCGCACCGGCGGCATCGACGGCCTTGCCACTGGCGCCGGTGGTCGCGTCTTTGGCCTTGGAGGCACCCAGCCCGGCGGCGGCGAGGATCGAGTCGATGGTGTCTTTGCCAGCACCGGCGGCCAGATCGACGACTTTGCGGGCGCTGCCGGTGACGGCACCCGCGCCAGGCACTGCGGAGATGGCATCGCTCGCCGCTTTCCCGGCGTCACCGGCCACTTTGCCCGCGCCTTTGGCGGCACCAGCGGCGGCATCGGCCGCAGCACCGGTGGCCGCGCCCGCCAGGCCGATGGTGCCGGAGGCGACTTTGCCGGCGCCAGAGAAGACGCCCTTGGCCGCGCCGACCAGCCCGGATTGACCGGACTTGAGGCCTTCGGCGGCAGCGTCCTGCGCGGCGGTATAGGTTCCGCCGGCCTCTTCAACGGCGGCAGCGATGAGCTTGTCGGCCTGGGCGGCGAAGTCTTCCGCCGTGTTTGCCGCACCGGCGGCGGCCTGGTCGATGTTCTCTTCTACAAAGTCTTCCACTGGTTGTTCGTCTTTCTCAGCCATAGTTCTCTCCCTTATATCTACCTGTCGCCATACCAGGCGGCCCCGCACAGTATGAGCTGGCACCTACTGCCGATATTATAGTGAGGATGGCCATGAAGCCGCAACTATTACGCGCCGGAACAGGCGCGGACGGCCCGGTGATGGGGAGAGGGGAGGCTGTGGTGATCGTTTTGTTTCGTCTTTGGAGAAACAATTCGATCACGTTGACATAATATTCCAGACAAGGGCATGGAGGCGGGGCAGAGGCACCAGGGCATGTGGCGCGGGGCCACGGCCATTGGGACGGACTATTGGAGAGCCCTGATGGTTGGGAGTTGTGATTGGGCAAGGGGGAAGGGCGGGGGTATAGTTTGCGCGAGGGAATCATGAACGATTTTCAAGAGTTGTACGCAGCCGCCTTTACGCAAGGGGGCGAAGTGGAAGGGGACGGGAAAACCTGGCGTTTCGGGGTGGCACGGGCGGGCGAGGTGTCCCTGCCGAGCGGCCGTATTGTGGCCTGCGATCCGCTGGTGAGCGGGCCGCGTGACCCTTTCTTGCAGTCGGTGCCGCGCGGACGATATCCGGTGGACCTGGCCCTGGGGCGGGCGGAGACGGACGGTGAGCTGGTGGCCATGGCGCGGGTACTGTTTACGGCGCGACAGCCGGCGGTGTGGGTGATGGCGCTGCGGCGGGGGGAGAAGGAAGCGACGCTGGCGAAGGGGGCGATTTTCGGTTACCAGGCTGAGTCGGGGACGGGGTGTTTCATGGACGCGGAAACGGCCGTGGAGCACGACCTGACGAGCCGTCCTGATATCGACGAAATCCTGGTGGAACTGACCTCCAATTACCGGCCAAGGCGGTACTGGCTCGATTACCCGCTGGCGCGGCGGCATAATCTGGTCATGTTTGCGGCAGGGAAAGGCACCGGGAAGTATGCCTCTTATTTCGGGATTGATGAGGCGGGGGATGTGTGCCTGTTGGTGACGGATTTTAAGGTGGTGAGCTAGCCGGCAGGCAAAGAGGCAAGGAGGCTATTCATTCAGCTTGAGGTCGAGGACGGGGGTGCCGTTGACGGCGTCGAGGCCGGAGACATGGAGGATGTTGCCTTCGCGGCGCAGGAGGTCTACTTCGGTGATACCGATGGGGTTGGGGCGGCTGGGGCTGTGGAGGGCGAAGACGCCGCGCAACGGCCGTGAGGGATCAGCGCGCGGGTGCTGGAGCAGGTCGTAGCCGCTGAGGCGGTGGAACTGGAAGACGACGAGCAGGCGCTGGCCCCCTTCGAGGCCGAATAATCCTTGTTCCAAGGCGGGATCGATGATGATACGCGCCGGGTGGGCTTTGATCTGGCGCGGGGGCAGCAGCTGGTCCACGGCGCTGGAGACGTAGCCGATGGGCTGCACGGTGAGAGCGGGGAGGTACGGGAATTCGGGCATGACTCAGGCAGGATCAAAGGTCAGGGGATCGATGCGGGCGACGCCGATCTGGTAGTAGGCAGAGAGGCGAATGGGGCGGCGCAGAGCGGACCAGAGAGCAATTTGTTCTTCCAGGTCGGGTTCTTCCTGGGTGACGCGCAGTTCCCCGGGGGCGCCGCCGGGGAGGCTGAGGTGGGTTACGGCGGCCATGATCTGCATGACACGGGCCAGGAGGACGAGGTCGGCGCCGTCCTGGTCGTTGGCGGGCAGCACGGGGGTGATCATGTAGTGGAGGTCGAGGGGTAAGGGGGGCGGGGCGGCGATGCCGCTCTGGGGCCGGGCACCAGGGTTGCTGGCGAGGTAGCGGTTGGGCCGGACTTCGTAGAGCCAGAGGAACAAACGGCCGTCGGGGTCGTCGGGGTCCGGGGGGGCAATGCGGATGGCGGGTTCGCGGAGGACGAGGGCACGAGTGGCGTCGTCCGCTTTTAGACCCAGCCAGAGGGTGTGCCTCAGGTGGCGGCTGATGGCGGCGAGGATGTGATGGTCGCTCATGGGTTGACTCCTGTGATTGTGGTATTTATTATACTCGAATTTAGGTGCGGAATGCGGAATGCCGGACGGGTGTTTGGAGAAGGGCAGGCAACGGGGGCCTGGTGCGCCACATACGAGGTAGGAAGGCAGATGATGAAGAAGAGAATGGTGCTTGTGCTGATGGTATTGGGAATGATGTTGGCGGCTTGCGGCGCTGCGGGGCCCGCTGGACCGGCGGAGCCAACGGCCGTGGCGGTTGGCGAGGCGGGGGCGGAAACGGAATCACCGATCGCGGAGCCTGTGGCGATGGATGGCGCGCCGCTGACGTCCGAGGCGGCAATGAACGTGCTGTGGCAGTGGACGGTGCTGCGGCAGGCGGACAGCCCGATGCCGGGCGTGGTGCCTTTTGCGGAGAATTATACGATTGCGTTTCTGCCGGACGGTACAGCGGCAATCCAGGCGGACTGCAACATGGTGGGGGCAGAGTACCGGTCAGGAGAAGGGGGCGCGCTGAGTATTGTGCTCGGCCCGTCGACGATGGCGTTTTGCGGCGAGCAGTCATCGGACACGCAGTATCTGAATCTGCTGAGCAAGGTCGTGCGCGGCGCGATTGCGGCGGAGGGTCTGACGCTGGCGACGAGCGATGGGGAGACGCTGGGTTTTGTGGACGGCGGGATGGCGGATGAGCCGGCGGCCAAGAGGGATGTGCAGGCGATGCAGGACCTAGTCTGGCGGTGGACGGGTCTGACGGAGACGCAGGGGGAAGTGACCAGCGCGATGGAGGTGCCAACGCCCGAAAAGTACACGATTGTGTTCCAGTCGGACGGGTTGGTGGCGGTGCAGGCGGACTGCAACCAGGTGCGGGGGGCGTATGGGCTGACGGAGAGCGGGATTGCGATCACGCTGGGGCCGTCCACGAAGGCTTTTTGCGGCGAGGAGTCGCTGGATCAGCAGTTCCTGGCGCTGCTAGCGGCGGTGGAAGCGGCTGAAAACGAGGGGGATGGGCTGGTGTTGAAGGTGAATGGCGGGGCGGAGATGCGTTTCAGCAGCGGCGGAACGGCCGTGGCGCCGGGAGGATAGGCGGGCGGCGGAGACGGAAAAAGGGGCCGCCGGCGGGGGAAACGCCGGCGGCTTTTTTGATGGTGATGATCGTTATCTCTGGCAGAGGAAGGGATCGCCGCCGTCAGCGCCGTTGTAGTTGTAGGTCTGGCCGTTGTGGCGCAGCTGGACGACGTAGCCATCGATGGTGGCCTGGGTGTACATCATGTCGGGCTGGGGGCAGCCGAGGGAGCCGTCTCGCCAGGTGACGGGTTCGTAGGCCAGGAATTCGATGGCGGCGCGGTCCACGCTGAGGCGGGCGGCAAGGTCGTTGATGGCCAGGGTGGTGACGCGCTTGACCTGGGGGTTGTCCAGGGTATAGCGCTGCGGCGGGTCTAGGGTGATCTCGAGCGGTATTTTGACCGCCGGTTCCGGGAGCGGGGGAACGACTGTGGCGGCGGGCTGTTCAAGGGTGGGAGCTATGGCGGGCGGTTCTTGCGCCGCAGGCGGCGCGCAGGCGGCGAGGGCGAGGATCAACAGGCTCAGGATGAAAAGGGGCAGCAAGATGATACGGGTCACGGTTGGATCTCCTCCGGCCGGGACAGTGGGCCACGGCCGTGTTATGGTTTTCTATGGCTAAGACGCCGGGGAGGAGAGTTTGGTTCCGCGCTCTCAGGGGAGGCCCAGAAGGGCGGGCAGGGCGGAGAGGGCGCGCAGTTCGTAGGTGGCAGGGATGAGGGGGTCGGGCGGTGCGGCGGCGGGATTAAACCAGCAGGTGTCTAAGCCGTAGAGGAGGCCGCCGCGGATGTCAGCGCTGAGGCTGTCGCCGATGAGCAGGACTTCTTCTCTGGCTGGGTGATCCATGGAGGCGAAGGCGGCGTCGAAGATACGGCCGTCGGGTTTGGCGAAGCCAACTTCGCCGGAGATGGTGACGCTGCGGAAGTGGGGGCCGAGGGGCGAGAGGGCCAGACGGCCGCGCTGGACGGAGGGGATGCCGTTGGTGATGAGGGCAAGGTTGAAATGGGGGGCGAGGGTTGCGATGAGGGGCAGGGCGCCATCGAGAAGGTAGGCGGCGCGGCCGAGATTCAGCAGGTAGGTCTCGCTGATGGCGACGGGGTCGCCGGGCAGGTCGAGGGCGGCGAGCAGGGCGGCGAAGCGGGCACTGCGGAGGTCGTCCTGGGAGATGAGACCGCGCTCGAAGTCGTGCCAGAGACGGGCGTTGATGTCGCGATAAACGGCCGTCGTTTGTTTGTCATCCGGGAGGCCCACTGCGGCAAAGGTGGCGGCGAGGGCGTGGGTTTCGGCGCGGTCGTAGTCGAAGAGGGTGCCATCAGCATCAAACAGGAGCCAGGAGTAGGGCATGGGGCGTACCGGAAAGAAAAGAAGGCTGCCAGCTCTTGAAAAGCTGGCAGCCTGGTTGAAGGCTAGGAGATGGCTTTGAAGGCGGCGTCGCTGTCGTGCGCGGCGGCGTATTCGCCGGTCAGGTGTCCACCGACGAGGTAGGTATACCAGGAGGTGAAGAAGACGCCGACGAAGCAAAGCACGAGACCGACGGAGGCGATCAGCGGCAGGGCAAAGAGGATCAGGACGACGATGATCAGGTAGTTGCCAAAATCGACTTTGATCAGGTCCCACATTTCGCCCAGGCGAAACATGTCGCCGATTTCGCGATTGCGAGCATACATGATGCCGAGGGCGGGGAGGAGAATGATGGGCAGGATGGTCAGGAGCAGGAAGCCGCAAATCCAGACAAGGCTGCCGAGACCGACGAGCACGTCAGCCACATCGCCGCCGCCGCTGAAAAGGCCGGCGAAGAGGGCGAAGCCGAAACTGAGCAGAATGGCGGGCAGGGACCAGGCCAGGATGCCAATCAGGATTTTGATGCCGTCGAGGAAGTAGCCGCCGAGGTCATCCCATTCGGGCAGGGGGCTTTGATCGCCATCGCGCACATTCTCGATGAGCTTGATGAGATAGCCATAGGTCAACAGGTTGACGATGGGGATGACGGAGAAGACAACGCCGAGTAGGAATTTCTTAAGCCAATCCTCGTCTTTGAACATATAGGTGAAAGATTTACCGAAGTCCATGTGTACCCTCATGATGATGTGGCGTGAACGGCCGTTGTTTGTTCCCGGCAGGTCTGGTCAGGGCAGGCACGCGCCGGGAATGCGCGCCTGTTCTCTTTACGTGACTATCTGCGCCGGGTTGCATGGCCAGGCGCTACAATCTGCGTGCCTCGAGCAGCCGGGCCTGCATTTCGGCGGCGAACTGCGGGGCACGCATGCCCAGCAGGATATGGATGGTGTTATCCATGACCATGACGCCACTGGCGCCGGCGGCGCGCAGGGCATCCTGGTCGACCTTGGTGATGTCTTTGACGACGACGCGCAGACGAGTGGTGGCGGCTACGCCGGCGTCCAGGATGTTGCCTGGGCCGCCGAGGGCTTTAAGCATCAGATCAACGGCGGCGGCGACGGCGGGATCGTCGGCGACGGCTTGCTGGCGCGCAGCGGACGGGACGACAGCCGCAGCAGCGACCGCGGCGACAGGAGCTGCGGGTTCGTCGGCGGGCACTTCAGCCAGTTCCTCGGCCAGTTCCTCCGGCAGAGGTTCAGGCTCAACGGCCGGGGCAAGCGGCTGTTCGGCGGGCATGGCCCACTGTTCGTTGAGACTGGAGGAGGGCGCGGGTAGATCGAGGAGCTCGTTGACTGCGTTGGCGACGAATTCCGCATCGACGCCCATGATGACCTGCACCGCTTTGTTGGAAGGTTTGACGACGCCTTTGGCGCCTAACGCTTTGAGGGTCCTGGCGTCGACGAGGGCGGCGTCTTCGACGGTGAGGCGCAGGCGGGTGGCGCAGTTGTCCACGGCGACAATGTTGTCACGCCCGCCGAGGGCATAGACGATGCCGCGGGCCTGGGCCATGCGCTCGTCTTCCTGGTCGGAGATGCCCTCGATGACGCCGGTCATTTCGGCGGCGGTCAGGGCGTCGGCGTCTTCGCGGCCGGGCGTTTTGAGGTCGAAGGCGCGAATGAGGCCGTAGAAGACGATGAAGTACAGGAAGAAGAAGCCGACGCCGACAAGGGCCAGTTCCAGCGGCCCCTGGGCGAGGCCAAAGTTGAGCAGGTAGTCGGTCAGCCCAGCGCTGAAGCCGAAACCGTGGCGCAGACCCAAGAAGTTGGTGATGTACATGGAGAATGCGGTAAAGATGGCGTGGATCAGGTAGAGGAAGGGGGCCACGAACATGAAGGAAAATTCCAGCGGTTCGGTGATGCCGGTGACGAAGGAGATCAGGGCCGCGCCGCCGAGCAAGCCGGCGGTGGCTTTGCGGCGGTCGTTCTTGGCAAGCAGAATCATGGCCAGGGCGGCACCCATGAGGCCGAACATCATGATCGGGTAGAAGCCGACCTGGTAGGGTCCGGCCGTGGGATCACCGCTGAGGAAGCGGGGGATGTCGCCGGTGACGGTCTGGCCATTGGCGGCGACGTAGTCTCCAACGCCGAACCAGAAGAAGGCGTTGAGCACGTGGTGCAGGCCAAGGGGCAGCAGAGCGCGGTTGAGGAAGCCGAAGATACCGGTGCCAACGGCACCCAGGGCAAGGATACTGTTGCTGAAGCTGTTGATGCCGTGCCAAAGGGGCGGCCAGGCAAAGACCAGGATGACGGCGAGGAACAACACGAAGAACGAGGTGAGTATGGGGGTCAGGCGGCGGCCGGAGAAGAAGCCGAAAACGGCCGGCAATTGGGTGTGGCGAAAACGATTGTAGGTTCCAACGGCAATGAGGCCGGCGAGAATGCCGATGAGCACGTTGTTGCTCAACTGGGTGACGAGGGCGTCGTCGGCGGCATAGCCGGCGCCGAGAGGCGGCGGGCCGGTGAGCAGGGACTGGGTGGCAGCGATGAGAACGTAGTAGCCGACGATGGCGGCCAGGACGGCTTCCCCGCGATGGTCGTCAGACATGCCGATGGCGATGCCGGCGGCGAAGAGCAGAGCCAGGTTGTCAAATACGGCCGAGCCGGCGGCGGACATAAAGGGTATGTTCAATAGGTCGGGCGCGCCGAGGCGCAGGAGCAAGGCGGCGGCAGGCATCACGGCGATGGGCACCATGAGGGAACGACCTATGCGCTGCAGGAATCCTAACATGCGTTTCTCCTGTGAGGACAGAGCGGCCAGCTACCGAAAAGCGGGCCGCGTGTGATTTTACACGGTTTCGGTCACCTTGTTCAGGCCGCGCGGGTTATCTACGTCATAACCACGCACATCGGCGAGATGCATGGCGAACAGCTGTCCGGCGATAATGCTGGTGAAGGGTGAGAGCCACTCCTTGACTTTGACGGGGAGGGCCAGGTCCGTGCGGGTGTGCTTGAGCAGCTTGCTGCTGTCGCTGATACCGACCACTTCGGCGCCGCGCGCGTTGAGTGTCTTGACGAAGTCGATCATCTCGGGGAGCATCGCGCCGCTGGGGGCGATGACGAGGGCAGGAAAGGCTTCTTCCACGAGGGCGACAGGGCCATGCAGGAAGTCGGCACTGCTGTAGGGTTCGGCCAAGACATAGCTTAACTCTTTGATCTTCAAGGCGGTTTCGAAAGCGGTGGCGTAGTTGTAGCCGCGGCCGATGACCACGCAGGTGCGCATGTAGCGGTAGCGCTCGGCGGCGGCGGCGACTTCGGCGTTCATGAACAGCGTTTGCCGGACCTGGTGGGGAATATGATGCAGGTGTTTGAGCATCTTTTCGTCCTCCGCGGCGGCGGCGCTGAGCATGGCGATGGCGGCGAGGGAGTTGGTGTAGGTTTTGGTGGCGGCGACGGCGATCTCCGGGCCGGCGTTCAGGTCGATGACGTGGTCGGCGTTGGTGGCCAGGTCAGAAGCCGGCGTGTTGGTGAGGGCCACGGTGAGCGCGCCCTGGCGCCGCGCTTCGGCGATGACGGAGACGATGTCGGGGCTCTTGCCGCTCTGGCTGATGCCGAGGACCACGGCATTGCCAAAGGTGGGCGGAGCCTTATAGATGCTGTAGAGGCTGGGCGTGGCGAGGGCGACTTGGAGGCCGTTGACGGCACCGAACAGATATTGGGCGTAGCGGGCGACGTTGTCGCTGGTGCCACGGGCGGCGATCACGGCGTGGGTGACGCCGCGCTGCTTGACGTCGGCGACGATGCGAGCCACGTTCGCGCTTTCGCGGGAGAGCAGGCGGGCGATGGCGTCGGGCTGCTCGTGAATCTCGCCGTACAAATGGGAGTTTTCTACCATGGTGATCTCCTGCTGGCGCGGATCGGGGCGTCAGGCCGCCGATTCTGCACGACTGTCTCTATCATATACGATAACGCCGTTGGCGATGGTACGCACGACTTGCAAGTCGTGATCGAGAAGAAGCATATCGGCGATGAAGCGGGGGGCGATGTCGCCGCGTTGGTGACTGAGACCGAGCAGGCGGGCGGGTGTGGCGGTGACAGTGGCGAGGGCCTCGGCGAGGGAGCAGCCGGTGTAGGCGATGAGGTTGCGCACGGCCGTATCGAGGGGCAGGATGCTGCCGGCGAGGGTGCCGTCGTCGAGGCGGCAGTCAAATTCGCTGACGGTGGCGCTGAAATCGTTGAGCAAATAGGTTCCGGGGGGCATGCCCAGGGCGGCCATAGCATCGCTGACGACGTTGAGACCCGCAGGACCCTTGGAGGCCCAGGCGATGTTGACCATGGCCGGGTGGACGTGGATGCCGTCGGGGATGATGCCGACGACACGGCGGTTATCGGCGAGCAAGGCGCCGGCGAGGCCAGGCTCGCGGTGGCCGAGGGGCGGCATGGCGTTGAAGAGGTGGGTGCCGTAGGTGAGGCCGGCGGCGAAGGCGGCCCGGGATTCGGCATAGGTGGCCATGGAGTGGCCGCCGCTGACGACGACGCCGCGCGAGGCGAGTTCTTCGATGACGGCCGTGGCAGCGGGTAGTTCGGGGGCGAGGGTGACGAGGCGGACGCCCGTTTCAGGGGACCAGCCGGCGACGGCCGTGTCGTCGGGCGGGCGCAAATAGGCGGGATTGTGGGCACCTTTCTTGGCCGGGTTGAGGAAGGGGCCTTCGACGTGGAGGCCGAGTGGTTCGGCACCGACATAGCCGGGGGGACGGCCGTGGAGCACGACCTGACGCGCTTCTTCGATGCGTTCGAGGGGCGCGGTGATCACGGTGGGCAGATAGCTGGTGATGCCGAAGCGGGGCAGGCGGGCGGAAACCGTCCAGATGCTGGGGGGGTCGGCGGTGAAGTCGTGGCCGAAGGCGCCGTTGAGCTGGAGGTCGATGTAGCCGGGGACGAGGAGCAGTCCGCGGGCGTCGATTTCGGGGGTGCCGGAGCGGGCGGCCAGTTCGTCGCTGGGGGCGACGGTGTGGATGTGGCGGCCGTCGATGAGGACGGCGGCGTCGGGGAGGTCGCGAACGGCCGTAACCAGGCGGGCATGGCGCACAATCAGCATGGGCTTCAACTTCCTCGCGTATCCTGGAGGGTCAGGGCGGTGGCGCACCAGCCCGTCCCTTCAAATTCGGAAAAGTTTTGGAGGGTGATTTCGGCGATGTTTTGCAGGGCGCGGTCGGTCAGGAAGGCCTGGTGGCCGGTGACGAGCACGTTGGGCAGGGTGAGCAGGCGCGAGAAGACGTCGTCGCGAATGACTTGTTCGGAGAGGTCCTGGAAGAAAAGATCCCCCTCTTCTTCGTAGACGTCGATGGCCAGTTGGCCGATTTTGCCGGACTTGAGGGCTTCCACGGCGGCGGCCGTGTCGATCAGCGCGCCACGGCTGGTGTTGACGATCATCACGCCATCCTTCAAATAGGGAATGGAGGCGGCGTCGATGATGTGGAAGGTCTCCGGGGTCAGGGGCAGGTGCATGGTGATGATGTCGGCCTGGCTGGCGATCTCGCGCACGTCGTCGATGTATTCGACGAGGTGCTCAATCTCGGGGTTGCGATAGGGGTCGTAGGCGAGGATACGCGGGCCGAAGCCGCTGAGGTTCTGTACGACCGTGGCGCCAATGCGTCCCGTGCCGAAGACGGCGATGGTTTTGTCGCGAATTTCGAAGCCTTGGAGGCCGTCGAGTTCGAAGTTGTTCTCGCGGACGCGGTTGTAGGCGCGGTGAATTTTGCGGCCGAGGGTGAGGATCAGGCCGATGGTGAACTCAGAGACGGCGTTGGGGGAGTAGGCGGGTACACGGGCGACGAGAATGCCGGTGGCTTCGGCGGCAGCGAGGTCGATCTGGTTGAAGCCGGCGCTGCGGGTGGCGATGATGCGGGTGCCGCCCTCGGCCAGGAGGCGGATGGTCTCGGCGCTGACGTCATCATTGACGAAGACGCAAACGCCGGGAAAGCCTTCGGCCAGGGGCGTGGTGCCGGGGGTGAGGCGCGCCTCAAAGAAGACCAGTTCATGGCCATGATGTTTGTTGGCTTCGGTCAGGGCCTGGCGATCGTACCCTTTGATGGAAAATACGGCGATTCTCACGATGCTCCGGTACGGCTACAGTTCATAGTCTTCCAGCGGATAGAGGGCGCGCACTTCCGCGGCGGTGGACAGGCCGAGCGCTTCCTGCGCTTTTTCCTGGGCTTCGGCGAAGGAGAGGGAGCGCAGCAGCGATTTCATCGTTGGAATGGACGGGACGCTCATGCTGAGTTCGCTGACGCCGAGGCCCATGAGCAGCGGGGCGGCCTGCGGATCGCTGGCCATGCCACCACAGACGCCGACCCATTTGTCGTGTTTGAGAGCACCGGCCGTGGTGTGGGCGATGAGGCGCAGGACGGCCGGGTTGAGGCCGTCGACGCGCGGGGCCAGCATGGGGTGGGTGCGGTCCATGGCCAGGACGTACTGGGTCAGGTCGTTGGTGCCGATGGAGAAGAAATCAGCTTCGCGGGCGAACTGCTCGGCCATGATGGCGGCAGAGGGCACTTCGACCATGATCCCGACGGGCACGGGTTTGACGCCCAGCCTGGCTACTTCTTCATCGACAACTGCTTTGGCCATCTGCCACTCGTCGAGGGTGGCGATCATGGGGAACATGATGTGGATGTTGCCGCCGGCGCTGGAGGCGCGCAGGATGGCGCGAATCTGGGTGCGCAGAAGCTGAGGACGGTTGAGACCGACGCGAATGCCGCGCTCGCCGAGGAAGGGGTTGGTCTCGCTGCCGAGGGGCAGGTAGGGCAGGGGTTTGTCGCCGCCGACGTCGAGAGTGCGAATGACCAGGGGCTTTTTGCGGCCCAGGACACCGGCAATGGCGGCGTACGTGGCCGCCTGCTCATCTTCGGTGGGCGCGGCGCGGCGCTCGAGGAAGAGGAATTCGGTGCGCAGCAGGCCGACGCCTTCGGCACCCAGAAGCATGGCCTGTTCGGCATCGGCCTGGCTGCTTATGTTGGCGACTACTTCCATGCGGTGGCCATCGGTGGTGATGGCCGGATCGTGGGCGGCTTCGAGGTCGGCTTTGCGCTTCTGCTCACGCTTGCGCAGCATGCCAACGATGTAGGCGATCTGTTCGGGGCGCGGGTTAAGGCGCATTTTGCCTTTGGTGGCATCGAGAACGACGGGCGTGCCATTGCGCAGGGCGAGGGCGCGGGCTTCGATGCCGGCGACGGCGGGCAGGTCGAGGGCGCGGGCCAGGATGGCGACATGGGAGGTGGCACCGCCGAGGGTGGTGGCAAAGCCGACGACTCTGGACCGGTCGAGGTTGGCCATATCGGAAGGGGAAAGGTCTTCCGCGATGAGGATGGTGTTGGGAGGGGTGTCGAGCGGTTCGAAGGAGAAGCCAGTGAGGTTGATGAGGACACGACGGCCGACATCGCGCAGGTCGTTGGCGCGCATGGCTAAGAGTTCGTTGCTGAGGGTTTCCAGGCGGCCTGCCTGGGTATTGATCGCGGTTTGCCAGGCGAAGGCGGCGCTACGGCCGTCGTCGATGGCCACCAAGGTCATATCGAGTAGGTCGGGATCGTGCAGGAGTTCTTCATGGGCGGCGAAGATGGCGGCCCTGGCGGGGTCGGCTTCGGCGTGCAGGCGCGCCTGCAGGGCTTCGAGGTCCTGGGCGGAGTGCAGAATCGCGTTTTCGAGGGCCTGGCGTTCGGCGTAGGGATCGCCGGCGGGAAGCGGGTCAACAGTGATGTCGGCGCGGCGCAGCTGGAGGACGTTGCCGACGGCGAGGCCGGGCGAGGCGGTGGCGCCGATCAGGACGAGGGGCTCGGCAGCGGCCAGCCGAGGAGGTGGAGCGTCCATGGCGGCCTGGGCGACGCTGGCAGGGGCAGCTACGGGAGCTGATCCTTCTTCGCCGAGGCCGTTCTCGATGGCCGGGACAAGGTTGTTGATGGCTTCCCGGGCGTCGGAGCCGGTGGCACGGAGGACGATCGGGTCTCCCTGGGCAACATCGAGGTTCATGAGGCTGATCAGGCTCTTGGCGTTGGCCGCAGCGGCACTGTCTTTGACCAGCTGGATGTCGGCATTAAAGCGACGGGCGAGGTTGGCGAGGACGGCGGCGGGGCGGGCATGGAGGCCGGCGGCATTGGGCAAGTGGATGACAGGGGAGGAAACGGCCGTGGGTTCGGCGGGTTCGGGTTGCGGTCCAGGTTGAGCGGCGACGGCGGTAGTGGGAGCAGCAGCGGCGGCAGCGGCGGCCTTGACGAGTAGTTGCGGGTCAATGGTGAGGGTCATGATGGCGTCTTCGCCTTCCTGGACCATGCCACGGGCATGGCCGTAGTCGGCGATATTCTCACCGTTGGCGATGACGATCATGGTCATCAGGCCGGGCGCGTGTTGGGCGACGAAATCGGGATCAAATTCGACGAGCAGGTCACCCTGCTGAACATGGTCGCCAACGGCGACGTGGGCGGTGAAGCCCTGACCACCGAGCTGGACGGTGTCGAGGCCGATGTGCATGAGTACTTCAACCCCTTCGGGGCCGCGCAGGGTGAGGGCGTGGTGGGCATCGTGGAGCTGGATGACCTGGCCGTCAAAGGGCGCGCGCAGGGCGCTGGTCATAGGGTCCAGGGCGACGCCGTCGCCGACCATCTTCTCGGCGAAGACGGGGTCCGGGACTTGTTCAATCGGAATCAGGAGGCCGGAAAGAGGCGCCCTCAGAATGACTGTGCTCATGGTGATCCTCCTGTGCCTGGGCCGGCAAAAGGCCGTGGCATTGTGGGGCGGGCAACACGGCCGTGGCTCCGGGAAGGTCGTGGCGCGCCTGTACCTGCTACCGCGTCTTATTGTAACAGTTCGGATCACGCGGTACAAGACAGGGGGATGCTGATTGCGTATTGCGTATTTCTTATTTTTCGTGGGGCGGCGGCGGTGGAGGGAATTTTCGCCGCGCTGCGAATCGAGGCTATAGTAGGCGCTATGACCGGAACGATGGGGATACAACGCAGCAACACGATTCTATACTGCCGGAGGTGGGCGGACACAGTGGATTTCTACGGGCGCGTGTTGGGGCTGGAGGCGGTTTTTGCGAATGAGTGGTTTGTGGAGTTCCGGCTGACGGGGAGTGGTTTTGTGAGTATCGCGGATGCGGCGCGGGCATCGATCACGGCCGTGGAGGGGCAGGGGATTACGCTGGCCTGGCAGGTGGCGGACCTGGAGGAGATGCGGGAGCGCCTGCGCGAACGGGGGGTGGCGACGACGAAGATAGCGACGAGATGGGGCGCGCAGGTGTTTTACTGTCGTGATCCGGAGGGGCACCGGCTGGAGTTCTGGGTGGAGGGGGCGAGGTGAGCGTGACGGCGGTGGAGGAGCTGCTGCGGGGTTCGCCGTATTTCGCCGAGGCAACACGGCCGGCGCTGCAGGGCCTCGCGGGGCGGGCCGAGACGCGCCGCTTTCAGGCGGGCGAACCGATTTTCTTCGAGGGCGAGCCTTCGGCAGGGCTGTGGATCGTTGAGCGGGGCCGGGTCAAGGCCTACAAACTGTCGCCGGAGGGCCAGGAATTCATCATGCGCTTTTTTGGCCCGGGCGATACGTTCAATGACCTGGCCGCACTTGATGGCGCGCCTAACCCGACGAGCACGACGGCTCTGACCGAGGTGGCGGCGTGGGTCATCCCTACGACTGTTTTTGGGGCCGCCTTGCAGGCCGATCCCGACCTGGCGCGGGCGGTGCTGCGCGGGCTGGCGGGTCGCGTGCGGCACCTGGTGGGGCAAGTTGAAGACCTGGCGCTGCGCCCGGCGACGGCGCGGCTGGCCCGTTTTCTGTTGGAACAAGCCGGGGACCCGACGCTGGCGCATCCCGCGGTGACCCGGGCGCTGATTGCGAACCACCTGGCGACCACGGCGGAGACGGTGAGCCGATCGCTGCGGGTGCTGGAGGCGGAGGGAGCGATCCGCTTTGATCGCCACCGCATTTTGATCATCGATCCGGAGAAGCTGGGGGAGCTGGCGCTGCTGTAGGGCGGCGGTTGGCGAGGGCTTTTAGGGATCCGGGAGGGCCGGGTTTGCGGCTGCGCGCCCGGAGGGGACGAGCGCGGCGAGCAGGGCCTGATGGTCCACGGCGCGGAGGGCCTGCAGGGCGCACTCCTGGGCGCCTTCATGGCAGAGGCCGTCGGCGCGGGCGTTTTCGTAGGCGGTGAGGGCCGCGGCGTAGGCGGCATCGCGAACGGCCGTGGCCAGGGCCCAGAGTTCGGGATTGAGGCTGTCCTCGGGCATGGGGCAGGTATACCTGATCCGGCTGGCGGGGGCAAGATTTCGCACGTGGTGGAAATGACAGGCGGGAGGAGGGGGCTATAATCAGGGGATGAGAGAAAAACGGCCGTCGGTGGAGGAGATCGCGAGGGAACTGCGGGCGATCCCGCTTTTTGCGGGGCTGGATGAGGCTGCGCTGGGGGAGCTGGCAGGGGCGGCGCGCTGGCGGGAGTATGAGGCGGGGGAGATTGTGGTGCTGGAGGGGGACGCGCAGCCTGCGCTCTACTATTTGCAGTACGGCTGGCTGAAGGTGGTGAAGGTGTCGCCGGCGGGGCGAGAGCAGATTTTGCGCTTTCTGGAGCCGGGGGATACGTTTAACGAGGTGGGGGTGTTTGCGAAGCAGGAGAACCCGGCAACGGCGATTGCCCTGGAACCAGCGGGGACGTGGCTGATCCAGCGCGAGGCGCTGCTGCGGTTTGTGCGCGAGCGGCCGGAGTTTGCCCAGGATGTGATTACGAGGCTGGCGGAGAGGATGCTGTTTCTGGTGTCGCTGGTGACGGACCTTTCGCTGCGGCCGGTGACGGGGCGGCTGGCGCGACTGCTGCTGGAGGATGCGGTGGAGGGTGTGCTGGAACGGCCGCGCTGGTATACGCAGGCGGAGCTGGCGGCGCGGCTGGGTACGGTTCCGGATGTGGTGCAGCGGGCGCTGCGGGGGCTGGAGGCGGAGGGGCTGATCGCGGTGGACCGGCAGCAGATCCGGATTCTGGACCGGACGGCGCTGAGTGAATTAGCCAACTAGGACGGATAAATTGATTGTGGTGTTTTGGGCGGACCGGTTGGCCCGCTTGGTTTGGCGCGGGAGGGCATCACGCCGGCGCGATGAGCTACGGCGGCGGATGATCCGACTTTTGTCGGCGACGGGGGTTTTGGGGTGGGTTATGATGGCGGTAGATTGAGCCTAGCGGAGGAGAAGGTATGACCGAAGCCATGTTGTTTTCTGACTGGCGCGAGATGGTGGTCTTTTCGACCGCCGGACCGCAGCCGCAGGTGTTGATGATGGGCGAGAAGGCGAAGGTGATTGTGGCCGGACTGGAACCGGGGCAAGTGATCCCGCCGCACGCGGAGGGTGCGGCCGTGTACCACTTCCTGGAAGGCGAAGGCTGGATGTTTGTGGATGGCGAGAAGCTGGTCGTGGGGCAGGGGGCGACGGTGACGATGCCGGAGGGGACGGTGCGGGGCATGGAAGCGCAGACGCGGCTGGTGTTTCTGGCGACGAGGGTTGCGTGAGGTTGCACGCGGCGAACAGCGCAAGGCGGCGCGCCGGGGCCAGCAGTGGGCCGGTACAAGAGAGTTTGCAGGATGAGGAGTGTGGACGATGAATCTGTATTTGTTGATGACGGCGTTGTTTGTGACGATGGCGGGGCTGATGGCGGCGGACGCGGCGCTGACGAGTTACACGCTGCTGCCGTGGTTTAACGGGCTGCGCTGGCTGCGGGTGCATTTTATCACCTTGGGGGCGCTGACGGAGACGTTTTTCGGGCTGCTGCCGCTTATTGTGGCGATCGGGGCCGGGCTGCCGCGGCCCAAATTCCGGTGGGAAGTATGGCTGACGCTGAACGTGGGGCTGCTGACCTTATTCGTGGGTATTCCGATCATTAACCAGGCGCTGATCCTGACGGGGGGGACGCTGGTGTTCGTGGCGACGACGCTGCTGCTGGTGCAACTGCGGAGGATGCGGGCGGGGGAAGCGGGATTGAAGGGGATTGAGAACGGCCGTGACCACGCGGGGCGGAAGTTCTATATCGCAGGGCTGAGCTTTTTCTTGTTGGGGATCTTGATTGGCACGGGGTTGTGGCTGGGCTGGAATGATTGGCTGCGGATGATGCGGCCTGTTGAGGTGCATATTCACGCCAACAACTGGGGCTTCATGGCCCTGGTGTTCGCGGGGCTGATGGTGGATTTGTATCCGGCGTGGGCAAAACGGCCGTTGGCGAACCCCAATGCGGCGGGGCCGATTTTCTGGATGCTGACCCTGGGGGCGCTGGCGCTGGTGCTGGGGCCATGGGTGGGGTCGAGTTACTTCACGGTGCCGGGCATTTTACTGTTTATCGCCGGGTCGCTGTGGCTGCTGTTCACTATGATCAAGCCGCTGTGGGGCGACCGCGCGGCATGGGCACAGCCGGGGCCATGGCATATCGTGAGTTCGTACTTCTGGATCCTGATGCCGGTGCTGGTGGCGCCGCTGATCCTGCTGGAGGTGCCGGGTTTTCCGGGAGCAGGGATTGAGGCGAGCGCGCCGCAGGCGTTGATTTACGGCTGGGTGCTGCAGTTCGGCTACGCGGTCATCCCTTATTTCTTCATGCGCCTGTTCCAGCCAGGACAGGAGGCGCGGCTGGGCGGGAGCTGGTTCAGCCTGGTTACGGTGAATCTGGGTGGGGTGTTTCTATGGGTGAGTATCTTCCTGCCGGGGTACCAGGGTATGCTGCATGGCACGGCGTATCTGCTGTGGGCGCTGTCGTTTGTGCCGATTGTGCGGGATTTGTGGCGGATTACGGGGCAGGGATTGGCCGCGCTGGATGAACGGTCGCGGATGTGGGAGGGGGTGCAGGGGGCCGATTGAGCTGAGACGCACAGGTTTTGAGGGGGTGGAGGGCCGCTGCGGGGTTTGGCAGCGGCTTTTTGCTGGGGAGAATGGGGGAGTTGATGTGGATCAAGGTGCGGGGGTGGGGCGGGGGGTATGCTTGGGCCATGGAGGTAGGTTCAAAGGCGGGAAGCGGATGATGGACCAGGAATTGTGGGCGCCCCTGATCGACGGCGAGAGGTGCACCGGCTGTGGTGACTGCGTGGAACAGTGTTTGCCGGAGGCGCTACAGAAGATCGAGGAGACGGCCGTGCTGGTGGATGCGGCGGCGTGTACATACTGCGCCGACTGCGAGGCGATTTGCCCTGAGGGGGCGATCGCCCTGCCGTACGAGATCATCCTGGTGCCGGACGCGCACGTGCCGCCTGAGCCGCCGCGACCAACATAGCCCTGGAGAGATTAACCTATGCCCATGTATGATGAACTTATTCTGGATATTCGCCCTGTCCACCCCAGCCAGCGGCACCCGCTGATCTTCGAGAAGTTCGAGGGATTGGAGGCAGGTGAAGGCTTTGTGCTGGTGAATGACCACGATCCGAAGCCGCTGTATTACCAGTTTCAGGCAGAACGGACGGACCAATTTACGTGGGAGTACCTGGAGCAGGGTCCGCAGGTGTGGCGGGTGCGGATTGGCCGGCGGTAAGATGGCGCCAGGCGGCAGTTACCTACGGGCGCCGCTGATGCTGCTGGCGGCGGTGGCGCTGCTGGCCGGGTTGTGGGCGGGGCTGCTGCGGCTGGGCTGGGTGGTGCCGCCGCTGCTGCCCCGGCTGCCGGCGCAGCACGGACCGTTGATGGTGTCCGGTTTTCTGGGCACGCTGATCAGCCTGGAACGGGCAGTGGCGCTGAGTTTCAAGGAGAACGGCCGTCGCATCTATTACCTCGCGCCGCTGCTGTCGGGGCTGGGCATGCTGGCGCTGTTTTTGGAGCTGCCGGCGGCCGTGCCGCGCGGCCTGAGCGTTCTGGGCGCGCTGGGCCTGGTGCTGATCTTTGTGCATATTGCGCGGGCGCAGCCAACGACGGATCACTTTGTGATGGGGCTGGGGGCGCTTGCTTATCTGGTAGGCAACCTGCTATGGCTGGCGGGGTGGCCGCTGTTCCGGGTGGTGCCGTGGTGGGCGGGTTTCCTGGTGCTGACGATTGCAGGGGAACGGCTGGAACTGTCGCGCGTGCTGCTGCTGACGAAGGCGGCGCGTGGTTCGTTTGTGGCGATCACGGCCGTGCTGCTGGGCGGGCTGCTGCTGTCGCTGGTGCTGCCGGACCCCGGCATCCGGTTGGCGGGGGTGGGGTTGATCGGCCTGGGGGCCTGGCTGCTGCGCTTTGACATCGCGCGGCGCACGATTCGGGGCAAGGGGCTGACGCGCTACATCGCGGCCTGCCTGCTGCCGGGGTACGTGTGGTTGATTGTGTCAGGAGGACTGTGGTTGTGGTATGGCAGCACCTACGCGGCGGGCCCGGTGTATGACGCGCTGCTGCATACGGTGTTTGTGGGCTTTGTGTTTTCGATGATTTTCGGGCACGCGCCGATTATTGTGCCCGCGCTGCTGGGCGTGACGGTGCCGTACAGCGCGGTGTTCTACGGGCCGCTGGTCCTGCTCCATGCGTCGCTGATGATGCGCGTGGCGGGGGATTTGATTCCGTGGCTGGCGGGGCGGCGGTGGGGTGGTTTGTTGAATGAGGTGGCGATTGTCTTGTTCCTGGTGGTGACGGGGGTGGCGGTGGTGCGCGGGCGGCAGCAGGCAGGGGGGCGCTGATGCCGCGGCTGACGCGCTTCTCTATCAAGCCGGCGCTGCTTTACCTGGCGGCGGCTTTGCGGATGCACATCGCGCCAGCGTTGTGCTACGTCTGCGTATTGAGGTAGGACGGATCAGGGGCCGATGGTCATGGGCAGATAGGCGGACATGTTCTCAACAACGGTGGTGTTGACGGACAGAGTTTCGCTGGCGGCGAGGTCGCCGGCTTCCATGACCAGGAGCGTGGTTTCCTCTACTTCTCCTGCTACGGCGTTGGGGGGCACGGTGATCTGGGCGCGGATGAGGCGCGTTTCACCGGGAGCGAGGGAGATGGTGGGCGGGAGGTCAGGGGCCGTGGCCCAGCCGAGGGAGGAATCAAGTCCCAGTTCATAGACCTGGTTGGCGGCGCGGGAAAGGGCGGCGGCGCTGTCGTTGGTGATAGCGAACTGGACGGAACGGCCGTTGCCGGCTACCTGCCCGCTGTCCGGCGATTTTTGGCCGGCGAACCCTTTGACGCGCAGGGGGATGTCATGCAGGCGCGTGAATGCGCTGCCGTCGCTCAGCGTGCCGGCGGCGGCCAGGTACCAGATCCCTCTGGGGACTGCAACAAGACCCCCGTAAAGGCCATCCCCGGCGGCGCCATCGCCGTGCTGGCCGTCGTCATACAGGCTGATGTCCCTGGTCTGGCTGTTTGTGGCGTGGAGCAGTTGAAACTCCACGGTGGCGGGATCGAATGGGGAAGCAGATGAGGCGGTGCTCAGGCGAACGCGCATGCGCGCTTCCCGGCCGGAATTTAGCACGTGGTCGCCAAGATAGTCCAGGTGCAGGCCCGTCTGGGCGACGGCCCGCAGTGAGACCGGGCCAGTGCCGTCGAGGATGATTTCCCACGGGGCGGCGGTTTCGCCTGGATTGGGCGTATATACGGTGGGGATGTCTACATAAATACTGGTGCAGCCGTCCTGTTCCAGGATCTGAACGCCGGGATCGCCGGCCTGCAAGATGTTGCCCCGCGGATCGCGGATCTGGATGGTCGAGGCGGCTTCCAAATCAACCAGAGTCATCTCTTGTCCAACGGACAGCGTGCAGGTAAGTCAATAGATATACTTATCTTCGTCGACACCGAGGGTGGTGGCGGAACTATCCAGATCAAGGGGAAGCACGGTGAGGCCGTCGACGTTCGTTTGTTCGATGAGGATGGTATCGGGAAGGGGGATGCTGTTGAGGGCGCGTCGGGCGGCGATTTCGGCTTCGGCAGGCTTGTGGGAAAACGGCCAGCCGCCGGTGAGGAGGGACAGGGAATACATGGCGTCGGGCGACAGGGCGGCGCCGTCGCACCAGCCGGAGAGCGCGGGATAGACGCGCACGCCGCGTTCGATGAGCTTGTTGATCATAAAGCCGATGCTGGACCTGTCGCCCATGGGCGCGGAATTGCCGAAGACGAGGGCGCGACTGTCGGGCGCACCGCGCGCGGCGGCGCGCAGCGCCTGCAGAAGGGCGTCTTCACATTCATTCCCGCCGCCGGCCTGGAGCTCGTTAAGCAGGCTCTGGAATTCCTGGATGCCGGAGGTGCTGCCCCTGAAATTGACCTGGTCACGGTAGGCGAGCAAGCTGAACTGCCGGTCCGCAGGGTCATTGGGGATGATCGTGGACGGCCAGGCCGCGGCCAGAGCATTCAGATTGGGCTGCATGCCGGCGGTGGTATCGGCGATGACGACGAGGTGGCGTTCATCCCCTGCGGCACGGAGCTGCAGGCCGATCAGGGCGACTGCCAACAAGGCAATGGAAACGGCGAGGGCTGACGAGAGAAGGCGGTTTCTTGGCATAACAGTGTCCCGGAGCGATGATTGCTCATCATTTATATTGGCGCGAGCCATCATATCATACAATAGCCAGGTCTGGCAAGGCAAGTTCCGGGTGGGACAACCGGCGATGGCGGCGTGGGGTAGAATTGGGTAATGGGCTGCGGCGGGCAGCGCTGGAGGATGGATGAAACGGTTGACGGCAACGGTCACGGCCGATTATGAGGCGGCGTACCCGCGGCCGATACGAGCGGCGGCGGGCACGGTAATGCGGGTGGAACGGGAGGATGAGGAGTATCCCGGATGGGTGTGGTGCGTGGCCACGGACGGCGTGGCGGGGTGGGTGGCGGAGGTGTTTCTGGAGCGGAACGGCCGTGTGGCGGTCCTGCGGCGTGATTATGAGGCGACGGAGTTAACCGCGCGCGCGGGAGAACGGCTGACGCTGGGGGAAGAGGTCAGCGGTTGGTGGTGGGCGCAGACGGAGGCCGGAAGGAAAGGCTGGATTCCGGCAGACCACCTGCGGCTAGAGCCCGGTGAGGCGACGGCCGAGGGACCAGAGGCGGTCGCCAAGACGGAGGGCGGACAGGGCGAGAAGCAGGAGCAGGGCAGCCAGGGCGACGACGGCAGGTAACGGAGAGAGGGCCGGGGCAGCGCCGAAGCTATGCAGGCCAATGGCCAGCGGCTCGTTTTCGGCGAGGACGAAGGGGGAGAATTCGGTGACGCCGGCCACGGTGATGGAGTAGGGCGCGGTGGCGCATTGGCGCTGGCTGACGGTTCCGGCGGCGACCCAGCCGCCGTTGTGCCAGTTGAAGGCGGAGAGGGCGGAGCAATCCTGGGCGTTGAGTTCTTCATGGTCGAAGTAGAAGGTGAGGCTGATGGCCGTGCCGCTGCTGCTGGCGGGGGTGACGGTGAAGCAGCGCAGGACGGTGTCGCCGGAGGAGGCGCAGGATTGGCCGCCGTCGATGGTGACGGCCGTTTCGCCCAGTCCAGCGGTCAGAAATGCGGGCGCGGACGGTGAGGCGTCGAGGAAGCTGGCGGGGGTTTCGATGCGCACGCCGGAATGACCGCCGGCCATGAGGAAGGGCACGCTGGCGTTGGCGCCGACGGCCTTTCTCTGCGTTATGGAGCCCAGGTTGGTCAGGGTGCCAGCGACCTGCAGCTCATGGACATCGAAGTCCAGGGTCGCGCCGGGTTCAATGACGAGGTCATGCACGTTGGCGCTGCCGCCAAGGAGGACGGGGAAGTTGGCGCCGCTGGGAACGGAGGGGATGCGGGCGTTGGTTGTGCCGGTAGGCACGCCACTGTCCCAATTGCCGGCGGAAGACCAGGTCGTAGTGTTGCCCAGCCAGACGGTTTCCAGGCCATTGCTGACACTGAGATCGTCGAAGTAGACTGTGCCTGCACCGGAGGAGCCGGGGCTGCCGATGTTCTCGACGCCCAGGACGATGGCGGTGACGGCGTCGGGCGTGTCGCTGGCGGCGGTCAGGTCTATGGTCCAGGGCAACCAGCCAAGTTCGTCGGTGGTGGCTACCTGGCCGGCTTCGAGGACGGCCGAGGCGCCTTCATAAAGGGCAAGGTAGAGGCCGTCACGGCCGTTGGCAGCAAGGCCCTGGTGCCAGATGGTTAGGTCGGTGAGGTCGGACAGGTCGAGCGGGGGATCGAATTCGCGGCGCACGCTTTCGAGGGGGAAGGCGTCGCTGACGTCGTAGGTGAAGCTCATGCTGCGCGCACCGCCGTGAGCCACCGCGGACAGGGCACGCGTGGGCGCGCCGAGGTCCACTTCCCAGGCGGCCTGGAAGGCGCTGTCGCCAGCGTATTCGAAGTCTTCGATGGTGGTGGCGTAGGGTGCGGCAACGGCACCCACGGAAGCAACGAGAGTAACGGTGAAGAGAGTCACGAGCAACAGACCAGCGGTGAGTTTGCGGTTCATAGGTTGGACCTCCTGGTACGGCCGTGTGTGCCTGCCAGTGTGCAGACCGTGTGAAAACAGCGGCGGACCGTACTCCCTGCCTACAGTGTAGCATAGGTGGGGTGGTTGTCCAGAGGGCAGCTGGGGCTGGACAGGCCGTGTTGTCTTACGGGGCAGGCGGAGGGCGAAGGGGGGCGCGGCCGATGGCGGGCCAGATACGCAGGACGCCGAGCAGGGCGCGAATGGTGATCCAGACGGCGGTGGCAAGCCAGATCCAGAGCAGGGCGGCGGGAGCGGAAGGGTCGATGAGCCAGAGGCCGAGGCTGCCAGCGAGGGTGGCAAGGCCCACGGCGTTGCGCAGGTAGGCGAAATCGGCCGTGCCCCAATGGACGCCGTCGGTGACGAAGGCGAGGGCGTTGATGGGCTGGATGAGGGCGGCGGAGAGCCAGGGAGCGAAGAAGAAGGGAAGGGCGGCGGAGGGTACCAACAGGGCGGCGATGGCAGCGCGGCCAAGCCACATGGCGAGGCCCAGGAGGGCGCCAAGAAGGAGGCCCCAGGCGCAGGCAACGGCGGCGACCCGGCGCGCTTGCTCCACCCAGTTGGCGCCAACAAAAGTACCGACGAGCGTCTGGGCGGTGATGGCCAGGGCATCAAGGCCCAGGGCGGCGAAGAGCCAGAACTGGCGAATGGCCTGGTGGGCGGCTCCCGGCTCGGCTCCGGCCTGGGTGGCGACGCGGGTGGCGAGGAGGAGGAAGAGGGTGAGCAGGCCGGTGCGCAGGAAGAGGTCGCCGCCGATGCGCAGGAGCTTGCGGGCCTCGGAAACGTGCAGGTCGAGGGTCCAACCGAGGCGGCGCAGGACGACGGCCAGGGCCCACAGGGCGCCGAGCCACTGGGCGGCGACGCTGGCTCCGGCGGCTCCGGCGATACCCAGGGCGGGCAGCGGGCCAAGGCCGGGGATGAGCAGGGCATCGAGGGCGATGTTGAGGAGGTTGACGGCGACGGCGATGACCAGGGGGGAACGCATGTCGGCCAGGCCGCGCAGGGCCCCAAAGGCGGTGAGCAAGAGAAGCACGGCGGGAGCACCAAAGAGGCGAATGCGCATGTAGGCGGCGGCCTGATCCTGGACGGCTCCCTGGGCGCCGAGCAGCCCGGCCAGCCAGGAGGCGGAGGGCAGGCCCAGCAGGAGCAGGAGCAGGCCGCCGAGGAGGCTGAGCAGGAGGGCGAGGCTGGTGAAGCGGGAGGCAACGGCCGTCTCGTGCTGGCCGGCCGCCTGGGCGACGTTGGTCTGGGTGCCGATGGCCAGAAAGTTGAAGATCCAGAAGATGCTGGAGAGAGCGGCGGTGCCAACGCCGAGGGCGGCGAGTGGGACAGCGCCGAGGCGAGCGATGAAGGCGGTGTCGACCAGCCCGGTGAGTGGCTCGGCGATGAGGGAGAAGAAGACGGGTACGGCCAGGGCGAGCAGGGTGCGATTGGGGCGGGTGACGAAGGGGTGGGAGAAGGGCATTTTGGATTTTGGATTTCGGAGGTATTGGGGAGTGTAGCACAAAGGAGGGGGGCGGGCGCGGGACGGGAGCGCGAAAACGGCGGGTTGGAATCGCGGTGACAAAAAAAAGACCCGCACGGGGCGGGTCAGGAGTTTCTTCCGGCTCAGGCGGGAAGTGCGGCGGGCAGGGGTTGTCTGACGTGGCCGTTTTGCTGGGCGTAGGCAGCGGGGTCAAGGCCGGCCATGGCTTCGATGGCGGCGCGGTCATCGATGATGGCTTTGAGACGGCCGTCTTCCATTTCGATCACGCGATCGCAGTAGCGGACCATGCGCAGATCGTGGGTGACGATGATGCCGGTGCGGCCCTGTTCGTGGATCAGGTTGGAGAAGGTTTCCACGACCTGGAAGGCGAGAACGGTGTCGAGGCTGGCGGTTGGCTCGTCAGCGAGGACGAGCTGCGGTTCGTGGATGACGGAGCGGGCGATGGCCACGCGCTGGCGCTGGCCGCCGGAAAGCTGGGCGGGCATGTTGTGCAGGCGGTCGCCGAGACCCAGGCGCTCGAGCAGGGCGGCGGAGCGGGCGGCGCCAGCGCTGTCATAGCGGCTGTTGAGGCGCAGCATCAGTTCGACGTTCTCGACCGCGTTGAGATAGTTGACGAGGTTGTTGGCCTGGAAAGTGAAGCCGATCTTTTCGCGACGGATGCGCGTGCGTTCCTTTTCTTTCATCTGGCCGAATTCTTCGCCGCCAAGCCAGATTTCGCCGCTGGTGGGCGAGAGAAGGCCGGCGATCATGGCCAGCATGGTGGTTTTGCCGGAGCCGCTGGGGCCGACAAGGGCGACGAATTCGCCGGCGTAGAGGTCGAGGGAGACGTGATCAACGGCCGTGATGACCTGATCGTCCAGTTCGTACAGTTTGGTGACTTCGCGGGTAGATAGTACAGGTTGCATGGTGCTGCCTTTTCTAGCTGGCCAGGCCGAGGGCGGCCAGGGGTTCGACACGCGTGAGATAGCGAATGGAGACGAGCCCGCCCAGCGGGCCGATGACCAAGAGAGTAAAGAGGGCGATGGCGACCTGCTGCCCGTCAAAGATGATCGGGATGCCGCCGGGAAGGGCGGCGGCAAGGCCGAAGGTGGCCAGGCCGCCCATGATAACGCCGAGGATGTTGGTGGTGACGATCTGGATGGTGGCGGAGAGGGCAACGAGCAGGTTAGGCGCGCCGAGGGCTTTAAGCATGCCAACCTGGCCGACCTTCTGCAGGGTTTGAATCTGGAAGAAGCCACCGACAACCAGGATGCCGATCAACAGGGTGAAGCCGCGCTGGGTGTTGAGCGTGCTTTGCTGCTCGGCATAACCAGGGGCGTTTTCGTAGGCTGTGACGCGGTCGGTGACTTCGACGCCGTTGATCTGCGCTTCCAGGCGGCGGGCAACTTCCTCGGCGTTGGCGTTTTCGGCCAGAGAGACGTTGACGACGTTGAAGGTCAGTTCGCTGCTGCCGTCGCCGGCGAAGCCTTTGGGGCGAATGCGATCCCAGGTGTAGAGGGGCACGAAAACGGAGGGCTGCAGGAAATACTGCTGGCCGTCGCTGACGCCGACGATTTCGAGGGGGAAGAATTCATCAACGGTGCCCTGGGTAGATTCGACGACGAGGGTATCGCCGACGCCGAGGCCGGTGCGCACGGCCGTGTTTTTGTCGATCACGGCTTCGTTGGCGCGCATGCTGCTGAGCTGGCTGCCCTGTAGGGCGGGCGGCTCGCCGGGCAGGCCCGGCTCAACGCCGACCAGGGAGACGGACTGCGGCTCTTCCGCACCCGGGTAGTTGATCAGGGCGGCGGCGGTGCCGATGGCTCCGGCCGCGGCGACGCCTTCGGTGCGGCGGATGTTGTTCATAAACGACTGGCCCAGCTGGCTGCCGCTGACGGTGAGGTCGGCCTGATCCTGGTAGAGGACCAGTTCACCGGCCAGTTTACTCAAATATTCCTTGTTTCCGGCGCCAAGGCCTTCGGCCAGGCCGGCCAGGAAGATGACTAACATGGTGATCAGGGCGATTACCAGGCTGACGAGGAAGAAACGGCCGCGATTGCGCCACATTTCTTTCCAGGCCAGGTAGGACCCTACTTTTGCACTCATTGACTGACGCTCCTCATGATTCAATACGCGTGTGGGGCCGATTTGAGCCACACGAGAGGTATTCTACCTATCAATCGGTAGGCTGTCAAGGTTTTGTGCAAATTTTGTATAATTCTTACAGAAGGATGAGGAACGGCCGTGGGCTCGCTATGGGGAGGTTTGGCGTTGGGCGGGGAGGAATTCTCACCTGGTCGGCAATGGCAGGGGTAGGGGACAGTGAGAAGGGCGAGCCTGGCAGCGAAGAGCAGTGGCGGGTGAGTGACCTGACTCACCCGCCAACCTGCTGGCTCCCCAGCCAGAGAGGAGGAAGGGTGGCGCGGGGGACAACGATGGCTGGTTGCCCCCCGCGCCGGAATGGACCGCCAGGCGAGGGTGGACCGAGCCGGCGCGATCTTCCGCATGGACGCGGGGACAACGCTGGCCCGATGTCCTGCAGGGTTACCGGTTGTACCGCCAGAACGCGGCAAGTTCCGGGTTCTGGTCCTGTTGGGCAACGCCTTCCGTGGCCTGCGCGATCTGGTAGCGGGCGACGCTGCTCAGTTCAGGGTTCTGGTCCAGCAGCGCCTCGCGCAGGGCGTAATGCTGCGCGGCCGTGTACAGGCCGAAGGCGCCGAGCTCCGGGTTTTCGGCCGTGGCGGCGGTGGGGCCGCGGGGCACGAAGGCGTCCGGGGCGTTGACGGGCAGCGGGGCCATAAAGGCGATAATGACCGCCAGCAGCAGGACGAGCAGCAACAGGGCCACCCAGGGGCCGGTGCTGTCGAACCGCGCGGGGTCGGATTCAGAAACGGAATAGATACGATGGGTCATGGCTGCACCTCCAGCAGGGTAAGAAAAACAAACCAGAAGTGCCCGGTAGGATGTTAGGTATAGTGCAGAACGGGCCGGACAACTACGATCAATAAGTCTCGCAGCTCTTCGCCCAGGCCCTGGCGAAGCTCGTCCCCGATAGATTCCCTCCCACCCCTATTATACCATGGAACGGGGCGGGACCTGTATCCTGGTTAACGTTTTTTCCCGCAAGCGTCTCCAGGCGCGTGGGGTTCGCCTGGCGCAGGAGGCCCAACGGCCGTTCTGTGGGCAAGAACGGCCGTTTCGATACACATGGTTATGCAGACACTCTGCTTGCAGGGCTGCGAGTTCCGCAGGCAAAGGCCCCTGAGGGTGCAACCCGGCGGGCGTCCGTACTCACCTGGCGCTCAGATTTCTATGCAAAACATGTACAGATCGGGCAGATACTTGACAGTTGGGGGCAAATGGACTATTCTATAGGCAGTTATGTACAAGTTTTGTTTAGTTAAGGGCAAGATGGTGGCAGCGAAGCAATGTTGATCAAGAACGAACGAATTTATACGGTTTTGGCAGTGACAGCGCTGTTCGTAGGCCTGTACATGATCAGCGTCCAGGTGTAGGGCGCGACAAACAAAAGGTAGAACGCTCCTCTTCTTTCTACCTACCTCTCTTCCTCTTTCTCTCCTTTTCTCCTCCTTATGGCAAACGCCCTACCGGACCCCCGGCAGGGCGTTTTGCTTTGCGGGTCAGGGGTCGCTGGCGGGGTCGAGCAGAGGCAAGGGGATCATGCCAGGGAATGTAGCGGGGAGGGAGGGCACGGTCAAGGGGGTGGAAAAGACGGCCGTGGTTCGCGGCCGCAGCGAGGGAAAATGTGGCATCGCGGCGCGCTCAGTGGTCTAATGGAGCGGCCCAAAATCCGGCGCCAACGCAGAGGCGGCGCGAGAAAACTGGAGCCCAAGAGGACAGCAGGTTTGGAGATTCTGGAAGGAACTTTACCCCCCCAAGACAGAGCGTGGTATGTGCTTTATGCGCGGGCACCGGGCGCGCCGCTGGGCGCCTCGTGGGACCTGGCCCTGCTGCTGGCCGAGGCGGGAAACGGCAGCCTGGTGCAGGCCATTGTCGTGCCGATCGGCAGCGAGGCAGAGATGGTGGCCGCGCGGGCTTCTGTGCAGCAGGGCGAAAGGACGGATACGGGCAGAACCAAGATCTTCAGTTACATTGCCCTGGATGAAGATTACCGGCGCGGTGTGAACCGGTTTGTCATCGAGTACAGTATCGATGTCCTGGTTGACGACGCGTCGGATAATATCAGCCACGATTTGAACAAGACGCCGTGCGCGGCGATCGGCCTGCGCGGGGACACAACGCTGCTGGAGCAGGGCGAGACGGGCATCCACAGTATCCTGGTGCCGACGTCGGGCGGGCCGAATACGATCTATGCATTGAGCATGCTGCTGCCGCTGACCCCGGAGGTTGAGGTGACGGCGCTTTATGTGGCGCCGGAGTACATGGGCGAAAACGAGGTGGCCCTGGGTCGCGACCGGCTGCGGAAGACGATTGAGTATATTGACGGCACGGACAAGATCAAGACGCAGCTCATTACGGCGCCCACGGTGAGCGAGGGCATCAGTGCCGTGGCGGAAGAGTATGACCTGGTGCTGATTGGGGCGAGCCGGGAAAGCTCGGTGGACAAGGTGTTGTTCGGCAATATCCCGGACCAGATTGTGCGCGAGAGCAAGACTCCGGTGGCGGTGCTGACGGAGCCGCGCAGCAATGTCACGCGGTTTTTCAATGACATCGCCTGGCGGCTGCAGCATATCATTCCCCGATTGAATCTGAGTGAACGGACGGAGACGTATGTGCGCATCCGCCGCGGGGCACGGCCGAGCGTGGATTTCTTTGTGCTGATTTCGCTGGCGTCGTTGATCGCAGCGTTGGGCCTGATCGTCAACAGCGCAGCGGTGGTGATCGGCGCGATGCTGGTGGCGCCGCTGATGTCGCCGATTGTGGGCACGGGGCTGGCGATCGTGCTGGGGGATGTGCGCTTCTTGCGCCTGGCGTTGGGCGCGGTCGGGCGAGGGGCGGCGCTGGCGGCGGTGCTGGGCATTCCGATCGGGCTGCTGCTGCCCGGCGGGACGTTGACAGCGGAATTGATGGCGCGCACGCAGCCTTCGTTGATTGACCTGTTCATCGCCCTGTTTTCGGGGATGGCGGCGGCCTATGCCCTGAGCCGGTCAAACGCGGCGGCGGCGCTGCCGGGTGTAGCGATTGCGGCGGCGTTGGTGCCGCCGTTGGCCACGGTAGGGGTGACCCTGAGCGCGGGCTATTATGTGGAGTCATTGGGGGCGCTGCTGCTGTTTGTGACCAACTTTGTGGCGATCACGGTGGCGACGGCGATCGTGTTTCTGATCCTCGGTTTCCGGCCGGCGACGACGCAGAAGGACCGCAAAGAGGTGCGGGCGCGCAGCGGGGTGATCGCTCTCGTGTCGCTGGTGGCGATTACGCTGGTATTGCTGGCCAGCACGGTGGTGCTGAATCGCCAGCGTTCGAATGATGCGCGGATCCGCGAGGTTGTGGAGGAGCAGTTGTTTCTGGTGGCGGGGGCAGAACTGGCGGAGATGGAGATTGTTTCGTTCAACGACCGGCACCTGGAGCTGGACGTGGTGGCGCGCTCGGCACGGCCGATTCGCTTCCAGACGGTGCAGGAGCTGCAGGAAGCGATTGGGGCGCAGCTGGTGGCGGACGGGATTATTGATACGATTGCACTGACGCTGACGGTGATTGAAGTGACGCAGCTGGATCCCTTGCAGCCGCCGACGCCGACGCCGGGGCCATCGCCGACGCCGCTGCCGCCGACGGTGGTTCCGGCGGGGTGATGGCGGATTTTGGACCGGCTGTATTGCACGAACCGCTACCCATGCACCAATTCACCAATTCAGCGGATGGTGTTTCATTCGGCCGTGCGCTGGAATCCGCGCAGCACGTTAGGCTCAATCCGGCATATTGAACCCCTCATAGTTCTTTGAGTCGGTCTCGGCTGCCCCCTGGCCGAAAACGGATTCGTTTGCCATCACCGCGATCGGCGTATCCGACTCGACAACGACGCTGCCGTAACCGCCCTTCAGAGCCTGCGGATCCCCGGAGACGAGGATCAGGCCAGGCGGCATGGGGCTGCTGGAAACGCCCCAGAAGGTGATGCTGCGGCCCTGGGCCAGCGCGTCCTGCGTGAAGGTTACCGGAGAGGAGCCGTCGATCGGGTAATAGGCGGCCGTGATATGGGCAGAACGGCCGTCTTGGGCCGCGTTCTGCACCTGGATGCCCGTCGTATTGCCCAGATAAAACTCTTTGTACAGCGGCAGCAGTACCCGGCCGCTGACATTCTCGCGGCTGAAGCAGGCGTAGGTAGTGGCCGTTTCACCCCCGTTCTGCACCCCCTGATCGTTGACCACGGCGGCGATATTACCCTCTCCGTGCAGCGTCACCGAGCCCAGGGAGCCGCGCGGTATCCCGATCGACGGCGCGTAGAAGGTCTCCGACGCCCCGGCGGCGATCGCGCGCACGATGTGCAGCGGCGCGCTGCCATCCTGGGGCGTATAGAGGAACGTGACCTGCTGTGGTTCAGCGGTTACGTTCTGCACCTGCGCTCCCGTCGTTTGCTGCTGGACCGAATGGCCGCTGCGGAACAGCGGGCAGTAGAGATCGGTGTCATAGTCGCTCGGCGCAAAGGCGCGCGAAGCCTGCAAATTGGCGGCCACGTCAACCTGGTCTTCGTGTTCGACAGAAACGCCCGCCAAAGGTCCCGTGCCGGTGACAATCAGACTGCCGACCTGCCCGTTGCCGGGCGGTACGCCAGCGTCAAGAGGGCTGACAATCACGGTCGCGTTGGGCGGCACGTTTTGCAGCTCGCGCGTGTAGGTGCGGCCGTTGACCCGGAAGGTAGCGATCATCTGGTTGGTTGTGGCGGCGGCGTTCTGAATCTCGAAGGTGGTTGTACGGCCGTAATGGTTCGCTTTCACCAGCGGGAAGAACAGCTCCTGCGCGGCCTCCGCGCCCGCCGTGCCGCGATACTGGCCGCCCGCCCCGCCGCTGCCCCAATTACTGATGTTGGCAATCGCCACGGCCGGCTGGCTGACCTCAAACAGCGCCGCGGCGATGTCCCAGGGCGCGGCGGCGCATTCGCGGTCGGTCTGGTAGTTGGCCGATTCGCCGGGGGCGATCTCCTTGAGGCCGCAGCTGTGGGCCGCGCCCGCCGCGCTGTAGGCGAACAGTTCCACTGAGGCAGTGCTCATGCCGGCGTTCTGCACCTGCTGGCCGATCTTCCAGCCGCGGCCGGGCGTGTTCTCCTGGGCGGGCATGAAGATGCGGGCCGTCTGCGCCGGGGGTGGCAGGGCAACACGGCCGGCGGTCCAGAAGCCGGGGTCGACCTGATAATGGTCGCTGGCGGAACGGCCGTCGGGCCACTGGCCGAGCACGTCGTCTAGCTGGTAGGTTGCCGACCGGCGCGCCCCACCGCCGCCGGAGAGCAGGTGCCAGCCCAGGTCAAAGTGAGTTGAGACCTGCGCCAGTGCAGTGCCAGCGATGGTCAAGCAAATTAGCAGAAATAGGATCTGAATAAGGCTTCTTCTCATCAGACTGCTCATCAGATAGCTGATCATGGCTTGAAAATAGCAAAATGCCAGAAGTTAGGTTGAGCTAGAGGCACGCCGCTTGCACTATATTGCGATACTCGCATCTTCCCTCCGCTACTGGCGAGGCCAATTTCATCAACACCAGGAGCGGTAATGAGCGTGACATATGATGTTTCCACGTAGTAGTGACCGGCAATCGAAATCTCGAAGTATTTTCCAGCACTGTTGTAGGAACTGGATACATTGGGTGTCGCTGAATAGATCGCGCCGTCATGTCGGATTATGCCATAAGCGATGGGCAGTGCAGCGTGACTGTGACCTGTCGCGGCAAACGTACCCGCGTCCTTACCGTCCAGCAGGTCGGCATCCAGGCCGGAGCCGCTGCCGTCGGCGGCTTTGATGGCGCTGACGGCCTCGGCACTGGTGTAGCGCTCGTGATGCATGCCGCCGTAAATGTGGTCGTCGAAGGAGTACCAGTCGACGTAGTTGCTGTGGCTGTGCGCGCCGCCGACGAGGCTGCCGGAGAGGTTGAGGTCGCCGGTGATGGAGACGGGACCTTGGACGGAGAGTGCGTCGCCGCCGCTGTTGCCGAGAGTGAGCGCGGCCTTGCTGCTGTTGGCCTCGATTTCAGCTCCGGGCACGAGGCTGAGAGCGTAGGCCACCGGCACCATTTGCTGGCGCGGCACGGTCTCGCTGTCGGCGCCGACTTTGATGCCCAGCCACAGCGCCCCACCGCTGAACAGGCCCTGGTCAAGGGCGGTGGTGTCGCCCAGCAGGACGCTGAGCAGGCCGTTTTGCACGGGCACATCCTTGACCTCGCTCCACAGGGGCTGGCCGCCGGACGGCGCGGCGTAGAGGCGGAAGGTGATGGTGTAGGTGCCGTCGCTGACGGGATCGCCGGTGGCGGGATCGCTGAGGCGGGCCTGATATTGGAGCAGGGGGGAGACGATGGCGGAAACGGCCGTTTGTTCCTGAGCCCCCGGCCCGCCATCCTGCTGCTGCCCCAGGACGAGTGCCGTCCCTAACAGCACAGTTAGCGCGGCCACTGCGGCCGCCAAGAAGAACTTTTCTCTTTTCATCGGCTTGGGTCTCCCTTATGGCGTGACAAGAGGAACCAGAGTGTTGGACTTTGGTTCACGTGGAATAGGGTCACCACGGCGCGTCTCGGCCGGGAATGGGCCAGAATGGGCGAGTCCCGGCAAGGCTTGAAGCTGACCGGTCCGTGAGCGGATATTCTGGATTCGCGGTGATGGCTCCGACATGCCCAGTGTTACTGCTCCCTTGGGCGTCCGGGTGTGGGAAAAGTCGCCTTTGGCCAGGGTGCCGCCTGTGGCGACAGTTCCCCGCCCGCGCCCGTGCCAGATCGAGACGCGGATGACGAATATGGTGCCCATTATAGCATGGATCCGGTGGGTGGGATGCGGGGCTTAAGCGCGTAGGAGGTAGACAACGGCGGCGCGATGTCCCACAGGGTGGGGGATGGGGCGGACAATTTCTTGACTTGGCGGCGCTTTTTATGCTAGACTGCTTTTCGTTGTCGCTTGACGACGGATTTTATTGGCCGCTCGAATCAGGGCGCTGGAACCGCTACGGCGGAAAGGAGGATGTCGGATGAGACAATTGAACTCAGCACTTGTCAGCCAGCATCTGCAGCGTTCTGTGCGGGGCGGCGTCCGGTAGTTCCGGATGGTCTCCACTTTTTTCTCCGGCGAGGAAATGCCCCGGTCACAGGTGCGGCGCACTTGTGGCTTTTTTGTTGCCAGACGGCCGTAACGGCTGTGGCAGACTGACCCACTTTTGACCCACAACTGCAGATGCTTGCCTATCGATGGGCGATGAATTCTCGGCGCGCCTGCTCCGGCAGCGCGGCGTTTGAGGGTACTTCTGAGGGTCGAACAACAGGGCCAGGATGAAGTTGAATTTCGCGGAAGGTAACGTATCAACCGCTGAAAAGGGTAGATGGACAATGGTCCACGATGCGCAGCAGAAATGAGTGGGACAAGTAGACAAGGATTATGAACACAAAAGCTTACGACGATTTTGAGCGTTACGATTTTTATGCAGATGAATTTGACCCGGCGCAGCGCGACCGCAAGGCGCGGCGCAGCCGCAGAGTGAAACCGAACGGCGCGGTGAAGAAGAGTACGCCGGAGATGATCGCGGAAACGGCGGAACTGATTGGCCTGGAAGGCGGCCTGGTGACGACGTACACCCCGGCGCAGCACGAGGCGGCGTGGCTGATGGCTTCGCTGCGCGGCTTCTATGAACAGGAGCTGATCAGCGATGTGGAGGCGCTGCTGAAGGGCGGCAAGGAAGCGAACGTGTACCGCTGCACGGCGCACCCGGCGACGGGGCGCGAGTGGCTGGCGGTGAAGGTGTACCGGCCGCGGATGTTTCGCAATTTGCGCAATGACGGGCAGTACCGGCAGGGGCGGACGATGCTCAGCCCGGACGGCACCGCGGTCAATCCGGCGGATTCGCGGCTGCTGCGCGCCCTGGGCAAGAAGACGACCTTCGGGCAGCAGGTGGCGCACACGTCGTGGCTGATGCACGAGTATAAGGCGCTGCAGCTGCTGTATGAGGTGGGCGGTGATGTGCCGCAGCCGCTGGCGGCGGGCGAGAACGCGATCGTGATGGAATACGTGGGGGATGAGCACGGGGCGGCCCCGGCGCTGAATGAGGTTCACCTGGAGACCGCGGAGGCATGGCCGCTGTTTCAGAAGGTGCTGGAGAATATCCGGCTGATGCTTTCGTACGGCCGTGTACATGGCGACCTGTCGGCTTACAACATTCTCTACTGGGAGGGGGAGATCACGTTGATCGATTTTCCACAGGTGGTGAACAGCGCGGTGAGCAAGGGCACGCACGAGGAAGGCAGCGCGGTAAACCCGGACGCTTATGAGATCCTGGCCCGGGACGTGCAGCGGGTGTGCGATTACTTCGCGGCGCAGGGAATCCGGGCCAGTGCAGATTCGCTGACGCGGGACCTGTGGCGGGAGTTTGTGCGGCAGGACCCACGGACGCGGCTGGCGGATGCGTCGCGGTGGGAAGAATAGCGGGGAAGCGGCCGGCGCTTGGCTTGCCAGCCGGCCAGCTGGCCGGCTGGCAAGGTAAAGAGCACTGATCATGACTTTGGAAGAAGTGTTGGCGTTGTATGACGCGGATGAGCGGCGGGAGGCGCGGATGCCGGGGATGCGGCGGGAGGTGGACGGCCGTGTGGTGCGGTTGATCCATGAGAAGGAAAGGGGGGACCGCAATTTCATCCTCTATACTGACCTGGATGAAGAGACAGCGGAGGCGGCGATTGCGCGGCAGGCGGCGTATTTCGCGGCGCTGGGCAAACCGGTGGAATGGAAGTTGTTCGGCCATGACCGGCCGGCGGACCTGGGGGCGCGGCTGGAGGCGGGAGGTTTTGCGGCCGAGGAAGAGGACGCGATCCTGGTCCTGGAGCTGGCGCGGGCCCCGGAGGAACTGCTGCGACCGATTACGGCTGATGTGCGCCGCTTGACCGACCCGGCGGAGCTGGAGGTGGTGCGGGCGGTGCTGGCGGAGGTGTGGGACAAGGAGTTCGCATGGCTGCCGGAGCGCATGGCGCGGCTGATGGCGGCGGATGGCTTTGCCTCGGTGTATCTGGCCTATGTGGATGATGAACCGGCGGCGGCGGCGTGGATTTTCCTGCCGGCCGGCAGCCGTTTCGCGGGGATGTGGGCCGGCTCGACGCGGGCCCGGTACCGCGGGCGCGGGCTGTATTCGGCGCTGGTGGCGGCGCGGGCGCAGGAAGCGATCGCGCGTGGATTCCAATTCCTGACGATTGACGCGGGGGAAATGAGCCGGCCGATTGTGGAACGGTTTGGTTTTGAGCTGCTGACGATGGCGCGGGAGTACGTGTGGGAGCCGGAGGGCTGAACGGCCAGCCAGCCGTTCAGCGGGTCAGCACTGTGGCCGGCCAGGGTTTCTAACTGTCGTTGCAGAGCAGCGATTGGAAGAGGGCCAAAACCCGCTCCGGTGGCTCGCTTTTGCTCAGGAAGGCGTGGCTGCCTGCGGCCAGAGCGGCACGGTGCGCTTCCGGCCTGCTGCTCATGGCGATGATTTTCAGAGACGGCCGTTCGTAGAGCAACAAACGAAGCAGTTGTTCCGGCGGCAGGCCAGGCAGTTCCCAGTCCAGCAGCAGCAGGTCGGGCTGCTTTTGGGCCACGGCCTGAAGGACTAGCGTTGCGTCGGACGCCTCCCCGATGACGCGCACCCCATCAATCTGGGCCAGCAGCAGTCCCAACGCCGAACGTACCTCAACCTGGTCGTCTGCCAGTAATACGCGCATTTCATTTTCCTTGTTGAGCGCGTGCATTTACCCCCTGGTTCCTACTTTGCGTTCCCACCCGCTCGCCGATGGCAGAAAAAGCAATGCAGGGGTTGGCCAGGGCGCGATCGCGGGTCCATGAAACCCATTGATCCTGCCGGGAAGTGATCGGCCGATCGCTTCCCGGCATCGTTCCTGTCTTCCAGGGCAGTCATTTCGGCACGGCTTGCAGTGATGCCCATTCTGAATAGTCTTCGCCATCTTCAGGCAGCAGCACCTCGGTTACCCCGGCCCCGGGCTGGAACATCTGGCGGCGATACAGCCAGACAACGAAACCAGCCACGAGAATGTAGATCAGTATGTCCCAGGGTTGGGCGTCGGGGAACAGCGGGTTCATCACCTGGAAGTGGTAGAGGATGGCAATCAGCAGGCTGCCCCGGCTGACATTAAACAAGGGGGTCAGAATGACGGAGATGGCGATGATGCCGGCGAGGTTGGGCCAGATGGACCAGGTGCTCTGGGGGGTGCCGCTCATGAGGAAGGAAGGGATGTGCCAGAGAGCCCAAAAGACGCCGAGGATCAGCCCCGCCCAGAACGGGGCGAAGCGGCGCTGCAGCAAGGGTAAGGCCAGACCGCGCCAGCCGAACTCTTCTATTGGACCGAGGAAGAGGGCCAACCCCAGCGCAGGAAGTATCTCGCTCCAGGAAGAGAAGGGAGCCGGGTCGCCCAGCGTGCCGCTCAAGGCTGCGCCCGCGTAGACGATGGCCGGAATACCCAGAACAAGGAACAGCCACCAACCTGCAGGCGCGCGCCACAGGGTCAGCCGCCGGAAGAAGCTGCCCAGACCTTTGAGCCCGTAGTACCACCAGACCAGAAACACGCCGGCAATGCCGGGCGCGTAGACGGCGAGGATGAAGAGGGGGTTGGTCATGCTGATCTCACCAAAGATGGCGATGATCTGGTCATAAAACAGGAAGAGCAGGGCGCTGAGGCCCCAGGTTAACCCGAAGGTCAGGGCCAGAAAAACGCCCAGGGTCTTGGATGTCATTTTGCGGGGAACCTTTGCGACTGAGATCATGGGTTCTTCTCCAATTGCTGCTTGAGCAATGCTGCCAGTTTGCTGACAAAGGGTGAGAAAGGGCCAATAATTTGTTCCGAAGGTTGGCAGCCGTCTGGCTAACCCCGGGGATAGTCTGTGTACACTGATAGGAGGCCGCGTCCCGGCTCGGCGGTCAATGCCAGCCGGTAGCTGCCCGGCGTCAAGTGCTGCTGCCAGCTGCCACCGCCGTTCTGATCGGTGCGGTAATCTTCGCTGTGCAAGATCACCTGGCGCTGGTCACCGGGTCCTATGAGGCTAAGGTCAAAGTAAGGAAGTTCAGCGTCGGGCAGGGTGTAGAAGAGGCCAACAAGGCGCTTTTCGCCCACGGTGAATTGGGCCAGGATTTCGGCGTCATAGGCCCGAGAGGCAAGGTCAGCCTCGGCCACGAGTTGGAACTTCGGCAGAGATGATAACTGCGAAGTCCGGAGGTAGACGGCCGTGGACGCCGCGGCCACAAGTATGATAGAGAAGCTCAGGACCACCAACCAGCGGCGGCGAGACGTATTTGATGAGTGCGGATGGTTCATTTGCTTGATCACCTCAATAGAGTTCCCACTTTCGAACAGGGAATTGCACCTTATGCTGACCTGTGATCAGTGTAGTGCGTAGAGAGGGCAACCGCGCCGGTCTTGTGGGCAGTCCGGGATTGGGCCGAGAGGAGAGTCTTTGCCCTGGTCACCTGACCAGCTGCGGTCCGGCAAGCTGATCGGGACTCTGCGTGGAACGCCGCCGGCGAACGGGTGCGGCGGCGCGGTTACCCGCACAGCCCGTAAGCGCCCTCTACCAGTTCTTTCAACTGCTGGGCGAAACGCGCTGCCGGGGCACCATCGACTACGTCATGATCCAGGCTGATCGTGATGCTGAGATATTCGCGCGGTTCGATGCGATCATCGATCACGCCTGGTTTTTGGCCGATTCCGCCCAGAGTGAGCTGGAGCGTGTGGTTGGTGACCGGTATTCCCCAGCCACCCCCCTGGCCGAACATGCCGATGGATGTGACCAGCGCGGTGCCGTAGTACTCTTTGCGCAGCTGCGGATTCCGCAGAAGGATACGCAGGAGCAAGCGGCGGACAAATCCGGGCAGGCGCACAAACCAGTTGATGAAGGTTGCTTCCTGGCCGCTTTCGTGGTCATTCTGGAAGGACCGGATTTCGTGGTGCAGCTCGTGCAGGCTCTTTTTGTTGACGCCCCGGAGGATATGAGGGCGAATTGTCTTCTGGCCATCGACTTCGACTTCAAACAGCGTGTTGACATCCAGTTCGTCGAAGACAACCAGGTGGCCGCGCCAATCGCGATAGGCGTGCAACTGCGGATTCCGGTCCACGGCCGTTCCCAGGCAGGCCAGGAAGAAGGCCGTGAAAGACAACGTCTCGCCTGTTCGCGATTCGTGCCGGCGAATCGCCGCGCGCGCGCGGGTGACATCGAACTCAACCAGCCCGTGAATGGTATGTTTCCGAATTCCCAACTGGCCGCCGTCGGCCATGAGCAGCCTGGCTCTGGGATAGGGTAGAAGCGAAAAGGCGTTGTGATCTGTGTTCATGGTTGTCCTGCTCTCTCGACCGCCCGGGGCGGGCCGAGGATTTGTTGGATGGTTTGCACGGCGGCGGCACGGCCGTTTTCGGCGCGGATTGCCGTACCGAAGGCCGCGGCTCGCTGTTTCAGGGCGGGGTCTGATACGACGAAGCGTATCGCATCCGCCAGACCGGCGGGCGTCAGGCGCTTCTGCGGGATTGGGTCCGGCGCCAGGCCCAGGGCTTTGAGGCGGGCAGCCCAAAAGGGCTGGTCGAGGACAAAGGGAACGATGACCGAGGGCACGCCGGCGCGCAGCGACTCGGCCGTGGTGCCGGCACCGCCGTGATGGACAACGGCGGCCATGCGCGGAAACAGCCAGGAGTGGGGCGCAGATTCCAGCACAAACACGCTATCAGGCACCGGCCCGGCGCGCAAACCACCCCATCCGCTGAGCAGCAGACCTCGCTGACCGCTCTGGGCAAGCGCTTCCAGGACCAGGGCGGCGAATCTCTGCGGATTGCGTCCGGACATGCTGCCAAAGCCGATATAGACGGGCGGATCACCCGCGGCCAGGAAGGCCTGCAGCTCAGGCGGCGGCTGCCAGTTATCCTGGTCATCGAGGAAGAGGTAGCCCGTGACGTGGTGACCGGCGGGCCAATCAGCCGGAGGAGGGACGATGCGCGGGCTATAGGCACCGAGCATGGGGGTCGATTGCAGGGCGCGGTAGAAACGCGCGGAACGATAGGGGGAGAGGCCCAGCGCCTGGCGGAACGGGTTGACAAAGGGGCGGTACCAGAGCCAGATGACCTGGAGCATAGCCATTCCGGAGGAGAAATTATGCAGGGCTCCCAGGTTGCGCTGCAGGGGCCATGAAGGGGCGGGGAAGGCTCTGGTGGGCAGCAAGGGGGTTGGTTCCAGGTGGATGATCGGGATGCGCAGGGCCTCGGCAATCGACTGGCCAAAGGCGCTGAATACGCCGAGACAGATGAGCGCGTCGGCATCGCGGCAGGCAGCGTGGGCGTCCGCGGCCATGCTCATGATGATCGGGGCGATCATTTTGCGGACCGCACGAATTGACTTGACGGGATTGGCCCCTCCCGTCTCCATGAAGTCGCGCCCGGTGTCGCCGGCCATGATCTGCTGGACATCACCGCGCAGCGGGTAGAACTCTACCTGGTGCTGCTGGATGAAATCGGCAAAGTCCTGGGGAGCAGCCAGACGGACATGATAGCCCGCTTGCTGCAGGCCCCGGCACAAGGCCAGACAGGGTTGGATGTCTCCTCGTGAACCGGCGGCAAAGAGCGTGATCTTCATTAAAACCTCCAGTGAAGCCAACAGGCTCCGGCGGCACTCAGGGGGGAGGAGTTCATTCGCCTGCGCCGGGTGGCGGTCCGGCGCAACAATCATGATCCAGTCTAAACCGAAAACTCCCCGGATACATCGGGTATCTGGGGAGCTTTGGGGCTGGTCAGGTGTGGGGTGTGTGGGCTGGTCAGGTGACCAGGTTTTGCTGGAGGGCCAGGGCGACGGCTTCGGTACGGCCGTTTACGCCCAGTTTGGACAGGATGCTGCTCACATGGAATTTGACCGTCGACCGGCTGACTACCAGGCGGGAGGCAATCTCGGGGTTGGTCAAGCCCTTGACCATCAGGGCCAGGACCTCCAGCTCGCGCGGCGTCAGGTCATACTGCGGCGGCGCGGGGCGGGTGGCGACGTGAATGAGGGCGGCGGTGGCTTCGGGAGCGAGCGTCCGGCGGCCGGCGTGGGCAGCGCGAATCGCGTTCGCCAGGTCGTCGGCGGTGACGTTTTTCAGCAGATAGCTGATCGCGCCGGCCTGGAGCGCTCCCTGGATAAGCGTTTCTTCCTTAAAGCTGGTCAGGGCAATTACCTGGACATTGGGACATTGGGCGCGGATGGCGCGGGTGGCTTCCGCACCGTCCATTTCGGGCATCATCAAATCCATGAGAGCCACATCCACGGGCGTCTGCGCGCACAGGCGCAGGGCTGCGGCTCCGCCGGCTGCTTCGCCGACCAGCAGCAGATCCTCGTAGACGGACAAGAATGCGGCCAGACCGCTGCGCACCACGGCATGGTCATCGACGATCAGGACCCGGATAGGTTGTGCTTCAGACATGGGTGCTCCCTTTGCCGGCGGGGACAGGGCAAGTCACGGTGACGATGGTTCCTGTTCCGATCTGGCTGGTGACGGCCAATTGTGCGCCAATTTTCTCGGCCCTGTCGTGCATGATGCCCAGACCCAGTGAATGGGGCGCACTGCCACCCGGGTCAAAGCCGCGCCCATCGTCGCGGATGACCAGCTGAACGGCCTGGGGGGTCATGGTCAATTCCAGCATGACCTGGGTGGCGGCGGCATGCTTGATGACGTTGTTCAGAGCTTCCTGGGTGATGCGGTAGAGGGCGATCTGGGTATCAGGGGGTAACGGCCGTTCTCCCGTCACGATCATCTCGATGGGCAAGCGCGTCCGTCCGCCCAGGGCCTGTGCCAGCTGGCGCAGCAGTTCACCCAGGCTGGACTCGGTCAATGTCGCCGGCCGCAATTCCAGCAACAGGGTGCGCATTTCGGCCAGCGCCCCACGCGTCAGATCGCGCAGTTCCGCCAACCGCAGCAAGCCCTGGTCATGATCGCGCTCCCAGATGCGGGGCAGGACTTCGGCAATCAGGCTGGCGGAAAAGAGCGTTTGCGTCACCGCGTCGTGCAGTTCGCGCGCGAGGCGATTCCTTTCCGCGCTGACGGCCAGATCTTCCGCTTTTTCGAACAAGTAGGCATTGTCGATGGCGATGTTCAGTTGCTCGGCTATCGATTTGAACAATTCCAGTTGATCGCGCGTGAACGTCGTCTCTTCGGGGCCGATGATCGCCAATACGCCCAGCTTTCGGGCACGAATTTGCAGGGGAAGCAGCACGCCAGGCTCGCGGAACCCTTGCGCAGGGTTGGGAGCAATGTACAGCATTTCACTGTTGTCCAGGACTGCACGACCGGCCTCAAGCAGCTGGACCATCTGCTGCGGATCGACAGCCCGTTCCGGGCGCAGAATCGTGGAGTGCCATTCCCCGCCGTCGTCCGCGATCAGGGCGACACCTGCGCGCGAGGCGCCGACCAGGTCCACCAACAAGTCCAGGGTTTTGGTGAGCATCTCGTCCAGGTCCAGCGAACTGTTGGCCGCGGCCGATACTTCCAGGAGCATCTGTAGTTCGCGGGTGCGCGCGGAAACGCGTTCTTCCAGATTCTGGCGCAGGCGGGCCCTTTCGGAAACATCGATCGAGACAACCAGGATCCCCGCGATCTCGTCTCCCTCCAGCAGCGGGGCCAGGACCACATCCCAGTAGGTCACAATGCCGTCCGAATCCAGGCGGACGCTGTTTTCGCGGACAGTCTCACCGGCAAGGACGCGGTCAAACAGCGGTTTGACGACGCTTTCAGTATGGGGCAGGTGATCGAAATAGGAAACCCCGGGCGCGAGAGCAGCCGCGGAAGGGGGAGCATAACGCGCGGAGTATTCGTCCCAGGTGGGGTTGTAGCGCTGGACGCGGAAGTGGCGATCGAGTACGGCGATGCCCATAGGCATGCGATCGAAGAGGAGTTCCAGGAGGTTTCCTTGCGAGTTCATTGCAGCTTGCCCGCAGATGAGCTTGCCAGCAGGTCAACTGACACGCTGGCTAACTGACCGGCTGAAACGCTTCACAGATGCGTTCGAGCGCTTCGGCGAGAAGAGAGCGGTGGCAGGCGATGTTGAAGCGCTCGAAGCCCTCTCCTTCGGGGCCGAACATTTCGCCTTCATCCAGCCATACTTTGGCCTGGCCCATGATCCGATCTTTGCGCGCGGCGGGTTCGAGGTTGAAGGCGCGGAAGTCGACCCAGACGAGGTAGGTGCCTTCGACGGGGAGGACCTGGACCTGGGGCAGGTGCGCGGCCAGGTACGCCTGCATGAAGTGGTAGTTTTCCTGCACGTAGGCCATGACCTCGGCCAGCCAGGGTTCGCCGTGGCGGTAGGCGGCCTCGGTGGCTTCGAGGCCGAAGATGTTGGCGGCGGCCATGCCGTGGCGCACGAGGGCCTGGCGAAAGGGGGCGCGCAACTCGGGGTCGGGGATGACGATGTTGGAGTTGCGCAGGCCGGCAAGGTTGAAGGTTTTGCTAGGCGCGGTGCAGACGATGCTGCGCTGCTCGAACTGTGCGCCAAGGGTGGCGAAGGAGGTGAATTCAACGCCTTGATAGAGCAGGTCGCAGTGGATCTCGTCGGAGATGACCAGGACGTCGTTGGCGAGGCAGATTTCGCCGAAGCGGCGCAGTTCCGCGGGGGTCCAGACGCGGCCGACGGGGTTGTGGGGGTGGCAGAGGATGGCCATGGTGAGGGCGGGATCGGCGGCTTTGGCGGCGAGGTCTTCGAAGTCCATTTCGTAACGGCCGTTGACCAGCCGCAATGAGCTGGAGACGATCTGCGCGCCGTTGTTTTCGATGGAGGTGAAGAACGGGTAGTAAACGGGGCGCTGGACGAGCACTTTGTCGCCGGGGCGGACGAAGGTTTCGATCATCACGTTGATGGCGGGCACGACGCCGGGGGTGAGGACGATCCAGTCCTGGGAGACGGAACGGCCGTAGCGGCGGGCCATCCAGTCGATGACGGCCTGGAAGTAGCTGTCGCCGGGGCTACAGTAGCCGAAAATACCGTGTTCGGCGCGGCGGACAAGGGCGGCGGTGACCTCGGGCGGGCCGGGGAAGTCCATGTCGGCGACCCAGAGGGGCAGGAGGCGATCACGGCCGTGCCTGGCGTGGCTGTGGTCGCCCTGGATATATTCTTCGTTGACGTTGAGGAAGTCCCACTTGGTGCAGCCGGTGCCGGTGCGGGTGATGGGCTGGTCGAAGTTCATGGTCATGGCGCGGTGCTGTTCTCCCGGACAACTGCGGCGAGTTGGCCAACTGATGATTTGGCGGGTATTGTAGCCGATGAATGCGAAATGCGGCGATTTCCGATTTCGGATTACCGATTTCGGAACGGCCGACCGGGGCGGCGGCGACAGCGAGGAGAGGTTGGGTATGGGTAGGATGGTGGCGTTTTTGCGGGCGATTAATGTGGGCGGGCGCAGGGTAACGATGGAAACGCTGCGCGCGTTGTTCCAGAACATGGGGTTGGAGAATGTGCAGACGGTGCTGGCGGCGGGCAATGTGATTTTTGAGGCGCCGGATGACGAGGAAGAGGAGGCGCTGGCGCGGCGGATGGAGGGGGCGCTGGCGGCGGGGCTGGGGTATGAGGTGGCGGTGATGCTGCGCAGCGGGGCGGAGGTCACGGCCGTGGTGCAGGGGTCACCGTTCGCGGCGGTGGAGCGGGGGCCGGAGGCGACGGTGTATGTGATGTTTTTGCGGGAGGAGGTCACGGCCGTGGCGGCGCAGCGGCTGGAGGCGGGGTCGAATGAGATTGACGAGCTGCGCGTGCTGGGGCGGGAGGTGCACTGGCTGTACCGGCGCGGGCGGGGCGAATCGACGGTAGGGAATGGAGCGCTGGAGAGGGCGCTGGGGGTGGCGGGGACGGCGCGGAATTTGAATACAGTAGAGAGGTTGGTGGGCAAACTGTCATCGCCCAGCGGCCGGCGGCCAGCTAGTGACTGACTGCTGACTCGCGGGCCGGTTAGGGGCAGGTGAAGGAGCCGAGGGGCACGCGGGCCGGTTCGGCGGAGGATTCGAGAACGAGATCGGGCCAGGTGGCGGGGCCGAGCAAGGTGGTGGTGAAAGGTTCTCCGGCAGGCCCGGTGACGTCGACGAGCAGGACGGTGGGGCCGGAGCGCAGGGTGATGGTGGCGCTGTTCCAGCCGGGTTCGCCGGCGCGGACTTGCAGGTTGTCGCCGTCGCAAAAGGCGCCGGACTCGTACACGGGCCGGGGCGTGGCGGTGGGGTCCGGGGCGGGGGCGGGGTAGGCGCCAACGCGGGTGGCCGGGCCGGGATAGGGGCCGGGATAGCCGTCGGGAGCGCCGTCAGAGGCCGGCGGCGGGCCGGGGTAAGGGTCGGTGCCGGGCGTGACCTGGGGCGCGGGACCGGGGGTGACGGTGGGCAGCAGCGGATCGGCGGTGGGGGTGGCGGTGGACCCAGCGGCCGGAGTGGGCGTGGCGGCCCTAGTGGGCGTTGCCGTGGGTCGGCGCGTGGCGGTGGGAACGGCCGTGGGAACGGCCGTGGGTGGCAGCTCCAGGGCCAGGGCGGCGCGATCTTCGTCCGCAAGATCGAGGGCGGCAAGCAGCGCAGCGAGGTCTTCGGGGGAGAGGCCGAGACGGGGGAAAAGAAGCTGCAACTGGGCCAGGGTGAGGCCACGGTCGTTGATCAGTGCGGCCAGGACATCAAGGTCGGTGCTGTTGAGGAAGGCCCAGTCGGCGAGCAGGCCATGGACGGCGGCGAGGTCGGCGAGGGCGGCGCGCAGGGCAGTTTCGTCCACGGCCGTGAGCTGCAGACCGGCCAGGATTTCCTCCAGCAGGTCGGTCTCCAGGCGCAATTCAGACAGCAGGGCGGCGAGCTGCGGCGTGGGCAGATCGAGCGCGGGCAGCAGGGCAACGTACTGCGCGGCGGAAAGGTGCAGGGGGCGCAAGACAGCAGCGAGGGCGGTGGGGGAAAGTCTTTGCGCCGGCAGGGTAGCGAGGACGGCGTCGAGGCCCTGCTCGCCCAAATAGGGGCTGAAATCGTCGATCAGGGCGGGGGCATCTTCCTGGCGCAGGATCTCGCTCAGGGGGGCATTGGTCAGGGTCAGGGGTGTCGTGTCGAAGGTGCCGTCGCCGTCGCGATCGACGTAAACATCCAGGCTGCCCTCGCCATCCCAGGCGGGCAGGTCTAGCACGAGGGACTGCTCCTGCTGATCATGGAGGCGGGAGGTGACAAAGAGAGCTTCCCCTTCCTCCGTCAGGCGGGCGACGAGCAAGGTGGCGCTGCTGGTGTCGGCCTGCTTGCGGCTGATTTCCAGGCCGGGCTGGTTCCGCGCAGCGCCCACGGCGAGGCTCTGGCCGTCGGCGAATTTGACGCCGAGCAGGGCCACGCGGTAGGCAGCCTCGGCGGAGCTGGTGTTGGCCTTGAGCACGGGGGTCTGGGCGCCCCCGGCGGTGAATTCGATCCCTTTGTCGACCTGGGCGACAGCCAGGCGGCTGTCTTCGGGGGCGGGATCGAGCTGGTCGACGACCACGGAGAAGCCGGTATTGAGGCTGGAGACGCGCTGCAGGCCGTTAAAGTCCATGCTGAACTCGGCGATACCTTCGGGCAGGAGGATGTCGGGGATGTCGGTGGCGGCGAACTGGCCGCGCTGGAAGATGAAATGGGCGCCGGGGATCTCGTTGATCAGCTCGCCGTCAATGGAACCGATGGAACCGAAGAGGGTCTTGACCAGCACGTCGCCGTCGCCGAGGAAGGAGAGCAGGGTGGGGCCGGGGTTGCCGCCGTCTTCTTCGGTCTCGGCGGCGCAGAAGGGGCAGGAGACGTTCTCGTAGGCGGAGAGAGGGATGAAACGCAGGGTGTTGGTCTCGGCGTCGCCTTCATAGGGAACGGCCGTTTGCTCCGGATTCTCGGCGCCGCGATCATAGCGCCAGGTGTTGGCGGCGACATCGACCTCGACGAAGGCCTCTTCGCCGGGGAAGTTGTTATCGTAGACCAGGATGTGGAAGAGGTCCGGGGCAACTTCTTCCAGGCCGTACGCGAGCAGGGAATGGCCGCCGGCGAGACCGGGCAGGAAGATGCTGAGGTCCACGGGTTCGCCCAGTTCAATGAGGGCGTCAATGATCTCCGCCGGCGTGCCGGACACTTCTTGCTGCCAGACGGAAGGTGCCCAGTAGAGAGCACCGTTGGCGGCGAGGGTGCGCATGATGGGCACCTGTTGATCGATCTGGAATGGCACGGCGGCGGCGGGGGTGAATTCATCCGGCTGCAGGTCGCCTTGCAGGAAGCGGTAGCTGGCGACGGTAAAGCCGATGCAGTGCCCGGCGATCATGTCGGCGTTGCGGTCGGCGATCCACTGCTGGGCGGCGGCCGTGGGGACGCAGCGCTCGCCGTCGATACGCGAGCAGACTTCGTCGCCGAACAGAGTGCGCAGCTCGGCGATGGTGAAATCACCTTCGGGGAAGGCGGCGCCATAGTTGCGGAAGCCGAGGCCGTCGGGCCGGGGTTGGAACTGCAAGGAAAAGCCGGCGGATGATTGCGCTGCGCTTGGTTCCGGGCCGGGGGAGTCCGGCACGCTGGTTGCGGTCGGCAGTTCGCTTTCGGAGGCGGTCTGATCGCCGCGCGCGGCAGCAGGCTCCGGGGTGGCCGTGTCTTCAGCATCGGCCGTGGGAGATGCGGGCGGCGGGGCATCGCCCGCGCCCCGGCAGGCGGCCAGGATGCCCAGCAGCGCCAGGGTTACCAGGTAGATCCAGAAGGCGCGTTTCATAGCTACGATCAGTTCGGGGTCACTATCATGGTGTAGGTGCCCTCGGAGGTTTCGTAGCCGGAGAGCGTGATGGTGCAGGTGCCGTCGCTATCGGCGTCGAGTGTGATGCTTTCGGCCTCGCCTTCAAAGCCAATATCAAAGCTGCCGCGCCGCCAGCCGCCGCTGGTCCACTCACAGTAGAAGAAGGGGGCGACATCGAAGCCGGCAGAAGGAGTGATCACGACATCGTAGGTGCGGCCGCCGACGACGGGGAAGACCTCGTCCACGCTGCCGCCGGAGCTGACTGTGCCGGAACGGGTGATCGTTTCACCGGCCGGGGGGGCGGGCTCTTCCGTGGGCGGTACGGCCGTGGCGGGCACTTCGGTAGCCGGAACCTCGGTAGCAGGTACGGCTGTGGCCGGAACCTCAGTAGCAGGTACGGCTGTCGGTGGAACCTCGGTTGCGGGTACGTCGGTGGGCGGAGCTTCTGTTGGAGGAACGCCGGTCGGAGGAACATCCGTGGGCGGAACTTCCGTCGGGGGTACGTCCGTGGGCGGGACCTCGGTCGGCGGGACCTCCGTCGGCGGCACGGCCGTGGGCGGGACCTCCGTCGGCGGCACGGCCGTGGGCGGGACCTCGGCGGCGCAGGGTTGAGCCTCGCCGGCCGGATCAACGGCCCAGCCAAACCAGAGATTGGCGAAGCCGCCGTTGATGCCCACGCCCATGGCGGAGGCGCGCGTCCAGCCCTGCTCGGCGATCAGGGCGTTGTGGCCGGGGCTGTTCTTCCAGGCACCCAGGGCGCCTTCGGCGCTGGCAGCGCCGGAGGAGGCGAAAGAGTTTTCGACGCCGATGCCGGGGTAGTTGGCTAGCTCGGCGGGTTTCTTGTGCGATTCCTCGTTGCCGGACCAGGTGGGCGCGCCGGTGAAGCAAACGGCCGTCCAGGTGCCCTCGCGCAGGGCGGGGTTGACCTTGGCGGTCCAACTGTGCAGGTTGCAAGAGGCGTCGGGCGGCGGCGGCGGATAGTCACGGCCGTTGGTGGTCAGGTCCCAGGAGTGCTGTTGGGCAGTGAGAGTCAGGGACTTGGTGACCGGAATAGGCGGCAGATTCAGGGTAGCACGATACTCGTTGATCAGGCGAGCAAGTTTGGCCTCTTCGGCGCTGAGACAGGTAGCCAGGGCGTCGGTGGTGGGTCCGGTAGCGCCGCGGCCGGCAGGACCGGTGAGTTCTTCGGCCGCGAGCGGTTTAGGGCCGGAGCCGATTTCGTCCGTGGAAACGGCCGGTTGGGCGGCAGGCGCGGCACCGCACGCCGCCAGAAAGAGCAGGCCGGCAACGATTAAGAGGGAGAAATGGCGGTTGAACTTGCTCATGTTGTGCTCCTGCGTGTAAACGGCATTAGCTTCGTGGGATGGTTTCCAGTAGTCATCCCCGGCGCTCCTGGTATGCTGTTGGTGGCCAAGGGTGGGGGCGTCGTCGGCAGAAGAATAGCGTGCCTGGGGAGGGATGGCAAGATTGTGAATTATGGCGCAAGCGAGGGCGGCGGGGCAGAATTGAGGGCGCAGCGAGGGCTGGTGGCTTCAGGCCACGGTCACGAATTCGCGCAGGTCGGAGGCGAGCATGTGCTCGATCTCGGCCATATCGGCGCCCACAGTTTCCACAAACAGGAAGCCGAAAACGGGGTAGCGGTGGAAGTCGATGGGCCGCCACTCCAGGGGCCGGGCGAAAGCACGCAGGAGGCGCGCCTCGTCGAAGGCGCGCACATCGGCAGCAGCCAGGGAACCGGAGCGATCGAGTACGATCAGGCCGGTGACTTCATCCCCTTTGCCGTCCAGCAACTTGCCCCAGCGGGGACGATCTTCGCGCAGGAAGGCAAGATAGGGGTTGAGGCCGAAGGCGTAGTGGGCGATGTCCGTGGCGCACCAGCCGCCGAAGCGCAGCGGGTTGATTTCGATGGGCACGATGGTGCCGTCCGGCGCGACGCGCACCTCGGCATGGATGGGGAAGTCGACCAGTCCGGCCAGCGCGCCGATTTCGCGCAGCAGGGCGGTGAACGGCTCCAGGGTGCGCTGGATGATTGCCGCGGAGCTAAGGTAGACACGGTCGCTGACGTCGGCGGCGGAGGAGAAGGGGTGCTGGAGGACGTTGACGATGACGGCCGTGCCGGTGCGGTCGTAGAAGGCGTCAATGGCATATTCGTCGCCCAGGGCGCATTCTTCGATGATGAAAGTCGTGGTATCAAGGACCTGGGCGGGGAAAACGGCCGTGGCGGCGGCCAGCTGCGCCTGCAGCGCGGCCAGGACGGCCGGCCATTCCTCGACGGTGCTGACTTTGTGCACGCCGAGGCTGAAGAAGCCCACGGCGGGCTTGATAATGAAGGGCAGCGGCAGGCTGGTCACATCGACTTGTTCCAGTTCGGCGGCGGGCACGGCCTGGAAGAAGAAATCGGGATAGAGCGGAGCCAGCAGCTGCCGGAAGCGCACCTTGTCTTTCAGCAGGGCAATCTGGCGCGGCAGGCCGGTAAACGGCAGGTTGCGGGTGACCCAGGAGAGCGAGTTCTCGGAGTTGCTGTAGAGCAGGCGCGAGATGCCGTCGCGGTAGCAGTTGACGGCGGCCAGCTCTTCTACCAGGCGCGTGCCCGCCGGCAGCTCCAGGGCCGCGGCCTGCGGCGTGGCGATCACGGGCAGCTGGTGCTCCAGGATGGTCTGGCGCAAGAAAGGGGAGACGTAGGGTTGGTCGAGGAGAAGCATGGTCCAGGTATCCGGGGGCAGAGTGTCAGATGCCAGCGTGCCCCTGGCACCTGACTCCCTGACCCCTGCCCGGTCCTCTTAATTTCATTTCTTTCAGGGGATGGTAACCTCAATGAGTTCCATTGTCACGTCGCCGAATTCGGTGCTGGTGGTCTGGGAGATCAGGCCGAGGCCGCGGCCGAGGACCATGCCATTGCCCATGCTGAACTCGGTGGTGTTGGAGGTGCCGAGCATGTTCATGGTCATAGCCATGTCGCTGACCTGATCGATTTGCAGGCCGTCGACGGTACGGCCGTCGAAGTTGACCGGTTCATCCCCGATGACGCTGCTGGTGGTCTCGTTGGTCATGTCGCCGGCGATCTCCATCCCCTCGTCTCCTTCTTGCATCATGAAGGTGAAGGTGCTGGCAAGCGTGCTCTCCCAACTGTAGCCTACTTCCAACAGTTCGGGGGCGGGCAGAAACTGGCCGGTGCCGCCGGTGACCTGCATGTCCATTTCCAGGCCGGACTGGGCGAAACTCTGCCCGGCGAAATCGAAGGAGACGAGGCCGCTATCGGCGCTGCATTCCCAGATATAAGTGAAAGTCAGCTCGTTGTCCGGGTCGCCCGTGGTCATCTGCATGGTGGCCTCGGCAGTGTTCCTATCGCCGGAGACGGAGAGGATCTCCCAGGCGAGGCTGGTCCCATCGGCGCCGCCAAAGACCCAGCGCGCACCTTCGCGCAGCGGCCAGTAGGGGTGATCACAGGCGGTTTGGGGCCCGCTGTTGGAGGCGCCCCAGCCGTCGCCGGAAGCGACAGGCGCGGCGGTGGATTCGGGCAGCGCGGTGGGTTCGGGCAGTGCCGTGGGTTCGGGCAGCGCGGTAGGTTCGGGAACGGCGGTGGGCGCGGGCGCTTCGTCCGGGACGGAGGCGGCGACCTCGGTGGCCGGTGGCGCCGCTGTATCCGCAGCAGGGGTAGGCGGGGCTTCGGCGCCGCCGCAGGCCGCCAGGGCCAGGAGCAGGAGCAGGAGGAAAACGGATCGGTTGTGACTCATGATGGACCTCCAGTCGGCGGAGGACGGCGAGAGGCAAACGGCCGTGCCCCGTCCATTCGGTTTCAGCAAGCGGCAAGATTGTAACATGAAAGCGGGCGCTGATGGACGCGAATAAGCGAAACGTAAACGAAATGCGCGCGCCGGCGCGATTCATGCTATACTCTTTGTCGTAGCTTTATGAACTGATATTGTTTTTTGGTTTTGCGAACTCCAAAGTGATGCCTGACCGCGATGGTCGGGCTTTTTTTGCGCAGCAGCATGGCTCCCGCCTGCGGGTTTGTAGGGACGAGTCGACTGTTGGAAGAAGGAGGGACCAGCGCCCGCGAGGGGCGGTCCCGCACAGTGGACTTGTCGAACCGCCAGGTGTGGAGAATATGACCAACGAATTTGCTGCTCTAGAACTGCAGCCGCAGCTGCTGCGCGCTGTATCCGAACTGGGCTTTGACAGCCCGACCCCCATTCAAACGGCTGTAATCCCGCTGCTGCTGCACGGGCAAGATTTGAGCGGCCAGGCACAGACCGGCACCGGGAAGACGGCGGCTTTTGGCCTGCCGCTGCTGCAGAATCTCGATCCCGAAGTCCAAGGCGTGCAGGGGCTCGTGGTGGTCCCCACGCGCGAATTGGCCCTGCAGGTGGCCGGGGCGCTGTCGGATTACGGCCGTTACGCCAGGGTGCGCATCCTGGCCGTTTACGGCGGCACGGCGTATGGCCCGCAAATCGGCAATCTGCGCCGCGGCGTGGATATCGTTGTCGGCACGCCGGGCCGTTTGCTGGACCTGATCCGCAAGGGCGCGCTGGATTTGGGCAACGTGCAGACCGTGGTGCTGGATGAAGCGGACGAAATGCTGAGCATGGGTTTCATCGAGGATATCGAGACGCTGCTGGACGCGGCGACGAACCGCAAGCAAACGGCGCTCTTTTCGGCCACGCTGCCGCCGCCGATCCGCCGCTTGGCGCAGAAGTACCTGAGGAACCCGCAGTCAATTACGATTGAACGGCCGCAACTGACCGTGGCCGCGATTGAGCAGCGCTCCTATCTCGTGAACCAGCAGGACAAAACGGCCGCGCTGACGCGGCTCTTTGAGGTCGAACCGATGACCAGCGTGTTGATTTTCGCCCGCACGCGGCTCAGCACGGGCGAACTGGCCAACGAACTGACCGTGCGCGGCTTCCCGGCGGAGACGCTGAACGGCGACCTGAGCCAGGACGCGCGCGAGCAGGCCCTGGACCGCTTCCGCAAGGCACAGACGAAGGTGCTGGTGGCGACGGATGTGGCGGCGCGCGGGCTGGATGTGGACGATATTTCGCATGTGATCAATTATGATCTGCCGCAGGACCCGGATACGTATGTGCACCGCATCGGGCGCACGGGGCGGGCGGGGCGCACGGGCGTAGCAATCACGCTGGTGACGCCGAAAGAGCAGTTCAAGCTGCGGCGCATTGAGAAGCATACGGGGCAAAAGGTTACGGCCGTGGCCGTGCCCACGGAGGATGAAATCCGGGCCCAGCGCGAGGCGCAGCTGACCGAGAGTATGATGGTCTGGCTGCGGCGCGGACGCTGCAGCCGCGAACGCGAGATCGTGCAGGAGCTGGTGGCGGAAGGGAATGACCTGCTGGAGATCGCCGCGGCGGCGCTTAAGCTGGCGCGGCACGAGGAAAAACAGCGCCCGATCGCGGCGCTGAGCGCCATCGAAGAACGCCCGGAAACGGCGCGAGGCGACAACCGGCGCGGCCGCAGCAGCGACCAGCGGCGCACCCCGGCCAACGGCAGCGGGCGCGAAAGCCGCAGCACGGAGAAAGGCATGGTGCGCCTGACGCTGGACGCGGGCAAGGCGCATGGCGTGCGCCCGGCCGATGTGGTGGGCACGATCGCTTACCACGCCGATATCCCCGGCCGTTCGCTGGGCGCGATTGTGATCCGCGAGCAGCACACGTTTGTCGATGTGCCGGAGCAGTATGTGAACCAGGTGCTGGACAAGGTGGGGCAATACCAGGTGCACCGGCGGCCGCTGGCCGTGGCCCTGGCGGCGTAGGACAGAAGCCCGAAGGCGGCGAAAAGAACGACGGCCAGATAGAAACGGCCGTCGTTCCTTTTTTTCTCGTCCTGCGGGCCATGGAGGGCCGCAGGGCAGCAGGCGCGTTATCCATTCTTTCACCGCTTCTTCATTGACCCTTGCGACGATTGTGCATACCATAAATGGTGGCACAATCTGTCGGGTGAAACGCGCCCAGTACTCCTGCCGGGGGCAGCCGCGCCGCGACATCACAAAGCGCCCGCTCTGTGCCTTTCGAGAGTTTATTGACCGGCTGGAAAACCCGGTTGCCAATATGCGCCACATAAGGAGAGAACATGAAGCGCACCCTGATTATTATTGTGCTGTCCCTTGTGCTTATCCTGGGGTTGACTTCTACCCTCTTCGCGGCGGACGCACCGCCGCAGGCGAAGGATGACGCCTATTCCTTTAATTTCAACACCAATCAGACCAAGACGGAGCTGGCCGGACTGTTTGCCGACAACGGCAGCGGGGCGGACGTGCTGGGTACGCCAGCGGCAACGCTGGTTTCGTTTGGCGGCGGTGACCTGGGCGGCAGCGTCACGAGTAACGCGGCCGGGGCCACGGTTAACCTGGCCGGCGGTTCGTTGACGGTAGCTGCCGACGGGAGCTGGAGCTTGTTGGGTGCGCCGTTTGAACCGGGGACTTTTACATTCCAGTATCGTCTGGGAAACAGCAAAGGCAATTCCAATGCCACGGTGACTTTTACTATTGAGGCGCAGCCGGTGGCGCAGGACGACGCGCTGAATGTGGCCGTGAACCAGAACAATAACCTGGCCGCGGGCACGCTCTTTGCCGATAACGGCAACGGAGTGGATGATCTGGGGTACCCGCCGGCGACGCTGACTGTTTTCGGCGGCGGTGATCTGGGCGGCGCGGTGGGTGACAATGCTGCGGGCGCGACGGTAGCCTTTGCCGGGGGAACGCTGACCGTGAACGCGAATGGTTCGCTGGTTGTGGACACGCCGACGGTCCTGGGCGACCACACCTTCCTCTACCGCATCGACAACGGTGTCGGCCAAGCTGAGGCCGGGGTTACGATCACGGTCGTTGACCCGCCCCAGGCACAGGACGACGCCTATACCTTCATGTTTAACCAGAACAAGAATGTGTCCGCCGGGTTGGGCCTGTTCGCGGACAACGGCTCTGGGGTTGATTTGCTGGGCACGCCGACGGCGAAATTGACGACCTTTGGCGGAGGCAGCCTGGGCGGCAACGCAGCGGGCAACCCGGCCGGATCTGTGGTGGACCTCGCCGGCGGCAAGCTGACGGTGAATGCCAACGGCAGCTGGAGCCTGACGGGCGCGCCTTTCACGCCGGGCCAGTATACCTTCGATTATGTGCTGGCCAGCAGCGCGGGCGAAAGCACGGCCACGGTTACCCTGAACCTGACGGCGGAGCCGCTGGCAAAGGATGATGCCCTGGTGGCCCTGATTGGACTGTCCACGAACCTGCCTGCGGGCAAGCTGTTCACTGACAATGGCAGCGGCGCGGATGATCGCGGCTTTCCCGTGGCGACGATCAGCAGCTTTGGCGCGGGCACGCTGGGCGGCGCGGTGACGGACAACCTGCCGGGCGCCACGGTGGCCTTGGCGGGCGGTACGCTGACAGTCAATGCCAATGGCTCGCTGAGCATCGCCAATCCCACGGCGGCAGGGACCTACACCTTCCTGTATCGCCTGGAAAATTCAGTTGGGCAGTCTGACGCCTCAGTGACCGTGCGCGTGGCCGAAAAACCGGTGGCGCAGCCGGACACCTATACCTTTACCAATAACGCCGCCCAGAATGTGGGCGCGGGGGCGGGTCTGTTTGCCGCCAATGGGTCCGGGCCGGATGCTCTGGGCGATCCCACGGCCGTGCTCAGTTCGTTTGGCGGCGGCGCGCTGGGCGGCACGGTGACGCAGCATTTGGCGGGATCGGCTGTTTCGCTGGCCGGCGGCACGCTGATTGTCAATGCCGACGGCAGTTGGAGCCTGGGCGGCACGCCTTTTGTGCCCGGCAACTATACCTTCTCCTACCGCCTGACCAACGCCGGAGGAACTTCCGACGCGGTGGTGACGTTCAATATCGAGGGGCCGCCACAGGCACGGGCTGACCAGTTGGGAGTGCCGCTAAACGGCACGTTCAACGGTGCGCCAGGCCTGCTGTTCGCGAACAACGGCAGCGGCGAGGACACGCTGGGCTTCCCGGCAGCGGCGATCACCAGCTTCGGCGGCGGCTCGTTGGGCGGCCCGGTGACGCTGCATGCGGCGGGCACGGCTGTGCCGTTCGCGGGTGGTACGCTGACGGTAAACGCGGTGGGCTCGGTGATTATCGCCACGCCGACGATCCCCGGCTCGTTTACGTTCCAGTACCGGCTTACCAACAGCAAGGGCACTTCCGATGCGATGGTGACGGTGCTGGTTTCCGAGCCGCCGGAGGCCAAGAACGACGCGATCACTTTCCAGTATGACGCCGATCAGAACGTGGCCGCAGGGGCGGGCCTGCTGACCAATAACGGCAGCGGGGCGGACTTCCTGGGCACGCCAACGGCGACCCTGACTTCGTTTGGCGGCGGTTCGCTGGGCGATGACGTGACGGCCGTGGCCGCGGGCGACAGCACCGTGCTGGCCAAGGGCACGCTGACGGTCAACGCCGACGGCAGCTGGAGCCTGACCGGCGCGCCGTTCACGCCCGGGCTCTACACCTTCGCCTACCGCCTGACGAATGCCGGAGGCACTTCCGATGCCGTGGTGACGCTGACGATCAAGGCCACGCCGCAGGCGCGGGATGATGACCTGGCGACGCTGGTCAACGAGGACAAGATCTTCGCGCCCGGCACGTTGTTTAACGACAACGGCAGCGGCCCGGACATCCTCGGCTTCCCGGAAGCGACGCTGACCAGCTTTGGCGGCGGCACGCTGGGCGGCACGGTGACGGACCACGCCGCCGGGGCCTCGGTGCCGTTCGCCGGGGGGCAGCTGGCGGTCAACACGGTAGGCTCTTTCACGCTGACGAATCCCACGCAACTGGGCACGTTCACCTTCCTCTATCGCATCTCCAGCCCGGACGGCTTCTCGGATGCGACGGTGACGCTGACCGTGGTGGAACCGCCGGTGCAGATTGACGTCTATCTGCCGATTATCGATATGCCGTAAACCGGCGACGTTTGTTTGAAACCAGAAGGGCCACGGCCGTTTTCGCGAAAACGGCCGTGGCCCTCTTTTTTTAGATTGCCGGGATGGCGGGCGTTTTAGGCGCGATGAATCGCGCCCCCTACCAGCCAGGGGGAGCCTCAGAAGGTGTCGTGCTCGGTGCGGGCGATGATCTCTGCTTGCAGCGCCTCGCCCAGATCGCAGAAGTAATCACTGTAGCCGGCCACACGGACGATGAGGTCGCGGTGGGCGGCGGGGTCGGCCTGGGCGGCGCGCAGGGTCTCGGCGTCGACGACGTTGAACTGGATGTGATGGCCGTCGAGTTTGAAGTAGGTGCGCACGAGCTGGGCCAGCTTTTCCAGGCCTTGGTCACCGGCGAGCAGGGCCGGGGTGAACTTCTGGTTGAGCAGGGTGCCGCCGGTGCGGGTATGGTCCATCTTGGCTGCGGAGCGGATCACGGCGGTGGGGCCACGGCGGTCTGCGCCCTGCACCGGCGAGATGCCTTCGGAGAGGGGGGTGCCGGCGAAACGGCCGTCGGCGGAAGCGCCGAGGACGGCGCCGAAGTAGACATGGCAGGTGGTGGGGAGGAGGTTGATGCGATAGTGGCCGCCCTTGGTGTTGGGACGGCCGTCGATAGCCTGGAAATAGGCTTCGAAGACCCGCACCATCAGCCTGTCGGCGGCGTCATCGTCGTTGCCATAGCGGGGCGTCTTGTTCAGCATGGTCTGGCGCAGCCGTTCCTGGCCGTCGAAATCGTCATCGAGAGCGGCCAGCAGTTCGTCCATCTTTAGCGTGCCACGCTCATAGACGTGGGTCTTGATGGCGCTGAGCGAGTCGGTGATGGTGCCCAGGCCGACGCCCTGGATGTAGCTTGTGTTGTAGCGCGCGCCGCCGGCGTGATAATCGCGGCCGGTGGCGATGCAGTCATCGATCAGCAGGGAGAGGAAGGGGGCAGGCAGGTAGGTGGCGTAAAGGCGTTCGATGACCTGGTTGCCGCGAATCTTGATGTCGATGAAATAATTGAGCTGGCGCTCGAAGGCGGCGAAGAGGTCGTCGAAGGTGGCGAATGAGGCCGCGGCGCCGGTCTGGGGGCCAAGCTGTTTGCCGGTGCGCGGATCACAACCGTTGTTCAGGGCCAATTCCAGCACTTTGGGCAGGTTGAAATAGCCGGTGAGGTTGTAGTTCTCCTTGCCGAAAGCGCCGGTCTCCACGCAGCCGCTGGTGCCGCCGCAGCGGGCGTCGCGCAAGGACTTACCCTGGCGCACCATTTCCTGGACGACCACATCGGCGTTGAAAATGCTGGGCTGGCCGAAGCCGGTGCGGATGATGCGCGCGGCGCGGCGCAGATAACGGTCGGGATTCTTCTTGCTCAACTGGAGGGACGAGCTGGGCTGCAGCAGGCGCATTTCCTCGATGACATCCAGCAGCAGGTAGGTGACTTCGTTCACGGCGTCGGAGCCATCGGCCTGGAGCCCGCCGGTGTTGATCTGGGCGAAGTCGGTGTAGGTGCCGCTTTCCGCGGCGGTGACGCCAACTTTGGGTGGGGCGGGCTGGTTGTTGAACTTGATCCAGAAACAGCTCAGAAGTTCTTCGGCCTGGGCGCGGGTTAGGGTGCCCGCCTCGATTTCATTCGTGTAGTAGGGTTCCAGGTGCTGGTCCAGGCGGCCGGGGCTGAAGGCGTCCCAGGGATTCAGTTCGATGGTGACGCCGAGGTGCACGAACCAGTAGTACTGCAGGGCCTCGTGAAAGGTGCGCGGGGCGCGAGCGGGTACCTGGCGGCAGATGGTGGCGATTTCGAGCAGTTCGGCGCGGCGGAGCGGGTCGCTCACGGCGGCGGCCTGTTCTTCGGCTTCTTCGGCATGGCGCTCGGCGAAGAGGATCAGCGCTTCGGCGGCAATGCGCATGGCGCGCAGCTGTTCCTGGCGGTCATAGGCCAGGGGATCGCCGAGGAAGTCGAGCGCGGCGAGGCTCGCTTCGATCTCGGTGATGAAGTCGAACATGCCTTTGCGGTAAATCTTGTCGTCGAGGACGGTATGGCCGGGGGAGCGCTGTTCCATAAACTCGGTAAACAATCCGGCCTTGTAGGCATTTTTCCATTCGGCGGTCATTTCCCGCAGGATATGGTCGCGCATGGCGCTGCCCTGCCAGAAGGGGATGACGCGACCTTCGTAGGTCGCGCGGGCATCATCACCAACGTGGTAAGGCACTTTGTCGCGGCTGTCGAGGATATCGAGATCTTCCAGCGAATGGCAGCAAAGTTCGGGGTAGGTGGGCACAGCTTTGGGCAGGGGGCCCTTTTCGCCGACGATGAGTTCGTCCGGGCCGATGTAGATAGACTTGTGCGCGAGGAGGTAGTGGAAGGCCATGGCGCGCTCGACAGGGGACGAAGCGGGGCCCAGTTCTTCGTCGTAGAATTCGGTGAGCAGGGCGGCGCGCTCGGTGCTGATCGTGGGCACGGCCTCCAGGCTCTGGCGGCGCAGGCGCTGGACGCGGGGGGTCATGGTCATGGGTGCTCCTCCGTTACAAAGGCCATCTCAGGTTACGGCCGTTGGCCTAATTGTAGTGGATCAGGCCGGAATCGGGCAACGACCGGCTGCCCGGCGAGGTCGGGGCCGGTTATGGTACACTTCTCCTTCATGACGACAAGCGCCGGTGCCACCCCGTATCCAGAGATCAACCGCCTGCTGCAGGATCTGGACGAGCGGCTGCGCGTGCTTCTGGGCGCGGCCTATGCCGGGCTGGCCGTGCATGGCTCGCTGGCGCTGGGTGATTTCAACCCGCAGACGAGCGATATCGATCTGTTGGTGATGACGAATGGGGTGCTGGATAAGGGGCAAGTGGCCGCGCTGCGGGGGATGCACGCGCAACTGCGGGCGGCGCACCCGCGCTGGGGGCCGCACCTGGAGGTGTCGTACCTGCCGCTGGAGGCGCTGCGGCGGCATGACCCGGCGCACCCGGCGTATCCGCGCCTGGCGGTGGGTGAAGAACTGGTGGTGGAGCCGCATCATAGTGACTGGGTGATCCAGCGGCACATTCTGCGCGAGTACGGCATCCGCTACGCGGGGCCGGACCCGGCAGCGTTGATCGATCCCGTGGAGACGGAGGCGCTACGCACGGCCGTGCTGGACATTCGCTGGTGGTGGGAGGAACAGCTGCTGGATACGCGGCTGCTGCGGCAGGATGCCTACCAGGCGTACGCGGTGCTTTCGATGTGCCGGATGCTGTACACGCTGCGCGAAGGAGGGATCGTTTCCAAGCCGGCGGCGGGACGCTGGGCGATGGCGGAGGGCGCACGGCCGTTCGCGGGCCTGATCGAGGCGGCGCTGGCGTGGCAGCCGGAGCTGGAGTTTGGGCGGCTGGCGGAAACGGAGTCGTTTGTGCGCTGGACGCTGGACGAAAGCAGGCGGCTCGAACAGGGCTGGCCGGGGGAAGACGGCCGAGAGGCGGGCGGCTAGGGAGCGAGGGCGAGGCTAAGCGCGGCCCCGACGGCTATGCCACCGCCAATGCCGACGGCCAGCCAGAGCGCCAGGTCGCCGCTGACCATGCCGATGATGATCCCGGCGGCGCCACCCACCAGCAAGCCCATGGCCACGCCGAGGGCGAGCTTTTCGTTGTAAGGAGATTGGTTGTTGTTCATGGCTGTTCCTTGCGGCGCACGAATGGCGGCCGCGCTGGCACCATTATAGATCAGCCGGAAATGCTGCTCAAGATGTGATTTACCCCCAGGTCAGCGAAGCCACTCGCGCTCTGCTCGACGGCCGTTTCCAGCTCGCCGAGATGGGAAGAACTGGCGAGTAGGGCGGCGGGAAGAAAAGCCCGCCGCCCTGCGCTCTCTGGCCGGGCCCGTTTTGCACGCTGCCCGGTCAGGCGCGCTCACAGTCTACTTGGTCGGAAACTGGTTAGTCTCCAGGGGAGACTTGAGGTCGGTGGCCTGAAGTTCCTCCTCGGCGAAGCTGAACGGGCACGGCGCCGGTTGAACAAAGGTCAGGTTATTGTTCGCATTATCCAGCGCGTTCTTCAACGCTTCCTGGTAAGCCCGCTGCGGATGACCGGCCGGGGTAAGCCCGTACAAACCGAGGGAACTGTTCGCTTCGGCCATCACACTGCTGACCGTAGCGAATCCCAGGGCATTGGCGCTGGTTGTGCCGGGGGCATAGATCAGCGCGCCGCCGGGCACCAGGCCCGCTTCGACATTCAGCACCATCGCCGACAGCTGCGCGGACAACATATAGGCCATATTCGTTGCCGTGGCGCCGAGCAGCCACGAGCGGAACTGCGTATAGCCGGTCGGGTCAAAATTAGCCCCGGTGGCATCGCGCAGATTGTAAGAGCTCAGCAGGGCCAGCTCCGGTAGGAGAGTGCCGCCATCTGCCATCGTGTTCATGCCGTTGCGGTTGGACCAAAAACCAAGTGTCTTGCCGCCGCCCGCGCCCAGGCACAGGTTGCCGAACTCCACGGTTTCTTCGTCGCCTTCTTCCAAGGTGATCACGACTGGATTCACGGTCGTCGGCACCCAATTCGGTTCGACAGGATAGAACTCGGTCACGGTGTACTCATCTGGATCTAGCAGGATGCTTACGGGTGTATAGCGGATGAAGTCGATGCCGTCCTGGATGCGCACTTTCCAACCGACGATCAGCTGGCCATCGTCATTGATGCCGTTGGCATTGGCGTCGTAGAACTTGATAACATCCAGCCGCGCGGGCACGATTTCGCCTTCCGTCCTGACCTTGAAGTTGTCGGTCTTGGTTGAGTTGTTGGCAAAGTCGGATACAGTACTTACCCACACTTTGTACTCGCCGCCGGGGTTGGTCGTATCATCATAGCCCTGCGTACCGTCGCTGGCCTTGATCAGGATGGCCCACAGCTGGTAACAGGATACGAATTCGCCGCTAACCACCTGGACCGGCTGATCGGTCCCGCTGCCCACACTGGTGCCCAGCAGGGTCCCGTCCGGCGCGGTTACCTGGACATAGTAGAATCCATCCGGCAGGCCGGCAGCGCCGGGGTGGGCTGGGCCACCGTCCAGATAGACGTCCATCTTATCGCCATAGATATTCAGATTGGTTCCCGTGCATGTGGAATCTGTAGTGAAAATCGCGCCCGGCAAAGGTGGGGCGGCGAACACTGGCAGCGCCATGAGCAGCGCGACAACCAGCACAACCACGCTCGAAACTATTGTCTTCTTTGACATTTGACCATTCCTCCAAAACGCGCAAATAAAAGGCAATTCAGGCAGTGTCGTATCAGCCTCGCCTTGCCGCAAAAAGACGGAAGTCATCTACGATGAGTCCTTCTCGATCTATGCTCTCCCGCTGCCTCCTTCCGTAAAGAGATTGGTATGGCAACAGATGCTGCCCCATAGCCTACGGGCAGGAACTAGCCAGGGTAACAAAGCTAAATGTAGAAAGCAGGGAACCTATGCCAGGGTTCTGTCACTGCAGAGCCTTCCGGCTCGTCCAACTCCTGAGCAACAACTCGAACAATGAGATTATAACATAATATGGCAGTGCCATCAATCAGGTTCTGCACGGCCGCTCGTGCACCTGCCGCGTTGAACGCCTCGCCATTGATCCCCACCCCTACTTTGATCTATACTGTTTCTGATAACGTATCGCGAAGGGAGCCGCCATGAACAGATCGAAATGGATCGCCATTGTTCTTTTCATCACGGCCGTTTTCATCACAGCCGTCGTGCCCCTCGCTGCCGGCGCCGCGCGCGATCCTGTGCCTCTGCCCGTCTGGCGCGCTGCTGACGTCGCGAGCGGAAGAGAGATCGGCCTGCGCAACGCGCTGGCTATCGACAGCCTGGGCCAGATTCATATCCTGTACAGCGATCCCGGCGCCGAGCGCCTCCTCTACGGCCGTGCTGACGGCCAGAACTGGCAAACCGAAATCGTCGCCAACGTGCCCACGACCGACCTGGACCTCGCCCTCAACACGCAAGAACAGCCCTTCATCGCCCTCCTGGACCGCGCCCGCAACGAGCTCTTCGCCGGCCCGCGGCTGGGCGACACCTGGCAGCTGGACCGCCTGGACGACACTGCTCAGACCGTCGAACTGGCCCTCGATCCAAACGGCCGTGCCCACATCCTGCTCGCCGCAGAACGTGAGGTCATCTACTGGCGGCAAGAAGGCCAGGAGTGGGTGCGCGAAGTCGTGGCCGGGCCGGGAACTGTCGTCTACAACGCCCAATTGACCCTGGACAGCGACGGACGGCCGTGGGCCGCCTATGCCCGTTATCAGCACGCCGCCCTCGCTCACCGCGACACCTCGGGACAGTGGTCCGAAGCAGCGCTGCCGTTTGAGTACATCGTCGATCTCACCCTTGACGCCCACGACAACCCCCTGCTGCTCGTCATGCGTGAGCTCGTCACCATGGTCGGGCGTTACCCCTTCATCACCGAGGAACTCTCTTTCGCCGAATCGACCGCCGCGGGCTGGCAGGAAACATGGCTGGGCGAGCAGGACTGGTGGGGCGGCGCGCCGCGCATCCTCGCCGGCAGCGACGGCACCGTGCACCTGGCCCTCAACAGCTGGTATGGCTCCAACTATATGCGCCGCGAGCCAGGCGCAGCGTGGCAGTTCGAGTTTCCCTCCCCCTCTTTCGCCGGGGATATTGGCCTGGCACTGGGTCCTGACCAGCGGCCGTGGATCCTCAGCCACAACCCCGACAGCCTCATCCTCTCCCGCCGCGACGTGCTGCTGCTCGACCAATTCGCGCTGCTGCCCGTCATCGGGTCGTCTTAAGCGCTCAGCACTGGGTTATCGCTCCTTGAGCTGCCCGGCTCGATACGCCTCCAGAAGGGCGCGCAGCGCGGCCTGCTGGGTCCGGATCTCCTCCCCCTGGTCCGTATCTGTTATCAACTGTCGCCGCCCGTGGCTGGCGATGCTCACCGTGCGCGATTCCAGATCAATATCCTCTTCGATCGCCTTCTGCGTTGATTCAAACGGTTTGTGCTCCGCCAGCAGCACGCCATAGGAATTGGCGATGAGCGTAAATCCGGCAATGCCCGTCACTTTCTGGTACGCCTTGGCCAGGCCGCCGTCGATAATAATCATCCTTCCGCCTGCCTTGATCGGGCTTTGGCCCTTGCTGACCCGCACCGGCACGTGGCCGTTGATAATGCAACCCTGCGCCGGATCAAGCCCGAACTCGCGCAAAATGGCGTCGACCACAACCGGGTCGTCGCGGTACTCGTAATAGGGATTCTGCCTCTCCAGATGGGTCTGCCGGTCGGCCACGAAATAGCGTTCAAACGTGGCCATCTTGTCCTTGCCATACAGCGGCGAGCGCGCGCCGCTCCATAGGTACCACATCGTATCCTGGCCGTGCTGCCGTTCGCCTGGGTCGGCAGCGAAATAACCCTGGCGGGCCAGGCGCTCCACGCGATCCATATAAGAGCGGGCCCGGAAGCTCCGGCCGTCCACGACCAGTTCGGTGAAGCTGCCATCGGGGTTGAGGGAGACGCAGCCGTGATAGAGCAGGTTGTTGTTATAGACGCGGTACATGCCCCCTTTGGCGAACAGAAAGCGCACGTGCCGCTGCAGTGCTGCGCTGGTGCGAAAGGAGAGCGCCAGGCGGTCCATCGCCTGCTGTTCGCGCGGGCTGAGGCGAAACGGGTCAGCCGGGTCAACCGTGGGGAAGGCGGTGTCGATCAGGGGGTAGAAACGGCCGTTGATCTGCACCGTGCCCTGCTCTAGGTCCAGCTTGTCCAGCAGCAGCCGGTCTTCCATGCCATAGCGCGGGCGCCGCTGGATAATCTGCCCTTCCAGCTTGAACTGCATGATCGTGATCGCCTTCTGCATGCGCGCCAGCAGCAGTAGTTCCGTCTCATCCATTTTGTCCAGGCGCAGCTCTTCATCTTGCAGCTGCGGCAGGAACTGCGTGCAGGGGTCATTGCCGTAAACATCCAGGGCCAGCGAGATCAGCGGGATCAGGTTGATGCCGTACCCGTTCTCAAGGGTATCCATGGTGTTGTAGCGCAGCGATATGCGCACCACATTGGCCATGCAGGCCAGGCTGCCGGCCGCCGCGCCCATCCACACAATGTCATGATTGCCCCACTGCACATCCACGGCATGGTAGGTCATCAATTCGTCGAGGATGATATGCGCGCCGGGGCCGCGGTCAAAGATGTCCCCGATAATGTGTAGGTGCGCAATCTCCAGGCGCTGGATCAGGCGCGCGAAAGCCACCGTGAGTTCGAAACCCTGGCCCGCGGCGATGCTCTCGTCCAGCAGCGCCTCGTAGAACCCCGCCCGGTTCACGGCCGTTTCCTGCTCCGCCAGCAGCTCCTCCATGATCTCGGCGAACGTTGGCGGCAGCGATCGCCGCACATCTTCACGCATGTATTTGGAGGCCAGCACCCGTCCGAGCTGGATCAGATAGGGCAGCGTGGTGCGGTACCAGGCCGCCTCATCGACACGGCCGTTCAGAATCGCCGCCAGCTTCTGCTCCGGATAATAGATCAGCGCCGCCAGGGTCCTTCGTTCTCCCTCGCTCAGCTTGGCGAAGAACAGCTCATTGATCCGCCGCCGGATCGAGCCCGAGCCGCTCCGGAGCAGGTGCAGGAACGGCTCGTATTCGCCGTGCAGGTCAGAGAAGAAATGTTCCGTCCCTTTGGGCAGCTTAAGCTGCGCTTCCAGACGCACAATTTCCACCGCCGCCGCCTGGCGCGAAGGATATTTTTCGGCAAGAAGTTCGAGGTAGGCGCGATCCATCATTCTCATCCAACGTGGAGGTCAGGCCACACCGAATCTTGACCCTCGCATCCTGACTGCTGGCTGGCTAACAGCCGCCCTTTTTCACCGTTCAGGTCGCCGGCCGCCGGCGCGAATACCACATCGCGCCCAGGGCGCCCAGGGCCACGGCCGTCAGCACCGGCGTGGGCACCTGCTCAAATTCCGCGGGATGATCTTCGTTCACGGGAGGTTCCCCCTGCGCGGCCCGCACTTCCCCAAATGTCGGCTGACCCATTGGGGCGGCCATAGCCGTCCGCGGCGGCAGCCAAACGGCCGTGATGAGCAGCAGCGCCGCCAAAGCCAGCATGCCAACCTTCCACAAAACCGGCATCCGTCCCTTTCGTCCTAGCCCCACAGCCCCGTATATCCCTTGTAGAAGAACAGGATACCAAAGATCAGCGACACCGCGATCGTAATCGCCCGGTTGTGCCTTTCCATCCAGTTCGACAGCGCGCCCAGGTTCTTGTCCGACCAGGCCGGCGCGATCACCGTGATCAGTACCAGCAGGCCGATGATCGACACCGCCAGCAGATCGTAGGTCACAAACGTAATCACCCCCTCCGTCGTGCTCAGTCCCGCCTCACGAATCGTGCCCACGGCGGCCATCGAGAACAACCACATTTTGACCGCGATCGCCGTAATACCCACACCCATCAGGAAAGCCTTGCCGGGCGTCAGCCCGTCCAGCATCGCCATCCACTTGGGCGGCGGTGCATCGGGGTCCGCGTCCGTCAGCACCAACTTCAAAGCTGAAACCAGCATCAACGTGCCCAGCACCAGCAGCAGCGTGGATAGAATCCACGAACTGCCGCCGCTCTCCGCCGCCGCAGGGTCCGGCCGGAAAATGAAACCAAACACCACCCCGTGCCCCAGGCGCATGACGAAAGCGCCCAGCACGAACAACGCTGCTTTGACCGTGCCTTTGTCGCTGGCCAGAATCAGCAAGATGATCACGATCAGTACCGGCACCAAGGCCGAAGCGATGATAACCGGCAGAAGTTCCACCAGAACTGCAGTCATAGAGCTTCTCCCCTAGAACAGGGCCACAAAGATGGGATCGATGATGAACTGCTGCACCAGGAAAACAACGATCCCGCTGGCAAGTATCGTCAGGATCGTCTTGCCGTTACTGAGCTCCAGCGCGGTCTTCAGCCCGACAAACGTGGCGATGAGCATCCAACCCCAGCCGATCAACCGGATCAGCCAGCCGATGCCGGGGATGAAGCCCAGTCCGGCGATGACCTGCGGGACCTTGGCATAGCCGATCACCCGCGCCATTTCCGCGAAACCGGCATCACCCTTGAAAATGTACTCGCCAATCAACCAGGTCACCAGCGCCCATACCAGCCAGGAAGCGAAGGCGCCAAAAAAGGTAGAGAAGAAAGCCGGGACAGGGCCATTAAACGCCGGAAGGCGGAAGCCGATATCGCCCACTACGTTCTCGGCTAGGCCCAGGCCGAAATTCGCCGCGCCGAAGCCCACGCTGAAGATTGCCGCAGAAACCGCCGCGCTGAACGCCGACAGCAGGGCCACAGCGGTGACGATGATCGCGGCCTGCCACGTGGCGCTGGGGTCCTTGGCAATGTCTTCAAACGTCTTCTCCCGCAGTAAGATTACGCCGATGATCCTTCTAATGATGTCCTGAATGGTGTCAATCATAGCTTTCCTCTCTATTGGCACAATGGTTCCGCAGGATTGTAGCAAAGGGACGATGATTGGCGAAAGGTTGTCTGGATTAGTTTTGGACCGCCCATGCGGCATCGCTGACCGCGTTGCCCATGAACCGGCAGCAGCCGCGGCGCATCCGGAGACAAAAAAGGTCCGGAGTACCAGCCGGACCTCTTCTTCTCCATCGTGCCGCCGATTCCTACGGGGAGCGACGGTAACGGCCGTAATAGAGCGCGGCGGGTGTGCCGAGCAGCAGAGCCAGGCCGGCGAGCCAGATGCCGGGCCAGCCGGCTGCACGGGCGCCGAGGTCCACCAGGGCAACGGCCGTCGGGGTGAGATTGCCCGAGAAGTTGATCGTCTTGTCCGCACTGCCGCCAATGCGCGACTGGAAGGTGCCATTGATCGCGCTTGCGCCCTTGCCGTCGGGCACATTGGTAAAATTCGGATCCAGGCTGGTGGGCGGGATCAGATCTCCTGCCTTGGCGATACGCCCGCCGTATACAATCCAGGAGTCCGCGTTGCCCGCGGGCACCAGGAATGTAACCAGGTAGCCGAAGTAGTTGTCGTCGCAATCAGGCGCGGTAGTGCCCCTCTCCGGACCGGCCACCGTAACAATGTCCAGGTTAAAGCCCCAGATGTTGGGATCATCCTGATCCCAGGCTGGATCGGTATACAGCGGGACGGGAGTTATCAGGGCGGCCTGGTTGGCCGCGGGTAAAGACGGCGGCAGAACCGTTGAATCCCAGGGGTTGAAATCTGTGAAAGCGTACTCAAAGGGAGCGCTGGCCCCGTCTTCAATCTGCAAGCAAATGAACACCTGGTAGTTGGTGTCGGTAACAAGGCTGTCCGCTTTGAAATGGATCGACATGGCCGCCGTCGAGCCTTCCGTATAGCCGCCCGGATTACCCGTTTCCCACTTATTGGAAGAGGGTGACCAGACGGCAGGCGAGAAGGCCCCGGAGGGTACCAGATCGAACGTCGGAACGGGCAGGGCGGCGTAAACCACCAGCGCCCCAAAGGCCAGCATCAGTGCCACAACAAAGAAGATCACGAGCGGCCGCGGCCGCCAACGACGTTTTGCTTTCATGGGTTTACATCCTTTGCAATTCTACTAAGTACTTCAAACTGATCACGTACAAGGTACTTGCGGCGCCGGCAGAAGCGTGACGCTGAAGTCCGGCTGCGCAAACCGGCAAACCGCCCTTCGAACTGCTTTCGCCAAAGCCTGAGCATGGCTGTTCTCTTCTGTGTACGGTGCGTTCACAATCTGATTATCACATTTGATTATTACATTATAGTCGAAAACTGCCGTCTTTGGTCGAGCAGAAACAACTTCGCCGTGCCCCCCCCCGTTCGTAGGGCGCGATTCATCGCGCCCCCTCCAACCAAAAACGGCCGCCGGTCATCCCACCGGCGGCCGCCCATAACAACTTCTACCTCAACCGGTCAAACGGCCGTTGCCACACGCTTCTGCCGCCATACCAGCAGCGACAACCCCAGCAGCGCGCTTGCAGCGGCCACAGCGTTCGCCGGTGTGGTTCCATCGCTCCCTCGCCCCAGACCCAATAGCCCGACTGCCAGCGGCACCCCGACATCACTGCTCTTGAAATTCACTGTCTTCTCTCCCAGGCCCTCGCCCTCCAGATAAGCCTGGAACGTGCCATTGACCGCCGCGGCGCCCATGCTGGCCGGTACGATTCCCACCGGACCACCGGGAGTGCTGACATATTCGTCACCCGCCTGGGCCAGATGGCCGCCATAGACAATGTACGTCAACTGGCTGGCGTCAGTGATCGTAAACTCGACCAGGTAACCAATGTAGCCACTGTGACAGGAATACCCGTCTTCTTCCTGGTCCCCCAGGAAGGTAACGCCGGTGATCGTACCGTTCCCGGCGCTGAAACCGGAGACAGGACCGTTCACCGATGCGGGTGGCGTACCGGGCGTGTGCGTGGTGTCCCACGGTTCGATTTTCGTAAACCCAAAGCCCTTGTTGCTGACATTAAGATCGAGGCAAACGATGAACTTCAACTCCTGCCCATCCGCGTCCCCGTCCACGGTGACGCGGAAAGCGGCCGTCTCGCCTTCGCTATAGCCTTTGGTGTCCCCGGTAACAAACGTGGCCGTGCCGGGGGACCAGGCTTCCTGCTGGCTCACCCTATTGCCTGCCCACGCAGCCACGGAGGGCGCGGCTTGAGCCGCCGGTACCCCCAGGGCGACCATAACCAGCACGGCCAGCACTACCGCACTGCGCGAGGGATTCACTGCATTCTTGAACATGGCCCTTCTCCTCTGGCTGTACTGCTCCGTAACGCCGATCATCCTGTCACTTAGACAAGCTAAAACCTGCGCCCCGCGCACGCTTTGGATCTGGAAGCAACTCATGACCCGACATTACCGGCCCAAACGCGACACAATAGAGCTCCGTTCCACTGGCGCCGCTGGCGCCGGTGAAACCCAGCTCGAAACCTACAATCAGTATAGATCTTCAGCGATGCAAACACAATACGCTGCCCGGCCGGACACGTAGATTTGCGTCCCAAATTTGCTCCTCCTGTCGCCCATCACGCCGCCGTTATTCGCTTCCCTACCTCACCGCCCCCTATAGTGTTAACATTATGTCAACGTGATCGAATTGTTTCTCCAAAAACGAAACAATTCATTCACCTCCCACGCCGCCTGCCGCCCTCTGCTCCTTGACACGGCCGTTTCCCCCCTCTACCCTGAAACTACAGGGAGCAAAAAGCACCAAACCATGACGAATTACACCCCATTGCCCGGCCCCGGCCACAACCCGCCGCTCTGGACCGTCCCCGACCCTCCCCCCAGAATGCCCACACTGACCACCCTGGAAGCCTTCTCGCAGCACATCCTGCGCCTGCCCCTGCGACCCTACCAGCTCGCCCCGCTCCAGGCCATCCTGAGCAGCGTTCTCGGCCGCGAAGGCCGCGAATTCCTGCTGCTCTTCCCCCGCCAGAGCGGCAAAAACGAAGCCGCCGCCCAGCTCCTTGTCTACCTCCTCAACCTGCTGCGCCGCCGCGGTGGCAACATGGTCTTCGCCGCCACCGGCGACGGCCTGGGCCGTGGCCGGCGCCGTCTCGAACAGCGCCTCCTCAACCCCTGGAACGCCGGCGACTGGCGCGCCGCGGCCCAACCACCGCGCTGCCAGGTCGGTCGCGCGGCCGTTGTCTTCCTCTCCAGCCACCCCCGCGCCGCCGCCCGTGGCGAAACAGCCGATCATCTGCTTGTCATCGACGAACTGCAGGACCATGATCCCGCCCACCTCCAGGCTGTATTCACCCCCATGCGCGCCGCGCGCAATGCCACGGCCCTTTATCTTGGCACCGTGCGCACCGCTCACGACGCCCTCTGGCAGAAAATGGAAGAACTGCGCGTCCTGGAAACGCAAGACGGCCGTCCCCGCGTCTTCCGCGTCGGCCCGGAACAAGTCGTCGCCGCCAACCCCGCCTACGGCCGTTTCCTCGACCAGCAGGTGGCCCGTTACGGCCGTTACCATCCCATCGTTGCCAGCGAATACTTTCTCGAACCGCTCAGCGGCGCCGGCGGCCTCTTCCCGCCCCGCCGCCTGGCTCTCCTGCGCGGCAGCCACCCGCGCCAGAACGCCCCGCTCACCGATTGGCCCGTCCTGGCCCTGATCGACATTGGCGGCCAGGACGAAGCCGCCACCGGGGATGCCGCGCACCTGGCCAATCCCGCCCGTGACTATACCGTCTGCACCTTCGTCGAAGCGCGCCAGGAAGCGGGCCAGCCACGGCCGTTGTTCCGCGCCCTTGACGTCTTCGCCGACCACGGCTCCCGCTTCTTCGAAGCCCATCCTGATCGCCCGCCTCTCGCCGAGCGCCTGCTCGCTCTCGTGTGCCGTTGGAACGTGGCCCACGTCATCTGCGACGCCACCGGGGTGGGCGAAGGGCTGGGCGGTTGGCTCGCCGCCCAGCTAGGCGCGGGCATGGTCACACCATTCAAATTCAACCGCGCCTCCAAAGCCGCCCTCGGCGCCGGCTTCGTCGCCCTCATTGAGTCCGGGCGCTTCCATTACTGGTCCGGCGACCACGATGAAGTGGGCAGCGACGGCTGGTGGTTCTTTACCCAGGCCGCGCACTGCGCCTACGAACTGGCCCAGGGCGCCGCCTTTGATCGCGACCTGCGCTGGGGCGTGCCTTCCGGTGCGCGCGTCGAGACTCCCGCGGGCCGCGCCCCCGTCCACGATGACCGCCTGCTCTCGGCCGCCCTCGTCGCCGAAGCCGATCGCCTCTGGACCGCCGGGCGCCTGCCCCTCGGCCGCGCCCATTCCGCTGTCCTGCCTCCCACCGACCCGCTCGCCGCCCTGCGCTTCAGCTGACTCCCGCCTCCTCTTTTCCTTCCGTGCGAACCATGACCCGCCGTAATCCCCCCGCAGCGCCGCCGCGAACTCTTGAATCGAATCGGGGTGCAGGATGCCAGACGCTACCAGGGCCAGGTGGCGAGCTGCTGGGTGACGCGGTATTCGGTGAGGTCGAGGTGGAGGGGCGTGAGGGAGACGTAGCCCTCGGCGATGGCGCCGATGTCGGTGCCTTCGTCAGGAATGCCGGTGGGGGTCGCCCCGGCGATCCAGTAGTAGGGCGTGCCGCGCGGATCGATGCGGCGGTCGAGGGCGGGGTGGTAGACGCGGGTGCCCTGGCGGGTGACGCGGTGGCCGGCGACCTGGTCGAAAGGGAGGTTGGGCACATTGACGTTGAGCAGGAGGCCGGGGGAGATGCCCTGGCGCACGGCCGTGGCCACAACGTCGGCGGCGATGCGGGCGGCGGTGTCGAAGTGGAATTCACGGCTGTCTTCTTTGCCGTCGAGGGAAAAGGCGAAGCCGGGCACGCCGGAGATGACGGCCTCCATGGCGGCGGTGACGGTGCCGGAGTAGGTGACGTCGTGGCCCATGTTGGCGTAGGGGTTGATGCCGGAAACGACGAGGTCGATGGGTTCTTCGATATAGCCGAGCAGGGCGAGGGCGACGCAGTCGGAGGGGGCGCCGTCGGAGGCGTAGGCGCGGAAACGGCCGTCGAGCGGCACTTCGCGCACGCGGAGGGGCCGGTCGATGGTTTTGACATGGCCGCCGCCGGACCAGTTGCGGTCGGGGGCGAGCACGGTGACCTGAGCCAGTTCGCTCATGGCCGCGGCGAGGGCGAGAATGCCCGGGGCGCTGATGCCGTCATCATTGGTGACGAGAATATGCATGGGGTTTTTCCTTTGGGGTGATGGGGGCGGATGGGTAGTCGGCCGTGCGCGCGGCGCAACGGCCTGGATGGGGCAAGAGAGCGGCGGGCCGGCCTGTCAGGGTTACTCACGTAAGCGATTGTACCAAGCTATGGTTAAGAATTGGTCAACAAACGGTTAGCGGATTGTCAACGGGGGTTCATGCTGCCCGGCCGACCAGAAAGTAGGTGCGCATCGGCCCTTTGCCTTTGACGTCGATCAGGCCGCGCTCGGCAATAAGGAATTTGCCGTCCAGCAGGGCACGCGTGGCCTCGCTGATCTGGATCGCCCCGGGACGGCCGTGGGACTCCATGCGCGAAGCCGTGTTCACGCTGTCCCCCCACAGATCGTAGAGAAAACGCCGCTTGCCGATCACGCCGGCCACGACCGGCCCGGAACTGAGGCCGATGCGCAGGCGCAGATCCGTGCCCATCTCAAGGTTATACGCTTCCAGGGCGTCGCGTATGGCCAGGGCGAAACCGGCCAAGCGTTCCGCGTGGTCTTCCAGCGGCGTGGGAATGCCACTGGCGACCATGTAGGCGTCGCCCACGGTCTTGATCTTTTCCAGCCCGAATTCGTCCACCAGTTCGTCGAAGCGGGAGAATACGCCGTTGAGTACATCCACCAGTTCCTGGGGGGTCACCTGTTCGGAGAAGGTGGTGAAGCCGACAATGTCCGCGAACAGGACCGAGGCGCTGGCGAAGGCTTCGGCGATGATACCGCTGTCTTGTTTGAGGCGCGCGGCGATGGACACGGGGAGGACGTTGTTGAGCAAGGCCTCGCTGAGCGCGTGCTCCGCCGCCAGCGCCGCCTCGGCCCTGTCAGCGACGGTGATGTAGTAGAGCACCGTCGCCGCGGCCATGCCGAAGACAGCGACGATGTTAATCACGTTCAGCGCCGCAAGTTGCAGCGCAGGCACAGTGTACAGGGGTGTATGCGTTTCGGCGTAATAGTAGAAAGCGATGAAGATGGCCGCGTTGAGGGCCGTCAAGCCGAGGCTGACGCTGCGCCGCCAGGGGGCCATGAAGCTCACTAGGGTGACCAGGATCAGGAAATACTGCGCGCCGAAGCCCCAGCCAAGGAGATAGATGACCAGCGCGCCGTGCAAGGTCACTTCCAGCCACAGCAGGGCGAACATGGGTAGCTGGCGCCCGCGGCGGAAGAGCAACAACACGGATGTCCAGATGCCGACGCTGAGCATATTGGCCCAGGCCAGCGGCCACACCCCCCACCAGGCGAAGAGGGCCACATAGAGCAGGTGCATCTGCCAGCCCTGGGGAATGCCAACGGCGCCCACGGCGTGGAAGCGCTGTTCGCCCTTGCTCAGGCCCGGAAGAGGCGTGGCCCACCAAGTCCAGAGCGTAGCGAGCCGGTTTGTGGACGTCGCGGTGTCGATCATTGGCGGATGGCTATACGGGCAAGGCCGTGTCTTTCCCGGCCTCGCGCCGCCCGGCGCGGGTCAAATGTTATCATTAAATCAGCGCCGGGTAAATCCCGCTCGCGGCCGTGAGGCATGGCTACCCTTGTGCTCGAACCGGAAATATTATAGTACTTGATGGCAATCGCCAAGCCTTACAGCTTGCACAGGAGGGAATCCCCATGAAACGCAAATCGCGACCGGTCGTTCTGTTCCTGCTGCACCTTGGTATGCTGGCGGCCGCTGGCCGGGCAGCCGGCGCGCCCGCGCGAGTCCAGACCGAGGTCTGGGCGCAGGCCGTGGCCAGCTTCAAAACCGGGCCGGGCATGGTGGGGGTCAATTTCAGCGATCGGCCAGTGCTCAGCGTTTGAGCCGCTGAGGGTCTTTGCTGACAAGCCGAAAAGCTGCGGCAGCGGCGGCAATGGTCTCCTCGATCTCCACTTCGCCATGTTCGGTGGAGAGGAAGCCGGCTTCGAACTGGCTGGGGGCGATGTAGACGCCCCGGTCCAACAGGGCGTGGAAGAAGCGGGCGAAAACGGCCGTGTCGCTCTGGCGGGCGCTGTCGTAGTCGGTGACGGGGCCGGGGGTGAAGAAGAGGCCCTGCATGCTGCCGGCGCGGGTCTGGAAGATAGGCACACCGGCGGCGGCGGCGGCGCTTTTCAGGCCTTCGTCGAGGCGGGCGCCGAGCTCATCGAAACGCTCCCAAACGGCTGTGGCGCGGATGCCTTTGAGGGTCTCGATGCCGGCGACCATGGCCAGGGGGTTGCCAGAAAGGGTGCCCGCCTGGTAGACAGGGCCGAGGGGGGCGATCAGTTCCATGATCTCGCGCCGCCCGCCATAGGCTCCCACAGGCAGGCCGCCGCCGATGACCTTGCCCAGGGTGGTCAGGTCGGGGGTCACGCCATATCGTTCCTGGGCGCCGCCGCGGGCCACGCGGAAGCCGGTCATGACTTCATCAAAGAGCAGCAGCGCGCCATGTTGGGCGGTCAGGGCGCGCAGCCCGGTGAGGAAGCCGGCGGCGGGCGGGACGAGGCCCATGTTGCCGGCGACGGGCTCGACGATGACGGCGGCAATATCTGACGGGTGGGCGGCGAAGAGGGCGGCCACAGAACCGAGGTCGTTGTAACGGGCGGTGAGGGTGTTGGCCACAGCGGCCGCGGGCACGCCGGGCGAATTGGGCAGGCCGAGGGTGGCCACGCCGGAGCCGGCGCTGACGAGCAGCATGTCGGCATGGCCGTGGTAGTTGCCGGCGAACTTGATGATGTGTTCGCGACCGGTGTAGGCGCGGGCCAGGCGCAGGGCGCTCATGACGGCTTCGGTGCCGGAATTGACGAAGCGCAGCAGTTCGAGGGCGGGCATCATCTCCTGGATCAGGGCGGCTAGCTCGATCTCATAGCGGTTGGGCGCGCCGTAACTGGTACCACGGGTAACTGCTTCTTGCAGGGCGGCGACGACGTCGGGGTGGGCATGGCCGCGGATCAGGGGGCCCCAGGAGAGCACGTAGTCGATATAACGATGGCCGTCAGCGTCGGTAAGATAGGCGCCTGCGCCGTGGTCGATGAAGAGGGGCGTGCCGCCGACGGCGCCGAAGGCGCGCACGGGGGAGTTGACGCCGCCGGGGAGGCGCTGAACGGCGGCGGCGAAGAGGGATTCGGAATTCGGGTTTGTGGGCATGGGCTTCCTTGTTACCAGGCTACAGGGAACGGTGGGACCGATGAATCGGTCCCTACGAACGGGTGCGCGGGTGGTCTGGGGGGAGGGGTTGGGGGCATGGGTTCAGGGGCGGCGGGCGGCGGCGAGGCGGGGGCTGGCGGCGCTGAGTTCGGCGGCGAGCGCGGCGATGAAGAGGGGGTCGGTGTTGAGGGCGGACGGCCGTTCCAGACGCATGCCCAGGCCGCGGGCGACCTCCTGGCCCTGGATGTCGATGTCGAAGAGGATTTCGACGTGGTCACAGACGAAGCCGACGGGGATGCTGATCACGTTCAACACGCCGCGCGCGGCGAGGGCGGCCAGCGCCTCCGGCAGCTGCGGACCCAACCAGGGCTCAGGGCTGCGACCCGCGGATTGGTAGCTCCAGGACCACTGTTCGTCGCGCAGCCCGGCGGCGGCGGCGACGAGCGCGGCCGTTTCGCGGAGCTGGGCGTCGTAGGGATCTCCCTGGGCAATGATGCGCACGGGCAGGCTGTGGGCGCTGAAGAGGACGTGCACGAGATCGCGTTCTTCTGCCGGCCAGCGGTCCAGTCCCTCGGCCACGCGGGCGGCCAGGGACTGGATGAGCAAGGGCTGGTCGTGATAGCTCTCGATGTGGGTGAAGGCGATGTCGCCACGGGCCATCTGCAGGCCGGAGGCGATTTTCTGCTGGTATTTGGCGACGCTGAGCTTGCTGTAGTGGGGGGCGAGGACGAGGCTGACGGCGGCGGTGATGCCGTCGGCGACCATCTGGGCGACGACCTCTTCAATCCAGGGTGACCAGTGGCGCATGCCCATGTAGAAGCGCACTTCGGCGGGGTCGAACTGTTGAGCGAGAGCGGCGATCTGCGCTTCGGTGATGGCGAGCAGGGGCGACTTTCCGCCGATGAGGCGGTAGTTGTTGGTGATTTCTTCGAGAACGGCCGTGGTTGTGGGCCGGCCGCTGCGAATGTCGGCCAGGTAGCCGGGCAGGTCGTCAAGGGAGTTGGGGCCGCCGTAGGCCATGACGAGAACGCCAAGGGGGGAGCGGTCAGCTGCCGGCTGCCGGCTATCAGCCGGTTTTGCAGCGGGCAGATCCTGGCTCTGCCGGGCATGCTGACCGCTGACCGCTGACTGCTTGATATGCTCCACCACGCGGCGCACGTTGTCTACGGGGGTCTGCGGGAGGATGCCGTGGCCGAGGTTGAAGATGTGGCCGGGACGGCCGCCGGCCTGGGCCAGGAGTTCGTCTACACGGGCGCGCAGTTCGGGCCAGTGGGCGAGGAGCAGGATGGGGTCCAGGTTGCCCTGGATGGGACGGTCGAAGCCCAGGGAGGACCAGGCCTCGTCCAGCGGCAGGCGCCAGTCGATGCCTACGACGTCGCTGCCGATGCCGGCAATATCGGCCATGTAGCCGGTGGTGCCGGTGCTGAAATAGATGATGGGCACTTCGGTGCCGCGGCGCACGATCTCGACGAGCTTCTTGTTGAAGGGCAGAACGTAACGGCCGTAATCTTCGCGACCGAGGGCCAGCCCTGCCCAGGAGTCGAATATCTGTAGTGCGCTGGCTCCCGCTGCGGCTTGCTGGATCAGGTAATCGGCCTGGACGGTGACGAGCTTGTCCATCAGCCGGGTCCAGGCGGCGGGCGCGGAGTACATCAAGCCCTTGGCCCTGTCGTAATTGCGCGAACCGCCGCCTTCGATGGCGTAGCTGGCGAGAGTGAACGGGGCGCCGGCGAAGCCGATCAGAGGTACGCCGCGAGGGGTCAGTTCGGCGGTGACCAGGCGGATGGCCTCGAGGGTGTTGGCGAGCCGGGTGGCCGCGGCGGGCGGCGTGGCGAGGAGGTCGATGTCAACCGGCCGTGAGAGAGGGTTGCTGATGACGGGGCCGGTTCCTTTGACGAAGTCGAGGTCGAGGCCCATGCCCATGAGCGGAGGCAGGATGTCGGCGAAGATGATCGCGGCGTCAAAGCCAAAGGCGTCGATGGGCTGGAGGGTGATTTCGGCGGCCAGCTCGGGGGTGAAGATAGTTTCGAGCATGCTGTACTCGGCGCGGATGGCGCGGTATTCGGGCATGTAGCGGCCGGCCTGGCGCATGAACCAGACGGGCGGGCGCTCGTTGGGCAGGCCGCGGCAGGCACGGAGGAAAAGGGAGTCGGGTAGTTGATCGGTCATGATGTCTCCGGTTGGCAACCATTACCAGTGAACGGTGAACTGTACCTGGTTAGCGGTTCGCTGATAGCTGCTCCTTGCTGCCCTGTTTCAGGTCCAGCGCGCCGAGGGTGTGCGGGTTGAGGGCCTGGATGATTTTGCCGATGAAGAAGGGGCCGAGGCTGCTGAGGTATTCGGAGGTCTGGCGGGTTTTGCGCATGCGCTCGACGATGCTGGACAGGGGGTAAAGTTCGGGGCCGAGGAGGGCGACGACGAAGTCGTTGTCGTTTTTGTCCAGGCCGTAGCAGGCGAGGCGTATGTCGACGCCGTAGCCGGCACGGCCGTAGGCGCGGCCGATGCCGCCGTGTTCCATGAGGATGGTGCGCTGTTCCTGGGCGGGCAGGTTGACGAAGGAGCCATGGCGCCGCAGAGGGTACCAGATGGCCCAGGGCGCGGCGAGGTCGGTGATGCGCGCGGCGGGCCGGGTGATGAGGGTTTGCTCCAGGTCCTGCTCATAGCCGAGGGCGTAGGTGCGGCCGAACATGGTCATTTCGGGACGGGGGGTGAGGTCGCGGAAGGGTGGCTGGTTGAGGAACGGCCGTGCGGTGTCGAGAAAGAAGTCTGGCTGTTCGCTGAAGAGGAGCAGGCCCACGCCGGCGGGGTCGTTGAGGTCGGCATAGAGGACGCTGGGCAGGTTTGCCTGGCGCAGGGCGGCGGCGAGGACGGCCGCGTCATGGGCGGCGGTGAAGGCCAGGAGCTGCATGAAGAGGCGGCGGTCAGAGGTGATGGTCTGGCCCTGGGGGGAACGGCCGTGTTCGCGGAGGTCGAGGGGGTCGTCGGGTTGGGGTTGCTGGATGTCCAGGGTCATGGGTTATCTTCCTTGCGGCAGGGTGGAACCAGCCAGCCATTGGGCGGCGTCTTTGGCGTGGTAGGTGATGATGAGGTCGGCGCCGGCGCGGCGGAGGGCGGTGAGGGTTTCGAGGACGGCGGACCTTTCGTCGAGCCAGCCGTTGGCGGCGGCGGCTTTGAGCATGCTGTACTCGCCGCTGACGTTGTAGGCGGCCAGGGGCAGTTCGGGGTAGGCGAGACGGAGGCGCTGGATGATGTCCAGATAGGGCAGGCCGGGCTTGACCATGAGGAAGTCGGCTCCTTCGGCGACGTCGAGGGAGGCTTCGCGCAGGGCCTCGCGGGCGTTGGCCGGGTCCATTTGGTGGGTTTTGCGGTCGCCGAAGCGGGGGGCGCCGTCGGCGGCGTCGCGGAAGGGGCCGTAGAAGGCGGAGGCGTATTTGACGGCGTAGGACATGACGGGCACGCCCGGATGGCCGGCGCTATCGAGAGCGGCGCGAATGGCCCCGACCATGCCGTCGATCATGCCGCTGGGGGCGACGATGTCGGCTCCGGCGGCGGCGTGGGAAATGGCGGTTTCGCCGAGGATGGCGAGCGTCTCATCGTTGAGGACGTGGCCGTGGGTATCGAGCAGGCCGCAGTGGCCGTGATCGGTGTATTCGCAGAGGCAGACGTCGGTGATCACGAGCAGGCCGGGAACGGCCGTTTTGACGGCGCGTATGGCCTGCTGAACGATGCCGTCGGGAGCGAAGTTCTCCAGACCGACGGGGTCTTTGGCGGCGGGGATGCCGAAGAGGAGAACGGCGGGCAGGCCGAGGGCGGCGATTTCGCGGGCCTCAGCGGCGAGCATATCCACGGAAAGGCGATATTGGCCGGGCATGGAGGGGATCTCGGCGCGCACAGAACGGCCGTGCTGGACGAAGAGGGGGTAGATCAGGTCGCCGGGGTCGAGGGTGGTTTCGCGGACGAGACGGCGCAGGGCGGTGCTGCTGCGCAGGCGGCGGGGGCGGGCGGTGGGGAAGGAGGCGGTGGTCATAGGAATCCTTGGAGCTTGTCAGCGGGGAAGATGGCGGGCAGGTGATCAGGCATCTTGCCGGGGCGGAGGCAGGGCAGCACGCTGCTCTACTAGCTGCAGAAGGGCGGTGATCATGGCTTCGATGGTGTATACGGCGGGGACGATGGGGTCGGAAGCGGCCGTAGTGGGCCAGTTCGGCGGCGGTTACGGGGCCGATGGCGATAACGTGGGTGTCGCGCAGGAGGGCGTCCGCGTCGAGTTCAGCGGCGGTTACGACAGCGTGGAAATTGCGCACGCTCGAGGGGCTGGTGAAGGTCAGTACGTCAACACCACGGCCGAGTTCTTCAAGGGCGGCGGCGGTGGGCACGGCCGTGACGGTGTCGTAGAGGGCGATGTCATCGACCTCCGCGCCCTGTTCGCGCAGCAGGTCTACGATTTCCGGGCGACCGGCCCGGGCGCGGGGCAGCAGCACGCGCCGGCCGGCCAGATCGCCCAGGCCAAGGGCCAACTGCTCGCCGGTGAATTCGCCGGGCATATAATCGGGGGTCAGGTCGCGTTCTTCCAGGAGGCGGGCGGTGGCCCCGCCGACGACGGCCAGGCGCGGCAGGTAGGGCCGGACGGGCAAGGCGTCGTAGGCAGAAAAGAAGAATTCGACGGCGTTGGCGCTGGTGAAGACCAGCCAGTCGTAGCGGGACAATTCGGCCAGGGCAGCGTCCAGTTCGGGCGCGGGCAGGGGCGCGAAAGCGATCACAGGGAAGAGGATGGGTTGGGCGCCCAGCGCGGCGAGGGGACGGGCAAAGGCATCCGCCTGCGCGGCGCTGCGGGTCACCAGCACGCGCAGATCGCGTAGTGGCTTGACGCGGTCCAGGATAGCGGCGGCGCCGCGGGCCAGGGCCCGGGCGGCCAGTTCCTCGCCAAGGGCCAGTGGGTCAAGGCCGGAGGCGCTGACGCGAATTACGGCCGTGCCGTCGGGATCGGCGACAAGCCCGGACATGTTCCAGCCACCCGCCACGGGGCGGGCATAGGCGGCGACGGGGACAGCGCAACCGCCGCCCAGGGCACGCAAGAAGCGCCGCTCTGCGCCGACGGCGGCGGCAACCGGCTCATTGTGAATGGCGGCCAGGAGGGCGAGCGTGTGATCGTCGCCAGCACGACACTGCACGGCCAGCGCGCCCTGACCCGGCGCGGGCAGCATAGTTTCCAGGGGCAGGGTCTCGGAAACGGCAGCGGCCAAACCCAGGCGGTCTAGGCCGGCGGCGGCGAGGACGGTCGCGTCGTACAGTCCTTCCTGGACCTTGCGCAGTCGCGTTTCGACGTTGCCGCGGATGTCGCGCACGGTCAGGTCAGGCCGTTCGGCCAGCAGCTGGGCCTGGCGGCGCAGGCTGCTGGTGCCCACAATGGCGCCCGGCGGCAGGTCGGCCAGGGCCAGCCCGGCGCGGGCGGCGAGCACATCGCGCACATCGGCGCGGCCAATGATGGCGCCGATTGTCAAGCCCGGCGGGTCATCGACGGGCAAATCCTTCAGACTGTGGACGGCGATGTCGATTTCGCCGCGGCGCAGGGCGTCTTCCAGGGCGGCGGTGAAGAGGCCTTTGCCGCCGAGGGTGGGCAGCGGCTGGTCGAGGGTGTCGTCGCCGGCAGTGCTGAAGGTGCGCGTCTCAAATAGCAGATCAGGCCGGGCGGCGCCGAGCAGGGCAATGACATGATCTGTTTGCCAGCGCGCAAGGGCGGAGCGGCGGGTGCCGACGGAGAGGGAGGTGGGTCCGCTCATGCGCCGGGGTCCTCCAGGCTCTCCAGGTTGAAGAGGTCGCGCACGGCTGTGGCGTAGAATTCCGGCTGCTCACCGCTGGCTTCGGCGCGCAGGCGCACTGTCGGCTCGTGGAGCAGTTGGTTGACCAGGGTACGCGACAAATGGGTGAGCTGGGCCAGGGTGGCGTCGTCGATGTGGTCAAGGCGGCCGAGGGCGCGAGCCAGTTCGCGGCGACGGATAACTTCGGCCTTCTGCCGCAGGCCGGCGATGACGGGGCGGATGGCCAGTTCGGCGAGGCAGCCTTCCAGGCGCGCCCACTCGTCGGCGAGGATTGCTTCGGCGGCGGGAACGGCCGTCTGGCGGGCCTGCAGCGATTCGTCGAGGCCGTCTTGCAGCTGGTCCAGGTTGACGACGCGGACGTTGGGAAGGCCGGCGACGCCGGGGGCGATGTCGCGCGGCACGGCGAGATCGAAGAGCAGGAGTGGGCGGTCCTGACGGCCGCCCATGGCCTGACGGGCCATGGCCCGGGTGATCAGCGGGGCGGCGGCATGGGTGGCGCAGAAGACGACATCGGCGCGGCGCAGGGCGGCGGGCAGTTCGTCAAGGCCATAGGCCGTGCCGCCCCAGGGGGCAACGAGGGCGGCGGCTCGCTCGCGGGTGCGGTTGGCGACATGGACGCGAGTGTAGCCGCGCGCGCGCAGGGCTTTTACGGCCGTGTGGGCCATAGCGCCCGCGCCAAGCAGTAGGATTTCGCGGTCGCCGAGGCTGCCCAGGGCGTCGCGCGCCTGGGCGATGGCCACGGAGGGCACGCTGGCAGGGCTGTGGCTGATCGGGGTTTCGGCGCGCACGCGCTTGCCGGCGCGGATGGCGGCACGAAAAACGGCCGAAAGCGCAGGCCCGATTGTGCCCTGTTCCTGGGCCAGGACGAAGGCACGGTTGACCTGTCCCAGAATCTGGGGCTCACCGAGTACTAGTGAATCGAGGCCGGCGGCCACGCGCAGGAGGTGCCAGGTGGCTTCGTCGCCGCTGAGGAGATAGAGGTGATGGCGCAGCGCTGCCGGGGCGCTGCCGTGGGCTTCGGCAAACAGGGCGGCCAAGCGCGGGGCGAGGGCGGCACCGGGCGCGGCGGCCACGTAGAGCTCGACGCGGTTGCAGGTTGAAATGAGGGCCCACTCGCGCGCCTGGGGGATGCGCGCTTCGAGCAGCGCGCCAAAATGGGGCGGCAGGCAGGCCAGGTCTTCGCGAACGGCTACTGGCGCGGTTTCGTGGTTAACGCCGATACAGACTATCTGGTCGGTCAGCATCGTATACCTCGGCGATCTGGAGCTGGATGGCGTTGAGCAGGGTGTTGATCTTGCGCAGCAGGCGCACGTTGGCGGATGGTTTGATCTGGGCGTTTTCAGGCATCTGCAGGGCTGTTTCGACGAGCAGGTCGCGGAAGAAGAGGGTGGCTTGCAGGGCTTCGGTCAGGGGCAGGCCGGAGACGAGGGCGAGACGGCCGTACTGGCTGCCCAGTTCCTGGGCCTGGCGCAATAGTTCATCCGTTTCATCGGGCGGGGCGCTGATGTACTGCATGGTCAGGCCGAGCAAGCGCTGGCCGAGGCGACGGTTGGCGTCGCGGGCGTCGCTGTCAAAAGTGCTCAACCAGGGTTCGTTTTCGTGGCTGACAATCTCCTGGCGTGTGGTTTGCAGGGCGCGGTCGGCCCAAACGGTGGCGATCTGGTTTGGGCCGCTGAGGCCGCGCTGCAGGGCGGCGAACTGGTCCAGGTCAGCGAGGGAAAAGCGGCGGTGGCCGCCGGGGGTGAGCATGACGGGGATGTCACCGTTGTCGGCCCAGCGGCGCAGGGTGGTGGCATGAACGCCAAGCCGGAGCGCGGCTTCGCTGAGGGAGAGCCATTGGGTGGGTTCGGAAGGAGTGAGGTTGGTCATGGAGGATCGATCAGGTTTCAGGGGCCAGGGCTGCTGAACGCTGCGGAGTGATGGCCAACAGGTCTTCGGCTGCTTGTTCGGCCTGGTGCACGCAGTCGGGCACGCCGATGCCGCGATAGGGGCTGCCGGAGACGAGCAGGCCGGGCGGCAGGGCGGCTTCGATGCGGGCGACGCGGTCGAGGTGGTTGACGTCATACTGGGGGTTGGCGTCCGGCCAGCGGTAAATGCGGCGCAGGACGGGTTCGGCGTGCACTTCCATCAGCGCGGCCAGTTCGGCGCGGACGATCTGTTCGAGTTCGGCGTCGTCTTTGTCCATCATCTGCGGGGTGCGTGAACCACCAAAGAAGACGCGCAGGAGGACGTATCCGCGCGGGGCACGGCCGTTAAACTTGGTGCTGCTCCAGGTGATAGCATTGATGCGGCGCTGTTCGCTGCGGGGGATGACGATGCCGAAGCCGTCGAGGGGATGCTCAAATTCGTCGCGGCGGTAGGCCAGGGAGATGGTGCCGGTACTGACGTAGCGTATGGCGCGCAGATCGGCGGAGGCGGAGGGGGCGATGTCGTCGAGCAGACCGGCGGCGATGTAGGCGGGTACGGCCAGAAGCACGGCTGAGGCGGCAACGGTTTCGCCGTCCAGCTGCAGTTCGTAGCCACCGTCCGGAAGGCGGCGCAGAGAGCGGACGGCAGATTGGAGGCGCATTTCGCAGTCGAGGTCGTCGACGAGGCGTTCGACGAGAGTGGACATGCCCGGGGCGAAGGACATAAAGGCGGAGGCTGGCCGGGTGAATCCGCCACTACGAATGGAGGGCGAATTTTCAGGACGAACCTGTCCGGCGCGGGCTTTCTGGGCAGCCAACATGCCACGGGTGATGCTGCCATGCTGCAGCTCGAGGTCGCGGAAGCGCGGGAACGTGGCGAGCAGGCTTTGCATTTCGGCATCGGCGTTGTAGATGCCGGAGAGGAGCGGCTCGGCGATCTTGTCCAGGGCTTCGGACCCGAGGCGGCGGCGAATGAAATCGGCAAGGGTTTCGTCTTGGCCGTCGGTGCGCGGAGGGATGAAGAGTTCCAGGCCCATGCGGAGTTTGCCCAGGGGCGAAACGAGAGGCGTGAGGGCGAAGGGCGCGAATTTGGTAGGGACGATGAGCATGACGCCGTCAGGCAGGGGGGTGGGACGGCCGTTGTTGAGGACGAAGGTCTGGCGGCGGTCATCGTTGGTGGGCAGGAATTGATTGTCGAGGTCCAGCTTGCGGCCCAGCTGCCAGGCCCAGGGCTTGGTGGTGATGAATGAATCGGGGCCGCTTTCGACGATGAAGGGGGCATCGCCATAGCCGTCGATGCGCTCGGTCTGAATCTTGCCGCCCCAGCGTTCACCGGCCTCGAGGAGAATGGTGCGCGGGGGCGACTGCTCTTGCTGCAAGAACCAGGCGGCGCTCAGGCCGGTGATGCCTCCGCCGATGATGGCAACGTCGTAGCGTTGGGGGGTCATACGGCCGTGGGTAGGCGAATGGATCTGGGTTCGTAGGTGCAGAACGGCTCTTCGGCGAGGTGGTCGCCGAGCATACCGTAGGAACGGGCGCGGCAGCCGGAGCACAATTGTTTGAATTCGCAGACGCCGCACTTACCGCCCAGGAGGTCGGGGTTGCGGAGTTGGGCGAAGAGTTCGGAGCTGTTCCACACGTCTTCAAAGCGCTGCTCGCGTACGTGGCCGGCTTCGAGGGGCAGGTAGCCGCAGGGGAATACTTCGCCACGGTGGCTGATGAAGGCCACACCGGTGCCGGCGAGGCAGCCTTTGGTCATGGCGTTCATGGCGTGACGGCCGTTGCCGCCGGGGTGGCCGGCGTTCTTCTGGCGCTGCATACTGTCCGGCCGTTCGCGCAGCAGGCCATGCCTGGCGTCAGCGGCACGGCGCTGGGCGACGATGCGGAAGTAGTGTGGGGCGCAGGTGGCTTTTAATTCAATGCCGCCTTCCATCTCGGCGTCGTACATCCAGTTGAGGACCTCTTCGTATTCCGTAGGGCTGATCTGCTGGTCGGGGGCGATCTCCACACCGCAACCGACGGGCACGAGCAGGAAGAGGTGCAGGGCGGCGGCACCCTTGCTTTTGGCCAGGGCAAGGGTCTCGTTCATCTGGTGGATGTTGTGGCGGGCTACGGTGGTGTTAAACTGGAAGGGTACGCCGATGTCGCGCAGATGGTCGATGCCCAGCATGGCGCGGTCGAAGGCGCCGGGTCCACGGAAGATGTCGTGGGTGGCCGCGTCGGCGCCGTCAAAGCTGACGCTGACGCGGCGGATGCCCGACTCCTTGATCTTGCGGGCCATTTCGGCGTCGATCAGGGTGCCATTGGTGGCGAGGGCGACGATCATGCCGCTGCCGGCGGCGTGGCGGGCGATCTCGAAGATGTCAGGGCGGAAGAGAGGTTCGCCGCCGGAGAGGACGAAAATGGGCCGGGCGAAGGCGGCGATGCCGTCGATCATTTCTTTCACTTCGGCCGTGCTGAGGTCTTGCGGCAGCAGTTGGTCGGCGACGGTGATGCGGCGGCAGTGGATACACGCGAGATTGCATCCGGCCGTGCTTTCCCAAAAGATAAGGCGCGGGGGGGAGTAGGGGGTGAGTTCCATAAGCTGTCCTTCTGCGACTCTGCCCAAATTCTATGCAAATCTATGCATTTCTTTTCAAAACTCGCGTATTCTAAACAGGTTGGGCGGGGGATGCAAGCGAAATGTGACGAATGTCACAAGTAGTCATGCCGATTGTCATAGGTGGGTGAAAGAAAACACCCCGGTTGGCTGCCGGGGTGTGCTGCCGATCGGTCCGGGCCGGCTTCAGGCGAACAACCTAGACCGCCAGTTTGCCTTCTGGAGCGGCAAAAAGCAGATAACCAAAACCGGCAGCGAACAGCAAGTACAGGGCGGCGATGGTCCAGGCGAGCATATTACCCAAGCCATTCAGCAGTGCATACACCATAATCGCGCCGCCGAGCAGGTCGCTTATTGAGACCGCCACGAGCACGGCACGCCGGGATTCTTCTTCGTAAATGCTACGTTCCAACCAGAGCCATAGGCCGAGGCCGATGAACGCGGCTCCAAAGAGGCGCGCAACTAGCATTCCCGCTTCGTCCAGGGCCAGGCCGAACAGGCTGGCTGTCAGCGCGGGCAGGATGACAAAGGCGATGCCAAAGATCAGGCAGATCACCGACTTCACGGACATCAAGGTCTTACGTTTCATGGCCAAACCCCCTTACCAGAATGCGGATAGAAGCCGGTCCGGTACTTCTATTATAAAGCAGGAAGGCGCGGCAGCTCAAGCACCTCGCCTGGTAAGAAACATACCAACCTGTGACAGGTCAGCCTGTTGGCTTCACTCGACGGTGATGGTGAATGTGGCGGTTGCAGGTTGGATGTCGCCGGCGCCGCTAGAGGCGACGGTGAAGGCGAAGCTGTCAACGGACGACGCGGATCCAATGTGCGCGTAGCTGACACGGCCGTTGTTGAGGTCTTCCTGGGTGAAGGTGCCGCCCGGCGGCAGGGGCGCGCCGCCAAGTAATATATCGCCGCTAACGGGGGTTTCAACCATCGTGTAGATCAGCACGCGGGGGCCATGATTGGCGTCCACGGTGAGGAGAAGGGAGTCGTCAAGCAGGAGGGTTTCACCGGCGGGAACAGCGGCCGTGTGCTCGCGGTACTGGGTATGCAGGGCCACCGTGTTGTCGTCGCGCCCGACAGTGATTACGTCCAGGTTGCCATCAGAGTCCATATCGACGGCGAAAACGCCATAGGCGCCGCTGACGGCCGTGTCAATGGCGGATTTGGCAAACGAACCACTTCCATCATTGATGTACCAGCCGATGGTGTCGTCGTCCACGCTGCTGGAAAGCACATCTATATCACCGTCACGGTCGAGGTCCGCGGGAAAGACGGCCCGCGCTCCCAGGGCCTCGCCATCGATGGACTGCTTGCGGAAGCCGGCGGCACGATCGTTGCGCAGCCAGGCGATGCCGTCGTCATTCTGGCTGGCGGTGACCAGATCCAGGTCCAGGTCACCGTCGAGGTCCACAGGGGTCACAAAGTAGGCACCATAGATCGCCTTGCTGACGACGCGGCGCGTGAACTGCATGGCACCGTCATTTTCGTACAGCGTGATCTCGTTGGTTCTGAAGCTGGCGGTGACCACATCCAGGTCGCCATCGTTGTCCATGTCGGCTACTTCGGCGCGCTTGGCCTGGGCGCGCTGCGGCTCGCCATCGCGGTAGATGACGTGCAGCGCGAAGTTTTGGGCGCCGTCGTTCTCATACCAGGCGATCGTGCTGGGGTGGTCCTGGGCGGAGGTGACGAGGTCTGTATCGCCATCTTGATCTAGGTCGGCGGTGACAATGGAGTGGGCTCCGGCGGCGTTGTCGTCGATGAGCTGGCGGGCAAAGCTGCCTTGACCCTGATATTTGTACCAGGTGAAGGTGTCTGCCTCGTAGCCACCGGCGAGGATGTCGGCAAGCCCGTCGCCATCCACATCCCCGACGGCAATGGGGTAGGCTCCGCTGAGGTCCGGATCAACGATTCGCTCGGTAAATGCGCCCCGACCGTCGTTTTCAAACCACAGGACGAGGCCGCGCGTGAGGTCGCCGGCGGCGATGTCAAGATCGCCGTCGCCGTCCAGATCCGCGCCAAGGGCAAAATGGCCTTCTTGCACGTTATCGCTGATGACCTGTTTGGCAAAAGCAATGCTGCCAGTGAGGATCTGCGGTGGAAGATTGACGACCTGGCCGTTTCCACCGAGTACAACGGGCATTATCATCTGTTGGAGCTGCGCCGGTTGAGCGCCGGACAACGGCTGATCCTGCGCGGTTCCAGAGCGCGGCCCCTGCGCGGAGAGGAAAATGAGTAACAGTGCGATGGCGGTATACAGGCGGTGTGGCTTCAGGACTTTGAGCATAGGAGTGGCCCCCAGGTACAGACGGGCAAAGAGGTGACAGCTACACGTATGTTATCTGAGGCCAGTATAGGAGAGAGCGGCGTAAAGAAGTCCTTTTATCTGGCGATTTCAACGAACTACTAAGAAAACGCACAGGCGGAGGGGCAACAAGGTGACGGATTCGGGCTGCCTATTAGGTGGGATCTGTCTTATAATGGGCCATGAATGGCGAGGTTGTGCAGACGCGCGAGGGGCGAAAACCGGCCGTTTCGCGCAGCGAGGCAAGGAGAACTCGCTATGATTTATGCGACTACGAATATCCTGGAAGGGTACACGATTACGCAGTACCTGGGTATCGTCGCCGGTGAAGCGATCCTGGGCGCTAATGTGTTCAAGGATTTTTCGGCGGGGATGCGCGACATTGTCGGCGGGCGGTCGGCGGCGTACGAGCAGCAGCTGACGGAGGCCAAGCGCATCGCGCTGAAGGAAGCCTCGGAGCAGGCGGAGAAGCTGGGCGCCAACGCGGTGATTGGCATGGACCTGGATTATGAGACGATTCGCGGCTCGATGTTGATGGTTTCGGTCAGCGGAACGGCCGTGGTGGCGCAGCGGGAGGGTAAGTAGCGATGGTGGTCACGACAACCTCCACAATACACGGCCGTCCGATCCAGGAGTATCTGGGGGTGGCGTCGGGCGAAGTGATCCTGGGGGCTAACATGTTTAAAGATATTTCGGCCAGTTTCAGGGACATTTTCGGCGGGCGTTCCGGCTCCTATGAGGAAGTCGTGGTGCAGGCACGAGAGATCGCGATGGCCGATCTGATTGCCCGGGCGGAGGCGCTGGGGGCGAACGCAGTGGTGGGCGTGGACATTGATTACGAGTCGATCGACCGGGGCACGGACAACAAAAGCAGCATGTTGATGGTTTCGGTGAGCGGGACGGCGGTGCGGATTGCGCCGTAGGGGACGCGGCGACACGCAAGCGACAGATCATAGCGCTTAACCCGCTAACCAGCTGATTGTCGAGAGGCCGGCTGCTTGTAGTGTGCAAGAAGCTTTACATCGCTTCTGTAAAAGTGCGCACATACCGCTACTGTGGGCCATGATATCCTGCAAACTGACTCTCATTCCATTCGATCCTGTCGGCACATCACAGCTTTCACTCTCTTTGTTCCAGACCGGCAACTGAATAGGAGCAGCCTATACTGCTCTCGCTGTCCAACTCAAGGGGTATCTCCCTGCCTATTGAATCGCGATTGGCCGACAATCGGCCGTTCTGCGACCTCTGCCGAAAGCTCTACCTGATTTTGGAGGAATTCTCATGAGCAATCACCATGGTATGAAAGAACTGGAAGGATTGGATGCATTCTGTTATCGCGTGCACGAACGGCAGAGTGGCAATCGTTTCGGCCGCATGTTCGACGGCCTGCCGCCGCTATATCTTGACCCTGACGAATTGCATAACCTGGGTGCGCAAGGCGGGCCGATGGATGGAGGCACCATCTCCGACCGCACGGCGACGGTACCGGTGGGGCATGTCTTTTTCGGCCAGTTTATAGACCACGACATCACTCTGGACCTGTCTTCAAGCCTGGCGGCAACGGCCGACTTTAACGACATTACTAACGTGCGCACGCCAACTCTTGATCTGGACTGCGTTTATGGTCTGGGACCGGAAGCGCACAGCTTCATGTACTACAACAACAGCGCGGACCCTTTTCATCAGGCCAAACTAATTACCGCGGCCGACGGCACGGCGGCGTCTGCGCAGCCGGCTGCATTGGCGGCGCACGATCTGTGCCGCACGGT
>CAWAYB010000004.1:0-7456 GCA_963786145.1 uncultured Chloroflexia bacterium
GATCGGCCGTGTACTGGTGCATGCCGAACGTCGGTGACAACAAGACATAACAGATCCGCATTTTCCCCTTGGAGAATTGGAGACCCCTCTTGTGCCAGGCTGCTGGAACGAACTCGCAGGGCGTTCTTTACCGGCACGGAGAGTACGCAAGGTTTAGTTGGCGAACAGATGGGAGTGTGAGGTGTGTCAGCCGGCGCTCGGCCCCTTCGCAGGTGGCGTTGCTTTCGAACCCATCCCCTGGCGCACCCTCACCCTGACAAATAAATCGGCGATCCCCAGGGCGGCAAAAAGCAGGAGCACAGCATCCACGGGCAGCCGGTAGCGAATCATCGCCCAGGTCAGAATATGCACGGCCGTGTAGAAGAACATAAATGAGTACAGCAGCCAATAGCGGCGCCATTCCAGCCTGGAAAGCCACAATCCGTAAACCATCACCGGCAGGAAGAGCGCGAATGACAACACCCGCCCCACATTATTTACCAGCGTGGTATCCCCGGACGGCCAAAACATAAAATAGTCCGGGATACGACTCATCGACAGCAATGCGTACCGCTCCGGGTCCGCAGCGATAAATTCGACCCCACGTGCCAGCAGCGCCCGATCCCACTCTGCCTCGTTTCGCGGCATCGGCTCCAGGTCAGTTGGCAGTGGCGCGGCGGCAAACGCTTCGAAACGCGTCCCGTGCAGCGGGTGCTGCGCTGAATACATGGCATAGCCCGCATTAGAATTCAGGAGCAAGAAATCATGATATACCAGATAGTTGCGTAGGGTAAACGGCAGGATGAAAGCGAGTAACGTCAAACCGGCGATAAACAAGGTCAGGAAAGCCTCTCGCGCCTGCTTCTGTCGCCAACCGACCCCAAGCAGCAGGACGAACAATACAACCGCCCACGGCAAGATTGACTGCCGCAGCAGCGTGGCCAGGCCCAGGCTGATCCCCAGTCCCAGAGCAATGCCCAGGTAACGCGACCAGGGCATGCCGATGTGGTAAGCATCGCTCAGCGCCAATGCGCGTTCCAATGACCACAGCACCGTGATGATAAAGAACGCCTCCGTCTGCACCATCGCCCCGAAAAGCACAAAGTAGGCGTAGATCGCGCCCAGGCCCGCCGTCAGCAGCGCCAGCCGTTCCCTGTTCGGCCAAACCCGCCGCCCCAGACGGAATAACATCCAGGGCATCATAATGCCGCTGATCAGCGCGCTCAGCAGGCGCACCGCCAGCGGGTGGTGGCCGAAGATCTCGTATATCCCGGCCACGAAACCCGTATACAAGAATGACCAGTGCGCCGTCGGCGCACCGGCGGCGGCGAAGCCGGGATACCAGTCCTCGGGGAAGCTGTAACCGTAACCTTCCGCCAGCCGCATTGCCAGCACGGAATAGGACGTCTCGTCCTTGCCCGGCGGCGTAGTGTCGCCCAGGTAGAGGGCTACCCCGGCCCGCAGGAAGACGCCGATGAGGACGAAGACAATCAGCAGCTTCGATGCCGAAACCTGTTCCCGCCTTACGGACGTAGCCAATGCACTCTCTGTCTTCATTGCCGCGTTAGGCGTCACATTCCTGGCAGTTCCGCCAGTAATCGGCGATACACATGTTGCCGCGGCTGCAGGACAGCACGTGGCAGGTATGCCGTTGCTGCCAACGCCTTGAACCACCGCGCGCGCGCCTCCCCGCCCATCTTGCGATAAAATTGCACTTTGCTCCGATACAACTGCACATACATTTCTTCTGCCGCCAACGCGCTGCTTGCCCCGCCGTAATGCGTTACCGCCGCGCCGGGCACGTACCATAGTTCCCAACCGGCTGCACTGAGCCGGTAACACAGGTCTACCTCTTCCGTATACATATGGTACCGTTCGTCCAGCAAGCCGACCCTATCCAGGGCCTCACGCCGCAGCATCAAGCACGCTCCCTTGATTACCTCTACCCGTCGCGGGGTGTCGATGTCCCAGGCCTCCATCCTGTACGTCGCTCGCGGCCAGAGCCGGTCCAGAAAGGTGAGCCGCCAGAATTCCCGCCCCGGGGTTAACATAGGGTGGCATGCCGGCTGCAAAGATCCATCACGATTGAGTAGTCGCGCCCCACATGCCCCGGCTCTGGGGTGGGCATCCATGAATTCGACTAGGGCTTGCAGGGCGCCTGGGTGTCCTTCGGTATCGCTGTTGAGCAGGAGAATGTACCTCCCCCTACTCCCTTTGATTGCCTGGTTGTTTGCGCGCGCGAAGCCCACGTTCTCTTGGTTTCTAATGAGCAGCACCTGCGGATACTGCTTTAGCACCATCTCCACGCTTCCGTCGACCGAAGCATTGTCTACTACGATTACCTCTACTTGCCCCGGCTGTAGAGCACCCAACGTGCCATAGATCGAATGGAGGCATTTATGCAGATATGCGCACGTATTCCAGCTGACGACAACAACGGAAATTACCGGCTTCGCATTCACCACCTGTCGTCTCTAGCGTACCCGAGTTCAATCAGCGACGTACCGGCGAGTCGTTTGAAGAGCCATTTCCTGTGCGCCGGCCAGCTTTGCCAGCGACCGACCGGCTTGAAGTCCCTGGTCTTGGGCTTCGGGGCCCAGCTTACCTGGCCCGTTTCCCTGTTTTGTGACGAGCCGCGAACTTGCAGGGTCGGGATCTGCTCGTATGGAAACTGTTCCGGATCTAGTCCAAAGCGTATGCAAGCTGTACGCGCGAAAGAAGTGGGATCAGCCACCGCATCCTCAAAACTGGCCCGCCAATAACCTGTTTGGCGCTGACCAAACAGTTCATCGCAGCCTGCAACCATCCTGGCCGCACGGTCATATCGTTTGGCCACCATCGAGAAACGTAATTGGGGCCAAGTCTTCAGCGTCGATTGCAGCAGATCGCGCCCGTCTCGCACAAGCACCAGCAGCTGCTCATGAGGAAATACGTCATAGAACTGCTGCAAATACTGCACACTGGGTACCTTCAGCAGCATGCGCTTACCAGGGGGAATCTCAGCATATAGATGAGCAATCACTGCCGCTCCAACCAACGGCAAGAAATCACGCTCTCCTATCTTGCCCATGTTTTGTTCGTATGCCCACAGGAATTCCTCCTGCAACAGGGCAATTTGTTGGGCTTGCTGCAGGAACGGGAATTCCCAGATCCCTCTCGGATAAGCGACAATATCCGGATGCAGCCGCAGCAGCTCGCCCACATATACCGTTCCTGCCCGGGGCATAATTCCATGGAGGAGAATCGCTGCTGGGCGCTCTTTCCCCCGAATTTTCTCGGCCTGATCGACCGCCTCTCGCGTAATACCGGGTAACTCAAAATCGGGTGTGAAGCTTCTTTGCTCCAGGCTATACCGAACGTACTTTTGTAGATTACGTCTTGTTAAGGTGTTGGAACCATCACCGTGCAGCAACTTGCCCTACTCCTCAGCTAACTCGTCTGCGGGCAAGTTTTCGAGCGCAACGAGGCCGCCCAGGAAGAGCCAGACCAGAATGCTGGCCTGAAAGCCGGGAAAGCCGATGTTATAGACAAATGGCAAGATCCAATCGGCGAAGGTCATCAGCAGTAGGGAGGCGATTGCCGCAGCCATCATGCCATTTGTGTAGGCACCGCGGAAACCATCCCTGTACCGGCGATGGAGTCGCAGACTTAGTCGAGCCAGTTCGAAGACCAGCCATGCGAACAGCGCCACGCCTATGATCCCAAAATGCGCGAACAAATCCACGTAGTTGTTGTGCGAGGAAACGCGCGGGTTGAACCAGGTAATGTGCTCATAGGTCAGCGGCCGCGCATTGGCGTACAACCGATATGAAGCAGGCCCCAGCCCTGTCACCGGATTATGCATGGTCACCTCGATGACGCGCTCAATGAGCGCGATGCGTGAACCACCGGTGTTAAACCATTCGTCATCCCCGCCGGCGAAATTGTAGAGCGTTGGAAAGAGTATATTGGAAGCAACCAACAGCAGCACCGCGATCGCTGCCGGCCCGCGCAGCTTCGGCCAGCGCAGCCACACCAGGACCGCTGCGGCTGCTACAACACTTACCCAGGTCGATGAAGATCCAAACTGCGGTCCAAATGCCTGGTACAGCACGGCCGTAATCGTCGCCACCAGAAACAGCCGTCGCCCTACCGTTTTTTGTTTGTCGAACAAGAGCAGTCCCCCCGCCAGACTGAACAGCAGCGCCCAGAACGGTGCGCGGATGAACACCAGCGTCGTCACCGGCAGCACCAGACTGCCCATCACAGGCAGGCTGCCCAGAATGGCGATGGTGCCCGCCGGCCACAGAAAGCTCCACGTCAACGTCTTCAGCCCCGCCTCTGTCTTGATCAGATTTGCCGCCAGCAGAAAAGCGCCCGCTGCCAGGGCGAAGATGCCCCACTGCGCCAACTGTACAGTGATGAAGTTTCCGCTCCGCGCGATATTGGGGTCCCAAGTCGCGTTGCCGATTAGCAGCGAGAGCAAGCCGAAACCCACAAACAGCAGCAGCGGCAGCGTCGTCCGTGATTTCACCAGACTGATATTCTGCGCCCGCACCATGGTCAGCAGCCACACCCCCAGCATGACCACCACCAACAACGTCGCCGTGTTCAGCTTCACGGCCGTTCCCGTGTTGAGCTCCTGGGTCGCCACCAGTGCTGCAACAACAATTGCTGTCAGTCCCAGCGCCGGCCGCCAGAGGAGAAGCAACACGCTTGCGCCCGCCAGCAGCAGAGTCAACCAGCCCGTGCTGGCGCGTTGGCCCAGGAAGGCCGCCAGGCCGAAGATCGCCGGCACAAGCAGCCAGGGCAGCCAGCGTTGGGTCGTCAATTGTTGGCGGATGCTGTTTTGCATGGTGAATTAACTCGGGCTTCTGGATTGTCTGATATCTACGGTGGACTCTACCAAGCTCACAAACTGCTGCCCAATTAGTTCCCAATCGTACCGTTCTTCCACACGCTTGCGTGCTTCGGCCGCCAGTTGCTGACGCCGGGCGGGATCCCGCAGCAGGCTTACCACACTATAGGCGAATGCTTCCGGGGTATCCGCCAGCAGCAGATGCTCGCCATCGATCACGTCCAGTCCTTCCGCGCCTTTAGAAGTTGACACCACGGCCGTGCCCAGCGCCATCGCTTCCAGTATCTTCAACCGCGTGCCCCCGCCCTGCCGGATTGGCGTCACGCACACGGCCGCTTCCGCCACCGGGATCCGCACGTCATCGACGTATCCTGTCAGGCGCACGCTCTCGTCCAGCGCCAGCCCGGCCAGATCAACACCCGCCGTCGAACCGGTAATGGTTAAGGATACACCCGGCACGGCCGTTTTGATCAGCGGATATATCTCGGACAGGAAGTACTGCATCGCATCGTAGTTGGCACTGTACGTCAGTGCGCCATTATAGACCAGGCCGCAGGGTTCTGTCGCGGCCAGGCCCGGCCGGTTGTAGCGCGTGTCCACGCCATTCGGCACGCATTCGACCCGCAGGCTGGTATTAGCTGCTCGCAGTTGCCGCAGTCGGCCCGATCCTGTTCGGAAACCATCGTAACCAGGTCGAACTGGCGGTAATTATTTGCCTCATAGCGACGCCGCTTCTGCCAGCTTGCCCAGCGGCGCGCGCGTTGCAGGGCGACCCGCCTTGCTCGTACAGCGTCATGCGCCCAGCGTGCTCATGGAGTTGTGCTCTTCGAGGATCTTTGCTGTCCTGGCAGGGGCCATGAGAGCATAATCGGCGGTCATCTCCGTGGAGGCAATCACGGCATCAAATTGCTGTGAGCGCAACAGCTCGGATACCGTCTGGGTCATGGCCGGGATCGGCCGTGAGGCCACCGGCCGCGGATGACAAAAAGGTGCGCAGCGATCCGGCGCGATTGACCGCAAAGGGATCGAGCGGAACGACGTGGGTTGCCTCGCACCAGGATTGCAGATCGCTGGACGCAGTAAGGTCGGCTGTTGCGAAGGCAAACGAAAGCAAGCGTCACATCGTGCCGCCCTGCCAATGCTTCCAATAGATGGTACACACGAAGTTTGGAACCATTGTCGGGCGGGTAGGGATACCAGGTCGAGAGAAAGAGCAACCTCATGAACCCTTTCAGCTATAGTTACCACTGCTTATCACGTTCGTCGTGGAATCTTCTATTGCGGCAGTAAAGACTTCCATCAGAACGCTCCGGTGCCGGCTGGCTTTGTATTGCCGGAGCACGGCATCTTGCCCGCTCATGCCGAACTGCGTGCACAGCGCTTCGTCCTGCAGCAGATTAACAATCCTGCCGGCCAACGCTTTGCTGTCGGTAGGAGGAACAAGATAACCGTTAACGCCCTCCTGCAGCCAGGAGGTGATGCCGCCTACGTCAAATGCTACCACGGGCCGGCCCCTTTGAACCGCTTCAACTCCGGCCTTGCCGAATGACTCCGGAGAGATCGTTGGCATAGCCAGAAGAGTGCATCGATCAAAGACCCGGGTTAACGCCTGCTCGTCAAGCCAACCCAGAAAATGGACTCGATCGCCCAGGCCCAGTTCATGGGCCATAACCTCATAGGATGAGCGCTGTGTGCCATCACCGGCGACAAGGAGGTTCACCGCAGGGGGGAGTTCAACCATCGCTTGCAGCAGGTAAGGGAATCCCTTCTCGATTTCCAGCCGCCCGGCAAAAAGTATGTTTGTAGATTCTGCGGGTGGCGAATAGGTCAGCCTGGTGTCATCCGGCAGGAAATGCGGCGCCAGGATTGTGGTTCTGGCAGCCGGAAACCCGTTTTGCGCCAGAAGGTCAGCCATGTACTGCGAACCCACGAGAATCGCGGGTAGTTTTCGCAGTTCAAGGCGGAGGTCCGCCGTATTTTGCATCAGGCGTGCTAAGGTCTGGGGGTGGCGAGCCGCCGAGCAGCGACGGAGATAATGCATGGGTATGCAGCCCCAGCCAAACGGCCGTTCGCAGACCATATCGTTACGGCGGAAGTACTTGGCCATCCCGGGACAGACTGCGGTGAAGCCATGGACATAGGCTGCGCTTGGCAGGCGGCGCCGGATTTGTTCGATCAGGGCCGGAGATGACACATGGTGAATATAGGCCACATCCGGCTGTTCCATCTCCAGCACCCGCTGCACCTGGGCCCCGAGATCGGCACCGACATCCACATGATAGCTCGGCCATACCCCATTGCGAATGGTCTGCGGTGATTCCTCGGTGTAGAGGATTGCATTGCTGTGCGCCGTCCTCAGCTAACAACTGGCTGACATTGATGATGTATTGCTGTACGCCGCCCTGGGCGGTGAAGTTGTCAGTTACGTGCAGAATCTTCACGGTTCGCACAGCTCCAGAAACGCGCTGACTCAGGCGCGCGCCTGCCTCGTTGTATCTGACGGCGGCGCGCCATGGTGCCCGGTAACATCGCCAGAGCCGCCATCGTGCCGCGCAAGGCATACCTGTTACGCGTTCGCAGCCAGCGTTGGGAGATAGGTTCGGCGAGAGCCAGCAAGGTCTCGCGTTCATATAGCTTAAG